>NZ_CP114015.1 GCF_026898095.1 Arthrobacter sp. ATA002 | reverse complement strand
ACGCTTTGTCTAACCGTCCATGCTTGCTTGAGCCGGCCGCTTCCGTGCACGCGAATTCCCGTCCGCAGACGCTGATCCGGGCATCCCGGGGTGACGCCTCTCGGGGCACCGGCAAGGATGGACGTGTGCCAGGGAATATGCATAAGTCCTACACCCGCCGTATTACTTCCGGCTCCGACGTCGAACGCACCACCTTCTTCAGTGACGCCGTCTTTGCCATTGCCATGACGCTCGTGGCCGTGGACATCAAGATTCCGCAGGTTCCGGACGGCGACCTGGGCCGGGCGGTCGCTGAGCAGTGGCCGGAGTTCGCCGCCTATCTGCTGTCCTTCGCCGTTGCCGGCACCTACTGGCTCAGTCATCACCGGCTCTTTCGGCTGCTCAAGGGGTTCACCGCCGGGCTCCAGCGGCTGAACCTGGTGCTGCTGTTCTTTATCGGCCTGCTCAGTTATGCCACCGATATGCTGGCGTTTCATTCGGATCAGGTGATCGGCGTCGTCATTTACGCGGCCACGCTTGGGCTCATCGGCGCAGCCAACACGTCCTTGTGGCTCTATGCGGGCCGTCAGCGGATGTTCAAGGATGATGTGGATGCGCGGCTGATTACCTACGCCCGCGTCCGTGCCCCGGTAACCCCGGCGGTGTTCCTGCTGTCCATTCCCGTGGCGTTCCTCAATCCATTGGCCGGCATACTTATCTGGCTGGCCATTCCGCTAATCAATCTGGGGCTTCGCCTGTGGGGCCGGAAGCTGCCGGGCCCCGAGTTGGCCGCGGATTGAGGCGCCGATTCGTTGTATTGGGTCAGTGTCGGGTAGTCTTATATCTGCTTCTTACGGAGCAATGCCTGGAGGATTCGCCTAGCGGCCTATGGCGCACGCCTGGAACGCGTGTTGGGTTAACGCCCTCGGGGGTTCAAATCCCCCATCCTCCGCCACTCAAGCCCCGTCACCGGTTTCCGGTGACGGGGCTTGTTTCGTTTAACGGCGCGCTTCTTCGGCGCGGCCCACGGTCCAGCGGGTACCGGCTTCCAGCTTCCGGACGGCGGTCTCGGCCAGCCTCGATGGGCCAGCGCCTCAGTTGGCCAAGGCCTGATCCAGCGGTTCCTGGATCTCGCTGTATTCACCGGTCTCCAGCTGGAGCTCCTGGTCGTTCAGGATCAGGGTGGGAGTGCCTTTGAGTTCCAGGTCCTGGGCAACCTGCAGGTCCTGCGCCACACGGTCCTTGATCGCCTCGGAGTCATAGTCGGTGCGGAACCGGTCCATGTCCAGATTCAGCTCCTCGGCGTAGGAGGCGAAGAGGCCGTCCACGTCGTCGGCGGTCTTCCAATCCTCCTGGTGTTCAAAGACGGCTGCAGCCATGTCCTCCAGCGCGCCCTGCTCGGCTGCTGCTTCCACGGCGCGGGCAGCGGGCTCTGCATTCAGGTGCTTGGGCAGCGGGTAGTTCCGCACCAAGATGCGGACAGAGTCGCCGTAATCCTCCTGCGCCTGCTGGATCACGCTGTCCATCATGGCGCAGTACGGGCACTGGTAGTCCGTGAAGAGGACCAGTGTGGCCTCGGGGTTATCCGGATTGCTGATGGCTCGCGCGTCCGCGGGAGCGACCTTGTCCATCTGCTCTGCGGAGAATGTTGTTTCGGCTGGTGCGCTGGCCGATGCTTCTGCCGTGACGGTTGCTTCGGGTGCCGGATCGGGTGCGGCACAGGAAGCGACGCCGCCGAGGGCGAGCACTGACGCGAGTACCAGGGAAGGGGCAGTCCTGCGCATAGTTCCTTTCCGTCGGGGAACGGCCGTGCGCCACACGGCCGGCTGCTGTTGGGCAGTTGCCTTACGTTAAATGATTCCACCCGAGTCCGGGGGTTCGAAAGGGTGTGCTCCGGTCCTGTCCTGTGATTTTGAGCCTGCGGTCACGTGGCGGAAATTACTGCCGACCTTTAGAACGGAGCGTCGGCGTCGTCCGGTTTGGGCTCAGTCTCTTGATCCGGTGGTGAAGAAGGGGTGACAATGAAGACCGGGCCGAAGATGAAGACGGGGTTGAAGACGGAGCCGAAACTACCGGATTGGCCAATTCCAGGAAGGGTTTGGTCCGGTAAACCCGGCCGGTAGGCGAGGTCCATTCCAGCACTCCGGGAACGGGCTGGCACGCCTTCCAGTAGCCCAGTGTCTTGAACCGGTGATGCCGCCGGCACAGATGCGCCAGGTTCCCATGATCGGTGTTGCCGCCATGTGCCCAGTCGGTGGTGTGGTCAATTTCCGTAGAAGCCGTACTGACGCGGCAACCGGGGAACCTGCAGGTTCCGTCCCGTGCGCGCAGCCAGCGGGCGAGTCCGGCCGGGACTTTCCGCCGTCGGCCGACGCCCAGGATTTCACCGGTGCGGGGGTTGCGGACCAGACCGGTCCACCGGGTGGCGCTGCGGGCGAGCCGGCGTGCGGCCTCGGCGCTGATGGGGCCGTAGCCGTGCAGTTCGGCGGGTTGTTCGTCAGCACCGAAGAGGGTTTCGGCATTGATGAGGACCATGATTTCAGCCCGTGGCAGGGCACCGGCGTCTCCGCGGTCCAGATCATCGGCACCGGTCACTCCGGCACCGGCCGTCCGGGCAACTGCACCCAATGTATTGCCGCTGCGGCCGCCCATCAGCAGTTGTGTCAGGATGTCCGCGCGCAGCTGGTCTCTGGTCCGAGGGTCCCCAGCTGTCTGTTCTCCCCGGGCGGCGGTGCTCAGGGCGGTGTAGATCTGCTGGGCTTCAGGCGCCGGCAGAAAGGCCGACAGCCACGACATGCCATCCTCACCCGAATCCAGAGCGACCCGACGTTGCTCGAACGCACTCTGGTGCCGTTCGGGAACGGTTTCCGGATACTTCTTTCGCGCAGCCGCCGGGCCCGGCAGGAGAACTGTGCCCGGGTCTGTCCTTCGGCGGCGGCCAGCAGATCCGTTTCGAACCCGGGCAGCTGGGCAGCGGGGACATTCTGGCTCTGGTCCAGGACCACCTGCGCATGCGCGTAACTGAGCCTGCCGTCCGCGAGGGCGTTTAGAGTGGCGGGATGGGAGCCGCAAAGACGTCCGGCCTCGGACATCAACCGCTGCCCGGTCATTTGCGGAACACACAGGATGGTGGCGCATTCGGAGGCTGCAAGGCTGAACGCCATACCCTGCTCCGCGTGCCCAGGGGCTGCGGCGTAACCCTCCTGGAAAATCGCTTCCATCCGGTTTATCAGCCGGGCCTGCTGCGCCTGGGCCCACGCCATGAGGTGTGCCACCCGGCTCAGAGCATCGCCCGTGGCCTTTTCATCGAAGGATTCAAGGTTCGCCAGCGTCAGCGTCCCGGTAAAGCCAATCGGATGGCGGGCGTCGGAGCTCTCGGCACAACCTCCGGAACTCTCGGCGCGACTCCCGGAGCTCTCGGCACAACCCTCGGAGTCAACTGCTGCCCCAGACTCTGCGGGTCGAGCAGTAGAAGTAGCTGCCGGATCGGCACGATAAACGGCAGGGTAGGCGTAGCGGAGGGCGCATCCGTTTGGTCGGCTGGCCCTCCGCTCGGCGGGTCTTTGCTGTCCGGCTCTCCGGGTATTCGCTGGGTGTTCCCGTTCTGATCCATACCTGAGGATTTCATCCGGCACTGACATTTCCGGGCCCAAAAAGGGCCGAAAACGGTCTACCGGAAACTTTTAAATACCTGTCTTTTGAGCCCTCTACTTGCCATCAGAAACCGCCGCACGGCCGTCCCGCACCACCGCGCCATCCAGCCTGCCGCCCAGCCGTCCCGCACCACCGCGCCATCCAGCCTGCCGCCCAGCCGTCCCGCACCACCGCGCCGTCCACCCGGGCCGCGGGCCTCGTCACGCCACGCGGCCGGGCGTAAGCGTCATCCCCGGGCCGTCAGCCGTCCTGCCTCCCGTGCAGCCGTCGCACCCGTCATCCCCGGGCCGTCAGCCGTCCTGCCGCTGCAACCGTTCAATCCGCTCCCGGGCCGACCGTTCGCTCGGCCCCATCGGTCCAAGACCCAACCGAATCACGCCCAGCACCGCCCTAACCGGCAACCGCATCGGGACCCGGAACGGACCGAGCCGCGGCTCCTTCAACCCCAACAGCTCCCGGTGCTTCGGCTCCAGGGATGCGACGGCGCCGGCAAACAACACCCGGTACCCGATCAGCTGGGAGCGCGGCAGAGGCGGCCGGCGCAGGAAACCCACGGCTTCCCGGACGTAGGCACTGTTCCGCAGTTCGCCGTCGTACTCCGCCATCTGTGCCCGCAGCTCCGCCTCGGAGCGCGGCGGGTTATCGATGCCCATCAGTTCTCCGGCCACCGCCCACTCCGCCACGTAAGCGTCAGGGCCGCCCGGAATCGGCCCGCCAAAGCGCTGGTGCGAGCTCAGGAACGCATCGGCGAACGCCAGATGCACCCAGCGGGCAATCTCCGGATCGTTCGCCGAGTAGGGGCGTTCGACGCCGGCGGCGTCCTCGTAGGTGCCGTGCACACGTTCGTGCAGGTGCAGCACCCAGTCGGAACCCGCCTTCGCCGCCGCCGTATCCCCGTAGGTAACCGTGAAAATCCACCGGATGGTACCGGCGAGCCGGCCCAGCGGATCGTTCTTGTAGTCGGAAAAATCGTGCACCCCCGCCATCGCGCCGGGATGCAGCGCCTGCAGCAGCAGTGCGCGGATGCCGGCGATGATGGGCGTCATGGACCCGTGCACTGCCCAGACGGCGGACACCGGACCAAAGTGGCCGGCGTCGTCGCCCTTGGCCAGATCCAGCTCCCACTGCGGAATCTCGGTGGCGTTGTTGCTGAAGGTGCCGATCAGCTGCCGGCGCCAGGTGGAAACGAGGTTGCCCATCGTCCCAGTATGGCCCCGGCTGCTGAATGCAGACTGGCAGCTGCACCGATCAATCCGAGTTACCCGAAGCTGCTACAGCTTCCGGGTCGAAGCACCACTCAGGGCGCGTCGCTGGTTCCGAACCGGAAGGCGGCAGCAACGGCGGCAACAAAGAGCACCAGGGCAGCCGGCCAAAGGACACCGGCAAGGTTTCCGAGCGGTCCGAGAGTTCCCAGCAGGATGCATAGAACTCCGGCGACAATGATGACATTCACCAAATGCTTTTGTTTCATATATCTCCATGCTAACAAGGCGCGCGCACCACAAGTTTGTTGGTGTCCGGCAGCGGCGGCGCAAAGGCCTCACTGCTCCGGCCGGAACTTACCGCAGCAGGATGTTCACCGGCTGCGACACCGGCCCGCGGCGGATGTCCCGTTCCAGCACGCCGGAGCGGTTGACGGCGTCGTCGCGCAGGATTTCGGTGACCGAGCCCAGGAACCGGGACAGGTCCACCTTGTCCTCGGGCGCGGCGAGCAGCAGCTGGAAGCCGAACTCGTGCAGCGCGTTGATGGACGCCTCGGCGAAGGACAGGGACGACTTAACGAACGCCTCATCCATCATCACCGTTCCGTACGTGCTGAACCCCTGGCTGACAATGCCCAACTGGTACGCCAGCGCGGAGGCCATGATGAACGCGGTGAACCGCTGGCCCTCGCCGCCGGACATCAGCGACGCCTGCAGGTTGGTGTACGCCTGCCCGTTGGCGAGGCGGTGCGTGCAGGTGATGGTCACGTGGGAGCGCACGTCCAGCACCTCGGCCCGCCAGCGGCGCTCCTCCGGATCCTTCAGCCGGTCCACCAGCGCCTCCAGCGCGGAGTACCGGGCGTCCATGTCCGCCTTGTTCTGCCGCGAACCCATCATGGGCAGCGCGTTCTTCAGTTCGGTGCGGAACTTGTGCGCGGCGTCGGGAACGGTGGTCTGTACTTCAATCTCCAGGTGGCTGTCCACGTGGTACTCGACCCGCTGCAGCACCGAATTCAGTGGCAGCAGGCGCGAGGAAATGCTGCGCCGTTCCTCATCCAGCAGGGCCAGCAGATCGCTGAACCGCTCATAGGTGCGGTTGTTGAAGTATTCCCGGAACTCGGTTTCGTGCTGCGGCAGGCCCTCGGAAATGATGCTCTCGAACCGCTCCGCGTAGGCGCCGGCGGCGTCCACCGAGGTACCGAAGTCCGAGCCCCACTTGTCAGTGAACGTCTCGAAGGTGCGCTCGAGCCGGTTCTTGGTTTCCAGCAGGGTCTTTTCCAGCCGGGCGCCTTCGGTGATCAGGTTCCGCTCCACCTCGGAGGCGGCTTCCTGCAGGCGCACGACGTCGGTGATCTCGCCGAAGGGGGCAAAGAGTTCCTCCAGTGCCTCCTGCAGTCCGGCATCCAGCACGCCCAGGGCCTTGGCCGCGAGGGTGTCCCGGCGGTTCGTGGCGGCGGCCAGCTGCTCCCGGGTGCGGGCCAGGTCACCCTTGAGCACACCGATCCTCTCGATGGCCGCGGTGTGGTCCAGCTCGGCGGTGTCCAGCTCGAACCGGATCTGGTCCAGGTCCGTGTTGGCGTCCCGGGCCGAATCCAGCGCCTCGGTGGCGGCAGCCACGGCATCGCGCTGCGCGGAGGCGGAGAGTTCCTCCCAGGAGCGGGTGTCCGCGGCGATGCGGCGCACGGCGCCAAGCCGGCTGACCAGCTCCGCCTGCGTCTGGGCCTGGGCCTGGGAACGGGTGTCCGCCTCGGTGTACTTCTCCCGCAGGGTCAACAGTTCGTTGCCCAGCGCGGCGACGGTGTCCTTATTGTCGAAGCCGAGCACGTTGTCCGAGGCCTTGGCGTGCCGGTCGTCCTTCTCCGTGGTGGAGGAGTTGCGCTTCACGGCACCGCCCAGGCTCACGCCGCGGGAAACCCCGGCGAGCTCATCGGGATCCTCCACGCAGACAAAGTCGTAGTGTGCGGTGATCTTGCGGGCCACCCAGCGGCCCATCTCGGAGTCCTGGGTGACGAGCTTGGTGATCAGGTCCCGCGGTCCGGGCTCGGACGGTCCGTCCACGGGCACGCTGACGTCGATGCAGCGCAGGAACCCGTTGAGGTTGGTTTCGGACAGGTACCGGGTGACGGCGCGCATGTGCTCGCCGGGCACCAGCAGGGCGGTGGCCAGGGAGCGCAGGGTGCGCTCGGCGGCCGGGCGCCACTGCTGGTGTTCCGGCTCCAGGTCAATCAGTTCGGCGGCGAAGGGCAGGTCCGCCTCGTCCAGGCCGGTGGCGGCGCAGATCTTGGCCCGCTGGTCCAGGGATTCCTGCCGGATGTTGGAGGTGCGGCGGCGGAAGGAGCCAATGTCGTTCTCCAGCTTGGCAATGGCACCCTTGAGCTGCCAAGCCTGTCCGTGCGCGTCGGAGCTGGCCTCGCGGGCGGCCTCCACCTCGGCGGTCAGGGACTTGACCAGCTCCGCGGCGCGGCTGCGGGCGGTGACCAGCCCGGCGGGGGAGAAGTCGACGTCGATCCCGGCGGCGGCGAGTTCGCCGCGGGCCGCTTCCTCCAGCGCCACCCGGGAGTTCAGGTGCACGACGGCGGCGGCCAGTTCGCGCTCGAGCGTGGCGATGGTGCCGCCGCCCTCTTCGCTGTACCGGGCGGCCAGGGCGTCCATCTTCTTCTTCAGGTCATTGCGTCGGATTTCCGCTCCGGCCAGTTCCCGGGCACCGGTTTCCTCGGCGGCGGTGAGCCGGGCGACGTCGCGCTCGTGGCTGGCCAGGGTCAGGCGCTGCCGGTACGCGGGCAGTCCGTCCTTGGTGAGGGCACGGTTGTGCCGCAGCGCGGTGTCGGTCTTCTGGAACAGGGCGTGCAGCTCCGGCACATCGGCCAGGTGGTCGCGCTGCTGGCGGGCGCGTTCGAGCTGCCGGCGGATGCTGCGCAGGTGGCTGAAGTCCTCCACCGCCTCATCGGCCGCGGCCAGGGTCTTGGGAGTGTCCAGCACGTTGGTGCGGAAGAAGTCATTGACGGTTCCGCCCAGGCCCTTGCCGGTCTGCAGGATGCGCAGCAGGCCAAAGGCCTTTTCATCCTCCACCCCGAGGGCAGTGCGGTAGCGCTCGGCGAACATCTTGTGCGAATCGAAGATGCTGGCGCCGGGCAGCAGGGCTTCCAGATTGCCCTTGGTGAAGCGGCCGCGCATTTCGGTTTCCAGGGCGCGGATGTCCAGCGGCCGGTTGTGGACCGCGTAGAAGCGGCCCACGTGGTGCTCGGTGCCGTTGGCGGGCAGGTCCATCAGGACGGAGAGGCTGGTGATCTGGCCCAGGCCGTTGTCGAAGGTCAGGCAGACGGCGGACCAAGTGGCGCCGGGGCGCTGGTAGGCGGTGCCGTCGGCGGCGGAGGTGCCGCCGTCGTTGGGCCCGGTGCCATTGCCTGAACCCTGCGTGCCGAGCCGGCCGCGCATGTAGGAGAACGCGGTGCGCTTCTCCTCAGCCAGGGAGCCGCCGTTGTTCTGCGCGGCCTCGTTCATTTTCGGGCGGGCGTCCATGACCTGGAGCATCGCGTCGAAGATGGTGGACTTGCCCACGCCGGAGTCGCCGGTGAGCAGGGTGCCGGCGCGGTCCACGTAAATGGTGTGTGCGCCGTCGAAGGTTCCCCAGTTCACGATCTGCACGGAGGAGAGCCGGTTCTGGCCGGGGTTGATCAGGTCGCCCATGGGAAGGGTGGTTTCGATGCTCACGCGGGCTCCTCGCCGTCGTTGGCTGTGGCCGGTTCAAGTTTGGGCTGCTCCGGCTGCTCGGGGTCCGGCAATTCGGGCTCGGGCAGTTCGCCGGAAGCGTCCGAGAGGGCCTGCATGAAGGTGATAATGTCGCCGATGTGCTCATAGGGCAGGGCCAGCGGCAGCGCGCCGGAGATGACCCAGACGTCCGCCACCTCGGTGGGCAGCAGCAGCCGGCGTTCCTGTACGAGCTTGCGGATGGCGGCGTCGGCCAGGTCCTCCACGGACTTGGCATCGCGCTGGCCCGGATCCACATAGCCTTCGATGATTTCCAGGATGTCGGTGCGGGCAATCACCGCGTCATTGCCGGTGCCGGTGTGCCGGTCCAGGATCAGCCGCATGCGCAGCAGCAGCAGCGTTTCCTCGCGGGTCATTTCGCGCTGGCGCTGCAGCACAGCGGTGTGCGGCTCGGGCATGTCCACGGGGCGCAGCAGGGCAACCTTGCGGTCTTCGTCGATGACCAGGGTCAGGAACAGTTCGCTGAGCCGGGTGCGCAGCTCTTCCTGGTTGTCCACCACCGTGTTGTAGACGTTGTCGGAGCTGGAGGCGTCCAGGTACGGGCCGCGCAGTAACCGGACCAGGGCCTGGCGCAGTTTCAGGGACAGGGTGCCGGTGTCGCCGGGGAACAGTTCGGGTCCGTCCACCAAGACGTTGCGGGTGCCGCGGGCGGGGTGCGCTCGCCGTCGTCGTCCCAGGAGTCATAGGGGTCCCGGGCGTCGTCGGTGTCCGGAGCCGCGCGGTAGTCCGTGTCGGTGGCGGCGGGGGCGGGGCCGGGCAGGAACGCGTCTTCGGCGGGGGTGTCACTCATTGATGGGAGCTTTCGCGACGGCGACGGCGGGCAGCAGCGCGGTGCGCTCGCTGCCGTCGATCTGGGTGAAGGTGATGGATTCGGGGCGGGCGGCCAGTCCGGCGGCGGTGCTGCCGCCGTTGGCATCGGGGGTGAAGTCGGCGGAACCGGCCTCGAGAGCGGCCGAGAGCAGGGCCCGGATGCTGTTCAGGTGCCGGTCTTCGGGGGCGAGTTCGGCGAAGATCTCACCCACCGTGGCTGTCCCGCGCTTGCCCGCGGCGCGGGTGACGGCGTCGCGCAGTGCCCGCCGGTTGGCCTTGGGCGTGCGGTGGGAGCGGTGGATGTCCGCCTCGGAGAACGACGGCGGTGCCGGCAGCTTGGGCGGCGGGGCGTGGTCCTCGGGGTTGAACAGGCGCACCATGCCCAGGGATTCGAAGGCGGCTCCGTGCAGCAGCGGCCCGGGGACCTCGGCGGTGCGGCGCTTGGTGCGCGGTGCCTTGTGGACTGCGGTTTCCGCGGCGCGGATGAGCTGGCGCAGCTGGACCGATTCGCGGTACTCGTCGCTCTGCACGTAGGTGTGCATGGATTCGGAGAGCCGGCCGTAGATCCGGTGGATTTCGGTGGCCTGGCCGCGCATGTCGCTGATCAGCCGGTGCAGGCTCTGCCGGTCCTCGGGGCTCATGTCTTCGGCGAAGTCCCGTTCCAGCACCTCGGCGATGGCGGACCGGAAGCGGTCCTGCTGGTCGGCGTCGTTCAGGAAGGCGGTGAAGCTTTCGTAGGTGCGGCCCTCGGGGGTGTTGCGCAGCCGGCGGTCCGCGTCCAGGATTTCACCCATGGTCAGGCCCTTGGCGGCGTTGGATTCCACCATTTCCTGGCGCAGGGCGTGCAGCATCTTTTCCAGGCCATCGCGCATCCGCTTGAAGTCCGCCGGCAGTGCTGCGGCCAGATCCAGGATGTCCGATGCGGCCTCAACAGCGGCCTCTCCGTCCACGGGGGCTGGGGCGTCTCCGGCTTCCAGGGCGCGGATCTGCTCCTCGCGGCGGGCCACCTCTTCCTTGAGCACGGCGATGCGGGCGGCGGGATCTGGATTGGTTTCGTGTGCCAGGTTTTCCACCCGGTCCAGCAGGGTGGCCAGCCGGGAGGAGTTCAGGCTGGTTTTGTCGGAGGTGAAGCCATCCAAATAGGAGAGGAAGCGGACAGAGGATTCGGTGAGTTCGTAGACGAACTTTCCGTCGGCGCGGGGGCGGGCCAGGAAGCGGCGGGCCACCCAGTCATCGGCGTAGTTCTTTCCGGTCCACTCTTCACGCAGGGAAACGCCGGAGATGCGCAGCTGGTTTAGGACCCCGTCCGTCATCTTGTGGAATTCCTCCAGCGGAACCTGCGGCCGGGTGCGGGAAAACGCCTCCCGAAACAGCGCCAGCACCCAGGGGTTTGCGGTGGTGAGTTTCCAACCCGGGGTGGCTTGAAGCCGCTGCAGTTCAGCCCAGTGGGCAACCGCGTTTTCAGTGAAGGACATGCTGCGCTTTCCGCCCGGGGAACAGGACAAACGGGCCGTCTTGATTTTAGCCGAGTCGCGAAGGGGCATGAGGCGAGACACCTGAGCTCATATGTGGAGGGGGATCCTTGACCTGCACACCTACGATGATTTGACCGTCGAACTCGTCCCACCAGCGCCGTGTACCAGCGCCTCGGCGCTGGTACACGGAAGGGTTTATCCCTTCGGTGGGAAGGGATCGTTTCCCGGCTTGCCAGTGTCGTTGTTTCGGATCTGACCGTCTTTGCCGTGGATGCGAACCTCGCCACCGCCCTGGTTATGAACGATCGCCTTAGCTCGCTGAATGGCGTCCGCCTGCGTATCAGTATGCGCGCTGACCCGCTTGGCACCCGGTGCCTTAACATCCCAGCCACCCGCGATATTAGGTACTACGTGTCGATTGTTCTGATTGGTCAATGGTTTCTCCTTAAAGTTGAAGGAATGTCAGTGCTCCACCCGCCGTGAAGTCTCTTCAGATTATCTGAACGAAATTAAATACTACGTACTGCTATGCCGTTCTTATTGATTCTTGCAATAATATTTACCCAATATTGAGTTGCTGGCCGTTTCTTGCGTTTAGCTTTGGGATTTGGTCAATCCTTAATATTTTCGATCCAGGCATACACTAGACAATGCCGTGCGCGAAAGCGTGGAAAGCGCTAGGTTCTTGGAAATGCTTCGCCGCTGCGTGCCGGGTGGCGGACGCGAGTATGTCCGAGGGCTCCTTTACCTGGCAGGATGGCCCCATATCCGGCCTGTCGCGGGAGATGATGCAACCTAAATACCAGCGGATACCCAAACGGGGAAAGTTTGAGTTCCTGTTGTCCCGCTGGATCGGACGCGCACCGCGGATGGAGGTCCAGGGACCGTCGGTTCGCCGGTGCAGGATTGCAGAGTGCGCGCCGCTGGCTGATATTACGTGTTCGATCCCGCGTGCTGCGGTTCAAGCTCCTGCGCTCACTACGCTCAGGGAGCACCTGCCATTACGGCGGCAGTGATGATGTTTTGTGATCGGCCCGGAACTATCCCAAAACGTCAGGTTGTAGAGCGTCCTATTCTTGACCGCTGTCCAGACCATATCTAGGGCGGACGAGAAGAACAGCAGAAAGCACACCCAGCTAGTGAAATTAGAAGGGCAGCCGAAGCATCGGGGGAGAACTAGAAACACGGTGAAGATAATGAGCGCGGACAGCGCCAGCAAGTAGAAAACGGCTCTGCCTCAAGGGTGGATTGGGGGTTTGTGAATCCATCCTCACACTAGTTAGGGTTACCGCTCCTGAAAGCGCTGTGGCCATAGGTTGAGTGATTGGAGGTACTCAGTGGCGTCTGCAGACTCGCTGAACTCCAATATGTTCCCCACTTTCGAGAGGAGGACGTCACGTACTTCGGCAGGGGACGCGAAGAAAAACTCCTTACGGGAATTCGCTTGATTTAGCCGCCTTGTAGCAAAGTGCTTGTGCAATTCATTCTCGAGAGTGACGGCGTCCTCGGAGAAGAAAAGTGTATGGATGTCGAAGCGGAAGGGGACAGATGCACCGCTAAGTTCCGCCACCCGGTCGGTAGGTTCAAGGCGTCGTGTGAGTCCAATTTTGACCACATCTTCGCCGAATGCCCCGCGATTGGAGATCACATAGATATAGCCAGCACGGATGTTTGCCGCACGGAAGTCGTTTTGAGTTATCGCATCGTCAATCGCTTCGAGTCGCTGCTCCAGATCGGCGTCTCCTTGACCCGAAGCGTGAAGTGCAGTCAGGGCGTTCAGGATGTGGTTGCGTTCCTTATCAAGACGTGCGCGTTCCTCGGCTAATTCGCGTTCGACTCGCCGTTCCTCACGTAATCTTGCGCGCTCCTCCCGCGCAGCTTCCCTTTCCTCCTGCTTCTTCATCAGCCAGTCGCCCGTTAGCTCGATTTCCTGGTTACGCAAAGCGTGGAAGTCGTCACTGATGCGCATTTCCATCATGGAACCGAGTTTCGCGATGGCCGTCCGGGATGCCTCTAGTCGGCGTTTGGCCGTCAACACGTTGCCGACCTTCAATGACCGGATGCTGTTGTCTGCCTCAGCGTTGTACGCACGAAGCATGAGCTTCGCTAAGTCGCCGGACATTTTTCGGCCCTTAGCAAGCGAATTGTCGTAGGTAAAGAGGTTGGACTTTACTATCGCCCGATCGAGTTTGATCATCTCCGTTATCTGCATCTCGATCTCATCCAGCTTGATGTGGAAAGCTGCGGCATTTTCTAGCGGATGATGGTAGCGATATATCCCCACTTCCTGGAGGATGAGTGAGTCATCGAGTTCGACGTTGGTCCCGGACTCGTTAACCTTGGCTAGTTGGTTCTTCAGGGCAGCGTTCTCTGCCTCGAGCAGAGCAATGCGGGTTTGTTCCGAGGTGGGGCCCGAAGTGGAAGAATCAGTTACGGCAGGAAGCGCAAGCTCTTCAGGAACCGCGTTTTTCGAGTCCTCGGAGGCCGAGGGTGATATCCACAGCTGCCAACCCTTTGGAGGATCAGGCCAAAGAGGGTCTGGGGTCCATCCGACAGGTGGCCGCCAACCGGCTGGAGGCTGCGGCCAACCTGGTGGGGGGTTAAACATGAGCGGTCTCTCATCGGCCATTAGGATCGACGCACACCAGCACTGTTGGCCGGAACAAGCCCTAGCGGATTCTTTGACACAGAAGCGCCGAAGTGCTCGAGTGTCGCGGATGGTATGACACCGGACAGCTCAACCTCGGAGAACGCATCCCTGGGAGCGCCCACTGCCGCCAATAATACATAGGTTTCCCTACCGGTCGCGGGGTTTATTGTCTCCGTTCCCACTTCAAGGGAAATGGTCTGAATAAGCGCACGACGGTCCGATTCAAAAACTTCGTGCAAGGTTCGTAGGGCAATCTGGTGTACCACGCCCGCATAACGGTCTTTGGCATCCTTCTGGGCGAGCGCCACAGGCGCTATTTCATCACTGGCTTTCACATAGCGATAGGATTTTATCGATGGAATTGAGTTCGGCGCCGGAATGAGAACGCGCAACGCAAGCTCAGCGTTTTCAGGGTCGAACTCGGCTTCGTGCTCGACCTCGAAACCCTCGGGGTAAATTGAGTTGGCCAGGACGATGGAAATATACTCCTGCACTGCATCCACTGCACCGTAGCTGAGGTTGGTTATGAACTGGTCGATTGAAGCGTTATGTTCAGCTACTTCCTTATCGCGTTTTGCGCATTCTTCTTTGTAGCGGTCAACCTCAATCCGCAGTGCTTCTGCCCGCGCTTGTTGCGCCGCAGCGTGTTGCTCCTGAATCAAGCGGCGCCGGGCCGGGAGCTGCTGTATCTCTTCTTCCCATAAGGCATGGGCTTGTGCGAACTCTTCCTCGGCTTGAGCGTGGGCCTCCGCGAGCTTCCTCTTCCGTCCGAATATCCCCGTTGGTGATTCCGGTGTCTGAAGGACTGGGGGCTCTGGGTCAGGCAGGGGGAGGCGTCGGTATGGGCCTGCGGAGGTCTTCGCGGTCGAAACGCGGATGCTTGGCAGTGCGGCGTAGATCATTAAGATCCACATAATCATCTACAGCCAAGGTCGCTTCAAGGAGGCTGTCGACGGCATCGTAGGTGGCAGCCAGCTGGGCGTTGAGTTTCTCAACCTCAGCCTGACGGGCGGCAACGTGAGCCGCGGCGGCTTCTTTCTCCAGCCGTTTGCGGTCAGCCTCGGAAGCGCGAGCCGCGGCCGCCGCCGACCTCAGCGCTGCATTCTTCGCCTGCTCAGCCCTTCGGACGGCTGCAGCCTGCTCGCGGACGGCGGCCCTCTGCCGTTGCTCGGCCAGCTTGGCCTGGTGCTGCATCTCAGCTAGAAATCCTCGTTTGCGCGCCACAATTCACCCTTCATTAGTTGGGATTCACATTACCAAGTGGCGGGATGGAAAATGCCGCTTAGGATGCAGTGAAAGCCTCAGCGTCTCGCGGATCCTAGCCACAAAATCTCCAGCGCTTGCGGTCCGCATCGTTGACGTCGACGTCGATCACCGCTATTCGCCGCAGCATCCTTTCCCTCGGATCCCTCCTTGTTCCTCTGGGCATCCCACCTCGGTCGCGCTGCCAGCGATGATGGCTCCTCCCAGCTGAGTCGCGGCATTGCCGCTGTTGGGCCCCTCGTTGAGCAGTACATAGACGGTTACCGTCGCGGTAAAGGTCTGCCGATCATGACCATGCTCAGGATCGTCGAAATCTGCCGCTAAGGGGCGGAAATTCCGCCTTTCTCCGACGGCCGTACCAAGCTGCTCAACGCCTGGGCGTGCCTGGGCAGCTTGAATGGTGTCCGTGGAACCCCGACACTGGACGGACACCGGTTGTCGCTCCTACGCTTGGCTGACATTCTGATTTGGACTCCTTGACCCGATGGTCCCCATCGTCCTCATCCACCTCTCCAAAGGGGTAGGCGTCGATGACGAGCCGCGCCGTCGTCGGATCCCAGCCCAGGCTCATCCCGCCGATCTTCCAGTCTGTAGCGAAGACACCGGCAGGACACATCAAAGCGAGACTTCCCGCCCGATGATCACCGTCTGGCTGGGTGGCAGCTGGGCATGCGCAGACCAGGGCTGCTCCCTGCGTTGGAGGGCGATAAAGAGCCGTTGCTGCCAATAGGGCAGAGCTGATCCGCGGCTGGGCACAGCGGTTTCAGCGGAGAGCACGAAGGTGGCCTCCGCCACCTGCGACACGGTGAAGGGGCTGGCGGGGCGTTCCGCGGCTGAAAAAGCGCATCGAAAACCCGCAGCGGTTCCCGGTAACCGAACTCCACATCGACAGCCGTTATCCCGTCAGTGAGTCCATGGATCTGCGTGGTGCGCCCGTACGGCGTGCCGGCAATCCGGACCGACATCAGGATCACGCGGTCGGAGAGAATTCGATAGCGGTCGAGCTCAGCGTAGGCCTTGCGCGGCCGCCCGAACAGTCGTTGAGGGGGTCCTGCCAGACCCCGGGCTGAGTGGGGCACTGGCAGCAGCTCAGGAGCGTCCATAGCGTGGAAACAAGCCCGCAGGAGGAACCACGACCCGCGAAAGGACAACTGATGTGAGCCCGCTCCTTCAAAACGGGACGGATGCTCCGGCTGCCTGTCGTTGCCTGGCGGCAGGCGGGGCCGCAGTACGAGCAAGGAAGGCAGAAGATGAACAGCGACTCAGAGATGGAACGCCGCGCTCGCGTCATCGTGATCGCCCGCACCGTGTACAAGGTGATGCTCGTCGTCTGGGGCGTCGCCGTGGTCGGCATGCTAATTATCTGGTGGTCGACGACACCCGAGGGCTACTTCTGGCCCGTCTGGCCCGCGCTGGGCCTGTCTGTGGCAGCACTGCTGTGGGGGTTGGCGCTGTACGGCAGATTCCCCTTCCGGATCCGGGAGGACAAAGTGGCCGAGGAAGTGGAGCGCCAGCGCGGACTGGGCTGACGCCCTGCAGCAGTGACGGCCGCGGCAGGGCATTCTGGCCGGCGTCGTTCAGGTGCAGCATCGGTTGCCGATCAAGATCGTGGTGTTTGACAATGCGGCGCTCAGCTTTGTCGAGGTGGAAATGACGAGGATCGAGGCGAAGCAGGACGGTGTATGTCCCGTATCCATTGTTGGCGGTGGCAGAAAAGCAGGCGCTCGCGCAGGGTGTACAGCGTTGGGCTTTTCCGGTCCCATTTTGTTAGCACGGTAATAACGTATGATGGCCTCCTACTTTGAGTAGGAGGCCATCATACGATTTAACGCTTATTCAGTGCTATTTATGCGGCGTTGATATTGAGTTGTTCCTGCCGGGTCGAAGAAGGATTAGGGCTATTCCCAGAATTGCGGTAATGCCTCCCAGGACCGCCGTCAGCCAGAACTGATGCGGCTCGTGCGGGCCAAAGAGCGCCGGGATGGTGAGGACTAGGGCCGATGCTGCCAATGCCATGGCAACTAACAAACCCAGGAGAACTCGATTGGTTTTGTTGTTCATTACTGGTCCTTAATGCTGGTTCTTAGAAACAGCTTGCTACAGCGGTGACGGAAGCGCCACCGACGGTGGCAAAACCGGCGATGCAGGCGACGCAGAAGGGGACGCCGACTCCGATTGCCGCTGCGGCGCAAGCGCCGGCGCAGGCGTAAGCGATGATGCCTCCGACAACACCGCCGACGCCGAGAACGGTAGCGATGCAGGCACCGGTGTTCTTCTCAGCCAGCTGCATGCCTCCTCCGGCTCCCGGGGCCTGTGACTTGGCGTTCGCCATGTCGGCTTTTAGTTCATCGTCGGACATAAAAGTGAGGTCGGTGTCCTGGTCGCTTGTCAGCACGCCATCCACATAGGACGTCACTTTGAAATTCCCGACGGCGTTTTCGCTGACCAGAGTCTCTGTGTACTGGAGCCGTTCACCGGAGCTGTCCAAGATCATGGAGACATTACTCGTGAGGCTGTACGGACCACCCACCGGCAATGTCACAGTGGTAAAAACACCGTCATCGGTGGAGGCGGTGCTCACTTTGCTTTCGGATGCCTTCACCGCGCTCAGCGGGGCCTCAATGGTCACTTCACCGCTGGAGAGCGACGAGAGGACTTCGGAGGTTATCTCTGCCGCTTCCTCTGCTCCCACTGCCACCGTTGTCAGTGACGACTGTGCGCTGGCCTGCGCCATGCTTTGCTCCGGTGATTCCGTGGTGCCGGGCGTTGCGTGTGCAGCGCCCGCCGTCGATACTACTAGGGCCATTCCTGCCAATGAAGCAAATATAGATTGGATTCTTCTCGTCGGTTTCATGACAAGGTATCCTTCCCAGTGCTTTTCTTGTGAGTTGCGTTCAAATTATGAAATTGGTTACGTATATTTCTGGTGATGAAATTCGACGGTAGTCACCTTGAATCTCTACGTCAACCCCTTACGGGCTCTTAGAAATGTCATTTAACTCAGAGCTTCAATCAATAAGGTGCGCCTATACGGCGGTTTCACCGTGGTCCCGCGGATACGTATTACATACGAATGCATAGTTTTTCTGAATCGATTTTGGGCAGAATCTCAGGCACTTTCTGGGATCCCTATCAGTCGCTTTACCAGGTGTTTAGCGTGCAGGAGAGGTGGGTGTCAGCGAACGGAGACATGGCGGGGATTCAAGGGAATCATGCAAGGGCGGCCGCTCGAATGATCGTGATGATCACGGCGCCGATGACGCCAATCGTCACGCTGTCGGATTTCCGCCGGGCGCCGCCTTTGGACAGGTAGCCGCTCGCTCCCGCCCGCAGCACCACGAGCATCGGTGCCGGTTCGCGGCGAGCAGGGGTCGACCTCATTGTGCAGCCAGCGGGCATGCCATCGTTGCCGCACTTGAACCGGTCGATGGTCCGCGTTTCCTTTAGATCACCGTCTATGCGCTGGCTGCACTCCTACCCACCTGCGGACCGGCCCTACGGCGAACCGAATCACCGGTTCATCATGGAGAGCGGGAGGTACGCGCTGACGATCCAATTGGGTGCATCAACAACTTCACTGATCTTCAGATCAACGATGACCGAGGACAGCAGATAAGCCTCGTGCGGCTCGATGCCGTAGGTGAAGCACATGTGGTCAATCATGTGCCGAAGCGCGTTGCGGGCTGCCTCGAGAAGATCCGGTCCCACCCCCGTGGTGGCGTAGTACCCCTGATCCTCGATACCCGGCCTAAGCGGTCCCGAGGTTTGGAACTGCGGTGAGGGGATGGAGCGTCCTTTGTGCAGGGTTACCTTGAGTGCTCCGCTGAGGGGTGCCTCGATGGCGGTGACGCACACTTCACCGTCCCCCTGAGCTGCATGGGGGTCACCGAACATGAGCCGGGCTCCGGGAAGGCTGACCGGCAGGAAAATCTTGGTTCCCACCACCAAATCCCGAATGTCCATGTTGCCGCCGAAGTTTCCCGGAGGCATCACGGGGAGGGGGTCCGCGGTTGCGGGAGTGCAGGCCATCACTCCCAGGAAGGGGCGCAGGGGAACCGTCGCTACGTCCAGGAACCCGGTGGTGGGGCCGGTGGAAAGATCCCATTTGTAGGTGAAGGGTTCAGTGAAGTCCTCCGGGAGAAGTCCGGCACCGGGACGGCTGGCAGTAAAGCCCCACCCCAGAGGGGTGAACTCCAGGGGCTCGATTTCCAGTACGTCGCCGGGCAGCGCACCGTTCACCATGACCGGTCCCCGCAGCGGATAGCTCCGGGCGGGATCGCGATCGGGGATGGGATCTCCGTTTTGGTAGTCGTCCAGTTGTCCGTCGGCCGCATCCCGAACATCAAAGCTAATGGTGTCACCGCTGCTGATCGTCAGGACGGGATCATGCCGGGGAGTCCACAGTCGGTTATAGGTGTCAGGTATGTCGTGGTGCGTCATTGATGTCTCGCTTTATGTCGGGGTTTCAAATGAGGGTCTGCAAGCCATCCGGGCGCGTGTGCTTACGCGGTGCTGCCGCTGCTGGTTTTTGAGGTGAGGAGCAGCACGCCGATTGCTGCGCTCCATAAGGTGAGGATGTCGAAGGAGATGCGTTCGGTGAGGCCGAGACCGATGGCAGCTGAGG
This sequence comes from Arthrobacter sp. ATA002, assembly GCF_026898095.1. Taxonomy (GTDB): domain Bacteria; phylum Actinomycetota; class Actinomycetes; order Actinomycetales; family Micrococcaceae; genus Arthrobacter_B. The sequence continues at coordinate 3,885,165 of NZ_CP114015.1, read as the reverse complement.
GGCCGCCGCCCACCGCATCAACGAACAAGACGAAGCCCGCAATGGAGATAACCAGGCAGGCAATGGTGAGCACCGATGCCCCACGTCCGTCCGGATTGCCCCGCAGGGCGAAAACCAGGACGATCATGCCGGCCCATTGAACTGGGGCCTGGAGCAGGGCGGACAAGTTATGGAGCAGCGGATCCACGTCCCAGGGAAAGACACCGACCAGCACGAGCAGGAACCCGCTCAGCGCCAGCAGGACCATCGCGGCGTGCCCCGTCCGCTGCCGTGGCCAGACCGACCACAGCAGAACGGCGCCGACAGCTAGCAGCAAACCGTTGGCGACGGTGCCGGCATTGGCCAGCAGATGAGCGGGAGAACAGACGTAGCGCTCCGCCCGGGTTCCCGGGTCAAAGGTTGCACAGGCGGTAAACCCGAGGTCGCTGATCGTGTTGGAGACCCAGGAATAGGGGCGGGGCCATTGAGCTGCCGCGATAATCTGCGCGGGATAGGTCACCAGGCAGAGGATCCACAGAGTGGCTCCCCACCGGTTTCGTATCATGGCAACAAAGAATAGTCGGTCTATGTCAGGACGGGTATTCGTTCAGATTTCGACGGCGGCAGCCATCGGCGCTCCCCTGGGATGTGCACATGCCGCTAACCCCCGACACGAAAAACTGGACCTGGGTTCTGGACCGTCCCTGCCCGGAATGCGGGTTCGACGCCGCAGCCACGGACTTCAGCGATGTCCCCGGCCTGCTCCGTGACAGCGCGGAAGATTGGCGACACATTCTGGCCGGTCCCGCGGCAGCGGCAGCCTTTGCCGCCGTCGAACCCTCCCAGCTGGAACGGCGCGGGCTGCGTTCCAATGGCAGCGCTTTTACCGTTGATTCCCTGGCCCGCTACTTCCTGCACGACGCGCTCCATCATGTTTGGGACGTCCGTCCCCGCAGTGCTGAGGCATGACCGTAGAGGGTCAGCGGTGAGGTCCGGGTTCCTGGTCCCGAGCATTCCCGCGCTGGGCCTGCGGTAAGTTGTGTGCGCCGGTTTAGCAGGTCCAATGCCGGAAAACACCCGCCGGCAACGAAGGGCAAGTGGCTTGAGATCCGGCGCCGGCAGGGGGAGCTGAGAGTCTGAACCGTACTGCTCGGGGCTGGTTGGAACGGCCGGTTTGCGCCGGATACGATGGAAAAAGAGTTGGACCACGATGTCTCGAGGAACCATGAAGAGATGCCATGTACCAATACTTCTCTTATAAGGCGAAAGCACGCGCAAACAAGACTGGGTGGCGCGTGAACATTTAGCCCCTGCGCAGACTCCCGCCCGGTGCACTTGTTTCCTCCCGCCGGGTGGGCACCCCACACCCGCGAGAGAAAAGGAGGCCCGCCCACGGCAGACACGCGAGACAGACTCACAAAGATTAGGCACCGCGCCGCGCTAGACAAGTACCGCGACAGCCCGCAGGCCGCCGCAGACATTGACTGGCTGCTTGACCTGGTTCAGATCCTTGAGCTTGAGGTTGAGGCCGCCGCCCTAGCCGCGCTTGACCCAGACAATTAGATCTCGCACCCCCGGACCCACCCACAGGCCCGGGGGTATTTCTCTGCCCTGCGCGGGGCAGAGCAGGGCAGGGCGGCCGCGTGCAGGCATCAGCCCGGTTCATCCGCGGATCCTCTGTCGGGTCCGACGTCGGGTCCGAGTACATTGACAGCATTGGGCAGGTATTCGAAATGCCAGGGCGCCAGCCGCTGGTAACGACGACGGCGATCCCCGCCGCTCCGGCATCCACCGCTGCTGCACGGACGGCGTCGAGCAGCACCGGATCGAGGTTGGCCACTGCCGGATGGGCGTCGTCGAACACTGAGACGACTCCCTGGACGACGCCGTCGTCGATAGGGGCGCCAGTTACCGGACGGAAAGACGGCGGACTCCGCGTCTCTGCTGTGCTGCCCACTGGGCGACACGGGCTGTGAGCCAAGCACGCACCCGCCGCCCCTCTGGCCCTGCCCCATCCCGCTGCTTAGACTGACGGGCACGCCGAGCGCGCCGACCAGAGGAGCAGCATGCCCACGATCGCCGAGACCGTTGTCCACAACCTCGCCGCCAACGGGATCCAGCGGATCTGGGGAGTTCCCGGGGACTCCCTGAACGCGGTGACCGAGGCCATCCGCCGGGAGAAGGGCATCGAGTGGATGCTCACCCGGCATGAGGAGGAGGCCGCATTCGCTGCCGCCGGGGAGGCGGCCCTGACCCGTGAGTTGGCGGTGTGCGCGGGCAGCTGCGGGCCGGGCAACATGCACCTTATTAACGGGCTCTACGACGCGCACCGCAGCCGGGATCCCGTGCTCGCGATCGCCTCGCACATCCCAAGCGACGAGATCGGCAGCCAGTACTTCCAGGAAACCCGGCCCGCCGAACTGTTCCGCGACTGCACGGTGTTCTGCGAGATGGTGCTGAGCCCCGAGCAGATGCCGCGGCTGCTGGAGATCGCCATGCGAACGGCCATCGAGAAGCGGGGCGTCGCCGTGCTCGTCATGGCCGGCGACACTGCGCTGGAAGATGCCAAGGATGAGCGGGTCTTTACGGTCCGCCGCACCGACCCCGTCACCGTGCCCTCCCCGGCGGAGTTGCAGGAGGCCGCCGCCACGCTGAACTCCTGCGGAAACGTGACGATCCTGGCGGGCGCCGGCGTCGAAGGGGCACGCGAGGAGGTCCTCGCCCTCGCCGACGCGCTGGGAGCGCCGATCGTCCATGCCCTGCGCGGCAAGGAATTCATCGAGCATGACAACCCGTTCGACGTCGGCATGACCGGGCTCCTCGGCTTCGCGTCGGGCTACCGGGCGATGGAGGACTGCGACGCGCTGCTGATGCTCGGCACCGACTTCCCCTATCAGCAGTTTTATCCGGGACGCGCGAAGATCCTGCAGGTCGACATCAGGGGCGAGCAGCTCGGCCGCCGCGTGCCGCTCACCCAGGGCATGGTCGGCGGGGTGCGCGCGACGGCGTCGGCGCTGCTGCCGCTGCTCGAACGCAAGACGACGCGCACCCACCTGGAGAAGTCGCTGGACCACTACCGCCGCACCCGGAAGCAGCTCGACGACTTGGAGAAGCAGGGCACCGGCACCATCCATCCGCAGCACCTCACCCACCTGATCGACGAGCTCGCCGACGACGACGCGGTCTTCCTGCCCGACGTCGGCACACCGGTCATCTGGGCCTGCCGGCACCTGCACATCGGCGCGCGACGGCGGCTGATCGGCTCCTTCTGGCACGGCACCATGGCGGCGGCAACCCCGCTGGGCCTGGGCGCCCAGGCGGTGGACCGGAACCGGCAGGTTGTGGTCCTCGCCGGTGACGGCGGCCTTGCCATGATGCTCGGTGAGCTGCTGACCGCGGTGCAGCACCGGCTGCCGATCAAGATCGTGGTGTTCGACAACGCGGCGCTCAGCTTCGTCGAGGTGGAAATGAAGGCGGCGGGCATCGTCAACTTCGGCACCGGGCTCGAGAACCCGGACTTCGGTGCGGTGGCACAGGCGGTCGGGATGCACGGCGAAAGCGTCACCCGTCCGGAGGACCTCGAAGGTGCCCTGCGCCGGGCCTTCGAGTACGACGGCCCGGCGCTCGTTTCAGTCGCGGTCGACCGGCAGGAGCTCTCCATGCCGCCGAGGATCGAGGCGAAGCAGGCCACGGGGTTTGCGCTCTACGCGCTGCACACGGTGCTCGCCGGCAACGGCCGCGAGCTCATCGACCTCGCCCGCGCCAACGCCCGCCAGCTGCTCTGAGCTATTGTCCACTGCCTCGCCCGCCGTTTCCGCTGCACCTGCAGCCCGGTCCAGCGTTGACGGGCAGGACAAGTCATCATGCGGGTGCGTGCTGAGCTCGATCAGGACTCCCAAGCGACCCTGAGCGGACCGGAGGGCAGCGATGTTCGACTCGAGGCGGGCGTGTTCGGTTTCCAGATGCGTTACCAGAGCAGGTTCGAGGTATTTTGCATCGATCCCAGGCAGCAGCCGGACCAGCAGCCGACTGCTGAGGCCCGCCGCGAAGAGCTCTTGGATGAGCTGGACCCGGGCAACGGAAGCTTCAGCATAGATGCGGTGTCCGGCAACACTCCGGTCCGGCATGAGGAGGTGTTGTTCCTCGTAGTAGCGCAGCGCCCGTGTGCTCACTCCGGCCCGCTGTGCCAGCTCTCCTATACGCATCCTTCAGGCTTCCTGTGGTGGCGGTTTGCACTTCACGTTGACGTGAACTTCTAACGTAGCGCCAGAGGGCAAAAGAGCCCCTATCGACAAGCAGAAGGAAGATCATGAATATCAACGGAGCCACCGCCCTCGTCACCGGGGCGAACCGCGGTATCGGAAAGCACTTCGTGGAGCAGCTGGTGGCCGGCGGCGCACGGAAGGTGTACGCCACCGCCCGTAATATCGACGCCGTTGACATCCATGATCCCCGGGTCATTCCACTGCGCCTTGACCTGCTGGATGAGGGGTCCATCGGGGAAGCTGTTGCAGCCGCGCCGGACGTGAACCTCCTCATCAACAACGCAGGCATCACTACGGGCGCTAATCTGCTGTCTTCCCCGCTGGAGGAAATCAGGGCGGATCTGGAGACACATCTCTTCGGTACCCTCCGGGTCATCCGGGCATTCACACCCGTCATTGAGGGTCAGGGTGCCGGGGCCATAATCAATGTCCTCTCCGTACTGTCCTGGGTGGCGACGGCTGCTGGCTCCGGGTCGTACTCGGTCGCTAAAGCTGCGGAGTGGAACATGACCAATGGGGTGCGGGTGGAACTCGCCGGACGGAACATCCTCGTACAGGGCGTCCACCTCGGCGGCGCTGATACGGACATGATGGCCGGCGTCGACGGTCCTAAAATCCACCCGGCGGATGTAGCGAAGGCAAGTCTCGCCGGGCTTGAGGGCGGAGCAATCGAAGTTCTCGTCGATGACCCGAGCCGTTTCGTTAAAGCCGCCCTCTCCGGTGACCCCTCCCACCTCTACGGGTAAGGCGAAAGAACCAAGGCCTGGCTAGACGCCGGGGGATCGCTGCGGCCCGGCGGAACTTGCTGCGTCGTGGCTGGTGAACGGCCCGCAGTGGATCGGTGTCCGGCTGGCCTCGGCCCGGGAAGTCCTGAGCCTGCAGCCCGACTCGGGAAAGGCAGGAAATCTCGAAATCGGCGTTGTGGGCCCGCACGAGTCCACGGCTGACACCTCTTTCGAGGTGCGCGCCTTCGTGGGAGGAGATCCGGTCTGGGAAGACGCCGTGGCCGGGTGCACATCAGTCTCCGCGACGGGAAAATCTGGGTCGGCGGCCATGTCACGGGCTGCGTCGACGGAACAGCCCGACGCTAAGCGCAGGGCCTCTCTTCCGGCGTTCCCTAGAGCGCCGGGACTTGACCGCGATCACCGGGGCGTTGGCCTCGAGCAGGATCTGCTGCGCCGAGCTGCCGAGCAGGAACTTGCCCACCGGGCTGCGGTGTTTCACGCCGATCACCACGGCGGTGGCGTCAATCTCTTCAGCGGCGTCGAGAAGATCGCCCACGGCGTCGTGATTGCGGGCATCCGGCATGCGGTAGGTGACCGGCACGCCCTTGAGTTCGGCGCCTTCCGGGTCCAGCTGGGTGCCTTCCAAATTGAAAACCACCAGGTCTTCCTGACGGCGCCGGGCCTCTTCGATCGAGGCGGTAAGCGCAGCCTCGCCCTCGGGAGTGCTGGTGCGGGCAACGATGACGGTCATGAAGTCTCCGAGGGGGTGTGGTGGGGATGGACCATGAAAAGTTCATCCTGCGGGTGATTTTGTTCTTCAGGTTCTCCGCACCGGGGAGAAAAAGCAAAACAGGCGCAGTTTGTTAACGGCGCGCCAGCCCGATGCCATCGACATGACCGGGATCACATAGGCTTTCTTGGTGGCTGATGCAACGTTGAGTGCTGGCCAGCTTTCATATCCCTTCCCCCACTAAGGAAAGTTAATTCCGTGAGTTCGTCACCAGATCGAGCCGGAGCCGGCACGCGCCGCAAGCATCCGATCTTTGTGGCCGCCTATGGCATCGTGGCTGTTGCCACGATCGGTTTGGCCACCTTCTTTTCCATCCAGTCCGCGTCCGGCGGTTCGGACATCCGCGCTAATCTCACCCTGATCGCTCCGGCAGGTGCCGGCGGAGGTGGGATACCTTCATGCGGGAGCAGCAGCAGGCCATGCGTGCCAACGGTTTGGTGAATAACACGCAGGTGGTCAACATTCCGGGGGCGGCCGGCACCATTGGCCTCGGCCAGCTCTCCACCATGTCGGGGCAGGCAAACAACCTGCTGGTCACGGGCGCAGGGCTGGTCGCCGGCGTAGCGCAGCTGGACTCGGCCGTGACGCACGACGACGTGCGGCCCATCGCCCGCATTGTGGAGGAGTACGACGTCGTCGTGGTTCCGGCCGACTCCCCGTACCAGACACTCGACGACCTCGTGCAGGCCTGGCAGGCCAGCCCGGCGGAGATCGCGTGGACCGGCGGCGGCACCTTTGACCAACTGGTCATGACCGAACTTGCCCTGGCTGCCGGAGTGGACCCTCGGACACGACGTACATTCCCAAATCCGGCGGGGGAGAGGCAGCTCAGGCACTCATCACGGATACCGCCAAAGCCGCCACCTCGGGGTACAAGGATGTCGCAGACCAGATTGACTCGGGGCGCCTGCGCGCTCTCGGCTTGGCCGCCCCGCAGCGGCTCGACGGCGTCGACATCCCCACCTTGACCGAGCAGGGCTACGAGGTGGATCTCGCCAATTGGCGGGCCCTGGTGGCGCCTCCGGGAATCACGGATGAGGAATTCGCGGAGCTGCGGACCCTGATCGAGGAAACCATCGCGACCCCCGAGTGGCAGGACGCAGTGGACCGCAATAAGTGGGCCGATGTGTATCTCACCGGAGAAGAGTTCGACGAGTTCATGGTTACGGAGCAGGAGCGCATCGGCGTACTAGTGAAGGAGATCGGCTGATGAGTACTCCAGTGCCCTCGTCCCCGGATATGGCGGAGCAGCACCCGGGCGAAAAGGCCGGCCTTCCGGACGGACAGCCTCCCGCCGGCACCTCATGGTGGAGCGGCCGCAGCGGGCTGCTCCTGTCGCTCGTTATGGTGGCCTTTAGCACCTATCTCCTGATCGGCATCCTCACGATGGAGGTGGGGGAGGATACGGACTTCCCCGGTCCGAAGTTCTTCCCCGGCATTCTTATGGTCGCCGGCTACGTCCTGGCTGCCCTGCTGGCGCTGCACTATGTGCGTTCTCCGGAACATCCCACGGAGACGTCCGCACAGCGGTACCGGACCTTCACGGACTGGTCAGCAGTGCTCTGGGCGGCAGGAGGATTCCTGCTCTTCGCCCTGACCCTGGAAAAACTGGGCTGGATCATCGCCGCCGCCCTGCTGTTCTGGTGTGTAGCCAGGGGTTTTGGCAGCCGCCGGCCACTGTTCGACGTCTCATTCGCCCTGCTCTTCAGCAGCGCAATCTACCTGGCATTCGCTATCGGCCTGGGGCTGAACCTCCCGTCCGGCATCCTTGGAGGAGGTTTCTAACATGGATTCACTCAACATGCTGATGGAAGGCTTCTCCTCAGCACTGACCCCGATGAACCTGCTGTGGGTGCTCGTTGGCTGCCTGCTGGGCACCGCCGTCGGCGTGCTGCCCGGATTGGGCTCTTCCATGGCGGTGGCTTTGCTGCTGCCCATCACCTTTGCCCTCGACCCGACTGCCGCGTTCATCATGTTCGCCGGGGTGTATTTCGGCGGTATGTTCGGCGACTCAACCATGGCCATCCTGATGAACACCCCGGGGCAGGCGTCGGCGATTGCATCCACGTTCGAGGGGCACAAGATGGCCAAGGACGGCAGGGCCCCGCAGGCCCTGGCCACCGCGGCGATCGGCGCGTTCATCGGCGGCATGGTGGCCTCCGTTCTCGTCGTTTTCCTGGCCCCGGCCCTGGCTGACTTCTCAGCGAACTTCGGTCCGGCTGAATTCTTCGCGCTGGCGCTGTTCGCTTTCGTCGCTACGTCATCCGTGGTCTCGGACTCGGCAGTGAAGGGCCTCGCGGCCCTCGTGATCGGTCTGGGCATCGCCACGGTGGGCATTGACCCGTTCTCGGGTGCCGAACGTTTCAGTTTCGGTGCGCCCGAGATGTTCGACGGCATCTCCCTGATTACCGTGACGGTAGCCATTCTGGCGCTGGGCGAGGTATTCCATATTGCCTCCCGGATACGCCGCGACCGGACCGACCAGCGAATCCGCTCCGCAGGCCGCCCCTTCCTCTCCCGCGCCGAGATCAAAGAGGCCGCCCCGGCCTGGGCCAGGGGCACCGCCATCGGGCTGCCCTTCGGTGTCATCCCCGCCGGCGGGTCCGAGATTCCGACATTCATCTCCTACGACGTGGAGAGGCGCATTGACCGCCGGCGCAGGAACCCGAAGTTCGGCAAAGGCGCCATCCGCGGCCTGGCCGCTCCGGAGGCCGCGGGCAACGCCACCACCGGCACCGCCATGGGAGCTCTGCTGGCCCTGGGTCTGCCGGTCTCGGCCACCGCTGCGATCATGCTGGCGGCGTTCCAGCAGTACGGCCTGCAGCCGGGTCCCCTGCTCTTCGACCGGTCCCCCGACCTGGTCTGGGCACTGCTGGCGAGCTTCTTCATCGCGATGGTCGTGTTGCTCATCATCAACCTGCCCTTCGCGGGGCTTTGGTCCAAGCTGCTCCTCATCCCGGCTCCCTACCTGTACGCCGGGATTACGGTCTTCTGCGGCCTGGGCGTCTATGCCACTTCCGGGGCGGTGTTCGACCTGCTGATGCTGCTCGGGCTCGGAATGGTCGGCTTCCTTATGCGCCGCCACGGGATGCCCCTGGCCCCGCTCATGATCGGCGTGGTGCTGGGTCCGCTGGCGGAAACGAGTATGCGCGATGCGCTGCTGTCCTCCAACGGTGACTACTCCGTGTTCTTTGACGGGCCTATCCCGCTGGTGCTCTACGCTCTGCTCTTCATCGTGCTGGCGTTCACTGTCCGGTCCAAGGTTGTGAACCGGACCCGGCAGGACGTCTAGGTCCCCGCCCGCATCAGAACACCGACCGAAGGGTCCCGCCAGCCGGCGGGGCCCTTCGGCGGTTGTGCCCTTTACCCGTTGCGATTCGAGCCCGGTGGTCAGCTCGTCGAGGATGACCGCGCGCGGATTTCCGATCAACGCGAGCGCGATGGAACGAGGCATAGATACCGTGGTTATGTGGTTATATTGCCGCATGCCTTCCCCACCCCGGGCCGCCATCTGGCCGGCCGTTCACAGCGAACGGGACGCCCTCATCAGCGACCTTGAACGGCTCACCCCGGAGCAGTGGTCCGAGCCCGCGCTATGCCCCGGCTGGGACATTCACGACGTCGTCGCGCACCTCGTGGATACCGCGAAGACGACCCGCCTTGGCTTTCTCCGCCGGCTGATCGCCGCCGGGTTCGACTTCGACAAAGCCAACGCCGCCGGCATCACCCGGGAGCGTGCCGCCACCCCGGAAGTAACCCTGGCGGAATTCCGCCGCGTGCGTGGAGCAATTAAGACGCCGCCGGCTGCTCCGGCAACCCGGCTCGTGGAAGCCATCGTGCATGGCGAGGACATTCGGCGTCCCCTGGGCCTCACACGTTCCTATCCGGATGAGCCGGTCGTTGCGGCCCTGCGGTATCAACTGAAAACCGGCACCTCAATGGGCGGCGGCAAGGAACGCGCCGCCGGATTTCAGCTGCAGGCGTCCGATTCGGAATTCCAGCACGGCGCCGGGCCAGCGGTTCGGGGAAGCGCGCTGGCGCTGCTGATGGCTGTCTCGGGGCGCCCTGCCGATAAGGCAGATTTCACCGGTCCCGGTGCCGCCGCGTTCATCCAAAGGCTGGACCCAACGTCTCACTGAGCAGTCCCGTCCCGTACGGTGGACGTATCCAGCGAGGGGGGACAGCACATGGCATGCGAGGGCTGTACGACAGCGCCACAACTGAACTTCGATTTCAGTATGGCCTTTCAACCGATTTACGACGCCGGGGCCGGCCGGGTTTGGGGCTACGAGGCACTGGTCCGGGGCATGTCCGGCGAGGGTGCCTTCGAGGTCCTGTCTCAAGTTTCACCGGAACAGCGGTACCGTTTCGACCAGGATTGCCGCGTCAAGGCCATTGAGCTGGCTTCGCGGCTCTTTCCCGCCGGCGAGAACCTGATGCTGTCCATCAACTTCATGCCGAAGGCTGTCTATGAACCGGCGGCCTGTCTTCGGGCCACGCTGCTTGCCGCCAAGCGGCGCAGTTTTCCGATGTCATCCATCATGTTCGAGTTCACCGAAAACGAAGAGGTTGCGGACACCGCCCACCTCACCAACATCATCACTGAATACCGCAGGCACGGGTTCACCACCGCCGTCGACGACTTTGGTGCCGGGCACGCGGGGCTGGGCCTTCTCGTCGATTTTCAGCCGGATCTGATCAAGATCGATATGTTGCTCATCCGGGGGATCGACACCAGCCCGGCCCGGCAGGCCGTGGTAGCCGGGATTGTCGGAATAGCCAGGGACCTGGACATCACGCTGCTCGCCGAGGGCATCGAGACCGAGGCGGAGTTTCGGGTTCTTCGGGCAGCCGGCATCCGCCTGTTCCAGGGCTACTGGTTTGCGAAACCGGCCTTTGAGGAGCTTCCGCCGGTTTGGTCCGACTCTGTTACGGTCCGGCCGTAGTCATCGAATTCCGGTGCGCTGCGGTGATCCGGGCGGCGAATCCGGGAAGCGAGTCGAGGAAGGAGGCTGGCCCGAGGAAGTAAACACGCTCTGGGGTGCACTGGCCGATGGCGCGCGGATCATTGAGCCGCTCACCGCCTCCGCATGGAGCCCGGGTTTTGGATGCTCACGGACCGCTTCGGCGTGACCTGGGTGATCGACGTCGAGGCCCCCTGCAGCGGCTGAACCGCTGCCCCCGAACGCCGCGGCGTCCGGGGTCCAGGGGTTGCGTGCAGTGCACGATACCGGTAGCGTGCAGTGCATGACACCTACCGCCGAGTCTGTTCTGACTCAACTCCGCAAAGGCACAGTGGACTACTGCGCTCTCGCCTGTCTGCGTTCCGGTCCGGCCTATGGACTGGAGATCGCTGAACGGCTCGGGGAGGGAAAGTGCTGTTCAGCAGCGGTGGCACCCTTTACCCACTGCTTTCACGTCTGCGGCAGCAGGGTGGGTGACCACAACCCTGGAACCGTCACCGGTTGGACCACCCCCGCCGCTACTACCACCTGACTGACGAGGGCCACGCCGCTCTGCAGGTCTTCACCGAGACCTGGCACCCGTTCGCCGCCGACGTCACGACCATGATTAAGGAACTCTCGTGACAACCACTGAACCGATGCCGGAACTGCTGGAAGCCTACTTCGCCGATCTCGACCGGGCGCTGATCGGAACCGACGCACGGGAGCACGCGGAAACGGTCCAGGCAATGCGGGAGGATGCAGCAGAAATGCTCAGCCAGTACGGGGCGTCCGAGGAGACCGCGGAACGGGTCATCGCCGATTTCGGGCCCGTCGAACAGGTTGCTGCCGCCGCCACTCCGGCGCCCGTCGCCGCCGCACCCGTGCCTCGTCCCTGGGCCGACATCTGGCTGCTCGTCGGCTCCATCATTGGCCTGCTCTACTTCATCATCCCGGTGCTCTCGGTCGCCATGCTCATCTGGGCGATCGTGCGGCTGAGGCGCCATGTTGGGAGCCTGCCGCTGCAGAAGGGGGCCTTGTGGGTGTCGGGTACGGCTGTCGCCCTCGCCGTCCTGCTGTACGGCGTCCGCTCGGCCGCAAACTTCTAAGTCCTCGACGCGCTTAGTTGATGCCGGCCCCGGCTGCCGCCGCCCGGGGCACTGCGCCATCATCCACTTGAGCAGATTCCCAATGCCTGGCAGGGCTCCCCAGAGTCAGCCAAAGTCCGCCTTGCGGATCAGTCCGTGAACGCCGACGGTCCGGTCCACCACCTGCGACACGGCGAAGTCGGCGGCCGCGGACAGGTACGCATAAGCCACGGCCCGGTCCATGCCCTTCTCCTGCTCGAGGAAATCCAGGGCATTGACCACGGCCCGCCGCATCGCCACATTCAGGTCGCTGCTGACCCCGCCGCCGCCCAGGCCGTCCGGGTCGGACAGGCCGATCGGGATCCAGGCGTCGGCGGTCTCCCCGAACGGGTACCGGTGGGCCAACTCCGGGGCATCGCCGGCACCGGGTTTGCAAACGGTCAGCCGGAAGGTGCCGCGCAGTGATCCCTCCATCGCGGTCAGGGCCACTTCGCCATCGCCCATGCCCATGTGCGGATCACCCACATAGAACAGTGCGCCGTCGGCCTTCACCGGCAGATAAAACGTGGACCCCGGGCCCAGGTGACGGATGTCGATGTTGCCGCCGCCGAGGGTGGGCGGCACGGAGTTGGCTTCCGGATCGGTCAGGCCGCTGCTTTCGGCGTGGGCCACGCCCATCATGCCCATGAACGGGCGCAGCGGAAACCGGACCTTCATCTCGCCGCTGGTCATCACGCCCTTGCCGTCCTCGATCGCAGTGAACACCGAGACGTTGTGATAATCCGTCGGCACGCCCGAGGCGCGGTTGTCCGTGGCGGCCGGCGGCATGACTTCCTCCAGCGTGATGCCCGCCGGAGCGGCCGGTCCCTGCTGGACGGCCAGCGAGCCCTTGCCGTGCCGGCTGGACACGACGCCGTACGGAACCCGCGGCACCGCGGCGAGGGTTTCGATCTTCAGGACGTCCCCCGGCTCCGCGCCTTCCACCGCAACGGGGCCGGTGACCACGTGCGGTCCGTCGGTGTCGAAGTTCCGCGGGGTGCGGTTGTAGCCGGCGGCAATGTCGACGGCGTCCTGCAGCACACTGTCCGCTTCGACGCCGTGGCCGCCGAAAAACGACACCGGGTCGCGGCCCTGGTCCTCCAGGATTCCTTCATGGGAAAGGGCATCTATGGTGATGGTCTGGCCGGACTTCATCCGTGCCACGGGGTTGGCATGGACGGTGGGAACGTAACCCCACAGCACGTCGTCGGGGGCGGATGCGAGGTAGTGGTCCCCGGGCATTTCTCCGGAGTGCGGCTGGAGGATGTTTCCCGGCTGCGCATCCGGCGGCCCGGGCGTGCCGGCACCGGAACCGACGGCTCCGGACGGGGAAGGACTCTGCGAAGTCTCCGCACTGCAGCCGGTGGCGAAGGCCAGGGCACCGAGACCCGCGGCGGCACCCAGAAACCTCCTGCGGCCCAGTCCCTTGGTCAGCACCTCGGCGGCCTCGCGTCCGATCAGCATTTTGTTCATCGTGTCCTCCTCTAGCTGGTGCCCCTAAAGGTAGCCAGCCGGAGTTTCAGCCCTGTTTCCGGTGGATGAACGGGCGGTGCAGGGCACGTGCGCTGGCGAGTCAAGCCGTGAGAGCCAACCAGGTGAAGGCACTCAGAATTACCGATGGCAGTCCGGCCAGGAAGATGAGGAACCGGTGGCCGGCCATCACTGCCACGAATTCCCGCAAATAGGCGCTGGGCCAGAAGTAGAAGGCAGTCGGCGAACCGATGGCGTGTGCGTCGATGCCGAGCTTTCGAGCCAGCATGGCCGCTCGTGGGGCGTGATAGTTGTTCGTCACGATGAGGTAGGGCGGTGCCACGCCGTGCTGCTGCAGCAGCTCGGCGCTGTAGCGAAGGTTCTCCTGGGTTGTTCGTGCACGGTCTTCCACGAGAATGTCTTCGGCGGGGACACCGTGCCGGCGCAGCCACTCACCCATTGCCTGGCCTTCCGGCTGTGGTTCGTCACGGCCTTGGCCGCCGCTGGGCATGATCGGGATCCTGCCTCTCGGGGCAGTGCGCTGCGCGGACGCGGTGATGGCCTGCTGCAGGCGCCCGGCGAGCAGCGGAGGGACCCGCCCGGCCAGCAATCCCGCCCCCAGCACGATGACCGCCTGGGCCGGGGCCCGCCGGGCGATAAAAGCGTAAGCCGCGGTGTGCGCCGCAAACACGAGAAAGAGGAGTCCTACGCACGCCTGCAGGGTCAAAAGCCCTACCGCCAGAGTCCCCGTCACGCTGTTTTCATGACGAAGCAGCCAAACAACGACGATAGGTAAAACCAGCAGAGTGAGTCCCGCCAGCAGTGACAAAAGATTGCCCAGTGACCGGCTTTCCCTGCGGAGCATCAGCACTCCATTGGCGGTTAAAGTAGTGGAAGCAGCATTAGCCCCAGTGCAGCGACCGCCGCGATCACGACAATGACAAGCTCAGCGGCGACGTCGAGTACGGGTACCCTCGAAGCAAGAAAGGCGACGAACCCCAAGAGCGAGTACGCGGTCACGACGACCAGGAATCCGTTCCGCAGCGACCGTGCGTCTCTTCGCACGGACCAGGCGAGCAATCCCGTGCAGAATGCGAAGCCGGCGAAACTGTAGAGGGCCTGGATGAAAACGCTGGATACGGAATCCGCAGCCGTCATGAGCTCTCTCCCCGCCGCAATAGTGCCACGTCCAACAGTTGCCACGAGGATACTCGTTTATCGTTCCGCCTGCGGATCATGGAGCGCTTCCCGTAGAAGGACGTGCTTGCTAGGGTCCTGCCATGAAAATTACCGGAGCCGGACGTGCTGCTGAGTATTCTTCCCTGCGGAGTACCCGGTGGCTGGTCACCGCCGGGGTGAGCCTCCTTGTGTTGATCTTCAGTTATCTGAGTGCGGTTTGGACGGAACACGGTCAAACAACGGAGAATGCGGCTCTTCGTGGTGCCGATCAGGTCAGCGACGGGGAGCTGGCTGCCGCGGCGGAGTCACTGGACAATATCACCGTCTATTCCCTGGCGCTGGCGGTATGCCTTGTCGCCCTGGTGGGCCTGGTCCGGCGACGTCCGGACCTGGCCTTTGCCGGCGTCGCCGTCATTGTGCTGGGCCAGGTTATTACCCAGGGGCTTAAGCGGTTTATTCTGCCGCGGCCGGAATTGGTCGAGGTCAGCGGCGATTTTACGCAGAACAGTTTTCCCAGCGGGCACACAACAATTGCAATGACCGTGCTGTTCGCCGTCTTTATTGTTGTTCCCTACCGTTGGCGGGGACTCGCCGCGCTGGTGGTCCTGACGTGGGCAATTGGAATCGGCGCCTACACGACAACCGCAAAGTGGCACCGCTTCAGTGACACTTTGGGCGCCGACGCCGTCGCGCTGCTGTGCGGATGCCTCGCCGCATGGTGGCTGACCCGGCGTGGAAGCCTCGGTTATGGTTCCGGCGGCCCGCGGCGGGGCAGGACGGTCTTCGCCGCCGTGATCGCTGCGTTCACCGCACTGCTTCTGGCGCTCGGCGCACTTCTGTGGGGGCTTCCGCTGCTGCGGGATACGGACCTTTCCATGCCGGACCCGACCCGGGACTACACGGCATACCTTGGCGCGCATGCCCTGGCGGCGGGGTTTTCAGGACTAACTGCCCTCATTTTTTGGGGTCTGTGGCACCGGCTGGATACGGAGAACAAAACGGCCGCCCAACCCTCCAAAGCCGGTGCAGTGCAGTGAGGTGTTCCGGGCGGGTAAACGTTAACCGCTTCTATCGGGCACCGGCGGGGCGAGCTTCGGTTGTGCAGCGGTTCGGCTGATGAGCTTGCCGGAGGAAACGAACCCGTACAGCCAGCGGGCACGTGGATCCGAGTCCACAAAGACTGCCTTGACCACTATGGTGACCGGCACCGCGAGAATTGCACCAAGCGGACCAAGTATCCATGTCCAGAAGACAATGCAGACCACTTCAACGACCATCGAGAGGCCCACGGCGTCCCCAATGATCTTCGCGGGCAGGGCCGATGTGACGACGAAATTCAGAATTACGTAAACGATGATGACCAGGAGCATCGACTGCCATCCGTCGAGCAGCAGTGCGAGCAGCGCCGGCGGCGCCATTCCGATCATGAATCCAAGATAAGGAATGTAATTGCAGACAGCGGCCAGCACGCCCCAGAGCAACGCCAGGGGGATCCCCAGCGCCATCAGGAATAGAGTGTCCAGAACTCCAACGACGACGGCAAACACGGTTGTTATTCCCATAAAGCGGCGGACGCCGCCCAGACTGGCCGCCAACGACTGGGCGAGCACAGGGTAGTCACGGTAAAGCCACTGTGCACGCAGTGGCATCTGCATTGCCTCGATGCCAAGGAAGACCAGGACGGTGCCGGTAAACACCAGAAGCGTGGCGAGGCTGAAAAGCGGCGGAATTTGGCTGGTCAGCCAGAAGGCGGCTTCCGGAAGGCTGATGCTCTCAAGCAGCTCAGCGGCCTGTGGAGACTGAATCCCCGCTTCATTCAGCCAAGCGGCCAGATCCGCAATGATGCCCTGCATCCGCCCGGAATACTCAGGAGCAAACCCGCCAGACGGCTCAGCGAATAGATGATGACGGCCAATACGGCGGCCAACAGGCCGAACACGATGAGCAGGAGGACGCTGAGGGCAAGTGGCCGGGGAACACGGCGCTTTATCAGCCAGGTACCGGCCGGATAGACCACCACAATGGCCAGCGCGGTCAGCAGTAACGGTCCGAACAGCCAGGACAATTCCTGCAGCCCCGCCAACGTGATGAGTATGCCGGCGGCCATGAGGAAGAACGACGCCGCACGGGGTGCCTCCGCCGGGAAGGATGAGCCGGCGGGTCCGCTCGCAGGCATTAGTCGACAGCGTCACGCATGATCGGGCAGGTCATGCAGTGCCCGCCGCCGCGGCCCCGGCCAAGCTCGGCGCCGACGATGGTGATGACCTCAACTCCGGCCTTCCGCAGGGCCGCATTGGTCTGGGTGTTGCGGTCGTAGGTGAAGACGACGCCGGGCTCCAGCGCCACCGCATTGTTGGCGCTGTCCCACTGCTGCCTCTCCGAGGCATAGAAGTCCCCGGCTGTTTCCACGATGCGCAGTTTTTCGTAGCCAAGGGACTCGGCTACGACGTCGACGAAGCGCCGGTCCTTTTCATCCGTCACTTCCAGACCCGGACTTTTGTCGGAGGGGCGCAGGGTAAACGCGTGGATACCGTCGACGATGGCCGGGTGGATAGTCGCCAGATCCCTGTCCGCGAAGGTGAATACCGTGTCCAAATGCATCGCCGCGCGAAGCTTCGGCATGCCCGCAACCACGATCCGTTCCGCGGCTTCCGCCCTAAACAGTGCCTGCGCCAACTGTGTGATCGCCTGACGGGACGTGCGTTCGCTCATTCCGACGAGGACCGTCCCGTTGCCAGCCGGCATGACGTCGCCGCCTTCCAGGAACGCCTGTCCCCAGTCCAGTTCCGCGTCCCCCCACCACACCGCCGCGGCCGCAAAGTCCGGATGGAACCGGTAAATGCTCTGCATCAGCAGGGTTTCGTCATGGCGGGCCGGCCAGTACAGCGGGTTCATGGTGAGGCCGCCGTAGATCCAGCTGGTGGTATCCCTGGTGTAGAGCGTGTTGGGAAGCGGCGGCAGGAGGTACTCGGGTCTTCCTGGGATTCCCGGGCCAGTCCGATGTAGTCGCTGCGGT
This sequence comes from Arthrobacter sp. ATA002, assembly GCF_026898095.1. Classification (GTDB taxonomy): domain Bacteria; phylum Actinomycetota; class Actinomycetes; order Actinomycetales; family Micrococcaceae; genus Arthrobacter_B. Next base: position 3,867,671 of record NZ_CP114015.1, on the reverse strand, counting down.
AGTCTTCGGGAAGTTCCATGGTGGACAGGCCGCCGATAAGGTACCGGGAAAGTTCAGCACCGGAGAGGGAATCCAAGAAGGCACGTGTGCCGGTGACCAGCCCCAGGCCCACCCGGTTGGCGATGACCTTCCGGTCGAGCAACCATGCCCGCGCCTCGGGCATGTCCATCGTCTGCCCCAGCAGGTCGTGGAGCTCGACGACGTCCACGCCTCTGTTTTTCATTTTATTGACGAAATCCAGGTGGTCCCGCTGGGCGTTCTCGACCCACATCACGTCGTCGAAAAGTAGTTCGTCGCTGTTGGTGGGCGTCAAGCGCTCATGGGCGAGACCGGGAGAGCAGACGAGGACTTTGCGAAGCCTGCCGACTTCGGAATGCACTCCATAGGAGGAAGTTTGTCCGGTGGTGGGAATCATGCGCTTCTCCTTGTAGATGGTGGTTCAGGGCTGCGGATCAAAGCTGTATCCAGCCCTGGGACAGGGCGACCACGCCGGCAATTGCACCGGCGAGCGTAATTAGGAACAGAATCAGTTCACGCGGACTGAAGATTTGCTGCCCCTTTTCCCGCCGCAGCATGACGAACATGACCGTCACCGGAGCATAAAAAATGAGGGAGATCAGGGCCAGGCTCAGTCCGGCGGCATAGATCAGGAATATGGTGTAGATGGTGGCCAGGACGGCGATGATGAGGTCACCGCGCCAGCCGCGGCTCATGGCGTCCTGGTACGTCTCCCGTGTGATGCAGAGCTTGAGGGCGTAAAGGGCTGCAAGCAGGAACGGAATCAGCGTCAGCACCGCCGTCATATCCAGTGCGAAGTCGAAGGCGTCTTCCGAAAAGTAGGTAATAATCAGCACGAGTTGACTCAGGACCGTACTCAGCAGCAATGCGTTAACGGGTACATCCGAAGCGGTGGCCCGGGCCAGGAACCTCGGCATGTCCCCCTCGGAAGCGGCAACATAGAGCACTTCGGCTGCCATCAGGCTCCAGGCGAGGTACGCGCCCAGCACCGAAATAATCAGGCCGGCGCTCACGAAGACGGCACCCCAGGGCCCGACCGCCGCCTCCAGGACACCGGCCATGGAGGGCTGGCGCAGCTGGGCGATTTCTCCCATCGGCAGGATCCCGTAGGACACAATCGTGACCGAGGCGAAAACGGCGAAGACGCTCAGGAAACCGAGGATTGTGGCCCGCCCTACGTCTTCCCGGCGCCGCGCGTGCCTGGAATAGACGCTGGCTCCTTCCACGCCAAGGAAGACGAATACGGTGACGAGCATCGTGGAACTGACCTGCTGGAAGAGCGAGCCCGTGTAGTCCGATCCGGCAAAGTTCCGGGCAAATACCCCGGGGTCGAACGCGAGGACTGCCAACAGCACGAACACGATGATGGGAACGAGCTTGGCCACGGTAACGATGCGGTTGATTGCGGTGGCTTCTTTGATGCCGCGCCGGATGAGCAGGAAAAACCCCCACAGTCCAACCGACGACAGAACCACGGCAAGAATGGTGTCACCGGCGCCGAGCTGTGGGAAGAGCACGCCCAGAGTGGACATGGTGAGCACCCAATAGGTCACGTTTCCCACGCAGGCGCTGGCCCAGTACCCGGCGGCGGAGAAGAAGCCCACGTAGTCGCCGAATCCTGCCTTGGCATAAGCAAACACGCCCGCATCGAGCAGGGGTTTGCGCATGGCCAGCCGCTGGAAGACAAATGCCAGGGTGAGCATTCCCAGGCCGGCGATGGTCCATGCGATAACTGCGCCCAGGACACCGGTTTCCTGCGCGAAGCGCCGGGGCAGCGTGAATACTCCTGCCCCGACCATGGACCCGATCACGACGGTGGTGAGAGTGAACAGCGACAGCTTCGCGGCTGTTTGTTTTCCTTCCAAAATATGCGAATCAGACATATCTCTCCCTGCTGGGGGGACAACGTTTAGCTGGATGCTTTCGGTGGCCCGCAAACCTACATCGAAATAGGGTCAGGAGCCGATACTCTGTTGCCGTTTTCTTGCCGGGATCGTAATGGATTTTTGCTGGTTATGGAAGCTAAATGCACGGCTGATCCAGTGCAATTGTTGAAATGGCAGATTCGGTCCCCTGCGCCGGGGCGGAGGGGAGCAGTCCCTCGAGCGGGATCTGGACGACGCGTCACCATCCGCCGCGCGTGGGCGTATGTCCCTTCCGCACGTCGTCGGGCATGGCCATTTCCGCCCGCAGGCCCAGCAGCCGGATCGGACGGCCGGGGTCGATGGCGCCGGCCAAATCCAGCGCCCTGGCCAGGACCTCATCCCGGTCGAAGGTCTCCGGAATCTTCCGGGCGTGGGTCTTGGTGGTGAACGGCGCGTACCGGACCTTTAGGGTCAGCCCGATCACCGGCCGCCCCTCAGCAGCCACGTCGTTCAGGACGTTCGCAGCCAGCTCCCGCACGGCGCGGTTCACCTGGGCCGATTCGGTGAGGTCCTGCTGGAAGGTGGTTTCCCGGCTGTGCCCGCGGGCCACCCACGGCGTGTCATCCACCGTTCCGGTTCCGTCGCCGCGTCCCAGCTGCGCATACCAGGGACCCATTTTCGGCCCGAACTCCGGCACCAGCGATGCCGGATCCGCGGCGGCAAGCTCAGTGACGGTGGCGATGCCGAGATTGGCCAGCCGGCCCGAGATCTTCGCGCTCACGCCCCAGAGCTCCCGCGTGGGCCGGCTGCCCATGACATCGAGCCAGTTGTCCGCGGTGAGGCGGAAGACGCCGGCTGGCTTGCCGAAACCGGTGGCGTTCTTGGCCCGCACCAGGGTGTCGCCAATGCCCACGCTGCAGTGCAGCTGCGCCGCCTCCAGCACGGCGGCCTGAAGATCCCGGGCATAGGCCTCCGGATCCTCCGTCGAGGTGCCGACGAAGGCCTCGTCCCAGCCCAGGACCTGCACGACGGCGCCCGGTTGGGCACGCAGGGTGGCCATGACGACGTCGGACGCGGCGAGGTAGGCGTCGGCGTCGACCGGAAGAATCACCGCGTCGGGCACCTTGCGGGCGGCGATCCGCAGCGGCATTCCGGAGCCGACGCCGAAGGCCCGTGCCTCGTAGGAGGCGGTGGACACCACGGCCCGTTCGGTCGGATCACCCCGCCCGCCCACAATCACCGGTTTTCCCGCCAGCTCGGGGCGCCGGAGCACCTCGACGGCGGCAATGAACTGGTCGAGGTCAACGTGCAGGACCCATGGGTTTCCGGTCACGCGAACAGTCTGCCCTATGCGTCCCGGATGGGCATCAGGTTCCGGCCCCGAGCCCGGCGCCGGGCCCCGGTCAGGCCTGCAGGGCCGCTGCGACGCTGGCGGACATCGGAGTGGTGGGCCGGCCAAGGACCGTGCTCAGGTCACTGGTGACGTAGTCCAAGGTTCCCTTGGCGATCGCCACGTCAGCGTCGACGATAAGTTCCACAATGTGTTCGGGCAGTCCTGCCTGCTGCAGGACGTGACGGTACTCCTCGGCGGGAAGGTCCGTGTAGGTGACGGGCTTGCCGGACTGCGCTGCAACCTCGGCGGCGAGCTCGTCAAGGGTCCAGGTGGTGTCGCCGGTGAGGTCATACACCTTCCCCGCTTGGCCTTCGCTCGTCAGGATGATGGCGGCAGCTTCGGCAAGGTCCGCCCGGCTGGCCGAAGCCATCCGGCCGTTGCCGGCACTGCCGAGCAGGGCACCGTACTGCAGGGCAGCGCCAATGCCGTTGGTGTGGTTCTCGGCATACCAGCCGTTGCGCAGAATGACGGCGGGCACGCCGGAGGCAGCGATGGCCTCTTCGGTGTCGCGGTGTACGGGTGCCATGCCCATCAGGTTGGTGGGGGCGTGGGTTACGGAGGTGTAGGCGAGCAGCTCGACGCCGGCGGCCATTGCGGCGTCGATTCCCGCCTGGTGCTGGGCGACCCGCGCGGCGTCCGGGCCCGACGGGGAGGACACCAGCAGGACCCGGTCAGCGCCGGCGAACGCCGCCATCAGGGTTTCGGGCTTGTTGTAATCCGCAAAACGGACTTCGACACCCAACTTGGCCAGTTCCGCTGCTTTGGGGGACTCGAGGTCCACGGCGATGATCTGGCTGGCCGGCACCCGGGCGAGCAGGTGGTTGATGACCTGGTGTCCGAGCTGGCCGGTGGCTCCGGTGACGACAATCATGAGTTTATTCCTTCTAACAGCGGGGGATGGGTTAGGGCATCGGCATCACGGTGTTCCCCGCCGGCTTGACGGGTGGGCACCTGACCAGACGGCCTTCAACCAACGTATGGGGCCTGTCCCCGTCGAACCTAGGTGGGGACAGTGCCGGTGCATCATGGGAATGGCAGTACCAGCCTGTTTGGGCCGGTGCGGGAGGCTGTGCGGGACAATGTTAACCATGAGTGCATCGGGAGAACTGGCAGCGGTACTGAGGGTGTGGCGTGAACGCCTCACCCCGCAGATGGCGGGCCTGCCTGCCTACACCAGCCGGCGCACCAACGGCCTGCGGCGCGAGGAGCTGGCCGTGCTGGCGTCGGTGTCCGCGGACTACATCGTGCGGTTGGAGCAGGGACGCTCCGCGGCGCCGTCGGTGCAGGTCTGCGTTTCGCTGGCCCGTGCTTTGCAGCTCAGCGACACGGAGCAGGAGTACCTGTTCCGGCTGGCCGGTCACGCGACCGGCGGCGGCCGCATCACCCGGATGGTGCCGGCGAGCATCCGCCGGCTGGTGGAACGCACCGGTGAACGTCCCGTGGCGGTCTTCGACGCCATGTGGAACCTCCTGCTCTGGAATCCGATGTGGACGGCGCTGATGGGAGACCCTTCGTCGTCGAAGGAAGCGGACCGGAATCTGTTGTGGCTGCATTTCACCGGCACTTCCGACTGCCATCTGCACGGACCCGACAGCCCCGAAGCCCTTGACGCGTCCCTCGTCGGCGACCTGCGCCGCAGCGCCGGACGCTACCCCGGGGATTCCCAGCTGCAGCAGCTCGTGGTTCGCCTGAAGGAAGCGAGTCCGCATTTCGCCCGGCTCTGGTCGCGCCACGAGGTGGACGAACACGGTCCGGCCGTCAGGCAGGTTGTCCACTCCGAGGTGGGCACCATGGACCTGGACTGCGATATTCTCACCACCCAGCGCCACGACCTGCGGATCATGATGTACACGGCTGAGCCCGGCAGCGAGTCCGACAGCAAACTGGCATTGCTCGGGACCATTGGCGCCCAGGACATGGCGGCTGATTCACGGTAATCGGCACTGTGCCTTCGGCTGGACGTCCCGAAATGACCCCACTAGGCTCACTCCATGGGGCCCACATCTGACCAGACACAAAAGACGCAACCCACTGTGCTCGTGCCGGCGGTGTACTGCCTGCTCATTACCGGTCTCGGATTATGGGTAAGCCTGGCCTCCGGCCAGTGGATCGCGATGGTTTGCGCTGTCGGTCTGCTGGTGTTGCCGGTGCGCGGATACAGCATCCGGCGTTCCAGGAATGCCGGTAGTCGGTAATCCTCTTCTCAGCTAAGCTACCTATCGCTGCGGCGAATCCGCCGCAGAATGGTCCAGCTTTTTGGGGGAAGCATGTCCGAGAAAATGGCGCAGAACGCCAACCAGGGTTCCAGTACCGCCGGGGGACCGGTTGCCGCTCCGGCAGCTCCGGCGCGGGCCAAGACCGTGGGGATTGCCTTTTGGCTGCTGGTGGCTGCCGCAGCGGCGGTGTTGATCCGCATCCCGGTGGGAATTAGTGCAGTGAACAGTGACGAGTACAAAGCCGAGCTTGAGGCGGTGTTCGGCAGGAACGTGATTGTGCCCAACTGGATCGCGTCGGAAAGTTCCGCCTACGTATGGTCCGGCATCATCACCGCTGCCGTCTTCGCGGCGATCGCCGTCCTGATCCGCATGGGCCTTGGGTGGCCGCGTTTCGTGCTGGTCCTCTCCGTCGTCCTGACGGGGCTGAACATGCGTGTTCAGTTCACCCAGGAGCCGGTGGTCACGGCAGCAGCATGGGTGACCCTGGCCTCGGTCCTGCTGGCACTTGCGGCGGCAGTGCTGCTCTTCCTGCCGCAGTCGGGGGCTTACTTTAAGTCAGTGAGCCGGGGCCGGAAAAACAAGTTGGCCAGCCAGGCCTAGGCCAGCCGGTCCCGCGTCAGGTCCGCCGGACGCAGCAAAAAGCCGGGTCCTTCCTGCGGGAAGGGCCCGGCTTGTTGCTGTGCGCTTACTTCTGCTCGTCGTCCTTATTGCCGTCGACAGCGTCCTTGACCTTGTCCTTGGCCTGGTCCACCTGCTCGGGGTGATCCTTGGCCGCGTCTTTTGCCTTGTCTGCCATACCGCCTAGATCTGCCATGCGATTCTGCCTTTCCTCATGTGGGGGTGAGGCTCAGGTCCAACAGCCTCGGTTGGGTATCACCCATCCTGCACCCGGCTTACCGCCCGGCGTAACCCCCGGACGGTACGGCAACTACCGGATTTTCCGCGACTATGCGCTCTCGTCGGCCACGCGGATCAGGATCTTGCCCGTGGTCCCGTTCTCGACGGCGTCATGTGCGGCGGCGGTCTCCTCCAGCGGGAACCAGGTCAGCGGCAGCCCGGCGGACTCGCCCACCGGGAATGCGCCGTCGCGCAGGGCGGCGGTGATGTCCTCCGCCGCGGCGTGCTGGGCCTCGGTGCCCACCGTATAGATGAGTACGCCCTGCCAGCGGACGTTCTTCGCGAAGCTTGCGATGATGGGTGCGGTGAACTCTTCGCCGTTGTTGTTCGCGTAGTAGGCGATGCTGCCGTGGTTGGCGATGACCTCCACGTCCAGCGCCGCGTTCTGGGCGGGGGAGACCTCAACGATGGAATCCACGCCGTCCGGGGCGATCTCGCGGATGCGGTCGGCCAGGGCGTCGTCGGGGTACTGGACTACGTGGTGTGCGCCGGCGGCACGGGCGAGCTGTTCCTTCGCATCGCTGCTGACCGTGGCAATGACAGTGGCACCGGCCCAAACGGCGAACTGGATGGCGGCGTGGCCCACGGCTCCGGCGCCGCCCTGCACCAGGACCATGCGTCCGTTGAGCGCTCCGGGGGCGAGCCGGGACGGGCCGTTTTCATGCACGGTCAGGGCGCGGTGCGCCGTCATGGCCGGCACGCCGAGGCTGGCGGCGACGTCGAATCCGATGCCCTCGGGCAGCTTCACGGCGCGGTCTGCGGGAAGCACCGTGAATTCGGAGGCCGTGCCGGTTGGCCGTCCGTGGGCCGCCAGGTACAGCCACACCCGGTCACCGGGCTGCAGGTTTGTGACCCCTTCGCCGACGGCGTCCACCGTTCCGGCGCCGTCCTGGTTCGGTACCACCTCCGGGAAGGCAAGCTCACTGCCGGCACGGGCCTTCCAATCGGTGGGGTTCACGCCCGAGACTGCGACGCGGATGCGCACTTCGCCCGGACCGGGTTCGGCGACGTCGCGGTCTGCGAGGGTGAGGACGGATGATGGACCGGTGGCGGAGTACACGATTGTCTTCATTGGCGGTACAAGAGACATAGTCCGCGTTCTATTCCCCCGGGCCGGCTCTTAGAGGTTCCGTCAACTCCACAGGCAACGGGGCAGATTGAGGCATCAGTGCTGGGCTGAAGCCCCGTAGCGTGCAGCGATCGTCAGCGCGGCTTGGTTGACCACTTGGTGCGTCTGTTCCGCGGTGGGCACTTCTTGTCCGTGGAGCAGGCGGGGCCAGAAGAGGGCAGAAGCGACCATCCCCGGGAACTGCGCTGCCGCCAGACCCGGGTCGCTGACGCTCGCGGTTCCCGCATTGTTCCCCGCCCGAAAGTAGCGGTTGAGCGCAGTCGGCACCGGCAGCGTGCCGAAATTGAAAGTCCGCCCGCGCAGTTCCGGAAACCTGGGGGACTCAGCGATGACGGCGCGGATCAGATCCGCCATGTGCGGGCGGAACATGAGCCAATTGAACGGGAGGGTGTTCCCTACTTTTTTGGTGTCGACGACATACTGCAGGCGGTTGAGTTCGCCAAGAACGCTGCGGGCCATCAGTGGGTGAGCCTGCTGGGAGGCAGCATTTCACGGCAGTGCCTCGAGCTTGGACTTTGTCGATGAAATTCAGCCGGATGTTGTCCCGCTGCTCCTCGGCGAAGGCATTCCGCTGTTCGCGGGACTGCAAAAGCCCGTCGCCTTGGAACGTCTTGAAACATCGGCTTTCCCCAGCGAAACCCACCTCCGGTACCGGGTTTTTCCTTAACCGCGCCGGCCGCTTCCCGCGAGGGGTGGGAGAGCCCGTCTCCGGGCATACGGGACGTAGGCTGGAGGGATGCGAAGCGAAACTCTCTGGGAAGCGAAAAAACGTCAGAACCCGGGCCATTCCGCCTGGTACATCTCCCGGTTTCAGCAGATGCGGGAGCAGGGCGCTGATCTGCACGGTGAGGCAAGGCTGATCGACGCCCTGGTTCCGCGCGGCGCACGGATCCTCGATGCCGGCTGCGGTCCGGGACGCGTGGGCGGTGAACTGGCGGCCCGTGGGCACACTGTTGCCGGCGTCGACGTCGATGCCGAACTAATCGAGGCAGCAAAGCAGGACTTCCCCGATGTGCAGTGGTTCGTCGGAGACCTGGCGGAACTGGACCTGCCCGCCGAAGGGATTGCCGAGTCCTTCGACGCCATTGTCTGTGCCGGCAACGTGATGACCTTTGTTGCCCCCGGAACCCAGCGGGAAGTGCTGGTTCGGATGCGGAACCACTTGGCCGACGGCGGCCGTCTGGTCACAGGGTTCGGCGCCGGCCGCGGCTACGACTTCGGCGAGTTCCTGGAAGACGCAGCCTCTGCGGGCCTGAACTGCCAGCAGAAGTTCTCGACCTGGGACCTTCGGCCGTTCGCTCCGGACTCCGACTTCCTCGTGGCCGTGTTCGGCCGGGGCTAGCGGCACCCGGTAATTCCGCCAAGCGCTGGCGTTGACAGTCAATCTTTTGCATTTGCATTCGGGGGAGTTCGTAAAATTGCAGATTCACACGAGGCAGGAACCGGCGGATAAGGGCTTCTTTGGCGGGCCTCCGGCCTGGGCCGTCGTAGGCGTCCCCCTGGCCGGAGTGGCACTGCTCATTGTCTTCAAGCTCGTGGGGCTGAATCCGTTTGCGGCTGTGTCTGGTGTCCTTTTTCTGGTTGTCTTTACGGTGTCGTGGCTGAAGTCCCGAACCCATGGCTGGCGGCGCGCCCTGCGGGAGGTTGCCGTCGCCGCTGTTCCTGCCTACCTCATCTTCATTTCCATCGGGTGGAGCGGCCTGTCCCTCGGCGGTTCCGGAGATTCCTGGTCCTACGGCTCGCTCGCGCTTGCCACGATCGCCATGAGCGGAGCATTTCTGCTGTTCGGGATGGGCCGGACTACCCGAGTACAACGCTGAGGATGCCGGTGGAAAAACCGACCAACTAGGTTGTCTTGCCAACTAGATGGGTTCATCATCTAGTCATGGAAATTACGCAGTGGCCGTCCGAGTGGTTGAGGGGCGTCCTTGCCGCAGCGGTCCTGTCCATCGTGAGCAGTGAAGAATCCTACGGATACCTCATCGGGCAGCGGCTCGCGGAGGAGGGCTCGGCGTCGTTAAGGGCGGGACGCTGTACCCGCTGCTCACCCGCCTGGAGCAGGACGGGGACCTCGCGGCCACCTGGCGCGGCGGCGACGGCGGCCCGGGCCGGAAATACTATGCAATTACGCCTGCAGGCCGGGAACGGCTCAAATCGCTGCGGGCGGATTGGGAAGTCTTTTCCGGCAACGCGACGTCGATCATTTCTGGAAAGAAGGGGCAATGACTGAGCAACCCTATGCGGAATACTCCCACGACCTGCGGGACGCACTGGAATTCCGCGGTGTTCCCGCGGAAGCAGCAACACAAATAGTCCGTGAAGTTGAAAGCCACACAGCGGAGTCCGGAGAGGATCCTGTTGCCGCGTTCGGGCAACCCGGTGACTATGCAGACAACTTTGCGCCGCGGTCACGGCTGGTCCGCTTCTGGGCCCTGGTCATTTCATCCGTGGTCCTGGCCGGCGGGGGAGCATATGTCCTGATTTCCGGCGTCTTTGGGCTGCTTTCACCCTCTTCAACGCTCTGGGGGCTGCCGCCGTGGGTCCGGGTTATCCTGGGGGCGGCCGGAATCGCAGCTTTCGTAGTGCTTGTCCTCATGGCGGGCGCGCGGTCGAAACGCAGTGCGTCTTCATGGCGTGCCGAAGCAGGCAGGGACTAGAGAGGGATAGTTATGGAAACAGGAACTGCACTTCTTATTGTCGTGGCCGCAACGGCGGTATTCCTTTTAACGGTCATATTCCTGTTGCGCAGATTCAAGAAGGCAAATGCCCGAAAGTATCCGCCTGCGGCCGGGAGCAAAGGCATCGAAGTCCGGCGGCCACCCCGGGAGGGGCTGCCGCCGCACCAGGCAGGGTGAGGAACCCCGCCGTCTCCTCGTGCGGACACGAAAACGGCGCCGCCCGGCACATGGCCCGGGCGGCGCCGTCGCGCTTCGCACGCTACTTGGCCGTCACCAGTTCCGGGTGGTGCAGCTTGGCCACCTGCGGATGGGCCCGCAGCCAGCCCTTAAGGACATTGGAACCGTAGGAGGCCAGCATCGGATTCTGTGGATCATCGGAAATGCCCCGGGACTGGGCCGCGAGTTCGGCGGGCAGTTCCACCGGATCGATGACGGCGTCCAGGCGCGGAGACCAGAAGAACGGAATGGCGTACCGGTCCACGCCCGGCGCCGGAGCCGTGACGCGGTGGATGGTGGCGGAAAGATAGCCCTGCGTGGCCACCTCAAGCATTTCCCCGAGGTTGACAACGAGCGCCCCGGGGATCGGCTCCACCGGGATCCAGGTGTCCGACTCATGCGGGCGCACTTCGAGCCCGCCCACGGAATCCTGCAGCAGCAGCGTCACGAAGCCATAGTCTGCATGCGACCCCACGCCCTGGGTTCCCGCTTCCTTGACCACACCGCCCACGTAATGGACCAGCTTAGCCATCCATGCCGGAGTGCCCTCGAACGGTTCGGTGAAATGGTCCTCGGGCAACCCAAGGGATACGGCGATGGCGCTGAGCAGTTCCGCCCCCACCTCGGACATGAGGTCCGCCCACTCCATCGACTGCTGCCGCAGCTGCGGCAGCACCCCGTCCGGAAACTGGTTGGGACCCTGGACCAGCCAGAACGGCTGATCCGCCGGATAGTCCGCCGCCGGCTCGCGTTCCGGACCGAAGTCGATCTGCTCGCGGGCATCGGGGCGGCCCTGGGTCAGTTCGGTGCCCAGCCGGGTGTAGCCGCGGAAGTGCGGCGAGTTGCGGTTGTCCAGCTCCAGCCGGTTCTCCAGCGGCAAGTTGAAGAAGCGCTTTGTCACGTCAAACAAGTCATCCACCTTGGCCTCGCCGGCGCCGTAGCCCACCAGCTGAAAAAACCCGATCCGGTGGGTCGCTTCGCACAGCGCAGCAATGAAGTCGCTGTTGAAGGAACCGTCGGCGTTGCGTGCGGTGCTCAGGTCCAGAACGGGGATGGAGGAGGGGGTTGGAGTCATGGTTGCGAAGCTATCACCGGCCGCTGTCAAGTGAGTAGCAAATATTACGCGTCCCCCTTCCATGTGGTGTCTGACCAGCGGGTTTATTTGCACGGATAGCTGTGGGCGGGTCATATAAGGTCTTGCGGCGACACTTTCCGACGGCGGCCGGGGACGGTTCCGGGGGTGGCGGGGGTGTACGGCGGCGGTTCCGGCGGCGGCCGGGGGTGTAACTTCGGAGACAATTACGATACGAAAATATGCGCTAATCGCTTTGGTGTGGTCTGATATTTACGTCAGTCTTTAGGTAAGCCTTACCTACCGTTAGCGATAGGAACGCAGTTGTCTCCCTCCAGCCCCCCACGTGGAACCTCCCGCCGGACCCTTCTCGGCGGTGCCGGCCTGGGTTTCCTCGCCCTCGCCCTGTCCGCCTGTTCCTCCCGTGAGACCGTGGCTTCGACCGGCAGTGCCGCCGGCTCCGCTGGCTTCACGGTGACTGACATGCGCGGCGTCGAGGTTTCCTTCGACGCTCCCGTGCGGCGGATTGCGACGACGGTCATCCCCTCGCCCTCCATGCTGGCGGCAGTGGACGGCGGCTATGGCAAAATCGTGGGCATCAACGAGTCCACGCTTCAGGCCAACCGGCAGGGGCTGTTCGGTGAGATGTATCCGGAGTCGAAGTCGACCACCACCGTTTCCCCGTCCAGCTTCACCCCCAATATCGAAACGCTCACCGCCCTGGAGCCCGACGTCGTGTTCCAGTGGGCGGACCAGGGCGACGGTCTGGTGGAGCCACTGGAAACAGCGGGCTTCAAGACCGTCTGCCTGCTTTACGGCACGCAGGAATACCTCGAAACCTGGGTCTCTCTGTTCTCCACCATTCTGGGCAAGCCGGAACGCGGCACCGAAATCGTGGACTGGATGCACGCTGAGATCAAGCGCCTGCAGCAGGAGCTCGCCTCCGCGGTGCCCGTGCGCGTGGTCCATCTGAGCCAGTCCGGGGACGGCTATTCGGCGTCAAACAAGACCGCCTATATGCATTACTGGATGGAACTGGCCGGGGGCCGGAACATGGCGGCGGACAACATCAGCGCCGAAAACGTGGTCAGCGCCGAACAGCTCATCGAATGGGATCCCGAGGTCATCACCCTGGGCGGCTTCGATACCCGCACCCCGGCCGAGGTCTACGCCGACAAGTCGCTCGCTTCGGTGTCCGCTGTGCGCAACCGCCGGGTCTACAAGGCTCCGCTGGGTGGCTACCGCTGGGAGGTTCCGTGCGCGGAATCTCCGCTGATGTGGCAGTGGGCCGCCGAACTGCTCCACCCCGGGCTCACCACGCACAACCTGCGCGCGGCCATGCGCGAGAAGATCAGCTATCTCTACGGCTACGACATTTCAGAGCCCCAGATCGACGCCGCCCTCCGCCTGGACCTGAACAGCGGAAGTGCCGGCTATGACGTCTTCCGTGCCTGAGATGACGACGGGCCCGACGACGGCGGGGGCCGGCTCGACGTCGGCGGCTGACGCTGCGCTGCCCGTACCGCCGTCGTCCACGGCCGGACCCACGGCACCCGAATCTTCCCGCCCGCCGGCCCGCAGCCACCGCCTGCCGCTGCTGCTGTGCGTCCTGATCCTCTGCACGGTGGCTCTGATCTCCATGGCCGCCGGCCGGTACTGGGTGCCGCCGAATGAGATCCTGCGCATCCTCGCCAACGAAGCCACCGCGCTGTTCGGCGCCGGTGGCGGAGAGGGCCTGGTGCGGCGGACCTGGACCGATCAGGAAGCCACCGTGGTTCTGGACGTGCGCCTGCCGCGCGTCCTGCTGGCTTTCCTGGTGGGCGGCGCCCTGTCGCTCGGCGGCGCCTGCCTGCAGGCCCTGTTCCGCAATCCACTGGTGAGCCCGGACATCATCGGCGTCACCGCCGGCGCTTCCTTCGGCGGCGTGCTCGTGCTCGCCCTGGGCCTTTCCGGCGGCTGGATGGTCGGCGGAGCCTTCGGATTTGGCCTGGCCGCGCTCGCCGTCGTGCTGGCCCTGGGCCGGATGGGCGGCACGGGCGGTCCAATGCTGATGATCGTGCTCGGCGGAATCGTGGTGGCTGCGTTCTTCAACGCCCTGGTCTCCTTCATCACCTACACCGCCGACCCCTACTCCGAACTCCCCTCGATCGTGCACTGGCTGCTCGGCTCCATTGCCGCCGCCAGCTACTCCAAGGTGCTCACCGCACTCATCCCCGTGGCGATCGGCGGTGCCGTGGTGCTGGCGATGCGCTGGCGCCTGAACGTGCTCTCCCTAGGCGACGACGACGCCGCGGCCCTGGGCGTCAACCCGCACCGTTCCCGGGTGGTCCTGCTGTGCGCCGTGGCGCTGATGACGGCAGGCACCGTGGCCGTTGCCGGCGCCGTCGGCTGGGTGGGACTCGTGGTGCCGCACCTCGCCCGGCTCTGGGTGGGCCCGGACCACCGGGTGCTGCTGCCGGCATCGCTGCTGCTCGGCGGCACCTACCTGATGCTCATCGACACCCTCAGCCGCTCCCTGTCCAGCAGCGAACTGCCGCTGGGCATCCTTACCGCCATCATCGGAGCACCGGTCTTTGTGGCTCTGCTGGCCCGTTCCCAGAAGAAAGGCGCGGTGTCATGACCGTCGTTTCCGCCCCGCTCACCACAATCCCAGCCGCAGCTGCCCCCGCCGGGCTTGCCGCAGCCGCCCCCGCCACAGCCGCCGGGGCCCATGCCCCGGCCGCGGCCGGCCCCCTGATGTCCGTTACCGGGCTCGGATTCCGCTATTCACGGCTGCGGCCATGGCTGTTCCGGAACCTGGCATTCACCCTCGAACGCGGGGAAATCCTGTCCATCCTGGGCCCCAATGCCCGCGGCAAAACCACCCTGCTCAAGTGCCTGTCCGGCCTGCTCACGCCCCGCGAAGGCCAGATCAGCTGCGGCCCCGCCGTCGGCTACGTACCGCAGGACCACGGGGCGGGAGGCACCAGCTTCACCGTTGCCGAGATGGTGCTGATGGGCCGCAGCCGCCACCTGCGCGCCTACCAGACTCCGCGCCGGGAGGATCATGAAGCGGCCGGCGCCGCCATGGAACGGGTGGGGGTGGCCGGCTGGGCCAACCGCAGTTATGCCGAACTCTCCGGCGGCCAGAGGCAACTGGTGCTCATTGCCCGGGCGCTCGCCTCCGGATCCGAACTGCTGATCCTGGATGAGCCCGCCTCCGCCCTGGACCTGCACAACCAGTCACGGGTGCTGACCGTGCTGTCGGGCCTCGCCGCCGATGGAATGGGCGTCATCATGACCACCCACCACCCGGACCACGCCCTGCATGTTTCCCGCAACGCGCTCCTGTTTGTCGGCAGCGACGACACCCGGTGGGGACCCACCGACGAACTGCTGACCGGCTCCGCCCTGTCCGCGGTCTACGGGCTTCCCATCTGCACCCCCACCGTAGGTACTGTCTCCGGCGACCGCGTGATTGCGGTGCCCGACTTTGGCCCCTCCTGCCGCGCGGACTGCCCGGTGCCTGCCCGTTCCTCCACTCCACTGCCCCTTGGAAAGGAACTCCCGTGATTTACCGGCTTATCGGCGACGCACCGATGCGCGGCCAGCGCGGCCCGTCCTGGCGCGGCGCGCTGGCGGACGTGGACGCTTACGACCTCGACGACGACGCCGCCCGCACCAGGATTCTCTCCGCCAACGGCCTGATCATCAGCGGCGGCACCGACCACCTGCTGCTGGCCCGGCACCGGGACGCACTGAGCGGCTTTGTCCGCGCCGGCGGACGCGTGCTGGTAAACGGGCAGGTTGTCCGGCCGTTCATTGACGGGCTGGCGCCCTGGCGCAAGCTGGAGTTCCGAGGTCCGCAGGATGTCCGTCCGCACGCCGTCGAGCCGCATCCGGTGTGGTCTGGCATCGACTACGCGGACCTCCACTACCGCACGGGTGTGCCCGGCACCCATACCTATGAGCAGCTGGAGGACATCGGCGTCGCCGGGTTCTACGGCCGCGGCTATCACCTGGACCTGCCCGACGGCGCCCGCACCGTCACCGGAATCGGCCAGTACGCGCTGCCGCTGGACTACAGCTACCGGCTGGGGGCGGGAGAGGTGCTCGTGCACGGCGGCAACGATCTGGAAAGCTTCGCCGACGATCGATACTCCACCGGAAAGCTCGGCCCCAACCTGGTGGCCTGGCTGAACGGCGGCTCCGGCAACGAATCCGTCCCCGCTGCCGGCCCGCGGATTAACGCTGCCCCGGGTCCGCGCAATACCTCCGCTGCCCCCACTGCCCCCAATACCTCCGCTGCCGCTGCCGCTGCCGTCGTCGCGTCCGGGACCGGCAGCGCGCCGCGCATCGGCCTGCTGCACTGCGGCACGTTCCCGGCGCTGCGCACCCTCGCCGATCCCGCGCTGGCACCGTACCGGCTGGAATCCGTCTACCTGCCCGACGCCGACCCCGCAGTCCTGGCCGGCCTGGACGTCCTCCTGGTGGGGGACCGGCTGCACCAGGGCCAGCTGGCCCGCTTCGCACCGGCCATCCGGAAGGCGCTGCAGGATCCGGGCAAGACAGTGATCGTGCTCGGCGAAAACAAGGTTGAGCAGTGGCTGCCCGGCGTGGGCTACACGTTCCGGCCCACCGTGTTCTGGACCTGGCGCACCGGAGAGGACAACGGCACCCGGCTGCGGCTGCCAGGGGATCCGCTGTGGGAGTTCTTCACGGAACGCTCGGTGTCCTGGCACCATCACGGCCTGCTGCATCCGCCGGCCGGCGCGCGCTCGCTGGTCGTGATGGAAGAGGACGGGAGCGATTCCGGCGCCCTGCTCTACGTGGACGAAGTGAACCAGCCGGCCCGCCTGCTGGTGACCACCATGGACCCGGTCTATCACCACGGGTCAGGTTTCATGCCGGGCGCCTCGCAGCTGCTGTACTCGCTGCTGCGCTGGGTCACCGCAACGCGCGTTCCGGCCTAGGGGCCGAGTCAGCCCAGGACCAGTGTCACCGCCAGGGCGAGCATCACAACGCCGATCAGCAGGTCCAACACCTGCCAGGTGCGGGGTTTGCTGAGGGCTCCGGACAGGACACGGGCGCCGAAGCCGAGACCCGAGAACCAAAGGACGCTGCCGGCGACGGCCCCCGCGGCGAAGATCCACCGCAGGGCCTCACCGTACTGGTTGGCCAGGCTGCCCAGCAGCACCACAGTGTCCAGATAGACATGCGGGTTGAGGAAGGTGAGCGCCAGCGTGGTGCCGATGACCGATCCGCGCGACCGCGGAGCGTCACCGGTCAATACGGAGGGTTTCAGCGCGTACCTGAAGGACCTGACGGCGAACCACACCAGGTAAGCCGCACCGCCCCAGCGCAGGATACTGAGGACCTGCGGGAAGCGCTCCACCAGCGCGCCGATGCCCGCAGTGCCCGCGAGAATCAGGACGGCGTCGCTCACTGCGCAGAGCACCACCACCGCGCCGACGTGTTCGCGCCGGATGCCCTGCCGCAGGACAAACGCGTTCTGCGCTCCGATGGCGACGATCAGCCCCAGCCCGGTCAGCAGGCCGGTACCCCAAATGCTCCACATGCAGTCGACGGTAGTTCCACCTCCGAACTGCAGACAAACGAAAGATTTGATCCCTGCATTAGATTTGCTTTATGAACTTTGAGCACCTGCGCGCCCTGGCCGCGGTCATCGACGAGGGCACTTTCGAGGCCGCAGCGGACCGGCTGCACATCAGCCCCTCCGCGGTCAGCCAGCGGATCAAGGCGCTCGAGAAGTCGGCGGGCCGGGTGGTGGTGCGCCGCGCCGTGCCCTGCACTGCCACCGACGCCGGATCGGCGTTGCTGCGCCTGGCCCGGCAGGTGCAGCTGCTGGAAGCCGAGGCGCGGGAAGCCCTGGGATCCCAGCCGTCGGCGGTGACCGCCACACCCTTGGCAGTGAATGCCGATTCCCTGGCCACCTGGTTTCTGCCCGTGCTCGTGGACGCCGCGGGCTGGGCGGACGCCACTCTGGATCTGCATGTGGAGGACCAGGACCACAGCAGCCGGCTGCTGCGGCAGGGCGACGTGCTGGCGGCAGTGACGTCGGACCCGGCGCCGGTGAACGGCTGCCGGGCTGTCCGGCTGGGAGCCATGCGCTACGTCCCCGCGGCAGCGCCGGGCCTGCGGGACCGGTTCACCGGAGCGGACGGCGTGGTGGACTGGGAGGCGATGCCGGTGCTGCAGTTCAATGCCAAGGACGAGCTGCAGCGCGGGTTCCTGGCCTCCCGCCGCGTTTCCGGCGCTCCGCCGATGCACACTGTTCCGTCCTCGGAAGCGTTTGTGGCCGCCATACGGGCTGGGCTGGGCTGGGGCATGCTGCCGGAACTGCAGGCCGGCTCCGACTTCGACGACGGGCGCCTGGTGCTGCTCGATGACCGGGCGCACCATGACGTCGTGCTGTACTGGCAGTCCTGGACGCTGCAGTCCAGCCGGCTTGACCGGCTCACGACGGCGGTGCGCCGGGCCGGCACCCGGCTGAGAACCTAGCTCCCGCCACTGAAGCCAGCCTCCGCCATCGAAGCTAGCTGACGCCGTCGTCGTCCGCTGCGTTGCCGGCGGCCATCGCCGCCCAGCGCGCAAAGTACGCTCCGCCGGCATCCTCGTGGATCCGATCCCCGGCGGTCAGCACCGGATAGGGCTTGGCCGGCACGCCGTCGGCCGGGCGGACGTCCACATGCGCAACGTCATACCCGAGCGCCTGCAGCTCATCGGCCATGGCGTAGTCGGTGCGGGAATCCCCGACGGTCCGCCAGGTGCGCGGCACTTCGGTTCCGGCATCCGCGAGCAGGGACAGAGCGCGCCGGGCGCCAAGGTCCTTGCCGACTCCGAGCGCCTCGATGTCGGTGGAAATGATCGTGGGGTCGATCCGGTAGTCGATCGAGTCGTCGCTGTCCGGAGCATGATGGTCCAGCCGGCAGACGCCCAGGTCGAACTTCCGCATCAGGGCCAGGGCGTCGGTGTCGAACTCCTGCTGTTCCCGGAGGTAGTCCGCGTTGGCCACGTCCACGTGCTGCTCCACCGACACCATGGCGCGCTTGGTTTCGTCGTAGAACATGTGGCCGCGGTACTTGGAGGCCACGAGCTGGCGGACGGCGTCGGCATAGGTTTCGGGGAGGGCGAGGGCCGAATCGACCTGCGGTTCACCGGGACCGGCCCCGGTGAAGGAGAACCACACGGCACCCTTCTCACAGATGGCATGCAGTGTGGTGCCGGCCGACAGTCCGGCGGCGATCATCGGTTCCATCACCTGCCTGCGGATGAAGTCGTCGGAGCGGCCGGTGTTGAAGATGACGGGCCAGCCCGCGGCGGCCAGCTCCACGAGGTGGGTAACAATGCCCGGCGGAACGGTCCGGGAAACCGGACTGGCCACGGGGCCGTCGACGTCGAGCAGCAAGCCAAAACGGGAGAAGTCACCGTGCCAGTATTCCACTGCGCCCGGCTGGCCGAAAACTGCAGAACCGGGAGGCCGGACAGTGTTCGTGCTGGTGGGAGCCCTATTTTCCGGTCTGGAACGTTGCTGTGTCCGTAATGTGACGGGATTGGGTGCGCCCCGCCGGGCGCCGCTGTTTCAAAGGATGCACTTCTTCTTTAGTCTGTATTAGTGATCTTCAAAGCTGTTGGCGACGGACGCCCCTACCCCGACCACGGATACGTAACACCCAAAGACTGGGCGGCGGTACCTCCCCGGCAGGTGCGGCTTGATGAACTGGTGACCACCAAAAGCACGCTCGACCTGGGTGCGCTGCTGGCCGAGGACTCCACGTTCTTCGGAGATCTATTCCCGCACGTCGTGCTATGGAGGGACACCATGTACTTGGAAGACGGACTGCACCGCGCTGTTCGAACCGCGCTGCACCAGCGGACCATCCTGCATGCACGCGTCCTCGTCATTGATGACTGACTCCGATGGCTGACAGGGGCACCGGCGCGGCACACCGGAACCGGACGGCGAAAGCCGACCCCACCGAGTGGCACGGCCACCGGATCGTCACCGAAGACGATCTGGGAGTCGTTTTCGATCCCGAAGCCGACGAAGCGGAGCGGGTCCGGCTGGCCCGCCGGAGGCGCACGCGGCACCGGATCGTGATTGCCGTGCTGGTGTCCGCGCTGCTGCTTGGGGCGCTCTTCGCCCTGTCGGTGCTCAGGGGATGGATAGTGCTCTCCGAGCCGGAGCCGGCGCCAACTGCCTCCGCCGGGTGCCCGGCCGGTCCGTTCACCTACCAGCCGCCCGAGACCGTCACAGTCAACGTGTTCAATACGACGGCGGCGGCGGGGCTGGCCGGGCAGGTGTCCGACGCGCTCGCCGAACGGGGTTTCCTGCGCGGAACCGTCGGCAACAGCACGGTCAACCGCGAAGGCATGACCGCCATCATTATGTCCGGCCCCGAGGGCGAGGCGGCCGCGTTCACTGTGCAGCAGCAGATCCCGGACACCCAGTATGTCCAGGATGACCGGGAGGGAGCCGCCGTGGACGTGGTGCTGGGCTCCGGATACACCACGCTGGTGCCGGCCGAGAACGTCATGTCCACCGCCGCCGGCCCGATGAGCTGTCCCTGGACGACCGAGACATCCCCGCCGGCTCCGGCCGGCTAGAACTAGCCGTCGACCGGAACTAGGGCGCTGCCCGCCGCCGCACTTTCCTCCACACCGGCCAGCACGCGCTGCACGGCGAGGCCGTCGTCGAACGACGGCGACGGCGCCTGCCCGTCCCTGATGCAGCCAAGGAAGTCCGCGACTTCGTGCACGAAGCTGTGCTCCCAGCCCAGGACGTGGCCCTGCGGCCACCAGGACGAGAGGTAGGGGTGTTCCGGTTCCGTGGCCAGAATGCGGGTGAAACCCTGCTGCCGGACGGGAAGGGTACCGTCAAAGAACTGCAGCTCGTTGAGGTTTTCCAGGTCAAAGGACAGGCTGCCAAGGTCGCCGAACACCTCGACCTGCAGGGAATTCTTGCGGCCCAGCGCGACGCGGGACACCTCGACGCTGGCAACGGCGCCGCCGGCCAGGTCCAGCGTGGCCCAGGCAGCGTCATCCACCGTGACCTGCCGCTTCCGGGCGGGCGCCTCCGCCGGGGCGCCGGCAGCCGCGGCTTCGGGCCGTTCCGGAATATAGGTGTGCAGCCGTCCGGATACGGCGGTGACGCGGTCCTGCAGCAGGAACCGGATTTGGTCCACCAGATGCGAGGCGATGTCTCCGAGCGCCCCGGATCCTGCTGTTTCCTTGTCCAGCCGCCAGGTCATGGGTGACTCCGCGTCAGCGAGCCAGTCCTGCAGATAGGCGCTGCGGACGGAGCGGATGGTGCCGAGCCGGCCGCCGGCAATGAGCTCCCGGGCCAGTGCCAGCGCCGGAACGCGCCGGTAATTGAAGCCCACCATCGACCGGACGCCGTGTGCTGCGGCCCGGCGCGCGGCGTCGGCCATGGCTTCGGCTTCGGCCACGGTGTTGGCCAGCGGTTTTTCCACCAGCACGTGCTTGCCCGCTTCCAGCGCGGCAACTGCCATTTCCGCGTGCAGATAGCCGGGGGAGCAGATGTCGACGACGTCGATGTCCTCCCGGCTGAGCACGTCCCGCCAGTCGGTGGTGGACTCCTGCCAGCCGTACCGGCCGGCGGCCGCAGCAGCCTGTTCCGCATCCCGGCCTACGAGCAGCTTCTGTTCGTAGGCCGGGGTGTCAAAGAAGGCCCGGGCGTTGCGCCACGCCTGCGAGTGGGCTTTGCCCATGAAGGCATAACCGATAACGGCAACCCCCAGCGGCCGGTCGGAGGAGGGGTGAGGCATGCGGAACGTCCCTTGCTGGTTGGAAGGATCAGGGCAGAGCAAAGCTGGATAAGGCGGTTCCGGGCCCGGCCGGAGACGGCCGGGCCCGGAACCGGATCAGGCGAGGGTCGCGGCGGTCGGATCCCAGTCCTCGGGCAGGGCCGGCACCCGGGCGGCGGAGCTTTCCACGGTGACGAAGCTTCCTGTTTCCACGGACTCCGAGATCGAGGCCATGGCGTCCAGGACGTGATACGCCAGTTCGCCCTGGGCGCGGTGCGGGCGTCCTTCGCGGATGGCGCGCGCCATGTCCAGCACCCCCGTGCCGCGCGTGCCGGGTACGGACGGAGCCGGGATGGTTGTCCAGTCAGTGGAGCCCGCGGCGCAGATGCGGATATCGCCGTCGAACATATTGGGATCCGGAAAGGCGATGGTGGCCTCGCTGCCGGTGATTTCCACGAACCCCGGCCGCGGGTACGGGGACTCGAAGCTGAAGATGCTCTGCGACGATGCGCCGCCCTCAAACTGGGCGATGGCGCTGACATGGGTGGGTACGGTGACCGCGAATTCCTCGCCGGCCCGCGGGCCGGAGCCGATGGTGCGGACTTCCTTGGACCGCGACCCGAAGGCGCCAACCTTGCGGATCGAGCCGAAGGTCTGCACCAGTGCCGTCAGGTAGTACGGGCCAATGTCGAAGAGCGGTCCGGCCCCTTCCTGGAAGAGGAAGGCGGGGTTCGGGTGCCAGGATTCCGGGCCGGGTGACTGCATCAGGGTGAGGGCGGTCAGCGGCGTGCCGATGTCGCCGCGTTCGATCATGCGGCGCGCGGTCTGCAGGCCCGAGCCCAGGAACGTATCCGGGGCGCAGCCCAGCCGCATGCCCGCGGCGTCTGCGGCCTTGAGCAGGCCGAGTCCGGATTCACGGTCCAGCGAGAAGGGTTTCTCGCTCCACACATGCTTGCCCGCATTTACCGCCGCCGTGGCGACCTCGACGTGGGCTGCGGGGATAGTGAGGTTAATGATGATCTCGACGTCGGGGTGGTTCAGGGCCGCCTCGACTCCGCCGGACTCGGCAATGCCGTATTCGGCCGCGCGTGCGGCGGCCACCTCCTCGTAGAGGTCCGCCACAATATGCACCTTGACGTCGGGAAAGGACGTGAGGTTCGTGAGGTATTCCTTGCTGATCACTCCGGCACCGATAATCCCGACGCCGACGGGTCCCTGCTTGCTCATGCTGCCGGCCTTCCTGCGGTGAGGTAGTTGAGGCTGGCCTCAACTGCGTCCATCATGTTTCCGGCATAGTCATCGAGTTCGACGACGCCGGTTTCCAAAGCTGTTGCTGCGGCGATAACGTCCCAGACCGGCATCACGCCGTCGCCGACCGGCAGCTGGGCTGCGGGGTCGGACGTGACCGGTCCGTCCTTGATATGGATAAACCGGACCCGGTCGCCGAGCCTGGCCAGCAGTGCGGCCGCGTCCTGTCCGCCCACTGCCGCCCAGTAGGTGTCCAGTTCCAGGATCACTTCGGGATTTAGATGCGAGGCGAGGACTTCCAGGCCGGTGCGGCCGTCCGGCAGGGTTTCGAGCTCCCACCAGTGGTTGTGGTATCCCACCCGCACCCCGTAGTCGGCGCCCTTGGCGGCCGCCCCGTTGAGGGCCGCTGCCGTGGCGGCAATGTCGGCTTCGGTCTTCCACCGGTCTTCGGGCACATGCGGATCGATCACGGTGCCGATGCCCAATGTGTTGGCGGCGGTGAAGATGGCATCCTGGTCGCTGCGAAGCAGCGGGGCGTGGCCGGAGGGGGCCGACAGCCCGTTCTCCTCCAGTGCGGCGGCAAGATCCGCGGGGTTTTCATGGAAGTTGTACGGTTCCACCTGGCGGAAGCCAACAGCAGCCAGCGCCTTGAGCGTTCCCGGGAGGTCCGCCTCCAGCTCTCGGCGGACGGTGTACAGCTGAAGGGAATAGGTCACTCTGCGCTCCTCGTTGCGTGCAGGCCGTATCCATGGGGGATTCAGCACCGGTGGAAAGAAAGAGTCCGCCGCAACCGTGCCGGCGAAGACTGCGCCGGACACCGCGCAAACTGTGGCGTACGACACTTTCAACCTAGGGACACTTTTGCCGGCAGTCAAGCAAAAGTTTGTTGTCCGTTCATACTTCTGCCGGATGACATTCATAAGTGGCCCGTGCTATTCGTTAGTGATGACACTTTCCCGGATCCCGGCTGCACCCGCAGGCGGCGAAGTTTTCGGTGCCGCAGCTTTTGCCGGCGGCCACCAGGCCGGGGAAGTGTTTCAGCTCCTGCGCGACGGGCGTGCCCGCACCCGGTCCGAACTGGCGGCGGCCACCGGGCTGGCGCGGTCCACTGTGGCAGCACGCGTTGAAGCGCTCCTGGCGTCGAAACTCGTGGGCCCGGCCGGTGAAGCGGTGTCCTCCGGCGGCCGGCCGCCGTCGCGCTTTGCCTTCAATCCCGGCGCGAAGATGGTCCTGGCCGTGGACGTGGGCGCCACCCATGTCAGGGCGGCGGGCACGAATCTGGTGGGCGCCGAGTTTTTCCGCACCGGAACGGCGATGCCGGTGTCAGCCGGCCCTGAAAGCATCCTGGACTGGGTGGTCGCCGCCGGCCGGGAGATGCTCGACGCCGCGGCCCGCCCCGAATCCGATCTCGCCGGTATCGGCATCGGGCTGCCCGGTCCCGTGGAGCACCGCAGCGGCCGTCCGGTGAAGCCGCCGATCATGCCCGGCTGGGACGGGTTCGACGTCGTCGGCTACATCCGCCGCAGCCTCCGGGTTCCGGTCCTGGTGGACAACGATGTCAACATTATGGCCTTGGGGAGCGGGCGTCGTATTGGCCCGAACACGATGATTTGCTGTTCATTAAGGTCGCCACCGGCATCGGAGCCGGATTGATCAGCAGCGGCCAGCTGCAGCGCGGGGCCAACGGCACCGCGGGGGACCTGGGGCACGTGCGGGTGCCGCGGGGCGACGGCGTGCTGTGCCGGTGCGGCAACACCGGCTGCCTGGAAGCGCTCGCCTCCGGTCCGGCGCTGGCCCGGGCCCTGCGTGCCGAAGGGCTGGCGGCCGAGTCCGGTGATGATGTCCTGGATTTGGCCAGCCACGGGGAGCTGCACGCCATCAGTGCGCTGCGGCAGGCCGGACGGGATGTGGGCGACGTGCTGGCAGCATGCGTCAGCCTGCTCAACCCGTCGGTGATCGTAATCGGCGGCGGCATGGCGGCCGCCGGCGAGCAGCTGCTCGCCGGCGTCAAGGAAGTGGTCTATCAGCGGTCGCTGCCGCTGGCCACGTCCAGCCTGCAGGTGGTCGCCTCCGCGGCCGGCGACGGCGCCGCGCTGCTGGGCGCGAGCCTGATGGTGACCGAGCACCTGCTCTCACCCGACGGCGTTGAGCGGGAGCTGGCCGCCGCGGCCGGATAGGTGCCGGGCCGGAATGGCCGGGGCCGGGCTGGGGTGGGCCCGGGCCGGGCTCCAGCCAGGGCCGGAAGGGCCGCTAGCAGCCGTCCGGTCCGCAGGCGGGCCCGTCCGCTGATCCGGCGGCGGCCGGAGCCACCATCTGCAGCGGCCGCGATTCCTCCCACGCGGTGCCCAAAGCCTGCGTGAACAGTTCCGTGGGCTGCGCCCCGGAGATGCCGTACTTGCGGTCAATGACAAAGAACGGCACTCCGCTGACACCAAGGCCGCGGGCTTCGGCGATATCGGCGTTCACCTCGTCCGTGAACTCGCCGCCGGCGAGCATGGCCCGCACCCGGTCCGGGTCCAGTCCGGTCCGGCTACCGATCTCCGCCAGGACCTCCGTGCTGCCGATATCCAGGCCCTGCTCAAAGTGGGCCGACAGCAGGGCTTCCTTGACGCCGTCGGCCGCTGCGGCCCCGCTTCAGTGCGGGCCAAATGGATCAGCCGGTGCGCGGAGAAGCTGTTGGCCACCACCAGGGAGTCGAAATCATAGTTCAGGCCAACGCCCGCTGCCTGTGCCGTGACCTGATCCAGCATGCCGGCGAGCTGCACAGGGTCGATGCCCTTGCGCTCGCTCAGGTACTGGACCTCGGTGCCGTCGTAGTGCTTGGGCAGGGACGGGTCCAGCTGGTAGCTGCGCCAGGACACCTCCACGTCGTCGCGGTGTTCAAACCCGGCCAGTGCGGCTTCGAAGCGGCGCTTTCCGATGTAGCACCAGGGGCAGGCAATGTCAGACCAAATTTCAACCTTCATGCCGGGTGCAACCTAGGAAGTAACGCCTGCATTCCCGGCGGCGGGGTGGTCCGCGCCGGCGGCGGGCTGAGCCGTGCCGGCGCCCACCCACTCAACGCCCGTCTCGTCCACCAGCTCCGCGCGCACCCGGCCGTTGCCGCGCACCCAGAGCCGGTAGGCCACCAAGAGCAGGCCGATCCAGACCACACCCACCACCAAAGCCACCCGGGTGTCCGGCATGACGCCCAGCAGCACCACGATGAACACCATGAACACCAGTGCGGCGTAGGACGCCACCGGCCAGAACGGCACGCCGAACTCGGACGCCGGCAGGCCCCGGCGCTTCATCTCGCGTTTCATCGCGATGTGCGAGAGCAGGATCATCAGCCACACCCACACGGTGGCGAAAGTGGCGATCGACGCGATGATCTTGAACAGGTTCTCCGGCAGCAGCGCATTGAGGACGACGCCGGCGAGCAGCACCGCTGCCATCGTGGCCACCGTCATCCACGGCACGCCGTGCCGGGAGACCTTGGCGAACGACGCCGGAGCCTGACCCTGCCGGGACAGCCCGTAGAGCATGCGGCCGGCACCGAAAATGTCGGCGTTGATGGCGGAGAGGGCCGCGGTAATGACCACGGCGTTGAGGATGTGGGCGGCGGCGGGGATGCCCAGGGAGTCGAAAATCTGCACAAACGGGCTGGTGGCGCCGTCGATGTCCTGCCACGGGAAGATCATCATCAGGACGGCCAGGGCGCATACGTAGAACAGCAGGATGCGCACCGGCACGGTGTTGACCGCGGCCGGAATGGCCTTTTTGGGGTTGTCCGCCTCGCCGGCGGTGATTCCCACGGTTTCGATGCCGCCAAAGGCGAACATCACGATGGCGAAGGACGCCAGCAGGCCCCAGAACCCGTTGGCGAAGAACCCGCCGGATCCCAGCATGGTGTCCAGGCCCGGATTGGCCGTGTCCGGCAGTCCGAAGCCGAACACCACGATCGCCGCGCCGCCAATGATCATGGCGAGGATGGCTGTGACCTTGATGATGGACAGCCAGAATTCGGTTTCACCGAACACCTTCACCCGCATGAGGTTCAATGCTGAAATCAGCAGGACGGCGGCGAGGATCCAGATCCAGCGCGGTACGTCCGGGAACCAGAAGCCCATGTAAATGCCCAGTGCCGTGACGTCGGCAATGGCCACGATGGCCATTTCAAAGGCGAACGTCCAGCCGGTGATGAAGCCGGCAAAGGGGCCGAGGTAGCGGCTGGCGTACTGGCCGAAGGACCCGGAGACCGGATGCCGGACGGCCATTTCGCCCAGTGCGCGCATGACCAGGAACACGGCGGCGCCACCGATGATGTAGGCCAGCAGGACGGCCGGACCGGCGGACTGGATCGCGGAGGCCGAGCCGTAGAAGAGGCCGGTGCCGATCGCGGAACCAAGTGCCATGAACCGGATATGCCGGATGTTCAGTCCGCGGGCCAAGGCCTGGGTAAAGGAGGACATTGCAGAAAACACACCTTGGGATTGGGGGAGCAGGCCCGAACTAGGGGCCTATCCATGGTACGCCGGTGCGGGCTGCTGTCCGGGCCTCAACGGCAGCAGCTGGGCCCCGGGACGCCGACAGGGCCCGAAGCTGTTGCCGGCTCCGGACCCTGGTGGAAAGACGCTTCGCCCGCCGGGCGTCAGCCCGGAGGGCCGCCGCCAGCCGCGGCGGTGGACCGCCGCGCCTCGGCGCTGCGGCGCTAAGCGGCGGCCAGCTCCTGCGCCTCGTGCAGGAAACGTGCGTAGGCGGGCACGGTGAGGAAGGTCGGGAAATGCTCGCCGCAGGCCACTTCCTCGAAGAGCTCGCGGGCGTCGTCGAACCGGTCGCCGTCAAACCGCTGCAGGTTGGCGAACTCCTCGTCCACCAGTTCCTCCACCCAGTGGTGGGTGACGATCTCACCTTCGTCGGTCACGGCCGAGGCATGGATCCACTGCCAAATCTGCGAACGGGAGATTTCCGCCGTGGCCGCGTCCTCCATCAGGTTATTGATGGCGGCCGCACCGTTGCCCCGAAGCCAGGATTCGATGTAGCGGACGCCCACCTCGATGTTGCTGCGGATGCCAGCCTCGGTAATGACGCCGGGGGTCGAGGCGATGTCCAGCAGCGCCTTGGCGTTGGGGATGACATCTTCGCGGGTCCGCTCCAGCTGGTTCGGCCGCTCGCCGAGCACGCCGTCGAACACCTCCATGGCTACAGGCACCAGGTCCGGATGCGCCACCCAGGAGCCGTCGAAACCGTCGTTCGCTTCCCGGGTCTTGTCCGCGCGCACCTTCTCCATGGCGACGTCGTTGGCCGCGGCGTCCCTGCGGTTCGGGATGAACGCGGCCATGCCTCCGATGGCGTGCGCACCGCGGCGGTGGCACGCCCGCACCAGCTGCTCGGTGTAGGAGCGCATGAACGGTGCCGTCATGGTCACCATGTTCCGGTCCGGCAGCACGAACCGCGGTCCGCGGGTGCGGAAGTTCTTGATCACGGAGAAGATGTAGTCCCAGCGGCCGGCGTTCAGGCCTGCGGCGTGGTCCCGCAGCTCGTAGAGGATCTCCTCCATTTCGAAGGCGGCGGTGATGGTCTCGATCAGCACCGTGGCGCGGATGGTGCCCTGCGGGATGCCCAGCAGATCCTGCGCCAGCACAAAAATGTCGTTCCAGAGCCGGGCCTCGAGGTGGTTTTCGATTTTCGGCAGGTAGAAGTACGGGCCGCGGCCCTGCGAGATCAGGCGCTGGGCGTTGTGGAAGAAGTACAGGCCGAAGTCCACGATGCCGCCGGCAATCGGTGTGTTGTCCACCAGCATGTGCTTCTCCGGCAGGTGCCAGCCGCGGGGGCGGACCACGATGGTGGGCAGGTCCGTCAAGGATGTGCCCTTGAGTTTGTAGTCCTTGCCCTCCGGAGAGGTGAAGTCGATGCGGCGGTCCAGGGCGTCGCGGAGGTTCAGCTGACCGTTGACGACATTGGACCACGACGGCGTGGAGGAGTCCTCCATGTCGGCCAGCCACACCTTCGCACCGGAGTTCAGGGCGTTAATGGTCATTTTCCGGTCCACCGGTCCGGTGATTTCCACGCGCCGGTCTTCCAAGCCGGGGGCGGTGGGGGCCACCCGCCAGGAGCCATCTTCGCGGATGTGCCGGGTCTCGGCCAGGTACGCGGGGTCCGCACCGTTGGAGATCTGCGTCCGGCGGGCCTGGCGCTGCTGCAGCAGTTCCTGCCGGCGGCTGGCGGTGGCCCGGTGCAGCGCCTTGACGAAGTCCAGCGCCTGCGGGGTGAGGATCTCCTCCTGGCGCCGCACGGCAGGGGCGGTGAGGGATATTCCGTTCAGGGTGATGGGATCGTTCATGGCGTGCTCCTTCGGGGTTTTCGAGGCAGGGAAGATGTGGGCGGGACTTTAGTGGAACTGGGCGGACTCGGTGGACCCGGCCAGGGCCAGCGTGCTGCCGTTCGGGTTCAGTGCGGTGGCAATAGCGTCGAAGTAGCCGGTGCCAACCTCGCGCTGGTGCTTGGTGGCCGTGTAGCCGCGGGATTCGGAGCCGAATTCCTTCTCCTGCAGTTCCACATAGGCGCTCATGCCGTTGCGGGCGTAGCCGTGGGCCAGATCGAACATCGAGTAGTTCAGGGCGTGGAAGCCGGCCAGGGTGATGAACTGGAACTTGAAGCCCATGGCCCCGAGCTCGCGCTGGAACTTGGCGATGGTGTCGTCGTCCAGGTGCTTCTTCCAGTTGAACGACGGCGAGCAGTTGTAGGCCAGCATCTGGTCCGGGAACTCGGAGCGGACAGCCTCCGAGAACTTGCGGGCAAGGGCCAGGTCCGGGGTGCCGGTTTCCATCCAGATCAGGTCCGAATAGGGTGCATAGGCCTTGGCACGGGCGATGCACGGTTCGATGCCGTTGCGGACCTTGTAGAAGCCTTCCGCAGTGCGGACGGGCTGTCCGTCTTCGCGGAGGATGAACTCGGAGTCCCGTTCGTCGACGTCGGACGTGATCAGGGTGGCGGCCTCGGCGTCGGTACGGGCAATGACCACGGTGGGGGTGCCGGCGACGTCGGCCGCGAGGCGTGCGGCGTTCAGGGTGCGCACATGCTGGGAGGTGGGGATGAGCACCTTGCCGCCGAGGTGGCCGCACTTCTTCTCCGACGCGAGCTGGTCTTCCCAGTGCACACCGGCCGCGCCGGCCTGGATCATGGACTTCATCAGCTCGTAGGCGTTCAGCGGGCCGCCGAAGCCTGCTTCCGCGTCGGCGACGATCGGCACCAGGTAGTCATCCACGGTGGAGACGCCTTCGGCGAACTCGATCTGGTCGGCGCGCAGCAGTGCGTTGTTGATCCGGCGGACCACGGTGGGCACCGAGTTGGCCGGGTACAGGGACTGGTCCGGGTAGGTGTGGCCGGAGTTGTTCGCGTCGGCGGCCACCTGCCAGCCGGAGAGGTAAATGGCCTTCAGGCCGGCCTTGACCTGCTGCACGGCCTGGTTGCCGGTGAGGGCGCCGAGGGCGTTCGTGTAGCCCTCGTCGCCGGCGTTGCGCACCTGGTCCCACAGCTTTTCCGCGCCGCGGCGGGCCAGGGTGTGCTCTTCGGAGACGCGCCCGCGGAGGCGGACGACGTCGTCGGCAGTGTAATCGCGCTGGATGCCTTCCCAGCGGGGGTTGGTTTCCCAGTCGGCGGTGAGCTGCTCGGCCGTGGGGGCGGTGTTCTGGTCCTGGGTCATTTCGAACGTCTCCTTTAGGGGTTTGCGTCAACCGCCTGTTGTGTCACGAGGCGGTTCCTGCTGTGCAACCAACACTGCGGCAAGAACAACCCCCTTTCCAGAGGTTTGCTCTGGCAAGAAAGGCACTTCTTCGCATAATCTGAAAATGTGACGAACACGACATGGAACCGGCCTGCTCCGGCCTCCCGTAAGCCCGCTGCCGGCTCCGATCCGGAACGCTCCGTGGACGTGATCAGCATGGGCCGGCGCATCCGGCACCTGCGGAAAGCCAAGGGGATGACCCTGGATGACCTCGGGGCCGCCGTGGGTACCGTGGCGTCCCAGTTGTCATTGATCGAGAACGGAAAGCGTGAGCCCAAACTGGGCATGATGCAGTCCCTGGCCGCCGCCCTGGACGTCAGCATTGACTCCCTGCTGGGGGCGGAGCCGCCGAGCCGGCGTGCCGCCCTGGAGATTGAGTTGGAGCGGGCCCAGCGCGGGCCGCTGTACGCGTCCCTCGGGCTGCCCACGGTTCGGATCAGCTCCCGGCTGCCCACGGATGTGCTCGAATCCCTGGTGGGGCTGCAGTCAGAGTTGGAGCGGCGGCTCAACGAGCAGGTGGCCACTCCGGAGGAAGCCCGCCGGGCCAACGGGGAGCTGCGGAAAATGATGCGGGAACGGGACAACTACTTCCCGGAGTACGAGGAGGCTGCCCAGCAGGTGCTGGACTCGGTGGGGCATACTTCGGGTCCGCTCTCGCAGCATGTTATCGCCGACATTGCCGCCCATCTGGGTTTCGCCCTGCATCACGTCGCCGACCTCCCGCACTCCACCCGGTCCGTGACCGACCTGAAGAACCGGCGGATCTACCTCACCCAGTCCCAGCGCTCGGACCATGACCCGCGGTCGGTGCTGCTGCAGGCCCTGGGCCACTACGTCCTGGGCCATCAGACACCGCGCAGCTACGGGGAGTTCCTGGGCCAGCGGGTGGCAACCAATTATTTCGCTGCTGCGCTGCTGCTGCCGCAGAACGCCACCGTCGAATTTCTGCAGCGGGCCAAGGCCGCCAAGGAGATTGCGGTGGAGGACATCCGTGATGCGTTTGCCGTGTCCTATGAAACGGCGGCCCACCGGTTCACGAACCTGGCCACCCGGCACCTGGGCATTCCCACCCATTTCCAGAAGGTCCATGAATCCGGCATTGTCTACAAGGCCTATGAGAACGACGGCGTGACGTTCCCCGCCGACCACACGGGCGCCATTGAGGGCCAGCCGATCTGCCGGTACTGGACATCGCGGGAGGTGTTTGCGGTGCCGGACAAGTTCAGTGCGTTCAACCAGTACACGGATACCCCGGCCGGAACGTACTGGTGCACGGCCCGCACCGAGCGCAGCTCCGGCGGCCTGTTTTCGCTGAGTATTGGAGTGCCGTATGCGCATGTGAAGTGGTTCCGCGGGCGTGACACTGCCGCCCGGTCCAAGTCACGGTGCCCGGATCCGGACTGCTGCCGCACGCCGCCGGGGGAGCTGGCCTCGGAATGGTCCGGATTCGCCTGGCCCAGCGCCCGGGCACACTCCCACCTGCTGGCCGCCCTGCCGCCGGGGGCGTTCCCCGGCGTGGATGAGACCGAGGTGTATTCCTTCCTGCAGGCGCATGCGGGGGACGGGCACGGGGGACTAACAAGGGGGACTGACCAGATTCCGGTAAGCCGTTAGGGTGGGTCCATGCCAGAGATGCCCGAAGTGCAGGGTCTCGTCGACTTCCTGCGGGAAAAGCTCCTACCGTCCGGTGCTCCGCCGGCTGTCGTGTCCGATGTGGAGGTGCTGTCCTTCGCGGTCCTGAAGACTGCCGGCGTTCCGGTGGATGCCCTGCGGGGATCACCGGTGACCGGCGTCGAACGCCGGGGCAAGTTCATTGTCCTTCACACCGGTGGGGTCCACTTGGTGATGCACCTGGCCAAAGCGGGCTGGCTGCGCTGGTCGGATGCGCTGAAGCCCGGACGGCTGCGCCCCGGCAAGGGGAGCATGGCCCTGCGGGTGCGTTTCGCTCCGCGGGAAGGACCGGGGCACGACGGCGGGGATGAGCCGGGCTTCGACCTCACCGAAGCCGGCACCAGGAAAGCACTTGCGGTGTATCTGGTGCGGGACCCCGCCGACGTGCCGGGTATCGCGCGGCTGGGACCGGAGGCGTTCGACGTCGACTTCGCCGCCTTCACCGGCCTGGTCGCCGCGCACCGGGGACAAATCAAGGGACTGCTGCGGGACCAGTCGGTCATTGCCGGCATCGGCAACGCCTACAGCGACGAAATCCTGCATGCCGCCCATTTGTCGCCGTTTGCTGTCGCGGCCAAACTGAAGGACGAGGAAGTGTCGCGGCTGTACGAGGCGCTGCGGGCCGTTCTCGAATCGGCCAATGCCAACGCGGCCGGCCGCCCGGCAGCCGAACTGAAAGACTCGAAACGCCGGGCCATGCGTGTCCACGGCCGCACCGGGGAACCCTGTCCGGTCTGCGGGGACACCGTCCGGGAAGTGTCCTTCGCGGACTCGTCGCTGCAGTACTGTCCCACCTGCCAGACCAGCGGCAAACTGCTTGCTGACCGCAGGCTGTCCAAGCTGCTGAAGTAACCGGCGGCAGTTGAGGCTGTCTCCGGCACAGAGCGGTTGCGGGCACAGAGCGGTTGCGGGTAAAAAGCGGTTTCGAGCAAAGAACCGCGGACCCGGATTTCTCCCGGACCCGCGGCTCTTTTTATCTGCTGGTTACTTCAGTGGCGGCTCCTTCCCGGTTAGAAGGAGTTGCAGCCGCCGTTTTCGTTGTTGTACGTGTCCAGGCGGTGAATGAACGCCGCCATGGCTTCACGCGACACGTCCTCGTACGGACGGAACGTGTTGTCCGGCCAGCCGGTGGAAACACCGGAGTCCTTCATCCACGAGATTTCCTTGTGGAACTGGTTGTTCACGTCCACATCGGTGAACGACGCCGTGCCCGGAGCCTGGTAGCCCAATGCATCCTGAACGGAGCACTGTTCGCCGGCAAACCGGTTCATGAAGGCAGCCATCGCATCACGCGCAACCGGTGCCACCGGGCGGAACGTGCCGTCCGGATAGCCGGTGGAGATCCCGCTGGACGCGAGCCAGGAGATTTCCTTGTAGAACTGGGTGTCCGGTGTGATGTCCGTGAAGGGCGATACATCCGGTGCGTCGTAGGCCGGGGAGCCGGCCAGACGGTACAGGAAGGCAGCCATCGCATCACGGTTGATGGAGCCGGCCGGACGGTAGGTGCCGTCGTCGTAACCGGTGGTCAGGTCCTGATCGGCCATCCAGTTGATGTCCTCTTCGAACATGCCGCCCGGAACGTCCGGGAAGCGCAGCGGGCCGAGTTCAATCTTGGCCACCTGGTCCTTGACGCCTTCGGCGTTGTGGTGGTGCAGGAACAGTGCCTTGCCCTCGGTGGTGCTGGCCTGGCGGTTGACCGCCAGGGTTGCTGCGTCCACTTCCTCGAAGAGGTTCACATTCTCGGTGCCCGGGGCGCCCTGGAACCACATGGCCGGCTCCGTGACGTTGAAGCCAATCCAGTCGGTGGTGTCGACCGGGACATTCTGCCCGCTCTCATTAACGCTCAGGGCATTGGATGTGGTTACCCGGTACTGGATCGGGGCGGACTTGGTCAGGTCCAGCCCAAGGACGGCAGCCGGCATCGGCAGGGTCAGCACATTGGTGTCGAAGTTGTTGGTATCAACATCTCCGAGCCGTCCGTTGACCGGGAGAACACCCATCGAATCGCCCCGTTCTCCATCCACCACCGGATAGATCGCGAATACCAACTGGTCCAGCCCGGAGGCTGAACTCGTGGCGGCCAGGAAGTCGGTTGCGCCGTCATTGTTGGTGTCGAATTCAACGGCAACCTGGCTGTTGCTGTTCAGCGACGGCCAGTTTTCCCAGGTGCTCAGTCCGATGTTCAGTGTGGAGGTATCCAGATCTCCGCCGACGGCAGTGAGTGCCGGGACGTTGGAGGAAGCCCCTACGGTGCGCAGGTCCAGCGAGTACAGGGACTCAAGGGCCAAGTCGCTGCGGCGCTCGCTCTCGGCACCGAGAACCAGCGGGGTCACCAGCGAAACATAGGCCTCGCTGCCTTCGCCCTGATCCAGGCCACGGCCGCTGAAGGTGGTCAGCGCGGAGAGCGCGGACTCGTCGGCGAACGTGATCTTGGAGCTGGCCTTCATGTTGGCGGTCGGCTTCGGAGCGGAGTACACCGGCACCCGGAGGGTTTCGGAGGTCGTGCTCGTTAGCTGCAGCCGGCCGGAGGCCTCGGCAATGTACTGGCGGGGATTGCCGGCCTGGATCTTGTCGGCTGCCGGGTCCATCGTCTTGATCAGCGCCGCGGGGTCAGCAATGCTGAGCGTGACGGGGACCGTGGCCTTGCCGTTGGCGGGGACGGAAACCGGTGCGGTTCCGGTGCTGACGACAACGCCGGGAACCTGCGTCGCGGCCAGGTACTCAGCCGTGAAGGTCTGCGGGGAGTCGCCCTTGTTTTCGATGGTGACCGTGCGGGTGAGCTCGATCGGATTGGCACCGAGCTCCAGGACACCGAAGTTCACCGAGGTAAGGCGGGGATTCTCGGTGTCGTAAGCCAGGACCTTCGTCTCGAGGGCGTCCAGCGCGTCGACGCGTCCCGAACCGACACGGTTCGGTGCGTACGCGATGCCGTCGGCGGTCAGGAGATCGTGGGTGGCGGTGTTCATGATGATCGACTTGACCTCGTACGGGTTGTAGTCGGTTGCCGCGATCACCAGTGCCGCGATGCCGGCGACATTCGGCGCGGCCATCGATGTGCCGCTCTTGATGGAGGCGCCGGTACCGGTGCCCACCTGCGCGGACTTGATCTGCGTGCCCGGAGCGGCCACGTCAGGCTTGACGACGCCGTTGGAACCGTGCACGCCGCGCGAGGAGCTGGAGTTCAGGGTGTCCAGCGCGCCGGACTCTCCGGTTACCGAACCCACCAGTGCGGGATCGAGTTCGATTTCGAGGGTTCCGGCCTGGGCAGCCGGTCGCAGCTCTTCCGAGGAATCCGCGGTGAGCTGGATGCCGGGGATCAGCGCATTGCCGCCGACGCCGGCGTCAAAACCGTTGAGGGTGGAATCGACAACGACGCCGGCGTAGCCGGCCTTTGCTGCGTTGTCCCAGCGGACCAGGGAGCCGCATTCACGGGTGGTGGAGTCGTCATCCCAGGTGAGCCAGACCCACTTGCCGGCATCGTCCCCGGCATCAAGCGGGGCACACCCGTCGGAGTTGTCGCCTTCCGGACCCATGACTACGGTGCCGGTGAGGGCTTCCGCGGGAGCGGTGGCGTAATTGTAGCTGGCGGTGTACTGGCCGCTGGCGGTTCCGGTGTCCGGAGCCAGGACCCTGGCGGCGTCCAGGGTGGTCTGCGAGCCAACGCTGTTGGCCACGGTCAGCGCTGTTTCGGCGCTGCCCGGCGAGCCGCCGATGTCGTAGATGTCGCCGGAGTTGCCGGAGGAAACCACAGACAGGATGCCCTGCGCGGTCAACGCGTTGACGATGTCGTTTTCCGGATCGTCGTAGGCGGGGAAGGTAGAGCCCAGGGACATGTTTACAACCTGGGCCCGGTCGCTGAAGTCGCCGTCGTTGTTGGGGTCCAGGACGTAGTCCAGGGCCTGGCCGACCACCTCGGAGGAGCCGTCGCAGCCGAACACCCGGACGCTGACAAGCTTTGCCTCAGGTGCGGTGCCCGGGCCGATGCCCATGGCGTTGACGTCCTCGGCCGTCAGCTCCGAATAGTCACCCCGGAAGGTGGTGCCGTCAGCGTTGGTGCCGTAACCGGCTGCAGTGCCGGCGACGTGCGAACCGTGACTCTGGCAGTCCAGCGGGTTTGCATCGGGCGCGGGGACGGGGTTGTAGAGTTCGGGAACGGTCGGGTCGGCGTTGTAGTCATCCCCGACGAGGTCCCAGCCGCCGGCAAACTTCTCAGGATCGTACAGGCCCGAATCCGCGGCTGGCATCTCGTTGGAAGCCTGTGCCGTGGCAAAGGCTTCCAGGGTTCCGGGGCCGCCGAAGTCGGAGTGCGTGTAGTCAATCCCGGTATCCAGCACGGCGATGGTGATTCCCTCGCCGGTCTGGTCCCGCTGCACCCACGAATCAAGGGCGCGGACATCAATGTCCCTCCCTTGTTTTCGTGGGTCTTCGGGACGATGCCGGTGATCTTCGCGACGTCGCTGCGTGATGCCAGCGCCCGGATGGCCTCGGCGTCACCGTTCATGGCGACACCGGGGATGGTGTTGGTGGTCGTGTAGAGAATGCTGGAGGAAGCCTGTGCGGCAACTTCCTGCGCCTGCGCTTCGATCGAGGCACGGATTTGCTGCACCTCGGATGCCTTGTTCAGGGGTGCGGCAAGCCCGTTGCGGACTTCCTGCGGCTGAGTCTGTTCAAAGGCGCCTTTGCCGGTGAACTGAACGAACACTGAGACCGGCCCCTGCTTAGTGGACAAGTCAGCTGAGACCTTAAGTTCCGGCGAGACACGGGCCAGGCCCTGTGCCGTCGGGTCCCCCTGCGTGTTCCCTCCACGGCCGAAGCCGGGGTCCACATACTGGAGACCAAGGCCAGGCCGGCAAGTGTCGCCAGCGTGGCCCTTCCTGATCTCCGATGGTTTGGATTGTTCATACTTCTCCTTATTTTAAGAAAGGATGCCGACGCCTGGGACGAATCTTTGATCCGAATCCCACCGACCGAGACTGGGCAATGAGGTATTGACTAAAAGACGAACCGGGTAGTTTCACGATTTGTTGGTCAGGATCAAACCGCGGCGCTACCTGTACCTTTGTTCCTCGCTAAAGAGATGTCAACAGTAAAAGCGAATCGTTCCGCGGGCGCGGCCCGGCCCGGTCCGGCGGGCGATAATCGCGGCGCCCGGGCTGCCGGTATCGTGGAGGAGGAAGTGGAGTCAACCCCGGGAGCCAAGTGTCAGCGCCAGTAACACCGTCAGTAGCCGTGATTGTCAGGACCAAGGACCGTCCGCAATTTCTGCAGCGCGCGCTCAACAACATCTTTTCCCAGACCTACCGCGGAATCCGGGTGGTCGTCGTCAATGACGGAGGCAGCCCCGAACGCGTCGCAGATGTGCTCGCCCTGTTCCCCGAAGCCTCCCGGGCGCTGGTCACCGTGGTGACCCACGAGCAGAGCCGGGGGATGGAAGCAGCGTCCAATGCAGGTATCCGCAGCTGTGACTCCGAGTACATTGCCATTCACGACGACGACGATCTCTGGCACCCCGAATTCCTCGAGCGGACGGTCCGTTATCTGGCTGATTCTTCCGATGCGGGGGTTGTCGTACGGACGAACATACGCTATGAAGAAATTGACGGTGACGAAATCCGGGAGACGGGGTCCGTTCCTTTCTGGGGGGATATGCAGCAAATATCACTTGGTGAGATGCTCCAGGTTAACCGTGCCGTCCCTATTTCCTTCCTCTACCGGCGGTCGCTGCATGAAGAACTTGGCTATTACGACGAAAGAATGGACGTCTGCGGAGATTGGGAATTCAACATTCGGGTGCTCTCCCGCCAGCCGATCGGGTTCCTGGACGGAGAGGTGCTTGCGTTCTGGAGCCAGCGCCCTGCCGCCAGTGGCGCCGACGCCAACAGCATCTTCGACAAAGCTGCGGACCATCGGCGTTTCGACCGCTATGTCCGCGATGAGTACCTGCGCAGGGACCTGAGCAACGGGGGTCTGGGAGTCCTGCTAGAGGTGAGCTGCATGATGAACGAGCAGAAGGAGCTGCTGCTGGAGAACCAGCGGCGAATGGATGCGATGCAGGCGCAGCTCACCGACGCCCTCCAGCGGCTGGAGGATACGGTCACGCGCCGGACCAGCTTCAGCGGCATCCTGCGGCGCGGCAACACGGCTGCGGCCGTGCTCCTGACGGCCCTGCGCGGGAAATCCCGCAGATGACAGTACGTATTGCTGTCCTGGCTGACCTCGGCCAGGACGTTTATCACGCCGGCGACGAAGCCATGGGACACGCGGCTGCTGATGAACTGCGCCGCCGCGGACTGCAGGTGCTGCTGCTTTCCCGCAACCCGGAACAAACGCAGCGGCTGTTTGGCTGCCGTGCCGCCGCAACGCTTCCTTTCCCTGGCCGCCGGCCGAGCGTGAAGCCTACCTGCGGCGCATCCGCAGCCATCTCGGCGGTACCGCCGAACTTCCGGCCGGAGACCCGGCCCGCGCCCTGATTGGTGTGCTGTCGGAATGCGACGGCGTCCTGGTTGCCGGCGGCGGCAACCTGAACTCGCGTTACGGCTGGCTGCTCTACGAGCGTGCCGCCGTCGTCGCGGTTGCCCGGGCGCTGGGAAAGCCGGTGGTCATTTCCGGCCAGACACTCGGCCCGCAGCTGACCGCTCCGGATGCCGCCGAGCTGGCCCGGATGCTGGAATCGGCGGCGATGAGCTCGATGCGGGAGCCGGCGTCCCTGCAGCTGGCGCGGAGTCTGGGCGCCACCGCCGTCGCAGGCCTGGATGATGCGTCCTTCCTGGAACCCGGGGAGATTTCGGGCGCCGAACTGGGCAGCGGCATCGACGCACTGCCGGACAGCGGCTATGTTGCCGTGACTGTTGCCCCCACCTCCGCGGATACCGGTGACTTTCCTGCCCGGCTGGGTGCGGAGCTGGACGCCCTGCACGAACGGACCGGACTGCCGGCGGTCTTCATTCCGCACATGGGCGTTGGCTCGGACCGGGGCTGGGACCTGGAGTCCCACACCCGCATTGCGGATTCGATGAGCACACCGTTGCAGCAGCTGCCGGTCCTGCCGGCACGGCAGGTGGCGGCTCTGACGGCCGGCGCCTCCCTGGTCGTAACTTCCCGCTACCATCCGGCGGTCTTTGCGCTCTCCGCCGGAGTTCCTGTCGTGGGTTTGGCAACGGACACCTACAGCGGAGTCCGGATCGCAGGGGCGATGGGAAACTGGGGGATGGCGGACTTTGCCCTTCCCTGCCCGCGCTGCAGGAGAACCTGCTGGGCCCGGCACTCACGGAGGCCTGGCAGCGCCGCAGCGACATTTCGGGCCATCTCACGGCGGCACTGCCGTCCCGGACAGCGTGGAGCAAATCCTGGTGGGACGCCGCGGCCGCCGTCCTGTCGGGGCATCCGCCGCTCCGTGGATCCTCGGGTTCATCTTGCGCCGACCTGCCCGCAGTGCCGCGGTTTGAGGCACACGGCCCCTGGGTGGCAGCAGCGGAGGGAAGCGCGGCAGCGTTCTATCCGCGTTCCCGCGTGGAGGCACAGGAAGGCGTCGAAGAGGACCGGCTCCGCTCCTACACCCGGGAGCAGGCGCGCGAACATGAGGAGCTGCAGGCCGAACACCGGCGGCTGACTTCCTCGCGGACGGTCCAGAGTGCCCTGTCGCTGCACCGGGTGTACGCCAAGCTCTTCCGGCGCTAGGGGACCGCTCACGCGCTGCCGGAGCCGCCCGGCTACCGGCCCGCACCTGCAGGCCCGCACGGTGGGCTGCCGATCCGCCCGCACGCCGGTTACCCCGGCGGCGGGCGGCCCCCGTGCCTAGAGGGCGGGGCCGGCGCCGGCGTTGCCCTGCCACAGGGCGTCGAACGGGGTGTGGGAGGACACCCGGTTGCGGATGCCTTCGGTCACGAAGGCCTTGGCGGTCTTGGCGGCGGCCAGAGGTGTGGAGCCCTTCGCGAGTTCCGCGGTAATTGCCGCGGCAAGGGTGCAGCCGGCACCGCTGACTGCAACGTCGCCCACCTTGGGTGCCCGGAGGACCTCCATGGTTTCGCCGTCGTAGAACACGTCCACGGCGTCCTCGCCTTCAAGGCGTACTCCGCCCTTGGCAAGCACCACTGCCCCGGAGGCTTCATGGATGCGGCGTGCGGCTTCCTGCAGGTCCTCCACGCTCTCGATGGCATCCATGCCCGACAGGGACATGGACTCAAAATGGTTCGGGGTGACAAAGGTGGCCAGCGGAAGGATCTGGGCCTTCAGCGCCTGGTCGGTGTCCAGCGCTGCGCCGGGTTCCTGGCCCTTGCAGATCAGGACCGGGTCCAGGATGATATTGGTCCATTCCTGGCTCTGGAGTGCCTTGGCCACGGTGTCGATGGTGGCGGGCGTTCCGAGCATGCCCAGCTTGACGGTCGTCAGATCGTAGGCGGTCTGGATTGCTTCGAGCTGATCACTGATCACCCCGGCTTCGACGGGAACGAACCGGTGGTTCCAGTTGTCCTTCGGATCGAATGAGACGATGCACGTCAGCGCGGCGATCCCATAGGTCCCCAATTCCTGGAACGTTTTCAGGTCAGCCTGGGCGCCGGCCCCGCCGGTAGCTTCGGAACCGGCGATAGTAAGGGTGACGGCCGGAGCAGCAGTTCCGGCGGAGTGTGTGTTAGCAGACATGTCTCCATCTTCCACCCAAAGTGCGCACCGGTGCCACCGGTGCGGTGACACGGCCCCGCCCTGTACATGGGGACGTCACAGTGCCGGAGGCTGCTCTGCTGTTAGGCGCGCGCGAGCCGCCAGATAGCGGCGCGTCCGGCGGCCATGGACAGGCCGATGGCCGCAGCCATGAGCAGCGGCACGGTCACCGACTGCACGCTGAGCCCGATGATCAGCCATGCGAGCAGCGTCGGCACGAGGAAGAAGGCCAGGACATGGACCCCCTGGTTCAACACGCGGCGCAGTGACCAGCCAAGGAGCAGGGCCACCGGCAGGGCGGTAAACAGCCCCAGTCCGGCGGCATAGAATGCCGCGACGATGACGGTCCACGCGTATCCCCAGAAATCCCGCGCCGTGCCCCAGCCCACGGCCAGGGTAGCGATCGAGGCGAGGACGAGGCATGCGACGAGGTATCCAAGGGCCGAAGCCAGCGGTCCGGGAAGCACCCGCGGACTGCCGGGAGCGCTGTTCGCTGCAGCCGGCGCGGAAGGTGCGACCTCGTCGTCGGCCTGGTCAGTCATCGCGTCGGGCTCCTGGAATAAGTGGACAACATCTTCCACGATATTGCGCACCACGGGCAGGCGGGAGAGGATGACGAGCTTTGCCGTCAGGGGAGCGACACTGTGTGCGAGCCTGCGGGACCGGCGCTGCCCCGGGGAGCGGTCGTAGATCCAGAACAGGGTAATACCCATATGGACCAGCCACAGCAGTTCGGGCAGGTCGTCGCGGATTGCCAGGGGCGGCTGCGGACGGGAAACCGTGACCGCCTGCCGGAACAATGCGATCGATTTCGCCCGTCCGATTCCCGCATCAGCCGCGCCGCGGTGGCCGCGGCGTTCGGGAGCCGGCGACGGCGGCATGGCCAGCCGCAGGAACTGGCCGCCAAAGTCATGGTAGGGCTCCAGGATGTCCAGGTGCGCCAGCAGGATAAGCCTCAGGTGTTCACCCAGGTTGTGCCCTCGCGCAGCAGCGGCAGGCTGCGGCTGCGGTGTTCATCCTCGAGGCTCCGGTACAGCTCCGCTACGAGCTCATCCTTGGACCGGAAGTAGTAGTAGGCGTTGCCCACTGACACTCCTGCGGCTTCAGCAATGCTCCGCATGGTGGTTTTGGCGTACCCCTGCGTGCGGAAAAGGGAGAGCGCCGACTCGATCAGCTGCCGCCGGGTCTGTTCACTCTTGACCGTGGCGGCCATCAACGCTCCTTGATTTCAGTTATCGGCCGGGTTCAGTCCGCGGTCAAGCGTCCTGCATCTGCCCGCAGCGGCCCGGCACGCCTGTCAGTACATCATCTTTTTGAACGCGTTCAAAAAGGTTCAATGAGTGTTGGTGCCGGTGACCACACGCATGCTGCCGGCCGGAACGTGGCAGAATTGACGGCGGCCCCCGGCAGGGCCGCCCGGTGCAGCGGGCACAGTGCTAATACAGCCGGCGAAAGCCCCGGCGAACCACTACGAAACGGAATTCCCATGCACACCTCCACCGGCGTCGATCCGGCGCTCGCCCTGGCCTTCGCGGCCCGCGGCAGCTCGCATTACGACATCATCCTGACGCTCATGTGCGTCGTCATCGTCATCTCCAACATCGGAGCCACCAAGGGCGTGGTGCTCGGTCCGATCTTTGGAGATTTCAGCATCGTCACTGACGGAGGCTTTTTCCTCTTTCCGCTGGCCTACATCCTGGGCGATGTCATCAGCGAGGTGTACGGCTTTAAGGCGGCGCGGCGCGCCATCTTTACCGGCTTTGCGGTTGCCGCCGGAGCGGCCCTCAGCTTTGCCGTCATCATTGCGCTTCCCGGCTTCGACGACGACTACGGGCAGGCCAAACAGGCGGCCCTGGAGCTGGCGCTGGGGCCGGTCTGGCAGATTGTGGCGGCCAGCCTGCTGGGCTTCCTGGCCGGCCAGACCCTCAACTCCTGGGTGCTGGTCAAGATGAAGGAACGGTTCCGGGAACGGGCGCTGATTGGAA
The DNA here is from genome assembly GCF_026898095.1 of Arthrobacter sp. ATA002. Lineage (GTDB taxonomy): Bacteria > Actinomycetota > Actinomycetes > Actinomycetales > Micrococcaceae > Arthrobacter_B. Next base: position 3,825,090 of record NZ_CP114015.1, on the reverse strand, counting down.
GGCTCATGGCCTCCACCGGTGTCGGCGAGTTCGCGGACACCCTGATCTTCTGCGCCATAGCTGCCCCGGTCATCGGGATCACCGACGCCGGCGGGTTCATTAACTACGTGATCTTCGGTTTCGTGTACAAAACCCTCGTGGAGTTCCTGTTTGTCCCTGTGACCGCCGTCGTCATCAAGGCGATCAAGAAGCGTGAACCAAGTTACGGTGCCGGCGGCGCTTCGGCTCCGATCACCGGGTAATTCGCGCCGCCTGAGGGTATGCCGGCGGCACCGGGGTACCTGCTGCGGGTGATTTTCGGGACGCTCTGTTGCGTCCGGGCTTTTTGCTCTAGCGTCGCATTCACCGCCGCACGGAAGGGCCAACGCCGGGGTCGGGAAGCGTGAACGGCGTGGTTGGGGATGCGGAAAACGGCGCAGCCGGGCAGATGTGATCGAGGAGGAACGGGATGCAGGAGCGCGGTCAGGAGAACTCCGGACGGGATGCTGCAGAAGCAGCAGGCGCCGGGGAAGCGGCGGACAACGAGGGTTTCCATGCCGGCCCGTTGGCTTCCGGGGAATCGGCGGGCAAGGATCAGGCAGGAAAAGGCGGCTCCGCGTCAGAGTCAGGTGGGCCGGAGTCCGGCGGGCCGGAGGATCCGCCGGAGGCCGACCAGAGTCCCACCGGAGAGCAGGACCCGGACCAGAACCCGCCGCTGCCCCGCACCTGGAACTAACCACCAGCGGCCGCGCTGGCCCCGCTGCTACTTGGCGCTGTAGTACTTTCCGAGGGTGTCCGCCTTGAAGTCGAAGAAAGAGCCGTCTTCGATGGCCAGGCGGGCGTCGTCGACCAGTTTTACGGTGAAACGCTCGTTGTGGATCGACACGAGGGTGGCCGCCACCATTTCCTTGGCGCGGAACAGATGGTGGATGTAGGCCTTGGTGTAGTGAGCGCAGGCATAGCAGTCGCACCCCTCCACCAGCGGGCTGAAGTCCTTCTTGAACCGGGCATTGGACAGGTTCAGCCGCCCGTACGGCGTGTAGAACGCTGACGTGCGGGCCACCCGGGTGGGGGAGACGCAGTCGAAGGTGTCGGCACCGTTTTCAATGGCGGTGAAGATGTCATCCGGTTCGGAAATGCCGAGCAGGTGCCGGGGCTTATCCTCGGGCAGTTCCTCGGTGCACCAGCGGACGATGGTTCCGAGGTTTTCCTTTTCCAGCGCGCCGCCGATGCCGAAGCCGTCAAAGTCCATCGCCCCCAAATCGCGGGAGGCTTTCCGGCGAAGGTCTTCGTACTGGGCGCCCTGCAGCACCCCGAACAGCGCCTGATACGGCTTGCCGACCCGTTCTTCGGTGAGCCGCTGATGCTCCGTGATGCAGCGCTGGGCCCAAAGGCGTGTCCGTTCCAGGGACATTTCCTGATATTCGCGCGAGTTCATCAGGGTGGTCAGCTCATCGAAGGCGAACATGATGTCCGCACCGATCTGGTGCTGGACCTGCATGGAAACTTCGGGTGTAAAACGGTGCTTGTCACCGTTGAGGTGGGACTTGAACCACACGCCGTCGTCGTCAATGTGGGCCAGGCGCTCCTTGCCCGGTGCGACGGCGTCGTCCGCCCCGGTGGCATGGGTGGTGCCGTCCGCGTTCATATTGATGACTTTGAAACCGGCACCCAGGCTCATCACCTGGAAGCCGCCGGAATCGGTGAAGGTGGGGCCGGACCAGTTCATGAACTTACCCAGGCCGCCGGCGGCATCCAGGACGTCCGGACCCGGCTGCAGATACAGGTGGTAGGCATTAGCCAGCAGTGCCTGGGCGCCCAGATCGGCCATGGACTCGGGCAGCACGGCCTTCACGGTGGCCTTGGTTCCGACGGCTATGAATGCCGGCGTCGCGATCTCTCCGTGCGGTGTGGTGATCGTGCCGGTGCGGCCCTGGAACTCACCCCCGTTGGCCTGCGTCTGCGTAGCTGTTGGGGCAGTGGTTTCGCGCAGGCGCTTACCGAGGGCAAAGGAGAACGTTGAGGAGGACACTCCTCCATTTTGCCCTACGGGCCGCGGAAGCAGGTGCGCCGCCGGGCTCCGTGCCCGACGCCGCCGGGCTCCGTGCCCGACGCCGCCGGGTTTCGTGCCTGACGCCGCCGGGCAGTGGGATGCGCACCACATTATTCCGGTGGTGGTTACGGGCGGGAGTACGGTGGACAGGGCGGTTTGGCGGCGGTATCCGACCGCACCTGTGTCCCTGACCGCACCTGAAAGGCCGAGCGGAATTCCTTGAACCACCTGCGTGAGATGTTTCGGATCGCTCCCGCCCACAACGACCACCACGTGGCGATCCGGTGCGGCCTCGGCGTCGGAGTTCCGCTGCTTCTGCTGCTGGCGTTCGGACGCATTGACCTGGCTATCTTTGCCAGTTTTGGCGCCTTCACGGGCATCTATGGCAGGAACGAGCCGCACCGCCAGCGCTTCGGCCATCAGCTGCGGGCCGCTGCGCTGATGCTCGCCGTAATCCTGGCCGGCGCCCTGACCTCCCGGCTGGACCCCGGCCCCTGGGACATCGTGGCGGGCACTACGGCCGTGGCAGGGCTTGGTACTCTGGCGACGGGATTCTGGCGGCTCCGTCCTGCGGGATCCCTGTTCCATATCTTTGCCTACGCCGCCATTTCCTCAGTACCGAACCAACCGCCTCTCTGGCAGGCACTGCTGGCAGCGGCCGGAACCGTGCTTTTTGCCCTGCTGCTGGGACTTTCCGGCTGGTTCCTGCGCCGCCACCGCACGGCGTGGGAAAAGCCGGAGCGGCCGCGTTTCAGCCCGGCCCAGCGCAGGGCCATTTATGTCGACGCCGGACAGTATGCCCTGGTGGCCGCGGTGGCCGGATCGATCGCCACGGCCATGGGCATCGGCCATAATTACTGGGCCATGGTGGCAGCTACGGTGCCGTTGGTCGGGCTGACCGTCCGCAACCGGATCCACCGGGGACTGCAGCGGATCCTGGGTACTTTCGGCGGCCTGCTGCTGACGGCAGTCATCCTGCTGCCCGGGCTGGAGCCGTGGCAGATGGTGGTGGTGATTGCGCTGCTGCAGTTCGGCGCGGAGATGCTCATTGCGCGCCAGTACGCCCTCGCCCAGGTAGTCGTCACGCCGCTGGCCCTGGTGAGTACGGAACTGGCGCATCCCGGTAATCCGCTGTTGCTGGTTTCGGACCGGGCCGTGGAAACTGTCATTGGCGCATCGGTGGGCATGGCCATGGTGCTGGTCCAGCACTGGCGAAGCCGCAGCCAGCACCAGCGAAGACGGGGCCGGCACGGGGGTCAGTCCGCAGCTGCGGACGGATCCTAAAGGTCCAGGTTCAGGCCGCGGACGGCGATGAGTTCGTTGCGGATCCGGCGGTCCAGTTCGCTCTCTGAAAGTGTCTGGGATCCGCCGTGGGCCCGCAGATACAGCAGCTGATCAAGACGCAGGACACGCCACTCCCGTTCGCTGTGGCCGTCTCCGGCCTCGGCTGACCGGTGGATTTCGCGGTCGTAAAGGTTGGGTTCGTTCAGCTGCCGCTGCAGCATCTCCGCCGCCAGCTTGGCCTTGAGCGGATCGCTTTCCGCGGCGTCGCCCGCCCGGACTGCCTGCGCATAAGCTGCTGAGGTTTCCTCGTCTCCGGACTCGTGCGTGATGTGCGCCGCCAGCGACAGCGCACCCTGAATCCAGGTCCACCGGCCGAAGTTTCCGTCGAACGGCAGCCCGGTGATGATGTTACAGACCTGCAGCGCGTTTTCGGAGTCATCCAGGTCCACATACAGCGTGTGGGCAAGGTCCCGGACATCCCGCAGATTGCTGCCCGACTTTACGTTCAGGCCACGGCCCAGCCGGACGGAAATGTCCTGCACGCGGCTGTTATCCGGGTGTGCGGCGGCAGCGGCTGCAACGGCCGCGGCGTAATTTTCCTCCTCAGCGGGCACCGTGCGCACAGCATCCGCGGGCGCGCCGGAGGGTGCAGGGCCTGGACCCGGACGGACGAGCCGTACGCCAGCCGCAGCGTCATGCCGTCCTCGAGCACCAGATGGACGAGGGCGGGCACGCCGAAGTCGTCGTTCTCCACCGAGCTGTCACGGACCGGAGCCAGCGGGGTGCTTTCATGCACAGGAATCTGTCCGGGGGCAAGCAGCTCGGCGTTGACCCGGAATGTGTAAGATTCCGGCTGGCTCTCTGGCATGGCAGGTTCCTTCTCCTCGGGCAGTCGGCCCCCAGTATATAAAGAAGCGGTAACGGGCGCTTAGCGTCCCCAGCTGGCTGATGCGAGCGCCTGCCGCAGGAGGTCCCCCCGGCCGCCGGCAAACTCGGCGTAAATCCCGGGGCTTAGGGCCTCTTCCGGTGTCAGCCAGGACAGCTCCAGGGCGTCCTGCCGCGGATCGCATTCACCGGTGACGGGAATGAGGTAGGCCAGTGCGACGGCGTGCTGGCGTTCATCAGTGAGCCCTGATTGGGAGGGCGACGGGAAATACTCGGCAACGGTAAACGGTGTCAGTGCCGGCGGCAGCTGCGGAAAGGCCATTGGCCCCAGATCCTTTTCGAGGTGGCGCAGCAGGGCGGCCCGGATGGTTTCCCGGTACATGACGCGCCCGGAGACAAAGGTCCGGACCATCTTGCCTTCCTCGGTAGCCTGCAGCAGCAGGCCTACTTCGGTTACGTAACCCAGCGGATCACACCGGACCGGCACCGCTTCCACATAGACCATGGGAAGACGCTGCCTGGCGTCATGCAGGTCATCTTCGGAGAGCCAGCCGGGATAAGGGTCAGGGGTACGAACACTCATAGCAGTGTTTTACCGCAATCCGGCGGGCGCATTGAGCCGACGCGCGGCGCTTTGGCCCTCGGCTGAACTGGCCCGCCCCTTTCTGCAGTCTCTGCGCAGGCATAGCCTCATGGACATGGACATGGACAGCACATCGAAGAAGCCGGCGGCCACCGGTGCAGGGACGAAGGCACCCCTGCCGGAACTGCTGCTCCCGGACGCGGCAGCATGGCGGCGCTGGCTGGAAACCCATCACGCACAGTCCCCGGGAGTACTGCTGGTCCTGGGCCGCAAGGGAGGAAACGTCACCGGATTGTCGTACAACGGGGCGCTTCTGGAGGCCCTGTGCTTTGGCTGGATTGACGGGCAGGCCAACCGCCGTGATGGGGAGAGTTACCTCCAGCGGTTCACCCCGCGCCGTCCGCGCAGCATGTGGAGCCAGCGGAATGTCGGATTCGCTGAGCAGTTGGAAGCGGAGGGGAGGATGCACCAGGCCGGCCGCGCCGCCGTCGAACAGGCAAAGGCGGACGGGCGCTGGGCCGCTGCCTACGCAGGATCAGCAACCGCCCGGGTTCCCGAGGATCTGCTGGCCGCCATAGCGGGCGTGCCTGCGGCTCAGGCCACGTATGACGCCTTGAACGCGCAGAACCGCTTCGCCCTCTACCTCCGCCTCCACGCGGTGAGGACCCCCGCCGCCCGGGGGCGCAGGATTGAGGCGGCCGTACGGATGCTGGCAGAGGGGCTCACGCCCTATCCGCAGCCGCCGCGGTGACGGGGTTGTGCTGCGCGGGGCATCGGCGGGCTGCGCCCTTGCCATTGCCACACCGCCGCGGGACGCTGGATTGACAGTTCATGTCAGGGGAAACCTGCGGCGGACCTCCGTGCCGCGGTAAATCCGGGAGGATCACCATGTGTCGGCTCTTCGGTATGCATGCCGGGAATCAACCGGTCAAAGCAACCTTCTGGCTCCTCACAGCCCCGGACAGCCTTGCGGAGCAAAGCCGGCGCGAGGCCGACGGATTCGGCATCGGGGTGTATGACCGCGAGGGCCGGCCGTCGATGGTGAAGGCACCCATCGCAGCGTACGAGGATCAAGCGTATGCAGCCGAGGCCAGGGACATGGAGAGCATCACGTTCGTCGCCCACGTGCGGTATGCCAGCACCGGCGGTGACGTGAAAGCCAACACCCACCCGTTCGAGCAGGACAACCGGCTCTTCGCCCACAACGGGGTGGTCCAGGACCTGGACCGGCTCGATGCCCGGCTGCGGCAGCTGGGCGGAATGGACCTGGTGAAGGGCGAAACGGACTCGGAGCGGGTGTTTGCCCTGATTACTGCGGAAGCCCGGAGCAACGGCGGCGACGTTGGCGCGGCAATAGCCTCCGCCCTGGGATGGATTGCCGAAAACCTTCGGCTCTTCGCCGTCAACATCATTCTGGCCGATGAGGCCGATCTGTGGGCCGTGCGGTATCCGGACACCCATCCCCTCTACGTTCTGGAGCTCTCCACCGGGGACCGGCACAGCAAAATGTCGACGCCCCGGATCAGCGTCCACAGCCGGCAGCTGCGCGAAGATCAGCGGCCCGCCGTGCTGCTCGCCACCGAAAAAATGGATGACAACCCCAACTGGCGGCTCATGGCTAGCGGTGAAATCCTGCACGTCACTCCGTCGCTGCAGGTCACGAGCAGCAGCCCGCTGCCGCCGTCGCCCCGCCACCGGCTGACCCTTGCGGATCTGGACGAGCGTGCTGCGACGTCGCAGCGTCCCCGGGGTGGCAGGACGCACTAGGTGCGGGGCGCGGGTGCGGCGGGCAGGACAGGCACACGTAGGCGTGAGCCGTGTCCGCGGCGGGCCGGCACCGCGCAGCCGCGCCGGAAGTTAGCTGTGCCCGCGCCGGACGCGCGCTGCTGCCTCCAGGATCATCCACGCCGAGAGCTGGGTGGAGAGGCCGACGGCGGTCCCTGCCGGGTACTGCTGTTCCGCCGGCTGGAGGGGATGCGGGGAAAAGACCGTGCGTTCTCCGTGTTTGGTCCGTCCCGCCCACAGTTCCCGGGCTGTGGCGGCCACCAGCTCTGCGGCCTCGTCCCGCCGCGGCATGGAAAGTGTTGGCGAGACAGCAGCCAGTGCCAGGTAGCGGCACAGGATGCCGGTGAACAGCCCGGCATCGCCGGTGCCGTGCGTGATCAGCACGGCCGTGCCCGCATGGGTCAGCTCGGTGCGTACGGCTCCCACCAGCTCGGCGGCCCGGTCCAGATTCGCCGGACCGCCGAGCTCCAGCAGGGCACCGAGGACCGGCCCCTGGTTGTAGGTGAAAACTGCGCGCTCCACGATCGGATCCTTGGAGCCGGACGCCGCTGGCTTGATGCCGTCCAGGTACAGGCCGGTGCGGGGGTCAAGGAGTACGGCGTTGAGCCAATCGACGAGTGACTGCGCCCGTTCCCGGTCACCGCTTCGCGCGAAATGCAGTGCCGCCGGCGCTGTGGCAGGAGTGTTCTTGAAGGTACGGCGCCGGTTCCAGTACAAGCCGCCGCCATAGGCCGTGGTGTGGGCGGACCGCAGGGCTCCCGTCAGCGACGCCAGCATCCGCGGATGCGGCCGTGCCCTACCGGTCCGTCGGCACCGTTGGAACCGTCGGCACCGTTGGAACCGTCGGCGCCGTTGGCACCGTCGGTGTCCTGCGGACGCAGTGGGCGGACCGGCGCGAGTGCGTCAAGCCGGCTCACGGCCAGCGCCAGCCATGCCATGTCGTCGAAGTACCAGTTGGTGGCCCGCAGCCCGTTCCGCAGCCGGATGCCGCGCACCAGTTTGTGGGCCCGGCGGAGCGCATCGGAATTGCCGCGCAGCGCGGCGTCGACCAGTGCATCAACATAGTGGGCCTGCCACCAATAGTGCCAGGGGCCGGGCATGAGGCTGCGGCGCCCGGGCTCTCGACGGCCGCCAGAGCGGTGCCCGGCAGGCCGAGCAGCGGACGGGTGAAAGCCGCCGTGACGGAGGCTGCGGCGTCGTCGGCCCGGCCCTGAATTTCATGCAGCGGTTCCTCGGGAAGCATGCGCTCCACCCTAGACCCGTGCGCGCCGCCGTTACAGCGGCGGCGTGTTGTTCGGCCCCTCGGACGGGATCCTGTCCATCCTGCGGCGGGAAACCGGCGGGCTGCCGGCCGAAGATGCAGTGTAAGGCGGATCACAGTAGGCTCGTCATGCCGCCGCAGGGGCGGCAGCAACTTTTACGCAGGAGCATTCAGTGGATATTTCAGGCGCATCGGCACTCGTTACCGGAGGTGCCTCCGGGCTCGGGCGGGCTACTGCCCGCAGGCTGTACGACGCCGGCGCGTCAGTGATCCTCGTTGACCTTCCGTCGTCGGGCGGGCTGGCCTATGCGGCTGAGCTCGGCGACAACGCCCACTTCGTACCGGGCGATGTCACCGATGCCGGGCAAATGGCTGCGGCAGTGGAAGCGGCCATGAATGCCGGTCCGCTGCGGGTGGCCGTGAACTGTGCCGGCATTGCCACTCCCGGCAAGGTGCTGGGCCGCAACGGAGTGCTGCCGCTGGAGGACTTTGCCCGTGTCATCCAGGTGAACCTGATCGGAACCTTCAACGTCAGCCGGCTTGCCGCCCAGGCGATGGCCGAGACTGAGCCGGTGGAGTCCGGCGGGACCTTCGAGCGCGGCATCATCATCAATACCGCATCGGTTGCCGCATTCGACGGACAGATCGGCCAGCCCGCCTACGCGGCGTCCAAGGGCGGTGTTGCCGCCATGACGCTGCCGCTGGCCCGGGAGCTGGCGCGGCATTTGATCCGAGTGGTCACGATTGCGCCCGGCATCTTCGAAACGCCCATGATGGCAGGCCTTCCGCAGGAAGCCCAGGACTCGCTGGCCAGCCAGGTGCCGCATCCCTCCCGGCTTGGGCGCCCGGATGAGTATGCCGCCCTGGCCTCGCACATCATCGAAAACCAGATGCTCAACGGCGAGACGATCCGGCTGGACGGCGCCATCCGTATGGGACCGCGCTAAGGTGGCTTCCGATCCTTCCGGCGCCCCGTTCGAGCTGACCCTGCCGGACGCGGACTTCTACGCCTTCGAGGACCTGCTGAGTGACCGCGAAAAACTAAAACTCGCTCAGCTGCGCTCCTTCCTGGCAGCAGAGGTCGCTCCGCACGCGGGCCGGTGGTGGCAGGACGCCTACTTCCCCACCGAGATCCTGCCCAAGCTGGCTGCGCTGGAACTGTCCACGCCGGTGCAACAGGGCTACAGTCCGTTGTTTGCCGGACTCGTGATCGCGGAGATGACCCGCACCGACACATCCCTCGCCACCTTCTTCATGGTCCACCACGACCTTTTTGTCGAAGCCCTGCATGCGTTCGGCTCTGAGGACCAAAAGAACCGCCTGCTCGCCGACGCACTGGCGCTGCGGATTACCGGAGCCTTTGCCCTGACCGAGCCGGAGCACGGTTCCGATGTCGCCGGAGGCATGGAAACCACTGCCGTCCGGGACGGGGATTCCTGGCTGCTCAACGGCAGCAAGCGGTGGATCGGCAACGGAACGTTCTGCGACTACATGCTGCTGTGGGCCCGTGAACCTGACACCGGAAAAATCCGCGGTTTCCTCCTGGACGCTTCGCTGCCGGGCGTCCGCCGGAGCCGGATTGAGAACAAGACGGCATTGCGCACCGTGCAGAATGCCGACATCACGCTTACTCATGTCCGCGTTTCCGAAGCCGACCGGCTCGCCGGCATCGACAGCTTTGAAGACATCAAGCACCTGCTGCGCGGATCCCGGATCATGGTGGGCTGGCAGGCCGTTGGCGCCCAGCTGGCGGCCGTCGACATTGCCCGCGCCTATGCCGTGGAGCGGCGGCAGTTTGGCCGCCCGCTGGCTTCCTTCCAGCTGGTTGCGGAGCAGCTGGTGCGAATGCTCGGCAACACCGTGGCAAGCACGGGCATGCTCGCGCGGGTTGCTGAGCTGGAACGCGGCGGGTACCCGTCAGCGGCTGGCGCGGACGGCGAAACATCCGGACGGACGGCCGGCCGGAGTGCTTCCGACGGAATGGCCCAGGCCGCGCTGGCCAAGTCCTATGCCAGCCGGAAGATGCGCGAGACCCTGGCGCTGGGCCGCAGCATTCTGGGCGGCAACGGAATCGTAACTGATTACCGCATGGCCAAGGTCTTTGCCGACTCCGAAGCCATCTACACCTACGAAGGCTCCTACGAGATCAACTCACTCATAGTGGGCCGGGACCTCACCGGCATTTCGGCACTGCGCTAGGTTCCACCGGCCGTTCAGGGGCGGCGGGGTTTCTGCCGGGTGGTGTCGGACAGGAGATGTCAGTAGGCTTACTAAAGAGGTTCTGCCGCTCCCCGGCCGTGATTTCCGGGGAAACGGCAGGCGAACGCAGACGGAAAGGCAGAGTTGATGGACGAGCAAAGCATTCCCGATCCCGAACTGGGCACCAACCCCGTATTGGCCGACGACATTGCCGACGTAGTAACTCCGGACGAAATTGCCGAAGTTCCCCTGGACGACCTGACGGACGCCGATGACCTGGCCAACGCCGATGAAATGATCGATCCGGAAGACCTGAGCTACCCGGGGGCCGCAGAGGATAATCCGGACCGCTGGCAGGAGGACCCGCTGGTGCAGACGGATCCCATGGTGAACGAACCCGGGCTTCTGTCGGACCAGACGCTGCGGGACGAAACCGCCGAAGAGCGTTTCGAAGAGGGCGACACCCAGATTCCTCCGGAGGTGCCCACCATCGGTGAAGCAGCCGGCGACGTCGACTTCGACGACCCGGTCTCTGCGGACGAAGAAGACGGCAGCGATGATCCGGCCCACCTTGGCGGAGATCCCCTGGCCGACTTCACCCCGGAGGATAACGAGCTTAAGCGGTTGCCGGGATTGGGCTCCGGACCGGATTGACCTCCGGGAGCTGAGGGAACCCAATCCCGCCGGCCTGCGGCCTGCGGCCCAGCCCGAACTCAGCCGGGCCTGTCCGCGGTGACCGATTAGCCTGTTCTTATGCCATCTTTCCGAGCCCAGCTGAACATCACGGGACTGAAGCCCGGCACCCTGCCTGAAGCCGTGATGGAAACTGCCGTCGCCGCCCTGGGTGCCAGCCACCACGTTGAAGCTCATCAGCTCGATATTGTCGGCGGGATACCGCGCATTACCCTGCGCTTTATGGTTCCCGACAACGAATGGACACAGGAGAATTCCCAGGCGAAACGGGCAGCAGCCAATATGCGCCATGCCGTGGAGGGGATAGCGGACGCGGAACGTTTGCGCGTCCTGCGGCGCCAGCGGGGGCAGTGGGTTCCGCTCTAAAAGACCAGCACCAGGCGTCCCCGGACTCCTCCGGCTTCGAGCCGGCGGTGCGCCTCGGCCGCCTGATCCGCGGGCAGCCGGTCAGCGACCCGAAGCGTCAGGGTTCCGTCTTCGACGAGGCGGCGCAGCGCCTCCAGCTTGTGGCCTGAGTGATACTCGTCCCGCACGGCGACGGGATGTACGGTGATTCCGCGGCCCGGCTCCGCCTGCCACCAGCGGAAGGTCGCGAAAGCGCCGCCGTCCTTCACTGCAGGAACTGCCTTTTCGTTCATCACGGCGGCGTCGGCGACGGCGTCGACCCCGTCGGGGAAAACTCCCTCACATGCTGTGCGGCATCGTCACCGCGTTCCACCAAGTAGTCCGGCCCCAGCCCTGCGACCAGGGCACGGTCTTTCCCGGCGGCGTCGGCCACCACTACCAGGCCTGCGTGTTTGGCCAGTTGTACCAGGTAATTGCCCAGCGTTCCGGCGGCACCCGTCACGGCGAGCGACTGTCCGGGCTGCAGATTGAGCTTTTCCAGCGTTTGCACTGCGGTCAGTCCGTTCATGGGCAGCGTGGAAGCTTCGGCAAAATCGCTGCCTTCCGGGATGTGGGCCAAGGAGTCGGCGGGAGCAATCAGATACTCCGCGTAGGCACCTCGCCGGGCACCCAGGGGCAGGGCAACGGCCATGACCTCGTCGCCAATCTTCCATTCAGCGGCCCCGTTAGCCTCGTCTATGATCCCTGCCGCGTCCATGCCGGGAATAGCCGGAAGCTCGATCTGGCCCCGGCCCTGGCCGCCGGCGCGAAGGACGGTGTCCGTTGGGCTTACCGCTGCTGCCTTGACCCGAATCCGGACCTCACCCGGTCCGGCGTGCGGCTCGGGGGCTTCGAGCATTGTCAGGGCCTCCGGGCCGCCGAACTGTTCCACGCCAATGATCTTCATACCCGGCGGCAACCAATCCCGTTTGCGGAGTATTCCTTGCGGTGTGCATCGTCGGGTGCGGCGGCGAGGCGCCGCAGAGGCGGCTGCGGCTGGCGGCGGCGGCGAGGCGCCGAAGAGACGGCTACGGCTGGCTGCGGCGGCGAGGCGCCGAAGAGACGGCTACGGCTGGCTGCGGCGTTCGTTCCTTCGCCTTTCGTGGTCCACCTGATGCCGCCGGGATCCGGCGGAGACCAGGACCAGAAAAGCGCAGGCCGCTGCGGCTGCCCCGATGACCGTGGACTGCGGCAACCCGGCCAGCCGTTCCCCGCTCACACACGCCAGGGCAAAGACGGCGGCCAGTGCCAGCGACAGATGGCCTCGGTCCGTCATGCACACGGTGGTGATCCCAACGGTGACGGTAACCAAGGCAATCAACGCCCACGCGGTGCCGCCCCAGCCGGCCAAATCCGCCTCCTGCCGCGTTAGGAAATAAGCCAGCGAAGTGGTCAGGGTGAAAGTACCTGCGGCGAGGAACAACCCGAGGGGCGCTTCGGACAGGAACGCTTCAGTTCGGGTAGCCGCCGGGGTGCTGTTGGCACCGTGAATGCCGGTGAGTCCCAGTGCGGTTTGGGCAGCACCGGCAGCCAGCAAGCCGGCAGCAGAGCCGGTTGCGGCTGCCAGCAGCCATACGAGCGACACGATCCCGGCTGCCAGGATCATCCATCCGAACCGGCTGTGCCGTGGATTCGTTCGCTGCTCCGGAAGCCACTGGTAGAGCGCGTACCCGACCCATCCGGCAGCTACCGGCAACCAGATCCACCATAACCATGCCGCAGGTGCGACCAGGGATCCGGCCGGGCTTAGGACAGCATCCGGGCTCAGCGCGGCCAGGGGATTGCCGTCACGTACCGCAACGGTTGCAGCAACGGCGCAGGCACCAACTGCTGCTGCCGCTGCTGACACTGCGATCCTGCGGATCAGTGCAATATGCCGGATCGTGTGAACCGGAAAAACCAGCGCGCGGCGGCCCGGCGGTTCGCCCGGCGCCTGCGAGGACAGTTCCGGTGGGGCCGCCCTTCCGCTCGTTGCAATTTCTGCGGTCAGCAGCTCTGCCGGCTCGAGCAGGGCCGGTTGGTCGTTCCAGCGAAGGATACGGGATGAGCTGCCGGCCGTCGGTGCGGAGGAAACGGGGCCCGGGCGCGGCGGCGCCGCCGGTGCGGTCCCGGGCGGCGTCGGCGCGGGCGCAGCCGCTGCTGCCGACTCCGGTGAATGAGGGCGGTATCCGGGAGCCGAGGGGTGAACGATCCGTTTGCGGTCCGGGTATGCCCTGAAGGTCTTCAGCGGGGGCGCAGGATCGGGGCCATCCTGCAGGTCTGGGTAGGAGAGATGTTCGGGGTCCCGCTGCGTTTCCGGAGCATGCTGTTCTTTCGGTCCGCGCTGCGGTCCGGACGGCGTCGACGGCGGAATCATCAGGGTCCTTCCCCTGCCGGACAGCGGGCGCTGCTCCGATGTTTTCACCCACCCTACCCATAGATAAAACGGATGGGCAGGATAATTTTCCGGAGAACGATACTCAGTCTGCCGCCGGGGAATGACGATTACTCTGCGGCGGCTTCGGCGCGCAGGCCAGCGTCAGTCCGCTCCGGTACCGCACTTCCTGCCTCGTTAGCGGGTCCACGAATTCAACTGACCGGGCCAGCAGCTGCAGCGGCCGGGCGTAGTCGTCCGGTGCCTGCGGCAAGAGTTCCGGGTAGAAGGAATCGTTGAGGATGCCGATTCCCAGCGAAGCCATGTGCACCCGCAATTGGTGTGTTTTCCCGGTGTGCGGCTGCAAACGGTACCGGCCCACGCCGTCGTGCGCTTCCAGAAGATCGACGTGCGTTTCTGCATTGGGCTCACCGGGCACCTCCTGGGCCAGCAGGTAAGTCCGTGACTTGATCATGCGGCTGCGCACCACGCAGGGGAGTTCAAGGTCCGTGCGCACCGGAGCGACGGCTTCGTACTCCTTGGTGATAAGGCGTTTTTCGAACAGCGTCTGGTACTTTCCGCGGGTGTCCGGATTGGTGGAAAAGAGCAGAACTCCGGCCGTCATCCGGTCCAGCCGGTGCATGGGAATGAGGTCCGGAATGTCCAGCTGCACACGAAGCCGCACCAGTGCGGACTCCGCCACGTACATGCCTCCCGGTGTCGTGGGCAGGAAGTGCGGTTTGTCGACAACCAGCAGGTTTTCGTCCTGGTGCAGGATGCTGATCTCCACCGGGAGCCGCTTTTCGGGAGGAAGCTCGCGGTAATACCAAATGAAAGTGTGCTCATTGAGGGGAGTCTGCTGCGTCAGGGGTATACCGCCCACACCCACTACCTCACCCCGCGCGAAACGGTCCACGATTCCGTCCGGGTCGACGTGGCCGAAACGGGACAAAACGTAGTCCATGGCAGTGTTCCACGGGCCTTCAACCGGCAACCGCAAACGAGTGGCATTTACGCCGTTGCGCACTGGAAGCGGAGATTGCATCACCCTTCCAGATTACCCAGTGGCGCAGGGCAGTTCCGCCGGGCTCCTGCCGGCAGGACTCAGGAGGACTATGGCGAGGCCCGGTAACTGATCAGCAGGCTCCGGAGACTTCGTCGGTTTGGCCGGTGGATGCCGGTTTTTCGTCGACGACATCGGTGAGCTGCTGAAGGAACCCGGCAACAACTTCCGCTTCATCTGCCGAGAGCGCGGTCGCTACGGCAAGCATTCGCTGGTGCATCGGTCCGAAAAGCTCACGCATCTCGCGGTTCGATTTTTCCGTTGGTACCAATTCCAGCGCCCGGCGGTCCGTGGGATGGAGCTTTCGCCGAATATGCCCGCTGCTCACGAGACGGTCGATGAGGGCGGTGGTCGACGCGGTGGAGATGGAGAGGAACCGGCTCACATCAGTGGGGCTTAGATTGTTCCCTTGCTCGTGGGCACGCATGAGGTGCCGAAGTGCCTGCATGTCTTTCTCATTGATGCCCAAAGCGACGCGCCCCCGCCGGCGCATATCCTGTTCAGCCGCCCGATAATCCCGCAGGGCTTTGAGCACGGCACGCCCCGGCTCCTGATCCGGGGATCCCGCATACCAAAAGCCTGGCACTCCTGTGGAACTGGTGGGACACATAGCGCATATAGTACGGCGCTCACGATGGCCCTGCCCGATATGGCACGGACATGACGGCGCTGATTCCAGGAGGCAGGGGCTGCCAGCGGTGCTCCACCGGACCGGTGAACCGCTCTGTTTAGCGGTCCACCGCTGGTCCACGGTGCTAGGCGGGTTGCCGGCGGACTTCAGGCTGGCAATGCGGACAGTAATACAGATCCCGCAACTCCATAGCGTTGTCCCCGATCAGCTCGTGGACAACTTTCGTTCCGCAGCGCAGGCACCCCCGGGTTTCGCGGTTGTACACCCACAGCGGATCCCGGCCCCGGTTTCCCGTGGTGATCCGGCGGCTGCGTGTTTTGTTCGCTTCGAGCAGCCGCTTGGAGAGGTTGATGATCCGCGGCAGGTTCGGTACTTCCCCGCGGGCGTCAACGGATGCACCCCGGCCAGGAAGCAAATCTCGCAGCGGTACACGTTGCCGATTCCGGCCAGGTTGCGCTGGTCCAGCAGCGCCAAGCCGATGGGTCGTTCCGGAACTGCCCGGATCCGCCGCAGCGCTTCTGCTGCATCCCAGTCCGGTCCGAGCAGATCCGGACCGAGGTACCCCACGGCGTCGTTTTCTTCAGCGCGGGGGAGAACGCGCAGGAAGCCGAGGTCGAAGCCAACCACCTGCTTCCGGGCGGTTTCCAGGACGCAGCGTGCTTTGAAGGCCGGGCGCCGCCAGCGTTCCCCGCGGTCATACACATGCCACAGTCCCTCCATCTTGAGATGGGAATGCAGCATCCAGCCGGTAACCTCATCGTCCAACCGGATCAGCAGGTGTTTGCCGCGGGAAAGGACGTCGGCAACTGTGCGGCCCGAGAAGTCAGTGGTGGCGAATTTTGGGACGCGGATGTCGCACCGGGTGAGTGTCTGGCCGGCAAGGGCTGCGTTCAGTTCACGTGCGGCCCGCCAAACGGTATCTCCTTCAGGCACCGGCGCCTCCCTGCAGAGCCCGGCGTATCCGCCGGTAAAGAACCGGGCCGATCCGGCTTCGGGCGGGTTCCGCTCCGGTGGCTCTTCGCGGAGCCAGGGTGCCCGGGGCGCAGATGTTTCGGCGGGAATCAGACACGGTACCGCAGCCCCTTTGGCGTGGTGTAGAAACCGGCGTGAGTCAACGCTTTGGCGGCGTCCGTATCCAGGACATCCTGCCCGTTGACTTTTTCGATGGCCATCTTCTCCGCGGCGCCACGGCGGATGATCCCTACCAGCGCTCCGGCGGAGAGCCCGAGCACTGCCGGATCTTCCGTGAATGACAGGAGCGTTTTTCCGCCGCGTTCGGCATAGAGGGCGAGATTTCCGTCCACCAGAACGACCAGGGCCCCGGCTTTGCGGCCCGGGCGGTGTCCGCCCTCGAGCGCCGGCCACGGCAGTGCTGCACCGTAGGGGTTGGCTGGGTCGGTGGCGGCCAGCGCCACCGCTGTAGGCTCCGGCTTCCGCAGCTGCGCATCCTCGGAAAAGGACCGCAGTCGGTCAACCGTTGCGGGGACCGCGAACTGAGCAGCACCAAGCTGTTCAATGAAGTAGCCGCGCCGGCAGCGTCCCATCTCCTCAAGCCGGGCCAGCACCCGGTACAGCAGTCCAAAACCGCCGGGAGTTCCTTCGCTGGCAACGGAGCCGCGGGTCAGGATCCCGTACCGGTCCATCAGCAGTTCTGCGGTTGCATGAGCGTGGATGGTGGTGTCCGTTTCCACCGGCGGCAGCATGCTCCAGCGCCCTGCCACCAGCGGGGAGCGTTGCGAAGAGCTGCCGGCTGGTTTCCTGCCGCCAGGCGCATGGACCCTCCGGTGAGGGATGCCCCCGGGGCGCGGCCAATGCGCCCGAGCCGGGCGGTGCGGGCACGGGGAGTCGCCGCCCGCTGCTTGTGGGCTGTCTTGCCGCCGGACAGCAGCGACCGGACCGGGGTAAAGGTGTCGTTGCTGATCCGGCCGGACCACACCAGGTCCCACAGGGCCCCAATAATGTTCGCATCGGAGGATTCGGTGCCCTGCGCGGCCAGCGCGTCGGACAGCTGGCGGAAAAAGTACGCCCCTCCGCCCGACAGGAGATTCAACAGCTGCAGCTGCAGCTCGGAGGGGTCGAAATCAGTTGCCGGATTGAGCGTCAGGGGGGCGTTTTCGGCGAGGTGCAGGGCAATCCAGCCGTCATTGCCGGGCAGCGACCCGGTTCCTGACCAGAGGACTTCTCCCGTGGCCGTTAGTTCGTCCAGCATGGACGGCGAATAGTTGCGGACGCGGGAGGCCAGGATGAGCGGTTCCCACGCGGATGCGGGAATGGGAACTCCGGAGAGCTGATCGATCACGGTCACGACGCCATCGAGCCCCCGCAGCGAGGACCCGACGTTCTGCCAGACGGGCAGGAACCGGGCGAACGTGGCCGGA
The DNA here is from genome assembly GCF_026898095.1 of Arthrobacter sp. ATA002. Classification (GTDB taxonomy): domain Bacteria; phylum Actinomycetota; class Actinomycetes; order Actinomycetales; family Micrococcaceae; genus Arthrobacter_B. The sequence continues at coordinate 3,807,559 of NZ_CP114015.1, read as the reverse complement.
TCCACCGGCTCCACTTCGGACCGCAGCGCAGCAAGCGAACGCCGGCGCAGGCGGCGCAGCACGTCGGCGTCACACCATTCGGTTCCTCCCGGGGTGCCGGGCACGGTAATGACCGCGCCGGGTGTGGTGTCGACGCCGGCTGCGGCGTCCAGGACGGCGGTCTCCGCAGGGCGGAACTCGCCCTCAACCACCCGTCCCTCACCGGCGAGCCGCTGCAGGGTGCCGGTGACGACGGCGATCCCCAGTCCCAGCCTCGCTGCGGCTTCCGCGGCCGTGAACGGTCCGTGGGTTCGGGCGTACCGGCCGACCAGGTCGCCCAGGGGGTCGGCCACCGGCTCAATGAAGGCCAGCGGAACCCCCATAGGCAGCGGAACACCCAGAGCATCACGCAGCCGGGCGGCATCCTCGATGGCTGCATAACGGGAGAGCCCGGCAACGCCGACCTTTAGGGCGCGGTTGTTACGGACCAGCTCCTCAAGGAGCCCGGCAGCATACTCCTGGCTGGCATGTTCCTGTGCTGCCGCCGGATTCTGCTGCGCCGCATCGTCCCCGGCCTCAGCGGTGCTGCCTTCCGGCTCCAGCCGGGCCGCGGCTTCGGCTGCCGTGAGCGGTCCGAGCAGCCGGAGCAGGTCCGCCACTCCTTCGACGCCCCGGACGCGGCGGTCCGCTGCCAGCCGCTGCAGCTCATGTTCGATCTGCGTGATGATGCGTGCGTCCAGGAGCTCGCGCAGTTCTGCCCTGCCGAGAAGCTCATTGAGCAGCGTGGGATCCAGTGACAGTGCTGCGGCGCGGCGCTCAGCGAGCGGCGAATCGCCCTCGTACAGAAACGCACCGACATAGCCGAAGAGGAGAGACCGGGCAAACGGCGACGGCGAGGGTGTGGTGGTTTCCACGAGCCGGATTTCGCGGCGCTCGATTCCTGCGGCGATGTCCTTCAGAGCGGGCAGATCGTAGACATCCTGCAGGCACTCGCGCACGGTTTCGAGCACGATCGGAAAGGTGGGGTACTTTTTGGCAACATCCAGCAGCTGTGCCGATCTTTGCCGCTGCTGCCACAGCGGGCTGCGCTTTCCGGGATTCTGCCGCGGCAGGAGCAGTGCCCGGGCGGCGCATTCCCGGAACCGGGAGGCGAACAGGGCCGATCCGCCCACTTCCGCCGTGACAATGGACTCGAGCTCGTCCGCTTCAAAAAGGAACAGCTCGGCACCAGGTGGTTCGTCTTCCATGAGCGGCACCCGCAGCACGATCCCGTCGTCGGACGCCATTGCCGACCCGTCCAGGCCGTAGCGCTGATGCAGGCGGGCGCCGACGGCCAGAGCCCAGGGCATGCACCGGCATGCCGTAGGGGCTGTGCAGGACGATCCGCCAGTCTCCGAGCTCGTCGTGGAAACGCTCCACCACCAGCGAGCGGTCGTTCGGCACCACGTCCGTTGCCTGCTGCTGATCACGCAGGTACGTGATGAGGTTTCCGGCGGCCCACTCATCGAGTCCGACGGCGGCAAGGCGCCGGCGGGCAGCATCGTCGTCGCTGCCGGCCATTTCCCGGACGAATGCTCCGAGTGCGCGGCCCAGCTCCACCGGCCGCCCCAGGGAGTCTCCGCGCCAGAAGGGCAGTTTGCCGGGCTGTCCGAAGGCGGGGAAACCAGCACCCGGTCATGGGTAATGTCCTCGATCCGCCAGCTGGTGGCGCCGAGGGCAAAGACATCACCCACGCGGGATTCATAGACCATCTCTTCGTCGAGTTCACCGACCCGCCGGCTGTTTTTGCCTTCCGAGTCTCCCACCAGATACACGCCGAACAGCCCACGGTCCGGGATGGTGCCTCCGGATGTCACCGCGAGCCGCTGGGCGCCGGGGCGTCCGGTGATGGTGCCGTCGGTGCGGTCCCATACGATCCGCGGTCGCAGTTCCGCGAACTCGTCGGACGGGTAGCGGCCGGCCAGCAGATCCAGGGTGGCGTCAAACGCCGAGCGCGGCAGCCCGGCGAAGGGCGCGGAACGGCGGACGACGTCGAACCATTCCTCCACGTCGATGGAACCCAGCGCTGCTGCCGCTACGGTCTGCTGGGCAAGGATGTCCAGCGGGTTCGCAGGGATGAACAGGGGTTCGATGTGTCCGGCAAGCATCCGTTCGGCGACGACGGTGGAGTTGAGCAGGTCGCCGCGGTGTTTGGGGAACATGACCCCCTGGGAGGTTTCTCCCACCTGGTGTCCGGCGCGCCCCACGCGCTGCAGTCCGCTGGCCACGGACGGCGGCGATTCGACCTGGATGACCAAGTCGACGGCACCCATGTCGATGCCCAGTTCGAGGGAGCTGGTGGCCACCACGCAGCGGAGGCGTCCGGATTTCAGGTCGTCTTCGATCAAGGCGCGCTGGTCTTTGGAGACGGACCCGTGGTGGGCGCGGGCCAGCAGCGGGTTCTCGCCCTCGGCTGCCGGCGGTTCCGGTTCGCGGTACCGGATGGAAACTCCTGCTTGTGCCATGAGCTGCGCGGGAGGCCGGGCAGCGGGCACTGCCGAAGGTGGATTCCCGAAGGTGCCGTTCCCAACGGCCGTGATGCCTGCGGGGTGCGTGCCGGCACCGGGTGCGGCACTCCCGTGGGGTGTCCCGGTTCCATTGCCGGGAGCGTCGTCGGTTCCGGTGGCAGCCGCAGCGGCCGCCGGCAGCTGCGCTGCCTCTTTCCGGTACGCGTGGATCTCGTTGAGTCTTGCGGTCAGCCGTTCGGCCAGCCGCCGGGAGTTGGCAAAGACGATGGTGGAGCGGTTGGCCTCAATGAGGTCCACGATCTTTTCCTCGACATGCGGCCAAATGCTCGCCTGAGGCGCGTAGCCGCCTTCCAGCGTGTCTTCAGCCGGAGGCGTACCGCCCAGGTCGGACATATCCTCCACCGGAACCGTCACCGTGAGGTTCCATGACTTGGAGGAGGCTGGTGCGACGATTCTGACCGGAGCATTTCCGCCCAGGAACCGAGCGACTGTTTCGTGCGGTTCCACCGTTGCGGACAAGCCAATGCGCTGGACAGGTTTGGGCAGCATGGCATCCAGGCGGGCAAGCGTTACGGCAAGATGTGCACCCCGCTTGGTGCCGGCCACGGCATGCACCTCGTCGACGATCACCGTGTCCACTTCCGCGAGTGTTTCCCGTGCGCGTGACGTCAGCATGAGGAACAGGGATTCAGGCGTGGTGATGAGGATGTCCGGCGGGCGGGTCAGCAGTGCCCGGCGTTCGTTCTGCGGTGTGTCTCCCGAACGGACACCTACGGTGATGCCCGGTGCCGGCAGGCCCAGGCGTTTTGCTGTTTGGGTGATGCCGATCAAGGGAGAGCGCAGGTTCCGCTCGACGTCGACACCGAGCGCCTTCAGCGGCGAAATATACAAAACCCTGGTTTTGCGTTTCGGTTCGGTGTTTCGTTTGCGGCTGGGCGTTTTGGTGCGCGTGCCGGGTTTGGCGGTTGATGATGCGGACGATGCTGATGATCCGGCTGGAGCGCTGACGGGCAGGTTCGTAGCTGTTTCGGAAGCTGTCGCCTCGGCGCCGGCGGCCGAGGCAATGAAACTGTCCAAGGCCCACAGGAACGCTGCCAGCGTTTTACCGGAGCCGGTGGGCGCAACCACCAGCGCATTGGATCCTTCGGAGATGGCGTCCCATGCTCCGGTTTGGGCAGGTGTTGGCGCATCAAAGGCACCCTCGAACCACTCCCTGGTGGCGGGGGTGAACTTCTGCAGCACCGAAACTCCCGACGTCATGGGACCTATTCTTCCGCACGGTCCCGACACTTTTGACCCTCGCACGTGAGGTTCGGCTGGAGGCCGAATCCTGGGCGGAGATCCTCACGCCGGCTGGACCGTTTCGGAGGCGTGCCGGACGGATCCGGGCCGCAGACCAGCACGGAAGAAGGTGTTTCGCAGAGGAATGCGGTCGGGATCCACATAGGCAGGTGGAACAAACCACGGCACGCCCGACTGCACCTTGATGCACCAGTTTTCCTTATGCACTTCATGGTGGTGATGCGAGCACAGCAGGACCCCGTTGTCTGTGGAGGTATGCCCGCCGTGGTTCCAGTAGCGAATGTGATGGGCTTCAGTCCAAGGTCCAGGAATGGTGCACCCGGGGAAGGCGCACCCTCCGTCCCTGGCATGAAGGGCTTTGCGCAGGTGCGGCGGGAAGAGCCGCTGGGCTCGGCCGATGTCCAGGATTCTGCCTTCACCGGAGAGCATGACGGGCAACAGGTCGGCGTCACAGGCCAGTTTTCGCACTGTCGCTGCGGGAACAGGACCTGAGAAGGCAAAGTTTCCGGATCCTGCTGTCACGTTGGGCAGGGGTTCCGGCCCATTCATCGGCTTGAGGATCGAGCTGAAATCGAAGCTCTGCAGCAGGGATGCCGAATCGATCGTCACCATGACCTGTGGGCGGAGACCACCGGCAGCGGGCACGCCCCCGGCTGCGAGGGCCGCTTTCGCTGCATCAATAAGTCCGCCCAGCAGTCGCTGGGGACGGCTGCGGCTGTTCAAACGGGAAGCGGTGGCCGGATCGGGGCGTGTGCCGTCCAGTCCTTCGGCGGCCGGATCATTTCCACCGTGACCTGGTGCGGGGATTATCTGAATCCGCGGTCCTGCGGCTGCATTCATCACCGTCAGCAGCGTCTCATGCTGGTCATCGGTGCAGTAGATGTTCAGATGATTGAGGCCGTTCCTTTTCCGGCCCGGAAAGATTCCCTGAAAGCGTCGCAGTTCCTCGTCCGTTGGCTCGGCGCCATCCTGGTCAACCAGAAGCACCCATCGGTGTGCCGCCCGGACGAGAAAATCCGTGTCCTGACGGGACGCCAGGGCAGTGAGGTCGGCTTCTATGGTTGTAACCGCAGCGGAATCCGTACGGTGCCGGACCCGGTCCACAGCATTGGTGATAACAGCAGCGGCCGCGGAGGAGACCAGGCCGCTTGCGCAGCCTTCCGCGAGGGCCGGCAGGCCCGCTGGGACGGGCTGTCCGCCGGTGCTGCTCGAGGGCAGCAAATAAGCGGCCAGCCTGAGCCGCCGCTGTGCTTCGGCGCGGCTGATACGCAGACGGCAGCGCATGTAATCTGCCGTGCTGCGGAATTCGGTACGGACTTTTTCAGCCCTCTGCAGCGCACTGGAACCCGGCGGTTGTCCCCGCGTGTTATTCCGCCCTGAGGAATCGACAGTTCCCGCAGCCGAGGGTGTACGAGCAGCGGGTTGGGCAGCGTAGGTTTCGGATGCATCCGTTTCGAAACCATCTGGCTTTCTGCCGGCTTGATCTCTGCCATCTGCATCGCGACCTCCTGCGCCGCTGTCGTCTCCGAAGGTTTCGGTGACGCGGTGTGTCTCCAAAGCTCCGGCGCACACCAGTTGGAGGTATTCCACCCGCCGGGAAATGGCTTCGATGTCTGCCGCAAGGGTGGCTGCTTCTGCCGGAGCCATCAGGGCACTCGCTTGCACAGCGTGGCGGCTCAGGTGTTGAACTGTCTCGGCGGCTTCTCCTACGGAGGCGAGGAAGGAATCCACCGGACAAAACCCGGGGTAACCCCCGCAGTGCCGGGAAGCTCCACGCCGGTCGGGACCGGGACCGGGACCGGTACCTTGCCGGTTTTCACTCCAGGGGATGTCTCCATAAAACAATTGTTCGGGAAATAGGGGACAGTGTCCGGAAGGAATTTTCCTAAGTGGATAAGTCCTTGGGGCAATGGGATTTGAAGGGCCTGTGGAGGAACGCGCCCCGCCATACGGCGCCAGGAATGCGCCCCGCCATACGGCGCCAGGAACGCGCCCCGCCATACGGCGCCAGGAATGCGCCCCGCCATACGGCGCCCGCGAGCCTATCCCCGCCATGCGGCGCCGCGGTGCCTAGCGCTTTTGCAGGGGTCCGATGCTCAGCAGCTCAACGTTCGGATTGGCGCAGGCAAGAATCCCGTGGTCGATGTTCAGCGATTCAAGGTCCTCGGGCGGGTATACGACCAGCTGCGTTGCCGGTTCGGACACACAGTCAGCACCATAATTCTCGGCACGGGTCTCCCTAGTTCCGAGACCACAGACTGGTTCGGTTCCAGAAGAATCGGTTCACCGGTAACGGCTTCGCCGGAACGGACAGCGGCCGCACCCAGCTGCTGCCCCGCAGCATTTATGTAGGACACACCCGGGTATCCCGGCGCCGCGGTGCAGGGTGCCGTTGACACGTTGGTCAGTACCAACGACCGGTAGACACTGCCCGCAGCTCCACCACCGATACTCTCTTCCACGGAGCCCGCCAGATCCGCAACGGAACACGAGCCCGGGCCAGCGGAAGGTGCCGGAGCCGCGGCCGTCGCCGACGCCGTCGGGTCTCCGGCGCCGGGAGCAGAAGTTTCCGGTCCACTGGCCGGTGCGCCCGCACTCGATGAGGCAGAAGAGGGCGCCGGCGACTCGGACGATGCCGTCTCCCCGCCGCCGGATCCGCAGCCGGTAAGGGCTAAGACGGCACCAATGGCCACAGCGGATACTGACGAAGACTTCCACAACCGCATATTCATAGCCTTACCCTGTCCTCAGGGATGGGGAAGCGTCAATTACAAGGCGTCGGACTCCCGGTAAATGACGCAGCAAAACGTTAGGCTTTCCGCGTGCGGAACAGTGCGACGCCACCCAGTATCAGTCCGAGCACACCGGCGCCCAGACCTGCATACCCGGCAATTGCCGCAGCTTCCAGATCGTCCTCGTCCACAGCACCCTCCTCTTCGGCGCCCCGCGGTCCTCCTCTTGGGCGCCCCCGCGGTCCTCGGCGCCATGCGCGTCGTCGTCCGCGTGGTCTCCGGAACCCCCGGAGATGGTGAAGGCCGGCGCCGGAGACTCGAGGTCGGCGTCGGACTGCTCCTCTGCCGGAAGCTGAGCCCAGTCTGTTTCACCCTTGGTGCACGTCTGGAGAACGGGGAACGCCATCGTTTCTCCCGCCGCATCCGGAAGCCGGACGGTCAGCTGAAAGGTGTCCCGTACGCCGTCGGGCAGCGGCTCGACGGCGGTGAAGACCACCTGGCTCGTCCGCGATCCGATGCTGGTGCCGTTGTCCAGCACCTGCGGCTCGGCGAAATCCTCCGTAGCCTTGCTGATCGTCCACCCCGGGTGTGCCGTCGGAGTCGCATCGGTGATCTGTTCCGGAAGGGTGACCGTCACCGCCGTCGTCGGCGAACCCGCACAGCCGTGGGAGAGCTCAAAGGTAAGGAGCGCGGACTCCCCGGCCTCCGTGGAGTCCGGATGGACGTGGACATGTGCAGAGGCGGCGCCCATCCCGGCAGCCATTAGGACGGCAGTTACTCCGGCGGCCGCCAGGGAACGGGAAACAAGCGAATGCATGGAGAACCTTTCGGGGCGCAGGACGCGCATGGCCGGCGCGGGGTTGCTGCGCCGGAGATATTTGGGGAGCTTCCACTGTACCGGGACCGTTTGGACGGGCCCGGCAGCTACTCGTGGTGGTAGGGGCGGCCGCCGATGATTTCCTGAGCGCGGTACACCTGCTCGGCCAAGATGAGGCGCACGAGCTGGTGCGGGAAAACCAAAGGGGAGAGGGACCAGATGAAATCGGCACGCGCATGGACGCTGTCATCGACTCCGTACGCGCCGCCAATAATCAATGTGACACTGCGGGAATTGTCGAGGGGTTTCTGCAGAGTTTTCGCCAAGGCAGGAGAGGTGATGGTCTTGCCCCGCTCATCGAGCAGGATGACGTAGTCAGTGCCGAGCTTGGACAGGAGCCGTTCCGATTCCTCCTTGCGGGCGGCGTCACCCTCGCGCGCGGAATGGGGTATGGACACCCAGGTGAGGTCTAAGGGCTTCTTCAGCCTTTTCTCGTAGCGGCGAATACCATCGACAACCCAGTCTTCGTGTTTCCGGCCAACCATTAATACGCGCAATGCCATGCCTCCATTGAATACCCCGACACCGTGACACGGAAAAGTTGTGGGCGGCATCACCCGGCGCACGCCTAGACTGCCCGCATGACTAACAAACATGAGACGCGCGCCGTGGTGCTTGGGGGTGGCGGAGTAGCAGGGATCGCATGGGAAACGGGAGTCCTGGCTGCCCTGCTGGAGCACGGCATCCAAGTGGACGACGCCGACCTTGTGGTGGGAACGTCAGCCGGGTCCGTCGTCGGGGCTGCCCTGCGGTTCGGGGTGGTGCCCCAGACGCTCGCGGCGCAGCTGCGCGAAGACGATCCGGCGGAGGCCGTCGTGGAGCGGAGGGAGGTGACGCACTTCAGTACCGAGGGGTTCCTGAACATGATGGCAGACGCCGCCCGCGGTCCGGGCGGGGAGCAGGCGGCGAGGGCACGGCTGGGTGCTTGGCGCGTGCCGCGGGGCAGGGGCTTTCGGAGGACGCGTGGGTGAGCACGATCCGTTCCCTGCTGCCATATCCGACGTGGCCGTCCAAACCGCTGAAGGTGACGGCGGTTAATGCCGACGACGGTGCCTTCGCGGTTTTCGACGCTGCATCAGGCGCCGACCTGGCGCTCGCAGTGGCGGCAAGCTGCACCGTGCCCGGCGCCTGGCCGCCGGTCGGCATCAACGGAACCCCGTACATGGACGGCGGCATGCGCTCTGCGGTTAACGCTGACGTGGCGGCCGGCTGTGACAGGGTCCTGGTGCTCTCATGTGGACCTGAAGCTCCGGAAAGCCCGTTCGGACCCACACTGCCCCAGGCCATGAAGCGGCTCTCTGAAGGTTCCGAGACGTTCCTGATTGAGGCCGATGCCGCAAGTGTGGCTGCCTTCGGAACCAACGTGCTGCTCGAGTCCACGCGGCGTCCTTCGGCTACGGCGGGATGGGAACAAGGAAAGGCGGCAGTTGACGCAGTGAAACGCTTCTGGGGCGCCTGAGGGGCTCACCGCCCAGTTTCTGGGACGCGGCTCGACAATGCGTGTTCGGAATCCGCGCCCGAGAACTCTGGCCCTTGAGAAAGCGGCGACACGCCCAGTTTTATTCATGCTGCTAAGCATGCTTGCTATATTGGGGAATCGCGCGTGGAAGCCGCGGAGGCCTGAAACTAAACCGCTTAGGACAAGTGGGCTGCACCCGTCCAGGAAGGGTGCAGGGGCTCCGCTTATGGAAACCGCAGATAGGAGAAGCTTCATGGCAACATCGGACCGTACTGCAGTGAGTGCCGGACGCACCAAGATACAGACCGCATCCCTGCTTGTGGGTGCAGTTTTCCTGCTCGTTGGGATCATGGGATTCATCCCGGGAATTACCAGCAATTATGATCAGCTGACCTTTGCCGGACATCACTCTGAAGCATTGTTGATGGGTGTATTCCAGGTATCGATCCTTCACAACATTGTGCATCTGCTCTTCGGTGTCGCAGGCCTTCTTTTCGCACGGTCTGCCTCCGGGTCACGGATTTACCTGATCGGCGGGGGCGTCATCTATTTGCTGCTCTGGCTTTACGGCCTGTTTATCGGCCATGACTCCAGCGCAAACTTCCTGCCGTTGAACAGTGCCGACAACTGGCTGCATCTGGTGCTCGGCGTGGGCATGGTGGGGCTGGGTGCCGTCCTGTCCCGCAAGCGGGAGACCCCCGGACCGCCGAGCCCCGGTAAAGCCGCGGCTGCAGGAACATAAGCACCAATACCAGCACCACTCCCTGAAGGCAGGCGCGGCCATCGCGTCTGCCTTCAGGAGTTTCTGCCCATGAACGGGCTGGTTTCCGGATGCGCCCGGCAGAAGTTCGGTGCTTAATTTGAAGAGCGAGCAACCACCCTGCGCTCATCCCCTCAACGAAATCGGTGTCATGACGAACTACGAGAGCTACTCGGTGCAACTGACGGAAGCGGAACCAGGCACTCAGGGCAAGGCGGACAGGGATTATTCAGGGCTCCTGCAGGACATGGTCCTTGAAACCAGCGATGTTCAGAACTTCCTTGAGGATTTGGCCCGGTTGACGGTCGACTCTCTTTCCACGCCCGGGATGGAAATATTCTGCGGTGTGACCCTGCTGCGCCCAAACCGTACCGGAACGGTGGCAAGCAGCAGTCCTGAAGCACTGCAGATGGACGAGGTGCAGTATGAGTTTAACGACGGTCCATGCCTGGAAGCAGCACGAAGCAACCGCACGGTGCTGGTGCCGGATGTAAGCCGGGAAGCCCGGTGGCGGGAGTATGCCGGAGCGATTTCCGAGTTCGGACTGAAATCCATCCTGGGTGTGCCGATTCCTCTCGACGGCGAGGCCCAATGCGGATTGAACATCTATGTACGGGAGGCCGGCGCATTCACCGATGAGATGGTGGGCGAAGCCGAAGAATTTGCGCGCGGCGCTTCCAAGTCACTCCGGCTTGCCGTGCGTATTGCGCAGTTGGCCGAGGGCCGCGAGAATCTCAAGGCGGCTATGGCCTCCCGAACCACCATCGACCTTGCCATCGGCATCATCATGGCCCAGAACCGGTGCGGCCAGGACGCTGCCGTGGGTATTCTCAGGGCAGCCTCCAGCGCCAGGAATATGAAGCTGCGTGATGTGGCTGCTGCAGTCGTTGCTTCCGTCAGCCAGCAGGAGCCGAAGACCCACTTCGTGGACTAGAGCCGAAGTTCACGGACAGGCCCGGCAGGACGGCTACACCCGGTGCGGAGGGAGCTTTGTCTTGGGACGGCCCTCGGCTTTGCCGCCTTCCACTCCTCCCATGATTCCGGTGTCACCGATGTAGCGCCGGCCGGAGACCTCGTTCCAGCGCGGCGATGAGATTTCCTTCCGCACCAGCCACCGTCGCTCGTCGGCCGATTCGAGGATGACGAGGCTCCCTCCACGGGTCACCTGGTACGCATATTTCAGCTCTTCGGTGTCATCCAGTTCTTCAGCAGGTCCATCTGCTCTGAGGATACGCACAGACATTGCGGCTCCGTCGGGTATGCCGGCAATCCGTGGTTGCCGGTCTGCGGCCCCAGAATATGCCCCCGGGGTAATCCTGGGAACAGGGAGCCGGGCGCGGAATATACTCTCCGTGCGTACACTTCCGGTTAGATAGGCAACCCCACAATGTCATTAGCGCTGTTCCTTCGAATCGGCATCACGACATTCATCGTCCTGGCACTTGCCGCGCTGGCCGGGTGGGCACGTAAACATCCCAACCGTTCCCCGGCCGATGCCGAACGCATCCGCATGCCCAAAATTGTGGCGATAATCGGCTGGCTGGTCGCGTCTGCGGGACTCCTGACGGGTTTGGCTGCCTTCACCTCTCCGGACGCCGCGCTCGGTGCCCGCATTGCGCCGGTGGCCATCATGGCCGCCGGCCTGGCTCTTGTGGGTGCCTACTGCAACTTCTACGTGGCTCCCCGCACCTATGAGATCGCTTTCCGCAGCGTGTTCGGCAAGGAGCATGTCCGTGCCTACAGCGATATTGGCCGCTACCGGGTCAGCACCGCAAAAGGCCAGCGGTTCCTAACGATGAGATTCACCGACGGGACCAAACTCAGTCTGAACATCAATACCTTCGACCTGACGCCCGCACTTCGCGCCATGGATTTTCACCATGCCACCGGCCGCTGGCCGGTCCGTCCCGAAGCGCCGCAAGAAGACGCCGCACGATAGCTCCAGTGCCGCATGACAAAACGAAAGACCCCGGTTCCCTTTGTTGACACGACCCCTAGAACCCGCCCTTTGTTGACACGGTAACCGGGGTCTTTCTCATATGGCGGTCACGGTGGGATTTCAAAGGATTCCGGTTTACTTACCTGCTGATTGATGCGGTGCACACAATCCGTATCGGCGGCATCAACAAATAATATGAGTGAGAGCCGGCAGACCGCGCCCGAGGAACAGCCGCAGTAACGGCTGTCCGGTCTCAGTGTTCAAAGTCGCCGGAGCGCTCAATATAAAGGCCCGGCAGATTGCTGGGTCGATCCGCGACGCGACGCCAGTGGAATGAATACCGAGTAGAACGCACCCCAGCAAATCCAGAACACACTCGAGGCGAGCCGTTCAGGGATTTCAGGGAACCCGCGGCGAACCGTAGCCGCAATCCCGGATACTGCCGCTGTCACCACCACGAACCGGACCATTCGGCCAGGCACGCTCCAGGCAAGAAACGCCACGAGCGGGGTCCGCTGCAAGCCGGCCGCCCGCGCGTAGAGCTTGTACGGGACACCGCGGAGGGGCCCCGCAGCAAAGAAGCGGCCCCGGACTCGGCGATCTCCTGCTCCACCCCGCTGATCATGGCGTCCGTGACTGCCGGAACTTTCACCAACGCTTTACGCGAGGTGTTTGCGGCGACCGTGCGGCCCCACCAGTAGGTCACTGTCCCTCCGGCCATTGCGCCGCCAAGGGCGGAGACCGTGGTGCCGAGCGCGCGTTTCGGCCGGCGCAGCCCCACCCGGGATGTCCACACATCGGGGACAACAAAGAAGAACGTCGCTTCGGCAAAGCCCCAGGCGCCCGCGATTGCGTGGTCCCGCAGGGTGTTCTGGAATGCTGAATTGCGCCGGGCTCTCATGATTACACTGTAATGAATGGTGAAGTGGAATCACGGGATTGATCGCGGGTTGCTGCCGGTTCCGCCCCGCGGTTCGCATTAGCGTATGAGCTACGGCAAAGGGCCAAATGAACGGAAACTCCATATGAGCCACGGAACGGACAGACGGGAAATTCCGCAGCGCAGCAGCCGGTGGGCGGCAAAATCTGCAGATATTCTTGCGGCGGCGAAACTCACCCCCAATCAAATCTCATTCGGTTCAGTGGTGTTCGCCGCAATCGGCGCCGCTGCGCTTATTTCGTCGGCGCATGTCGACGACGCGATCATTCGTGCTGTCCTTCTGGCCGCGGCTGCTTTTTGTATACCGCTGCGGTTGCTGTTGAACATGCTCGACGGAATGCTCGCCGTAGAAAAGGGCATGAGTTCACCGGTGGGCGATATCTACAATGAATTGCCTGATCGGATCTCCGACGTGCTGTTCCTGGGGGCAGCTGGCATTGCCGTTGCCGGGCTGGTGACCGCCGGCGGGGTCGATTTCGGGGTGACGCTGGGATTCCTTGCAGCGATACTCGCCGTACTCACCGCCTACATCCGCTGCCTCGGCGCATCCCTTGGCACGGGAAACTTCTTCGACGGGCCCTTGGCCAAGCCGCACCGCATGTGGTTGCTGATGATCGGCGTCCTGGTAAGCGTCGCCGAACCGTGGCTTCCCTGGTCGGAAGGGAGCGCGCTGTTCGTGACGCTGGCGCTCATCGCGCTGGGCTCCCTGCTCACCTGCACCCGCCGGTTGCGCCGTGTCAGCGCAGCGCTGCGAGCCCGCAGCAGGGACATGCCGGCATGAACGTCGGCAGGGCCTCCCGGCGCAGCCTCGCGAAACTCATCAGCGCCTTCGCCGGTGCGCGCGTGGTGACTGCCGCTGGAGAATCTGTACTGGATCTACCCGGGCAGGCCATCTATTATGCGAACCATTCGAGCCATTTGGACTTTCTCACCATTTGGGCCGCGCTGCCGGCAGAGCTTCAGCAACGTGCCCGCCCCGTGGCCGCCCAGGACTATTGGGGCGCGGGGGTGCGTAAGGCTTTTGCCGAACAAATCTTCAACGCCTATTTGGTCGAACGCCACGGCTCCAGCAGCCGCCGGCAGCGCACGTCTGACTCGGGGGTCAGCCCCAAGGGCCAGGTGGAGGGCATGGCTGAGGTGCTGGCCGCGGGGGACTCGCTGATTATCTTCCCTGAAGGCACCCGCGGCGACGGTGACACGATCGCCGCGTTTCACGGCGGACTCTACAAACTGGCCCGTCTCCACCCCGAGGTGCCGGTGGTCCCCGTGACGCTCGCCAACCTGGGACGGATCCTGCCCAAAGGTGAGGTGATCCCGGTGCCGCACCTCTCGACTGTCATCTTCGGCGAGCCCCTTCACCTTGATCCTGATGAGGACAGGCAGACGTTCCTGGCCCGCGCCCGGGAGGTTCTCGTGGAAAGCCTGGCTAAGCATCAAGGCCCGCAATCCACAGATACCCCTGGACAGGACGACGGCGTCCCGGACTCTCACAGCCAGGCCCGGCAGGACGACCTGTGAGCGGCTGGGAACTGGGTTTGCTGGACGCGTCGTCGCTGAAACTCCTCGGCGGCGTCGTCGTTGTTCTGGTGTTAGCCACCGTGATCGCGTGGCTTCTGGGCCGCCGCTTGGGCACCACGGGCACCATTGTGAACCTGAAGCAGCGCATCAACGCGTGGTGGTTGATGGTCGCCCTGATAGGCGCTGTCCTGGCAGCCGGCGAGACGGTGACGATTGTGCTGTTCCTGCTGCTGTCGCTTCTGGCGCTGCGCGAGTTCATCACCATCTCACCGACCGGCCGCGGCGACCACAAAGTGCTCGTGTGGCTGGTGTTCATCATCCCCGCGGTGCACTACTGGTTCCTGTGGGAACACTGGTACGGCATGTTCAGTGTCTTCATCCCGGTGTATGCCTTCCTCTTCCTGCCGGCGCGCAATGCACTCGCCGGGCAGACCACCGGGTTTCTGCAGCGGACCGCGGCCATTCAGTGGGCGCTGATGGTGTGCGTCTATGCCTTGAGTTACGCCCCGGCGCTCCTGCAGCTTCCCGTAGCCATGGAGGCAGGCCGGGATGCGGCCGAAGGTTCGGCGCCCGGGACCGGCGGGGCTACCGGCGCGCAGCTGCTGCTGTTCCTGCTGATCGTGGTACAGGGATCCGATGTGCTGCAGTACGTGTGGGGCAAGACGCTCGGGAAGCACCCGATCGCGCCGAGCGTGAGTCCCAACAAGACCTGGGAAGGGTTCATCGGGGGAGTGCTTTCGGCCACCGCCCTGGGGGCTGCCCTATGGTGGGTCACACCGTTCACCCCGTTGATGGCCGCGCTCCTGGCTTTCATCTCCTGCGTGATGGGCTTCGCCGGAGGGCTGGTGATGTCCGCCATCAAGCGCGACCGCGGCATCAAGGACTTCGGCTCCACCATCCCCGGTCACGGCGGCATCATGGACCGCCTGGACTCGCTCTGCTTTGCGGCACCGGTCTTCTTCCATGCCGTGCGCTTCTTCTACACCTGACATCGGTTACTGCTGCGAGACCGCTGGACCTGCTCTCGGCAAAGCAAAAGACCCCGCTTCCCTTGATTTACAAGGGAAGCGGGGTCTTTTTCAGTTGGCGGTGACGGTGGGATTTGAACCCACGTTGGCTTTCACCAAACAACATTTCGAGTGTTGCACCTTCGGCCGCTCGGACACGTCACCAACGCGTCAACCTTACCGGCTAAAGCGCCGGGTCCCAAAACGGCCGGTTCCACGCCTTCGGCAGGGGGAGGAACTAGAGGTCGACGACGTCGTTCCTGCCGATGTTGGGGGTGTCCCCGGTGACGGCGCTCTTCGCGATCTTGAACATGCTGGCCACCCGGGGTTCGTCGGAGGCCCAGTATTCGGCCGTGTCCGAGTCGACCTTGATCAGGGCGATGGAGGGATCCTCGCGGCCCGCTTCAAACCAGGCGGCTGCCGATGTCTTCCACAGTTCTTCGATCTTGGCCTCGTCCTTGGTGATGGACGCCGTGCCGCTGATGGAGAGGTAGCCCTTGGAGTCATGAACGGAGACGTTCACGTTGGGATTCATGCGAATCTCGTCAGCTTTGGGGGAGGGTCCTGCGTGAAGAACCAGAGGTTTCCCTCGGAATCCGTTTCCTGCAGCTCCAGCGGACGGCTCACCAGATGACCTCTGGCATCCACTGTGGTCAGCTGCGCAATCTTGGCGTGTTCGAGGATTTTGACGACTGTATCCAGTCCGTCCTGATCTGCACTCATTGAGAAACTCCTTGGATTCGGGGTCTGAATTAGTAAGCCTACGTATGAATCCCGCAGCTGTCAGCCTGATCGCCGAGAGCCGAAAAAGTCAGTAAGCAGCTTCGCGCACTCCGCCTCCCGGGCCTCGGGAAAGACCTCCACCCAATGGTTCAGCCGGCGTTCGCGGAGAATGTCGAAAACCGAACCGGATGCTCCGGCCTTCTCATCCCAGGCACCGAACACCACCCGCGGAATCCGCGCCAGCACAATCGCGCCGGCGCACATGGCACAGGGCTCGAGGGTTACCACCAGGGTGCATCCTTCGAGCCGCCATTCGCCCACAGCGGCTGCGGCCTGGCGGATGGCCACCACTTCCGCGTGCGCTGTGGGGTCACCGCTAGCCTCACGTTCGTTGCGTCCGGTGCCAATGACGGTCCCGTCCGGACCAATAACGACGGCGCCGATCGGCACGTCCCCGGTGGAGAGGGCTGTGCGGGCCTCGGCAAGGGCAAGGTCCATCCACGCTTCATGCTGCGCTGTAGGGGGCATCATGGTCCTATCTTCCCGCAGATCCCCACGTCTTCCCGCAGTTCGCCGCCGCCGGCGGGCAGGGCTGCCGCAGAGGGGGGCGGCCCCTCCGGAATGGTAGTTTTGAAGCATGCGCGTACTTGTAGTGGATCACCCCCTTGTTGCCCACAAACTCACCGTTCTCCGGGATAAAAACACCCCCTCGCCGGTGTTTCGACAGCTCACGGAAGAACTCGTCACTCTTTTGGCTTATGAAGCCACCCGCAACGTTCGCGTTGAGCCCGTACAGATCGAGACTCCGGTCACGTCAGCGGTAGGCACGGGCCTGGTCAAGCCCACCCCGCTGGTGGTTCCGATCCTCCGCGCCGGCTTGGGCATGCTTGAAGGCATGACCCGTCTGGTTCCCACCGCCGAGGTCGGATTCCTGGGCATGGCCCGCAATGAGGAAACCCTCGAGGCGATTACTTATGCCGAGCGGCTTCCGGATGACCTCACCGGACGCCAGGTCTTTGTTTTGGACCCCATGCTGGCCACCGGCGGGACCCTCCGCGAGGCCATCAAATTCCTGTTCAAGCGCGGCGCCGCAGACATTACGTGCATCTGCCTGCTGGCCGCCCCCGAGGGGCTGGAAATCCTGGAGCAGGAATTGGCCGACGCTAACGTCACCATCGTGCTGGCCTCGATTGATGAGCGGCTGGACGAAAAGTCCTACATCGTTCCCGGCCTGGGTGACGCCGGCGACCGGCTGTACGGCGTCGTCGACTAGATCCGCCGAAAAACAAGAGAGGTGTCCAGTATGTGGACACCTCTCGCAGTGCTTGACTCGCACCTGTTTGTAAGATTACTTACCGACGGGTGCTTTTTCGTGCCCGCGGCGTCGAATTAGCCGACACCTGCGGGGTTTGCACGCCCGTACCGTGCCGGAAATCCCGAACTTCCCGGGCGCTGACCGCGGGGTGGTCCCGGGACGTATTTTTCCGCCGCATCCTGTGAGGTGCATCACTTTTACTGCGTTTCCGTCCGCATGGTGAGACAACATCCGCATTATTACTTGCGTGTACGCCTTTGTTACATGCAATAATCCGTAATGTGAACATCCACACGGCAGCACCTGTCGCAGTCCTTCCCACCGGCCCCGCCGGCGGGAAGACGTGCTGTTGTCGAATGCACGCCTGAGTTACCCACCCCCATTTCTCAGGCACCACTCAGGCCCAACGACGGGCGAAAACTGCGCCATCTCGACCCGGGCACACCCCCAGCATTCGAGCGTGATGACGGTCATTCACATTGAGGTTGCAACATGTCAGTAGCATCAGGGTACGTACACATTTCACTGCGCAATGCGCAGAACCGGGCCGGTGCCGTTCAGCCGGGTGCAGCAGGGGACTTTCCCCGCCCGTATGGCGGTGCGACGTACGGAGCCCAATACGGGATTCAGGGGTTTGGTCAGCAGTTGGCCCGGCCGCTGCAGCCGGTAGTCCAGGCCAGCGACGCATCGCCCATGACGGCGCCAACGGCTGTTGTCACGCCCAACGGGATTCCCGGCCCCCAGTCCGTCAGCAACGACACGGTTGCCCGCGGGTTCGTCATCTATGTCGGACTCGATGAAGACACGGCAGCGGCCAACGGAACATCCCTGACGAAACTGGCCCAGGAAGTCCGTGCCTACATTCAGTCGCTCTGCCCCGGCGCGCAAAGCCACGCAGCCGTAGCGCTGGCACCGGCAGAGGCCCCGGGAGCCGATATCGACGTCGTCCGCCAGGCGCTGGGCGATCCCACCGCCCAGCGCCGCCCCCGGCCGGAAGCTTCGGCACCGGTGCAGGCGCAGAGCGCTCCGCGCCCGTCCGGAGTTCTGATCGATCTTTCCCGCCGGGAAGTGCACCTTGACGGCGACACCCTGAACCTGACCTTCAAGGAATTCGAGCTGCTCAATTACCTGGTGGAGAACGCCGCGAGGACCGTGGGCCGCGAAGAGCTCCTGGCCGGACTGTGGCGCAACGCCGAAGAAGTGCCGAACGAACGGACCATTGACGTCCACATCCGGCGGCTGCGGTCCAAGCTCGGCCGGCTGGCAAACACTGTACGGACCGTCCGCGGTCAGGGGTACCGCTTTTACGAGCACCCCGAGGTTGTGGTCTGGGCAGCGCCCGAATACAGCATCTGACGGATCGGCGGTGCCGCGCCCGGAAACCGGGTGCCGGCACCGCCGATAGACTGGGCCCATGAGCGGCCACCACCTGAAAAAGCTGATGCTCCTGCGGCACGCGAAGGCGGCTTGGCCCGGGACGTCTCCGACCACGAACGGCCGCTGTCCAGCCGCGGCCACCGGGACGCCCCGCTGGCCGGACGGTGGATGGTGGAAAACAACTCCATTCCGGATTTCATCCTGTGTTCGTCCGCCCTCCGCACCCGGCAGACCTGCACCTGGATCTGCGAGGAGCTGGGCGACAAGGGGCCAACCCCAAGCTGGAAGACAGCCTGTACAACGCCGCCGCAGCGCAGATCCTCAGCGTGATCAACAATGTTCCGGAAACGGTGACCAGCCTGCTGGTGATCACCCATCTTCCGGGCGTGCAGGACCTCGCGATGCGGCTGGCCTCCGTGGAGTCGAACGAGGACGCGGTAATGGAGATGGCCACCGACTATCCCACGTCCGGGCTGACCGTCATGGAATCGGCCAAACCGTGGGCCGAACTCGACGGGCGGGATGCCTGGATCACAGACTTCATCGTCCGGCGGGCCTGACGGAGCGGCCTAACCGGCGCCGGGGCCGTTCGCAGGCCGTGCCGGACTCACAGTCCGTATTTCTCCAGCAGCCGCAGCCAGATCTCGCTAATCGTGGGGTACGAGGGAACGGCGTGCCACAGCCGTTCCAGCGGCACTTCGCCGGTAATGGCAATGGTCGCCGCATGCAGGAGCTCGGAGACTCCGGGACCGGCAAAGGTCATGCCCACAACCACCCTGCGGTCTTCGTCCACCACCATCTGCGCCCAGCCGCGGTAATCGTCGGCATACAGCGATGAACCGGCAACCGAGAGCTCCAGCGAGGTCTCCGAAACATTGACGCCGCCGGCCCGGGCCTGCTCCGCAGTCCGGCCGACCATGGCGATTTCCGGATCGGTGAAGACCACCTGCGGCACGGCGACATGGTTCGCCGTCGACGCTTCCCGGCTCCAGGCCCGTGGAGCCGCGGCGGGAGCCAGCTCTCCGCGGGCACGGGCCGATATCGCCGCACCCGCGGCACGTGCCTCGTACTTGCCCTGGTGGGTCAGCAGCACCTTTCCCGCAGCGTCCCCCACCACATAAAGCCAGTCAGTGCCCCGCACGAGGCCCGAGTCGTCCGACTCCAGCCGCCCGCTGTCCATGTCCAGTTCCTCCAGGCCCAGTTCTTCCAGCCCCAGATGAGCCAGGGCCGGCGCCCGCCCGGTGGAGACCAGCAGCCGGTCAGCGGAAAGCACCGAACCGTCCTGCAGGCACAATTCCACGCCACCGTCAGCCGTGCCGCGCACAAAATCCGCTGCGGTAAACGTGCGCACATCCACGCCGTCGGACACCAGGCCCGCCTTGACCAGCTCGCGGGCCTGCTCCGGATAGGAGTCCAGGATGTCGTGCCGGGCCACCAGGGTCACCCGGGACCCCAGCCGTGCCCACGCCTGCGCGAGCTCGGTGCCGGAGACTCCGCCGCCAAACACGATCAGCCGCGGCGGCACCTCCTGCGCCGAGGTCGCCTCCCGGGTGCCCCAATATTCGACCCCGTCCAGGCCCTTCAGCGGAGGCGGAGTAGGGACGGAACCGGTGGCGAGCACGACGGCGCGGCGGGCAACGATGGTGGTGGTGCCGGCGTCGTCGTAGTCAACAGTCACCTCGCGGGGACCGGTCAGCCTGCCCCGGCCGCGCACCAGCCCAATGCCGGCGCCCTCCACCCATTCCGCCTGGCTGGAATCGTTCCAGTGGGAAGTGAAGCTGTTCCGGCGGTCGAGCACTGCCTGCGCATCCAGCATTCCGGTCCCAGCCTCGCGGGAGCCGGCCACGGATCTCGCGGCAGCTAGTGCAGTTCCGGGCCGCAGCAGTGCTTTGGACGGCATGCAGGCCCAGTAGGAACATTCGCCGCCGATCAGGGCAGGCTCCACGAGCACTGCCTCAAGTCCGTCCTGCACCACCCGGTCCGCGGCGTTCTCACCCACCGCACCTCCGCCCAGGACGACGACGTCGGTCTCCAGGCGCCGCGGGCGTGATGTGTCATCCGCGTCCCGGCGCCCGGCCTCCCTGTGTCCTGTGCTGCCATTTCCGGTGCTGTCCGGTTCCGTGCCGTCCTGTTCAGTCATGCACAGAGCTTGGCACGCGGGGCGGGAATGCGAAACCCTTCCGCGGGGCGCCGGCGGGAGGCGGGTGGGGCGGCCGCCGCGGGAAACGGGGAGGTCAGCACCTAGGCTGGTAGGACTGCCCACTGCGTTAGCTAGGAACAAAATTATGGCCCTTGAATCCGTCCTCATTGCAGGCGGGGGCGTGGCGGGATTTGCCACGGCCCGTGAGCTGCGCGCCCGCGGCTTCGGCGGACGGCTGAGCATCATCGATCCGGAGGGTCTGCCCTATGACCGCCCTCCGCTGAGCAAGGACTACCTGCTCGGCACCCGCAGCAGGGAGCAGATCCTGCTGGCCGGAGCGGACTGGTTCCTGGGGCAGGGCATCGAGGTCGTCAGCGCGCGGGCAGCAGCCCTGAATCCGGACGAGGGGCTTGTGCTGCTGGAAGACGGGCGGGAACTGGCTGCCGACAGGATAGTGCTGGCCACCGGTGCCGCCGCCCGCAAACCTGATATTCCCGGCGGTGAGCTGGAAACGGTGCTCGCCTTGAGGAACCGCGGTGATGCGGACGCGCTGCGGAAGCGGCTTTCCCCGGCGTGCGGCTGGCCGTTATGGGTGCGGGGCTGATTGGAGCCGAGACCGCATCAGCAGCGCTGGCGCTCGGAGCGGAGATCACGCTGATCGATCCGGTTAATCCGCCGCTGGTGCCAGCTGTGGGGCCCGCATTGGCGCGCCGGCTGCACCGGATGCATGGGGAGCGCGGGATCCGGGTCCTGACCGGGTTCCCTGCGGCCGTCACGGCAGAGGGGCAGGAGCACTGCATTACCCTGGCGGACGGCTCCGCCGTCCATGCGGACCTGGTGCTGGCGGGGATCGGCGCCGTGCCGGAAACGGGCCTGGCCGCTGCTGCGGGCCTGGACACGGACAACGGCATCCTGGTGGACGGACACCAGCGCACCAGTCACCCGAAGATCTACGCCGTCGGCGATGCCGCCCGCGTCCGGCTGCCCGACGGAACGCTCCTGCGCCGGGCCGAACACTGGGAACATGCGCGGAACACCGGCGCGACGGCCGCTGCTGCACTGCTGGGCCAGGAGCTGCCCGTCCACGGCGCCCCGTGGTTCTGGTCCGACCGGCACGGAGTCCGCGTGGAGGGCGCGGGGTCGATGGCGGGGGCGGGCCTCATGGTCATCCGGGAAAAGGACGGCCTGCCCGCCGCAGCTTTCCTGCTGGATGAGTACGGACGGATGGCAGGATGTGCCGCCATCGACGGCGGTTTCACCGTCCGGGCGGCGCGCCGCATCATCGACCGCCGGATCCCGGTGGACCCCACTCTGCTGGCGGACCCCGCCGTCGACCTCCGGAAGCTGGCGCGCTAAGGGGCGGCGGAACCCGGGGAAGAAGCGGGGAAGAAGCTCGGATCAGTGGGCCCCGGGCGTCTCCAGGGCAAGAAAAACCCGGTCTGACCAGTATTTCTACTGTTCAGACCGGGTTTTACCGGTGCGCGCGAAGGGATTCGAACCCCCAACCTTCTGATCCGTAGTCAGATGCTCTATCCGTTGAGCTACGCACGCATTTGGATTATTTTTGAAGTTCCAGCCCGTTCAGGCTTTCCGTCAAAGTTTGTCCGTGGCTGTTTGGCCGTAAATAACTATAGCCCAGTTTCTGAGAGCTGCCTAATCGCCGGACGTGACGTCCGACAACTAGACCGGTCTATATGACGTTTGTCACATCAGCGTGTTCCGGGCCGCACGAGTTTGTTGAATTCTAGGCAAACAGCGCATGACCGCCATTATAGGTACTACCTTTCCAGCCGCAGCCGCCGGCACGCCGACAACTAGCATTCCAATCACACCACTGACCCAACGAAGGGAAGAGTCATGGGCGATGACGCGCGTCAGCTAGTTCTCGATGAGAGCGGCAAAAACGCTGCTCCGAGCCATTTGGACAGCAATACACCGGAGGCCTCCATGGGAGCCCCGACCACCCACGAGGCCCTGCTGGCCTGGGTTCAGCAGGTAGCCGAGCTGACGCAGCCCGACCGCGTGTACTGGGTCGACGGATCCGAGGCGGAAAACAAGCGGCTGACCGATGAACTGGTCGACGCCGGAACCCTGGTCCGGCTGAACCCCGAAGAGTTCCCGAACTCCTTCGCGGCGTTCTCCGATCCCAAGGACGTGGCACGCGTCGAGGAGCAGACCTTCATCTGCTCCGAGAAAAAGCATGACGCAGGTTTCACCAACAACTGGATGGAACCGTCGCAGATGCGGGCCAAGCTGGACGGCCTGTTCTCCGGCTCCATGCGCGGACGCACCATGTACGTCATTCCCTTCGTGATGGGTCACCTCGAAGCCGAGGATCCCAAGTTCGGCGTCGAAATCACCGACAGCGCCTACGTGGTCGCCTCGATGCGGATCATGGCCCGCATCGGCACCGATGTTCTGCGCAAGATGGAAGAGCTGGACGCGTTCTTCGTGCCCGCACTGCATTCCGTCGGAGCACCGCTGGCCGAGGGCGACACCGACGTCGCCTGGCCCTGCAGCGACGAAAAGTGGATTGTGCACTTCCCCGAAGACCGCTCCATCTGGTCCTACGGCTCCGGCTACGGCGGCAACGCCCTGCTGGGCAAGAAATGCTACGCCCTGCGCATCGCCTCGATCATGGCCCGCGATGAGGGCTGGCTCGCCGAGCACATGCTGATCCTGAAGCTCACCAGCCCGGAAAAGAAGGATTACTTCGTCGCAGCGGCCTTCCCGTCCGCCTGCGGAAAGACCAACCTCGCGCTGCTGGATCCCACCATTGAGGGCTGGAAGGTCGAGACCCTCGGTGACGACATCACCTGGATGCGTTTCGGGCACAACGGCGAACTGCGCGCCACCAACCCGGAGGCGGGCCTGTTCGGCGTCGCTCCCGGCACCGGCTGGAGCACCAACCCCAACGCGATGCGTGCCATCGCCAAGGGCAATTCCATCTTCACCAACGTGGCGCTGACCGACACCGGCGGCGTCTGGTGGGAGGGCATGACGGATGAGGCTCCCGCACACCTGACCGACTGGCTCGGCAACGAGTGGACGCCGGAGGCCGGGCATCCCGCCGCGCACCCGAACTCCCGCTTCTGCACGCCGATCGACCAAATCGACATGCTGGCCGAGGAATACCATTCCCCGGACGGTGTTCCGGTTTCCGCCATCCTCTTCGGCGGCCGGCGCAAAACCACGGTGCCCCTGGTCACGCAGTCCCGCGACTGGACCAACGGCATTTTCATGGGCTCCACGCTGTCCTCGGAGACCACTGCGGCCGCAGCCGGCCAGGTGGGCGTGGTGCGCCGCGATCCGATGGCCATGCTTCCGTTCATGGGCTACGACGCCGGCGACTACCTGCGGCACTGGATTACCCTCAGCGGCAAGGCCAACCAGGAGACGCTGCCCAAGATCTTCCTGGTGAACTGGTTCCGTCGCACGGCTCACGGCGGCTTCGCCTGGCCCGGGTTCGGCGACAACTCCCGCGTGCTCAAGTGGGTCATCGAGCGGATCGAAGGAACCGCCGACGCCGTGGAAACGCCGATCGGATACGTGCCCACCGGAGAGTCCCTGGACCTGAGCGGCCTGGACATGAGCCCGGCGGACGTGGACGCCGCCGTCCGCGTCGACCCCGAGGAATGGAAAAAGGAGCTCGCCGGCATCGAGGAGTGGTATGCCCGGTTCGGTGAGTCCCTGCCGGAGGACCTGGTGGCCGAGCTGCAGACGCTCAAGGAGCGTTTTGCGGCCGCCTAAGGGCCGGTACTAAATCAAGCCAGCCGGTACTAAAGCAAGAAAAGGCCGGCGGTACTGCGCAGATGCGCGGTACCGCCGGCCTTTTTCGGCGTGCGGGGCGTTTAGGCCTCGTCGGCAGCCTCGTCGGTTCCCCAGACGAGCCGGTCGCCGGACTCCCACTGCGGTTCATTGAAGGTCCAGGAGCCGTCGGTTTCGGAGTAGGTCTGGATCGCTGAAATGCAGACACCCTCGGAGTGCTCAGCCACTACGTGGATGGCGTCCGTCGCCTCATCCGGCAGGTGGATGTCTGAGAACACGGCAGCGGCACGGTTGTCCGCCTTCTGCTCACCCAGCACCTGGTAAATGTCATCGATCATGGCGTCGGCGTCGAGGTCTTCGTCGCTTTCCTCGGGTGCAACGGCAATCATCCGCAGCTCGCCGTCGTTCTGCACAACCAGGGCGGCCGGCAGGAAAGCGCCCTGCGCCTCAAGCTGCTCCTGCGCGACGCCCAGCGCGGTGCCGAGCAGGGAATTCAGGTCCTCCTGGACCTGGGCGGAGGGCTCTGCGCCGTTCAGTTCAACATCAGCCATTGGGTTTAGTTCCTAACTAGTTCAAGTACGCGGTCGCGGACCCGCACCATGGTGGGGAGGTCTTCGGCTTCGGCGTTGAGCCGAAGGAAGGGTTCTGTGTTCGACGCGCGGAGGTTAAACCACCACTGTCCGTCATCCGAGGTGAAAGTCAATCCGTCCAGCGCGTCCACGGTGACGCCGCCGCGCTCGAATTCGCTCCGGACCCGGGCAACGGCCGCCGGAACGTCCGAGAGTTCGGAGTTGATCTCGCCGGAGGAAAAGTACGGCTCGTATTCGCGGGCGAGGTCCGAGAGCGGCAGGCTCTGTTCTCCCAGCGCGGCGAGGACGTGCATGGCTGCGAGCATGCCGGTGTCAGCGTTGTAGAAGTCGCGGAAGTAGTAGTGCGCGGAGTGCTCGCCGCCGAACACGGCGCCTTCCTCCGCCATCTGGGCCTTGATGAAGGAATGGCCAACACGGGTGCGGACGGCGCGGCCGCCGTCGGCCTCCACCAGTTCGGGAACGGCACGGGAGGTAATGAGGTTGTGGATGATGACCGGCGTGGGTTCGCCGGCAGCCTTGGCCCGCGCAATCTCGCGGCGGGCGACGAGCGCCGTAATCGCCGAGGGGCTGACCGGGTCACCCTTTTCATCGATCACGAAGCAGCGGTCGGCGTCGCCGTCGAATGCCAGGCCCAGATCCGCGCCGTGCTCGACGACGGCTGCCTGCAGGTCGCGCAGGTTTTCCGGTTCGAGCGGGTTGGCCGGATGGTTCGGGAAGGACCCGTCCAGCTCGAAGTACAGGTCGACAATTTCCAGCGGAAGGGCCGGCAGCATCGTGTCGCCAAGGACCGCCGGGGTGGTCAAGCCGGCCATGCCGTTGCCGGCGTCGACCACGACCTTCAGCGGACGGATGCCGCGGAGGTCCACGAGGCTGCGCAGGTACTCGGAGTAGTCCCGGAGGATGTCGCGGACGCTGATCCGGCCCGGCGTCTTCACCGCGGGGATGGCGCCCTCGTTCAGGTACTGCTCGGCCAGGGCCTGGATTTCGTGGAGCCCGGTTTCGGAGGAGATGGGGACTGCTCCGGCCTTGGACATCTTGATGCCGTTGTACTGCGCCGGATTGTGGCTTGCCGTAAACGTCACTCCGGCGGCATTCAGGCGCCGCAGGCGTAGTAGAGCTCGTCAGTGGAGATGAGGTCCAGCAGGAGCACGTCGGCGCCGCGCATGGTGACTCCCGCCGCAAAGTCCTTGATGAACTCGGGGGAGGACGGACGCATGTCGCCGCCCACCAGCACCGTCGAACCGGCAAGGTCAAGCACGTCGACAAAAGCGGCGCCGACTGCTTTGACGATCTGCGGGGTGATGGTCTCGCCGACGACGCCGCGGACGTCATAGGCCTTAAAGGACGCGGAAAGATCGAATGCACTAGTCACCCGGACAGTCTATAGGCCAGTTTTCCATCCCCCGGCTTTCGGCCTCCGGATATCCGCCGCAGGCCCGGCAAACCGCGGGCATCCACAGGCCGTCCGCGGAGCCGCCGGTCTCCACAGGGGTTTGCCGTCCTGGAGGAAATCGTCAGCGGCGGCTGGAATAGTGGAAGGTATGGAATTCCAGCATGACACCCCAAATTCTCCGTCCTCCGAGCCGGAAGCAGCGCAGGTTAATGACGGCGCTCCCACCGGAGGTCCCGCAGGGGCGGACCCCGCGCTTCGGATCGAAGCCACCGGCCTGCTCAGGGCGCTGGTCGGCAACGAGGCCGCCGAATTCCACGAGGGGCAGTACGAAGCGATTGAGGCACTGGTTTCGGGCGGCCGGCGGGCGCTGGTGGTCCAGCGCACCGGGTGGGGCAAGTCAGCTGTGTACTTCGTGGCGAGCCTGCTGCTGCGGGCCCGTGGCGCCGGACCGACCCTGATCGTGTCGCCGCTCCTGGCCCTCATGCGGGACCAGGTGGCAGCCGCAGCCCGCGCAGGTGTCCGTGCCGTAGCGATCAACTCCGCCAACCAGCTGGAATGGCAGGACATTTCGGCCAAGCTCGCAGCAGATGAAGTGGACGTGCTGCTGGTCTCCCCGGAACGCCTCAATAACCCCGGCTTCCGGGAAACCCATCTGCCGGAACTGATCCGCCGCTCCGGGCTCCTGGTGATCGATGAAGCGCACTGCATCTCGGACTGGGGCCATGACTTCCGCCCGGACTACCGCCGTATCCGCAGTCTGATCGAGCAGCTGCCGGCCTCGGTGCCGGTGCTCGCCACCACCGCCACCGCCAATTCCCGGGTGGTAAAGGACGTCGAGGAGCAGCTGGCCTCCGGCGGCGAAGATGTCTTCACCATCCGCGGAGCGCTGGCACGCCGGTCCCTGCGCCTGGGAGTGCTGCGGCTGCCCACGCCCAAGGCCCGCCTCGGCTGGCTCCTGACCCACATCGACGAGCTCCCCGGTTCGGGCATTATTTACGCCCTGACGGTATCCGCAGCCGAAGACACCGCGAGGCTGCTGCAGAAGGCCGGACATCCCGTGCTTGCCTACACCGGCCGCACGGACCCGGCGGACCGGGAGCAAGCGGAAGCGGCATTGAAGAACAACGAGGTGAAAGCACTGGTGGCCACCAGCGCCCTTGGGATGGGCTTCGATAAGCCTGACCTGGGCTTCGTCGTCCATTTGGGCGCTCCGTCTTCTCCCGTGGCGTATTACCAGCAGGTGGGGCGGGCGGGCCGGGGCACCCCCAGCGCCGACGTGCTGCTGTTGCCCGGGACCGAGGACAAGGACATTTGGGAGTACTTCGCCACCTCCTCCATGCCCGCGGAGGGGCCGGCCAACGCTGTCCTGACGGAACTGGCTTCGGGGGCCGTGATGTCCACCGGAGCCCTGGAAACGCGGGTGAACCTGAAACGTTCCCCGCTGGAACTCCTGTTAAAGGTCCTCGCGGTGGACGGCGCCGTGGAACGGGTGTCCGGCGGCTGGCGCGGCACCGGGCAGCCGTGGAGCTATGACCGGGAGCGGTACGAGCGCATTTCGGCAGCCCGCGTTCGAGAACAGCAGGCCATGCTGGACTATGAAAGCACCACGGATTGCCGGATGGAATTCCTGTCCCTGCAGCTGGACGATCCCGCTGCAGCGCCGTGCGGGCGCTGCGACAACTGCGCCGGCCGTTGGTTCTCCGGCGATGTGGCGGTGGAAGCCACCGATCATGCCGACCAGGCGCTCAGCCGGGTTGGAGTGGACGTGGACCCGCGCGGCATGTACCCCTCCGGCATGGACCGGCTGGGCGTGCCGGTCAAGGAAAAATCAAACCGGACGCGGCCCTGTCCACCGGCCGGGCACTGGCGCGCCTGACGGACCTCGGCTGGGGCGGACGGCTGCGGGAGATTTTCGCTCCCGATGCCGGAGACACCGCAGCGGATGACGCACTGCTGAAGGGCTGCGTGCAGGTGCTCGCCCAATGGGGCTGGGAGGAACGGCCGGTTGCAGTGGTCAGCATTCCGTCGCGGTCACGTCCGCAGTTGGTCGGCTCTCTAGCCCAGGGCATCTCCTCCCTCGGCCGGATCCCGTATTTGGGGGCGCTGGAGCTCCCGCACGGCGGGCCGGCGGGGGGTTCCGGCGGAAACAGTGCGTTCCGGCTGGCCGCCGTGTGGGACCAGTTTGCGGTCCCTGAAGAAGGAGCAGCCTGGTTTGCCGCCAATCCCGGCCCGGTTCTGCTGGTGGACGACTTCGCCGACAGCCGCTGGACCATCACCGAGGCAGGGCGGGTACTTAGGCAGGCCGGCGCGGCTTCCGTGCTGCCTTTGTGCT
This sequence comes from Arthrobacter sp. ATA002, assembly GCF_026898095.1. Classification (GTDB taxonomy): domain Bacteria; phylum Actinomycetota; class Actinomycetes; order Actinomycetales; family Micrococcaceae; genus Arthrobacter_B. The sequence goes on along the minus strand of NZ_CP114015.1, from coordinate 3,778,901 downwards.
GGCGCTGAAGGCATAGCGAACAGTTCGTACAGGGCAGGCTCGGGAGCGATCCGAGCAATCTGCGGCGCGGGCCGGCTCTGCACGGGAGACGCTCCCGGTGCCCTCCCAGCCGGTGCCGGGGGCTCTGGCGCTGCGGCCCGCCGCGGCGGGGTGCGCGCCGGAAGGGTTCGGGGCGCCCGCGGCTGCTTGCGGACTTTGGTGCGCGCCACAGCGCGCACGGCAGGCGGCTGGCCCGCCGGTGCAGTCTCCGCAGGCTGGAGAACCGCTGCGGGCGGCCGGCGCAGCCAGCGTTCAGCGGACGCCACGTGAACCGTCATCAAAGAGCGCGCCAGATCGGCGTCGCCGAGCGTCAGCGCCTCGAGGATGGCGGCATGTTCTTCCAGGACGGCGGATACCGCCCCGGCTTCCATAATCCGCTGCCAGGTGCGCAGCCGCAGCGTGCTGCCGGTAAGGGAATCCAGCATTCCCGCCAGATAAGGATTGCCGGAGGCCCGGGCGATCTGTGAGTGGAAGGCGAAGTCGTGGGCCGCCAGCTGGGCTGCCGTTGCCTGTGCGGGAACGGCATCGAGACAGGTCTGAAGTGCAGCCAGTCCCCGGGCGTTAATGCGGGCCGCGGCATGGGCGGCCGCGCCGGGTTCCAGGATGCGCCGGACTTCCAGGAGTTCGGGTGCGGATGATTCCTGATGAATCTCGACCATGAAGCCCATGGTTTCGGTCAGCAGTCCGGGCTCCAGGCTGGTTACGTAGGTGCCGTCGCCGCGCCGAACATCCAGGACGCGGATCAGTTCGAGGGCCTTGACGGCTTCCCGCAGCGAGCTCCGGGACAAACCCAGCTGATCGCTCAGCTCATTCTCCGGCGGCAGCCGGTCACCGGCCCTCAGCTGCCCGCTGATGAGCATTTCCTTGATCTTGGTGATTGCTTCATCGGTAACGGCCACCCGACTATCTTAAGCGCCCGCGGCCACTGTCCCGGCCACGCGTGGGCATGCTGTGCCCGGCCTGAAACCAGGGTGCTCCGGCGTCAGTCTCCGGTAAAGACAGCGGGACGGCGTTCGGCAAACGCCGTGGCCGCCTCGTTAAAGTCGCGGCTGGCCAGGAACGCCGCGTTCCACACCTGAACGTAGTCCAGCCCGGATTGGACGGAGGGTTCCCGGCCGTGGTTCATTACGTGCTTCACGCCCTGGACCACGAGCGGAGGATTAGCGGCAACCGCCGCTGCCAGCTCGCGGCCGCGGCCGACGACGTCGTCGGCCACCTCCGTAACCAAGCCCAGGCGGTGGGCCCGGCCGGCGTCGAAGTCTTCCCCGGTCAGCGCGAGGTGGCGGGCCGGGCCTTCGCCAATGATGCCGGGCAGCCGCTGGAGGGATCCCAAATCGGCAACGATGGCGACCTTGACCTCACGGACGCTGAAGGTGGCCGTGGGCGCGGCAATGCGAATGTCAGCGGCCGTAATGACATCAATTGCGCCTCCAATGCACCAGCCGTCCACCGCTGCGATGACCGGCTTGGAACACTTTGACAGGGAGCTGACCGCCTCCTGCATATCCCGGATCTTGCGCCGAAAATCCTCCCGGAGCCGTGCGTCCATTCCGCAGACGGCAAGCAGCGGAGCAAAAACAGGCGCCATGGCCGGCAGGTCCAGGCCATAGCTGAAGTTTCCGCCGGAACCGAACAGCAGGACCGCGCGGACACTGTCATCATCGCTGAGGGCAGCAAAAACTTCCGGGAGCTCTTTCCAAAAATCCGGGCCCATGGCGTTGCCTTTTCCGGGGCCGGTGAGCTCAACCTCCGCGATGCCTCCGGCAACGTGAACCCGCAGCGAACGCAGGGAAGGGAAGGAACTCATGGCGTCTCCGTTGGTCGGCGGTCGGGGCTGCACGTCAATATACCGGGGGAAAGGCGCGGGTGCCGCGGGCGAAGCTAGGATCGAGGTATGGAGTTTCTGGTGATTGTTCTGTTTGTCGTGGCCATTGTCGTGGTCAATTTCCTGGTGGTCCGGGCCCAGCGCCGGAAAAACTCCGCATCCGGTGAGACCGCCGGAGCGGAGGGCGCCGAGCAGGACCGGCAGCGTACGGCAAAGCCGCAGAAGGCACCGCGCAAAGCATCCGGCGCCAAAGCAGCACCGGCCGGAGCGCGGACGTCGGCAGAGGCAGCCCGCGAAGCCAATGCCAAGCTCAACGCCGTCCAGCACCAGCAGGTGTACGCCGCCATCGCCCAGGGCCACCCCATCGCGGCCGTCAAACTGTATGCGCAGTTCACCGGGCTGGGGGTGCGCGCCTCCGCCGCCGCCGTGGAGAACCTGGCCATGCACCCCCAGCCGTTCCAACCGCCGCGTCCGGCCGGAGGGGCCGCCGGCACGCCGGCTCCCGCCTCACCGGGTTCCGATGAGGCAGGTCAAGGTACTCCCGCGTCCCGCAGTAACGGGGCCGAGGGTTCCGGCGCGGGTAAAGACGGCAGGGCGTCCGGCCCGGCTGGTCCGGCCGGACCAGCCGCTCCGGCCGGACCAGCCGCTGCCGGTGGACCAGCCGCTGCCGGCTCCGGTTCCGGTGCCGCCCAGGCATCCGGCGCCGGCCCGGACAACACTTCCTCGTCGAAAAGTGCCGCTGGTCCGGCCGGCCAGCAGGGCGGACCGGCCGGCAAAAGCCGGCCGCACCGGAAGAAGACGAGATCAGCAAGTGGGTCAAAAACCTGAGGCCCGAAGACTTCTAGCAGCATCCGGCCCCGGCTGCCCAACCTGCCCGTCCCAGCTGCTCAATCCAGTGGCCGGGACCTCTGGTGCTGCCCGTCGGCCCCGTACGGATAATTACCCACCGCCGGACGGCTGAGGTCGGTGAGGCGCTGAAGCTCCGGATCGGAAAGCCGAAGCGAGGCCGCGCCCAGGTTGTCGGTGAGCTGTTCGACGGTGCGGGCGCCAAGAATCACTGAAGTGACCCCCGGCTGCGCGGCAAGCCACGCGAGGGCAACCTGGGCCGAGCTTGCACCGTGGGCGGCAGCAACGGCTTTTAGCGCGTCAAGGATCTGCCACGTGCGGTCGTTGCTGCTGCGCAGGTCCCAGCCCTGGAACTGGCGGGCGGGGTTGTCGCCCACCCTGGTCTTGCCGGCGGGGACCGCTTCGCGGCGGTATTTTCCGGTGAGCCAGCCGCCGGCGAGCGGTGACCAGGGCAGCAGGCCCAGTCCGGCGTCGAGCGCCGCGGGAACCACTTCGGACTCGATTTCGCGTTCCAGCAGGTTGTACTGCGGCTGCAGGGTTACGGGCTCATTCCAGCCGTGCGTCCGCGCCGTGAACACTGCCTTGGTCAGCTGCCAGCCGGTGAAGTTGGAGAGCCCGTAATAGCTGATCTTGCCGGCGGTGACGGCGTCCTGCAGGAAGCCGAGGCTTTCCTCCAGCGGGGTCAGCGGATCCCAGGCGTGCAGCTGGTACAGGTCGATGTGGTCCACTCCGAGGCGTTTGAGCGAGGCGTCCAACGCCGTGCGCAGGTGCCGGCGGGAGTTTCCGAGATCGTTTGGCCCCACGCCCATCGGAAACCTGCCCTTGGTGGCCAGAACGATATTCCGGGCCGCCTCGGGGCGGGCCTGGAGCCAGTGGCCAATGATTTCCTCGGATGTGCCGGCGGTGTAGACGTCCGCCGTGTCGATGAAGTTGCCGCCGGCTTCCACGAATGAGTTCAACAAATCATGCGAAACCCGCTGATCGGATTCGTTGCCGAAGGTCATGGTTCCGAGTGCGTACGTGCTGACGACGGTGCCGCTGCGGCCCAGTAAGCGCATTTCCATGGAAGGGTCCCTAAAGTTGGCGGAGCAGCAGCGAAGAAGCTGCCTGCTGTCTGGCCCTAACATAGCCGGGAAAGTGGTGCGGGGCACGGGAACACGTCCGGATCCGGGGACAAAAAAACCCCCGGTTGCCCGGGGGTCTTAGCGCGGAGACGGGGAGATTTGAACTCCCGGTGGGCTTTAGGCCCACACTTCATTAGCAGTGAAGCCCATTCGGCCGCTCTGGCACGTCTCCAAATGCCCTGGTAGCTTCCGCTGCCAGCCTGACAAGACTACCCATAAGGGACGGGTAAGAGCAAAACGTCACGGAACGGAACGCGGCGGTGCACCGGTTCGCGGCTCGCCGGTTCACCCCAGCCGTCCGGTCAGGGCCTCCCACAGAAATTCGTAGGACATGGCATGCATCCGGGCAGCCTGGCGGTTGTCCGATGCTCCGGCATGGCCGCCCTCGAGGGCCTCGTGGAACCACACGTTCGGCACGCCCAGGGCCTTCATCCGGGCAGCCATCTTCCGGGCCTGCACCGGTCCCACGCGGTCATCACTGGTTGCGGTCCAGATCAGCGCGGGCGGGTAGTAGTCGTCCTGCTTGAGCAGGTGGTAGGGCGAAAAGGTCTTCACGAACTCCCACTGTTCCGGATCGTCCGGATCACCGTATTCGGCGATCCAGGAGTAGCCGGCGGACAGTTTGGTGTAGCGGCGCATGTCCAGCAGCGGCACACCGCAGGATACGGCGCCGAACAGGTGCGGATAAGAGGTGAGCATGTTTCCCACCAGCAGCCCGCCGTTGCTGCGGCCGGTGCAGCCCAGATGCGCCCGGGAGGTAACGCCGCGGTCCATCAGATCCTGGGCGACGGCGGCGAAGTCCTCATAGGCGCGGTGCCGGTTCTCCCGCAGCGCTGCACGGTGCCATTCGGGACCGTACTCTCCGCCGCCGCGGATGTTGGCCAGCACGTACACGCCCGAACGTTCCACCCCCTGCCCGTCGGTGAAGTTCCGTTCCAGCCATCCCCGGCCCACCACTCCGCTGTAGGCCGGGGTCAGGGCCTGTTCAAAACCGCCGTACCCGTTCAGCAGCGTGGGGTTGCCGCCGTCGAGCACCAGGTCCTTCGGACCCACCTGGAAGTAGGGCACCCGGGTGCCGTCGGCGGAAACCGCAAAGTGCTGCTCCACAGTCAGCCCGGCCGTATCAAAGAACGACGGCGACTCCTTCACCGCCGCGGCGGCGCTGCCGGAGCTGCCCAGGGTTCCGCGGGACAGCGTGGACGGCGTGAGGAACCCGGTGCTGATCAGCCAGTAGTCGTTGCCCGCTTCCTCGTCCTCGTCATCAACGGCGTATGCATCCACGGTGTGCAGCGGCGGGCAGGCTTCCAGCACTGAGGCCTTCCATCCGTTGGCCGGATCCAGCACCGAAATCTGCGAGGAAACGTCACGCAGCAGGTTCAGCAGCAGGTAGTCCCGGGTCCAGCTCCAGGACTGCAGCGAGGTGGCGGGGTCGGGGGTGAACAGTGTCACCAGGTCACGGCTGCCGGCGAGGAAGGCCTCCAGTTCGACTGCCAGCAGGGATCCGGCTGCATGCACGGTTTCGCCCAGCTGCCAGTCCGTGCGCGGGCGCAGCACCAGCCATTGCCGGTGCACGTCCAGAGTCACGTCCAGCGGAACATCCAGGCGCACCCACTGCCCGTCGCGGCGCAGGAAGGTGGAGCTGTTGTAGAAGTCCACGATGTCCACGGCGAGGTCGCGTTCAAAGCCGGGCGTCTGGTCATGCGCCACCACCGCCATCATGTGGTCTTCCGGGACCTCGAAATACGGTTCGGCGTCCGCCAGGTCCATGCCGCGGTGCAGGATCCTGCTGGTGCGCGGATAGGAGGAGGTGGTCATGGAGCCCGGACCAAAATCGGTCCCCACATAGAGCTCGTCCGGCCCCGCCCAGGTGATCCGGTTCTTTGCTGCCGGAATGTCGAAGCCGCCGGGGACAAAGGCGCGGTCGACGACGTCGAACTCACGGTAGCGCGCGGCGTCGCCGCCGTCGGGGGACAGGACCACCAGCGCCCGGCGGTAGGGGCCGCCGCCGGTGGGGCGCAGGAACGCGGAGCCGCCCCAAACCCACTCCGTGCCCTCGGTGCGGCTCAGCTCGTCCACGTCCAGCAGGATCTCCCACTGCGGGTCATCCGTGCAGTAGCTCTCCCAGGTGGTGCGCCGCCACAGGCCCTTGGGATGCTCGGCATCGCGCCAGAAGTTGTAGTAGTGCCCGCCGCGCTTGGCCGCCATGGGAATCCGGTCGGTGGAATCCAGGACTTCCAGCAAACGCTGTTCGGTCTGCTCGAAGCCGGTATCCGAGAGCAGATCCTCCGTGACCTTGTTCTCGGCGCGTACCCAGTCCAGTTGTTTGTCCCCGTAGATGTCCTCCAACCACAGGAACTCATCATCGGCACCGGGGCCGGCGGGCAGGTCAGGAGTCGAGGAAGTCATGTGCCCATCCTAGGGGCGGTTACCGGGAGCGGGTGCCCAGGACATACAGCAGGGCTTCCCTCGCAAAGCCGGTCCAGACAACCCGCGTGGCAGCGGGGCTGCCGGCCGCGGGAATGACGATCCACTCCCGCATGGTGCGTTTTCCCATGGTGACCGGTTCAGCGGTGCCGGCGCGGACGAGGCCTGCGGCCCGGTCCCGGGGAAGCTTCACAATGAACGTGTCATCGGAGCCGAGAAAAGCCACGATCTCCCCACCGGTGCGCAATCCCGGACTGCGGAACATGGTGCCAACCGTCACGGGGCCGTCCGGCTGCAGCGCGGCGGCAACATCGTGCAAAAGGGCAAGGGCTGTGTCGGAAGGAGCCATGATGATGCTGCCTTTCCGGGCGGACCCGTGGCGGAGGGCGGTAGTTCGGACCACGATAGGTGATCCCCGCCGTACATCAAGCGAAGCTGCGGGTTTTGCCCGGCCGCCGAAAGGGCAGGGCTACCGGGCAGATACTCTTGAAGCATGACCAATACCACGCAGAGCTTCAAAGTGGCCGTGATCGGAGCGGGTCCGCGCGGTATCTCTGTAGTGGAACGCACCCTGGCCGGTTACCTGGCGCTGCCGGAGCAGGACCGGCCCGCCCTGGACATCGCGGTCATTGACCCGTTCAACCCCGGCCCGGGCCATGTGTGGCGCACCGGACAGTCCCGGCTGTTCCTGATGAACACGCCTTGCCTCTTTCCCACCGTGGTTCCGGCCGGTGCCACAGCCGCCGAGTTGCCCGCGTCGCCGTCCGGCCTGTCCTTCGACCAGTGGAGGATGCTGATGGCGGACACCGCCGCCGGTGTGGAACTGCCGGCTGCCGACCGGGAGGAACTGGCCGGGCTGACACCGGGGTCCTTCCCGAGCCGTGCCGTGTACGGCCGGTACCTCGAATGGACCTTTGCCCGGCTCGCCGACGCCGCGCTCGCCGCCGGCGTGGCCCTGAGGCATGTCCGGTCTGAAGTCCTCAGCCTCACCCGGCCGGAAACCGGCTCAGGCTGGTCGCTGGAAGTGGCCGGCGAAGACCCGCTGGACGCCGACGCCGTCGTGCTCGCCCTGGGCCATCTGCCTGCAGCGCTGAGCGCGGACCAGGACCGGCTGCGGGACGCCGCGGACCGCCATGACCTGCGCTACCTGCCTCCCGCGGTGCCCTCGGACGTGGACTTCAGCGTGTTCCCCGCGGGGAACCGGTGCTCGTCCGCGGACTCGGACTCAACTTTTTCGACATCATGATCCAGGTGACGACCGGCCGCGGCGGCCGCTTCATCCCCGGCGGCCCGGCAGGGCGCGCTGCGGTATGAACCCAGCGGACGGGAGCCGGTCCTCGTGGCTGCTTCGCGGCGGGGAACACCGTACCGGGCGAAGGCAAAGCTTGACTCCTACGTGCCGCGCAGCGTGCGGCTGCGGTACTTCACGCCGGAAGCGGCGGCCGCCTTCAAGGAGCAGGGCATCCTGCCCGGTTTCGACCACGACCTTTGGCCGCTGCTGCACCGGGATGCGGTCTGGGCCTACTACTCCACAATGGCGCGGGTGGCTGCCGATGAGTTGCTGGAACCGGCTGAGCTGTTCCTTAAGGAGCTGCGTGCGGCCCTGGACCTTCCCGGCCCCGAGTGGGATCCGGCCAAGGAAAAGGTCCTGGACCGCTTCGTTCCGGCGGCACGGCGCACCAACCTCGAAGCACTGGCCCAGCCCCTGGGCCGGCGTCCCTACCGCGGTGACCGGGATCTGGACGACGCGGTGCTGGCTTACCTGGAGGACGACGCCGCCGGGTCGGCTGCCGGGGAAGATGATCCGCTGAAGATGGCCATCGGTGCGTTGAACGCCGGCCGGACCCTGCTGAAATCCATCGTGGCCGACGGCGGACTCGCTGACGCGTCTTGGCTTTCCGAACTCCGGGGCTGGTTCGAGCCGCTGGTTGAAGGCTTGGCCAGCGGACCTCCGCCCGAGCGCATCGAACAGCTGGCAGCCCTGGTACGGGCCGGCGTCGTGCACTTTATCGGTCCGGATCCGCGCTTCGACATCGACGAAGCCCGCGGCGTGTTCACCGGGGTTTCGCCCTGGTCCGGGACTGAATATGCGGCGCGGACGCTGGTGGAGGCCATGATGCCGCCGAACCGGGTGGACCGGAACATTTCTCCATTGCTTGGCGGGCTGCTGCGCGACGGCCTGGCCCGGCCGAAAGTCATGATGGCAGCGGATGGAACAGCGGTGATCACCCCCGGGCTGGACGTCACCCTGCCGCCGTACCGTCCCGTGGGGATCAGCGGCGAGCCGCAGGAGGACCTCTACGTGCTGGGGCTCCAGCTTTCATCGGTGCAGTGGGGCACCGCCATTGCCGCCGAAGCCGGCTCACCGGCGGGCGCCGGCGCCCGCACCCTGCGGGACGCCGATGACATAGCCGCGGCCATCCTGGCGTCCGCCGCCGGCGCCGGGCCGCGAAAAGGCCGGACGGGCGGGAGCAATAAAGCGGATGAGCACCTGCGGGCAGGCGTTCGCAGCGCGCACTGATCCCCGCCGCCGAGGGTTTTCCTGCCCGGGAGCGGGCAGCCATGCCCCGCGGCGGGTGGGAATCCGGTCCTTGCCGGGGGTCATGTGCTTCCCTATGCTTGGCGATGCCTGCACAAACGGTACCGGGGGAACCGCGGAATGCGCTGCGGCGCGAACGGTCTGCGCTGTTGGCTGCCGGACTGACCAACGGGCCCGCCGAGCTGATCGATTTCCTGATCCCCCTCTGGGCCGGCATTGCCCTGGGAATCGAAGCGTCCCAGGTGGGACTCCTGATCGCGGTTGAACTGCTGGTCTCAGTGGTTGTCCGTCCGGTGGCGGGCCGGCTGGCCGACAGCCGGGAGCGGCGCACCATTGCTGCCATAGGCGCAGTGATCTACGGGCTCTCCTGTTTGGGATATGCAGTGGCAGGCTCCCTGTCGATGGCCTTTGCAGCCGCCGTGCTGGGCGGCATCGGCGGTGCCGTCCTGTGGGTGGCGCTGCGGGCCATAGTGAGCGAACGGCTGGCCGCCGACTCCGGTGTTTTCGCCCGGCTGATGTCCGTGCAGGCCACGGGATCGTGGATCGCTTTCGTGGCGGGGCTGATGCTGCTGGGCCAAACGGGCCTTTTCGCTCCGGTCCTCGCTGCATGCGGTGCAGCGTGCTTCATCGGTGCGGCCGTTTTGTTCACCAGCCCCGCCCGTGCCAGTGGCGCCAATGAAACCGGCGGAGCATCGGGAGCTGGGACACCGGCCAAGGGGCCGGGGCTGTTGCCCGGCGGGTACGGCCGATGCTGATTGCTTCAGCCACTACCACCGCGGCTGAGGCTGCCGTGTCCATCCTCCTGCTGCTGCACCTGCAGCGGGGATTCGGTCTGGGGGTCATTGAGGCCGCCTACGTTTTTCTGCCCGGGGCCATTGCCCTGATGGTCCTGCCGCCCCTGCTGCACAAAGTCGTCCTCCGCGCAGGGCGCCGTCGGGCGGTGATAGCCGCGTCGGTTTTCAGTGCAATCTTTGCCGTGTCACTGGCGTGGGCTGCGAGCCCGGTGCTGATCTCGGTGCTGTGGATCCTGAGCGGGGTGGCCTGGGCGGTGCTGATGCCGATCGAGCAGGCCGTGGTTGCCGAGGCGGCACCGGACAGTGTTGGCACGGCCATGGGTGTTTATACGGCCGTGGGCCTGCTCAGCGGAGCTGTCGGTGCCATCGCTGCCGGTGTGCTCTACGAGTTCAGTTCCTGGCAGGCCGCCTGCCTGGTTTCCGCTGCGCTGATCCTCTGCGGCGCCGTGCTGGGGCCGTGGGCGATCCGGCGGCTTGGCGTCGCTGATGTCCCCGCCGAAGAATCACCGGCTGTTCCGGGTCCGTGAGGCAGATGCGGTACGGAGCAGGCACGGAAATGGCCTACTCCCAAACCGCGGTTTCGGGATCGACGCCGGCCGCGGCCGCACTGGCATCGATAACGTTCCGCAGCCAGCGGTTGAGGCCCGGGGCGGTGGCATCGTAGTAGGCAGCGGATCCTTCGTCGGCGGTATACGTCCGGGCCACGCACACCTGCATGGAGTGTGAACAGGCGAAGTACCCGCTGATCCATTCCCGGTGGCGCTCAGCCAGGGTGTTCGCTTCGGGACTGCCCGCCACGACGCCGGCGCTCATGGCTTCCGCCAGGGCTTGCGTGAGAGCGGAGGCGCTATCCGCGTTGCGGGTCCAGTCCGCCGTTGTCATAACCGCTGACCGCTCCGCGTACTGCGCCCACTGGTCCGTGGTGCCCCAGCGGTCCCGGGCCCGGGCCACCCAGGACGGCTGCCAGGCACTGCCGAAGACAGCAACCTGCTCACCGGGGGAAAGGCGGATCCCGCCGTCGGCAGCCTCGATCATCCGGTCCACGGCTTCGACCGTGGTTTCCAGGCGTGAAATGGAGTCAAGGAGATCGGCACGCAGCTGCTGCAGGGACGCCCCCGGTGCGTATTCCGCTGCGTCGAGGATCGTACCAATGCGCGGCAGCGGCATGCCGAGTTCCCGGTAAAGGAGAATGCGGCGGACCCGGTCCACATCGGCCGCGGAGTAGAGCCGGTACCCGCCGCGGCTCCGTCCGGACGGATTCACCAGTCCCACCGAGTCCCAGTGATGGAGGGTCCGGATCGTGACCCCTGTCAGCGAGGCCACCGCGCCGACCGTCTGTCCGCCCGGAGCCGCGGCGTTGCTGTTGGCTGCTGTGCTCATGCCTGTAGTCTTGCAGGCCTGTTCCGGATTCGCGGGGGTCATCGACCCGGGACGTCAATCCCGATGGACCGGAGGTCTTCGGCCTGTGCGCTGTGCGGATCCAGCTCACGCCCGGCCGTGAAGATAACCCGCGTCTTCTCGGGCGTGGTCACTTCGAGGTCGACGGTGTTCCACGGAGTACTCCGCGGCCCGGTTACGCTCTTCGGATCCAGTGCCGCACACGCTTCGGCGATGCCGTCAATCTCAGCCAGGATGCAGGCGAAACTGACGGTCATCGGGCCGGGACCCTCCGCTGCCGCGTCCCCGGCGGGAACCAGCAGGGCGTCCTGGAACGCCCACCGGCGCACATGAGTGAGCTGGCCGGGAATGGTGAACAGGTCGATGAAGCCCAGGCCCCGGGTCCAGAAGTCCACTGAAGCTTCCAGATCGCGGGTAGGCAGGGTGACGAACATCGGCATTCCGTAGATGCCGCGGTACACCCCGGGGGAAACCGCCGACGGACCCCGGGGCGGGACGGGACTGATGTCGAAGGCGTTGTAGTTTTCGTTCATGCACCCAGCCTCCACCTTGACGCAGGGGAAGGGTCAAGGGGACTTTTCGGTCTGCTTGGCCCGGTCGAGTGTCGCGGTCGTGCTGGTTCCAGCGAAGCATTCGCGCATCGTCTCGACACTCGGCGGGCCGGAGGGGCATGAGCTCGACACTCGAAAACCCACAACGGCGCGTTTGCTCTACCCCGGCTTATTCGGCGGCCCCGGCGGGATGGTGGTTTGCCGCAGCAACCGGCAGAACGCGTCGCTGTTTTCGGTGGGCCACCAGTGGCCCCCGTCAACGGGGCTAATGCGCAGGTCCCGCACCTCCTCGCGCAGCCCGTCGGTCAGCCGCGGGGACAGGAACGGGTCGTGCAGCGGAACCATCACGTGCACCGGCACCTCAATGAGCGGCGGAAAGCCGCGGACGGGTACGCCGGACCCGAGCAGGTTGGCGCGGTACAACTGCAGCCCGCGGACCGCGTTGCCGGTTGCGGTTTCGGCGCTGGTACCGGCACGCACGGCGTAGCGGGGTCCCAGCAGCCGCCACAGCAGTTCCGGCAGGACCGGCAGCTGACATAGGTGCTGCGCAGGCCCTGGCCTGCCGCCAGCAGCCACCGCCGGGGAGTGCGCAGCGAGTCTGCAAACCACCGCCGCAGGTGGCCAAGGTCGGGTCCGGAAATACTGGTAAAGCTGAGGATCTCATCCGCCGCCCGGGAATCACGAACCGCGGCCCAGCACTGGATGGATCCCCAGTCATGGCCCACCAAGTGGACGGGTCCGGCACCCGCTGACGCCACCACCGCGTAGAGGTCGGAGACCAGCAGGGGCAGCCGGTACGGAGCCAGCGGATTTTCCGGCTGGTCATCCACCCGGGAGGCGCCCGCATTGCGCGTGTCGTAGGCAAGGACCCTGTGGTCCGCCGCCAGGTCCTCAATGACGCTGGAGAAGACGGTGTGGTCATCCGGATAACCGTGGACCAGCAGGACGGTTGGCGTGCCTGGGGCTGCCGGGAGTCCGTACTCGGACACTGCCAGCCGGGCGCCGTCGTTCTCCACCGTCCACTGCCTGTTTGCCTGCATCGGTGTTCCTTTCGTCTGCATCGTGACGGGCGTTTCAACCGGAGGCGGGGTGCAGCCGGCCCAAACGCCGGATGCCGCCCCGGACATGTGCCGGGACGGCATCCTTTCAGCTTTCAGCACTGACCGGAACAGGTGCTGCCGGTTAGAAGGGGTACTGGCGGGATTCGCGCTGCAGGGTCACTGTGTGGTCGGTGGTGAATTCCTCGATCGCCCAATCACCGTTGAAGCGGCCAAGCCCGGAGTTCTTCTCGCCCCCGAAAGCAACATGGGCTTCATCCTGGACCGGGATGTCGTTGACGTGCGTCATGCCCGCCTTGATGCGGCGGGCAAACAGAACACCGGCGTCCAGGTTGGAGGTGAAGACCGAGCTGGCCAGCCCGAGATCGCTGGCATTGGCCAGCGAAAGGGCATCCTCGGCGTCGGCAGCGCGGATGATGCCCGCGATCGGACCGAAAATCTCTTCCTGGAAGAGCTCCATGTCCTTGGTGACGTCGGCGAAGACGTACGGCGAGAGAACCCGGCCGTTGGTTTCACCCTCCACCACCAGCCGTGCGCCCTGCTCACGGGCCAGCTCAATCTTCTTCTGCAGGCCCTCCAGCTGCTTGGCATTGATGATCGGTCCCACGGAGTTCTGCGGGTCCCGGGGATCACCGGACTTCAGCGTCCTGGCATGGGCGGCGAACTTTTCCACGAATTCGTCGTACACGGCGTCCTCGACAATGATCCGGTTCACCGCCATGCAAATCTGGCCCTGATGCAGGAACTTGCCCATGATGGCAGCCTTGACGGCCTGGTCCACATCCGCGTCGGCCAGCACCACAAACGGGCTGTTGCCCCCGAGTTCCAGGGCCACGTGCTTCAGTGTGGGGCCGCTGGCAGCCAGCGCGCCGAGGTTCTTGCCCACCGGCGTCGAACCCGTGAAGGAGATGAAGGACGGGACCGGGTGTTCCACGAAGGCGTCACCGATTTCGGACCCGGCGCCGACGACGACGCTGAGCACTCCCGCGGGCAGGCCCGCTTCCTCGAAAATGCGGGCGATCATCAGGCCGCCGGTCACCGGGGTGTCGGAAGCCGGCTTGAGGACGACGGCGTTGCCCAGCGCCAGCGCCGGTGCCACGGAGCGCTGGGACAGGTGCAGCGGGAAGTTCCAGGGGCTGATGACGCCGACCACACCCAGCGGACCGCGGTACACGCGGGATTCCTTGCCCGGCGTATCGGATTCCAGGATCCTTCCCGACACACGGTGCGGGAAGGTCGCGGATTCCTTGGTGATGGCACGGGCGGAATCAACTTCAATATTGGCCTTGACCACGGTGCTGCCGGACTCGGCGGCAAGCCAGGCAATGATCTCCTCACGTCGCTCGTCAAAGATTTCCGCCGCACGTTCCAGGACGGCGCGGCGCGCCGACGGCGCCTGCGCCGCCCAGTCCTGCTGGGCCGCCGCGGCGGCAGTGTAGGCCTCATCCAGGTCCTCCCGGGAGGCCTGCCGGATGCTCATCAGCTCAGCGGCGTCAAAAGGGCTGGTGTTGGTGAGGGTCCGCTCGGAACGTCCGTCACGCCACTGCCCTGCGATGTACTGCTGGGCGGGGATCCACCCGGTGAGGGCGGAAGCGGTGGACTCAATCTGCGTTGTCATGAGCATCTCCTTGAAATCTCGACGTCTGTCCCGGGTGCAACAGGCTCCGCCCCCGTTTCATTCCCGGGTTCCGGGAACAGCATGATCACCGGCGGCCGGGAAACGCATCGCCCGCGGTCTCTGGACGACGGGGAAAGAGGAGACCTACGATACAAAATACGGCGGATTCCGGGGAGCGCCGGCAGCACGATGTTCTGGCCGATGTACCCAAGGGATGGCATCCAATGTCGACGCTCAAATACACCGCAGACGATTCCGGAACGTTCGTACCTCCGCGGGTGGTGCCCCTGTCCCGGGGCCGCATCATCGTTAACTGGATCACCTCGACGGACCACAAGACGATCGGCTACATGTATCTGATTGCCTCGTTTGTGTTCTTTTGCGTGGGCGGGGTCATGGCGCTGATCATCCGCGCCGAACTCTTCGAACCGGGCATGCAAATCCTGCAGACCAAGGAGCAGTACAACCAGCTGTTCACCATGCACGGCACGATCATGCTCCTGATGTTCGCGACGCCGCTTTTCGCCGGGTTCGCGAACGTCATCATGCCGCTGCAGATCGGTGCCCCCGACGTCGCATTCGCCCGGCTGAACGCGCTGGCCTTCTGGTTCTTCCTTTTTGGCAGCAGCATTGCCGTTGCCGGCTTCATCACTCCGCAGGGGGCGGCGTCGTTCGGATGGACAGCCTATGCGCCGCTGTCGAACACCACGTTTTCGCCCGGCATTGGCGGGGACCTGTGGGTGTTCGGGCTGGCGCTGTCCGGATTCGGAACGATCCTGGGCGCGGTCAACTTCGTCACGACCATCATTTGCCTGCGGGCTCCGGGAATGACGATGTGGCGGATGCCCATCTTCACGTGGAATACGCTCGTCACCGCCATCCTGATCCTGATGGCCTTCCCGCCCCTGGCCGCGGCCCTGTTCGCGCTGGGCGCCGACCGCCGGTTCGGCGCGCAGATCTTTGACCCGGAACGCGGCGGATCCATCCTGTGGCAGCACCTGTTCTGGTTCTTCGGCCACCCGGAGGTCTACATCATCGCGCTGCCGTTCTTCGGGATTATCTCCGAAGTGCTTCCGGTCTTCAGCCGAAAACCGATCTTCGGCTACAAGGGACTGGTGTTTGCCACCCTGGCCATTGCCGCCCTTTCCGTGACCGTCTGGGCACACCACATGTACGTCACGGGCGCCGTCATGCAGTCCTTCTTCGCCCTCATGACCATGCTGATCGCGGTGCCCACCGGCGTGAAGTTCTTCAACTGGATCGGCACGATGTGGCGGGGATCGATTACCTTCGAGACTCCCATGCTGTGGAGCATCGGGTTCCTGATCACGTTCCTGTTCGGCGGGCTGACCGGCATCATCCTGGCCTCCCCGCCGCTGGACTACCAGGTGTCCGACACCTACTTCGTCGTCGCCCACTTCCACTACGTGGTCTTCGGGACGGTCGTGTTCGCCATGTTCGCCGGCTTCTACTTCTGGTGGCCGAAATTCACCGGCAAGATGCTCAACGAACGCCTGGGCAAGATCCACTTCTGGATGCTGTTCCTGGGCTTCCACGGCACGTTCATGATCCAGCACTGGCTGGGCGTATCCGGGATGCCCCGGCGCTACGCCGACTACCTGGTGGAGGACCGCTTCACCGGCATGAACCAGCTCTCCACGGTCGCGTCCATGCTCCTGGGCGCCTCCCTGATTCCGTTCTTCTGGAACGTGTTCATTACCTGGCGGCGGGGCCGCAGAGTGGAAGTTGACGATCCCTGGGGCTTTGGCTGCTCACTGGAATGGGCAACCTCCTGCCCGCCGCCGCGCCACAACTTCACGTCCCTGCCGCGCATCCGGTCCGAACGTCCGGCGCTGGACCTGCACCATCCCGAGCTCAAGCCGCGGCCCAACAATGAGACCGACAACCCGGTAGTGAAGGTCTTTGGTGCCGCGGACATGGGCAGCGAGAAGCCAAACGATCCGGACCCGCGCGGCTAACTGTCTGAGCACAACCAGTGCGGGTGGACCGGCGGGAGTGCCTGCTGTGCGGTTCTAGACTGGAACCGAGGGTCTCGAAGGAAACGTGCCGGCCACGGCGCGCATGCGGGGTCCGTCGCCCTCGACCCCGCCGGAAAGGACACCAGTCATGAAGGCTTGGCAGTACATGGGGACCAGAAGCCCATCCAGCTGAACGAAGTTCCGGAACCCGCCCCGGGACCCACGCAGGTTATTATCGACGTCAAGGCCGCAGGCCTGTGCCACTCCGATGTGATGTACATGGAGGTGGGCGACCAGGCCATGCCGTTCCTGCCAATGACACAGGGCCATGAGAACGCGGGCGTCATTACGGCGTTGGGTTCGGAAGTCACCGGGTTTAAGGTGGGCGACGTCGTGGGTGTGAACTCCTCCGGCGTTCAGCCGCCTTTGGGTATGTTCACCCCCGGCGGGTTTGCGGACAAACTCGCGGCCGACTACCGCGACCTCGCCCGCGTCCCGGACGGAATGGACCTCTCCCTCGCCGCCCTCGCCACGGACGCCGGTATGACCTCCTACCCCGCCATGATCAAGGTGGGCGGGGCAGCCAAAGGCATGAAGGTGGGCGTAATCGGTTTTGGCGGACTGGGGCAGATCGGAGCGCGTGCCGCGGTGCTGGCCGGTGCCGAAGTTCACGTGGCGGAAATGAAGGAAGAGGCCTGGCCAGCGGCCAAGGAGGTAGGAGCCGTCTCCTGCGTGAAAGACGCCGCGGAGTGGATGGATCCCTCCAGCGCGCGCCCTGTGGGCACCTTCGACCTGATCGTGGACTACGCCGGTTTCGACACCACGCAGAAGGCCGTGAACGCCATCAAGCGCGGCGGCAAAGTGGTGCAGGTCGGCCTCGGCCGGCCCACCTTCACTGTGGCCACCAACTCCATCCTGGGCAAGACCATTGAGGGTTCCCTCGGCGGAACCGTGGAGGACATCGAGGAGGTCTTCGACCTGATGCACCGCGGCGAAATCCGTCCCGGTTATGAGGAAATCGGCTTCGATCAGATCGCCGGCGGCCTGGAGCGGTTGAAGAACAACCAGGTCCTCGGGCGTCTGGTTGCCCGTTTCGGGGACTGAACCTCCCCGCAGGGCCCCGCAGGTAACGCAGATCCCGACACGAAAGAGCGGCACCGTCCGGGAGATACTCCCGGACGGTGCCGTTTTCTGCCCTTTCGAGCGGCTTCATGCAGGCGGAGGGATTACCGCCCGCTGAGGCAGATCAGGTACCTCGCCCATTCCAGGGCGTACCGGACCCAGCCCCGGATGTCCCACCAACCCTGCGGCGGAACCGGAGCCACGCACACCGGAGCCGGCGAAACGGTGGAACCCTCGACCGTCACGGGAAGTGTCACAGCGGTTCCGGACGGCTCCGCGGTAAGCACCAGGGTGCCGGGCCCGGAAGCCGCCGCCGGCAGGGTCACGTTCACCGTGGCCGTGCCGCTGGCCACCGGCACCGTGCCGAGGGCGGTTGCGGTTCCGGCAGCATTGACCCAGCTGGCGGCAAGACCGGTGTTGGCCGGGCTGCCCAGCGAGGTCAGATCCAGGCCGGAAACGGTGAAGGACACCGCGGCACCGGCGGCCGCCGTGGCCGGAGCGCCCTGCACCACCACGCCCTGCCGGGCGAAGTCCGGCGAGAGCGGGCTGTTCGCTTCGAGGTAGCTGATCCAGGCGTCGCGGTCCACCAGCCCCGAATCCCGGGTGTCGGAGCCTTCAGTGAACACCGTGAAGTTGTCGCCGCCCTGGGCCAGGAAGCTGAAGGTGCCCACCCGGTACTCGCGAGCAGGGTCCAAGGCCTCGCCGTTGACGGTGACGGTCAGGATCCGGGATCCTGCAGCCTGCGCCGGGTCGTAGGTGTAGGTGACGTTGTCGGACAATCCCAGCGCCAGGAAGGGACGTGATCCGCCCTCCGGCTGCCACTGCTGCTCCAGCATCGTTTTCAGCTGGGCGCCGGTGAGCGTAGTAGTCCAGAGATTGTTGACGAACGGCAGCACGGCGTTGGCTTCGGCGTAGGTGATCACGCCGTCGTCGCCGTAGTACAGCTCGGCCCGCAGCCCGCCGGGATTGGTGACGCCAATTTCGGCGCCGCCCCGCTCGGGCGTGGACAGGGTGCTCAGCAGGGAATCGGCCACCAGATTGCCCAGCGTGGATTCCGAACCGCGGTCGTCGCGGACGGTGCCGTTGAACGCCGTCGTGATGTCAGCTGTCACCGCACCGACCGGCTGGTTTCCGATCTCCGCGGCGGAGGCCAGTGCTGCGTCCACAATGGACCGAACCTCTGCCACCGCGGGATACGCGGCGACGAGTGCATCGGCGCTTTCCGTGGTCCGCGGAACATTGACGGCGGTGTAGGACAGCACCTCATCCGTTGCCGGGTTGTAATCCAGGGTGATCTGGCCGACGAACTCGCCGTAGGAACCGGTCTGCAGCACCGGACGGGTCTTGCCGTCGACGCCGGGAACGGGGGCATCCCAGGCGTACTGCTTGTGCGTATGCCCGGTGTAGATGGCATCCACCAGCGAGCTGGTGCCGTTGACGATCTCGGCGAATGCCCCGCCGCCGGCCAGCTCCTGGTCCAGCGTGGCGCCGTCGGGGGTGCCGCTGCCGGCGCCCTCGTGGTACTCGGCGATGATGACGTCCACTTCTCCGTCGGCCTGCAGCTTTTCGGCTACGCGGTTGACGGCTTCCACGGGATCGCCGAACTCCAGCGCGGCAATTCCGCCGGGCGTGACCAGCGTGGAGGTCTCTTCGGTGACGGCGCCGATGACGGCCACGGAAACGCCGTTGACGTCCAGGAGCGTGTATTCGTCCAGCGCAGGCGTGGTGGTGCCCTTGAGATACACGTTGGCCCCCAGATACGGGAAGTCCGCAGCGGGATTCACCCGGTCCGTCAGGTCGGTGTAACCGGCGTCGAACTCGTGGTTGCCCACCGCGGAGGCCCGCAGGCCCAGCGCGTTCAGCACGTCCAGCGTGGGCTGGTCCTGCTGGACGGAGGAAGCGAACAGGGACGCTCCGATGTTGTCGCCCGCGGAGAGGAACACGGAGCTGCCCTCGGGTGCGGCGGCCTTGAGCTGTTCGACGGTTCCGGCGAAATTGACCGTATTGGCATCAATGCGGCCGTGAAAATCGTTGATGTTCAGCAGGTTCAGTTCCGCGGTTTCGGTTCCGGCCGGGCTCAGGTCCAGCCCGACGAGGATGGGATCGTGGTCCGAGGAGCGGTACGGATCCGGCGCGTAGTAGTTGGTGGCGTTGGTGTTGTAGCGGCTGTATTCCAGCGCCACCGACTCCACCGAGTTGATGTTCCAAATGTCGGCGCCGGTGACGGCTTCCGCTGCTTCCTCAGAGGCCAGGATGTGGTCGAGGGAGCCGACCAGCCCGCTGAAGGCGTAGGAGTGCTTGCCGGTGGCCTTGCCCAAATTCACGTAGCCGGCCTCGGCCAGGACGTTCATTGGGTCTTCGGCGGCATAGGAGTTGAAATCGCCCAGCAGGAACACCTTCTCCGTGCCGGCATCTTCCGAAACTGTGTCCGCGAAGGCGGCCAGCGCGCGGGCCTGCCGGACGCGGTCTGCATTCCAGCCGCCCTGCCCGGTGTCGGCGTTTTCGCCCGATGCCGGGGCCGAGCCCTTGGACTTGAAGTGGTTACTGACGGCCAGGATGGTGGAGCCGTCCTCGCCGCCGGCGGGCTTGAAGGCCTGCGCCAGCGGTTCACGCGCGTTGAAGAACACTGTTTCGTCATTCAGGATGACGGATTCACCCACCGGCTCGGCTGCGGCGGTGCGGAAAATAAAGGCGGTGCGGATAACGTCTTCGGCTTCGGGAAGGTCCGCGGGGGAGCGGACATAATCCCAGGTGCCGGGCACCTGCTCGTTCAGCGCGGCGGTCAGGTTAGCCAGCGCTTCATCGCGGTCCTTGCCGAACACGGCGGAGTTTTCCACCTCCATCAGCGACACCACGTCTGCGCCCAGTGCGTTGATCGCAGCAACGATCTTGGCCTGCTGCCGCTCGAGGTTTTCCGCGTTGGCGGCACCGCGGGCGTCGCAGCCGCCGCGCACGGTGAGCGGAGCGCCGTCGCGGTCGGTGTAGTAGGTGCACCCGATGAGATCCGTGCCGGTGGTGCTGAAGTAGTTGAGCACGTTGAAGGAGGCCAGCTTCAAATTGCCGCCGACGCTTTCGGGTGCCGCTGTGCGGGTGGGCTCGAACGACGCCGGGACCGCCTCCGCGGCATTGGCTGCCGTGAGGGCGGTCAGCGGCTGGAATTTCCAGGCGCTGTTGCGAAAGTCCAGGATGACGCCGGTGGTGAAGGTGACGGCTGCACCTATGCGCACCGGATTATCCAGCGTCAGGTACGGCAGCGGGATTCCCTGGTTGGCGGCGCTGAGGAAATTCGTCCCGGCTCCGTCGTCGAGCTTGACGGCGCGTGCCGCGTTGTCGGCGACGGCGGCGGCGTGCTCGGGGGTGCCGACGGCAGCCACCGCGGTGGGCTGGACCAGCGGCGCGTCGCCGGCAGCGAGGCCGATTTCGGCGTACTGGTTCAGGGAATAGTTGTCCGTGACGGTGAAGCTGCCCTGCGGTGCCAGGAGCATGCCTTCCAGGGCTTCGCGTTCGGCGTCGGAGGCGGGCCACGCCACCGCGGCGGGCTTGACCTCCTCGGCCGGCTCGCTGAGCGGGGTCATGGCGCCGGCGGAGACCGTGAGCTGGGTGAGGCCGTAGTACTCGCCGACCGTGCCGGTGACTTCGACGTAGTCGCCCGCGGCTACGGAACCGACGGTGTCGGCGGAGAACACGAAGATGCCGTGCGAGGCGGTGTGGGTGGCCGGGTCGAGCGTGCCGCCGGTTCCAGGGGTTTGCAGGTAGTAGCCGTTGAAGCCGCCGGTGGGATAGACGCCGGTGACCTTGCCCCGGGTGGTGACGGTTTGGCCAATCAGGGGACTGGCGTCGCCGGTGCCCTGGATCTCGGCGATCGGCACAGCACCCGCGGGTGGATCGACGGGAGGGGTTGGGGAAGGATCCGGCGTTGGTTCGGGCCCGGGATCAACCGGTGCCGTTCCTCCGGTTCCCGTGGGGGTGACGTCGGCGCTGAGCGTGAAATCGGCCGCGTTGTTGTTCGAGTCGGTGAACCCGGTGCGGTTCAGGGATTTGGGGTCGGTGTTGCCGGCCGGGGCAGCGGCCGCAGCCGTTTCGAAGGTATTGGAGGTGCCGTAGCCGAGCAGGTCCACCACGCCGCCGCCGCCGGTAACCGATCCGGTGGGCAGCGGTTCCACCCGGGTCGCCTGGTTGGAGAGGATCAGGGTGCCGCCGGAGCCGCTGAAGCTGGCTCCAACGGCAGCGTCCGCCGCCGGCAGCGGGGCGCCTGCGGCACCGTTGGACGCACCGGAAACCAAGTAATAGCCGCCGGCGGGAATCGTGCCGCTGAGGGCACCGAGGCCGGTGGGTGCCGCCGTCGAGCCCGCTGACCGGTACTGCAGCGACCAGCCGTCCAGGCTGACGTCTGCGCCGGTCGGGTTGTACAGTTCCACGAACTTATTGGCGAACGGTGCGTTGGCGCTGCCGCCGCTGAGGTAGGCCTCGTTGATGATGATGCCCGGGGCAGCTGCCGTACTGTTTTCCGCATAGGCCGGAAGCGCCGTCATTGGCGCCGCCAGCAGGCCGGCGGACAGGGTTGCTCCCAGGGCCGCCTTCCAGGTTGAAGGTCTCATGCCTCATGCTCCTTGGTCAGCTGATGCCAGCCGACGGTAACGCCGCCGGGTAGCCGGCAGCAGTGGGGGGGGGTAACGCGAGTGACGCTCGTAATACTATGTGTCCTGCGTTACGAACGGGTGTACTGGAGGTGGACGGGAGAAAAGAACGGCTGAGCGAACCGGCGGGGAAGCAGGAAAACCACGTGCACCACACAAAAAAGTGCTGCCGGCCTACTGGGGCCGACAGCACTTTGCTGACAGGGAGCTGATTCAGTCCGTGCGCTGCTCATAGGCAGCGGTCCGCTGCTGAATGCGCCGGAGCCGGTCGACGTCGAACTTGTCCCCGCGCTTGAAGTCGTACAGTCCGTTCTTTTCCTGGAAAACGTCCGTCAGCTGTGTGTAGCAATAACCGAACATGTTGGGGTCATCAAGGAGAACATTGGTCAGCCCGGCAAACCGGGCGTAGAACTCCTCCTCGGACCGCACACGGTCGCCGTAGCCCCATGAATCGGCCTGGTCGCTGCCGACGGCCTTGCGCTCCTGCTCCGCCTGGGCAGCTTCCTTTTCGTTCCACCAGATGCCGCCGTATTCGGAGACAAAGAAGGGCTGGCCGGCGTACGGAACGGAGTACTCGGTTTGTCCGTGGGGCAGACCGATTTCGCCCAGCGTGGCGGGCCGGTTCAGGAATGGCCTGCCCTCGGCAAGACCCTGCTGCTCCGTACGGAAGGCCTCCGGATCCTGCTCGTAGGAGTGCGAGTCGTACACATCGGTCTCCGGCACGCGGTGCGAGTAGCCGGACGCATCGATCACCGGACGCGAAGGATCGGCCAGCTTGGTGGCCAGGAACATGGCGCGGGTGACGTCGTCGAGCACCGTGATGCGGTCATGCAGCACCTGATGGGTCTCGTTGAGCGGGCACCAGCCCACAATCGAGGGGTGGTTGATGTCCCGCTGTACCGCCTCCAGCCACTGTGAGATGAAGGAGGCGTCGGGCTTCTGGTTGGCGCCCATCGGGCCCTGGCCGGAGACACCCCAGTCCCCGAATTCGCCCCAGACCAGATAGCCGCGCATGTCGGCGTGGAAGAGGAACCGCTCTTCGAAGACCTTCTGGTGCAGCCGGGCGCCGTTGAACCCTGCGGCGAGGGAAAGCTCAATGTCATCGATCAGCGCCTGGTCCGAGGGCGCTGTCATCAGCGATTCCGGCCAGTAGCCCTGGTCCAGGACCAGCCGCTGGAAAACCCGCCGGCCGTTGAGCCGGAAGGAATTGCCGTCAATGCCGACCGAGCGCAGTGCAGTGTAGCTGCGAACCTGGTCCACCTCGGCACCGCCGTTGCGCAGCGAGATCTCGAGTCCGTAAAGCTGCGGATCACCCACATCCCAGATCCGCACGTCTTCTGCCGGCACGGTGAGCACCAGCGAGGGAGCCAGATCGTAGGCAGTGCCCACGGATGCTTCCGCGACCGTGCGTCCGTCGGTGTCGGTGAGGGTTGCCGTCAGTGTGCCGCCGGGCAGGTTGGCGCTCAGCGGTGCGGTGACGGAGAAGCTGCGGCCGGCGAGGTTCGGGGTGACCTGGATGCGGGTTACCGCCGTGGGAGGAACACCCTCCAGCCAGACCGTCTGCCAGATTCCGGTGGTGCGGGTGTACTGGCAGTGCGTGTTGGCGTACCAGGTGGCCTGCTTGCCGCGGGCCTGGACCTCGCCGTGCAGGTCACGGGCGCGGACGGTGATTTCGACGTCGTCGCCGGGCGCTGCGATGCCGGAGAGATCCGCGTCAAAGGGGGTGAACCCGCCGCGGTGCCGGGCGACTTCGGTGCCGTTGGCCCACACCGTGGCGTCATAGTCCACGGCGCCGAAGTGCAGGATGGGGCGCAGCCCGGTCCAGCCGGCCGGAACGGTGATTCTCCTGCGGTACCAGACGGCATCCATGAAATCGGTGTCGCCGATGCCCGAGAGCTCTGCTTCGGGTGCGAAGGGAACGGTGATGGTCGAGTTGAGGGGCCGTTCCAGCAGGCCGCGGTCCAGTCCCGAGTCGCTTCGATCAATCTCGAAGTCCCAGGCACCGTTGAGGTTCACCCAGTTCTTCCGCACAAACTGCGGCCGGGGGTGTTCGGGGCGGGGAACATCCGTAGCGGTCACGGGAGGGTCAAACGCGGGGAGGGTCATGGAACATCCTTCAGGCGGCGTGAAAATTGTGATCCCAGTCAACCGCAGGGGCGCCAATATTGCAACGTTAGAATTTTGCACCCGGCAGATGCCGTCCCGCCACGGCCGGGCTGAGTGCAGCGAGGGCGGCGGGTCAGGCCCGAACGGCCGGAGCGGAGGAGTCCCGTTCCACCACGCGGTGGGGAATGACCACCTCGCCGGTCAGCTCCCCGAGTACCGAATCCAGTGCAGCCTCCGCCAGCGCCTCGAGATCCGGGGCCACGGACGTCAGTCCGGGGGAGGTGTAGCGGACCTCGTCGATGTTGTCCCAGCCCACCAGCGCCAGGTCGGAGGGAACCTGCCGGCCCAGGTCGCGTGCCGCCGCCAGAGCGCCGACGGCGAGCAAATCATTGGCGCAGACAATCGCGTCCACCTCCGGTGCAGCCAGGATCTGCTGCCCGAGGTCATAACCGTCCTGGCGGAACCACGAGCCGGTTGCCGCCACCAGGGCGGGGTCGAAGGGCAGGCCGGCAAACCGCAGGGCCGCCTTGTAGCCTTCGAACCGCTGGCTGCCGGTGGAGATGCCCCCGGTGCTGTCGGCGCCCACGAAGGCGATCCGGCGTCGTCCGCCCTCTACCAGGTGGCGGACCAGATCCACGCTGGAGGCGACATTATCGATGGCTACGTGGGGCACGTCGGTGCTGATGATGCGTTCGCCCAGGAGCACCAGCGGGGTGGGATCCGTACGTTTGGCAATGGCCTCGGCGGTCACTGCTGACGGTGAGAAGATCAGGCCGTCGAACAGCCGGCCGTGCCAGCCGTGCAGATAGTGCTGTTCAATGTCCACCGTGCCGCCGGAGATTTCGATGGAAATGGTGTAGCCGCGCTGCTTGGCTGCATGCTCCAGTGTCTGGGCCAGCACGCCGAAGTAGGGATTGTGCAGGTCCGGCACCACCAGTGCAATGGCCCGGGTGGAGCCCTGGCGCAGCTGGCGGCCGATCAGGTTGGGTGTGTAGCCCAGCTCCTCGACGGCCTGCAGCACGCGCGCGCGGGTTTCCGGGTGCACCACCGGGCGGTTGTTCATCACGTTGGAGACGGTCTTCCAGGACACCCCCCGCACGCTCGGCGACTTCCTTGATCCCCACACGCTTCACTTGCCGGTTCCCTTCCCTTGTTGGACCCCGAGGTTCCGGGCCGGGTATTTCATTGCTTCGACACCAAGAGTAGACGGTTGCCGATTGCTAACGTTAGAATCCACGTCATGTGGTTCAGCTCACCACAGCGTCTGTCCTCAACGAAGAGCCGGCACCGAAGGCCAGGAATGGAGCAGGATGAACACCAGATATCCGGACCGCAGGCAGTTCCTGCGGGGAGCACTGGCCGCTGCCGTCACGGCAGCCGGCGTGGGTGCAGTGGCCGGTTGCGGCGCCAGCCCGGGCGGGAACGGCGGCAGCCGGACACCGGTGACTGTCTGGGACCCCTTCCAAGGATCCGACGGCGCGAACATGCGCGGCATCATCGCGGACATCCGGGAACGGACCGGGCTCAGCGTCGAGCCGACCACGCTTTCCTGGGGCTCGCCGTATTACACCAAGCTCGCCATGAGCTCGGCCTCCCAGCAGCCTCCGGACGCCGCCATCATGCACCTTTCCCGAATGCCCGGCTACGCACCCGGCGGTCTTTTGGAGCCGTGGGACACGGACCTGCTGGCAGAGCTGGGCGTGAGCGAGAAGGACTTCGCGCCGGCGGTGTGGGAGTCCTGCAAGTATGAGGACAAGCTGTACTCGCTGCCCCTGGACACCCACCCCTTCATTTCCTTCTTCAACCGGGACCTGGCCGAGCGGGCCGGAGTGCTGGCCAGCGACGGAACCATGGACATTTCCTCCCCGGAGCAGCTGCACGAGGCGGGGATCAAACTCGCGGAAGTCACCGGCGGGTACGGAATCAGCTTTGGCTACCTAATGGATACCGCACAGGCCTGGCGGCTGTTCTGGGGCCTGTACCGGCAGACCGGCGGCGAATGGAGCCTCGAGCCCGGCGGGAAGGCCGGACTGGACGAGGACAAAGCCGCGCAGGTAATCGGATCCGTGGCGTCCTGGATGGACGGCAAGGCACTGACGGAGAGCCTGGACTATGAGGGCGGCCTGGCGGCCTTCAACGGCGGACGGGTCGGAATGATCCTTTCCGGTGTCTGGGAAGTCGCAGGCCTGGGCGCCGCCGTGCCCAACCTCGGTGCCATGCCGATGCCCACCATGTTCGGCACACCCGCCGCATACGCCGATTCGCACAGCTACGTGCTGCCGCGGCAGCGGTCCATGACCGCGGAGCACCGTCGCTCGGTCTACGAATTCGTCACCTCGGTCATCCGCGACGGCGGGCCGCAGTGGGGTACCGCCGGGCACATCCCGGCCTACCTCCCGGCACAGGAAACCGCCGAATACCGGGACCTGCGGCCGCAGTCCGACTACGCCGCCGCCGGTGCGAACGTGGTGTTTGACCCGCCCGCGTGGTTCGCGGGAGCGGGCACCGACTTCCAGAACCAGATGTCCCAGGCCCTTGCCGATGCCTTCCGCGGACTGAAGAAACCAATGGACGCCGTCGGCGGCATGCTCTCTGCCATGGACCGTTTCCTCGCCGCCCCGAACCCGACTGCGTGAGGAGCCAGCTATGACAACCACTACCAACAGCCCCGCCAGCACTCCCCGTCCCCCGGCCGCAGCCGGAACAGGCCTTGCGCCCCGGCGGCGGCCCGGTAAGCAGCCGGCCCCGTCCCGGACCGGATACTGGTTCCTGGCCCCGTATCTGTTCTTCTTCGCACTCTTCCTTGTGTGGCCGATTCTTTACGGGCTCTGGATGAGCCTTACCAACCGGTCCCTGGTCAATGACGAATCCTCGTTTGCCGGGCTCTCCAACTACTCCGAGGCCCTCACCGACCCGCAGATGTGGTCCAGCCTGGGCAACACCCTGTTCTTTACCGTCATCTCCTCGGTGCCGCTGATCCTGGTCTCCTTCGCCATGGCCTACCTCGTGTATACCGGCCTCAGGGGACAGTGGCTGTGGCGCCTGACGTTCTTCGCCCCGTTCCTGCTGCCGGTCTCGGTGGTGACCGCCATCTGGGCGTTCCTCTTCACCAATGACTTCGGGCTGATCAACGGCCTGCTGGACCGGTTCGGCATCAACCAGGTCGGCTGGCTCAGCGATGACCAGGTGGCCATGTGGTCCATTGCCCTGGTCACCCTGTGGTGGACGGTGGGTTTCAACTTCCTGCTGTACCTCTCCGCCCTGCAGAACATCCCGGACCACCTCTATGAGGCGGCCCAGCTGGACGGTGCCGGCACCTGGCGGCGGCTGTTCTCCATCACGCTGCCCATGATGAAAAGCACCACCGGACTGATCATCCTGCTGCAGGCGCTCGCCTCGCTGAAGGTCTTTGACCAGATTTTCCTGCTGACAGCCGGCGGCCCCAACGGCGCCACCCGCTCCATCCTGCAGTACATCTACGACGCCGGGTTCACCGGATACCGGCTCGGCTACGCCTCCGCGACCTCCTACATTTTCTTCGCACTGATTGTTCTGGTCTCCCTGGTCCAGATGTGGTTCGCGAAGCGGAAGGACTCCTGACATGGCTACGTCCACCACAGCGGCAACCGCACCGGCCGGCTCCGGCCGGGAACCCGGCGGGCCCGACGTCGACGCCCGCACCCGCGCCCGGGTCCAGAAAAAGCGGGAAGCAGAACACCTGCGCACCCTGACCCTTGGCCCCGGCAGGAAGGGCCGCGCCGCGGCATACACCGTGGTTGCCGTCCTGGCCGCCCTATGGGCGCTGCCGATGGCTTGGGCAGTGCTCTCGTCCTTCAAATCCGAGGCCGATGTCTCCGCTGCGCCGCTGCAGTTCTGGCCCGAGGGCGGATGGACGGCGGATGCCTACCGCAGCGTCCTGGCCGCCGGGGACATTCCCCTGTGGATCTGGAACTCGGTCCTGGTCTCCACCCTGGTCACGGTGATTACCGTAACCATCTCCGCGCTGGCGGCGTATGCCTTCTCCCGGCAGAAATTCCGCGGCCGGCGCTGGCTGTTTGTGCTGACCATCGCCGCGCTGATGGTCCCGCCGCAGATCCTCATTGTTCCCCTGTTTGACCAGATGATTGCCCTGCGGCTTTCAGACACGCTGCTGGGCGTCGCCCTGCCGCAGGTGGTGATGCCGCTGATGGTGATCGTGATGAAGAACTTCTTCGACCAGATTCCGGTGGAACTGGAGGAAGCGGCCCGGCTGGACGGGGCAAGCGACTTCCGGGTGTTCTACTCCGTGGTGCTGCCGCTCTCCCGCTCCATCCTTACGGCGGTCTCGATCTTTGTCTTCATCAGCGCCTGGAACAACTTCCTGTGGCCGTTCATCGTGACCAATTCCCCGGAGATCATGACGATCCCCGTGGGGCTGGGTACGGTGAAAAACGCCTACGGTGTGCAGTACGCCTCCGAAATGGCAAGCGCGATGATCGGAGCACTGCCGCTCCTGATCGTCTTTATGCTCTTCCAGCGCCACATCATCCGCGGATTCGCCACCTCGGGAATGGGAGGCCAATAAGTGTCCCAGTGGACTTTCTCTCCACCGGCACCGGTGACGGCGGACCCGGCACCCGTTGCGCCGCACCGCCACCGGCTGGCCGACGGCCGCGAGGCCCTGTTCTTCACTGACCGGGGCGGACGTCCCGCGCAGCCGGGGACCGACACGCGACCGCTGGAGGACCGGCCGGGCAACGGCGAGGTGCGCTTTGACCGCTTGAGCGGGGAATGGGTGGCGGTTGCCGCCCACCGGCAGGCCCGGACCTATCTGCCGCCGGCGGATCAGTGCCCGCTGTGCCCGGGCACGGCGGAGCGGCTTTCGGAAATTCCGGCCGAGGACTTTGACGTGGTGGTCTTCGAAAACCGTTTCCCCTCCCTCGGACCGGCGCTGGGTACGCTGCCGGACGACGACGGCGGCCGGCAGTTGTGGGGCACACCCTCACCGGCATTCGGGCGGTGCGAGGTGGTGGTCTTCACGCCTGAGCACCAGGCCTCGTTCGCCTCGCTGCCTTACGAACGGGCGCGCACCGTGGTGGAGGCCTGGGCGCAGCGCACGCAGGAGCTCTCCGCGATGCCGGGCATCGCGCACGTTTTTCCGTTCGAGAACCGGGGCGAGGACATCGGCGTCACCCTGCACCATCCGCATGGACAGATTTACGCTTACCCTTACGCCGCCCCGCACGCTGCGCGGCTTGCGGAACGCTCACGCCGGCATCTTGCGGCCCACGGCCGGCCGTTGATGGGTGAGCTGCTGGAGGACGAATCCGAGGCCGGGGACCGGATGGTGCTGCAGGGGGAGCACTTTTCCGCCTACGTGCCCTATGCCGCCCGCTGGCCGCTGGAACTCCATCTGGTTCCGCACCGTCAGGTTCCGGATCTGGCCGCGCTCTCCGGAGCCGAACGCGATGAGCTCGCCGGTATGTATGTGGACCTGCTGCAGCGCGTAGACGGGCTGTATGACACCCCCACCCCCTACATTGCGGCGTGGCACCAGACTCCCGTCAATGATGCAGACCGGGAGGCCGGATGGCTGCACCTGCAGCTGACCAGTCCGCGCCGGGCAGCGGACAAACTGAAGTTCCTGGCGGGTTCCGAGGCCGCTATGGGCGCCTTTATCAACGACACCGACGCGGAACAGACCGCGGCATGCCTACGGGCGGTCCGGGTATGAGTGCTGCAGTCCAGGCGGTCCAATCCCGCGCGCAAATTTTGACCGGACAGTTCGCTGAAATTTACGGCTCGGAGCCCGACGGCGTGTGGCGGGCTCCCGGGCGCGTGAACCTGATCGGTGAACACACCGACTATAACAATGGCTTTGTGCTGCCGTTTGCGATCGACCGCAGCGCCCTGGCAGCTGTGCGGCTGCGCCCGCCGGGCCGCGACCCGGAGGTGCCGGATGGCGTCGTGCGCCTCGCCTCAAGATACGCGCCCAAGGGCCACGGCCTGTCCCGTGAGGAGTTCAGCATCCACGGGCTGACCCCGGGTTCCACCGAGGGGTGGGCCGCTTATCCGGCGGGCGTGGTCTATGCCCTGGAGGCCGCGGGGTTCCCGGTGCCCGCATTCGACCTGTTGCTGGATTCCACCGTTCCCGTGGGCGCCGGGCTGTCCTCCTCACACGCAGTGGAAGTGGCAGTGATTGTGGCGCTGAATGATCTGCTCGGTCTGGAACTGGAGCACGCTGACATGGCCCGCTTAACTCAGTACGCCGAGAACCGATATGTGGGCGCGCCCACCGGCATCATGGATCAATCAGCGTCGCTGATGGGGCGCGAAGGCAGTGCGCTCTTCCTGGACTGCCGCAGCCTGGCAGCGGAAACGGTGCCGCTTCCGCTGGCCGAGCACGGTCTGGCAGTTTTGGTGATGGACACCCGGGTGGCGCACAGCCATTCCGACGGCGGATACAGCGCCCGCCGCGCCTCCTGCGAACACGGTGCTGCCGTGCTGGGAGCGGACTCGCTGCGGGACGTGCCAGCGGATGCTGATCTGTCGGGACTTGATGCTGAGACCCGGCGCCGGGTGCGGCACGTGCTGGGCGAAAACCGGCGGGTAGGGCAAACGGCCGCAGAGCTGCAGGCCGGCAGGATGGACACACTCGGACAGCTGCTGACGGCATCCCACGCCTCCCTGCGCGATGACTTCGAAGTGTCCTGTGCGGAGCTGGACCTGGCCGTGGAAGCAGCACTCACCGCCGGTGCCCTCGGCGCGCGGATGACCGGCGGTGGATTCGGCGGTTCGGCCATTGCTCTGATCAGATGTGCTGATGAGGAACAGGTCCGCACCGCGGTGCTGGCCGCGTTCCAGGGCCGGGGATTCCGGGAGCCCGTTCTTTTCACGGTTCTTCCCGCTGCCGGTGCAGGCCGGGTATGAGGGCCGCCCCGCTGCGGGAACTGTAAAACAAGACCAAGGCGCTGCCAGCCTTTAGGACGGCAGCGCCATTGAGACTTGGCGAATGGCTGCCCCGCGAACTGCTCGAATTCATCCTCACAGAAGGTGCCGGCCGTCATGTCGATGCTGTCCGCCGGGAACCCGCCCGCCGACAGCACAAAAGCGGGCCCCTCAAGGGCCCGCTTTTGTGTTCTGCGCGGAAGGTAAGGGATTCGAACCCTTGGTACGGGGTTACCGCACACTGGTTTTCAAGACCAGCTCCATCGGCCGCTCGGACAACCTTCCCCGCTAGTAGTCTGTCAGAAAGCCGCAATTCACCAAAATCTCAGCAACGCCGTGGAGGACAGAATGAGAGCAGTTGTCATCACTACGCCCGGAGGCCCGGAAGCCCTGCAGCTGCAGGACGTGCCGGCGCCGGTTCCCGGACCGGGGGAAGTGCTCATCGACGTGGCGGCAGCCGGCCTCAACCGGGCCGACGTACTGCAGCGGCAGGGCCACTATCCCGTACCCGCCGGAGCCTCGGAGTACCCGGGCTTGGAGGTATCCGGCAGGGTTGCCGCAGTGGGCGCAGGAGTGGAAGGGCTCGCCGTGGGAGCCGACGTCGTCGCCCTGCTCACCGGCGGAGGCTATGCCGAGCAGGTGAACGTTCCGGCCGGCCAAGTCCTTCCGGTTCCCGCCGGGATGGACCTCGTGACCGCCGCCGCGCTGCCCGAAACGGCCGCCACTGTCTTCTCCAACCTGTTCATGGCGGCCGGGGTCACGGAGGGGGACTCCGTCCTGATCCACGGCGGCGCCGGCGGCATCGGCACGATGGCGATTCAAATGGTGGCCGCGTTCGGGGCCGTGCCCCTGGTGACGGCCGGCTCGGCGGAAAAGCTGGAACTGGCGAAGTCCCTCGGTGCCCGGGTGCTGATCAACTACCGGGACGAGGACTTTGTGGAGCGGGTGCGGGAGGCCACCGGCGGCCGCGGAGCCGACGTGATCCTGGACGTGATGGGCGCCAAGTACCTGCAGCGCAACCTGGAAGCGCTGGCGGTCTCCGGCCGGTTGGTGATTATCGGACTGCAGGGCGGCACCAAGGCGGAAATCGACCTTAACCAGGTGATGCGCAAGCGGCTCGCGGTGATTGGAACTACGCTGCGGTCCCGTCCGGCCGAAGAGAAAGCAGCCATTATGCAGGCGGTTCAGCAGTACGTCTGGCCGCTGGTCGAGGCGGGGAAAATCCGTCCCCTCGTGGACGAAACCTTCCCGCTGGCCGACGCCGGCGCCGCCCATGAGTACTTCGATTCCGGCCGCCACACCGGCAAAATCCTCCTCACGACCTAAGTGTTCCGCCCGGCGGACGGGTGCTTGTGGAGTGCATCACACCCGCACTGCTAATCTCGGGGGCAAGAGTGCGGGTTTTCCGCCTCCGGGGCCGGTTTCACTGCCCGGCCTTTTCCGAGTTGTACCGCAAGCAAAGGGACCCCTATGAGTGAGAATCGCGGGCGCCGGGCCGCCCCGGGACAGCCTGAGGACAGTGACGTCCTGGTGCAGGATCCCGATCTGCCGCCGGTGGCGCTGGACCCCGAAACCGCCGACGCCGAAGACCGCCGCTGGACCCCGCTGAAGATAGCCGTGTGGGCCGGGATTGCCCTCCTCGGCGGGGTCAGCTGGTACATGCTGGCCCTGGTCCGCGGGGAAACCGTCAACGCCATCTGGTTCGTCTTCGCGGCAGTCTGCACCTACTTCATTGCGTACCGTTTCTACTCCAAGTTCATTGAGCGCAAGCTCCTGCAGCCCAATGACCTGCGCGCCACCCCCGCGGAGTACAAGGCCGACGGCAAGGACTATGCCGCCACCGACCGCCGGGTGCTCTACGGCCACCACTTCGCCGCCATCGCCGGCGCAGGGCCCCTGGTCGGCCCGGTCCTGGCCGCACAAATGGGCTACCTGCCCGGCACCATCTGGATCATCATCGGCGTCGTCCTGGCCGGTGCCGTCCAGGATTACCTGGTCATGTTCTTCTCCATGCGCCGCGGCGGGCGCTCGCTGGGCCAGATGGCCCGCGAGGAACTCGGACGCTTGGGCGGAACCGCTGCCCTGATCGCCACGCTGACGATCATGATCATCATCGTCGCCATCCTGGCACTCGTGGTCGTGAACGCCCTGGCGGAAAGCCCGTGGGGTGTCTTCTCCGTGGGCATGACCATCCCGATCGCACTGTTCATGGGTGTTTACCTGCGCTTCCTGCGCCCGGGCAAGGTCACCGAGGTGTCCATCATCGGTTTTGTCCTGCTGCTGCTGGCCATCATCGGCGGCGGCATGATCGCCGACACCGCACTGGGCGACGCCCTGACCCTGGACAAGACAGTCATTGCCTGGGGCATCATCATTTACGGCTTCATCGCCGCTGTGCTGCCGGTCTGGCTGCTGCTCGCCCCGCGCGACTACCTGTCCACCTTCATGAAGGTGGGCACCATCGTCATGCTGGCGGTGGCCATCATTATCGTGCGGCCCGAAATCACGGTTCCGGCGATCAGCGAGTTCGCCTCCACCGACAACGGCCCGGTTGTCGCCGGTCCGCTGTTCCCGTTCCTGTTCGTGACCATCGCCTGTGGCGCCCTGTCCGGGTTCCACGCCCTGATTGCCTCCGGCACCACGCCCAAGATGATTGAAAAGGAACGGCAGACCCGTTTCATTGGCTACGGCGGCATGCTGATGGAATCCTTCGTGGCCGTCATGGCCCTGGTGGCGGCCATCTCCATCGACCGCGGCATCTACTTCGCGATGAACTCCTCCGCCGCCGCCACCGGCGGCACCGTGGAAGGCGCCGTCGCATTCGTCAACAGCCTGGGCCTGGCCGGAGTGAGCCTCACCCCGGACATGCTCACCAACATGGCAGCAAACGTGGGCGAGGAATCCATCGTCTCGCGCACCGGCGGCGCGCCGACCCTCGCCGTCGGCCTGGCCCAGATCATGCAAAGCCTGATCGGCGGGTCTTCGATGATGGCGTTCTGGTACCACTTCGCCATCATGTTCGAAGCGCTGTTTATCCTCACAGCCGTCGACGCCGGCACCCGCGTGGCCCGGTTTATGCTGCAGGACTCCATCGGCAACTTCATCCCGAAGTTCCGCGACACCGGCTGGCGGACCGGAGCATGGATCTGTACGGCCGTGATGGTGGGAGGTTGGGGGTCGATCCTGATCATGGGGGTCACGGACCCGCTGGGCGGGATCAACACCCTGTTCCCGCTCTTCGGAATCGCCAACCAGCTGCTGGCAGCAATTGCGCTCGCCATCTGCCTGGCCATCCTCGCCAAGAAGAACGTCTTCAAGTACATCTGGATCGTGGTGCTGCCGCTGGCCTTCGCGTCCGTGGTGACCATCACCGCCTCCATGTACAAGATCTTCAGCCCCGTCCCGGCCGTCGGCTACTGGGCCCAGCACAACGCCTTCAAGGGGGCGCTGGAGCGGGGCGAGACGAGCTTCGGCACCGCGGCGACGGTCGAGGCCATGGAAGCCGTTGTCCGCAACACCTTCATCCAGGGCACGCTGTCCATCGTGTTCGTGACACTGGCGATTATTGTCATCATCACTGCCGTCATCGCGAGCATCCGCTCCTACCGGTCCGGAGGCGCCCCAGCGCCGAAGATCCGGCCGTGGCCTCCCGCGTATTTGCTCCGGCAGGCTTCCTGGCAACGCCGGGGGAGAAGGAGATCGAGGCGCAGTGGGACGCGCTGCCGGCGGACCGCAAAACGGTGCGGAAAGCGCACTCATGAGCACGGCGGCGGTGAAAGACGGGCTGCGGGGGTTCGTGCGGTTTTTCCGTGATGTCATGGGGGAGGACGCGTACCGCAAATATGTCACCTTCCACGAGTCCTCCGGCTGCAGCGCTCCGCTGCTCAACGAGCGGGAGTTCTGGAAGGACAAGATGGACCGGCAGGACTCCAGCCCCGAGGGGCGCTGCTGCTAGCCCGCGGCGCACAGCCGGGACAGTAGCCGGGACAGTAGCGGGCACAGTAGCCGGCAGGGCACAGTCCGGCCGGGTGCGCTGTGCACCCGGCCGGGAACGACGGCGGCGCCCGCCCGGGTGCCGCCGTCGTTCCCGGCCATACGGGCCGGGCGGCTGTATGTTGTTTTGTTGCCGGAGCTTGAGGGGAGCCAGCCATGGTGCCTACGGTGGAGGATGGGAAAACACCAGCACTTCAGTGACCTGCCGCAGGACGATCACCTGCGTGAAGACATCAGCCTGCCGGCACCCCCGGCGGACAACGAGGACGAGCACCTCGCCGACGACGTCAACCTGCCGGAAGAGGAACATCCGGGCGGACCGGAATTCGATGAGCGGCACTATACGGCCGGCCAGCTCAACGCCGGGCAGCAGGTGGCGGGGCTCAGCCCGGCCGGCGAATACGCGAAAACGCGGGCAGAGGAAGGCCAAACCTGACGCAGCCCCCGGCTTTGCACCCCAACCATGAGAGCATTAACGCATGACTGACGAGAACGGATCCGCCGCCCGGCCGGATGTAGCGCCTGCGCCCGGTTCCGACACTGCGGCGCACCCCGCCGAAACCGGCGCGGCCGGCCAAACGCCGTCGAGCAATCCGCCGGTAAGCACCCGGGCAACAACCGGTAGCGGGTCCCAAGCGGATCCCAAGGGCAACGAACCCGCACTGCCTGCCGGCGGCCCGGATGCGGGCGGTTCCGGCCGCAGCGGCGAAGGCAGCTCCGGCCCGGCAAAGCTGCGCGATCTGGTGGATGAACCCGCCAAAGTAATGCGGATCGGCACCATGATCAAGCAGCTTCTCGAAGAAGTCCGCAACGCGCCGCTGGACGACGCGGCGCGCAACCGCCTGGCCGAAATCCACGAACGCTCGCTCCGGGAACTGGAGGACGGGCTTGCCCCTGAACTGGTCGAGGAACTGCACCGCGTGAATCTTCCGTTCCTGGACGAAACCGTGCCCACCGATGCCGAACTGCGCATCGCCCAGGCCCAGTTGGTCGGCTGGCTGGAGGGGTTGTTCCGCGGCATTCAAACCGCAATCGCCGCCCAGCAAACGGCCAACCAGCAAATGGCGTCGAGGCTGCAGCTGCGCCAGCTGCCGCCCGGCACCGTCCTTGCCCCCGGCGTCGTCATCGGTGACAACGGCGAGCCCCGGCGTGCCGACCCGGCCGGACAGCCCCGCCCTTCCTCCTCCCAGACCGAGCCGCACGCCGGTCCCGGCCAGTACCTGTAGGACCCATGGCACTCTTTGCAGCCGCCCGGCAGGGGCGGAAGGATGACACCCAGCTGGGCAAGGGCGTGTGGCGCCGGGCCCACGACCGCTTCACCCGCGGGCTGGACCGCTACCACCAGATGCTGGAAGGCGTGGAAGACGACGCCGTGTACAACGAGCTGGTCTCGGTTGCCAACAAACTGGCCGAACTGCTGCCCCGCGTCCGTGAAGTGTGCGTCAGCGCGCAGCGGCGCCTGCCCAGCAACGGCCAGGATATCCCCGGCTCGCTCATCGCGGTGCACCGGGCGCTTTCGCGCAGCGGCAACTCCCTGGCAGCCACCGCCGAGGCGGCGGCCATGTCCCGGCTGGAAGGCGAACGGTGGGGCTTTGCCTCCGCCGGCCTGGAAAACGTCCACCGCCGCGCCGCACTGGTGGCCGAAGACGTGCTTGAGGCGGAACGAGCGCTGAAAGCCGCCGCGGACGCCCCGCAGAATACGTAGAAAATTTCCGCGCGAAGCGGGAATAAGGGCCGGACTTTTTCGCGTCCAGCATAGAGGCGTCACCGAAAGCGGATTTCGGCCGGTGGTTTGCAAGGATAGGCGAATGACTACTTCACCGCTTGTGACTTTCAATGACGGCAACACCATTCCCCAGCTTGGCTACGGAGTGTGGCAGGTCGAGGATGCAGTGGCCGAAAAGGTTGTTGGCCAGGCTTTTGACGCCGGGTACCGCCACATCGACACCGCCAAGATCTACGGCAACGAGGCCGGCGTCGGCCGTGCCATTGCCGCCACCCCGGTTCCCCGCGAGGACATGTTCATCACCACCAAGGTCTGGAACGCGGACCAGGGCTACGAAGAAACCCTGAAGGCGTTCGACGCTTCCATGGAGCGCCTGGGCCTGGAAACCCTGGACCTGTACCTGATCCACTGGCTGCAGCCGAAGCAGAACAAGTACGTGGACACCTGGAAGGCACTGGTGGAACTGCAGAAGCAGGGCCGCGTGAAGTCCATTGGTGTCTGCAACTTCACCATTGAGGCCCTGCAGGAAATCATCGACGCCACCGGCGTGGTGCCGGTCCTGAATCAGGTCGAGACGCACCCGTACCTGAACCAGGCCGAGCTGCGCGCCTTCGAGGCCGAGCACAACATCCTGCACGAGTCCTGGTCCCCGCTGGGCTCCGGCAAGGGCCTGCTCGAGGATCCGAAGCTGGCCGAGATTGCCGCGAAGTACGACGGCGCCACTCCGGCACAGGTGGTCATCGCCTGGCACCTGGCCCTGGGCAGCATCGTCATCCCCAAGTCCGTCACGGAATCCCGCATCAAGGAAAAC
Source organism: Arthrobacter sp. ATA002 (assembly GCF_026898095.1). Classification (GTDB taxonomy): domain Bacteria; phylum Actinomycetota; class Actinomycetes; order Actinomycetales; family Micrococcaceae; genus Arthrobacter_B. Next base: position 3,741,384 of record NZ_CP114015.1, on the reverse strand, counting down.
TGGGCCGCCTTGGACCTGAAGCTGAGCGACGAGGACATCGACGCGATCAGCGCCCTCGACAACGGCACCCGCTACGGGGCGGATCCGGCCACGGCCGACTTCGCCTAAGCTCCGGAAGTAACGCAAAAGGCGCACGCCCTGCAGGGCGTGCGCCTTTTGCGTCTCTGGGTCCCGTTACGCTGCGACGGCGTCCAGGGGGATGCGGACCGGCCAGTCCTGCCCTTCGAGGATCACCTGCGCGCAGGAGTTCGTTCGCGTGTTCAGGACGATGGGGGCCAGCAGATTGACGGTGGTGCCGGCTTCCGTGGAGTTGGCCACGATGAGGACCTGGGCGTCGGCTGCGTCGGTGAGGCCAAGCTGCAGCCGTTGCTCCTCGGTGATGTCGGGCTGGTATGAGGGCAGGTAAACGGCGGCGTCAAGTACGAAGATCCGCAGTCCGCCCGTGTCGCCGGAATGCTCCTTCGAGAGCAGCGAATACAGCCCTTCGGCCCCTTCCACGGCGGACATGGTGAAGTCGATCTCCGGGGCAAAGCCGGGCGGCGGCGCCGTGAAGCTCACGGAAATGCTCATCGCAGGAAATCCATGAGGGTGGGCTGCAGCGCCCGTGCGGTGACGGAAAGGGCCGTCTGGTAGGAAAGCTCCTGCAGTTTGAGGTCCAGGATGACCTTGGCAGTGTCCAGGTCCTCGATCCCCGAGCGGCGGGCTTCCAAACTGACGGTTTGGTCCAGGTTCGTGTCCCGGGCCTTTAGGACTCCGGCATGGCGTACGCCCACCTCGGTGTGGCGCGACAGGACGGTGTTCGCCCGTGCATCGATGGCGACTAAGTGTTCCGTGAGATCCGCGCCGGAGCGCAGGTCTTTGGCGAGGGAATCAACCAGGGCGAAAACGGACGCCGGTCCGGTGCCGAAGACAGCGGCGCCGTCGGCGTCGACCCGGACCGGAGCTCCGCCGTCGACCCGGCGCATTACCCCGGTTCCGGTGCCGTGATGGACGTATTCGCTGCCTTCAACGGTGAAGGCTCCCTTGGCATCGGAGTTTCCGGCAAACACGTTTCGCCCCGCAAAGGTGGTGTTGGCTTCCTTCAACAGGTCCTGCTTCAGGCCCTCCAACTCGCTGGCGACGGCGTCCTTGTTAGCCGGGGACAGCCCGGCGCTGGCGCCGCGGAGCGCCAGGTCCTTGATGCGCCGCAAAAGGTCGGTGGTGTTGTCCAGGGCGGAGTCCACCGTGGTGAGCCAGCCGTCGGCGTCGCTGATGTTGGAGCTGTATTGGGCGTTGGCCCGGATTTCCGCCCGCACCTTCAGGGCATCAGCAGTCCCGGCAGGATTGTCCGATGGCCGGGTGATGGCGGTCGAGGAGGAGACCTGTTCCTGCAGCTTGGCCATGCGTGACATGTTGGCCTGCAGGTTCTGCTGGGCGCTGCGGGCCAGGGTCTGGTTGGTGGTGCGGGTGATCAAGGGTTACCTTCCAACAATTCCGGTGCGGTTGATCAGGGTGTCGAGCATCTCGTCAATGGCGCTCATGACGCGCGCGGCACCCTGGTAGGCGTGCTGGTAAGCCAGCAGGTTCATGTTTTCCTCGTCCATGTCCACGGAGGAGTTGGCCAGCTGCAGCCCGACGGCGGATGATGCGGCAACGCCGGCGAGCCTGGCCTGCTGCAGTTCGCTGCGGGCTGCGGCGCCCGTACCCGAGACGAAGGCCGACCACATTTTGTCCGGGGAGTCGGCGGAGGTTCCCAGCTGGGAGATCTTATCCGCGATGGACCCGTCGAACCCGCCGGTGCCGTTTCCGGCGGCAATTCCGGACGCATTGGCCGGAATGATGTGCAGGCTCAGCGCCGGCTGCCCGGCGTCGAGGCCAAAGAAGTCCAGCCCGGTGGTGCTGCCCGGTGTTCCGTCCCCGGGAGCGGTTCCGGTGCGGTGCACTGCGTTGACCGTTGACGCGAGCTTTTCAGCCAGCGAGTTATAGGAGGCGGCAGCCTTGGCCAGGTCAGCGCCGGGTGCCAGCAGGCTCAGGGCGCCCGCCATTTCCCCGCTGGACAGCGCCACGGAATCTCCGGCCCGGTGGCTCCACACCAACCGGACAGGGTCGCCGCCCAATGCCGTTCCTCCGGTAACTTCGACCGGCCGGAAGACCTCGCCGGTGACAAAGGCGTTCCCGTCCACCAGGATGTCCACCATCCCGTCGGCGCCCTCGCGGACGGTTCCGCCGGCCAGGGCGGCCACAGTGGAGGCCAGGGCGCTCCGCTGGTCCAGGAGCTCGTTAACGGAGCCGCCGTTGGATAGCGCGGAACGAATCGCTCCGTTGAGCCCGGCAAGCTGCGCTCCGGCGGTGTTCAGTTCATCTGCCATGGAGGTCAGGTCCGAGCGCACGTCCTTGAACTGGTTGGCTACGGAGAGATACCCGGAGGAGATGCGGCTGGCCACGGTCGCGGCTTCATTAAGGAGGACTTCCGCTGCGGCCGGGTCGCCCGGTTTGTTCGATACGCCCTGCCATGCGGCCCAGAAATCGTCCAGGGACGCCGAGATGCCGTTGTCGCCGGGTTCGTTGAGGCTGACCTCCAGGGCGGAAAGCGCATTGGCGCGGACTGCCGAAAAACCCGATACCGCGGTGGTGGCCCGAACACGCGCGTCCAGCTGCATGCTCCCGAGCCGGGCAATGCCGTCCACCGTGACGCCCTGCCCCACCCGGGGGCCGTGCTGAACCCCGTGGCTGAAAGGGGAGCAGTGGCTGACGTTTCCAACCGCTGGCGGGTGTAGCCGGGCGTATTGGCATTGGCTACGTTCTGCCCGATGACGTCCAGTCCCCGGCGGGCAGCTGTCAGCGCCGTGTATGCGGTGTTCAGTCCGCTGAATGTACTCATTAAGAGTGTCCTTAGCGCTTAAGTTGCTGGTCGACGAGGCGGGCACCCGGAGTGGACGCGGTGGTGGCGCCCGATGCCGTGTAGGTGCCGTTACCTGCATCCAGTCCGGCCAGGGTCTCCTGCGCCGACCTCGCGGCCGCCCGCAGGAACTGTTCGTTAACATCCCGCAGCTCGCGGATTTTCACGGTCAGGTCCGTCATGGCCTGCAGGTGGGCGGCAAAAATCTCGGTCCACGGTCCGGGGGAGCCGCTGCCACCAGCTCGCGAAGCGTCGCATCTTCCGCGGTGCCCCAGTCCCCGGCCAGGGAGGCGACGGCGACCGCGCGCCCGAGGGCGGCAGCACGCAGCCGTTCCAGGACCTGTTCGACTTCCCGGGTGGCATGCTGCAGCCAGCGGCTTTTGCCGGAGGTGAGCAGGAGCTGTTCTTCTTCAAGCTTGAATACGAGCAGCTCCAGCAACTCGCGTTCTTCCCAGAGAAGTGCAGACAATTTCTGGGTACCCATCTCCACTCACCTCCTTAAATTGATCTTCACTGTCCAGTATTTTCGGGAAAACATAACGATTCGTCCGTTGCCAGTCACTATCGGCATCCGGGCCGGCAATGTTAGTGGTATCTTTCACGGTATACGCTCGCGCGTGGGGTTCTATTAGTGGTCTCAGCCCTAAGCCATGTGCCAGGTATTTATGTCTGTCACAAGGGCTTGGGGGTCCGCAAAATTGAATCATCTCGAACGCAACCGCCTAGTGGTCGAAAATCTTCCACTGGTTGGTTATCTTGTCTCTGAAACATGCGCAAAAGCAACACACCTCTCGCGGGATGACCTCGCGTCGGCGGGATCGGTGGCACTCGTCATGTCTGCTGATTCCTATAATCCTGACCTGGGTGTCCCGTTCGGGGCTTATGCCCGCCGCCGTATTATTGGCGCTTTTGCCGATGAAATGCGCTCGGTGGACTGGGCCACCCGAACGGCACGGAAGCGGATCAAGGAAACCCTTGCGGTCAAGGAAACCCTGACCGCCGCGCTGGGCCGCGCGCCGAAAGTGGCTGAAATCGCCTCCGCCCTGGGGGTGGAGCCGGCGGTGGTGCGGGATGCCCTGGCGGACGCTTCCCGGACAGTGTCCAGCCTCGATGAAGCCACTACTGATTTTCTTCCGACCGCACTGCCCTCTCCGGAAGGTTCCCTCCTGGGAACGGAAAAGCTGAAATACCTGCAGGCAGCCATCGCTGCCCTGCCGGAGAAAATGCGGTACATCGTGGAACAGGTGTACTTCCAGGACCGCAGCGTCAAGGACCTTGCTGCCGAGCTGGGGGCCACCCACAGCGCGGTGTCCCAGCAGCGTGCCGAAGCAGTGCGTCTTCTCCGCGACGGCTTGGGCGCCCACTACGCGGACGACGACGTCGTCCCCGCCGCCACGTCCCGCATCGCACCGGCGCGCCGGGCCGCGTATTTGTCCACCATGGCGGACCGAACGATTGGCGGCATTACCCGCCAGCACTTCCCGGCGCATTCCCCGCGGACGGATTCCGGCAGGATGCCTGCCTAGCCTTTTGGGCAGCAGCGGAAAAACAACTGTCCGGAACTCCTAACACCCGGTGATCCTCCGCCGATAGCTATGGGTGCCGGCCCATGGATGGGCCGGTCAGTACAGCCCACTCACGGAGGAATACATCATGGGTTTCACAATCAACACCAACACTGCGTCAAACAACGCGTACCGCAACCTGACGCTGAACCAGAATGAACAGTCGAAGTCCCTGGAAAAGCTCTCCAGCGGCCTGCGCATCAACCGTGCAGCTGACGATGCAGCCGGTCTGGCCATCTCGGAAGGCCTGAAGAACCAGGTCTCCGGTATGACTCAGGCAGCACGCAACGCCCAGGACGGCATCAGCGTCATCCAGACCGCTGAAGGCGCCCTGACCGAGGTCCACTCCATCCTGAACCGTATGCGCGACCTGGCGGTGCAGGGCGGTAACGACTCGAACAACGAGGAGTCTCGCGAGGCGATCAAGACTGAAGCGGACGAGCTCGGCAAGGAACTCAACCGCATCGTTTCAGGGACCAACTTTAACGGTATTCAGCTGCTCAACGGCCAAGCCATTCCGGGTGATGACGCGACAAATGGCTCATCCAAGATCAGCATCCAGGTCGGGGCAGGTGGCGGTACCTCCGACACCATTGAGGTTGATTTGGGGAACGTCACCACCAGCCTGATGACGACACCCGCCGCTGGCGGCACCGCGGCCTCCTTCGCAGACGCCACGGACGGGGCGGCTGCATTCAACGTTGCTACCTCAGCCGAGGCCAGCCAGACGATTAAGGACCTGGATGCGGCGATCGGAGCCATCTCCAGCCAGCGCTCGGAGCTTGGTGCTTCCCAGAACCGCCTGGAATCCACGATCAAGAGCCTGAACGTGTCCATCGAGAACCTGTCCTCCGCCGGATCCCGGATCCGCGACACGGACATGGCTTCGGAAATGGCCAACTTCACCCGCTCGCAGATCCTTTCCCAGGCCGGCACCGCAATGCTGTCCCAGGCCAATCAGATGAACTCCGGCGTGATGCAGCTCCTGCAGTAGCAGTAACAGCATTAACAGCAGCACCGGCAGGTAAATGACCGCCGGCGGCGGAGAAACTGACTTGGACCTCACACTCTCCGCCGCCGGCTCATCTCCTGCCTCATCCGCATCCGTCCCAGGAGATCAGCACACATGGTAGGAATCGACGGCCTCATCAGTGGTCTGAAGACCAGTGAGATGATCGCCAGTCTCATGCAGATTGAGGCGCGCCCGCAGAACATCCTGAAGTCCAAGGTTGCGGCCAACCAGACCTTCGTCAGCGCACTGCAGCAGCTGAACACCAGAATGGCCGCCTTGGCAGAAGCCGCCGGCAAGGTCGCCAAGCCGGCCGGCACCGATCTTTTCTCCGCCGCCAGCAGCTCGGACAAAGTCACCGCCGTCACCACCACCGGCACCGCCGCCGGATCACTGGATATGGTGGTGAAGCAGACCGCTTCGGCCCAGGTCAGCCTCTCCGGAGCACTGACGTCCTGGCCCACTGACGCCACGGAAATCACCATCAATGCGGCCGGTACCAGCACCACCCTGAACGTCGGCGGGAAATCCCTCGACGAGGTGGTCTCCGAAGTCAATAAGTCCAACAAAGGCGTCACCGCGGTCAAGATCGCCGCCGGAGTCGATGACACCGGTGCAGCTCAGTACCGCATCCAGCTCACCTCGACAGCAACCGGAGCGGACGCCGCCTTCAGCCTGACTTCCAACGGAACCGACCCGTTCAGCACCGCAGGCGGAGGAATGCCCCTGAAGGCCGCGCAGAATGCCGAAGTTACGCTTTGGGCCGGAGTGCCGGGCGCGGAAACCACCATCTCCTCGGCCACAAACACCTTCACCGGGTTAATGCCCGGCGTGGACGTGACGGTCAGCTCAGCCTCGAAACTCCCGTCACCCTGACCGTGGTCCGGGATGACAAGGCAATCACCGACGTCGCCGCGGGGCTGGTCGCCGGGCTTGTTGATCTTTTCTCCTTCGTGAACCGGAACTCAGCGGTCACCACGTCTACGTCCTCCGGCTCCACGAAGGCCACGGGCGGGCTCTTCACCGGCGACTCCGGCATCCGCGATATCAAGCAGAGCATGATGTCCGCTGCCACCTCTCCGGTGGACGGACGCTCGCCGTCGGAGATCGGCATTGTCATCACCAAGGACGGCACGGTGGAATTCGACGCCGAGAAGTTCGCCGCAGCCCTGGCCGCCGATCCGGGCAAGACCCAGGCGACGCTGCAGACCATTGCCGGCCGGGTGGAAGCGGCCGGCAAACTGGCATCGGACAAATACGATGGCACCATCACGCAGCGGATCACGGGCCAGGAATCCGAAGTCCGATCCCTGACCACGCAGATCGAGGACTGGGACCGCAGGCTCGCATCACGTCAGTCCACCCTGCAGAGCGTGTGGTCCAACTTGGAAGTAAAGCTGGGCCAGCTGCAGTCCCAGCAGGAATGGCTAACCTCCCAAATCGATTCACTAAACTTCTCTTCAGGGAGCAAGAAATGAGTTTGACCTACGGACTGGCCGCCAAGCGCGCCGAGTACGCCCGCAATGCTGTTTTGTCCGCCACGCCCGCACGGCTGCTGACTATGCTCTACGACCGGCTCCTGCTGGACCTGAGCCGTGCCGAAGCCGCCCAGCAGTCCGGCAACTGGCCGGTGGCATCGGAAAACCTGGTGCATGCCCAGGCCATCGTGTCGGAACTGACCGGCACGCTGAAGACGGACGTGTGGGACGGGGCCGAGAACCTCAAGGCACTCTATGCCTACTGCCTGACCACCATGATGGACGCCAACATCCACCGCAGCGCCGAACGCACCCGTGAGTGCATCGACCTGCTGGAACCGCTGCGGCTGGCCTGGCATGAAGCTGCCGCTCAGGTGCCCGCGCAGGTTTCCACCCCGCACACTGCAGGAGGAACACTCGGTGTCGGCTGAAGCGGTCGGACCCGGACTTTCAGCCGAGGACGCAGCGAACCTGGCGTTGTGGGAACGCGTACTCACCGAACTCGAAGACAACCTGGAAGCCTTCTCCAATTCGGCCGGGGTTTCCGAAAAGGCCCGGGAACTGGCCCTCAGCTGGCAGCCGCCGGCCAACCTCGGGCCGATGCCGGTTGAGTTCGCGTCCCGTTCCCGCATGCTGGCCCTGGCCCAGGAAAAGGCCTACGTTCAGCTCCGCGGAGAGTCCCGGAAAAACCGGCGGCAGTCGGCGTTAATCAGCAGCGTCCCCGGCCCGTCGAGCGCCGCCGTCTATTTGGATGTGGCAGGATAGATTCCTCTTCCGCAAAAGTACTCATACGGCTTACTAAATTGCTTGTAATGCCCGGCAAAACTACTCGGAAAAAACTACTTACATAGCCAGCTGAGGCGCCGATAACCATTACCGAGCAAGGAATGCTCATTTCCAGGCCACGGATCGGCCGCACAGTCCCTCAGCGAGAAGCGGGTTTTCCGTGTTCGATTCCGTGTCCTCAATTGCGCTGCAAAGCGCCCTGGACGGATTGGCTTTGCGCCAGCGCACCATTGCCAACAACATTGCCAATGTTAATACGCCCGGCTACCAAGCCCAGCGGGTGAGTTTCGAAGACGCACTCGCCAAATCCGTTCGTGCCGGTTCCGGTGTTGCAGAAGCCACCACTGAACGGTCGATGGAGCCCACCAGACTGGACGGCAGCAACGTCAATCTCGACACTGAAACCCTTTCCAATATCGACACTGTGCTGCGGTACCAATTCGCCACACAGGCTGTGGGTGGAGAAGCGAATTCCCTGCGCACTGCACTGAGGACCTCCTCGTGACCTTTGACGCCATCGGAATAGCCGCCACCGGGCTGACCGCGCACCGTAAATGGCTGGACGCCGTTTCGGACAACCTGGCCAACGCCAACAACGTCTCCAGCACCGACGGCGCCGCGTTCCAGGCCCGTTACGTGGTGGCTCAGGAAGGCCAGGACGTCAGCGGCGTGTACGTGTCCGGCGTGGAATACGGCGATGCCGAGGGCCGGATGGTCTACCAGCCGGACCACGCCCTGGCCGACGCGGACGGTTACGTCCGGTATCCCGACATTGACATGTCTGAACAAATGAGCAGCCTGATATTGGCGCAGCGGGGCTACGAAGCGAACGCCGCCGTGGTGGACCGGGCCAAGGCCACCTACGAAGCAGCCCTTCAGATTGGACGATCCTGATGCCCGTTCCCCCTCTTCCCGCCGTCTCCGGCGTGACGCCCACCAGTTATCTCGACGCCGTACCCGCAACGGCAGCCACGGACGGCTCGGCCTTCGCGGCGTCCCTGACGGGAGCTGTGGACAACATTTCGCAGCTGCAGTCTGCCTCCAAGACCCTTGCGGTGCAGGCCGTGACCGGGGACCTCGAGGACATTCACAGTGCGTCCATTGCGTCCACGCGTTCAGCGCTGACCCTTGAGCTGGTGGCAGGGGTGCGCAACAAGGCCGTTGACGCCTTCAACGAGATCATGCGGATGCAGGCCTGATGGCGGGGTCCATGAACGCCGCATTCGGCCGCATCGGCGCGACGGTGCGCGGCTTTTCGCTGGCGCAGAAAACCATCACCATCATCGGCGTCGCCGTCTTGGCGCTGGGAATTACCCTGCTGGTCAGCTGGGCCAGCAAACCGGCCTACACCCCGCTCTTTTCGGGACTGTCAGCAGCGGACGCGAACACCATCGTGGAGCAGCTCAAGACCGACGGCGTCCCGTACGAGATTGCCAGCGGCGGCGGCACCGTCCTGGTGCCGGAAGCTGACGTCTATGACCAGCGGCTGAAGGCGGCCGGCGCCGGCCTTCCGGCGTCGTCCACCGGCGGCTACTCGCTCCTGGACGATATGGGCGTCACCTCCTCCGAATTCCAGCAGTCCGTCACGTATAAGCGGGCGCTGGAGGGCGAACTTGCCAAGACGGTGGGAGCGCTCGACGGCGTCAAAGCAGCCAGCGTCCAGCTCGCCATTCCGGAAGACACGGTCTTCGTCTCCGAAAAGGCGGACCCGACAGCTTCGGTATTCGTGGAGACCGACAACGGCGTGACCCTGGGCACAGATCAGATCCAGGCCATCGTCCATCTGACCTCGGCCTCGATTGACGGCATGGATGCCACAGACGTGGCTGTCATCGATTCAGCCGGCACCGTCCTCTCAGCCGTAGGCGTTGGAGCCACCGGTTCAGCGGACAAGCAGTCCTCAGACTATGAAGAACGCGTGGGCGCCTCGGTGCAGACCATGCTGGACCGCGTTGTGGGTCCCGGCAACGCCACCGTGGCTGTGGCTGCGGACATGAGTTATGAATCCGCCAACCGGGTGGAGGAGTCCTTCGCGAGTCCGGAGAACGCTCCGGCGCTGAATGAGGCCACCACCACGGAGGCCTATACGGGCGGGAACGCAGGCGGCGCTGCCGGTGTCCTGGGCCCGGACAACATAGCCGTCCCCGACGACGGAGCCGGCGACGGTACCTTCAACTCCGAGACGAGCACCCGCAACAATGCAGTCAACAAGGTGACGGAAACCCGGGACATCCCGGCCGGCGCCCTGAACCGGCAAACCGTCTCCGTTGCCTTGAACACCGAGGCAGCGGCCGGCTTGAACCTGAACAACGTCGAAGCCCTCGTGGCAACGGCCGCGGGCATCAACGCGGACCGCGGAGACCAGCTCACCGTGGAAATGGTGGCCTTCAACACCGGCGGCGCCGCCGAAGCCCAGGACGCACTGGCCGCTGCGGCGGAAGCCGCTGATGAAGAGCGCCGGGCCCAGCTCGTGAACAACATCATCCGAACCGCCGGAATCGTGCTGGCCGTGCTGGCTGCCATGGTTTTCTACGCCATGCGGTCCCGCCGCCAGAACCGGGAAGCCATCGACATCGGCGAACTGCCCGAACTTGATCCGCTGGCGCCGCCCGCGAAACTGGCGATGATCGGCCGCAGCGAGCCTGCCACCACTGCCATCAGCATCCCCACCGACACTGCCGGACTGCCCGTGCTGCCGCCGGCTAAGGACTCCACGGAACGCAAGCGGGCGGAAGTGGATGTCCTGGCCGGCCAGGACCCCGCCCGCACGGCGGAATACCTGCGGACCTTCATGGATGAAGGACAGCAGGCATGAGTGAGTCCTCAGCCGCTGCCCCGGTAACCACCGCCGTGGCCGAGATCCCTGATGCCGCCATCGACCCGGCGGCCGCAGCCGTCGCTGTCATGAGCGGCGCGCGCAGGGCCGCCATCGTGCTGATGCAGATGGACACCGGCCGCGCAGCCGGTGTCCTGAAGCAGTTCACTGAAGCGGAAGCCCAGGAAATCGCCGCCGAAATTGTCAGGATGCGCAGGGTGTCACCGGACGTCGCGGAACGCGTCCTGCTGGATTTCCACGAACTAACTGCCGAGGGCAAGCATCTGGCCCACGGCGGGCGGGATGTTGCCATGGGAATCCTCGAAGCTTCCTTCGGCAGTGAACGCGCCTCGGGCGTTATGGACCGGCTGGCCTCCTCGCTGGCAGGGGCATCCTTTGATTTCCTGGAACGGGCGGAACCTGCCCAAATCGTTGCCCTCCTGGAAGGCGAACTCGCCCAGACCGTGGCCCTCGTGCTGGCCCACCTGCGGCCGCAGCACGCCTCGGCCATCCTCGCGGGACTGGGAAGCACCATGCGCGCCGACGTCGCGCAGGCTATTGCCACAATGTCCCGGGCAACCCCGGAAGCCGTCCGAATCGTCGCAGACACGCTCCGGGACCGCGCCGCCGCCGTTGGAGCGGCACGTGACTCAGCAAATGCCATCGGCGGCATCCAGCCGCTGGTGGACATCATCAACCGGGCGGACGCAGCCACGGAGCGGGCCCTCCTGGACGCGCTGGAAGCACGCGACCCCGACCTGGCAGAGGAAGTGCGTTCGCGGATGCTCACCTTCGGAGACTTGGTGAAGCTGGAACGCCGGGACGTCCAGCTCATCCTGCGGGGCATCGACGTGAGCATTCTGGCGCTGGCGATGAAGGGTGCCCCCGACAACGTTACCGACAGCATCCGAAGCAACGTGTCCGAACGCAACCGGGAGATGCTCGACGACGAGATCAACGCCTCGGGCCCGGCACGGCTCTCGCAGGTCGAGGAAGCGCGGGCCACCATCGTGCGCGTCATCCGCGACCTTGAAGGCCAGGGCATCATCACGGTCCACCACACGGATGAGGACGAATATGTCAGCTGAACCTGCCCCGGCCTATTCCCGCATGCAGTACCCTGCGCTGGAGGACGTGACCTCTCCGCGGGGCAGCCTGCAGGAGCAGGTACGCGGACACGCCGCCGGCTATGCTGCCGGGCTGCGGGCTGCCGCAGCCGAAACCGAGTTGGTCCGGTCGCGGCTGCTCGCCGAGCATGAAGCAGCCCTGGCAGCGGGGCGGACTGAAATTCACCGTGCCGTTGACGTCCTGAACCGGGCTGTGCGCAGCCTGGAACAGGCGGTGCTCCCGGCGGCAGAGACACTTCAGCACGATCTCGCGGCCGCGGCAGTCGAGCTGGCTGAAGCGCTGCTGGGCCAGGAATTGAAAGACTCCGAAACCTCTGCCCGGGCAGCACTTGCCCGGGCCCTGAGCGGCGTGCCCCACAGCGAGATACGTTCGGTGCGTTTGCATCCGCGTGACCTGGCAGCCCTGGATCTGGAAACAATTTCCACTGCGGACGTCCGGTTGAAAGCGGACCCCATGCTAAGCCCCGGTGACGCCGTCACCGACTTCACCCACGGCTACCTCGACGCCACACTGGCCTCCGCCGTGGAGCGCGCCCGGTCCGCACTCTTGACGGACGCACGATGACGGTCATTGCCGGTGCGGGCGCCGTGCCGGCCTTCGGCGATCAGGCAACCGACCGGCGTCCGCCGGGTTTCAGGGACGCAGTGCGGGCAGCCGCTCCCATCCGCGTGGGCTCCGTGACGTCCGTCCTGGGTCTGGGCCTGGACATCACCGGCCTCGATGCCGGAGTTGGCGACGTCGTCACCATCGGGGAAGGCACATCCGCCATCCAAGCCGAGGTTGTTGCGGCATCCCGCGACGGCATCCGCTGCATGCCGTACGGACGAATGGTGGGATTGTCGGCGGGAACCGCCGCCCGGTCGCTGGGCCGGCCTCTGTTGGTTCCCACCGGAAGCCAGCTGCTGGGCCGCGTCATTGACGGGCTGGGAAACCCCATTGACGGCAAGGGGCCGATCGCCAGCGGACCCAAAGTGCCGCTCGACAATGAAAGCCCGCACGCCATGCAGCGGACGCGGATTACCACCCCGCTGCAGCTCGGCGTCCGGGTGATGGACACGCTGACGACCGTTGGTAAGGGCCAGCGTATGGGGCTCTTCGCCGGGTCGGGTGTCGGGAAGTCCTCACTGCTGTCCATGATTGCCCGGGGCACGGACGCCGAAGTGTCCGTGATTGCCCTGGTGGGGGAGCGCGGGCGCGAAGTCCGCGAATTCCTCGAAGATGACCTTGGCGCGGCAGGTCTGGCCCGCTCCGTCGTCGTTGTCTCCACCTCCGATGAGCCCGCAGTGGTTCGGCTGCGCGCCGCTTTCCTGGCGACCCGCATCGCAGAATCTTTTCGCGACGGCGGCTCCGACGTCGTGCTGATGATGGACTCCCTGACCCGTGTGGCGATGGCGCAGCGTGAAATTGGCTTGTCCGCAGGGGAGCCGCCCGCAACGCGCGGCTATCCGCCGTCCACGTTTTCCCTGCTGGCCCGGCTGCTCGAGCGGGCCGGCACCGGCGCACAGGGCTCGGTGACGGGAATCTACACGGTCCTGGTCGACGGCGACGACCACAATGAGCCGATTGCTGATGCTGCCCGCTCCATTCTTGACGGCCACGTCGTGCTGGACCGGAAGCTGGCCGTGTCCGGACACTTTCCCTCCGTGGACGCCCTGGGATCGATTTCCCGGGTTGCCTCCCGGGTGACTGCCCGGGAGAACAGCCAGGCGGCCGGAATGCTCCGCAAGGTTCTGGCCGCGCGCCGGGCAGCCCAGGATCTGCTGGACGTTGGCGCCTACCAGCGCGGCTCGAACCCGTTGGTGGACGCCGCAGTGGACCACCAGGATGCGATCAACAGGTTCCTGCAGCAGGGGATGGACGAGCAGACCCTGCTGACTCCGCGTGGAACCAACTGCATCAGCTGACCCGGATGCTGGAGGGACAGCGATGAACCGGACGTTTCCCCTGGCCGGGCTGCTCCGGCTGCGCCGGCTTCAGGAAGAAGCTGCAGCGGGAAAGCTCGCAGCAGCCAATGCCCGGGTACGGGAAACCTCCGCCGAGCATGCGGGCGTCTATCAGGCGCTGACGGAGAGCCCCCTGGCGGCGACAGACAGCGCGACGCTGCATGCCGTCTCGGCAGCCCGGGCCTCCTCGCGGGCCATGCTGGCGGACCTTGCAGCCCTGGGATCCCGGCACGCCGCCGAGGCCGCCGCGGCGCAGGCCGCCTTCTCCGCTGCACGGGCGGAGTCGGTTGGGCTGGAAAAACTGGAGGCACGGCACGCCGGTGTCGTGGCCGCCGAAGATTTGCGTGCAGAACAAACCGTTCTGGACGAACTCGCGGGAACCGCCTGGCAGCGCCGGCAGAAGGAAGCTATGCCATGAGCATGACCGATGCGATAGGACGCGTAGCGGAAATCCGCAGCACGCTGCAGCAGCTCTCCGCCGTACCTGCGGCAGCAGCCCCGGCAGCAGCGTCCCCGGGAGTCCTCGCCGCGGCGGGGAGCGCCGGCGGGAACGGCAGCGACTTTGCCTCGACCCTGGCGGCGCTGACGGGCACCGGTACGCAGCCGGCGGCCGCGGCCACGGCAGCCACGGCAGCCGGGACCGGAGGAACGGCCGCCTCCGGCAAAGTCCTGGACGCCGTGCAAAAGTACCTGGGCCTGCCGTACGTGTGGGGCGGAAATGACCCGGCTGTCGGGCTGGATTGTTCTTCCTTCGTCCAGAACGTTTACAAAGACCTGGGATATTCGCTGCCCCGGGTCACTTGGGACCAGATGAACTCCGGAACCGAAGTGCCTTCGATAGCGCAGGCCCAGCCCGGTGACCTGCTGATCAGCCACGACGGCGGCCACGTGGCGATCTATTTGGGCAACGGCAAGGCCGTGGACGCTCCACAGCCCGGGCAGACCATCCAAATCCGCGATGCCTGGGAAACGGACGCCAACCTGACGACCATCCGCCGAATCCTGCCGGCCGAGGCTGCCGGGGCTGCTCCTGCGCCGGTGGCCGACGTCGTGGCGGCCGCCCGCGCGGCACAGGCCTCCCTGACAGGAGCATTCTCATGAGCACGCACGCTGGCGCGGCCCCGCTTGTTGTTGGAACACATCACCGCGGTGACTACGGCCGCCCTGCATCGTCCGGCAAAGTGACCCCGCCACGGCGGCCGCCTTTGCCGCCGCGGTGCGGGACCTCTCCGCCGGGACGGTTTCAGCTCCCGGCACGCCGGCGGAGCATGCCTCGGCTGCCGGCACCGATGCCGGAGCAACCGGCACCGGTAACGTGCAGGAGGCACCCGCGTCCGAAGCCGATATGGGCCCGGGGACGGAAGCTGGCAGCACCCTGCCCGGTCGCTGATCGACTGGCGTTCCCGACAGTACGTGCCCACTGAACTCCTGGGTGCCGGAGCCAACTTGGCGGAGACATCTCCCGCGTCCCTGGATGTTCCCGCTTCGGTTCCCGGCGTTTCGCAGCTTTCCCTCACCGCCCCTGGCCCGGAGGGAAACACGCCGGTACCGGGTTCATTGCCTCTCCCAACCGCGCCGGCTGCCGCTGCTCCGGCGGACGCATCCGTAACGGTACCGGGACGAATGCCGCCATCTGCTGGTTCGCAGGATCACGTACCGCCGGGTTCCGCCGCTGTTCCCGTTCCTTCACCGGTCCCGGACGCCACAACCGAGCCGGCCGCAGTACCCGGCACGGCCGCAACGTCTTTGGGCACCGCGCCGCCGGCCCTCCCAACGCACCCGGCAGCGAACCCCGTCCCTGGTCACCGCGCCGCGGGAACCGGGACTGCGGAGGCCCCTGCAGTTGTCACCGGGCCAAGCACGCCGGAACCGCCGGCCGCGTCAGAGCAGTCCGGTGCGGCCTCCGCCACGCCTTTGCCTGCCCCGGGCACCCCCGTGCAGGCGGGCACCCCGTGCAGGCGGGGGCTGCTCCAAGTGCAGACCCCGGACTCCGGGTGGAACCGCGCGGACGGCACCGGTTTCCGCCGGCGCCGGCACCGGGTATGCCGGACTGGAGGTCCAGACCACGGACGGATCAGTGGTGCAACCGCCGGTTGGTGTCCCCGCTCCCGCAGGGGCATCCTTTTTCCCAGCCGCCGTCCCAGCCGCCGTACCCGCACCCGCCGTCCATTCGCCGCAGCTGCTGAACCAGGTTTCCCAGCCTTTGGTTCGGCTGGCTGCCGCGGCGCCCGGGGAACACGTGATGACGCTCAGCGTCACTCCGGAGAACCTGGGGCCCGTGACCGTCCGTGCCCTGATCAGCAGCGAGGGAGTGCGCGTGGAAATGTTTGCGCCCACGGAGACGGCGCGGGAAGCGCTGCGGCACATTCTCGCGGATCTGCGGCGGGATCTTGCCGGCGGCGGCGCCGGGATGCCTGCGACCCTCACACTCTCGGACCAGAACCACCCGGGGAACGGGTCGGGAGGCAGTGCGGCGCAGGCAGAGGACCGCAGCGGCCGGGCGGCTTCCTCCCACCGCGAGGAAGCCGCAGAGGCTCCCGGGGAGCCGGCCGGCCTGCTGACACACCACTCCAACGCTCCGGGGTCACCGGCGGCGGGACCACTGCCCTGGACGTCATGGCATGAACACACTAAGGAGAAACACCCGTGCCCATTGAGGCAGTGTCACCCTCCAGCGGCGTTTATGCCGCCGGAGCACCGCGTGATCCGAAACAGACCATGGACAGTGAGGTCTTTATGCACCTTCTGGTGACGCAGCTGCGCAACCAGGACCCCAGCTCACCCATGGACACCAATCAAATGATTTCCCAAACCACGGAACTGGCCATGATGGAGCAGCTGACCACCATGGCCGGGCTGGACGAGGAGAACTTCTCCCTGCAGATGAGGACCTCCGCCGCAGCCCTGATCGGCCGGACCGTTAGCTACACCGGCCCGGACGGCGTCGAAGTGACCGGAGTCGCGACCTCGGTCTCCTTCGTCAACGCCGTGCCCGCCGTCACTGTGGGCGGCAAGGAAATCCAGCTCGACTGGATTTCCGGCGTTGTCGATGCCACCGCCGTCCCACCAGCCGAACCAGCGCCGGGAACATCTCCTGACCCATCCCCCGAAACACCTCCGGCTCCATCGCCGGATCCCGGGGAAGCCCCTGCCGCACCGTCCGGTTCCTCCCCATCCCCCCTTCCCAGTAGTTGAAAGGCGTTTCCCATGCTCCGTTCCCTGTACTCCGGCATATCCGGACTTCGTTCGCACCAGACCATGCTTGACGTCACCGGCAACAACATCGCCAATGTCAACACCGCCGGCTACAAAGCCACTGCAGTGCAGTTCCAGGACACCCTGTCACAGCTCACCCAGGGCGCCACAGCCCCGGGCGCCGACGCCGGCGGTGGAAATCCCTCCCAGGTGGGGCTCGGCGTGCAGGTCGCCGGGATCAGCACCAATTTCGCCCAGGGCTCGGCGCAGGCAACCGGCCGCGGCACCGACCTGATGATCGACGGCGACGGTTTTTTTGTCACCCGGCAGGGCGGACAGACCCAGTACACGCGTGCGGGAGCCTTCAACGTTGATGCCAGCGGCCGCCTGGTCACGGCCGACGGCAGCCTGGTCCAGGGCTGGGGAGCCACCGACGGCGTAGTTGCCACCGGCGGAGCGCTCACCGACATCACGGTTCCTTCGGGAGCCATTGCGCCGGCAGCGGCGACCACCACCGCCGCGCTGGCCGGAAACCTGCCCGAGGACTCCGAGCCGGGCACCACGCTTGTCCGTGACCTTGAAGTCTTCGACGCCAACGGCAATTCCTCGTCGGTGCCGGTCACGTTTGCGCGCACTGAGGATGGATGGGATGTGTCCGCTGACGGGGCAGCACCCGTCTCCCTGACCTTCTCCGAGGGCAAGCTGACCGGGCCCGCCAACCCCACCCTTACCGTCGACGGCGTCGCCGTGGACCTCTCCGGCATCACCGGTTACGCCGACGTCGACACCGTGGCGGTGACCGCCCAGAACGGCCGCAGCGCAGGCACCCTCGATTCCTGGTCCATGGCAGCGGACGGCACCCTCATTGGTTCCTTCTCCAACGGATCCAAGCAGGCCCTGGGCCGCATCGTGCTTGCCGGATTCACCAATCCGTCGGGGTTGGAAAAGGTCGGCGGCTCTTCTTACGCCGCAACGGCAAACTCCGGCGCGGCCGTCATCGGCGGACCGGGTGCGGGCGGGAACGGTGCCGTGACCGCCGGCTCCCTGGAAATGTCCAACGTGGACCTTTCACAGGAATTCACCAACCTGATCGTTGCCCAGCGGGGGTTCCAGGCGAACGCCCGAATCATCACGACCTCAGATGAAGTCCTGCAGGAACTGACGAACCTCAAGCGATAAGCGATCCGCCTCACCGGCCTGCTGAAAACGGGCCGGTGGGGCTTCCGTCCAGGCGGAAAGCTCGCCGTTCCTAACGAAGAGGGCCGGGAAGCCGAATGTAGAAGTGATGGCTCCTGAAGCCAGCCACTCAACCGGGACGGGCTCATGATTGTTCTAACGCGGCTGAACGATGCCCGGTTTGCCATCAATCCGGACCTCATCGAGCGGATTCACTCCACCCCGGACACCACTCTCGTGATGGTCGACGGCGCCAAATATATTGTGACTGAGACTCTGGCCGAGGTCATTGAACTGATAGCCGCCTACCGGGCACGGGTCATCTCCATGGCACGGGATATTCCCGCCGGCGGCGGCGGCGACGTCCGCCCGGGACCGGCACTCGGACTGGTCCCCGGCCCGTCCAACACCCCACCGTCCGGCGGGAGCCGGACGGACGGCGGTACCGCGCCACTTCGTCCAAGGAAAATGTAATGGATCCCGCAACAATCATCGGGCTGCTCCTGGCCTTTGGATCACTCTTTGCGATGATCACCCTTGAGGGAGCACACCTCACGTCCATCCTCATCCCGGCACCCATGATCCTGGTGTTCGGGGCAACTCTGGCCGTGGGCCTGGCCGGCGGCACGCTCAAAGACTTCATCCTGTCCATCAAGGCACTGCCCCGGGCCTTCACGGGCCGAACCCCGGATCCACGGGAGACGATTTCCTCAGTGGTCTCCCTGGCAGAAAAGGCCCGCAGCGAGGGTCTGCTGTCGCTGGAACAGGATGCCGGCGAAGCAACCAACCCTTTTATGCGAACAGCCCTCCAGAATATTGCCGACGGCACCGACGGTGAGGAGCTGCGGGTGCTGCTTGAAGATGAGATTGCCACCAAGACGGCGACGGACAAGGTACCTGTCAAGTTCTACAACGCGCTGGGCGGCTACGCGCCCACAATCGGCATCATCGGCACCGTGGTGTCCCTGACGCACGTTCTGGAAAACCTGGACACTCCCGCAACACTGGGACCCATGATCGCCACCGCTTTCGTGGCCACCCTCTGGGGTTTGCTCTCCGCCAATTTCCTGTGGCTTCCGATCAGCACCCGGCTCAAGCGGCTGGCGGATCTGGAAGCCGATGAGATGGTGCTGCTGATGGAGGGCGTCCTGGCACTGCAGGCGGGGAGCCAGCCGAGGCTGCTCGGCGAGCGGCTGCGGGCCATGGTTCCGGCCCACGCTCTGACTGGTGCCAAAGAGCCCAAAGACTCCAGCCTCAAAGACGGCAAAGAGGCGGCATGAGCGCCCCGCGGCGCCGTCGTCCCAAAGAGGATGAGGACAGCCACCCGGACGAACGGTGGATGGCGTCGTACATGGACATGGTGACGGTGCTGATGTGCATGTTCATCGTCCTGTTCGCCATGTCCACCGTGGACCAGCAGAAGTTTGAACAGCTTCGGGATTCCCTGGCCACCGGCTTTGGCGTGGTTGAGTCCAACACCGTGGACACCGCCGTCGGTGTCATTGCCTCACCGGAGCAGGTGGATGACAAAGAAGCCCTGGAGCCGGATGCCGCTCTGCCCGGGGCGGGAGAAGCGGAACTGGAAATTCCGGACGCGGCGGACCCGGCCGCCCTGGCCGCCGCGGAGGTACAGGATTTGTCCCTGCTCCAGGAGCGCATCAGGGCCGGTCTCCAGGAGCAGGGACTGGACGACACCGTACGGTTTGAAATTGATGACCGCGGGCTGACCATCCGCCTGGTGAGCTCGGAAATGTTCTTCGCCCCCGACGCCGCCGATCTCACGGGCCAGGCCGTGCAGGTTTTGCAGACCATTGGCCCCATCGTCGCTCCCACCGCTTATCACGCCTCGGTGGAGGGGCACACCGCCCAGGTCCGCCAGATCACCGACAATGCCCTGGACTGGGAACTGTCCAGTTCCCGTGCCGTGAAGGTGCTGCGTTACCTGGTGGAGGAATCGGGAGTCGAGTTCAGCCGGGTTCGAGCCGTGGGGTATGGGGAATCCCGGCCGCTGACGTCGGGCACGTCCGCTGAGGAGCTGGCGCAGAACCGCCGGGTGGACATAGTGGTGCTTTCCGGACAAACAGAAGAGGTCCGGCAACTAATTCCGGGCATCGTTTCCGGACAAGCGCCCGCCGCCCAGCAGTAGTCCCGTCCGCCGAAAGCAGGGTCTAACGGCTTACGGAGCCGGTGGCGGTGCCGATAGTGGCACCTGTGACGGTCCATCATGAAACAACTGCCCTTGGCGTGCCCGCAAACGCCGCCTCTCCGGAGGCTTACGATTTCCGCCGTCCCACCACTCTTGCCCGCGAGCATGCCCGGGTACTGGAAATGGCCTTTGACACGTTCGGCAGGCAGTGGGGCACCCAACTGACAGCCAAAGTCAGGGTGCTGTCCCAAGTAACCAGTGAGCGGGTCGAGATTCTCAGCTACGACGAATACGCCGCGGGGCTTCCGGCTGTCACGGGCATGGTTCTGTTCAATGTTCCCAACGTTGGGGCGAAGGCTGTCATCCAGTTCCCCACCGCGGCAGCATTGTCCTGGGTGGGACACATGCTCGGTGCCAGCGGAGCTCAGGGAACCCCGGAGCGGAAGTTTACCCAAATCGAGCAGGCGCTCCTGGAACGCATCATGGACGACGCGCTGGACGGGCTGCACTACGCTCTGGGGACGCTCCTGCGCTCGCCGATGACGCCCGCCTCCATCCAATACAACTCACAGTTTGCGCAGGCAGCTGCCTCCGCCGACCCCATGATCGTGGCAAGGTTCGAAATGGTGGTGGGGGATAACGCGGTCCCGGCAACCGTGGCCATTCCCGCTGCAGCGCTGCTGCCGCAGCTTGACCCGGTGGGAAACACCGGCTCATCCGCAGCCCCGGCGGAACTTATCCGCGGACAGCTCGCCCACGTCCCGGTGGAGGTCCTGCTGCAGTTGGATTCGATTCCGGTGAAACCGGCAATGGTCCTGAACCTTGCCGTCGGAGATGTCCTGAATCTGGGACACGCCCGCCACCGCCCGCTGAACGTAACCGTCGGGGGCCACCGGCTGGCCCAGGCGGCTGCGGGATCCAGCGGTTCACGCCTTGCCGGCGTCATCGTCAGTACCGAGGAGAGTAATACATGAGCATCCCCACATCCCTGCACACGGACGCCGCCTCAGCGCTTGTCCGCCTGCTTCCCACTTCGATCGTGCTGGAGCCGCTGCCCTACCCCGGCGTCGGCGTGCCGATGGAAGAGACAGCCGCGGCCGTCACTGCTTCCTTCGTGGGCTCCGAGTCCGCGGACCTGGCGCTGGTACTGGACAGCAGCACGCCGCTCGCCGACGTTGCCGGTTCCACGTCGCCGTTGCTCTCGGAAGCCGATATCCTGCGTCCCGCCTTGGAGGCGGCGGGCTCGACCCTCGGCGTCGGTGTCTTGGGTGACACCAGGATCGATGACGCTTCAGCGCTTTTCAGCCACCCGTCCACCGTGATTTTTGAACTGCACGCACCGGAGGGCCGTGCCGGCTGGTTCGCCATCCGGCTGCGCGATACTCCCCACGGAATCGGCAGCGACGCCGCGCTGGCCGGCAAGCTGAGCCGCATTAACAACGTCGAAATGGCGTTGACCGTGGCCATTGGCCACACCCGGATGGCCGTCCGGGATGTCCTGAACCTGGAACCGGGACGGGTGGTCGAACTCGACCGTTCCGCAGGAGCGCCCGCGGACATCCTCCTGAACGGGCGTCTGATCGCCAACGGCGAGGTGGTGGTCATTGACCAGGACTACGCCGTTCGCATCACCAAGATCCTCGACGTTGCCGAAGGGCTTAGCTAGGTGGAAACCGCCGCCCTCATCCTCCGGGTCCTGGTCTCGCTCGGCGCGGTCCTGGCCCTGGTCTGGTGGTTCCAGCGAAGGATCACCCGGGACGCACGGGTGTCCGGAGCAGAACCCCTCGTGAAGGTGGTGACCCGGCAGGCCATCACTCCCAAAGCATCGGTGGTGGTGGTGGAGACCGGCGGACAGCGCTTTCTCCTGGGAGTCACCGAAGCCTCGGTGAATGTACTCCACACCTCCGAAGCGGAGAAGCCCGAGGATCTTCCTTTCGAGACGTATTTGGAAGCTGCAAGCTCCGGCGGCCCGGTCCGCCGTACGGGGCCGCGCCGCCGTGCCGAGGGCCCTGCCCATGCCCTGAACGGGCAGCAGCCGGAGGGCAGTTCGCTCCTCGCAGGATCAGTGCTCTCGCCGGCCACGTGGCGGCAGGGCGCCGCTGCACTTCGCCGGGGCAGGAACGGGTGAGTGTCGCCTACCGCCGGCCGCAGCCACGGCTGATCGGGTTCCTCTCGATCATTCTGCTCGTCTTCGTCGTCATGCTGGCACTCTCGCTGGCCGCCGCGGCCCCATCCCACGCCGTGACCTTCGACCCGTCAGCGCCCGCCGATCCCGCGGCCCCCACCGACCCTGCCGCGCCCGACGACGGCGAAGGCCTGAGCATCGACATCAACGGCGCCGACGGCGGCCCGTCCACCGCCGTGGTCACGCTGATCGGGATCACCCTGCTTTCAGTGGCTCCGGCACTGCTGTTGATGATGACCTCGTTCACGAAGATCTTCGTGGTGCTGGCCATGACCCGCAACGCACTGTCCCTGCCGTCGATCCCGCCGAACCAGGTGCTGGCGGGACTGGCCCTGTTCCTGTCCCTGTTCATCATGGCTCCGGTCCTGACGGAGATTAACACCCTTGCCGTGCAGCCGTTCCTGAACGGCGAGCTCACCTTCGAGGGCGCCCTTGACACCGGATCAGGCCCGCTGAGGCAGTTCATGCTCGCTCATACCCGGGAAGAGGACGTGGCGCTGATGACCCGCGCCGCGGACCGTGAAAACCCGGATAGCCCTGAGGACGTCCCGCTGCTGACGCTGATTCCCGCGTTCATGATTTCGGAGCTGCGCGCCGCCTTCATCATCGGTTTTGTCATCTTCATTCCTTTCCTCGTGATTGACCTGGTGGTCTCGGCGGCGCTGATGTCCATGGGCATGATGATGCTGCCGCCGGTGATGATCTCCCTGCCGTTCAAGATTCTGCTTTTTATCCTCGTTGACGGGTGGGGACTGATCATCACGTCCCTGGTCAACAGTTATCAGGGCGGCACCTGATGGATACCAACGCCGTCCTCGACATCGGTCTGCAGGGGCTTTGGATCGCGGCCAAGCTGTCGGCACCCGTGCTCATTACCGCCCTTGTGGTGGGGTTCGCCGTGTCGCTGGTGCAGTCCATCACCCAAATCCAGGAAGTCACGCTGTCCTTCGTGCCCAAGGCCATCGCTGTCGGGGTTGCCCTGCTGGTCTGCGGCCACTGGATGATTGCGGAGATGGTTTCGTTCACCAACGAAATGTTCGCCAAGATTCCGCAGCTGCTGGGCGGCGGCTGAGATGGGCATCAGCGTCAACCAGGAATGGCTGGAAGCCGTCATGCTGGCCGGTGCGCGAATGGTCGCGTTCCTGGTGGTGGCGCCCCCTTTTCCTACAACGCGATCCCCGCACGGGTCAAAGCCATGCTCGGCATTGGCCTGGCCCTTGCGGTCGCTCCGGTGGCCAGTGACGGCTACACCTCGCTGGGGACGGCAGCGTACTTCACCGCGCTGGTCCTGGAACTGGGCGTGGGATTTGTGCTGGGTTTCCTGGTGCTGGTCATTTTCTCCGCACTGCAGTCCGCGGGAAACCTGATCGACCTGTTCGGCGGGTTCAGTCTGGCCCAGGGGTTCGATCCCCAGTCCATGGTCAACGGAGCCCAGTTCACCCGGCTTTTCCAAATGGCGGCACTGGCGCTGCTGTTCGCATCGGACGGTTACCAGCTGATTATCGGCGGACTGGTGCGCAGTTTCACGGCCTTGCCGCTGGGCGGCGGCATCGATTTGGCGAGCCCGGTCTCGGCCCTGGCGGCGGGGGTCTCCCAGATGTTCGTGGCAGCGGTGCAGATCGCCGGACCGCTGCTCGTAGTCCTTTTTCTGGCGGATGCCGGGCTGGGGCTGCTCACGCGCGTGGCGCCGGCCCTGAACGCGTTCGCCCTTGGCTTTCCATTGAAGATCTTCCTGACGCTGACCCTGGCCGGAGTCGTGTTCGTTGCCCTGCCCCGCATCGTGTCTGCCATCGTGCAGCAAATCGTGCGGGCTCTGACGGGGGTTGGCTAGTGGCGGAGGAAGGTACCGGCGAACGCACTGAGCAGGCCACCCCTAAACGCATGAAGGAGGTGCGCTCCAAAGGGCAGCTGTCCCGCTCAGAGGATCTCACCGCATGGGTGGGGGTGGGTATGGCGGCGGTGATGATGCCCATGACTATTGACCGCGGGGCGCAGGCAGGCTCCGAGGGTCTGCTCGGGATCGACACCATCACGCAGAGCCCCGACCCGAGGCTGGCCGTGACCCTGCTCGGCGAAGGGCTCGGTGCCCTCGGATTTATCCTGGGGCCGTTGCTGGGCGTCGTGTCGGCCGCCGTGCTCCTGACCGCCGCGCTGCAGGGCGGTATCCACTTCAAGAAGTTCAAAGGCAAATTTGAGCAGTTCAACCTGGTCACGGGAATGAAACGCGTGTTCGGCACGCAGGCGCTGTGGCAGGGGGTGAAAGCCCTGCTGAAGACCGCCGTCGTCGGGGTGGTCCTGTACGTGGTGATCCAGGGTCTCATGCCGGTCCTTTCCACCGCCGGGGGGCTGCCGGTGGCGTCAGTCCTGGAAGCGGCTGCCGGGGGAACGGCGTCACTGCTGCAGGCTGCGGTGGCGGCCGGGCTTGTCCTTGCCGTCGCCGATATTTTCGTCGTGCAGAAACGGAACCGGAAAAAGACCCGAATGACGCTCAAGGAAGTCAGAGATGAAAACAAGAATATGGAAGGCGACCCCCTGATCAAGTCCCAGCGCCGGTCCCGGCAGCTGGCGATGAGCCGCAACCGGATGATTGCCGCAGTCGCGGACTCCGACGTCGTTCTCGTGAACCCCACGCATGTGGCCGTGGCCCTGAAGTATGAGCCCGGCAAATCGGCACCCCGGGTGGTGGCCAAAGGCGCCGGCACCATCGCCACCCGGATCCGCGAAGAGGCCGGGTCCCGGCAGGTCCCCATGGTCCGGGATATTCCGCTGGCCCGGGCGCTCCACGCGTCCTGCGAGCTGGGCCAGGAGATTCCGCCGGATCTTTATAACGCCGTGGCACGGATCCTGGCCTTTGTCATGGCTCTAAAGAGCCGCGGTTCCGCAGCCGGCGTTCACACCATGGCTCCCCAAACACCCCAAGCTGCTCCCAGCCCCATCCACCCTAAGGCGGCGACGTGAAGTCGAACCTCGTCAAGATGGCAGTACCCGTAGGCGTCATCGGCATCATCCTGCTGCTGGTTGTCCCGGTCCCGGCCTATCTGCTGGACATCCTGATCATCATCAACATCCTGCTGGCACTGGTTGTCCTGCTGACCACCATGTTCGTGCGCAAGCCGCTGGACTTCTCCGTCTTTCCGTCGCTGCTGCTCGTAGCCACCCTGTTCCGGCTGGGCCTCAACGTTGCGTCAACCCGGCTGGTACTGGGGGAGGGGTACGCCGGGCAGGTGATCGAGGCTTTCGGGCACGTGGCTGTGGACGGATCACTAATCATCGGTGCAGTGATCTTCCTGATCCTGGTTGTCATCCAGTTTGTCGTGGTCACCAAGGGAGCGGAACGGGTAGCCGAAGTAGGGGCCCGCTTCACCCTGGACGCCATGCCCGGCAAGCAGATGGCGATCGACGCTGACCTGAACGCCGGGCTGATCACTGACACCCAGGCAAGGGAACGGCGGGCGGAGGTATCAGCCGAAGCCGACTTCTACGGCGCCATGGACGGTGCCTCCAAATTCGTTAAGGGCGACGCCATCGCCGGTCTGATCATTATCATCATCAACCTCGTAGGCGGCATCGCGATCGGCATGCTGCAGCGGGGCATGGACATCGGCGAATCGGTCAGCACCTACAGCCTCCTGACGATCGGTGACGGCCTGGTCACTCAGATTCCGGCGCTGCTCATGGCGGTCTCCACCGGCATGATCGTGACCCGGTCCAACGCCGAATCGGACATGGGCTCCACGGCGTCGGCCCAGCTGAGCCAGTCACGCAACGCGCTGATGATCGCCGGAGGGGCCGCGATCGTGATGGCACTGATCCCGGGGATGCCGAAAATTCCGTTCATCATCATTGGTGCGCTGTTGATTTTTATTTCCCAGCGGATCAAGGTCAGCGAAGCCGCGGAGGAAGCCGAGAAGGAAACAGCCCTCGCCCGGCTCAACGAACCCCCGGCGGAAACCACCGAGGACCTGATCGAGCAGATGCGGGTCCATGCGTTGGAGATCATGCTGGCCCCGGATCTGGTGGGCATCGTGACCGGAGGGTCCGACGACCTGCTGGCCCGGGTCCGCTCGCTGCGGCGGAAGATCGCCCTGGAACTGGGCATCGTGGTGCCGCCCGTCCGCACCCGGGACAGCGTTGATCTGCCATCCGCCACGTATGTCATCCGCATTGCCGGAGTGGAGGCCGGACGCGGCGAAGCGCCGGCCGGAAAAGTCCTCGCGCTGGGGGACCACCTTGAGGGCCTGCCCGGAACAGCCACCGTGGAACCGGTCTTCGGTCTCGCCGGAAAGTGGGTGCCGAACGAGATGCGGCATGCCGCGGAGATGTCCGGGGCCACAGTGATCGACCGGGTCTCCGTCCTGGTCACCCACCTTTCCGCGGTCATCACGGCCAACGCCGCCCGGCTCCTGTCCCGCGAGGATGTGCGTGTGCTGACCGAAGGGGTGAAGCAGGTGAGCCCTTCAGCGGTGGACGAACTGATCCCGGGCGTCATGTCACTGGCCGAGGTCCAGCGCGTCCTCCAGGGACTGCTGGCTGAACAGATTCCCATAAACGACCTGCCCCGGATCTATGAGTCGCTGCTGCTGCGCGCCAAGGTTTCCCCGGATCCCGAACAGCTGGTGGAGGCCGCCCGCCAGGCGCTGGGGCCGGCCCTAGCCTCCCAGTACATTGACCGGAACGTGCTGCGGGTCATCATGATCGATCCGGGCCTGGAACAGACCATGCTGGAAGCCCTGCGTCCGTCGGACCAGGGCACACAAATCCTGCTGGATCCGGCTCGCATTGATGCGGTCACGGCGTCGCTGAAAGCCGCCGTTGCGGCAGCGGAAAACGCCGGCTATGCGGCAGTGCTGGTGTGTGCGCCGGCCCTGCGGCCAGCCATCCGCCGGCTCGTGGCTCCGCAAACCGGGGGGCTGCCCGTCCTGTCGTATTCGGAAGTAACAGCGGCTAATGTCAGCATTGAAACAGTGGGGGTGGTCCGTGGAACCGAGACGATTTCAGCTTGAGGGCCCGTCGATTGACGCGCTAAAGGCGAAGGTGCTGGCCGAACACGGCCCGCGTGCCCGGATTATCGCCGCGGAAAAAGTAACAGTCGGAGGCATCGGCGGCTTCCTCTCCCGGGCCCACTATGAGGTGACGGTCGAGCTGCCGCCGCGCGGACGCCGCCGTGCAGCCGGCGAGCCCGACGCGCACAGGGACGCAGGGCTGTTGGCGCTTCTCGACCGTGCCGAGAAGGCCGAAGCGCGCCTGCGGGATCCGTCCGCCGACAGCAGTACGGCCGTATCCACGGCATCACCGGCTTTCGCGGAGCTTATGGACACGCTGACCTTCAGCACGGAGACCGCGGACGCTCCCGTGGAACCAGTGGCCCTGATTCCTGCTGCGGAACCGCTGAACCGCCTCCGGCCCGCCCCCTCCCCCGCCCCGCTATCCGGTGCAGGCGACCTCGTGATCGTTGTGGGATTGGGCGATGACGCGCTCGAAGTCTGCCGGTCCATGTCACGGGCAGTGGGGGCCGGCGCCTCGGGTGTCCGGGCAGCAGGCCTGGTGGCGCCCGACGACGTCGTCCGTGCCGGCGACCGGCGCGCGGTGGCGGCGGCGCGGGCAGCCGGAGTGATGGGCGGTTACGGAATCTTCCTCGCCTACAGCTTGGGCCGGGGCGCCACCGAACTGGGACGGCACGCGACGCTGGTCGCCGCATTGTCGGCTGACCAGCTCTGGGTGGCAGTCGATGCGGGCCGAAAACCTGATGACACGGCGGCCTGGGTCGGCGCAATAAGGTCAGCTGCCAACGTCGAGGCGCTCGCCGTTGAAGGGTTGGAAGCTACGGCAACCCCGCAGACGGTGAACTCGATCGGCCTGCCCATCGGGTGGCTCGACGGAAGCCCGGCTCCCGCTCCGGTGCTGCCGTGAGGGGTTCGCTTTCCGCTGCGGGGACCGGGGCGTGGGATAGAGTGGGCCAATGCTGGTCCTAACGCGCAAGTCAGGCGAACAAATCCTCATTGGAGATGACATCGTCATTACCGTCCTTGAGGGGCGGGGCGACGGCGTCCGGATTGGCATTGATGCTCCCCGGGGAGTCAAAATCCAGCGGCAGGAAGTCCTGCGCGCCGTGGAGGAAGCCAATGTCGCAGCGGCCGATCCCGCGCCCGACGCCGAGGAACGCATCAAGGCGATGCTCGCGGCCCGGCGTCCGGCTGTTAAGCCCACTGCACCGCTCGATAACCCGTGAGCCTGCCAGCCGGCGTTTAGCGTTTGCAGCGGCCCGGGAACGGCAGGTAACGTCGCAGGCTGCCGACTTCGCCTAAGCTCCGGGCCGCCCTTTCCGGGCCGCTGACCCAAAAAGCCCCTGGAACTTCAGCAAGTTCCAGGGGCTTTCCTGTGGAGCCTCCTGCCAGAATCGAACTGGCGACCTTCTCATTACGAGTGAGACGCTCTACCAACTGAGCTAAGGAGGCGGGCTTCATCTATCCGCTAACGGCCAGAATCCACAAGGAACAACTTTATCTGGTGCAGGGCGGCTGGTCAAAACGAGGGCCGGACCCCGCTCCGGCCCCGGCATAGAAGCCGGACCCTTTCCTGGCTGCGCCGGTGACCTGGTAGTAGATGTTGGCAGCCGCGATCAGCGCGGCGCTGGTGATGGCCGACAACGCCGCCGAGAAAACCGGAACGCTGTCCACCGGGAGGGTGTACGCCATCAACACCCGCAGTCCGCAGTCGAACAGCAGACCAACACCCCACATGACGGCGGTGACCCGCCACACCCGGCGGAAACGCGGCACCTGGATCCATACGGTGTCCCAGTGCGCCGGCCAGCCAAACCGGCCCTCAAGCAGGGGCCGGCTCAGCAGGTATACCAGCGGCCGGCGGGTGAAGGCACTGGCGAGGAACCACAGGCCGGACAGTCCCGTCACCCAGGCGCCGCGTGCCAGCAGGAACCGCACGTCACCGTTCAGCAGGGAAACTCCCGTGCTGAAAACCATCAACGTGACCACGTACAGAGACACGGGCCCGACGCGGCGTTTCCGAACGAGGTCGACGGCGGAGTCCGCCAGGGAAGCCGCGGTTCCGGCCAGCAGTGCCGAGTACGGGCTTACTCCGGCCGCCCGCAACCCGTAAAAGACGGCCAAGGGCAGCAGGAAGCCTGCCAGCAGGCGCAGGCCTCCACGCATCCGCCGCCGGGCCGGTGAACTGCCGCTGGCAGGGTGCGTAAGCCAGGGCATTACCGGGCCCCGTCCACAGCCGCCCCGGTTTCGCGGCCCGCCGAACTTCCGCTGGCCCGGTCCGCAGCCGGTTCGCCCGCCTGTTCTCCTGCTGAACAGCGCGGCGGGCCGGGCCCGGCGGAGGTGCCGAGTTCGAAGAGCGTGACCAGCTCCGCCGCATACCGCCGGCAATCGAGTTCCGGTTCGCGCTGGAGCAGGAACGGAAGTCCGTCCACGCAGCGCTGGACGGCGGCGGACATGACCAGGGGATCGAAGGGCCTGAACTCACCCGCGGCCTGCCCGCGCCGCAGGATGTCCTCCAGCGGGGCACCGGCCGCGCCGTCGTCGTCCGCAGAGTACTCCAGTGCGCCGGCCAACAGGATGCCGGTCAGAGCCGCCATCTGATCCCGGTGCTGATCAATAAACGCCACCGTGGCTTCGATGTACGCGCGCAGCTGCCCGGCTGCGGACTCCTCAGCGGCCACCCGGCGTCCGGTCCAGACCCCGATCGAGGTGATGACCTCAGCGGCAACGGCGGCCATGAGCTCGGATTTGCCCGCAAAATGGTACGAAATGAGCCGGGTGCTGGAAATACCCGCGCGCTCCGCAATCCGGGCAAAGGACGCCCGGTCATACCCCTGTTCGGCAATTACCGCGACGGTGCCGGCGATAATCTGCAGCCGCCGCGCAGTTCCGGTCACCGACACCGGTTTTACCTGCATGAGTAAAAATTACGTCGGGCGGGTAAGGGCTGCAAGGGGTTGCACGAAGAACTGCCCGGCCGAAGACCGGCCGGGCGGTTAAGTCCTGCGGCAAGAGGCGGCCGCTAGGAACAGACGACGTCGCTCCCGGGGACCGTGCCGTCGATGAAGTAGTCATCCACCGTGTCGGCAATGCACTCGTCGCCGCGGCCGTAGGCGGTGTGTCCCTCGCCCTCCCACGTAACGAGGGTGGCCGAGTCCAGTTGCTCGGCGAGGGCAACCGACCATTCATAGGGGGTGGCCGGATCGCCGGTGGTGCCGATCACCAGCAGGTCAGCGGCTCCTGAGGCGTTGATTTCGTGCGGTTCGTTCACCGCCTCGTACGGCCACGCCTCACAGGTGACGCCGCCGTAGCCCAGGTACTTCCCGATGGTGGGGGATGCCTGTTCGAGTTCCTCGGCGTCACGGCGCATCTGCCGGTCGTCGCTGGTCATCGGATAATCCAGGCAGTTGATGGCACTGAAAGCCACGGTGCTGTTGGACGAGTACGTTCCGTCGGGCTCCCGTTCGGCGCCGAGGTCCGCCAGCCACAGCATGGTGGAGGGATCTCCCTGCAGGGCGGCATCGAGGGCATCGGTCAGTGCGGGCCAGCTCTGGTCGTTGTACAGCGGCAGGATGAAGCCGCTGACGAAGGTGGAGACCGTTACCGTTCGGCCGTCTTTGGCCGTCATCGGGCTCTCTTCCACCGAGGCGATCAAAGCCCGGATCGTCTCGACGGCCTCATCCGTCGTGCCGGACAGCGGGCAGTTGCTGGAGGACAGGCAGTCCTCGACATACGCGCGGATGGCCTTCTCAAACCCTTTCGCCTGCCCCAGGGTGATTTCCTCGTTGCTCGATGACGGATCGAGTCCGCCGTCGAGCACCATCCTGCCCACATTGCCGGGGAAGAGCTCGGCGTAGGTTGCGCCGAGGTAGGTGCCGTAGGAAAAGCCCAGATAGTTCAGCTTCCCGTCACCGGCGACGGCCCGCAGGATGTCCATGTCCCGGGCTGCGCTGACGGTGTCCACGAAGCCCAGGGCAGCTCCGGTGTTTTCAGCGCACTTGTCCGCGAACTCCTTGGCGCTGGCCCGGGAAGCGGCAAGCCCCTCCGGCGTGGCGGGGTCCAGGTATTCCGCCCGCTCCTCGTCCAGCTCTTCGTCGGCCAGGCACTCCACCGGCGTGGAGCGGCCGACACCGCGGGGATCGAAGCCCAGGACGTTGAAATTACCGCGGAGCCGCTCCGTGGTGACACCCTGCAGGTTCTCGCTGACCGTTTCGTACCCCGACCCGCCGGGGCCACCGGGATTGACGAGGACGGTTCCCTGCGCGTCGCCGTCGGATTCCGCAAGAATGACTGCGAGCTCGATGCTTTCCCCGGCCGGATCCGCGTAGTTCATGGGCACGTCCACCGTGGCGCACCGGAAACCGTCCCCGGCGCCCGGTTCGCACTCTCCCCAGCTGACCTCCTGGCTGTAATAGGGCAGCAGGTCCCCGGGAACGTCACCAATAACTTCCGCTCCGGCGGATGAGGTGGTTCCGGCCTGCGGAGCGGCACTGGGTGCCTCCGCCGGGCTGGTACCGGTGCAGGCGGTCATGCCGGCAAGTACGACGACGGCGGACGCTGCTGCCAGCGCAAGTCGGGGAAAGCGGCGGCTGGCGGGGGTCATCGGTGCTCCTGGTGGCGGTGGGCGGTTTTAGGGGCGGTGATCGGTATTGGGGCGGCGGCCGGAAACGCAGCCTGCTGTTACAACAGGCTAACGGCCATGGCTTCAATGGCCAGCAGCGGTGCCACGTTCGTGGAGACCAGACGCCGCCGGACCACGTTGATTTCCTCCATGCGCAGCAGTGTCTGTTCCGGTGAACCGTGGGCCGCATAGTCGCTCAGCTCCCGGCGCAGGTATTCGTTGACCAGGCTCTCCCCGCTGCCCAGCTGGAGCATCAGGACGTCGCGGTAAAAGGAAAGCAGATCAGTCAGCGCGCGGTCGAAGTAGTCGTTTTTGGACCGTTTCGCCCGGCGTGCCTGGTCCTCTTCGAGCCGCTTGACCTGGCTGCGGATTGCGGGCGGAACCGTCCCCGTCTCCGGTGCGCCAAGGGAAGCCAGCAGCGCCTGGCGTTCCGCAGCGTCGCGCTGTTCGAAGGAACTGGTGGCTTCGGCTTCGGCCAGGGCCACCAGGTCGGCGGCAGCCTTCATGGCTCCGCTGACATTGCGCAGGGACAGCGGCAGCCGGACGATGGATTCGCGCCGGCTGCGGGCACCTTCGTCCGTGGCCAGCCGCTTGGCAATGCCGATATGGCTTTGCGCAGCCCGGGCTGCGTCGCGGGCAGTGCCGGGGTCGATGCCGTCCCTGCGAACCAGGAGCTCGGCTACGTCTTCCACCGGCGGCAGGCGCAGGCTCACGGCCCGGCAGCGGGAACGAATGGTGACCAGGACATCGCCCGGGCTCGGTGCGCAGAGCAGCCAGATGGTGCGGGGCGGGGGCTCTTCAATGGCTTTGAGCAGCACGTTGGTGCTGCGTTCCTGCATCCGGTCGGCGTCTTCGACGATGATGACGCGCCAGCGGCCGGTGGACGGCTTGTCCTGGGCCTTGCGTACCAGCTCCCGTGCCTCCACGATGCTGATGGTCACCTTTTCCGTGGTGACTGAGGTGACGTCCGCGTGCGAGCCGGCGAGCGCCGTGCGGCAGGCCTTGCATTCCCCGCAGCCGCGCAGCGCCGGGTCCGGCTGGCCGCACAGCAGGGCGGCAGCGAAGGCGCGGGCGGCGTTGGACCGCCCCGATCCGGGCGGTCCCGTGAACAACCAGGCGTGGTTGGGGGTTGCCTGGGCGGCTCCGCGGCGCAGCTGGTCCACCACCGGCGCCTGGCCCTGCAGATCGTCCCAGACACTCACGGCAGCAGTTCCTGCACCCGGGCCAGGATGGTGTCCGCCAGGTCGCCCACAGGCAGTCCGGCGTCGAGCACCAAATAGCGGCCGGGGTCGTTCCGGGCCTGCTCCAGGAAGGCCCCGCGGATGCGCAGGTGAAAGGTGTCGGGCTCGGATTCAAGGCGGTCCTCGGCGGCTTGGTTGGCCGTGCGCCGCAGGCGGCCCTGCGCGGGATCAACATCGAGCAGCACGGTCAGGTCCGGGGTGAAGCCTTCGGTGGCCCAGACGTTCAGCTGCCGCACATCATCCGTGCCCAGCGACCGGCCGGATCCCTGGTAGGCCACGGAGCTGTCGATGAAGCGGTCGCAGACCACCACCTCGCCACGTTCCACGGCCGGGCGGATCACCTGTGTCACGTGCGCAGCCCGTGAGGCCGCAAAGATCAGGGCTTCGGTGCGGGCATCTATTTCACCGTTGCCGTGTTCCAGGACCAGGGAGCGCAGCTGCTCACCCACCGGGGTGCCGCCGGGCTCACGGGTGCGGACCACGGTGCGGCCGGCCGCTTCAAGGGCCGCAGTGAGCTTGGCGGCCTGGGTGGACTTTCCGGCTCCGTCGCCGCCTTCAAGGGTGATGAACAGGCCTGTACGGCGGGCGGGGAATTGGAAGTACTCACCCGCCTAGCCTACCCAGTCCAGCTGGGAAGCCGCTGGCGTGAAGCATGCTTTCGGGGCGGCGCCGGGTCACGGGCAGCGTACCGGAAGGGGCGGTGGCCGTGACGTGGGGGATTCCGCAACCTGCGGGTACGCGGCCGAAACAAAAGTCCCGGCACAGCGCCGCGCATTAGGCTGGGGGCATGATGCAAGCGCCGAAGAGCTCCTCCACCGCGAACCTTTCCCCCGAGACCGTAGTGGTGGCTGCCGGCCGCCCTCCGCGGGAACCGGATGCGCCGGTCAATCCGCCGATCGTGCTTTCGTCCACTTTTCACGGGGCGGGGGTTCCGGCTCCGGACGAACGGGTGTACGGCCGCTTTTCCAACCCCACGTGGGACCCTTTCGAAACGGCGCTTTCCGAGCTCGAGGGTGCAGCGCTGCCGGGGCTGGTCTTTTCCTCCGGGCTGGCGGCAGTGGCCTCGGCCCTCTCCCTGATTCCCACCGGGGGAATCCTGGTGATGCCCCGGCACAGTTATCAGGGTTCCTTGCTCCTGGCCGCCGGTGAGGCTGACAACGGGCGCTTCACGGTCCGCACCGTGGACATAGCGGACACCGAACAGGTGATCGCGGCTCTGCAGGGCTCCGGCGCCGAATCCGGCGCTGCACGGCCCGCAGACATGCTGTGGATTGAAAGCCCCACCAACCCCATGCTTGAGGTCGCCGAGATCGAGGTGCTGACTCACGCTGCACATGACATCGGCGCGCTGGTGGTGGCGGACAACACGTTCTCCACGCCGCTGGTCACCCGGCCGCTGGAGCTGGGCGCCGACGTCGTGCTCCACTCGGTGACAAAGTACCTGGCCGGGCATTCCGACGTGGTGCTTGGCGCACTGGTTACCTCCGACGGGGAACTGCGCGGCCGCCTGCACAGTTACCGCTCCCTGCACGGCGCCATTGCGGGTCCCTTCGAGGTGTGGCTGGCGCTGCGCGGTTTACGGACACTTGCCCTCCGGGTGGAGCGCTCGCAGGCCACCGCCGCGCTGCTGGCGCAGCGGCTGCTGGATCATCCGGCAGTGGAGGCGGTCCGCTACCCGGGCCTGCCCGGAGACGCCGGCCATGAGCGGGCTGCCAAGCAGATGGAAGGGTTCGGGTCCATTCTTTGCATTGAAGTGGCCGGCGGCGCTGCGGCAGCGGAAGCGGTAGCGGAGAACGTGCGCCTGTGGCTTCCGGCCACGTCGCTGGGCGGGGTGGAATCCCTGATTGAGAGGAGGCGGCGCCAGCCCGGCGAACCGGCCTCGGTACCCGGGAACCTGCTGCGGCTGTCGGTGGGCATTGAGCACGCCGAAGACCTCTGGGCTGACCTCACGCAGGCGCTGGCACGGTAGGCTGAAACAGTGATTTACGTCTTCCTTCTTGAGCCGTTGTTTTACCAGGCCCTGGGCCTGGCCACGCTGGTGATCGCGCTCTGGGCGTTTTCCGATGCCGTGCGGCGCAAGCCCGCCGTTTTTGAAGCCACCGGGAAACGGACCAAGGGTTTCTGGATGGGCATGACGGGAGCCGGCATTGCCGTGGGGATCCTTGGCACGCTGAGCCCGGGCGCGCTCCTGCCGCTCACACTCGCAGGACTCGTGGCGGCGTGTGTTTACCTGGCAGACGTCAAGCCCTCGGTCAGCGGCTCCGGCCGCGGCTCCGCCGGCCCCTACGGGGGCTGGTAGCCGAAACCGGGTTTCGGGCGCAGAGTAACGGCCCGGGTGCCGGCCTGCCTCAGGCCGGTGCGACGGCGTCCCACGCCACGGTGATTTCGCCCAGCCGCCACCGGGCCGGTCCGGTGAGCAGGGGCCAGCCCGCAGCCATCAGCGCAGCGCACATTGCCAGCCAGCGCTGCCGGTTTCCGTAGGAAGCCTGTGGAGCTGCCTGAATCCATGCGGTGTCCATAGCCTGGAGCAGGGCGTGGACTTTCTCGCCCGGAACATTGCGGTGAATGAGCGCCTTGGGCAGCCGTTCCGCCACGTCCGACGGCAGTTCGAAGGCGCCGAACCGCACTGAAATGCTCAGCGACACGGGCCCGTCCGGGTTCAGCTCCACCCACGTGGAGCGCCGGCCAATTTCATCGCAGGTCCCGTCGACGAAGATTCCGCCGTCCGCCAGCCGCGACCGGACCATGTCCCAGTGGGCTCCGTACTCCTCCTCGGAGTACTGGCGCAGCACATTGAACGCGCGCACCATCACCGGCCGGCGTCCGTCCACCGGCAGTTCGAATCCACCCTGCCGGAAGGACAGCCCGTCCCGCTCCAGCGCCTTGGCCGACCGGACCCGGGCGGGGTCGATCTCAATGCCCACGACGTCGATGTCGGGGCGGACGCGCCCAAGCCGGGTATGGAGTTCGACGGCGGTGGTGGGAGCGGCGCCGTACCCAAGGTCAATGATGAGCGGGTCCGCAGCCCGCCGCAGCCGCCAGCCCTGCGGACCGGCGAGCCAGCGGTCCACACGCCGCAACCTGTTCGGGTTTGTAGTGCCCCTGGTCACATTTCCTACGGCTTTTTGCGGTTTTTGCACCAAACAATTTTACGGGCCGGGTAAGACTCCTCAGGACGCGGGCCCTGCCCCGGCAACGGGTCCTCCGTTACCATGACTTATATGACTTACAAACTGATCCTTCTGCGCCACGGCCAGAGCGAATGGAATGAAAAGAACCTCTTCACCGGCTGGGTGGACGTGGATCTGACGGACCTTGGCCGGGCTGAAGCCCTCCGCGGCGGCGAGCTGCTGGTGGAAGCCGGCATCCTGCCCGACATCCTGTACACCTCGCGTCTGCAGCGGGCCATCAACACGGCCAACATCGCCCTGGGCGCAGCGGACCGCATCTGGATCGATGTAAAGCGCAGCTGGCGCCTGAACGAACGCCACTACGGCGCCCTCCAGGGCAAGGACAAAGCGCAGACCCTCGCGGAGTACGGCGAAGAGCAGTTCATGCTGTGGCGCCGTTCCTATGACACTCCGCCGCCGCCCCTGCCCGACGACAGCGACTTCTCCCAGGCCCACGATCCGCGGTATGCGGACCTGGCACAGGACGAGCTGCCCCGCACCGAGTGCCTCAAGGACGTTCTGGAGCGCTTCCTGCCGTACTGGGAGTCGGACATTTCGCAGGACATCAAGGCCGGGAAGACGGTCATGATCGCAGCGCACGGCAACTCCCTGCGCGCCCTGGTCAAGCACCTGGACGGCATCAGCGACGCCGATATCGCCGCCGTCAACATCCCCACCGGAATTCCGCTGGTCTATGAACTGGACGGAGATCTCAAGCCCGTGAAGGCCGGCGGCACCTACCTGGACCCGGAAGCTGCGGCAGCGTCCATCCAGGCCGTGGCAAACCAGGGCAAGAAGAAGTAGCTTTCCCATCCCGGACCACTGACGGGCAAGCAGAAAGGGCGGCCCCGCGGGGCCGCCCTTTTCCGGTTAACCTTTGATGCCGGCGCCTACCGGCTGGACTCCGACAGGGGCTGCCATTCCCCGGTGACCAAATAATTGACCTTGCGCGTCACGGAAACCCCATGGTCGGCGAAGCGCTCAAAATACCGGCTGGCCAGGGTCAGGTCCACTGTGCTGACCGCCGACACCTGCCAGTCCGGTGCCGCGACAGCCTTGAACACACCGGCGTGCAGCTCATTAATGCGTGAGTTGCAGGCGTAAATCTCGGTGCTGAGATCCAGGTTCCGCGTTTCCAGGAGTTCCGTGAGCAGCTCCGAAATGCGGATGTCCAGGCGGGCCATCTCGCTGAACGTGTCCACCATCGGTTCCGGAACCACCTGCTCCGGGTACCGCAGCCGCGCCAGCTGGGCGATATGCCGGGCCAGGTCGCCCATCCGCTCCAGCGATGCGCTCATCCTCAGGGAGCCCACAATCATCCGCAGGTCACTGGCCACGGGCCCCTGCAGAGCGAGGATGTCGATGGCGCGTTCGTCGAGGTCGTTCTGGAGGAAATCAATCCGCGCGTCGGCAGCAATCACATCCTGCGCCAGTTCGGTGTCGGCACCTTCGAAGGCGAGGGTGGCTTTCTGCATCGCTTCGGTGACGAGCTCGGAAATCTGGGTCAGCTCTTCGCCAATCTGATGAAGCTCGGCTTGAAAAACCTTACGCACTTCGGGTCCTTTCATTCGTGCAGCACTCGTCCAACATTCCCCAGCTGCCTGTCACAGCCGTATTGGCAGGATTTCAGCGAAGGGTTAACCATTGGGCATCTTCAGATGAACGTTAGTTTAACGCAGGGACTTATGCCACCGCGGGTCGCCCCGGCCCCCG
Organism: Arthrobacter sp. ATA002; assembly: GCF_026898095.1. Classification (GTDB taxonomy): domain Bacteria; phylum Actinomycetota; class Actinomycetes; order Actinomycetales; family Micrococcaceae; genus Arthrobacter_B. Next base: position 3,703,332 of record NZ_CP114015.1, on the reverse strand, counting down.
CCCGTCAGCCTAAGCTAGGAGGGTGAATCCTGTATTGCTCGGCCTGGTAGCCGGAGTCCTCGGCCTGGCTGTGGGAGTGTTCGGCGTGCTTGCCTATGTTGCGAGCCGGCACCAGCGCCGTGAGATGGCCGGCGGTGACGAACCGGCCCTTCCCGACGGGGCCGCCGAGGTGCTGGCGGCCATCGGGCGGGCCTATATTGTCGTGGACGCGGTCGACGGCGTGGTCCGGGCCAGTCCCGGAGCCTACGCCTTCGGCCTGGTCCGCGGGCACACGCTCGTCCCGCCCGAACTGCTGGACCTCACGGCACGCGTGCGCCGCGACGGGGTCATCGAGGAACGCCAGCTGGAACTGCAGCGCGGCCCGCTGGGGCAGGGAAGCACCATCCTGCAGGTCCGGGTCTCCACGGTCGGAGAGGAGTACATCCTGATCCTGGCTGACGACCACACGGAAAGAGCACGCACCGAGGAAGTGCGCAACGACTTCGTCGCGAACGTGTCCCACGAGCTGAAAACTCCGGTGGGTGCCATCTCGCTGCTGGCAGAAGCGCTGGACGACGCCGCGGGGGACGAGGAGGCGGTCCGCCGCTTCGCCGCACGAATGAGCAAGGAATCGTCCCGGCTTACCGCCCTGGTGCAGGACATCATCGAACTGTCGCGCCTGCAGAGCACCGACATGGTGGACCGCGCCCGTGAGGTGGACATCAACCGGCTGGTGGCCGATGCCGTGGAGGCCAACCGGTTGCCCGCGGAGAACCGGAACACGACGGTCGTCATCGGCGGCACCGTGGAGGGCTCCGTGTACGGTGACGCGAAAATGCTGACCACCGCTTTCCGCAACCTCATCGACAACGCCATCCGCTACGCGCCGGAGGGCAGCCGGGTAGGCGTGGGGCTGCGGTCCCGCGACGGTATGGCGCAGGTTTCCGTCACGGACCAGGGTCCGGGCATCCATCCGGATGACCAGGAACGGATTTTTGAGCGCTTTTACCGCGTCGACAGTGCACGGTCGCGCCATACGGGCGGAACCGGCCTGGGCCTGAGCATCGTCAAACACGTGGTCACCAACCACGGAGGCGAAATCAGCCTCTGGTCCCAGCCGGGTCAGGGATCCACCTTTACTGTTCGGCTGCCGGAAATGGAATCAGCGGACGCTGCACCGGCACGGCCGCAGCGCGCCGCGGCCGATACCGGAAGTAAGTCCGCTGCCGCCGGCGGCAGCCGGGAACAAGGAGTTCGTGCTTGAGCAGGATCCTGATAGTCGAAGACGAGGAGTCGTTCAGCGACCCCCTCGCCTACCTGCTGGGGCGAGAGGGATTCGAGGTCGCAGTGGTGGACAACGGCACTGACGCCGTGACCGAGTTTGACCGGCGCGGTGCCGATTTGATCCTGCTGGACCTGATGCTGCCTGGCCAGTCGGGAACCGAGGTCTGCCGGCAGATCCGGCAGCGCTCGGACGTCCCGGTCATCATGCTGACTGCCCTGGACGGGGAGATCGATAAGGTGGTCGGCCTGGAGATTGGTGCCGACGACTATGTCACCAAGCCCTACAGTTCCCGTGAACTGCTGGCCCGGATCCGGGCCGTCCTGCGCCGCCGCAGCGATGGCGGTGACCTGTCCGGCCCCACCGTGGAAGCGGGGCCGGTGCGGATGGACCTGGACCGGCATGTGGTCACCGTTAATGGGGCGGACATCCCGCTGCCGCTCAAAGAGTTTGAACTGCTGGAGATGCTGCTTCGCAACTCGGGCCGGGTGCTAACCAGGGCCAGCTGATCGAACGGATTTGGGGTGCCGACTATGTGGGCGACACCAAGACCCTTGATGTCCACGTCAAACGCCTGCGCGGGAAGATTGAACCGGATCCTTCCCTGCCCCGGCACCTGGTAACGGTGCGCGGGCTGGGCTACAAGTTCGAACCCTGACCCGGCAACAGCTCAGCCGGCGAAGCCGGCACGGAGCAGCGACGCCGGTCAGGGGTCATGAGCGCAGACAGAAAGAAGGGACCCGGCAGCTGCCGGGTCCCTTCGCATATCTTCTTGGGGTCCCGCCGCGCGTTGGCGCGGCCGGGAGCCTACTGTGATTCTGTGGGCTCCGTGGTGGCAGTGCCGGTGTCGACACCGGTGTCCTGCTGGACATCCGTGGCCTGATCGGAGGGAACCATGGTGGCGGTGTCCATCGGAGCCGGGGAAGGCGTCGGCAGGTACTCGCGGTAGTCCTCCAGCGTGCCGTCGACGACGGGAACGTTCAGCTCGACGGTTTCAGCTCCGTTGCTCGCATCGGCGCGGAGGCCGGTGCCCGGAAGGGTGTCGACGTTGGGAACAGTAACCGTGTCGGTTTGGGCATCCTCGAAGATGACCTTGTCACCGGATTCAATGGACCACTCCAGTGTGGTACCTCCCATTGCGAGGGAAAACTCGACATTCTCGGGGGAGGCGTTTACCACTGTCCCCAGCAGGCGGCCGGCTTCGCCGTCACCGTTGCTGACCACCAGGAGGTTTCGCAGCTCCACCTCGCCGACGTTCTCGACGATGCCGTCCGACGGCGAGTATTCGCGCACCGTTGCCTGCTCGTTCACTGCGCTGCAGCTGGAGACTCCCAGTACGGCCAGCGCAATTACACCGGCGGCAGCTGCGCGCTGCGCCCGGTTCTTGGGTGTGAATCTCACAGCACAAAACTCCTGGGGTATTGCGGTCTTGCGACCGAAGGCTATCTTTTGTGCCTAGCCTATCGGCAAACGGTCTAAATGTTGGATTTCGGGCCGTCAACGGGGGTCGCGAAACGGGCGTCTGCCAGACCATCGCCGCAGGTGGGGGCATGGACCGGGCCCCGAATAATACCTAGGCGGATCATGATCCGGCACCTGACCTGCGAAAACTCTTCTCGGCGTGTCGCACACATGGTAAACTAGAGGCTGGGAAAGGGGAAAGTCCACATGGTTTTTGAGGTTGGCGAAACAGTTGTTTACCCTCACCACGGTGCCGCGAAGATCGAAGAGATCAAGATGCGGACCATCAAGGGCGAAGAGAAGATGTATCTCAAGCTTAAGGTGGCACAGGGTGATCTGACCATAGAAGTACCGGCTGAGAACGTCGATCTCGTTGGGGTGCGCGATGTGGTGGGCAAAGAAGGTCTGGAGCACGTGTTCGACGTGCTGCGGGCCGAGCTCACTGAAGAGCCCACCAACTGGTCGCGCCGGTACAAGGCGAACCTGGAGAAGCTTGCGTCCGGTGACGTGGTGAAGGTGGCAGAGGTCGTTCGTGACCTGTGGCGCCGCGACCACGACCGCGGACTTTCTGCAGGGAAAAGCGGATGCTTGCAAAAGCCCGCCAGATTCTGATTTCGGAACTGGCACTGGCCGAAAAAACGGATGAAGACCAGGCCGCAGTTGTCCTGGACAAGGTTCTGGCAAGCTAACGCAGTAGAAAACAACGGCACAACACGAACGCAGCACAACGGCACGCTGCCGGTCCTTAGGGGCCGGCATTTTGTCGTTAGCGGGGGCGATAACCGGAGAGACCCTAGCAGTGGTACCGGCAGGCGCAGGCCGGCCGGGGCCGCCTGGGCCTCCCGGGCATTAGGCTGGAGGGGTGTCTTCAACAGTTTCCCGCCGGCGGATCGGCGTCATCCTCGTAGCAGGCGGTTCAGGGCAGCGGCTGGGCTACGGCGTGCCCAAAGCCCAGGTGCCCCTGGCCGGCGTCGCGCTCCTTGCCCACGCGCTTCAGGGAGTCCAGGACGCTGGAATTGCCGCGGCCGTGGCCGTCGCCGTTCCCGCCGGGGACACCATCATGCACGCCCTGTGCCGGGACGCAAAGCTCACCGTTCCCTGCACTGTCGTCGAGGGCGGGGCAACCCGCTCGGCGTCTGTCCGCGCGGCGCTGGATGCCCTGCCGCAGGATCTCGACGCCGTCCTGGTGCACGACGCCGCGCGGGCACTGACGCCGCCGGAGGTCTTCAGGCGGGTCGCTGATGCGCTGGCGGCCGGCGCCGCGGCGGTCATCCCCGCCGTTCCCGTCACCGACACGATCAAGAGCACCGAGGAAACGGCTGACGGCCAAACCGCCGCAGCGCCCCGCCGGGTCACCGGCACCGCCGACCGGTCCGTGCTGCGTGCGGTCCAGACCCCGCAGGGATTCGACGCCGCACTGCTCCGCCGTGCGCACCGGGCCGTGGAGGATTTCAGCGCCGAGCAGGCCGCGGCGGTGACCGACGACGCCATGCTCGCCGAGTCCCTGGGCGCCGAGGTTTACGTTGTGGAGGGATCGGAACGCTCGCTCAAAATCACCACTCCGCTGGACCTCCTGCTTGCCGAAGCAGTGCTCGCCAGCGGACAGAAACTCCAGGAGGACTAGCCAGTGCCTGCAATGAACCTTCCCCGCACCGGTATTGGTGTTGACGTGCACGCCTTCGCTCCGGATGAGGCTCCCCGCCCGCTGTGGGTTGCCGGGCTGTTGTGGGACGGCGAACGCGGCCTGGCCGGCCACTCCGACGGGGATCCGGTGGCCCATGCAGCAGCGGATGCCCTGTTCTCCGCCGCGGGACTTGGCGACCTCGGAACACATTTTGGCACTGACAGGCCCGAGTATGCCGGCGCTTCCGGACTCTCCCTGCTGGAGGAAGCGGCCCGGATCGTGCGCGGTGCCGGATTCGAGATCGGGAATGTGGCGGTGCAGCTGATCGGTAACCGGCCCAAATTCGCTCCCCGCCGTGCCGAGGCCGAAGCCATCCTCAGCGGAGCGGCCGGGGCCCCGGTGAGCATTTCGGCTACGACCACCGACGGGCTGGGCTTCACCGGACGCGGCGAGGGAATCGCCGCGGTCGCCACCGCCGTCGTCGTGCAGGTGCAAAACCCGCTGCCGCCCGGCAGTTGAGCCCGCAGGCGCCGCCAAGCGATAGCCTAGAGCGGTGAGCTTGAGATTCTATGACACCGCAACTGCGCAGGTCCGCGACTTCGTTCCCCTCAAACCGGGCGAGGTGAGTCTGTACTACTGCGGCGCCACTGTGCAGGGCAGGCCGCACGTGGGACACATCCGTTCCGCCATTGTGTTCGACCAGCTCACCCGGTGGCTGCAGTTCCGCGGCTACCGGGTCACCACGGTCCGCAACGTCACCGACATTGACGACAAGATCCTGGCCAAGTCCGCCGACTCCGTGGGCGCCGAACCAAGTGCCGACGTCGTGCCCGATGAACAGTGGTGGGCGCTGGCCTACCGGTTTGAACAGGAGTTCGCCAAGGCTTACGACACCCTGGGCGTTCAGCGGCCCACCTATGAGCCCCGCGCCACCGGCCATATTCCGGAAATGCACGCGCTGATCGCCCGGCTGATCGAAGCCGGCCATGCCTATCCCGCACTGGACGACTCCGGGGACGTCTACTTCGACGTCCGTTCCTGGGACAAATACGGTTCACTGACGCGGCAGAACATTGACGACATGCAGGCAGCGCCCGACGCCGGCCCCCGGGGCAAGCACGATCCGCGCGACTTCGCGCTGTGGAAGGGCCACAAGGACGGCGAGCCCGGAGCGCCGCCTGGGACAGCCCCTGGGGCAGGGGCCGGCCCGGCTGGCACCTGGAATGCTCGGCCATGGTCACCAAATACCTCGGCCCGCAGTTCGACATCCACGGCGGCGGCCTGGACCTGCGCTTCCCGCACCACGAAAACGAGATGGCCCAGTCGCAGGCCGCCGGTGACGGTTTCGCCAACTTCTGGATGCACAACGGCATGGTCACCTTCGAAGGCGAGAAGATGTCCAAGTCGATCGGCAACACGGTCAGTCCGTCGGAAATGCTGGCCGAAGCTCCGCCGCGGGTGGTGCGTTACTACCTGGGCCAGGCACACTACCGTTCGGTGCTGGACTACCGTCCCACCTCCCTGCAGGAAGCCGCAGCCGCCGTCGAACGCATTGACGGATTCATCGGCAAGGCACGGGGAAGGTCTACGGCACCGGCGGCCAGGGCTTCGTGGTGAGCAGCTCATCGATGCCGGCAGCCTTCGCCGAGGCAATGGACGACGACCTCAACGTGCCCCAGGCGCTGGCCGTACTGCATGACACCGTCCGCGCCGGCAACACTGCCCTGGCAAGGGCGACCCCGAAGCGGTCCGGGAGGCCCTTCACTCGGTGCTCGCTATGACGCAGGCGCTGGGACTGGACGCGGTGCAGCAGCCCAAAGGCTCCGCCGGACCTGAACACCGGGCCCTGGACACCCTCGTCCAGCGGCAGCTGCAGCAGCGGCTCGATGCCCGCGCCGCGAAAGACTGGGCTCGGGCCGACGCCATCCGTGATGCGCTGGCCCAGGCCGGCATCGCGGTGGAGGACACGCCCGACGGCGCCCGCTGGAGCCTGGCCGAAAGCTGACGGCCGCGGAACAGTGCGGCGGTGATCGGCGCGGTTTCGGACGGAATTTTGCCGTGGGAGTACACTTGCGGGCGTGGACAGCGGACGCCCGGGAGCCTGCGTAAACTAGAAGTAATGCTTTCTTCTAGGTTTAAGGTGTAATCGATGGCCAACAACGGACGTCCCGGCGCAATGCGTAAAGCCAAAGGGCCCCAGCGGGGGCACCGGTGGATTGGGCCGCAAGGCCCTTGAGGGCAAAGGACCCACACCCAAGGCTGAAGAACGCCCCTACCACAAGGCATATAAGAACAAGCAGCTGGCAGAACGCTCCGCGGCCAAGCGCGGCGGCGATACCCGCGATTCCCGTGCCGCCGGCGGGCGCAATGGGACCAATGTCCGCGGCAAGGTGGCGGAGGAAGTTGTTACCGGCCGCAACTCGGTAGTCGAGGCGCTGCGGGCCGGCATCCCCGCCAAGGCGCTGCACGTCGCGGTGCGGATCGACATGGACGACCGTGTCCGTGAGTCCCTGAAGATGGCGGCGGACCGCGGCCTGCCCGTCATGGAAACGCACAAGCCCGAGCTGGACCGGATGACCAACGAGGCTGTCCACCAGGGCCTCGTGCTGCAGATCCCGCCGTACGACTACGCGGACCCGATGGACCTGGCACAGGAAACCCTCGAGGCCTGGAAAAAGGCCACGTCCGCAACGCGCCGCTGTTCGTGGCGCTGGACGGCATCACCGACCCGCGCAACCTCGGAGCAATCATCCGCTCGGCATCCGCGTTCAGCGCCCACGGCGTTATTGTGCCGGAACGGCGTGCCGTGGGAATGACCGCATCCGCCTGGAAGACCAGTGCCGGTGCTGCCGTCCGCGTGCCGGTGGCCCGCGCCGGAAACCTGAACAATGCCCTGAAGGCCTTCAAGAAGATGGGCATCTTTGTGGTGGGTCTGGACGGGGACGGCGATGTGTCGCTGCCCAATACTGTTCTGGCCAAGGACCCGATCTGCATTGTTGTCGGCTCCGAGGGCAAGGGCCTGTCCCGGCTGGTGCGGGAGAACTGCGATCAGATCGTTTCCATTCCCATTGATTCGGCGATGGAATCACTGAACGCCTCCATGGCTGTAGGCATCAGCCTGTACGAGATATCACGGCAGCGTTCCGCCTGATTTCCGGCGGAGTCATCCGAGAGGCAGCATGGCACACCTGATTGGTGATCCACAGGGCCAGGCCGCCGCACGGCGGGTATCCCGGCCCTTCCCCCTGGGCGTACGGAACGCGGTTCCCGGAATCGACGAGGTGCCGGGAACAGCCAACGTGTCCGTCTATGCTCCCGGCCTGCCCGCGGTGGAAATCCACTTCGAGAAGGCTCCGGGAGTCTGGGCCAGCGGAGCCCTGGACGAATCAGCGGCCGGAATCCACCACGGCCGGGTCACCGGGCTGTCCTATGGGGCCCGCTACGGGTTCTGGCCGCGGGGGAAGGCCCTGCCCGGCGAGCCGGGGACATTTCAGCTGCTGCTGGACCCGTACGGGCGGGGCATAGACGAGGTGCCGGCGGCCGGCGGCATGCCGCTGTTCTTTTCCGTCCACGTGGACGGGTCCTTCGACTGGGGCTCATCGCCGCAGCCGCACATTCCCTGGCGTGACACCGTCATTTATGAAGCCCATGTGCGCGGGCAGACCATGCTGCATCCGGATATCCCGGCGGAACTGCGGGGAACCTATGCCGGTTTCGGACATCCGGCCATGGTGGACTATCTCCGCCGGCTCGGCGTGACCGCAGTACAGCTGCTGCCCATCCACTTCCACGCCGACGAGGCGCATCTGCGGCAGCTCGGCCTGCCCAACTACTGGGGCTACAACACGCTGGGTTTCTTCGCCCCGCATGCTGCCTACGCCACCCGTGCAGCGCAGGAAGCCGGCGCCAAGGCAGTGCAGGACGAAGTCAAGACGATGATCCGTTCCCTGCACGACGCCGGCCTGGAAGTCATCCTGGACGTCGTCTTCAACCACACGGCAGAAGGGGAAAAGACCAGCCTGCCTTGAGCTGGCGCGGGCTGGGCGACGAACAGTATTACCGCCACGACGCCGAAGGACGGTACGTCGACACCACCGGGTGCGGCAATACGCTGGATTTCAGCGAACCGCGGGTGATCCAAATGGCCCTGGACTCGCTGCGGTACTGGGTTTCGGAGTACCGCGTGGACGGCTTCCGCTTCGACCTCGCGCCCGCCCTTTGCCGCGGCGCCGACGGACGGTTCGACCGGCGCCACCCCTTCCTTATCGCGCTGGCCGCCGATCCTGTGCTCAACGGGACCAAACTCATTGCCGAACCCTGGGACATCGGTCCGGACGGATGGCAGACCGGCAACTTTCCCCCGGATGGGCTGACTGGAACGACCGGTTCCGGGACACCACCAGGGACTTTTGGCTGCGGGACCAGGCGGCCCTGGCTGCCGGCGGCACAGGCGGTTCGGTGGCTCGGATTGCCGGCTCGCTGGCCGGGTCCGCCGACCTTTTCGCCGGGTCCGGGCGCACCACGCTGTCTTCCATCAATTTTGTGACGGCCCACGACGGTTTTCCGCTGGCGGACCTGACTGCCTACGAGCACAAGCACAATGAGGCCAACGGAGAAGGCAACCGGGACGGGAGTAACGAGAACCGCAGCTACAACCACGGAGCGGAGGGGCCCACCGGAGACCGGGACATCACGCAGCGGCGCGCGCAGACCGCACGAAACATCATGGCCACCCTGCTGATGTCCCTCGGCGTGCCGATGATCACCGCCGGTGATGAGCTGGGGCGGACCCAGCAGGGGAACAACAACGCCTACTGCCAGGACAGTCCGCTCACCTGGATCAATTGGAACCTGACCCCCGGGGCGGAGCAGATGCTGACCTTCACCCGGAGCCTGCTGCGGCTGCGCCGCATGTTCCTGGCATCGCAGCCGTACCGGTTCCCCGCCGACTCTCAGGGAACCTCGCTGTTGTGGTTCGACGCCGACGGCCAGCCGATGGCGCAGGATCAATGGCAGGATTCCGCTACCCGCGTGGTCCAGCTGCTGGTCGGCTCCTCCGCCGGGGAGCTGAACGGGCTGTTCGTCCTCAACGGATCGCTGAAGGATACCGAGATTGTCCTGCCGGACGCTGAAGCCCTGCGCCGGTCCGGTGCCGTCCGCGACGAGGACCACTCCTACGAGCTGCTCCTGACCACGGCTGCCGGGAGCGGGGAACGCGCGGGTGAGCGGCGCCGCGGCGGCGAAAAGGACTCCCTTCCCGCCAACTCCGTCAGCCTGTACCGCGCCTAGGCGTTCGCCACCAGACCGAGTTCCGCCTTGGAAGCCAAACCGGAGTGCACCGGGAGCACGCGAACGGTGTAGCCGAACGGACCGGCCTGCTCAATGCCGATCGTGCCGGAAAACAGGTGACGTCCGGACCCCAGGTCCTCCGTCTGCTCCAGCTCAGCGCTGCGCGGGTCGCTGAGCTGGTCGTTCTCCAGGGCCTTGCCGTAAGCCACCTCGACGCGGACATCCTCCGGGCGGAGGGACCCCAGCGAAATGTAGGCCTGCACGGTGAGCTGGTCCCCAATCTGCGGGTCATCGCTGATGCCGATGGAATCCACATGTTCCACCGAGACCCCGGACCAGCCGTCGCGGATGCGGGTGATCCAGCCCGCCAGATCCTTAGCCGCCGCGAAACCGTCGGCGGAGGCTGCCCGGCCCGACTGCCCGGCCGGCCGGTACAGCCGGTTTACGTATTCCCGCAGCATGCGGTTCGCGGAGACTGCGGGCCCAAGATCGGCCAGTGTGTGCTTGACCATCTCCAGCCACCCGCTTGGCAGCCCGTCGGACAGCGCCGCTGACGGCCCGGCGGCACCTGCGTCGGCCGGAGGCTCCGTTCCGTAAAACAGGGGGTCACGGCGTTCTCCAAAAGGTCGTAGAGCGCCGCAGCCTCCAGATCATCGCGCTGGTCCGGGTTGTAGACCTCACGGGTATGCGCGCCCCTGGTGGGGTTGGCCGAGGGGATCGCCCAGCCGTTGTCGCCGTCGAACATCTCGTCCCACCAGCCGTCCAGGACGGACAGGTTCAGGCCGCCGTTGATCGCGGACTTCATCCCGGACGTTCCGGAAGCCTCCAGCGGGCGCAGCGGATTGTTCAGCCACACGTCACAGCCGGGGAACAGCGTCCGTGCCATGGCGATGTCGTAATTGGGCAGGAACACGATCCGGTGGCGGACCTCGGGATCATCGGTGAACCGCACAAGATCCTGGATCATCCGTTTGCCCTGCTCATCGGCCGGATGTGACTTTCCGGCCACCACTACCTGTATCGGCCGGGTGGGGTGCAGCAGCAGCGCCTTGAGGCGGGCGGGGTCGCGCAGCATCAGGGTCAGCCGCTTGTAGGTTGGCACGCGCCGGGCAAACCCGATGGTCAGCACGTCCGGATCCAGGACGTTCTCGGTCCAGGCCAGCTCAGGATCAGTGGCGCCGCGCTTGCGCCACGCCGCGCGAACCCGCCGGCGGACATCGGTGATCAGGTTCGAGCGCAGCCGCCGGCGCAGGTCCCACAGGTCCTGGTCGCTGATTTCGTAGGCGCGGCTCCAGTCGCGGTCGTGGACGGTGGCTACTCCAAATTTCTCGCTGGCCAGCTTGGTCACTTCCGGATCGACCCAGGACGGAACATGGACGCCGTTTGTCACCGAGGTGATCGGAACCTCCGAGACATCGAAGCCCGGCCACAGCCCGGAGAACATTTCGCGGGACACTTCCCCGTGCAGCTTGGCCACGCCGTTGGCCCGCTGTGCCAAACGCAGGCCCATCACCGCCATGTTGAACTTCGAAGGATCCCCGCCCTCATAGCTTTCAGCCCCGAGTCCCAGCACCTTGTCCGTCGGCACCGACTGCGCCAGCCCGGCACTGAAGAAATGCCGGATCTGAGCCTGGTCAAAGCGGTCGATCCCGGCAGGGACAGGCGTGTGGGTCGTGAAGACGGTATTGGAACGGCTGACCGTCAGGGCCTCTTCCCAACCCATGCCGGTATCCATGAGTTCCCGAATGCGCTCGACGCCCAGGAATCCGGCGTGGCCTTCATTGGTGTGGAAGACTTCGGGGCCGGCGGTACCGGACAGGCGTTCATACACGCGCAGCGCCTTCACCCCGCCCATGCCGAGCAGCAGTTCCTGCTGCAGCCGGTGGTCGCCGCCGCCGCCGTACAGGCGGTCCGTGATGCCGCGGGCGGCGTCGTCGTTGCCAATGACATCCGAATCCAGCAGCAGCAGGGGGACGCGGCCGACGTCGGCACGCCAGATCTGTGCGGAGAGCCGGCGGTTGTTGGGCAGCGGGAGGCTCACGCGGGCCGGCGTTCCGTCTTCTTCCCGCAGCAGCGTCAGCGGCAGCCCGTTGGGATCAAGGACGGGGTAGGTCTCCAGCTGCCATCCGTCGCGGGACAGTGCCTGCTTGAAGTAACCGGCCTGATAAAGGAGGCCGACGGCGATTAGCGGGACGCCCAGATCAGAGGCAGCCTTAAGATGGTCACCGGCGAGAATGCCCAGACCGCCGGAATACTGGGGCAGGACGGCGCTGATGCCGTACTCCGGAGAGAAATACGCCACCGACCGCGGCGCGTCCTCACCCAGGCTTTGATACCAGCGGGGAGCCTCCAGATAGGCATCCAGATCGGCGCCGAGTTCCTGGATCCGCTGCACGAGTCCGGCATCGGCCGCCATCTGTTCCAGGCTGACGCGGCTTACGGACCCGAGGAATTTCACCGGGTCCCGGCCGCTCGCGGCCCAGGCTGCCGGATCCAGATCGGCGAAGAGCCGCGTGGTGGGCTCATGCCAGGACCACCGCAGGTTGGAGGCCAGCTTACCCAGCGGCGCAATGGTGTCGGGGAGGACTGTTCGGACGGTAAACCTTCGAATTGCCTTCACCCCGGTTAGGCTAGCGCAAACCGGGTGCCAAAGGGGATGGATGAACCAAAGAATCGGACAAAAAACATCCAGTCCGCATCCATCGGCGCACACTCCGGGAAATGGGCAATACGCGGTGCCACCTGCGGAAAAACACGGGGAAAGTACGTTGCCTTAGCATTCTGTCCCGATTGTCGCTAACGTCTAGTCTGTGACCAGTTCCAGTGCGATGCCATCTAATGCCCTGTCCGCCGAGGAACTCCGGTTCGGCCGGATTCCCATCCTGAATGTGACCCCGGTGGTGGAATGCGGCCGTATCCCGGCCAAAGCCATTCCGGGCGAAGACCTCGTAGTGGGGGCCACTGTCTTCCGCGAAGGCCATGACCTCGTGGGAGCCAGCGCCGTCCTGTATGACCCGGAGGGGCTGGAAGTCCAGCGGATCCGCATGCACCCCGTGGGCATCGGACTGGACCGCTGGGGAGGCCTGCTCCGGCCGGAATCGACAGGCAACTGGAGTTTCGCCGTCGAGGGCTGGGCCGATGTGTACGGCACCTGGCACCACAATGCCGAGGTGAAGATTCAGGCCTGCGTCGACGTGGAGCTGATGCTCGCGGAAGGAGCCGCCCTCTTCACGGCCGCGGCCGCCGGGCGTAACGCCGAGGATGCCGCCGTCTTCACCGCCGCCGCGCAAACCCTCACCGACTCCGGGCTCCCTGTGGAAGACCGGTTTGCGGCAGGCAGTTCCGATGCCGTGCTGGCCGTGCTTGACAGGGATCCGATTCGGGACCTGGTGACAAGCAGCAGCCGCTACCCGCTTCGGGTGGAGCGTGAATTGGCCGGCCGCGGCTCCTGGTACGAATTCTTTCCCCGGTCCGAAGGAGCGGTGATGGACCCGACGACCCGGGAATGGGCTTCCGGAACTTTCCGCACGGCGGCGCGCAGCCTGGAGCGGGTAGCCCGCATGGGGTTCGACGTTATCTATCTCCCGCCGGTCCATCCGATCGGAACCACGCACCGGAAGGGTCCCAACAACACCCTGGTGGCCGGCCCGGGTGACCCCGGATCGCCGTGGGCAATTGGATCGTCCGAGGGCGGGCATGACGCCATCCACCCCGACCTGGGCACCTTCGAGGACTTTGACGCCTTCGTCGACACGGCCCGGGAGCTGAAACTTGAGGTCGCGATCGACCTGGCGCTCCAGGCCTCGCCGGACCATCCCTGGGTCAGCAGCCACCCGGAATGGTTCACCACCCGCGTGGACGGCTCCATTGCCTATGCCGAAAATCCGCCGAAGAAGTATCAGGACATTTACCCGCTGAACTTCGACAACGACTACACCGGCCTGTCCGAGGAGATACTCCGCGTTGTGCTGATGTGGATCGGGCACGGGGTGAAGATTTTCCGGGTGGATAATCCGCACACCAAGCCCCTGAAGTTCTGGGAATGGCTGATTAAGTCAGTCAACGACAAACACCCCGACGTGATCTTCCTGGCCGAGGCATTCACGCGCCCCGCCGTGATGCATGCGCTCGGAATGGCAGGATTCCAGCAGTCCTACACCTACTTCACCTGGCGCAATACCCGCCGGGAGCTGGAGGAGTACTTTACCGAGGTCTCATCGGAAACGGCCGCTTTCTTCCGTCCCAACTTCTTTGTCAACACCCCCGACATCCTGACCGAGTTCCTGCAGTACGGCGGTCCCGGAGCGTTCAAGATCCGCGCAGCCCTGGCCTCCACCGCCAGTCCCCTGTGGGGGGTCTACGCCGGATATGAGCTCTACGAGCACGTGGCCCGGCCCGGTGCCGAGGAATACATCGACAACGAGAAGTTCGAGTACAAACAGCGTGATTTCGCCGCAGCCGAGGCCGAAGGCCGCAGTCTGGCGCCCTACATCACCCGCCTGAATGAGATCCGCCGGTCCCACCCGGCGCTGGGGGACCTGCAGAACCTCACGGTGCATTCGAGCACTGACGAGGCCACCGTCGTGTACTCCAAGCACAAGCAGCTGCGGCCCGGGGACCCGTCAAGCAGGGACACGCTGATCATTGTGGTGAATACGGACCCGCACAGTGCACGCGAGTGCACCGTTTCGCTGGATCTCGCGGCCCTGCATCTGGACCCGCAGGACCTCAACGAGGATGGAACCTACTGGGTGGACGATCTCATCAGCGGCCAGAGCTGGCGCTGGGGAGAGCACAACTACGTCCGGTTGGACGCCCATCTCGAGCCCGCCCACATTCTGTCAGTTCGGAGGAACTCCTAGTGCCCAACCCGTTTCAGCTGCACGCTCCCGGGCTCACCAACGATCCTCACTGGTACCGCAAAGCAGTATTTTACGAAGTGCTCGTCCGCGGTTTCGCTGATGCCAACGGAGACGGATCCGGTGATTTCACGGGCCTGATCGACAAGCTGGACTATTTGCAGTGGCTCGGGGTGGATTGCCTCTGGCTGCCGCCGTTCTTTAAGTCCCCGCTGCGCGACGGCGGCTACGATATTGCCGACTACTACGACGTACTCGATGAATTCGGGACCATCAGCGACTTCAAGCGCCTGGTGGCCGAGGCCCATGCCCGCGGCGTGCGCGTCATCATCGACCTGCCGCTCAACCACACCTCGGACAAGCACCCCTGGTTCGAAGAATCCCGCACCGACCCGGACGGTCCCTACGGCGACTTCTACGTATGGTCTGATACGGACCAGAAGTACGAAGACGCCCGCATCATTTTCGTGGACACCGAGGAATCGAACTGGGCCTTCGATCCCGTGCGGCGCCAGTTCTACTGGCACCGGTTCTTCAGCCACCAGCCGGACCTCAATTTTGAGAATCCCAAAGTGGTCGAGGCGATCTTCGACGTCGTCCGGTTCTGGCTGGACCAGGGCATCGACGGGTTCCGCGCCGACGCCATTCCCTACCTCTTTGAAGAGGACGGCACCAACTGCGAGAACCTGCCGGCGACGCACCGGTTCCTCAAGGACCTGCGCACCATGGTGGACGAAAATTACCCCGGCAGGGTGATCGTGGCAGAGGCCAACCAGATGCCGCACGAGGTGGTGGAGTACTTCGGCGATGAGACCGGGGCGGAATGCCACATGGCTTTCCACTTTCCGATCATGCCCCGGCTCTTTTACGCCCTGCGGGACCAAAAGGCGGCGCCCATCATCCAGACCATGGAGGAAACGCCGAGCATTCCCGCGGGCGCGCAGTGGGGAACCTTCCTGCGCAACCACGACGAGCTGACGCTGGAGATGGTGACCAACGAGGAACGCCAGGCGATGCTCGGCTGGTATGCCCCGGATTCACGCATGCGGGCCAATATCGGCATCCGGCGCCGGCTTGCTCCGCTGCTGGACAACTCACGGTCCGAAATTGAACTCATCCACGCGCTGCTGCTCTCGCTGCCGGGCAGTCCCTTCCTGTACTACGGCGACGAACTGGGTATGGGGGACAACATCTGGCTCGAGGACCGCGATTCTTCCCGCACGCCCATGCAGTGGAACCCGGACCGCAACGCCGGGTTCTCCACCGCTGACCCGGGCAAGCTGTACCTTCCAGTGGTGCAGTCGCTGGTCTACCACTACAACCACGTCAATGTGGAAGCGCAGCTGGCAAGTTCCAGTTCGCTGCTGCACTGGATCCGGCAAATGATCATGGTCCGCCGGACGCACCCTGCCTTTGGCCTTGGTTCCTACCGCAATGTGCCCACCGAGGCGGAATCGGTCCTGGCGTTCCTTCGCGAACTTCCGGATGACAATCCCGAGGGTGAGGTCGGCGAAGTGATGTTCTGCATCTTCAATCTCTCCCAGCACCCGGTCTCCGCCACGGTGAGTCTGCCGGAATTCGCCGGCAGGGGTTTGCGGGACGCGTTCGGCGGAACTCCGTTCCCGGCGTTCGGGGCGGACGGCTCGGTGACCCTGACGCTGGGCAGCCACGACTTCTACTGGCTGCGGCTGCGTTCGCCGAAATCGAACATGGCGTCCCCTCTGACCGAAGCGATTCCAGTGATTCCCATTTCGGAGGCCGTGAAGAAATGACGCAGCTGATGCCGTCCCTGCCTGAACTTCTGACCGCTTGGCTGCCGCAGCAGCGTTGGTTCCCCGCGAAGGGACGCGACGTCACTCTGGACCGGGTGGGCGGCATCCGCCTGGCCGACCCCGCCGGCCTGACGGAGCTGGAGGTCCATATCGTTGCCGTCAGCTCGGGCCAGCGCACGGACATCATTAGTGTCCCGGTCAGCTATCACAGTGCCGAGGTGCCGGAACTCGCCGCATCCCTGCTGGGGCGCGCCCAGCACCAGCAGCTGGGGGAACGCTGGCTGTATGACGGCACTGCGGATCCAGTGTTCGTCACGGCCTGGCTGGAGATGATGCGTGAGCAGTCTTCGTCCCTCGACGGGCACACCCACGGCACTGCGCTTGGCGGCTTTGAGGACTGGCCGCCATTTACTGACACTGTTCCCGCCAAGCTGATGAAGGGGGAACAGTCCAACACCTCAGTGGTGGTTCCGGTTGAACCCAGCCAGCTGATCCTGAAGTTCTACCGGGTTCTGGCCGCGGGGGAGAGCCCCGATGTGGAAGTCAGCGCCAAACTGACAGCGGCGGGTTCCCATGACGTCCCGGCGACCCTGGGCTGGGTCACCGGCAGCTGGCGCGAGCCGCAGACAGACGACGGCGATGCCTGGGTGACCGGGCACCTGAGCGTTCTGCGTGAGTTCATCCCGAACAGCGAAGACGCATGGCGCACGGCGTCCGCGGCTGCCCTCAGCAACGCGGAGTTCACGGCCGAGGCGGAAGAGCTCGGGGCAGTGACCGGACGAATCCACCGGCAACTGGCCCAGGCCTTCGGCAGCCAGCCCCCCACTGCAGCTGAACGGGCTGATTTCCTGGAGTCCCTGGGAAACCGGATCCGCTGGGCATGGAAAGAAGCCCGCACTTATGTGGGGGAATACGAGGAGCCTCTGGAGTACCTGCTCCGGCAGGTCTCCGCCCTCGAGACTCTGCCCAATCTTCAGCGCATCCACGCGGACTACCACTTGGGCCAGGTCCTCAAATCGGGAAGCCACGGATGGATGGTCCTCGATTTTGAGGGCGAGCCGCTGCGGCCGGCCGAAGAGCGCAGCGTGCCCGACGTCCCGCTTCGGGATGTGGTGGGCATGCTTCGATCGATCGACTACGCCGCCGGCGTCGCGCTGGTGGAAGGAGACGACGAAACCTCCGTCTCCGGTTCCCGCCGGCAACAGCGCCGCGGCCTGGATGCCGCCCGCTGGGCGGCTACTGCCTCCGAAGCGTTCCTGCGGGGTTACGAAAAGGAAACCGGCACGCAGATAAACCGCAGCGATCCGCTGTACCTTGCCCTGTGGCTGGACAAAGCCCTTTACGAAGTTGTTTATGAGATCCGCAACCGCCCCAGCTGGATCCGTGTGCCCGTTGCTGCCGTCCGGCAGATTCTGGAACAGGCACGCAAGCAGGCCCACGGGACGAGCAGCGAGGAAGAGACCCAAGTGAACAAGACCCCACGGCCCGAATCCGAAGACATGAATCCGTTGCCGGAACCCGAGCTGCCGGCCCGGCCGGATGATGTGGCGTCGCCCGAACCGGTGCTGCCCGCCCAGCCGGACGACGCCCTCGTACCCGCCCAGCCGGACGACGCCGTCGTACCCGCCCAAGCTGGCGGTGCCGCCGTTCCTGCTTCCGCCGGCACGGCGCCCGTGCACCGCAACCCGCTGCCGGTGTCCACCGACATCCTGCAGGCCGTTTCCGAAGGACGCTACTACCAGCCGCACGCGATCCTTGGCGCCCATATCGATGACCAGGGACTGGTTACTATCCGGGCGCTGCGTCCGCTCGCGAAGGCCGTCACCGCCGTGACCTCCGCGGGCAGGATCGACCTTGCCCACGAGTACAACGGCATCTGGGTGGGCACCCTGCCCGCGGACCGCCCCGGGCAGGTTCCTGACTACCGGCTTGAAGTCACCTACGACGGAGCGGAGCCGCAGCTTTTCGACGATCCCTACCGGTTCCTGCCGTCCCTGGGGGAAATCGACCTGCACCTCATTGGCGAAGGCCGGCACGAGAAGCTGTGGACGGTGCTTGGAGCCAACCTCCACCACTACAAATCCGTTCTCGGTGACATCGACGGCGTCAGCTTTGCGGTCTGGGCCCCTAACGCGCGGTCCGTTCGGGTTATGGGCGACTTCAACGGCTGGAACGGCGCGCTCAACGCCATGCGGTCGCTCGGCGGTTCCGGGGTATGGGAGATCTTCATTCCGGATGTTGAGCCCGGCGCCCGCTACAAGTACGAAATTCTCGGCAGCGACGGTATTTGGCGGGAGAAGGCCGACCCGCTGGCCCAGGGTACCGAAGTGCCGCCGCTGACCGGATCCCGGGTCGTCGAGTCGACTTACTCGTTCCAGGACGCGGAATGGATGGAGGCACGGGCCGCCCGCGACCCGCACAACGCACCCATGAGCGTGTATGAGGTGCATCTGGGGTCCTGGCGGCTCGGCCTGGATTACCGGCAGCTGGCCGAACAGCTGGTGGAGTACGTGACGTGGCAGGGTTTCACCCACGTGGAATTCATGCCAGTTGCCGAGCACCCGTTCGGCGGGTCCTGGGGTTACCAAATCACCTCTTACTTCGCTCCCACTGCCCGGTTCGGGCATCCGGACGACTTCCGGTATCTGGTCGACAAGCTGCACCAGGCCGGGATTGGCGTCATCCTCGACTGGGTTCCCGGGCACTTCCCCAAGGACGAGTGGGCACTGGCTCGGTTCGACGGTCAGACGCTGTATGAACACGGCGACCCGCTCCGCGGCGAGCAGCCGGACTGGGGCACGCTGATTTTCGATTACGGCCGCCGCGAGGTTCGCAATTTCCTGGTCGCCAATGCAATCTATTGGCTGGAGGAATTCCATATTGACGGCCTGCGCGTCGACGCCGTTGCCTCCATGCTGTACCTGGACTACTCACGTCCCGCGGACCAGTGGCGGCCCAACGCCTTCGGCGGGCGGGAAAACCTGGAGGCCATTTCGTTCCTGCAGGAAGTCAATGCCACCGCGTACCGCAGGGTGCCCGGCATCGTGATGATTGCCGAGGAGTCCACGGCGTTCCCGGGCGTTACCCAGCCCACCAGCAGCGGCGGCCTGGGCTTTGGCCTGAAGTGGAACATGGGCTGGATGCACGACACGCTCGAGTACATGTCCGAGGATCCGATCAACCGGATGTACCACCACGCCAAACTCACGTTCTCGCTGGTGTACGCCTACACGGAGAATTTCCTCCTGCCGATCAGCCACGATGAGGTTGTCCACGGCAAGGGTTCCCTGCTGCGCAAGATGCCGGGGGACCGCTGGCAGCAGCTGGCGAACCTGCGCGCCTACCTGGCGTTCCAGTGGGCGCATCCGGGCAAGCAGCTCATCTTTATGGGTACCGAGTTTGGGCAGGAAGCCGAATGGTCCGAGCAGTACGGCCTGGACTGGTACCTGACGGACACGCCGCAGCATAAGGGGGTGCAGTTGCTGGTGCGCCAGCTCAACGAGATCTACGTCAACACGCCGGCGCTCTTCGACCGGGACAACGAGCCGGCAGGCTTCCAGTGGATCAACGAGAATGACGGCGCCCGCAACGCTCTGTCGTTTATCCGGTACGACCACCAGGGCAACCCGCTTGTATGCATCGCCAACTTCGCGGGCACGCCGCACGAGAACTTCCGGCTCGGCCTGCCGTGGGCCGGCGAATGGATGGAAGCGCTCAATACCGATGCGGCCGAGTTCGGCGGTTCCGGTGTCGGGAACATGGGGGTTGTGACCGCTGTGGAAGGCGCCTGCAACGGGCAGCCCGCATCGGCCACACTGACTATTCCGCCGCTGGGCGTGCTGTACCTGAAGCCGAAGGGCATCTAGCCGCGGGCCTGGGCCCGTGACCATCCAGCGCCTGTGAACCGGGTTGTAAGGGGTGGTCACGGCCGGCCAAAACCGTGCTAGAGTTAATACCCGCGCTGATCGAGGCAACGAGAACAGCTGAGCGTCACGGAGCTTTCGGCTCCACCCGGTTTACCGGACGGGCGAACAGTGGTTTTGACAGTCCCCGGGCGGAGCGGTAAGATAGAAAAGTTGCTCCGGAGCGACGCAGAGCGGAAGATCCTTGGATCTGAGCCTGCCGGTGCCGGAAGCAGTCTGTTGTTTGAGAACTCAATAGTGTGCCAAGTTTATTGATACCAATTATTTTGATTGGTTGAACTGGTTGTTTCCGCCCACCCCGTGGGCTGGGAGCAGCTTTTTTAGCTGGTTTCGAATTTAGTGCAGGACTGTGCAGCCAATTTTCCTTGGCTCCGGCCCTGTGTCTGTAACACATTTACGGAGAGTTTGATCCTGGCTCAGGATGAACGCTGGCGGCGTGCTTAACACATGCAAGTCGAACGATGACTTTTGTGCTTGCACAAAATGATTAGTGGCGAACGGGTGAGTAACACGTGAGTAACCTGCCCTTAACTTCGGGATAAGCCTGGGAAACCGGGTCTAATACCGGATACGACTTCCTGACGCATGTCATGGGAGTGGAAAGCTTGATGCGGTTTTGGATGGACTCGCGGCCTATCAGCTTGTTGGTTGGGGTAATGGCCCACCAAGGCGACGACGGGTAGCCGGCCTGAGAGGGTGACCGGCCACACTGGGACTGAGACACGGCCCAGACTCCTACGGGAGGCAGCAGTGGGGAATATTGCACAATGGGCGAAAGCCTGATGCAGCGACGCCGCGTGAGGGACGAAGGCCTTCGGGTTGTAAACCTCTTTCAGCAGGGAAGAAGCGAAAGTGACGGTACCTGCAGAAGAAGCGCCGGCTAACTACGTGCCAGCAGCCGCGGTAATACGTAGGGCGCAAGCGTTATCCGGAATTATTGGGCGTAAAGAGCTCGTAGGCGGTTTGTCGCGTCTGCTGTGAAAGCCCGGGGCTCAACCCCGGGTCTGCAGTGGGTACGGGCAGACTAGAGTGCAGTAGGGGAGACTGGAATTCCTGGTGTAGCGGTGAAATGCGCAGATATCAGGAGGAACACCGATGGCGAAGGCAGGTCTCTGGGCTGTAACTGACGCTGAGGAGCGAAAGCATGGGGAGCGAACAGGATTAGATACCCTGGTAGTCCATGCCGTAAACGTTGGGCACTAGGTGTGGGGGACATTCCACGTTTTCCGCGCCGCAGCTAACGCATTAAGTGCCCCGCCTGGGGAGTACGGCCGCAAGGCTAAAACTCAAAGGAATTGACGGGGGCCCGCACAAGCGGCGGAGCATGCGGATTAATTCGATGCAACGCGAAGAACCTTACCAAGGCTTGACATGAACCGGAAAGACCTGGAAACAGGTCCCCCACTTGTGGCCGGTTTACAGGTGGTGCATGGTTGTCGTCAGCTCGTGTCGTGAGATGTTGGGTTAAGTCCCGCAACGAGCGCAACCCTCGTTCTATGTTGCCAGCGGGTTATGCCGGGGACTCATAGGAGACTGCCGGGGTCAACTCGGAGGAAGGTGGGGACGACGTCAAATCATCATGCCCCTTATGTCTTGGGCTTCACGCATGCTACAATGGCCGGTACAAAGGGTTGCGATACTGTGAGGTGGAGCTAATCCCAAAAGCCGGTCTCAGTTCGGATTGAGGTCTGCAACTCGACCTCATGAAGTTGGAGTCGCTAGTAATCGCAGATCAGCAACGCTGCGGTGAATACGTTCCCGGGCCTTGTACACACCGCCCGTCAAGTCACGAAAGTTGGTAACACCCGAAGCCGGTGGCCTAACCCCCTTGCGGGGAGGGAGCCGTCGAAGGTGGGACCGGCGATTGGGACTAAGTCGTAACAAGGTAGCCGTACCGGAAGGTGCGGCTGGATCACCTCCTTTCTAAGGAGCACCTCAAAGCCCGGATCCTTCCACAGTGTTGGATGTGTGCTTTGCAGGAGATGCCCATGTCGGAAACATTCGTTTTCCGGTGGGTGCTCAAGGGTGGAATATCAATGAGCAGGTGCCCGGCGTTGGGCCCGGCAGCAGGAGTACGTTCCCTTCCGGGAACTGGAAAGCGCTGCCGGTGTCTTCAAGTACCGGGTTTTACCGTTTGGCACACTGTTGGGTCCTGAAATAACAGGACCGAAGAACTGACAACTGCATGTTTGGTTGGAGGGGACACGGGTTTTCGTGTTGTTTCCGGTTGTTCCTGCGCAGGTCCAAGACTGTCCACGGTGTATCCGTGGTGGTGGCGGGGTGTGACGGGGTTGTTGTTTGAGAACTACATAGTGGACGCGAGCATCTTAAAATTATTAAGTGCAATTTCAGATAAACCTGGTGGATCCAGGGGTCATCCTTTGGGGTGGTGCCTGGTGAGATCATGGTTTTCTCGATAGCGATAATATTTATTGATCTTTGTGGTCAAGTTTTTAAAGGGCACACGGTGGATGCCTTGGCATCAGGAGCCGAAGAAGGACGTAGGAATCTGCGATAAGCCTGGGGGAGTTGATAACCGAGCGGTGATCCCAGGATGTCCGAATGGGGAAACCCCGCCCGGCGCGCGAGTGACCGGGTGACCCGCATCTGAACACATAGGGTGCGTGGAGGGAACGTGGGGAAGTGAAACATCTCAGTACCCACAGGAAGAGAAAACAACAGTGATTCCGTTAGTAGTGGCGAGCGAACGCGGAAGAGGCTAAACCAGTGGTGTGTGATAGCCGGCGGGCGTTGCATCACTGGGGTTGCGGGACTTTCCGTACCAGTTCTGCCGGATTGGTGAAGTGAGTGCAGGTGCATAGGTGAACCGGTTTGAAAGCCGGGCCGTAGAGGGTGTTAGCCCCGTAACCGGAATGTATGCTGCCGCTTGGAGAGGATCCCAAGTAGCACGGGGCCCGAGAAATCCCGTGCGAATCTGCCAGGACCACCTGGTAAGCCTAAATACTCCCTGATGACCGATAGCGGACAAGTACCGTGAGGGAAAGGTGAAAAGTACCCCGGGAGGGGAGTGAAACAGTACCTGAAACCGTGTGCCTACAATCCGTTGGAGCAGGGCAGCATCCTTTTGGGGTGTTGTGGTTGTGACAGCGTGCCTTTTGAAGAATGAGCCTGCGAGTTAGTGTTACGTCGCGAGGTTAACCCGTGGGGGGAAGCCGTAGCGAAAGCGAGTCTGAACAGGGCGTTGCAGTGGCGTGATCTAGACCCGAAGCGGAGTGATCTACCCATGGCCAGGTTGAAGCGCGTGTAAGAGCGCGTGGAGGACCGAACCCACTTCAGTTGAAAATGGAGGGGATGAGCTGTGGGTAGGGGTGAAAGGCCAATCAAACTCCGTGATAGCTGGTTCTCCCCGAAATGCATTTAGGTGCAGCGTTGCGTGTTTCTTACCGGAGGTAGAGCTACTGGATGGCTAATGGGCCCTACAAGGTTACTGACGTCAGCCAAACTCCGAATGCCGGTAAGTCAGAGCGCAGCAGTGAGACTGTGGGGGATAAGCTTCATAGTCGAGAGGGAAACAGCCCAGACCACCAACTAAGGCCCCTAAGCGTGTGCTAAGTGGGAAAGGATGTGGAGTTGCTCAGACAACCAGGAGGTTGGCTTAGAAGCAGCCATCCTTGAAAGAGTGCGTAATAGCTCACTGGTCAAGTGATTCCGCGCCGACAATGTAGCGGGGCTCAAGTACACCGCCGAAGTTGTGGCATTCAAATATTAGCCAAGCGGATGGTTTTATCCATTTTCGTTCAAGCGTTTGGATGGGTAGGGGAGCGTCGTGTGGGCAGTGAAGTCGCGGTGTAAACCAGCGGTGGAGCCTACACGAGTGAGAATGCAGGCATGAGTAGCGAAAGACGGGTGAGAAACCCGTCCGCCGAATGATCAAGGGTTCCAGGGTCAAGCTAATCTGCCCTGGGTAAGTCGGGACCTAAGGCGAGGCCGACAGGCGTAGTCGATGGACAACGGGTTGATATTCCCGTACCGGCGAAGAACCGCCCATACTGAACGGGGGACACTAACCGCCCGATACCTGACCGTTAGCCCTTGTGGCGACATGGTTTTTGGTGGAGCGCGGGACCTGATCCCGGAGGTAAGCGTATTAACAGGTGTGACGCAGGAAGGTAGCCGGGCCGGGCGATGGTTGTCCTGGTCTAAGGATGTAGGGTCAGCGATAGGTAAATCCGTTGCTGTGTCTTTGATGACGATCCTGAGATCTGACGGGACCCCCTCGGGGGGAATCCGGTGATCCTATGCTGCCTAGAAAAGCATCGGCGCGAGGTTTTAGCCGCCCGTACCCCAAACCGACACAGGTGATCAGGTAGAGAATACTAAGGCGATCGAGAGAATTATGGTTAAGGAACTCGGCAAAATGCCCCCGTAACTTCGGGAGAAGGGGGCCCCAACCTTGATGGACACATTGCTGTCCGGAGGGATCGGGGCCGCAGAGACCAGGGGGAAGCGACTGTTTACTAAAAACACAGGTCCGTGCGAAGTCGCAAGACGATGTATACGGACTGACTCCTGCCCGGTGCTGGAAGGTTAAGAGGACCGGTTAGCCCCTCGTGGGCGAAGCTGGGAATTTAAGCCCCAGTAAACGGCGGTGGTAACTATAACCATCCTAAGGTAGCGAAATTCCTTGTCGGGTAAGTTCCGACCTGCACGAATGGAGTAACGACTTCCCCGCTGTCTCAACCATAAACTCGGCGAAATTGCAGTACGAGTAAAGATGCTCGTTACGCGCAGCAGGACGGAAAGACCCCGAGACCTTTACTATAGTTTGGTATTGATATTCGGTGTGGCTTGTGTAGGATAGGTGGGAGACTGTGAGGCCCGGACGCCAGTTCGGGCGGAGTCATCGTTGAAATACCACTCTGGTCATACTGGATATCTAACTTCGGCCCGTAATCCGGGTCAGGGACAGTGCCTGATGGGTAGTTTAACTGGGGCGGTTGCCTCCTAAAGAGTAACGGAGGCGCCCAAAGGTTCCCTCAGCCTGGTTGGCAATCAGGTGGCGAGTGTAAGTGCACAAGGGAGCTTGACTGTGAGAGAGACATCTCGAGCAGGGACGAAAATCGGGACTAGTGATCCGGCGGTACATTGTGGAATGGCCGTCGCTCAACGGATAAAAGGTACCTCGGGGATAACAGGCTGATCTTGCCCAAGAGTCCATATCGACGGCATGGTTTGGCACCTCGATGTCGGCTCGTCGCATCCTGGGGCTGGAGTAGGTCCCAAGGGTTGGGCTGTTCGCCCATTAAAGCGGTACGCGAGCTGGGTTTAGAACGTCGTGAGACAGTTCGGTCCCTATCCGCTGCGCGCGCAGGAAATTTGAGAAGGGCTGTCCTTAGTACGAGAGGACCGGGACGGACGAACCTCTGGTGTGTCAGTTGTACTGCCAAGTGCACCGCTGATTAGCTACGTTCGGATGGGATAACCGCTGAAAGCATCTAAGCGGGAAGCCCGCTTCGAGATGAGATTTCCATACACCTTGTGTGTGAGAGGCCCCCAACCAGACCACTGGGTTGATAGGCCGGATGTGGAAGCGGGGACTAAAGACCCGTGAAGCTGACCGGTACTAATAGGCCGATAACTTACACCACACCATGATCTGGGCGGGAAACGACTTCAAACGTTCCGGCCAGAGAAGGATCATGTTAGATCATGTGTTGCTTGCGTCCACTATGTGGTTCCCGGATAACAAACCCGTGTGGTTTGTCACCCTGGAACAGGCACCAATACACCCTTTCGCGGGGGTGGGTGCCGTAGAATAAAGATTGTATTCACCTATGGGGAATACGCGCTGAGGTGGCTGGGGTTTCCTGGTTGCCGGTGGTGTGTGTTTCTTGTTGTGACCATTGTTTTCCCCTCGCCCCGGGGCTTTGTATGCCGGGGGTGGTGTGGGTGGAAGGGTTACGGCGGTCATAGCGTGGGGAAACGCCCGGTCCCATTCCGAACCCGGAAGCTAAGACCCACAGCGCCGATGGTACTGCATCCGGGAGGGTGTGGGAGAGTAGGTCACCGCCGGACAAGTTCTGGTTGAGAGAGTAAGGCCCCGCATGGTTGCGGGGCCTTACTGTTTAAGCCGGCATGCATGTTTAGCCGGATATGTCCAGGGACATGTTCGGCTTTCTACGAATACTGCGGTTTCGCCTACCCATGGCCTCGGATTCCACATACTGTGCCCAGCACAGGCCGAACTGGTTTCGGCATGGTCACTCGCGAGCCATCCCCAGGGATAGAAGCAGGAAGACCCTATGAGCCATCACATTCCCGCCGGCCCACGGCGCCGCCCGAGGCAAGAGCGGAAGCTACGGAGAACACTTTAAGCATGGCGGCCGCAGCTGTACTGCTGCTGGCACCGTTCGCGGCACCCGCGACTGCCTCGTTTGTAGAACCGGACCCGAATGAGCCAGCACCTGTGGCCGGCACTAATGCGGAAGTGGTGACTACCGGGCTCGGTCCCGCTCAAAGGGTGCAGGCTTTCGTGGCTGACGATCCACCCCGCCGGATCCGTTGGCACCGTATCCGGAGGAGAACCCAGTGGGGGTGCCTGTGACCGGCCGGTTCGCGGGCATCATTATCACTGAGGATGCCGATGGCGGGACCGGGCAGATGTACTGCATCGACACAGCGGTGGAAACCCAAGTCGGCATTGGCTATGTTCAGGGGGCCTGGGAGGAATCCAACGTTGCCAACATCGGCTACGTGAACTATGTCCTGAACAACTACTATCCTGCGAATCCCGCAGCGCCCGCTGGCTTGACCGCAAATCAGCAGGCTGCGGCCGTGCAGGGTGCGATCTGGTATTTCACAGACGGGTACCTGGTCAACACTACGGAGACGGTTATCAGAGACGCGGTTGAGGCGATCGTCGCCGACGCGCAGGCCAACGGGCCCCTGGTGGAACCGCCCCCACCGAATGTCACCGTCAATCCACCGGTTGCTGCGGGCCCTGCGGGAGGCGTGGCGGGCCCGTTCACCGTGGCCGCGGAAGGAGCCGTGGAGGTCACAGTCTCTGTGCCCACCGGATACACCATCTACGCGGATGCTGCGGGCACCACCCCTATCCCCAGCGGGGGCACAGTCGCTTCGGGGACCCAGGTCTGGGTGGGCGGACCGCCGACATCCACCGATCCGGGAGTCCTGAGCGCCCTCGCTTCCGTTCCCGTCCAGACCGGCAACGTGTACCTCTACGACGGCGGGGACCCGGGCAGGGACGAGGCACAACCCCTGATCCTCGCCGCGAGCACGGTGCTGGAAGCCACTGCCGGGGCGACCGCGGAGTTCTTCGTAGCGGGAGACCTCGTGGTGAACAAAACGTTTGCAGGAGAAGCGATAGGCAGCCAAGGCGCAATCGTGCTTACTGTCGACTGTGGTGCAGCGGGGCTGGTTAGCTTTGAGATCCCCGCAGGAACCACAGCTCCCGTCAGCGAAACGATCGTTGATCTTCCGGTGGGTACAGTGTGCTCGGTTACCGAACCGGTCACGGGATCCACTACCGAGGTGACGGTGACTCCGACAGTCTCGGATGCGGTGACGATCACCGAGGGGGAGAGTGTCCTCACCGTCGCCAACACTGTGGAATTCAACCCGGGCAGCCTTCTGGTGGCTAAAACCATCAGCGGCTCCGGCGCCGGCCTGCAGGCCGACATCGTGCTTCACATTCAGTGCGGTGACGGGCTGATAGACGAGACCGTTGTGATCCCGGAGGAGACCACCGGGGATACCTATACCCAGCTGTACGAAGGCATTCCGGCGGGAGTGTTGTGTCGGGTCTCGGAACCAGCGTCCGGAGCCAACGAGGACGTCACTGTGGAAACCTCAGGCACTGGTGAAGTAGCCATCCTGCCCGGACAGACTCAAACCATCGAGGTGGTCAATGTGTATGCACCTGTGCCTGCCACGGAGCAACAGCCGCCCACCGAGCAACAGTCGCCCACCGAGCAACTGCCGAAGACCGGTGCCACAGCCACGTACGGCGTCGCTATTGCCGGCGGTGGAGCACTGCTCGCCGGATCATTGTTGGTCCTGGGATCAACGCGCCGGCGCCACAACCGCTAGGGCTTGATCAGCGGCGCTTTAGCCCTGGAGCCGGGCCCTCAAAGGGCCCGGCTCCAGCTGCCGGGGCGATTTGCGTGGTCCCGGAACCCCGTGTAGAGTCTTCTAAGTCGCCGCGGCCGGGAGTTGGAAAACATCCTGAGCATGGCGGCCAACCCCACCAAAAACATCCTGGTGATCCATCCTGCGCCCACGGGCAGCGGAGCGGAAAGCCGGGGATTTTCGTGCGGGTCCGTCCGGATCAAAAGAAAGCAGTCTTCGGGAATTTCCCCGAATTGCCAAAAACGGTCCGGATGAAATAGAATAAAGAAACACTGCAGCGAAGAGAAAAGAAAAAACACGGTCCGCTTCACGGATTGTTTTCTCCGAGTATTTCGCATGCATCTGTTGTTTGAGAACTCAATAGTGTGCCAAGTTTATTGATACCAATTATTTTGATTGGTTGAACTGGCTGTTTCCGCCCACCCCGTGGGCTGGGAGCAGCTTTTTTAGCTGGTTTCGAATTTAGTGCAGGACTGTGCAGCCAATTTTCCTTGGCTCCGGCCCTGTGTCTGTAACACATTTACGGAGAGTTTGATCCTGGCTCAGGATGAACGCTGGCGGCGTGCTTAACACATGCAAGTCGAACGATGACTTTTGTGCTTGCACAAAATGATTAGTGGCGAACGGGTGAGTAACACGTGAGTAACCTGCCCTTAACTTCGGGATAAGCCTGGGAAACCGGGTCTAATACCGGATACGACTTCCTGACGCATGTCATGGGAGTGGAAAGCTTGATGCGGTTTTGGATGGACTCGCGGCCTATCAGCTTGTTGGTTGGGGTAATGGCCCACCAAGGCGACGACGGGTAGCCGGCCTGAGAGGGTGACCGGCCACACTGGGACTGAGACACGGCCCAGACTCCTACGGGAGGCAGCAGTGGGGGAATATTGCACAATGGGCGAAAGCCTGATGCAGCGACGCCGCGTGAGGGACGAAGGCCTTCGGGTTGTAAACCTCTTTCAGCAGGGAAGAAGCGAAAGTGACGGTACCTGCAGAAGAAGCGCCGGCTAACTACGTGCCAGCAGCCGCGGTAATACGTAGGGCGCAAGCGTTATCCGGAATTATTGGGCGTAAAGAGCTCGTAGGCGGTTTGTCGCGTCTGCTGTGAAAGCCCGGGGCTCAACCCCGGGTCTGCAGTGGGTACGGGCAGACTAGAGTGCAGTAGGGGAGACTGGAATTCCTGGTGTAGCGGTGAAATGCGCAGATATCAGGAGGAACACCGATGGCGAAGGCAGGTCTCTGGGCTGTAACTGACGCTGAGGAGCGAAAGCATGGGGAGCGAACAGGATTAGATACCCTGGTAGTCCATGCCGTAAACGTTGGGCACTAGGTGTGGGGGACATTCCACGTTTTCCGCGCCGCAGCTAACGCATTAAGTGCCCCGCCTGGGGAGTACGGCCGCAAGGCTAAAACTCAAAGGAATTGACGGGGGCCCGCACAAGCGGCGGAGCATGCGGATTAATTCGATGCAACGCGAAGAACCTTACCAAGGCTTGACATGAACCGGAAAGACCTGGAAACAGGTCCCCCACTTGTGGCCGGTTTACAGGTGGTGCATGGTTGTCGTCAGCTCGTGTCGTGAGATGTTGGGTTAAGTCCCGCAACGAGCGCAACCCCTCGTTCTATGTTGCCAGCGGGTTATGCCGGGGACTCATAGGAGACTGCCGGGGTCAACTCGGAGGAAGGTGGGGACGACGTCAAATCATCATGCCCCTTATGTCTTGGGCTTCACGCATGCTACAATGGCCGGTACAAAGGGTTGCGATACTGTGAGGTGGAGCTAATCCCAAAAGCCGGTCTCAGTTCGGATTGAGGTCTGCAACTCGACCTCATGAAGTTGGAGTCGCTAGTAATCGCAGATCAGCAACGCTGCGGTGAATACGTTCCCGGGCCTTGTACACACCGCCCGTCAAGTCACGAAAGTTGGTAACACCCGAAGCCGGTGGCCTAACCCCCTTGCGGGGAGGGAGCCGTCGAAGGTGGGACCGGCGATTGGGACTAAGTCGTAACAAGGTAGCCGTACCGGAAGGTGCGGCTGGATCACCTCCTTTCTAAGGAGCACCTCAAAGCCCGGATCCTTCCACAGTGTTGGATGTGTGCTTTGCAGGAGATGCCCATGTCGGAAACATTCGTTTTCCGGTGGGTGCTCAAGGGTGGAATATCAATGAGCAGGTGCCCGGCGTTGGGCCCGGCAGCATGAGTACGTTCCCTTCCGGGGAACTGGAAAGCGCTGCCGGTGTCTTCAAGTACCGGGTTTTACCGTTTGGCACACTGTTGGGTCCTGAAATAACAGGACCGAAGAACTGACAACTGCATGTTTGGTTGGAGGGGACACGGGTTTTCGTGTTGTTTCCGGTTGTTCCTGCGCAGGTCCAAGACTGGCCACGGTGTATCCGTGGGTGGTGGCGGGGTGTGACGGGGTTGTTGTTTGAGAACTACATAGTGGACGCGAGCATCTTAAAATTATTAAGTGCAATTTCAGATAAACCTGGTGGATCCAGGGGTCATCCTTTGGGGTGGTGCCTGGTGAGATCATGGTTTTCTCGATAGCGATAATATTTATTGATCTTTGTGGTCAAGTTTTTAAGGGCACACGGTGGATGCCTTGGCATCAGGAGCCGAAGAAGGACGTAGGAATCTGCGATAAGCCTGGGGGAGTTGATAACCGAGCGGTGATCCCAGGATGTCCGAATGGGAAACCCCGCCCGGCGCGCGAGTGACCGGGTGACCCGCATCTGAACACATAGGGTGCGTGGAGGGAACGTGGGGAAGTGAAACATCTCAGTACCCACAGGAAGAGAAAAACAACAGTGATTCCGTTAGTAGTGGCGAGCGAACGCGGAAGAGGCTAAACCAGTGGTGTGTGATAGCCGGCGGGCGTTGCATCACTGGGGTTGCGGGACTTTCCGTACCAGTTCTGCCGGATTGGTGAAGTGAGTGCAGGTGCATAGGTGAACCGGTTTGAAAGCCGGGCCGTAGAGGGTGTTAGCCCCGTAACCGGAATGTATGCTGCCGCTTGGAGAGGATCCCAAGTAGCACGGGGCCCGAGAAATCCCGTGCGAATCTGCCAGGACCACCTGGTAAGCCTAAATACTCCCTGATGACCGATAGCGGACAAGTACCGTGAGGGAAAGGTGAAAAGTACCCCGGGAGGGAGTGAAACAGTACCTGAAACCGTGTGCCTACAATCCGTTGGAGCAGGGCAGCATCCTTTTGGGGTGTTGTGGTTGTGACAGCGTGCCTTTTGAAGAATGAGCCTGCGAGTTAGTGTTACGTCGCGAGGTTAACCAGTGGGGGAAGCCGTAGCGAAAGCGAGTCTGAACAGGGCGTTGCAGTGGCGTGATCTAGACCCGAAGCGGAGTGATCTACCCATGGCCAGGTTGAAGCGCGTGTAAGAGCGCGTGGAGGACCGAACCCACTTCAGTTGAAAATGGAGGGGATGAGCTGTGGGTAGGGGTGAAAGGCCAATCAAACTCCGTGATAGCTGGTTCTCCCCGAAATGCATTTAGGTGCAGCGTTGCGTGTTTCTTACCGGAGGTAGAGCTACTGGATGGCTAATGGGCCCTACAAGGTTACTGACGTCAGCCAAACTCCGAATGCCGGTAAGTCAGAGCGCAGCAGTGAGACTGTGGGGGATAAGCTTCATAGTCGAGAGGAAACAGCCCAGACCACCAACTAAGGCCCCTAAGCGTGTGCTAAGTGGGAAAGGATGTGGAGTTGCTCAGACAACCAGGAGGTTGGCTTAGAAGCAGCCATCCTTGAAAGAGTGCGTAATAGCTCACTGGTCAAGTGATTCCGCGCCGACAATGTAGCGGGGCTCAAGTACACCGCCGAAGTTGTGGCATTCAAATATTAGCCAAGCGGATGGTTTTATCCATTTTCGTTCAAGCGTTTGGATGGGTAGGGGAGCGTCGTGTGGGCAGTGAAGTCGCGGTGTAAACCAGCGGTGGAGCCTACACGAGTGAGAATGCAGGCATGAGTAGCGAAAGACGGGTGAGAAACCCGTCCGCCGAATGATCAAGGGTTCCAGGGTCAAGCTAATCTGCCCTGGGTAAGTCGGGACCTAAGGCGAGGCCGACAGGCGTAGTCGATGGACAACGGGTTGATATTCCCGTACCGGCGAAGAACCGCCCATACTGAACGGGGGACACTAACCGCCCGATACCTGACCGTTAGCCCTTGTGGCGACATGGTTTTTGGTGGAGCGCGGGACCTGATCCCGGGAGGTAAGCGTATTAACAGGTGTGACGCAGGAAGGTAGCCGGGCCGGGCGATGGTTGTCCTGGTCTAAGGATGTAGGGTCAGCGATAGGTAAATCCGTTGCTGTGTCTTTGATGACGATCCTGAGATCTGACGGGACCCCCTCGGGGGGAATCCGGTGATCCTATGCTGCCTAGAAAAGCATCGGCGCGAGGTTTTAGCCGCCCGTACCCCAAACCGACACAGGTGATCAGGTAGAGAATACTAAGGCGATCGAGAGAATTATGGTTAAGGAACTCGGCAAAATGCCCCCGTAACTTCGGGAGAAGGGGGCCCCAACCTTGATGGACACAAGCTGTCCGGAGGGGATCGGGGCCGCAGAGACCAGGGGAAGCGACTGTTTACTAAAAACACAGGTCCGTGCGAAGTCGCAAGACGATGTATACGGACTGACTCCTGCCCGGTGCTGGAAGGTTAAGAGGACCGGTTAGCCCCTCGTGGGCGAAGCTGGGAATTTAAGCCCCAGTAAACGGCGGTGGTAACTATAACCATCCTAAGGTAGCGAAATTCCTTGTCGGGTAAGTTCCGACCTGCACGAATGGAGTAACGACTTCCCCGCTGTCTCAACCATAAACTCGGCGAAATTGCAGTACGAGTAAAGATGCTCGTTACGCGCAGCAGGACGGAAAGACCCCGAGACCTTTACTATAGTTTGGTATTGATATTCGGTGTGGCTTGTGTAGGATAGGTGGGAGACTGTGAGGCCCGGACGCCAGTTCGGGCGGAGTCATCGTTGAAATACCACTCTGGTCATACTGGATATCTAACTTCGGCCCGTAATCCGGGTCAGGGACAGTGCCTGATGGGTAGTTTAACTGGGGCGGTTGCCTCCTAAAGAGTAACGGAGGCGCCCAAAGGTTCCCCTCAGCCTGGTTGGCAATCAGGTGGCGAGTGTAAGTGCACAAGGGAGCTTGACTGTGAGAGAGACATCTCGAGCAGGGACGAAAGTCGGGACTAGTGATCCGGCGGTACATTGTGGAATGGCCGTCGCTCAACGGATAAAAGGTACCTCGGGGATAACAGGCTGATCTTGCCCAAGAGTCCATATCGACGGCATGGTTTGGCACCTCGATGTCGGCTCGTCGCATCCTGGGGCTGGAGTAGGTCCCAAGGGTTGGGCTGTTCGCCCATTAAAGCGGTACGCGAGCTGGGTTTAGAACGTCGTGAGACAGTTCGGTCCCTATCCGCTGCGCGCGCAGGAAATTTGAGAAGGGCTGTCCTTAGTACGAGAGGACCGGGACGGACGAACCTCTGGTGTGTCAGTTGTACTGCCAAGTGCACCGCTGATTAGCTACGTTCGGATGGGATAACCGCTGAAAGCATCTAAGCGGGAAGCCCGCTTCGAGATGAGATTTCCATACACCTTGTGTGTGAGAGGCCCCCCAGCCAGACCACTGGGTTGATAGGCCGGATGTGGAAGCGGGGACTAAAGACCCGTTGAAGCTGACCGGTACTAATAGGCCGATAACTTACACCACACCATGATCTGGGCGGGAAACGACTTCAAACGTTCCGGCCAGAGAAGGATCATGTTAGATCATGTGTTGCTTGCGTCCACTATGTGGTTCCCGGATAACAAACCCGTGTGGTTTGTCACCCTGGAACAGGCACCAATACACCCTTTCGCGGGGGTGGGTGCCGTAGAATAAAGATTGTATTCACCTATGGGGAATACGCGCTGAGGTGGCTGGGGTTTCCTGGTTGCCGGTGGTGTGTGTTTCTTGTTGTGACCATTGTTTTCCCCTCGCCCCGGGGCTTTGTATGCCGGGGGTGGTGTGGGTGGAAGGGTTACGGCGGTCATAGCGTGGGGAAACGCCCGGTCCCATTCCGAACCCGGAAGCTAAGACCCACAGCGCCGATGGTACTGCATCCGGGAGGGTGTGGGAGAGTAGGTCACCGCCGGACAAGTTCTGGTTGAGAGAGTAAGGCCCCGCATGGTTGCGGGGCCTTACTTGTTTAAGCCGGCATGCATGTTTAGCCGAATATGTCCAGGGACATGTTCGGCCAGCCCAGGTCCCGGATAGGGTTGAATGATGAACTCTTCCCTTTTCTCGCACGCCGAGCAACCCGAGCCGGCACAGGAACCTGAGACAGTCCAGGACGTGGTGGTTGAACGCAGCGTCCCGCGGGAGCTGCATGAAGCGTTCAACGGTTTCACCGAATATGTGCACCTCTGGTGGCCGGAGCAGTACACGGAATACGGGGAAGGGACACATCCCGAATTTGAAACCGGGTCCCTGACGGAGACTGCTCCGGACGGGCGGACAGCCGTGTGGGCCTCGGTGAGCGGGCGGGTGCAGGATTCAGAACTGGTGCTGGACTGGGTGGCGGGGCACAGTCCCCGGACCCCTACAGAGGTCCGCGTTGCCTTCACCCCGGTGAGCGGCAGCGAGACGAACATCAGCCTGAGGCATTCCGGCCTCGGACACCTGGCCGAGGCGGTGGAGGCCCGCCTCGGATACGCCGCCGCCTGGCCGGTGATCCTCGACCGCTACGCCCGGTTCATGGGCGCACGCTAACTCCTTCGCGGAACCCGCACATCCGTGCGGCCTGGTGCCACTGGTGCAGGGCACGCAGGGCCGCTGCCGACACGACCTACCCGGCGAGCAGCCACGCCGTGCGGTTCGGGCGCAGCTTGGTGCCTTCCAGCGCCGACGGCGAGCTCGTGGCCAGCACGGGCAGTTCCGGAAGCTGCAGTGCTTTCCCGCCCATGTTCATGGCGACCAGGACTTTGCCGTTAACAAAGGCGACCAAGCCTTCGGCGTCGAGTTCCGGCCACCACTCCAAGGACCCGGCGCCCAGCCCCAGCTCCCGCCGGACGGAGAGTGCCTGCCGGTACATGTTCAGGGACGACCACGGGTCCCGCTGTTCAACGTCACGGGAGTAGCGGCCCCAATAGGCGGGCTGGGGCAGCCAGGACCGCCCGGCGGAGCTGAATCCGAACGAGGGTTCATTGACCCGCCACGGAAGCGGTACGCGGCTTCCATCCCGGCCCACCCGCACACCGGCGGTCCGGTGGTAGGTGGGGTCCTGGCGGAACTCGTCGGGCATCAGCGTGTGGTCCGGCAGACCCAGCTCCTCACCCTGGTACAGGTAGACGCCGCCGGGCAGGCCAAGCATCAGCATGGTGGCTGCCCGGGCACGGTCGGCACCCAGCAGATAGTCGGGCTGGCTGTCCCGGGGACCTATGCCGTCGCCGCTGCGCAGCTCGTTCGACTCCAGCCCGAACCGGGACACGTGCCGGACGACGTCGTGGTTTGACAGGACCCAGGTGGTGGGGGCGCCAACCTTATCAAAAGCCCGTAGGGACGTTTCGATGATGTCGCGCAGGGTCTTCGGTTCCCAGGGGTGGTTCAGATACGCGAAGTTGAAGGCCTGGTGCATCTCATCCGGGCGCACCCAATCGGAGATACGGGCAACGGGATCGACATTTGCCTCGGCACAGAGCACCCGGTCGCCGTCATACTCGTCCAGGAGCTTCCGCCAGGACCGGAAAATATCGTGGATGCCGGCCTGGCCGAACATTGGAGCGGCACTGCCGGGGAACCCCTCCGTGGAGGCGCCGTCAGCAGCGCCGCCCCAGTCGGGAAGCCCGGACTTCTTGATCAGTGCATGGGCGACGTCCACCCGGAAGCCGCCCACGCCGCGGTCAAGCCAGAAGCGCAGGATCCGCTCAAACTCTTCCCTCACGGCGGGGTTGTCCCAGTTGAAGTCCGGCTGGGAGGAATCAAAGAGGTGCAGGTACCACTGTCCGGGGGTGCCGTCGGGGTTGGCGACATGTGTCCATGCCGGCCCGCCGAAATGGGACTGCCAGTTGTTCGGCGGGTTCTGCCCGTGCTCGCCCGTTCCGTCCCGGAAGATGAACATGTCCCGTTCCGGTGACCCGGGGGCCGCCGCCAGCGCTGCCTGGAACAGCGGATGCTGGTCGGAGCAGTGGTTGGGGACCAAATCCACGATAACCCGGATGCCATACTCCCCGGCCCTGGCTACGAGTGCGTCGAAGTCCTCGAGGGTGCCGAAAAGCGGGTCCACCGAGCAGTAGTCCGCGACGTCGTACCCGGCGTCCTTTTGCGGTGACCGGAAAAACGGCGACAGCCATACGGCGTCAATGGCGAGCTCGGCCAGCGCCGGTATCTCTTCGGTGATGCCGGGCAGATCGCCGATCCCGTCACCCCGCAGGTCACGGAACGACCGGGGATAGATCTGATAAATGACCGAAGAACGCCACCACTCAGATCCAGGCGAAGGCACATGGACAGGGACGGTTCGAAGCATGGCACCCGCTGGGCGGGAAACGGCTGGTAGGGACATAATTCGGCAGGATCCTCCTATTGCACGCGGTCTTTACCCGTCTTTCATTAACGTCTTTCACCCGGCGCCTTTTCCCGGCAGCCGGGTGAAATTCGGCACAGTGGCCGGGCACGCGGTGCTACATCTGGTCAGGAGCGTCGCCGGACTCAAGGATCTCCATGGTCCGGGTGTCTGCGGTAAGCAGGATGGCTGCTTCGTCCCGCCGGTGGCGAAGGACGGTGTCCATGTACGACTGCACGGCCTCAGCCATGGGAACGTTCCGGTTCTCCTTTTCCGACATATACCAGCGGTGTTCCAGCACTTCATGCACCACTTCGGCCTGTTCCAGCTTGCTGCCCAACTCGCGCGGCACCGACTTCACGATCGGTTCGAAGACCTGCGTCACCCACAAATGGGCGCTGAGTTCCTCGTCGAGACCGGGGTTATTGTCGGCACGGTAGGAGTCCATGTCATTGAGCAGCCGCCGGGCCTGGTTTTCCTGGGCGTCGAGGCCGGTCAGGCGGAGCAGCCGGCGCTGGTGGTGCCCGGCGTCGACCACCTTGGGCTGCAGCTGGACCTGGGTTCCGTCGGCCGTGGTCTTGATGGTGAGTTCGTCGACGTCGAACCCGAGGTCATTCAGGCGGCGGATGCGGGCATTCACGCGCCAGCGTTCGCCGAGCTCGAAGGATTCCTTCTCCGTCAGCTCAGCCCAAAGGTTGCGGTAGCTGTCCATGATCCGCTCGCTTGTGGCCAGCGGATCCACGCTTTCCTCGATCAGGCCGCCTTCGGCGAGGTCCATCAGTTCCCCGGCAATGTTGACCCTGGCTATTTCGAGGTCATACTCGCGCTGGCCGTTGGACAACTTCGGGTAGAGTTCGCCGGTTTCAGCATCGACAAGGTAGGCCGCAAACGCGCCGGCATCGCGCCGGAACAAGGTGTTGGAGAGCGACACATCGCCCCAGTAAAACCCGGCCAGGTGCAGGCGGACCAGCAGCAGGGCCTGGGCATCGATCAGCCTGGTCAGGGTGACCTCGCGCAGTGTTTGGGAAAAAACTGCACGGTAGGGCAGCGAGAAGCGCAGGTGCTTGGTGACAAGGACCGGCTGCAGCTCTTCGCCATGGACGTCGTAGCGTCCGGTGATGACGGCAACCGGCGCAACCGAAGGGACGTTGAGCCGCCGCAGCTTGCGCAGCATGTGGTATTCCTGCCGGGCCACGTGTTCGCTGGTTTCCTTGATCGCGATGAGCGAATCACCCATCCGGGCAAAGCGGACCACGTGCCGGGAAATGCCCCGGGGCAGAGCGGCCAGGTTTTCCTTGGGCCAGTCTTCCAGGGGCAGATGCCAGGGCAGGTCCAACAGTGCGGGATCCATGGATGCCGCAGTGATGTTCAGAGAGGCAAGGGCCTTTTCCGGGGTGGAGAGATGAAGCCGCGGCAGTTTGCCCGGCTGGTCCCAGTCTGTAGGTTCGTCTCGCCAGTTTGCGCCTGCAGGTTCGGTCATAAGCACATGCCCTTTGTCGAGCGTTGTTGGTTAAACAGCAATGCGGTGGCCCCCTCAACGAGTCTAGTTCAGTCGAGGGGGCCACCGCATTGAGGCGGAGAGGATCAGGCGTGGTCCGCCAGGCGCTCACCGTTGCTGGTGTCGAAGAGGTGCACATGGCCCACCTGCGGGCGGACAAACAGCGTGTCGCCCTTCATCGGGGGCGGCGTCCGTCGACGCGGACCACCATGTCGCGGTCCGAGCCGTCGAGAGTGGTGTGGCCGTAAACATATGCGTCGGCGCCGAGTTCCTCGACGACGTCGACCTCCACCTTCAGGCCCGAACCCGAGGAATCAACAATCTCCAGGTCCTCGGGCCGGACACCGAGCGTGACGGTGTTGCCGGCGGCGGCGCCCAGGACCGAACTGGCCACCGGGTAGATGGCTCCGCCAAAGGCAACGCCGCCGTCCACCACGGGAAGCTCCAGCAGGTTCATGGCCGGGGAGCCGATGAAGCCCGCCACGAACACGTTCTTCGGGAAGTCGTACAGGTTGCGCGGGGTGTCCACCTGCTGCAGGATGCCGTCCTTGAGCACGGCCACGCGGTCACCCATGGTCATGGCCTCGACCTGGTCGTGGGTGACATACACGGTGGTGACGCCGAGGCGCCGGGTCAGCGACGCGATCTGCGTGCGGGTCTGCACACGCAGCTTGGCATCCAGGTTGGACAGGGGCTCATCCATGAGGAAGACCTGCGGGTTACGCACAATGGCACGGCCCATGGCTACGCGCTGCCGCTGACCGCCGGAAAGCGCCTTCGGCTTGCGGTCCAGATAATCCTCGAGGTCCAGCAGCTTCGCTGCTTCGCGGACCCGCTCCAAGCGCTCTTCCTTGCCGACGCCGGCAATTTTCAGTGCGAAGCCCATGTTGTCGGCCACGGACATGTGCGGGTAGAGGGCGTAGTTCTGGAAAACCATGGCAATATCACGGTCTTTCGGTGGAACGTCGGTGACGTCCCGGTCCCCGATGAGGATGCGGCCGGAGTTGACGTCTTCGAGACCGGCAAGCATCCGCAGGGAGGTGGATTTTCCACAGCCGGAGGGACCCACGAGAACCAGGAACTCGCCGTCGGCGATCTCCAGGTTGAGGTTGTCGACTGCCGGGCGTTCCGTGCCCGGGTACAGGCGTGTGGCCTGGTCAAACGTTACCGTTGCCATGATATTTCTCCTTCACGGGCAGGTACGTGCCCGACGATCCGTTGTGAAGTGCTATTGAGCGGTGCTATTGAGCGGTGCTATTGAGTTAGCGAACAGGTGGCAGCGGGTGTGGCCGCGGTCACAGGGTTAGTATGCCATACCCGCGCGCCGGCGCCGTTAAGGCCGGGCGCGCCGTAATACCAGCAGTTTCTCCAGGACCCCGGTGAACGCTTCCGGTGATTCCACCCGGAAGGATGCCCGCGTGTCGCCGGAGCCGATTTTCACGCCCACATCGCCCGGGAGCAGTGCAGCAAAGCCGTTTTCGTCGGTGACGTCATCCCCGGCGAAGAGCACCGCCGTCGCACCGGTCAAGGTGCGCAGCGTCCGGATGCCTTCGCCTTTATTGGTGTGAACCACGGATGTCTCGAGGACGCGCTTGCCGTCAGTAACCTGCACGCCGTCGATGGCGCTGAGCTTGGCGCGTGCGGCTTCGGTGGCCGCCGCGGCAATGTCGTCGATGGCGCTTCGGGTGTGGAGCACGACGCCGGCGGGCTTGGCTTCCAGCCACGTCCCGGCGTGGGCGGCGACCACGTCCTCGACCGCGGCCTGCGCCCGGGCCAGCAGCTGCGCCTGTTCCGGCGTCAGCTGCAGCGGCTGCGCATCCGGCCCGGTCCAGGCTTCAGCGCCGTGGCTGCCGATGAGCAGGGTTTCGGGCTCAGGCGCCGCGGTCCTGCGCAGGCTGTCCAGGGCGCGGCCCGAAATGAGGGCGGTGAA
This sequence comes from Arthrobacter sp. ATA002, assembly GCF_026898095.1. Lineage (GTDB taxonomy): Bacteria > Actinomycetota > Actinomycetes > Actinomycetales > Micrococcaceae > Arthrobacter_B. Next base: position 3,663,035 of record NZ_CP114015.1, on the reverse strand, counting down.
GGTGTCCGGCAGGGTAGCCAGCTCCCGCACTGCGGCGGCGGAAGCGGGAAGGGCCGCGCGTCGTCGGCGTGTTCCACCAGGGGGGCCAGCACGCCGTCGAAGTCCAGGGCAACCAGCAGCGTGTCCGTTGCGGCCAGCTGTTCCAGCGCCTGGGCGAGGCCGGGCGGAAGTCCGCTCATTTGCCGGCCTCCGGCTCCGACTGCTGCAGGGCATTGAGGAAGTTCCTGGACCAGCGCTCGACGTCGTTCTGCAGGACCTGGCGGCGCATCAGCCGCATGCGGCGCTGGGCTTCGCGGTCCGGCATGTTGATGGCATCCAGCACCGAGCTCTTCAGCCCGTCAATGTCGTGCGGGTTCACCAGGACTGCCTGGCGGAGCTGGTCGGCGGCCCCGGCGAACTCACTCAGGACCAGCGCGCCGGTGTTGTTGATCCGGGCGGCCACATATTCCTTGGCCACCAGGTTCATGCCGTCGCGCAGGGCCGTGACCAGCATGACGTCGGCGGCCAAGTACAGGGCCACCATTTCCTCCACGGGATAGCTGTGGTGCAGGTAGCGGATGGCGGTGCTGCCCATGGTGTCGTAGGTGCCGTTGATCCGGCCCACGGTGCCTTCCACCTCTTCGCGCAGCAGCCGGTACTGCTCCACCCGCTCCCGGCTGGGGCTGGCGACCTGGATCAGGGAGGCGTCCTCAACCGTGAGCTTGCCGTCTTCCAGGAGTTCGCCGTATGCCTTGAGCCGGTGGCTGATGCCCTTGGTGTAGTCCAGCCGGTCCACGCCCAGCAGCACCGTCTTGGGGTCGCCCAGCTCACGGCGGATCTGCCGGGAGCGTTCGATGATGTCCTCGCGCTTGGCCAGCTCCGTGATCTGGTCCACATCGATCGAGATCGGATAGGACTCGGCGCGGGAAACGTAGGACACGCCGTCCTCATTGGTGACGTGCACCTGCTGCTGGCGGACGGAATGTCCGGCGAAGCGGCGGACGCAGCGCAGGAAGTTACTGGCATCGGAGGGGCGCTGGAACCCGATGAGATCCGCTCCGAGCAGACCCTCGATGATGTTGCGGCGCCACGGCAGCTGGGCGAAGATTTCCAGGGGCGGGAACGGAATGTGATTGAAAAAGCCGATTTTGAGGTCGGGACGGGCCCTGCGCAGCATTTGCGGAACGAGCTGCAGCTGATAGTCCTGAACCCACACGGTGGCGCCCCTGGCGGCCATGGTGGCTGCGGCGTCGGCGAACCGGCGGTTCACGGTGCGGTATGAATCCCACCACGTACGGTGGAACTCCGGGGGAGCAATCACGTCGTGATACAGCGGCCACAGGGTGGCGTTCGAGAACCCCTCGTAGTAGAGCTCCACCTCGGAGGCACTCAGCGGCACCGGCAGCAGGTGCATATTGTCGTGGTCGAATTCCTTCAGCTCCTCGTCCGGAGCTCCGTGCCAGCCCACCCAGGCGCCGTCGGCCTTGGCCATCACCGGTGCCAGCGCGGTGACCAGCCCGCCGGGGGACCGGCGCCAGCTTCGCCGTCGGCGGTATTCACCCGGTCAACCGGAAGGCGGTTGGATACTACGATGAAATCGAAATCGCCGTACCCGTCCGTGGCATTCTTTTCTGCAGGATCAGCGGCAGCAGCGTTCACGATAGGCACCCCTTGGTTGGCTCTTGCATTTATGCCACTCTATCCAAGGCCGGAAACTTTGTGCCCGCAGCGGGCGTTGGAAGTAAGGGCAGCGTGGCTTGGTGGCCTAAACTGATGCCTGCCGGCCACCTGCCCAACCGGACAGGCGGAAGAGAAAACATGAGGAACTATGACTGAGCGGAACTCCAAGCCCAGCAAGGCCGATCGCACGGCCGCTGCGCGTGAACAGGCACGCGCACTGCGTGAAGCACAGAAGAAAAAGGACCGGCGCAACAAGCTCCTGGTGCGCTGGGGTGTCGTCGTTGCTGTGGTGGCCATCATTGTGGTTGTGGCACTCATCGTGATTAGCTCCACACGCGGCAACAGCAGCGGTCCTGAAGCGCAGACCGGCCCGGCTCCGGCGAACGCCAATGAATACGGCGGAATCACGCTGACCTCGACAACATCCCTGGAATCCACCGAACCGTTCGACGTTGATGTTGCTTCCCTGCCGGAAGCTCCGGCGGAGACCAGCGATGATGCTCCCGTCCCGCCGGGCATTACTCCGGCTGAGGCCGGCCAGCCCGTGCCGATTGTGGTCTACGTCGACGTGAACTGCGTGCACTGCGCCGATTTTGGAGAAGGCCTACAACTCGCAGATCGCCACCTGGCTCGACGCCGGCGAGGTCACCTTCGAGTACCGGACCGTCGCCTTCCTGGACCGCAGTTCGCCCTCCAACTATTCTTCCCGCGGCGCCAACGCCGCCGCGTGTGTCGCGGACACAAACCCGGAGTCCTACTGGGACTTCATGACCGCCATTTTCGGCAACTACGACAACGGTGAAATCAAGAACGCGGAACTGGCCGACATGGCCGAGTCCGCCGGTGCGGCCGATGCCTCCGACTGCATTCAGAACGACGGGTTCCGCGCCTTCGTGAATTACGCGGACCGGCTGGCCCGCGTGGACAACGTCAACGGAACTCCCACCGTCTACGTCAACGGCGCCGAAACCAACGCGAATGACTTCACTGCCGCCGTTGAAGGCGCAATCGAGGCCACCAAGTAAAACGTTTCCGGTCTTTCCAGTGCGCCCGTCTCGCGGGCAACCTCCTGCGGGTTTCGCGGGAACGGGCGCTCTGGGTTAACCTGAACTAGCGCAGTTGCCGTGTTTGCCTTTTGGAAAGCACGACGACGGCGGCTGCCGGCCTTGGCCGGCGCCGCCCCCTAGCTCAGCTGGCCAGAGCACCTGTCTTGTAAACAGGGGGTCGCCGGTTCGAATCCGGCAGGGGGCTCCACGAAACCCCTCCTGATCAGGCATAACGCCGAACAGGAGGGGTTTTTTCGTGGGCTTGCCTCGGCCCGTCACGCGCATGTCCGTGCCGCCTTCGCCCAATAAACATCACATGATGATTATTTGTGTATAGTGGGGGCATGCTCACAACATTCGCTCAGGTCCCGCAGGGTTTCACCGTCCACTCGGCAGCTACGGCAATGACGTTCCCCGCCGGGGAAGCGCACATCAAAACTGATGCTGCCGGGAACGAAATTCCCCGGTACCTCTACCTCACCGGCGCCGACGCCAACGAGTATCTGCGTGCGGCCATGTGGATCGACTACGCCCACCAGGGCGGCCACAGCGTGAAGGCAGTCATTCCGTACCTGCCCGGTGCACGCCAGGACCGCGGCAATCCGTTCGGCGCCAGGGTTTACGCGAACCTGATCAACGCCATGAACGCCGACGAGGTCATCTGCTTCGACCCGCACTCACCCGTCATGCCCGCGCTGGTCAACAACCTCACGGTGGTCGGCCCCGAAGCCGTCATTGCCCGTGCCGTCAAAAAGCACGGCCCGGGTACGCCGGCGTCATCTGCCCCGACGAAGGCGCGAAAGCGCGCACCGCCGTCGCCGCCAAGGCCCTGGGCCTGCCGCTTTTTCACGCGGCCAAGCACCGCGATTTCCTCACGGGCGAACTTTCCGGCTTCACCTGCGAGGAGCTGCCCGACGAAGGGCGCTTCCTCGTCGTCGATGACATTTGCGACGGCGGCGGAACGTTCCTGGGCCTGGCCGCTGCCACCGGCCTCGGCCCGGAACGCCTGGACCTGTGGGTCAGCCACGGCGTCTTCTCCGGCAGCGCCGGCCGGCTTACCGAAGCCTTCGGCACCGTCTACACCACCGACTCCCACCCCGGAGCGTCCAACCCCGCCGTGGCTGCGCGCATTACGCCCCTGCTCTCCCACCTCATCTAATCTCTCCCGCCCCGCCCACCATTTCCCGCCCGTTCAAGGAGCCGACCATGACCACCATCGCCCCCGCAGCCACCATCGCCCCCGCAGCCGCCACCGCCACCACCGCCAGCGTCACCGCGGCCCTCTTCCAGACCGACGCCTACAAGCTCGGCCACATCCACATGTACCCCGCCGGCACCACCAGGGTCCTCTCCAACTTCACCAACCGCGGCTCCCGGCTTGCAGGCGTGGACCACGTGGTGCACTTCGGTCTCCAGGCTTTCCTGCAGAAGTACTGCATCGAGGCCTTCGCACCGTTCTTCGCCGCCGACGAAGACGAAGCCGTCGCCGAATACCAGGCCGGCCTCAACAACATCCTCGGCCCGAACACCATCGGCACCGGCCACATCCGCGCCCTGCACCGCCGCGGGTACCTGCCGCTGATCTTCCGGGCCCTTCCCGAAGGCACCCGGGTGCCGCTGCTGGTCCCGTCGGTGACGGTCGAATCCACCGAGCCCGAATTCTTCTGGCTGGTCAACTACATCGAGACCGCCCTTTCGGCCTCCATCTGGCAGCCCTCCACCGCGGCGACCATCGCCGACAAATACCGCGGCATCCTGGACACGGCGGCCGCCCGGACGGGCACGGACCCTGCCTTTGTGGACTGGCAGCTCCACGACTTTTCCTTCCGGGGGATGCCCGGGATCGAAGCCGCAGCCGCTTCCGGCGCCGGTCACCTGCTCTCCTTCAAAGGCTCGGATTCGCTCGGCTCCGCGGACTTCGTCCGCCGGTACTACAACTCCTCCTTCGGCGCGGAAAACGGGCAAATCCTCGGTTCCATCCCCGCCAGTGAACACGCCGTGATGTGCGCCGGCGGCCAGGACGGAGAGGCCGAAACCTTCCGCCACATCCTCGAAGGCAATCCGACGGGCAACATCTCCCTGGTCTCCGACGGCTACGACCTGTGGCATGTCCTGCAGGTCGTCCTGCCGGGCCTGAAGGACATCATTACCGCCCGCGACGGCAACGTCGTTATCCGCCCCGACTCCGGAGACCCGGCCGACATCGTCTGCGGTGAGCGCACCGGCGCCGGGGTTTCCGGCGCAGGGCGGGAGGCCGCGACGATGGAGACCGACCCGGCCTACTTTGGCGTCGCCGCCCTGCTGGAGGCCGAATTCGGATCCACCCTCAACCGTGCCGGATACAAGGTCCTGAACAATGTGCGGGTCATGTACGGGGACTCCATCACGCCCGAGCGTGCCGCCGACATCACGGCCCGACTGGAAGGGATGGGCTACGCCTCCGAGAACATCGTGCTGGGCGCCGGATCGTTCACTTACCAGTACGTCACCCGGGACACCTTCTCCTCCGCGGTCAAGGTCACCTACATCGAGGTCAACGGAGAGGGCCGCAACGTGTTCAAGGACCCCGTCACGGCCAAGGGGTCCAAGCGCTCAGCCACCGGGCGCCTGGCCGTCACCCGGGGCGCGGACGGAGAACTGAAGCTCATCGAACGGGCCACCGCCGGGCAGGAGGCCGATTCGATGCTCCAGCCGGTCTGGGCCAACGGACAGTTCCTGCGCCGCCAGTCCTTTGCCGACGTGCGGGCGGTGCTCGGTAACATCGCAGTATGACCCTCCCGCAGCAGCCGCTCGTCTCGATCGACACCGTCCCCTTCCTGTTTCGGGACGGTGTCCTGAGCGTGGTCCTCGCGGACCGTCTCTACGAGCCGTTCCGGGGGCGGGCGGCGCTGCCCGGTGTCCTGCTGTCCGCTAACGAACTCCTGGCCGAAGCTGCGGTGCGCGCCCTGGCAACCAAGGCGGGAATTGACCGGGACGCAATCCGCAGCATCACCGGGGCGGGGGTGTTCGACAACCCCGACCGGGATCCGCGCGGACCCACACTTTCCATCGTCCACGCGGTCGTCCTGGATCCGGGCACAGCCGGCGCGGAGAAGGGGACACACCTGGTGCGGGCCGCCGACGCCACGGGCCTCCCCTTCGACCATGACGCGATCATCGCCAGGACGGCAGCCGCCGTCCTGGATGCTCTGTGGATCGACGCCGCGCTGACCCGGGCGCTGCTGGGGGACCGGTTCACCACCGCTTCAGCGGCGCGCCTCGCGCGTGAGCTTGCCGCCGCGGCGGGCCGGCCGGAGCCGGTTACCAGCAACCTCGGCCGGGATCTGGCCAAGAGTCCGCTGCTGGCCAAAACGGAGGCTGCGGCGGCGCCGGCCGGGCGGGGCCGGCCGGCAGCCGGTTGGAGCTGGAAGGAAACCGCCGGCTCCAACTGATTGCCGGGCCGGGTCTTCGGCGGGTTTATGCGCCCGGAGCGTGCAGCAGGTCCGCAGTGATGTCCGGGACGCCGTCGGCGCCAATCCCGGACATGGTCACCCGCAGATCCTCGGTGAGGTGCGCGAGAACGCCGGCTGCACCGTCTTCGCCCTCCGCAGCCAGCCCCCACATCACCGGCCGCCCCACGAAAACAGCCCGCGCGCCCATCGCCAGCGCAGCTGCCACATGGTCCCCGGTGCGGATGCCGCTGTCCACATAAACCTCGCAGTCGCCGCCGACAGCCTGGACCACTTCGGGCAACGCCTGGACCGAGGTCACGGACCGGCCAAGCCGCCGGCCGCCGTGCGTGGAAACCAGGACGCCGGCGGCCCCCGCATCCACGGCCCTGCGGGCGTCATCAGCCCGCAGAATGCCCTTAACCACGACCTCAAGACCGGACCGTTCCCGCAGTTCCTCAATGATGTCCAGGGTCAGGTCCTCAGCCCCTTGGGCAGCATCGGCGGGAAGCCCGGACAGGTCCTCGTCAAGCAGGTTGCCGAGCCTCTTCTTCCCTGGCGACTCGGGCCATAACAGCGGATCAATAACCAGCTCACCCGCGGCCAGCCGCGTCGCGTCCACCGTGAGGATCAGTGCCTTCGCGCCGGCGGCCGCAGCCCGCTGGACCAGTGCGTCGGACAGTCCCTTGTCCTTCGTGACGTACACCTGAAACCACCACGGGACGTCTTCCGCCGCTATCTTGGCGAACGGAACCGAAGTGTTGGTGGAAACGCCCAGCAGCGAGCCGGCGCGGCGGACAGCCCGGGCCGTCGCGAGTTCGGCCAGGGCGTGGCCGCGTTCTGCTGGGCCATCGGAGCAGCCAGTACCGGCGTCCGCAGCGGCAGGCCCAGGACCGAGGTTTCCGTCAGCCGCGAGGACGTGCGGGTGAACGCCCGCGGCCGGAACCGCACGGCATCCCACTGTGCTGCTGCGTCCCGGACCGACTCGCCGCCGCCGGACGCCCCGGCGAAATACCCGTACACATAGTCAGGAAGTTCTGCTTGTGCCTTTTGCTCCAAGTGGTCCAAGTACGCCTGCGCAGTATCGCGGTCCATGCCGTTCCTGTTCATCCGGGGCGGCCCTTCGGGTAGGGCCGCAGGACACTATCCTGCCCCAGGATCTCCAGACCCAGCAGGAAGAGGGGAGCGCCGGCCTGTTGTTTGCCGCAGCACAGCCGGGGGAGCGGATGTGGTCCAGAAACCTTGGACCAGGACTGGGGGCGTGACTGCGCGTTCCGGGAGCCGGCGGGCAGCCTGCTCCGTCTGCAGGAGCTGCCCCGGGCGGCGGACCGGCTCACTACCCCCGGCGGCGGACCTCCGGAACCAGTTCGAGCATGTGCGCCTCCACATAGTCCAGGGCCAGGCGCACGGCTCCGGTGGGCACCAGCATCTTGCCCATGTCCGAGACGGCTAGCCGGGGCGGCTCGGACACATACCGGGCCAGCTCCCCGGTCATCACCGGCAGCAGCGCGGTGGCCGACGCCGCCACGGCGCCGCCAATGACGATCAGCTTCGGGTCGAAGAACGAGGACACCAGTGCCACCACCCGTGCTATCCGGCGGGCAATCCGGTCCAGGATGTCGCCGGCCACCGGGTCGCCGGCAGCTGCAGCCTCGAAGACAAGCCGCGCCGAAGCGCGGTTGGTCGACGGGCCCACCAGTGCCCGGATGCCGCCGTCATGCCCGTCCTTCAGCGCAGCGCTGCCCCACAGCCTGGCCAGCTTGGCAATGCCGTCCTCGTTGCCGACGCCGCTCACCAGCTCCAGCGCACCCATGCCGCCGGTGCCGCCGGAGGCGCCGTGCAGCAGCCGTCCGGACTCGATGATGCCGCTGCCCAGGCGCTCGCCGGCCAGGATCACCGCAAGGTCCTTCTCTCCGGCGCCCACCCCGCGCCAGCGTTCGGCCAGGGCCGCGAGCTTGGCATCGTTTTCCACGAGCAGCGGCCAGCCGCGGCCGGCGCCGAACTCCTGCCGCAGCCCAAGGTCAAACATGGGCGCCACGTCCTGCCCCGGCGCGACGGCGCCGTCGCCGGTCACCCGGGCGGCGATGCCCATGCCCACACACAGCACCGCCGCGGAGGAGACCGCCGCAGCGGCCAGCGCGTCGTCGACGGCGGCGATGAGGACCTGCCGCCGCTGCTCCGGCGCTCCGCCGTGACGGGGAAAGCGCATCTCAGTCCCGCCGACGACGGCCCCCGAAAGGTTGGCGACCAGGACGCGGACGGTGGCGATCCCGACGTCGATGCCCAGGACGTGTCCGGCGTCCGCGTTGAATTCGAAGCGGCGGGCGGGCCGGCCCTTCTGGCCCTCCGTCCGCGGGGATTCCCGTTCCCGCGCCCAGCCCCGCGCAATGAGGTCGTCGCAGACGGCAATGACGGTGGCGCGCGTTAGGCCGGTGGCCGAGATGAGGTCGGTGCCCGTGGCCGAGGGCACGGTGCGGAGCACCTCGAGCACGGCGCGCAGGTTGGTGCGGCGCAGGAGCTGCGGGCTGCTGGTGGAGGCATCCATGGGGTGGCCCTTTTGACGTGTGGCAGTGATAACAGCATAATTATAGGAGGTAATAAATTTAGTTTCTAAATTTAATCTTATCGAGCCTAGGAGGCCCTCATGACGGTACGCGTCGGTATTAACGGTTTTGGTCGCATTGGCCGCAACTTCCTGCGGGCTGCGCTGCAGCACGGCGAAGGCTTCGAGGTTGTGGCGGTCAACGATCTGGGCGACCCCGCACAGCTGGCCCACCTGCTCAAGTACGACTCCGTCGCCGGACGGCTGGCCGAGAAGGTCTCCGTGGAAGACGGAAACCTTTCGGTCGGCGGACGCACCATCCGCGTTCTCGCCGAGCGCGACCCGGCCAACCTGCCCTGGGCCGAAATGGACGTTGACATCGTCATCGAATCCACGGGCTTCTTCACCAAGGCCGAGGACGCCCGGAAGCACATTTCCGCCGGCGCCAAGAAGGTTCTGATCTCCGCACCGGCCAAGGGTGACGCGTTCACCGTGGTGATGGGCGTGAACGACGGCGACTATGATCCCGAAAACCACGACATCATCTCCAACGCTTCCTGCACCACCAACTGCCTGGGCCCGCTGGCCAAGGTCCTGAACGACGCCTTCGGCATCGAAAAGGGCCTGATGACCACGGTGCACGCCTACACGGCGGACCAGAATCTGCAGGACGGCCCGCACAGTGACCTGCGCCGTGCCCGCGCCGCCGCGGTGAACATGGTTCCGACCTCCACCGGAGCCGCCAAGGCCATCGGCCTGGTCCTGCCGGAACTGAAGGGCAAGCTGGACGGCTTCGCCATCCGCGTTCCCGTCCCCACCGGCTCCGTCACCGACCTGACCGTCACGCTGGAAAACGAAGCCACGGTCGAGGAAATCAACGCCGCCTACGCCAAGGCCGCCCAGGATCCGCGCTGGGCCGGCATCCTCACGTACACCGAGGATCCGATCGTTTCCTCCGACATCGTGGGCGACCCGTCCTCCTGCATCTTCGACTCCGGCCTGACCCGCGTTATGGGCAACCAGGTCAAGATCGTTGGCTGGTACGACAACGAGTGGGGCTACTCGAACCGCCTCGTGGACCTGACCGGCCTGGTTGCTTCCAAGCTCTAAGCCGGAACTTCCCGCGCGGCCTGCCGTATCGGGAAATCAGCACGAAAACAACGTACGACGGCGCCGCGCCGGACCGCTTCTTCGGTCCGGGCGGCGCCGCCGTCGTTCATGCTGCAGGAGGACTTTGAGGACTTTGAGGGCATTCCGGCCGGCTCGATCCTGGGCTGGACGGCAATCACCACGTCCGTGACGGACTCGGTTCCGTAGCCGCATACACCACTACCCGGTGCCGTGCCGTGCGATCCGGCGGACCTCGACCGGGGCACCGGAGGCCAGCAGGCCGCAGATCTCGGCCAGGCCGTCGGGGTCCCCGGTCTCCACCTGGTAGAACCCGCTGAGCTGTTCAGCCGCATCGGTGGGCGGTCCCGCACTGATGACAGTCCGGCCCGCCACCTGCCGGACGGTCCTGGCTGTCCGAGGAGGATCCAGCTCCGCGCCGCCGCTCAGCACATGCCCTCCCTCCCGCAGTCGGCGGGCGAACTCCCGGTGCTGTTCGTACACCGCCTCCCGTTCGCTGTCGCTGAGGCGTTCCCACGCTTCCGCGTCATCGGGCAGCAGGACGAGATACTCATCCATTCCGGTTCCCTTCGTGGCTGTCGGCTGTCCGGCTCTTGTTCCCAGTTCCAGGGCCGTCCACAATGGGGTGGCCCGGCATCGCCGAACGTTGATAGGACATACACCATGGAACTCGTTCCCAATAACTCCCTCAAGTGCGCAGGGCCCGAGGAGGGCGGCGCCTGGCTGTCCAGCTGGCGCTGCAGACTTCGTTTGTCATCCAGCCGGATGAACATGTGCAGAGCATCATCCGTGACGCCTACGCGAACAATCCGGAGGGGCTTATCGCCGCCTCGGCAGTGGTCGCCACGGAATTTGCCACGGTAGCGGCTGCCAATAATTACTGGCGTTAGGGGAGCCGCTATGCTGCGCATTCTCTCGATCGACGGCGGCGGGGTGCGCGGCATCATTCCGATCATCTGGCTGGCCCATTTGGAGAAACGGACCGGACGAAGGACCGCGGAACTATTCGACCTGATCGTTGGCACATCCGTCGGAGGAATGATTGCCCTGGCGCTCACCTGCCCGCGCGGCGGCGGCGCCCCCTACAGTGCCAGGGAGCTGCGGAGCCTGAATTTCACCAGCGCGAAGTCGATCTTCCAGCGGGGCCACGGCCAGGGGGACCTGCCCGCGCCGGGCCCGGCGGCCGCTTCCTCCGTCGGGTCCATGTATCCGGCACAGCCCCTGCAGCACTTCCTGGAGGAAGTCCTGGGCGGGACCAGACTCTCAGAAGCCGTGCTTCCGGTGGCCGTGACGACCTGCGACCTGGCGCACACCCAGGCACTGCACTTTGCCGGCGGCGGTCTGGACCAGTCCGTGCTGGGTGATGCTCCCATGGCGCTCGCGGGCCGGGCCACGGGATCACTGCCGCGGTTTTTTCCTGCGGTGCCCTATACCGATCCGGCCGGACGGGCACGGGAGCTGGTGGACGGCGGGCTGGCAGCCGACGACCCGGCCCTGGTGGCCTACGCCCTTGGCTTGTCGCAGCCGCGCGACGACGACGGGGTGCTTCTGGTCTCGCTGGGCACCGGTACCTCCGGTACGTCAGTGAGCCTGCTGCTCAGCTCCGAACAGACCCACGACACGGCCGACCTCCAGGCCCTCAGCCGGGACTTCGCCATGGTCTTCGGTGGTCCGGGCCAGCTCATGCGGGAGGGTCTGCACCAAATACTGGGGGAGGATTACGTGCGGATTCAGGCGCGTCTGCTGCCCGGAACCAACCATGCCTCCAACGATGCCGGGGCCAAAAACATCCTGGGTCTGCTGGGCAGCGCGGAGAAAATGACACTGGACACCGCCGGTGAGCTGCGCCGGCTGGCAGAGCTGCTGCCAAGGAAATAGCCGGGCGTGGAAAATCTCTTGCCTCAGCGGAAAGTAACTCGTAGACTTTCCGCTATGGAAAACAACTTTCGCAGCCAGCCTTCCGCCCATGAGGCGGCAGCCCGGCTGAGCGAGCTGTCCGGGGACCGCCGGGCATTGGCGGACGGCACACGGATTCCCCGGGTGCTGCTGGCCGCGTACGGCGGCGTTGGCGCCTGGTGGGTGGCCGGGGCGGCCGCAGCCGCCCCGGGGGAGAACTATGCGCCGCCGTCCTCCGGCTGGCTGGCGCTGGTGGCCGTGTTCATCATCGCCCACCTCATGAACCGGGAAACGGGGATTAGGTTCCAGAGCATGGGCCGCAGCGCAGCCCTCGCCATGGCGGCGATCCCGGCGGTCTGCCTGGCCCTGTTCTCCGTCTCGCTGGGAATGGTGGCTCTGGGTGCAGGCTGGGCGGTGGTGCTCACCAGTGCGGCGGCTTTCGGGGCGGTGGCGTGGCTGGCCGGAGTGGCTTACCGTTCGGCGCTGGACCGCATGCGCCATGCCTGAGGCACAGTTCAACGATCTCATTCACGCCCCCAGCCGGCTGCGGATCTGCGGCCTGCTCCGGGCCGTAAACCAGATGGATTTTTCCGTTCTCCGCGACGGCCTGGGGATATCCGACGCGGCACTGTCCAAACACCTGAAGACGCTCGCCGGGGCCGGGTACGTCCAGCTGGCGAAAGCCGCATCAGCTGACCGGCAGGACGCCCGGCGGCTGACCTGGATAGGGCTCACTCCGGCCGGCCGGGACGCCTTCGACGCCCACGTCCGTGCCCTGCGGGACATTGCCGGCACTGCCGGCTGACGGCCGACGGCTCCCTGCCGTTACCCATCCGCTCCGGCCGGTGTCCCAGGAACAGACCTGCAGCGGCGGAAGGCAGCTGCAGGGACCGCCTGTAGGCTGAACCGGGTGACTAATTCCCCAATTCCGGACCGGCGCTGGTCCGACGACGCCATCCGGCGGATTGAAGCCGAAGGCAACCGATCCGCTGACACCCACCTCTTCGAGGTTCCGGTTCCGGCGGGCTGGTCCGTGAAGGTCTACCTCAAAGACGAATCGACCCACCGCACCGGCAGCCTCAAGCACCGGCTCGCCCGGTCGCTGTTCCTCTTTGGGCTGGTCAACGGCTGGATCACCCGCGGCATGACCATTGTGGAGGCTTCCAGCGGTTCCACCGCTGTTTCCGAGGCCTACTTCGCGCAGCTGCTTGACCTGCCGTTTGTCGCCGTCATGCCCCGGACCACCAGTGCAGAGAAAATCGCGCTGATCGAGCAGTACAACGGGACCTGCCATTTCGTGGAGGACCCGTCCCAGGTCTACGCGGCCGCCGAAGAGATAGCCCGCAGCACCGGCGGGCACTACATGGACCAGTTCACCTACGCGGAACGGGCCACCGACTGGCGCGGCAACAACAACATCGCGGAATCGATTTTCGGACAGCTGGCCCTGGAGGAATCTCCGGTGCCCGAATGGATCGTGGTCGGCGCCGGGACGGGCGGCACCAGCGCAACGCTTGGCCGCTACATCCGCTACCACCGGCACGCCACGAAACTGGCCGTGGTGGATCCGGAGAATTCGGTGTTCTATCCGTCCTGGCGCCGGCCCGGGGTGCCCGCCGCCGGCGGCCCGTCGCGGATTGAGGGTATTGGCCGGCCGCGCCTGGAGCCGAGCTTCGTGCCGGCGGTCATCGATCACATGATCCAGGTCCCCGACGCCGCGTCGGTAGCCGCGGCCCGGCACCTTTTTGACATCGCCGGGCTGCATGCCGGCCCCTCGACGGGCACCAACCTGTGGGGCGTGTGGCAGCTGGCGGCGCGGATGGAAGCCGAAGGGAAAACAGGGAGCATCGTGACCCTGATGTGCGATTCGGGCGACCGCTACGCGGCGTCCTACGGCGATGACGGCTGGCTCGCCGCACGCGGACTGGACCCGGCTCCGGCGCAGGCTCTGCTGGCCGAACTGTTCGCCGCCGGCCGCTGGCCGCAGTAGCAGAGCAGCGGCACACTTTGATCCGGGATGCCCGGGGCCGCAGGGCTCAGGGTATGCCGGCGATGTCCTTTTCGGCTGTGCTGATCAGCTTTTCCTCGTCAGCACGGACATCGACGGGGCGCTTGCCCTGCAGCGATCCATTGGGCGTGTAAAACCAGAGCGCCACCTGCTCATCCGTCCAGCCCATCCAGCGGCCCAAACGGATCACATCCTTGACCGGCGGGAGCATGCGCCCGCCCGGCACATCGAACTGGAATCCCGGATACAGGAAGGTGCCGCCGCGCCGCACGGCCAGGACCCGGCCCTTGCCGGTCAGCCGGGAGGCGCGCTGGTTCGGGCCGTAGCCAAAACCCAGCCGCTGGGCGGCGTCAAGGATGGTGTACAGCCCGTCCTCGCGCTCCATGTCGGACCACAGGGCTTCGGCCTTCTGGCCGGACGGAATCCTTCGAATGGCGCCGGTTGGATGGGAGCTGTGCCGCTGATGGGTTTCGCGGTCGGTCATGCTTCAACGGTACCGCCGCCTCCGGCGCAGAGGCAGGGCCGGCGGGCGTAAGGGGCCCCAAATAGGCACTCAGCACATCCGGCTGGGAACATGGAGGCATGCGATCACTCAGCCTTCAGGAAGCAACCCGCCTTGCCGAGCAGACGGCGGCGGTGGCAGAGGGCCACATTCCCTACGGCTCCGGACTGGGCGCGCCCGCCTCGTTTACGCTGGCCTGGCTGATGGCCGGTGCCGGCGTCACGGAGATCCGGGTGGTGAGCGGGTCATCAGGCATGGGGGACCACTTCTGGATCGAAACCGCGCAGTGGCGGATCGATCCCACGCTGCGCCAGTTTCCCCACCTGAACCACCGGCCGCTGGTGGAGCCGGTCACCGTCCCCGGGAATTTCGACACCGTGAAGTACCACCCGGTCCCGGCCAGCCGGGAGGAGGCCGTGCGCGAAGTGTCCTACGGGTTCCGCAACGCCGCCGAAACCGAGGCCTTTGTCAGCGAGATGACTGCCGCCGTCGTCCTTTAGCCCCCGGCGCAGCGGCCCGTCACCAGCCGCGCCTTGGACCGTGCCGGCAGGCCGGGCCCCGACCATGATTGAGGAAATCCCCGCCGTGTATTAGCGTCAGCCGCACCACCGGGGCATGTCCCGCAGTGGCAACCGTGGATCAAAGGAAAACCATGCGGGCCCTCACCAAGACCCTTTGTGCAGCAGCGGCCGTAGTCCCGGCCCTGGGCGGCTCCTTTGTCCTGAGCGGCGCAACGAAAGGGCAGGTGCCGCATGCACGACAGCCGCCAACTTGTTGAAGCCCGAATCCACCGCTTCCTCCGGGAACGGATCGCCGGGAACCTCTGGCGGAACCGGACGCCGGCGACGTTGGAAGCATGGACGGCCCCGGGGGAGCCGGTTGCCTTCGCCTCCGCCGTGGAGCAGGACTTTGCCCCGTTCTCCGCAGGACAGGCGTGGGGCGCCCTGGGGAACCACCTGGTTCCGGATCTCCGGCACCGTGCCGGAAAGCTGGAACACCGAAAACGGCTGTCCCGAGCTGCTGGTGGATTTGGGATTCAGCGGCGACGGACCCGGATTCGAAGCGGAGGCGCTGGTGTACACCCCGGACGGCGGGATCGTGAAGGCGGTGGAACCGCGGAACCTGCACGTTCCGGTGCCGCATGCTCCCGGCGAAACGTTCCGGTTCTATGTGGAAGCGGCATCGAATCCCAATGTTATTGGCGGGTTCACCTATGCGCCGACCCCGCTGGGCGATCCGGTGACGGCGGGGCAGGCACCGCTGTACGTGTTCCGTTCCGCGGACCTCGCCCTGCTGGACACCGGCGTCTGGAACCTGGCCCGGGACCTGTGGACCCTGGACGGGCTGATGCATGAGCTGCCGATGGACCTGCCGCGCCGCTACGAGATCCTGCGGGCCATGGAACGTGCGGTCACCGCCGTCGATCCCGGGAATGCCGCCGGCACCGCGGACGCCGCCCGGGAACAGCTGGCCGGCGTTCTCGCACTGCCGGCCTATGCCAGCGCACACCGGATCCACGCCGTCGGACATGCCCACATCGACAGTGCCTGGCTGTGGCCGGTGCGCGAAACAGTGCGCAAAGTGGCCCGCACCTTCGCGAATGTCCTGGAGCTGATGGACCGGGATCCGGATTTCACCTTCACGGCGTCTTCGGCCCAGCAGTATGCCTGGCTGCAGCAGTACTATCCGGGGCTCTTTGCCCGGGTGGCGGCGCGGGTGCGCGAGGGACGGTTCGTGCCCACCGGCGGAATGTGGGTGGAAGCGGACACCAATATGCCCGGCGGCGAGGCCATGGCCCGGCAGTTCGTCGCCGGGCAACGCTTTTTTGGCGAAAATTTTGGGCTGGAGCCGGACGTTCTGTGGCTGCCGGATTCCTTTGGATATTCGGCGGCGCTGCCGCAGATTGCCCGTGCGGCGGGGTGCCGCTGGTTCCTGACGCAAAAGATCTCCTGGAACGAAACCAACATCATGCCGCACTCCACGTTCCGCTGGGAAGGCATTGACGGTTCCACTCTGTTCACGCATTTCCCGCCTGTGGACACCTACAATTCCGAGCTGTCCGGGCGTGAGCTGGCCCGTGCGCAGCGCCAGTACAGCGAAAAGGGTTCGGCAACACCTCACTGGTGCCGTTCGGCTGGGGGACGGCGGCGGCGGGCCGACCCGGGAAATGCTGGCCGCGGCCCGCCGCACCGCCTCACTGGAAGGGTCCCCGGCGGTCCAGCTGTCCAGCCCCGGGCGCTTCTTCGCCGCAGCCGAGGCTGAGCTGGCCAACCCGTCCGCCTGGTCCGGGGAGCTGTACCTGGAGTTCCACCGCGGAACCTACACCAGCCAGGCCAACACCAAGAAGGGCAACCGGCGCAGCGAGCACCTGCTGCGGGAAGCGGAACTGTGGGCCGCTGCCGCAGCGCTGGCCGCAGGGGCCGAGTATCCGTACGACGCACTGGAACGGGCCTGGCACACCGTTCTGCTGCAGCAGTTTCATGACATCCTGCCCGGCACCTCCATTGCCTGGGTGCATCAGGAAGCAGAACGGAACTACGCACTGGTCAGCGCAGAGCTGGAAGGCCTGATCACAAAGGCGGCCCGGACGCTGCTCGGCAGCGGGACCTCGGCGGCAGCACTGAACGCGGGGCCGTACGCCGCAGCCGGTATTCCCGCCGCCGGATCCGGGCCGGTGCCGGAGCCTCCGTCCCACATCTGGCAGCGCTCCGGCGGCGGGTGGCTCATCAGCAGCGGCCGGCTCCGGCTGACCGTGGATTCCACCGGCCTCTTCCGGTCACTGGTCTGCGGCGGGCGGGAGGTCTTTCCACCCGGGCGGCCCGGAAACCTGTTCCAGCTGTTCCGTGACACTCCCAACCAGTGGGATGCCTGGGACCTGGACGCGCACTACCGGTTCAGCTCCACGGACCTGATGCAGCCCGAGCACATGGAGCTTGAGGACGGCAGCGGCGGGAGGACCCTGACAATCACGCGGTCCTTTGGGAACTCGGCGATTGTGCAGCGAATTTCCCTGAGCCCGGACGGCTCGGCAGTGGATCTGGAGGTGGACGTGGACTGGCATGAGCGGCAGAAACTGCTCAAGCTTGCCTTCCCGCTGGACGTGCATGCCGCGCAGGCGGCCTCCGAAATCCAGTTCGGGCACGTGCACCGCCCCACGCACACCAACACGTCCTGGGACGAGGCACGGTTCGAAACCGTGGCGCACCGCTGGATCCACGTGGGGGAGCGGGGCTACGGAGTGGCCGTGGCCAATGACTCCACCTACGGCCACGACACCTTCCGCGAGAGCATGAACGGGCGGACCTGCACCACGGTCCGGCTCTCACTGCTGCGCGCCCCGCTGTTTCCGGACCCCGGGACGGACCAGGGGCCGCACAGTTTTCGGTTCTCACTGCGTCCCGCCTCGGACATCCCCGACGCCGTCGCCGAGGGATACAGGTTGAACCTGCCGCTCCGGTACATCTCCGGGGTATCTCCGGCACCGGTGGAGCCGGTCCTCACGGTGGACAACCCAGCCGTGGTGGTGGAAGCGGTCAAACTGGCCGAGGACCGCAGCGGCGACGTGGTGGTGCGGCTCTACGAGGCCCACGGCGGACGGGCGCGGGCGCAGGTGCGGACCAGCTTCGCCTACGACGGCGTTGCCGCCACGGATCTGCTGGAACGGCCGGTCGACTCCGCGGCACTGGGCGAACACCGGTCCCCGGACGGCGCGGTGCCCCTGCAGCTGAGGCCCTTTGAACTCCTCACCCTGAGGTTCCGGCGGAGCTCCCGCAGGCAGCACGGGTAGCCGGCGCAACCACCGGTGCGGGCGGACTGTTCCGCCGTGGAAAACTGGAAGCATGCAACCCAGCGACACGGTCCAGCCCATTGTCCTGCTCGTCGATAAGGAAGACCCCGCGTCCCACTATGACGCCGTGGCTGCCGCAGCAGCGGCAAGCGTCAGCGCCTATGCGCGGCGGGACAGCGACGGGCCGTGGGAGAACTGGGTGTTCGGCCGGTTCACGAAAACCGTCCGCCGGGCCGGACCCAAAGCGTTTGCCAAGCTGGCGGCACACGCGCCGTCAGGGACCGCCGTCGTCGGCCGGGCGCAGGCGGTGGCCTTCGAGCCGGTGACCTACGAGGACATGCCCAAGGCGGTCCGGGCCTTGCAGGTCTCCGGCACGCAGCTGCCCGACGGCGGTGGTCCGGCACCGGCGCGCCCGGACGCTCCGGTGGTGGTGGTGAACCGGGACCTGAAAATGTCCACGGGCAAGGCCGGGGCGCAGGCGGCCCACGCGCTGCTCGCCTGGTACCTGACACTGCCCGACCGGGAACGGAACGCCTGGAGCACGCGCGGCTGCCCGGTGTCCGTCCGGTCCGCCGCCGGGACCGACTTCCAGGCGCTCGCCGCCGCCGACGGCGCCGGTCCGCTGATCGTGGATGCCGGGTTGACCGAAATCGCCCCGAATACCGCCACCGCCTTTGTGGCGGCCGGCTAATTAGGCGAGGCGGCTGCGGACAATCTCGCTGACGGCCTTGCCGTCGTAGCGGCCGGCCACCTTGGCCGTCACCGGCTTCATGACCGCACCCATCTGGCGCATCGACAGTTCCGTACCGCCGGCGGAAAGTTCGGCGATGACGTCGTCCACGATCGCCTGGACATCGTCAGCGGTCAACGGGGCGGGCAGATAGGCCTCGATGATTTCGGCTTCGGCGATTTCGGCGTCGCTTCGTTCGGTCTCACCGGCATCCCGGTAAATGCCGGCGGTGTCGCGCCGCTTGGCCGCTTCCTTTTGCAGCAGCGCCACGACCTGCACGTCGTCGAGCTCCACCGGGGTCTTCCCTGACTTCTCCCGGGTCTCAATTTCGCCGAGCACGTTGCGCACCGTCATCAGCGCGGTCCGGTTTCCGGCCTTCATATGGGTTTTCATGTCGGCCTGGAGCTGCTCTTTGAGTGTCATGGGGTCTCATTTCGGATCGGAGATCGTTGGATGTTCCCTCCATGATCCCGCGGAAGCGCCGCGCGGCGCACGCCCGCCTGCCGCAGTCCGCGCCGCCGGCCTCCCGGCACCGGGCCTATTCCGGCGTGGCGGGCCGCTGTTCCCCTGCCTCCACCGGTTCCCCGATGATGTTGCTGCCCACCGGCATCGGGCAGGTGCCGTACGGGGTGAACGCGCTGGGATAGTTCACGGCCCGGTTGAAATCCACCGTCACGGCCGACGTTCCGGGCTGCGGCGCGGCAAAAGCAACCTTCCGCCAACCGGCGGTCGTCCGGTTGTTGGTGGCATCGTGGAACGTCAGCGCCAGCCGGTCCGGCCCGTCCGCGGCGACCTGCAGCCGGTATTCCCGGTCCGCTCCGGGAAGCCGGAGGACCAGCTCGCCGACGGTGCGGTGTACGCCGTCGACGGCGGGATGGGCAGTCCGGACCGGAACGTCCACCGGTTCGGGATAGGCCTCGAACCTGGCCTGCAGCACCATGTCGGGCCTGAAATCCCAGGTGGGCACTGCGCTGAACTCCGTGAACACCGGGGACGCCGAATCCCGGGTGCGGATGGCATAGCGTCCGCCGCGCCGGGCCAGCTCCACCACGGTCCGCCCGCCGCTGCCGCCGAACTGGACCCAGAGCAGCGATTCCTCGTCGGCCAGGGAAGCGGTGACGGTACCGTCAACCGCAGTTCCGCTGCCCGCCATGGTGAGCCCGTCGCCGGCAGCTGCCGTGAGGGCCGCTTCCGTCCCGGTTCCGGACCACAGCCCGGGAACTTCCTCCACCGGTGCGGGCTCGGGCGTTAGCCAGTGCAGCGAGGTGAGCGTCAGCCAGCCGTGTTCCTGCCGCAGCTCGCGGTTACGGGTGCTGCGGAAACGCAGCCACCGCTCCGCGGTTTCATGTGCCGGGGTGCTCATGGGTCCTCCTTGCCTTCGCCGTCCTGGGCAGTGTAGCGCTCCCGTTTGTAGGATGAAGCATGGACAACAGTGAAACAGCCCCGTCGCTCGCCCAGCTGCGCAGCCGTCAGACAGACCTCGTGGCCGCTCTCGCCGTCGAGACCAGCTCATCCCGCCTCGCCGCTTTGAGCACTGAACTGGAAGCGGTCCTGGAGAAGATCCAGCAGTCCGGGCAGCAAACGCCCCGGCCGCAGGAGGCGTAAGGAAAGCGGCCGCCGAATATGAGGTGCGGCACACAGCGGATAGTGTTGGTTGGTCCCAACTAAGGAAAGGCCACAATGCACGACCGCATTCACCACGAAGGACTGCTGCAGCGCAGGATGTCCGCCGAACAGGCGGCGGCGCTTATCAAACCGGGCATGACCGTGGCAATGAGTGGTTTCACCGGCGCCGGATACCCCAAGGAAGTTCCCCAGGCCCTGGCCCTCCAAATGGAGGAAGCCCACGCCCGGGGCGAGGACTTCCAGATTAAGGTCCTGACCGGCGCCTCCACCGCCCCCGAGCTCGACGGCGTGCTCGCGAAGGCCGGCGGTATGGAACTGCGCCTGCCGTACCAGTCCGATCCCACCCTGCGGAAGCGGATCAACGACGGCGAACTCGAGTACATCGACATCCACCTGGGGCACGTGGCCCAGTACACCTGGTTTGGCTTCTACGGCCACATAGACCTGGCGGTGATCGAGGTGGTGGGCATCAACGAAGACGGTTCACTCATCCCGTCCTCGTCCGTCGGCAACAACAAGACCTGGATTGAACAGGCTGACAAGATCATCCTCGAAGTGAACGTCCAGCAGGCAGCAGCCATGGACGGCATGCATGACGTCTACTACGGAACGGCACTGCCGCCGCACCGCAAGCCGATCATGCTCGTGAACCCGGACGACCGGATCGGCGAACCCTACCTGCGCCTGGATCCGGACAAGGTGATTGCTGTTGTCGAGACCGATGCCCCGGACCGCATGACGCCCTTCGCCGCCCCGGACGACACGTCCCGGCAGATCGCCGGCCACCTGATCGACTTCTTTGGGGACGAGATCAAGGCCGGCCGGCTGACCGACAAGCTCCTGCCGCTGCAGTCCGGCGTGGGTAACATTGCCAATGCCGTCCTGGGCGGGCTGGCCACCTCGGGGTACACCGGGCTTACGGCCTACACCGAGGTCATCCAGGACGGCATGCTGCACCTGATCCGCGACGGAGTCATCCGGGTAGCCTCTGCCACGTCCTTCTCGCTAAGCCCGGCGGGAATCGAGGAGTTCAACTCCAACATCGAGTTCTACCGCAAGCGGATCATCCTGCGTACCCAGGAAATCTCCAACCACCCAGAGCTCATCCGCCGCCTTGGCTGCATCGCCATGAACGGCATGATCGAGGCGGACCTCTACGGCAATGTGAACTCCACACATGTGGCCGGAACAGCCATGATGAACGGCATCGGCGGGTCCGGCGACTTCGCCCGCAACGGCTTCCTGTCCGCCTTCCTGTCCCCGAGCACAGCCAAGGGCGGCAAGATCTCGGGCATCGTGCCGATGGTCAGCCATGTGGACCACACCGAGCACGACACCATGCTGGTGGTCACCGAGCGCGGCCTCGCGGACCTGCGCGGGCTCTCGCCGAAGCAGCGTGCCCGCACCATCATCGACAAGTGCGCGCACCCGGATTTCCAGCCGCTGCTGCAGGACTACTTCGACCGTGCGTCCCGGGAGAGCTTCGGCAAGCACACCCCGCACCTGCTCGATGAAGCCCTGTCCTGGCACCAGAGGTTCGTTGAGACCGGAGACAGCCGGGCCCTCCAAGCTGTCCCCGCCTAAGCCGGGGCCGCCGGCCGTGCATTCCGCCCCGTGACACGGGCAGAAGACACGGCCGGTGGCGTTTGGCACCGCCCGTGCTAGAAAGGCCGGGTGAGTGAAGTGAGGAAACAGGTCGCCGGCCGGGCCCGGCCGCGCCGGCTTCTGCCGCTGTGGGCCGCGGCCGCCGCCGTCGTGCTGGTGGCCGTCAATCTTCGGCCCGGCGCGACGTCGGTCGGTCCGGTGCTGGCCGAACTCCAGGCCGGGCTCGGGATGGATCCGACTCTGGCCGGAGTCCTGACGGCGCTGCCGGGGCTCACCTTCGCCGCCGTCGGCGCTCTTGCCGTTGCACTGTCCCGCCGTGCCGGCATCAACGGAACCATAGCTGCGGGGCTTGCCGCCGTTGCTGCAGGTCTGCTGCTGCGCTCGGTGGTGGAATCTCCCGTGGCCTTCCTGCTGCTCAGCATGCTGGCGTTTGGCGGCATGGCGGTGGGCAACATCCTGGTGCCGGCCTTCATCAAGCGGCACGGCGGCGCGCGGACGGCGCTGCTGAATTCGGTGTACGGCACCACGCTGGCCGTGGGCGCCACCCTTCCGCTGCTGATCGCCGCTCCGCTGGCGGCCCGCGGGACAGACGGCTGGCAGGTGAGCCTGCGGGTCTGGGGTGCGGCGGCGCTTCTGGCCGTGGTCCCGTGGGCCGCCATCGCTTTTCGCAGCCGGCGCGCCCGGGCCGGGGCGCCGGCCCGGGCGCCGCGGCGCCGGCGGCGGCCGGCATGTCTCCACCGGCCGGGACATTTCCGGACGGGCGGCGGCTGCGTATGACGTCGTCGGGCACGGCCGTGGCGCTGTGCCTGTACTTCGGCGTCCAGTCCATGAACGCCTACGTGCAGTTCGGCTGGGTGGCGCAGATATACCGCGACGCCGGACTAAGCCAGGCCCAGGCCGGCCTCATGATGGCCGTGATTGCGTCGCTGGGCATACCCGGCGGCCTGATCATGCCCGCCCTGGTGGCGCGGGCACCTGGCCTGCGCGGATACGTTGCGGCGCTGGCTGCCGCCACCGGAGCGGGATATCTCGGCCTGCTGCTGGCCCCGGACACCGTTCCCTGGCTGTGGGCGCTGCTCCTGGGCGCCGGCGGCTTCGCCTTTCCCACGGCCCTGGCCTTGATTACGGGGCGGTCCCGGGACCCAAGGGTCACGGCGGAACTGTCCGGCTTCTGCCAGCCGGTGGGCTACCTCCTGGCAGCGGTGGGGCCGTTTGCCATTGGTGCCCTCCACAGCGCAACGGGAAGCTGGACTCTTCCGCTGACCATCCTGGCCGGTTCCTCCGTCATTATGGCTTTCGCCGGCATGGCTGCCGCCGCCCCGCATTTCGTGGACGACCAGCTCAAGCCCCGCACACCCTGATCCGGGCCGGGGGGTGCCTCTATGGTTTTGGTCAAGCCGCTGACGGCAGGTTCTTCGGTGCCGGGTCTTCATAAAGGGTGCCGTCGCGGAGCATAGCGAACAGGACGTCGGAGCGACGCCGGGCCAGGGCAATGATCGCTTGATTGTGGCGTTTACCTTCAGCGCGTTTGCGGTCGTAATACGCCCTCGACGGCGGATGGTGCAGGGCGGCGAAGGCTGAGAGGAACAGGGCGCGTTTGAGTTTCTTGTTGCCTCGCCGGCTCGGGTGCTCACCGCGGATGGAGGTTCCGGAGCGTCGGGTGACCGGCGCGATTCCGGCGTAGGAGGCCAGGTGGGCGGCGGACGCGAAGTGCTTGCCGGTAACTTCGGTGAGGATTCGTGCGCAGGTCCTGACGCCGATGCCGGGCATCGAGGTCAGGACCTCGTAAAGAGGGTGGGCCTCCACGAGGGTTTCGACCCGACTGGCGATCTCGTCGCGTTGCCGGCGCAGGGCCAGGAGCTGCTCAGCCAATTTGGGCAGCACGATCCCGGCAGCACCGGTGCCCACGACGACAACGCTCTGTTGGCCCAGCGCATCGAATATCGCTTCGGTGAGCCGTTCAGCGGCCCGCGGCGCATGCTTCTTCAACCGTGCTTTCACGTGTCCGCGGCCGGCGGTCCTCAACGCCTGCGGGGTTGGATACCGGGTGAGCAGGTCCGCCACCGCCGGGTGGTCCAGGTGCGGGCCCAACGCCCGTTCCAAGGCTGGATGGATCTGCGTTAGCAGGCCGCGGATCCGGTTGGAGGTGGCCGTGATTTGCCCGGCGAGGTCGTCATCGAACCCGCAGAGCACTCCGAGTTCGGCCAGGGTTTCATCATCGAGTTCCACCGACCGAAGAGCATGCGGCATTGACCGGGCAGCTTCGGCGATGATCGCCGCGTCCCGGGCATCGGTTTTCGCCTGGCCGGGGTGCAGGTCAGCGATCCGGCGCATCGCCAGTCCCGGCAGATAGCCCACGGTCGCTCCGGCGGCCTGGGCGACCGCGACGGGTAGCGCGCCGATGGTCGCGGGCTGGTCCACGACGACCAGAACCTTTCCATGGCCGGTGAGCTTGGTGAGGACGTCGCGGATTTTGGTTTCGTCCTGCGGCAGGGCCTTGTCGTAAAGCTTCTTCCCGGCCCGGTTCAGTGCCACCGCGTGGTGGCCGGTCTTGCCGACGTCCAGGCCAAGGAAAACGTCGATGCTCTCTTGCTCCAGAATCATGATTACCCCCCGGTAGCTCGTGGCGAGACTGACGTGTTGGCTGGTCAGGGGCGGCAGGAGTCGCATCCACGTTACGAATGGCTTCGTTGGTCGTGCCTCTATTAGCGATTCCCCGGCCGCCATGTCGGTTCCGGTGGCAACACCCCCGGATCATGGATGACTGGGGGCAAAAACCATGCCGGAACCGACCGGCCAACACACCCATATCCTGCATCAGGAACGGGCTACGAAAAAGGTAACGGGGCAGCCATGCCGGCGGCTCAGCGGTCGCCGCGCAGCCGGTCAATCTCGCGGCGGTCCTTCTTTGTGGGGCGTCCGGCTCCCCGGTCCCGCAGGGGGATTCCCAGGGCCGGACCGACCGGCCGCGGCGGCGTGTGGTCGGTGAAGCAGTGGGATGCCGCTTCTGCACCAACGCGCTTGGCGATCAGCCGGCGGACTTCGAGGATCCGCTCGTACCCGGGCTGGCGCACCCGGATGGTGTCTCCGGGCTGGACCGGCTGGGCTGCCTTGGCCGGATTGCCGTTGAGCCGGACATGGCCGGCACGGCATGCGGCAGTGGCGGCGGACCGGGTCTTGTACGCCCGGATGGCCCACAGCCAGGCGTCCACCCGGACGGATTTCGGAGTACTGGCGGGAATGGTCATGGCGCTAACGATTTTGCCATGGACTACCCATTGTCCCGAAGGCGTGCCGCATCCTCCCGGGCTTCCAGTTCCCGGTCCGTAGCAACGGAGCCGGTAATCGGGCCTCCGCCCGGTACCGGTCCGCCGGCAGCCGCGAGCATCCGGCGCAGCTCGCCGGGCGTGTACGGATCGGGAATCCCCAAGTGGGCTACGGCGTGGCAGTTGGGGCACAGGGGCACCAGGTCCGCCACCGGATCCAGCGCATAGCCCGGGGTGATGGCGGACGGCGGCACAATGTGGTGCACCTGGACGAAAGCGGCCCCGGCCGGACCGTATATCCGGTCCATCGACAAGCCGCAGGCCGCGCAGGAGGTGCCGTGGAAGGAGACGCACTGCCGGACGGCGTCGGGGTCATGTTCGTACCGGTTGATGCCCACCGTACGCAGGCTGTCCTGGGGGAGGCTTCCCGGAAGAGGCACTGTGGGGTCGGCTGCGGCAAGCCAATCGGCCGGAGCGGGCCTGGACCGCAGGAAAGTGGTCCAGGCGGTCCGCAGCGGCACCTCGCTGTGGGCCGGAACGGCCGTTCCGGTGCTGCGGACGGCATTCCAGTTCAGCTCCGGAACGAGTTCCGCGAGCCCTTCGGCGGGCAGCGCATCCCCCGGCGCCAGGAGCAGGTCAAAGACGATGCCTGCCAGCAGGCCCAGGCGGGCCGGCAGGGCCGCACCGGGCTGGGGCGCGGAGGCAACCACGCCGTGCCCCAGCAGCCCCCGCCCGTGCCGGCCCTGGGCGAACAGCCACGCGTCGGTTCCGGGATCGAACTGCTGGCCGTGCCCCACCCGCCACCGGGTGGCGTAGAGCCCGGTGCGCTGCACCGTGGACGCTGCCGAGCGGTAGTCGGCAGGGCCGGGGCCGGCACCAAACGCAGTGGCAGGATTCCAGCCCAGCACGACGGCGGCCATGGGTGTCTCTCTTTCGCTCGTTGCTGGGCGGGGTGGTGCGGCGGGGGAACTGCCGCCTTCGGACGCCGCTAGTTAATGCGGGCTTCCCGGCCTTCCCATTCCTGGGTCCGCAGTTCATTCTTGCGGATTTTTCCGGTGGACGTTTTGGGCAGGTCGATGATGAACTCCACCGACCGGGGTGCTTTGTAGGATGCGATCCGGGACTTGACGTGGGCCAGGAGATCGTCTTCGGTGGCGGTCCGGCCCGGGGCGAGCACCACGAAGGCCTTGGGCCGCTCACCCCAGCGGTCATCCGGCACACCGATGACCGCGACGTCGGCCACGGCCGGATGGCTGGCCAGGGCCTGTTCCACCTCGATGGTGGAGATGTTCTCGCCGCCGGAGACCACCACGTCCTTGGAACGGTCCAGCAGCTGGACGTAGCCGTCTGGATGCATCACGCCGAGGTCGCCGGTGTGGAACCAGCCGCCGCGGAACGCGTCCGCCGTGCCGTCGTCGTCGCGGTAGTACCCTTTCATCACGGAATTCCCGCGCATGACGATCTCACCCATTTCGACGCCGTCGCTGGCGACGTCGGTCAGGTCGCCGCTGGTACCAGCATCGTTGCGGACCACCCGCAGCCGGTCCGACGTCAGCATGCCCACGCCCTGGCGCGCCATTTTCCGGGCCAGGGCTTCGCCGTCGAGCGCGGCCCAGGCGGCCTGCGGTTCGCAGACCGCATACGGTCCGTAGGACTCCGTGAGCCCGTACACGTGCACCACCGCGGCGCGCAGCTGGTGGATCCGGGCGATGATGGTGGGGCTGGGCGGGGCTCCCGCGGTGACGATGGTCAGCGGACGGTCCAGCTCGTGGGCTTCCGCCGCGGTGGCGATGGCGCTGAGCACGGTGGGGGCGCCGGCCAGATGGTCAACCCCGCAGGCGTCGATCAGGCGCCAGATTTCCGGGCCGCGGACAGCCCGCAGGCAGACATGGGTGCCGGCGGCGGCGGTCAGCGCCCAGGTGGTGCACCAGCCGTTGCAGTGGAACATGGGGAGGGTCCAGAGGTAGACACTGTCAGCGGTGAATCCCTGATGATGCACTTCGCCGAGCGAATTCAGGTAGGCGCCGCGGTGGGTGTACATCACGCCCTTGGGCCTGCCGGTCGTGCCGGAGGTGTAGTTCAGGGTGATGACCGTATTCTCGTCCGCCACATCCCAGGAGAGCGGGTCGTCGGTTCCGCGGGCGAGGAAGTCGGCGTACGCCGTCGTTCCCGCCACCGTGCCGCTGCTGCCGTCCTGGAGGGGGACGGAGACAACCTCGGTAACCGTCTCCAGCTCGGGCGAGTCCAGCTTGAGGAGCAGGTCCGGATCTCCGAACAGCACAGTGGCGCCGGAATGGTTGCAGATGTAGGTGACCTCGGGCGGCGACAACCGGGTATTCATCGGAACCAGGACGCCGCCGGCCAGGGGGACGGCGTAGTGGGCGATCAGCAGTTCGGCCGAGTTGGTGCCCAGGAACGCCGCCCGGCCGCCGGCCGCCAAACCCGAGGCGCGCAGGGCACGGGCGGTCCGGGTCACCGCTGCCGCAAACTCACGGTAGGTCAGGCGCCGGTCACCGTCGATCACCGCCGTTTTATCCGGGTGCACCTGGGCGGCCCGTTCCAGGAAACGAAGCGGTGTCAAAGCGGTGTCCAAGCCTGGCATTGTTCTCCTTTGAAGCGGGTTTGTGGCCTCCAACGCTACATGCTGGTGAGGCTTGGATCACATTGCCGGATCGTGGGAGGACATATCCGCCGGACGCGGCAGCGGCTACCGGTGCTGATAGGTCAGGCAGTCCGCCAGTTCAGCACCGGGGCCGACCCGGACGTCACGGGCGGTGCACATGAGGCGGTCGTTATGCCGGCATTCGCTGCGCAGGCACGCGCCCACCGAGGCCAGGACCTTGGGCAGGCCGCCCGTTTCCGTGGTGTCGATGAAGGTGGAGCAACTGGCATGGTCGGGGGTTCCGCCGACGGTAATGGCATAGGCGGTGCAGCCGTCGTGGTTGTAGTCACAGCTGTGGACGGCGCAGTCGCTAACGGGCGCAACATGGTCAGTCATGATTCCTCCAAAGGGGAGTTGCCTTTGCTCGGATTCCGAACGTACCACCGCTGCGCGCCAATAATTAGGACGAATTTGTTGGACGTATTGTGCGCTGCCGGGGACCTTAGCCCAGCCCCTCCAGTGTGGACTGTGCCTTCTCCGCGGCCCGCCGCGCCGCGCGGGCCGAACGCCGCGCCGCATCACGTGCGCGTTCCAGGGCCCCCGCGCGGCGGTCGACGGAGACCACTTCGCGTTCCAGCTCGTGGATCCGGACGCGCAGTTCGTCGATTTCGTCAGTGAGCTCATCGCGCCGCCCGGCAACCTTGTCCACCTCGTCCTGGGCCGATTTCAGTGCCTCCTCGGCCCGGGCGGCGTCCCGCTGTGCCTCCTCCAGTGCGGCCCGGGCCGTACGGCGTGCCCGGTCCGCGGCCGCCTTTTCCTTCCGTGACGGCACCGCGGAGGCGTCCCCGCCGGTTCCGGACCGCGGGGACGAGCTGCGGGTTCCGCCGGCGGCAGGCGGGCGCACCGATCCGGGATCTGCGACAGCTCCGGCAACGTCCACCGGGTCCCACCCGTTCGCTTCGAGCCCGCGCACCAGCTGGCCGCTCGCTGCGGCCGCTGCGGCATCGGCATCGGTCATGGCCGCCCACAGCGTTTGTTCAACTTCGGCTCCGACGGCGGCGCTGACCGGATGCCCCAGCTGCCCGGCAAGGCTCAGGGCTTCCCGCGCCACGGAGCGGAGCAGCCGCTGGCGCTCGCCGCTGAGCCGGCGCAGCTGTTGTTGGTCCAGGTCATTTTGTGCCTCGCGCAGGACGGCGCCCAGCTCGAGGACTTCGGAGATCAGTTCCGTGCGGTGCAGGCAGAGCATGTTGACGAGCCAGGCCGCTGAGGACGGTTTCGGCAGGGAACGGATCGCCTTTCCCAGGCCCTTGTCCCCGCCCTCCGCCGCCTCGGCGGCGCGCCGGTTGCGGGCGGCGGTGAACTCGCCGGGCATGAGGGCGTACAGCTCGGCTGCCGCTTCTGCTGTGCCTGCCATTGCGCGTCCGCTCCCTTTCGCCGGGCTGCTGGTGAGGATTCAGGCCGGGGAAGGGGCTCAGAGCAGCTGCGCCAGCCGCCCCCACACCACAAACGCCGCCAGTATCAAAAGGATAGCCGGGAGGACCGCGGCCTGGCGCTGGCCGCGGCGCAGGTGCATCAGCACCGCCAGCGACATGAGGGCCAGCAGGCCGGCGGCAGCGGCGGGGGTCAGCCAGGGGGACCAGCCCAGCAGTCCGGGAAGCAGCAGGCCCAGGCCGGCCGCGATTTCCACCACGCCCAGCGCCCGGATGGCCGCCGGCCGATATCCGTCGGTCCAGGGCAGTTTCCGCAGCTGCCGCGCGGGCCGGGTCAGGCGCTGCCCGCCGATTCCCAGGAACAGCAGGGCCAGGACTATCTGCAGGATCCAGAGAAAGGGCGACATGGGCGGGCGGAGTTCCTTCGGCCGGACGGACTGACGTTTTAGTTAAGCACGGGTGAGGGCCGAAGACGAGTATCGGCCTCGATGCCGCAGCTCCACGCCGCGCACCGATCAGCTCCGCAGGTCCGCCGGCACGGAGGTGCTGGAGCGGACCACGAACTCGGTGGGGAAGAACCGCTGGATCCAATCCGCTGCCGGCGGCTTCTGCGCCAGGAGCGACAGGACCGCCGCCACGGCGGCTGCACCCTGGCCCTTCGGGTCCTGGCTGATGGTGGTGAGCCCAAAAACCTCGCCCAGTTCGTGGCCGTCAATGCCAATAACGGACAGGTCTCCGGGAACGCGCAGGCCCAGGTCCCCCGCCGCGAGAATGGCGCCGATGGCAAGTTCATCCGAGGCGCAGAAGATGCCGGTGGGCCGGCCGTGCGGAGCCGCCAGCAGGCTTTTTGCCGCCCGCACTCCGCTGGCCACGGAAAAGTCCACGCTGTTGACATGCCGGCATTCCAGGCCGGCCCTGCCCATGGCCTGCTCATAGCCGTCCCGGCGGGTGCTGCCCAGCCGGAAATCGCGTTCCAGTTCCTCGCCGCCGCCGATGTGGGCAATCCGGGTGTGACCCAGCGATATCAGGTGCTCCGTCGCCAGCACGGAGATGTTGGCCTCGTCCACCCGGATGGTATGTGTCTGCGGCAGGGGCCCGCCGATGGCGACAATCGGCTTGCCGACGGCATGCAGCTGGGCAAGTTCCTCATCGGTGAGTTTCAGCGCCACCGCGATGACGGCATCGAGCCGCTGCCGGCGCAGCATCTCGGTCAGCACGCTTTCGCGGTGGCCGGGCCCGTCACTGGTGTTGTACAGGGTCAGGTCATACCCGGCGTCGATCAGGGCAGCGGCAGCGCCTTCGAGGACCTGGGAAAAATACCAGCGGCCCACCGTGGGCATGACAATTCCGATATTTCGGCTGCGGCCGGAGGCCAGCGAGGAAGCGTTGTAGGACAGGACATAGCCCAGTTCCTCGGCGGCGGCCCGGACCCGGCGGCGGGTGGCCTCGGAGACCTTGCCGTTGCCGCTGAGGGCGCGCGAGACCGTGGCAGAGGACACTCCGGCGTGTTCGGCCACGTCTTTGATGCCAGGCACGGTTTTCCTCGATTCGGCGGCTGCTGGTCATAGCGGACGCTTGCCGCTACGGGGGTGGACGCCGGCAGCTGGACGGGAGCAGCGTCGGCTGCGGCACCGGACCGGCGTCCGGCGCCGCAGGCATTAGCTTAGCCGGAGCCAGACGGCGCGGTTGGGCGCCAGGAATCCGCCGGCGGCGGCACCGGCTTCGCTGGACACCAGGACCTCCCCTTCAGGAAGCAGCAGCGGTTCGGTGCCCATGTTGAGCACCGTCAGGACGCTGCCGTTCAGGAAGGCAACCGCGGACTCGCCGTCGACATCCGGCCACCACGCGAGGGACCCGGCGCCGAGGGCATATTCCCGGCGCACCGCCAGCGCACTGCGGTAAAGGTTCAGGGTGGAGTCGGGATCCCCCGCTGGACGTCCCGGGCCAAAGAGGCCCAGCCGGCCGGCTGCGGCAGCCAGGCAGAGCCGGTGCTGCTGAACCCAAAGCTGTCCGCCGCCGCGTACCAGGGCAGGGGGACACGGCAGCCGTCGCGGCCCAGGCGGGCGCCGCCGGTGCGGTGGTAGCTGGGATCCTGCCGGAAATCGTGCGGCATGGTGGTGTGGTCTGGCAGGCCCAGCTCCTCGCCCTGGTACAGGTAGACGCCGCCGGGCAGCGCCAGCATGAGCAGCGTGGCGGCACGGGCGCGGGACAGGCCGAGCTCGTCATTGGGCTGCGGGTCCTCCGGGCCCAGGCCGTCGCCGGGACGCTCCTGGCGGCCTTCGATGCCGAAACGCGTGGCGTGCCGGACGACGTCGTGGTTGGAGAGCACCCAGGTGGTGGGCGCGCCCACCTTATCGAAGGCCTCCAGCGATGAGCCGATAACGTGGCGGACGGCGCCGGGATGCCAGTCGTGGTTGAGGTAGGCGAAGTTGAAGGTCTGGTGCATTTCATCGGGGCGGACCCAGTCGGAAAGCCGGTCCAGCGGATCGATGGTGGCTTCCGCGCAGAGCACGCGCTCGCCGTCGTACTCCTCCAGCAGTTTCCGCCACGACCGGAAAATGTCATGAACCTCCGGCTGGCCGAACATCGGCGCTTCCGCGCCCGGGAAACCCTCCGAGGAGCAGCCGTCCGCGCGGCCGCCCCAATCGGGAAGGCCGGACTTTTTCACCAGGGCGTGGGCCACATCGACGCGGAAACCGCCGACGCCGCGGTCCAGCCAGAAGCGCAGCACCCGTTCGAATTCAGCGCGGACAGCGGGGTTGTCCCAGTTGAAATCCGGCTGGCTCGAATCGAACAGGTGCAGGTACCACTGGCCGGGGGTGCCGTCCGCGTTGGTCGTCCGGGTCCAGGCCGATCCGCCGAAGTGGGACTGCCAGTTGTTGGGCGCGGCATCACCGTTGGAGCCGGCACCGTCACGGAAAATGAACATGTCCCGTTCCGGGGAACCTGCGGGTGCGGCCAGTGCCGCCTGGAAGAGGGCGTGTTCATTGGAGCAGTGGTTGGGCACCAGGTCCACGATGATCCGGATGCCGTGGCCGGAGGCCTTCTCCACCAGGGCGTCAAAGTCCTCCAGCGTGCCGAACAGCGGATCCACCGAGCAGTAGTCGGCAACGTCGTAGCCGGCATCGTTCTGCGGGGACTTGAAGAACGGGGACAGCCACAGTGCGTCAATATCCAGCTCCGCGAGCGAGCCCAGCTCGGCCGTGATGCCGGGGAGGTCCCCGATGCCGTCGCCGCTCAGGTCGCGGAAGGACCGCGGATACACCTGGTAAATCACGGAGGAACGCCACCACTGGCGGTCCTGCTCGCTGGAGGCCGCGTGCAGGGGGACTGGGGACGGGCCGGTAAGGGGGCCGGTGCCGGGAATTACGTCGCTGAGCATGGGAGCCATCCTAGGGGCATATCCGACCGGAAATGAAAACGCTTGCACCGCCGTGGCTGAACCTAAGATTGCTTATTTTTAGCGGATTGCTGGTATAAATGCCGGATTTCCTCCGTAGCGTGATTCATCAAATAGTGACGCAAGTCTGTGATTGGACGCACAACGTGTACGCGCTTACACTTTCTCCATACTTAGGTCCCGCGGAGAGCTTCCGTTTGCTCCTGGCCCCTGCGCTGCCACAGCGCAGGCATGCTCGGGCGCCGCCTGAGAAAGCCGGAAACCACTTGAAAAACTAGGAGAGGTACACCAATGAAGGTGCACACAACGGGTACGACGGCGTTTGGCCGCCGTACCTTCGCTCTCGGGGCCGTCTCGGTCACCGCCGCCCTTGTCCTGAGTGCCTGCGGCGGCAGCGACGCCGCCGAGAGCACCGGCTCCACCGATCTGGCCAGCGCCGGGGCCACGACCCTGACCATGTGGGTCGATGCCGAGCGTTCCCCGGCCCTGACCGACGTCACCGCCCGGTTCAAGGAAGACACCGGCATTGAGATCAAGCTGGTGACCAAGGACTTTGAGCAGGTCTCGGACGATTTCATCACGCAGGTTCCCACCGGCAAGGGCCCGGACCTGATCGTGGGCCCGCATGACTGGCTGGGCAAGTTTGTGCAGAACGGCGTGGTCGCGCCGATCGAACTGGGCGACAAGGCAGCAGGCTTCTCTGAATCCGCCGTCACTGCCATGACCTATGAGGGCAGCACCTACGGTGTTCCCTACTCCATCGAGAACATTGGCCTGCTGCGCAACGCGGACCTGGTGCCGGAACCGGCAGCCACCATGGACGAGGTTATTGCCAACGGCACGGAGGCTGTCGCCAACGGCGCCGAGTTCCCGTTCCTGGTGGGCATGGACCCCAAGCAGGGCGACCCCTACCACCTCTACCCCTTCCAGACCTCGATGGGCGTGCCCGTTTTCGGAACCGACGAGACCGGCAGCTACGACGCCTCGAAGCTGGAACTGGGCAACGAAAACGGAGCAGCCTTCGCGGCCAAGCTGAAGGAATGGGGCGAGGGCGGAGCCGGGCTCCTGAACTCCAACATTTCCGCGGACATTGCCAAGGAAAAGTTCAACGCCGGAGCGTCCCCCTACTTCCTGACCGGTCCGTGGAACGTGCCGCTGGCGCAGGATGCCGGGATCAACGTTGTCGTCGATCCGCTTCCCACCGCGGCGCGCAGCCCGCGCAGCCCTTCATCGGTGTCAACGGCTTCTTCATCAGCTCCAAGAGCCAGAACTCCCTGGCCGCCACGGAGTTCGCGCTGAACTACCTGACCACCGAAGCCGTGCAGGACGCAATGTTCGAAGGCGGCGGACGCCCGCCGGCCCTGACCGCG
This sequence comes from Arthrobacter sp. ATA002, assembly GCF_026898095.1. Taxonomy (GTDB): domain Bacteria; phylum Actinomycetota; class Actinomycetes; order Actinomycetales; family Micrococcaceae; genus Arthrobacter_B. The sequence goes on along the minus strand of NZ_CP114015.1, from coordinate 3,629,010 downwards.
TCCTTCGACAAGGCCGCCGAGGATCCGATCGTCGCCGCCTTCGGCAAGATTGGCGCCGACGGCGTGCCCATGCCGGCCATTCCGGAGATGGAAGCCGTCTGGGCCGACTGGGGCGGCACCGAGCTCGCCCTGATCAAGGGCCAGGGCGATCCCGCTGAATCCTGGGCAACCATGGTCGGCAACGTCGAAGCCAAGATCGCCAAGTAACCACGCAGTCCGGCAGCAGCCGCACCTTCAGTTAGACACGTCCGCCGGCGCCTTCGCCGGCGGACAGGCGCGGGCCGGGACGCCGCATCGATTTGTGCAGCGTCCCGGCCCGAACCGGTTCAAGGAGAACCCCGATGGTTGATCAGCTGGACACCCCTGTCCGCTCCGACAGTCCCGCACCCCGCAGGAAGCCCCGCCGCAGCCCCGACTCAACAGCCGGCCTGCTGGCGAAGATCCTGCTTCTGGGCCTGACTGACGCGTTTGCCGTGTACGTCCTCATGGCCCTGTTTATGAACGAGAAGTGGCTGATCCTCGCCGTCGCCGCCGCGGTGACAGTGCTGATCAACTGGATTTACCTGCGCCGCGGCGGCCTTCCGGCCAAGTATTTGGCCCCGGGCGTCCTGTTCCTGCTGGTCTTCCAGGTCTTCGTGGTGGTGTACAGCGGCTACGTGGCGTTCACCAACTACGGCGACGGGCACAACAGCACCAAGGCGGACGCCATCTCCTCCATCTCCATGAGCGCACAAAAACGCGTTCCGGATTCGCCGGCCTACCAGGTGTCGGTGGTGGAAAAGGATGACGTCCTGTCCCTGCTGGTCACCGATCCCGACGGCGGAGTGCGCATCGGCACCACCGGTGAACCGCTGGAAGATGTCGCAGACCCTGACCTGGGCGGCACCGGCAAGGCCGTGGGTGCCGACGGTTACCGGACCCTGAACTTCAACGAGCTGCTGTCCGTACAGCAGGAAATCACCGGCATCAAGGTTCCCCTGTCGGAAGACCTTGACGACGGCATCCTGCAGACGGCCGACGGTTCCAACGCCTACGTCTTCAAACCGGTGCTGATCTACGACGAAGCAGCGGACACCTTTACGGACACCGAGACCGGCGCGGTGTACCGCGACGGAGGAGAAGGTTCCTTTGTGGTGGACGACGGCGAACGGCTGGCCACCGGGTGGAAGGTGGGGGTGGGCTTCGAGAACTTCGAGCGGGCCTTCACCGATCCTGACCTGCGCGGTCCGCTGGTCAGCGTCATCCTCTGGACCTTCACTTTTGCCCTGGGCTCGGTGCTGCTCTGCTTCGGCCTGGGCCTGTTCCTGGCCCTGACGTTCAACCACCCGAACCTGCGCGGCAAGAAGATCTACCGCACCATCATGATCCTGCCCTATGCCTTCCCGGCGTTCCTGGCCGGGCTGGTGTGGTCCGGCATGCTCAACCAGGAGTTCGGCTTCATCAACGCAACGCTGTTCGGCGGGGCGGATATCCCGTGGCTGACGGACCCGTGGCTGGCCAAGTTCAGCGTGCTGCTGGTGAACACCTGGCTGGGGTTCCCGTACATGTTCCTGGTCTGCACCGGAGCCCTGCAGTCGCTGCCCGAGGACGTCAACGAGGCGGCCCGTATGGACGGTGCCTCAGCCTGGCGGATTTTCCGCTCGATCAAGCTGCCGCTGCTGCTGGTCTCCACCGCTCCGCTGCTGATCTCGACGTTCGCGTTCAACTTCAACAACTTCAATGTGATCTTCATGCTCACCGGCGGCGGTCCGCGGTTCTCCGACACCAACATGGACATCGGCGCCACCGACCTGCTGATCACCCTGGTGTACAAGGTGGCCTTCGGTCAGGGTTCCGGCCGTGACTACGGCCTGGCCAGCGCGCTCGCCGTCATTATCTTCATCATCGTGGCAGTCATCTCAGCGGTCAGCTTCCGGCAGACCAAGGCGCTGGAGGAAGTGAACTCATGAGCAACGCGACTCTGACCCCGGCAGGAAAAGGAGCCCCGGCGCATACGCCGGGAGCCGGCACGGTTCCGCAGCCGCGCAGGAGCTTCGGGCGCTGGTTCCGGGACAAGGGCTGGCGGCACCTGGTGGGCGTGGCCATGGGAGTGTTTGCGCTCTTCCCGCTGGCCTACGTGCTCTCCGCGGCGCTGAGCCCGACGGGAACCCTGGTTTCCGCCAACGGGCTGTTCACCACGGTCCAGTTCGACAACTTCGTCGACCTGTTCTCGGATCCGCAGAAGCCGTTCGCCAAATGGTTCGTGAACACGCTCGTCGTCGGACTGATCACCAGCGCGGGCACCGTGTTCCTCGGCGCCCTCGCGGCATATTCGTTCTCCCGGATGCGGTTCACCGGCCGCCGGTTCGGGCTGATGAGCCTGATGCTCCTGCAGATGTTCCCGCAGATGCTTGGCGTGGTGGCGATCTTCCTGCTGCTCAGCGGCATTTCCGACGTGGTCCCCTGGCTCGGACTGGGCAGCCAGACCGGCCTGATCATGGTCTACCTCGGCGGAGCGCTGGGAGTGAATACCTACCTGATGTACGGCTTCTTCAACACGGTGCCCAAGTCCCTGGACGAGGCGGCCCGCATCGACGGCGCCAGCCATGTGCAGATCTTCTTCACCATCATCCTGCGCCTGGTCACCCCCATCCTGGCCATCGTGGGGCTGCTGTCCTTCATTACGGCCACCGGGGAGTTCCTGATCGCCTCCATCGTGCTGAACGATCCGGACGCGCAGACCCTGGCCGTGGGCCTGTACTCCTTCGTCGGCGACAGCCAGTCCCGCACCTGGGGCGTGTTCTCGGCCGGTGCCGTGCTGGCGGCCCTGCCGGTCATGGCACTGTTCCTGTTCCTGCAGCGCTTCATTTCCTCCGGGCTGACCAGCGGGGCGGTGAAGGGCTAGAACCCGGCCACCGCCCGCGGCGTGTAGTCCTGCTCCAGGTCGTCCAGGTCCTCCGGCGAGAGCCGGAGGTCCAGGGCGGCCACGGCGTCATCCAGATGTCCGGCGGCGGAGGCACCGAGCACCGGGGCGCTCACCGTGGGATGGGCCAGCACCCAGGCGAGTGCGACCTGGGCGCGGGTCGCTCCGTGGCGCAGGGCCACGCGCAGTACGGCTCCGGCGACGGCCCGGTTGGCTTCCTCGGAGCCCGCATACAGCGAGTGCCCCAGCTCATCCCGGCGCTGGCGCATGGTCACTTCATCCCAGCCCCGCGCCAGCCGGCCCCGGGCCAGCGGCGAGTACGCCAGCACGCCGGTGCCGGTGGCAGCACACAGGGGGAACATTTCCCGTTCCTCCTCGCGGTAGACCAGGTTGTAGTGCGCCTGCATAGTGATGAACGGGGACCAGCCGCGGGCCTGCTGCAGTGCCTGCGCCCGGGCGAACTGCCAGGCATACATGGTGGACGCGCCCAGATAGCGGACCTTGCCGGCCCGCACCAGGCCGTCCAGTGTTTCCAGGGTTTCCTCCAGCGGGGTGGACGGATCCCAGCGGTGGACCTGATAGAGGTCAAGGTAGTCGGTGCCGAGCCGTTTGAGGCTTTCATCCACCTGCCAGAGAATATGCTTGCGCGAAAGACCCCACCCGTTGGGGCCCGGTGCCATTTCGCCGTGCACCTTGGTGGCGATGACCACCTCCTCACGCCTGGCCTGCTTCAGCACTGAGGCTCCAAGGATCCGCTCGCTGTCGCCGGAAGAGTAGACATTGGCGGTGTCGAAGAAGTTGATTCCCAGATCCAGGGCGCGGCGCAGGATCGGCGCGGACTCCGATTCGCGCAGCGTCCACCCGTGGGTTCCGCGGTGCGGATCGCCGTAGGTCATGCAGCCCAGCCCCAGGGCTGACACGGTGGCCCCCGAGTTGCCCAGTTTTACGAATCTCATGGTCTGACCCTCATACCTTGGCGTACCGCGGCGGCTGCCTCCGGGCCCCGGGAGCGCGGTTCCCTCGGACCGTACCGGTGATGCTACCGCCGCGTCGCCGCCGGCGAACAGGGCCGGAGCGCCGTTACCGCCCGCACTGCCGCAACCCCTGCCCCTGAGCCGTTGCGCGGTCATATACTGCAGCCATGCCTACCGCTCAGGAGCCGGAAATCCGGGAGCATGCGCCCCGTTCCGGCAAGACGACCAGCCCTCCGGCGGCTCCGGAGGGCTCGGCAGCCGCTGCTTCCGCAGCACCTCCAACCGTGACTTCCGCAGCCGCAGCCGCTGCGCAGATCGCCGTGCGCATCGCCGCGGATCCGCCCGCAGCACCCGAACCGGACGGGCCGGCCGGCCTCCTGCTGCAGTCCTACCTGCACGGGCAGCTGCTCACCCTGCTTGCCGAGGACCCGCGGGTCCGGGCCAACGAGCCGGACGGCGTGCATAAGATGCGTGTCAGCACCCGGCGGATGCGTTCGGCACTGGCCAGTTACCGCAGGGTGCTGGCAGCCGGTCCCGCCGGCGAAATGCGCAGTGAACTTAAATGGCTGGCGGGGATACTCGGCACGGCCCGGGACGCGCAGGTGATGCGCTCGCGCCTGCATGCCCTGATGGCCGGCCAGCCGGCGGAACTGGTGCTGGGGCCCGTGCAGCAGCACATCGACGAGGAGTTGCTTGGCGATTACCGGTCTGCGCATGCGTCCGTGCTGGCTGTGCTCGACGGCGCCCGTTACTTGCGCCTGCTGGAGCGGCTGGAGACTTTGGTGGCCAAGCCCGGCTTCATGCCGGAAGCGGATGCGCCGGCCGCAAAAATGGCAGCCCGGCTGCTCAAGCGGGACCGTAAGCGCCTGCACCGGCAGGTGCGTAACGCGCGGGATGCCGGCGGTGAGGAGCTCCGGTCCGAGTTCCTGCATGAGGCCCGCAAGGACGCCAAACGCCTGCGCTACGCGGCCGAGGTGGCACAGCCGGTGCGGGCCGAAGGATCCGCCGAGCTGATTGCCGGTGCTGAACACATCCAGAAGATCCTCGGTGAGCACCAGGACAGTGTGGTCAGCCGGGAGTACCTGCGCCGGTGGGGGGCTGCCGCTGCCGGAGCCGGCCACAACGGATTTACGTACGGCAGGCTGCATGCGCTGGAGGAAGAGCGCGGGACAGCGGCACGCAAACGGTTCCGCAAGGCCTGGGCAGGATTCCCGCGCGTGGTCTGAGGCGCTGCGCTCCCGGACCCTTTACCGCCCGGTACGTCCCCCGTACGCTTTTGAGGGGGTTAGGCGAGGCGCAGCTCCGGCCGGACGGAGGTACTCCAGATGGACCCGGTATCTCCCTGGGCACCGCTGCGCCGCCGAATGTTCCTGATCCTGTGGCTTGCCAACCTGGGATCCAGCATCGGCACCTGGATGCAGACGGTGGGCGCCCAGTGGTTCCTGGTGGAGAACAGTTCCAACCCCGCCCTCGTGTCGCTGGTGCAGACCGCAAACCTGATGCCATCCCTTTTACTGGGCCTTATCGCCGGGTTCCTCGCGGATGCCTTCAACCGGCGGAGGCTGATCCTCGGGGCCAACCTCTTTGCCGCCGGGGCCGCCGCCGTCCTGACTGTTATTGCCGCAGTGGGCCTGCTGGACCCGGACTCCCTGCTGCTGTACACCTTCCTGATCGGCTGCGGAGTGGCCCTGGCACAGCCGGCGTGGCAGGCCATCAACCCTGACCTGGTTCCCTGGGAGGAAATCCGGGCAGCGTCAGCCCTGAGCAGCATGGCGGTCAACGGCGCGCGGGCGGTGGGCCCGGCCCTCGCCGGAGGCCTCGTATCCCTCTTCGGACCGGCCTTCGTCTTCGGCCTGAACGCGGTGTCCTTTGTGGGCACCGCGGTGGCCGTCTATATCTGGCGGGCGCCTCCGGGTCCGGACGACCCTGAGCGGATGGGTGAGGCCCTTGCCGCCGGCATGCGCTATATCCGGGCGGCACCGCGCATCCGGCGCATCCTGCTCCGGACGGCCCTGTTCATGGCCCCCGGGAGCGCACTGTATGCGCTGCTTCCCGTGGCCGTCAACGGCCACCTCCGCCTCGGCTCCACCGGTTACGGACTGCTGCTGGGCGCGCTCGGGGCCGGCGCCGTCATCGGAGTGGTCCTGCTGCCCAGGGTTAAGGACCGGATCCACGACAACCTGATGCTGGGGCTGGCGGCCGGCGTCTTCGGTGCGGCAACGCTGGCCGCCGGGTTTCTGCCGGCTTCCCTGCTGGCTCTCCTGCTGGTTTTCGCCGGCATCTCCTGGATCGCCACCTTCTCCATCCTCAACAGCGCCATCCAGCTCACGCTGCCCGAATGGGTGCGGGCCCGCGGACTCTCGGTGTACCTGATGGTGACCACCGGCTCCCAGGCCCTCGGCGCCGTCCTGTGGGGGTCCCTCGCAACTGCCTTCGGATACGCCCCGGTGCTGGCGGCAGCGGGAATCCTGTTGGCAGCCGCAGGGCTGAGCGTCGCCGTCCTGCCGCTGCTGCCGCGCACCGGACGGGTGGACCGGAGCGTCGCCGAAGCGGACCTGGGACTCGAGAGCGAGCAGGAACCTTCACCAAACGCGGGACCGGTCACCGTCCTTGTCGCCTATGAGCTCGCTCCCGACAAGGCTGCCGAGTTCGTTCAGCTCATGCATGAGGTGCGCCTGGCCAGGATGCGCACCGGGGCGCGGGACTGGGAGCTGGTCCACTCGGTGACGGACTCCCGGCAGTTCCGGGAGATTTACGACGTCGCAACCTGGCGGGAGTACCTGCGCCAGGAACAGGAACGCATCACCGGCGAAGACCGGAAGCTGATCGATAAGGCCGCGGCGCTGACCGAGACGGAACCGCGCACCCGCTGGTTCCTTCCGGCGTCGGCCTGAGAGGCGTCGGCCTGGCACCCGGCGGACTACGCCAGCTGTTCGCGCACCAGCGGCGCCACCTCGGTGCCGTAGAGGCGGATGCAGTTCATCAGCAGCTCGTGCGGCAGTGTACCCAGGCTGTACTTGAGGTCGAAGCGGCTCAGCTCCAGCTCCCGGGCCACGCGGACGATTTTGGTGGCCACGGTCTCGGGCGAGCCGATAAACAGGGCTCCGGCCGGGCCGGCTGAGGCGAGGTAGTCGCTGTGGGTGGTGGGGTTCCACCCGCGCTCGCGGCCAATCCGGTTCTGCATCCGTTCAAAGTGCGGCCACGCTTCCTCAAGGGCCTGTTCATCGGTGGCGGCAATATACCCGGGGGAGTGTGCGCCCACCGGAAGCACCGGGCGGCCGAACTGCGCCAGTGCCCGCTTGTACAGATCCACGAACGGAGCAAAGCGTGCCGGTTCGCCGCCGATGATCGCCAGCATGAGCGGCAGGCCGTAATGGGCGGCCCGGACCACGGACTGGGGTGTGCCGCCAACAGCAATCCATGCCGGCAGCGCGCCGCCGGCAGTGGGCGGATACACCCGCTGGTTCTGCAGCGGGGCCCTGGTGCTGCCGTTCCACGTCACCGGGGTTTCCCGGCGCAGCTCGGCGAACAACTGCAGCTTTTCCTCGAAAAGCTCCTCGTACTGTGCCAGGTCCAGCCCAAACAGCGGAAAGGACTCGGTAAAGGATCCACGGCCCAGGATCACTTCGGCACGCCCGTTGGAGACCGCATCCAGTGTGGAAAAGCGCTGGAAGACCCGGATCGGGTCATCGGAGCTCAGCACGGTGACCGCGGATCCCAGCCGGATCCGGCTGGTTTGTCCGGCGATGGCGGCGAGGACAACATCCGGTGCGGACACCGCGAAATCCTCCCGGTGGTGTTCCCCGATGCCAATGAAGTCGATGCCCACCGAGTCTGCCAGCACGGCTTCGGCCACGACGTTGCGCAGCACCTGATGCTGCGGCAGCCGCTCGCCTCCGGGATCGGAGGTGACGTCGCCGAAGGTGTCCAAGCCGAGTTCCAGCCGCTGTCCCATGGTGCTCCCTGTCGTATCAAAGTTCATGTATTTGCATCTAGTCTAGCTGCGTGTTTTCGGTGCCGAATCACAGTGTCGTGCAGCTCCGGGATTTCATTGTGGGATCATCCCTGCGGATAGACTTGAGGGCGGTCCCCGGCCCATTTTCCGGGGCCCGGTTTGGATCAGCAGCAGATGGTGCAAGCGATCAGCGATCAAGCGATTAGTTGAGGTATTTTGCGAGACTTTAGTGCACGCCTGGCCACCGCCGACGAAAAAGAGAAATGGGACAGCCTGGTGCAGTCCAACCCGGGCGGCGGAAACGTGCTGCAGTCGGCTTCCTATGCGGAGGTCAAGTCCCACCACGGGTGGAATCCCCTGTATCTGGTGTTCACCGGCAGGGGCTACACAACATACAACCTGGCCATCGAAAAGAAACTCCCGGGGCTGGGGAGCCTCTGGTACCTCATTAAGGGTCCCGATGTTGCCGATCCTTCCGACGTGCCCGAGGTCCTTGACGCGCTGCGCCGGTTCATCAAGGAGTCCAAGCGGAACGTGTTCGCCGTCAAGGTGGAGCCGGACATCGTCGACAGCCCCCAGGTGCGGGCCCTGTTCGAAGGCGCCGGCCTGGTCAAGACCTTCAACCTGCAGCCCAACGACTCCACTGCGCTGCTGGACACCTCCCCTGACATCGAGCAGGTCCTGAAGAACATCTCGTCGCGCGGACGCAATGCCGTCCGCCGGGCAATCCGTGAAGGCGCCGACGTGCGCCGGGTGGAACCCACCGACGAGAACATGCGCACCATGTACAAGCTGATGAGCCACATCGAGGACCGCTCCGCGGCACGGATGCGTTCCTATGAGTACTACCACCGTTTCTGGTCCAACTTCGTGAAAGCCGGCCAGGGCCGGTTCTACTTCGCCTTCGAAGACGGCGAGCCCACGGTGGGTGCGTTCGTCATCGCCTACGGAAAGAAGGGCACCTACAAGGACGGCGGCTCCAAACCCCGCCGCAGCCAGTACGGTGATTCGCACCTGGTCCAGTGGACCGCGATTTCCGAGCTGAAGGAAGACTTCGGCATCGAGCAGTATGACTTCTGCGGAACGCCGCCCAGTGACCAGCTGAAAAACAAGGAGCACCCCCACCACGGGCTGGGCCTGTTCAAGACCAGCTTCTCCAAGACCGTGACGGATTTCGTGGGCTGCTATGACCTGGTGCTGAGTCCGGTGCGGTACAAGATTTGGAACACGGCCGGCGAACGCGTCGCGCGGCAGATCTACTGGCGCCGCCACCAGCAGCCGTTCTACTAACAGCAAGAGCCTGAACAGGATTCAGGCTCGCAGAGGCGAAAGGGTGAGTCCTTTGGAAAACACGTCCGATGCAGACCGCCAAAAGCCTGCACAGAACCCCGAACCAATGGTGGGGCCCATACCGGTGATCAAGCGTCCCGGCGGGACCAGCGGAAAGCAGCCGGCCGGTCAGCAGCCCGCGGCGCCGGAGGCCGGCAAGGCGGCGCCGGCAGGAGCGAAAGTGCGGCGTCCCGCCGCTCCCGGCAAAGCACCCCGGGGTTCCGCCCCGGCAGCCTCTCCGGGCCTGCCCACGGGGCCGGGTGGTTTCGGCCTGCGGAGCACCAGGCCCAAACCACCGCCACCCACCACCTCGGTGATTCAGACGCCGGTCAAGGGTACAGCGGGCGGCACGGGGACCGGGCGCATCCGGATCCCCGCCGGCGGGTTCGGCGGCGGCAAGTCCCCGCAACCCGGAGGCAGCGGCCAGCCGCCGCGGAAGCCGCGGTCCCGCAAAACGACGCCGGGGCAGCACGGCACCGGATCCAGCACTGTACGGCAGCAGGACCGGTCCTCCGCCGCCGCCCGGCGGATGCTGCGCCGGCTGGTGCAGGAGAAACGCCCCCCACCCAGGCCATGTCCATTGTGGAGCGGCTGGCCGGTTCCCCGTACGCAAACCCCCTGGTGCGCACCGCGGGCCCGGACGCCTCCGCGCGGAAGACCCTGGATCTGGCCCTAAGCCTGGCTGAGACCATGTTCCGTTACGGTGCAGGTGCCCTGGAAGTCGAGACGGCCATCATTGCCGTCACCGCAGCCTTCGGACTGGAGAGCATCGAGGTGGACATCACCAACCAGTCGGTGCTGCTGAACTATTCACCCAAAGACCAGACGCCCATCACGGTGATGCGGGTAGTCCGCTCCTGGACCAACAACTATGCGGGTTTGGGGCTGGTCCACCAGCTGGTGACGGACATCATCGACGGCGGAATCTCCCGGGCCGAAGCCTCCAACCGGCTCAACGAGATCACCCATCAGCCAAAGCCGTTTCCCCGCTGGGCGGTGACCGTGTCCACGGGCGTGTTTGCCGCCGCGATCGTGGGCTTCATCGGCGGCGGGCCGCTGGCATCGCTCGTGGCGTTCCTCAGCACCGTCCTGGTCAACCTGCTGCAGCGGCTCCTGGGCCGCTGGCGGGTGCCGGACTTTTTCAGCACCGCGGCGAGCGGCTTCCTGGTCACCGCCATCGCGATGCTCTTCTGGTCCTTCGAGGTGCCGATCTCGCCGGGCATCGTTGTTGCCGGCGGGATCCTGCTGCTCCTGCCAACCGGGCGGCTGGTCTCAGCAGTGCAGGATGCGATCAACGGATTCCCGGTTACCGCCTCCGGCCGTTTCCTGTCGGCGTTCCTGACCTTCGGTGCGCTGGTCGCGGGCATCGCCGTCGCGCTCGTCGTGGGAGCCCTGCTGGGCATGCCGCGGCTGGACGTGACCAACGTGACCGGGTCCCAGTATCCGTTTGCGGTGACCATGCTGCTGCTCGTTCTGGCGCTGGGCACCATCTGCGTAGTGGAACAGTCTCCCGTGAACCTGGTTCTGCCGACGGTGCTGACCGGAGCCGCGGGGTTCCTGGTGTTCCAGCTGGCCGAAACGGTGGGTGTCGGCCCGCGGCTCACGCCGGCCGTGGCTGCCATCTTTATCGGCATGGTGGCACGGATGGTCGCCCTGCGTCTGGGAGCTCCGCAGCTTATCGTCGCGGTCCCTGCCGTGCTCTTCCTGTTCCCGGGCCTGAGCATCTTCCGTGCCATGTACGGGCTGAGCATCGGCACCGATGACGTGACCATCGGCGCCGTCGGGATCTTCAACGCGCTCACGGTCATCCTGGCGATCGCCGGCGGCGTGGTGCTCGGTGACAACCTTGCGCGGCCGCTGACGCGCAACCTGTCGGGCAACGACCGGCGGAACCGCCGCCGGTAACAGCCGGCAGCAGTCCGGTAGCGGCGGCGGAAAGGCCCCGGAACGCAGGATCTAGAGGATCTTGCCGACCGGGGTCTTTTTTCTGCCTGGAACGCATCTTCGGTGCGTCCGGCAGCCCAGTATCCGGAGAGGGACACCTGCCGGCGATCCAGGCCGCGGGCGCCAAAGAGAATATCCCGCAGGGCTTTCATGGCTTCACGCTCACCGTGCGCAAAAACCTGCACGTCGCTGCCGGGCCAGGGTGCAGCCGCAACGGCGGCGGCCAGGATGCCCGTGTTCCCGGCCGGCGTCTCCCCGCGGTACAACCAGGAGACAGTGACCCCTTCCGGGGCCGTGAGCGGCTGGCGGTCCCGGGGGCTGCCCACTTCCAGGAACACCTGCCCGACGGCGTCGGCCGGCAGCGCTTCGAGCACGGCTGCCGTCGCGGGCAGGGCGGATTCGTCGGCAGCGAAAAGGTACCAGCCGGCGTCGGGGTCCGGATGGAACGCTCCGCCGGGCCCGGAGAACGTCAGCGCCTCGCCGGCGGTGGCCTGCGCAGCCCACGGCCCGGCCAGGCCTTCGTCGCCGTGCACCACGAAGTCGATGGCCAGTTCCCGCGCGGCAGGGTCGACGCTCCGGATGGTGTAGGTGCGCGAGACCGGCCATTCTTCACGCGGATAGGAGCTGCGGAGCGTTTCAAGGTCGGATGTTCCGTCCAAGGGCTTGCCATCCGGACCGAACCAGATTTTGCAGTAGGCATCGGCGCAGCCGTTGGCGGTGAAACTGTCAAAGTTCGGGCCGCCCGCGATGATGCGGACCATGTGCTCAGTGAGCTGTTCCCGCCGCAGGACCTGCAGGGTCAGCAGCGGACGGGCCCGGCGGGGCGGATCCTGCGCGGGCTTCGCGGCGGGCACGGAGGGGTCAGGCACGGGTCGGTCTCCTCGATCAGGGTTTCTCCTACCGTATCGCGTCCAGCCGCCAGTCCACCGGCTGTGCCCCCTGTTCCAGCAGCAGCTCATTGGTGCGGCTGAACGGGCGGGACCCGAAGAACCCGCGGGACGCCGAGAGCGGGCTTGGATGGGCTGACTCAATGCGGGGAATTCCGTCCAGCAGCGGCACGATGGACCGCGCGTCGTTGCCCCAGAGAACTGCCACCAGAGGGGCCCGGCTGCCGTCGGGGAGCGGCGGGCGGCGACGGCGCGGACGGCCAGTTCGGTGATTTGCTCCCAGCCGCGCCTGCGGTGCGATCCGGCGCTGCCGGCGCGGACGGTGAGGACCCGGTTCAGCAGCAGCACTCCTGGTCGGCCCAGGCGCTGAGATCGCCGTGCGGGCTCGGCGGGATGTCCAGGTCGGCCTGCAGTTCCTTGTAGATGTTGGTCAGGCTCCGCGGCAGCGGCGGACGCCGCGGTCCACCGAAAACGACAGGCCCACGGCATGGCCGGGAGTCGGATAGGGGTCCTGGCCGATCAGCAGGACTTTAACCCCGGCAAGCGGGCGGGAAAACGCCCGGAGAATGTTGGCCGGGGCGGGAAGCACCGCAGCGCCTGCGCGGCGTTCCCCGTCCAGGACGCCGGCAAGCCGGTGCAGTTCCGGGGCGGCAGGTGCCAGGGCCCTGGCCCAGTCCGGCGCCATGACATCAGCCAGCGGCGCCGGAGCCGCAAAGGAAAGGGCTCCGCTGCGGCGGCTCTGCCGGACCCGGACACACCGGCGTCAGGGGGCAGCGAAAAAGGGTTGGATCATTGGAGCTCACCTTTCCAGCCTAGGGCCGGCGGCACGGCTCGTCATTCCTCCCCGCCCGACTGGTGCACGCCGCTGCGCCCGCCAACTTCCTCCGGCAGGGTCTCCACGGGGATCACCACGGTGTCGGCAAGCTTCCAATCGATGCCGGCGCAGCCCGCACGGGCATCCGCCAGCTTGGACAGTGACAGGACAGTGCCGCTGACGGGCACCACAAAGGCCTCGACGTGGAAAACCTGGCCCTGATCCCGGATCCGCACTCCGGCGGACTCCACCCACGGCAGCCGGCGCAGGTAGTCCCCAATTTCCCCGGCCAGCGGGTGCGGGTCAGCGTCGTCGAAGGTGGTTGCCGTTGTGTCGACCAGGTCGGTGACCGCCCCGCGCATATTACGCAGGCCGTCGCGGAGAATACCCGCTGCGATAAAGAGGGCAGCGGCCGAATCGGCCCACCAGAATCCAAGCCCGATTCCTGCGACACCGACGATGGATCCCACTGCCGTCATCCAGTCGGCTTTGTTCATGTCAGCGTCTGCGTACAGGACTTTATTGTGCAGCTGCCGCGCGAGCCGGATTTTGATCCGGCCCACAATCACCGGAGGGATGGTGGTTACTGCCATTACCGCCATCATGAGCCAGCCCAGCCAGATGTGGGTGCCTCCGATCTCCACTGAGCCGATCGGGGGATGCTCGCCCTTCAGCAGCCCCGTCACGGACTCGTAGATGAGGAAGGAGCCCATGGCGGTCAGAGCCACGGCCGCCACGAGGTGGGCAACACCGATCGACCGGTGGTAGCCGTACGGGTAACGGGCGCTGGGCGGGCGGGCCACCAGACGGACAGCGAGCAGGAAGGCGAGCGGCGGAATGAAGGAGAGCAGGTCCTCGATCCAGGCGGCGCGCATGGCCTGCGAGTTCCCCATCACCAGGAATACGGCCGTCACAGTGACGGCAAGGAAGGCGATGGTGATCCATTCCAGCCGCACAGCCCGGTGCAGCGCCTCGGATTGCCGGCGGGGCAGTTCCGTCCGTCCCTGCTGCACGCTCACTGCACGGGCTTCCTGCCGGCAAGGAATTCTTCGAGCGTGGTGAGGAAGGCATTTTCGCCCATCCGCACTGCCAGAACGTGTTTCCGGGTTTGCCCCCAGCGGTTGGTGCTCTCGGCATAGGGGGCCGTCAGTGCGGCTTTGTCCGTCCACGGCGTGGACTCTGTCAACCCGCCGATCACCAGGTCCAGATCTCCCTGCTTCAGGGCTTCCATGAGGTATTCCTCGCCGCCCTCTAACCACTCGACACCGGCGTCCAGTGACGCGGCGAAATCCCGCACCAGATCGGTTTCCGGCCCCGTGGGTTCGGCGCCCTTGATGTTGGTGGCGGGCGGAGAATGCGATACGCCCACCCGGAGGGTGCCGTCCGTGACCCGCTCCAGGGTTCCCTCCGGATCCGCTGGAAAATTTGAACACGATGCCCCGGCAAGGGCCAGCACCGCTGCCAGCAGTGCGGTCACGGTCCGTAGTCCGAACTTCGCAAACATAGCTATAGACGATAGCCCGAAAACTGTCTTGAGGGGGAGTTCGCCTGTCAGCCATGGATGGGTGCGAAACCCGCGGCCGGCGGCTGCCCACTCCAGGAAAGGCACCGCGAATGACAAGCCTGTTATTCGCCAACTACCATGGAAAGGGAAACCGACAACCGATCTGGGAGCATCCTGTGGCCGAAACAACCGAAGCCTTTTCATTGGACGGCACGGTTGACCCCGACAGTCCGCTCGGGGAGCAGGAACAGCAGATGCTCGCGCTGGAGCGGGCCTGGTGGAAGTATTCCGGGGCGAAGGAACAGGCCATTCGGGAGCTGTTCGGTATGTCCGCGACCCGCTATTACCAAGTGCTGAACGCCCTGATCGACACCGAGGAAGCCCTGGCCCACGATCCGATGCTGGTCAAGAGACTGCGTAGACTACGTACAACCCGTCAGCGCGCGCGCACCGCCCGTCGTTCAGGCTCTGACGTCTAACCGGCGCCACCTGAGACCAAGGACTGATACCCCACCATGAGCAAATACCCCCGGGATGAGTTTGACAAGGTTCCCGAGACGTCGTCGCGCCAGGGCGTTCACCGTGAACGGCTGATTCCATCCCGGTCCACCGGCCTCGGCCTGATCATTACGGTTGGCGTGCTGGCCCTGATCCTCGGACTCGCGGCCTTCTTCGTCCTGCCCCGGCTGGGCATCGGACAGGACGGCGCCGGGCCCGCACCTGCATCAGACTCGTCCCTGCCCGCCGGAGACCCGTCACCGGAGCCCACTGAAACCGGGCCCGCCGCGGAAGAAACAGCGGCGCCGGAACCTTCCGCCGAGGAACCGGAACCCTCCGCCAGCCCCGAGCCGAGTGACACGCCGGCGCCCACCCCCGAAGCCGTGGTGGACCGGAGCCAGCCGGTGGTGGTGCTGAATGCGAGCGGCATTGGAGGCCTCGGAGCCAGCATCTCCGCGCGCATCGCAACCGACGGATGGGCTACTGCGCAGGTCGCCAACTGGGGTGGGGCGCCGCTTCAAACCTCAATGATTTTCTACAACGGCGCCGATCAGCTGCCGAACGCCCAGGAGCTGTCACGGACCCTGGGCATCCCCACGCTCGCCGAATCGCCGGAGTTCAGCTTGGTGACGGTAGTGCCCGGCCCCGGGTTCCAGTAACCGCCGCGGATACTGCCCGTACGTAAAAACTCCATAACGATCCAGGCACGGCAAGTGCAGGCGGTATCCCGCTGGCTAAAGTGAGTGCCAGCCGTGCGACGCCGGCCCGGGACCGGCCCTCACCGGCCGCACCCGGGCCGCCTGTGCGCCGGTCCGTTGCGCCACGACCATCCTGGCGGAACGCACGAGCGAGACAAGGTTGGAGAAACGCACATGGCGCAGGGGATCGTCAAATGGTTCAACGGGGAAAAAGGCTACGGGTTCATCACGCTGGACGAGGCCCAAACGGATGTTTTCGTGCACTGGTCCGCCATCCAGGCTTCGGGGTACCGCACCCTCGAAGAGGGCCAGCGGGTGGAGTTTGAAATCGGCGAGGGACAGAAGGGCCCGCAGGCGGAGGAAGTGCGCACCGTATAGCTGCGGTTTTCCGCCCGCACGACCGGCAAACGGCGGCAGCCCCGGCGGGGTGCCGCCGTTTGGCATGCCGGGACATGCCTCCCGGAGCGCCGCACCGCCGTGATGATGTTGTGACCGGGGCGGCGCAGTGCCGTGATCGCTTGCACTCAGTGTGGAGGAGTGCTAATTATTGAGTTAGCACTCTTGCCGTATGACTGCTAAATGCGGTCGGCGTTGAGTGAAACAGCAAGCCACTGAGGTGAGGGTCTGCGGATGCGTAAAGAGATCGCCCCCGCATGGCCCGTCCGTCGCGGGCACCGCAGTCTGGAATGCAAAATCTAAGCACCCAGCATGACTGTTCCGGAAGGACGAAAGCCGTTATGGCCAAGATCATTGCATTTGACGAAGAGGCACGCCGCGGCCTCGAGCGCGGACTGAACATCCTCGCCGACGCCGTGAAGGTAACCCTGGGCCCGCGCGGCCGCAACGTGGTCCTTGAAAAGAAGTGGGGCGCCCCCACAATCACCAACGACGGCGTTTCCATCGCCAAGGAGATCGAGCTCGACGATCCCTACGAAAAGATCGGCGCCGAGCTGGTCAAGGAAGTTGCCAAGAAGACGGACGATGTTGCCGGTGACGGTACCACCACGGCAACTGTCCTGGCCCAGGCCCTGGTCAAGGAAGGCCTGCGCAACGTTGCTGCCGGCGCTGATCCGCTGAGCCTCAAGCGCGGCATCGAGAAGGCTGTCGAGGCCGTCACGGCCGAGCTGCTGTCCTCGGCGAAGGAAATCGAAACCAAGGAGCAGATTGCTGCCACGGCTTCCATTTCCGCCGGCGACCAGCAGATCGGCGACCTGATTGCCGAAGCGCTGGACAAGGTCGGCAAGGAAGGCGTTATCACCGTCGAGGAGTCCAACACCTTCGGCCTGGAGCTTGAGCTCACGGAAGGTATGCGCTTCGATAAGGGCTACATCTCCGGTTACTTCGTCACCGATGCCGAGCGCCAGGAAACGGTTCTTGAAGATCCGTACATCCTGATCGTGAACTCCAAGATCTCCAACGTGAAGGACCTCGTTGCCGTTCTGGAGAAGGTCATGCAGTCCGGCAAGCCGCTGCTGATCATCGCCGAAGACGTTGAGGGCGAAGCCCTGGCAACCCTGGTGGTCAACAAGATCCGCGGCACCTTCAAGTCCGTTGCCGTCAAGGCTCCGGGCTTCGGCGACCGCCGCAAGGCCCAGCTGGCAGACATCGCCATCCTCACCGGTGGCCAGGTCATTGCCGAGGAAGTTGGCCTGAAGCTGGAAAACGCCACGCTTGAGCTGCTGGGCAAGGCCCGCAAGGTTGTTGTCACGAAGGACGAAACCACGATCGTGGAGGGCGCCGGCGACCCCGAGGAAATCGCGGGCCGCGTCAACCAGATCCGTGCCGAGATCGAGAATTCCGACTCCGACTACGACCGCGAGAAGCTGCAGGAGCGCCTGGCCAAGCTGGCCGGCGGCGTTGCAGTCATCAAGGCCGGCGCAGCCACCGAGGTTGAGCTGAAGGAGCGCAAGCACCGCATTGAGGACGCTGTCCGCAACGCCAAGGCTGCGGTCGAAGAAGGCATTGTCGCCGGTGGCGGCGTTGCCCTCATCCAGGCCGGGCTGAAGGCCTTCGCGAACCTGTCCCTTGAGGGTGACGAAGCAACCGGTGCGAACATCGTCCGCGTTGCCATTGACGCTCCGCTGAAGCAGATCGCCTTCAACGCCGGCATGGAGCCGGGCGTGGTGGTGGACAAGGTCCGCGGCCTGTCCGAAGGCTTCGGCCTGAACGCTGCAACCGGCGAATACGAGGACCTGCTGGCTGCCGGCGTCAACGACCCGGTAAAGGTGACCCGCTCTGCTCTGCAGAACGCGGCCTCCATCGCCGGTCTGTTCCTGACCACCGAAGCAGTAGTTGCCGACAAGCCCGAAAAGGCAGCACCGGCTATGCCCGGCGGCGACGACATGGGCGGCATGGGCGGTATGGGCGGCTTCTAGCAGCCTCCGGCCAGGGTGCCCGGGTTTCCCCGGGCCCCGGCTAAACGACTCTCCAATGTCAACACAAAAGCGCGGCACCCACGGGTGCCGCGCTTTTGTGCTTTAGGCCGCTTTTGTGCACTGAGCCCCGTTACGCCGTTCCAGCGGCCCGGCGGAATAACTCCGGCCCGGCGGAATAACCCGGACTGCGGATCGGTGCCGGATCAGGGATCAGCGCCGGATCAGGAATCAGTGCAGAAACAGGGACCAGTGCAGAAACAGGGACCAGTGCAGAAACAGGGATCAGTGCCGGAACAGGGCGACGTTGGCTGCCTCGGTTTCGGCGTACTGCACGGAGGCATATCCCAGCGCCTGGTTGATGCTCGCCAGTGATTCTTCCACCTTGGCCTGCGTGCTGCGCCATTCCGCGATCAGGGACTGGAAGTTCGCCGATGCCTGTCCCTGCCAGGACTCGCTGAGGGCCTGCAGCCCGGACTGCATCCGGTTGATGTCGGACTGCAGCCGGTCGATGGTGCCACGGACTTCGGCGCTTTTGGCATCCAGGGCCTCGCTGTCCACTGAGACAATTGCCATGGTGGTATCTCCCTTCGAAAGGTGAATGAGCCTCCCACGCTAGGGCGCCCGCACGCTCGTGCGGTCGGGCGTGCATCACCGGTGGATAACGTCCCGGCAAAGCGTTCCCGGAGGATCCTGTGGAGGACAGGAAAAGGGCCCCGGGAGTGTCCTCAGGCTTCGGAGGCCTTGTCCAGGCCCTCCGGGGCACGGTACGGCAGCCGGATGGACATGGTCGCGCCGCCGCCCTCAGTTTCCGACAGGCGGACAGTGCCGTCGTGCTGGGCCACCAGCGCCGCGACAATGGCCAGCCCCAGGCCCGTGCCGCCGGTTTCGCGGTACCGCGACGAATCTGCACGGTAGAACCGTTCAAAGACCCGCGCCGCGTCTTCCTCGGAAATGCCCGGGCCGTGGTCGCGGATTTCCAGCACGGCGTCCGACCGGTTGTGAATCACCGGTGCCACGCCCACGGCAACCTCTATGGGGGACCCGTCGGGCGTGTAGCGCAGGGCGTTGGTCATCAGGTTCGCCACCACCTGCCGCAGCCGGGCCTCGTCGCCGACGGTCGGCGCCGGCCGGGGCTGCTGTCCGTCCAGCCCAACGACGCGGATCTCGCGTCCGGGGGCACTGGCGCGGGCGTCCATGGCAGCATCGTTGCCCAGCAGCATCAAGTCCACGGGCCCGTATTCCAGCGGCCGCTGTTCATCCACGCGCGCCAGCGTGAGCAGGTCCTCGACCAGCTGGCCCATCCGTTTGGCTTCACTCTCGATGCGGCCCATCGCCGCGGCAATCTCGTCGGGTTTCTGCAGCGCTCCATGGCGGTAGAGCTCGGAGAAACCACGGATCGTAACCAGCGGGGTCCGCAGTTCGTGGGACGCGTCCTGGACGAAGCGGCGCATTTTCTGCTCCGACTTGGTCCGGGCCGCGAACGCCGTCTCGATGTGGGCCAGCATGGCATTCAGCGACCGGGAGAGGCGGCCAATCTCGGTGGCGGGATTGCCGACGTCCACGCGCCGGGACAGGTCACCGGCAGCAATCGCGGCAGCAGTCTTTTCCACCTGGCTCAGCGGCCGGAACTGGCGGGTCACGGCCCAATAGGCAATGCCCGTGGCCCCCAGGGTTCCCAGCAGGCCCACCGAAAAGACCAGCGACGCGGCCTCATCGACCGTGGCGGCGACGGAACCCAGGGGCAGCGCCACGGCCACCGCACCGGTGCTCTCCAGCGCAAACACCTTCACCCGCCAGCCCTTGCTGCCCGGCATGGTGCCCGGGATGTCCCGTCCCTGCTGGCCCAGCTCGCGCACCTCTTCGGCCGTGTATTCGGGAATCGCCGGGGTATCATCCCGGGGGTCGGAGTGCGTCTCCGGCCCGTGAGTGCCGTCGTCGGCCAGATAAAGTCCGTAGAACTGGAACAACGTGCTGTCGGCCGCCGGCCCGTCGGAGACCAGGTAGCGGGCAACAGCGGGAGCGTTCTCTGAAATTTCCACATCGAGGCGGGACACCAGGATCTGCCGCAGCACGTAGATCGTGGCCAGCCCGGTAATCGTCACGGTGATCACCATGAGGACGGCCATGATGGCCACGAGCTGGGTGCGGAGGAAGCTGATTTCCAGCGGCGGAGCAAGGGTTATCGCTTCTCCGACGTGCGCAGCAGGTAGCCCACGCCGCGCTTGGTCTGGATCAGCGCGGGAGCATCCGGGCTGCGGTCGATCTTGCGGCGCAGGTAGGAAATGTAGGACTCCACAATGGAGGCGTCCCCGTTGAAGTCGTATTCCCAGACGTGGTCCAGGATCTGTGCCTTGGACAGCACGCGGTTCGGGTTCAGCATCAGGTAGCGCAGCAGCTTGAACTCGGTGGGGGACAGATCAATGGTGACGCCGCCGCGGCGCACCTCGTGGGCGTCGTCGTCGAGCTCCAGGTCGTCAACGCGGATGACGGCGTCGTCATCTTCCAGCGGCTGGGTGCGGCGGAGCACGGCGCGGATCCGGGCGACCACCTCGTCGAGGCTGAAGGGTTTGGTGACGTAGTCGTCGCCGCCGACGGTCAGTCCCGTGACCTTGTCCTCGGTGTCGTCGCGCGCGGTCAGGAAGACCACGGGGAAGTGCTGCCCGGCAGCGCGCAGGCGGCGGGTGAGGGTGAAACCGTCCATGTCCGGCAGCATCACGTCCAGGACCGCCAGATCCGGGTTGTGGGAGTCGACGGCGGCAAGTGCCTCGCGGCCGTTGGCGGCAGCCACGACGTCGAACCCTGCAAAGCGCAGGGACGTGGAAAGGAGTTCGCGAATATTGGGCTCATCGTCCACTACAAGGAGACGGGCTTCGGGTCCGGAAGATTTATTCACTATCCCACTTTCTTACATTTAGCTGGGCGTTGTCTGTAGGTAGGCCGGATGAATCCACAAAGCTTCCATGGTGCCGGACCTCCGTTCAAGCCCTGCTACACCGGCTTTTCAATGTCAGTGGCATCGAGGATGGAATAGGCGTAGCCCTGCTCTGCGAGGAACCGCTGCCGCTTGGCAGCGAAGTCCTGGTCCAGGGTGTCCCGGGCCACCACGGTGTAGAAGTGGGCGGCCCTGCCGTCCGCCTTGGGGCGCAGCAGCCGGCCCAGCCGCTGGGCTTCCTCCTGGCGGGAGCCGAAGGAACCGGAGACCTGGATGGCCACGGAAGCCTCGGGCAGGTCGATGGAGAAGTTGGCAACCTTGGACACCACCAGGGTGTTCAGCCTGCCCTCCCGGAATTCCCCGAAGAGCCGCTGGCGTTCCTTCACCGGAGTGTCGCCCTTGATGACCGGTGCGTCCAGGCGTTCGGCCAGTTCATCCAACTGGTCCAGGTACTGCCCGATCACCAGGGTCTGCTCGCCGGTGTGGCGGCGCACCAGCTGTTCGACGACGCCGGTCTTGGTCTCCGACGTCGAACACAGCCGGTATTTGTCCCCGTCTTCTGCCATGGCATAGGCCACCCGCTCATCCCGGGGCAGATCCACCCGGACCTCGATGCACTCGGCCGGAGCAATGTAGCCCTGCGCCTCAATATCCTTCCACGGGGCGTCGTAGCGCTTGGGGCCAATCAGCGAGAAGACCTCGCCCTCGCGGCCGTCTTCGCGCACCAGAGTGGCGGTCAACCCCAGCCTGCGCCGGGCCTGCAGGTCAGCGGTCATCCGGAAGATCGGCGCGGGCAGCAGATGCACCTCGTCGTAGATGATCAGCCCCCAGTTGTTCGCATCCAGCAGTTCCATATGCGGATACAGGCCGCCCCGCTTGAGCGTCAGCACCTGGTAGGTGGCGATGGTGACCGGCCGGACTTCCTTCACGGCGCCGGAGTATTCGCCAATTTCGTCCTCGGTCAGGGAGGTGCGCCGAAGCAGCTCATCCTTCCACTGCCGGGCCGAGACGGTGTTCGTGACGAGGATCAGGGTGGTGGTGGAGCTGGTGGCCATGGCGGCCGCGCCCACCAGGGTCTTGCCCGCACCGCAGGGCAGGACGACGACGCCGGAGCCGCCGGCCCAGAAGTTCTCCGTGGCCAGCTTCTGGTACGGGCGCAGGCTCCAGCCGTCCTCGTTGAGCAGGATCGGATGCGGCGTGCCGTCAATGTAGCCGGCCAGGTCCTCCGCCGGCCAGCCGAGCTTCAGCAGCAGCTGCTTGAGCTGGCCCCGCATGGCGGACTGCACCACTACGGTTTCGCCGTCGATCCGCGGGCCCAGCAGGGGCTGGATTTTCTTGGCATGGAGGACTTCCTCCAACACCGGGTAATCGTTGGTGCGCAGCACAAGACCGTGCTGCGGGTCCTTTTCCAGGCGCAGCCTTCCGTAGCGGGACATCGTTTCCTCAATGTCCACCAGCAGCGAGTGCGGCACCGGAAAGCGGGAGTAATTCAGCAGCGTATTCAGTACCTGCTCGGCGTCGAGCCCTGCGGCCCGGGCGTTCCACAGTCCCAGCGGAGTCAGCCGGTAGCTGTGGATGTGCTCCGGGGCACGCTCCAGCTCGGCGAAAGCCGCGATGGCATGCCGGGCCTCGGTGGCCTGCTCATGGTCCACCTCCAGCAAAATGGTCTTATCACTTTGGACAATCAACGGTCCGTTAGCCATGTGCCGGGGTATCCTCCACTATTTCCACGTCCATAATTCGGTGCACCGACACCACTCGTTCCACCTCCCGGCGCGGATCGAAGACCCGCACCCGCCCGTCGGTGACTGATAAGGGAACGAAAATTTCCTGTCGCTGATTCCCCTGGCCGTCGACCACACCCATTCGGACCGAGCTGCGGGTGCGGATGGCCTCGCGCAGGATCTCCAGGCCGACCAGCGGCTGGCTCTCGGCGCGGCCGGCCACCGGCGGACCTTCACCCCTCAGCGCCGCCAGCTGGTTCGCGACGTCGTCGTCGGTCAGTTCCCAGGGGTTCAGGCGGGTCTTGGACGACGGCGCCACCGTTACGGGGTGCGCGTGCGAACCGGCCACCGGGCGGGCACGGCCTTCCAGCGCGGGGAATAGCCAAGCTCGCGCAGGGCATAGGAGAGCTCCTGGGCACTGGCCACGGAGCCGACGACGGTGGGCGACAGACGCACCAGGCCCAGGGACGCGGTGCGCGGGTCGGCAAGCAAACCGGACAAACCTTCTTCGTCGTCGCTGCGCAGGTAGGACGCCGCTGCCCCCACCCGGAGCCGTCCATACCGGGCCGCGGTGTCCTCCACAAGGTACTTCAGCGGCTGGGGAACTTCCGTGGCGGAGTGCCGGTGCAGGAATTCGAGGATGCCGGCGGCATCCTGTCCGCTGTCCAGCGCCCTGCGGACGGAGGCCGCGGAGAACCGGTAAATGGCCGCCGGGCCCTGGCCCTCGGCGTCGGAAATGGACGCCAGACGCCGCGCAACCCCCGGTTCCAGATATCCCGGAGCAACGGCGGTCAGGTCGGCCTGCAGCAGGAAGGCGTTCAGCGGCTCCGGCAGGGCATCGCGCAGGCGCTGCGCGGCGCCGTCCCAGTCCCCGGCAGCGACGGCGGCCCCCAGATCGGTCAACGCACCTGAACCGAGCAGGCCCAGCTGGGCTGCTTCTTTCAGGATGCCCGGAACCAGACGCGCGAACCTCCGCTGGAGCCGGGGCTGGTGCCAGGTCAGGGAGCTGACGAGCGCCTCCGTGTCCAAAGCTCCGGTAGTGCCGCTTTCGCCCGCGTCTTCCGCAGCCAGCTGTGCGAGCATTCCCAGTGCCCGCTGCCTGACCAGGGGCGCATCGGGACGGGACGCTTCGGCGCCCAGCGCATTAACCGCTCCGCCGCCCGGAAGCGGGCTGCCGACGAGCGACGGCGCCCGGTCGGCGTCCAGCCAGGCCCGGGCCAGCTGCTTCCACTGCTCATGCCGGTCCAGGGTCAGCCAGGTCCCTTCGGTGGCGCACCAGCGGGACGTGGTCACGTCCAGTGACAGCAAGCCGGACAGGGCGGCAAGTTCCAGCAGCCACGCCGTGGCGGGAGCATCGATGCGCAGGACTTCCGAAACCCGCCGCACTTCCCTTACGCCGACTCCGCCGGACCTGAGCGTGCTGATGGGTGTGGATTTAGCCGCGGCCAGCAGCTCCGTCACCAGGCGGAGGGTTTCCGCCACTGCTCCAAAAGCCGCGTTGTCGCGGACGCTGTCCGGCACTCTTCGCGTCACCGGCGCCGGCGGCTGGAGTTTGAAATCGGAAACGATCACGTGACCGCGGGAGGCCTGCCCCACCGGCCGCGGAAGTTCGACGTGCAGCGCATCCAGGGGGACAAGCAGGCCGCGGGCCATCAGCCACTCCACCGGGGTGGGGGACGGATTATCCAGTACGGCCCGGCCCATGGCGGCCTTCTTGGGAATGGCCCCGACGGGGGAGTACTTGAAGCGGCGCAGCAGGTCCAGCGTCTGGGGCGGGGCATCGGCCATTAGCGCGGCCCACCCGGCCGGATCCGACACCAGATGGTGCAGGGAATGCGCTGCCGTCACGGGGGTATCGGCCCGTTCCATGGCGATACCGGTCCGGCGCAGCCCTTCCACGATCCCGACCAGCCGCTGGCCGAATTCGGGCTGCTGGACGGCGAGGGTGGAATACGGGCGGCCCAAACCGGCCGGATATGCTCCCAGCGCCTCGCCCAGAACAGCGACCGGAAGGTAGAACCGCCGGCTCGCATCGGCCTTCGGCGCGCCGGGGTGCGGCGTGGCCCGGCGCAGCAGGGCCAGGGCATGCAGGTGGTTGAGGATGGAATCCAGCGCTTTGATGGTCGAACCGGCAATGGCGCTCTTCAGCCATGATGCAGTGGTGCTGAGGTGGGAATCCTCGTTGGTGGTCAGGTCGACCGCTTCCAGGACCTGAAGTTCCGGGGAGGTGAGTTTTTCCAGTACGCGCTGGACGCTGATCCGGGTGGAGGCCCGTGCCGCGAGGGCCTGGAAATCGGGCACCGGGGGCAGGATCAGGTCCGGTCTGGCCGCAAGCAATTCACGCAGCTGGTCATCGCTGCGTGCAGCTAGATCTTCGGCTAAAGCTCGGATCGCGGACATCGTCTCCACGTTACCCGACGGGGCACCAAAACGGACTGATCAGCCGCGTCGCCTGCGGCGGATTCCGTCAATTATTAGGCCTGCCATCAGGAGGAACGCCACCGGCAGCAGGTAGAAGGCGCCAGCGGCAAAGCCGGGCCAGATGCTCTCCGAGCGGAGGCCGGACAGGACCACCGCGGCAAGGCACAGCAACCCGACGACTGCAAGCAGGGCAGCAGTCCCGGTGAGGATCCGGCGCCACCGCGGCCCCTCGGGTGCCGTTCGGTGCGGCGTTCGGCCGGCGGAAGATGTGCGGGTGTCCATGGCGCTTAACGCTAACAGCGGAAACGGCCCGGCCCAAAGGCCCGGCACGGGGAAGGAATACCCGGGCGGGATATTCTAAAGGGAAGAGACTTCCCCGTAGTATCACTGCCGTAGTATCTGGAATGGCCCGGAGTGTCCGGAACAGCCTGGTGTCTCCGGGAGCACCGGGGCCCTGCTTTCCGGCACACGGCAGGTGCCGCGGGTGGCAGAACACTGCGGCAGCTCCTGCTGCCGCACTCAACAGCTAAGAACGAGGTAACCGAAGTGCCCATCGGCAAGGTCAAGTGGTTCGACACTGGTAAAGGTTTTGGGTTTCTGGCCACGGACGAGGGGCAGGAAGTATTCCTGCACGCCTCGGCCCTTCCCGCCGGTGTCACTGAGGTGAAGCCGGGAACCCGGATGGAGTTCGGCGTGGCCGACGGACGCCGGGGACCGCAGGCCCTCTCTGCCCGGATCCTGGAGGCCCCCCCGTCGGTGGCGCGGGCCACCCGCAAGAGCGCCGACGACATGGCCGTCATTACCGAAGACCTGATTAAACTGCTGGATGCAGTCTCGAACGGCCTGCGCAAGGGCCGCTATCCCGACAAGAAACATGCCACCAAGGTGGCGGCCGTCCTGCGTGCCGTTGCCGACGACCTGGACGTATAAGGCGGAGTTGCTGCATGACCATGAGCGCAACATCATCTTCCGACACTGCTGCGGGGCACCCGTCACCGGCTGAATCCGGATCCGCCGGCGGGACCCCCTCCGGCGCGCCCGCTGCCAAGGCCCCCCGCCGGGCACCGCGCCGTCCGTCCAAACCGGATGCCGTACTGGCTGCGGCCGTGGAAACGGCGCGGGCCGGACTGCTCGAAGTGGTTCCGGCGGACCAGATTGGTCCTTACGCGGGGGCTGCCGCCGACGCGGAACGCCTGGTCACGCACCGATTTGAAGCGCTCCGGCCCGGCTACAACGGATGGCAGTGGTATGCCACGGTCGCGCGCGTGCCGCGCGGCAAAGTGGCAACAGTCTGTGAAGTGGGGCTGTTGCCCTCGGAGAACGCTGTTATGGCTCCGGAGTGGGTGCCGTGGTCCGAGCGGGTGCGGCCCGAAGACGTTGCAGCGGAGGAAGCCGCCGAGGCACAGGAACGGGCGGACGCACTGGCCGGGGCCGCCGGCGGAGGGAGCTCCGGCGGCGATGCCGGCGACGGCGGAACAGCAACGCACGGGGACGGAACGCCGGAGGACTAGGACAGTGCCGGGGGCAGGGGATAGTCAGTGTTTCACAGGTCGGCGGTAACCTGTGTTCCGTTCGCTTAGGCTCTTCAACTACCGCATTTGGTTTCTGGGTGCCCTGGTGTCCAATATCGGCACCTGGATGCAGCGGACCGCCCAGGACTGGCTGGTGTATGACATCCTCACTAACCAGGATGCCGCGGCGATGGGAATCGTCATGGCGCTGCAGCTTGGCCCGCAGCTGCTGCTGGCTCCGTGGGCGGGCCTGATCGCAGACACCTACAACCGCCGCAAGGTGCTGCTTTTCACCCAGGTCGCCATGGCCGCGCTGGGCCTGGGCCTGGGCGTGCTGGTGCTGTCCGGCGAGGCGCAGCTCTGGCACGTATATGCCTTCGCGCTGGCACTTGGTGTGGTGTCAGCGGTGGACGCGCCGGCCCGGCAAAGCTTCGTATCGGAAGTCGTCGGAGAAACCGACCTGCCCAACGCCGTCGCACTGAACAGCGCGTCCTTCAACGGCGCACGCCTGGTGGGCCCCGCCGCGGCCGGCCTGCTTACTGTCGCGGTGGGCCCGGGCTGGGTTTTCCTGATCAATACGTTCACCTTCGCCGCGATGGTGCTGGCCCTGCTCAAGATGCGCAGCAGCGAGCTGCGGGTCCTGCCCAAGGCTGCCCCCGGCAAGGGACGCATCCGCGCGGGGCTGCGGTACGTCCGCCGCCGGCCGGATCTGATGATGGTGATGCTGGCCGTTTTTATTGTCGGGACGTTCGGGCTGAACTTCGCGGTGTACATTGCTGCGATGGCCCGCACCGAGTTCGGGCAGGACGCCGGAGTCTTTGGCCTGCTGAACTCGGTGATGGCGGTGGGTTCCGTGGCGGGAGCGCTGCTTTCCGCACGGCGGGACAAACCCCGGCTGCGTTTCATTTTCGGAGCCGCCGGCGCCTTCGGTGTTTCCTGCCTGGTGGCCGCTGCCGCTCCGACCCTGCTGTGGTTTGCTCTCTCCCTGGTTCCGGTGGGATTGTTCGCCCTGACCCTGATGACCAGCGCCAACGCCTATGTCCAGACGACAACCACCCCCGTGATGCGCGGACGGGTGATGGCGCTGTACTTCGCCATCTTTATGGGCGGCACGCCGCTGGGCGCCCCGCTGGTGGGCTGGGTTTCCAACAGCTTCGGCCCGCGCTGGAGTCTGGGCGTCGCTGCTGCGTCAGGGATCATCACCGCCGTCCTGGGATTCATCTGGGCCTGGCGGTCCCATCACCTGCGCATCTCCTACGACCGTACCCGTCCCCGGCGGCTGCACCTGTCCACCAGCGAAACGGAGCAGGACCCGGACACTGTGTAGCGTCCGGGTCCGTCTGGTCCTGCAGGCATGGACCGGGCCCACAGGGAGCGGACCGCGGCGCGGCTGGAAGTTCTCGGTAGCGGCTAGGAATTCTCGATAACGTAGTCGATGCAGCGGAGCAGGGCGCTGACGTCGTCCGGCTCAATCGCCACGAAGGTGGCAATACGCAGCTGGTTGCGGCCAAGTTTGCGGTACGGTTCCACATCCACCACGCCGTTGGCGCGCAGGGTTTTCGCGATGGCCGCGGCATCAATGCTGTCGTCAAAATCAATGGTGGCAATGACGTTGGACCGGTCTTCGGGCCGCGTCACAAACGGCGTGGCCACCGCAGAGGCCTCGGCCCAGGAGTAGATCCTGCCCGCCGAGTCCGCCGTGCGGGCGGCGGCGAAGTCCAGGCCGCCGTTCGCATTCAGCCACTGAACCTGGGCATTCAGGGTCACCAGAGTAGCCAGTGACGGCGTGTTGTAGGTCTGGTTCAGCTTCGAGTTGTCGATGGCTGTTTGGAGGTTCAGGAAGTCCGGAATCCACCGGTCCGAGGAATTGATCCGCGCGGCCCGTTCAAGGGCGGCCGGGGAGAACATGCCCAGCCACAGTCCGCCGTCGGAGGCGAAGTTCTTCTGCGGCGCGAAATAATAGACGTCGCTCTCGGCCAGGTCCACGGACAGCCCGCCCGCAGCGGAAGTGGCGTCGACCAGGACCAGGGCACCGTCGTCGGCCCCCTGCACGCGGCGCACCGGGGCGGCGACGCCGGTCGAGGTCTCGTTCTGGGGCCAGGCATAAATATCGGCGCCGGCCTCGGCCACCGGCTCGGGTCGCGTGCCGGGCTCTGCCTTAATAATGGAGGAGCCGGACAGGAACGGTGCCTTGTTGGTGGCGGCTGCGAACTTGGAACCAAACTCTCCGAAGGACAGGTGCTGGGCCTTGTTCTCCACCAGGCCAAACGAGGCCACATCCCAGAAAGCAGTGGATCCGCCGACGCCGAGCACGACCTCATAGCCCTCGGGGGCACGGAACAGGGCCGAAAGTCCCTCGCGGATGCTCCCCACGAGGTTCCGGACGGGAGCCTGCCGGTGCGAGGTGCCCAGCAGGTGGGCGCCGGCACGTGCCAGGGCCTCCATCTGCTCCGGACGTACCTTGGAAGGGCCGGCTCCGAACCGGCCGTCCTGTGGAAGCAGTTCAGCGGGAATCTTAAGCGAGGCGGTTTCGCTCATGGGTAATCGCTCCAAGCGGTAGGCAGGGTGCTCTGATGTGCCTTTCCATTCTGCCCCACGGGCCGTTCCGCCAGCCATTCGTGACCGGCGGTTGCGGGCTGCCGGGCGGGGAAGCGGGATTATCTGCACTCTGTACAAATAAGCTAACGTAAGGGGCAATAATGACCTCCGGCGGCGGCGTCCGCTGTTGATCTCCTGAATCTTTCGCACGACTCTTCTTCCGCACGAGTAATAGGAGCGGCCTGTCATGACGGACCTCATCGACACTACCGAGATGTATCTGCGCACCATCCTGGAGCTCGAGGAAGAGAACATTGTCGCTCTCCGGGCCCGGATCGCAGAACGGCTGCGGCACTCCGGACCAACGGTTTCCCAAACGGTCGGCCGGATGGAACGGGACGGGCTCGTCGTGGTTTCCGGCAACCGGCACCTGGAGCTCACCGAACTGGGCCGGCGCCGCGCCACCGAGGTAATGCGCAAGCACCGGCTGGCCGAACGGCTGCTGGCCGACGTCATCGGCCTGGACTGGGCCTATGTCCACGACGAGGCCTGCCGGTGGGAACACGTCATGAGCGAGCGGGTTGAACGGCGGCTGTATGAGCTGCTGGACCACCCCACCGAGTCTCCGTACGGCAACCCCATCCCGGGGCTGGAAGAAATTGGCGGCACGCCTGCCGCACTGTTCCACCAGGGAGTCACGAATCTTGTTGCCGCCGTGGCGGCCGCCGTGCCCGGAACGAAGCTGACGCTGGTCCGGCTCGCCGAGCCGGTGCAGGTGGAACCGGAGCTGCTGACCCAGCTGGACGAGGCGGGGCTGCGCCCCGGCGCCCAGCTCACCGCAGAGGTCGTGGCAGGCTACATCTCGGTGCGCGTGCCGGGCATCGATGGGGCCCTCGAGCTTCCTCCCGAGGTGGCCTCCCACGTGTTTGTATCCACCGCCGGATAACGGAATGGTCTCTTTTGGCCATCTTCCCTTATAGTGACTTACTGACGTTGAAATAGCACCGTTATCCGGGTCTTCCGCCGAACCCTGCCACTGGCCCGGAACTACAGACCGTTCAGGCAGGGGCGGAGGACCCATCAACTGGCAGCTGCGGCTGCCTTGGGGTGAAGCCTCCAGCATCAGCACACACTGCTGCGTAGCCGCAGCCTGTGCCGAGTGCGGGGCCGAGTTTTTCTCTACTCGAATCCGACAGCTAACTTCGCAGGCATATGAGAGAGGTATATCTTGTCGAAGCATGCTGCCCCGGGCAGGCGCCGCGCGTCAGCTCCGGCTCCTGCCGCACGCCCCCGGAACGGCCAGCCGTCCGGCCGGCGCCGGGCTGAAACCACATCGGGCTCCATCGGTGATGCAGCCCAGAAGGTCGCCATCACCGCAGCGACCTCCGGCTTAATCCTTACCGTGGCGCTGCCCACCACGGCCGCAGTCAGCGAGCCCGTCCAGGAGATGCAGCCCGCAGCAGTTGAGGAAGCAGTGGTTTCCGCTGATCCCAACGCCAGCGTTGACTTCGAGCGGGCGGCCCTGACCAGCAAGTTCGACCCGGACGCCAAGCTGCGCCAGGTCGTCGTGGCGTCGGGCACGGAGATTGCCGCGGGTGCCGCGAGGGGCACCCTCGCCACTCCGCTGGCCGCCGACCTGGTCCAGACATCGGGCTTCGGTTACCGCGTCAGCCCCATCACCGGCAGTGCCGGCGAACTGCACCGCGGCCAGGACTTTGCCGCAGCATGCGGCACCGCTGTCACGGCTGCCGCATCCGGCACCGTGACGTTTGCCGGCTGGCACGACGGCGGCGGCGGGAACCGGGTGGTCGTGGACCACGGCAACGGCGTGGAAACCACCTACAACCACATGTCCAACCTCGCAGTCGGCGTGGGGGCCTCTGTGGAGCGCGGAGACCTGGTGGGTGCCAGCGGCACAACGGGTGCCTCCACGGGCTGCCACCTGCACTTTGAGGTCATGGTTAACGGCGAAGTTGTCGATCCGCTCGGCTGGTTGTGACCGCAGGATAATCATTCCGTGACCGGAACGTGACATTAAGCAAATCATGTTGTACGCTCGTCCTCGTGCCTGATCGGCCAAAGATCGGGCACTCTCGAACAGATCGCCGAGCTCTGCCACTGTTTGAGATCCGTTCGCTACATCGCATGGCAGAGGCGGGGGAACCACATTCGGGCTTCGCAAGAAGCCCTAGGGGTTAAGTTGCACGGGCCCAACGGTCCAGCAGCCGGGTGACTCCCATCCGAATCCGACAGCTCACCTCGCAGGCATTGGGAGAGGCAAACTTGTGTCATCAGTAGCTCACGGCCGCCGTCGCGCGGCCACCACTCAGACGAGCCCAATTTCAGCACTGTCCCGGGCCGTTACTTCCAACGCTGGAACCCTTGGCCGCCAGGCCGCCGTCGTCGTCGCCGCTTCCGGCCTCGTCCTCGCAGCGGGCCTGCCCGCCCAGGCCGCCGTCAACACCGACCGCCAGGCCCTCGAAGCCACTCCGCTGAGTGCGGTCACCTCCACGGGTGCCGTGTCCGTTTCGGCGCAGGCACCGTTCGAACTGGCAACGCTTGAGTCCGTTTCCTCGGTTTCCGGCGCCGACTACCGCGCACAGGTTGCGGCCGAAGAAGCTGCTGCCGCCGCCGCCGCAGTTGCACAGGAAGAGGCAGCTGCCCAGGCCCAGCAGGCCCAGGCCCAGCAGGCCCAGGCCCAGCAGGCCGCAGCCGTGCAGACCCAGCAGGCCGCCGTGAGCACCAACGCTTACACCGCACCGGCCGCAGCGCCCGCAGCCACTACGCCGGCACCGGCACCGGCCGCACCCGCTCCCGCTCCGGCCCCCGTGGCCAGCGGCGTAGGTGCCGCCCTCGTGGCCTCCGCCTACAGCCAGATCGGCGTTGCCCAGGACTGCACCGCCATGGTCGAGAAGGCACTGCGTTCCGTCGGCAAGTCCGTTGGCGACCTCGCACCGGGACAGTTCTACGCGTACGGCTCTGTTGTTGGCTCGCCCCAGCCCGGCGACCTCGTCATCACCGCCGGCCACGTCGCCATCTATGTGGGCAACGGCCAGGTCATCAGCGGCGGCTTCGACGGCATGAACACCGTGCTGCACCCGCTCTCCTACCTCGGCGGAGCCAGCTTCGTCCGCGTCAGCTAAGTCCAGCTGCCAGATAACGGAGACCGCCCCCGCATGTCATCATCAATTGAGCGCGCCCGCCACCGGGCGCCGGTAGAACGCACCGCGCCCCTGACTGCCCTGGCCCAGGCCGTCACGGCCAACGCCGGAACCGTCGGCCGCCAGGCAGCTGTCGTCGTCGCCGCCTCGGGACTCGTCCTGAGCACCGGCGTCGCCGCCAACGCCTCCGGAACCGAACCGGTGCGCGACGTCCAGACCAGCACCCTCGATCTGTCCGCCGCCGCACCGCTGACCGTTCCCGAAACCGCCACGGTGAACTTCGACCGTCCGGCAGCCGCCGGCGTCATCCAAGCCCCGGAAGCGGCGCCGCAGATCGCGGTCCAGGCGCAGAACAGTGCCGGGCTGGACGCCGCAGCGCAGACCACGGCTCCGGCCTCGGAAACCGCGGCTCCCGCGGCGTCCACGGCATCCGCTGCCGTCCAGCAGGAAGCCCCCGCCGCAGCGTCGGGGACCGCAGCCATCATCGCCGCGGCAGCCTACGCACAGCTCGGCGTATCGCAGGACTGCACCATGCTGGCCACGAACTCGCTTGCTGCAGCCGGCATCAGCTTCCACGACTGGCCCGCAGGGTACCTGTCGCTGGGCAGCACCGTGAGCGCGTCGCAGGCCGTTCCCGGCGACCTGATCTACTACGCCGACGGCGGCATGGGCATGGCCCACATAGCCGTTTACATCGGCAACGGCCAGGCCATCCACGGCGGATTCAACGGCAATTCCACCGTCGTTGCACCGGCCGAGCTGGGCTCCGGAGGAGTGTACATCCGGGTCGGCTAGGCGCCGGGCCACCAGCTGTACAGCCGGTTCACCCCGGCCGTCAAGGGTTCTTCCTTCGGGAAGAACCCTTGAGCTGTTCGAACCCGGCGCTGCCACCGGAAATGGCCAAGATCCGGATCGGGGCATACTCTTTCTCTATCATTCGAAGTATCGTCCTCCTCCGCCGGCGGGGTGCTCCCGGGCTGTTCCTCCGGCGGACCGGCATGCGAAGAGGAACGTGCATGCGCACTCTCGTGTTGAATGCTGGCTACGAGCCGCTGGCGGTTGTGAGCTTCCGCCGGGCCCTGGTGCTGGTGCTCTCGGGCAAGGCCAGCGTCGTCGCGGAGAGCGGCGACCCGGTGGTTGGCCCCACCGAGATTCTGCCGCGCCCGTCCGTGATCCTGCTGCACCGGTATGTAAAAATCCCCTTTCGGGAAGGTACCGCAGCCACCCGGCGCGGGGTCCTGCGCCGCGACAGCCACCAGTGCGCCTACTGTGGAAAGGCGGCCTCGACGGTGGACCACGTCCTTCCGAAATCACGGGGCGGAGCGGACAGCTGGGAGAATATGGTCGCATGCTGCCTGCGCTGCAACAATGCCAAGGGTGACAGAACCCTCAGCCAACTCGGATGGCAGCTGCGGTTCCTGCCCCAGCCGCCGCGCGGGGCACGGTGGCAGATCCGGGAACTTGAGCGTCCGGCACCCCAGTGGAACCAGTTCCTTGACGCCGGCACAGCCGCCTGATGCCTGCGCCCCGGGCAGTGCCGCCCTGCCGCAGCGTCCCCGGCTTTAATGCCATTATCCTGGCCGGCGGGCGGTCCTCACGCCTGGGCGGAACACCGAAAGCGCTGTTCCGGTCGTCCGGCCGTACTCTGCTTGACATTACGCTCACCGCTGCGGCGGCTGCATCCACGGTGGCTGTCGCGGGACCGGAAAGCCTGGCTGCGGCTCTCGGAGATGCCGGCGCCGGAGCCCTGCTGGTGCGGGAGGACCCGCCGTTCTCCGGACCGGCGGCAGGGGTGGCAGCGGCATGGGCCGCACTGGCGGCACATGATGCTGCGCACCGGCGGATCCCGCCGGAGTGGACTCTGGTGCTGGCCTGCGACATGCCGTTCGTCTCCGCGGCCGTTACGGCACTGTTGGCGGCAGCCGGGTCGGACGGTTCCGCCGGTCCCGCGGCACCCGGCCGGCCGGTCCGGTCCCTGCTGGCAGTTGACGGGTCAGGCCGGGCACAGCCGCTGGCCGCACTGTACCGAAGCGCTGACCTCCGGGATGCAGTGGAACAGTACGACAGGCCTGCGGGTTTGGAAAATCTTTCGATGAAGAGGCTCCTTGCTAGGGTGCAGTGGAGGGACGTTGCGGTGCCAGCCCACAGCACAGCGGATGTTGACACCTGGGACGACGCCCGGCGGTGGTCGGTGGAACCCGGCCCGCCCCAAGACAGGTAAGGCCCGCAGCGGCGCGTGGGAAAGCCAGCAGAGGAGCATGAAATGGCAAGCCAGGAAGAACAACTCGAGGCGTGGTGCGGCAGGCTGCTGACCGCCTTGGAGCTGGAAGGAACGGCGGTGGATGTCGGGGCAGTGCTCAAGCTGGCCTCAGATGCGGCACATTCAGTGGTCCGGCCCGCTGCTCCGCTGACTACTTTCGTAGCCGGATTTGCAGCCGGACTGGCGGCAGGCAGCGGCCAGGCAGACGACGCCGTCGCCATGGGCGCAGCGATGCGCGTGGCCTCACGCGAATGCAGGAACTACGGCGAAACCGGAGACCCCAATGACAACTGACAATTCCACTCCCGTGATACTGCCGCTGCAGCCCAACTCTCCCTGGGCCCAGGCGCGCAGCCTGGCTTCTCGGCCGGCCGCCCGCTGCCCTACGAAACGGTGCCCCTGGCCGAGGCGCTGGGCCAGGTCCTGGCCGAGGACGCCACCGCGCTGCAGCCGGTCCCGCACTATGCCTCGTCCGCGATGGACGGCTGGGCCGTGGCCGGTCCTGCGCCCTGGCAGCTGGTGTCACAGCAGGAGCCGCAAACGGAGCGGTGGCAGATTCACAAGGAGTCCGGCCGCCTTCCGCTGCAGCCGGGCCAGGCAGTCGCCATCCTGACCGGCGGTGTGATTCCCGCCGGGGCCGACAGCGTGCTGCGCTCCGAGAGCGGGGAGCTCTCTGAAGGGAGAGCCCGGTGCTTTCCCCCAGTAGTTCTGCCCGCAGTGACGAACCCCGGACCGGGGAGCACATTCGCCCCGCGGGGGAAGAAGCCGCGGCCGGGGAAGTGACGATCCGGCGCGGCACACTGCTGAATCCGGCACATATCGCCCTGGCCGCGGTGTGCGGGCACGACACCCTGCCGGTGCTCCGTGCGCCCCGTGTGTCCCTGCTGCTCACCGGCGATGAAGTCATCGAGTACGGGTTGCCGGAGTCCGGCCAGGTGCGGGACACCTTTGGGCCGCAGCTGCCGCAGCTGGTGACCATGCTCGGTGGACGCATGGACGTTGTCAGGCGCCTTTCCGACCGCTATGAGGACGTGGTGGCGGCCCTGAGCACCGATGCGACGGATGAAACGTCCATTGCCATGTCTTCCGGGGACGTCCTCATCACCACCGGCGGCACCGGCCGGTCCGAGGCCGACCATCTGCGTCAGGCGCTGGAAGACATGGACGCGGAAATGCTCATCAACGGCATCGCTATGCGCCCGGGACATCCGACCATGCTGGCGCGCCTTCCCGACGGCCGGCTGCTCGTAGCCCTGCCCGGCAATCCGCTCGCGGCCATGATGGCGGTGTTCACCGTGCTGTCTCCGCTGTTGGACGGGCTGCGCGGGGCGCCGCTGTCCCCGGAGCGGCATGTCCTGGCGGGAGTGGACATCGAACCGCTTCCCGGACGGACCCGGTTGGTGCCGTGCCGGATCGCAAACGGGCGGGCCGTACCCTCGACCTACTTCCGTTCGGGCATGCTGCGCGGTATCGCGGACGCGGACGCCATCATGGTGATTCCTGAAGCCGGATGCACCAAGGACGAAGCGGTCACGGCGCTGCCGCTGCCCTGGACCGTAAACGAACCTCCGGCACACTAAGCCCGCGGGGGATGGTGCAGGCCCAAGCGCTGCGTTTAGATGGGGCCTGGGCCTAAAGCGGAACCGGCAAGCGAACCGGCAGGCAGTTGAACCGGCAGGCAGTTAAGGAGACGGAAATGGGACGGGTCACCCGGCGCGGACGGATTACGAAATTCCGGACGGACGGAACAGTCACCAAGCGTGAAGACGTGCTGGCCGGCGAGGAGCCGCTGGAGATTCGCATCGGCGGCCGCTCCTTCACCGTCACCATGAGGACTCCCGGCGACGACTTTGACCTCGTCGCCGGGTTCCTGGTCTCCGAGGGCATCATTTGGGAAGCGGGGCAGCTGATCAGCCTGCGCTACTGTGCGGGCGTCGACGATTCCGGGCAGCAGACCTTCAACGTGGTGGACGTGCAGCTGCGGCCCGGGACGGCGCTTCCCGACACCTCCATGGAGCGGCACGTCTACACCTCGAGCTCGTGCGGCATCTGTGGAACGGCATCCATCGAAGCGGTGCGGAAGTCCTCCCACTTCTCCCTCGGCGCTGACGACGTGCGGGTCCCTCTTTCGGTGCTGGCGGCGCTGCCGGAACAGCTCCGCGGGAACCAGGCGGTCTTTGACCGGACCGGCGGAGTCCACGCCGCAGGGCTGTTCACTGCCGATGGCGAGCTGCTGTGCCTGCGTGAAGACGTTGGCCGGCACAACGCCGTGGATAAAGTGGTGGGCTGGGCTCTGCGGTCCGGCAGGCTTCCGCTGCGCGGAACCGTTCTGCAGGTCTCCGGACGGGCTTCCTTCGAGCTGGTGCAAAAAGCCCAGCTGGCCGGAATCCCGGTACTGGCCGCAGTCAGCGCACCGTCGTCACTGTCGGTGGAGCTGGCCGCCGACGCCGGAATGACCCTGGTGGGCTTCAGCCGCGGCACGACCTTGAACTGCTATGCGTTTCCGGAGCGGATTTCCGTGTGAACGCGCTGCGGCGGAGATCCGGCTAGCGCCGCGCCGGAACCTGGACGGTGACCGTGGTGCCCCGGCCCATCACGGAGTCGATGTCCAGTTCGCCGCCGTGCTGCAGGACGATGTCCTGCACGATTGCCAGGCCGAGCCCCGTACCGGGAATCGCCGCCGCCGTGGCGTTGGATGCGCGGAAGAACCGCCGGAACAGCTTCGGGATGTCCGCCTCCGGGATTCCGATGCCGGTGTCCGCAATCCGGATCCGGATCTGCGGGCCGGAATCCGTGGTGACCGCATCGGTAAGCACCCTCACCGTCCCTCCGCGGGCCGTGAATTTCACCGCGTTGGAGAGCAGGTTCGTGAAGACCTGCTCCAGCTGCGCCTTGTCCCCTTCGACGAGGAGCGGTGCCGTCACCGGACTCAGCTGCACCGTGATTCCGTTTGCTGCCGCGGCCGGTGCCAGGGCGGCCGCCACCGTTCCCAGCAGGGCGGCCACATCGATTTCCTCGACGGCAAGACTGGTCCGGGCGTCGCTGCGGGAAATGGTCAGCAGGTCTGAAATCAGCTGGTTCAGCCGCGCTGCGTTGCGTCCCACAATGTTCAGCATCTGCACCATGTGTGGAGGAACGTCACCGGCGGAACCGTCAAGCATCAGCTCAAGGTACCCGGTAATTGAGGTCAGCGGCGTCCGCAGCTCATGGTTTACGGTGGCCACGAAATCCGTTTTGGCCTTGTCCAGTTCCCGCAGCCGGGACAGCACTTCCCGCTGCGCCGTGATGAGGTGTCCCTGCACCAGACCGTGGGCGAGGTTTCCGCAGACATGTTGGATCAGGGAAAGTTCGGTCCCGGTCCAGTGCCGCGTCCCTGTTGTGCCGGCGATCCAGATATAGCCGAGGACCTGGTCGCCGTGCGCCAGCGGCGCGAAGACGGAGGTACTGAGTTCGGCGGGGCCTGCGGCGGCCAGGATCCGCGCCTCCGGGTCAGCGGGGCCGCGGTGGTCATCCACCCGCAGCACGGTTTCCCGCTCCCAGAGCGACGAACACAGGCACTGGGCCTCTTCGAGCGGGATCGGCAGGAGACCGCCCGCCGGCGCGGACCGGTTCCAGACGGCCACCAGCTGGGGGACGCGGTCCCCGGGAAACGTCTCCATCCGGACATGGCATGCGTTGAACGTGTCACCGAGACCGCGCACCACGAGGGCCGCCATGCGTTCGGGATCATTGGTGCCGCGCAGCGCCGCGGAAATCGCCCGGGTGTCATCCCGGAGCCTGGCGGCGGCCACTTTGCGGCTCCGGGTCGCCCGGCTGCGGGCGAGGACCAGGGCCACCCGGCCGGCCAAATCCGTTTCCTGTACCTGGCCCGCAACGAAGTCGGTAATGTTGACCTGGACCATTGCCTCGACATCCAGGTCCTGGTTCCCGGACAAAAGGATCACCGGGAGGCCGGCGACGGAAGGTTCCTGCCGCAGCCGGCGCAGCTGCTCCGGCAGCGCGGAGCGCAGCATTGCCGAATCCACCACACCCAGGACGACGTCGTGATCCCGGATGAGCTTGATGGCTGCCGTTTCGTCCTCCACATGCAGCGTCCGCAGGCCCGCCGCCCGCAGAACGGTGTCCGCGGCGGCCCTCAGCTCCGCGGTGCGCACCCCCACAAGGGCAAACTGCATATCGGCGTCGCCGGACGCAGCTTCCAGTGGTTGAAGCGCCGTGGGCATGGAAACCTCTCCTTGAATGCCGGCGGCCCGGGCGGGTGCGGCGAATGGAAGTGTACCAGCGGCTCCGGTCTGCATGTGGGGCCGGGCACACCGGACTGAGATTCCGGTGCTGTTTCCCGGCGGGAGTCCGTCCCGGCGGTGCGCCCCGGCGGTGCGCCCCGCCGCTTCGACGGAGGCAGAGAGGTTCGGCGGGAATGGAGTGTCGGTGCCGAGGCTTAAACTAAAGACTGCATACAACGGAGGCGGCAATATGAGCATGGAAGGCGCAGCCTGGAGTTCCCTTCACAAGATCTCCACGGCCAGGGGCGGCGAGAACAGGATTTCCCGGGAAACGCTCCGGCGGATCATCATGTTCGCCGCGCCTTACAAGAAGCAGCTGATCGGATTCGTGCTGCTGTCCACGGTGGGGGCCTTCCTGGCCGTGGCCACTCCGGTCCTGGCCGGTGAGGTCGTTAATGCCATCGTCGCCGGTTCGGCCGCGGGGACGGTCATCCGGCTGGCGCTGCTGATTGCCGCCGTCGCCGTTGCCGATGCCGCAGTGTCGCTGGCTGTGCGCTGGTTCTCCTCCCGGATTGGGGAGCAGATCATCCTGGACCTGCGCACGGCAGTGTTTGACCACGTGCAGAAAATGCCCATCGCGTTCTTTACGCGCACCCGGACCGGAGCGCTGGTCAGCCGGCTCAACAACGACGTCATTGGTGCGCAGCAGGCCTTCAGCGGAACCCTCTCAGGTGTGGTGAGCAACGTCGTCGCGCTGGTCCTGACCCTGATCGTCATGCTGAACACGTCCTGGCAGGTGACCGTCCTGGCCATGCTGCTCCTGCCGGTCTTCCTCATCCCCGCCCGCCGGATGGGCGGGAAACTGGCGGCGCTGCGGCGGGAGGCCGCCAACCACAATGCCTCCATGGGCACACAAATGACCGAGCGGTTCTCCGCGCCCGGCGCGACTCTGGTCAAGCTGTTCGGCCGGCCCGAGCAGGAGTCGGAAGAGTTTACCGTCCGTGCGGCCAGGGTGCGCGACATTGGCGTGAAGATGGCCATGATGCAGGCCGTGTTCGTCACGGCGCTGACGCTGGTTTCGGCCCTCGCCCTGGCCCTGGTGTACGGGCTGGGCGGCTATCTGGCCCTCAACGGAAGCCTGAACACCGGCGACGTCGTCACCCTGGCCCTGCTGCTGACCCGGCTGTACGCTCCGCTGACCTCACTGGCGAACGCACGGGTGGAAATCATGAGTGCCGTGGTGAGCTTTGAACGGGTCTTCGAAATTCTCGACCTGCAACCGCTGATCAGGGAGAAGGAACACCCGGTGCCGGTGCCGCAGGGCCCGCTGGGAGTGGAGTTCGACGACGTCCGGTTCGCGTATCCGACCGCGGACAAGGTGTCGCTGGCGTCGCTGGAGGATGTCGCGGTGCTGGATTCGCGCGGCGGCGAGGAAGTGCTGCACGGAATTTCGTTCCGGGTGGAACCCGGCCAGACCGTGGCCCTGGTCGGGACCTCGGGTGCGGGAAAATCCACGATTGCCCAACTGCTCTCCCGGCTGTACGACGTCGATTCCGGAGCGGTGCGCTTTTCCGGCACCGACGTCCGCGACGTCAGCTTCAGCGCCATGCGGCAGGCCCTGGGTATGGTGACCCAGGACGGGCACCTGTTCCATGAGAGCATTCGCTCCAACCTGCTGCTGGCCAATCCCGGGGCCAGCGAGGAGCAGGTCTGGGATGCGCTGCGGCGCGCCAGGCTGGAGGATCTGATCCGGTCCCTGCCCGACGGCCTGGACACCATGGTGGGGGAGCGGGGTTACCGGCTCTCCGGGGAGAACGCCAGCGGATGACCATCGCCCGGCTGCTGCTGGCCCAGCCGCGCATCGTCATACTCGATGAAGCGACTGCGGCACTGGATTCCACCTCGGAAGCAGCCGTGCAGGCAGCACTGGGGGAAGCGCTGGAAGGACGGACCGCCGTCGTCATTGCGCACCGGCTTTCCACGATCCGCAACGCGGACAGAATCCTTGTCGTGGAGGGCGGACGCATCGCCGAGCAGGGAACCCACGCTGAACTTCTGCAGCTGGGCGGCCGGTACGCGGAACTGCACGGCACGCAGTTCGCTGTGGAGACGGTCTCGGACGAGGACGCGGTCCGCGGCTAACCCGACGAGCGCCGGACCGCAGTGATTGTGGTGCCCCCGGCCGGAATCGAACCGACGACCTGCCCTTTAGGAGAGGGCCGCTCTATCCTACTGAGCTACGAGGGCGTGCCGCCGGATTGGCCGGCAGGCGGTTATCAGCTTACCTGTTTCTGCGGTCCGCGTGCGGCACCCGTTACGGTGCGTGTTGTTCCGGGACCGAGCCCGGGGTGGTGCGGGGCGAGGCAAGCGCCTCTTGATGGGCAGCATAGGCTTCGCGCATGTCGCCCATGAACCGGAGCACCGTTTCGAGTTCCTCAGTGGAATACCGGCTCATGACATCATCGGTGAGGGCTCCCAGGGGGCCGAAATAGGCCGCCGCCAGCTTCATGGCGAGCGGCTCGAAGTGCAGAGTGACCTTTCTTCGGTCGGCATGGCCGCGGTTGCGGTGGATATGCCCAATCCGCTCCAGACGGTCGATGACCGCCGTCGTCGCTCCCGTGGAGGTGCCCAGCAGGGTGCTGAGCCTGCCGGCCGTGAGGGGTTCCTGTCGTGTTTCAGCCTCCATGATCAGCGTGAGTGCCCGCATGTCGGTTGCATTGAGGCCTTCACGGTGCGCAAAAGTGTCCGCGACACGCTGGCCGTCCAAGGCCATGCCGCGGATCCCTTTGACGATATTCCGCCGCAGATCATTGTGCTCCACCCTCATATCGTAACTCTATGTTGAAGTATCTCTATAAGTGAGATACTTTTTCGAGGAGATACTTTATTGCACCAGGAGCAGACATGAACGCAGGGATTGTGAAATCGGCCAAAGCGGCCTGGATCACGCTGCTGCTGAGCCTTGCGGTCGTCATTGGCCTCTTTGCTTTGCCGGCACAGGAAAACGAGGCATCCACAGTGGGCGGCCTGGACGAGGAGTACCAGACGACCCAGGTTAATGAACTCCTGGAGGAATTTCCCGACGCCCAGGAATCCACCGCTCTGATCGTGGTGGCCCGGGAAGACGGAGGCGCCCTCACCGACGCCGACCAGGCCGCTATAGCTGACATCAACGCGGCGGCCGCAGAGCTTGGGGCTGAGGGGCCCCCCGCCGCAGGTGCCCCCAATCGTGTCCGAGAACAAGCAGGTTGGCCTGGTTCCGGTTACCCTGCAGGCGGCAGCCGACGACGGCGATGCCGTCTCCGCGGAGGTGGAAAGCCTGCGCGGGGGAATATCCGAGGCTGCTCCTGACGGACTCACCGCACAACTGACCGGCGGAGCCGCCTTTAGCGCAGACCTGGCCGGAGTCTTCTCCGGTGCCAATTTTGTTCTGCTCACCGTCACGGCCGGCGTCGTGGCGCTGCTGCTGCTCATTACCTACCGGTCGCCGTGGCTGTGGCTGGTGCCGCTGGCTGTGGTGGCAACCATCGAACAGGCAGCCCTGAAGGTCGTTGACCTGCTGGCACCGGTGGTGGGCATCGACGTGGACCCCTCCGCCGTCGGCATTACCAGCGTGCTGGTCTTCGGCGCCGCCACCAACTACGCCCTCCTGCTGATCGCGCGCTACCGGGAAGAGCTCCGCATCCATGAGTCCAAGTACGCGGCCATGGGCAAGGCGCTCCGCCGGACCAGGGAAGCCATCATCGCCTCCGGCGGCACCGTCATCCTGGCCCTGCTCGTGCTGCTCTTCACCGACACCATGAGCTACCGCGGCCTGGGGTTCTCTGCCGCCACCGGGATTGTCCTGGCCATCCTCAGCGCCCTCTTTATCCTGCCGGCCGCCCTGGTGCTGTTTGGACGCAAACTCTTTTGGCCGTTTGTGCCCAAGGTTGGCGACCCGGCCCGCGAGGGCAAGTTCTGGGGCAGGCTCGGCGAGGCCACGGCCCGCGCACCCAAACGGATTGCCGGCGCCGCCGTCGTCGTCCTGCTGGCCGCCGGCGGGCTGCTCTTCAACGTGCAGATCGGCCTGAGCGAAAACGAGCAGTTCACCGAAAAGCCGCAGGCCGTCACGGCCGCCGAAACCCTGGCCGAAGGATTCCCGGCAGGATCCTCCTCGCCGGTGATCGTGCTGGTGAACTCCGACAGCGCCGACGCCGCCATCGAGGAGCTCTCAACGCTGGAGAGCGTGTCCGGAGCCGAAGCGGCCTCCGAGCATGACGGGCTCACCCGCATTGACGTGATCGACAGCTACGAACCGGGTACTGACGAAGCAAACACCTTCATCGAGGAACTGCGCACCGATCTGGCGGCCACCCCGGAGTACGGTGCCCTGGTAGGCGGCGAAGCAGCGGAACGGGTGGACCAGCTCGCGGCGAACCAGCATGACCTCAACCTGGTGGTGACTTCCGTGATCATCCTGGTGTTCCTGGTCCTCGTGGTGCTGCTGCGCAGCCTCGTGGCTCCGGTGCTGCTGGTGGCCTCGGTGCTCCTGACGTTTGTTGCGAGCACCGGCATCAGCTGGTTCCTGTTCGTGAACGTCCTGGGCTTCCCCGCACTGGACACCCTCACGCTGCTGTACTCGTTCATCTTCCTGGTAGCCCTGGGTGTGGATTACAACATCTTCCTGACCACCCGGGCACGGGAGAACGCCATGACCATGGGCACCAAGCAGGGCATGCTCAGCGCGCTGCGCTCCACCGGCGGCGTTATCACCAGCGCCGGCATCCTGCTGGCCGCCGTGTTCGCCGTCCTCGGCGTGCTGCCCCTGGTCACGCTGACCCAGGTGGGCATCACCGTCGCCATCGGTGTCCTGCTGGACACCCTGGTGGTCCGGACAGTGATTGTTCCGGCCCTGGCCTTCACCCTGGGCGAGAAGTTCTGGTGGCCGTCCAAGCCGGCAGGCAAGAGCGGGACCGGCGGCCGGCACGAGGCGCAGCCGGGCAGCGACCCGGGCCCGGCCCTGGAGTCGGCACCGGCCGGTGCGCACCGCGCTAACACGCAGTAACCGAACGCGCAGCAGCAGGCGCGGCGCAGCGGTTCAGCTGCGGAGTGTCAAACAGGAGAGGTCCCGCCCGGAAGATTCCGGGCGGGACCTCTCCTGTTGGGTTCCAGTTCCTGGGTTTATTCCACGGCCCCTGTGCCCGGGGGTCTCTGCGCCTAGGGCGGCTACGGAGCCGGGGGAGCGGGCCGGCGCCTGCCGAA
The DNA here is from genome assembly GCF_026898095.1 of Arthrobacter sp. ATA002. GTDB lineage: Bacteria > Actinomycetota > Actinomycetes > Actinomycetales > Micrococcaceae > Arthrobacter_B. The sequence goes on along the minus strand of NZ_CP114015.1, from coordinate 3,585,119 downwards.
CACGGCCACGACAGCCGCCGCCAGGCTCAGGGCGAACAGCACCCAGCGGGCTACCGTCAGCACGCTGGCCAGTGCCGCATCTCCGCTGCTCAGAGTCTCCGCTCCCAGGGCGGCATCAATGGCGACGTTCTCCCACAGGTCAACGATGACGAACAGGATCGGTGCCGCCCACAGCACCCAGCGCCGCATCCTGCCGCGGGCGTTCAGCCCGATGATCAGCAGCCAGGTGAAGCCGAACATGAGCGGGAAAATCGTCCCTGCGGTCTTGTGCACGTAGCTGAGCTGGCCCAAAGCATCCTCGTCCATGACGGAGCGCAGATCGTTCAGGTACTCCATGCTGTAACCGCCAACCAGGGAATCAGGCATGGACATGCCGTCGGCAAGCTGGGTCATTTGGTTGAGCACCAGCAGGTGCAGGTAGAAGAACATAAACAGCGTGGTGGCCACCGCTGCTATCAGGATCAGGTTCGCATTGTTCTTGGCCTGCTGCGGTGAGCGCTGCACGGTTTGGTTAGCTAAGCGCGGGGGCAGGACAGCCTTCCCGCCGTGCTTCGCCGCCCGCTGTGCCGGAGTTTTTCCCATACCTAACAGTATCGCCGTACGCGGGGGCAACTTTGGGCCGCCGTTCATGCCCCGGGGCAACTTTGGCCCGATAGGCTGGCCCGATGAGTGTTCACGCCACAAAGGATGACTTTTTTCTTGCCGCAGAGCTGGTGCGCGACGCCGGGGCGCTGGCCCTGCGCATGCGCTCGCAGGGGCTGACGGCCACTGCCAAAACCACGGTGTCCGACGTCGTGACTGCTGCCGACCATGCCGCGGAGAAGCTGGTGGTGGACAGGCTCCGCAGGCTGCGGCCCGACGACGGGATCGTGGGGGAGGAAGGCGCCAGCGTCACCGGCACCTCCGGCCGGTCCTGGGTTATCGACCCGGTGGACGGCACCTACAACTTCTTTGCCGGGTCCACCTACTGGTGTTCGGCCCTTGCCCTGAAGGCCGACGAACCCGAATCGCCGGAGGGGGACGCCGAGGTCCTGCTGGGAGCGGTCTACCAACCCCAGGAAGACCGGCTGTGGCTCGGCGGGGAGGATCATCCGGCAACCCTGAACGGTGAGCCGCTTCCCCTGCTGGAGGATGCGCCCCTGGACCGGCTGAGTGCCGGCACCTATCTGCACCCCACCTGGCTGCTGCGCCCGGAAGTAGCCGGCCCCTGGACTGCCGCCGCTGCCCGGACTGCCACGATCCGCATGCTGGGGTCGGGCTCCTGCGATCTGGGCGGAGTCGCCTCCGGCCGGCTGGGCGCCTGGTTCCAGCACAGCTGCCCGGAATGGGACTGGCTGCCTGGCAAGGCCATTGTGCGTGCCGCCGGCGGCAGCACCGCCGTCGTCGTGGTGCGGGGTTTCCGCTGGCACATCGCCGGCCCGGCCGCCGCTGTACGCGAAATCAGCGGCGCCCTGGCCTCCGCCTAGCTTCGGGGGTGTGGACCCGCCGGAAAAGGTCGGCGGCAGCACCTAGACTTAAGAACACCATGGACTATCTTTTTGATCCGTACTTTTCAGCCACCAAAACGGACCCTGCCCGGGCCGGCGACGCCGGGGCGGGCGACGGCGAGGCGGAAACCGGCCGTCCCGCCGAGCGCCCGGGGGCAGTGCCCCGCGTGGATGAGCAGCGGGCGGCGGACCTGCTCCAGGGGCTGAACCCGCAGCAGGAGGAGGCCGTCAAGCACGGCGGCTCGCCGCTGCTCATCGTCGCCGGGGCGGGGTCCGGAAAAACCCGGGTGCTGAGCCACCGGATCGCGTACCTGATGGCCACCGGGCGCTCCAATCCCGGGCAGATCCTGGCAATCACCTTCACGAACAAGGCCGCCGCGGAAATGCGCGAACGGATTGAGGCGCTGGTGGGCGGCGTCGCCAAAACCATGTGGATCTCCACCTTCCACTCCTCCTGCGTGCGGATCCTGCGCCGGGAAGCCAAAACGGTGGGCATGAACTCGAACTTCTCGATTTACGACTCCGCCGATTCGCTGCGGCTGATCACGCTGGTGGCCAAGGGCCTGGACCTGGATCCCAAGCGCTTTACGCCCAAAATGATCATGCACAAGATCTCCGCGCTGAAGAACGAGCTGATCGACGATGAGTCCTTCGCCGCTTCCGCCAACCTCGCCGACCCGTTCGAGCAGGCCGTCGCGGAAGTGTACAAGGGCTACACGGAGCGCATGCGCTCGGCCAACGCCATGGACTTTGACGACCTGATTGCGCAGACGGTGTACATGTTCCGCGCCTTCCCGGGGGTTGCCGAGTACTACCGGCGCCGCTTCCGCCACATCCTGGTGGACGAGTACCAGGACACCAACCACGCCCAGTACGCCCTGGTGCGGGAACTGGTGGGCGTGCCCGGGGAGGGCAGCGCCCTCGACATTCCGCCGGCCGAACTGACGGTGGTGGGTGACTCCGACCAGTCCATTTACGCCTTCCGCGGAGCCGATGTGCGCAACATCGTGGATTTCGAGAAGGACTATCCCTCGGCGCGGACCATCCTGCTGGAGCAGAACTACCGGTCCACCCAGAACATCCTGAATGCGGCCAACGCGGTGATTTCCCGCAATCCCAACCGGCCCGAGAAGCGTCTGTGGACGGCCGAGGGCAGCGGCGAGAAAATCACCGGCTATGTGGGTGAAAACGAGCATGAAGAAGCACGGTTCATCGCGGAGGAAATCGACCGCCTGCAGGACGAGGAAAACCTGCGCCCGGGCGATGTCGCCGTGTTCTACCGCACCAACGCCCAGTCCCGCTCCCTTGAAGACGTCCTCGTCCGGGTGGGGCTGCCGTACAAGGTGGTGGGCGGCACCCGGTTTTACGAGCGCAAGGAAATCAAGGACGCACTCGCCTACCTGCGGGTCCTGGTGAACTCCGACGACGTCGTGAACCTGCGCCGGATCCTGAATGAACCCAAGCGCGGCATCGGTGACCGGGCCGAATATTCGGTGGCGGCCCTGGCGGAACGGGAACGAATTTCCTTCATGGCTGCCCTGCGGCGGGCCGGAGAAGCCCCCGGGCTCGCAACGCGCTCCCTGAATGCGGTCAACGGTTTCGTCAAGCTCATCGATGACCTCTCGGAAGTGGCCAGCGGCTCCGGTGCCGCCGCCGCCCTCGAAGCGGTGCTGGAACAAACCGGCTACCTGGCCCAGCTGCGGTCCTCCGCGGATCCGCAGGACGAGTCGCGGGTGGAGAACCTCGCGGAGCTCGTGGCAGTGGTCCGCGAATATGAAAAGGAGAACCCGGAGGGATCGCTGGGGGAATTCCTCGAACAGGTGTCGCTCGTGGCCGATGCCGATTCCATTCCCGACGCCCCGGAAGGCTCCGCCGAGGAAGTGGCCGCCGCCGTCGAGGAATCCCGCCGCCAGGGCGTGGTCACCCTGATGACGCTGCACACCGCCAAGGGCCTGGAGTTCCCGGTGGTCTTCCTCACCGGCATGGAGCAGGGACTGTTCCCGCACCAGCGTTCCGCCACGGATCCGGCCGAACTGGCCGAGGAGCGCCGCCTCGCCTATGTGGGCCTGACCCGGGCCCGGAAGCGCCTGTACATCACGCGCTCGGAAGTGCGCAGCATGTGGGGGCAGAGCCAGTACAACCCGGCCAGCCAGTTTGTCGGCGAGATTCCGGGGGAACTGATCGACTGGAAGCGCGAGGGCATGGACCGGCCCACCTGGGGCGGCAGCTCCGGCTCCGGCTCCAGCCGTTACGGCGGATCATCCTGGGGCGCCGGGGCACCCTCGGTCTCCGGCACCGGAGGCAGCATTTCCGCAGCTCCCGTGTCCAAAGCCATCGGCCGGGTGCAGCCGCAGAAAGAGGTCATTTCGGTTGGCGTGGGAGACAAGGTCAACCACACCACCTTTGGCTCCGGGACCGTGCTGGCCGTGGAGGGTGCGGGGGACAAAACGGTGGCAAAGGTAAAGTTCGACGCCGGCGAGAAGCGCCTGCTGCTGCGCTACGCCCCGCTGACCAAGGAGTCCTGACGCCCGCCCGCGCCGTCCCCGTCATAACCCACGCGCCTCAAATTCTACAAACCATAGAACTGTGCGCTTAATCACTAAAGAGGTAGTCTGGGGGCGGCGTTGGATGCCGAGCGACTAAAGTTCCAGTGGGGCAGACCGGCATGACGCATCTGCTTCGGCGATCATCTGATCGAATGTAAACCTACTTCGACGTAGAAGGACACTAGCCCGTGGACCTGTTTGAATATCAGGCGCGCGATATGTTTGAGGCGCACGGTGTACCCGTGCTTGCCGGAATCGTGGCGCACACTCCTGAAGAAGCCAAAGCTGCAGCCGAGAAGATTGGCGGCGTAGTTGTCGTCAAAGCACAGGTCAAGGTCGGTGGCCGAGGCAAGGCCGGCGGCGTCAAGGTCGCAAAGACCGCTGACGAGGCGTTCTCCTACGCTTCGGACATCCTCGGCATGGACATCAAGGGCCATACCGTCAACACCGTGATGATCGCCCAGGGCGCAGACATTGCCGAGGAGTTCTACTTCTCCGTTCTTCTGGACCGCGCCAACCGCAACTACCTGGCCATGTGCTCGGTGGAAGGCGGCATGGAAATCGAGGTCCTCGCCGTCGAGCGCCCCGACGCCCTGGCCCGCGTTGCCGTTGATCCCGCCGTCGGCATCGACTCCGCCAAGGCCGAAGAAATCGTTGACGCCGCCGGGTTTGCTCCCGAACTGCGCGAAGGCGTCATCAACGCGATCCTCAAGCTGTGGGACGTCTTCGTCAAGGAAGACGCCACCCTCGTTGAGGTCAACCCGCTGGTCAAGACCGGCAACGGCGAGATCCTGGCCCTCGACGGCAAGGTCTCCCTGGACGAGAACGCCGACTTCCGCCAGCCCGGCCACGCCGCCCTGGAAGACAAGGACGCCGCCGATCCGCTGGAGGCCAAGGCCAAGGCCAACGACCTCAACTACGTCAAGCTTGACGGCCAGGTCGGCATCATCGGCAACGGTGCGGGTTTGGTCATGTCCACGCTCGACGTCGTCGCCTACGCCGGCGAGAAGCACGGCAACGTCAAGCCGGCCAACTTCCTGGACATCGGCGGCGGAGCTTCCGCGTCCGTCATGGCTGCCGGCCTGGACGTCATTCTCAATGACGAGCAGGTTCGCTCCGTGTTCGTGAACGTTTTCGGCGGCATCACCGCCTGTGACGCAGTGGCCAACGGCATTGTCAAGGCCCTGGAAATCCTCGGCGACGAAGCCAACAAGCCGCTGGTCGTCCGCCTTGACGGCAACAACGTCGAAGAAGGCCGCCGCATCCTGGCCGACGCCAACCACCCGCTGGTCACGCTGGCCACCACCATGGACGAAGGCGCCGACAAGGCTGCCGAGCTCGCTTACGCCGCTCGCTGACCCCAGCCTGTCGAACCTTTTAGAAAGAGAATCCCCTTATGTCTATCTTTTTGAACAAGGACTCCAAGGTCATCGTTCAGGGCATCACCGGCGGCGAAGGAACCAAGCACACCGCCCTGATGCTCAAGGCCGGAACCCAGGTTGTCGGCGGCGTTAACGCCCGCAAGGCCGGTACCACGGTCACCCACGGCGACGTGGAACTGCCCGTCTTCGGCACCGTCACCGAGGCCATTGACAAGACCAGCGCCGATGTTTCCATCGTCTTCGTGCCGCCGGCCTTCACCAAGGACGCCGTCATGGAAGCGATCGACGCCGGCATCGGCCTCGTCGTCGTCATCACCGAAGGTGTCCCCGTGCAGGACTCCGCCGAGTTCTGGGCCCACGCCCAGTCCAAGGTTGATGCTGACGGCAACCAGGTCACCCGCATCATCGGGCCGAACTGCCCGGGCATCATCACGCCGGGTGAGGCGCTGGTGGGCATCACCCCGAACAACATCACCGGCAAGGGCCCGATCGGCCTGGTCTCCAAGTCCGGCACCCTGACCTACCAGATGATGTACGAACTGCGGGACCTGGGCTTCTCCACCGCAATCGGCATCGGCGGCGACCCTGTCATCGGCACCACGCACATCGACGCCCTGGCTGCGTTCGAAGCTGACCCCGAGACCAAGGCCATCGTCATGATCGGCGAAATCGGCGGGGACGCTGAAGAGCGTGCCGCCGAGTTCATCAAGGCCAACGTCACCAAGCCCGTTGTCGGCTACGTTGCAGGCTTCACCGCTCCCGAAGGCAAGACCATGGGCCACGCAGGCGCCATCGTCTCCGGTTCCGCAGGAACCGCACAGGCCAAGAAGGAAGCCCTCGAGGCTGCCGGCGTGAAGGTCGGCAAAACGCCGTCCGAGACCGCCACCCTGCTGCGCGAAGTTTACGCAGCCCTCTAGTACACACACGCACACAGCCCCCGTCGACCGGAGTCCGGCCGACGGGGGTTTTGTGCGCTTGGATATAAGCAGAAAGACACCAGATGTCCGCACTTCTTTCCCCCGGAGGGGCTGCGAAACAGGGAGGCAGCCGCCACCGCGGCGCCCTGGGCCGCGCCTCCTGGATCGCCACTTTGGGCGGGTTCCTGTTCGGTTATGACACCGGAGTCATTAATGGAGCGCTGCCCTTCATGCAGGATGACCTGGGGCTGACACCGTTCACCGAAGGCCTGATCACATCCAGCCTGCTGTTCGGAGCGGCCTTCGGCGCGGTCCTGGCGGGCCAGCTCGCCGACCGCTTCGAGCGGCGCCGGCTGCTGATGGTGCTGGCCATGGTCTTTCTGGCCGGCGCGCTGGGCACCGCGGTGGCTCCCTCCGTCGGTCTGATGGTCGCTGCACGCGTAGTCCTCGGCCTCGCAGTGGGCGGGGCGTCCGCCGTCGTACCCATGTTCCTCTCCGAGATCGCACCGGCGGACCGCCGCGGGCAGATGGTGACCCGGGACCAGCTGATGATCGTCACCGGCCAGCTGGCGGCCTTCACCACCAATGCCGTGATCGGCAATGTGTGGGGCGAGGAGAACCATGTTTGGCGCTGGATGCTGGCCGTGGCGTCGCTGCCCGCCATCGCCCTGTGGATTGGCATGAAATTTGTGCCGGAGAGTCCGCGGTGGCTCGCGGCGCAGGGCCGCTACCCGCAAATGATGGCGGTGCTGCAGAAAATCCGCAGCTCAGAGGACGCTCAGTCCGAATACGACGGCGTCCGCGCCCTGGCAAGCCACGAAACCACCCGCCGGGGGTCGTTAAAGGACTTCGCCGAGCCCTGGTTGTTCCGGGTGCTGCTGATTGGCATGGGGATGTCGGTGGTCCAGCAGATCACGGGCGTGAACGCGATCGTGTACTACGGCACGCAGATCCTGGCCGACGCCGGGTTCGGCACCGAGGCTGCGCTGACCGCCAACATTGCCAACGGCGTAGTAAGCGTGGCGGCTGCCATTCTGGGCATTTGGCTGCTTGGAAAGGTGGGCCGGCGGCCGATGCTCATCACCGGGCTGATCGGGACGTCAACCACGCTGCTGCTCATCGGCATTGCATCGATGACCATGGCCGAAGGAACTGCCCGCGGGTTTGTGGTGCTGTCCCTGACCGTACTGTTCCTGGCGTTCCAGCAGGGATCCATTTCGCCGGTGACCTGGCTGATGATCGCGGAGATCTTCCCGCTGCGGGTCCGGGGCCTGGGCATGGGGCTGTCGGTGTTCGTGCAGTGGATGGCCAACTTCGCCGTCGGCTTCTCGTTCCCCATGCTGATGGCAGGGCTGGGGATCTCCAGTACGTTCTTTATCTTCGTGGCCCTGGGCCTGTGCGCCATCCTGTTCGTGCGCCGTTTCATGCCGGAGACGCAGGGCAAGTCCCTTGAACAGCTGGAAACCGAGCTGAAGGCAGCAGGAGCCAAGTAGGATCCGGTTTCGGGGCCCTATCCCGTACATCACGGCCGGACAAAAAAACAGGGGCCTGCTGCCGATGAAAACGGCAGCAGGCCCTGTTTTACGCGGGCCCGGAGCGGCTGCTCCCGCGGTCCCTTCGGTTAGCCGCGCGGCGGCAGCGACCCGCCGTCGTTCACGGCTTTCGGCGAGGGGGCCGGACGGGCCGGAACCGGAGCGGGAGCCAGGACGTCGTGCGCCGACGTGTCGTGTTCCTGCGTGGCGAGGTCGAAGGTTGACCCTCCGTGTTCGTCCACGCCGGCGGCGATGGCACGCTCCACCACCGACTTGGCGAGCTGCCGGCGCAGGGCCAGCGGATCCCTGGCCAGATCCCGTGCCAGCGCTACCGTCATCAGCAGCATCACGAGGGCAAACGGCAAAGCTGCCACGATGGTGATCCGCTGCAGCGCATCCAGTGCCGCAGAGGGGTCGTTCCCTCCGGCCAGAAGCATCACCGCTGCCACGGCGCCGGTCAGCACACCCCAGAAAATGACGACGCCGCGCGCCGGCTTTTCGGATCCGTTGGAGCTCAGCGACGCCATGACGATGGAGGCGGAATCGGCTCCGGTGACAAAGAAGATGCCGATCAGGACCATTGCGAGGATCCCGACAACCGCCGCGATCAAGTTGGGCAGAGGCAGCAGGGCGAAGAGCTCGAAGAGCGCCGCGTCCGAGCCGGCAGCAGCCACCAGCGCGTCAGCTTCGCCCGTTGAAGCGCTCTGCGCCGTGCCGATGGCGGCGCCGCCGAAGATGGAGAACCAGAGAATGGTCACCGTGAAGGGGACCAGCAGGACACCGGTCACGAACTGCCGGATGGTGCGGCCCCGGCTGATCCGGGCGATGAACATTCCCACGAACGGCGTCCAGGAGAGCCACCAGGCCCAGTAGAAGATGGTCCAGCCGGAGAGCCAGTCACGCATGCCTTCGTCCCCGACGGCCTCGGTCCGTGAAGCCATTTCCGCCATGTTGCCGGCGTACTCCGCAATGGCGGAGGGGATGACGTTGAGGATAAACAGAGTGGGTCCTGCGATAAAGACGATGATCGCCAGCACCAGGGCAAGACCCATGTTGATATTGGAGAGCCACTGAATGCCCCGGGAGATCCCGGACATGGCCGACGCGACGAAGAGTGCGGTGAGGACTGCAACAATGCCCACCAGGACGCTGGTGCCGACAGCGCCGATGGCGCCGGTCGATTCCAGGCCGCTGCCGATTTGCAGGGCGCCCAGGCCGAGCGAGGCTGCGGTGCCGAACAGTGTCGCGAAAATGGCGAAAATGTTCAGGACCTTGCCCAGCGGACCATCCACGCGCGCCCTGCCGAAGAGGGAGGTGAAGGCGGAGGAAATGAGCTGTTTGCGGCCCAGCCGGTAGCTGCCGTATGCCATTGCGATACCGACGATGGCGTACATGGCCCAGGGATGAAGGCCCCAATGGAAGACCGAGGTGGCCATCGCCGTCCGCACCGCTTCCGGGGTTTCGCCGTCAACGCTCCCGGGGAGGTGAGACGTAGTGGAACAGAGGCTCGGCCACGCCGTAGAACATCAGGCCGATGCCCATGCCGGAGGCGAACATCATGGAAATCCAGGACAGCGTGCTGTACTCGGGCTCCTCGTCGTCCTTGCCCAGCGGAATTCTGCCGAACCGTCCGAGAGCGAGCCACAGGACGTAAACCACAAAGAAGGAGGCCAGCAGGACAAACAGCCACCCGGTGTTCTTCATGACCCAGTCCAGCGCCGTCTGCGAGCTCGTGGCCAGCGAGTCCCGGCCGTAGAAGCCCCACAGAATGAAGGCAATGGCCAGGACACCGGTGACTCCGAAGAGCACCTTGTCCAGCTTGGCGGGGATCTCCCTGCTGCGGGCGGTCTCGTGCGCGCGCTCGGTCTCCCGGAGCTGCGCCAGGAGCTCCTGGTCCGGATCGCTGTCAGGCTCACCGGCCCCGTGGACGTAGTTCTGCGATGCCGCTGTTTCCGTATCCGAGCCGCGGCGGATTGCTCCGGCGCGTCCTTCCGGCCCCGGCCCCGGTGAGGGGACGGGCTCAGTCATGTTAGCCATAGGCCTTCCTTGTGTTAACGGAAGATATGCCCGGTTCCCGCAGGAGTCATCGGGCAGCTTCAGAAGAGAGGGCCGGCCCCGGATTCGCAGGAGAATTCGTCTGCGGGCTTGGCTCTACCGGGTGAAGAAAGCGACGCTGCCCCTCTTTTGCGTTTCTTCCGTACCTGGTAAATCGTGGTGCGTAGTCTCTATTAGAGTTTCCCGCTTACCCGGGCAAGTCAAATTAGGAAAGGCTCCGGCAGCGCCCCGAAGGCCCGGCGGAGCGCCGGAAAAAGGACGTTCCCGGGCGACGCGGGGCAGCTAAACGGGCGTTAACGTGGTGAAACAGACATGCCCGCCAGCTTTTCAAGAGCACGGATGCAGTGGTCTTCGGCGGCCGTCAGGTCCCGGGCCAGCTGATTGGCGCGCGTCTGCAAAAGCTGCCCGGCAAGGGTTAGGGAGTAACCATCCCTGCCGGCTGGACACCTCCACCGGCGACGGGCTGCTCCCTCTCCTGCAGTTGTTCCATATCGTCCTGCAGCTCCAGGCACTGCCGGCGGATGCCTTCGACGGCGGCGGCGAATGTCTCGAGGGCTTCCGCCGCACGGGAACCCGCGGCGGCGAGGGCTTGTCCGTCATGCCGCGGCCTGTCCATCGCGCGGTGCACCTGCTGCTGTTCAGGGGCCGTATAAGCCCCGGCCAGGAAGGACCAGGCGGAATGGGCCAGCTGCATGGTTTCACCGGCGTCGGAAGTGTGCTTTCGGAGCGCTGCAGCGGCTTTGAGGAGTTCCGGCGCGGCAGGCAGACGGGCTGTGCCGCTTAGATCGATGGACGCGCTCACGTCATGCCCCACTTTCCGCCGGAGTTTCCTCCGGGAAGGGTTTCATATCCAATCAGGGGTACGGCCAAGGGCAGCGGCTTGACCTCCAGCGGCCAGTGATGAACGTACCCCGGATCCGGGAACAGGCCCGGAAGAGGCTTGGCCGGCCACCAGGGGAACCTGCCGCGGGGCGGGATACCCGGCTCCGGCCACCGGGGAAACCAACAGCCGGGAGGATAGGCCGGACCCGGCAGCCAGGGAAGCCGGCTGCCGGGAGGATAGGCCGGCTCCGGCCACCGTGGAAACCAGCCGTGGGGCGGGCAGCCCGGGCGGGGCCACCGGGGAAACCAGCCGCCGGGGCGCGGCGGGCTCCCCGGGCATGGGAAATACAGCCGCAGCATCAGGTCACGGGCAACGATGATGGGCGGCCGCCCCGGAAGTGCCGGACGAAACAGCCACTCCGCGGGAGCCCGCCGCGCCGGCGGGACGACGGGAAGAACTGCGGGCGGCGGGGCTGCGTCCGGCCGTTTTCCGGCTGCGTCAGGAACGGCGGCCGCGGCAGCTTCGGCCCGGGACCTCATTTCTTCGTCGGCGCGCAAATACTCGGTGACCGCCTCCGTGACGCCCAGCGCTGCACCTTCGGCGCGGGCCAGGAGCGACCGCAGATCCGGCAGAAGTTCCCCCGCGCTGAAAGCGGTGAAGACGCGGGCCACGCGGCCGGCACCAAGGGCGGTCTCCACGGCGTCGGCGCTGCGCTGCAGGCCGGCGGGAACAGCGGACAGAACCCTGAGCTCTGCCTGCGTCTTCCGGACCGCGTCCATCACAGCGGCGGTGTCGATGTCGTACGCAACCATCGCTTCTCCCTTCCCTTGCCGGCGGTGCGCTCAATCTAACCGAGTCCGGGAAACGGACATACCGAAGTGCTGAGCCTGTGGACAAGCCGGAGACTGCTAGTGGCCGAAGACATCCGAATCCGAAACCGGGGCATCGGTCTCCATGCCGTCCAGGGTCTGCAGGTCCGACGCGTCCAACACGAAGTCGACCACGTCCAGGTTCTCCGCCAAGCGCTGCGGATGAACGGACTTGGGAATAGCAACCAGGCCGGACTGGACGTCCCAGCGGAGCACAATCTGCGCCGGAGTCTTGCCGTATTTTTCGGCGAGAGCCGTAATGCGGGGGTCGGTCAAAAGCCCGCTGCCTGGGCCCAGCGGGCTCCAGGCCTCGGTCACGATGCCAAGACGGGAGTGTGTTTCCCGAACCCCGAGGCGAGGCCGGTACGGATCCAGCTGGACCTGGTTTACCTCCGGAACCAAACCGGCGTCGGCCAGCTGCTGCAGATGCGCGGGTTTGAAATTGGATACTCCGACGGCACGGACCAGGCCCTCATCCTGGAGCACCCGCATGCCCCGGAACGCATCAACGTAGCGGTTCAGTCCGGGATTGGGCCAGTGGATCAGCAGCAGGTCGATGTAATCGGTGCCCAGCCGCTGCAGGGCGGCGTCCGCAGCCCGCCGAACGCCGTCAAAGCTGTGCCATTCCTTGTTGAACTTGGTGGTGATAAAGGCCTGCTCCCGGTCCAGGCCGCTGCGCCGCAGCCCTTCACCGACCCCTTTTTCATTGCGGTAATTTTCCGCTGTGTCGAAATGGCGGTAACCGAGGCTGACGGCGGCGTCGACGGCGCGGGCTGCCTCGTCGTCGTCCATCGGCCAGGTGCCCAGACCGATTTGCGGGATCAATGCGCCGCTGCGCAGCGGCAGGACAGGAGAAAGGATGGTCATGGAAGGTCCTCACGGAAGTAGTCGCGGTTCCTCCGCATCGTTGTCCGGGTCGGACGAAAGTGCAACCCGCCGGTGCCGCGCCTAGGCGACGCCGGTGCCGAACAGCAATCCCAGGACATAGGTGGCAGCTGCGGCACCCAGCCCGATAGCCAGCTGCCGCACCCCGCGCTTCAACGGCGAAGCGCCGGAGAGGAGGCCGACGACGGCGCCGGTCATCAGCAGTGCCAGACTCACCAGGACGCAGGAAATGATGACGGCAGTCAGCCCGGTGAATCCGAAAATGTAGGGCAGGACGGGGATGATCGCGCCGGACGCGAAGAAGCAGAAGCTGGAAACTGCGGCGCCGAGCCCGGTGCCCACACTTTCATGCTCGTCATCTCCATCGACCGTGGCCTCGGGGTTGAGGGAGAAACTGGGGTCGCAGTCGCAGCTGTACAGTCCCATGCGTTCGGCGGCACGGTGCTCGGCGGCCTCCCGGGACATGCCGCGCGCCCGGTAGACCAGGACCAGTTCGTTGGCATCGATGTCCAGGGACTTTGCCGCATCCAGCGTGATCTGTGTGGGGCGGGAGGCCTCCAGCAGTTCCCGCTGGGAACGCACCGATACATATTCGCCGGCACCCATGGACAGCGCCCCGGCCAGCAGGCCGGCCAGGCCGCTGAACAGGATGAATCCGCTGGACACCCCGGTGGCACCGATGCCCATGATCAGGGCGAGGTTTGAAACGAGACCGTCGTTCGCGCCGAAAACGGCTGCCCTGAAGTTGCCGGAGAGCCTGGTCCTGCCCCTGGTCGCAAGGCCGCGCACCACTTCCTCGTGGATCTGCTCGTCCGCGGCCATGGCATTGGTGGCGTTCGGGTCGCTGGCATAGGGGGAACGGCCCTCGGCGCGCTGGGCGAGGGCCAGGACGAAGACCGAACCGAAGCGGCGCGCCAGGAATCCCAGCAGCCGGTTCCGCAGGGACGCTTTGGTCCGCCGGTTCGCGTCGTCACCCAGCAGCTCCCGCCAATGGGCTTCGTGGCGCCCTTCCGCTTCCGCCAGGGCGAGGAGGATGTCGCGTTCCTCCCCGCTGCGGCGTTCGGCCAGGTAGCGGTAGGTGTCGGCTTCGGCGCGTTCATCGGCAAGGTACTGCCGCCAGCGCTTCAGATCGGACGACGACGGGTGCGGACGTTCGGGAAACGCGTCTGCGGGGTGGGGGTTCACAATGCTCCTGGGGAAAAACCGGAGCGGCTGAGGGGTGCTCCGGTCAGCTGGTGGCGAAACTGACCGAAGGTCTCGCTCGCCCGTGCACTGTGCACATTCGGGTGGAATGCCGGGCCACACAGCGGCGGCCAGTATGTCGACAGACCTCGGCCGTCTCCGCAGGTAACCGTGCGCGCCGTGGGCGTTCACTAAGATTGTTTCTGCGGGAGGGCCGGAGCTACTCCCCTTCGAGCTAACAGTGTAGCGGAGATCAGGGTGAATCCCGAGGAAGACAAAATGCAACCAGCAGGAGCCAGCTTTGGTACGGAAACCGGCAGGGCGCGGCATGAGGCGCCCCGGGCAGCGGCTAAAGTCGAGGTCGTGAGTACTTCAGCCTTCTCAGATCCGACCGAGCAGCCACGCCCCTGGACCCGCCATTACGGTGAAGGCGTTCCTGCAGATCTGCGCCTGCCCGAGGGATCCCTGGTGGACATGGTGGAGGAGTCGGTGCGGAGGTTCGGGTCCAAGCCGGCACTGCAGTTCTTCGGAGCGGTCACCAGCTACCAGAGCCTTGGCGAACAAATCCGCCGCGCGGCCACCGGACTTCGGAAGCTCGGCGTGAAAAAAGGCGACCGGGTTGCCCTGGTGCTGCCGAACTGCCCCCAGCACATTGTGGCTTTCTACGCGGCACTGCGGCTGGGCGCCGTCGTGGTGGAACACAATCCGCTGTACACCGACCGGGAGCTGCGGCACCTGTTTGAGGATCACGGGGCCACCGTGGCCATCGTGTGGGACAAGGCAGTGGAGCGGGTGCAGGCGATGCCGGCCGACATTCCGGTGCGCAGCATCATTTCGGTCAACCTGGTGGACAGCATGCCGCTGGGCAACCGAATAGCCCTGAAGCTGCCCGTGCCGGCAGCCCGCAGGGCCCGCAGCGCCCTGACCGTTGCCAAGGCTCCCCGCAGCGGTCTCCGTTCCGTGCTGCCCTGGAAGAAGCTGCTGGACAACCGGCCCCTGCGGCGCCGGCACCCCGCCCCGAGGCTGCCGACCTCGCCGTCATCCAGTACACCAGCGGCACCACGGGCATGCCGAAGGGCGCCATGCTCACCCATGCGAACCTGATGGCCAACGCGGCGCAGGGCCGGGCCTGGGTTCCGGGGCTGCGCCCGGGCAAGGAAACCTTCTACGCGGTGCTGCCGATGTTCCACGCCTACGGGCTGACGTTGTGCCTGACCTTCGCGATGAGTCTGGGCGCCAAACTGGTATTGTTCCCCAAGTTTGATCCGGATATGGTCCTCAAAGCCGCCAAGAAGACCCCGCCCACCTTCCTGCCGGCCGTTCCGCCGATTTACGACCGCATTGTTCAAGGCGCCAAGGAACAGGGCGTTTCGTTGAAGGGCGTCCGGTTCGCGATTTCCGGAGCCATGAACCTCCCCGTCGCCACGGTCAGCGCGTGGGAGGAAGCAACCGGTGGCTACCTGATCGAGGGATACGGGCTGACGGAAACCTCGCCGGTTGCCCTGGGCAATCCCATGGGGCCCACCCGCAAGCCCGGAACCGTCGGTGTTCCGTTCCCGCTGACCGACATCCGCGTGGTGGATCCGGAAGACCCCACAGTGGACCGTCCCCACGGCGAGCAGGGTGAGCTGCTGATCCGCGGCCCCCAGGTGTTCCAGGGATATTGGAACAAGCCGGCGGAAACTCAGGCGGCGCTGCTCGACGGCGGATGGTTCCGGACCGGTGACATCGTCACTGTTGATGACGACCACTTCGTCACGATCCAGGACCGGATCAAGGAACTGATCATCACCGGCGGCTTCAACGTATCGCCGTCGGAAGTGGAGGAAGCGCTGAAGCGCCACGAGAGCATTGCCGACGCCGCCGTCGTCGGCATCGGGAAGGCGGGCGGCGGCGAAGACGTGGTGGCCGCGGTAGTGCTGAAGCAGGATGCACACTTCGATGCCGAGGCCGTCCGAACCTATGTCCGCAACGAACTGGCTGCCTACAAGGTCCCGCGCCGGATTGTGCAGATCCCGGACCTGCCGCGCTCCCTCATCGGCAAGGTCATGCGCCGGCATGTCCGCGATCAGCTCACGGCTCCCGATCCCGCCGGCCCCGGCAGCCGGATTGAAGCCGCTGCCCCGGGGACAAACCCTAAGCTGCGCCCGCTGCCTCAGTAAGTACGCCAAGCTCCAGACCGGTTCCGCCAACAGGAAGACCAGGCTATGTCCAGCACACCGTTACCCGAACAGCGCACGCCGGCTATGGAAACTCCCCGGCGGTACTGGAGCGGCCCGCTGGGCCGAACCGCTCAGCGGGCCGCGCAGATCCTTTTGGTGCTGATTCTGGTCAGCCTGACCGTTTACGGACTGCGGCAGATTACCCTGGTGGTGATCCCCGTACTGCTGGCGCTGATCCTGGCGGCCGCCATTGCCCCGTTCGTGAACTGGCTGCGGCGCGAGGGTGGCCCAGCGCGCTGGCCACGGGTGTGTCCTTCCTGCTGCTGCTCGGCGCCTTCTCCGGCCTCATTACCGGCATTGTCTTTGCCATCCGCAGCGAGTGGAGTTCGCTGGTGGACCAGGCGGTGGAGGGGTTTACGGCCCTCTCCACCCTGGTCCAGGAAGGCCCGATCCCGATCGACACCGAAACCTTCGAGGATGCCCGCGACGCTGTCATCGACTTCGCAACCAGCTCCACCGCCGGCAGCGGCGCCCTCGCCGGAATCGGAGCCGCGACGAACTTCGTGACCGGCTTCATCCTGATGGCAGTGGTGCTGTTTTACTTCCTCAAGGACGGCGACAAAATCTGGGCGTTCTTCCTGCGCTGGTTCCATGGAGAGAACCGGGAAAAGGCGCGTCTGTCGGGTGCCCGGGCCATGGAGGTCCTCGGCGGGTACGTACGCGGAACCGCGATTGTGGCCGCGGTGGATTCCATCTGCATCGGCGCCGCCCTGTTTATCCTGCAGGTTCCGCTGGCGCTGCCGCTGTCAGTGATTGTTTTTGTCGGTTCGTTCATTCCGCTGGTGGGCGCCACGGCTGCCGGCGTCCTCGCCGCCCTGATCGCGCTGGTCGCCAGCGGCCCGCTCGTTGCGCTGATCGTCGTGATCGTGATCATCGCGGTCAACCAGCTGGAAGGGAACTTCCTGCAGCCGGTGGTGATGGGCCGCACGCTGAGCATCCACGCCCTGGTGATCCTGCTGGCCCTGACCGCCGGAACAATCCTGGCCGGCATCATCGGCGCAATCCTCTCGGTTCCCATCGCGGCCGTGTCCTGGGCCATCATCAAAGTGTGGATTGGAGAGGACGACGGCGATGCCGAGGAGGTTGCCGAACTCCCCGAACCGGAAGAATCGGAAGCCAGCGACACCGCTGACGCAGACAGGGCCTGAGGCCTCAGCTCACGGGAGCCGGCACGGTATCGGTGTCGGTGCCGCGGCCGGCGACTCGGTCTTCCCAGGCCAGCATCACGGCGGCGTCGGTGCGGGGGGTGAGCAGCGAGCCGATGACGTAGGCCGCGGCCGAGGCCAGCAGTCCGAAGTAGATGGGCTCGTTGGCGTAGATCCCGTCGTACTGCTGTTCGGCGGTAAGTTCCAGGAAGGCCATGGTTCCCAGCGTCACCGCGGTGCCGGCGGCCATCGAGAATGCGGCCCCAAATCCGGTGCCGCGCTTCCAAACGAGCCCGCCGAGGATACTCACCAGCAAACCGCCCACCAGGATGTCGTAGGAGATCGTCAGGGCAGCCACCACGTCCTGCACCGCGATGGCCAGGCCAATGGCGACCAGCCCCAGCCCCAGGACCCAGGCCCGGTTCTGGGCCACGGCGTGCTCCGGATTTTCCGCGGTGTCCTGTCCGGAGGTGTTTTCCCGGCCGGCAGCGCTGCGTTCCCGGAACCAGCCGGCCACAAAGGGTACGACGTCGGTGCGGGCCACGGTTGCTGCGGCGATCAGTGCACCGGATGCGGTGGACATCATGGCCGCCACGGCCGCAGCCAGGACGAGGCCGCCAAGTCCCACGGGAAGAATGCTGATGGCAACGTCGGCGTAGACGTCGTCCTTGGACGCCACGTTCGGCAGCACCACGGCCGCAGCCATGCCGATCAGCGCGCCGGCGACGCCGTACAGGATGCAGTAAATGCCCGCTGCGGTGCCGCCCCAGCGGGCGATCAGCGGAGTTCGAGCCGTGAAGACGCGCTGCCAGATGTCCTGGCCGATCAGCAGCCCGAGTGTGTACACCACGAAGTAGGTGATGATGCTCTGCGCCCCGATGCCGGTGATGCTGAAGAACTCAGTGCCCACCCGCTCACGGATGCCGTCCAAACCGCCGGCTGCGTTGAAGGTGAAGGGCAGCATCAGGGCAAAAACGCCGATGGTCTTGATGATGAACTGAACCATGTCCGCCAGGGTGATCGACCACATGCCGCCGATGGTTGAGTAAACCAGGACGACGGCGCCGCCCACGGCGATCGCCGCCCAGCGTTCCCAGCCGAAGAGGACCACGAAGATGGTGGCGTAGGCGCCGGTCGACGTCGCGCACAACATTAGTGTGTAGGCCAGCATGACGATGGATGAAGCCTGGGTGGAACGGGTACCGTAGCGCAGCGTCAACATTTGCGAAACGGTGTAGATTTTCAGCTTCTGAAGGGTGGACGCAAACAGCAGGCTTAAGAGCAGCACACCGGCTCCGATCGCCACCACCAGCCACATGCCCGAGATGCCGTACGTGTAGCCGAGCCCGACGCCGCCCACGGTGGACGCCCCGCCGAGCACCACCGCGGCCATGGTGCCGGTGTAAAAGAGGGGTCCGAGCCGTCTGCCCGCCACCAGATAGTCACTGACATTCCTGGTGCGGGACTTGCCCCACCAGCCAAAGGCAAGCATCGCCACCAGGTAGGCCACCACAATGACGGTATTGACGTGTTCCATGAGAATCCTGCCGTTGCCGGATGCGGGTTGTGTGCCCACAAGTAAACAATTGTTTTCCCGTAGGCTAATTCAGCGGGGTGCCACCGTCAATGGTTACTGTCTCCGCAACCGTTTTTTGGCGGCGCTGGATATGCTCTGAAAAGGTTATTTTCGACTTCGCGGCTGTAAAGCCGCACTGAGAGGACAATTTCGTCATGAAGGCCTTGCCTGTAGAGCCCTCCAACGCTCCGGTGGCCATTGGCCCCAGGATCCGGCTGGCACGGCAGGCACGCCGGATGACCATTGAGCAGGTGGCCGCGGCCACCGGACTGACCAAAGGTTTCCTGAGCCGAGTGGAGCGCGACCTGACCTCGCCGTCGGTGGCGTCACTGCTGACGCTCTGCCAGGTCCTGTCCATCTCGATCGGAGATCTCTTCACGGCGCCGGCCACTGAACTTACCCGGTGGGTTGATGCCCCCTCAGTGAACCTGGGCGGGACGGGAATCACCGAGCGGCTGGTCACTCCCCGGACGGAGCGCCGCGTACAGGTGATCCGGGCCGTCATTGCTCCCGGCGGCTCCGGGGAGTCGGAGCTGTACTCGGTGGACTGCGATGTTGAAGTCCTTCACGTGGCACGCGGCCGCTTTGTCCTGATCTTCGCCGGAGGGTCGATGGAGCTGGCGGAAGGCGATACCGTCACCTTTCCCGGCCAGGAAGCGCACTCATGGCACAACCCAACCGCCGAAGAGGCCGTGGTCCTGTGGACCCTGGTCAGCCCTTCGGCCAGCTAGGTCAACCAGGCCGGAAAACTATGCCGGTTGGTGAACCGCGGCCGAAGTAGTGATGCGGTTCAGGTAATCCACGGCGCCGGCGACGTCGGTGCCGGAGGAGCGGAAGCCAATGTGTCCGTCCGGGCGGACCACCAGCAGTTCCGGGCGGCGGACGCTCAGGCCAAGGCGCTCGAAAGCCAGTCCGCTGATGTCGGAGATCTCGTTCGGGCTTGTTTCCGCCAGCCGGCTGCCCACGTTCAGCCGCTGCACGCTCAGCCACGGTGACAGGCGTCCGAGGGCATCGTGCAGCCGAAGCTGGGTGTCTGCGGGCCAGCCGCGCCCGCACAGGAGGACGTGGAATCCCGGAGTTGCGAGGATGTCGTGCAGGCGCATTTCCCTGCCGCGGTCAACGACCACGGCATCAGGCAGCCGGTCTCCGGCCTTCGGGCCGCTGGTCAGGAAGGCCGGCAGCCCGGCCGCGCCGGTATCCACCATGTCGCTGCCGCGGTACGCGGTGTCCAGCTGGGAAACCGTCCGCAGCAGGCGGGTGCGAAGTGCCTTTGAGCCGGACGCCTTTGGTGCGATGGCCGGCAGGAGCTTGGTGCGGGGCAGCTTCAGCAGTCCGCTGCGGCTGGACGCCAGCTTGAAGACGCGGTCGGTGAAGTGCAGGATGCCCTGCCCCACGGGGCGCCGTTCCGCGTCGTAGCTGTCCACCAGCTCGTCCGAGGCCAGGCCGCGGGCACCCAGGGCGAGTTTCCAGCCCAGGTTCAGGGCGTCCTGGATCCCGGTGTTCATTCCCTGCGCGGCCACGGGGAGTGGACGTGCGCAGCATCGCCGGCGAGGAAGACGGAACCAAACTGGTAGTACTCGGCAATCTGGTGGGAGAGCTTGAAGGTGCTGATCCACTGCGGATCCTTCAGCTGGAGAGCGCCGCCGGTGAACTTGTCCGCCATCGTCTGCAGCGATCCGAGGGTCGCCTCCGAGGTGTCGCCCTGTTCCTTCATGCCGATCAACCGCCAGGTGGCGGGGCTGCCAAGCGGGAACAGCATCATGAAGCCGTCGTCGTTGAGGTAGGCATGGATGGTGTTCGGTTCCGCGCCGGCGGCTTCGACATCGGCCAGCACATAGGTGCCGGGATATCCGCTGCCGCGCCAGCCCATGCCCATCTTGGCGCGTACGGTGCTGTGCGCGCCGTCGGCACCGACCACATAGCGGGCTCGGACGCGCTCGATGCCCCGGTCCATGCGCTGAATTTTGGCTTCCATCCCGGCGAACGGATCCTCGGGGTCCAGCCGGTCCAGCTCCTGCAGTTCGGTGCCGCGTTCCACCCGGACTCCCCGGGCGCTCAGATAGGAAACCAGGGCACGCTCGGTCTCGGCCTGTGAGAGGAAGAGCAGGTGCTGGTATTCGGAGTCTTCAATGCCGGCGTCGGAGAGGTCAACAGGGATGGTCTGCTCGGGCAGATGCAGGTGAAGCCCGCGTGCCGGGTGGCCGGCTGCGGCCAGGCTGGCGCTCACGCCGAACGGCCGCAGCGCTTCGAGCGTCCGAGGCTGCAGTGCAAGCGCCCGGGAGTGTTCGGAGCGGTCCATCTGCCGGTCAATGATGCGGAAACTTGTGCCGAAACTGCTCAATTGGGCCGCCAGGGCCAGCCCTGTGGGTCCCGCGCCCACGATCAGGACGTCGACGTCGTAGTTATTGTCCGCACTGTGCTGATGAGCCGCCATAGTCACAGCCTAGTCTTGACCTGAGCCCCGGTTCCACTTTAGCCTCAGGGGAAACACTTGATGCCTATAAGACAACGCGTCCGGGGTGCCGCCGAGTCGGCGCCGCGGATGCCACGGGTTCCGCCGGTCGTCGTCGGGACCGGAACTGGAGAAGTCACCATGCAGAATCCGCCGCGCATCCACTCCAACGGCAACGTCGGACCCATCAATGCCGCGCTGGTGCCCCGCTACGCAGGCCCGGCCACCTATGCACGGCTTCCGCGCCTGGACGAGGTGCAGCACGCGGATGTGGCAGTAGTCGGGGTTCCCTTCGACACAGGAGTGTCGTTCCGCCCCGGGGCCCGTTTCGGCGCCAACCACGTGCGTGAAGCCTCCCGCCTGCTGCGCCCGTACAACCCGGCACAGGACGCCTCACCGTTCGAAAACCTGCAGGTCGCGGACGCCGGTGACATGGCGGTCAACCCCTTTAACATCAACGAGGCCATCGAGACCATCCAGGAAAATGCCCTGGACCTTACCAAGACGGGCGCCAAACTGCTCACCTTGGGCGGAGATCACACGATCGCGCTTCCGTTGCTGCGCGCCGCCGCCGAACGGGCCGGGCAGCCCGTGGCCATGCTGCACTTTGATGCCCATTTAGACACCTGGGACAGCTACTTCGGTGCCGAATACACGCACGGCACACCGTTCCGCCGGGCCGTGGAGGAGGGCATTTTGGACACGGAGGCCATTTCCCATGTCGGAACCCGCGGACCGCTCTACGGTAAGCGCGATCTGGAAGACGACCGGCGCTTTGGCTTCGGGATCGTCACATCCTCAGACGTGTTCCGGCAGGGCGTGGACGAAGTAGTGGCCAAGCTCCGGGACCGGATCGGCAACCGGCCGCTGTACATCTCGGTGGACATCGATGTCCTGGATCCGGCCCACGCGCCGGGAACCGGGACCCCCGAAGCCGGCGGCATGACCAGCCGCGAACTGCTGGAGATCCTGCGCGGAATGCGCGGACTGAACCTGGTGGGTGCCGACGTCGTTGAGGTCGCCCCGGCATACGACCATGCCGACATCACCGCGGTGGCCGCCTCCCACGTCGCCTATGACCTGATCACCCTGATGGGGCTGCCGTAATGAGCGCGGCAGGCCGACCCGAAGCGTCACCCGGTGGAATGCCGGCGCACAGCATCCGGGACGAGGCAACCGCCACCGCAGCCATGCCGGAGGCCGGAGCCGCGGTGCGCAACGGCGGGGACCTGGTGATCGAAACACTGTCAGCGCTCGGCGCCACCACCGTGTTCGGGATTCCCGGGCAGCATGCCCTGGGGCTCTTCGATGCGCTTTCCCGCTCCAACCTGCGGTTCGTATCTTCACGGGTGGAAAACAACTCAGCCTTTGCGGCCGACGGATTCTCCCGTGCCACCGGCCACGTGGGGGTGCTGTTCCTCTCCACGGGCCCCGGCGCCCTGACTGCGTTGTCCGGGCTGCAGGAGGCCTACGCCACGGGCGTGCCGATGGTGGTGGTGGCCAGCCAAATCCCCATCGAAGGCCTGGGTGCACGCCGCCGCGGAATGCTGCACCAACTGGATGACCAGAAGGCCTCGGCGGCCAACGTCACCAAGAGCCAGCGGTTGATCCAGCACGCGTCCGGCATCCCGTCGGCCATCCAGGACGCGTGGACGGAGGCGATCTCCTCACCGATGGGACCGGTGTGGTTGGAAGTGCCGCAAAACGTCCTGCTGAACCCAACCATGGTGCCGGCGGTCGAAGATGCACTGGCTGAACCCTTTGACAACCCGCCCCGCACCGAGCTGGTCAAGGAAGCAGTTCGCTGGCTCGCCGCCGCGGAACGGCCTGCGGTCATCGCCGGCGGCGGCACACGCCGCGGCGGGGCGGAGGAGGACCTGCTGGCGCTCGCCGAGCAGCTGCGCGCGCCGGTCATCTGCACCCCCGGAGGCAACGGCGCCTTCCCCTGGAACCATGAGCTGTCCCTGCAGTCGTGGATAGAGGACCGCCACACCACCGAGGTCCTGGAAGATGCCGATGTGCTGCTCGTGATCGGATCCTCGCTGGGCGAAGTCACCTCCAACTACTTCACCCTGAAGCCCCGCGGCCGGATCATCCAGATCGACGCCGAACCGCGGGTGCTGGAGTCCAACCAGCCCGCCCTGGGCATCCGGGCCGACGCCGGGCAGGCCCTCGCCGCCCTGGACCGGGCGCTGGCTGAAGCCCTTGGTGCCGCGCCCCGCAGGAGCCGGACTGGCACGGGCAAACCCGGAGCAGGTGGTGGCCGCCACCCTGGCAAGGTCTCCGCCCGGCTGGACGGCCAGGATCTTGGGATGGAACGGGCTTTCATGGCGGACATCCGCGCCGCCGTCCCCGCCGGCATGCAGACCTACTGGGACATGACCATTTCCGCTTATTGGGCCTGGAGCTGCTGGGACGCCAAATCCGGCCAGTTCCATTCCGCGCAGGGCGCCGGCGGCCTGGGTTATGGCTATCCCGGCGCTATCGGCGGTGCCGTCGGGCTGGGGGAGCGGGTGCTGGCCGTTTCCGGTGACGGGTCAGCCATGTATTCGATTGCCGAACTGGCCACCGCACGGCAGCACAACCTGCCCGTTACCTGGCTGATTGTCGATGACGGCGGTTACGGGATCCTGCGGGAGTACATGGCCGAGGCCTTTGGCAAGGCAACGGCTACGGAACTTGCCGGCCCGGACTTCGTCAAGCTGGCCGAGTCCTTTGGCGTACCGGCGCGGCGGACTGGGCCGGAGGAATTCGCCGGGTGCTGGCAGAATCCCTGGCTGCTGAGGGCCCTAACGTGGTGGTGGTGGAGGCAACACTTGGACTGTTTGCTCCCACGCATCTGGCACTGTAATCCCGGCGGCCTAACCCTGCGACGGCAACCTCCCAGCGGTGTTGCCCGCTAGTTTTCCGGGCCGTCCGCCTGCAGCCGGCGGATGTAGAAGCAATCCGGGAATCGGGTGGCCGCAGCCGGCCAGCCGTCCCTGGCCGAGGGCATCGGACGGGCGGAGAGCACTGAGATGCGGTTGACCTCTCATGGCCGGTTGTCCTGCTGGAGCACATGTTCACCGTGCAGGGACCGGATGAGCCGCCCGCCCCGCAGGCAAGGCGGCCTTGCCTCCGTCCATGGGTGCAAGGTTGCCTTGCCAAGCTCGCCCACGCGCCATGTGTCTTGGTGCACGGAAACTATTTTGCTTATTTGGTTGACTCAGGCAAGTACTGTAACTATCGTTGCCTGAGGCAAACAACAAATGCTTTCAGACAGGTGTTTCGTGGCAGTAAACCAGCAGACCGCTGAAGAACTCATTACCGAAGTGTTCCGGCTGCAGCGGGAGCTTCGGTGCGTCGCCCAGCGCAGTACGGATCCGCGCGGCCCGGGTACCGCTTTGCAGGCGGTGCTGCGGCTGATCGGCGAACAGCCGGAGATTCGGGCCACTGAACTGGCGCAAAAGCTCGGAATCGGAGCAGCAGGACTGAGCCGGCACATTTCCGAACTCGTGGACATGGGGTACGTGTGCCGCCGGCCCCATCCGGAGGACGGTCGTGCCTACCTAATCAGTCTTACCCCGGCCGGCAGCCGGGCGGTGGCCGAAGAAATGCGCCGCCGTTCAGCGCTGCTGCAGGAAATGCTTGCCGACTGGACCAACGAGGAAGCATCGCTGGCCAGCGGCTCCCTGGCCAAGCTCACCGAAACGCTGCATACATCCATCCGCGCAATGAAGCCGGGTACCCACCAACCGCCCATCCCGGCAGGAGAAAAGAACTAAGTGACAGAGCCGCAAAGATCCATCGCCGCAGAGAATACCGGCGCCTCCGGACAGGACGAAGAAGCCGGAAAGGCCGGCAAGGCCGGCGGAAACTCCAAGCTCCGGAAGAACGGCAAGACCGCCCGCCAGGCCCAGGTGCCCGGAGAGATGAGCCACCGGCAAATTCTGCAGGCGCTGACCGGGCTGCTCGCTGCCCTGTTCACGGCCATGCTGAGCACCACCATCGTGGCCAACGCGCTGCCGACGATCATGGCGGACCTGCACGGCACCCAGACCGACTTCGCCTGGGTCGTGACCGCGGCGCTGCTGGCCAACGCCGTCTCCACGCCCATTTGGGGCAAGCTTGCCGACCTGTTCAGCAAGAAACTCCTCGTCCAGCTGAGCATCATCATCTTCGTCATCGGTTCCGTGGTGGCCGGGCTTGCCGACAATATGCCGGTCCTGCTCACCGCGCGGGTCATTCAGGGCCTGGGCATGGGCGGGCTGACCGCCCTGGTGCAGGCCGTCATCGGCTCGATCATTCCGCCGCGTGAACGCGGCCGGTACTCCGGCTACATGGGCGCAGTCATGGCTGTGGCCACGGCCGGCGGCCCGCTGCTGGGCGGCTTCATCGTGGACAGCCCGCTGGGCTGGCGCTGGACCTTCTTCCTCTGCGTGCCGCTGGCAGTGGTCGCGCTGTTCCTGCTGCAGGTCACCCTGCGCCTGCCGCACACCAAGCGCCGCGTCAGCATCGACTGGCTGGGGTCAATCCTGCTCACCGCCGGCGTATCCCTGCTGCTGATCTGGGTCTCGTTTGCCGGCAAGGACGGCTACTACGAATGGATGTCCTGGCAGACCGCCGCCATGGTTGGGACGAGCATCGTGCTTCTGGCTCTTTTGGTCCTGGTGGAATCCAAGGTCCGTGAACCCATCATTCCGCTGAAGATCATCCGCGAACGCACCACTGCCCTGTCGATCGTGGCATCGGTTGCCGTCGGCATCGCCATGTTCGGTTCCACCACCTTCCTGGGCCAGTACTTTCAAATTGCCCGGGGCTACAGCCCCACCGAGGCCGGACTGCTGATGCTCCCAATGATCGCGGGCAACCTGATGGGTTCCGTGGGCTCCGGTCAGCTGATCAGCCGGTTCGGCAAGTGGAAGCGGTTCCTGATCGCCGGCACAGTCATGGTCATCGCCGGCACCGGACTGGCCGGAACCATGGACCACGAAACCGACATGCTCCTAGTCAGCCTCTACATCTTCGTGCTCGGCCTGGGCATGGGCCTGCTCATGCAGAACCTCGTCCTCGCCGTCCAGAACACGGTCAAGGTTTCCGAAGTGGGATCGGCCAGCGCCTCCATTGCGTTCTTCCGCACCGTTGGCGGCGCCGTGGGCGTATCCGTCCTGGGCGCCGTCATGTCCACCACGGTCAGCAGCCGGGCCGCTGACGGCATGCGTGCCGCCAACATTCCGGTGTCCGACGGCGGAGCCGGCGACTCGCTGGACATCGGCGGACTGCCCGGGGCCGTTCAGGGCATCTTCCGTGCCGCGTACGGTGACGCCACGGCCACGATCTTCCAGATCGCCGCCGTCATCTCCGTGATCGCGCTGGTTGCGGTGCTCTTCATCAAGGAGCAGGTGCTGCGCCGCACGCTCGACATCCAGCCGGCCGCCAAGACGCCGGCAGAGCCCGGCCTTCCCGGCGGATCCGGCCTGGTGCCGTCGGGTGCATCGTCCGCGGCTCCTGCCCCAACCGCTGCCCGCAACGGCAGGTCCGGCCCCGGGCACTGATCCTGGCTGCTCCGGGCACGTCGGGCCCCGCACGCTGATGCCGCCGCTCCGGCCCGGCCCCTCGCGGTGGCCGGAGCGTTTAACGCCTGTGTGCGGGTCCGTTACTGCATGGTGAACCGCCGGGCCACCAGATGACCGACGGCCGGCACCCGGAAAAGCCCGGACAGGCCGGCGTTGCGGACCGCGAGCAGGCGGGGCGGCAGCGGCCGTCCCAGCGCCATATTCAGCTGCGCCTGAAGAGATGCGACTCCGGCGGCCCGGCGGCGGTCCCGCCCAAAAGCCGCCAGGGCAGCACCGACGTCGTGTCCGTCCAGTGACGCTCCAATAATCGGGGCGAGGGCGGCGGCGTCCAGCCAGCCGAGATTCATGCCCTGCCCGCCGATGGGGCTGACCTCGTGGGCGGCATCGCCAATGAGCACCGTCCGGCCGCGGACCAGGTCCCGGGCCAGCCCGGTGCGGACCGAAAAGGCACTGAGCATGGTGTTGGACCGTGGATCCGGACGGACCCCGGTCCGCTCGAACACCAGCGCCGAAAGGTCTTCCGCCGTGGCTCCGGACAAGAGGGTGTCAGTGTGGGCGACCCAGCGCCGAATACCGCCGGGCAGCGGAAAGGACTCCACGATGCCTCCGGACTCCAGATACAGCACGCCCACCGGGCCGTCGCCGGTGGTGTCAGCGAAGTCGCCCATCAGGTAGGTGTCCGGCAGATCGCGGGTCCGGCATGGTGTTCCCAGCAGCCGGCGCAGAGGAGACCGTGCGCCGTCGGCCGCCACCGTAATCCGGGCCGAAGTCTCAAATTCCTGGCCGGCGGGGCCGGCGGTGCCGTGCAGCCGGACCCGGCCGCCGTCGTCGTGCAGGCTGTCCACTTTCGCTCCCCGCACCAACGCGTGCGGATCCAGGTCCCGGAGCCGGGTTTCCAGGATGGCTTCGGTCCGCAGCTGCGGCAGGGTCAGGACGTAGGGAAACCGTGCGGAGGCAGCGGAAAAATCCACCGCTGCCACAGGCCGCCCGTTGCTGCGGGCCTCACCCCGGCGGATCTGCACCCCTTCCCCGCTGATAGCTTCCGCAACCCCGGCGGATGCCAGCGCCTCCAGCGCCGGGGGATGGATGCCAATAGCCCGCGAATGAGCGGACCTTGGCCGCGCTGTTCCAGCACCTGCACACTCACCCCGGCCTGGGCCAGCAGCACCGCGAGGAAAACGCCCACCGGTCCGCCGCCCACCACCGCCACATCGGCCGCGGCCCGGGGCACGACGGCGGGAGGCAGCGTTAGCGCCGTCATCGGCCGGTTCCGTCCGCCGCCCGCATCAGCAGGTTCTGCCAGGGATGGTGCTGCCGGCACTGCCAGCCGGCAGGGGCGGCGGCAAGTTCCGCCGCGGTATAGCTGCGGCGGATGGAGGTGAGCCCGTCCTTCCGGATAAAACTGCCCGGAAAAAACGGCAGGGTTCCGGCGGAGAACAGAGCATACCCCCAGCGGCTGCGCTCGATATCGCTGTGCAGGCTCAAGCGGCTGCCCAGCGCCTCCGAGTCGGCGAGCAGCGCCGCGAACTCCCCGCCGGTGAGATGGTGCAGGACATGGTTGGAGATCACGACATCGTATGTGCGGCCTTCGGCGACAAGCTCCGAGCTGAACGCCCGGCGGAAGCTCAGTCCCTCCACGGCCGGGCGCGATGAGGCGAACGCATGTGCCCGCGGATCGGGATCGATTCCGGTGATGTCCAGGCGCAGGCCGTCCCGGCGCGCCCAGCGGGCCAGCATGCGCGGTACGTCACCGCCGCCCGAACCAATGTCCAGCAGCGTGTTGAGGCGCCCGGAAGTGAACCTCGGGCGCAGGTAGCGGACGTAGTTGCGCCGCCAGCCCGACACCACCGAATTGATGAGCCAGAACTGGGCGTAGGTCCGCCGCAGCTTCTCCGGATCACAGTCGGGGCGGTCCATTTCCTCCACCGCCGATGGATCCCGTTCCGCCAGGGACCGAAGGTGCGGGGGCGTCAGCCGCCGCGCCACCGGTCCCTGCGGCAGGGAACCGGATGTTTCAGGGAGGGCACGGTGGAGCCCTGCAGTCCCGGTTCCATTGAGGGGTCCCTGCTCACACGCCCGCCGGTGCAGGCACCGCATCCGGCTCCGGTGCCCGGACCGTTCCGTGGTCCGTGGACTGTTCCACAGCCCGGCCCCCGGCGCTCTCGGCGCCCGGAGCCGCCGGTCCGCCCACGCGGGTGAAGAGCCCGGTCTCCACAGTCAGGCCGGGACCGAACGCCATGGAACAAATGCGCTCATTACCGCCCCGGAAAGGCTGGTCCATGATGTGCTTGAGGACGAACATCACCGTCGCGCTGGACATGTTGCCCCAGGTGCGCAGCGTTTCGCGGGCGGGAACCAGCTGTTCGGCGCTCAGGTCGAGCTTGGCCTCGACTTTATCCAGGATGCTGCGGCCGCCTGGGTGGATCGCCCAGTGTTCAATGTCGTTGTACGCCATTTGGGCCACTGACGGATCGTGCGCCAGCAGGGGTTCGAGGGCGCCCACAATGTGGTCGTCGATAATGTGCGGAACATAGGTGCCCAGCACCATTTCGAAGCCCTCATCCCCGATGTTCCATGCCATGGACTCTTCGCCCACCGGCGTCAGGACGGTTTCGAAGTGGTCGAGCTGGATTCCGGGGGCGTTTCCGGGCAGGTCCCGAGCAGTGATGACCGCTGCGGCGGCGCCGTCGGCGAAGAGGGAGGAACCCATGATGGTGTCCGGGTCATTGGACGTGCGGACGTGCAGGGAGCAGAGTTCGGCGCTGACGACCAGGACGACGGCGCTGGGGTCGGCATCGCAGAAGGCTTTCGCCGCCCGCATCGCCGGGAAGGCCGCGTAGCAGCCCATGAACCCGAGATGGAACCGCTGCACCGAGGCATTCAGGCCCAGTGCGCGCACAACCTTGTAATCCGGGCCGGGATTGAAAAACCCCGTGCAGGAAACAGTGATCACATGGGTGATGTCTGCGGGATCGATTCCCTCGCAGGCATCAACTGCTTTCCGAGCCGATTCGATGAAAAGCTTGGTCGCTTCCGTTGCAAAGATGTCGTTTCGGGTTTTTGTGCTGGGACTGAGCATGTTGCCGGATTCGGCGTCGAAGAATACGGGATTATCCGAGCGGTAGGAGAGGGAAAGCTCCGCCAGGGAGGTGCGCCGGGTGTCGATGGCAGCCGAATCGAAACAGGTCCGAACGAGCCTTTGTCCCAGTCTGGTAAGACCGGGCTGGGCCCCAAAAACATCCCGTGCTTCGGTTTGTACCAGCACGGTGGGCGGAACAGCAATTTCAAGGGATTTGATGGTAACCGTCATAGTCCATTCTTAGGGGAATGTTCTGTAGGACACAATGGCGGGGTCCGCTGCGAACTACCCGGCGGTCCTGCCGCCGTTGCCGGCGCAGCCGGCTTCAGTCCCGGGAATTCCTCGCTCCGTCCCCTTGATGCGCAGTGAACGGACGCGGGTATACCGCCGTACCTGGAGCACCATCAGCAGCTCCGGCAGGCTTGAGCAGAACCTTTTCCAGCACCACGTCCAGCGAGAGTGTCTTGTAGCCCGCACTTTCGAACAACACGGTGACGGTTCCGTCGTCGTAGCTCATCACCATACCGGGGCCCCACTCGCTGTGGACCACCGGTGACTGGAGCGGGAAAGGCTGTGCCCCGGGAGCCTGGCCGGCGGCAGGTTCCTCCGCGGCGGCGTCATCCTGCGCGGCGCCCTTCTCGCAGTTGTCGCAGTTGCCGCAGGGCTCCACCAGCTGCTCGCCGAAATAGCCCAGCAGGAAGTGCCGCCGGCAGCCGGTGGTCTCAGCGTATTGGCGGGCCATGTCCACCCGCGACTGGTCAATATGCTCGCGCTGTTCGGCGAAGGCCAAGGCGGCTTCAACGGCCTCTCCGGGGTTCATCGTCCCCGCCCGGTAAATCCCCTGTTCCTCCGCCGCGGCACCCGATTCCCGGAGCAGATTGAGCAGCCCGCCCAGCTTCCGGGAGCTCAGGCCCAGCTCGGTGCGCAGCTCCGCGGCGGTGGCTCCGCCGTCGTGCGTCCGCAGTACTGCCAGCAGCTGCTGCAGGCCATCCGCATCCGGGGTCTTGCTGGCGAAAAACCGGCGAAGCCCCAGATCCTCCGGACGGTAGTGCAGGATGGCCCGGGCAGGCTCGCCGTCCCGCCCGCCGCGGCCAATCTCCTGGTAGTAGCTGTCGATGGAGTCGGGGATGGCGCCGTGGACCACAAACCGGACATTCGGCTTGTCGATCCCCATGCCGAAGGCGCTGGTGGCAGCCACCACGTCCACCTCGTCGTCGAGGAATTTTTGGTGCACGTCCCGGCGGTCCTTGCCCGCCGGGACGAATGATACGGCGCGGCGCGCAGGCCCCGTTCTGCCAGCCCGGCTGCATAGTCTTCGGTCTCGCGCCGGGTTGCGGCATACAGCAGCCCCGGCCCGGCCAGTTCCGGCACCGTGTCCAGGACAGCGCGGCGTTTGTTCGCTGCCGATACGTGCATTTGCACAGCCAAATGCAGGTTGGGGCGGTCGAACCCGTGGGCCAGCACCAATGGATCCCGCAGATTCAGCGAGGCGACGATGTCGCTGCGCACCGGGGGCGCGGCAGTGGCTGTCAGGGCGAGGACGGGCCGGCCGAGGGCCTGGACCAGGGCGCCGAGCTGTAAGTAATCGGGTCTGAAGCCGTGCCCCCAGGACGAGACACAGTGCGCTTCGTCGATGACAAGGAGTGAAACGTCCAGAGCCGCGAGCCGGTCCGCGACTTCCTCCCGTGCGAGCTGCTCGGGGGCCAGGAACAGGAACTTGGCGCGCACCGCTTCATCAGGATTTTCCGCCGCCGCCCAGGCAGCGTCAAGGGAGCTCTGGGCCTGCGTGGAGTTCAGGACATGGGCGCGGATCCTGCCGGCGGCTTCATTGATGGCGTCAGCCTGGTCGCGCTGCAGGGCTATCAGCGGGGACACGACCAGCGCAACACCGGGCAGTGTCAGCGCCGGCACCTGGTAGATGCCCGATTTTCCATATCCGGTGGGCATGACGCACAGCACGTTCCGGCCGCCGGCCACGGCTTCCATTGCCTCCAGCTGTCCGTCCCGGAAGGTGTCCCAGCCGAAGATGTCGGCGGCGGTCTGCAGTAAGTCCCGGCGTGTAATGGTCATTGAACCCCGTCCTCGTGCCGGCGGCCCTCCCGCGGCCGCAAGTGCTAAGCCTGCTTGTGATACAGCGGGGAGTGGTACTCCCGCGCGGCCGGGCAGAGATGTACCACTGGCGGCACAGGAGGATCACGAGCGCCAGCTCCACGCCGCCGCCGCCGTAGTAGAGGATGAGCGCACCGGTTTCCCCGGCCGCCCGGGGAACGCCCGGCGGCGGATCGGCGTAGAGGGTCTTGGCCAGAATATTGTGGGCGGCTGTCGCACCGATGAGGACCGCGGCGCGGAAATAAAAGCCCGCCCGGTGCGGCATGGGATCCCGGCCCACCAGGACCGCCGTATAGAGGTAGCCGGCGGCGGCCAAGTGGAAGGTCACCAGCCAATGGACGGGCTGGGAATCCTGCATGGCAGTGAAGAGCCCGGTGCGGAACATCACGAGCATGCCGCCGATGTTCAGCACGGCCGCCGTGACCGGAAACGTCAGAATCCGCAGCGGCCGGCTGCGCAGTATCCGGGCCAGCCGGCGGGCCGGCACCACGTCCAGGGTCCGCAGCGCCAGCGACACCGGGCGGGACAGCACCAGCAGGAGCGGGCCCAGCATTCCGGCGAGAATGTGGGCAGCTGCCAGGACGGCAAAATCCGCATGGCTTCCAGCCGCCAGCGGGTCCAGCACGGTCGCCAGGACGGCGCCCACCCCGGCGGTGAACAGGAGCGCGCGGTGGACCGGCCAGCCGCGGGACCGGGAGGACAGGGTCCCGGCCCAGTACGCCGCAACAGCTGCAACAGCGGGAATCAGGAACAGCAGTTCAGCGCCAAATGCTCCGGCGCCGTGGTCGTGCACCTTAGCTGCCGGCGGCCGCGGCCGTGTCATGCCGGGTGCGGTGGAGCAGCACTGCGCCGGCGAGGATCATCAATGCCGCACTGGCATTCCACAGCAGGTCATACGGCAACAGCGGAACGTCATAGCGGATCTGATGCAGGCCCATGAGTTTATGCTGGACGGTTCCGTCATAGAGCTGGAAAGCACCGGTGCCCAGCAGGATGGCTCCGGCCCAGCGGGCGGGCAGCAGCATGGAACGCCGGCGAAGGTCGGCAAAAAGGAAGAGTCCCGCCACCACCGCAAACCAGCCAAAGGCATGGAAGAGACCGTCGGAAAAGAGTCCGGCGGCGGTGGTGGACTTGTCGTAGAAGTGGTGCCACTGCAGCAGCTGATGAAAGATGACCTCGTCCACGAAGGCGGCGATTCCGATGCCCACCAGAACTCCGGAGAGGACATTGCGGCGGCGCGGACGGACGGGGGATGTTCGGGACGAGCTCATGCAGAGAAGATAGCACTGCCGCTGCAGCCGCTGCACGGCGGGCCGGGCATCATCAGCGCCCCGGCCGTGCTGCATCCCCCGGGCGGCGCAGCTGGCGCGCCACGCAGCGGTGTACCACCATGGGGCCATGTGGATGGGAGTTATTGAATTCGACCTGCTTCTGGGGACGTGCATTCGCTCAAGGGAAAACGCTCCGTCATACGCCCGGTCCTTGCCGAGGTGCGGCGCAAATATGACGTGTCCGCCGCGGAAACGGGCCAGCCGGACCTGCACCGCCGGGCGGAGATTGGTGTGGGGCTGGTGTCAGCCTCCGGTGCGCATATCACTGAGGTGCTTGACGCCGTCGAACGGCTGGTGGCCGCCCGTCCGGAGGCGGAGCTTCTCAGTACCCGCAGGCGCGTGTTGAACGTCGATGATTGGTGATCCGCCCGGCTACAGCTCGGACCTGGGTGTGGGCTGCGGAAGCGTGCGGGATTTGCGGACGCCCCGGATGATGAGCAGCGCTGCAGCGGATGCCAGCCCGGTCTGCAGCATTTGGGGAGCCAGATAGCCGAAGTTGCGCAGCTGTATGGCCAGGGGAGGCCGCTCGGGCTCCACCTGTCTGCCGGTTTCCGGATCGAAGGTGGTCATGCCGTAGCTGTTGGCCATCGGGTCTTCCAGGGCACCGCCGAGCCACAGCAGTCCGATTCCGATCAGGATCCCGGTGAGTATCCAGGCCGCCCGAAACGGCTGCTGATGCCGCCGCTCCCGGGAATCGGTCCCTGCCGCGCCGCCGGCCCCGGGCCTGGCCTCCGCTTCGGAGTACTGCCCGCTGCCGGGGTTCGGCCCGCCCGTTTCACGGATTTGTACGCCCTCGCTCCAGTCCCGGCGTGGTGCGGCACTTCTCTTCTCATCCATGGTGGCACCCTAGCCCGTGGCGGGTGGCCGGCGCGGCGACCCACCGGGATCTGGGGGCGCAGTTGGCATCTGCAGCCGCAGGGTCTTGTGGTTGCTCTCGATTATCGATAACTTTTTCCTGTTGCTCAACCGGAAGAGGTCCGCCATGTGGAAGTCAGTGTCATGGGAAAGCTGACGATCCTGGCGCTGCGCATCGTGCTGGCGGTGGTGCTGGCCGGAACGCTGTTTGCGCAGGCCGTCATGGTGCCGCTGCTCGCCGTCGATCTGGCCGAGGCGGGTCCGGACGCCGACGCCGTGCGGGTTCCGGTCATCGTGCTGGTCGTCCTGGGCATCATCGCGGTGCAGGTTGTCCTGGTGTGCGTATGGTGCCTGCTCACCATGGTGCGCCGGGGAACAGTCTTCTCACCGGCAGCCTTCCGCTATGTCGACGTTGTGACCGGCGCCGTAGCCGCCGGTTCCCTGGTCGTGTTCGGCCTGGGCGCGGTGTTGGCACCGGGGGAAGACATAGCTCCGGGCGTCGTCTTGCTGATTGGCGGGCTGGGCGTGGCGGTCGCAGGCGTGGCCCTGATTGTCCTGGTGCTGAGGGCCCTGCTCGCCCAGGCGGTGGCCAGGGACGCGGAAGCCACCCATCTGCGCACTGAGCTGGATGAAGTGATCTGATGCCGATCATCGTGGACATTGATGTCATGGTCGCCAAGCGCAAGATGCCGGTGGGTGTGCTGGCTGAACGGATTGGAATCACTCCGGCCAACCTGGCGGTCCTGAAGAACGGCCGTGCCAAGGCGGTCCGCTTCACCACGCTCGCGGCGCTGTGCGAAGTGCTGGAATGCCAGCCCGGCGATTTGCTGCGCTGGGAGCCCGACGGGCCCGGCGACGAGGAGGAGGGCGGCGCGGATGCCGATCGCAGTGCCGCCCGGGGTGCGGGCAGCAGTTGACCGGACCCACGGGAGGTAGGGAACAATGGCCGGGTGAGTCTTCCCCCGGCGCAGCCCGCAGAACCAACGTCCGAATCAAAGTCCCCGGCCAAAACCTCCCCGGCAAAATCCTCCCCGAAAACGGCCGCCCCGGCCACGGCCCGTATCTGCACCGTGATCGCGGCAGAACTCGAAGTGGCAGTGTGGCAGGTGCGTGCCGCCGTGGACTTGCTGGACAGCGGTTCCACCGTGCCCTTCATTGCCCGCTACCGCAAGGAGGCCACCGGAACGCTCGACGATACGCAGCTGCGCGAACTGGATGAGCGGCTGCGGTACCTGCGCGAGCTGGAGGAACGGCGGACGGCGGTCCGGGAAGCCGTCGCGGCCCAGGGCAAACTCACCCCGGCGCTGGACGCCGCCCTCCATGCCGCCGATACCAAGTCCCGGCTCGAGGACATTTACCTGCCCTACAAGGCCAAACGCCGGACGAAGGCCCAGACAGCCCGCGAAGCAGGCCTGGAGCCGCTGGCCGAAGCGCTGCTGGCCAACCCACTGCTGGAACCGGAGCATGCAGCCGCCGGTTACCTGACCGGCGCCGTTCCGGATGCCGTTGAAGCGCTCGCCGGAGCACGCGCCATCCTGATCGAGCGTGCAGGGCAGGATGCCGACCTGCTCACCGAACAGCGCGAGCGGCTGTGGAAACAGGGCCGGATGCGGTCCCGGGTGAAAGCCGGCAAGGAGGCCGAAGGCCAGAAGTTCGCCGACTACTTTGACTTTGCGCAATCACCGTCGGGGATGCCGTCGCACCGGGTCCTGGCCCTGCTGCGTGGTGAGAAGGAAGGCATCCTGGAGCTGAACCTGGCAGAGGCCGATCCGGCGGACACCGCAGCACTTGCCGCCGCCCGGCAAAAATATGAGCGGGCAGTGGCCGCCAGCCTGGGGGTGGCTGGCCGCGGCCGCCCCGCCGACGCATGGCTGCTCCAAACAGCACAGCTTGCCTGGCGCCGGATCCTGGCCAAGCTCTCCATCGATCTTCGGGTGCGTCTGTTCACGTCGGCCGAAGCAGAGGCGGTCCGGGTTTTCGCGGCCAACCTGCGCGATGTCCTGCTGGCCGCCCCCGCCGGAAACCGGGCGACGCTGGGCTTGGACCCGGGCCTGCGCACCGGGGTAAAAGTTGCGGTCGTGGACGGCACCGGGCAGGCAGTTGCCACTGACACCGTTTACCCGCATGCTCCGGTCCGCAAGTGGGATGATGCGCTGTCCCGGCTGGCTGCGCTGGTGCAGCAGCACGGGGTGGAGCTGATCGCGATCGGCAACGGCACGGCATCACGCGAAACCGACAAGCTGGCCACCGAGCTGATCCGGCTCCTGCCGCAGGCCGGACTGCAGAAGCTCGTGGTGTCCGAAGCCGGTGCCTCGGTGTACTCCGCGTCCGCCCTGGCCGCTGCCGAACTGCCGGGAATGGACGTCTCGCTGCGCGGGGCGGTGTCCATCGCCCGGCGGCTGCAGGATCCGCTCGCCGAGCTGGTCAAAATCGATCCGAAGTCGATCGGCGTGGGCCAATACCAGCACGACGTCGGAGCGGCCAAGCTGGAGCGCTCGCTGAACGCGGTAATTGAGGACTGCGTCAATGCCGTGGGGGTCGACGTCAATACCGCGTCGCCGGCGCTGCTCACCCGGGTCGCCGGGGTTGGACCGCTGCTGAGTGAAAACATCGTCGCGTACCGCAACGAACACGGCCCCTTCGCCCGGCGGACCGACCTGGAAAAAGTGCCCCGGCTTGGCGCCAAGGCGTTCGAGCAGTGCGCCGGCTTCCTGCGGGTCACCGCCGGGTCGGAGCCGCTGGACGCATCGAGCGTTCACCCGGAGTCCTACGGCACCGCGCGCCGGATCCTGGCCGCCGCCGGCACCACGATGAGCCCGGCCGGTGCAGCACTGGACAGTTTGGATCCGTCTGCGTTCGTGGATGAGTCGGCGGGACTGCCCACGATCCTGGACATCGTGGCCGAACTGCGCAAGCCCGGCCGTGATCCGCGTCCGGCGTTCCGCACGGCTGCCTTTTCCGACGGGGTTGAAAAGATCACCGACCTCCGTCCTGGCATGGTGCTCGACGGCGTGGTCACCAACGTGGCTGCCTTTGGCGCCTTCGTGGATGTGGGCGTGCATCAGGACGGACTGGTGCATATCTCCGCCATGTCCAGCACGTTCATTTCCGACCCGCACGACATCGTCAAGTCCGGGCAGGTGGTCAAGGTCAAGGTGCTGGAGGCCGACCCGTACCGCAAGCGCATCTCCCTGACGCTTCGCCTCGACGACGACGCGGCGGCCGGATCCCGGGACCGCGCGGGCCGCGCGGGCCGCGCGGACCGCGCCCGCCGCGGGTTGGAAAAGGGACACCGCCCGCGGCGGTACGGGCAAAGGCGCAGCGCCGGAGCGCAGCACTAAGGCGGGCACTCCGGCGTCGGGCACCAACCGCCGCCGGCAGGATGCCGCCCCGCCGGCACAGGGGGCAATGGCGGAAGCACTGCGGCGGGCCGGACTGGCTTAACCGTCGGCGGACTCGGCGCTGTTGAGGGCGTCCTCGGGTGCGGAGTTCCGGTCCCCGGCGGAACCTGGACCATCTGTCCGGCCGGAATGGCCGGCGGGCACGGTTCCGCCCGGGGCCGTGCCCTGGGCGTCGCGGATGTTGTCGGCGCTGGTACCGGAAGAGCCGGGCCGGCGCGGGTCGGAGGTGGGTTCGGGCTGTGGGGCGCTGGGCCCCAGCGGGTCCTCGCCGTTGTTGGCGGGGCCGGTGGGTTCAGTGGTCATGTGGCGTCCTCTCTGCGGATTTTTCGAGACTACCACCGGCGCTGCCGCTCACCCCGGCCGCACCGTAGTGTATGCCTCCGCAACGGACGGCATCAGGTTCCATGTTTGGAGCCGCCCGCACATCCCGTACACGGGATCGGCGGAGGTGGGCGCGGCGGAGCGGACGACGGCGTCGTGCAGGTGGGTGCCGTCGGCCTGCGCCAGCTGCTCCAGATGGGCCAGACTCTGCCGGGCCTGGGCCAGGGGGCCGTTGTGGACCAGGGTGTTCCACATAGCGGCCTTGTCCTGCACGAGGGCGGCGGCCTGGCGGTAAAGCTGGTCCAGTGCCTGCGGCCCTTCCGCCTCGACCCGGGCGCGCAGCGCCAGGAACCCCTCCATGGCAAGGTCACGGCGGGCAACCACCGCTGCTTCCCGGGCTTCCGCCGACTCTTCGCGGGGCAGCGCGGCCGCCTCGCGGTACGCCGCCGGATCGTCCAGGTAGCGTTCCGGAAAAGTGAGCACTGCATCGCCGTTTTCCGGCAGCCCGGAATTGCCCATGACGGCAACGATCTCCAGGGCGCCGTCGTCGTTTATCAACCGGTGCACCGTTCCGGGAGTGAACCAGAGGACGGTGCCGGGAGCGAGCCCATGCTCGTCGAACCCCGTGGAGCTCAAGGTCTGGACCCGCCCGCGGCCCGCAACCACCACGTAGCTTTCCGTCGTGGCCGTGTGAAGGTGCGGGCTGCCGCCGCACTGGCCGTCCACCGCGTCCCAGGTGTACACATTGATGCGCGTGACGCCGGTGCCGCCGGGGAAGCCGGCCGGCGCGCCGCCCGGGCCGGGCAGCATCAGCGGCCCGCCGCGGCGGGTGAGCCGAGCAGCTGCAGACTGGCCGCGGCCAGGTCCCCGGAGCCGTCCACGCCCCGGTCCTCATCCGCAATGACCACGGCGTATTCATAGGACAGGCTCTGGCCCGGCTCAAAGGTCAGCTCAGTGGAGTAATAGGGGGAGGGGCTGACGACGGCGAAAATGCCGGTGCGGACAAACCACTCCGTGTTCTCCCCGCCGGGGTAGGAGTTGTTCGGGG
Source organism: Arthrobacter sp. ATA002 (assembly GCF_026898095.1). Classification (GTDB taxonomy): domain Bacteria; phylum Actinomycetota; class Actinomycetes; order Actinomycetales; family Micrococcaceae; genus Arthrobacter_B. Next base: position 3,546,347 of record NZ_CP114015.1, on the reverse strand, counting down.
AGTCGACGAACACCAGGGTCGAGGCGCCGCCCTCTCCGTCATGCTGTCCGCTAAAGGCCATCCACGGGGCGCGGACTCCGTTGAGGTCGTCGCCGCCCTGCCGCCCGGGGATGTAAACGGAGCCGCCGGTGAAGGACCGGGGGCCGCGCCAGAACAATCCGCCGTAACCGGCGTTCTCCCGGCCCTGAGTGGTGGGGCTGCCCATCACGATGTCCGCCCCGGACACGTTGGTGAAGTTCGTGGCATAGGTCAGGGCCCAGGCCGCTTCGCCGTGTTCCCCGGCGCCGATCACTTCCACGCCGAACCGGCGCTCTTCGCGGACCCAGAGTTCTCCGGCCTGGGTGATCCACTCCAGGTTTTCCACCACGGTGATGCGCTCGGGGCTGACCTCCAGGGAGGTGAATTCGATGTGGTTGGTGGAGCCGTTGTTTTCCAGCTGCTGGTAACCGCGTCCGCGGTTGTAGGTGGGGCCGCCCCAGAAGTTCTCGGTGCCGACGTTGGGCAGCGACCATGCCATTCCCTTGTGCCAGAGGTGGTCGTGGGGGCGGTAGGTGCTGACCTCTTTGCCGCCCAGCGTGGTTAGGGGATGGAAATAGGGGCGGGGGGACTCGAACTGCGGATCCCACGGGCCGTAGACGTAGCGGAAGATTCCGGTGCCGTTGAAGGACACCCGCAGGCTGCGGCCGTGCTCGTGGACCAGGGACAGCCCCGGGCTGCCCGGCTCGGTGAGGCTGGAGTGGCGCTGGGACATTAGTGGCTCGCTTTCACATCGGACCACGGGGCGGCATTGCCGTCCATGGCGCCGTAGAAGGGGGATGTCGTGTCTATCTGGCCGCGGGACACCGGCTTGCGCGTGAATGCGGAGGCATAGATGGCGGCAATCAGCTCCATGGTCATCCGGGATTCGGTGCTGGTGACCGGCGGTACGCCGCCGGAGGCGAGGGCATCAAAAATGGCGGCAAACTGTGAGGAGTGCCCGGAGGCCCGGCCCGTCAGGCCCTCTTTCCACCGGCGTTCCAGGTCTTCATGGCCGGGAGCCGGGGTCAGCGCCCAGCTGTCGTCGGAATAGCCGTACAGGTGCTCGAGCTCAACGGTGGCACCGCTGAAGTCGAAGCGCAGGTAGCTGGTTTCCTTCGGGGCCAGGAGGCTGTTGATGATGGTGGCCACGGTGCCGTTCTCAAAGCTGACAATGGCGGCCGAGAAGTCTTCGGTGTTGGTGGGAAGTGCCTGGCGGGCGGCCACTGCCGTGACTTCGGTCCAGTTCCCCAGGATGGAGAGCAGGAGGTCGAACTGATGAATGCCGTGCCCCATCGTGGGCCCGCCGCCTTCAACCAGCCACTGTCCCCGCCACGGCAGGTCGAAATAGCTGTCCGGGCGGTACCAAAGGGTGTTGCAGATGGCGGCCAGGGGGCGGCCCAGCCCATCTTCGCCCATCAGGCGTTTCAGGTTCTCCGCACCGGAACCGAAGCGGTGCTGGAAGACCGTGGCGAAACAGGCCGCGGAGGCCGCTTCGGCCTCCGCGATCTCATCCATGTCCGCCAGGGTCAGTGCCGGCGGCTTTTCGGACAGCACATTGACGTTGCTGCGGAGCGCTTCGATGGCCTGGCCCTTGTGGAAACCCGGCGGCGTGCACAGATGGACCACATCCAGCTCTTCAGCCGCCAGCAGCTCCGTCAGGGAGGAGTACCGGTTTGCAATGTCCCATTTGTCGCAGAACTCGGCGAGCCGGGCGGGATCGATGTCCACGGCGGCAACCACCTGGGCCCTGTCTTTCAGGGTGGACATGCTCCGGGCATGCGCCTGGGCGATGCCGCCGGTGCCAACAATGGCTGTGCGGAAAAGACGTGTCATGTGCGGGAACTCCAAGGGTAGGGCGCTTCATTGCTGCCGGAATCTGGAAGGCGCTTTCCCTCATTCGTCGACCGAGCCTTGGAAAGCGTCTTCCGCTGCGCCTACCCTTGTATAGAATCGCGGTGGTGTCAATCACACCGCCGCCGGGAGGCAGGCCCTATGCGGCAGCTGACAGCCTTCCCAGCAGGGAGTCGCCCAGGCGTTCAAACAGCTCGCGGGGGTTGTTCCAGATTTCCTCGGCGCCGGCGTCGCGCAGCTCAGCTTCGCTGGTACCGCCGCACAGAAGGCCAATGGTGGGAATGCCCAGAGCGGCGGCTGCCTTTACGTCCCAGACCGAGTCGCCAACAAAAACGCTGTCCTCAGCCGCGAGCCCGGAGGAATCCAGGGCCGCCTGCAGGATGTCCGGCGCCGGTTTCGACTGTTCGGCGTCCGCTGAACTGGTTGCTGCACTGATGGCCGGGTCTGCGTCGATCACTGTGCGCAGAACCTTCAGCTCCGCCTCGGACGCGGATGATGCGAGGACTACGGTCAGGTCCTGGCCGGCGCAGGCCAGCAGGAGGTCGCGGGCGCCGTCAAAGGAACGCAGGGACGGCCACCAGGTGGAAAAGATGGCGCCGTGGGTGGCATCCAGTTTTTCATCCTGCTCCGCGTCCCGGTCCCCGCCCAGCAGGTGCTCCACGAGTTTGTCGCCGCCCATGCCGATGGCCCGGTGGATGGCTGACATGGGAACGTCGTGGTCCTGGCGGCGGAAGGCCTGCCACCAGGCGACGGCGTGCAGATAGTTTGAGTCCACCAGGGTCCCGTCGACGTCGAAAAGTACGCCGCGCTTCACCGTGCTGCCGGTCATTATGTGTTCCTTTCGTTGAGTGCTCAGGTGTTCGAGTCTATTCCTGCGGCACTGCCGCCTGCGGGCGGTTAGGCCCGCTGCGGGGTCCCAGGAAGCCGGTGAGCCGGCTCTCCAGCCGGGCGCGGTCCTGAAGTTCGCACTCCCAGACAGTGAGCGACTCCCAGCCGTCCGCGGACAGGGCGTGAACCGCCGCGGCATCGCGCTGCGCGGTCCGGCTGCGTTTCTCCGCCCAGAAGGCACTGTTGGTCTGCGGGGCCCTCCGGCCGGCCGGACACGTGTGCAGGTGCCAGAAACAGCCGTTGACGAAGATGACCTTCCGGCGTGATGCGAAAACCAGATCGGGCTTTCCGGGCAGGAGTCTCCTGCCGGCCGCGCCGTGTAACCGGAAGCGGTATCCGGCCGCGTGGAGAAGGCGCCGGACCAGAAGTTCCGGTTTGGTGTTTGTGCTTCGGATCCGGGACATATTCCGGCTGCGCTGTTCAGCACTGACGGTATCGGCCATGCTCCCAGTCTAGGCAGGGAGCATTGGGATGCCGGTGCCCAGGTGCCGGTACCGCGTCTGCCCCTAGGCACCGGCATGGCATGCGTCCTAGGTTGGCTAGACAGGTAAAACACGTGAAGGGTCGGCCAGTGGCATCGATTCGAATTTTGGGTACCGGGGGCACCATCGCGTCCCGCCGAACCGCGGCCGGAGGACTGGCAGCGTCGGCACGCGCCGAAGAGCTGATCCGCACCCTCCCGCGCCGGCACACAGTGAGCGTGCGGGACATCATGGTCAGCGAAAGTTACCGGCTGCAGTTTTCCGACCTGCGGACCATTGCGCAGGCCGCCCGCAATGCGCTCGCGGACACAACTGTTGACGGCGTCGTCATCACACACGGAACGGACACCATGGAAGAGACGGCCTTCCTGCTGGACCTGGTGCACGCGTCCCCGAAGCCCGTGGTCTTCACCGGTTCAGTGCGGCCCCTTGACAGTTCCGCTGCGGACGGGCCGTCCAACCTCGAGGAAGCCGTGGAGGCTGCGGCCGCGCCGGAGCTGCGGGATGCGGGCGTGCTGGTGTCCTTTGCCGGCGCCGTCCGTTCGGTCCGCGGGCTGCACAAGGCCAGCACCGTGGCAGCGGACCCCTTTGCCGGCGGCATCGAAGTGGCGCACTTTATCGGCGATACACTGCACGTGACCGCCCGGCCGCTGCGCCCGGCTCCGGTGGCCATGCCCACCGGGGACTTTGACACCACACGGGTGGAGATCATCGACTGCTCCCCGGGCACCGGAACCGAGCTGTTGTCCTTCGCCGTCCACGCCGGAAGCGATGCGGTTGTCCTGGCCGGAACGGGCTCCGGCAACGCCGGCCCCGGTTTCGTTGAGGCGGTGCAGGATGCCGTGCGCGCCGGATGTTTCGTGGTCCTGAGTTCGCGGGTGCCCGAAGGTCCCGTCGTTCCCGCCTACGGAGCCGGGGAGGAATGGACCTGGTTCGTGCCGGAGCCATTCCCTCCGGAGACCTGAAGCCGCCGCAGGCACGCATCCTCGCGGCGCTGCTCACGTCCCAGCCGGCGACCCCGGAACAGATCCTGCACGCCCTGACCGCTGCGCCGGGAGGAGGGTCCGCCGGTGTCGGGGAAGGCTCCCGAAACCGAACCTAGGTGATTTGTCCACCGGGGGTTCCACCACCCCTAAGCTGGCTTACTATTAAGGGCACGAGTGGTACCCCTTACAAGGAGGTAAGAGATGTCGGGCTACTTCAAGCTGGTCGACGCTCATGACGGCGCATTCCGGATCAAGCTCATTTCCGGCGACGGCGCCTTGATGGCGGTCTCGGCGATGTTCCCTACAAAGCAGGAGGCAGTTGCGGGTATCGAGCTGCTGCGGGAGATTGCCGGGACGGGGCCGGTGGTTGACCAAAGTTCCGACGCCGATGTGGTCGGAGACGCCCGCCGGAACGAAGGAAAGGCGCGGGCTTCCTAACGCATCTACCGACGAAGCGGGCTGCCAAAAAGGCCTTGGGTTTCCCAACGAAACCCAAGGCCTTTTTGCTGCCGTTCGTCAGCTCGTCAGCTCGTCAGTTGCCGGCTATGTGTTCCCGTCCGCGTCATCTCCCTCGGCCGCTTCCTGGGTGTGCATGCGGTCCGAGGCGGGCGGCTGCGAGGTGTCACCCTCCGAGGGGGCCTCGTTGTGGACCCGGTTCTTGTCGTCATTGGCTGCGGGGGTTTCCTTCTCAGTCATGGTTTTTCTCCAGTCAGATCGAGGCGGACGCCGGCTCTGCGCATCGAAGCCCGTTCTCCCTAATGGTTCTCTGCGGCTGAGCAGCTATAAGCCCAGTCTAGGAAGTGCCATGCCCCGCAGAAAGGGGCTGCCGTCATGTGAACGCCGCGAACGGAAAGAGGCGGGCCCGGGCACCGCTGCCGCAGCGGACATCTTCCCTGGCCAGCGGGCAGGGCTGCCGGTAGCGTGATCCGAATGCAGCCAACCACAGACGCAGACGTCATTGTCGTAGGAGCCGGCCTGGCGGGGCTGGTGGCCACCGCAGAGCTGATCGATGCCGGCCGCACCGTCATTCTGGTGGAGCAGGAAGGCGGGGCCGGCATGGGCGGGCAGGCCTGGTGGTCCTTCGGCGGACTGTTCCTCGTGAACAGCCCCGAGCAGCGCAGGCTGCGGATCAAGGACTCCGTGGAGCTGGCGTGGCAGGACTGGCTGGGCACCGCCGGTTTTGACCGGCCCGAGGACTACTGGCCGCGCCGCTGGGCCGAGGCCTACGTTCACTTCGCTGCCGGCGAGAAACGGTCCTGGCTGCACGGCATGGGGCACCGCATTTTTCCCGTTGTCGGCTGGGCCGAGCGCGGCGGCTACGGTGCCACCGGTCCCGGAAACTCGGTCCCCCGTTTCCACATCACCTGGGGAACAGGACCGGGCGTAACGGCACCGTTCGAAGTCAAGGTGCGCGACGGCGCCGCACGCGGCGCGGTCCGACTGGCCTTCCGGCACCGCATGGAAGAACTGACGGTGACCAACGGCGTCGTCACGGGAGTCCGCGGCGCCGTGCTGGAGCCAACGACGGCGGCCCGCGGCACTCCGGCCAGCCGCACCCCGGCAGGGGAGTTCGAGTTCTCGGCCGGCGCCGTCGTCGTGACCACCGGAGGTATTGGCGGCAATCACGAACTGGTGCGCGCCGCCTGGCCGGACCGGCTGGGCAGCCCGCCGCCCATCATGCTCAGCGGCGTGCCCGGACACGTGGACGGACACGGCATCGCGGCCAGCGCAGCCGCCGGCGGACGCGTCATCAACCCGGACCGCATGTGGCACTACGTGGAGGGCATTCGGAACTGGAACCCGGTCTGGCCCAACCACGGGATCCGGATCCTGCCCGGGCCGTCGTCGCTGTGGCTGGATGCGGCCGGGAACCGGCTTCCGGTACCGCTGTTTCCCGGCTTTGACACGCTCGGGACGCTGGAGCACCTGCGCACCACCGGGCAGGACTACAGCTGGTTTATCCTCAACAAGGCGATCATCCGCAAGGAGTTTGCCCTCTCCGGTTCGGAGCAGAATCCGGACCTGACCGGAAAGTCGGTGCGGGATGTCCTGGGCCGGGCGACGGCCGGCATTCCCGGCCCGGTGCAGCAGTTCCTGGATCACGGCGAGGACTTCATTACGGCCGGTTCCGTGGAGGAACTGGTGGCCGGCATGAATGCCCTGGCGAAGGCCTCCACCGAGGGGCGGGCTCCGGTGCTGGCGGCGGCGGCCGTGCGCGAAGAACTGGTCGCCCGGGACCGGGAAATCGTCAACCCCTTCAGTAAGGACAGCCAGGTCACGGCCATCCGCGGTGCCCGCAGCTACCTGGGCGACCGGCTGATCCGCACCGCTGCACCACGTCCAATCCTGGATCCCAAGGACGGGCCGCTGATCGCGGTTCGATTGTCGGTCCTGACCCGCAAAACCCTGGGCGGGCTGGAAACGGATCTGGACTCCCGGGTGCTGGGTGCCGGGAGTGAACCGGTGCCGGGCCTGTTTGCCGCCGGCGAAGCCGCAGGGTTCGGCGGCGGCGGGATGCACGGTTACCGCTCCCTGGAAGGAACATTCCTGGGCGGCTGCCTGTTCAGCGGGCGGTCAGCCGGCCGGGCCGCGGGGCGTTAGCCATCATGTGACCCGCGGCAGCGGGACGTATCGGGCTCCGCCCTGGCCGACCCGGCCAAAGCTGTATCCCGTGCTGCCCCCGGGTTGGGGTTCCTGCCCGTCCGGCAACAGTTCGGGATCGTTCGAATCGCCTCCGCCGGAATCCCCTCCGCCGGCACCAAGCAGGCTCCGGGTCAACGCCTCCCCCTGGCCCATGAGTTCCTGAACGGCGGCCGCCAAATGCCCGTCACCGGGCTGCTCGCCGGCATCCACGGCGCCCAGTACTGCCCGCCGCACCAGCTCCCGCGCGAAAGACGCAGTGGCGCCCTCGGACTGCTCCGCGGCGGACTGCAGGGCAACCTCGGAAAAGACTCCGGGCGGCGCGTAGAGCTCCAGCAGCCGCACCCGGTTTCCGGCATCGGGCAGCGGGCAGCGGAATTTCGACGGCGAGGTCCACCCGCCCGGGCCGCTGCACGAGCGCGCGTTCCAGGGCTTCCGCCCGGTTGGTGGTCATGAGGAAGACGACGTCGGCGTCCGCATCCAGCCCGTCCAGGGCATCGAGGACTTCAAAGAGCAGGGGCTGGGGGCCGTTGCCCATGTTCCGGTCCTCAGCCACCAGGTCGATGTCCTCCAAGATCACCATGGACGGCGCCATGGCACGGGCCAGACGGGCCGCTTCGCCCACCGCGTGCAGCGAACTCCCGGACAGCAGCACCGCCGTCGTGCCCTCGCTGGCGCTGAGCAGATGGCGGACGGTATGGGTTTTGCCGGTGCCGGGCGGGCCGTAGAGCAGGACGCCGCGCTTGAGGTGCTGCCCGTGTTCGCGGAGCACCTCCCGGTTGGCGGCGATGCCCAGGACATGCCGGCCCACCCGGCCCAGCACGCCGTCGGGCAGGATCACCTCGTCTGCAGGCAGCGAGGGGCGGGGCAGGAAGGTGACGCCGGCACTCTGCTGGCCGTACGGGTCAAAGGCGAAGGACACCACCTGTCCGCGCAGAATGCTGTTGGTCCGCAGATCCTCCTGCACCGTCGCGAGGAACCGGGCCGCGGCTTCCCGCTCCGGAGCAAGCACGGCAATATCGGTCCCGTTGCGTCCATACTGCGGGTTGGCGCCGCGCTGCAGCACCGCTAGGGGGACCCCTTCGTAAGCAAAGAGCCGCAGTCCCAGTGCCAGCACTTCGCGGGTGTTGTCCGGACCGACGGCTAGGTTGACGAAATCAGGTTGGCCCACGGTCACCGGACCGTACTCCTGCTGCACAAGGTCCGAGAGGGATTGGTGGTGACGCTGCTGTCCGCCTCCCACGCCTATCAGCCGTGCCTGCGGGTCCTGCCCGGAGATCTTCTCGACGGCGATGTCCAGGTCCGCGAAACGATGGACCGGAAAGTCCTGGGCCAGGATCGGGAGCTCCGCCGCGGACATGTCGAGGTGGGAGGAGAGCACCTCCAATAGCCGCTTCTGCGTCGAAGTTTCGTTCCGGTGAGCCTGCGCCAGCTCAACGGCGCGGTTGAAGCTGCTCAGGAATTCCCCCAGTTTTTCGTCCATGCCGGCAGAGCCTAGCAGCACGCGCCACCGCCGGAGTGATGCAAAAGACGGCGCCTCCCTCACGGGGAGACGCCGCCTCCAGCGGACACCAAACGGGCCAGCTGTCAGTGACTAGTAGGCCTGGCCGAATTTCCTGCTGATCCGGTACTGCTTCATCGCCTTGAAGAACTCCGGCGCCGGAGTGATGTACAGCAGTACGGTAGCGGCCAGCAGCAGGACCATGCCCGCGATGCCCAGCGGTGTCAGCCCACCCGGGACCACCAGGGCCAGCAGCGAAAGTACGGTGAACACGGTCAGCAGGATCCGCGCCCAGTTGTGTCCCTTACGGATGAAGAACGCCACCAGGAGGGTGACTGCCACATTGAGGACGGCCACGATCACCAGGAAAGCCGTACTGGCCGAAATGACGTCGTCCACGGTGAGGTTGCCCGGGTTCTGCTGCTGCAGCTGGTTCTCCAGCGTCTCCCGGCCCTCCGCGGAGTTGAGGCCGGCAATGCCCAGCGGCACCGTCAGCACTGAAAGGACCAGGCAGGCTATGAGCAGCCAAAAGGAGATGTTGACCTGTTTGGGACGCTCCGGACTGGCAACAGGCGCCGGAGCGCTCTGGCCCCCGGTGTAGGCGTTGTAGTTGTAATTGTTTTCCTGCGGCGCTTGCTCAGACATGCTTTCCCCTCAAAGCCGGCTACGTGCAGCAGGTTTGCCGCAACTGCAGCCAGCCTAGTTCGTTGCCGGCGCTTTCGGCTCCGTACTAAGAGGGGGTTTGACCCGTTTCGGGTAAACAATCTGGTCCCTGAGACTGAACCGGGGCCGGTGGCTCGGGAGCATTCCCGAACCACCGGCCCCGGTGGGAGTTACGCCTCGGCGCCGAGCCCCAGCAGCGCCGTGTACGAGGACTGCGCGCCCGGGAGCGTCGCGGCCAGCGCGCCGGCCCGGGCAGCGAATCCGGCAGCAGCGGGCAGCGAATCGCCGGCGGCCAGCCGGGCAGCGGTTGCCGCAGTGAAGGCGTCTCCGCAGCCGGTGGTGTCCACTGCCGTCACGCGGGTGGGCGCTGCAGCAACGATCCGGTCCGCGCCCGCAGCCGTTCCATCCAGCACGACGGCGCCGTCCCCGCCGAGGGTGATGATGGCGCGGTGGATGCCCAGCCGGGCGAAGGCACCGATGACGGCTTCCCAGTCCGCGGCAGGATCGGCCAGGCCGGAGACCTGCGCTGCCTCGTGGGCGTTGACCAGGAGGACATCGGTCAGCGCCAGCAGCTCGGCCGGGACCTCGCGGTAGGGCGAGAGGTTCAGCAGAACCGTTGCACCGGCGTCGTGTCCTGCCTGCGCCGCAGCTGTCACCGCGTCCAGCGGGACCTCCAGGCTCAGGCAGAGTACGGCGGCGCCATCAAACAGATCCGCCGGGAGGTCACCGCCGGTGACGGTGCCGTTGGCACCCGGGGAGACGATGATGGTGTTCTCGCCGGCCGCGTCCACGACGATCATGGCAGTGCCGGTTGCCGTGTCCGGGCGGCGGAGAACCCGTGATGCGTCCACCCCGGCATCGGCCGCCGCCTTCAGCAGCAGATCCCCGTGGCCGTCGGCGCCAACAGCTCCGAAGAGGCGCACGTCCGCACCCAGGATGGCCGCCGCGGCTGCCTGGTTGGCGCTCTTGCCGCCCGGGACAATCACCAGTTCCGAGCCGTTGAGCGTTTCTCCCGGGGACGGGAAACGGTCCGTGCGGACAGTCAGGTCAGCGTTGAGCGAGCCAACAACTACAACTTTTCCGGCGGTCATTCGGGGTTCTCCTTGGTGGGGGATCAGCGTGCGCCGGCGTCGGCTGCTACTTCAGCGTCGACAGGCTTGGGGATCAGGAAGGACGAAGCAAGTGCCAGGCCGAGAATAACCAGACCCGCAATGATACCGCCGTAGTAGCCTTCCGTGCCGGACCCGTCCGCCGTGGTGGTCGCGGTCTTCACTGCATAGATGACCGCGAAACTCAGCCCGGCGCCGAGGTTGAACGCTCCCGCGTTCAGGCCCGGCAGGAAGCCGGGGTTCTCCTTGGGGGAGAGCACGATGCCCAGGCCGTTGAGCATGATGTTGCCAATACCGGCATAGGTGATGCCCACCAGCAGCGAAACGCCCAGCAGGCCCAGCTTGGAATCCGTGCCGACCACCAGGAGCATGAGCGCCAGCGCGATCACGGAACCGATCATGCCGATCCGCAGCACCTTGCCGTAGCCCCAGGTTGCTGCCAGGCGGCCCGCGAACGGTCCGACCAGCAGCCCGGCAAGGGCGTAGGGGGTGAGCGTCCACCATGCGGAGGCTTCGGCGCCGAGACCGAAGCCGACGACGCCGTCCTGCGCCAGGGCGGGAATGATGCCGTTTATGACGGCAAAGACGCCGGTCATGGTCAGCAGTGTGGTGAGCAGCAGCGCCCAGGTGGAGCGCTGCTTGAGCAGGTGCGTGGCCACCAGCGGGTGGTCGCTGCGGTTCTCCACCTTCCAGAACACGGTGAAGGCGATGACGGCAATGACGATCAGTCCGGTGACCAGGGGCCAGTTGGAGGCGGCCAGTTTGCCGGCCTCGTTGAAGGCGGTGAGCAGGGTTCCCACGGAGATGACCAGGGGAACAACGCCCACCCAGTCCATCTTTTCCTTCTTCTCCGCGGTGGACTCCGGGGCCAGGAAGATCAGCAGGGCGGAGGCGATGGCGCCCACCACTGCCATGGTCCAGAAGATCGAGGCGAAACCGTGGTTCTGCGCCAGGTAGCCCCCGGCAATGGCGTCAACGCCGGCAATGCCGCCGTTGACGGCGGTGATGACGCCCATCAGGGTGCCGTAAAGCTTCGGTTCGCGAATTTCCACGCGCAGCATGATTAGTGCCAGCGGGACCACGGGCCCCGAAACGCCCTGGATCAGGCGGGCAATGAACAGTACTTCGACGCTCGGGGCCAGGGCAGCGACCACGGAACCAAGGGTCAGGACCACGAGCATGCCGCCGAGGACCTTTTTGCGGCCGATGATGTCACCGAGCCGGGGCAGGAACAGGGAGAAGAGTGCCGCGGAGGTGAAGAACGCCGTCTGGGTCAGGCCGACCGCCGCCGAGGTGGTGTTCAGTTCCTCTTCGATGGTAACCAGGGCGGGGGAGAGCATGGAAGCGTTCAGCTGGAACGCGACACAGGCGGCGAGCAGGGCGGTCATCAGGACGCCCACGTTTACGCGGCGCTGGGTTGTTTCAGTCACAGGTCAACCTCACCAATTCGTTCCAGGGCATCCACGATCAGGTCCCAGAACTTCTGGTGGTCCAGATCGATTGCCACGGAGGTGTTGCAGTCAGCGGGGGCCGGCGCGCGGAAGTCCGCCACCGTCATGCCCAGGGTCAGGGAACCGGTCAGCTCCACATCCAGCGGCACACGCTGTGTGGTCATGACCGAGCGGTCGATGACGTAGGCGACGGCGCACGGGTCGTGGACCGGGGGAAAGTCGAAGCCCTGCGCGTCCTTGTAGGCGTGGCCGAAGAACTCGAGCAACTCTCCGACGAATTTGGCCGGCTTCGTTCCGACCGCGGCGATGCGGTCGGCTACCTCGTCAGTGGCCAGTGCCTGGTGGGTGAGGTCCAGACCGACCATGGTCAGCGGCCACTTCTCGTTGAAAACGATGTGTGCGGCTTCGGGGTCGATTTTGATGTTGAATTCGGCCACTGCCGACCAGTTGCCCACGTGGTAGCCGCCGCCCATGAGCACGACTTCCTTCACCCGCTCGGCGATGCGCGGTTCCTTGCGGACGGCCAGCGCAATGTTGGTCAGCCCGCCGGTGGGGACCAGCGTGACGGTTCCGGGTTCATGAGTCATCACGGTGTCGATGATCAGGTCGACGGCGTGACGGGGGTCCAACTCGATGGCGGGTTCAGGCAGTTCGGGGCCGTCCATGCCGGATTCGCCGTGGATGTCCGGAGCATTTTCGATGGTCCGGACCAGCGGGCGCGGGCTGCCTGCAGCGAAGGGAACGTTTGTGATATTTGCGACACGGGCAATTGCCAGCGCATTGCGGGTCACCTTTTCCAGCGTCTGGTTTCCGACGACGGTGGTCACCGCCAGAAGGTCGATCTCCGGGCTGCCGTGTGCCAGCAGCAGGGCGACCGCATCATCATGACCGGGATCGCAGTCCAGGATGATTTTGGTGGGCATTACATCTCCGCTTCGTTGAGGTTCTAGCTAAGGGACCCGTAAATCCCGTTAGTGCAGTGCCCCGTTCCGGCCGTCCGGTCCGCCGTCGCAGCATGCGGCACGGTCCGGGCCGCGACGTAGTGCAGCACGCAGCAAAACGGGATCAGGCGGGGGGCCGGACAACGGTTCGACGGGCGGCACGGGCCCCTGAAGGGCGGGCACTAAATTAAAGATAGCGACGATTTTCGCTTCATATTTCGCGCTGTTGCTGCCGGGCTCAGGTGGTGCCCTTCCTGACTTGCATCCGGCGGAAACGGCGCTTAATCTTTGCGCAGCGGTTTGCGCAGCGGCGGGATTTCTTCGCCCGGGACCGCCTACTTACGGGCGAGCCGCGACGACAGCGCGAGCCTGACAGTGGGCCATTCGCCGGCGATGACCGAGAAGACGACAACGTCGCGGAGTGTTCCGTCTTTCCAGATGTCATGGTTGCGCAGGACACCGTCCTGCTTGGCGCCGAGCCGCGCGATGGCCGCGCGTGACTGGTGGTTGTGCCAGTGGGTGCGGAATTCCACGGCGATGCAGTCCAGGTCCTCGAACGCCCGCGTGAGCAGCAGCTTGGCCTCGGTGTTGATGGATGTCCGCTGGGCACTGGCAGCGAGCCAGGTGGAACCGATCTCCAGCCTGCGGTCCCCGGGACGGACGTTCAGGTAAGTGGTCATGCCGCACAGTGCTCCGGTGTCGGTGCGCCGGATGGCCCAGGGCACCGTGGAACCGGCGGCCTGCCGCGCCAGCCGGGCCTCGACGTCGTCGGCCATGCCGTCCGGCGCCGGGATCCGGGTGTACCAGGTGTTCCAGAGCTCACCGTCTTTCACTGCCTCGGCCAGTCCGGGGACGTGATCATGAGACAGCGGCTCGAGGATCACGTTTGCTCCGCCGAGCGGGACGGGGGCAAGGAACGACGGCGGTGCGGGCTTAGGCTGCTCACTCATGGGATCAGCCTAAGCCAGCGGCATCAGCGCAGGGCGGATTCGGCGTCGGCCCGGGCGGGGCCCCGGCCGGTGCTGCCGCGGTTTCACCCTCCGGCTTCGGAATCAGAAAAGACACGGCCAGGGCCAGGCCCAGAATGATCACGCCGGCAATGATGCCCCCGTAGTAACCGCCGGCGCCGGAACCGTCCGGGCCGGCGGCGGCCGTTTTGGCGGCATAGATCACGGCAAAGCTGAGGCCGGCGCCCAGGTTGAACGCTCCCGCGTTCAGGCCGGGCAGGAAACCGGGGTTCTCCTTGGGCGAGAGCATTACCCCCAAGCCGCTGAGCATGACGTTTCCAATACCGGCATAGGTGATGCCCACCAGCACTGAAACGGCCAGCAGACCCAGCCGGGAGTCGCTGCCGACCACCGGAAGCATCAGTGCCAGGGCGATGACGGAACCAATCGTGCCAATCCTGAGCACTTTGCCGTAGCCCCAGGTGCCGGCCAGGCGGCCCGCGAAGGGGCCGATGATCAGGCCGGCGATGGCGTACGGGGTGATCGTCCACCAAGCGGACTCATCGGCCCCCATGCCAAAGCCAACGGTGCTGTCCTGCGCCAGGGCGGGAAGGATGCCGTTCATGACGGCAAAGACGCCGGTCATGGTCAGCACGGTGCTCAGGAGCAGCGCCCAGGTGGAGCGCTGCTTGAGCAGGTGCGTGGCCACCAGCGGGTGGTCGCTGCGGTTCTCCACCTTCCAAAAGACGACGAAGGCGACGACGGCAATGACGATCAGTCCGGCCACCAGGAGCCAGTTCGCAGCGCCCAGTTTGCCGGCCTCGTTGAAGGCGGTGAGCAGGGTGCCCACGGAGATGACCAGGGGAACAACGCCCACCCAGTCCATCTTTTCCTTCTTCGCCGCCGTGGATTCGGATGCCAGCAGGATCAGCAGGGCAGAGGCAACAACACCAACGAGGGCCATGACCCAGAAGACCGAGGCGAAACCGTGGTTCTGGGCCAGGTAGCCCCCGGCAATGGCGTCCACGCCGGCAATGCCGCCGTTGACGGCAGCGATCACACCCATCAGCGTGCCGAGCAGGCGTGGATCGCGGATCTCCACGCGCAGCATGATCAGCGACAACGCGACGGTGGGCCCCGAAACGCCCTGGATCAGGCGGGCAATGAACAGTACTTCGACGCCCGGCGCCAGCGCGGCCAGCACGGAACCAAGGGTCAGGACCACGAGCATGCCGCCGAGGACCTTCTTACGGCCAATGATGTCGCCAAGGCGCGGCAGGAACAGGGAGAAGAGGGCAGCTGAGGTAAAGAACGCCGTCTGGGTCATGGCCACCGCCGGGGCAGTGGTGTTGAGCTCTTCCTCAATAGTGACCAGGGCGGGGAAAGCATGGAAGCGTTCAGTTGGAATGCCGTACAGGCGGCCAGCAGCGCCGTCATCAGTGCAGCCACATTTACGCGGCGCTGGGTTGTTTCACTCACAGATCTAACTCACTAATTCGTTGAAGGCAGGGCCCGCCGGGGTGGCTGCGGGTCGGCTGATCACTCGCAGACCCCTCGGATGTGGGCTCGTAGAGATGCCCGGCAGCGCTGGCCGCGGTCAGGATGACGGACGCATTAACGATATCGGCGATTTCCATGCCGGCTGTTTCCCGGCGGTGTCCAGCGGGAATAAACCGGGCACACCGGTGATTATTTATATGCATACGCATGAAAATTCAGGAGGTTGGCGTGATGACGGATCGCAGAATCGTAGTAGTTTCAGCAGGGTTGGGCGTCCCATCGTCGAGCCGCATGCTGGCGGATCTCATCGGCGCGGAAGCACGCGCAGCCTTTGATGCCGCGGGGGAGTCAGTGGAGGTCAGCACTTTTGAGCTGCGGGAGTATGCCGTCGACATCGCCAACACCATGGTGGCCGGCTACGCGCCTCCGAAACTGGAGGCACTGATCTCGGAAGTTGTCAGCGCCGATGCCCTGATTGCGGTAACTCCGGTGTTCACTGCGTCCATGAGCGGACTCTTCAAGTCCTTCTTCGACGTGATTGACCGCACGTCGCTGGACGGCAAACCGGTCATCCTGGGAGCAACCGGCGGCAGCTCCCGGCACTCGATGGTCCTCGACTACGCGCTTCGGCCCATGTTCAGCTATCTGCGCGCCAGGGCCACGCCCACGGCCGTGTACGCGGCGCCCGGGGACTGGGGAGCCGGTGACGCCGAAGCAGCCACCCTGGATTCCCGAGTGCGCCGGGCAGCTTCCGAACTCGTGGCGCTGCTAGGTGATCAGCCTTCTCATCTCTCCAGCCCTCCGGGGACCTGCAGCGGCCGACCCGGCCGGATCCCATGGCGTCGCTGCCGTTTGAGCAGCTGCTGGCCCAAACCCAACGGGGATAACGTTGCCTTCCCGATCTGTGATTGTGGACGAGGGCTATCGATCCGGGTGATCCGGCGGCTCCTGCGAGCCGCCGGATCAAAGGTTCAAATCCTCACTGCCGATGACTGCCTACTGGGCTAGGACCTGGCGGATAAACTGCTCCGTCCGGAACTGCAGGCCGTCAATCCGTTCCTTGATGACTACCTCGGGATCGGGATGGATGGGAGTGGGCGTCACTTCGGCGCGGACACTCTGTGAACAAATGAAATCGGCATGAATGAGCGTGCCTACGGAGTTGCCGTTCCGTCCTGAGGCTCCTGCCCGCCGCGCGACGTAGAGGAATACCTCATCCTTGGACATGACGTCCTGGCACAGGGCGCACATGACCCGGCGGTTTTTGGGGCCGGATGTGTCCGGTGCCCGGAGCAGGACGCCGACAATTGACCCTTCGAAAGGTGCCAGCAGATATCCGCGCTTGGGCATCTTGTGGTCCCGCCAGCCAAGTTGGTCGAGGTGGTCCCAGTTGATGGTTTCGAAGTTCTGCGGCAGGTTCAGGGCCGCCGTCTCGGAGCGGCTGGCATTGATGAAGGAACGACGGATTGCTGATTCTGTCAGGGGTTGCATGAAAAGAGTGCCTTTTGATGAGCAGGAATGAGGACATGAAGTGTCGGCTCGCATGCCTGCAGGCACCACAACTACACGCACCTGAAAAGGCGCGTGCTCGTGAAGGATGCGGGAAGGACTAGGCGAGCGGTGGCAGGAAAGCTGCTCTGCAGGCCTGCCGGCCCACCGTCCCTTCCAGGGCGGACATATGGCCGCTCATGATGCTCGTGACTGACATGCGGCCATTATAACAAGGAGTGGGGTCCAGGATGAACTGCTCTCAGGTCTAAACGTCCAGACCGAAACGCTCTCAGGGTGAAACCGGTTTGTCCTGGGTCTCGTCCCATCCCAAATTGGTCGCCATGCGCTGCAGTACGGCTACGAGGGCGGTGTACTCATCGTCGGACACATTCTCGGTGAGCTGCTCGCGGATCCGCTCGACAGCCCCGCGGAGGTTCTCCAGGCTGCGGCGCCCTAAATCGGTGAGCTGGTACTCGCCCGCTTCCAGGGCGACCCAGCCGCTTTCCCGCAGTTCTTCGATCAGTTCCACCGAGGTGCCGGACTCAACAACCGGAAAGAAAGGCTTCAGTCCGTCAGTCAGCTGCTTTTCAGAAGCGGGGCCGTCAGTCAGCAGATTCATCATCTGCCACTGCCTTCGGGTAACGCCGTGTTCTTCAAAGCTGGCTCCAAACTGGTCATCTACCAGTTGGTCCACGAGTTTGAGCCAGAATCCAATGGGGCGTTCGTCAGTAGCCATCACCCCACTGTACAAATCAAACCGGCTTCAAGGAATGGCTCGTCAGGGCTTGAGGGGAACGCTAGAGCCGCGCCTGCATCCCGCAGCGCGGGCATGGCCCGGATCTGGCCAGATCCAGGCACACAATGCAGACCGGCAGCCGGCCGTCGTCCTCGCGCAGCGGACGGTTGGGCATGGTCTTTCCGCAGTACGGTGTGGGGCGCTGTGCATGGTGCATTGCCCGGCGCTTGCAGGGTGTGCAGAACACATGCACGAGATCGTCTTCATCCTTCGTGATCGCGTCATGTGGACGTACGAGGGTTGAATCCTGGGTGTACATAATCCTTCTCGTAGGTGACGCCGGAACCCGGGGAGGGCACAGTGTTGACCTTTTCCAGATTAGTAGCTCCGGCGGCAGCACCATGGGCGGAAGAACGCCGGTTATGCCCTGCAACAGCGCGAATTCTTAGGGCTCCGGCAGGGCGCTCCCGTGCCGAAATTCATACCCGCGCCGGGCTGCGGATTGCCCCTGCCGGTCAGCCAGCCCCTGCCGGTCAGTCCAGCAGGGCCCGGATGTCGTCGGCGGTCAGCGCGGAACTGAACACGGCGTCGTCGTCCATCACCGAAGTGAAAAGCTTGGCCTTCTGTTCCTTCAGGGCCATGACCTTCTCCTCGATGGTTCCGCGCGCCACCATCCGGTAAACCATGACGCTGCGGGTTTGCCCGATGCGGTGCGTGCGGTCCACTGCCTGTGACTCGGCGGCGGGATTCCACCAGGGGTCAAGCAGGAACACATAGTCGGCCTCGGTCAGGTTCAGGCCGAAACCGCCGGCCTTGAGGCTGATCAGGAACACCGGGGCCTGGCCGTCCTTGAAGGAGCCGATCACGGCGCCGCGGTCTTTGGTGGAACCGTCCAGGTAGGCATAGGGGATGCCGGCCGCGTCCAGCCGCTCGGCGGCCTTCTTCAGGAACGAAGTGAACTGGCTGAAGATCAGGGCCCGGTGCCCCTCGGCCGTGACGTCTTCAAGCTGCTCAAAGAGCGCATCCAGCTTGGCTGAGGGCACCCCGGCATAGTCGTCGTCCACCAGGGAAGCATCAAGGCTCAGCATCCGCAGCAGGGTCAGGGACCGGAACACGATCATCCGGTTTCGGTCCATGTCCTGGATCAGGCCCATCAGCTTTTGGCGTTCGCGCTGCAGATGTGTTTCGTAAATCTTGCGGTGCTTCGGGCTCAGCTCCACCTCCAGGACCTGTTCCTGCTTCTCCGGCAGGTCCTTGGCGACGGCTTCCTTGGTGCGGCGCATCAGCAGGGGACGGATCCGGCGGCGCATCCGGGCCAGCAGCTTGGCGTCTTCGCCGCGTTCGATGGGCCGCTGGTACTCCTCAATGAACTTCCGGGCCGAGGGAAACAGCCCGGCGCCACGATGGCAAACAGGCTCCACAGTTCCAGCAGGTTGTTTTCCATGGGGGTGCCGGTTATGGCCAGCTTGAACGGGGCCGGAAGATCCCGGGCGCACTGATGGGCCCGGGTGGTGCGGTTCTTCACGAACTGCGCCTCGTCCAGGATCAGCCCGTCCCAATCCAGGGCGCGGTATGCGGCAAAGTCCAGCCGGAACACCGCATACGAGGTGACCACGATATCGGCGTCCGCTGTCAACTCGGCCAGCGGCACCTTGGATTTGGCGGTGGTGTCAGGGATGGCGACGGTCCGCAGTCCGGGAGTGAAACGGGCCGCTTCCGAAAGCCAGTTGGGCACCACGGAGGTGGGGGCCACAACCAGGAACGGGCGGCGGGCTGCGGGGGCCCCATCGCCCCCGCCTACGCCGTTGCCCCCGCCGGGTGCCGCTGCAGGCTGGGCGGCGGCAGCTTCGCGGGCGTGGGCCAGCAGGGCCAGCGTCTGCAGCGTCTTGCCCAGTCCCATGTCGTCGGCCAGGATTCCGCCGAGCCCGTGCTGCCAGAGAAAGGCCAGCCAGTTGAACCCCTCGGCCTGATAGGGGCGAAGTTCGGCCTTGAGCCCCGCGGGCAGCGGAACCGGGTCCATGGACTCCAGTTCCAGCAACCCCGTCACCGAGGCCCGCCAAGCTGCGGCCTGTTCGGTCTCTTCGGCGAGTTCCTCCAGCTCCGACCACAGGCCGGCCTGATACCGGCTGATGGTCATTTCGCCGGTTTCCCACTCCTGCAGCCCTTCGGCCTCTTCCAGCAGCGCGTGCAACTGGGCGAATTCGGGGCGGTCCAAAGACAGGTAGGTGCGGTCCGGCAGCAGGATCTTGGTCTTGCCCAGGGACAGGGCCTTGAAAACGTCGGCAAAGGGCACCAGCCGTCCGTCCACGGTGATCATGATGCCGAGATCGAACCAGTCCCGCCGCTCAGTCTCCACGGTGGTGATGCGAAGCTCCGGAACGCTGGTCAGTTCGCGGTAGTCGGGACGCTCACCGATGACGTCCACCCGGACGCCGTCGACTTTTTCGATTTTGGGCAGCAGGTACTCGGTGAACTCCGCGGTGTCGATCCCGGAATAGGCGCGGCTGCGGGGCACCGATCCGAGGACCTTGCCGACGGCGGTGAGCAGGTCCGCCTCGGCGACCACGTCGCGGTAACCGGCCGCAGGATCCGCCCGGGTACCCAGCGCGATCCGCGTGATGTCCATGCCCTGCCGGTACTCCCATTCCCAGTCGAGGAAAAGTGCATCGTCGGGCTGGAAGGAGGCCGTAAGGACCAGCAGGGGCGGGGAAATCTCGGGAAACTCCACGGAGCTGTCGCTGCTGGTTACCGGCAGCACCTGGCGGAGCTTGGGGTAGAACTTTTCCAGGAAGACCGGGGTGTCCTCTTCCGGAATCATCACCGGCGCGCCCTTGAGCAGCAGGCCCTTGTCCTGATCGGTCAGCGGCCGGGCGGTGGGTGCCACGGTGATGACGTTTTCGGGGCTGCGGACATAGATGCCGTGTCCGGAGATTAGTCCGGCAGCGTCGGTGGGGAACGGCTGCCCGTCGATTTCCAGTACCGGCACCAAGTGGAGCGGAGCGGAAGCGCCCGGTTCTGCGGCCCGGACGTCGAGCGACAGTGCCGCCTGCCGGCCGATGTGGACGCTGATGTCCTTTTTGGTCCCGACAAACTCCACACCGATGCGGCGTGCATCCTCCAGCAGCTGCCACAGGAGCGGGTTTGCGAAGTCGTCCAGGTACAGCCAGGAATCGTTCTGGCCAAAATAGCTCACGCCGTTGGACCGGTGCAGCGCCGGGAACTGGGAGAACCAGCGGTGCTGCTCTGGATCCAGTTTCATTCCGTAGGTCTGGTAGGCGATGTTGCTCCAGGCCAGATTGTTTTTGACCCAGTTGCCCTTGGTATTGCGGACCACCGGGCGGACACCGAGCCGGAAGGACGTAGCCCGGTGCGCGCTGCGGGGAGCCGGGGCGCCCCAGCGCGAGGTCATCCCGGCGTCGGAGGTCCGCACCTCAAACTGCAGGGCCAGCGGGGTGGCGGCCGCGGGCGTCGTACCGGTCAGGGCGTCCAGATCGGCATCAATAAGGGTTTGCAGGGATTCCTGCCAAGCGGGTACGGCGGCCTGTCCCGCAGCGCCCGGGCGGATGAATTCCTGCCGCGACACCAAATGGTCGGTGTTGCTCTGGAGCGCGACGGCGGCAACATGCTTGCAGTCGAACCCCACCGGGCAGCTGCAATGGTTGTCCAGCAGCCGGTAATCACCCTGACGTTTTTCGCCCAGCTGCAGCATGATGCGGTAAGGCACCGAGGAGTGCCCGCGGACTTTGGCCCGGAGCACTTCGGCCTGCGGATCCCACTCCATCGCGTCCACGGCGCCGCCCTTGGCATACGTCTGGCCGCGCTGGAAGGCTGCACCGCCGACAACGCGGATGATGTCCGTGACGTCGATCAGAGGCGGGGAGGAAGGCATGTTTTTATCGTCTCACGCAGGTCCGACACTTCCGGGACCGGGTTCCCTGACGGTCCCGGACCCTCCGGGGCGGCGGTCAGTTCCTGCAAAGCGCCGCGATTCTCGCTAGCATCGTAGGCAACGCAGATCACAATGGCGTGGTCTGCGTCTCCTCCCGTGGACCTTCGGCGGCGTAGCAGGCCCACTCCGCGAGGGCAGCTTGGATCACTATGTACCGGTCGTCGAACGTATCGGCACGGTAGTCGTCGGAGAGATTGTGATTGCGGGCCACGCGGAAAGCCGCGGCGTAGTCGGCGGTGGGGGCGATCAGGAAGCTGCGGCCGGCGCCGCCGCGGACGACTGACCAGCGGGTGTCCGGAGCGGCCGCCGCGGCGGCGGCGGTGTCGTAGTAGTCCACGGCCAGGCCGAAGTGTCCGTCCCACTCCACTCCGTCCAGCGACACTTCATCGGGTTCCTGCTGATCAACCGCGGCAGGTTGCCAGTCCACCACGCTTCGCTCATCGTTGAGGACCAGCGTGAGGCGCGGACGGGCCGGAAGATTGGAGCTGACCGGCACGGCGAGGGCGAGGGCACGGGGCCGCATGTTGTCCGGCTCGGTGCGAAACGCTCCGGCGGCAGTGTGCAGGATGTAGGTCGTTGCGCCGTGCTCCGAAGGCTCGCCATAGTCAATGCGGTGCAGGGTGGTGGTGAGGTTCAAGGGCTCCTAACTTTCATACGGATCCCCGGCGAAGACCGGTGATTCGCCGGGCAGCTCAATGGCAGGGAAAGGCCCGCAGCAGAACGGACCGCCGGAAGTTCCAATGGTGCACGCTGCTGTCTCTTCTCTTAATTTTACCGGTGCTGGTGCGTGGACTAACAGAAGTCGTTGATCACACCGGGATGCGGCCCGCCGCCGGAGCAACTTCCGGATTGGCCCAGTCCGGGCGGGTCAGCCCTTCGGCTTCACGACCGGGAACCGGCCCCTGGGTGCTTCGTCTTCCTCGAAGTGGCTTGCGGCCGGTCCCACAATCAACGGGTCCGGTGCGTGGGCCACCGAGGTGTCCTTATTGGGGTAATCCACCGAGTGCAGGACCTGGCGCATGGCTTCAAGCCGGGCACGTTTCTTGTCGTTGGACTTCACCACGGTCCACGGAGCGTCACCGGTATCCGTGTAAAAGAACATGGCTTCCTTGGCCTCGGTGTAGTCATCCCATTTGTCCAGGCTCGCCAGGTCGGTGGGGGAGAGCTTCCACTGTTTCACCGGATCCGTGTCCCGGGCAGCGAACCGGGCCGCCTGCTCGGCCCGTCCCACTGAGAACCACAGCTTAGTGAGCCGTACTCCCGAGTTCACCAGCATCCGTTCCAGTTCGGGCACTTCGCGCATGAATTCCAGGTACTGGGCCGGAGTGCAGTATCCCATCACGCGTTCCACCCCTGCCCGGTTGTACCAGGAGCGGTCCATCATGACGATTTCTCCCCCGCTGGGAAGTTTGGCCACGTAACGCTGAAAGTACCACTGGGTGCGCTCGCTGTCGGTCGGTTTTTCCAGGGCCACGATTCGGCGCCGCGGGGGTTGAGGTGTTCGTTGAAGCGCTTGATGGCACCGCCCTTGCCGGCGGCGTCGCGGCCTTCGAAAATGATCAGCATCTTCTGTTCGGTTTCCTTGACCCAGAGCTGCATTTTGAGGAGCTCAATCTGGAGGGCGCGCTTCTGCTTTTCGTAGCTGCGCCGGGAAAGCTTGGTGTCGTAGGGGTAGTTGTGCCGCCAGGCGTCGTCGCCGGCCTTTTCCTTGATTTTCCTGGACTTGACCTTCAGCTCGTGCAGCTCATCCAGTTCGTTCGTGAAATTCGGAGAGACGGTAATTTGCTTGGACTCTCCGGGCTGCGGTGCCGCACCGTTTTGGTCCGGTGCGGCCGGATCGGCGGTACGGGCCGCCGGTTTCTTATCGGCGGTCACGGTGGACTTGTTCGTAGCCATTGCATCTCCCTGCGCGGACGGTAATTAACGAATCTACGGCCCTGCCGCGGAGCTGGGAAGAGGTTCCTGCCGCCGGGCGCAGGCCGGCTACTGCCCAAACCTGCTGTCGAACCGGTGCATGAAAGCTGCCATCGCGTCACGGGCCACCGGGGTGACGGGGCGGTATGTGCCGTCATCCCATCCCGTGGTGATGCCCGATGAGACCAGCCAGGACATTTCCTTATAGAACTGGGCACCGGGCGCAACATCCGAAAATACCGGCTTTTGGGGAGCCGCGTAGGCCGGAGACTCCGCGTACCGGTACATGAAGGCAGCCATGGCGTCGCGGTTGACCGGCGTCGTCGGCCGGTAGGTGTATGTTCCGTTAGCCTCCCGCCAGCCGGTGGAGATGCCCCGGCTGTTGAGCCAGGTTATTTCCGTATAGAACTGACTGGTGGTGGATACATCCGCAAAGGGGGACTTCTGCGGAGGATTGAAGGGAGGGCTGCCTTCCATCCGGTAGATGAAAGCCGCCATCGCGTCGCGGTTCACCGCTTGGAACGGCCGGTACGTTACGGTTCCGTTGGCTTCGGCCCAGCCCGTGGATATCCCTTCGGCGGCCATCCAGAGGATCTCGTCATGGAATGCAAGGCCGAACGGCACATCGGCAAAAGGCGGCACAGCCGCGGTCAGGGCGGCTCCGGCATCCAGGAGGCCCGGCCCGCAGTAGGGGGCGCAGATCCCCGGAAGCGGACGGGCGGTTTTCTTCAGGAGAAATTCAACCTGGGCCGGACTGAGGGCCGGGTCCGCGGCGAGGAGCAGGGCTGCGGTGCCGGCCACGTGCGGAGCTGCCATTGAGGTCCCCTGATAGTAGCCGTAGCTCTCCGCCGCGGGCTGGGAAGTTCCGCTGTTGAGGGTGGACATGATCCCGCCTGCCGCATCACCGTAAGTGCTGCCGCCCGGCGCCATGATGTCCACCAGGGAACCGAAGTTCGAATACCGTGCCCTGGACCCGTCCCGGTCGCCCGCACCGACCACAACCACATTGGAGCAGTTGGCCGGCTGGGTCCGGTGGGCGGAGATGGCATCGTTGCCGGCTGCAGCAACGACGACGGCGCCGCGCCCGACGGCGTAGTCCACCGCCTGCTGCATGGAGGGTGAGCAGGTGCTCACCCCGCCCAGGCTCAGGTTGATCACCCGGGCCGGCGTCGGATTGACCGGTATGCCCGGCACTGTACCTCCGGCGGCCCAAACGATCCCGTCGGAGATGTCCGACATGTAACCGCCGCAGGTTCCCATGGCGCGGACGGGAAGGATCAGGGCGTCCGGCGCTACACCGCTGATCCCGGTGCCGTTGCCGGTGCTGGCGGCGACGATGCCCGCGACGTGCGTGCCGTGCCAGGTGGAAGCGGCGCCGACAGTCCTGCCGCAGGATCCGGCGTCGTACCAGTCGCCCTCGTCCCGGGGATTGGCGTCGCGGCCGTCCCCGTCGGCCGCCATTTCGGCGTCGGACATCACGTCGTAGCCCGGCAGGACCTTGCCGTTGAGGTCCGTGTGGGCGGTAATGCCGGTGTCGACCACGGCCACCACCTGGCGCTCGCCGATGCCGGTATTCCATGCGGCAGCCACGTTTGCTCCGCCGCCGGCCGCTCGCAGATTCCACTGCGCGGGATACAGCGGGTCGTTGGGATCGGCTGCGGACGGGAGCAGCAGGACGTCGGGCTCAACATACTCAACGGTCGGATCGGCGGCGAGGGTGTCGACGACGGCGGCCGTGTCCGCTGCGCTGAGATCCTTGTCCACCGTCACCACCAGTGAACCCGCAGCGGTTTCGTGCAGCTCGGTAACCGAGGCGTCCAGGGCGCCCGTGGCCTGGGCATAGGATTCAGCCCGGTCCGTTCCCGGGGCCGCTGTGTCCGCAAACTTCACGATGAAGCGATGGGCCGTGGCGGGGGCCGGCTCAACCGCACCGGGCTCCGGCGCCGGGTCGGCGGCAGCGGGTGCCGGGACCGCCAGCAGAGTGCCGCCGAGCGCGAGGGCTGCTGCCGCAGCCACAGCGGGGAAGGGAATTCGGAGACAAAGCATCTTCGCCAAGGTGTTCCTGTTCAACGGAGATCGGCCGGCATAATATGCTGCCGGCGTGAAAGGCGGGTACCGCACGGCGGATGCCGCGCATGCTGACTCTATCCCGGGCGTTCTTCGATGGAATTCCCTGCCGTCCCGGCGGCCCGGACAACGCAGCCCGGAAAACGATACCGCTTCATCGACCATAATGAATAGCGATGAATTCTCTGCGCACCAAGTTTCTGTCCCTGTTAGCCCTGCCCGCCATTCTTTTCGGTTCCGCGGCCTGCACCCCCTCGCGGATGTGGGTGCTGAGGCCGGTCACGGGGCCAGCGCCAACGCAGCGCCAAGCACCGCGGCGGTCCAGCCGGCAGCAGCGGGAACCGCCGCGGAGCAGCTGGAAACTCTTCCCATCAAGGGCCGGGCGCCCAAGACGGGCTATGACCGGGAGCAGTTCGGGCCGTCGTGGGCCGACGTCGACCGCAATGGCTGCGATACCCGCAACGACATTCTGGCCCGCGACCTCACCAACATCGTGTACAAGGACGGAACGAAGGAATGCGTGGTGGCATCAGGCACCTTCGCGGATCCCTACACCGGTGCGGTGATTCAGTTCGTGCGCGGAAACGACACCAGCACGGCAGTCCAGATCGACCACATCGTGGCTCTTTCGGATGCCTGGCAGAAGGGTGCGCAGCAGCTTTCCGCTGAGGAGCGCCGCCGGTTCGCCAACGATCCGCTGAACCTGATGGCTGCCGACGGGCCGGCCAACGGCGCCAAATCAGATTCCGACGCCGCCACCTGGCTGCCGCCGAACAAGGCCTTCCGCTGCGAATACGTCGCCCGCCAGATCGCGGTCAAGGCCGAGTACCGGCTCTGGATGACACAGGCCGAACATGACGCATCCGCCGGAGTGCTCGCTTCCTGCCCGGACCAGCCGGTTCCGGCCGGCGGCCCGGCAGCCAGCACCGCCCCCGGACCGGCAGCGGACCCGGCAGCCAGCCCGGAAGCGAACCAGGCGGCGCCGGAGGCGGTGCCTGTCTACGCCAACTGCGCCGCGGTCAAGGCAGCCGGCGCCGCCCCATCCGGCCCGGCGACGCGGGCTGGGATCCGAAATTCGACGGCGACGGCGACGGCGTGGGCTGCACCTCCTAGCTACCCGGCGGCGCGAACCGGCAGCAGGTCCGGTGTCCGGTCCGCCCAGGGCCGGAGTGCTTCGACGGCGGCACCGACGGTAAACACGGTGGCGTCATCGAACGGATGGCCCACAATCTGCAACCCGGTGGGGATGCCGCAGTCCGCCATTCCGCTGGGCACGGCGAGCACCGGGCAGCGGTTGGCGATGTTGAACGGCGCCGTCATATGCCCCTGCCAGTAGTGCTCAAGCTGTACGCCGCCGGTCTCGAGGCCGTCCAGATAGGTTCCGTCAGCGGCCAGCCCGGCCACGGCGGACACCGGACAGAGGATGGCGTCGTACCCTGCCATGGCTTCGGCGAGCTGGGCCTGGATCCGCGCCTCCGCCTGCAGCCCGTCCAGGTAGCTGTTGGCCGCGGCGGCCCGGCGCGCATCGGCCATGAACTGCCGGGTGTAGTCCGCCACCGTTCCGGGGGACGCCGCCGTCGCCTGCTCCATGGTGGGACCGAGGATATAGCCGAAGTGCGTGAACATGGTTTGGCTGATTTTCCGGCTGGTCCACGGAAGTTCAATCTCCTCCACCACGGCCCCGGCAGCGCGCAGCACCTCGGCGACGGCGCGGGTGTTGGCTTCCACGTCGGCGGCCACCGGGTAGTCGCCCAGCCTCATGCACAGCGCGATCCTCAGTCCGGCAACGGACTCGGCGGCCAGCGCTCCCTGGGGTGCGCCAGGGACGGCAAGGCCGGGCCAATGATCCAGCGACGCGTGGTCCCCGGGGTGCCTTCCGGCCATCACATTCGTGAGCAGGGCCGCATCGGCGACCGTCCGGGCCATCGGACCGTCGCCGCGGTAATGGTCGGCGGCCAGCGGTGCCAGGCCGGGAATCCGTCCGTACGGGGCTTTGTAGCCGACGGTTCCGGTGAAGGACGCCGGCAGCCGGGTGGACCCGGCGATATCGGACGCTGTGGCCAGCGGCGCCAGTCCGGCGGCCAGGGCGGCGCCCGATCCGCCGGAGGATCCGCCCGGCGAGTACTTCGGATTCCACGGATTCCGGGTGACGCCCCACAGGGGACTGTGGGTCACCGTGGCGCAGCTGAACTCCGGGGTGGTGGTGCGCAGATGGATGATCTCCGCCGGCGGCCCGGATGCGTTCGATGACGGGGTGGTCCGTTTCGGCGCGGTTCTGCCGGTGTGCGACCAGGCCCTGGGACAGGGTGCGCCCCGCGAGGCCGTGTTTTTCCTTGGCGGCGACGGGCAGGCCCAGCAGCGGCGGCAGCCGGGATCCACGCGCGTACTGATCCGCGGCCGCCGCTGCTTCCTGCCGGGCTTCCTCAAAGAGGGCCTCAGCCACGGCATTGACCACGGGGTTCACGGCCGCTGTCCGCGCGATCAGGGCGTCCAGGAGCTCCACCGGGGAGAGCTCCCGGGACCTGAACAGTCCCAGGGCACCGGCGGCGTCAAGGTAGTGCAGTTCGGTCATGCCTGCGGGTCCCTTGCCGCAGCGTCCGCCAGCGCTCCGTGCACCATCTGCCGGGCCACCGCGGTCAGCATCTCCACGCCCGCCACCATGTCCTCGTCGGTGCTGAATTCACGTTCGCAGTGGGAGACGCCGTCCACGCTGGGAATGAACAGCATGACCGAGGGTGCGACAGTGTTCATGGCGACGGAATCATGGCCCGCCATGGTCTGGATCAGCCGGGAGGAAAGCCCCAGGTCGGCGGCCGTTTTGCGGGCCAGTTCCAAACCCGCTTCGGGGAACCGGCGGATCGGGCGGATATCAAAATCCCTGACGTTGACCTTAATGTCGTGTTCACGGGCGAGCGCGTCAATGTCCCGCAGGAGCTTCGCGCGGGCGGCGTCGACGATCCCCGGGTCGGCGGACCGGAGATCGGCGACCAAATGCACCCGGCGGGCCACGACAATCGGCGAGTTGGGTTCGAGCGTCAGCTGCCCCACGGAGGAAACGAGCGCTTCCTCGGCGAAGTCCTCCGTGACGTCGTGGACCATGAGGATGATCTTGGAGGCGGCCACCAGTGCATCATGCCGGTCCGCCATGGCCGTGGCGCCGGTGTGGGACTGCTCGCCAAGCACCTCGATATCGAGCTTCTGGGTGTGCCAGCTGCTGTCCACCAAGCCGATCGCGAGCCCTTCGCGTTCCAGGATCCGGCCCTGCTCGATGTGGATTTCCGCGTATCCGGCAGCCTCCGGCCCTTCGGCCGTGCCCAGGTAGCCGATGGACTCCAGGGCCTGGCTCACGGTGGTGCCCTGCAGGTCGCGCACCTCCAGCATCCGGTCGCGGGGCAGCAGGCCCGCGTACACCGAACTGCCCATGATGCTGGGGGAAAGCGGCCGCCTTCTTCGTTGAACCAGTTCACGACGGCGAGGTTGAAGCGGGGGCCGCTGCGCCGTCGGCCACTTCCCCGGCGATCCGGCGGGCCGCGTGCAGCGCCGCGATCACGCCGTACGCGCCGTCAAAACGTCCGCCCAGCGGCTGGCTGTCCAGGTGCGAACCGATCAGCACGTAGGGAGCCCCCGGCGTCCACTCGATGAGTGCGAACATATTGCCGATGCCGTCGACGCGGAGCTCCCACCCCTCATCCTTCACCCAGGCGGTGAACCACTCGCGGGTTTGGGCATCCTCCGGCGTGGCCGCCTGGCGGTCGACCCCGTTGTTGGCTGTGGCGCCGATGGTGGCGACGAAATGGAAGTCCTCGAGGAACGATGCTGAAGTCATGGTCTGTCCTTTGGTAAGTGGAAGCTGGATGGTATCGGCGGCGTTCCTAGCCCATGCGGCCGCGGGTTTCCGGAACTTTGGTGAAGAGGACAAGGAGCAGGACGACGACGGCGGCCGCGGCCATGTAGAAGCCCGGGGCGTGTGCCACGCCGGTGCCGCCCACGAGGGCCGTGCCGATGAACGGCGCGGTTCCGCCGAAGAGGGCGTACGCGCCGTTGTAGCTGATTGCCGCCGAGGTGAAGCGGGTGCGGGTCGTGAAGATTTCAACGAAGAAGGTGTAGCAGCCGCCGCCGTACAGGCACAGGGCCACTACGAAGAGCGACTGGCCCAGCAGCGCCAGGGGAATGTTCCCGCTGGTGACCAGCATGAAGCTGGGGACCGAGAGTACTGCCAGGGCCGCGGAGCCGACAATCAGCATGGGACGGCGCCCCACCCGGTCCCCGATCCGTCCGCCCACAGGCAGCAGGATGGCGTACAAGGCCAGTGCCGAGGCGTTGACCATCAGGGACTGCTCCCGGCTGAGGCCGCCGGAGGTCTGGACGTAGGACACAAAGTAGGCGGAGAGGAAGTAGAAGCCCATTGCGGTGAGCCCCATGACGAAAATGACCTGGACCATCCGCAGCTTGTTTTCCCGCAGTGCTTCGCGGATCGGGCTGAATTCCTTGGGCTGCTCGGCCTGGGCGTCGGTGAAGGCCTGGCTTTCCTCGGTCTTGGCGCGGATCCAGACGCCGAACAGGGCCAGCGGAAGGGCGAGCAGGAAGGGCAGCCGCCAACCCCACGCGGTGAAGGTTTCCTCGGACATCGAGGAGCTGAGGATCAGGATCAGGGTGCCGGCAACCACCGACGGCAGGGCCGTGGCGGCGATGGTGATGTTGATCCAGAAACCGCGGCGGTTCACCGGTGCGTGTTCGAACACGAAGGAGGGGGCGCCAACGGATTCACCGCCGGCGGAAAAGCCCTGGATGAGGCGGCACAACACCAGCAGCGCGGGCGCCCAGGCGCCGATCTGCGCGTAGGTGGGCAGCAGTCCCATCAGGGCGGTCGCTCCGCCGATGGCGATGAGGGTGATGGTCAGGACCCGGCGCCGTCCGATGCGGTCGCCCAGCGCCCCGAAGAAAATGCCGCCGACCGGACGGATGATGAACGCCACGCCGAAGGTGGCGAAAGTGGCCAGCATGGCGGCAACCGGGCTGCTGCCGGGGAAGAACAGCTGGGAAAACGTCACTGCGGTGAGCCCGTACAAGGTGAAGTCGTAGAACTCGATGAACTGTCCCACGCTGCCGCCGGCCAGCACCCGCTTTTGCATCTTGCTGGCGGCCTTGGTCCCGGTCGGTCTGCCGTTGCCCTGCTTCAGCGCCGTGGAGCCAGGGGCTCCCGGGCGCGTAGCCGTGGTGCTTTCGGGGGTCTGCGCCCCGTCTGTGGTGTGATGTCCGCTCATGGGTTCCACGCTAGGGCGGCGGTGTTTCCACTGATGGGACTTGTATTACGGCTGAGGGAAAAGAATCGGGGCATTATTGCGGCCGTGTTGCCGGAGCGGCGGGCCCGGGTCAAGGGGCCGAAACCTTGCATGTCGTGCGGAATCACTGGAACTCCTTCGGAATCGCTGCGGCGGGTCCCGGCGGCGGGCGTCACGTCCGCCACACAGCGCGGGGCCGGTGGACCGGGGCCCCTCCGCGCCCGGCCACCCTGACGGATTCACTATCTGTGAGCCCGCTCACAGTTGTCCAATTGATTGTTTAGGGAGTTCCCATCGATTTAAGTGATGAGCAGTGGATGGAAGTCCCGCCTGGCTAGGGGCGTCCGGCTCCATAGAGCCGAAGGCACGTTTCCTCGAAGGCAAGGACCCGGCGGGTTGGCTGCACCGCCTCCGGCCGGACGAGCATCACTTCGATCGGCGGGAAATCATCGATGAGGTTCAACACCACCACCTTGCCGCCGGAATAGGTCAGGTCACTGTGCAGCCGCTGGTTCAGCACGGCATAACCGTGGCCCTTCGCCACGAACGACCGTACGGTTTCGTAGCCCGTGAAGCGGTGGCGGACGTTGGGAGCCACCCCGGCCAGCGCGTAAAGCCGCTCATAGTATTCACGGCTGTGCGGCAGATCCAGCACGATGGACGGTTCGCCCGCCAGGTCCCGCAGGGCAACGGTCCGGTCGGGACCGGCAGCGGCCGGATGGCCGGCGTGTACCAGGACGTGCGGGGGCACCCGCTCCAGCACGGAGCGGACGAATCCTTCGCCTAGGCCGAGATCATAAGTCAGGGCGACGTCGCACCGTCCCTCGGCCAGCGCGGTCTGCAGGCCGGCGAGGTCGGTTTCCAGAATGGAGACTGCAACGCCGGGATGCCGCGCTTCGAACGTCTGGAGAATGGCCGGAAGCCGAAAGGGGCCAGCGGGGTGAACACGCCCACGGTCAGTCCGCCCGTCAGGTTCCGGTCCAGTCCGCGGGCCGATTCGTAGACGGAGTCGGCGTGCTCAAGCAGGGCTTTGGCGTCCTGGGCAAGCTGCCGCCCGGAGGCAGTGAGCCGGAGTCCGCGGGTCCGCAGCCGCACGAAAAGCTGGGTGTTCAGGCTGGCCTCAAGCTGCGCCATCGCCGAGGACAGGGCCGACTGGGTCACCAGCAGGCGTTCGGCTGCGGCCGTCATGTTTTCCAGCTCCGCCACCACCGCAAAATAGCGCAGCTGGGTCAGGGTAAAAGGCTTGGCCATTCCCGGAAATCCGTTCCGTGGGAGGTGAGGGGTCAGCCGCCGCGTGCGTCATTGAACGTGAGCGCAGCGGTGACGAGGGCAAGGTGGAGAGTCCCTGCGGAAAGTTCCCCAGGAAGGCATGGTCCTCCTCCGCGATCATCTCGGTGTACAGGCCCACGTCGTTGGCCAGCGGCACCAGCTGGTCCATGAGCTCCGCCGCTTCCTCCCGGCGGCCGACCAGGGCCAGCGCCGACACCAGCCAGAACGCGCAGGCCACAAACGTCCCCTCCTCCTTCTCGGCGCCGCTGTACCGGTAGAGCAGCGGACCGCGGCCGAGCTCTGTGCGCAGCGCGTCGAGAGTGGAACTCATCCGTTCACCGCGGTCGAAGCCGCTGATGGCATGCAGCAGGATGGAGGCATCCAGCTTGTCCGAGCCCGGATACCAGACGTAGCTGCCGCGTTCCTCGGACCAGCAGTTCTCCCGGACCCAGTCCGCGATGCGTTCCTTTTCGGCCCGCCAGCGCTCGGCGGGGCCGGGGATCTGTCCCAAGTCGGCGAGATGCGAGGCACAGCTCAGCGCATGCCAGCAGCCCAGCTTGGACGTGGTGTAGTGGCGCTCCTCGTACAGTTCCCACATCCCGGCGTCGCGCTTTTGCCAGGTGTCGCACGCCAGGTCGGCCAGGTCCGCCAGCAGGCGCTCGGTGCCGGTGTCCAGCACATGTCCGGCGTCCACGTAGAGCTGGACAATGTTGAACAGGTCGCCGAAAACCCCCATCTGCAGCTGCCGGGCGGCGCTGTTCCCACGTACTACGGGGCCGATTCCGCGCCACCCGGGCAGGTCCAGCTCCTCGGCGTCCATGGCCCGGTCCCCGTTGAGGGCAGTGAACACCTGCAGGTCCGATCCCTGGCTGCTGATGTTCTTCAGCATGCCTGCGACGGCGGCATGTACCTCTTCGCGCAGTCCGAACCGGATCAGTGCGTGGAGGGTGTACGCGGTGTCGCGGACCCAGGCGTAGCGGTAATCCCAGTTCTTGCCGCCGGCCAGGCTCTCGGGCAGGGATGTCGTGGCAGCGGCGGCCACGGCTCCGGAGGGGCTGTGGATCAGCAGCTTCAGGGCCAGCGCGCTGCGCTCCACCGCGTCGCACCAGGGCCCGTCGTAGGAGAATTCCCGCATCCACTGCTGCCAGTTGCCAATGGTGCGGTCGACGCCGGCATCCACGGTTTCGGGATCCGGCAGGGGCAGCGGTTCGTTGTGGGTGGAGATGACCGCCACCAGGTGCCTGGAGCCGGCGGAAGCAGTGAAGGCGCCGGAGATGCTGGAGTCAGTGACCCGTTCGCTGCCGTGATTGAGGCCGCGCACCCCGATGGTTGTTTGCTGGGCATGGAGCACCGGACCGTGGGCGCTGTGTTCCACCCAGGGAGATGCGGTGCCGAAGCAGTTTCCCGGGGTTACGGCCCACCGCATCTGCACGGTGCCCTCCAGCCCTTCGATCCGGCGGGCCAGCTCGCCCCAGGGCAGCCGGCCGGCAACACCGGTATTGAGGGAATCAGTCACCCGCACCGTGCCGGAGGCGGTGCTGAACATTGTGGTTAGAACGTTGGTGCCGTCAACGTAGGCCCGCTCCACCGTGAACTCATCCACGGGCCGCAGCTCAATCCGCCCGCCGTGCTCATGGTCCAGCAGGGCGGCGAAGGACGGGACGGAATCCAAATCCGGAGTGGGATACCAGTCCACCGACCCGTCCCGGGCCACGAGGGCCACCGTGCGTCCGTCCCCAATTGCCGCATAGGAACGCAGCGGTGCGTAGCCGTTCAGGCGTGCGTCGGAGGCGTTCTGCTGGGGGGTGTCCGCTGGCATGGGTGACCTTCCGTCGACAACAGGTTCGGTCCCACCATCGTAGAACCCGGCGTCATGCTTAGGCTCAGCTCCCCGCCGCCCCTAGGATGGGCCTACGGTCTCCGGCGAGCCGGAACTGTGCTGCTTATTCCATTGGAAACATTTGTTTCCAATGTCGAAATGTCCGGCTGTCAGGATTGGTTTATGACTTCTTTAACAATTGGCTACGCCGCAATGCTTGAGCAATTCCATCCCACAGAAGCGGTGGCGCTCGCAGAATACGCCGAAAGTATGGGTTTTTCCGGAGTTATGGCAGCGGACCATTTCCAGCCGTGGGTTCCGGCGCAGGGCCAGTCGGCATTTGTCTGGAATGTGCTGTCGGCGCTGGGCGAGCGGACAAAGGGCGATATTGGTCCCGGTGTTACAGCTCCCACGTTCCGGTGGCACCCGGCAATGGTTGCCCAGGCGTCGGCAACCCTGGCGGCAATGTACCCGGGCCGGCACTGGCTGGGGCTCGGATCCGGTGAGGCTTTGAATGAACACATTACGGCGCAGTACTGGCCCGAGGCGCCGGAGCGGATCAACCGGATGTTCGAAGCCATCGA
Source organism: Arthrobacter sp. ATA002 (assembly GCF_026898095.1). Classification (GTDB taxonomy): domain Bacteria; phylum Actinomycetota; class Actinomycetes; order Actinomycetales; family Micrococcaceae; genus Arthrobacter_B. Next base: position 3,512,259 of record NZ_CP114015.1, on the reverse strand, counting down.
AATCATCACCAAACTCTTCACCAACTCCCTCGCGGGCAAGGACGTGCGGCACAAGGGCGAGTACTACAAGATGGAATCCACCCGGCTGTGGACCATGCCGGAGGCAGCGCCCGAGATTCTGGTAGCCACCGCCGGGCCGGTCACGGCGAAGCGGGCGGGCCGGCATGCCGACGGGCTCATCACGGTGGGCGCGCCGCTGGAAAAGATTGGCATGCTCTTTGACCGGTTCGACGCCGGAGCACGGGAAGCCGGCAAGGATCCGGACAGCATGCCGAAGGTCCTGCAGCTGCACATGAGCTGGGCGGAGACGGACGAGGAAGCGCTGACCAACGCCATGGTGGAATGGCCCAACGGCGGCATGAAGTTCCCCAAGGGAGACATCCGCTCGCCGTTCGAACTGGAGCAGATGGCCAAGCTGGTCCGTCCGGAGGACTTCGAAGGGCGGCTGGTGATTTCCAGCGACCCGGACGTCCACCGCGCCTATATCCAGAAGTTCGTCGATCTCGGTTTTGACCGTATCTACCTGCATAACGTGGGCCGGAACCAGCGTGAGTGGATCGACGTCTTCTCGCGCAGCGTGCTCCCGGCACTCAAGCGCTGACCCGATGCGCAGCATCACGCTGTTTGCCCTTCCCGGGATCGGAGAAATCACTCCGGGGACGAACTTGGCGGAGGTGATCCTTGCTGCCGCGGCAGCGGCTCCGGACTGTGCCCTGCAGGCGGGGGATATCCTCGCCGTCACCTCCAAGATCGTGTCCAAGGCGGAAGGCCGCCAAGTCTCCGCCGCGGACCGGGAACAGGCGATCACGGATGAAACTGTCCGGGTCGTCGCCAGCAGGGCTCATCCCGGCGGAGTGACCCGGATCGTGGAGAACAAGCTCGGCATTGTGGCTGCCGCGGCGGGGGTGGACAACAGCAACACCCCCGCCGGGACGGTGCTGCTGCTGCCGGTCGATCCTGACGCCTCAGCCCGCGCCCTGTGCGCGGCCCTGCGCCGGGAGCTGGGCTTCGACGTCGGGGTTTTGATCACCGACACGCTGGGCCGGGCCTGGCGGGAGGGGCAAACGGACGCTGCCATTGGAGCAGCCGGTGTGGATCTCATCACCGACCTGCGCGGAAGCACCGACACCTTCGGACAGCAGATGAAGGCCACGATCACGGCCGTCGCCGATGAAATTGCGGCAGCGGCGGACCTGGTCAAGGGCAAGACCAGCCGGAATCCGGTGGCAGTGGTGCGCGGTCTGCCGGAACTGGTCCACCCGTCCGGAGCGGGCTCCGGACCCCGGGGCCCGCTCGCTGGTGCGCCCGGCCGGACAGGATATGTTCCGGCTGGGATCCGCGGAAGCCTGGCGCGAAGGCTACGCCGCAGCATGCCGGGACGCCGGGCTGCCGGTTCCGCCCTTCACCGGGAACTGACGCCCAGGGACAGGGCAATCAGCGGCCGGCCGGTGGCCGGATGCTCCAGCACATGGGCGTCCACTCCGTACACGGCGTGAATCAGGTCCGCGGTTAGGACCAGGCGGGGGTCGCCGGCGGCCACCACGGCGCCTTCGGACAGGACAATGACGTGGTCACAGTGCGCCGCGGCGTGCGTCAGGTCATGCAGCGCGGCAACGACGGCGATGCCCTGCCCGGCCAGCTGCCGCATCAGATGCAATGTGGTCAGCTGGGCGTGCGGATCCAGGTGGTTCGTCGGCTCGTCCAAAAGCAGCAGCTGCGGTTGCTGCGCCAGCGCCCGGGCCAGCTGGACCCGCTGCCGCTGTCCGCCGGACAGCTCCCCGAACAGCCGGTCCGCCAGCTCCGGGACGCCGGCCGAGCGCAGGGCCCCGGCCACGGCGGCGTCATCTTCACCGTCGCCGAACCCCAGCAGCGGACGGTGCGGCATGGTCCCCAGGGACACCACGTCGCGCACGGTGAGCGGCGTATCGGTGCCGGATTCCTGCTCTGCCAGCGCCGCGATCCGGGCACGCTCGCGGCGGGGGAGCCGCAGCAGGTCCCGGCCCTGCCACAGCACGGTCCCCCGGCGGACGGGAACGACGCCGGCCAGGGCCCGCAGCAGGGTCGACTTGCCGGCCCCGTTGGGTCCGACCAGTGCGGAAAGCGCCCCGGCCGGAACCGTGCAGTCCACCCCGTCCACCACCAGCTTTCCGCCCAGGGCCACATCCAAACCGGCTGCCTTCAGGTTGGCCGCGTGCTCGCGGGCGCCGGGCTGGCCGGCGTCTCGCTGGCCGGTGCCGGCCTGGCGGGTGCCGGTCGGCCCGCCGTCGGGCTGCCGAACCCGCGTAGGGACCGTCTTCATGACCCGCCCTTCCGCCGGGCCAGCACGTACGCGAACACCGGCGCACCGATCACCGCTGTCACCACGCCCACAGGCAGTTCGCGGGGCTCAAAGATGAAGCGGGCCCCCGTGTCGGCCCAGATGAGGAAGATTGCGCCGCACAGGGCGGACAGCGGCAGGAGAGCGCGGTGCCCGGGCCCCGCGATCAGCCGGACAACATGCGGAAACACGAGCCCGATGAAGCCGATCGCCCCGCTCACGGAGACCATGGCACCGGTCAGCAGGGCAGTGCCCGCCAGCATGCTCCAGCGCACTGCCGGAACATGGATGCCCAGGGCCGAGGCGGCGTCGTCGCCGAACGCGAACCCGTCCAACAGGCGGGATGCAGCCAGCAGCGGCACGCCGGCCACCAGCAGGGCGGCTCCCGCGATTCCCGCGCTGGACCACTGGGCGCCGCTGAGCGAGCCGAGCAGCCAGCCCAGGATATTCCGGTACGAGTCGCCGGTGGCGGTCCAGAAAATCACCAAACTGGTGAGGGCGCTGCCCAGCGAGGAAACGGCCACTCCGGCCAGGACGGTGCGGGACGGAGTAAGTCCGCCGGCCAGGCGGGCCAGGAGCAGGGTTGCGGCCAGGGCCGCCAGGGCACCTATGAAGGCCGCCAGCGGAAGGAGCAGCTGCAGGCCCAGCAGCACCACGCACACCGCGCCCAGGGAGGCTCCGGAGGACAGGCCCAGCAGGTACGGGTCGGCCAGGGCATTGCGGGTCAGTGCCTGCATGACGGCGCCGCTGACCGCCAGTCCGGCGCCCACGGCTGCTGCCGTCAGCACCCGGGGCAGGCGCAGCTCCCAGATAATCCCGTCGTGCAGGGCGGACAGCGGGCTGGAGCCCAGTCCGAGATGGGACGCAATGGCACCGAAGGCGTCCGCCACACTGATGTCCGCCGGCCCCACCGCTGTTGCCGCGGCAATGGAAAAGACCAGCGCGGCAGCAAGGACCGCCGTCGCCGGCCCCGTCCGGAACCGGCGGTGCGGTGCCGGCGGCGGCGGGGACGGGCGGGCCGCGGAGGGGCGTGCAGGGGACGGGCGGGCCGCTGCTGCCCGGAGGCTGCGGACGTCCGTCATGGCAGGCCGGTCAGCTGGCCGGCGAGGTCCGCCACGGCTTCGGCGTTCCGGACTCCGGCCTCCCCGGCGGCGAAGGGAAGGACCAGATAGCGCTCGTTGACCACCGCGTCCATGCCGGCAGTGGCCGGCATGGAGGCCAGCAGTTCCTTCTTGGACTCGGCGGTGTTGCGGTCGGCATCCACGAGGATGATGACGTCCGGGTTGGCGGCCACCACGGTTTCCCAGCTCAGGGAAGCCCAGGCGTCTTCGACATCCGCGGCGATATTCTCCAGGCCGAGTTCGTCCATCATCATTTGCGGCGCACCCAGCCCGGCTCCCGCATACGGGGTGTCCCGGCCCGAGGAGAACCAAAAGGCGCTTCGGGCGTCTCCGGCCGGTGTCACGCCGTCGAGGACTTTGCGCTGTTCGGCAATGAGCTCGGCTGCGGCCTCGGGAGCACCGAACAGGGCTCCGGCTTCCGCAATGTTCGCGAACACATCCTCGAAGTCCAGTTTGCCGGGCGCGCCGTCTTCCCGGCACGCAGCGGGCGAAACGTAGCTGCCGATGCCGAGCGAAGCCAGGAAACCGCGCTCACCAGCAGTATCGGAGCCCAAATTCGACTCCCAGCCGGCGTAAATGAAGTCGGGTTCGAGTTCCAGCACGGCTTCCTGGGTCGGCGCCGCATCGGATAACACCGGCACCGACGCGGCGTCGGCGGCCAGCGCCCCGGGCACCGGACCGTCGGAGAAGGCCGAGCCCACCACTTTGCTGCCCAGGCCGAGGGCCAGGAGGGTCTCCAGCGACGTCGACTTAATCGTCACAATGCGTTCCGGCGGGGACTCGAGGGTGACCTCGGTGCCGCAGTTGGTCACTGTCAGCGGGTATGACGCCGCCGGACCCGGAGTGCCCGAAGCCGAAGGTCCGGTTCGGTCCTGGGCTGCGGGAGTTGACGGTTCCGGTGCACCCGAACAGCCGGCGAGCCCGGCAAGAGCGGCGGCCAGGAGCAGGGAAAAGCAGGTAAAAGGGATCGGTTCATAGTTCCTCGCAGGTGGAGACGAAATGGAGGGATCTATGGTCCAAATCCAGACCAGTTCTACCGGCTATTTCCCACCGGCGATCTATTCAGGAGGCTAGCACCCCTTTGTTTCGGGCATGTGCCGCTGCACCATTATCCGCCCGCGCAGGGCCTTCCTGCAACAGTCCAAAAACCCTTGCGGCTTCCGGCCCGAGCGTCAAGGATGGGCAGACGCCGCGGCAACGCAGTTCAACCTTTTTACGCGGTGGAAATGTTGGGGAAATGTTCAGGACAGAGACTGATTAAGGCCCTTCAACCGGCCAATCAGGACCGCGGCACGTATGCCGCTACTTTAGGAGGCACAAATGACAATCATCCGCACAGCCTTGACCCAGACGACCTGGACCGGGGATGAAGAGTCCATGGTTGCCAAGCACGAGGAATTTGTCCGCAAGGCAGCTGCCGAAGGCGCACAGATCATTTGCTTCCAGGAATTGTTTCACGGCCCGTATTTCGGGATTGTTCAGGACAACAAGTACTACGACTACGCGCAGAAGGTTCCCGGACCCTGACCGAGCGCTTCTCCAAGCTCGCCGCCGAGCACAACATGGTCATCATCCTGCCGATCTATGAAGAGGATCAGCCCGGAGTCCTCTACAACACCGCTGCGGTGATCGACTCCGATGGAACCTACCTCGGCAAATACCGGAAGAACCACATTCCGCACGTCGAAAAGTTCTGGGAGAAGTTCTACTTCCGGCCCGGAAACATGGGCTGGCCGGTGTTCGAGACCGCCGTCGGCACCGTGGGCCTGACCATTTGCTATGACCGCCACTTCCCTGAAGGCTGGCGTGTCCTGGGCCTGAACGGTGCCCAGATTGTCTTCAACCCGAACGCCTCCAAGCCGGGGCTGTCCAACCGGCTCTGGGAGCTGGAGCAGCCCACCGCGGCCGCCGCCAACGGCTACTACGTGGTGGTCCCCAACCGGGTGGGCGCCGAAACGAACGAGTTCGGCGACGAGGCCGTGGATTTCTATGGAACGTCCTACATGGTGGATCCGCAGGGCAACTACGTGGGTGAGATCGGTGCCCGCGACGGCGACGAGTTGATGATCCGTGACCTGGACATGGACCTGGTCCGGACGGCGCGCAACAACTGGCAGTTCTACCGCGACCGCCGCCCGGACGCCTACGCGCCGATCACGGCCCCGTAGCTCCGGACAAACGCGAGCTCCGGACAAACGCGCCAGAAGGCCTGCAAGGGCTGAGCCTTTATACAGACAAGGATGTCGTTTTGAGTACAACACTGATCACCGGAGGGACCGTTGTCACCTCCACCGGCCGCAGCGAAGCGGACGTTCTCATAGACGGGGAGACGATCGCCGCGGTACTCGCCCCGGGATCGACACTGCTGGGACACGATCTTGCCCGTTCCGTGGACACCGTCCTGGACGCCGCCGGCAAGTATGTGATTCCCGGCGGCATCGACGCCCACACCCACATGCAGATGCCGTTCGGCGGCACCGAAGCCTCCGACACCTTCGAAACCGGAACCCGGGCCGCAGCCTGGGGCGGCACGACGACGATTGTCGACTTTGCGATCCAGCGCTACGGCGAGCGCGTCATGGACGGGCTGGCCGCCTGGCATGAGAAAGCCGCGGGGGAATGCGCCGTCGACTACGGGTTCCACCAGATTGTGGGGGACGTGAATGACGATTCCCTGAAGGCCATGGCCGGGCTCATCGATGAAGGGGTCTCCAGCTACAAGCTCTTCATGGCCTATCCGGGCGTTTTCTACAGCGATGATGCGCAGATCTACAAGGCCATGCGGGTCGGTGCCGAAACCGGGCTGATGACCATGATGCACGCCGAGAACGGTCCGGCCATTGACGCCATGGTCACCGAGCTGCTGGCGCAGGGCAAAACCGATCCCTACTACCACGGGGTGGCACGGGCCTGGCAGATGGAGGAGGAAGCCACCCACCGGGCGATCATGCTGGCCAACCTCACCGGTGCGCCCCTGTACGTGGTGCACGTGTCAGCGAAGCAGGCCGTTGAGCAGCTGGCCGCCGCCCGAGACAACGGGCAGAACGTCTTCGGTGAAACCTGCCCGCAGTATCTCTACATGAGCCTGGAGGACCAGCTCGGAGCCGAGGGCTTCGAGGGCGCCAAGTACGTGTGCTCCACGCCGCTGCGCTCCAAGCATGAACACCACCAGGACCACATGTGGCAGTCGCTGCGCACCAACGACATCCAGATGGTAGCCACGGACCACTGCCCGTTCTGCATGAAGGGGCAGAAGGACCTTGGCGTGGGGGACTTCTCCAAGATTCCCAACGGCATCGGCTCGGTCGAGCACCGCCTGGACCTGATGTACCAGGGCGTCGTGGACGGAAAGATCACACTCGAGCGCTGGGTGGAGATCACCAGCACGACGCCGGCCCGCATGTTCGGGATGTACGGCACCAAGGGCGTGATCGCACCGGGCGCCGACGCCGACGTCGTCATCTACGACCCGGCGGGCCACACCTCCATCGGGCTGGACAAGACCCACCATATGAACATGGATTACTCGGCCTGGGAAGGCTACGAAATCGACGGGCACGTCGACACCGTGCTGTCCCGGGGCCGGGTCCTCATCAACGACAACGAATACCTGGGCACAAGGGGCACGGCCGCTACATCCATCGTGCCCCGAGCCAGTATCTGATTTAGGAGCGGAAAGCATGGATTTTGGAGCAGTACTGCAATGCAATCCGCCCGCGGCACGAACGGTGGCGCTCGCCAAGAGGGCCGAGGAATATGGTTTCGACTACGTCTGGACCTTTGACTCACACATCCTGTGGCAGGAACCGTACGTCATTTACAGCCAGATCCTGGCCGAGACCCAGAACATCAAGGTCGGTCCCATGGTCACCAACCCGGCCACCCGGGACTGGACCGTCACGGCCTCCACCTACGCCACGCTGAACTCGATGTACGGCAACCGGACTGTGTGCGGGATCGGCCGCGGCGACTCGGCGCTTCGCGTGAGCAACGGTAAACCCACCACCCTGAAAACGCTGCGCGAATCGATCCACGTCATCCGCGAGCTGGCGAACTCCCGCTCGGTGGAATACAACGGGGCCACCCTCCAATTCCCGTGGAGCAAGGGTTCCGAGCTGGAAATGTGGGTGGCCGCCTACGGCCCGCTCGCGCTGAAACTGACCGGAGAGGTCGGCGACGGCTTCATCCTGCAGCTGGCCGACGTCGACATCGCCGAATGGATGATCGGGGCGGTGCGCGCCGCAGCGGCAGCCGCCGGGCGCGATCCCATGGCCATCAAGTTCTGCGTGGCTGCCCCCATGTATATAGGAGAGGACTGGGAGCACATGCGCGAGCAGTGCCGCTGGTTCGGCGGCATGGTGGGTAACCACATTGCCGACATCGTGGCTAAATATGGTGGGGACTCCGCCGTGCCGCAGGCCCTCACCGACTACATTGCGGGCCGGGAAGGTTACGACTACAACGAACACGGCCGGGCGGGAAATACCCACGCCGCCTTCGTGCCGGACGAGATTGTGGACCGTTTCTGCCTGATGGGCATGGCGGAGCAGCACATTGAAAAGCTCGAAAAGCTCAAGGCCCTGGGCGTGACCCAGTTCGCCGGCTACCTCCAGCATGACAACAAGGAGGAAACCCTGCGGGTCTACGGTGAGAGCGTCATCCCGGCACTGCGCGAGACAGTGAGCGCCACCGCATGACCGGCGCCGGAACCAGGACGCCGCTTGCGGCCCGGATCGGCTGGGCTGCCGGCGGAGTGCTGGTTCCGGTGCTGCTCTGGGAAGGGTACAAGTTCGCCGGTCCCGACGACGGCGTGTCCCTTGCCGGCATCCCGCTGCTGCCGCGCACCACGGACCTGGCCATGCCGCACGTATGGACCATGCTCGGCCGGCTGGCGGAACCGGCGACCTCTGCCGCCGGTGCGCCGCCCCTCTGGGCCGCAGTGCTCGAAGCCGCAGCTTTTACCCTGGGAATCGCCGCGCTGGGCTGGCTGCTGGGAGTGCTTGTCGGAACGGGGCTTGCCATGGTCATGCAGCGCTTCCGTTCCGCGGGATCCGCGCTCCTGCCGTGGATCATCCTGAGCCAGACCGTTCCGCTGATCGCCATTGCCCCGCTGGTCCGGCGCTGGGGGTCCCAGCTGGAGATCGGCTCCTTCGCCTGGGAGAACTGGATGTCGGTGGCCGTCATTGCTTCCTACCTGGCCTTCTTCCCCGTGGCAGTCGGCGCCCTGCGGGGATTCGCCTCCCCTCAGGCCAGCCACGTGGACCTCATGCACAGCTATTCAGTGGGCTGGTGGCGCAGCTTCCTGTTCCTCCGGCTGCCCGCCAGCATCCCGTTCCTGCTGCCGGCCCTGAGGCTGGCGGCCGCAAACGCCGTGATCGGCGCCGTCGTCGCGGAAGTCTCCATCGGCCTGAAGGGTGGGATCGGGCGCATGATCGTGGAATACGCGGCCGCCGCCGGAGGAGACCCCGGCAAGCCCTGGGCCCCCATCTTCGGCGCCGTCCTGCTGGGCCTGGCGGCAGTGGCCGCCACCTCAGTCCTGGGACTGTTCCTGAACCGCTACCGCAGAGGAGAACAAACAGCATGAACGGATCACCGGAAGCGGCGGCCCCGGCGGTGCCGATACCGGCGGTGGAAGTCCGGGATGTCCACCGGGTTTTCCACCGGCCGCGGCACCGTCACTGCCCTGGAGGCGGCCAGCATGACAGTGGCTCCCGGGGAATTTGTGTCACTGATCGGACCCTCCGGCTGCGGTAAGAGCACCCTGCTGCGGCTGATCGCCGATCTTGACGAACCGAGCAGCGGAACGATCAGCGTTTTCGGCCGGACCGCCCGGCAGGCACGGAAGGAACAGGCCTACGGCATCGCGTTCCAGCAGGCGGGATTGCTGCCGTGGCGGACGGTCCGCGCCAACATCGAACTGCCGCTTCAACTGCACGGCACCGCAGCGAAGGCCCGCCGGGACCGTGCCGACGAACTCCTTGCCATGATCGGGCTCACCGAATTCGCGGAGTCCTTTCCGGATCAGCTGTCCGGCGGCATGCAGCAGCGTGTTGCCATCGCCCGGTCCCTGGCCGAAAGCCCGCGGCTGCTGCTCATGGATGAGCCGTTCGGCGCCCTCGACGAAATGACCCGCGAACGGATGCAGAACGAACTGGTGCGGATTTGCGCGGAAACGGGCGCCGCCGTCGTTTTTGTTACCCACTCCATTCCGGAAGCCGTGTTCCTCTCCGACCGCGTGTTTGTCATGTCGGCGCGGCCGGGCCGAATCAAGGCGGTGCTGTCCATGCGGCTCGGAGCGGCCGGGGAGCGCGGCGAGAACCTGCGCGAAGACACGGCGTTTTACGCTGCCATCACCGCCGTCCGTGAATCCCTGCACGGCGCCGACGCGCCGGCCCTTCGGGGAGTGGAGACACGGTGACCGCGCTGGAGCCGTCCACGCGTACGACGGCGCGTGCGGCAGCGGCGGCCACCTCACCGGCGCTGCTGGGGCGGGCCGTCGACGGCGGCCGGCAGGCACTGCTGCCGCTGCTGTTGGGCGCCGCGGCCGTGCTCCTGTGGCAGGGCGCGGTGAGCCTGCTCAGTGTCCCGGCATTCGTGCTTCCCGGGCCGTTCGCCATCGCCGCAGCCTTCGTTGAAAACGGAGGCAATATCGTTTCGGCCGCCCTGGTGACCGGAGCCAACGCAGCGGCCGGGCTCGTGGCCGGCGCAATCCTGGGTGTGGCGGCCGCCGTCGTGGCTGCCTTTGCACCGGTCTTCGACCGACTGGCGGGACCTCTGGTGGCCGCACTCTCCGTGGTGCCGATCGTGGCCGTGGCCCCCGTGCTGTACACCATGTTCGGCGCCGGGGAGGAAGCTCCGCGGCAAATCGTCGCGGGTATCGCCGTCTTTGTTCCTGTCTACCTGAACTCGCTGCGCGGTTTCCGGCAGGTGCTGCCAGTGCACCGGGACCTGATGCGTTCCTACGCGGCGGGCCGCTGGCAGGTCGCCCGCACCGTCACCCTTCCCAGCGCCGTTCCCTATATGTTCACCGGACTACGCATCGCCTCCTCTCTGGCCGTCATCTCCGCCCTGATCGCCGAGTACTTCGGCGGCCCGGTGGGCGGACTGGGCAAATCCATCACCTCCGCAGCCTCCGCCAGCAACTACACCCTGGCGTGGGCCTACGTCCTGGGCGCCGTCGTCGTCGGCCTTCTGTTCTTTTGCGCCACCGCCGCACTGGAGAAACACAGCTCCCGGCACTAACTGCCGGCTTTCACGTCCGTCCCGTCCGGGCGGTTCTGCTCGACGCTATTGCTCACACCTATTGGGAGGCAACGAAATGGCAAGTGGAAATGGAAAACGCATCCGCGCGGCTGCGGCGGCCGGAGCCGCGGCAGCACTGGTACTGGCCGGCTGTGCAGCGGACAGCGACGCCGGCGGGGGAGAGGCCGCCGAGGGGCTGACGCCGGTGAAGCTGCAGCTGCAGTGGTTCTCCCAGGCGCAGTTCGCCGGGTACTACGCAGCCCTGGACCAGGGCTTCTTTGAAGACGAAGGGCTGGACGTGGAAATTGTCGAAGGCGGGGCGGACATCGTGCCGCAGGACGTGCTCGCCTCCGGCGATGTGGACTACGCCATCTCCTGGGTGCCCAAGGTCCTGGGCTCCATTGAACAGGGAGCCAACATCACCAATGTGGCGCAGATCTTCGAACGCAGTGCCACCCTGCAGGTCGCGATGGCCGATTCCGGCATCGACGGGCCGGAAGACCTGGCCGGTAAGAAGGTGGGCTCATGGGGGTACGGCAATGAATGGGAGCTGTTCGCGGGCCTGCAGGACGCCGGGGTGGACGCCGGGGACATCGAACTGATCCAGCAGGCCTTTGACATGAACGGGTTCCTCTCCGGGGACATCGACGCAGCCCAGGCCATGACGTACAACGAGTACGCCCAGGTCCTGGAGACCGTCAACCCGGAAACTGGAGAGCTGTTCCAGCCTGAGGACCTGACCGTCATCGACTGGAACGAGGAAGGCTCCGCCATGCTGCAGGACGCCATCTGGGCCGATGCGTCACGGCTGGCCGACGACGCCGACTATCAGGAAACCACCACGGCCTTCATCAAAGCCGCCGTCAAGGGTTGGATCTACGCGAAGGACAATCCGGAGGAAGCAGCCACGATCGTGACCGAATCCGGGTCCACCCTCGGGCAGAGCCACCAGCTGTGGATGACCAACGAAACCAACAAGCTCATTTTCCCTCCACCAACGGCGTCGGCATCATCGACGGGGAGGCCTGGAACCGCACCGTGGAGATCGCCCTGGGCACGAAGAACGAAACAGGCACAACCATCCTCACCACCGAACCGCCGGAGACCGCCTACACCAACGAGTACGTGGAGAAGGCGCTGGCAGAGCTGGAAGAGGAGGGCGTGGACACCAAGGGCGCGGACTACGCACCGATTGACGTGACACTGGCCGAAGGCGGCAACTAGCCGTTAGCGCGCCCTCCAGCTGTTTCAAAACTATCGCAGCGCGTCCCGGAGCAGCCTGGCCGCAGAGCCCAGAGCGGCGTCGGCCGCAGGCTGGGTTGTGGCCGGAATACGTGATTCACTCAGTGCGCAGATCACATAATCATGTCCGTCCGCATCTTCGAGGACCCCAACTTCATGGCGGAGATTGAGCAGGGTGCCGGTCTTCGACGCCCACAGTGCGGCGTCGGAGGCCAGCTCCGGGGACAGGCGTTGGCGGTGGACATTCGCATGAAGGACCTCGCGGAGCCTTTTGCCGGCAGCCTCCGCCATCCAGGAGGGCCGCCATACCTCGGTGAGCAGATCCGCGAAGGCCCGGGCCGTGCCCATATTCGCCAGGGAATGGTCGAGCTGCGGTATTGGATGGCTGCCTTCGGCTTCACCGCCACGGTGAGCCAGAGTGTGCGCCAGGCGCTCATGGCTTGGGCCCAGTGCTTCCATGAAGGTGGTGTGAAGGTCCGAGAGCCGGTGCCGGACGCGGATCTCCGACAGGTCCGCCCGTGCCAGCCAACCGTTCACCCGGGAGGGGGTTACAAGCGTGAAAAGTGCATCGGCGGCCGCGCTGTCGCTGAGCGAAACGGCTAGGGTCACGAGGTCTTCCACAGCAATACGCGCTTCATGCCGAAACCGGGTGGACCCTGTGGGGCCAGGACTGGATGCAGCTTGGGGAGGGATATCCATGGTCGTTGCGGGATCGATCGTGCCGTCGTAAATCTTCTCGAGCACCATTGCAGCGAGCGGTAGTTTGACGAGGGAGGCCGCGGGGAAGCGCCGGTCTGCGTCGAGGGAGATCTCCTCGCCCGTGGCGAGATCCCTGACAAGCAGCGCAGCGCTCAGGCCGGCAGCAGCAAGTTCTTCACGCGCACAGTCCACCGCGTCGCGTGAAGATGAGTACCGTGTCACTGACACGTTGCGCTCTGGTGTTCCAGGAACGCCATGGCCATACCGCTGTTCAGCATGGCTGCAAGCGCTGCGGGGTGCGGCTGTTTGGCATAATGCATGCGGGCTCCCCCTCCTGAATTCGATGGCGGCCCAGGGCCGCCATATCAAGCCTAAGTCCAGTGCCTCGCCGGGGGTGCAGAGCATATAGTCGCCAAACCGGAGGACCTCGGACAAGGTGAGCGGCCGGTCCGCGATGACGGCCAGCTGGTCCGCAGCCAATCCGTTCGCGTGCATCCGTTGTTCGAGGCTTCCTCGGACATGTGCGACGTCGTCCTCCTCACTCACCCAAACTTTGAGTCGCCTGCCGCGCCGGGACCGCAGCTGGTCGATGTGCAGAGGTGCTGCCGGCCCCTCACCGCGTGCGACACCCAGCGGCACCGTCCAGGTCGCCTCATCGGGCGGCGCAGGGAGAATGGCGGCGTCGAGCCACCCCTCTCCCAGAGCGCTGCGCCGGGCGGAAGGACTGTCCGGGCGCAAGTCGGCAGCAGGAAGACCCGATCCGTATTCGACCAGTATCCGTGCGCAGACGGGGTCGCTCCACGACCGGGGAATACCGATTCTGAACGGGCGCGGGAGCGCCCGGCGAGCAGTTGACTCGATGGCTGATGCGGCAGCGATAAGCCGTTGGGCCTCTGGCAGGAGCATCCGTCCCACCACGGTTAGCTGGGAACCGCGGCCACCGCGCTCCATTACACGGACGCCTAAGGATTCCTCCAGCATGGACACGCGGCGGCTTGCGATTGGCTGCGCCATCCCCAGAACGTCCGCTGCGGCGGTGATGCTGCCGTAGTCATTTACGGCCGCGACCACACGCCATGCAAGAACGATATCCACGTGAAACAGGTTAGCGCGGGGGGCAAATTCGCAAGCCATGCAGATCCAATATGGCCCATATCGAATCTGGCTTGCCGGCTGGGCAGCCGGTGTTGGGAACGTAGTCCTTCACGATCCCTAGGAGTAAATATGACCACCCCTTCTTCCCGTTCCGCCGCTGCCCTCGGCGCCGCTTCCTTGTTGCTGGCACTCGCTGCCTGTGCCGGAACCGCTGACGAAGCGCGGTCAGACCCGGCAGTTTCTGTTTCGGTGTCCGGCAGCCCTGCTGCAGAGACGTTCACATCGCTTGAGGAACGCCACGCCGCAACGCTTGGTGTGTATGCGATCGATACCGGATCCGGGCATACGGTCGAATATCGGGCGAATGAGCGTTTCGGTTACACCTCGACGATCAAGGCCCTTTCTGCTGCTGCTGTGCTCGACGCAGCCACTGACGACCAATTGAACGATCCGATCGCCGTTGGTCCGGAGGATATCGTTGCCTATGCGCCGGTGATGGAGGAACACGTGGGCAGTACGGTGACCCTGGGCGAGGTGGCCGATGCTGCGGTGCGCTTCAGCGACAACACGGCCGGCAATCTTCTTGTTGAGTACCTTGGCGGGCCGGCCGGACTCGAGGAATCCCTGCGGGGGATCGGCGACGAGACGACGAACGTGGACCGGATTGAGCCTGGGCTCAACGAGGTTGCTCCGGGTGACGACCGCGACACCAGCACGCCCCGTGCGTTGGCCACCTCTCTCTTCGAATATGCGCTTGGCGGTGCGTTGAATGCCCAAGATGAAGAAGTGTTGATTGGGATGCTCAAGGGCAACACGACCGGAGATGCCCTGATCCGTTCCGGAGCTCCTGCCGGCTGGGAAATTGGTGACAAGACAGGAGCGGGAGCCTACGGCACCCGCAACGATGTGGCGGTTGCCTTCCCTGCTGACGGCGGTGCACCGATAGTTATCGCGGTCCTCTCCAAACGCGGTGAGCCCGACGCCAAGTATGACGATGCCCTTATTGCCGACGCAGCAGAGGTAGCCTTCGGTGTATTGCCCAGCCAGCGGGGGTAGAGGCTAATCATTGCCGGTGCTGCAGGCCAAAGCGCGGCACCGCCGGCTCTGGTGGCCGTCGGGTTCCGACGGCGGCGGTGTGGCCGTCGGGTTCCGACGGCGGCGGTGTTGCCGTGCTCTTGCAGCACCCCGCCAGGGCGGCTGCGACGTCAGGCGGCAGTGCGGGCTGCGGGGTCCGCGCAAGGACTCAGGGGGCCGATTTGCGGTGCCCGTCCAGCCCGTGTAGAGTCTTCTAAGTCGCCGCGGCCGGGAGTTGGAAAACATCCTGAGCATGGCGGCCAACCCCACCAAAAATATCCTGGTGATCCATCCTGCGCCCACGGGCAGCGGAGCGGAAAGCCGGGGCTTTTGCGCGGGTTCGTCCGGTCAAATGAAAGCAGTCTTCGGGAATTATCCCGAATTGCCAAAAACGGTCCGGATGAAATAGAATAAAGAAACACTGCAGCGAAGAGAAAAGAAAATACACGGTCCGTTTCGCGGATTGGTTTCTCCGAGTATTTCGCATGCATCTGTTGTTTGAGAACTCAATAGTGTGCCAAGTTTATTGATACCAATTATTTTGATTGGTTGAACTGGCTGTTTCCGCCCACCCCGTGGGCTGGGAGCAGCTTTTTTAGCTGGTTTCGAATTTAGTGCAGGACTGTGCAGCCAATTTTCCTTGGCTCCGGCCCTGTGTCTGTAACACATTTACGGAGAGTTTGATCCTGGCTCAGGATGAACGCTGGCGGCGTGCTTAACACATGCAAGTCGAACGATGACTTTTGTGCTTGCACAAAATGATTAGTGGCGAACGGGTGAGTAACACGTGAGTAACCTGCCCTTAACTTCGGGATAAGCCTGGGAAACCGGGTCTAATACCGGATACGACTTCCTGACGCATGTCATGGGAGTGGAAAGCTTGATGCGGTTTTGGATGGACTCGCGGCCTATCAGCTTGTTGGTTGGGGTAATGGCCCACCAAGGCGACGACGGGTAGCCGGCCTGAGAGGGTGACCGGCCACACTGGGACTGAGACACGGCCCAGACTCCTACGGGAGGCAGCAGTGGGGAATATTGCACAATGGGCGAAAGCCTGATGCAGCGACGCCGCGTGAGGGACGAAGGCCTTCGGGTTGTAAACCTCTTTCAGCAGGGAAGAAGCGAAAGTGACGGTACCTGCAGAAGAAGCGCCGGCTAACTACGTGCCAGCAGCCGCGGTAATACGTAGGGCGCAAGCGTTATCCGGAATTATTGGGCGTAAAGAGCTCGTAGGCGGTTTGTCGCGTCTGCTGTGAAAGCCCGGGGCTCAACCCCGGGTCTGCAGTGGGTACGGGCAGACTAGAGTGCAGTAGGGGAGACTGGAATTCCTGGTGTAGCGGTGAAATGCGCAGATATCAGGAGGAACACCGATGGCGAAGGCAGGTCTCTGGGCTGTAACTGACGCTGAGGAGCGAAAGCATGGGGAGCGAACAGGATTAGATACCCTGGTAGTCCATGCCGTAAACGTTGGGCACTAGGTGTGGGGGACATTCCACGTTTTCCGCGCCGCAGCTAACGCATTAAGTGCCCCGCCTGGGGAGTACGGCCGCAAGGCTAAAACTCAAAGGAATTGACGGGGGCCCGCACAAGCGGCGGAGCATGCGGATTAATTCGATGCAACGCGAAGAACCTTACCAAGGCTTGACATGAACCGGAAAGACCTGGAAACAGGTCCCCCACTTGTGGCCGGTTTACAGGTGGTGCATGGTTGTCGTCAGCTCGTGTCGTGAGATGTTGGGTTAAGTCCCGCAACGAGCGCAACCCTCGTTCTATGTTGCCAGCGGGTTATGCCGGGGACTCATAGGAGACTGCCGGGGTCAACTCGGAGGAAGGTGGGGACGACGTCAAATCATCATGCCCCTTATGTCTTGGGCTTCACGCATGCTACAATGGCCGGTACAAAGGGTTGCGATACTGTGAGGTGGAGCTAATCCCAAAAGCCGGTCTCAGTTCGGATTGAGGTCTGCAACTCGACCTCATGAAGTTGGAGTCGCTAGTAATCGCAGATCAGCAACGCTGCGGTGAATACGTTCCCGGGCCTTGTACACACCGCCCGTCAAGTCACGAAAGTTGGTAACACCCGAAGCCGGTGGCCTAACCCCCTTGCGGGGAGGGAGCCGTCGAAGGTGGGACCGGCGATTGGGACTAAGTCGTAACAAGGTAGCCGTACCGGAAGGTGCGGCTGGATCACCTCCTTTCTAAGGAGCACCTCAAAGCCCGGATCCTTCCACAGTGTTGGATGTGTGCTTTGCAGGAGATGCCCATGTCGGAAACATTCGTTTTCCGGTGGGTGCTCAAGGGTGGAATATCAATGAGCAGGTGCCCGGCGTTGGGCCCGGCAGCATGAGTACGTTCCCTTCCGGGAACTGGAAAGCGCTGCCGGTGTCTTCAAGTACCGGGTTTTACCGTTTGGCACACTGTTGGGTCCTGAAATAACAGGACCGAAGAACTGACAACTGCATGTTTGGTTGGAGGGGACACGGGTTTTCGTGTTGTTTCCGGTTGTTCCTGCGCAGGTCCAAGACTGTCCACGGTGTATCCGTGGTGGTGGCGGGTGTGACGGGGTTGTTGTTTGAGAACTACATAGTGGACGCGAGCATCTTAAAATTATTAAGTGCAATTTCAGATAAACCTGGTGGATCCAGGGGTCATCCTTTGGGGTGGTGCCTGGTGAGATCATGGTTTTCTCGATAGCGATAATATTTATTGATCTTTGTGGTCAAGTTTTTTAAGGGCACACGGTGGATGCCTTGGCATCAGGAGCCGAAGAAGGACGTAGGAATCTGCGATAAGCCTGGGGGAGTTGATAACCGAGCGGTGATCCCAGGATGTCCGAATGGGGAAACCCCGCCCGGCGCGCGAGTGACCGGGTGACCCGCATCTGAACACATAGGGTGCGTGGAGGGAACGTGGGGAAGTGAAACATCTCAGTACCCACAGGAAGAGAAAACAACAGTGATTCCGTTAGTAGTGGCGAGCGAACGCGGAAGAGGCTAAACCAGTGGTGTGTGATAGCCGGCGGGCGTTGCATCACTGGGGTTGCGGGACTTTCCGTACCAGTTCTGCCGGATTGGTGAAGTGAGTGCAGGTGCATAGGTGAACCGGTTTGAAAGCCGGGCCGTAGAGGGTGTTAGCCCCGTAACCGGAATGTATGCTGCCGCTTGGAGAGGATCCCAAGTAGCACGGGGCCCGAGAAATCCCGTGCGAATCTGCCAGGACCACCTGGTAAGCCTAAATACTCCCTGATGACCGATAGCGGACAAGTACCGTGAGGGAAAAGGTGAAAAGTACCCCGGGAGGGAGTGAAACAGTACCTGAAACCGTGTGCCTACAATCCGTTGGAGCAGGGCAGTGTCCACTTGTGGGTGTTGTGGTTGTGACAGCGTGCCTTTTGAAGAATGAGCCTGCGAGTTAGTGTTACGTCGCGAGGGTTAACCCGTGGGGGAAGCCGTAGCGAAAGCGAGTCTGAACAGGGCGTTGCAGTGGCGTGATCTAGACCCGAAGCGGAGTGATCTACCCATGGCCAGGTTGAAGCGCGTGTAAGAGCGCGTGGAGGACCGAACCCACTTCAGTTGAAAATGGAGGGGATGAGCTGTGGGTAGGGGTGAAAGGCCAATCAAACTCCGTGATAGCTGGTTCTCCCGAAATGCATTTAGGTGCAGCGTTGCGTGTTTCTTACCGGAGGTAGAGCTACTGGATGGCTAATGGGCCCTACAAGGTTACTGACGTCAGCCAAACTCCGAATGCCGGTAAGTCAGAGCGCAGCAGTGAGACTGTGGGGGATAAGCTTCATAGTCGAGAGGGAAACAGCCCAGACCACCAACTAAGGCCCCTAAGCGTGTGCTAAGTGGGAAAGGATGTGGAGTTGCTCAGACAACCAGGAGGTTGGCTTAGAAGCAGCCATCCTTGAAGAGTGCGTAATAGCTCACTGGTCAAGTGATTCCGCGCCGACAATGTAGCGGGGCTCAAGTACACCGCCGAAGTTGTGGCATTCAAATGATAGCCAAGCGGATGGTTTTATCCATTTTCGTTCAAGCGTTTGGATGGGTAGGGGAGCGTCGTGTGGGCAGTGAAGTCGCGGTGTAAACCAGCGGTGGAGCCTACACGAGTGAGAATGCAGGCATGAGTAGCGAAAGACGGGTGAGAAACCCGTCCGCCGAATGATCAAGGGTTCCAGGGTCAAGCTAATCTGCCCTGGGTAAGTCGGGACCTAAGGCGAGGCCGACAGGCGTAGTCGATGGACAACGGGTTGATATTCCCGTACCGGCGAAGAACCGCCCATACTGAACGGGGGACACTAACCGCCCGATACCTGACCGTTAGCCCTTGTGGCGACATGGTTTTTGGTGGAGCGCGGGACCTGATCCCGGGAGGTAAGCGTATTAACAGGTGTGACGCAGGAAGGTAGCCGGGCCGGGCGATGGTTGTCCTGGTCTAAGGATGTAGGGTCAGCGATAGGTAAATCCGTTGCTGTGTCTTTGATGACGATCCTGAGATCTGACGGGACCCCTCAGGGGGAATCCGGTGATCCTATGCTGCCTAGAAAAGCATCGGCGCGAGGTTTTAGCCGCCCGTACCCCAAACCGACACAGGTGATCAGGTAGAGAATACTAAGGCGATCGAGAGAATTATGGTTAAGGAACTCGGCAAAATGCCCCCGTAACTTCGGGAGAAGGGGGGCCCCAACCTTGATGGACACATTGCTGTCCGGAGGGGATCGGGGCCGCAGAGACCAGGGGGAAGCGACTGTTTACTAAAAACACAGGTCCGTGCGAAGTCGCAAGACGATGTATACGGACTGACTCCTGCCCGGTGCTGGAAGGTTAAGAGGACCGGTTAGCCCTCGTGGGCGAAGCTGGGAATTTAAGCCCCAGTAAACGGCGGTGGTAACTATAACCATCCTAAGGTAGCGCAAATTCCTTGTCGGGTAAGTTCCGACCTGCACGAATGGAGTAACGACTTCCCCGCTGTCTCAACCATAAACTCGGCGAAATTGCAGTACGAGTAAAGATGCTCGTTACGCGCAGCAGGACGGAAAGACCCCGAGACATTTACTATAGTTTGGTGGTGATATTCGCTGCGGCTTGTGTAGGATAGGTGGGGAGAACTGTGAGGCCCGGACGCCAGTTCGGGCGGAGTCATCGTTGAAATACCACTCTGGTCATACTGGATATCTAACTTCGGCCCGTAATCCGGGTCAGGGACAGTGCCTGATGGGTAGTTTAACTGGGGCGGTTGCCTCCTAAAGAGTAACGGAGGCGCCCAAAGGTTCCCTCAGCCTGGTTGGCAATCAGGTGGCGAGTGTAAGTGCACAAGGGAGCTTGACTGTGTAGAGAGACATCTCGAGCAGGGACGAAAGTCGGGACTAGTGATCCGGCGGTACATTGTGGAATGGCCGTCGCTCAACGGATAAAAGGTACCTCGGGGATAACAGGCTGATCTTGCCCAAGAGTCCATATCGACGGCATGGTTTGGCACCTCGATGTCGGCTCGTCGCATCCTGGGGCTGGAGTAGGTCCCAAGGGTTGGGCTGTTCGCCCATTAAAGCGGTACGCGAGCTGGGTTTAGAACGTCGTGAGACAGTTCGGTCCCTATCCGCTGCGCGCGCAGGAAATTTGAGAAGGGCTGTCCTTAGTACGAGAGGACCGGGACGGACGAACCTCTGGTGTGTCAGTTGTACTGCCAAGTGCACCGCTGATTAGCTACGTTCGGATGGGATAACCGCTGAAAGCATCTAAGCGGGAAGCCCGCTTCGAGATGAGATTTCCATACACCTTGTGTGTGAGAGGCCCCCAGCCAGACCACTGGGTTGATAGGCCGGATGTGGAAGCGGGGACTAAAGACCCGTGAAGCTGACCGGTACTAATAGGCCGATAACTTACACCACACCATGATCTGGGCGGGAAACGACTTCAAACGTTCCGGCCAGAGAAGGATCATGGGAGATCATGTGCTGCTTGCGTCCACTATGTGGTTCCCGGATAACAAACCCGTGTGGTTTGTCACCCGTGAACCGGTACTAAGTCATCTGTTACAGGATGGTTTATGCCGTAGAATATGAATATCATTACGAACACGTGCTTGTGTGTTCTGTTGTGACCATTGTTTTCCCCTCGCCCCCGGGGTTTGTTTGCCGGGGTGGTGTGGGTGGAAGGGTTACGGCGGTCATAGCGTGGGGGAAACGCCCGGTCCCATTCCGAACCCGGAAGCTAAGACCCACAGCGCCGATGGTACTGCATCCGGGAGGGTGTGGGAGAGTAGGTCACCGCCGGACAAGTTCTGGTTGAGAGAGTAAGGCCCCGCATGGTTGCGGGGCCTTACTTGTCTAACCCGGCAGGCATGTGCTGTTGGGAGGCTTGTTACCGCCGGGTCTAGCCGCTTAGCCCTTTGGCCGCTTAGCCGTTTAGCCGCTGCAGGGACGGCTGCGGAACCGGGAGCCCCAGAGTGTCGAGCCAGTCGAGCTGCCGGCGGGTGTTTACTGCGTCGCCGCCCTCGTGGTGGTTGAACGGATAAACCTCCATCCGATGCGGAACATCGCGTCCGGAGTTTTCGCCGTAAGCGTTGAAGGCCGCGAAGATGGTTGACGGCGGACAGACGCTGTCACGCAGGCCGGTCGCGAAATGGGCCGGAGCCAGGGCTCGGCGGGCAAAGGCCACTCCGTCGACGTAGGACAGCGTACGCATCACTGCTGCCTCAGCATCGCGGTAGACGGACAGATACTGCACCAATTCGTTCCATGGTGCGGCCTCGGTGATCCGCAGGGCCCGCTCCGGATGACACAGGAAGGGTGCGCTTGTGAGGCATGCGGCCACATCCGGCACGAGCCCGGCGGCGGCGAGCGATAACAGCCCGCCCTGGCTGTTGCCGGCCACGATGACAGTCGAAGGAGCCGTTCCGGGCAGGGCACGTGCCGCATCGACGGCGCGTGCGGCGTCGGTGATCAGGCGTCGGTAGTAGTGCTGTTCGTGGTCTAGGACCCCGCGGGTCACCACACCCGGTGCGGACGGAGACATCGGACCGGTATCAGGGGTATCGCCGCCGGATCCGTACAGGCCGCCCTGTCCGCGGCTGTCGACCAGAAGGTGGGCATAGCCGGCGGCTACCCACAGGAGCCGTTCATGGGGCAAACCACGTCCACGCCCGTAACCGAGGTACTCCACGACCACGGGCAGCAACACCGATGCCGGCACACCGGCCGGGCGCGAGAACCAGGCAGCTACCGGATCTCCGTCGAAGCCGGCAAAACGCACGTCCCAGCAGTCGACTCCGGCAAGACCGTTGTCGGCCTCGTCCACCGAAATGAGGGTCGGGTGGCGCCGGGCAGCGCTGAGGGTGGCGTCCCAGCGGGCGTTAAAGTCTGCTGGTTCCTTCTCCGTGGAACGGTAGCCGTGAAGCTGATCAACGGGCAGGTCAAACTGAGCCATCAGGGCTCCCCGTGGTGCCGGTGAAGGAGGGCTGGCTGGAAGCGTTCACCGGATGGGCTGTTCCGGAACAGGACCGGTGCTCTCACGAACCACCAGCTCCGTCGCCAGCTCGATGCTGCGGGGTTTCGGATCCGTGCCACGGGCAATGCCGAGGACCATGCTGGCCGCGGCATCGGCCATCTCCAGCAGCGGCTGGTTGACCGTGGTCAGGGACGGGCCCACCCACTCCGCGAGGGGAAGGTCGTCGTAGCCCACAACCGACAGCTGAGCGGGCACCTCGATGCCCTGCTCGCGGGCGGCCCGCAGCACACCAAGGGCCTGCATATCGGAGCCGGCGAAGATTGCAGTGGGACGCTCGGGACGGGCCAGCAGCTCACGGCCGTGCTCATATCCGCCGACGACGGTGAAGTTGCCCCAGCGGACTGAATCCTCCATGGGGGAAATGCCTGCTTCCGCGTGGGCGGCCCGGTACCCGTCCACACGGGCGCGGGAGCACAGCACGTCCTCGGGTCCGGACACCACAGCGATCCTGCGGTGGCCCAGGGCGAGCAGGTGCCGGGTCGCCGAAAGCCCGCCGTGCCAGTTGTTGGATCCTACCGCCGGCGCTCCCAGATTCGTTTCACCGTTGGTGTCCAGCACAACGTAGGGGATGGAGCGGGTCTCCAGCTGCCGTTTCTGGTCGGGGGTGAGGGTGGACTGGACCAGGATGATGCCGTGGGGCCGGCGGCCGATTACCTCCCGCATCCAGCGCTGGTCAGGGCTGTGACTGCCTCCGAGGTCGGAGAGGACGACGCCCATGCCGTTGCGCCTCGCGGCCTGTTCCACCCCGCGGATAATTTCGATGGACCAGGCGGAGTCCAGCTCATGGAACACCAGCTCGATGAGCCGGGCGGCGCTGCTCCCGGCCTGCCGGGCATTTCGTTGATAATTGTGCTCTTGGAGGGCTTTCTCAATTTTGCGCCGCGTGGCCGGAGCTACGTCCGAACGTCCGTTGAGGACCTTCGATACAGACGGCACCGAGACGCCGATTGATGCGGCGATTGCCGAAATGGTCATTCGACTTGATCCGGCGGCTGCGTGGGAGGTCGGGGTGTCGGTGGTCATGGGGTTCATCCTCGTTCTAAATTTCGAAACTATTTTGTTACCGCAGTACCCCGATTCTTTGGATGTACCCTCGATTCTTTGATCATTCTGCGTGCTATCCCGCGGAAGTTCAAGGGTCTGCAAAATCGACTCTTGACACCCATCCATAACCCGCTAGTGTTCAGGCAAGCTTTTCGCAACAGTTTTCGAAACATGTAGTGCTACGCCGCTGTGGTGCACGGAGGACTTTGTCTTCTTCGGGTGTGCAGCCGCTGCCCGATGGAAGAACAAAGGAGCCACATGCCACGCATCGCCCGCTCGAGCACGCAGGAGCTCTGGTGTGACGAGTCCGCCACACCCGCGGACCGCGCAGCCGATCTCGTTTCCCGGATGACGCTCGAAGAGAAGGCCGCCCAACTGGTCGGCGTGTGGGTGGGGGCCGACAGCTCCGGCGGAGGCGTAGCCCCGCTGCAACAGGACATGGCCGCCAACCCGATCGACTGGGACACGGTCACTACACACGGGCTCGGCCAGCTGACCCGGCCTTCGGCACGGCGCCGGTCGAGCCTGCTGCCGCTGCCAAATCGCTCGCCCGCTCACAGGAGCAGCTGGTTGAACGAAGCCGCTTTGGAATCCCGGCCCTGGTCCACGAGGAGTGCCTGGCTGGCTTCGCCGCATGGCGTGCCACCGCGTACCCGGTTCCCCTCGCATGGGGCGCCACATTCAACCCGGAGCTGATCGCCCGGATGGCCAATACCATCGGCCGGTCGATGCGCGCCGCCGGCATCCACCAGGGCCTGGCTCCAGTTCTGGACGTGGCCCGGGATTACCGCTGGGGGCGCACCGAAGAGACGATCTCGGAAGATCCGTACTTGGTGTCCACCATCGGCACTGCCTACGTCCAGGGCCTCGAGGGCGCAGGAATTATCTCCACCCTTAAGCACTTTGCCGGATATTCGGCGAGCCGGGCTGGACGCAATCTTGCCCCGGTGTCGATGGGGCCCCGGGAGTTTTCCGATGTCCTGCTTCCCCGTTCGAGGCCGCCCTCCGGCTGGGCGGAGCCCGGTCGGTCATGCATTCCTACACCGAGATTGACGGGGTGCCCTCTGCCGCCGATAAAGCCCTGCTGACCGGAATTCTCCGCGACCGCCTGGGTTTCGAGGGAACTGTCGTCGCCGACTACTTTGGTATCCGTTTCCTTGAGCGGCTGCACCGCGTCGCCGAAGACGGAACCGCAGCGGCCGGTCTGGCGCTGGGTGCCGGTGTCGACGTCGAACTCCCCACGGTCGATACCTTCGGCCTGCCCCTGCTTGAGGGCGTAGAAAACGGGCGCATCGATGTGGATCTGGTGGACAGGGCCGCTCTCCGGGTCCTGACCCAGAAGATCTCGATCGGCCTGCTCGACGAGGACTGGGCGCCCCTTCCGTCCGGCGCCGAGTCGCTGGAACTGGACAGTGCGGAGGGCAGGGACCTGACAGAGCAGATAGCGCGTGAGTCCCTCGTGCTGCTGTCCAACATCGGCGGGGTCCTGCCCCTGGCTTCCGGTACCCGCATTGCTGTTGTCGGCCCCCTCGCCCATGACCCGATGGCCATGCTCGGCTGCTACTCGTTCCCCGTGCATGTGGGAGGCAAGCACCCGGGGAAGGAAATCGGGATCGATATCCCGACCGTGTTCGAGGAGCTGCAGGCCGGTTTTTCCACTGTTACCTACGTTCAGGGCTGCACGGTTGACGGTCCAGGGCGGGACGGGATCGACGATTCTGTTGCCGCCGCCCGCGACGCCGACGTTTGCGTCGTCGTCCTGGGCGACCGTGCCGGACTCTTCGGCCGGGGAACCTCCGGAGAAGGATGCGACGCGGGCGACTTGGGACTGCCAGGGGTCCAAGCGGACCTGCTCGCCGCCCTGCTGGATTCAGGGACTCCGGTGGTCGTGGTGCTCCTTGCGGGCCGCCCCTATGCGCTCGGCGACGCGCCATCCCGCGCCGCCGCCGTCGTGCAGGGATTCTTCCCCGGCCAGCGGGGTGCCCGGGCGGTTGCCGACCTGATCGGCGGGAAATTCTCACCGTCCGGCCGCCTGCCCGTTAGTATTCCCCGCAATCCCGGTTCGCAGCCGGGAACCTATCTTACGGTTCCCCTGGGAGCGAAGTCCGGTGTCTCCGACCTGGACCCGACCCCCGCCTTCGCCTTCGGCCACGGCATCGGTTACTCCAGTTTTGAGTGGAGCGGGGTTCGCGAACTCCACGACCGTTCGCACTGGGACGTCGACGGTGAGGTGACCATCGAAGTGACCGTCACCAACACGGGCGGGATGCGTGCGGCCGACGTCGTCGAACTGTACCTGCACGATCCGGTCGCCCAGGTCACCCGTCCCGTCCAGCGGCTGGTGGGCTTTGCCCGCGTGGAGCTGGACCCGAAGGAATCCGTGCGCGTTGCCATGACGGTCCCGGCGGACCTTACTGCTTTCACGGGCCTCGACGGCGGGCTGATCATCGAACCCGGTGCCGTGGAACTGCGCGTCGCCCGCTCCAGCGACGACGTGCACACGGCGGTCGGACTGCAACTCGTCGGCAGCATTCGCCCGGTGGGAGCAGACCGCGCGCTGGCCAGCACCACCACCGTCACGGCGTCGTCCCTGCCGGAACTCGAGGCAGCGCTGTGAGCATAAACCAAACCGGGGTTTCCACCACGGGCGCCGGCGCAACCGGCCCTGAAGCGGCAGTGACCGTCGGCATGTCCGCCGAGATCGCGCCGGGTAAAAGCGCCGTCCCTTCCAGCCCAAACCCGGGCAGTTGTCGTGGCGCAAGACGCTGCGGCGGGACTGGCAGCTCTACGTCTTGGTGATCCTTCCGCTGCTGTTCTTCGCGGTCTTCCGCTACATTCCGATGCTGGGAAACATCATCGCCTTCCGCCGGTTCCGGCCCGGCGGCAGCATCTTCGGCGAAGAGTGGGTCGGCTTCCGCTATGTCGAGATGTTCCTCAACGATCCAACGTTCTGGGCGGTATTCGCCAATACCTTCGCAATCGGCTCGCTCACCCTGCTCTTCTGCTTTCCGCTGCCCATCATCCTCGCCCTGTTGCTCAACGAGGTCCGGTCGCGGTATTTCAAACGGTTCGTTCAAACCATCTCCTACCTGCCGCACTTCCTGTCGATCGTCATCATCGCCGGAATGCTCATGCAGCTGCTCTCGATCGAAGGTACAGTCAACCAGATCGTCCGGGCGGTCGGCGGGGACGCGGTTCCCTTCCTGCAGTCACCTGAATGGTTCCGCACAGTGTACGTTTCGTCGGAGGTGTGGCAGACGGTGGGCTGGGGAACCATCCTCTATCTGGCAGCCCTCACCAACGTGGACACCGCCCTCTACGAGGCGGCCCGGATCGACGGCGCCAACCGCTGGCAGCAGACCTGGCATGTCACCCTCCCGGGCATCCGCCCGACAATGGTCACCCTGCTGGTCCTGAACATAGGCTCGTTCCTCTCCGTCGGGTTCGAGAAGATCCTGCTTCTGTACAACCCCCTCACCTATCCCACGGCTGACGTGATCTCCACGTACCTCTACCGTGTGGGACTCGAGGCCAACAACTTCAGCTACGCCGCGGCGATCGGCATGTTCGAAGCACTCATTGGCCTCACCCTCATCCTTTCCGCCAACGCCATTTCCCGCCGCACAGTAGGGACAAGCCTGTGGTAACCACCGCCAACGCACCCACCAGATTGAAGAAACAGGAACCGGCGCCCCGCCGGATCCGTACGAGCCGCGGCGAGAAGATCTTCCAGGTCGTCAATACGATCGTGCTCCTCGGCGTCGTTGGCGTGACGCTGTATCCATTCGTGAACATCATCGCCCAGTCGTTCAGCAGCGAGTCCTACATCCGGGCCGGGGAAGTAAACCTGTGGCCCAAGGGGTTCAACACGACCACCTACCACACGGTTATGGGCGACTCGATGTTCTGGACGAACTACAAGAACACCGTGATCTACACCGTCGTCGCCACAGCCATCGCCATGGTGCTGACCACGTGTTACGCCTACGTCCTGTCGAAGAAGCGCCTGCGGGGACGCAAATTCCTCATTGGCATCGCCGTCTTCACCATGTTCTTCAACGGTGGGCTGATCCCCAACTACGTCCTGATCTCCAGCCTGGGCATGACCAACTCCCTGTGGGCGATAGTGCTGCCCAACGCCATATCGGTCTTCAACCTGCTGGTGATGAAATCGTTCTTCGAGAACCTTCCGGAGGAACTCGAGGAGGCCGCCCAAATCGACGGCCTGTCCACCTTCGGCATCCTGTTCCGCATCGTCCTGCCGCTGTCCAAAGCGGTGATGGCAACGATGGTGCTGTTCTACGCGGTGGCCTTTTGGAACTCCTGGTTCCAGGCCTTCCTGTATATGGACCGTGCGGAGCTCTTCCCCGTCACTGTCTATCTCCGAAACCTCATCGCCGGTGCCTCGACAGCGGCGTCTTCCGCCGGCGGCGCGGACCTGGCCCAGGTTGCGGCCAACATCCAGTCGGTCACGATGGTGCTCACCGTGCTGCCGATTCTCTGCATCTATCCCTTTATTCAGCGGTACTTCGTGTCGGGAGTCATGCTCGGTTCCGTCAAAGGCTGACGGCCCGGATTCCCGTTTTTCACCACTCCACGCCGGTTCGCCGGCAAAGAAAGGAAAAGCATGTTGTCCACACCCAAGAAGGTCCTGACCGCGGGGGCACTCATGGCCCTCGTCGCGGGGCTGACATCCTGTTCGTCGAGCAGCGAGGCTGACAGCACCGACGTCACCGGCAAAGACGTCGGTGCGATGGAGGACTACAAGGCCGGTGACCAGTTCAAGGCCACGGAAGCGCTCGACTTCTCGATCCTCTTCAGTGACCACCCTAACTACCCGCTCAAGGATGACTGGCTGCTTTGGGACGAACTGGCTGAACGCACCAACGTCACCCTGGATCCCACCGTGGTGCCAATGAGCGACTACGAGCAGAAGCGCAGCCTCATCGTCGGCGCCGGTGACGCGCCGATGATCATTCCAAAGACGTACCCGGGGCAGGAGGAAGCCTTCGTTTCGTCCGGCGCCATTCTCCCGGTGTCCAAATACATCGACCTGATGCCGAACCTGTCGCAAAAGATCGAGGAGTGGGATCTGGAAGCGAACATTGAGGGTCTCCGCCAGGCCGACGGCGAGTTCTACGTCCTGCCCGGCGTCCATGAGAATGTCTGGCAGGACTACACCGTCGCCTTCCGCACGGACGTCATGGAGGATCTCGGACTGGAAGCCCCGAAGGACTGGGACGAGTTCCGCGAGGTCCTGGTGGCGATCAAGGCTGAGTACCCGGATTCCTACCCGCTCTCGGACCGGTTCCAGGCGGAAAGCCTCATGAACGTCATGGCGATGACCTACGGCGTGTCCGCAGGCTGGGGCTGGGACGCGGCGTCCTGGAACGAAGACGAGGAGAAATTTGAGTTTACCGGGACCACCGACGAGTACCGCGACTTTGTCGAGTACCTCGCCGGGCTGGTCGAAGACGGACTAATCGACCCGGAGAGCTTCACCCAGGACGACGACTCCGCCATCCAGAAGTTCGTGAGCGGCAAGTCGTATGCGATCAGCACCAACGCCCAGAGCATCGTCAACGATTACCGCCAGCCGCTCACCGACACGGTGCCGGGCGCCACGGTCGCGAAGATTCCGCTGCCGGCGGGTCCGGAAGGGAACGTCGTCTCCGGAACCAGCCGCCTGGAGAACGGCATCATGATCAACGCCGATGCGTTTGAGAGCGACAACTTCACCGCCATGATGCAGTTCATCGACTGGCTCTGGTATTCGGACGAGGGTATGGAGTTCGCCAAATGGGGTGTTGACGGCACCACGTACACCAAGGACGCAGACGGCAAGCACATCCTTGCCGCCGACGTCGACTACGTCGGCCTGAACCCGGGCGCACCGAAGCACCTGCAGAAGGACTTTGGCTTTGCCGGCGGCGTCTTTGCCTACGGCGGGACGACCGACCTGCTTGAGTCGACCTTTTCCGACGAGGAACTCGCCTTCCAGGACATCATGAAGCAGAAGGACATCCGGCCCCTGGCTCCGCCGTACCCCCTTGAAGAAGCGGAGCGCGAACAGGCCACCCTGCTCGTGACGCCGCTCTCCGACACCGCGAAGCAGTCGACGCTGCAGTTCATCCTGGGGAACCGCGACCTCTCGGAATGGGATGCATACGTCACGGAACTTGAGGGCAAGGGCATGAGCACCTACATGGAACTCGTCAACAAGGCGTACGACCGGTACGCCGACAGCAACTAATATCCGCATGGCCGGGTCTCAATCCGGGCCCCGGCCATGCCGGTTTTAGCGAGATGGAGCAACACATGACCGTATCGACAGACAACATGACGTCCGGCACGCTCGGACGGATCACTGCCGCGGTCTATCGTGTGCTCGTCCTGGAAATACTCTTTCTTGCCACGGCCGCGCCCGGGCTGATCCTCCTCGTGACCCTTTCCCTGATCCGTCCAATGCGCCGCTGATCGCCCTGAGCCTGCTGCCGGCCGGGCCTGCGTTGTCCGCCGTACTCTTCGCCTGGCGGGTCAGCACCGCCGAGGAACACCTTGCGCCCGCGCGGTCCTTCTGGCGGGGGTACCGGCTCAATGCCGTGAGCACGCTCCGCTGGTGGTGGCTGCCGCTGGTCGTCGCCGGAATCCTCGGCGTCAACGTCGCCTTCCTCGACGCCGTGATCCCGTCAGGGCTGCCGCTGCTCGTGTTCGGAGCTGCCCAGGCCGCCGTCTTCCTGCTCACCGCCGTCACCGCGCTGCATGCCCTGGTGATCAGCTCGCTGTACAACTTCCGCACCCGTGACATCCTGCGGCTGGCCCTGCGGCTGGTTCGTTCCTCGCCGCGGGCCACTATCGGTGCCGCCGCCATCGTCATTACCAGCGCCGGCATAGTTGGCGCCGGCTCCGAAATCGCCCTGTTTGCCCTTGGATCGATCATGGCCGCGATGGTGCTGCAAAATGCCCATACCCTGACCATCGACATCGAGGAGAAGTACATCGCGTGACAGCCGCCAGTTCCCCTGTCCCTTCACACAGCAAAATCCTCTACGGCGGAGACTACAACCCTGAGCAGTGGCCGCGGACGGTCTGGGAAGAGGACCACGCCGCCTTTGACCTAGCCGGGATCGATACGGTCACGCTTGGCGTCTTCGACTGGGCGCTGATTTCCCGGGGCGAAGAGCACTATGACTTCACGCTGCTCGATGCCATCGTGGACCGCGTGACCGGCTCGGGCCGCCGGTTTGTGCTGGCCACCGCCACGGGAGCGCTTCCGCCGTGGCTGGCACACCAGTATCCCGAGGTGAACCGCACCGACTTTGAAGGCCGCCGGCACACCTACGGCCAGCGCCACAACGCCTGCCCGAACTCACCGGTCTTCCGCCGGCTCTCGGCCCGCCTGGCCGGAAAGATCGCCGAACGCTACGCCGGGCAGCCCAATCTGGTCGCCTGGCATATCGGCAACGAGTACGGCGGCGCTTGTTACTGCGGAAACTGCGCCGCAGCTTTTCGGGTCTGGATCCGGACCGGTACCAAACCCTCGGCCGGCTGAACGAGGCCTGGAACACGGTCTTCTGGTCGCACACCTTCACCGGCTGGGAGGAGATCGTTCCGCCGAACGCCCTGAGCGAGCATTGGCGCGGCCCAAACCATACGGCCTTTCAGGGCATCACCCTGGACTATCTCCGCTTCATGTCCGATGCCATGCTGCAGAACTTCGTGGATGAGAAGGCCGCGATCCGCGAACACGACGCGGCGGCGCCGGCCACCACCAACTTCATGGGCATGTACCGGCCCATCGATTACCACCGCTGGGCCGCGCACCTGGATTTCGTATCGTGGGACAACTATCCGCCCACTGACCGGTCCGAGGCACGGATGGCGTTCACGCATGACCTCATGCGGGGGCTCAAGGGCGGTGACCCGTTCTGGGTCATGGAGCAAACACCCACCATCACCGCCAGCCGTGACATCAATCCGGTCAAGCGCCCGGGCGTGCTCCGGCTGTGGTCCTGGCAGTCCGTGGCGCACGGGGCGGACGCGGTGCTGTACTTCCAGATGCGCCAATCACGCGGCGCCTGCGAAAAATACCACGGAGCGGTGCTGGACCATACCGGCCGCACCGACACCCGGGCGTTCCGTGAAGTTGCGGAACTTGGAGCGGACTTTCACCGGGTGGGGGACGCAGTCCTGGGCGCCCGCACCCCGGCCCGGGCCGCGCTGCTGTTCGACTGGGACAGCTGGTGGGCCTCCGAAATCACCGACGGGCTGAACCGCACGGTGGCCTATCCCGCGGTCGTGCTCGCGTACTACCGGGCCCTCTGGGAGGCCGGAGTCCAGCTCGACATCGTCGCTGTGGACGCGCCGCTGGACGGTTACGACGTCGTCGTCGCCCCGCTGCTGCACATGGTCAAGGGCGACACCGCGGCACGGCTCCGTTCCGTGGTCGACCGCGGCGGATCGGTGGTTTCGACGTTCCACTCCGGACGGGTCGACCAGGACACCAACGCGTTCCTGGCCGACGTGCCGGGGCCGCTGGCGCCGCTGTTCGGCGTGCGTGTGGAGGAGACTGACTCGCTGCCCGCCGACGTCGTCAACCGCATCTCACTCTACGGGCGCCGGTTCCGGGAGCACCGTCGAGGCCCGCAGTGTTTTTGAGATCCTCGTTGCGGAGGAGGCCGAAGTTATTGGCACCTACGGCGACGACTTCTACGCCGGCCGGGCCGCCGTAACCCGGAAACCGTACCCTGCCGGCGGAGAAGCCTGGTATGTGGGCACCCTGCTCGACCAGGACGGCATTTCCTCGATCCTGCGCTCCGTCCTCGCCGGGCACGGCCTCATGGGTCCGTACGCCGACGAACCCGAGCTCGAGTTCGCCGTGCGCGCACACGGGGAAGTCCGCACGGCGTTCCTGCTCAACCATGCCGACACCCCGGTGACGGTGCCGGTCCATGCCCCGGGCACCGACCTGCTGACCGGCCGGGTCCTCACGGCCGGCGAGCCGCTCACGCTCGCCCCCAAGGACGTGGTGGTGCTGCGCGAGGCCTGAAACCCGTGCCCGCCGAGAAGCGGGCACCGCCGCACTACGGGGGCACTTACGCCGCAGTGATCCAGGCGCCCCGGTGCATCACGCCGGCCGGGCGCAGGTCCGCATCGAGCAGTACGACGTCGGCTGCGGCACCGGCGGCCAGGGTGCCGATCTGCCCGGCCATGCCCAGCACCCGGGCGGGAACCCCGGTGGCGGAGTGCAGGGCGGACTCCAGCGGAACCCCGGCGGACACGGCATTGCGCACCAGGTCCAGCATGCCGGCCGTGCCGCCGGCAATGGCTCCGGAGCCCAGCCGGGCCACTCCGCCGCGTACCTGCACCTCGGCCGGGCCCAGCCGGTACGTTCCGTCGGCGAGCCCCGCAGCGGCCATCGCGTCCGTGACCAGGACAATGTTGTCCGGCCCAAGGAGTTCAAACATCGCCGCCACCACAGCGGGGTCAAGGTGGGTGTTGTCGGCAATGAGCTCCACGACGGCGGTGCCGGCCCGGGCGGCGCGGAGGGCAGCCGTGACGGCACCGGGAGCACGGTGATGGAGAGGGTCCATGCCGTTAAACAGGTGCGTGACTGTCGGGACGCGGCCCCCGTGGGCTGAGAGTCCGACGGCGGCGCGCGCCAGGGATGCGCCGGCGTCGTCAGCGGATGCGGCGGTATGCCCCAGCGAGGGGACCACCGAATGCCCGGTCAGCAGGTCCACCAACTCATCCGCCCCGGGCAGTTCCGGCGCATAGGTCATGGTGCGCAGATATCCTTGCCTGCGGCGATCAGCGCCGCGGCAAAGTCCGGGTCGGGGAGCGCAGCCAGCGCGGATCCTGGCGCCGCAGCGGGCAGCGGCGAGGAACGGTCCTTCCAGATGGATGCCGGCAATGTCCCCCGCCGCAGCCAGGCCGGCGAGCATCTGCAGTCCGGACAGCAGATCGGCGGGGGCGGCGGTGACCAGGCTGGCCAGCACAGTGGTGGTGCCGGCGGCATGCATCCGGTGCAGGGCGGCGCGGGCGGCGGCAGCGTCCGTGGAGGGGAAGTCGACGCCGAAGCCTCCGTGGCAGTGCAGGTCCACCAGCCCGGGGACGGCCAGCTGTCCGGGAGGCAGCCATACATCGGTCAGTTCGGTTCCGGGCGGAAGGTTGGCCGCTGACAGGGCGGCGGACAGCCCGGCGCCGGGCCCGGCGTAGAGAATCCGGGTCCCGCTGACCACCACGGCACTGTCGTCCGTGATCGTCGGCCCCAGCAGGGCGCGGCCGCGGAGGGCGGTGACGGGCGGGCAGTTGCCGGCGGTCACCGGTGGTCCTTCCCGGCAGGAAGCCGTGCCGCGGCGGCAGGATCCAGCAGCACCGTGACGCGGGGGTGCAGCTGAAGAGCGGAGGCGGGGCAGTCCGGGCTCACGGGACCCTGGAGCGCCCGGGCAATGATTTCGGCTTTGTCGGCGCCGTGCGCAATCAAGAGCAGACGGCGGGCATCAAGAATGGTGCCAATGCCCTGCGTCATGCACCGGGTGGGTACCTGGCCGGGGGAATCGAAGAAGCGGGCATTTGCGCGCCGCGTCCGCTCGGCCAGCTGCTCGACGCGGGTGCGGGAATCCAGTGCGGCACCGGGTTCGTTGAAAGCGAGGTGTCCGTTGTGGCCAATGCCGAGGATCTGCAGATCCACACCTCCGGCCGAACGGATGGCCTGCTCATAGCCGCGGGCCGCAGCGTCCAGGTCCGCGGCGGCGACGTTGGGCACCTGCACCGATCCCGGGCGCAGGCCCAGCCGCTGCACCACTTCACTGTCGATAACTGCTGCATAGCTGCGCGGATCGCCGGACGGCAGCCCGATGTACTCGTCCAGGGCAAAGCCCCGGACGCGGGAGAAGTCCATGCCGAGACCCGCCAGCGCATCGTAGAGCGGCAGGGAGAGGACCCGGTGGCGAAGCCGAGCACGGCGTCGGGCTTGGCCTCGACACAGTCCCGCACCAGGGCTGCGCCTTCGGCGCCGGCCGCTTCCCGGCTGTCCAGAATGAGGATCTTCATGCTGTCTTCCTTGTGCCGGTTCCGGGCTTCGGTGCGGTCACCGGTTGACCAGTTCGGCGATAGCTTCGCGGATGCCGTCGAAGTGGCTGTTGATCCGCTCCGAGGCCAGCGGCCTGTTACCGGCGCGGACGGCTTCGAAGATCTCCCGATGCATCCGGGCCGTGGCGTGCAGGCTGGCGGCCTTCATACCGGCTTCGGCGTGGATCCGGCTGTAGACGTCCCAGAACACCGACATGAGATGGGTCAGCAGCTCGTTGCCCAGTGGCTCAAAAAGCTGCCGGTGGAACTCCGAATCCACGGCGGCCAGCGCGCGGCCCTGATCGGCCAGGGATTCCATCTCCTGCACGGTGCCCTCGATGCGTGCCAAATGTTCGGCCGTCATGAGGTCCATGGCCTGCCCGATCAGCCCTGATTCCAGTGTCTGCCGCACATCCACCAGTTCCAGGGCTTCCTTGCCCTGCTGCCGCAGGAGAGCCGTCCGCGGAAACTCAGTCCGGTGGTCAGCGCATCGAAGTTGGTGGGTGCAACGAACATCCCATAACCGTGCCGGATTTCCACCACGCCCAGGGCCTGCAGGACCTTCAGGGATTCCCGCAGGGTGTTGCGGCCCACGCCGAGCGCGGAGCAGAGCTCGGCTTCCGTGGGCAGTGGGCTTCCCGCCTGCAGCCTGCTGTCCAGGATCAGTTCCACGATGTCGTTCTGCAGGGCGGCGAGCCGGGCCTGTGCGCTGAAACGCGGCGGCCGCCCTGATGCTGCGCCGGGAGCGCAGCGAAGGAACTGTCCGCCCTGACAGGCGGCGGTGTGGTGTCGTTCACCTAAATCGGAACTCCTTCGCAAAAAGTGTCGGTGGACTGCTTTTCCGGGCAGGGCGGTCGGCGCCGCGGGAGGCCCGCCGGTCGGCCGGCCCGGAGTCACAAACATCGGGTGCTTGACCCCCGGTTGTGATTCAGCCTACAGTCTACTCAACCCGCATGGGATGTCCTACGTCCGATATCCACATCACACCCTGAATGGTGAGGCCCATTGATGAGCACAACTCCAGCGAGCACCGGTTTCCTCCGGAACGCAAGCCGCCGCGACTTTCTCCGCATTGCCGGCGTCCTGGGCGCCGCTTCCACTTTTGCCGGCTCCATCGCCGCCTGCAGCCCCGGCGGTTCTGCTGCCGGCACCGGCACCGCCGCCGCTGCCGCAGATTCCCTGGAAGCGGGCATTTCGTACTCCCTTTCCACCGGCTTTGACCCGATGACCGCCACCGGCGCCACTCCGGTTGCCGCAAACCTCCACATCTTCGAAGGCCTGACCGAGCTGCATCCGGCCACCCGCGAGCCGTACCTGGCCCTGGCCGCCTCGGAACCGGAAAAGGTCGACGAGACCACCTACCGGGTCACCCTCCGCGAGGGAGCAACCTTCCACAACGGCGCCGCCGTCACGGCCGACGATGTCGTGTATTCCTTCGAGCGTGTGCTTGACCCGGCCAACGCATCCCTCTTCGCCGGTTTTGTCCCCTTCATTGCCTCCGTCACCGCCGACGGCGACGTAGTGGAGTTCAAGCTGAAGTACCCGTTCGCTGAATTCGGCCCGCGCATTTCCGTGGTCAAGGTGGTGCCGAAGGCGCTGGCCGCAAACCAGGCTGCCTTTGACCTGGCTCCGGTGGGCAGCGGACCCTACAAATTCGTTTCCGCGGTCAAGGAAGACCGGATCGTTTTCAGGAAGTTCGAGGAATACAACGGGCCGCACCCGGCCCGGGTCACCGACATGACCTGGCTGCTGCTCGCGGACCCCGCTGCCCGCGTGGCCGCGGTTCCGTCCCGGACCCAGGCCATCGAGGACATCCCCTACCTGGACGTCGACCAGCTCAAGGCCAAGCTGGATGTGGAGTCCGTGCAGTCCTTCGGCTTGCTGTTCATGATGTTCAACTGCGCCTCGGAGAAGTTCGCCGACAAGCGGGTACGGCAGGCGCTGCATTACGCCACCAACACCGAGGACATCATTTCCAAGGCACTGCTGGGCAACGCCGCCGCGGCCACCTCCTACTTCCAGAAGGGTCACCCCTCCTACACCGAGGCCGGCACCGTCTACGGCTATGACCCGGAGAAGGCCAAGGCCCTGCTCAAGGAGGCCGGGGCGGAGAACCTGAGCCTGACGCTGACCTCCACCGACGCCGGCTGGGTCACCAAGGTGACCCCGCTGATCAAGGAGAGCTGGGACGCCATCGGCATCACCACCACGCTGGAGCCGCTGCAGTCAGCTGCGGTCTATGCGCCGGAAAAGGTGGGCGGGCAGAACTTCGACGTCCTGGTGGCCCCCGGCGACCCCTCCGTCTTCGGCAACGACGGCGACCTGCTGCTGAGCTGGTTCTACCGCGGCGACACCTGGGCGAAGAACCGCATGGCCTGGTCCGGCACCCCGGAATACGCCGATGTCCAGGCAAAGCTGGACCAGGCGGTCCAGCTTGAGCCGGCCGAGGCGAAGAAGGTGCATGCCGCCGTCGTCGACATTGTTGCCGAGGAAGTGCCGCTGTACCCGCTGTTCCACCGCCGGCTTCCCACTGCCTGGGACAGCGGCACCCTCGACGGCTTCCAGCCGCTTCCGACCACCGGTCTGTCCTTCGTAGGCGTCGGCCGGAAGTAAGACCCGTCCTGCCGGATGAGGGACATCCCCCAGACGCCCTCCTCCGGCAGGGCGGCCCCGCACCACTTGGAGAAATGAAACATGGCAACACTTTTGCGCCTGCTGGGCCGCAGGCTGGCAGCTCTGCCGTTCATGCTGCTGGGCGTGACCATCATGGTCTTCATCGTTCTGTCCGTGATCCCGGCGGACCGTGCCACGGCCGTCCTGGGCGAAAACGCCAGCGACGAAGCCAAGGAAGCCTTCCGCGAGGACCGCGGCCTGAACGACTCCCTGCTGGTGCAGTTCCTGCGCTACCTGGGCGGTGTGGTGCGGCTGGACTTTGGCTTCACCAACCCGCCCGAGGAATCGGTGGCATCCAAGATTGCCGCGGCATTCCCGGTCACGCTGCAGCTGACCCTGCTGGGCATCCTGCTGGCCGTGTTCCTGGCACTGGTGCTGGGCGTGACCAGCGCGCTGTACCGCGACCGGTGGCCGGACCAGGCCATCCGCATCTTCTCGATTGCGGCCATCGCCACGCCGTCGTTCTGGCTGGCCATTTTGCTCATCCAGTGGTTTGCCCTGCCGGCGGGATCGATCTTCCCCACCGGCGGACTGGACTGGGCCGATCAGTTCGGATTTGTCGGCTGGATCTACTCCATGGCCCTGCCCGCGCTGGCCCTGGGCCTGCCGGTCTCCGCATCCCTCATCCGGGTGGTGCGGACCTCCATGGTCGAGGAACTGGACCGCGACTACGTCCGCACGGCCATCGGCAACGGAGTTCCGTACCGGACCGTCGTGGCCCGGAATGTGCTGCGCAACGCCCTGGTGACACCGGTTACCGTCCTGGGCCTGCGCATCGGCTATCTCTTGGGCGGCGCGGTGGTGATCGAAAAGATCTTCAACCTCAACGGCATGGGCGACCTGATCATTGTCGGGCTCAACACCTCGGACACCAACCTCGTCCAGGGCGCCGTGCTGACCATCGCCGTGGCCTTCGTCGTCGTCAACATCCTGGTGGATGTCCTCTACGTACTCATCAATCCCCGGATCCGGACGGTATAACCATGCGCAACGGACTCGCTGAACGGCTCGCCACCTCCGGCGCCCGCTTCACCTCCCTGAAACTCAGCTCCAAGCTCGCCCTGGGATTCCTGGTTCTGGTGGCGTTCATCGCCGTCACCGGCCCCATGCTCGCCCCCTTCGGCGAGAACGAATCCAGCGCCCCGGTGCTTCCTCCCGGCGGCGAGCACCTGATGGGCACCGACGGAAACAGCTACGACGTATTTTCCCGGCTGCTGTACGGCGCACGGGTGTCCGCGGCGATCGGCCTCGGGTCAGTGCTGGTGGCAGTAATCCTGGGCGCCGTCCTCGGAGCCCTGGCCGCTACCTCCCGCAAATCCGTCAATGAAGGCATCATGCGGGTGCTGGACATCATGATGGCGTTTCCCGGTATCGCCCTGGCCGCCGCCCTGCTGTTCGCCCTCAAGGACTATTCGGTGGCCCTCTTCGGGTCCACCGTTCCGGTGATCATCTTCGCCATCGCCATTGTTTACACACCGCAGCTGGCCCGGGTGGTCCGCGCCAACGTGCTGGCCCAGTACGGCGAGGACTATGTCCGCGCCGAACGCGTGATCGGCGCCGGCCGGCTGTTCATCCTGACCCGGCACGTGGTGCGCAACACCGCGGCCCCCGTGCTCGTCTTTGCCACGGTGATGGTGGCTGACGCCATCATCCTCGAAGCATCGCTGTCCTTCCTTGGCGCCGGCGTCCAGCCACCGTCGGCCTCCTGGGGCAACGTGATGGCCGACGGCCGCAACGTGGTCTTCAGCGGCGCCTGGTGGCCGACGACGTTTGGCGGCATCGCCATCCTGCTCACCGTCCTGGCCCTGAACATCCTGGCCGAAGGCCTCACCGATGCCATGGTCAACCCGCGTCCCCGCCGGGCCGCACCGGTGAAGGAAGCCCTGGTGAAGGACAACGCTGTGAAGGACAACGCAGTAAAGGACGCTGCGGCCGCAGCCGCCGTTCCCGCGCCGGCCGCCGCCGCCGTCGCCGCCCCGCCGGCAGACACCGATGGCACCGCGGTGGAGGACACCGCGGCCGGCACCCTCATCAACCAGCCCGGTTCCCTGGCCGCCCTGGCCGAGGAGCTGCGGCTGCTCGCCGCCGTGGAGAACCGCCGAACCGACCGGCTGCCCGCCGTCGGCACCGATGCCCCGGTAATCCTTGAGGTGCAGGACCTCTCCATCCGCTTCCCGGGCCGCTACGGCGACACGGCCATTGTGGACCGGGTCAGCTTCACTGTCCGCGAGGGCGAAACCATGGGCCTGGTGGGCGAATCCGGCTGCGGAAAGTCCATCACCTCCCTGGCCATCATGGGACTGCTGCCGCCCACCGCGGTGCTCAGCGGATCCATCATGTTCAACGGCAGGGAACTGCTGACCAACGATCCGCGTGAACGTGATCAGCGCTACCGCGGACTGCGCGGTGAGCAGATCGCCATGGTCTACCAGGACGCGCTGAGCTCACTGAACCCGTCCATGCTGATCAAGGACCAGCTGCTGCAGCTGACCCGCCGCAACGGCCGCAAGTCCCCGCGCGAACTGCTGGAGCTGGTGAAGCTGGATCCGGAGCGGACGCTTAAGAGTTATCCGCACGAACTGTCCGGCGGACAGCGTCAGCGCGTGCTCGTGGCCATGGCCCTGTCGCGTTCGCCGAAGATCATTGTCGCGGACGAGCCGACCACTGCCCTGGACGTCACCGTCCAGAAGCAGGTGGTGGATTTGCTCAATGAGCTGCGTGAGGAACTGGGCTTCGCCATGGTCTTCGTCAGCCACGATCTGGCCCTGGTTGCCTCCCTGGCACACCGGATCACGGTCATGTACGCCGGGCAGGTGGTGGAATCCGCCGGAGCGTCCGAGCTGATGCGCAACCCGCACCACGAGTACACCCGCGGACTGCTCGGCGCCGTGCTGTCCATCGAGTCCGACGCCGACCGGCTGCACCAGATCCAGGGCACGGTTCCATCACCGCGGGAATTCGCGGCCGGGGACCGGTTTGCCGAGCGCTCCCTGCGTCCGGACGCTGATCCGGACCAGATCCTGTCCTTTGTCCGTGTGGGCGAGGGCGAACACTACTGGGCCAGCCACCTGACAGACAACCGGAACGACGGCGGCGCCGCCCTGGCCGCTGCCGGCACCAGTGCCGAAGGACAACCATGAGCACCCAAACCTCCACCGAGAACACGCCGGTCCTGGAACTGCGCGGCCTCAAGGTCCACCACCGCACCCGGACCGGCTCCATTTTCCGCCCCAACATCGTCAAGGCCGTGGACGGCGTGGACTTCACCGTCCGCCGCGGGGAAACGGTCGGCGTGGTGGGGGAGTCCGGCTGCGGCAAGTCCACCCTGGCCTCCGTCCTGGTCGGCCTGCAGGAACCCACCGCCGGCAAGGTGCTGTTCCATGGCAAACCGATCAGCGGCCGCCGCGCCGCCGACCGTAAGCGCTTCGGCCAGGACGTCGCCGTCGTCTTCCAGGATCCGTCCACCGCATTGAACCCGCGGATGACCATCCAGGACATCCTCACCGATCCGCTGCAGATCCACGGCATCGGCGACGCCCGGTCCCGTGCGGCGAAGGTTCGGGACCTGCTGGCACTGGTGGGCCTGCCGTACACCGCCGCCGAAGTCACCCCGCACCAGGTTTCCGGCGGACAGCGCCAGCGCGTCGCCATCGCGCGGGCCCTTGCCCTGGACCCCGCGGTGATCGTGGCCGACGAACCCACCTCGGCCCTGGACGTCTCCGTCCGGGCCCAGGTGCTGAACCTGCTGGCCGATCTGAAGCGGGAACTGAACCTGGGCATGGTCTTCATTTCCCATGACATCCAGACCGTCCGCTATGTTTCCGACCGTATATGCGTCATGTACTACGGCCGGATCGTCGAAGAGGGGCCGGCTGAGGCCATCTTCGCCGACCCCAAAGACGAGTACACCCGCAAGCTGCTGGGCGCCGCGCCCAGCCTGCTGCACCCCTGATTTCCACCTGCACTTCCCCGCGCAGTTCCACCGCACCAACCGTTACCAGCACCTGGAGATATCCGTGGCCCCTCAGCCCATCCGCCGGTTCACCGGCGTCATCCCGCCCGTCGTCACCCCGCGAGCCGCCGACGGCAGCATCGACACCCACTCCCTGGCCCGGGTCACCAAGCACCTGCTGGAAGGAGGCGTGCACGGACTGTTTGTCCTCGGTTCCTCCGGCGAGGTGCCGTACCTGACCAGCGACGAGCGCGAACTGGTGGTCACCACCATTGCCGGCGTCAACGCCGGAGAAGTTCCGCTGATCGTGGGCGCCTCCGAACAGACCACCAACCGTGTCATCGAGGAAGGCCGGAAAATGGTCGGCCTGGGCGCCGACGCGCTCGTGGTGACGTCTCCGTTCTACGCGCTGACCGATGCACAGGAAACCGACACCCACTTCCGCAGCATCCACGCCGCCCTCGACGTGCCGCTCTTCGCCTACGACGTACCGGTCCGCACCAACTACAAGCTGCCGCTGAACCTGCTGATCCAGCTGGGCCGGGACCAGGTCATCGCCGGCGTCAAGGACTCCTCCGGCGACGACGTGTCCTTCCGCCAGCTCGCCCTGGCCGCCCGCGGCATCGACAACTTCTCCATCTTCACCGGCCACGAAGTGGTGGTGGACGGTGCGCTGCTCGGCGGGGCCGACGGCGTCGTTCCCGGGCTGGGCAACGTGGACCCGGCCGGATACCGGCGCCTGTTCGACGCCGCCGCGGCCGGTGACTTCGCCACCGCGGCCGCCGAGCAGGACCGCCTCGCCGATGTCTTCAACATCGTCTACACACCCACCCCGGGCCGTGTCTCCGGCGGCGCCGCCGGGCTGGGTGCGTTCAAGACCGCACTCATGCTCATGGGCGTCATCGACACCAACATCATGTCCGCGCCGATGGTGAGCCTGAACGACGCGGAAACAGCCGCCATCCGGACCATCCTTGAGCGCAACGGCCTGATCTAGGCATGACTCCGGCTCAACGCTGCGTTATCGGGGTGGACCTGGGCGGCACCAAGACCGCCGCGGGCATCGTGGACGACACCGGCAGGCTGCACGCCTCCGAGTTCCGGCCCACACCGGCCGCCGCCGGCGCGGCGGCAATCCTGGCCACCGCCGTCGGACTCGTGGCGTCCCTGCTGGCACAGGCCCGCACCGCGGACATGCTGCCGGTGGCGGTCGGGATCGGCTCGGCCGGCGTCATCGACGCGGCGGCCGGGTCGGTGGTTTCGGCCACCGATTCCCTCACCGGCTGGGCCGGAACGCCCCTGGCTGCCCACCTGGCGCAACACAGCGGGCTGCCCGCCTACGCGGTCAACGATGTGCACGCCCACAACCTGGGCGAACACTGGGTGGGAGCCTCCGCCGGCGCGGACTCCAGCCTGCTGGTGGCGGTGGGCACCGGCGTCGGCGGGTCACTGATTCTCGGCGGCGCGCCCCACCTGGGGGCGCGGGCGGTGGCCGGGCATGTGGGGCACCTTGCCTC
Source organism: Arthrobacter sp. ATA002 (assembly GCF_026898095.1). Taxonomy (GTDB): domain Bacteria; phylum Actinomycetota; class Actinomycetes; order Actinomycetales; family Micrococcaceae; genus Arthrobacter_B. The sequence continues at coordinate 3,469,705 of NZ_CP114015.1, read as the reverse complement.
GCCCGCCGCGTACGACGACGGCGGCCGGCCGCTGCCGTGCAGCTGCGGCCGGGCCGGGCACCTGGAAGCCATCGCCTCCGGCCCCTCCATCGCAAACCTGTACCGCCGGCTGGCCGGCCGGGATCCCGGAACGGCCCGGGAAGTCGCCGCCCGGGCCGCTGCCGGGGAGCCGCCGGCCGTGCGTGCCCTCGCACTCGGCGCCGCCGCGGCCGGACAGGCCGTGGGCGGACTGGCCAACGTGCTGGATCCCTCGATCGTGGTGATTGGCGGCGGCATGGCTGCGGCCGGCGAACTGTGGTGGCTGCCGTTCAGGTCGGCGCTGCAGGCCGAACTGATGGACCCGCTTGCCGGCCTGCCCGTGGTGCCGGCTGCCCTGGGCTCCTCCGCCGCCGTGGTGGGAGCCGCCAAAATTGCCCTTGACCGCATGAGAATCCCGGAGACGACCAGTGCCTGAACCGACCACGAGCCCGTGGCGGGCCGATCTTTCCTCCCTGGCGGCCCAGCTGATCGTTTCCTGCCAGGCCTACCCCGGCGAACCCCTCCGGGATCCCAAGACTATGGCGCAGATGGCACAGGCCGCCGTGATCGGCGGAGCTGCCGCGGTGCGGATCCAGGGCGTCGCGGATCTGGAACTGACCCGCGCCGCGGTGGACGTTCCGATAATCGGGCTCTGGAAGGACGGCAAGGACGGAGTCTTTATCACGCCCACGCTGGAGCACGCCCTGGCCTGTGCGGCCGCCGGGGCCGACATCGTGGCGATCGACGGAACCCGCCGGCCGCGCCCGGACGGCCGCACGCTCGCAGAGACCATTCACGCCCTGCACGAGCAGACCGGCGCACTGGTCATGGCCGACTGCGGATCCCTTCCGGATGCCCGGACCGCAGCCGATGCCGGGGCGGACATCATCGGCACCACGCTCTCCGGATACACCGGCGAGCGGCCGAAAACCGACGGTCCGGACCTGGAGCTGATCGCCGGGATTGCAGCACTGGGGCTTGGCGCGCCGCTGATCGCCGAGGGGCGCATCCACACCCCGGCCCAGGCCCGGGCCTGCCTGGACGCCGGGGCGTTCGCCGTCGTCGTCGGCACGGCAATCACGCATCCGAGCACCATTACCGGCTGGTTTGCGGATGCGCTGACGCAGGCTGGGTAGTCTGAACTCCTGGCAAGGGGAGGGAACACGATGGCGTGGAGCACGCGTGAACTGGCTGAGCTGGCGGGGACAACGGTAAACACCGTCCGTCATTACCACCGGCTGGGTCTGCTCGAGGAGCCGGACCGGCGGTACAACGGGTACAAGCAGTACGAAGCCCGGCATCTGGTGAGCCTCCTGCGCATCCGGCGCCTGGCCGGTTTGGGCGTGCCGCTGTCGCAGATGCACGAGGTCGGTGCGCACAGCACGCCGGAGATCCTGCGTGATGTGGACACGGAGCTGAAGAAAAGCATCGAACGGCTGCAGGAGGCGCGGGCCCATATCGCTGCGGTCATTGCGCACCAGGCCCCCGCAGACGTCCCCGCCGGATTTGAAGCCGTCGCCACCCGTATGTCCGAAAACGACAATGCGGTGATCCACCTGATGACCCGGATGTACGCCGCCGAGGAACTGGCTGATCTGCAGAGGATGACGGCGGATGAGAGTGACGACACCGGACCGGACCTCGACGGGCTGCCGGCGGACGCTGACGAGGCGACGCGGCAGGAGCTGGCCGGAAGAATGGCTGAGGTACTGTCGCGGAACCTGGTCGAGTATCCGTGGTTGAACGACCCTGCATCGCACCGGTTCGGGGAAGGACGCTTCACTGCGGAGACGGTCGGGGACGTCCTGGCTGGGTTGTACAACCCCGCCCAGCTGGATGTGATGATGAGGGCAGGAGTCCTCGCGGCCGGGCAGGTGCAGGCCCGGAAAGAGCAGGCAACTCAGAAGGGCCAAATCAGCGGCACGTAGAGCACTCCGGCGGCAAGGAAAATGAGGGCGAGCGGCAGGCCCAGGCGCCAGTAGTCGCCAAACCGGTATCCGCCGGGCTGCATCACCATGAGGTTGGCCGGGGTGGCGATGGGCGTGAGGAAGGCCGCTGCGCCAACCACGGTCAGCGCCATCATGAACGGCTGCACGCTGACCCCGAGCGTCTGGGCGAAGGACACCGCAACGGGCGCCATGACCAGCACCGTTGCCACGTTCGAGATGACCTGGCTGAGGACCAGGGTGAGCACGCATAAGACGAGCAGGGCGAAATGGGGGGAACCGCCGCCGGTGAAGCGGTCAACGAGTCCTGCGATTTCATTGGCCGCACCGGAGGACACAAACGCGGTGGACAACGGTATAAGTCCCGCGATCAGGACCACGGTGTCCCACGAGATGGCACGGAAGGCGTGCGGAACGGTGACCACGCCCAGGACCACGAGGGCGCCTGCCGCAAGGAGCCCCGCGATCACCGGGGGAACAACACCGGCGGCGAGCAAAACGATGGTGGCGACGAGGACGCCGAGGCAGCGTCGCCAGCCCCGTCCGAGCGGCACGCTCCGCTGGAGGGTTCGGGACGGCTCGACGGCGATCACGTCGGAGGACTCGGTGTAGCTGTGCAGCGCATCCCAGGGGCCGTGCACCAGCAGGGCGTCGCCGGGGCGCAGGGTGAGCTCACCGGTTGGCGCGTCGGCATCGGTCGGCGGGATGCCGCCGCGGCGCAGTGCGATGACTGCGAGGTCCTCGTCCCCGAGTGCCATGCCGGGATAAACGGTGCGTCCGGTCAGGTTCGAGCGCGGTGCGACGAGGACCTCGACCACCCCCTCGCCTCCGGTGAACAGCCGCCCCGCATCGAGGTCGGCCGTGTAGCTCTCCTGCCACGTACGCACCCGTTCCCGCGGGTCGGCCGTGGTGTCCGCCGGCCGTTCGGGGATCCGCCGGGGCAGGAGCCGCCCGCCGAAAACCACCACGAGCAGCGCCGTCAACAGGACAAGGGGGAGCCCGGCCAGCGCAAATTCGAAGTAGCCGAACTCCCGGCCTCCCGAGTCGGCGGCGACTTCGGAGACGATGATGTTCACCGGCGTGCCGGTCAGGGTCAGCAGGATCCCGCACCCGCTGCGAAAGCGAGCGGAATAAGCATGCGGGAGGGAACGACGCCGGACCGTCCCGCGGCAACGACCGCGACGGGCAGGAGCGCCGCGACGGCCCCGTTGATGCTGATGACGGCGGAGAGGGCCGCCGCGGCAGCCATGACCGCCAGGAGCAGCCCGGCGCCGCGCAGTGACGAGCGCTGTTCGAGCTGCTGTCCAATCCAGGCCGTGATTCCTGTGGCGTCGAGTGCGTCGCTGAGCACAAAAAGCGAGGCAATGAACAGGACCACCGGATCGCTGAATCCCTGCAGGGCGTCGGTCGGCGGAAGTACGCCCGTGGCCCACAGCGCCAGGGGGACGAACAGGGCGACGATGACAAGCGGAATCCGGTTCGTCATGAAGCCCACCACGGCCAGCGCCAGCACCACAAAGGTTGCCAGCATCGGATCCAGGCTGACCTGCACGCTCTCCACGCATCACCTCTTTGCCGGACCCGTTGGATCGGGTGTCCACTGCAGGCGCCCGGGCCGGGACTGCCCTGGAAAGGCTTGTGCCTGGAATCCAGTCAAGTGCGTCGGCGCTGATGTGTCGATGGATCGGCGTCCCCGGCGGGCGCAGAGGAACCAGAGTGCCCTCTGCCGCGGGGGTTGACTCTGTTCAGGGAACATCCTTTCTACTGATGGACATGCCGGTCATAGCCGGCCCCATCACGAGGAAAAAGGAACCGCCATGAACCCGCTGGAGGAACTCGTCAGCAATTTCCAGGAGCTGGCAGCGCAGGTGCCTGAGATTGTTCAGCCGCTTGTCGTGGCGCTTGCCGGGGCCGTCCCCTTCATTGAGGGGGAGGGCGGCGCGATTGTCGGTGTCGTCGGCGGAATGCACGTGGTCCTCGCCGCGGCCGCCGCCGCGGCCGGCAACTTCCTCAGCGTCCTGCTGGTCGTCCTTCTCGGTTCCCGGGCGAGGGACGCCGTGGTGGACCGCCGGGCGGTGCACGCCGCCGCGGCGGGGGCAGCTGCGGGAGGATCAGTGGAAACGCTCCAAGCCGTCCCCGCGAAACCAGAGTCCAAGGGGCAGCAGCGGTTTAAGAGGTGGCTGGTGCGGTTCGGTGTACCGGGCGCCAGCATCCTGGGCCCGCTGGCGATTCCCACGCAGTTCACCTCCGCGATGCTCGTGGCCGCCGGCACGCCGCGGGGCTGGGTCCTGCTGTGGCAGGGCGTGGCCATCGTCCTGTGGACGACCGTTGCCGCGGCCTCGGTCTGGGCCGCTCTCACATTCGTCGTCGCCGGATGACCCGTCCCCGCCACAGTGCGGCCGGACACCTCCCCCGCCCGGCGCTGGATACAGCGTCTTAGGCATTGTGCGGTATCAGCGGCTGTTCGGCCCGGACCTTCATTTCCTGCACTGTCCAGGCGTTGCCGTCCGGATCGGAGAAACCAAAGAAGGTTCCGCCGTCGCGCTCGTCGAAAACGGTGATGTCACCCGCCTCCACGCCGCGGTCCAGCAGCTCCTGCCGTGCCGCCCGGGCATCGGAGACCACCAGCTGCAGCCCCCGCAGGGAGCCGGGCACCATGCCCTGCTGCGATGAGGGATCGCTGAGCACGATTGAGCAGCCGGAACCGGGCGGAGTCAACTGCGCAAAGTCCATCTGCTCGGTCGACGTGCGGTGATCCAGGATGAAACCGGCCTGCTCGCGGTAGAACGCGATGGCGCGGTCCTGGTCGCTGACCGGAACGATGATCACTTCGAGGGTCCAGTCCATGATTCCCACCTATTCTCTCGCCCGGACGGAACCAAGCAGTTCGTCCAGTTGGTCGTAACCGTCCGACATGCCCTCTTCCATGCCGTTGTCCAGAAACCCGTCGCGGGATTCCACCGACGGGTACAGGGAGCGGCCGGCCAGCCGGCAGCGGCCGCCGGGCAGCGCGGTGAAGGTACTGTACTCCAGCGTTACCACCTCCGGAGTGCTCTCGAACTCGAAGGTCTGGAGCAGAAACTCGTCCTGGAGCACCGTGTGGAACATTCCCCGGAAGGCGTACTCGTCGTCGCCCCGGGATTGCACAAACCGGTAGGCCCCGCCGCTCCGCGGCTCGAACTGATCGATGCGCGTCACCAGGTCCTGCGGTCCGATCCACTGGCCGTACAGTTCCGGGTCGGTGTGGGCACGAAAGACGTCGGCCACCGGGAAGTCGAACTCGCGGGAATACTCCATCACGGGCTCGCCCTGAGGAACCTCCAGGGTCAGGGGGTTGCTCATTAGGCGCCCCGTCCCTGCAGCGGCTCCGGCTGGAGCTGGGCCAGGAGTTCCTCCATCCGGTCAAAGCCCTCGGCGACGCCGGCCTCCATTCCGGAAGCTGCCATGCCGTCCCGGGCCTCCATCGAGGGATACACGGCGTGGGCGGTAATCCGGGTGCGGCCGCCGTCGAGCGCTTCCAGCGTCATGAACTCCAGGCTGGTCACATCGGGATAGCCGGAGAACTCGAAGGTCTGGATTGCGGCTTCATTTTTCCGCACGGTGTGAAAAATGCCGCGGAACTCGTAGGGGACGCCGTCCGGCCCGGTATGGATGTAACTGTAGGAGCCGCCGGTGCGGAAATCGTAGTGGTTGATGTCCATCTTCATGCCCCGTGGACCGAGCCACTGGACAATCAGCTCCGGGTCTTCATACGCGCGGAACACCTGTGCCACGGGATAGTCCACCTCGCGGCTGAAATCAATGAACGGAAGGCCGTCAGGGACGGTGAGCTGCAGTGCGTTGGTCATGGTGAATCCTTATGCCTGCGGGCCGCCAATCGCAGCGGCCTGCGCGTTGAGCACGGCATCAAGGCTGCGGAACTGCTCCTCGCGGACCAGCCGGTACTGGCCGATCCATGCGGTGAGCGCCTCCAACCGTGCGGGATTCAGATGGACGGGCCGGCGCTGGGCGTCACGGGTGCGCGTCACCAGTTGTGCCTGCTCGAGAACCTGGATGTGCTTCGAGACGGCCTGCTTGGATATCTCGAAGGGTTCCGCCAATTCGTTGACCGTTGCAGGACCCCGGGAAAGCCGGGCAATGATCTGGCGGCGGGCCGGATCGGCCAGGGCCAGGAAGGCCCTGTCCAGCAGCGGGTCGGCACCAGGGAAGTTCATGCAGCGGGTCAGCTTCCTGTCGGTGATCAGGGAACAGTATGCAAAGAACGGTATTCAAAGAAGAGTAATCAAGGTGCTGGTTGTTCAACCTTGCGGTTGATTACGAAGCTACGCGCGGGCTCCGGCACGGTCAAGGGTTGCCCGCGAAGTTTATGTCCGGCGGGAAGGACATCCCGTGCCGGTGGGCTGCCCGTCCCGCTTCACCGGTTCCGCGGGCCCGGCCGGGGTGCGGTATTCACAGTCCCGGGCGCCCGCCGCAGAATGGGAAGGGCAAGGTCTGCGCTCAGTACAGGCACCCCGGTCCCGTTCGCGGCGGCCGGCGGGTCCGGTTGGGATCACCATGACTAGTTCGGTTTCACGCTCACATCCCCGCGGCGAACCTGCCTTCCACTGGGGCAGTTTCATCTTCGGGCTGATCATGCTGCTGTTGGTCATTGCGCAGGGTGTTGCGTCCGGGCTGCCCGGCTACATCGGCATGGCGGGGCTGATCCTGCTGCTGACCGCGCTTTATGCCTTCTTCACGAAGCGCCCGTCCTGGCTCTGGCTGCATCACCGCCGGGATGCCGTGATCGTCGGCATTATCGGGCTGGCGGCCTTTATCCTGGCGCTGGGGATACGCCTGGGCCAGGTGTAGCCGGAAGCGCCTCAAAGACCCATGGTTCCCGGGGCAACTGCGCCGCGGAAAAGGCGGCCAGGGCGTCTTCCAGCGGGCCTTCCGGCAGCCTCAGCGAGGCCAGAATCAGGTTCCGCACGTCCTCGGACCCCAGGCCCGCGCCCGCCAATGCGCCAAGGGTGATGGCGCCGTCGCGCTTGGCCAGCCGCCGGCCCCGGGGATTGAGGACCAGTGGGACGTGCACGTACTGAACCGGCGGCAGGCCGAGCAGGGATGCCAGATAGGCCTGGCGCGGAGCGGAACTGAGCAGGTCACCGCCGCGGACCACCTGGTCGATGCCCTGGGCGGCATCGTCAATGACCACAGCGAGGTTGTAGGGCGGCACGCCGTCGTTGCGGAGGAGCACCAGATCGTCGACGGGCCCCGTATAGGCGCCGTGGAGCAGATCGGTCACGGTGAACTCCTCGACCCCGCTGCGCAGCCGCAGTGCCGCGGGCCGCAGCCGCCGCCGTCGGGCGCGTTCGTCACCGCTCAGGTTTCGGCAGGTTCCGGGGTAGGCGCCGGGCGGGGCATGCGGGGCGCGCGGCGCATCAGCAATTTCACTGCGTGTGCAGAAGCACTCATACACCAGCCCCTGGGCGTCCAGCCGGGCGATGGCCTCCAGGTACACGCCGGTGCGCTCGGACTGCCGCACCGGCGCGGCATCCCAGGTGAGCCCGACGGCGGTGAGGTCGCGCAGCTGGCCTGCCTCGGTTCGGGAGCGCTCGGGGTCCAGGTCTTCCACCCGGAGCAGGAAACTCCGGCCGGTGGACCGGGCAAAGAGCCACGCCAGGATGGCCGTGCGGAGATTGCCAATATGGAGATCTCCAGTGGGGCTCGGGGCAAACCGGCCGGCTCCGGCAGTCGGCAAGGGGTCGGGGGATCGGAGCACTCTCCCAAGCTTACGCACCCTCAAGCACACGTGTGCGCTTTAAAGCGGCGGGGCGGCGTCCCTGCCGGGGCAGGGTCTACCGCTGGCCGGTCAGCGCGGGTCCAGCTCCTCGAACAGGGTCAGCTGGACGCCCTCCGGTGCGTTGAGCCGGGAATTCAACGACCGCCACGGGGTTTCCCGGGGTCTGGCCACCAGCTCTGCACCGCCGGAGTAGGCCTCCAGCTCCGGCAACCCCAGGGTGTCGCGGTAAAACGCGAGGGCGGCGGCGTAATCGTCGGCAGCAATAACCAGGCGCAGCTGGCGGACTGGCGGCGGCGGTTCCGGAACGGTGTCAGGGATGTCCATGCCGGCACAACCTTTGGTGTGGACCCGGCATTCCCCGGGGATTGCGGTCCCGCGGAGCGAAGACTATATCTCTGTACAAGGAGGTACCGGGGATGCGGAATCGAGGCGGCACACCCAAGTACGCGGTGACGGAACCGGCAGCGGATGTTTTCTTCGTGGAGGGGCCGGCGTCGAACTGGATGATCCTGCGCCGCGGCGACACTTTCACCCTGATCGACGGCGGATATCCGGGGGATCTGCCGCTGGTGCTGGAGTCAATCCGGGACACCGGCCTGGACCCGGCGGATGCGGCCGCGGTGCTTCTTACCCATGCCCACGTGGATCATGCCGGGACTGCGGGCTATTTCGCCGCCGCGTACGGGCAACAGGTTCTGTGCCGCGGGCCGGAACTTCCCTTCCTGCTGGGCAGGGACCGGGAACAGGTCGCTGTGGCGCAGATCCTGCTCCGGGTCTGGCAGCCGTCCGCCCTGCACTGGGCCTGGCATGCGTTCGCCGCCGGCGGTGCAGGGCGGGTGGCGGTGCCCACCGCGGCAGCCTGGCGGGACGACGCCGAACTGGCGGCCCTGCCCGGCTCTCCCATGGCGGTTCCCACCCCCGGCCATACTCCCGGCCATACGGCGTTCTATCTGCCGGCGGCCAATGCTGTGATTACCGGCGATGCCCTGGTGACAGGCCACGCGCTGAGCCGGCGCCGCGGACCGCAGATGCTCGACGCCATGTTCCACACCGACGGCGACGGCGCCCGGCGCTCGCTGGGGCAGCTCGGCAAACTGGAGGCTGCACTCCTGCTTCCCGGACACGGGCCAGCCGTCCGGGTGGGTGTACGGGATGCGGTCGGAACCGTGCGGTCCGGTGCCGGCGTCCGAAAGCGGCGGATCGTGGCCCCCGGGATCATCGGCGGTGGTGCGGAGCCGGTGTACGGGCGGACCGCAGCGGACCGCGCTGACGGATAGGAGCACCGGCCGTCCGGACAACACCCGGGGAATCGTAAACAGCAGGTAAAACTGAAGGGATTGTTCAACACAATTTTCCAAACATTGTTGAACAACCTTTAGACTGCTGGAAGTCCCCGTGGCCGCGGCCACAACTTCGAGTGATCGGAAGACCGTATGACAGCCCTGCCCCCACCAGTGGCCAAACCCCGCAAGACCAAGACGAAGCCGACCGCCAGGCGCACGGCCCTGCTGGGCGCAATGTTCCTGATGGCCACCAGCGCCATCGGCCCGGGCTTCATTACCCAGACCACGGTCTTCACCGTCCAGCTCGGAGCGGCGTTCGCCTTCGCGATCCTGGTGTCGATCCTGGTGGACATCGCCGTGCAGCTGAACGTGTGGCGGATCGTGGGCGTCTCCGGGCTGCGCGCCCAGGTGCTGGGCAACAAGGTACTTCCCGGCGCCGGCTGGGTGCTGGCCGCACTGGTGTTCGTGGGTGGGCTGGTCTTCAACATCGGCAACATTGCCGGCACCGGACTCGGCATGAACGCCATGTTCGGGCTGGACCCGAAGATCGGCGGCCTGATTTCGGCAGGCATAGCCATCCTCGTGTTCTTGTCCAAGAAGGCCGGGTTGGCCCTGGACCGGATTGTGGTGCTGCTCGGCGCCGTCATGATCCTGCTGATGCTCTACGTCGCCATCGTCGCCGCTCCTCCGGTGGGGGAGGCCCTGAAAAACACGGTGCTGCCCGCCGAGGTGGACTTCCTGACCATCACCACCCTGATCGGCGGCACGGTGGGCGGCTACATCACCTACGCCGGAGCTCACCGCCTGCTGGACTCCGGTACCACCGGCGAGAAACACGTCAAGGAAATCACCCGGGTCTCGCTGCTGGGGATCATCGTCACCGGCATCATGCGCGTGCTGCTGTTCCTGGCCATCCTGGGCGTGGTGTCCAGCGGCGTGGCCCTGAGCGGAGACAACATGGCCGCCGATGCGTTCTTTGCCGCGGCGGGTGAAATTGGCCTGCGCATGTTCGGCATCGTCTTCTGGGCCGCCGCCCTGACCTCGGTGATTGGCGCTGCCTACACCTCGGTCTCGTTTGTGACCACGCCGGCAACGAAGGACCGGACGCGCAGCCTGATCACGGTGGTGTTCATCGCGTTCTGCGCTGCCGTCTACGTCCTGGCCGGCCAGGCTCCGCAGACCCTGCTGGTGTTCGCGGGGGCCTTCAACGGACTGATCCTGCCGCTCGGGTTCGGGATCCTGCTGTACGCCGCCTGGCGCCGCCGGGACCTGCTGCAGGGCTACGCCTACCCGAAGTGGCTGCTGGGCATCGGTGTGCTTGCCTGGCTGCTGACCCTGTTCCTGGGTTGGATGTCCCTTTCCGGCCTGGCCGCCCTGTGGCAGTAGCCGGACGCCGCCAGCATCCGGAAAGGACCTGAAGTAACCATGGAAGCCCAACTGCCCCGAACCCCGGCGCCGGGAGCCGTCGATACGGCGGCCCTGGCTCCGGCCGAAGCGCGCCGGCTCTTCCGGGCCGGCCTCGTGACGCCCACGGCGGGCTGGTCCGCCGGCTACGCGCAGGCGAACCTGATCATCGTGCCCCGGGAAGCCGCCTTCGACGTCCTGCTCTTCGCCCAGCGCAACCCCAAGTCCTGCCCGATCCTCGGCGTGCTCGACGCCGGTGAAACCGCCGGTCCGCTGCTCGCCGGCGGCGACATCCGCACCGATGTGCCGCAGTACACGGTGTATGTCGACGGTGAAAAGGTGGCCGAGCCAACGGACATCACCGGGTATTGGCGCGATGACCTGGTGACCTTCATCGTCGGCTGCAGCTTCACCTTTGAGGCTGCGCTGCAGGAGGGCGGTATCCGGATTGCTCACATCGAGCAGGGCACCAACGTGCCGATGTACCGCACGTCAATCCGCTGCGAAGCGGCCGGCTCCATGAGCGGTCCCCTGGTGGTGTCGATGCGTCCGGTGCCGGCGTCCCAGGTGTCCGACGCCGTCCGCATCACCGCCCGCTATCCGGCGGTCCACGGTGCGCCCGTGCACGTCGGCAACCCGGAAGAGCTGGGCATCAGCGACCTGTCCCGGCCGGACTTCGGCGATCCGGTGGACATTCCGGAAGGACACGTGCCGGTGTTCTGGGCCTGCGGCGTGACCCCGCAGGCCGCAGTCATGGAGTCCAAGCCGTCGCTCGCAATTGGGCACGCGCCTGGGCACATGCTCATCACCGACGCGCGGGACAGCTCATATCTGGTCTAAGTGCTTTGCCCGCGTAGGCCGGCCCCGCGGCCGGCCTACGCGGGCAGGTGCGCCAGCAGCTCGGCCTCGGCCGCATCCAGGTAGCCGCGCAGCGCCTCGGCCGCGTCGGAGCGGCGGCCGGCGCGGAGCAGCTCCACCAGACCGGCGTTTTCCTCCACATAGTGGGTATGGAAATCCGGCTGGGCGTTCATGGCGTGGAAGACCAGCCGCATCTCGGCCAGCACCCGTCCCATCAACTGCTGCAGCTGGACGCTGCCGGACATGGCGACCAGGGCCTCGTGGAAGGCCTGGTTGGCGGCGGCCATTTCCGGCACATCCCCCGGTCCCGCGCGTCCCGCGCCCCGGCCACCACCGCGTCCAGGCGCTCCACATCCAGGTCCGGCCCCCAGAGTACGGCGGCGGGCTCCAACATGCGGCGCACCCGGTAGATTTCCCGAACAGCTGCGGCATCCGGGGCGGCAACAAAGACTCCGCGGTTGGGAAAGCGGGTCACCACGGATTCGAGGCTGAGCATGGTGAACGCCTCGCGCAGGGTGTTGCGGGACACCTGCATGGAGGCGGCGAGCTGCTGTTCCGAGAGCTTCGTGCCCGGCGGCAGTTCGCCGGCGGCTATCCGGCGGCGCAGCACGTCGGCCACCCACACGGTGGTGTTGGCATGGTCGGCGCGGTCGGCGATGATGTCCCCCAGGTTCACGAGCATCTCCCCAATCTAGCGGGCGGAAGAAGGATCCGGAGCACCGGCCGGAGGGGGACGGTCGGTACTCCGGACGTTTTAGGAGCCGATGCGGCCCAGGGAGTCCCCGCGGCCGACGGCGGTGCCCGGTTCCAGTTCGGCGCGGGTGAAAGTGCCGGCCCGGTGGGCGCGGACGGTGGTTTCCATTTTCATGGCCTCGAGTGCGGCCACCGGGTCGCCCTCGGCCAGCTGCGCGCCGTCGTCGGCCAACCATTTCACCAGGGTTCCGGCCATCGGGGTGGCCAGCCCGGCGTCGTCGTTCCCGCCGCCGCCTGCGGCGGCCGTTCCGCCTGCGGCAGCACCGCTCCCGGCGCGCAGGGCGTTCAACAGGGCGGCCGGCACTCCGACGGACACGGCGCGGCCGTCGACGTCGATCGTGATCCGCTCGCGCTCGGCGCCCGGCAGGGACGCGGCAATTTCCGGCGAGGCCGCCAGCGGCTCGGCGAACTCGGACTCGATCCAGGTGGTGTACACCCCGAGCTTGTCCTCGCGGGTGAACGCCTCGGAGCGGACGACGGCCCGGTGGAAGGGCACCACGGTCGGCACACCGCGGATCACCAGTTCATCCAGGGCCGCCCGGGCGCGGCGCAGCGCCTGCGGCCGGTCCTCGCCCCACACGATCAGCTTCGCCATCAGCGAGTCATACTCGGCCGGTACCACGGACCCGGAGCGTACGCCGGAATCCATCCGAAGGCCCGGGCCCGTGGGCGGTTCAAAGGCCTCGACCGGGCCGGGGCCGGGCAGGAACCCGCGGGCCGGATCCTCGGCATTGAGCCGGAATTCGAAGGCGTGGCCGCGCGGCGCAGGATCCTCGGTGAAGGACAGCGGCAGGCCGCCGGCAATGCGGAACTGCTCCCGGACCAGATCAACGCCGGTGGTTTCCTCAGTCACCGGGTGTTCCACCTGCAGGCGGGTGTTCACTTCCAGGAAGCTGATCAGCCCGTCCGGGGAGACCAGGTATTCCACCGTGCCGGCGCCGGTGTAGCCGGCTTCGCGGCAGATGGCCTTGGCGGATGCGTGGATGGTGGCCCGCTGGTCATCGGTCAGGAACGGTGCGGGAGCCTCCTCGACGAGCTTCTGGTTCCGGCGCTGCAGGGAGCAGTCACGGGTGCCGACGACGACGACGTTGCCGTGCGTGTCGGCCAGCACCTGGGCCTCCACATGCCGGGGCTGATCCAGGAAACGTTCGGCGAAGCACTCGCCGCGGCCGAACGCGGAGACGGCCTCGCGGACAGCGGACTCGAAGGCGTCCTCGATATCTTCGAGCCGGCGGGCGATCTTCATGCCGCGGCCGCCGCCTCCGAAGGCCGCCTTAATGGCCACCGGCAGGCCGTGCTCCTCGGCAAAGGCCCGGACCTGCTCCGCACTTTCCGCCGGTCCCTCGGTACCGGGCACCAGCGGGGCACCGGCGCGGACGGCGATCTCGCGGGCGGTGACCTTGTTGCCCAGGTCGCGGATGGCCTGCGGGGAGGGGCCGATCCAGGTCAGCCCGGCGTCGAGCACTGCCTGGGCAAAGTCGGCGTTTTCGGACAGGAACCCGTAGCCGGGGTGCACGCCGTCGGCCCCGGCTTTCTGCGCGGCGTCGATCAGCTTGGGAATGTTGAGGTAGGTGTCGGCGGAGGCGGAGCCGCGCAGGGGCAGCGCTTCGTCGGCGAGCCGCACGTGCAGGGCATCGGCGTCCGGGTCCGAGTAGACGGCCACGGATCCGATGCCGGCGTCGGCGCAGGCGCGGGCCACGCGTACGGCAATTTCGCCGCGGTTGGCGATCAGGACCTTCTTCATGGGGTTCCTTCCGGAAACAGCGCGGCCGCCTCGCTGGGGAGAGCGGCGCCAGGGTATCGGGGTTCACAAAAACAAAGCGGACGGGATGGCCGGGCGGCAGCTGCGCGGCCACGGGCAGGTCCTGCGGCACGACGGCGGCGATCACCGGATACCCGCCGGTCACCGGGTGCTCGGCGAGGAAGAGGACGGGAAGGCCCGACGGCGGGACCTGCAGCGAGCCGGCGACCACACCTTCGCTGGGCAGTTCGCCGTGACGGATGCGGACCAGCGGGTGGGCGCCGTCGTCGTCGTCATCGGTGGTCAGCCGGACACCGATCCGGTTGGACTCGTTCGTGGTGTGCCAAGTGTGGCCGGTCAGGGTGTCGACGGCATCGGTGCCGAACCAGTCCTGCCGCGGGCCGGCAGTGATGCGCAGCAGGGTGGGGTCAGTGCCGTTGCCGAGGGTTCCCGGCCCGCCGCCTTCGCCCAGGGTGCCGGACTCGGGAGAGCCCACGGGGGCCGTGCCCGTGACGCCGCCGACCGGCAGCCGGGTTCCGGCGTCCAGCGGCGCGGGTCCGATGCCGCTCATCGAGTCGGTGCTGCGGCTGCCCAGAACCGGCGCAACGTCGATGCCGCCCCGGACGGCCAAATAGGAGCGCACACCGCGGTACGGAGTGCCCAACGCCAGGGTTTCCCCATCGAGCAGCGCGAACGGAGAGTTCAGCGGAGCGGGACGGTCCCTGGCTTCCCCGGCGGTGACGACGGCGGCGGGCAGCTCGGCTCCGGCCAGCGCCAGGACCGCATCACCGCCGCGCGCGGTCAGTTCGAGGCCGCCAAAGAGGTTCTCGATCACCGCCGCGTCCGCCGGGTTGCCGACCAGACGGTTGGCCTGCCGGGCGGAGCGGATGTCTGCGGCGCCGGCGGCTGAGACGCCAAGGTCCGCGTAGCCGGGGCGGCCCAGGTCCTGGATCAGCGACTGGAGGCCCGGGGCGGTTACCTCAAGTGACGGGCCGTCCACTGCGGCCGGGGATGAGGAGGAGGCGGGCGTCGGCGTCGTTGTGATCAGTTCACGGACGGCTTGGAAGATGACCTTGTCGCCGGGGCGGATGAGCGCCGGGTCTTCGCGGTCCAGATCCCACATGACGGCGTCCGTGCGGCCGATCAGCTGCCATCCACCGGGGGATTCACGCGGATAGACCGCCGAATACTCTCCCGCCAGCGCCACGGAACCCGCGGGCACCGCGGTGCGGGGACTGTTACGGCGGGGCACGTTGAGGACCGGATCGCCGCCGGTGAGATAGGTGAAGCCGGGGGCGAAGCCGCCGAAGCCGCCCAGCCAAAAACTGCCGGTGTGCGCCTTGACAACCGCTTCTTCCGAGAGGCCGGTGAGACGGGCGACCTCGGCGAGGTCGGCGCCGTCGTACATGGTGTCGATGGTGACAGTGCGCGCTTCCGGCGCGTCAGCGTGGGTGAGGTCCAGGGCCTGGACCAGGGCCGCGGCGTCGACCGTTTCCCGGCGGCCGATGAAACGGGCCAGAACGGTCCCGGCGGCGGCGAGGACATCGACCTGGCCGGGCAGCGGATGCGCCTTGAGCCGGGCATGCAGGGCGGTGACATCGGCCAGCGACTTCAGTTCAACCAGCAGTGCACGGGTGCCGGCGGGCCGGATCCCGGTGATCGGAGCTGGGCTCATACGAAACTCTGGATGGTGACACCGGCAGCTTCCAGGCCGGAGCGCACCGCCCGGGCCATGGCCACCGCTCCCGGAGTGTCACCGTGAACGCAGATGGACGCGGCGTCCATGGGGATGACGGTGCCGTCCACGGCCGTGATGGTTCCCTCGGTGGCGAGCCGGACCATATTGGCCGTGACCTGGTCCGTGTCGTGGAGGACGGCGTTGGGTTCGCGGCGGGAGACCAGCGTGCCGTCGGGGTTGTAGTTGCGGTCGGCGAAGGCCTCGGCCACACCGCGCAGGCCGGCGTCGGCGGCTTTGTCCAGTGCGACGGCGCCGGGCAGCAGCAGGACGGGGAGGGTCTTGTCGAAGGCGCGGACGGCGTCGACGACGGCCTGCGCATGAACCTCGTGCCGGACGATTGTGTTGTAGAGGGCACCGTGCGGCTTGACGTACTTGATCTCGCTGCCGGCGGCCCTGGCCAGGGCCTGCAGGGCGCCCAGCTGGTAAAGGACATCGTCGTGCAGCTCCGTGTAGGAGCAGTCCAGGAAGCGGCGGCCGAAGCCGGCCAGATCCCGGTAGCCCACGTGCGCGCCGATGGTCACGCCCGCGGCGACGGCGTCCCGGCAGGTCTGCGCGATGGTGGAGGGGTCTCCGGCATGGAAACCGCAGGCCACGTTGGCGCTGGAGACGGACTCGAAGACGGCGGCGTCGTCGCCCATCTTCCAGTTGCCGAAGGACTCTCCGACGTCGCTGTTCAGATCAATGACCGGCATGCTGGCCTCCGTGCCTCTGGGAGTTGGTGTTCTTACAGTGTGCGTGATCACGTTGGATTGTTCAACAATCTTTGCGATGTTGCGTGTCCCCGCCCGGGCGCGCATCAAGGGTTGACGCGCGGGGCACCAGAACGGGAGACAACAGAACTGAGGAGACGTCGCGGCCCGAAATCCGGTCCAGCAGCAGCTCCAGGGCGAGCCGCCCCATCAGATCCCGGTCCGACCGCACGGACGTCAGCGGCACCGGCAAATCCGCTGCCAGCTCGACGTCGTTGTACCCCACCAGCGCAACATCGGATCCCACCGTCCGGCCGGCGTCGCGCAAAGCACCGATCACGCCCACCGCAGTGAGGTCGTCCACCGCAAAGACCGCCGACGGCGCAGGATCCAGTTCGCAGAGCAGATCCCCGGCCTGATGTCCGGCCGCCACTCCAAACCCCGTGGCGGCCACCCGCTCGTCCGGGATAGCCAGGCCTGCACCGGCAAACACCTCCCGGAACCCGGCGGTGCGGTCCCGCCCGGTGCTGGCCAGCGGGTCCCCGGCCGCCACCGCCACGCGGCGGTGGCCCTGCTCCAGGAGGTGCCGGGCCGCCAACCGGCCACCCTCCAGGTCATCGGTGCTGACGCTCAAATGACCGGGCAGGGTGCGCATGGCCAGGACATAGGGCACGCCCAGTTCCTGCAGGTGTCCGGCCAGCGTGTCATCCAGCCGAGCATCGGCCAGGATCACGCCGTCAATGCGGCGGGCCAGCAGCGCATCCAGCCGCTCGCGCCGGACTGCCGGATTGTCCAGCCCATTGGCGACCACCGCGCTGTATCCGGCCGCGGCAGCCGCGCTGTCCACCCCGCTGTACATGGTGGACAGCGCCAGATCCGTCAACCGGTGGACCAGAACGCCGATCAGCTTGGAACTGCCGGTGCGCAGCGCCGCTGCGGAGTTGTCCCGCCGGTAACCCAGGGAACGGGCGGCCTCCCGCACCCGGGCCACGGTGGCCGAACTGATTCGCACCGGTCGTTCCGCCAGTGACCGGGAGGCCGTGGAGGCATGAACGCCGGCCAGTCGGGCAACGTCCTCCAAGGTTGCGGGACGGAGCTGGCGGCGGCGGTCATCGCTGATGGTTCGGGCCTTTCCGGTTGCTGAAACCGACGGCGCGTCGGTGACGTCGGAGGTGCAAGTGTAAGCCATGACGCTGACCTGACCGGGCCGGTTTACACAATGGAATTCAACAATTTACTTCCGGATTTGTTGAGCAAGAAATAATTTGTGATTAATCCGCTGACTCTGGACGCTCTGCCCGCCGCTGTGTGAAGGTGGTGCCCAAGCCCGCCTTGGGAAGTGATCCCACTCTCCCCGGAACCGGGCCTTTTGCACACTGCATTGTGCAAACGATTGCATTTCAGGGAGGTAAGCCATTGTCTGTGCCGCTGTCCGACACCGGGGAAATCACCGGCCGTCTCAATGCCGCTCTCGCCGGTCTGGCGGAGTTCCGCACCGCAGGCCGCCCGGGCTGGACCCGTGAGGTCTTCAGCGAGTCCTACCGCGAGTCACGGCAGTGGGTGGCCGGGCAGATGAAGGCCGCCGGGCTGGAGGTCCACCGCGATGCGGCGGGCAATCTTGTGGGAAGGCTCGCGGGACGGAACCCCGCCGCCAAACCGCTGGTTACCGGTTCCCACACGGACACCGTGGACGGCGGCGGCCGGTTCGACGGCGTCGTCGGCGTGCTGGGTGCCCTCGAAGCGGTGCAGCTGCTGCGCGAATCCGGCGCCGCCCTGGAACGCGACCTGCTGGTGGTGGACTTCCTCGGCGAAGAGTCCAACCCCTTCGGTCTCAGCTGCCTCGGCAGCCGCGCCCTGGCGGGGAGCTGACAGCGGCTGACCTGGCCCGCACCGACTATGCGGGAAAGACACTGGGAGCGGCCTACTCGGACTTCGGAGTCGACCCGTCCGCGCTGCTGTCCTTCGAGGGATGGACGGGAAGCCGGCGTCCGCATGCCTACCTCGAGCTGCACATTGAGCAGGGACCCACCTTGGAAGCACGCGGGATGCCCATCGGCATCGTCACGGCCATCACCGGCATTGAACGCCTGGTGGCCAGTTTCACCGGTACGCCTGACCACGCCGGAACACGCCCCATGGACGACCGCCGGGACGCCATGGTGGCTGCCGCCGAAGCGGTGCTGGCCATCCGCACCGAGGGCTGCGGCGCACCGGAGCACGGCGTTGCCACAGTGACCCGGTTGGAGAATGCATCCCGTTCGCCCAACGTGGTGCCGTCCCTGGTCCGCCTCTACGGGGAAGTGCGCAGCGTCGACGAGTCCTGGCTCTCCGGCACCCGCGGCCGGCTCGCCGCCGAGATTGCCGCCCGGGCCGCAGAGCACGACGTCGAAGCGGACCTGAGCTGGTCCACGGACAACACAGTGGTCCGCGCCTCGGACAGCGTGCAGGATCTTGCCGGCGCCGCTGCCTCCGCTGCCGGTATTGACTGGATGGCCGTTCCCAGCGGTGCCACACACGATGCCGTGCACATGGCCGCACTGGCACCCGTGGGCATGATCTTCATCCCGTCCGCCGCCGGCAAAAGCCACTGCCCGGAGGAATTCACGGCCACTGACCAGATAGCAACCGGAGTCCGCGTTCTGGCGGACACCCTGATCCGGCTGGACTCGCACCAGTTCTCCACCACCCCCCACACCACTCAAAGGAGTACCTTATGAGCCCTCTCCTTCCCCGTGACGGCAGCTCCACAAACATCATTGAGGTGGCGAACACGCCCATTCTCTGGGTGTTCGCACTTGCCGTTTTCGCCGTCGTCATCATCCAAAGCCTGATCTACATGAAGGCCGCCGCCAAGGCCGGCCCCGCCGCGGACATCTCCCAGACCGAGCTGCGCGCCTCCTTCCGCGCCGGGGCGGTGGCCGCCGTCGGCCCCTCGCTGGCCGTGGTGCTGGTGAGCATCGCGCTGCTGTCGCTGTTCGGCACCCCCGCCGTCCTCACCCGGATCGGGCTGGTGGGCTCCGCTGCGACTGAGACCGCATCGGCGTCCATCGCCGCCGGGACCATGGGCGCGGAACTGGGCGGGGCGGACTACACGCAGACCGTGTACGCCGTGGCGTTCACCGCCATGAGCCTCTCCGGCGCCATGTGGATGGTCTGCTGCCTGATCTTCACCCCGCTGCTGCGGCGCGGCGACACCAAGCTGCGCAGGGTCAACCCCGGCCTGATGGCGATCATCCCCACCGCCGCGCTGCTGGGCGCGTTTGCCAGCCTGGGCGTGGCCGAGCTGCCCAAAAGCGGAGTGCATGTGCTGACCGTGGCCGCATCCGCCGCCGTGATGGGCATGTGCCTGTTCCTGGCCAAGAGGCTGCAGGCACCCTGGCTGCGCGAGTGGGGACTTGGCATCTCCATCGTGCTCGGCCTGGTCATCGCCTACCTCGCCCACACCGCCGGCGCCTAAACCCCCAACTTCGAAGGAGAACGGCTTATGTCCAACACCGCCGCGGGCACCAACGCCTCCGCACTCGCCGAATTCGACCGGACCACCTCCCGCTGGGGCCAGCTGACGATGATCGCTGCCCTGCTGCTGTCCCTCGCCGGCCCCGCCTACCTGGTGTTCTTCGCCGACCTCGGCGTCACCGGCACCATGGTGCTCACCGCGGCCCTCGCCGTGGGTGCCTCGTTTTTCGTCCTCTGGTTCGTTGAACCCATCACCTACTACCCGGTGCTGGGCCCGGCCGCCATGTACCAGGCGTTTATGATCGGCAACCTGGCCAACAAGCTGCTGCCGGCCGCGATGGTTGCCCAGGCCACCATCGGCGCAAAATCCGGTACCAAGAAAGCCGACTTCTCCGCCATCATGGCCATCTGCGGCGCTGCCATGGTGCACGTGCTGTCCATGCTGATCTTCGTGGGTCTGCTGGGGACCTGGCTGCTCAGCCTGATCCCGCTGGAGGTCATGGAGGTCACCCGCATCTACATCTTCCCGGCCATCATCGGCGCCGTGATCGTGCAGTTGGTGGTCTCCGCCAAGCAGCCGCGCATCACCTTCGTGGCCGTGGGCGTGGCGCTGCTGGTCGTCTTCGTCCTGGTCCCGCTCGTGCCGGCCCTGGCCAAGCTGGCCACCGGTATCAGCGTGCTGGTTACGGCGGTCCTGGCCTGGATCGTCCGGGACCGCAACGCCGCCGCCGGCAAGGCCGAACTGGTCAACTAGCCCGATCCACACCAGCTAGTCCGATCCACATCAGCTCGACGCCGGCGCGCACCGCCGCACGCCGGCTTTCCACTCCTCCGGGCTCCGCCCGCAACTGAAAGGTTCGTTTCATGAATACCAACACCGCACCCGCACCCGCCATCCTCTCCACCTACGGTTACACCGCCGCCGACCAGCAGAAAATGCATGACACGTACCGCCACCTGCACGCCAACCCTGAACTGTCCATGCAGGAATCGGGCACGGCAGCGTTTTTGCTGCAGCGGCTGCAGGAGCTGGGACTTGAGGCTTTTCCCTGCGGGGGAACCGGCGTCGTCGGCGTCCTGCGCAACGGAGACGGACCCGTGGTGGGGTTCCGCGCCGACACCGACGGGCTGCCGATCGCGGAAAACACCGGCCTGGACTTTGCCAGCACCGCCACGGGCACACTGGAGGACGGCACCGCGGTGCCGGTGATGCACGGCTGCGGCCACGACACGCACATGTCGGTGGCCCTGGCCAGCGCCGAGCTGCTGGCCCGCAGCACTGACAAATGGGCCGGAACCGTGGTGTTTCTTTTCCAGCCCGGGGAGGAGACCGCCGCCGGAGCAAAGGCCATGCTGGCGGACGGACTGTGGGAGAAGGCTCCGAAGCCCGAAGTGATCTACGGGCAGCATGTCTGGCCCGGCGTGGCCGGCGGGCTGGAGATCAGCAGCGGCACGGCGATGGCCATGGCGGACTCCTGGAGGATCACCGTGATCGGCAAGCAGGCGCACGGCTCGCAGCCGGAGAAGTCCATTGATCCGATCGTGCTGGGCGCGCACATGATCGTCCGGATCCAGACCATACTCTCGAGGAAGTCCCGGCCCGGGACTCCGCAGTGATCACCATCGGCACTTTCCACGGCGGGCTGAAAGAAAACATCATCCCCGGCAGCGCGGAATTCACCGTCAACGTCCGCACCTTTGAACCCGCAATCCGGGAGCAGGTCCTGGACGCCCTGCGGCGGATCATCGCTGCCGAGGCCGCAGCCTCCAACGCCCCGGACCCCGTGATCGAAGAAATCTCCAGCTTCCCGCGCTGCTACAACGATCCCGACGCCACCGCCGAGGTGCTGACCGGGCTGCGCACGGTGCTGGGCGAGGACAACGTCAATGTCGTTCCGCCGGTGATGGGCAGCGAAGATTTCGGGCTGCTGGCGGATGCCATCGGGGTTCCTTCCGTCTACTGGATGTTCGGTTCCACCAGTGCCGCAAGGATCGACGCCGGAGAGGCGGTGGCAGGAAACCACTCCCCGGAGTTCGCTCCCGAGCTGGAACCGACCCTGGGCACCGGCCTGGCCGCTGCGCTCGCGGCCATCGGCACGCGGCTGGCTGTGGACGGGCGGGCATGAGCATGGGCCTGACGCCGTCGGCCGAAACCATCCAGGCCATGTCCGCCGTCGAGCTCACCGGTGCCATCAGGACCAAGCAGCTTTCCGCGCGCGAAGCCCTTGACGCGCAGCTGCAGCAGATCTCGGCAGTGAATTCCCGGATCAATGCGGTGGTCACGCTGGATCCGGAGGGCGCCCAGGCGCTGGCGGCCGCTGCCGATAAACGCACCGCTGCTGCGGGGGACTCAGCGGCGGACAATTTGCCGCCGCTGCACGGGCTGCCGATGACGCATAAGGACACCCACAACACCCGGGGGATGCGCACCACGCAGGGGTCCGTCCTGTTCCGGGATTTTGTTCCCGATGACGATGATTTGATCATCGCGCGGCTGAAGGCTGCGGGGGCGGTGACCACGGGGAAGTCCAATGTGCCCGAGTTCGCCGCCGGTTCGCACACCTTCAATGACGTGTTCGGCACCACCACCAACCCGTATGCCCCGGAGCTCAGCGCCGGCGGCAGCAGCGGCGGGGCAGCTGCTGCCCTGGGCGCACGCATCCAGGCGATCAGCGACGGCAGTGACATGGGCGGCTCACTGCGGATCCCGGCGTCGTTCTGCAACGTGGTGGGTTTCCGGCCGTCAGCGGGCGTGGTGCCCACCTGGCCGTCCTCCGACCTGTGGAGCTGGCTGGCCCGCAGCGGACCCATGGCCCGGGAGGTGGCGGACATTGCGCTGATGCTCACCGCGGTGGCAGGACCCCGGCCCGGGCCGGAAGTGCTGCCCTCAATTCCCCGGAAACCTTTGCCCAGCCGCTGGAGCGGGACCTGACGGGGGTGAAAATCGCTTGGACGCCGGATTTCGGTCTGGGCATTCCCGTGGACAAACAGGTGCTGGGCGTGCTGGAAGCCCAGCTTGGAATCTTCGAGGCGCTCGGGGCCACCGTGGAACAGGCCTGCCCTGACCTGCGCGATGCCGACCTGGTGTTCCACAACGTGCGGGCACTGGAGTTTGTGCATTCCCTGGGAGATCTGGTCCGGGACCATGCGGAGCTGATCAAGCCGGAAATCCGTTGGAACGTGGAGCAGGAAGGGGGCTGACCGGACAGGACATTGCCGACACGGCCGCAGCGCGCACCCGGCTGGCCCTGAAGGTTCACGAGTTCTTCGGCGGCTACGACGTCCTGCTGGCGCCGGCGGCGCAAGTGCTGCCCTTCGACGCGGGGCTGCGCTACCCGGAGGCCATCAACGGCGAAGCGCTGCCCACGTACCTGGACTGGATGCGCTCGGCCTGCGTGATATCAGCCACGGGGCTGCCGGCGCTGTCCATGCCTGCGGGGTTCAGTGCTGACGGATTGCCCGTGGGGCTGCAGATGGTGATGAACCACGGGGAGGACTTCCAGCTGCTGCAGGTGGCGGCGGCCTTTGAGCAGGCCACCGGTTATGCCCGCCGCGCCCCGGCACTGACGGCCGGGAACGGGGCGGGCGTGAACTGATTAGTCCATCCGCTCCAGCACGAACACCGGGATCTCCCGGTCCGTCTTGGCCTGGTAGTCCGCGTACGGGGGATACGCGGACACTGACCGCTCCCACCACACCGCCTTTTCCCCGCCGGTGACTTCGCGGGCCCGCATGTCCCACTTCTGCGGTCCGTCCTGCAGTTCCACCTGGGGGTTGGCCTGGATGTTGAAGTACCAGACGGGGTGCTTGGGCGCACCGCCCTGGGAGGCAACGACGGCGTAGTCACCGTTGTGCTCCACCCGCATCAGCGGCGTCTTGCGCAGCTTTCCGGACTTGGCACCGACCGTGGTGAGCAGAATGACGGGACGGCCGCCGAGGGTGGTGCCCTCCGTGCCGCCGGAGCTTTCGATCAACTCCGCCTGCTCGCGGGCGCGCTTGCTGGAACTGGGGGCATATTCACCGGTAAGAGGCATGGGCACCAGTCAACCGCTTTGCCGCAGCCAGGTCCAGTTCAGGCATCAGCCGGGCCCGTTACTAGACGCGGGCCTGGACGAGATTGGCGAACGGCAGCCTGCCGTGGAGTTCGATGAAGTCCGCGTGGTAGCCCGCCAGGGCTGCGTTGAGTTCGTCCGCCGGCAGCTCCTTCCAGGCCACGAGGAGGGACTCCGCGTCCGCCAGCTGCCAGATCAACCGGCCATCCCAGTGGCCCGGGGCTTGCCCCTGCCGAAGTCCAGGAATTCGGAGATCTGGCGCCGCAGCCCCCGGTTGCCCTGGCTGCCCGCTCCGGCCTTGCCGATAAACAGCACCCCGGCATCCTCCACCCATTCGGCTGCGAGTTCGGCCGGAGTCAGGGACGGATTCTTCTTCTTGAACACCCCGGCCGTGCTGACGGCCAGGAAGCGGGGCTCAAAGGCTGCGGGGCGGAGCGCAACGAAGATCCCCTGGCGCTGCGGAATCCGGGTGGTTTCCACGGCACCGAGGGCCGGAATCCGGTGAACCCGTCCTCTTTGAGCGACTTCCTGGTCAGTGGCATGAGTTCCTTGATGTTGCGCGGCGGGACGGCGGAATGCACCCCGGGAGCCGGGGAAACCGCCCCTCCGATATTACGCGGCGCCGCCGTTGGCGAAGAGCACCTGCCCGTTGATCCAGCGGCCCGGACCGGCCAGGAATGCCACCGCCTCGGCGATATCCTCCGGTGTGCCCAGCCGCTCCATCGGGTTGAGCTTGGCGATGGCATCGATTTGCGCTTCGGATTTGCCGTTGAAGAACAGCGGGGTGGCAGTCGGGCCCGGAGCTATGGCGTTGACCGTGATGTTTCGTCCGCGCAGCTCGCGGGCCAGAATCAGGGTCAGCGATTCCACGGCGCCCTTCGACGCGGCATAGGCCCCGTAGCCCGGCATTTGCAGCCGGGTCACGGACGTGGAGAAGTTGATGACCGCACCGCCGCCGCGCAGGTGGCGGGCCGCCAGCTGGTCCACGATGAAGGTGCCGCGGACATTGGTCCGCTGGATCCGGTCGAAGGTCGCCAGATCCATGTCCGCAACCGGGCCGAGGGGCATTATGCCGGCGGTGTGAACCAGCACGTCAACGCCGCCGAACGCCGCGGCTGCCTCGACAAACATCTCCTGCATTTGCCCTTCCTCCGCCACGTCCCCACCGAAAACCACGGCGTTGCCCCCGGCATTGACGACGCCGTCGGCCGTTTCGCGGGCCGCGTCGCGGTTGCCGCTGTAGTGGACAAGGATGTTGGCGCCGTCGCGGGCGAGTCGCAGTGCTGTGGCCCGGCCGATGCCGCCGGATCCGCCGGTGACAATGACAGAGCGCGGGGACGGCGTGGTCATGGGAACCTCCGGAAGAGGGGTGGGCACGCGCGAAAGAGCGCAGTCCTGCGCCCATTCTGCCTGTTCCGTGCGGGGGCGTGTAGGGTGCTGCGCATATGCGGCTGCGCCGCCGTGCCCATTGAACAGGACCTGAACCCATGACCGAGCCGAGCACCGGCGTCGAACGCAGCACCGCAGAACGTGCCGCCGACCGGATCGCCGACCGGATCGCCGACACTTTCCTGCTGGCGGCTGTTTCCGCAGGAGCGCTGGTGTCGCTTCTCCGAACGCTGAACGTGATCGATGCGTCCGTCGGCTCTTTCATGCTCTGGGGTGCGGTGCCGCCGCTCCTGGTCCTCGCCGCGTATCTGTTCACGGCGGCATCCGAAGGCCGCGCCGGCATCCGCCGCCAGCGGGGAGCCGTGGCGGCGCTCACCGGCCTGGCAGTCCTGAGCGTGCCCTTTGTCGGTTTTCACCTCGCCTTCAGCCCGGTGTACGGCCTGTGCCTGATTGCGCTCGCGGTGCGCACCCGCGGGACGCTGGCGGCGGCAACGGGTGTCCTTGCCCTGGGCGTCAGCCTGGCTCCGGCCCTGTCCGGCGGAACCTTTACGGAGCTGCAGGCCATGGCATCGATCGCCCTGGTTGCCGTGGCCGCCGCCGCTGCCGCTGTCCGCGGCCGGCGGGAAGCCATAGCCTCCGCGTAGTGAGCTGCCCCGTGGTTTCTCCGCGGCGATCTGCGCCTTGACCTGCATCGATGCCGGAACCTGAAAGAATGGGAACACCCGGCGAGCTGGCGTGGCCGCCGGGTATCCGTCCCAGACCGACCCCCGCCCGTGAAATGGAGCCCCACCGATGTCTTCTGAATCCTCCGCCCAGCCGTTCGGCGTCTCCGCCGGGGAGCGCGTCACCGTCTACGGCGCGCAGGGCCGTCCGGAGACTGCCCCGTACCTGCCCGGGCAGGCCCATCTGGGTGAGCCGGGGTCGCGCCTGCCCGCCGACGTCGTCATCCTGTTTGTCGGGTCCGCAGCTGACCTTGCCCACGAGCTGACGGACGCCGCCGCAGCGGTGGAGCCGGGCGGGGTCCTGTGGGTTTGCTACCCGTCGGTTGCCGCGGAGGGCGAGGAGCTCGACATCAACCGCGACACCGTGGCGTCCCTGCTGCAGGCCAACAACTGGGAGCCGCTGGCCGACGCTTCGCTGAGTGAAAAGTGGTCCGCTGTGCGCGGCCAGCCGTCGGGGAGTAACGGCCAGGATTTCGCACAAACATGCCTCGCCCGGACTGCAGCCGGAGCAGTATGGGGTGGTCCACAAGCACCTGATGTGGGCGGTCGCGGATGTCATGGGCGACGCCGTCACCGGCGGGGCCGCGGCGTGGGACGAGGTGTACTGGCTCAAGGCCGGTGCCCTGATCACTTCCGAGCGTGCCCTGTATGCCGCTGCGGAGCTGGGGTCAGCGGACGTCTGGGGTGCCTGGACGGTGGTCCGGAAGATCCGCGAAACCGATGACGTCGTGACCTTCGTGGTGCAGCGCACCGACGGCCGCCGGGCCAAGCCGTCCCTGTCCGGACAGTACGTGTCGCTGAAGGCACTGATGCCCGGCGGCGTTCACCAGCCGCGCCAGTACAGCCTCAGCCGGGCCGACGACGGCCGCTACCGCCAGTTCACCGTCAAGCGCGTGCACGGCCAGGCAACTCCCGACGGCGAAGTGTCCAACCTGCTGCACTCCGGTGTGGGCGTGGGCGACGAGGTGCTGCTCTCCGCCCCGTTCGGTGACGTGGTGCTGCAGTCCACCGTCCGGCCGGTGGTCTTCGCCAGCGCCGGCATCGGCGTCGCGCCCGTGGCCGGCATGCTCTCGCATCTGGCAGAGGCCGGATCCCTGCGCCACATCACCGTGCTGCACGCCGACAACTCCGCCGGCTCCTACGCCCTGCGGGACCAGGTGAAGGCGGACCTGGACCGGCTGTCGCGGGCCTCGTCCCTCACCTGGTTCCTGGAACCTCCGGCGGACGCCCAGCCGGGCAGCGGGTTCACCGGCTTCATGGACCTGGACACCGTGGAGCTTCCGGCCGACGCCGAGTACTACCTGTGCGGGCCCCTGCCGTTCATGCGGGCGGTGCGCAGTTCCTTGATCGGGCGCGGCGTGCCTGCCCGCGACATTCAGTGCGAAGTGTTCGGCCCGGATCTCTGGCTCGCCGACGTCCAATAAGCTCCCGACTTCCAGTAAGGCGGGTATCAGCCCTGCTGCGCCGCCCACTCGGCCACCCGCCGGGCGCTCTCCTCCTCGGACAGATCCTCGACGCGGGTCATCACCGACCAGCGCACCCCGAACGGATCCCGGATGCTGGCATACCGGTCGCCGCTGACGAACGTGCTCAACGGTTCCCGGACGGTGGCTCCGGCGGCCTCGGCCCGGGCCACCACCTCGTCCGCATCCGCGCAGTACAGGCCGAGTGAATAGCAGTCCGCGTCCCCGTCCGGGGCCGGAACCAGCCCATAATCGGGCATGGGTTCGCCCACCTGCAGGTGCCCGGTGCCGAAATCCAGTTCGGCGTGCACCACCACGCCGCCCATCTCGGTAACGTCCACCACCCGCGCACCGAATATGTCCCGGTAAAAGTCGATCGCCCCGCGGGCTCCCGGTACGGCCAGGAACGGTGTCAGGCTGGAGGAGCCGTGTGGAACACCGTTGGTTGTATGGTCTCCGGTGACGCCTGCGGTTGGCTGCGGTTCTGTGGAAGTGTTCTCTGAAGTAGTCATGGTGTCAGGCTAGGCAGGTGCCGGCCGGCGCCGCTTGTAGATTCACGACACCGGAAGCGGGGACACCGTGGAGGAGCAATGGCGGGGCACACTGTATCCAACCCGGCTGCCGCAGTTCCACCGCGCTGATCCGCCGCCCGGGCTTGAAAACCGGATCCGCTGGGTGTGGATTCCGGAATGGAACCTTGGTCCGGGCCGCGTATCACGCCAGGAACTTCTGCCGTTTCCGGCGCTGAACCTTGTCATTCAGCCCGGCGGCGTGACTCTCTCCGGCCCGGCAACCCGCCGCTCTTTTCGGGACCTGCACGGCTCCGGCTGGGCCGTGGGGCTGCTCCTGCGGCCGGCAGCCGTGCCCTTCCTTGCCGGGGACCCCGGACAGCTCCGCGATGTGGAGATTCCCTTCGACGCGCCTGATCTGCTTGCGGGGATTCGCACCGCCATGGCAGCAGACGGCGGCAACGACGACGCCGCCGCCGGCAATGACGACGACGACGGCGGCGCCCGCCGCCGTGCCCGCGCGGTTGCCGCTGCGGCCGCCTGGCTGCAGTCCCGGGTGCCTGCGCCGTCACCCGAAGCGGAGCTGGCCAACCGCTTGGAGGAGCTGATCCGGGTGGACCCTGCCCTGACCCGCGTCGACCAGGCGGCGGCACAGCTGGGGGTGTCGGTCCGCACCGCGCAGCGCCTGGCCAAGCGGTATGTCGGGCTGCCTCCGCTCATGATGATCCGCCGTTACCGGCTGCAGGAAGCGGCCGAACGGCTCCGCACCGAACCCGGCACCATCATTGCGGACATCGCCGCCGAGCTGGGGTACGCCGACCACGCCCACCTTGCCGCTGCTTTCCGGAACGTCCTCGGCCTGACGCCCAGCAGCTACCGCCGGTCTGCGGATGCGGGAAACCCAACGGCCACAGGGTAACGCCGGCGCCCCGGCTAACTCCGGCCCGCGCCGGCGTCAGCGCGCTACCTGTCCGCCGGAAAACGGCGTTGCGATTACATAACTTGCCCTATTTCTCTTGTCCCTGATTCCCCGGGCACATAGGTTCTCTCCGCCTGCAAGATGCGCCGCCTGCACAATGCGCGGCGGTTGTTCAGCCGGCAGGCACCAGTGTGTTGTATCCGTCCGATCCAGCTCCAGCAGTCCAGCGTGGCCCTGTGCCGCTTCCCGGCCGGGCCGGGAATCAGCCGCAGCAGCCGGATCCTGTTCCAAAGGCTTTCCCATGACCAGAAGCAAGCACGTTTCGACCTTTATTGTGACCCTCGGACTCGCGGCGGGGCTGGCAGCCTGCGCGCCGGCCGGAACCACCGGCGACGGCGGCGACGGCGAAGCCGCCGAATGCAACGTGGGAATCTCGATGCCCACGCGCAGCCTGGAACGCTGGATTAACGACGGCGAGGGGCTGAGGGAGAAACTCGAAGCCAAAGACTGCGATGTGGACCTGCAGTACGCCGAAGACAGAACCGACCAGCAGATCAGCCAAATCCAGAACCAAATCGCCGGCGGTGCACAGATCCTCGTGGTCGCCGCCATCGACGGCGAAACCCTCGGGCCCGTCCTGGAGGAAGCCAAGGCCCAGGACGTCCAAGTCATCGCCTATGACCGCCTGATCAACGGCACCGAGGCCGTGGACTACTACGCCACCTTCGACAACTACAAGGTGGGACAACTGCAGGGTGAATACCTCGTGGACCAGCTGGGCCTGGAAAACGGGGACGGCCCGTACAACCTGGAGCCGTTCGCGGGCAGCCCAGATGACAACAACGCGGAGTTCTTCTTCGCCGGGGCGTGGGACGTGCTGCTGCCGTACGTCGAGGAGGGCCAGCTGGTGGTTCCCTCCGGCAACTCCCCGGCCAGCAACGACGAGTGGACGTCCATCGGCATCCTTGGCTGGCAGTCCGCCGACGCACAGTCCGAGATGGACAACCGCCTGCAGTCCTTTTACACCGGCGGCGAGCGGGTCGACGTCGTGCTCTCGCCCAATGACAGCCTGGCGCTGGGCATCCAAGCGTCGCTGGACGGCGCCGGCTACACACCCGGCACTGACTGGCCGCTGATCACCGGCCAGGACGCCGACGTCGCCAACGTGAGGGCCATCCTCGCCGACCGCCAGTCGATGACCGTCTGGAAGGACACCCGCGAACTAGGCACCCAGGTGGAAACCATGATCGATGCGCTCGTGGCCGGTGACGAGGTGGAAGTCAATGACACCGAAACCTACGACAACGGCATCAAAGTGGTGCCCACCTACATCCTCGACCCGGTGGTCGTCACCAAGGACGAGGTGCAGCCCACGCTGGTGGACTCCGGCTTCGTCACTGCCGGCGACGTCGGCCTGTAGGACCTCCTTCCGGAACAAGCGGGGCGCGGCAGCACGCGCCCCGCTTTCTCCCTGTACCGAAACGAGAACGGCATGAATGACGTCATCCTTTCCATGGACGGCATCGTCAAGGAATTCAACGGCATCAAAGCGCTCGACGGCGTATCGGTGGACGTCGAGCGCGGCGGTGTGCACGCCATCTGCGGTGAGAACGGGGCCGGCAAGTCCACGCTGATGAAGGTGCTCAGCGGCGTCTATCCGCACGGCAGCTTCGAGGGCACCCTCACCCTGGACGGCAGGGCCGTGTCCTACGGGTCGATCAATGACAGCGAGCGGGACGGGATCGTGATCATCCACCAGGAACTCGCGCTGAGCCCGTACCTGTCCGTCGCCGAGAACATTTTCCTGGGCAATGAGGTGTCCCGCGGCGGCGTCATCGACTGGAACCAAACCAACCTGCAGGCCGCGGCGCTGCTCGAGCGGGTGGGGCTGGACGAAAGCCCGGCCACCAAAATCCTGGAACTCGGGGTCGGCAAGCAGCAGCTGGTGGAAATCGCCAAGGCCCTGTCCAAGGAGGTGAAGCTCCTGATCCTGGATGAACCGACGGCGGCACTGAACGACGGCGACTCGGCCCACCTGCTGGGGCTGATCGACCAGCTCCGCGGGCAGGGCATCACCTCGATCATCATTTCCCATAAGCTCAACGAAATCCGCGCCATCGCCGACACCGTCACGGTCCTGCGCGACGGACGGACCATTGAGACGTTTCCCGTCGAGGACACTGACGACATTGAAACCCGGATCATCCGCGCGATGGTGGGCCGGCCGCTGGATTCCCAGTTTCCGCCCCGCGACGCGCAGATCGGCGGCGAGAAGTTCCGGGTCGAAGACTGGACCGTGCACCATCCGATCGACGTGGACCGCGTGGTCGTCGACAACGCCTCCTTTGTCGTCAACGCCGGCGAGATCGTGGGCTTCGCGGGCCTGATGGGCGCCGGGCGCACCGAACTGGCGATGAGCATTTTCGGCCGCTCCTACGGCAGCGGCATCTCCGGCCGGGTCTATAAGGACGGCACCGAGATCCGCACCCGCACCGTGGGCGAGGCGATCCGCAACGGCATCGCCTACGTCAGCGAGGACCGCAAGCGGTACGGGCTGAACCTGATCGGCAGCGTGGCGGTCAACGTCACCGCGGCCGCGCTGGGGAAACTCGCACGGCTGGGCATCATCGACCGCAACCGGGAATACGCCGTCGCCGACGACTACCGGCAGCAGATGAACATCAAGACGCCCACGGTGTCCTCGCTCGTCGGCAACCTCTCCGGCGGAAACCAGCAGAAAGTCGTGCTCAGCAAGTGGATCTACTCCGGACCCGACGTGCTGATCCTGGACGAACCGACCCGCGGCATCGACGTCGGCGCCAAGTTTGAAATTTACGGAATCGTCAACGAGATGGCGGCCCAGGGCAAAGCCGTCATTGTCATTTCCAGCGAGCTGCCCGAACTGATCGGACTCGCCGACCGCATCTACACCATCGCCGAAGGCCGGCTCACCGCCGAGGTGCCCCGCGCCGAGGCCACCCAGGAAGAACTGATGCGCCACATGACCGCCGCCCGGACCCAAGGAGCACAAGCACCGTGACCACCACTACTCCAGAACAAGCCAAGGCGCCGGTTCCGCCCAACCCGTCGACGTCGAAACGGCGCCTGCGCGTGGACGTGAGGCAATACGGGATCCTCGCCTCACTCGTCGTCATCATCGTGCTGTTCCAGATCCTCACCGGCGGCCGACTGCTGTATCCGGGGAACGTGTCCAACCTGATCCAGCAGAACGCCTACGTGCTGATCCTGGCGATCGGCATGGTCATGGTGATTATCGCCGGGCATATCGACCTGTCCGTGGGATCCGTGGTGGCCCTGGTGGGCGGCGTGGCCGCGCTGTCCATGAACAGCTGGGGCCTGCCCTGGTGGGGTGCCGTTGTCCTGGCCCTCGCCGTCGGCGCCCTGATTGGTGCGTGGCAGGGATTTTGGGTGGCGTTCGTGGGGATACCGGCGTTCATCGTGACGCTGGCGGGGATGCTGATTTTCCGCGGCCTGGCCCTGGTGCTGCTCTCCGGCGGCACGGTCAGCGGCCTGCCCCGCCCGTATGTGGCCATCGGCTCCGGAACCCTGCCCACCACCGGCACCCCCGACCTCATCACGCTGGGCATCGGAGCCGTGGCCTCGGCCGCGGTGGTCGTGCAGCAGCTGAGGTCCCGGGCTGATCTGCGGCGCCTGGGCCTGCCCCTCGAAGGGGCGCTGTCCTTCTGGTTCAAGATCGGTGTTGCCGTGGTCGCCATCATGTACCTGTGCTATCTGCTGGCGTTCAACCGGGGCACTCCGATCATCCTGATCATCCTGGCCGTGCTCGTGCTGGCGTACTCCTTCCTGCTCACCCGCACCGTGTTTGGCCGGCATATTTACGCCATGGGCGGGAACCTGAACGCCGCCATGATGTCCGGGGTGAAAACCCGGTGGGTGAACTTCTTCATCTTCGTGAACATGGGGTTCCTGGCCGGGCTGGCCGGCGTCGTCGCCACCGCCCGGGCCGGCGGCGCCGTGTCCTCGGCCGGCAGCGGCTACGAGCTGGACGCCATTGCGGCCGTGTTCATCGGCGGGGCCTCGGTGCAGGGCGGGGTGGGAACGGTCATTGGTGCGGTGATCGGCGGCCTGGTGATGGGCGTGCTGAACCAGGGCCTGTCCATCCTCTCCGTGGATACAGCCTGGCAGCAGGTCATCAAGGGCCTGGTGCTGCTGCTCGCGGTGGCGTTCGGCTTCAGCCGCCGCCGGAGCGCGCGGTAGCTCCGGGGCGTTGAACTTCCGACACCGCCAGCCGGTGGACCTGACCGAGGGTGTGGTCCGGCTCTCCCCGTTGGACCTGACCGACGTCGTACCCCACCTCGCCGGCGAGGACACCGAGCTGGTGCGCTGGCTCAGCGGCGGCATCGGTACGCGCCGCAGCGTTGAAGACTACATCCGGCGGTGCATGGCGCATCCGGAGTGGCGGGGCAGGGCCTCGCCATCCGGGCGGTGAGCCTCGCTGGGAGGTACGCGGCGGGGCATGGGTGCCGTGCGGGCGGTCATTCGGACTGAAGCCGGCAACAGGCCGTCAGTTGCTGTGGCTCTCCGGGCCGGTTACGTCCGGCTGCACCGCAGCGGAGCGGGCGGAGATGAGCAGTACTGCTGGTTCGTCAAAGACCTGGCCTCTTTGGATCTGGAGAGCAGCGACGCCATAGCTGAGGCGAATCCTGTCCCAGATGCGAAACGGCACTGGACGGCTGGCTGAGGTACCGAGCGCAGGTGTGCACCGCAGAATCCTACTGGGGTTATCTCTTGGCCCGCAGCCAGGCCACCAGATAGCCCGCTGATACCAGGACGAAGAAGACGCCGCTTACCAGGTTGAAGGTACGGGACTGGGCAGAGTCGCTCATGCCGGACAGAACCAGCCAAACGATTCCCAGGAGAAGGAAGAGGACCGCAAAAAACGCCGCGAATCCGGGCCGCATGGGCGCTGCTATTTTACCCGGTTCGGTGAGCCCGGCCCAGTCCGTCATGCGGCGCCACCGGCCATGTGGTTTCTGTTCGATCATGCTGCGAGGCTAACAACGCCGTTGAAGATCATCTAGCAATCCGGCCGGGACCTTCCGTCGCTCGCAGGAGGAAAGACATCCGTCCCGCACGCGTCCGGGAACTTCGATAGATTCGGGAGCATGACATTGGGGGAAAAGAAGCTACCGGTCCGAGCGGCGTGGAGCAGCGGAGGAGAGACCCATGTCTGAGGAAATCGGCGGGCTGATTCCGCTCCTGTTCGTCTTGGTGTTCCTGCCGGGCCTCTGCGTTGGCGTCACCCGCCAGGCTGCGGACGGCCTGATCGGCATGAACGGGTCCGCAGGCATCCGCACCCGGCACACGAAGGCTTCGGAGGAAGCATGGACGGCCGGGCACCGGGCAGCACTTCCGGTGCTGAAAAACATGTGGCTTGTGGCCGGTGCGGGGGTGCTGGGTGCCGTGGCGGTACAGATGGCGGCAGGCGGCGGGTGGGGCATCGGCGCGGCTTTCCTGGCACTGGTCGTCGAAACAGGAGTTCTCGTCCGTGCCGCAGCGGCAGCCAACCGCGCGGCGCGCGCCGCCGGCGCCTAGGAACCAACGAAGCGGCGGCGCCGCCGGGAACGTCATGCTCCCGGCGGCGCCGCCGCCTTTTCGCTTCGCTTTCCGGTCAGGACTCGAACGCGGTGGGCAGGTACTCCTCCACGTTTTCGCTCGTGACCACCGGGGCGTTCAGGACCACCCGGTTGGGCACTTCGATTTCCACCAGGTCGCTCATGGCCTTGTCCTGAACCAGTAGCCGGGCGAGCCGGATTCCGTCGGCGGCCTGGGTGTGCGGATAAATGATCGTGGCCTGCAGGACGCCTTCGCCGGACTGGATTTCCCGCATGGCGTTGGCCGACCCGGCGCCGCCGACCATGATGAATTCATCGCGGCCGGCAGCGTCGATGGCCGCGAGGACGCCGATGCCCTGGTCGTCGTCGTGGTTCCACAGCGCGTCGATTTCCGGTGCGGCCGAGAGCAGCTGGGAGGTTGCGGCCTCCCCGCCCTGGACCGTGAAATCCGCGGCCACCCGGTTGCTGACCTCCAGCCCGCAGCCTTCCAGCGCGTCCTCGAACCCCTGGCTGCGGTCCTGGGTGAGCGGCAGCGAATCGACACCGGCGATTTCGGCCACGACGGCGTCGGGCTGGTCGCCCACCTGCTCGCAGATGTACGTGCCGGCGCTGACGCCCATGCCGTAGTTGTCGCCGAGCACGGTGGTGCGGGCCGCGAACGGGCTGGAGAACTCCCGGTCCACATTGACCACGGGGATGCCCGCTTCCATGGCCCGGGTTGCCACCTCGGTCAGGGCGGCACCGTCGGTGGGCAGCAGCACTATGGCGTCCACCTGGTCGTTGATGAACTGCTCCACCTGGCTGATCTGCAGGTTGGCGTCATTGGTGCCCTCGGCGACGCGCAGCTCGATGTCCGGATATTTCTCGGCTTCGGCGAGGGCCGCGGAGTTGATGGCGCCGAGCCAGCCGTGGTCTTGGGCGGGGCCGGAGAAGCCGATGACGGCGGTTTCACCCTCGGCCTGGTTGCCTTCCACGGAGTTGTTGGTCGGTTCGCTGTTGGATTCATCGCCGGGGGAACAGGCGGTGAGGACGAGTCCGCCGGCGGCGATGAGCGCCGCGGTTTTCAGGAGCTGTTTGCGGCCGGTTGCGCGTGCTGTCTGCATGGATGTCTCCTCCGAAGGTGATTGCTGTGCCGCGAAGAGACGCAGCCGGCAGCCCCTTTCCGCCGTGCACCTCTTTGTGATGGCCGCCACAGTAACAGACGTGCGGGGAAGAATCGCCAGCATCCTACTGATGCCCGCCACAAGTGTGTATGCTCCCCGGCATGGAAGCCGCCAGCGCCGGAGCCGTCCGCGTACCACCGCTGCTTGACGTCCGGAACCTGAGCAAGAGTTTCGCCGGGGTGCGGGCGCTCAAGGACGTGAACCTTGAGGTGCTGCCCGGTGAAGTGCACTGCATCCTGGGCCAGAACGGCGCCGGCAAATCCACCCTGATCAAGGCACTCTCCGGGGTCCACCAGCCCGACGGCGGCGAGATCCGCTGGGACGGGCAGCCCGTCCGGCTGGCCAGCCCCACGGCGGCGCTGGAGCTGGGCATCGCCACCATGTACCAGGAACTGGATGTGGTGGACGGGCTGAACGTCACCGAGAACATTTTCCTGGGCCACGAGGATGCCCGCGGGGGAGTGCTGCGCGTCAAGGACGCCCGGCGGCGGGCGCGCGAACTGCTGGCGCGGCTGGGCCACGCCGATCTGCCGCCCGGAGCCGAAGTGGGAGGACTCGCCGGCGGCCAGCAAGCAGATCGTCAGCCTGGCCCGGGCGCTGTCCCGCAACGCCCGGCTCATCATCATGGACGAGCCCAGCGCCATCCTGGACTCGGCGGAGGTGGCGAACCTGTTCCGGGTGATCCGGGAACTGACCGCCCAGAATATTGCCGTCGTCTACATCTCCCACCGGCTGGAGGAGATCCGGCAGATCGGCAGCCGCATCTCGGTGCTCAAGGACGGCTACAGCACGGCATCCTCGCTGCCGGCTGCCGACGCCCGCCGCGCGGACCTGGTGCGGTTGATGACCGGACGGGACGTCGCCAACGTGTTTCCGCAGCGCGGTGCGGACCCGTCCGCGGCTCCGGTGCTGCTTCAGGTGCAGGGCCTGGGGCTGGCCGGGTCCTTTGCGGACGTGAGCTTCACGGTGCACGCCGGGGAAATCCTCGGGCTCGCCGGGCTGGTGGGGTCCGGCCGGTCCGAGATCCTGGAAACGATGTACGGGGCGCGCAAGGCCACCGCCGGAACGGTGAGCGTCGACGGCCGGGAGCTGCGGCCCGGTTCCGTGCGCGCCGCCGTAACCGCCGGCGTCGGGCTTTCCCCGGAGGAACGCAAGAGCCAGGGCCTGCTGCTGGAGGAACCGGTTTACCTGAACGCCACCCTCTCCACCTTCGCGCGGTTCGCGCGGCGCGGGCTGCTCAACGTGCGCCGGGAAAAGGATGCGGCCCGGGAGCAGATGACGGCGCTGCAGGTGGATCCGCAGGATCCGGACCGCCCGGCCCACACCCTGTCCGGCGGCAACCAGCAAAAGGTGCTGCTGGCCCGCTGGCTGATCCACGGCACCCGGGTGCTGCTGCTGGATGAACCCACCCGCGGCGTGGATGTGGGAGCCAAAACCGAGATTTATGCGCTGATCCGCGGTCTCGCCGCCCGCGGCGTGGCCATCGTGGTGGTCTCCAGCGAAATTGAGGAAGTTATCGGGCTGGCGGACAGGGTCCTGGTGCTCGACGCCGGCCGCACCCTGGCCGTCAGCGACGCCGCCGGCCTGGACGAGCACGCCGTGCTGGACCTGGTACTGAAAGGAAGTGCGCAGTGAGTGAGCAGAACACGACGGCGCTGCAGCCGGCCGCGGGAGGTGCCGACGCCGTCGGGCCATCCCGCACCCGGCCGCTGCGGCAGGTGCTGGGCGGGTCCGCCGGGCGGAGCCTGGGGCTGGTGATCGCTTTGCTGGCGCTGTTCATCGTGGGCGCGGTGACCAGCGGGGACCGGTTCCTGAACATGGACAACATGCTGACCATCCTGCGCTACGCCTCGATCATTGGCGTGATCAGCGTGGGGGTCACCTTTGTCATCACCGCCGGCGGCATCGACCTGTCCGTCGGCTCGGTGATGGGCCTGACCAGCGTGGTGGCCAGTCTGGCCGTGGTGCAGCGCGCCGCCGCCGACAGCACCTGGCTGCTCATGGTGGCCGTGGCGCTCGCGGTCGGCATCACCGCGGGGCTGATTAACGGCGTCATCATCGCCTACGGCAACGTGGCCGCGTTCATTGCCACCCTGGCCATGCTGGTGGCGGCCCGCGGCACGGCCGAACTGATTTCCGGGCGCAGCACGCAGATCGTCACCAACCGGGACTTCCTCGCTGTACTGCGCTCAAACGTGCTGGGGGTGCCGCTGCTGATCTGGATCTTCGCGCTGGTGGCCGCGGCCGGCTGGTTCCTGCTCAACCGCACCACCTTTGGCCGGCGCACGGTGGCGATCGGCGGAAACATCGAGGCCGCCCGGCTGGCCGGCATCAAGGTGCGGCGGCACATCGTGTGGCTGTACATCCTCTCCGGCACCACCGCGGCGATCGCCGGGATCATGATGATGGGCCGCACCACGGCCGGCACCTCCACGCACGGGCTGCTGTATGAGCTGGACGCGATTGCCGCCGTCGTCGTCGGCGGCACCCTGCTGGTCGGCGGCCGCGGAACCATCGTGGGCACCGTGCTGGGCGTGCTGCTGTTCAGCACCCTCACCAACGTGTTCACGCAGAACAACCTGGACACCTCGGTGCAGCAGGTGGCCAAGGGCGCGATCATCGTGCTGGCGGTGCTGCTGCAGCAGCGGTTCGCAGTGCGGGGCGACCGGCGCAAGGGCGCTATCTGAGCCGGGCATTCCGGGCGGGCGTCCCCCGCCCGGTTACCCCAGGTCAGACGACCACCAGCTCCGTTCCGTCGGCCTTGTGGTCGGCCATGGCGACGCTGTGGACCGCAGGGTCCTCGTAGGTATTCCAGTAATATGTGTTCGTCCGGGACGAGAAGAGCCCGGTGTAGGTGGTCTTCTCATATTCCCCCGAACCCATGGCCGCGCTGCCCTCCACCATCGCGACCTGCTGCAGGGTGTGGAAGGCGCGGCTGACGTTCTCCTCCTCGGTCGTCTGGTCCGGGTAGTGCGCGTGGACGTAGGCGGCCCGGACAAACCGGGACGGCGAGTAGTAGTCCCCGGGAATGCCGCGCATCAGTGAGCCGGATCCGAACGGCACCAGATGCGCCTGGTTGAGCACCACTTCCTCGGGGAAGTCCGGCGACGTGTTCATGTAGTTGCGCAGGTTCTCGTGGTGCCAGCTGAAGCCGGGCTGGTTGGCGAGGACATCGACGTCGTCATGGAAGACCTGCATGCCCGCGCTCGTGTACTCCACCACAATGGCGCGCTGCGAGTCGCCGATGAGCCAGTGCAGCATCGAACTGGGATATCTCTCGTTGATTGGCCGGTCCACAATAGCCACGTTCTCCAGGGCGGCCTCGACCTCGTCCACGGACGCGAACTGGGACGCCACCCACAGCGGAAACTCGAACGCGGCGATGTTCGTCTTGCCCTCCACCGGACCGTCCGCGTACTGCGCGTATCCCGGGAAGTTGAGGCCGCCGACGGCCAGTCCCGCGTTATTGCCGCAGTCGAAGTACAGCGGAGTGTCCTCCTGCACGATGCCCATGCCGATGATGGCATGCTTGATGTCCGGCACCGCACCGAACGGCGACCGGGTCCCGTACCCAGTGGGCGTCAGGACCACCCGCTCCCCGAAGTCGGAGGTCCAGTCGAGGTTGCGTGCGAAATAGAGGTTGCCGCTGCCGTCCGTATACCTAATGCCTGTGCACATGCTGATGCTCCCTGATATGGCGAAATCCCGTGGCGAAGTCCCGGCGGGAACCGGAGGTTCACCCAGCCTAGGTCCGGTGCCGTGGCCCGCGGCAGGCTCCGGCGCCGAAAACGAACTCCGCGCGCGTGATTCGCCGCCGCTTACCGTCTTTAACAGGGAGGTGCTTGGGGTGGTCCTACGCCCGGGTGGCTTTAAGGCGTGCCTTTTTCTGGCGGTTTCCGCATGTGTTCATGTCGCACCATTTGCGGGTGCGGCTTTGGCTGGTGTCAAGGAAGACGGCCCGGCAGGTAGGTGATGCACAGAGGGCCAGTTTCCCGTCCCGTTCACCGGCAATGACACTGATCGCATCGGCGGCGATCACACTGAGTGCGTCTTCGACGCCGGAGGCCGGGCTCAGCCGCCAGAACCGGTTGCCGTCGGGCGTCAGGGCGGCCGCAGCTGTGCCCTGCGCGCTGCAGTCATTGAGGACGCGAAGGGCCGATGCCGGGAGCGGGTCCTGGACTGCGGCAGCCGTCGCGGCGGAGTGAATTGACTCCCTCAATTCCCGGGCACGGTCGAGCTCCTCATCAGTGCAGGACGGGACCGCGAGGCCGTTCAGATCAAGCCAGTCGAGAAGCCGCCGCGGGGTGGGAATGCGCTCCACGGCAACGCCGTGTCGCTCCGAGAGGGTCCCTGTGAAGCAGGTAGCCAGCACGTTTCCGCGGCGGAAGTCAGGAAACCCGGTATGCATGGAACCACCTTAGCCGGTTGCGCACCCGTACGGCAGACTGATAGAACCGTCTTAGCCGGTTCAGCCTGATGTCCGCCGGCTCCGCTGGACAACCTGGGGGAGGAGCGCGGGGCTGTGGTTGATATCGGTGTTCTGCCCGGCTTTATGGCGGTCATTCTGCTTTTTCTCATCCCGCCCGGGCCCGATATGGCATACATGCTTGCCGTTGGACTGCAAAGTGGCCGCCGGTCCGCGTTGCAGGCGATTCTCGGCATCGGAACGGGTATGAGTATCTATGCCGCGGCAGTGGTCATCGGCGTAGGGAAGGTGGTTCAGGATCACCCGGTGCTGCTCGATGCAGTGAAGGTGTTTGGTGCCTCCTATTTGTTGCGGCTCGCCTACGTGACGGTTCGCAATGCCCGCCGCACGGCCGACGGACCCACGGGCGTTTCCGCTGGACGACCGTACCTTCGGGGTGTGCTGGTCAGCCTGACCAATCCCAAGCTGCTCTTGTTCTTCCTCGCCGTTCTCCCCCAATTTCTTGGCAGCGCACAGAATGCTGAGCTGCAGCTGGCAATGCTGGGGGTTGTCAATGTGCTGTCCGAGGTAGTGCTGTACGGAACTGTCGGCGTGCTGGCGGGGGTCTTCCATGCACGCTTCAGCAGTTCACGGTATGCGGGCGCAGTGCTGAATTACGTGGCAGGGGCCGTTTATGCGGGGCTGGGCGTCTTCGTCGCTGCAGAAGTAGCGGCGGGGTTCGGCGCGTGACCGCCGTAAGGTACGCCGCAAAGGCTGCCCCGCCCAGCATGACGCTGCCGCCGGCCGAGTCCGGAACTGCCGCCGCCCGGGCGCGGACTACCGGCGGACTCTTCCTCCATCCCCGGCCGCGTTTTACTCTGGCGGCGTACCCAAAAACGCATCCCCGGAGATTGAAGGAGACCATCATGTCCACGACCCTGAATCCCTACCTCAGCTTCCGGGACAACGCCCGCGAAGCCATGGAGTTCTATCAGAGCGTCTTCGGCGGAACCCTGGAGAGCAGCACCTTCGCGGACATGAACATGAGCGAGGACCCCTCCGAGGGAAACAAGATCATGCACTCCTCCCTGACCACCGACAACGGTCTGGTGCTCATGGCCTCGGACACCCCCAACAGCATGAACCTGGATCAGGGCAGCAGTTACTCCATCTCGCTCAGCGGCGACGACGGCGAGAAGCTGCGCGGCTACTGGGACAAGCTGCTCGACGGCGGACAAATGACACTGCCGCTCGAACAGGCGCCGTGGGGTGACCTGTTTGGCATGCTGACCGACAAGTTCGGCACCAGCTGGATGAT
The DNA here is from genome assembly GCF_026898095.1 of Arthrobacter sp. ATA002. GTDB lineage: Bacteria > Actinomycetota > Actinomycetes > Actinomycetales > Micrococcaceae > Arthrobacter_B. The sequence continues at coordinate 3,428,503 of NZ_CP114015.1, read as the reverse complement.
CAGCATCGAAACTCCCGACTCGCAGGGCTGAGCCCGCCGGACACCGGAGCGCCCGGCGGACCGGCTGGTGCTATTTGAGGCTTCCCACCGAGAGCCCGCCCTGCCAGTACTTCTGCAGCATCAGGAACGCGATGATGAGCGGGATGACGGAGACCAGGGAGCCGCTGGTCACCAGATTCCACACCAGGCTGTTGGCGGTGGCGGAGTTGGACTGCACCTGCCAGGCGTTCAGGCCCACGGTGACCGGCAGCAGGGTCTGGTCCGAAATCATGGCCAGCGGCAGGAAGTAATTGTTCCAGCCGCCGACCACGGACAGCAGCAGCACCGTGACGACGGCGGGCCGCATGAGCGGCAGGGCGATGGTGAAGAAGGTCCGGATTTCCCCGAGCCGTCCACTCTGGCTGCGTCCAGCAGCTCGTCCGGAATGGCGTCCTGGACGTACACGCGCATGAGGTACACGCCGAACGGGCTCAGCAGGGACGGCAGGATGACGGCCCAGACCGTGTTGGTGAGGCCGAGGTTGTTGAACAGCACGTACGTCGGGATGACCAGCGCCGTCGCCGGCACCATCACCGAGGCCAGGAGCACCATGAAGCTGACGGTGCGTCCCCGGAACCGGTATTTCGCGAAGGCGTAGCCGGCCAGCACAGCCAGCACCGTGGCACCAACGCCGCCGGCCATGGCGTACAGGAAGGAATTGCCCAGCCAGCGCAGGTAAATGCCGTTGTTGTAGGTGGCCAGCTGCTGGAGGTTGTCGAACAGGGCAAAGTTCGAGTCGAACCAGAGCGGGCCTCCGCTGCCGGTAAACAGGCCCTGGGTGCTCTTGGTGCCCGCGACGATGAGCCACCACATCGGCAGCAGGAAGTACAGGGAGGCGACGGCGAGGAGGATATGCAGGCCGACCGAGCGTTCACGCCGGGGTTTGGTTTTGGCGGCGCGGCGCTTGCCGCGCGGACCGGCGGCGGTGACGGCGTCGTCGAGGAGTGGGGCCGGTGAAGTTGTCATCAGTTGAGTCCGCTCTTCCTGCGGGTGGCAATGAGGAAAATGATGGAGGCGAGGAAGACCATGAGTCCCAGCGCGAAGGAAATGGCCGACGCGTAGTTGAACTGCTGGTACGAGAACGCCAGGTTGTAGGCATAGAGGTTGGGGGTGTAGGCGGCGTCAATCGCGTTGCCGGCCAGCGGCGCCAGCACCTGCGGCTCGGTAAAGAACTGCAGCGTGCCAATCAGCGCGAACACCCCGGTGAGCACCAGGGAGGACGTGACAATGGGGATCTTGATCTGCAATGCCGTCTGCAGCCGGGTGGCCCCGTCAATCCGGGCGGCCTCGTAGATGGACGGATCGATGGACTGCAGCGACGCGTAGATGATGATCATGTAGTAGCCCGTCCACTGCCAGGTGACGATGTTGGTCAGTGACCAGAAAATCGAATCCCGGCTCAGCAGGTCCGGTGCCTGCACGTTCAGGAAATCGAAGAAACCCACCAGCGGCCCGAAGGAGGGACTGTAGAGAAAGCCCCACATCAGGGCGCCGATGACGCCGGGGATGGCGTAGGGAGCGAAGATCATCAGCCGGGTGAAACGGGACAGCCGGGTTCGAACGTCGTCGAGGATGAGCGCGAACACGAGCGCCAGCCCGATCTGCAGCGGCACGAAAACCAGGGCGAACCCGCCCACGCGGGTCAGGCCGGACAGGAAGCGTTCGTCCGTGAACGCCCTGGTGTAGTTCGCCAGGCCGGCGAACTGTTCACCGCCGGCGAGGGTGTTGGTGTGCAGGCTCATCCAGAAGGCGTACCCCAGGGGCAGGACGAGGAAAACCAGGAACACCACCGCGAACGGGGCCAGGAACACCCAGCCGAACCGCGCGGTCTTGCGCTCCAGAGTGGTTCCCCGCTTTGGTGTGGCCGGGGGACGGGCCGGCGTTTCGAGCGCTGTGCTGGCTGACATGTGTCTCTTCCTTGGGACGCAAACGGGGGATGACCACCGTGCGGGCGGAGTTTCCGTCCGCCCGCACGGGGCAGCTTATTTCAGGGTGAAACCCTGCTCGGTGGCGTAGGTTTCCAGTGAGGCCTGCAGCTCATCCGCCGCTTCCTCGGCCGAGATGTTGCCTTCGATCGCTTCGGAGAGCAGGCGCTGGGATTCGTCGTAGTAGAACTGGGTGAACGGCGAGAACGTCACGCCCTCATAGTCCAGGGCAGCCTGACCGAAGATTTCCTTGTTCAGCTGCTGCCCGCCGTAGAACTCGTAGGGGCGGTCCTGAAAGTAGCTGGACTCGATCATTTCCGGATAGGCGAGGAAGAGGCCGCCCACCTCGACGCCGAGTTCCTTGGTTTCCTGGGATTCGTAGAGTTCGGCTGCGACCCGGGTGGCGAGGGCGGCGTCGTCGGCCTGTACCGTGACGGCCAGCGTGCTGCCGCCCCAGTTCACCTGCCGGGCCTCGGCCCCGTCCCACTGCGGAATCGGAGCGGCGCGCCACACGGCCTCCGAGTCAGCGCCTTCCAGCGCCGGGATGTGGATGTTGTACCAGACCGGGTAGATCGCCGTGGCGTACTTGCCGGTGCCCAGGGCGGTGCTGAACTCCGGAGTCCAGGCCTGGTCGGTGCCCACCAGGTCCTCATCCACCAGATCGATCCAGTAGTCAAAGACCTTCTTGCTGGCGTCGTCGTTGTGGTTGATGCTGATGTCGGTCGGATTGCCGTTGTCGAAGTCGAAGGGCGTGGCGCCGGCCTGGTCCAGGAAGGCGTAGTGCTGGCCCTGTCCGTTGGGCGCGAAGTTGCCGATCAGGGTCTCTCCGCCGGTGGCCGCGCTCAGCTGCTGGGCCGCCGCCGCGTACTCCTCCCAGGTGGTCGGCACGGCGATGCCGTGCTGGTCGAAGATGTCCTGCCGGTACCACATGCCCACGGGCCCGAGGTCGACCGGCACCGCGTACACCCCGTCGCCGCTGGACACGTCGCGCCAGGCGCCGGCGGTGAAGTTGTCCTCGTACTCCTCGATCCCGTGTTCGGTCATGTCCACGAGCCCGCCCTGGATGAGGAAGCTGTTCAGCCAGTCGTACTCGATCTGGGCAATGTCCGGCGCACCGGAGTTGGACTGCAGTGAGGTGGACAGCTTGGTGTAGGCGTCGGCGCCCTGGCCCGCGTTGGTCCAGCAGATCTGCACGTCGTCGTTGCTTTCGTTGAAGAGGTCCACTGTCTGCGCGGTGTCCTCGAACCAGCCCCAGTACGTGACCACGGGAACGTCCTGGACCTTGATGTCATTGGCGCAGTTCGTTTTGCTGGCGCCCGCACCTTCCCCGCCGCCGCCGCCGTCGTCGTCGTTGCCGCCGCACGCGACCAGGGCCAGGGCCAGGGTTGTCGTCATTCCTGCTGCGAGCAGGCTCTTTGTCTGGATCTTTCTCTTTCGCACTGCGTACTCCTTTGTATGAGTGATGGTGGAACCGGAGAACTCGTTCAGGGGTAGGGCTGGAAAGTGCCTAGTGCAGGTCAAGCGCCGTCCACGACACGGGCGGAAGGGTCACGGTGACCGTTCCGCCCTCCACGCGGGCGGTTTTGTTGGGTTCGGGGACCACCCGGTCCTGGTCGGCGAGGGTGTTGCCGGCGGAGAAGTCCTCGTCGTGCAGGGTTTCGGCGCTCCGGACGTGCAGGATCCCCAGCGGGCCGGCGTCAATGCTGACGGTGACCGTCTCGGTGAGGCTGCGGTTGACCAGGAACACCGAGGCGGTGCCGGCGGCGTCGTCATGGGTGGCGACGGCGTCCACCATCGGCACCTCGCCGTAGGCGTCCGTGGCTATCAGCGGGGAGTCGATTTTCGGATCCAGGACGGTGCCGCGGGCCAGCCGGGAGGTAATCGCGAACGGATAGAAGGTGGTCTGCCGCCAGGCCGGTCCGCCGGGTTCGGTGGTGATCGGCGCGATCACATTGACCAGCTGGGCCAGGCTGGCGGCGGTGACCCGGTCGGCGTGGCGGAGCAGGCTGATCAGCAGGCTGCCGACGACGACGGCGTCCATCGCCGAGTAGGCGTTCTCCAGCAGGCGCGGCGCCTGCGGCCACGCGGACGGATCGGTGATCTTCTCGACGTCGTTGTACACGCTCTGGTACCAGACGTTCCATTCGTCGAAGGACAGGTACATGGTCTTGTCGCTGCGGCGGACGGCCTTCACATGGTCCGCGCTCGCGACCACCGAATCGATGAACCGGTCCATGCTGACCGCCGAGGCCAGGAAGCTGGCGACGTCGCCGTCGTGCGGTTCGTAGTAGGCGTGGCAGGAAATGAAGTCGACGTGCTCGTAGGTCTCCTCGAGGACGGTGCGCTCCCACACGCCGAAGGTCGGCATGCCGGCGCCGGAGCTGCCGCAGACCACGAGCTCGAGAGTGGGATCGATCTGGCGCATGGCCTGCGCGGTTTTGGCGGCCAGCCGGCCGTATTCGGTGGCGGTGCCGTGGCCGAGCTGCCACGGTCCGTCCATTTCGTTGCCCAGGCACCACATGCGGATGGCGTGCGGCTCCGGGCTGCCGTTGGCGATGCGCTGGTCGGAGAGCGTGGTGCCGGAGGGGATGTTCGCGTATTCGAGCACGTCCAGGGCCTCCTGCACGCCGCGTGTGCCCAGGTTGACCGCGTACATGAGTTCGCCGTCGACCTCCTTGGTCCACCGGGCGAATTCGTCGAGGCCCACCTCGTTGCTTTCGGTGGAGTGCCAGGCGAGGTCGAGCCGGCGCGGCCGTGCCTCCCGCGGGCCCACGCCGTCCTCCCAGCGGTAGCCGGAGACAAAGTTGCCGCCCGGATAGCGGATGGTCGACACTCCCAGTTCCCGCACCAGGTCGATGACGTCGCGGCGGAAGCCGTCGGCGTTGGCGGCGCGGTGGCCGGGTTCGTAAATGCCGTCGTAGACGGCGCGGCCGAGGTGCTCCACGAAGGAGCCAAAGATGCGGCGGCTGACCGGTGCCACCGTGAAGTGGGGGTCGAGGGTGATGCGGGCGTTGGGCATAGGGACTCCGTCGTCAAAATGTCACTGCGTGCCCGTGCCTGAGGGCAGGATCGGGCATTGGAGGGGAATGGTGGAACGGGTTGGTACAACGTTGTACCGGACATTAGGCCTAGTTGCTTTTGGCGTCAAGAGTTTTTGGAAAAATAGTGAAAGATGTCGTTTTACTCAAGTGGTTTGTGCCCGACGGCGGGGCGGAACACCGTGGCCAACGCGGGCCCGGGATGCGGCTAGGATTTGGTCATTGCCCGGACGGAGATGCTGCGGGGCAGGAAAGGGTCAGGGCACCAGCATGAGTCCGACGATGCACGACGTGGCCCGGATGGCCGGAGTGTCGATCAAAACCGTGTCCAACGTGATCAATGACAATCCCAAGGTCGGGCCGGAAACCCGGTCGCGGGTGCGGCGGGTCATCGACGAGCTGGGGTACCGGCCCAATCTTTCCGCCCGGGGACTGCGGTCGGGCAAAACCGGGGTGATCGGGCTGGCGGTTCCCTCACTGCGGGAAAACTACTTTGCCGAGCTGGCCGATTCAGTGATCCGCGCCGCCGCCCGGCAAGGACTCCGGGTCCTGATCGAACAGACCAACGGTGAGCGGAAACTTGAGCTTGCGGCGCTGTCCGGCGGCTCGTTGCGGTTTGTCGACGGCATGCTGTTCAGCCCCGCCGACCTGGGCCAGGAGGACGTGGATGTGCTGACCATGGAGGAGCCGCTGGTGCTGCTGGGGGAGCGGATTTTCGGCGGCCCCACCGACCACGTGACCATGCACAACACGTCTTCGGCGCGGGCCGCCGTCGAACACCTGCTGGAGATCGGCCGGTCGCGGATCGCCCTGGTGGGGGCCTCGCATGCCTCGGACGACGCGGCGAGCTCGGCCAGCCTGCGCGAGCGCGGCTACCACCAGGCGCTGGCCGCGGCGGGGATCGAATCCGATCCGGAGCTGGTGGTGCGCGGCGGCAGCTGGGGCCGGGACACCGGAGCGGCTGCGGTGCGGGATCTGTGCCGCCGGGGCGAGCGGTTCGACGCCGTGTTTGCCCTGAACGACACCCTCGGCCTGGGCGCCCTGCGCGCGCTGGCGGAGGCGGGCCTCAGCGTGCCCGGCGACGTGGCCGTCATCGGCTTCGACAACATCGACGAGGGACGGTTCTCGCTGCCGTCGCTGACGTCCGTGGATCCCGGGCGGGACGAGATCGCCGAAACCGCGGTGAACCTGCTGGTGGAGCGGATTGCGGAAAAGGGCCAGCATTCCGAGCCGCGGACGGTGAAGGCCGGCTTCCGGATTATTCGGCGCGAGTCCACCGGGTTTCGCGGTGATGACGACGACGGCGGCCCGGACACGTAGCTGGTTGCCCCATCTCCGGTCCGGGGGCCAGCGGAGGCTTATGCCTGGTAGCCGCCGAACTTCTGCGCCTGCCGGTAGGCCTTCTTACGCGCGAAGTACTCGCTGGAAGGCTTCAGGAACAGCAGCACGACGGCGGCGAGCGTGGCCAGCATCGCGGCAAGGGACAGAGCGGCGACCAGCGGTCCGGTGACAAACAGGCCGAGCAGCGAGAAGAGGGAAAGCACGGCGAAGATGGTGATCAGGACCCGCGCCCAGTTGAACCCGGATCGGACCAGGAAGGCCAGTCCCACCCTGACGGCCAGCCCGAAGAGGCCGGACACGATGGAGGAGGCGGTGCTGCCCGCGATGGCGGCGGACAAGTATTCCGAGTCCACCTCCGCACCCATGCCCCCGAAGACGTCTTCCAGGTACTCCAGATACTCCGGGGAATTCATGTAGGCAATGCTGATGGGCAGCGAGATCAGTCCCAGGACGGCGCTGGCGATTAGAAGCCAGAACGCCTGGTTGACCTGCTTGGGCCGGGGCGGGTCCTCGGCGGGAGGCATCTGGCCGTAGGGGCTGCCCGGGTAGGCGTAGCCCTGCGGCTGGCCGGGGTAGCCGGGGCCGGGCTGTCCTGGATATCCGGGCTGGGCCGGGTAGCCTGGGCCGCCCTGAGGGCCGGGATAGGGATTTCCTGCCGGGGGACCGGGGTAGGGGTTGCCGGCCGGCGGGCCGGGATAATTCCCGCCCTGGCCGGGACCCTGCGAGCCCTGTGAGCCCTGCTGTCCCGGGCCCTGGCCTCCGGGATTCCAGGGCCCGGGGGCGTCCCCGGGGTTGTTGTTTGGCTGCGTCGGTTCACTCACGCGGTATTTCCCCCTGTAAACGGTGCGCCGTGGCGGCGCTGGCGGTGTGCCGCCCGTGGTCTACGGGCGGATACGTCAGCGCCAGCCTAGCCGCGAAGTTACCGGCCGGCAGGAAATCACCGGCCTGTCGTGCTCTGGACAACTCCACCCGCGAACACATTGCTGCCCGTAGGGCGAATTCGTTCGCGGCCGCCGGGGCGGGTGGGCGTGAAATCCAAGGTTTAATTGACCCTGAATTTAGGAGGCCTAACCTTTCATGATTACTACGCCCATTACGCCGTCGCTGGTCCGCGGAGCAAATGAACTCGAAACCACCGTGCGGGGGCTGCGGCCGCACCGGCTGCCGGCGGAGGTGCGCCGCAGGTTTCCGGACCCGCAGCTGATGATGGCCGAGTCCCAGCCCTCCGGCGTCCGGCTGGTGTTCACGACGACGGCGGAGCAGCTGGAGGTGATCATCCATCCGACCCGCGTGGTCTATCTCGGGGCGGACCGGCCGCGGGGCGCCATGGATCTGCTGGTCGACGGCGAGCTGCTGCACAGCGACAAGCTGACCGGAGGATCGTACACCGAGGTGAACATGTCCACCGGCGCGAGCCGGCAGGTGGACGGCGCTTCACATACCAGCGCATTTCCCCGGCTGCCGGAGGGGTCCAAGCAGGTGGAGGTGTGGCTGCCGCACAACGAGTCGGTGGAGCTGGTCGAGCTGCACTCGGATGCGCCGGTGGAGCCTTATTCCTCGGGTCTGCCGGTCTGGCTGCACCACGGCAGCTCCATCAGCCACGGATCCAACGCTGCGTCGCCGTCGGGCATCTGGCCTGCGGTGGCGGCGCGGCTCGGCGGCGTTGAACTGCAGAACCTCGGCCTGGGCGGCAGCGCCCTGGTCGATCCGTTTACTGCGCAGGTGATGCGCGATACCCCGGCGGATCTGGTCAGCGTGAAGCTGGGCATCAACGTGGTGAACATGGATTCCATGCGGCTGCGTGCGTTTGTGCCAGCCGTGCACGGGTTCCTGGACACCATCCGCGAGGGGCATCCGGAGACGCCGCTGGTGCTGATCTCGCCCATTTTCTGCGGCATCCACGAAGACACCCCGGGCCCCGGGGCCTTCGATCCGGCGTCATTCGGAACCGACCAGCTGAAGTTCATCGCCACCGGCTCGCCGGACGGGGTGGCTGCGGGGCAGCTGACACTGCGGGTGATCCGCGAGGCGTTGGAGTCACTGGTGGAGCGCCGGGCCGAGGACCCGAACCTTTACTACCTGGACGGACTGAGTCTTTACGGAGCAGCGGATGCTGCGGAGCATCCGCTGCCGGACGCGCTGCATCCGGATATCGCCACGCACCGGCTGATCGGGGAGCGGTTCGCCAAGTACGCGTTTGCGGGCGAGGGGCCGTTCGGGCGGTAACACCGGCTGCTGGGGGTGCTGAACCAGGGCCTGGGGCGGGCCACTGCGCGGAAAAGAACCCCGGGAGGCGGAGTGTTCGAAGAGGGTTGGCCTGGCTGCCACCCCGAGTTCACCGCCAATTAACCTCGGCTGGGTGAACTCGGAGAGTCCCAACCGAGCACGACCCAGAGGTTCCATGAATACTGAGTTGCCCTCCAGTCCGCAGGCTTCTGCAGACGTTCCGCCCTCAGCAGGCGGACTGTTCAATTTTCGTGACGCGGCCGCAGGAACCGGAGGTCCGGGGCTGCGCAGGGGGCTGCTCTTCCGGTCCGGCGCCCTGAGCGGCCTTGACGCCGCCGGTCTCGCTGAGCTGGCTGCCGCACGGATCGCCACGGTGGTGGACCTGCGCGAACCGGCTGAAGCTGCCGCCGCTCCGGACATTGTTCCCGCTGGAACGCGGGTGCTGAACGTTCCGCTCTACCGCGGAAGCATCCCCGTCTCCGAGCCGATCGAAACGGTCTACCGGCTTCTGCTGCGGAACTGCGCCCCGGCGCTCACCAGCGCCGTCGGCGAGGTGATCCGGAACCTTGACGACGGGGTCCTGGTGCACTGTGCTGCCGGGAAAGACCGCACCGGACTGGTCATCGCACTGGTGCTTGACGCCGCGGGGGCTCCCCGCAGCGCCATTGTGGAGGACTACTCACGCACAGAAGCGGCCCTTCCCGATTCCTTCCGGCAGGCGGTGCTGGCCCGGCTCGGCGGCCTGATCACCGATTCCGCGGAAATGGCCACCGCTGTCCGCCTGCACCTGGCCAGCCCGCACGAGGTTCTGGACAGAGCGCTGCAGGACGTGGCTGCAGAGTCCTTCGAGGGCGAGACGGGTGCCGCTGCCTACCTGCTGCGGCACGGCCTGGGCCGGGACCTGCTGGACCGCGCCCGCATCGCGCTGCACGGCACCGTGCTCCCCGCGGCATGAACGGGTACACCCTGATCCACCTCACCGACACTCATCTGCGTCCCCCGGGTGAGCTGCTCTTTGGAGCCCTGGACACCTGGGCGCGCACCGCCGAGGCCCTGCGCGCCGCCGCCCGCTACCGGCCCGACGCCGTCGTGGTCACCGGCGACATCGCCGATTCCGGCCGGGATATCTACGCCGGCGCCGCGGGTCTTTTCGCCCGGGCCGGGCGGGAGCTGGGCTGCCCGGTGATCGTGCTGCCCGGTAACCATGACGTTCCCGGCACCCGGGCGTGGACGGCGGAAGCGTTCACGGGCTCGCGCACCGACACGGGGCCCGGGCCGGGCAATGAGGTGCACTTTGTGGGAGGACTGCGCCTCGTCACGCTGGATTCGGACGACCCCGGACAGCCTGCGGGCCGGCTCACGGGGGAACAGCTGCACTGGCTGGATGCTGTCCTGGCCGAGTCTGCCCCCGACGGCACCGTGCTGGCTTTGCACCATCCTCCCGTGGATTCGCTGCTGCCGCAGCTGGCCGGCCGCGGGCTGGCCCGGCCGGCGGAACTCGCCGGGGTGCTGGCCGGCTCGGACGTCCGCGCTGTCCTGTGCGGGCACTACCACCATGCGGTGTCCGGCCGGCTGGGCACTGTGCCCGTATGGGCTGGCCCGGCGGTGTCCTACGGCCAGGATCTTTTCGCCCCGCCGCAGACCGTGCAGGGTCTGGACAGCAGCTGGCTCTCGGTCATCCGGCTGGACGAGGGCGGCTTCAGCGCCGTGCCGGTGCCGCTCCGGCCCGCCGGAACCGTGGTGTTCAGCAGGGCCGCCGTCCACCACAAGGCCGCCGCACACCCCATCGCCGCGCACCCCATTGCCGCCCCGCTCCCCGGGGCTGTCCCGGCCGCGGACACCACCCGTTTTACCCGTCCCCTCCCGGAGCCCGCACGGGCACCGGGCCACCCTTACCGGCAGCAGCCGCTGCTGCCGGTGTCCCAAGGAGAACCCGTTGCTGCACCGTAATAAGTACCCCGCCTATAAGTACCCTGCCCTCGCCGTCGTCTCACTTGCTTCGCTGGCTCTCCTGACCGCCTGCGGCGGCAGCGCCGACGGCGCCGACAACTCCCCGGCAGCCGCAGCCTCCGGTTCGGACGGCGCCGCCGGCACGCTCACGGTGTACACCTCGGAGCCGCAGGCCAAAATCGATGAAGTAGTCGCCGCCTATAACAAGGTCAACCCGGACGTCAGCGTTGAGGTCTTCCGCGCCGGCACCGGCGAGCTGAAAACCCGGATCGCCACCGAGAAGGAGACCGGCGGCATCCAGGCCGACGTGATCCTCGCCGCCGACGTCCCCACCTTCGAGGCGTACGCGGCCGAGGGCGACCTGCAGGTCCTGGACATCGACAACACCGCCGAACTGAACCAGGACGTTGTCGATGCCGAGGGCTACTACGTCGGCACCCGCATCATTCCCACCGTCATCGCCTACAACACCACACTGGTGGATAACGCTCCCGAGTCCTGGGCCGAACTGGCCGAGGAGGACTACAGGGGCATGATTGCCATGCCGAACCCGGACGTGTCCGGTGCCGCCGCGTTCAACACCGCCGTCTGGCTGGAAACCCCGGCGCTGGGGGAGAACTGGCTGAAGGACCTGATCACTAACGAACCGACGGTGCTGGAAAGCAACGGCCCCGTGGGCCAGGCCGTGGCCGCCGGCACCTCGGGGATCGGGATCGTGGTGGACTACGTGGCCCGCGAACTGGCAGCGAAGGGCTCGCCCATCAGCCTGTCCTACCCGGCCGACGGCGTTCCGTACGTCTCCCAGCCGGCCGGCGTCTTCACCGATGCGACGAACCCGGACGCCGCCAACGAGTTTGTGGAGTTCCTGGTCTCGAAGGAAGGCCAGGAACTGGCCGTGGCGCAGTCCTACCTTCCGGTCCGCGACGACGCCGGCGTCCCCGAGGGTGCGCCGTCCCTCGCCGACATTGAGCTGCTGAACCCGGACCTTGCGGTGATTGCCGGGAAGCAGGCAGACGCCGTCGCGAAGTTCAATGATCTCCTCAAATAATTCCGTGTCCCTGCAATCCGCGGCCCTGCCGGTGGGGCGGGTCATCACCGCAGGACCGAGCCCCGCCGGACAGGGTCCATCAAGACACAGCCCATTAAGACACAGCCCAGCCGGCCAGGGCCGCGCTCGCCGGGGGCCGCGGGGCGACGGACTGCACTGGCTCCGGCTGGCGGTCTGGGCGGTGCTGGTGCTGCTGGTGCTCCTGCCGCTCGGTGTCATCGTGTTCCGCGGAGTCCAGCCGTCCAACGCCGGGGTGCTCACGGACCCCGACGTGCTGGCGGCGGCCTGGAATTCGATTTCCTCGGCCGCCGGATCGGCCGCGCTGGCCACAGCGTTCGGTGCGCTGCTCGCCGTCGTGCTGGACCGGACCGATCTGCCCGGCCGGACCGTGCTGCGCTGGATCTTCCTGCTGCCGTTCCTCATTCCGCCCTTCATCGGGGCGATGTCCTGGATGGCGCTGCTCGCTCCGGCGGGCACGGTGAACAAGGCGCTGATGGCGCTGACCGGATCCTCGGACCCGGTGCTGGATATCTACGGCGGCGGCGGTGTGGTGTTCCTGCTTGCCGTGCACTCCTATCCGCTGGCCTATCTGGTGATCAGTGCAGCGCTGCGCCGGGTTCCCGGCAGCCTGGAAGAAGCCGCCCGGATCAGCGGCGCCGGCGGGGTGCGCACGTTCTGCCAGGTGACCCTGCCCCTGGTGCGTCCGGCCGTGGTGGCCGCGTTCGTGCTCACGCTGGTCGCCAACCTCTCCGACTTCGGCATTCCCGCACTGATTGGCCTGCCCGAGCGGTACACCACGCTCACCACACTGGTGTACCGATACCTCGCCTCCGGCACCGTGACCAATCCGCTGCCCGCCGTGGCCGCGATCGGTGTGGTGCTGCTGGTCCTGGGCCTGGCTGCGGTGCTGCTGCAGCGCCGGCTGCCCACCGGCAGCGAACTTGGCGGCTCCGGAGCGGCTGCGCTGCCGCTGCAGCTGGGGAACTGGCGACCGGCGGTGACGGCGCTGCTGTGGTTCACCGCCGCCGTCGTCTGCATCCTGCCGCTGCTGGCGCTGACCGAGCAGGCGCTGCTGCCCGCTCCCGGTGTGCCGCTGACCTGGGAGAACCTGACCCTGGCGAACATCACCCGCGCGGTCACCAGCGGCGGAGCGCTCACCGGCATCGCCAACTCGGTGCTGCTCGCGCTCGGTGCAGCGCTGGCCTGCGGGATCCTGGGACTGGGTGTCGGTGCGCTCCTCACCCGCACCAGGCACCGCTCCAACGCCGCACTGGACGTCACCGCCATGCTGCCGCAGGCACTGCCGGGCCTGGTCCTGGCCGTCGCCTGGCTGCTGATTGCCCCGGCGCTGGGCATCTTCAACACGCCGTGGGTCATCCTCGGCGCCTACGTCATGGCGTTCCTGGCCCTGGTGGTCCAGTCCGTGCGGGCGCCGCTGGAATCCGTGCCGGTGTCCCTGGACGAAGCGGCGCGGATCTCCGGCGCCGGTCCGCTGCGGACACTGGGCGACGTAGCGCTGCGGCTGAGCGTGCCCGCGGCGGTGAGCGGCGCCGTCGTCGTCGCGCTGACCGCCGTGCGCGAACTGACCATCTCCATCCTCCTGGTGGCACCCGGCTCCCAGACGCTGGGCGTGGTCATCTTCAACCTCCAGCAGGCCGGAGACTATAACTCGGCTTCCGCCCTGGCGCTGCTGGTCACCATCGTCGGCGTCGCGGGGCTCTCCGCCACCGCCGCCCTGGGCGCCCGCCGCACGGCGCGCACCCGCTTCCGGAAGGGAAACTAAATGTCTTCGATCAGTCTTCAGGACCTGCGCCACGTCTATGCCAACGGCCATGTTGGCCTCGCGGAGGTGGACCTGGACGTGCACGACGGCGAGTTCCTGGCTTTGCTGGGTCCGTCAGGTTCCGGCAAGACCACGCTGCTGCGCAGCATTGCCGGGTTTGTTCAGCCGGAGGGCGGCACCATCCGCCTCGGCGGCACGACCGTGGTGGGGCCGGGCGCCTGGGTTCCGCCGGAGAAGCGGAACCTGGGGATGGTGTTCCAGGATCACGCGATCTGGCCGCACTGGTCGGTGGCGCGGAACGTGGGGTATCCGCTGCGCCTGGCGGGCGTGCCCCGGAAAGATGCTGAGGCCCGGGTGCGCAGTGTGCTGGGTCTGGTCGGGCTGGACGGGCTGGGGGATCGGACGCCGGCCGCGCTCTCCGGCGGGCAGCGCCAGCGGGTGGCCCTGGCGAGGGCGATCGTCGGCGCTCCGCAGGCACTGCTCCTGGACGAAGCGTTGTCTTCCCTGGATGAACCGCTGCGGGCTCGGCTCCGTCTGGACCTGAAGGCGCTGACGAACGAGCAGGGACTGACGTCGGTGCACGTCACGCACGACCGGGCGGAGGCCCTGGCCCTGGCCGACCGGGTGGCGGTCCTGCGGGCCGGTCGGATTGAACAGATCGGCACACCCCAGGATCTGGTGCGGAATCCGGCGTCCGCGTTTGTGGCGTCTTTCGTCAACGATGCCGTGCTGCTGGACGGGACCTGGGCGGAGGGCCGGCTTCAGGTCGCAGAGGGCATCAGCATCCCCGGGGAACGGCTCGAAGCCGGGCCGTGCTACGGTGCAGCCGGTCTGGGACACGGTGCGCTGGCGGTGACCGCCGCGGTGTCACCGCTGGACCTGGTGCTGCACCCGGTGCATCCGAGTCTCGCGCACCCCAACCTCGCCGAGGACACCGGCCGGGCGTGGACCGGTGTGGTGACCTCCGCGCTTTACGGGCCGCACGGGTTTGATGTCTCCGCGGACTGGCATGGCAAGACGTTGCGGGCGCATGTCACCGGCTGGGTACCCAAGCCGGGAGACCGGGTGTTGCCGGAGGTGCTCCGGGCCCGTGTGTTCGCTGCCGCGGCGTCCGAGGCGGCTGACGGTGCTGGGAAAGCTGACGGATCCGAGGTCGGGGTCGCCCCGATGGGTCCGGTGGAACCGACGAACGGCGATACCCTCCGCACGCTGGTGCGGACGTGAGCGCTGCTTGCGGAAGTGGCACCGGGAGGCTGCCGAAACGGCTGGTCCTGGTTCGGCACGGCGAAACGAATTGGAACCAGGAGCGGCGGCTGCAGGGCCACACAGACAACCCGCTAAACCTTGTGGGCCGCGCCCAGGCGCGCGAAGCCGGACGGCTGCTGGCCGCAGATTCGTGGGATGTGCTGGTTTCATCACCGCTGCTGCGTGCCGTGCAGACAGCACGCCATATTGCTGACGCCGTCGGACTGCAGCCGGCCGGCACCGTCCCTGAGTTAATTGAGAGGACTACGGTTCCGCGGAAGGTATGCACCTGAACGGGCTGACCGAACCGCAGCTTACAGCTGCCCTCGGCATAGGTGAACTTGAACAAGCCGTGGGACTCCGTGGACTCGCTGCTCTGCGCGCTTTGGCCGTACAGTTCCCCGGCCAGCGGATCATCGCCGTGGCGCACGGCACCCTTATCCGGCTCACCCTCTCTGAGCTCACAGGTCAGCAGTATCCGCGTGTGCTGAACGGCGAGGTAGTGGAGGTTCCGCTGGCCGCGCTGCTTGCAGGGTCTGCTGTTTGAGCCGTACCGAAGACTTCCAGCAACAGCGGTTTCCCGATTCCGAATATAGCTTCGCTGCCCTTCCATGGGTCCGGAATCGGATCGGTGGGATGCCGGCCGCCCGCCGAAGCGGTCGACAAGCGCAGGAAGGGCGCTTGTGGCAGAGAGCTCGCGGGCAGCCGAAAGGGAGTAACTGGACCTGAACCGTGAGCACGCGGAAGAGCAGAGGCTGCACGAAAACCCAAGGAGGGCAGCGGCTCCTGATAAATTCTAGGAATGGGTAATGAGAAGGCGGTGATCACCGCTCTCCGAGAGTTCGTCGGGGAGCGGGAATGGGGGCAGTTTCATACACCCGAGAATCTGGCCAAAAGTATCAGCATTGAAGCCGCCGAGCTTCTTGAGTGTTTTCAGTGGGGCGACGCCGATGTGGTGGCGGCAAAAGACGAGTTGGCGGACGTGCTGACCTACTGCCTGTTGCTCGCCGACCGTTTGAATCTTGAACCAGACACTATCGTGATGGAGAAGCTCGCCAAGACTCGGGAAAAGTACCCCGTCGCCAAAGCGCGCGGCAGAAGTGAGAAATATGACCGGCTTTAGGCTGGAGCGGTTCCCGTTCAAGTCCGACAAAGTGCGGGTGTGGGGGAATCCGATCCTTTGCACCGGAACTGGCCGGTCGTGTACGTCATGAACAACGACACCGAAGTGTACGTGGGGGAGTCACTCAACGTCGAAGGACGTATGCGCCAGCACCTCGGATCTGAGGAGAAGAGGCGCCTAAAATGGGCACGTGTCGTCCTGGACTCAACTTTTAACAAGTCCGCATGCTTGGACCTCGAATCGTTCCTTATCCGAATGTTCTCCGGCGAAGGCCGGCTAAAGTACTCAACCTCAACGCCGGTATCACGGATGCCGACTACTACGACCGTGGTACTTACAAAAAAACGTTTGCCGAAGTCTTCGAAAGGCTGCGGTCCCAGGAACACCTTTTTCAACGCACCCTTCCGGAAATAATCAACAGTGATCTGTTCAAGCTGTCCCCATTCAAGGCCCTGAACCATGATCAGGCGCTAGCGGTCGAAGATATCTTAGAAGGTCTCTTCGAGGATCTCGAGAACAACCGCCCCAACACCGTAGTAGTCCAGGGACTTCCCGGAACTGGGAAAACGGTCGTTGCGATTTACCTTCTGAAGTTGCTCATGGATATAGCGGGACACGACTCGGAAGATCCGCTTGACCGGGAGTCGATTTTCAGCGATTTTTTCACTGCGGGCCACGCAGAGCTACTGACTTCGCTCAGAGTCGGGATTGTGGTCCCTCAGCAATCGCTTCGTGATTCCATCTCCAGGGTGTTCTCTCGTACGCCTGGACTCCGCAAGAATCTCGTACTCACGCCGTTCGACGTCGGCGCGAGCAAGGAACCATTCGATCTCCTCATCGTGGACGAGGCCCACCGCCTGAATCAACGGGCGAATCAGGCCTCCGGACCGCTGAATAAGAAGTTCGCCGAAATCAACGAAAAACTCTTTGGTTGGGACGATCCTCAACGTACCCAGTTGGATTGGATCCGGCATCAGAGCAAGACCACCATCCTTATGCTCGATGCCGGACAGACCGTACGGCCTGCGGATCTCCCCGCAGAGACGACCGCATCTCTCTTAGAAGAGGCCTTGGCCAACGGCCGCTTATACCGGCTCTCTTCTCAAATGAGGATCTCTGCCGAGCAAGATTACGTCGGTTACATTCGCGCCGTCCTGAGCGATTGTCCGCCCCCGGCCCCGGAACGCTTTGACGGTTACGATCTTCGATTCTTCTCCGATCTCGGCGAAATGAAACGAGAGATACTTCGTAGAGAAAAAGAGAACGGTCTGTCACGGTTGATCGCCGGGTATGCCTGGCCTTGGCGCAGCAAGACCGATAAAGAAGCGTTCGATATTGAGATCGACGGTGAATGCCTTCGGTGGAACTCGACGCAGCGAGACTGGATCAACCGCATCGGTTCTGAGCAGGAGGTTGGATCCATCCATACCGTCCAGGGCTACGACCTGAACTATGCCGGCGTCATCATCGGAGAGGACATTCGCTACAACCCAGAGAGCGGACGCATCGTCTTCAACCGTTCAAAATATTTCGACGTTAAGGGACGCGAAAACAACACGAAACTCGGTATCACCTATACGGATGACGACATCCTCGAGTACGTAAGGAACATCTACTGCGTGCTTCTCACTCGGGGAACTTTAGGGACGTACGTTTACGTCTGCGACCCAGCGCTGAGGGAGCATCTCGAGGCATACCTAAACGGCTAATCACACCACGCTTCTGCTTCAAAGCCTTATTTTCGTACACGAATGACCGACAAGGCCGTGTCGGCAAGATTGACCTCGTCAAATGGCATCTTTTAAAGTCCCATGTCTTGGCGAGGATGCGTGCCCGTCGTATTCGCCGTGGTAGTGAAGTCGAGGCATCAGCCGTCCTCAGTTCATAGTCAACGTAGGAAGAGGGCTGACTATGATGCTTTTTGGTTTACTAATAGCTTGAGGCTGTGTCAAATGTACGCTAATTGTCAACGACAGGAACGAGTGCGTTCAGGATCTTCTGTACACGACCGATTCCCTCAGATTCTTTGAGGAAATCCTCGTATGAATTTCGAGCATTAACCAATAACTCGTCGTACATTACGACACGAGTATTTATGGCATGCAACTGGTCTGCACTCTCCCGTCGTCCATTCGGGTCACTCCAGTCACGTAACTCTCGGCCAACGACACAGATAACCGCATGGGGTTCATCGCCCCGGTTTTGGTTTTCCAGCCAGAGTGTAAGTGCCTTGCGGTACTTCTTGACTTGAGCGCTCAGGGAGTCCGTATCAGTTATGACGCCCGCACGCTTTAATTCAATGATGACGTGCTGGCCCGAAGTCTTTTGGTACCGGATGTCGTATCGCGATTCGCGTTCAGGTTTGGTGAGCTTACCTTCGACTTCCTTAAATGCTTTCTGCATGCTCTGTTCCATGGTTGGAGAGGATGCTCTTTCCCATCCCGGGTCAAGGAGCCACAAGTGTTCAAAGATATGGTCCTGAAGGAATTTCTCCTTTTGGTTTGCGGTGACAAGCTGGTTCAACTTTTCAATAATCGCTAGCCTTGAAGCGACAATCTTGTGATACAAGGCTGCTTCGAGATCGGCGCTAGTGTTTAGCACCTTTCCAAGGCTAATCATGTCTTGAGCAGAAACACTGTCCAATGCGTCTAGGTTGTCTTTCTGGCGCATGATTTCGAAGGCCAGTACTCCTTGGGCAAAGACTTCATTCCTGTCATCCTCAGGGAGCCCGAGCTGGTTGATCTTCCCAAACAATCGTTGGGCCTTCTTCTTTGTGTCCTTGCCAAGGGTGTTGAACCAATCTTTAATCTCAGCAACCTCCAGGGCGGTTTTGACTCCTTCTTCATTTCGGTAATCTGTCCAAAGGAGCTTTATGCGCCTGATCTCAGAGCCTATAAACTCTAAAAGTAGGCGGTATCGCTCATCATCTTGAACGATATTCTGTCGACTGCTTGTGGCAATGTCGTCCTTATCGTCCTCGTCTAAAAAGTCGGCGTGCAATTCGCCGAACAAATAGCTTTTAAAGATCCCAACTTCATTGAAACTGTCGAGAATATCTTCTTGAGCTAGCTTTCCCCGAATCATGAGAGGGAGCCGGTTCAGATGATCTTCACCTGTAGCGTCACGAAGCGTAGCAGTATCGACCGCAGTCCCTATCCAACCGCTTACTGTCATGCCAGGGCCTATGACACTCGCCCGTATTTCAGTTCGGGGCGAATGGGTAATGGTGCTCTGAATTTCGCTTTGTTGCTCAGGCGAACCGTAAATCCAGATGTATTGGCTCTTTCCCGTTAAGTCCCGGTCAGCAACAGTTAGAGGCTCGCCGCCAATTGTCACAGCGAAGTTGTGTTGCGTTCCAATCACACTGAACCGTCGGGCTAAGCGTCTGCGCAGATGGGGAGCTGTCTTATTGATGCTCTTCTTGAGTCCAGTGAGGGTTATCCTGGTGCCCTGTTGGAAGTCGATTGTGTCTACCGGCATCACTTTGGGATGATATGGCCGTGTTGTGCTTGGGTCGTCTCCACCGATTCTGGCGTTGATCTCTTCGAGCTCCATCAAAAGAGCGCTCTTTTCACCATCACGGATGGTTTCGACAAGAATCTCCCGTGCCACACTGAACAAAGCCAACTTGCCTATACCCTTGCGGCCCATTACGGCACGACCGGACGGCGTCGTGGCTGTGTCCTTGTGCTCACGCCGACGATAGCCAACCCGCAGGAACCTCGTGTTGATGTCCTCCACAGTCATGCCAATGCCGTTGTCTTGGACAACAATGCTCTCGTTGGCCACATCGAGTGATATGGATATTTGGGTGGCGTCGGCGTCCCAGGCATTCGCGACCGTTTCCGACAATACCGCCGGGTGGTTGCTATAGAGGTTGATTCCGAGGTGATTGAGCACGTTTAGACTCAAACTCATCTCAAACACCGGATCTGCCATGACTCTCCTACAGCTGCGACGTTGAATAATTATGAGCTACTCTACGGTGTTCAAGCAGCAGAGACCGTTTTTCGAGACTCATGGTCGGAGCACAGGGCCCCAACAATAAGGGCCTGCTGATTTTGACTTACTGAAGTTGCCCTTGTGGGGCCTTGAATGTGGGACGGGTTAGGCATACCAGCTCATGGAAGCACTGCAACTAGAGCCTGCTTAGTTGGCCGATTCTGAGGCGGCGGGTAGGAAGCAAGTCGCGATCCACTGAAGTGCCAGGCGTGCGTAATGTCGCCGCCCAGGCGTGAACTGCGGCGTGGACCTAGAGTTGGAACCCATGCTGCGATTCGATTCGGCGACGTCCAGCCTATGCTGGCGGCCGCCAACATTTTAATGGCCGGTAGTGTTCGACGAGCTACATCAAGTCGTCGTCCTCGCCGGTGTCCGGAGATTCGCTTAGTACGGACCCAACGAGTTGACTGACGTTAATGGAGTCGGCTGATGGTGTGGGGCGGCCTTCGGCGACAGCCAGCCGTTGAGCGGACAAAAAGGCCAGCCGTACCGCTTGCACGACCAAGACACGCCGGAGGCCCACAGTGACCTTTCCACGCTCACGAACAACATGAGCCAATCGCGAGACCGTTTCAGCCCGTCGTGCGATACGGATATCAGCATGACCCCGCTCAGCCAGATGAAGGTCAGTGATTAAGGATGCCTTGTAGGACTGGGGCAGGGGCACAGGAACCGAAACAGGTGGTATTTTCTCATTCAAAATAGCTTTGAAGCGGCTGTCTTCGATAGCTTTCAGATAGGCCGAGTATTCATACGCATCGAGATGTCGAGAAAGCCTCCGCGAAAGTTCCTTTTTCTCTTCTTTCGTCGTGGTGGGTTGGCGAGACAGCGAATCCAATTCCCACAGCGGCCAGATTTCGACGGCGGCGACCTCCATTGGATCCAGCACACGCATGGCAACAGCATCGGTCCGCTGGTTGGTCAGATGCCGGCCCACCCGACCGGAGAGCTTTTCGCGTGTCTGCCCGACGTAGATTGGTTCTCCGTCGTAATCATAGAACGCGTAGATCCCGAAATTGGCTGATCCAATCTTTCGCCCTTCGCTGTCCGTCGACTCCATAAATGCCTTGAGCTCTGACCTGAACTGGCGGACATCTTCTGCAGGAGGGAGTCAATGCGTGCAGCTGGGCTGTTTCCGGGCAGCGTGACATCACCGCGGGAGGACACTATCCGGCCACCTTCTCCATGCGCTCAGGCCGTGACAAGTCGCCCCTGATCAGTGGTGCCAGGTAGTTTTCAGCCACCCACTGGACTGCTGGTACGACGACGGCATCTCCGAAGCCGAAGAGTATCTGGTTGTCACGCAGGCCCTTCAAAACGTAGTCGGGTGCTCCCATGAGGCGCGCGTATTCGACAGGAGTCATCCAGCGGACCGCGATCCGTCCTTTGCCAGCCATAACCACGGCTTGTTTCGAGGACCCGCCTCGAGCGGTGCGCAGACACCCGGAAATCTCATCTGCCCTGATTTCCCAAACGGGTACCCCGGCTCGCGTGCGTCTGTACGCCGTCCTGTAGCTGACACGGCCGTTGTCCTTCATCGTGTTTAGGCGTTCGAGCTGGACTGCTGATAGCGACCCGAGAAACTTCTCCTTGCGTTCTGGCTCCCACCAACGATCGTCACGCGTACCCATGGACTCAACGACGTCTGCCAACCCCACAGTCAACATTGCAGGGGGCTCGGGGAGAGCCGCTCTATGAGTAATGAGAGTGTCGTCCTGAAAAACACCTTGCAGCCATTCGGGTCGCAGGACGGAAACGGCGGCTGGGTCCTCCAATGGAACGTCCAAGCTGCCTACGACAAATATCCGCGGCCTCGACTGAGGCACGAAGCGCCGCCCGTCCAACGCGAGGACATCAACGCTGTAACCGAGAGCGTTGAGTTCCCGCACCAGGGCAGCCATGTCGTCTCCTCCATGTGACGTCGCCAACCCGTTAACATTCTCTAGTGCGACCACCCGAGGTTTGTTATCTCCAAGCTCTGCCATGATGCGGGTGAAGTGGAAAAAGGTTCCAGACTCCTTGCCTGCGAGTCCCCGTCTGTCGCCGGCAAGAGACAAATCGGTGCAGGGGAAACTAGCCCAGGCGAAGTCCAAATCTTCGGGTAAGTTTGCACCACTCACCTCGGCGACGTCGCCCAGCGCAAAGTCGTGGTCTGTTCCAAAGTTACCTTCGTACATCTCCTTTTTTGCTGGCTCGAAGTCATTCGCCCACACGATTTTGAAGCCTGCAGGTTCGAGACCTGCCCTAGCCAAGCCAATGCCAGCGAAAAACTCTGCCGCGCGCATC
Source organism: Arthrobacter sp. ATA002 (assembly GCF_026898095.1). GTDB lineage: Bacteria > Actinomycetota > Actinomycetes > Actinomycetales > Micrococcaceae > Arthrobacter_B. The sequence goes on along the minus strand of NZ_CP114015.1, from coordinate 3,406,497 downwards.
GTTGTACGCGAAAGAGACGGGAGAGGGAGGACTTGATTCATGCTCCTAACGCTACTTCCGGGAGCAGGCCAAGTGCTAATTGACAGCCTGTCAGGCACCGTGTCCTTGCTTGCACTCGATGTGCACTAGCTGTGGTGAACCGATGGGCTTTGGGGCACCCCTCCTGTGACTAGAAAAACTATGCAAGCCAACCGGTCCCGCGCGCCACCAAGCCAGAGACGATGTCCGACACTCCTACATGTCAGGGGGCTGCACTACCGGATCAACTTGCGGCCACTCACGACGCGGCAGGACACCACTACACCGGGCGCAAACCCTCGCGCGGAAATCAACCTGCCGCTGGACAGACAACGACGGAGACGGGAGCCTGTCATTACGTCCCTGCAATTCCGGGTGGCGCCCAGCATGCCGGCTGCTACCTACCCGTAGCTGGGTGAGCCGTTCCTCCGCCGAGATGTTTGCACCTGCTGTTGACCGCCCTGTCTGAGCCAGCTGTCACGATGGAGAGACCGTGGTCTTGATGGCTCAAAGTAGCCGCAGTGAGCGCAGCATGCTGACCCTGCCTGGTCATAAGTTGAACAGAAACGACCTGCATTCAACGGTTGCGGCTGGACACGGCTGATTGTGGGCGGGCAGCCGGAAAGCGCGTGCGTTAGGGGACCGGAAACTGTGGAACGACTTGGACTTCGGCTGCCTGAGTGAGCGGAGGTACGCCTTCCGCCAGGAGTTCCCGGTGCATTCGCCGGAATCCGCTCGTGGTCCAGTCTGTTGCCGTGTGTTAGCGGCCATGGAAAACTGCCCATAGGCGGCCACGGAACTGCCCACTGACGGCCATCAAAACTGCCCGCCGGTGGCCATGAGATCTGCCCACTTCCTTACTGAACCCGACCGCTTAAGCGGCGGGAGCCTCTCCCCGGGGTTTGATGACGGTGTCTAAGTCGCATCAAAGTCGCCCGGGAAGAGGCCCTAATGAAGTCTGACGGAGAAATCATGGAAATACTCGCTGCGTATGATCTGACCCGATCGTTGCGCGCCGCTGCGGAACTCACCGGCTGCTCGCACCACACCGTTGCCAGACACGTCGCTGCCCGCGACGCCGGTCAGCCGATCGCCGAACCCGTCTACCGGGGCCGGGTCACCGATGCGTTCCTGCCCAAGATCGAAGAATGGATCGAGGCCTCCAAGGGCAAAATCCGCGCCGACAAAGCCCACGAGAAACTCCTTGCCCTCGGCTACGAGGGTTCGGAGCGCTCGACCCGCCGGGCCGTCGCCCAGATCCGCGCTGCCTGGCGTCTTGGCCATGTCCGGGTGCACCGGCCCTGGATCACGGAACCGGGCATGTGGCTTCAGTACGATTTCGGCGACGGCCCCGTGATCGAGGGGAAGAAGACCGTTTTGTTCGTGGCGTGGCTGGCATGGTCCCGCTTCAGGATCGTCATCGCGTTGCGGGACCGCACGGCGCCGAGCGTGTTCGCCGCATTGGACCGCAGCTTCCGTGTCATAGGCGGCGCCCCGACGTATGTATTGACCGATAACGAGAAGACCGTGACGGTCTCCCATCTTGCCGGGGTCCCGGTGCGTAACCAGCAGACCGTCGACTTCGCCCGCCACTACGCGGTGACGGTACTGACCTGCCAGCCGGCGGACCCAGCATCCAAGGGCGGCGTGGAGTCCTCGGTGAAACTCGCCAAAGCAGACATCGTGCCCAAGGACACCAACCTGCGTGCCGAATACGCTTCTTTCGCCGAGATCGAAGCAGCCTGCCAGGCGTTCACGGACGAGGTCAACAACCGTGAGCACCGGACCACCCGCCGCAAACCCGCCACGATGCTGGCCGAGGAGGCACCACGGTTGCACCGGGTCCCGGAGACCGCGCACACCGTCGCGTTCGGGCTCTCCCGCAGCGTCCCGGAGAACACGCCGATGGTCACCTTCGAAAACGGGCAGTACTCCGTCCCGGCGCATCTGCTCGGCGCGCGGGTGTTCGTCCGGGCCCACGGTGCCGGTGCCGACGAGCAGGTCATCATCGTCCACCACGCCAGCGGTGGCCCGGTGGAAGTTGCCCGCCACCGCCGCGCCCGCCCCGGCATCCCGGCGATCAACGACGCCCACTTCCCCGGCCACCGGCCCAGGGTCCCGGGTGAATACACGGCCAAAGCGAGGACCGCCGCGGAAGCGGAGTTCCTGAGCATCGGTGACGGTGCCCGGGCATGGCTGCTCGAGGCCGCCGCGGCGGGCACGGCCCGGATGAACATGAAGATGGCCGAAGCAGTCGCTCTGGCCAAGATCGCCGGGCAGCCCGAAGTCGATCAGGCGTTGGGGACCGCGGCCATCCATGGCCGCTTCGCGAACAACGACCTGGCCTCGATCCTGAACGCCGCGGGCACACGCATCATCACCCATGCCGCCGGGGAAACCCGGTCCCTGACTCAAGGCACCGCCGGGTGGGCAGCGATCGGCCGGCCACCCGTTCCAGCCCGTGCTGATGACGAGCTGGAGGAAAGCGCATGAGCCCGGTCCCGGTCCCCGCACCGGCGCTGCCGGCGGAGCTGGAAGCGTTGATGCGGCAATTGAAGATGCCTCATGCGCGGGCATTGGCCCCGGAACTGATCGCAACCGCCCGCGCCCAGCGCTGGGAACCGGCCGAGGTCATCAAAGCGCTCTTCGTTGAGGAAGTCGCCGGCCGGTCCCGGTCCATGCTCGCCACCAGACGCAAGGCCGCGGGCTTCCCGACCGGGAAGACCTTTGATACCTGGGATCCGGCGGCCTCCTCGATCCCGGCACCGACGCAGCAGGCGCTGCGGACGCTGGAATGGATCGGGCGGAAGGAAAACGTCGTGATCTGCGGGCCCTCGGGCACGGGTAAAACGTTCTTCCTCGAAGCCCTCGGGCAGCAGGCCGTCGAGGCCGGCCTGCGGGTGGCGTGGTTCCGGCTCGAGGATCTCGGGGCTCTTATGCGAGCCCACCGCTCCGATGACAGTGTCACCAAAGTCGTCGCCCGGATCCTGCGAGCAGACTTGGTGGTGGTCGATGACATCGGGCTGTTGCCGGTGGGCACGGACGCGGCCGAGGGCCTTTACCGCCTCGTTGACGCCGGGTATGAGAAACGCTCCATCGCGGTTTCTTCAAACCTGCATCCGGCAGGCTTCGACGAGCTCATGCCCAAGACCCTGGCCACCGCCACCGTCGACCGGCTGCTGCACCACGCGCATCTCTGTCAGACCTCAGGGGAATCGATCCGCCTCAGCCAGGCCTTGGCCGGGAAGGGAGTTACCCCGATGAGCTAAACCCACACCCCAACATGGCCAACGCCACCGAATACCCGGTGGGCAGATCTGGTGGCCATGAGTAGGCAGTTTTCACGTCCACCAGCGGGCACTTTTGCTGGCCGCCCATGGGCACAAACTATTGGCCATTGACAGCCGTGAGAAGGGTTCCGTCTCCGAAGTGCTCCCACGCGGCCGATCGCAGACCCGGAGGAACACCGAACGTGCCTTCGGAAATCCAGGTCGCATACCCCGCGTACGTGGCGTAAAGGTCGTCAATCTCCGTGACCGTCCGATCGGTGCAAAGGATTGCGGACTCCGGTTGCCATATGCGAACTAGTTCCCTGAAAAGATCAACAGCAGCCTCAGCGGTCCCCAATGGATACTCCTGTTCAAGGACGACGGTGCAGCTGTTGCCCACGTAGGTTTGTTCTGCACCCGCGCTCAGGGCAAACGAGGCAAGGGGACCTGTATCCGTGTTCCCGGCAAAGAGCAGTAGTTGGAGTGTCGTGGCTTCGGACAGTTTGTAAGTCGCGTCTCGCCTTGCCTGGCGACTTGCCAGCGCCGCGAGCCCGGCCGCTGTGATCGGCGCAGGAGAATAACTCAGATCATCGTCAGCGATTCGCATCCAAAAGAGCTCCCAACTGGAGTCTTCAGGCACGCTGTGGACGAGAGCGGACATAGTGGCGTCTGCTCTGGCTGCCACGTCTGCTGGCTCCTCTTTCCGTCCGCCCCACATCAGCGGGATGAAGGCACTGCCGTCCTCGGGGGAGAAGAGGTCTGCAACGGTCTTTTTCATGACGTTAACTTGTCTTACTGAGGTTCGGCAGCGCACACGGCTTGGGCTCGTATCTGATTGTTATTTGTCCGAGAAGCTGCGGGTAGCGGCATCGCGACAAAGGTCCTATCCGGGGTGCTCCCGGTACGTTCACGCCAGCTGTGGCGTTGTGTTCGGTGAGATCGAAGGTCATGGCTATCCCGTCTCTGCCCTAGTAGCGGTTGGACTCCCCATGCAACAGCCAGCCGCTGAGGCCAGCAACAGTAGCGGCGGGGTTGTGGAAAACCTGGAAACTCGATGCCCTAGCAGAGCATAGGGAGGTCTGCCAGTACCCTAAATAACGATAGTTATCAGGAACGAATGCCGGACTTCTCTGAGTTTTTTCGAGATTCTCTGCTGCCGGCAGCAATGCATCTAGCCCCACCCCCCTCCGCCGTAGAGCAGCGGAGGGGGACCGAAACAGGGGAACGCTCCGGTCATCAGTGGAGCAGTGTCAGTGCCAGAATTGCATCCTTCGGGCAGGGGACCGGGAAAGCTGGTCGATCTGGCCGACCGTGTTTTTTTTGAGGGCAACGTCGATGTGATGTTCGCATCACCTTGAGCGACCGCTTCCCGCTAGGCCAATTCGCGAGACGCCAAGGACGAGGTAGCCATACATCCGCCTGCATTGGAGCTGAACTCGGGCATCCTTCACAACGACTGGGTATGGATTGCGTTCCGACGGAACAAAGTCCCGCTCGATCGCGGTGTGGCGCAGGGCTGAGGCGACTTCAACGGTGAGTAATCGTAAGCCTCCAGGGCGGCTAATAACCCACAACAGAACGTCCGTTAGCGTGGGCATCGAGATCGATAGACTCAGTGCTTGCTTGCCCTCTTCTGCCAGTGCATCGGTGCCCCCAACGAGGGTTCCACCGATGAGACCTGACTCTAATATGCAGAAGCACAAGTAAGAGCTAGCTCAGCAGCCGATGCACCTAGCGAATGTGGGACTCAGGATGCGGGCAGGAGTGTGTCTCGCTTTCCTTGAACGTTATGCCGACCGGACCTTTGTGTTTGACCTCGATGATGTCGCCCGCGCCGTCACGGTCAGTCTTCCAACAAAACCTGCCATCCTCGAGCGAATATGTCTTGAAAATAGATTTGGCGTCTCGTCCATGTTGGGCGAAGTCGCGGGTCCACCATTCGTTGGTGGTTTCATCCAGCACGTAAGCGTTCGACGCATGGTGAACGCATTTTGTGGGGGCACTTACGGGTATAGGTGGGCGCCCGCCTCCGACGCGACCTCAGGATGGCTCATCAGGCCAGGTCCCACGCCCATGATGTGAGGAAGATTATCGAACAGCCACCGTAGAGCGTCATCGGCAGTGCTAACGCCCGCCCGATGGAGGTTTGTCTCTCCGTGTCGGCGAGTAAACTCGGCCACCACTGATTCGCTGACCCGAGTCCCGAGCACAATCAATTCGTAGGGGTTGCTTGCTTTCACTATGCTCGCCACTGCCCCTTGATCCGCGGCGGTAACTACGTGCACCTGAGGATTTACGCCCAGCAGAAGGGCGGAGCGCTCTATGTCCGCTTTGAGGGAGGAACTCGTACCAGCTAGTTCCGGCTCCACTAGAATCTCGATGCGACGATTGTGCTTAGGGGTCTCAATGCGGAATCCGTCAATCTTTCCGAGCGCGTGCAACAGCGAGTTTGTGGAATACACCCACTCAACCTGAAGCCAAGCATCGTCGCACTGTTTGGAATTGCTCGCATTGGGCAGTACGGCGAGCACTCCGACGCCAGCGAAGCGCGCGGACGAAAACACATTTCCTTCGAAAGTCTCATTTTCGTCCCGAAACACCCCTACAAGAAGCACAGAACGAGCGCGGGCACGTTCGGCGTCCTCGAGAACACTGCCGTCAGGTCCGACTCGGACCTGACCAGGATCGGTGTGTACGAAGGACGCAGCAGTGAGAAGCCTGACATGGGCTTCATGTGAACGTTGCGCGCTCATGCCGGAAATTGGTGCCTGCAGAGCCCCTTCAACCGATGAAGCCCTTTTCCTCCAGCAGGAAGCAAAATGGGAGAGGCACTCGATGAAGAGAACTTTCGGTCGCGACTAATACCTTCGTGTAGCGGGTGAGGGTCCTTAGATGTTTCGAGAATGCCCGTCAACGCGATGGGTTGCTTGACGAGCGCGCGAAGGTCGATCCCGGGCACCGCCGGCTACCGGTTCAGGGAATGCTCAAGCGGAATCGGCAAGCGAAGCAGCTCATGCAGGGGCATGGATTCGAGGATGGTCAGGATGCGCCTACGAAGGTCAACATCCGGAGGGGACACGGCAACCGACGAAGATGCCGAAAGGCGCGTGGGCGCGATGGCAGGGGGAGAAGATGGGGCGGCCGCAGATGTGAAAATATCTTTCCGGGGAATAGCATTCCGAGCGGACCACTTTACTGCGGTGTCAAGAATCCCTGATCGAAGCCGGCGGTTCCATCGGCGCTTGACGCTGGAGTCTCCGCGTATAACCCGATAAAAGGCTGATACCGGGTCGTCTTCCCTCAGAGCCTCCGTGAGCTGGGTAGTCAGGCTACCACTCGGGCGCGACGCGAATTTGGTCATCCAATCAAGGACGGTCGCCTTGTCTATCGACGGAACCTCCACAGAGCCGGATGGGATGGTGCCAGCAAATTGCTCAGTGGTTTTTGTATTGCGATCAAACGCGTACCGCGCGCCATATGTCCAGTCCTGAACGGCACGCCATAGGTCAGGCCGCAGAGTAGCCCCGCGGACGTCTTCAACCGAGACAAGCTTGAGGACGTAGTCGCTGGCGGCACGGTGTGCCTCTACAAGGCCTGCGCTCTCCGCAGCTTTGGTGATTCCGCGAAATGTAGAGAAGTCGGTCCTTGCAATCGAGAAGTCTGGCTCGACGACACGCATCCGGGCGGAGACTCCCGCTGCAGTAGGCGTTTTCCCAGTGGTTTCAAACTCATTGATAACGGATACCAGGAGAGTGAAGACGTCCGTCGTGGGGAACTGCCGGGGCTCACTATGAAGTGGAGCCCCAGCAGTTCCGCTAAACGTCTTTGCGAGTGGAGCTTGGATCTCAGTTTCCGGAGAAGGTGTGACAGGGGCCTCTCGGACCCCAGGACCGCATTCGCGGGTGTCGTTCTCTCTCGACAGATTGGTCATTCCAAGCTCCTCGCGTGTGGTTACTAAGCTCTGAACGGTAGTCCCGAGCTACGCGAGAAACAGTTGACGAAACTTCTTCAGACACCATGAACTAGCGTTCACCTCAAGGGTCTCACACCTCGGCCCAGTGACCCGGTCAATAAGTCACAGACTCTGTGCTCGTGCGGCTGAAGTTGAGGCCTTGCAAGCAAGGCTTCTATTTCTCTTTCCTCACACTACCCGTCTATGCGCCCACGTCGCAACAATCGTATGTGGACTGTAACTGCCTTGCGCGGCCTTCAATATTGCACGGCGGGTTCCGGGACGCGCTGACGCCGTGCGCGCTGGCCGTGGACCCCTGACTCGACTACGCACCATACATAGGTGACACTCCAGCCTGATGATCGGGGGTGTTGCCTATGTCGCGACTTGTGCAGTCACTCAGCCCAAGGATCACCGAAGCCTGCAGCTAGTCTGCAGATTCACTGACAGTCATGGCAGGGTGATACCAAAAACCTACTCTGACTAGATGCGACCGAAGCGTACGACAGCCCGAAGTAACTCCCGCTTGAGCCATGCACTTACATACTTTTACTCGAAAAGGTCTTCGGGTTCGGTGCCTGATGGAGGCTGTCGTCCGAGGGTGTTCAGAATGGCGCGGCGACCACAGGAGAGGTGTCGCGAGAAGCTTGTAAGGGAACGGGCGTCTCATTTTGGTTGTGACGGCGGGATTTGAACCAATTGTGGCCGTCCCCGACAAGCTATTCACGTTTCCCCTGGCTCGTATGCGGTAATGACCTGAAGCACGACGATATCGATTCGGAACCCGCGCCACCTTCTGCCAAGATGTTTATAAGGCTACTTACAAAGGAGAACCCCGTGCAGGAAGACATGCAGGAACATCCCGCTGACGAGAACGCCCTGTCCACCTCCAAAACAGCAACCCGGCGGACGGCCCCGCTGATGAACATCCCGGCGGCAGACATCGTGAACGCCGGAGCATCGGCAGCCAAGCCGCGGGACGTGGATCCCGCTGAGGTAGCCATCCTTGCCGAAGCCGAGGATCCCGGAACCGCTCCGCTTCGACTGCAGGAACTGGCCACCAACCAGCCGATCGCACGCCCCGCCGTCGCCGCCAATCCGGCCGCCGGACCCGAACTGCTCACCTGGTTACGTGCCTTGGACGACCCCGCCGTCAACGAAGCACTCCGCCGCCGCGCGCAGGTTGAACAGGGACACTAGGTCCAGCTTCACTAAACATATGGAGAACCCCATGCTTTCCCCAACTGCCACCGGCAAAGCCGCGTCCTACGGGGTCCACTCCGAGGTGGGCAAGCTGCGCAAGGTCCTGGTCTGCGCTCCCGGCCTCGCCCACGAACGGCTCACCCCCACCAACCGCAAAGAACTGCTGTTCGACGACGTGATGTGGGTGGAGAACGCCCAGCGCGACCACGCGGACTTCGTCGCCCAGATGACCAGCCGCGGCGTCGAGGTGGTGGAACTCCACGACCTGCTCGGCCAGACCATGGACCTGCCCGAAGCCCGGGCCTGGCTGCTGGACCGCAAAATCATCGCCAACCGGGTCGGCCTCGGCCTGGTCCCGGGCACCCGTGCCTTCCTCGACTCACTCTCCGGAGCGGATCTGGCGCGCTACCTCATCGGCGGGCTCACGACGTCGGACGTTCCCGTGGATTACCTCAGCGGCTACGTCGCCCTGATCCGGGAATCCACCGGCCGGCCCGAGTACCTGTTGCCGCCGCTGCCCAACACCCTCTACACCCGGGACACCACCTGCTGGATCGGCTCCGGGCTGACAATGAACCCGCTCTACTGGCCGGCCCGGCACGACGAGACCCTGCTGATGCAGGCCATCTACCGGTTCCATCCGGACTACATGGGTTCGAAAATTTGGTGGGGCGACGCGGAAAAGGACTGGAGCCAGGCCTACCTGGAGGGCGGCGACGTCATGCCCGTGGGCAACGGCACCGTGCTGCTGGGCATGGGGGAGCGGACCTCCCGGCAGGCCATCACCCAGCTCGCCCAGGCCCTGTTCAAGGACGGGGCGGCGGAGCGGATTGTCGTGGCCGGCATGCCGAAACTGCGCGCCGCCATGCACCTGGACACCGTGTTCACCTTCGCGGACCGGGACCTGGCCACCATCCACCCGGCCATCGTGGACGGCATCCACCCCTTCACCATCCACCCCTCGGACAAGGCCCCGGGCCTGGAAATCCGCGACCAGCGGGACCGCCGCTTCGTGGACGTGGTGGCCGAAGCCATGGGCCACAAGCAACTGCGCCTGGTGGAAACCGCCGGGGACTATCACGCCACCGAACGCCAGCAGTGGGACAGCGCGAACAACGCCGTTGCAGTGGAACCGGGGGTGGTGTTCACCTACGACCGCAACACCCAGACGAATGCGGCGCTGCGCAACGCCGGCGTCGAGGTCATCCCCATTGTCGGGGCCGAGCTGGGCCGCGGCCGCGGCGGCGGGCACTGCATGACCTGCCCGATCATCCGCGACGGGATCGACTAGCGACGACGGCGTGCGGGGTGGCGGCTGCTGGCCGACAAGACCTACTGAGCCAGGGGCCCCCGCGAGGCCAGCAGGGAAGACGGCAGGTGCGAGAGCCTTTATCGGCCGCCTCCGGTTCCTGGATGCGGTCGCTCTGGATGCTTATCCGCCCGGAAGCCCACGTAGGTGCCGCCCTCCCGAAACTCTCGAGTTAGCGGTTAGCCCTTTGTTATCGAACATTAAGTCCGAAGAGGGCCTTGGCGAATCGAGGTGCTTTGTCGCCTGACTGACCGAACCTTGGACAGTCGACAGGGCCAAAACCGCGCCGAAGGTATCTGTAATAGCCCGGGTGCCGATATTCCGCGGGATACAGTCGGTCATATGGGGGAAATACGAATTAATTGGACGCGCGATGAAATTATCCTGGCTTGCGACCTAGTTTGGGTAAATGGCTGGCGAGCATTGGATGCGACTAGAGCAGAAGTGACTGAATTGTCTGAGCTGCTGAGGCAATCCCCCTTCACCGGTTGGAGGGGCGTCCCTCGACGTTCAGGAACCCGGCAGGCGTGGGACGCAAGACTTCGGATATTGCGACCCGCCATCCGGCCTACACTGGTAGACCCACCCGAGGGAACAGGATAGACCAGGAAGTCCTGCAGGACTTTTTGGCGAGTCCTAAGGTGATGCATCAAGTAGCGGCTAACATCAGGAAAGTCATTCGGGATGGTACCGTTTCGCATTCTGATCTTGATGCATTTGAGAGTTTTCTTGAAGATGAATTAGAAGCGCAGGAGGGTAGATTGCTCCGCAGTTGGCAGACCAAGCGTGAACGGGACCCGAAGTTGCGCCTTCGGAAAATCCAACAGGTGAAGCAACGAGGAGAAGCCGTTGCATGCAACGTTTGTTCTTTTGATTTCTTTGTTGCCTATGGAGAACGTGGCCGCGACTATATCGAGGTCCATCACGTACTGCCTCTTCACGTAAGTGGTGCAACCACGACAACGCTGGGGAACCTCGCCTTGCTTTGTTCCAATTGCCACCGCATGATTCACCGGGGGCCATGGCTGACCCCTCCACAGTTGCGAGAACTCTACGGCGGTCCGATGCAGTCCTGACGGATGGGCCGAAGCCATGGGCCACAAGCACCTGCGCCTGGTGGAGACCGCCGGGGACTTCCACGCCTCCGAACGCCAGCAGTGGGACAGTGCGAACAACGCCGTCGCGGTGGAACCGGGCGGGGTGTTCACCTACGACCGCAACACGCAGACCAACGCGGCGCTGCGGAACGCAGGCGTTGAGGTGATCCCGATTGTGGGGGCGGAGCTGGGCCGCGGGCGTGGCGGCGGGCACTGCATGACCTGCCCGATCATCCGCGACGGGATCGACTAAGTGTCCGGGGAGATGACGACGGCGTGCCGGATGCGGCTGGCATTTGACCGCGGCCACGCCCCGACATCGGAATTCCGGCCACGGTTTCACCGTGGGCTCCAGGGCACGCACCATCTTTGACGGCTACACACAGTTCCGCTGAAAAGACCCCTTCGGCAACCGCACCGAGGCGCTGGCCGCCGATTCGGACCCCGCCGGCATTCCGAGGATAATGGAAAGGCTGCCGACGAAGGATCCCCCGTAAGAGGCGGTCCTCCCCTCCACTTTTGTCTACCCTGTGTTGCCCCAGCGGCCGCGACACCCGATGGGAAAGAACCATGTCTAATCCTGCTGCTTCAGGGGAGAAGACCTCAGCGTCCAAACTCTCCCTGCTGACCCTCACCACTGTGGTGATCGGCTCCATGGTCGGGGCCGGGGTGTTTTCCCTGCCCCAGCGCTTCGCCGCGGAAACCGGGGTGGCGGGCGCGCTGATCGCCTGGCTGATTGCGGGTTCCGGCATGCTGATGCTGGCCTTCGTCTTCCAGCGGCTGTCGATGCGCAAGCCAGAGCTCGATGCGGGGATCTTCTCCTATGCCAAGGCAGGCTTCGGTAATTACGTGGGATTCTTCTCCGCAGCGGGTTACTGGGCCAGCGCCTGCGTTGGAAACGTCACCTACTGGGTGCTCACCATGTCCACGCTGGGAGCCCTGTTTCCGCAGCTGGGCGCGGGGGACACCCTCCCCGCCGTCGTGCTTTCCTCGGCCGGGCTGTGGGGATTCTTCTTCCTGATCCGGCGCGGCATCAGGGAGGCCACGGCCATTAACCGGGTGGTCACGATCGCCAAGGTTGTTCCCATCCTGGTCTTTGTGCTGTTTGCTGTCTTCCTGTTTGACCCCGCCGTCTTCGCGGGAAACCTCACCGGGGCGGACTCTGCGGGGACGCTGTTCGAGCAGGTCAGCGACACGATGCTGGTCACGGTATTCGTTTTCCTCGGCGTCGAAGGTGCCAGCGTGTATTCACGCCATGCCCGACGGCGGGAGGACGTGGGCCGGGCCACCGTCCTCGGCTTCCTGAGCGTCTTTGCCATCTTTGCCTCGGTCACGATCGTTTCCTACGGGGTCCTGCCGATGGAACAGCTCGCCGAGCTGCGCCAACCATCCATGGCGGGTGTCCTGGAAGCGGGAGTGGGGACCTGGGGGCTGGTGTTCGTCAGCGCAGGCCTGATCATTTCGGTAATGGGGGCCTATCTGGCCTGGAGCCTGATGGCAGCGGAGGTCCTGTATGTGGCCGCCCGGGAGAAGGACATGCCGCGGTTCCTGTCCCGGCTCAGCGATGACGACGTTCCGGTCAACGCCCTGCTGCTGAGCACCCTGCTCAGCCAGCTGGTCATGGTCATCACCTACTTCTCCGAGGACGCCTTCAACTTCGCGCTGGACATGACCGCGGTCCTGACGCTGTTTTCCCTCCTTTTCGCGGCCCTCTATGCCCTCAAGCTCGGCTGGACCGGCGAAACGTATGAAGGAGCCCCAAGCCGCATCAGGCGGGGCGACCTGGCCATTGCCGTCATTGCCACGATTTACTCGGTGTTCCTGGTCTACGCCGCCGGCCTGCCGCTGGTGCTGCTCTCGATGATCTTCTACGCCCCCGCCACCGTCCTGTTTGTGATCGCGCGCCGTGAACAAGGGCAGCGCGTCTTCCGGGGAGGGAGCTGTTCCTTTTCCTCATTGCGCTGGCGGGAGCCGTTGCAGCTGTGCTCGCCCTGGCCCTGGGCTGGATAGCGCTCTGAGCAGGGGACCTGTCGGCTGACCGCCTGCTCAGGTGTGCACCCGGCGGCCTATGGGGCAGCTACCGGATTCGGTCCTCGACTCAAGTCCTGCAAGGATGTTCATAAGGCTACTGATGAAGGAGATCCCGTGCAGGACGAAATCCAGGTACATCCCGCTGACGAGAACGCCCCGTCCACCCCCAACACAACAACGCGACGGGCGTCCCCGCTGATGAACATCCCTGCGGCGGACATCGTGAACGCCGGAGCATCGGCAGCCCGGCCGCGGGACGTGGATCCCGCCGAGGTCGCCATCCTTGCCGAAGCCGAAGACCCCGGAACCGCACCGCTGCGCCTGCAGGAACTGGCCACCGACCAGCCGCTTGCACGCCCCGCCGTCGCCGCCAATCCGGCCGCCGGACCCGAACTGCTCAAATGGCTCCGCGCTTTGGAGGACCCGGCCGTCAACAAAGCACTCCGACGCCGCGAACAGGCAGAGCGCGCACACTAGCTTTACAACCCAAGGAGAACCCCATGCTTTCCCCAACCGCCACCGGCACGGCCGCGTCTTACGGGGTCCACTCCGAGGTGGGCAAGCTGCGCAAGGTCCTGGTCTGCGCCCCGGGTCTGGCGCACGAACGGCTCACACCCACGAACCGTGAAGACCTGCTGTTCGACGACGTGATGTGGGTGGAGAACGCCCAGCGCGACCACACCGACTTCGTCACCAAAATGACCGAACGCGGCGTAGACGTCGTCGAACTCCACGACCTCCTCGGCTCCACCATGGACATTCCCGAGGCCCGGGCCTGGCTGCTAGACCGCAAGATCATCGCCAACCGGGTTGGCCTGGGGTTGGTCCCCGGCACCCGGGCCTTCCTGGATTCCCTCTCCGGAGCGGAGCTGGCACGCTACCTCATCGGCGGGCTCACGACGTCGGACCTTCCCTCCGACTATCTCAGCGGCTACGTGGGTCTCATCCGGGAATCCCAGGGCCGGCCCGAATACCTGCTGCCGCCGCTGCCCAACACCCTCTACACCCGGGACACCACCTGCTGGATCGGTTCCGGGCTGACCCTGAACCCGCTCTACTGGCCGGCCCGGCACGACGAGACCTTGCTGATGCAGGCCATCTACCGGTTCCATCCGGACTACATGGGTTCGAAGATCTGGTGGGGCGACGCGGAAAAGGACTGGAGCCAGGCCTACCTGGAGGGCGGCGACGTCATGCCCGTGGGCAACGGTACCGTGCTGCTGGGCATGGGGGAGCGGACCTCCCGGCAGGCCATCACCCAGCTCGCGCAGGCCCTGTTTACGGACGGGGCGGCGGAGCGGATCGTGGTCGCCGGCATGCCCAAGCTGCGCGCCGCCATGCACCTGGACACCGTGTTCACCTTCGCGGACCGGGACCTGGCCACCATCCACCCGGCCATCGTGGACGGCATCCACCCCTTCACCATCCACCCCTCGGACAAGGCCCCGGGCCTGGAAATCCGCGACCAGCGGGACCGCCGCTTCGTGGACGTGGTGGCCGAAGCCATGGGCTACAAGCAACTGCGCCTGGTGGAAACCGCCGGGGACTATCACGCCACCGAACGCCAGCAGTGGGACAGCGCGAACAACGCCGTTGCAGTGGAACCGGGGGTGGTGTTCACCTACGACCGCAACACCCAGACGAATGCGGCGCTGCGCAACGCCGGCGTCGAGGTCATCCCCATTGTCGGTGCCGAGCTGGGCCGCGGACGCGGCGGCGGGCACTGCATGACCTGCCCGATTATCCGCGACGGCATCGACTAATGACTCCGGGGTGGGTGATGGCATTCTCCGCGATCCAGTGCGGCCAGCGCTGAATGAGGTTTTCCTTTCAGCTAAGAATTAATGCGCTGATAGTGATTCAGTGTCCCATTAAATCGATACCCATTTGCAACATTGAGCATTCCGAATATCAGACCATTGCATGAGATGCAAAATGATCACATTTGGGATCCGGAATGTTGGAAGTTGTTCGGGAGACCGTTGTGGCTGTCATAGTGTGAATGGATGACTCAGACAACATCGAAAAGAATTCGTATAGGTACGGTCATCACCATCATGGGCGCGATTGTTGCCTACCTGATCGGCTCCGGGTTCGCCACAGGCCAGGAAGGACTGCAGTACTTCGCGTCCTTCGGGGCAGTCGGAGCGGCAGGCGCACTCGTGATTACTTTCATTCTCTATTGCTACGTCACGGCCATTGTTCTCCGTGACGGGCACAACCTCCGGTTACGGTCCGGTAACAAAATCTTTGAGTATTACTGCGGAAAGCACATTGGCAAATTCTTTGGAGTCTTTGCGCCATTGTTCTTCTTTTGCCTGTTTGCCGTGATGCTCGCCGGGGCCGGGGCAACCCTGAACGAGCAGTTCGGCTGGAACGGGCAGGTGGGCATTCTTGCCATGGCGGTCGCCGTGCTGATGACCGTGATGCTCGGGCTTGACGGCCTCGTGGCCATTCTGTCCAAACTTGGTCCCGCCATTGTTGCCCTGTGCCTCATTGTGGGGATTACCGGCATCGTTCGGAGCCCGCAGGGCATCGCGGAATCCGCGGACACCCTCCCCACTATCGATGTTTTGCAGGCGGCGCCGCACTGGGCGATCTCGGGACTCAACTTTCCGGCACTGGGAATTCTTATGCTTGTTCCGTTCCTGGCCAGTCTGGGCAGGAAAGTCCGGAACGAGAAGGAAGCGATCACCGGCGGGCTGGCCGGAGCCGTCACGCTGGTGGTGGCTGTTGCCGTGGTGGCGTTCGGGCTGCTGGCAAACATCGGTGACGTCTATGACAAGCAGATCCCGATGCTGTGGATCGCAGATCAGGTCTTCTCCGGTGCGGGCAACGTTTACTCGGTGATCCTCTTCGCGGGCATCTACACCACCGCCGTTCCGCTGCTGTGGGCTGTGGTGAACCGGGTTGAGACCAATGACAAGAGCAAGCGGGCAAAGCTGTTCGCCGTCATCGCCACGGTGGTTGCGGTGCTGCTGGCCCAGGTGCCTTTCGCGGAACTCGTCAACTTCCTCTACCCGGTTGCAGGCTATCTGGGACTGGTTCTGTTCGTCTGCATCGTCGTCCGGCACGTCCGAAACGTGCGGAACCGCAAGCAGGGAGCTGACGTGTACGCCGTGGAGTTCGAGCGCGTGCCGGAAGAGGAAGCAGCGGCGGCAGCCAAGTAGCGGTCGCTTTGAAGACGGCCAGGGCTCGCCGCCCGGCAGCGGCGCGAACTGCGCGCGGTGGCCCGGGCACAGGGGAGAGTACGGTGATGCCGTGCCCTGCACCGCCGTGCCTTCCATAAAGCCCCGCGCTTAGCTCCGCCGCCGCGGCAGCGTCGCCACCGCGACACCTGCCAGCGCCAGCGCTCCGCCGAACAGCGCGGCAACCGGCGGCACTTCCTGCAGCAGCAGCCAGGACAGCAGCACCACCACGGCCGGCACCGCATAGGTGGTGGCGGCCGTGCGGCCGGCGCTGAACCGCGCCAGGACATAACCCCACGTGGTGAACGCGATCGCCGTGGGGAAGACCCCGAGGTACACCATGGCCAGCGTGGAGGACAGCGGCGCGGCAGCTAACTCCCGGATCAGTTCGGGGAGGAACGGCAGGCAGGCAACAGCCGCGGCCAGGCACCCGATCCACGTCATGGTGGCCGCATCTACGTACTGCAGCAGCCGCTTCTGCAGGGTGGCCGCACCGCCGTAGAGCACGGCTGCGGCAAGGCCGAGACCCACACCCACGGGATCGACGGTGCCGGTGGAGGTGGCCGCTGCGATGACGGCGACGCCGGCGAAGGCCACCAGCATGCCAACTATCAGCCGCCGCGGAAAGCCCTCGCCCAGCAGCAGCCCGGCGAGCACGGCTACGATCATGGGTGCCAGGTTCACCAGCAGCGCCGCGGTGCCGGCGTCCAGATGCCGTTCGGCCGCGTTCAGCACGAGGTTATAGACGCCGAACCAGGCCAGCCCCCAGACGATCACTAGGGCCAGGATCCCGCCCCGCAGCCGTCCGCGTGCCGATGGGCCGCCCGGCCCACCCGCACCCTGTCGGCGTCGTCGTCCCGTCATAGCGGCAATGGCCATCAGCACCACCGCCCCCACCGCGATCCGCCCCAGCGTCAGGGCGCCGGGGAGTAGTCCGCGCCGGCGGAGCGGATGCCCACAAAGGCCGAGGCCCACAGGACAACGGTCACGGCCATGGCGGCCCACAGGCGCGGAGTGTTACCGGCGGAAACCTGGGCCGCGCGGGAAGCTGTAGAGGTCATGCCTGAATTCTTGCCCACCCCAGGATTCAGCACCAGTTCCGATTCTTGATCGACACTTTAGAGACACTGTAGGGTTCGGGGCATGTTGGATGTGCACCGGCTTCGAATCTTCTCCTCTGTGGTGGCCAGCGGATCCGTGGCCGCCGCCGCGGCCAACCTCGGTTACACGCCCTCGGCGGTCAGTCAGCACCTCACGACCCTGCAGCGCGAAACCGGCCTCACCCTCCTCGAGCGTGCCGGCCGCGGCCTGCGTCCGACGGCGGCGGGGCTGGCGGTGGCAGCCCAGGCGGAAGAAATCCTGGCCCGGCTCAGCGAGGCGGAGGCGGTGCTGTCCGATCTCCGGACCGGACGGCACGGGCGGCTGTCCATGGCCTATTTTGCATCCGTCGGGGCCGCCTGGATGCCCGAAGTGGCCCGGCGGCTGACCGCCGACCTGCCCGGGGTACGGCTGGAACTTCAGCTGCGCGACGACGTCGCTCCCAACCCCGAGGACCGGCCGGACATCCAGCTGGTGGTCGGCCGCAAGGAGCATCACTCCGGGAAGCGGCTTCGACGCCCACCACTTGGTGGACGACCCCTACGTTGCGGTACTGCCTGACCATCATCCCTCCGCCGGCCGGACGGAGATCGAGCTGGCGGAACTGGGTGGAGAACAGTGGGTGGACAACGACTTCGCCCACGGACTGTGCAGGCTGAACCTGCTGGACACCTGCACGGCCGCGGGTTTTACCCCGACCTTCCAGATCGAAGCCCACGACTACGCCACCGCCATTGCCTTTGTCAGCGCCGGCATCGGCATCACCGTCCTGCCGGCACTAAGCGCCCAGCAGCTGCCCGCCAACGTCCGCCGGGTCCCGGTGGTCCGCCCGGCTCCGGTCCGCTCCATCTACGCGGTGGTGCGCCGCAGCATGGCCGGCGCCGGACCGGTGCAGCTGGTCCTGGAAACCCTGTTTGCTCTGCGGCCGGCGCCCGAAGCCTACGTGCCGTCCTGAGCGGACAGGGACGCAGCCGCTTACTGCTTAGCGGGCTGTCGAACGGGTTCGCCGTAGACCTGGGACCACCTGCTCCTTGGAGGCGAAATATCGGAGGAAGCTCCGGGGCGAAATGCCGACCGCTGCTGGTGCCTGCCACTTGGGGCATAGACTGCGACACCAACGGCGAGCAAGCATTCCCGGCGCCGCTCGATCCACGAATGAGGAGACCTCATGCAGACACGCACGTTGGGCAGGCAAGGCCTGACCACTTCCGCCATCGGTTACGGCTCGATGGGAATCTCTCTCGCCTACGGTCCTGGCGATGAAAAGGAAGGTATTGCCGCGATCCAAAAAGCGCACGACCTGGGCGTGACGTTCTTTGACACAGCCGAGCTGTACGGCTGGGGCGAAAACGAGGAAATAGTCGGCCGTGCAGTTAAGAGCTTCCGCGACGAGGCCGTCATCGCCACGAAGTTCGGCTTCACGCGCGACGGCGGTTTCGATAGCCGCCCGGAGCACATCCGCGAGGTAGTTGACAACAGCCTCCGCTACCTCGGCATGGACCACATCGATGTGCTCTATCAGCACCGCGTTGACCCCGACGTTCCCATCGAGGATGTTGCGGGGACCGTGAAGGAGCTGATCGACGCCGGCAAGGTCAAGTACTTCGGCCTCAGCGAAGCCGGCCCGGAGACCCTGCGCCGCGCCCATGCGGTGCAGCCGGTCTCAGTGCTCCAGACCGAGTACTCCCTCTTCGAGCGTGAAGTGGAGGTGCTGTTCCCCGTCCTGGACGAACTGGGCATCGGGTTCGTCCCCTACTCGCCCCTCGGGCGCGGATTCCTTACAGGTACCGCGAAGCCTGCCGACCAGTACGACGAGACCGACATGCGCAGCTGGGATGCCCGCTGGCAGCCCGGCAACTTCGAGAAGAACGTCGCCGCCACCCACCAGCTGACCGAACTCGCCGCGTCCAAGGACGCCACCGTCGCGCAGCTCGCCCTCGCCTGGCTGCTGGCGCAGGGAGACCACATTGTCCCGATTCCCGGCACTCGCAGCGCCAAGCGCGTGGAGGAGAACATCGGCGCCGCTGACATCAGCCTCACCGAGGCCGATCTAGCCCGTATCTCTGAGATCCTCCCTGAAGGAGGGTTCGGCTCCCGCTACCCCGCCGGGATGAGCCCGAACTGGCAATAGGCCGCCGGCGGCACACGGAGGCGCCGGACCCACAGCGGCCCCACGCCGTCGTCGTCCGCCGGCTCCCATGCGTGCGCATTCTCTCCCCGAAAATCAACCGTATTTCACCCTTCGGCAAGGGCCGCTCCGCGCGCTGCCGGGAAGATCCAGCGCATCCGGTTCGCCGTCAAATCGGAAGTCACAGACGTAACACCTGTCCCAACTTTGGTTAGGCATCCCTTACTCTTGGTTAGTTAGGCAACCCTAAACCAGTGCGATGCCCACCCCGGCGCGCTTCGGTGATCCACCGGTTGCTCCCCATCGATGAAAAGGCAAAATCCGTGCGCCCCTTCCGTATCGCTGCCGTCTGCGCAGCCGCACTGCTCACCACCGGCTTGGCAGCCTGCTCCGCTCCGGCATCCAGCAGCGGCGACGCCACCGGCTCGTCCTTCGAACCGATCACCATCGAACACGCCCTGGGCACCACCACCATCGAGGCCAAGCCCGAGCGGGTTGCCACGGTCAACTGGGCCAATCACGAGGTGCTCCTGGCCCTGGGCATCGTGCCGGTGGGCATGGCCGCGGCGAACTACGGCGACGACGACGGCGACGGCCTCCTCCCGTGGGTCAGCGAAAAGCTCGAGGAACTCGGCGGCGAAACCCCGGTGCTCTTCGACGAGAACGACGGCATCGACTTCGAAGCCGTGGCCGACACCGAGCCCGACGTCATCCTCGCCGCCTACTCCGGGTTGTCCCAGGAGGACTACGACACGCTGAGCGAAATCGCCCCCGTCGTTGCCTACCCGGAGACTGCCTGGGGCACCTCCTGGCGCGAAATGATCGAGCTGAACGCCGAAGGCCTTGGCATGCAGCAGGAGGGCGAGGAGCTGATTGCGGACCTCGAGTCGGAAATGGCCGACGCCGCCGCCGAGCACCCGGAACTCGAGGGCAAGAACGCCATGTTCCTGACCCACGTGGACACCACGGACCTCAGCGAGGTCAGCTTCTACACCACGAAGGACACCCGCACCATGTTCTTCGAGGACCTGGGCATGTCCGTGGCCGGCAGCGTGAAGACCGCCTCCGACGGCACCGACAAGTTCTCCCTCACCCAAAGCGCCGAACAGGCCGACGCGTTCAACGACGTCGACATGATCGTCACCTACGGCGGCGAGGAACTGGTTGCCGCCCTGGAAGCCGATCCGCTGCTCTCGCAGATACCCGCCGTCGCCAACGGCTCCATTGTCCTGCTGCCCAACACTCCGCTGGGCACGGCCGCGAACCCCACGCCGCTGGCGATTTCCTGGGTCCTGGACGACTACCTGAGCCTGCTCGCCGACGCCGCCGCCAAAGCGAAGTGACACACCAGCACCCTTCCGCTGCCCCGGCACCCGCCGGGGCAGCACCCGCAGCAGCCCCCGACGCCGCCGCGCCGGACATCCATGCCCGGCGGCGCCCAGGCGCCTGCGCGCGCTCTGGCTCGTGGCTGCCGTCGCCGTGCTCGCCGCCCTGATGCTCGCCAGCATCACGGTGGGCGCGCGCGACGTCGGCTGGAACGACATTCTTGCCGCTCTGGGCGGCTCGGCCGAGGGCTTTGACGAAGCCGCCGTGGCCAAACGGATACCGCGCACCCTGCTCGCCGTCGCCGCCGGCGCCGCGCTGGGTCTCTCCGGGGCCGTAATGCAGGGCGTGACCCGCAATCCGCTGGCCGATCCGGGCATCCTCGGCATCAACATGGGCGCCTCGCTCGCCATCGTCGCGGGCATGGCGTTCTTCGGTCTGACCGCAGCCTCCAGCTACATTTGGCTCGCTATCGCCGGCGCGGCCGTCACCGCCGTCTTCGTCTACACCGTCGGTTCGATCGGCCGCGGTCCCGCCACGCCGCTGAAGCTCGCGCTGGCCGGCGCCGCGACGTCGGCCGCCCTGGCCTCCTTTGTCAGCGCCATTGTGCTGCCCCGCAACGACATGGCGCAGGGCGTGCGGTCCTGGCAGATCGGCGGCGTGGGCGGCGGCTCGTACGAGAGCATCCTGCAAATCCTGCCCTTCCTGCTGGCCGGCTTCGCCATCTGCCTGCTCTCGGCCCGCGGCCTGAACTCGCTGGCTCTGGGCGACGACCTCGCCGCCGGGCTGGGGGAGCGGGTGGCCCTGGCCCGCGGCGCGGCATCGCTTGGCGCCGTGATCCTCTGCGGCGCCTCCACCGCCGTCACCGGACCCATCGCCTTCGTCGGCCTCGTGGTGCCGCACGCCTGCCGGCTGCTGGCCGGAGTGGACCACCGCTGGCTGCTGCCGTTCTCCGCCGTCACCGGCGCCGCCCTGGTGACCGCCGCCGACGTCGTCGGCCGCATCATCGCCCGCCCCGCGGAGATCGACGTCGGCATCCTCACCGCCCTGATCGGCGCTCCGGTCTTCATCTACATCGTCCGCCGGCAGAAGGTGCGTGCCCTGTGAGCCTGGATCTTCGCCCCACGGTCGACGCCGTCACCCGGGTCCGCCGCGGCGCCGCCGTCCGCTACCGGTTGGTGGCCACCCTGCTCGCGGTGCTCATCCTCGCCGTCTTCGCGCTGAGCCTGATGGCCGGACGCACCTTCTACGCGCCGGCCGACGTCGTGAACGTCATCCTCGGGCACGACGTGCCCGGCGCCTCCTTCGCCGTCGGCCGCCTGCGCCTGCCCCGGGCGGTGCTGGCCGTGCTGACCGGCGCCTGCTTCGGCCTGGCCGGCGTCGCGTTCCAAACGATGCTGCGCAATCCGCTGGCCAGCCCGGACATCATCGGCATCAGTTCCGGTGCCGGTGCCGGCGCGGCGTTTGCCATTGTCGGGCTGGGGCTCGGCGGCGCCGCGGTGTCCAGCTTCGCGATCGTGTCCGGACTGGTGGTGGCACTGGCCGTGTACGCGCTGTCCTATAAACGGGGCGTGGCGGACACCCGGCTGATCCTGGTGGGCATCGGCATTGCCGCGATGCTGGATTCGGTCACCGCGTATGTGCTGAACCAGGCGCCGGAGTGGGAGCTGCAGGAAGCCATGCGCTGGCTGACCGGCAGTCTCAACGGCGCGTCCTGGAACCAGGTGCTGCCGGTGCTGGCCGCCCTGGCCGTGCTGGCGCCGGTGCTGCTGGGCCAGTCCCGGAACCTCGCCGTGACCCGGCTCGGCGACGACGCCGCGTCCGCGCTGGGCGTGCGCGTGAACCTCACCCGGATTGTGGTGATCGTGGCCGCCGTCGGGCTCATTTCCTTCGCCACCGCGGCCGCCGGACCCATCGCGTTTGTCGCGTTCCTCTCCGGGCCGATCGCCGCCCGGCTGGTGGGCCCGGGCCCGTCACTGCTCGTCCCCGCCGCACTGGTGGGGGCGCTGCTGGTGCTCGTGGCCGACTTCTGCGGGCAGTACGCCTTCGGCACCCGGATGCCGGTGGGCATCATCACCGGCGTGCTCGGCGCCCCGTTCCTCGTTTACCTCATTGTCCGTGTCAACCGCGCAGGAGCTTCGCTGTGACCGCCTCCCATACCCTGTCCATCGACAACCTCACGCTGGGCTACGGCGACCGCACGGTCATCGACTCCCTGAACCTCGCAGTGCCGCCGGGCAAGGTCACCGCGATCATCGGCGCCAACGCCTGCGGCAAGTCCACGCTGCTGCGCTCGATGTCCCGGCTGCTGGCCCCGCGCACCGGGCACGTGCTGCTGGACGGCAAGGCCGTGCACTCGATTCCCGCCAAGCAGCTGGCCCGCACCCTGGGTTTGCTGCCACAGTCGCCGATCGCGCCCGAAGGTATTACGGTCGCGGACCTGGTGGGCCGCGGCCGGCATCCGCACCAGGGCATCTTTGCGCGGTGGAGCAAGGACGACGACGACGCCGTGGCGGCCGCGCTGGACGCCACCGAAACCGCCGGGCTGGCGGACCGGGCCGTGGACGAGCTGTCCGGCGGGCAGCGGCAGCGGGTCTGGATCGCGATGGCGCTGGCGCAGCAGACGGACCTGCTGCTGCTGGATGAGCCCACCACGTTCCTGGACGTCAGCCACCAGATTGAGGTGCTGGACCTGCTCACCGATCTGAACCGCTCCCGCGGCACCACCATTGTGATGGTGCTGCATGACCTGAACCTGGCCGCCCGGTACGCGGACCATCTGGTGGCCGTGGCGGCCGGAAAGCTGCACGCCGCCGGCCGGCCCGAGGACGTGCTCACCGAGGACACCGTGCGCACCGTCTTCGGCATGGAGAACAGAGTGATCACGGATCCGTCCTCCGGCAAGCCGCTGATGCTCCCGCTGGGCCGGCACCACGTAATTTCCGAGGCCGCCGTCGGGGTTGCGCCCGCGGCTGAGGCGCCGGCAGCTGCTGAGTCCGGGCGCCGCTAGGATCACAGGGGCGTGGCTGTCCGGCCCGCCCGCAAAGGAGTGTACGTATGTCCATGCCAGCTGTTCCCACCGTGTCCGAGTCCCGGACCCTTGCCGAGGCCGTGCTGGACAAAGCACGGGAACTTGGCGTCACCGTGAGCGTCAGCATTGCCGATGCTTCCGGCCACGAGCTCCTGACCGTCCGCGGGGACGGAGCGGCGTGGTTCACGCCCGGTGTCGCCCGGGCCAAGGCACAGACGGCTGCCGCCATGAAGAAAGACACCTCAGCCCTCGCGGATCTGGATGTCCGGTTCCCCGGCCTGCTTCCCCTGATCGCCGACCAGCTGTCCTTCCAGCCCACCGTCTTGCCCGGCGGCGTTATCGACTCCGCCGCGCAGCCGCTGTGGGCCGTGGGAGTCAGCGGAGCGCTGCCGGAACAGGACGAGGAATGCGCGCGGGCTGCCCTGACCGCTGCATCGGTAACGGAACCCGGCGGGCGGTAACGGAACCCGGCTGGCGGTAACGGGGCCCGGCTGGCGCCGCGGATCCCCGTAGAATCGACGGATGCCGGAAACCACGCAAGCCCCGACGTCGACTGTGTCCGTTGCCTCCACCCGGGCAGCACGCATCGTCACCGAAACCACCGCCCCCACCGTCCTCGTGGGTCTGCTCCTGCTGCTGCAGCCCCTGCTCAGCTCCGGGGTCACCTGGCTCCAGGGCATTGTGGCGGCGGGTTTCACCGTGGGGCTGCCCTTCGCCGGAATCCTCTGGCTGAAGCGGCGCGGAGCGGTCACCGACCACCACGTGGGCAGGCGCGAGCAGCGCGCACCGATCCTGATCGCCTCCGCGGCGTCCATCGGCGTCGGTGCACTGCTGCTCATCCTCATGGGTGCCCCGGCGGCGCTGTTCGGCGAGATCGGCGGCGTGTTCATCGGACTGGTCCTGTGCCTGGCGGCGAACCTGGTGTGGAAGCTCTCGGTCCATTCCGCCGTGGCTGCCTATGTTGGGCTGGCCCTGCTGGCTCCGGTTCCGGTGTTCGGGCCGGCTCTGGCCCTGCTGCTGGCATCGGCCACCGGATGGTCCCGGGTGAAGCTCGGCGACCACACGCCCACACAGGTCCTGGCCGGACACCTGGCCGGATGCGTTGCTTTCGCCGCCGCACTGCTGTTGCCCTGACACCGCCTGCCCGTCCCGCTGCCGGGGGATGTGGGATAAAGTCCTAGGGTTCGGTCTCTTTCGCAGACTGCATTATCTGTGTGTGAAACAACGATGGGGAATTAATGGCAGTGCGATTTAGGAAGCCCGGCGGCGAAGAACGCGAACGGGCGGCCTCGGAAGCAGCCGTGGCGGCGCTTAACCTGGGTGAGCGGGTCAGCTTTGATGAATTGCTGGACATTGTTGCCCGCGCGCACGGAAAGCCTATTGAACTGCGGGATATTGACCATTCCATCATTCCCGCAGTGACGGGGTTGTGGATTGAGAAAGAACAAAAGTCCATCATCCTGCTGCCCTCCGGCGACAACCGCCTGCACCGCACCCATGCGGCGTGCCACGAATTCGGCCACATTCTGCTGCAGCACAACGGCTGCGGCGGAGTGGAAACGGCCACGCCGTCGGTGTTCGAGCACATCGGCAGCCGCCGGGGCATCAAAGGATGCTGGCGCGGTCACTGGACTGGAACGAAACCGAGCGGGCCGCAGAGCACGTGGCGTACCTGCTCTCCCTGGCCCTGCTGCCCACGGAACGTGAACGTCCCAGCGACTTCGAGCGCACCTTTATATGACGCACCTGCAAGTCGTGCCGGTCATCATTCTCTGGGCCGTGGTGGCGGTCCGGCTGCTGGGCCTGCGGTTCGGCTGGAAGCCGGGCATCCTCCCGGCTGTTTCGATGGTGGCGCTGGGGGCTACCCTCAACATCGACCGGATCTATCTGGCGGTCGATCCGCTGCTGGGCGGATGGAACGCCCTCAACCTGGTGGTGCACCTGCTGATGGGCATGGGCATGACGGAGCTGAGCCGCCTGCTGCTGCGGGCCACCGGTCAGGAACGGCGCGTCAAGCTGCTGGTCGGCGCCGGAATTATCCTGGCGGTGGCGCAGCTGGTGCTGCTGGTCATTTCGGACACGCAGGGATCCGCGGCCAGTTTCACCGACACGTTCGGCAGCCTGCCGACCATTGCCCTGTACCAGGGCCTGTTCTTTGCTTGGTTTGGTGTCATCAGCGGCTACACCGGAGTGGAAACGCTGCGCCGGAACAGGCACGGGGAGTCCTGTCCGTTCCGGATCGGCTTCGATATCCTCAGTGCCGGGTGCCTGGTTGGCGTGGCCGCGGCCGGCCTGAAAATGTTCCAGATCGGAATGGAGCTCCGCGGCACCGGTGATAGTTACAGCGGCCTGCTGGCGGTCGGCTATCAGATCCTCCTGGCCCTGATGGCGGTGGGCTTCGCAGCCGGGTTCATCCTGCCGTCCTCCGGGCGGATCAGGGACGCCTTCCGCACCCGGGCCGAACGAGAGCAGGACCTCGAAGCCCTGAAGCCCATCGTGACCCGTCTGGCGCAGACGCCCGAGGGACGGCGGTCGATGGGCGCGGACAGTGTTTCCCCGGGGACCCGCAGCTCCAAGGCCCAGCTCTACCGCTGGTTCATTTTCATCGGCGACATCCGGGTCCTGGACCCGGACCTGCTGTCGCCGCAGGAGGCCCGCATTATTGACGAGATAGGTACACGAATTGAGCACAACGGTTCACCGGTCCGGCGCTCGGCTGACACCGGCCGCTAGCTACTCCAAGGTTCTCCCGCCGGCCCTGGTCCTGGCAGGCCTGGTGCTCCTGGCCGGCGTCAGGGCCGGGCTGGACCCGCTGGGCGTTGCCGCCCTGCTGGCCGGCGTCGTGGGGTTTCCGGCGCTCCTGTACAAGGGGCTGAAACGACCGTTCCGCCGGCGCGGCCTGCCGGACCGGCTCCGGGTTCAGCTGCTGGCCGTGCTGACGTTCACGGGCGCCGTCGTCTGCTTTGTTATTCCTGTGCCGGCGCCGGTCCCGCTGACCGTGGCGGCGCTGTTTGTGGGTAACGCGGGGCTGGTGTTGTTCCGCCGCTGGCTCAACGTGTCTGCCCACGTGTCCGTGATTACCTTTGGCGTGCTGTGGGTCGCGGTCATCTTTGGGACAGCCTGGGCGTGGTTGTTGATATTATCGCCGTTGATGATGTTCAGCCGGGTGTCTCTTCGTGAACACACCTGGCCGGAGGCGTTCGCAGGCGCAGCCCTGGGAGTGGCAACCTTCTGCTGTTTTCTCGTAGCAATGACTTGGAGCTGAACTTAGTGGACAATTTTGATCTTCCCCCGGAACGTGCGGCGGGCATCCGGCGGGCCGAAACGCTTGCCCGGAAGATCAATTTGCTGTTGGACGTCATTATGTCCGACACCGGCAAGCCCTTCGATTATCCGGCGATACGGGACGGCGCCCAGAAAGCCGGTTATTACCTGTCCCGCACCCGCTGGTCGCTGTTGAAATCAGGCAAGGAACAGGTCGTCCCGGACGAGGCGCTGCGGGCCATTGCCGCGGTTTTTGACGTCAATCCCGAATACTTATTGCAGGACGGCGGCAAGCTGCCGGAACGGGTGGAAGCCGAGCTGGAACTGCTCCGCAGCCTGCGCCGCGCCGAAGTGCGAAACTTCGCGGCCCGCGCTCTCGGGCCGGTGGATCCGGAAGCGCTGAAGGCCATCGCGGCAATCCTCGACGAGGACTCCTGATTTCCTCCCACGGAAATCAAGCTTTGACCCGGTATGTGAGCGGTGCTATATTTTCATTCATGACTCACACATGTGTGAGTCATGAATGAAACAGCGATAAGTCTGCAAATATCCGCTGCCTGTGGGGGGTCAGCGGATACTTGCTGAGCGAAGCCGGCGGATGATTCCGCCGGCTTCGCTGCTTTAAGCACCGCCGCTGCGGCAGTCCCATTCAGCGGGACCAGGGTCCGTTTTTGATTTCCTTAGCGGTTGAGTTGGCCCACCGGACCCTCCCCACTATCCGACAGCGACTCCCCGTCAGCCCTGCATCCCGCGCTGCGCCCCGCCGTCGTGCGTTTACGTCGTAAACTTAGGCGGTATCATCATGATCGTGACTACCAAAACCTTTCCTCACCTGATGGCTCCGGGCCGCATCGGTCCGATGGAAACGACCAACCGCATTGTGCTGCCTGCCATGGACATGAACGTCTCCGAGCACGGCGAGATCGAACAACCCGAGATCGACCACTATGTGGCCCGGGCCGAAGGTGGCGCCGGCCTGATCATCACCGGTGCCTGCGCGATCGCCTTCCCGCATGGTGCGGCGTCGATGAAGGAACCGGGCCTCTCGGATGACAAGTACATTCCGGGCCTGAAGGCTCTGGCCGATGCGGTGCATGCCGCTGGCAGCAAGCTCTGCATCCAGTCCACCCACCACGGCAAAGTTGCCCGCGTGGATGTGGCCAACGACCGTCCGGTGCTTGCCCCCAACCAGCCGGACTACAGCTACGACATGTCAGCCCTGGCCGACAGCACCCGCGAAGAGCTCGGCAAAATGGGCGCCGCCACCGCCGGCAAGCAGACCACGTACCGCGAGATGACCACCGAGGACATTTCCTGGCTGATCGAGACCTGGGCCGACGCCGCCGAGCGCATAGCGAAGGCCGGCGCCGACGCCATCGAAATCCACGCCGCCCACGGCTATATTCTCGGCGTGTTCCTGAACGAGCGGGACAACAAGCGCACCGACGAGTACGGCGGCTCCCTGGCCAACCGCGCCCGCCTGGCCTGCGAAGTCATCAAGGCCGTCAAGGAACGCGTCGGCAACTCCCTGGCCATCCTGGTCCGGGTGGCCGGCGAGGAATACGGGCAGGAGGGCGGGCTGACGCTTGAGGAGGCCATCGGCGCCTCCAAGATGTTCGTGCAGGCCGGCGCAGATGCCATCCACGTGACCGGCTGGGGGCGGAACCCGTTCGACAACTTCACCGACGGCCCGCTGCCCAACAAGGTGGGCGCGTACCTGGAGAACGCCGCCGAGGTCAAAAAGCACGTGTCCGTGCCGGTGATCGCCGTCGGCCGCATGCTGCCGGAGGTCTCGGAGAAGGCGCTGGCCGCCGGACAGATCGACTTCGCCGCCATGGGCCGGCAGCTGCTGGCCGACCCGGAGCTGCCGAACAAGATCCGCGACGGCAAGTTCGACCAGGTCCGTCCCTGCATCAACTGCTACCTGTGCGTGGCGGAGAACTTCTTCGACGACACTCCGTTCTGTGCGGTGAACCCGGCGCTGGGCAACGAGGCGCTGCTGCCGCTGAAGCCCGCCTCGGCTACCAAGCACGTGGTGGTTGTTGGAGCCGGCCCGGCCGGCCTGGAAAGCGCCCGGGTACTCACCGAGCGCGGACACCGGGTCACCGTCGTCGACAAGTCCGACCGCCTCGGCGGCACCATGTGGTTCTCCACTATGACCACCCCGGACAACGAACGCCTGCTGAAGTGGTTCAAGTCCGAGATCAAGCGCCTGAACATTGCGGTCAAGCTGAACACCCCGGCCACCGTCGAGACCATCCGGGCGCTCAACCCCGACCAGGTCATCGTCGCCACCGGCGCTGTCCGGCCCAAACCGGACTTCCCGGGCGGTGACCTGCCCAACGTGCAGACCGGCGACACGCTGCGCGCCATGATGCTGGGCACGGCGACCGCGGAGGAGGCCGGCGCGGTGCTGAGCACCCTGGGCAAGCTCGGCCGGCTGTCCGGCGTCACCAAGAGCCCTGAATTCGTGCGCCAGTTCACCAAGTTCTGGCTGCCGATGGGCAAGGACGTGGTGGTAATCGGCGGCTCCCTGGTGGGCCTGGAACTGTCCGAATTCCTGGCCGAGCGCGGCCGCCGGGTCACGCTGCTGCACGAAACCCAGCAGCTGGGCCTGCCGCTGGCCATGCCGCGCCGCTGGACCGCGGTCAAGGACGCCACCGAACACGGCGTGAAGATCCACCGCAACGTGAAGATTACCCGGATCACCGAGAAGACCGTGGAATGGACCGAGGGGGAGGAGAGCTTCTCCGCACCCGCGTCCATGGTGGTTTACGCGGACGGCACGACGGCGGCCGCACCCTGGCGGATGAGCTGCGGGAGGCGGGCATCGCCGTCGACGTCGTGGGCGACGCCGGTGCGGTGAACTACATCCACGGCGCCATCCACTCGTCCTGGAAGGTGACCACGGAGGTCTAATTTCTCGGCACCCGCGGGGCGGGCGGCCGGGTAGCAGGTTGGTGTTGGTCCCTAAGGTTGACACCAACGTTTCTTCGAGAGAACGTTAGTGCATGAATACCTTGACCACCCGTGAAGCTGCTGCCCGGCTTGGCGTGAGCCAGGTGGCAACGCGCAAGCTCATCGGCACCGGCCAGCTGATCCAAGCGGGGACCGTCGGCAGGGCGATCCTGGTCGATAAGGCGTCCGTGGACCAGCTGGCCAGGTTGGGTACCCGTCCCGGCCGGCCCTGGACCGAGCAAAACGCCTGGGCGGCGCTGGCCCTGCTGTCCGGTGATGCCAAAGTTGGGTGGGCCGGGTCCTCTGCGGTGTCCCGGCTTAGGTCAAAGCTTCGGACCATGAGTGCCGATGAGCTGCCCGTGCTGGCACGCAGGCGTGCCTCAGTCCGCCGCTTTCGGGCCACGCCCGATGTGGTTCACCTGCTGCGAAACCACCTGCTGCTCAGCGGCGCTGCGGCCATGGGAAACGATGACCTTGCCGAACGCTTCGGACTCACCGGGGGTGCAGCAGTCGCCGAGGGCTACGCGCTGGTCGGGGACGCCAATGCTCTCCGGGACGCGTACGGACTTATCGAGAACCAGCAGGGCAATGTGGTGATCCGCGAGGTCGCCAGCTCCGCACCGTTTGCCGGAGGCAAAGTGCCCCTGGCAGCTGTTGCCCTTGACTTGCTCGAATCCGCAGGGACACGGGAACGAAGTGCGGGCCGACGAGTCATACAAGAGATGCTCAATGACTGAGGCAGAGACGTCTGCGCAGCGCCTGGTGTGGGAAGCCTATCCGGACCGCCTTCAGCTCAAACGGCTCGGCGACTGACCTCTGGTGTTGCTGACGGCGCGTAACGAACGGTTATCGCCTGCTGCACGGCACTGCGGCGGTCCTAGACTGGCGTCATACCGAGCCAGAAAGCAGCCATGAAACGCCGAATTCCCCAGTACTCCGAACTCCGCGGCCTCGTTCAGTTCAAGGCCATCGACCTGGACCGCCGGCGCGCACGGCTGGCGAAGGCCACCAACGTGTGGGAGCTGCGGGATATCGCCAAGCGGCGGATTCCGACGGCGGCCTTCGACTATGTGGACGGCGGATCCTTCGGCGAACAGACGCTGCGGCGAAACCGGGCGGCGTTTGACGACGTCGAATTCGTTCCGAACGTGCTGCGCGACGTCACGAGCGTGGACCTGGGCACCAAGATCGCCGGCACTGAAGCGGCGATGCCGGTGGGCATCGGCCCCACCGGACTGACCCGGCTCATGCACTCCGAGGGCGAGGTCGGGGAGCGCAGGCCGCGGCCGCGTTCGGCATTCCGTTTGCACTCTCCACCATGGGCACGGCATCGATCGAGGAACTCACCGAGACCGTGCCCGACGCCGCCAAATGGTTCCAGCTCTATCTCTGGAAGGACCGGGAACGGTCCCAGGAGCTGGTGAGCCGCGCGGCGGCCGCCGGGTACGGCGCGCTGATTGTCACGGTGGACACCCCGGTGGCCGGAGCCCGGCTGCGGGACACCCGCAACGGCATGACCATGCCGCCCACCCTCACCCCGAAGACCGTCCTAGATGCCTCCTACCGGCCGGAGTGGTGGTTCAACTTCCTCACCACCAAACCGCTCGGCTTCGCCAATTTCGAGGGGGAGCGGATGTCTCTGGCCGAGACGGTGAACTCCATGTTCGAGCCCTCGCTGAACATGGTGGACCTGGACTGGCTGCGGGAAACCTGGCCGGGAAGCTGATCGTCAAGGGCCTCCAAAACCCGGCCGACGCCGTCGAGGTCTTCGCCCGCGGCGCCGACGCCATTGTCGTGTCCAACCACGGCGGCCGGCAGCTGGACCGGGCCCCCGTGCCGCTGCGGATCCTGCCGGCCGTCCGCGCCGCCGTCGGGCCCGACGCCGAGATCATCCTGGATTCGGGCATCATGTCCGGCGGCGACATCGTGGCTGCGATTGCCGCCGGCGCCGACTTCACGCTGATCGGCCGCGCCTACCTGTACGGGCTGATGGCCGGCGGGCGGCAGGGCGCCGTACGAACCCTGGAGCTGCTGCGCACCGAGATGACCACGGTGATGCAGCTGCTCGGCGTCACCAGCCTCGCGGAGCTGACGCCGGAGCACGTGCGGCGGGTCTAGTTTCCCCGGCCGTTCAGCGACCCCTCAGACTCCCACCGAAGAAAACGCGCCGCGGTACTTCGCACCCGGATGCCGGGCCGGCAGCCGGGCGCCGCCGTTGCGCCCGTCAGTCCCGCCGTCGAACAGCTTCTCCCGCAGTGTGCCGGGACGGTACTCCGTCTGCGCCAGCCCGCGCCGCCGCAGCTCCGGCAGCACGCCGTCGATGAAGTCCGTGTAGGAGCCGGGCAGGATCTGGTTGATGATGTTGATGCCGTCCACCCCGGCGTCCTGCCAGGTTTCCAGCTGGTCCGCGATCTGCTCCGGCGTGCCGGCGATCTGCTGGTTGTAGGCGCGGTAGCGGGCAACATCGGCGATGGTGGGATTGCCGCCGGGCACGGAGGCGAACAGCGCCTCCAGCACGCCGCGGGCGCCGTCGGTCCGCAGCTCGCCCAGCGTGGTGTCCAGAGGCAGGCCGCCGAGGTCGACGCCGATGCCGCCGCCAATGTGCGCAACAATCGCGTCCAGGTCCAAATACTCGTCATACTCGGCCTGCTTCGCCTTCACCTCGGCCTCGGTGGAGCCGACCACAAAGGACAGGCCGGCGAAGAACTTGATGTCCTCGTTCCGCCGCCCAAGGCCGCGGGCCAGCGCCCGCACGGCGCCGGTGGTCTTCTTCGCATACGCGGTGTGCGGAGCGAAGATGAACACCGCTTCGGCGTTGGCGGCGGCGAACTGCTGGCCGCGCCCGGAACTGCCGGCCTGGAACAGCAGCGGCGTGCCCTGCGGGGAGGGCGCGGACAGATGCGGGCCGTCCACCGAATAGCGGGGCCCGCGGTGCAGGATCTTATGCACCCGCGCCGGATCGGCATGGATCCCGGCGGCCTTGTCCTGCCGCAGGGCACCCACGTCCCAGGACCCTTCCCACAGCTTGTAGCAAACCTCAAGGTACTCATCGGCCCAGTCGTAGCGGCTGTCGTGCTCGGCCAGCCCGTCGCCGCCGAAGTTCCGGTGCGCGTTCTCCAGCACGGACGTGACAATGTTCCACGCCGCCCGGCCGCCGCTCAGATGGTCCAGCGTGGACAGCTGCCGGGCGAACTGGAACGGGTGCGCCTGCACCACGGACCCGGTCAGGGCCAGGCCCAGATGCTCGGTCCGCCCGGCCAGCGCCGACTGCAGCACCAGCGGATCATTGGCCGGCACCTGCAGCCCGCGCTGCACATGGGAGGCCCAGCCGCCGTCGTGATCACCGTAGAGCCCGACGACGTCGGCCAGGAAGAGGGCGTCGAACTTTGCCGCTTCCAGCTCGGCCGCCAGATCGGTCCACAGACCGAGTTCGTTGAAGCGGTGCTGCTGCGCGTCGGGGTGGCGCCAGAGCCCGCCCAGGATGTGGCTGGTGGTGTTCATGGCGAAGGCGCTCAGGAGCAGCCGCGGACGGGGAGAGAAGGTGGCCATTAGGATGCTGCTCCTGCGGTGGAAGGGGCGGGGGATGTAGTGGAAGGGGACGGTACGGGGGAGGCGGCCGACGACGGTGGCGGGGCCGCCGCTGCGGAAACCGGCGGTGACGGGGCGTCGCCGATGCTGTGCAGCCCGGTGGGGATGGTGCCGTTGACGAAGTAGTCGCCGACGGACCGGGCCTTGAAGGCACTGGGGTTGTGCGTGGCGACCGTGCGGGCGTTGCGCCAGTGCCGGTCCAGGCCTTTGCCGCGGCTGACCGCGGAGGCTCCGGTGACGTCGAACAAGGCGCTCGCCGCGTCCAGCACCAGGCCGGGAACCACCACATGGGCCTGCTGCACGGCGAGTTCCGCGCGGAGGAATGCCTGCTCGGGGGAGAGATTCAGGGACGGATCCGCGGCGGCGTCCAGATCGCGGGCGGCGGCCGTCACCACGGCTTCGGCGGCGTAGACCTTGGCGGCGAGCTGGCCGACGTGTTCCTGAATCAGCGGATCGTTCCGGAACAGTTCGCCGGAGCCGGTGTTGAAGGTGCGGGTGCGGGTCTGCACCAGGGCCGCCGTATCATGCAGTGCGGCGCGGCCGATGCCGGCCAGGACCGCCAGCAGGAACAGCTGGAAGAAGGCCGGTTCCAGGGTGCTGGTGACCTGGCGCTGCAGGATGTTTCCGGCGTCCACGGGCACGTCGTCGAACACGGCGGTGCCGGTGCCGGTGAGCGGCTGGCCGAACCCGTCCCAGTCATCCACGATCCGCACCTGCGGGGCGTCGGCGGGAACGACGGCGTACTGCCGTCCCTGAACGCCGGCGGTGCTGGCCATGACCACCACCCAGTCCGCGAAGATGCTGCCGGTGGTGTAGTACTTTTCCCCGTGCAGCAGCCACTGGCCGTCCTGCTGCCGCAGCGTGGTGGAGGTGGTGCCCAGCGCGTTGCCGGAGCGCTCGGTGGCGGCGTTGCCGAAGAGCTGGCCCGCGAGGATCCGCGGAAACCACCGCTCCCGGAAGGCGGCCGGCTGCAGGGCGGCCGTCTCGCCGAAGGCGAAGTGGGAGCGCAGCAGGTGCGCCACGTTGGAATCGACTGCGGCCAGCTCGATCAGCAGCCGGAACAGATGTTCGGCGCTCACCGGATCCCCGCCGTGTTCGGCCGGGACCCGCAGTGCGGTGAAGCCGGCGTCCTTGAGCCAGCCCACCTGCTCGAACGGCAGGTTCCGGGACTGCTCCCGTGCCAGGGATCCGGCGGCGATGCGGTCAAAGACGGGACGGAACCGGGTGATGAGGGCCGCGTACCGGGCCTCGCCGGTGGCGGGTTCGCGGCGGGCGGCCGCGGTGGTGGCGGGCTCGGCGGGCTGGCCGGTGGCGAGCCGGCCGATGCCGGAGCGAAGGTCCAGGGAAGGGCTGCTGGTGCTGGTCATGACGTTCCTTTCGGAAGGGACGAGGGAAGAAGGGCCGGGACGGGAAGCTGCTCAGGACCAGAAGAGCTCAGGACCGGAAGCGCCCAGACCGGGGACGGGGCAGGCTCCCGGGCGGCGGCGAGGTCCCGGAGCCGGCGCCCGGGGTTGGCGGCTAGCAGCCGGCGGGTGTATTCACTGACCGGACTGCCGAACACGTCGGCGGTGGGTCCGGTCTCCACGAGCTGCCCGCGGTGCATCACCCCGACGTCGTCGGAAATCCGTTCCACCACGTGCAGGTCGTGGGAAATGAACAGATAGGACAGGCCGAGCTGGTCCTGCAGCGACTTCAGCAGCTCCAGGACCTGCGTCTGGGTCAGGACATCCAGGGCGCTCAGGGCCTCGTCAAGGACCAGTGTGCCGGCGCCGGGAGCCAGTGCACGGGCAATGGCGACCCGCTGCCGCTGCCCGCCGGACAGCTCCATCGGCCGGCTCCGCGCCAGGCGGCCGGGCAGCTTCACCTGCTCCAGCAGCTCGGCAACCCGCGCCTGCTGCTCCGCGCTGGAACCGATCCGGTAGTTGCGCAGCGGCTCACCGATGATGTCCGCGACACTGAGCCGCGGATCCAGTGCGGTGTCCGGGTTCTGGTAGACCAGCTGCAGGCTGCGCCACAGTTCCCGCCGCGCACTCCCGGCGGTGGCGGTGGCGTCTTCGCCGGCGACACGGATGGTGCCGCCGGTGGGATTCAGCAGCCGCAGGATCAGCCGCGCCGTGGTGGATTTGCCGGAGCCTGATTCGCCGACGAGCGCAAACGTGGTTCCGGCGCGCACGGTAAAGGACACATCGTCCACGGCCCGCCGTTCGGCGCCGGAGCGGGCAAAAACCTTGGTCAGGTTCCGCACCTCGAGCGCGGCGGGCGCCGACGACGACGGAGCTACAGCGGGTACGCCCGGCACGCGCACAGCCGGCGCCGACGACGGCGGCCGGGTTCCGGCGTCGTTCCCCTGGTGCCCGGGGGCGGCGGAGGCGAGCAGCTGTGCAGTGTACGGGTCCTGGGGCCGGGTGAGGATGTCCAGCACCGGACGGTCCTCGCGGATGCGTCCGCCGTTCATCACGACGACGCGCGAGGCGTAGTCGGTGGCGACGGCCAGGTCATGGGTCACGAACAGGACAGCGGTTCCGTAGCTGCGGGCCAGCCGGTCGAAGACCTCCAGCACGCGGCTCTGCACCGTGACGTCCAGGGCCGAGGTGGGTTCATCGGCAATGAGCAGATCCGGCTGCAGCGCGAAGGCAATGGCAATCAGGACGCGCTGTTTCAGGCCGCCGGAGAGCTCGTGCGGATACTGGTGCATCCGTTCCTCCGGGCGGTCGATGCCGACCAGCTCCAGCAGCCGGATGACCTCGCCGTGCAGCTCGGCCCGGGTGAGCCGTTTTCCCCGCCGGCCCGCGTCCGGATGCAGCCGGTAGATTTCAGCAACCTGGGAGCCGATGGTTTTGACCGGATCCAGGGACGCCCCCGGATCCTGCGGAACCAGGCCGATCCGCCGGCCGCGCAGCCGCCGGAAGCCGCGGTCCGGGAGGCTGCCCAGGTCCTGCCCGTCAAAGGTGATGCTGCCGGCGGTGATGCGGCCGGTGTCCGGCAGCAGCCCGATGATCGCCCGGGCCAGGGTGGACTTTCCGGAGCCGGATTCACCGACCACTGCCACGACTTCGCCGCGGTGCACCTCCAGGTCCACGGCGGCGGTGGCCGGGCCGGCCGTGGAGGCGGCGGCTGTGGCGGCGGCTGCACCGGTACGGAGGCGGGGCGCGCCGTATTCGACGGTCAGGCCCCGCACCGAGAGCAGCGGAGCAGCGGGGGATTCGGTGGAAGCGGGGGATCCGGGGGATTCGCCGGGAAGCCCGGCGGCCTCGGAAGGCCCGGCGGAGGACAGGGAATGTGCGGAGCGGTTCATGCTGGGATTCCTTTCTCAGAACCGGAGGTTCTTGAGCAGCTGCCGGCCGACAGCGGCCAGCAGCACCACGGCGGCGACGATAACGAGGCCGGGCAGCGTGGTCATCCACCACGCAGTGCCCAGATACTGGCGCCCCTCGGCGATCAGCAGCCCCCATTCGGGCTGCGGCGGGGAGTGCCGAACCCGAGGAATCCCAGCGAGGACACCACGAGGACGGCCGCGCCCAGGTCCACTGCCACCAGGGACAGCACCGGTCCGGCGGCGTTGGGCAGCAGATGCCGGCGCAGTACGGTCCAGTAGGTTCCGCCGGACAGGAAGGCGGCCTCGACAAAGGCCAGGTTCCGCACCCGGAGCACTTCGGCCCGAACCACGCGGGCAAAGGATGCGACGGCGGCGATGCCCACCCCGACGCCCAGCGATACCGGCCCGGGCGAGGACGCGGTCACGATGATCAGGGCGATCAGGAAACCCGGCACCGCAAGCAGGACATCCACCAGCCTCATGGTGAGCGCATCGGCGGCCCGCCCGCCGGTCGCCGCAAGAACACCGAGCAGGGTTCCGGCCACGAGGCCGATCAGCACGGCCAGTCCGGCGGTGAGGAACGTCTGGGAGGTGCCGTGCACGACGCGGGAAAACACGTCGCGGCCCAGGTGGTCGGTGCCGAACCAGTGCTCGGCCGTGGGCGGCAGGAACTTGTCCTGCGGGATCCCGCTGATCGGATCGTGGCCGGTGAACAGGGTGGGAAAGAACGCCCACGCGGCGATCAGCAGCACCGGCAGCAGGACCGGCGCCGCGGCCAGCCCGGGGATCCGGCGCGCACCCGGCCGCCGCCGTCGTGGTTGCACGGCGGCCGCCGGTGCGGTTTCCGCCGCCCCGGAGGAAGCGCACCGCCGTCGACGGCTGTGGAAGGAAGAAGCGAAGTCATCGAGAATCCTTGGGGTGGATGGTGTCAGGAGGCGAGGGCGGGGGCTGCTGCCTGCCGCGTACCGTGGAGGATGCGCGGATCCAGGAGCGGGTGCGCCAGATCCACGAGGAGGTTGACGGCCACAAACACCGTGGCCGTGAGCAGGACCAGTCCCTGGACCAGGGGCACGTCCTGGGTGGTCACCGCCTGCAGGACCACCGAGCCCAGGCCGGCACGGGCAAACACGGTTTCAGTAATCACTGACCCGGCGAACAGGGTGCCCACCGCGATGCCGAGGACGGACAGGGCGGGTCCGGCGGCGTTCTTCAGCACGTGCCGGTAAAAATCCAGGCCGGCGACGCCCCCTTGGCGCGGAGCACGTCGATGAAGGGCTGCCGGTACACCCCGTCCACGCTTTAAGCAGCACCTGCGCCATGGGCGCCGACACATGGACCGCGAGGACGAACACCGGCACGGCGAGCGAGAGGAAGGACCCGTCGGGAAACAGCGAGAGCAGCCCCAGCCGGATGGACAGCAGTTCCAGCAGCACGAGCCCCAGCCAGAAGACGGGCACGGCGGAGAACAGCGGCGGCAGGTTCACCAGGACCCGCCGCAGCACCGGCGACGGCGCGAGGGAGGCGGCGGCGACCACGGTCAGGGCGAGAACGACGGCGGTGCCCAGGGCGGCGCCGGCCAGCGCCAGGGTGGAGCCGACGGCGCCGCCGATGCGCTCGGTGACGGGCTCGCCCGAGGTCAGCGAGAAGCCGGCGTCGCCGCGCAGCAGGGCGGCAAACTGCTGCACGTACTGGACGAGCAGCGGCTGGTCGTAGCCGTACTGCTTTTTCATCGCGTCGACCGCGGCCTGGTCCACGGCGGAGTCGGAGGTCAGGAAAATGGTGACCGGATCGCTGGGCAGCAGCTGCACCGCAAGGAATACCAGCGTGTAGGCGAGCCAGATCACCAGCAGGGCCTGCCCGATCCGGTGGACGAGATAGCGGGCCACCGGTTAGCCGTCCACTTTCCACGCGCTCTGGAAGATGGGCGCCGTGCCGGAGGTGAACTCGATGTGCGTGCTGCGGTGCGCGCCGTAAACCTGCACCTCGTCCCAGAGGACCAGGGAAAAGGCCTTGTCCACCACGAGCGCCTGCTGTTCCGCCGCCAGGATCCGGTCCCGTTCCAGGCCGGGAGCCGCGGCACGCTCGGCTGCGAACAGGGCGTTGAGCTCCGGATCCGACGTATGGGTCATGGTGTTGTTGGCCGGTTCGAAAATGGGACCCAGCCCGCCGTAGATGAACTGGCGGGTGCCGAAGAACTCCACCTTCGGATCGGGCATGGCGGTGGCGAGGAAGGTGTTGTCGCCGGCGCGGTTGTTCAGCTGCACGCCGATCTGCCGCCACTGCTGCTCAATCAGTTCGAAGGCCGGTTTGATCACCACCGAGTTGTTGGAACTGGTGACCGTCACCTCGAGCCGTTCCCCGTCCTTCTCGCGGATGCCGTCGGCGCCGGCTTTCCAGCCGGCGTCGTCCAGCAGTTGCTTTGCTTTCTCCGGGTCGTAGGCGAGGTCCGCGCTCAAGTCCACGAACCCCGGGG
This sequence comes from Arthrobacter sp. ATA002, assembly GCF_026898095.1. Lineage (GTDB taxonomy): Bacteria > Actinomycetota > Actinomycetes > Actinomycetales > Micrococcaceae > Arthrobacter_B. Next base: position 3,367,251 of record NZ_CP114015.1, on the reverse strand, counting down.
CCCGGTGGTTCAGGACCGAGGCGGCCAGGGTGTAGCTCTCGGAGAGCACCGTGTCCTTGATGCTTTGCCGGTCGATGCCGGCCTGCAGGGCCTGCCGGACGGCGGGGTCGGCCAGCTTTCCGCTGCCGGTCCGCACGGCGGCCATGTTCACGGTGAGGTCCACGCCGTCGGCCGCCAGTACCTGGTGGCCGGCGGTTGCCAGCGCTGCCTCGTCGACGGGCTGCAGGCCGCGGACCAGGTCCACCTGACCGGACTGGACGGCACCGGCACGGTGCGCGACCTCGGGCAGGTACTTGATCACCACTTTGTCCAGGTGGGCCTCGCCCGGGTTTTCCGCGTCCTCGGGAGCCCAGGCGTACCCGTCGCGCCTGGCCAGCACGACTTCCTCGTCCGGTTTCTCGGACTCGTAGACGAACGGTCCGGAGCCGGAGATGCTCGCGATGGCGGACTGGCCGGCCGTGTCCAGGGCCAGGGTGGCGGGGGAGACCAGTCCGGCGGTCACCGAGGAGGTGGCGCGCAGGAAGTTGGAGTTCGGAGCGTCCAGCGTGACCTTGACCTGGTCGGTGCCGATCACTTCGCTGCCCTGGTAGCCGGCGAAGTCCACGTTCGGCTGGATCTGCGCTGCGGGAATTCCCAGGCCGAAGCTGTCCAGGTTGGCCTTGACCGCCGCGGCGTCGAGCGCAGAGCCGTCGCTGAACGTGACGCCGGGTCGGATGGTGAACGTGAACTCGGTGCTGTCGGCGTTCGCGGAGAAGGCCGATGCGATCCACGGGACCAGTTCGCCTTTCTCCGGGTCGAAGTAGGTCAGGCGGTCCAGCACGGAATGAAGCACATTGGACTTTTCGTAGAACCGGGCGGCCTGGGTCTGCCAGTTGTTGATCGGGGTGACTTCGGCATACACGAGGGTGCCGCCGTCCACCGGCGCTCCGGACTGGGCGGCGGAAGCGGCGGCGGCGTTTGTTCCGCCGGCCGGCGAGCCGGACCCACAGCCGGCAAGCGCCAGGGCCGCCGCAGCCAGGAGGGCTGCGGTTCGCAGGCGGACGCGGGGCGGCTGCGTTCCGGCGGGGCGGGCGGGACGGTTCGAAGCGGGGTTGACCATGGGGTCCTCTCAGTTCGCACCGAGGAACACGGCATTCGAGCACGCCGGAGCCGCCGCCGCGCACGGAACTGCGGCCGGGGTCCAACGGGGAAGTGAGTCCATCGGTCCTGGCATGAGCACCGGCCCTCAAAGGGTGGTTGCTGCGGCGTCAACGAGCCAGGTCTCTCAGCCGCTCTGGATGGGTGATGTCCGGCTTCTCGAAGCGGACAACACCATAAAATCCCGGGGCGGGCCGGCCGGGCAAGACAATGACGAACCGTTGCCGCATACGCCGGGGCGTGACGAAATACGTCCCTTGCGTGTCACACGGACCGTCATATAAGTCGCCGGGCCGCCGGGAAGGCCTGGCTAGCGGCGGGAGCGGCGGCTGTCGGTTTTCTCTGGCGTGCTGTGGATAACTGCGTATGCTGTGGCGCAGCCTCGTAGTATTGGCGTCACGTCCAGTCCCGCACCATTTGCCCTGGGGGTTCTTCGCATGTTCCGCACCCGTGATTTACCTGCCGCGTCTGTTTCTGGCCGACTGTGTGCTGCCGGGTTGGCTGCTGTTCTGGTTTTGGGTGGGTGTTCCGGTTCCGGCAATGAGCCTGATGCCGAGGCTGCCGAAGGCAGCTCCAGCAGCTCCAGCAGTGTTGGTCCCAGCAGAAGCGCAAGTGCTGCGCCCACCGAGTCCGTGTCTCCTACTGCGGCACCGACGCCTTCTGCTGCCTATAAGCCGGCGACTGCCCAGGGTCCTGCGGAGAATGTGCCGCTGCCCGTCATGCCGGAACTCGCGAAGCAGGAGTCCAAGGAAGGCCTCGAGGCTTTCGCCGAATACTGGTACGCGCTGGCCAACTACGGATACGAAACTGGGGACCCAGCGCCTGTCCGTGCCGTAAGCGCTGAAACATGTTTCAGCTGCATTAGTTACTACCGTGTTCTTGGTAACGGATACGCAGATAATGATTGGATGCTAGGAGCTCGATTACATGTTCAGGATGTCAGTTCCAACTTTGTTAAGACTGCTGAAGGGGCTTATCAGGCGACAACGCTTATCCTACAAGATGAATTGCAATATTATAGCCCTTCCGGTTATTTAGGAAGTGACCCTGGGAATACTATTCCGGGTGTTCAACTGATGGAGGCTGTGTTCACGCCAACCGGATGGTACGTCGTAACGCTTGAGACAATAGAAATGTGAGACGGCAAGTGCTTAGGCCTAAACATGGATTCCTGGCTGTAGTGGTTCTTGTGCTTGTAATCACAGGAACTGTAAGTCAGCCTGTTTACGCCAAAAAAGACGGAGAAGGCAGCTATGTGCCAGGTGGGGTCAAAGGAGTCGTGCGCGAGAAGGACCCAGTGACAGGAAATGTCGTGCCTGTGGATGTGGGCACGCCCGACAGCTTGTATGGCTTTTACTATCGGCCGGTCTGTTTCGATGAGAACAACGGTGACATTGATTGCTTGGCCGGCCAACCCGTGGAATGTGACGCTGCACCTGACGGGCGGTACGTGTGGTGGCATAGCGGCTTGAAGACGACTCCTCGTGAGACCTGGCCCAGATACGGAGAAACTCCCACCTGCATCTACACTGCGGATCCCGATGAAGTAGCCGCAGAGCTGGTCGGACTCGTTCTGACCGAATTCCAAACTGCTCCGATTGAACCCGGCCGGTTCGCTCTTCAGCCGAGCCCTTTCTCTTTGGTTAACATGCCCACCAACCTCTATGTAGAGGCGCAGGAGCAAGCATTCGACATGACACTGTTGGGCCAGAATGTCCGGATTGAGGTTCGGCCCACTGAGTATGAATGGAATTACGGGGATGGAACAATATACGGGCCCTCGTCCCGGCCAGGCGGTCCACTTCCGGAAGAGCGTATGGGAGACGCAACCGAAACGAGCCACATTTACGAGGACCCTGGTGACTATTTCGTATCCGTTGCAGTTTACTATTCTGGTAAATATTCGATTAACGGCGGCCCAATGATACCAATTGACGGCCGAGCGCTGGCCTTCCCCCGGCGCAGACTCTTAGCGTATGGAAATCTGAATCACGTTCCGTAGCCGAGAACTGTCTCCTGAATCCGTCCGGGTTTGGTTGCTAGACGCAGATGGCGTAAATGTCGCAGGCAAGGTGTGGCTAGTTCCCACATGGGATAGTGGTACGCCCATTCCCGCACCATGTCTTTCCTGGGGACGGCTGGGACAGCCGGGTTAGCGGCGGAGACGGCCGGGCCGGCGCGCCGCTGCTCCGCCCGGCTTAGCGGCCGGCCGCTCGCCCGGTGAACGGTAGCGCACCCGCCAGCGGGCATCACTAAGCAGCCGCACGCCGTCGACCATGGTTTCGCGCAGCTCCATGAGGGCGAACTGGTAGCGGTCCGGTACCCGGGAGGATTCGCGGAGGTAACGGGTGCAGGCAGTGGACATCCGCATCAGCACGTCGGTGTTGGCGGAGCCGCTGCGCAGGTGGGCCAGGGTTTCGATGATCCTGTCCCGGGCATCGAGCACGGTGGCGCGGCAGCGCTCCGCATCGCCGGCGCCGGCGATGACCCGCGGTTCGATCGGTGCCAGCGGACGTTTCAGATGCAGGTCGGTTATGAGCGCGTTCAGGGCCGCGTTTTCATCCCGCCGGTCGATGCCGGCGCGGACGCCCCAGCCGGCTCCGGCCCCCACGAACAGGGAGGCCAGGGCCAGAAGGGATACTGCCAACCAGTCCATCGGGAACCTCCGGAAGACGCGTTCTCCGACGGTACCGGCATGGCCGGATCACGGGACAGGGACGCTGCCCGTTCCCGGCTCCCGGGCGGGCGGAAAACCGGCGGCCTGCTTCTTCAGGACCCTGGCTGTCCGCATCGCTACAGCGTCCGCCGATTTCGCGCACCTAGCGTGAAAGTTCATGGCGTGGTCCCACCACTGGAGCTTCCGAAGCCGCGAAGGAGAAACACGATGGCTATGACAATAGAACTGGCCCGCGTGGCGCACCGCGAACGCATGGCGGAAGTCGAATCGCGGCGAAGGCGGAGGGCGGCACGGGACCAGGCCAGAGAGCGCAGCGGCAAAGAGGAACGGACCAGGACGCCCGCGGTGGAATGGCCGGTTTTTACGCTGCGGATTGGCCGTTTTCAGCTGGTGGGTTTCCGCACCGTGCGGCTTTAGGAACGGCGACAGCGGATATGCGCAGGAGCGCTCCCTACTCCTTCACCGCACCCTCGAGCATTCCCTTGATGAAGTGCCGCTGCAGGATGAAGTACAGCACCACCACCGGCAGCGCGACCAGCACCGCGCCGGCCGCCAGCAGGGCGGTGCCCTGGGTGTATTGGCCCTGGAAAAATGCCAGGCCCAGCGGTGCGGTGCGGAATGCGCCGGTGGGGGACATGACCAGCGGAATCAGGAATTCGTTCCACGTCCACATGAACACCAGCACCACCATGGTGGTGATCGCCGGACGGCCCATCGGCACCAGGATGGACCACAGGATCCGCCGGGGACTCGCGCCGTCCATCCGGGCGGCGTCGACGATCGCCGGGCTCACGCCGCGGAAATATGTGCGCATCCAGTAGGTGCCAAAGGCCAGGGACTGCGCCACCTGGGGCATGGCCACGGCCCAGACCGTGTCCGTGAGGCCAAGGGCGCGCAGGTCAAAGAACAGCGGCACCACAATGGTTTCGCCGGGAACCATGATCCCGAGCAGGAACAGGTAGAACAGGACGGTGCTGCCGCGGAAGGTCATGGTGCCGAAGGCATAGCCGGCCAGCACGGAGAGGATCACCGTCAGGGACACCACGATGGCGGCCACCAGCACCGACGTGCCCATGTACTGCCCGAACCTTCCTTCCTGCCAGGCCGCCAGGAAGTTGCCCGGATGGAAGGCGCCCTCCCGGCCGGCGGCGGCGTCGTGCGGCCCGAAGGCCTGGGTGAGGATGGTCAGCATCGGCGCCAGCACCAGCAGGGAAAAAACAATCAGGACGGCGTAGTTCAGGAACCGTTCGGTGCTGCTGACCTTCATGAATTTCGTTCTCCGATCCGGTTCACCACGGCGGTGATCGCGAAAATCAGCACGGTCAGCGTCACGCCCACTGCGGCCGCGGAGCCGACCTGGCCCAGTTCAAAGGCCCGCCGGTAGACCTCGTAGCTGGGCACCGTGGTGGAACTGCCCGGTCCGCCGCTGGTGGTCACATAGATCAGGTCGAAGGTCTTCAGCGAGGCCACGATGGTCAGCGTCAGGGCCACGGTGATCTCCGCGCGCACCGACGGCACAATGATGGAAAAGAACTCGCGCACCCCGCCGGCGCCGTCCAGCCGTGCGGCTTCGAACTGCTCCTGCGGGATCCGGGCCATGCCCGCCAGCAGCAGGACGGTCACCAGCCCGGTGGAAACCCAGGTGCCGATGAGCCCGACGGCGGGAAGCGAGAAAGTGTAGTCGCCCAGCCAGGGGCGGGTCAGGGCATCCAGGCCGACGGCCCGCAGCAGGGTGTTGAGTGCGCCGTCGGGGGCGTAAATCTGCCGCCACGCCACGGCCACCACCACCATGGCAATCACCTGCGGCAGGAACACAATGGTCCGGAACGCTGAAAGGCCGCGGACCTTGGCCCGGGTCAGCACCGCGGCAAGAACCAGTCCCAGGCCGACGGGCAGCACGGCGTAAAAGAACACGAACACCAGGGCATGCCCGAAGGCGGCCCGGAGCCGGTCATCGGACAGGATGTCCGTGTAATTGTCCAGCCCCACGAAGGTGGCCAGCGTGAGTCCGTCCCAGTCGAACAGGGACAGGTGCACGGCCCGGCCCAGCGGATACAGCATGAACGCGGCGTAGACACCAAACGCCGGAAGGATATACAGATAGGGCACCCACCAGTGCCCGGCGCGCCCGGACCGCCCGTCCCCGCCGCTCGTGCGGCGGCGAGCGCCGCCGGTTTAGCCTGCGCCAGTGAATTCGGCATAGTCCGCTTCCAGCGCTTCGGTGAACTGCTGCGGCGACATCCGGCCGTCGAGGACTCCCTGCAGTGCCTCGCCCATGGTGTCGGCCATGGTGGGCGTGGCGTAGTCCAGGTAGGGGAGCAGCGCGCCCTCGGCGCTGACTTTTCCAAATTCGGAGTACACGTCCTGCAGCACACCCGATTCCGGCGCGTACGTTTGGGTATCGACGACGGGGAGGTTGCCGGTTTCGGCCAGGACCGCCATGGCCTCGTCGCTGGTGATGAAGTTGATGTACGCCGCGGCGAGGTCAGGGTTCTCGGATTCCCTGGTGAGGGTGAACGGCAGGCCGGTGCCGCCGGTGGTTTTGGCCGCTTCGCCGGCGGCTGCGGCGGGCACGAAGAACCCGACGTCGTCGCCCATGGCGTCCTGCAGATCCGCGGCGAGCCAGGACCCGCCCATCAGGAACACCCCGTCACCGGCCGCGAGTGACTGCCACGCGGCGTCGTAATCGGTGCCGTTCACGCCGTCGTTGAAGTACCCCTGGGCCTGCCAGTCGGCAAGTTTCTGGGCCGCGGCCTCGTTTTCCGGCGTGGTCCAGGACGCGCCGGCGTTGCCGAAGCCCAGCTTTTCCACGTCCTCGGTGGGAACCAGGGACCCCTGGACCGGGCCGAAGAGGTGCAGGGCCGGCCACTTTTCGATGTTGCCCAGCAGCATCGGCGTTTCGCCGGCGTCCCTGGCGGTGTCCAGGGCCGCTTCGAATCCGGACCAGTCCGCAGGAACCTCGAGCCCCAGCTCAGCCAGCTTGGGCTTGCTGTAAAAGACGCCCACCACCTCGCCGACCTGCGGCAGCCCGTACAGGTTGCCGCTGCCGAAGGTCTTGCCGTCCCCGCTGTACTGCGAGTACTGCAGCACGCTCTCCGGATAGCGGTCGGCCCAGCCGTATTCCTCGGACCAGGGATCCAGCGGCAGCAGCTGGCCGGCGGCGACGAAGTCGCCCATCGCATTGCGCCCGTTGTTCGCTTCCACCACATCCGGAGCGTCATCGCCGCTCAGGGCAAGGCGCAGGGTGGTGGCTAAATCATCAAAGGACTGTGAATTCCGCTCGATCGTGATGTTGGGGTACTTGGCCATGAACGCGTCGTTCAGCTGGGTCATCTGTTCGTTCTGGCCGCCGCGCACCTCCTGGTCCCACACGGTCAGGGTCTGCTCGCCCATGCCGGCAACGTCGGTTTCCACCGCGCGGTCCGGATCGGCGGCGGCAGGGCTTTCGGTACTGGAGCCGGAGCCGGGCGTGCACGCGGCCAGGGACAGGGCCAGGGCGGAGAGGGCGGCGGTCAGCGCGGCGCGGGAACGGCGGCGACGGCGGGAAGCGGGCATGGGATTGTCCTTTAACTGTGCTGCGGATATCTGTGCTGCGGATAGTGGCGGCGGTGAACTCTCACGAGAAGGCCTCCACTTCGGTGAGCAGGCCGAAGGTGGCTTCGGCCCGCCGGACGGCATTGTGTGCCTTGTCGGTCACGAGCTCCTCGAGGAACCCGTACCGCCGGGCGATGTCGGCGGCATCGCCTCCGCGGGCGGACTGTGCCTTGGCAGCTTCCCACCAGTCGGCAATGTCGCCCCAGCCCGGCGCGGCGAGCGACCCGCCGAAGTGCTGCACGGACAGGGCCGAGCACAGGCAGGCGAAGAGCAGCCGCTGCTCCAGCGGCCAGCCCTCCAGGGTTCCCGTCACCATGCCCGCCGCGAAGACGTCGCCGGCACCGGTGGGATCCAGGGCATTGACGCGCAGGCCGGGAACGGCGGCGGTCTCACCGGTGGAGGCATCGCTGGCCATCGCGCCGTCGGCGCCGTTGGTGACGACGGCGAGGGGCACCTGCCCGGAGAGCCGGCGCAGTGCCGCTTCGGGGCTGTCGGTGCGGGTGTAGGCCATGGCCTCGACGTGGTTCGGCAGAAAGGCATGGCACAGCGGCAGGTCCGCGAGCACCGCGGGATCCCACAGTTCACTGGGGTCCCAGCCCACGCCGGCGAACACGAGGGTTTCCCCGGCGCCGTAGTCCTTCCACCAGGGTTCTTCGCCGTCCGGGCGGACCAGTTCGGCCAGTGCGGCCCGGGCCGGGGTGGAGCGCCGATCAGCTCGCGCTGGGGAACCGGAATAGGGTGTCCGTGGGTGATCATGCTGCGGTCGCCCTGCCGGGCCAGGGACACCGTCACCGCGGAGTGCCAGCCGCGGAAGGTGCGCGAGCGGGTCAGGTCGATCTTCTCCTGCTGTTCCAGCAACGACCACGCCCAGGCGCCGTACGCGTCATCGCCGAAGCCTGCCGCTAAGCCGGTCCGCAGTCCGAGCCGGGATGCGGCGACGGCGAGGTTGGCGATGCCCCCGGGCAGGGACCCCATGCCCTCGGCCCAGACCTCGGTGCCCGGCTGGGGGGCGGCGGGCAGGCCGGTGAACACGATGTCGAAGAACAGCGGGCCGGTGAGGAACAGGTCCAGCCGGGCGTCGGAGGTCTGCGTGGTGGTCACCTGGGTCCTCTTCCCCTGTCGCGCGTCACTGCACGGGTTTCGTGATCGGTGGGGCAGGCGGGCAGGGTGTGGTTCTGCCGCTTGCCCTTGGACGCTAGCACGCAGCAGTGAGCGGAACAAGGAATGAAATGCTTGAAGCTGGCTGATTTTGACTGCTAGGGTCGGCCCATGCTCACCGACAGCAGGCATGCCGCAATTGTGCGCAGGGTGCAGGAAACCGGCGGTGCCTCCGTCGCGGACCTGGCCCGGCTGGTGGCGGTCAGCGAGTCCACCATCCGCCGGGACCTCAAAACGCTCAACGGGCGGGGCCTGCTGCGCCGGGTCCGGGGCGGGGGTGCCGGAACCGGCTCTGCCGGTGCGGACCCGGCTGCGGTGACGCCGGTCCGCCGGCCCGCCTCAAAGCAGCGGATTGCGGTCCGGGCGGCCGCGCTGGTGCGGGACGGCGACGTCGTCGTCCTGGACAGCGGCACCACCACCGCCCTGATCGCCCGGGAACTGCGGGGCCGCGCCGTCACGGTGATTACCGCCAGCGTTGCCGTGCTGGACGAGCTGCGCGATGACCCCGCGACTGAACTGGTTCTGCTGGGGGGAGTGCTTCGGCGCTCCTGTCACTTGCTGGCAGGGAGCCTGGCCGAAGACGCCCTGCGCCGGCTGCGGGCGACCGTCTGTTTCCTGGGCGCCAGCGGCGTGCAGCCGGACGGGAGCGTCATGGATGCCACCGGAACCGAAGTTCCGGCCAAACGCGCCATCCTGCGGGCCGCCCCGCACGTTGTCCTCGCCGCCGATGAAACCAAGTTCCCCGGCACGGGGCTGGTGCCCGTAGCCACCGCGGCAGCCTTCACCACCCTGGTCACCTCAACCTCCTCCGACCCGCAAACGCTGGGCCGGTTCCGGCACGCAGGAAGCGACGTCATTACCGTATGAAACTCACACTGATTGGCGGCGGAGGCTTTCGCGTACCGCAAATCTTCGAAGCCCTCGCCGCCGGGCACGCCGCTGCCCGCGTCACGGAATTGTGCCTGTACGACAGCTCACCGCAGCGGCTGGCCGTGATGCAGTCGGTGCTGGCCCAGCTGGCGGCCGCCACCGCCCGCCCGCCGCGCGTCACCGTCTCCACCGACCTCGACGCCGCACTGCGCGGAGCGGCCTTTGTCTTCTCCGCCATGCGCGTGGGCGGGGCGGAGGGCCGGATCGCCGACGAACGGGTGGCACTGGAGCTGGGCGTACTCGGCCAGGAAACCGTGGGGCCCGGAGGCCTGGCCTATGCGCTGCGGACGCTGCCGGCCGCGCGGCGGCTGGCCGAACGGATGGCGGCGGTGGCGCCCGGGCCTGGGTCATAAACTTCACCAATCCCGCCGGCATGGTGACCGAAGCGATGCGCGCAGTCCTGGGCGACCGGGTCATCGGCATCTGCGACACCCCGATCGGCCTGCTGCGCCGCGCCGTGCACGCCGTCGGCGCCACCCCCGGGACCGTCGACTTCGACTACGTCGGCCTGAACCACCTGGGCTGGCTGCGGCGGATCTCCGTGGCCGGCGAGGACCGGCTGCCGGGGCTCCTCGCCAACGACGCGGCCCTGGTGCAGATGGAGGAAGCGCGGCTCATGGGGTTCGACTGGGTGCGCGCACTGGGCGCTGTGCCCAACGAATACCTCTATTACTACTATTTCCAGCGCGAGGCGACCGACCGCATCCGCACCGCCGCCGAGACCCGCGGCGAGTTCCTCCACCGCCAGCAGGCCGGCTTTTACGACCAGGCGCACCGGCATCCGGACAGCGCGCTGGACCTGTGGAACCGGACCCGGCACGAGCGCGAGGCCAGTTACATGGCCGAAAGCCGTCCCGAGAACGAACGCAACAACCGGCAGGAAAGCGACGTCGACGGCGGGGGATACCAGGGCGTGGCCCTGGAACTGATGGGCGGACTGACCCAGGGCACCGCCGGCACGATGATCCTCAATGTCGCGAACCGGGGCACGGTGCCGGAACTGCCGAACGACGCCGTGATCGAGGTGGCCTGCGACATCAACGCCGAGGGCCCCGCCGCCCGGAAGGTGGCGCCGGTCCGGGGAGACATGCTGGGGCTGCTGCAGCAGGTCAAGGCAGCGGAGCAGCTGACCATCGCCGCCTCGGTGCACCGCGATCCGGTGCTGGCCTGGCGGGCTTTCGCCGCCCACCCCTTGGTGGATTCCGTCTCGGTTGCCCGTAAACTCCTGGACGTTTACCGGCAGACAATTCCGGGGGTCGCCGAAGCCTTTGACTAACGGAAAGGACCGCAAAATCCGTAAATAAAATTCAGCACTATATTCCTGGGGCTGCATGCTAAGCTCCTCGCTGTAAGAGTGTTGTTTTATCGGGGGATAGCTACACTCGCAGTCCCCCGCTTTTCGGGGAAAAGTTTTGTTGAATTTTTGCATGTCCTGCGGCGCCAAGCTCCAGCCGGAATGGAAGTTCTGCGGCACATGCCGGGAACCTGTTCCCCGCGACGCCGCGCCGGGCCGGCCCGCCATTCGCGAGACCGGGACCGCACCGGCCGCGGACGCGGCATCAGCTTCCGACACCGGGGCAGCTCCCGCTTCCGGCACAGCGGCCGCGCCCGCTTCCGGAACCGCAGCGGTAGCGGAATTCTCAGGCCCCGGCGGCCCCGGTGGCCCCGGTGCCTCCGACACCGCCGAAGGATTCAAGAAACCCAGCCGCAAGGTGATAATCAGCGTCAGCGTGCTGCTTGCGCTGGCCGTGGCGGGCATCGGCGCGTACTTCTACATCCAGAACATGATCCGCGGCGGCGCCGGTTCCGCGGAGTCTGCGGCCGATAAACTGATTGAGGCCGTGGAGGATAAGGACCTGACCGGCTTTTTCACCATGCTGCCTCCGCAGGAGCGCGACGCTTTGCAGCGCGTCCAGGAGGCTGCCGAAGAGCAGGCTGAAGAACACGGCATCCTGGACGCCGCTGCGAAGGTTTCCGACGGGGATGCCGGTTCCGGGGACGAGGACGGCATGGACCTCTCCCTCGACGGCATCGACATTAGCCTCGGCGGAGCCGAGCCCGTGGTCACTGAAATCGATGAGCACCTTGCGATGATCAAATTCAGCAGCGGGGAACTGCGGGTGCAGATTGACCCCGCCCAGACCACGGGCGCCATCCGGAGTGCCTTCGAAGCCGGCGGAGACATGGACCCCATCGATGAATCCACCCCCTTCGCCTCCCTGGGCATCAACAACTCGGGCCTGACTCTGATGGCGACGGAAACGCAGGGCCGCTGGTATATCAGCCCCCTGTACTCCGGCCTGGAATTCGCCCAGCAGTTCACGGGCAGCTCCCGGGGTAACGTCCCGGGGCAACCGGCGCCCGGCAGCGACAGCGCCGCCGATGCTGCCCGCAACGCGGTGGCGGTGCTCCCGCAGATGGTCTCCAACGGCAGCGTCATGCCGCTGGCCCCGTACCTGTCCGGCTACGAGGGCAACGCGCTGTATTACTACGGCGGACTGATCGACAGCGTGCTCGGCGGCTCGGGCAGCGACGAATTTTACCTGGGCGAGGTCGCCTTCCGCGACGGCGGAAAAGACGGGAACCGGACCAAAGCCGTGGTGGAGAACATCACGGTGGAAACCGAATACGGTGACCGGTTCAACCTGACTTCCAACTGCATCATGGAGGACGGCGACGAGCAGATGTGCGCCAACGGTTCCGGTTACGGACTGCGCTACGGCGGCTCGCCGGAACCGGACGGGCTCAGCCTGCTCAACTCCTCGACTGAGTGGAGCCTCACCACGGTCAAGGAAGACGGCAAGCACAAGGTCAGCATCCTGGATTCCGCCGCCGACTGGGCCGCGGGCTGGGTCCGGTCGCTGACCCGGGAACAGGCGCTGGCACTGATGGACCTGGCCCGCAGCGAGGACCCCTCCGGTGACATGGCCGTCGGTGAGGAAAGCGACGTCGCGTTTAACTCCGCCGGGTACGCGGTGAAAACCCTGACGGTGGAGGAAAAGCAGCGGGTCGAGTTCCAGGGAAATTACGGCAAGGTGCATGTGTACCCGGCCGGCAGCGGGGCGCGGCTGGCCACGCTCGGCGGCAACGCGGATCCCAAGGAGCTGGAACCGGGCGACTACAAACTGGTTATCTTTGCCGGCAACGACTGGAGCGACAAGTTCGCCGGCGACGGCAGCGGAGTGCAGTACTCGGAGCCGGTCACAGCCCGGAAGTACATCAGCCCGCCCCGGATCGACGGCTCGGACTACGCCTACAGCGACAGCATCTACACGGAATCCAACCGCTACTCCACGAACGAAGTTCAGCTGGAGGTGCCCGAGGGCAACGACGTTGAACTCGTCGTCACCATCACGGACCTGTACACCAGCAGCTCAAGTACTTCGGGATCCCTCATCCTCACGCTCGACGGCAACCGGTACCAGGTGCCGGTCAACGGCGGCGACGCGGAGCAGGTCATTCCCTACCCCGCCGATTCCGAAGCCGAGACACTGGGCCTGGAATTGGACATGGGCGGAAAATACGGGTCCGTCAGCTATTCACTCGAATTCGTCCGTAAATAGGCTTCGGCCTGCAGCCGGCAACCATCACAAAAGGGAAGTGTTATGAGATTCTGCGTTCAATGCGGACAAGAACTGGCACCGGAAGCGCGCTTTTGCGTCAGCTGCGGTACGCCGGCCCCATCCGGGGAAACGACGGCGCCGGCGGTTTCCGCAGCCAGCGACACCGAAACGCCGGTACAGGCCGGAGCCAGGCAGCCTGAATATGCTGTTGCCGGCGCCGGACATCACGGCGGGCCCGGCCCGGCCGGCAGCTCCCAGGCACAGGCCGCTCCGGCAGCAGCAGCGAAAAGTCCACCGGTGCCTTTGCCGGCATCCCGGTCAGCGACTACGTCCGTGACGGCATTGCCGCCCTCGCACTGATCGCCTCCCTGTTCATGGTGTGGATCGTCGATGACGCCGGCGCGTTCAGCTACGGCTCCTACGACGAGTCGCGGGCCGGCACCAGGGTGGACGTCATCCTGATCACCCTGGTCAGCCTGCTCTCGCTGAGCATCAGCTACATCTGGCGTGCCGGCGTCTTCGGCCCCAGCGTCGGCTACCGCAAAATCCAGGACCTGAAACTTCTGGCCAACATTCCGTACTTTCTCCTGGTCCTCGTGTACATCGCCCTGCACCTGATCACATCCAGAACCTTTGAGCCGAGCACCTTCGGAACCCTCGGCCCGGCCCTGGCCTTTGGCCTGGCCGGAGCCGTTCTGGCGGCCCAGCCGCGGCGCGGAGAAATCGCTCCCGGAACCGGCGACGAGTCCCGCAACCGGCGCTGGATCTTCGTCAGCCTGGGCATCGCCGCGCTGGCAACCGTGGTGGCCCTGGTCCAGATTATCCGCTACTGGGTTGCCATTGGCGACGCCGGTATTCCCGACACCACCGGCTGGGGCATCCTTGCCACCTTCACGGCCCTGGCCAGCGCCGCCGTCCTGGTCTTCCTGGCCCTGCAGATCAACAAGCGTTCGGACAGCTGGCGTTCAACCGGCGTCGGCCTGGCCTACGGCACTGCCTTCCTGGCCCTGATCGCGCTGTTCGAGGACCAGACGCTGCTGAACCTCAACCTGAACTCCATCTCTCCCGGCTTCTCCCTGATGTTCTGGCTCGCGTTCGGCGCGTCCATCTCCGCGCCCTCGATTGCCCGCCTCACCGAGGGCACGGCCGCAGCGCCGACCGATCCCCACAGCCGGCTCCAGCCCTGGCTGCTCCTGGCCGCAGGGCTGAGCGCCGTCCTTACGGTGGCCGCCGCCGTCGGGCTGATCACGAAGACCACGAGCGACTACTCCGAGGGCATTGTTCCGCAGGTCCTCGCCCTGTTCTTCGGACTGCTGCTCACGGCCGGAGCCGTGCTGACCCTGCGCCTCATGAGCAAGGACCCCCGGTCCGCCTACATCATTCCCAGCGGATACGCCGGACTTTTGTTCGTTCTTGGCCTGGTGCTCATGATCGTCTGGGCCGTCCAGAATGAGGGCTCCCTGGGCGCGGTCATCATGCTGCTGACCTTCGTGGTTCCCGCTGGCATCCTGGCGGTCCTGTGGCTGCCGCGCGCGTCCCGGGAGCATTTCGCGTCGCTTCCCGGCGGCAACGGTTCCGGAACGTCCGGCTTTACGTTTACCGGTGCACCCGCCGCGCAGGCTCCGGCCGCGCACGCTCAGCAGGTTCAGCAGGCGACGCCTCAGGCCCGCCCGGCCGAAACGGCCGGCGTTCAGGGACGGGCGAAACGAAGGCCCAGCCCGAAACCACGACCGCAACGGCATCCGCAACGGACACCAAGGCCGCGACGGAAACCGGAGCGGCAATCCCGGCCGCAGCGGAGCAGCCCCTGAATGCGGGTGCCAGCGGAAACCCGTCTGCGGTACCGGATTCCGATGCCGCCAGCGCGGATCTGCTGACGGAAGCAGCGGATCCGCAGACTCCACTGGCACGGCTGCAGGAACTGGCGGCCAACCATCCGCACACCCGCCCGGCCGTGGCGGCCAACCCGTCCACCTACCCGGGCCTGTTGACGTGGCTCGGACAGCTGGACGACCCGGCAGTGGACCAGGCGCTCCGCCAGCGCAGCCAATGAAAAAGCTGGCGGCCGGCGTGCTGCTGGCAGGAATTTTCGTGGCGGGCTGCTCGCCTGTTCCTGCCGCTGAAGACAGCGCGCCGTCCGCCGGCAGCACCCCGGCGGAAACGCGGACACCGTCCGGGTCCGCGCCGTCCGGCCCGGCATCGTCCGGTCCCGGGGCGGCTCCCGGCCCGGGACCGGTGCCCGGCGAACCGGCTGCCGATATCGCCGAACGGCTGCCACCGCTGATCGGTTCCGAGGGCGCCCGGCGCGCGTGGTCCTGCTCGGTGACTCATTTGCTGCGGGCGAGGGTGCCGGTTCCTATGAGCCGGTCAACGGTGTTGCGGAAAGCCTCTGCCACCACAGCTCCGAGGCATTGGTGGCGGGTGCGGTTACGGAACACGCGATCGGTTCCCCCGGCGTCGTTGTCCATAACTTCGCATGCTCGCGGGCCCGCATCGCCGCGTTGAAAAAAGCGCAGCCGGTGGAGGGCCACGGCTCCGGAGGAGTTTCGGCGCAGCTCGAGCAGATGGCCAGGGTTCGTCCGGATCTTGTCCTGCTGTATCTCGGGGGCAATGATCTGGGCTTCGCGGACCTGCTGCAGGCATGTGTGGCGGAAACAGATCCGTGCGGCCAGGACCCTGGGCTTCAGGAGAAAACCGGGCAGCGGCTGGTTCAGCTGCGTAGCGAACTCGAGAATGCATACCGCGGTCTCGGGGCCGCGGCCCGCTCTCCGGTGCTCGTCCTGCCGTACCCGCGAATGTTTGAAACCGGCGTCGGGGACTGCGGACGGCTGACTGCCGGGGAACAGGAGTTCGGACTTAAGATCACCGACGCCTTGAACGAGACGATTGAACAGGCCGTGCTGGCAGCCGGCCTGCCGAACGTCCGGTACGTGGACGCGCTGGAGGGGTCCTTTGCCGGCCGGGGCGCCTGCAGCGACGATCCCCTGGTGAACACCGCCCGCATCGGACCGCTTCTGGGGGCAGCCACTTCGGTTGCAGCATCCCAGGAAATTTTGCATCCCACCGCGGAGGGCTACCGGATTTTAACGGCGGACCTCCTGCAGTGGCTGGAAGAACATCCGGCCTAGTGCCGGCGACGCGGCGTACCGCAGCTTAGACAGCGCTTTGATCCCTTTGGAAGGAAAACATGAAGTGTTCAGCATGCGGGGAACCGCAGGAAGCAGGAGTCAGCTTCTGCACTAACTGCGGGACGCCGGCATCAGCGGCTGCTCCGCCGCCGCCCCCGGAACCGGGTGGGAGAGCCGAGGCCCCTCGCCTCCCGCGCCCCCGGCACCGTCCGCCGCCGTTCCGGCTGCGTCCCCACAACCCCGCACCGAGCGGCTGCAGCCTCAGCCCGAGCTCCAGTCCGGGTCCAATGCAGGGGTCGACGGCGGGTCCGACGCAGGAGACGTACCTCAGCCGGTGACCCAGTCCCAGCGGCATCCCGGGCAGGAGGACGGCCAGCCGGACGTCCAACCGCAGAAAAGCCGCCGGACACCGCTGACCATCGCCGCGGCGACGATCCTGGTGGCGGCACTGGGCGCCGGGGCCTACGTTTGGCAACCCTGGAATGACGAGACTGAGGCAACCGCGGCGGCGTCGCCGTCGTCGTCTTCCACCGCGTCGGCATCTGCCGCGGCCAGCCCCAGCCCCAGCTCGACGTCCACGTCCAGCGCTTCTGCCAACCGGTCCGCCGGCGCTTCGCCGTCGGCCAGCGCGGCGCAGGCGGCGGACAGTATTTTGCTCTCCGGCTTCGAGCCGTCGACCTCGGAAGTCCGCGACGGCATGGTGGTGTACCGCACGTCCAACGGCGTCTCGGCTCACGTCCCGGGGAGCCCATTGCGCGCACGTACCCGCTGCCCGCAGCGCCATCGGGCCAGGAAGTGTCCGGCAGTACCCTGGACATCGTCGGTACCGGCACAGCCCCGAAGCTCGCGGCCCTGGTGGAAATCCGCACCCCGGCTTCCGGCCTGGATCCGGAGCAGTATGCAACGGTGCTGCGCACGTATGACGAGAAGAAGACGGCGCCGCTGGCGGAAGCGCCGGTGTCCGGAATCGAACACGACGACTTTTATGAACTGACCCTGCACGGCAGCGGCGACGGTTCGATCGCGCTGGAGAACGAGGATTACAGCGAGCCTTCGGTCCGGTTCTTCAATGCCGCACTCGAACAGGTCGGCGAGGGCAGCGGGGTATTCACCGCACACCACGGCACCACCGCCATCCTGTCCGACCGGAACGACGACTGCCTGATCTCGGCGTGGAGCACCACCACCGGCGCCAAGCTCTGGGAAAACAACTACGGCACCGTGACGTACCCGAGCTGCACGGCAACGCTGGACGCCGGCGGCCTCGCCGTGGCGGTAAACGGCAACGAGGACTTCGTCGCCGTGGTCGACCCGGCCACCGGAACACTGCGCACCCAGCTCACCGGGGCCCAGAGCGTGAAATTCGACTCGGCCGGTCCGCTGGCGGTTGTCGAGTACGGTTCCTCAGACGCCACCCTCCCGGCACTGCGCGTATACGACACCACAACCTGGGCTTCCACTCTGGAGGTGACCAGCGAGCAGGGCGAGGCGCTGAACCTGCAGACGCTGCATCTCTTCGGCTCCAAGCTGTACATCGAGAACACCGATGAACAGCCGGTTCTTGACGCCCTGACGGGAGAAAAACTGGCCGCCGACTGGCAGGTCCGCCCCGCGCAGGCCGTCAGCGCGGACTGGACACTCGTCACCGACGAGAGCGACGGAAGCTATTCGCTCGAAGTCAACGACAACGGTGTTTACCCGGGACCGTGGTGGTAACCGGTGAATCCTCAAACAACTAACGCACGGGGGCAGTTCTGCGCCCGGTGCGGCCAGCAGCTGCCCGCCGCAGCACGGTTCTGCCGGTCCTGCGGCGCCCCGGTACAGGCTGCGGCAAACCCGGCGCCAGGTGCGGCGGAGGCCGTCACCGCGTGGGCCGCCGTTCCGGAGGAGCCGGAATCGGCCTGGACCGAGAGCGGCACCACTGCCGATGCCGCCGACGAGCGGCAGCGCCGGTCCCCGTGGCTGATTACTGCGATGATTGCGGCAGTCGTCCTCGTGTTGGGTGCCGGTGCTTACTTTGGCTACGGGTACCTCGTCGATGAGACCGGGTCAGACCAAGTGGCTGCCCCGTCGTCGCCGGCGCAGTCCGCGGCTGCCCCGTCGTCATCGGCTCCCGCGTCCACACCAAGCGGCCCGGCGAAAGCCACGGCGTCGGCGTTGCCGCCGTCCCCGTCCTCATCCCCCGGGGCCACCCCGCGTCCGACGGCGACAGCGGGCGCCCCGCCGGCAGCACCGGAAACTACGGCGCTGCCGGCTGGGATACCGCAGCACTGAATGCCGCGTACTGCCAGCACGACGGCGAATTCGTTACGGTGGCGGACTCCCCGAAGTTCCAGGGCGTCATCTGCATGCGCAACGGCGGTATGGTCTACCGCGGCCTGGACAAGAGCAACGGGCTGACAATGAGCACCGGGGCCGAAAAGACTTCCAGCGGTTATGCCGGGGTGCTGGGAAACACCCGTTATGAGATCAGCCCGGCAGTGTTCACGATTACCCTGAACGGCGACGCGATTGCCAGTGACAAGGTCACCACCTATGTCACCCCGGACCAGGATCCGTTCCGTCCCGGGGATCTGGGGCTGTCGACGCCGATCGATTATCCGCAGTGCGACGGGTCAGCGGTTGTCCTGCTGGTGAGCAGCTTCGGTGCAGCGAACGCCGCGAACGAGGTAAAAGCGCAGCTCGAACAGCACCCGGGAGCCCGCTACCTGCGCACCGACCTGTCCTGCGACGGGTTCAACCGGACCTCCGATGACCGCGGCGGACGGGAGCCGATTTACGCCGCCTATCTGCCGGCCGGCAGCGACACCGCCGCGATCTGCTCCCTGGCGGCGGAACACGGTACCTATGCCGTGTGGCTGCAAAACGGAATTGACCCCAAAGAAGGCCGGGTAAATTGCCCTTAACATGATTCAGATTGGCTAGCTGGAATAATAGGGAGTCGAAAAGCAGGCAGGGGCTTAATAGAGCCGTTGCCTGCCTTTCCACATTCGAACCATCCTTCGCTGACATGTTAGAATCCGGTAATTGCGTTGTTATTTCCGGGGGGATATTGCACTGCAAACCTCCCCGACGACTTGGGGGGAAGTTAATGAATTACTGCATGTCCTGCGGCGCCCAGCTGCAGCCGGAATGGCGTTTTTGCGGCAACTGCCGGCGCCCGGTTGGAGAGGGCCGCGAGCAGGCGGAATCCGCCGCTGCGCCGCCGCCGCTTCCCGGCAGCGAGTCCGACGCGCAGAACCTGACCGGGCAGGACACAGCCGCGGAGAACTCTACGGCGGAGACCCCGCGCGCTCCCGTGCCCCCGGCCGCCGAACCCCCCGCCGCCGGAGCACCCACCGTCATCACCCCGTCTTCCGGCAACGGCGCCGGCGGCAGCGGTTCGGGCGACGGATCCGGCGGCAGCGGTTCGGGCGGAGGGCCCGGTTCCGCAGCTAACGGGGACGGGGAACCGCGGAAGAAGCCCAGCCGCAAGACGATCGTGCTGGCCTCCCTCGCCGTCGTCCTGGTCGTGGTGGGGGTAGGCGCCTTCCTCTTCATCCAGAACATGATCCGCGGCGGTGCCGGCTCGCCGGAACAGGTCGCGGAAAAGCTGATCGAGTCCGTGGAGGCCAAGGACGGAATCGGTCTGGTCACCATGGTCGCTCCGGCGGAGCGCGAATCCCTCAACCGGCTGCGGGAAGGCCTCACCGAGAAGGTTGAGGAGTTCGGCATCCTCGAGGCGGCCAACAAGGTGGGCGAAGACCTGGAGGACATGGACGACGACATCAGCTTCGACGGCATCACCGTCACCTTTGAGAACGTGGAACCGGACATCACCGAGGTGGATGACCAGCTGGCCGTCATGGCGTTTTCCTCCGGCAGCGTCCGGGTGCAGATGGACCCGGAAGAGACCACGGGTGCCATCCGCTCCGCGCTGGAGGCTGCCGGGGAAATGGACCCGGTGGATGAAACCACGGAGCTTTCCGAACTGGGCCTCGACGGCGATCCGCTGCTGATGGCCGCGGTCAAGGACGGCGGCCGCTGGTACCTCAGCCCGCTCTACACCGGACTGGAGTTCGTGACCCAGTCCATGGGCAACGAGCGGGGCAGCCTGCCCGAAGCCACCGACGGCGCCGGTTCGCCGGCGGAAGCAGCGCAGGACCTGATCGGCGCCGTGCCCGGAATTGTGCAGAGCGGAAAGTTCACCGACCTGGGCAATTACCTCGTCAGCTACGAAGGCAACGCCGTCCACTACTACGGCCGTGCGCTGAACGAGGCGATGGAGGGCGGATCGGACGTCGATCTGCAGGTCACCACCAACACGTTCAAGGATACCGATCAGGATGGCGACCGTGGCCGGGCCACCGTGGAGACCCTGGAAGCGGACGTGGAAGGGGACAGCCTGCGGGTGACCGCAGACTGCATGGAGCTTGAAGGCTCGGATGAAATGTGCCGCGGAAAGTCCGGGTACGTGATGCTGGAGGGCGACGTCGACGGTGACGCCGTGGTGCGCGCGCTTCCGCCGCTGGGCCTGACCACCCTCAAGGAAGACGGCGGCTGGAAGGTCAGCGTCATGGAGTCCACCACCGACTGGACCCTGCAGTGGCTGGATTCCATCACCCGCGAGCAGGCCCTGGCGATGCTGGACCTGGCCCGCAGCGAGGACACCGCCGGCACCCTGGTGCTCGGCGAGGACACCGAGCTCAAGTTCAACTCCGCCGGTTACGCCGTCATGAAGCTGGAGCTGGATGAAGACGTGATCCTGGACAGCACCGACGAGTACAGCAGCCTGACCGTCTACTCCCCGGACGGCAAGGAAACGATCACCTCCTCCGACGACTACCAGCGGGAGGAAACTCCGGCCGGAGAATACAAAGTGGTGGTCTTTGCGGGCGAGGACTGGGCCGACAAGTTCGCCAGCGACGGCAACGGCGTGGACTACTCCGCAACGATGACCTTCGAGGGAGTCGTGGAACCGCCGATGATCAACGACTATCCGGGCGAGGAGTACGGCTACCTGACCCTGGACGATTACCCCGGGCCCACGGAAGAGCTGATCATCGAGGTGCCCAAGGGCAACGACGTCGAACTCGTCCTTCAGGCCAGGGGCAGCTACTCCGAATGGGACGAGCCCGGCAGCCTCGTGGCGACGCTGGACGGCAAGGAATACACCGTCCCGGTCGGCAACACGGTGGAAACGGTGGTGATCCCGGTTCCGGATGATGGCAAGGTGCACACCATGGAGCTGGAACTGGTCAAGGGAACCGGCAGCGGCGAAGAAGTCGACTACACGCTGGATTTCGTCGAGAAATAACACGCGGCGCAGAACCCGCATCACCATAGGCAGGACAGAGGAACCGGCCGGCGCATCCCGCGCCGGCCGGTTCTTGTGGTTCTCTGGCTAGGCTGGGGGCATGAATTCCCAGCCCGTCCTCACCGTCCTTGCCGGAAACCGCCCCCTTATGGGCCTGGAAGAGCTCCAGCGGGAGGCCGAAGTCCGGGTGACCGACGACGCCGGACTGCCCGAAGCGCTGGCCGGAGCGGACATTCTCTACCTCTGGGACTACTTCGCCGACGGCGTGCGGCGGGCCTGGCCGGCCGCGGATTCCCTGCGCTGGATTCACGTTCCCGCCGCCGGTGTGGACAAGCTGATGTTCCCCGAACTGGTGGACTCCGACGTCGTCCTCACCAACGCGCGCGGCATTTTCGACCGGCCGATGGCAGAACACGTACTCGGCGCTATGCTCCATTTCGCAAAGGACTTTGGCCGCGCCGCCGCCCAGCAGCGCCAGCGGCAGTGGCGGCACTACGCCACCGCGGATCTTGCCGGCGCGTCCGTGCTGGTGGCGGGGACGGGCAGCATCGGGCGGTGCACCGCTCGGCTGCTCACCGCCGTCGGCCTGCGCGTGGACGGTCTGGGCCGCACCGCCCGCAGCGGAGATGCCGACTTCGGCGTCATCCACGCGGGCGCCGATTTTGCCGCGGTGGCCGGCGCGTACGACTATGTGGTCCTGGCGGCGCCGCTGACGCCGGACACCCGCGGAATGCTCGGCCGCAGCGTCCTTGCGGCCATGAAGCCGACGGCGGTGCTCATCAACGTGGGCCGCGGTGCCCTGGCCGACGAGGCCGCCTTGGAGGAGTCGCTGCTCAGCGGAAGCCTCGCCGGTGCGGCACTGGACGTGTTCGAGACCGAACCCCTGCCGGAGCACAGCAGGCTCTGGGGTTTGGAGAACGTGCTGATCACCCCGCACCTGTCCGGGGATTCGCAGAATCAGCTGCCGGCGCTGGCCCGCCAGTTCGCGGACAACCTCGCAGCGTGGAAGGCCGGACGGCCGCTGGCGAATGTCGTGGACAAGCAGTTGGGATTCGTTGCCCCGTAGGAGACGGGCCTGGCATGGCGTGCGGGGTTTGAGGGCCCACGGCCCGAGTGTCGCGATGTCGCGGCTTTGCCCGGTCGTGTGTCGCGATGGTGCACTCTCCCCGGTCGAGTGACGCGATGGTGCACCTCTCCCCGGTCGAGTGACGCGATGGTGCACCTCTCCCCGGTCGAGTGACGCGACGATGCACTCAAACCGCCCTCGCAACGGCATTTTCCCGACACTCGGTGGAGGGAAGGGGCGTTTTCCCGACACTCGGTGGAGGGAAGAGGCGTTTTCCCGACACTCGGTGGCCCCGGATCCCCGCACCCGGCGTCCCCGCACCCGGCGTCCCCGCACCCGTCGGGGGCAGCCCGCACCGGCATCCCCGGACCCGGCACCGTTGACCCGCACGGCCGGGCCGGATAAGACTGGGGGCCAACGGCTGACGGAATTCAACGAAGAAGGAAGTGCGGCGTGAAAGCTGTCCGGGTGCACCGTTACGGTGAGGATCCGCATCTTGACGAGGTGCCTGAGCCGAAGATTACCGGTCCGTGGGATGTGATCGTTGACGTGGGGGCGGCCGGGCTCTGCCGAACCGACCTGCACGTGATCGAGGGGCAGTGGGACGCGATCCAGCATCCGCGGCTGCCATACATCCTGGGCCATGAAAACGCCGGCTGGGTCCGCGAGGTCGGCTCCGCCGTTTCCAATGTGGTGCCGGGGGACACCGTGATCATGCATCCGCTGGTGACCTGCGGGCTCTGCGCCCCGTGCCGCGCCGGGCAGGACTCGCACTGCGAAAACGCCTCCTTTCCGGGGCTGAACACCGACGGCGGCATGGCCGAACAGCTCAAGACCAACGCCCGCGCCGTCGTGAAGCTCGATCCCTCCCTGCAGCCGGCCGACATCGCGGCCCTGGCCGACGCCGGCCTGACCGCCTACCACGCGGTCCGCAAGGCAGTCCCGCTGCTGTATCCGGGCACGCAGGCCGTGGTCATCGGCGCCGGCGGACTGGGGCACATCGGCGTGCAGTCCCTGAAAGCGCTGACCGCCGCGGACATCACCGTTATCGACACCTCGGAAGCGGCCCTGGATCTGGCCGCCTCCCTGGGCGCGGACACGGTGCTGCGGAGCCCGGACACCGACGCGTTGAGGGAAGCGACCGGCGGGGGAGCGCATGTCGTCTTCGACTTCGTGGGCGAACACGGCACCGAGGCGCAGGGACTGGAGATGCTCAGGAACCGGGGCAGCTACTACGCCATCGGCTACGGCGGCGAGGTGCGGATTCCCACCATCGAACTGATCTCCCGGGAAATCTCCGTGGTGGGTAATCTGGTGGGCACCTACCAGGACCTGGTGGAACTCATGACGCTCACCGCCCAGGGCGACATTTCCCTGCACACCACGGCCTATGACCTCGACGACGCGGTCCAGGCCATGCACGACCTCGACGCCGGCAAGCTCACCGGCCGCGGCATCCTCATCCCGCCGGCAGGAAGAAGGGCATCGTGACGTATCCCGCGAAATATCCCACCCTGAACGAAACCAACCTCACGCCCGAAGCGCGGGCCATCCTGAAGCGGATCATCCGGACAGCCTTTCCCCATCCGGACTTTCCCGACGCTGCCTACGAGCGGATGACGGACCGCATCGTGACCGAAGCGGACGCCTCCACCTGGTTCCGGGTGGTCCTGACCCAGGGGCTGATCGCGCTGGGCGCCCAGTCGGCGGAACCGTTCCTGGAACTTTCGGACGAACGGGCGCTCGCGGTGCTGCGCCGGGTGTCCGACCTGGAGTTCTTCGGCTTCATCCGCCGCACCACCGTCCTGAACCTCTACGACGATCCGCAGGTGTGGGAGGTGCTGGGCTACGAAGGGCCGTCCTTCGACAAGGGCGGCTACCTCAACCGCGGCTTCGACGACCTGGACTGGCTGCCGACGCCCCGGATCGAGGCACCCGAGGGGTACGTCCCGGATACCGGTCCTCTGCCGTATCCGGTGGCGGGCCCCGGGCAGCGGCCGGGAACACCGGGAGCCGGCAGCGACGCCGCCGCCGGCAGCGCGGACAGCGCACCGGACCGCGACGCCGCGGCAGGCTCGGCAGCGGCACGGGCGGCCGGACCCGCACCGGAATCGGGCACCGGAGCGCAGGCACCGAAGCAGCGCGGAGGAGGAAGTCAATGAGCGGGCAGATTCGCAGTTTCACGGGGTCGGCGGATCCGCTGGCCGCGTCGGCACGCTTTGAGCTCGACGACGAGTCCGTCGTCGTCGTCATCGGCTCCGGCGCCGGCGGCGGCACGCTGGCCCACGAACTGGTGGAAAAGGGATTAAAGGTGGTGCTGCTTGAGGCCGGGCCGTTCCTCACCAACTCGGACTATGTGAACAACGAGTGGGAAGCGTTCAACCAGATGGCGTGGCTTGATCCGCGCACCACCTCCGGCAGCTGGCGCATTGCCCGTGATTTTCCGAACCTGCCGGCGTGGATCGTCAAGGCCGTGGGCGGAACCACCACACACTGGGCCGGAGCCACGCCGCGGTTCAAGCCGCACGAGTTCATCTCCCGCAGCGTCTACGGCCGGATCGACGGTGCGAACCTGCTCGACTGGCCGCTGACCCTGGAGGATCTGGAACCGTACTACGACCGCGCGGAGCGGAAGATGGGGTCCACCCATGTCCACGGCCGTCCACCGCTGCCGGCCAACAATAACTACAAGGTGTTCGCCCACGGCGCGGAGAAACTCGGCTACCGGCACTTTGCCACCGGCCCGTATGCCACCAACGCGGAGCCCTATGACGGCCGGCCGGCTTCGGTGCAGGACGGCTTCAACTTCCAGGGTGATAAATCCGGCGCCAAGTGGTCCACCCTGGTGTCGGAAATCCCGAAGTCGCTGAAGACCGGCCGGCTGGATCTGCGGCCGGAGAGCCAGGCCGTGCAAATCACCTCAACCCCGGAGGGCCGCGTGGACGGGGTGGTGTACGCCGACGCCGGCGGGCAGCTGCACCACCAAAAGGCACGCGTGGTGGCGGTCGCCGGCAACGCGATTGAAACGCCGCGGCTGCTGCTGCTGTCGGGCTCGCCGCTGTTTCCGGACGGGCTGGCAAACTCCTCGGGCCAGGTGGGCCGGAACTACATGCGGCACACCACCGGGTCGGTCTACGCGCAGTTCGGGTCCCCGGTGCACATGTACCGCGGGGAAACCATGGCCGGGTTGATTGCGGACGAGTCCCGGCACGACACCGACCGCGGGTTCGCCGGCGGCTACTACATGGAGACCATTTCGCTGGGCCCGGCGTTCCTGGCCTCCTTCGTGGACCCCGGCGCCTGGGGCCCGGGCTTCGCGGCCATCCTGGACGGCTACCGGCACACGGCCGGGCTGTGGATCGTGGGCGAGGACATGCCGCAGGAAACCAACCGGGTCACCCTGAACACCACCGTCACCGACCCGCTGGGGCTGCCGGTGCCCAACGTGCACTTCGACGACCACCCCAACGACATCGCCATGCGCGAACACGGGTACGGGCAGGGCTCGGCCCTCTATGAGGCGGCGGGCGCGACGTCGGCGGTGCGGACTCCGCCGTACCCCTCCACCCACAACATGGGCACCGCGCGGATGAGTTCGCGGCCGGAGGACGGGGTATGCAACGGCTTCGGCCAGACCCATGACGTGCCCAACCTGTTCATCTCCGGCGGCTCCCAGTTCACCACCGGAGCCGCCGCCAATCCCACGCTGACCATCGTGGCGCTGGCCATCCGGCAGGCCGAATACCTGGCGGCCCAAATGGCGCTTGGCGAGATCTGAGGGGCCGGTGACAAATCCTCCCGTGGTCTTCGAGGATTCCGGGGCTTCCGGCGGTCCCGGGGATTCCGGGCAGCCGGGCTCGGGACCGGAAGCCGCCGTGCTTGGAGGCGGGATCCTGGGGGTGTCCACCGCCGTGGAGCTGCTGCGCGGAGGCGCCCGGGTCACCCTGGTAACGGAGGCGCATCCGGCCAGCGGGGCGTCGGGGCGCTCGCTGTCCTGGCTGAACTCCGGCGGCGGCTTTTTGCCGGAATACCACCGGCTGCGGGTGGCCGGCATGGACCGTTACCGCACCCTGCTGGCCCGGCATCCGGACCTCGACTGGCTCCGGTTCGACGGCGGGATCTACTGGGACGGACCGGCGGCAACAGCCGGGGAGCCGCAGTCCGGGGTCGGATCCGCGCTCGCCGAACGGTGCGCGGCGCAGACGGACCAGGGGTACGACGCGCGGCTGGTGCCGGCCGCGGAAATCCCGCACCTGGTCCCGGGCCTGGACCCTGCGGCCCTGCCGCCGGAGGTGTTGTTCAACCCGGGCGAAGGCTGGGTGAGTCTCCCGCATTTGATCCGGCATTTGTTGCGCGAGTTCGCGCTTCGCGGCGGAATCCTGGTCACTGCCGCCGGTCCGGCCAGCGTCGAAGTGGAGGCCGGAGCCGCCGCCGGAATCCGCACCGCCGCCGGACTGTACCGGGCCGACGTCGTCGTGCTGGCCGCCGGCGCGGGCACCCCGGCCGTCCTCGGGCCGCTCGGAGTCACGCTGCCGGATCAATCGGACCCGGCGATGCTGGTGGTCACCGAGCCCAAGGCCCACAGCCTTAAAGCGGTGCTGAACACTCCGCGGGTGTCCCTGCGGCCGCATCCGGGCTCCCGGCTGGCGATGGATTCCACCTGGTATCTGGAGCAAATCACCCCCGACGACGACGGCGGCTGGTCCGTGGATCCGCAGGTGGTGCTGGATCTGGTGGATGAGGCCTCCGCGCTGCTGGCCGGGCATCCCCGCTTGGTGCCGCAGAGCTGGCGGATCGGGCTGAAGCCGGTGCCCGGCGACGGCCTTCCCGTCCTCGGGGAGCTCGCAGCCCTGCCCGGCTGCCACGTGGCGTTCACCCATTCCGGAGCGACACTGGGGCTGATCGCCGGCGAGCTGCTGGCCCGGAAATCCTCACCGGCCGGCGGCATCCCATGCTGGCTCCGTTCCGGCCGGAGCGGCTCGTTCCGGAGATTGCCGGGGATGCCGTTCCCGGCTGAACCGGCGTTAGTTGCCGGGCAGGCCGCGTGACCGGACTCCGGCGGCACCGGCGGCACCGGCGGCACCGGCGGCACCGGCGGCACCGGCGGCACCGGCCGCACCGGCGGCGCCCGCACCGGCGGCAGGCCGCCGAATGAGCCCGGGCAGCACCTTGACGTAGATGACCATCCCGATGAGCTCAACGAGTGTCTGGGTCACGACCACCAGGGCCACCAGCGCCAGGGACTCGGGCAGGGCCAAAGCCAGGGGCAGGACGACGAGCGAATTCCTGGTGGCACCGCTGAACACCACGGCCGTCGTGCTCCCGGCGTCCAGCCGCATGATGCGGGAAGCGAGCAGCCCCATGGGGACCATGAGAACCAGGAACGCGGCATAGAGCGGGACAACCGCCAGCAGTGAGCGGAGTTGCTGCCCCACGCCGGCAATCTGGGAACCGATGACGACGGCGAGGGTCAGCATCATGAGGGGAACCATGAGGTTGTGCATCAGCGCCGCAGCACGGCGCGCCGCCCGGGCACGGCGGGCCCACCGCTGGACGAGCATTGCCGCTGCGAGCGGAATGATGATCAGAAGGACCAGGGCCTCCACGAACGGTCCCGGTTCGATCACGGACACGAGGTCCGGGCCGACAAAGATCAGCAGGTAGAGCGGCAGCAGCAGCATCTGCGTGAGCATCAACAGCGGAGCCGCCGCGAGCAGGCGGTCGCTGGCGCCGCCGGCCAGCCCGGAGAAGACAATGACGTAGTCAATGCAGGGGGTGAGCAGGACCAACATGACCCCGATAAGCAGGGCCTGGTCATTAGCCACGAAGCGGGAGAGTCCGAAGACGATGGCCGGCACGATGAGGAAGTTCAGCACCATTACCGTGGCCATGAACCGGCCGTCGCGCAGCGCCGCCCCGATCTTCGCGAACGGTATGCCGAGGAACGTGGCGAACAGCAGCAGCCCCAGCACGGGGTTGGTCGCGGTTTCCAGCGTGCCCGCGGCTGTCGGCAGCAGCCAGCCGAACAGGCCGCCGGCGGCGATCGCCAGGAGGTAGAGGGGAATCTGGTGCCGTTCCATCGTCCCTGTAAGACGCATCGGGTTCACGGTTCCAGCCTAAACTGCCGCAGTGGTTTCGGCCTTGGCCGCACTATCGGGGAGCAAGGACAGCGGCGGCCCGTTCCAGGGCCCCGGGGACGATGGAGTAGTAGGCCCACACGCCGCGCTTTTCGCGGTGCAGGATGCCGGCGTCCACCAGGATCTTCAAGTGATGCGACACCGTGGGCTGGCCCAGGCCGACCGGTTCCGTGAGATCGCAGACGCAGGCTTCCTTGTTCTCCTGGGCGGCAATGAGGGACACCAGGCGCAGCCGCGTCGGCTCCGCCACGGCTTTGAGCAGCTGGGCGAACCGCTGGGCATCCTCGACACTGAGCGGCTCGGACGTCAGCGGCGTGCAGCAGGCCTCTGCGACGGGATCGGGAGCTGTGGGAGCGGTGGTCACCCGTCCATTATGCACCTGGATTGACAGACGTCGATGTCTGAGCGAATACTCAGTATCGAAGGATATCGATATGCCTCGATGCCTGCCGGTTCAGCCGCAGGCCTGGTCGTCCGGTTTCCATGACCCCCCACTCAACCTCCCAGAGGAGCCGCGTGAGCGCCCCCGCACCATCCGACACCGGCCAGGTTACCGCCCGGCTCTCGACCCTGGACCGGTTCCTGCCGGTGTGGATCATTGCCGCCATGGCTGCCGGCCTGCTGCTGGGCCGTCTGGTTCCCGGCATCGGACCGGCCCTGGACTCGCTCAAGGTGGCCAATGTGTCGCTGCCCATCGCCGTCGGCCTGCTGGTGATGATGTATCCGGTGCTGGCCAAGGTCCGCTACAACGAAACCCGCAGGGTGGTCGCGGACCGGAAGCTGATGGTCACCTCCCTGGTGCTGAACTGGGTGGCCGCACCGGCGTTTATGTTTGTCCTGGCGTGGATCTTCCTGCCGGACCTGCCCGAATACCGCACCGGGCTGATCATTGTGGGCCTGGCCCGCTGCATCGCCATGGTGATGATCTGGAACGACCTGGCCTGCGGGGACCGCGAAGCGGCCGCCGTCCTGGTGGCCGTCAACTCCGTGTTCCAGGTCCTTGCGTTCGGCGCCCTGGGCTGGTTCTACCTGCAGGTGCTGCCCGGCTGGCTGGGCCTGGAAACCACCAGCGTGGAGTTCTCCTTTTGGGCCATCACGGCCAGCGTCCTGATCTTCCTGGGCATCCCGCTGCTGGCCGGCTTCCTCACCCGCACCCTGGGCGAAAAGGCCCGCGGCCGCGACTGGTACGAGGGTACCTTCCTGCCGAAGCTCGGCCCGTGGGCACTGTACGGACTGCTGTTCACCATCGTGCTGCTGTTCGCCCTGCAGGGGGACGAAATCACCTCGAACCCGCTGGACGTGGCGCGGATCGCGCTGCCGCTGCTGGTGTACTTTGTGGTGGTGTTTGGTGCCGGGATGGTCCTGGGCAAACTCCTGAATCTGGGCTATCCCCGGACCACCACGCTGGCGTTCACGGCTGCCGGCAACAACTTTGAACTGGCCATTGCCGTGGCGATCGGAACCTACGGCGTGACGTCCGGGCAGGCGCTGGCCGGCGTCGTCGGACCCCTGATCGAAGTTCCCGTCCTGGTCGCCCTGGTCTACGTGGCTCTCCGGGCGCAGAAGAAGTACTGGCCCGCAGCCGCACCCGCCTCTCCAGAAATGACAAACCGATGAGCACCTCCGAAACCGCCGAAGCCAAGCCCTCCGTCCTGTTCGTCTGCGTGCACAACGCCGGCCGGTCGCAAATGGCCGCCGCCTACGTGCGCAGCCTGGGGGAGGGGCGGGTCGAGGTCCGCTCCGCCGGCTCCGCACCCGCCGACGCCGTCAATCCCGCCGCTGTGGCCGCGATGGCCGAGGACGGCATCGACATGTCCGCCGAACTGCCCAAGATCCTCACCACCGAGGCCGTGCAGGAATCCGACGTCGTGATCACCATGGGCTGCGGCGACGCCTGCCCGATCTTCCCCGGCAAACGCTACGAGGACTGGAAACTCGAGGACCCCGCCGGGCAGGGTGTGGAAGCGGTCCGGCCCATCCGCGACAACATCAAGGCCCGGATCGAAGACCTGATCGCTGACCTGCTGCCCGGGCACGCCTAGAGGAGAACACCCATGCCTGAGAACACCGAGATGTCCAACCTTCCCGTCGCCGTGATCGGTGCCGGACCCGTGGGCCTGGCCGCCGCCGCCGAACTGCTGGAACGCGGCCTGACCCCGCTCATCTTCGAGTCCGGCGACACCCCGGCGGCGGCCGTCGCGTCCTGGGGCCACATTCGCCTGTTCTCGCCGTGGCAGTACGACGTCGACGCCGCCGCCCGCCGCCTGCTCGCCTCCACGGGGTGGCAGGAACCAGACGCCGAAACCCTGCCCACCGGCGCCGAACTCCACGAGCAGTACCTGTCACCGCTGGCCGCGGTCCCGGCGATCGCCGACGCGCTGCACACCTCCACCCGGGTGCTCGCCGTCAGCCGCGGGGGCCTGGACAAGACCCGCACCAGCGGCCGGGACACCACCCCGTTCCTGATCCGGGTGCAGGATGCCGACGGCGCCGTCACCGACTTCCGGGCCCGCGCCGTCATCGACGCCTCCGGCACCTGGAACACTCCGAACCCGCTGGGGCAGGCCGGGCTGGCCGCCGTCGGTGAAGCTGAAGCGTCTGCCGCCGGGGTCATCACCGGCCCGCTGCCGGACGTACTCGGCCGCGACCGCAACCGGTTCGCCGGCAAGCACATCCTGGTGGTGGGGGCCGGGCACTCCGCCGCGAATACCCTGCTCTCCCTGGGCGAGCTGGCTGAGCAGGAGCCCGGTACCCGGATCAGCTGGGTCATCCGCAGTGCCTCCGCTAACGGCGTTTACGGCGGCGGGGACCTGGACGGCCTACCCGCCCGCGGCGCACTGGGCAGCCGGCTGCGCACACTGGTGCAGGACGGCCGGATTGAGCTGCACACCTCCTTCACCATCACCGGCTTTAAGACCGCCGACACCTTGGCCGTCACCGGCAGCACGCCGGCCGGCGAGAAGCAGCTGGACGTGGACCTGCTGGTTCCGGCCACCGGCTTCCGCCCGAATCTGGACCTGCTGCGCGAACTCCGGCTCGACCTTGACCCCGTGGTGGAGGCGCCGCGGGAGCTCGGTCCACTGATCGACCCCGAGTTGCACAGCTGTGGCACCGTGGCACCGCACGGCGCCAAGCTGCTGTCCCACCCGGACAAGGACTTCTATATTGTCGGCATGAAGTCCTACGGCCGGGCCCCCACGTTCCTGATGGCCACCGGCTACGAGCAGGTGCGCTCCATCGCCGCCGCCCTGGCCGGAGACCAGCAGGCCGCCGACGACGTACAGCTCGTCCTGCCCGAAACCGGCGTCTGCTCCACCGACCTAGGCGGCAGCTGCGATGCACCGGCTGACGGACCGGTCGAAGCTTCCTGCTGTGTCACGGCGCCGGCACCCGCGGCCGGGGAGGCTGCCTCCCCTGCGGCACGCCCGAACCGGAACCGGCGTCGTCGTCGTGCTGTGCCACGGATGCGGACACGACGGCAGAAGCGGAAACGGCATCCTCGTGCTGCAGCACGCCCGAACCGCAGTTCCTCGGCATCCCCACCGGCCTGGAACACGGCCGCTCCGCAGCACAGGGGACCTGATGCCCGCCGCACCGTTGCAGGACGTCGACGTCCTGGTGATCGGCGGAGGGCAGGCCGGTCTCGCTGCCGGCTACTACTTGAACCGGTTGCGGCGGGACGAGGCCTCCGGCAGGTCCGGGCCGGCGCCATCCTTTGCCATCCTCGATGCCAATCCGGAGACCGGCGGGGCGTGGCAGCACTACTGGAGCAGCCTGGAGCTGTTTTCCCCGGCTGCCTACAGTTCCCTGCCCGGCTACCCCATGCCCGGTTGGGAGGGCGGGGGCAACCCCTCGGCAGACCACGTTGCGCAGTATCTGCGCACCTATGAAGGCCGGTACAAGCTCCCGGTGCACCGACCCGTGCGGGTGGCGTCCGTGCGGGCGGCAACGGGCGGCGGATACCTCACGGACACCGACCGCGGCCAGTGGACCAGCCGGGTGGTCATCAACGCCACCGGCAGCTGGAGCCGTCCGTACGTTCCGCTGGTGCCCGGCAGCAACCGGTTCACGGGACAGCAGCTGCACACCGCGGACTACCGCGGGCCGGAACCGTATGCCGGACGAAATGTGGTGGTCGTGGGCGGCGGCAACTCGGGAGCGCAGATC
Source organism: Arthrobacter sp. ATA002 (assembly GCF_026898095.1). GTDB lineage: Bacteria > Actinomycetota > Actinomycetes > Actinomycetales > Micrococcaceae > Arthrobacter_B. The sequence goes on along the minus strand of NZ_CP114015.1, from coordinate 3,334,398 downwards.
GCCGCGGACCTTGCCCAGGCGGCGGCAGTCACCTGGGTGACCCGGCATCCGCCGCGCTACCTGCCCGACGACGTCGACGGCCGGGCGCTGTTCGACATCGCCACCCGGCGCGTCAGAGCCCTCGCGGCAGGGGAGCCGGCACCGGCCGGCGTCGCCGATCTGGGCGACATTGTGGCCGTGCCCGCGGTGCGGAAAGCCCGGGACGCCGGCCTGCTGCGGGCCCGGCCGATGTTCTCCCGGTTCGTCCCTGACGGGGTGCAGTGGGAGGACAGGGAGCAGCTGGATGCAGATGTGGTTATCTGGTGCACCGGCTTCCGCCCGGATCTGCAGCACCTGCAGGCCCTGGATCTGACTACGCGCAACGGCGTTCCCGCAACGGACCCGGCGCTGCCCACCCGCTCGGCCGACAGCCCGGCCCTGTTTTTCCTGGGTTACGGGGACTGGTGCGGGCCGTCGTCGGCCACTCTCATAGGTGTCGGTGCCGCAGCACGCGATACCGTGTCGGCCGCGCAGATGGCGCAGATGGCGCCCGGGTTTACCGCCCGTTAGCTGAAGTCGGGCATCGGAACGGATGCTCCAGTTCCCCGCGCCGACCCTCCGGCTCCTGCTGTTACGTCACCTACAACCTCGTCCACGGGATCGGTTGCAAGTGCAGCAGGCAGGCGCAGGCCGTATTTCTCGCAGAGGAAACGTGTCTGGCAGTACCTCTGGGCGTCCGCGGCCACAGCACCAAGAACCGTGGCATTGGTGCCGGCGCCGATCAGGATACCGACGAAGGGTACAACCTTGGCAACACTCTGAACAGGCACCCGGGATCCGGCCGGCCCAAGCTGCTTCATCAATTTCTCAAGCACGGCCACGAGTCGATGATCAGTGCGGAGCTTGTCGGACCATCTCACCCTTCCCTTTAAGGCGCCCGCAGCGTTCGCGGCGTCCATTATCGGTTTGGCTTTTGCTGCCTGCGCCATGAAGGATCTGTTAACGAGACGCTGGATGAAAGCTTGTTCGTCGGGGTCTTTCGCGTCATAGCCGTAGGAGTACGCTATCTGGGTTGCGATAGAGGTACTGAGCACCTGAACGACGAGTATGTCTGCCGTCATCGCGACTGGGATTCCCGCGACCGGTACCATCGCCAGCACGCCCATCGCTCCGCCTTCGAGAGCGCCGGCGCTCCGCCACCTGAGGGTGTTTAGCGTCAACAATCGATCGCAGACCTTCAGGTCTTGCTGTCGCAGCTCGCTGAAGCTGTTGATATCAAGGCCACGCTTGCGAGCAAGCTTCTCGACGCTCTTGGGATCGTTGAGCTCAAGTGCCCAAGCGTTGAACAACTCCAGCATGGCGACCGCACTTTCAATGGCAGGCCGCGTGGCTGCATCAGCCACCGCGCCGCCGGCACGGTGGATGGGTTCCTGACCCTGTCAGGCATGGCAGCTACTACCCGCCGCCCGGCGCTTTCCGCTACTTCACCGCTGCGACTAATTGCCGAATTAGCCCAGTTCGGCAGGCCCCGGCGGTTGCTGCGGCGCTTCCAATGATTATTGAGACTGTCCCAAACCTGCTGGTCGTACGCGCTCATCTCGGTTACGGCGTTGGGCAGCAACGGGTCGGTGTCAGTAATCAATGGGGGTCCATTCCAATGGTGGTTGTGCCGGTCGAGGATGACCCTACCAGCCAGTGTGTCCCTCAAGCCGCAACGGAAAGCGCCATCAGATGCGGACCGCCCGCTGCTCGGCCCAGGCCTCCGTAGAACTGGGGACCCAGGCCTCCGTAGAACTGGGGAACAGTACCTCGAGCAGCCGGGTGTAGTTCCTCCGGTTCCAGGACCTGCGCCGAACCGGCAGAAATCTCCGACACCATGACCGAGAAGGCCAGGCAGGGTCTGCTTTCAGTCTCCCAACGCGGCATCTGCTAGCCAGGCAGGGATCGTTACGCGGCTGGGACAACACAGGGCAGCCGGGTGGGGCCGTGACACAGTGGCCACTGCTGCGGGATCGATGTTTGTCACGGAAGCGGAGATGCGCGGCGGGGGTACGCGCGTGTTGTGTTCCGGGACACGCGCAATGCCATAGGCTCCCCGCATGGGGAATTCCAAGCACACGCCCGAAGAGGATTACCGGCATTATGCCCGGCCCGAACCCGGCTCCGGTGAGAGTTGGGTGGAAGTCGTCGACGACGGCAGCGGCCGCCGGATTGAAGCCGCTCAGCCGCCGGGAACGTCCCTCGACTCCGATGAAAACCCGGACTCCGTCAGGGCTAACGGTGAAGTTTTTGCTCAGAGTCCTTCTGATCCGCCGGCGGTGCACCGCCGCAATCTGAGCCTCTGGGCGGCCTGGGCTCTGGTGGCACTGATGCTGGCCGTGGGGATGGCATGGCTTTTCGGGTTCACCGCTTCGCCGTGGGACGAAAGCGGAATACCCGAGACACAATCCGAAGTGCTGCGGCTGAACCTGTACACGCTGGGGCCTTCGTTGACCGCTGCCGGACTGCTGGGAACTGTCATCCTGCTGGCCGTTCAGGCCGCGGTCTTCCGACGGAGCCCTCGGGCGGAGTGAGCCCTGGTTCCATAGGACGCACCTAAGGGGACGGGCAGCCTAACCGCGCCCGCCGTTGCCCAGCGGATTAGCCAGCTCCGCGAACTCGCCGGGGGTCCATCCGGTGGCACGGCGGAAGTTGCGGGAAAAGTGTGCCTGGTCCGCATATCCGAGGCCGGCCGCGATCGCGCTGAGCGACCCCGCGCCGGAACGCAGCGCCTGGCCGGCGTCCTGCAGCCGCCGCTGACGGATCAGCCACCGGGGAGTCAGGCCCAGGTACCGGCTGCACAGCCGCTGCAGGGTCCGCTCCTTCAGGCCGAAGGCGCCGCAGAGGGCAGCCACCGTGGTGATGCCCGGGTCTTCCTCCACCCGGGCCACCACGCGGTTGATCAGTGCCGCCCCGGAGTCGACCGGGCCGAGCAGGGAGAACCGCTCCTCCAGCAGGGCGCGTGCCGCGGCGTGTGCCGCGGGAAGGCCCGGCTGCTCCCGCATGAGCGTCCGTATGCCGGATACCACCCCGGCCAGGAGCGGGATCTCCGCCAGGTCCAGGTGCCGGTTCGTTAGTGCGGAGACATCCCGGCCCAGCAGTGTCCGCCCGGCGCCGGGCCGGAGCATGACCCCGAACGTCCAGCCGCTGCCCGTCAGCGGCACCCGGGCCGCCGTCATCCTGGGCCCGACCAGCCGCGCATACTCCGCGGAGATGCTCAGCAGGCACACGGGATAGGTGAGGATTCGTTGTTCCCGGACTTCGCCCCCGGGGACCTCCCACACCGGAATCCAGAAAACCCGCAGCCACTGCTGTGATGGCGGCGCGGGGTCGTAGCGGTAGATGGTGAACGACCGGTCGCCCGCACCGCGGAGGTGGCCCCGGCCAATCTCACTGATGCCGCCGTCGTCGAACATTGCACGCACCTTGGTGACTGTCGGATTCGTTCAAGACACCCGTCCGAACGCCGGATAGGTTGAGGAAAACCTAGCCCAGACCGGCGCAAACGTGGAGGGAATCATGGAAACAGCCTTGGAAATGTGGCGCACCCGTGCGGATGCGTTCAGCTCAGTGGTGGCCCGGACCGGGGATTGGAACGCTGCCACCCCGTGCGCTGAGTGGGCGGCGCGGGACATCGTGGACCACGTGGTGTCCACCCAGCTGGAGTTCCTGGCCGGGCACGGCCTGGCCGGCCAGATGCCCGACGGCGATGATCCCGGCCGAATCTGGCGCAGCCACGAACGGCTCGTGTCCGGGCTGCTGGCCGATTCCGCCATCGCCGGGAAGCAGTTCGACGGCTGGTTAGGCCCGGATACCGTCGGCGGTTGGCTTGCCGGGTTTTACGGGGTCGATCTGGTGGTGCACCGCTGGGACCTGGCTGTGTCGCAGGGACTGGACGCCGGGCTCACCGGCGCGGATCTGGAGGCCGTGGACGCCGCGATGGATATGTTCGGGGAGCAGGCTTACGCGCCCGGGCTCTTCGGTCCGCCGGTTTCGGTTCCCGACGGCGGAGACCGGTGCAGCCTGGTCCTCGCCCGGACCGGGCGGCGGGCCTGACTCGGCCGGGGCGGCGACCGGTGCAGCCGGGCCTCGCGCGGACTGGGCGGTGGGCGCTGACCAGGCGGGGGCGGCTCCGTAGTACAGATAATGGGCCTATCCGGCGGCCGAAAGCCCGTTAGCTGTACAACGGAGGGACCGGAAGCCCGTTAGCTGTACAACGGAGGGACCGGAAGCCCGTTAGCTGTACAACCGGGGGACCGGAAGCCCGTTATCTGTACAACCGGGGGACCGGAAGCCCGTTATCTGTACAACCGGGGACCGGAAGCTCGCCCCGCATAGCGGGGAGCCGGGCAACTGCGCCGGGCAGCCGGGGTCAGCCCGCCGCGGGCACCGGCAGCGCGCCCACCGAGGCCGGATCCGCCAGCAGCCCGGCGAACACCAGTTCCGCCGCGCCCACCAGCAGCAGCTCGGTGCCGAGGGCCGCCCGGCGGATGGACACGCCGCTGCCCAGGCCGCCGATGGCGCCGGCGGCCACGGCGGCCTCCAGCCGGCCCGGGGCGAAGGAGTGCAGGACGCCCAGGAAGCCGCCGAGCACGATGATGCCCGGGTTGAAAATGTTCACGAAATTGGTCAGCGCCACGGCAAGCAGGTCCAGCTGCCGGTGGGTTTCGGCGATCAGGGCGGGGGAGCTGTCCCGGACCATGGCGGCTTCGAGCTGGTCCTGGTCGGCGTGTTCGAGTCCCAGGACGGCCAACAGCCTGCCCAGGCTGACCTCCGTTTCCAGGCATCCGGTGCGGCCGCAGTGGCAGGGGCTCCCGCCGGGCGTCACGACGGTGTGCCCGAGTTCCCCGGCATATCCGCTGGCTCCGCGGAGCGGTACGCCACCCACCACGGCGCCGCCGCCGATACCGCTGGCACTGCCGTTGAGGTACACGACGTCGGACGCTCCCACGGCGGCGCCGAAGAGGCTTTCGGCCAGCGAACCGAGGTTGGCGTCATTCGCGGCGCGGGCCGCCAGGCCCAGTCCGGCGCTGAGCGCCGCGGCGAGGGGCTCATCGGACCATTTGAGGTGCGGTGCCAGCAGCACGGTGCCGTCGGTGTTGTTAACCAGCCCGGGCACGGCGGCTCCGACCCCTGCGACGCGGGTCATGCCGGCCAGTTCCGTCTGCATGCCCTCGACCACCGCCCGGGAAATGTTGACCGTGTCGGACACCGTGGGGGGTGACCCGGCATCGTAGCGCACCCGGCGGTGCACCGTGCCGCCCAGCCCGACCACGCCCACCGTGACGGCGTCGACGTCGGGATGCACCGCAATGGCGGCAACGCGTTCGTTGGCGTGGACCAGTGGGCTTGGCCGTCCCACCCGCTTGAGCGCCGGCGGATCAGTTTCATAGGCAAGTCCCAGTTCGCCGAGTTCGGTCACGAGGGCCCCCACGGTGGAACGGTTGTAACCGCAGAGCCGGGTCAGGTCGGCACGGGAGAGCGGTCCGCGGCGGTGCAGCAGCGTCAGGATCCGTGACAAATTTTGGGCGCGGATGCTCTCCGTGCCGGAGGAAGTGCCGGTGCTCATGCTGCTGCCGTTTCTGCTGGAGGTGGTGTCCGGGCCGGGCCTGCTGCCGGAGCAGCCAAGCGGCCCGGTTTCTCAGCCTAACCCCGTCCGCCGCCGTTTGGTCCGTTTTGTTGTCAGGGATGAGGAATCCCACGAAGAACGCTTTCAGGGCGCAGAAGGGTTGGAAAAAACCATTGACAGAACGTGCATACCGCCATAAGTTGTTGTTCCCAACTAATACCGGCTTTTGGAGTGAACTGTGACAACGACGCCCTCACCATCCGACCGTTTTACCTTTGGCCTCTGGACTGTGGGCTGGACCGGCAACGACCCGTTCGGTGTTCCCACCCGCGCCGACCTGGACCCGGTGGAGGCCGTGCACCGGCTCTCCGACCTGGGGGCGTACGGCATCACGTTCCACGACAATGACCTGATTCCGTTCAACGCCACGGCATCCGAGCGGGAGCAGATCCTGAAGAACTTCCAGGCAGCCCTGGCCGAGACCGGCCTGAAGGTTCCCATGGTGACCACCAACCTGTTCAGCCATCCGGTGTTCAAGGACGGAGGATTCACCTCCAACGACCGTTCCATCCGCCGCTTCGCGCTGCGCAAAGTCATGGCCAACATGGACCTGGCCGCCGAAATGGGTGCCGAAACCTTCGTCATGTGGGGCGGACGCGAGGGCTCCGAATACGACGGTTCCAAGGATTTTGCCGCCGCCTACGACCGGATGAAGGAGGGCGTTGACACCGTCGCCGGCTACGTCAAGGAGAAGGGTTACAACCTGCGCCTGGCGCTGGAGCCCAAGCCCAACGAACCCCGCGGCGACATCTTCCTGCCCACTGTCGGCCATGCCCTGGCCTTCATCAACGAACTCGAGCACGGCGACATTGTCGGCCTGAACCCGGAGACCGGCCACGAGCAGATGGCCGGGCTGAACTTCAACCACGGCATCGCCCAGGCGCTGTGGGCCGGCAAGCTCTTCCACATTGACCTCAACGGCCAGAAGTCGATCAAATTCGACCAGGACCTGGTGTTCGGCCACGGCGACCTCACCAGCGCCTTCTTCACGGTGGACCTGCTGGAAAACGGGTTCCCCAACGGCGGTCCGGCGTACGACGGCCCGCGGCACTTCGACTACAAGCCCTCCCGCACCGAAGGCTACGACGGCGTCTGGGCCTCGGCGCAGGCCAACATGTCCATGTACCTGCTGCTCAAGGAACGCGCCCTGGCTTTCCGCGCCGACCCCGAGGTCCAGGAAGCCCTGGCCACCTCCGGTGTGTTTGAACTGGCGCAGCCCACCCTGGCGGCCGGCGAAAGCACCGCGGATTTCCTCGCGGACACGGCATCCTTCGAGGATTTCGACGCCGAGAAGGCCGCCGGGCGCTCCTTCGGTTTTGTCCGGCTGAATCAGCTCGCGCTGGAACACCTCATGGGCGCCCGCTAAGGCGCTGCCGCCCTGCCGCCGGGTCCGTTGCCACGGGCCCGGCGTCGCGGTGTCCGGCCCCCTGGTGTCCGGGCCGCTGGTGTCCGGCACCGCGAACTTTGACGAACGACGAAAGGTACCGCCATGGCACTGGTCGCCGGAGTGGACAGCTCCACCCAATCCTGCAAAGTGGTGATCCGGGACGCCGCCACCGGCGCCCTGGTCCGTTCCGGCACCGCCCGGCACGCCAACGGCACCGAAATCGATCCGGAGGTCTGGTGGGCTGCCCTGCAGGAGGCGCTGCAGGCGGCCGGCGGACTCGACGACGTGGACGCGGTGGCGGTCTCCGGCCAGCAGCACGGCATGGTCTGCCTGGATGAGGACGGCGCCGTGGTCCGCCCGGCCCTGCTGTGGAACGACGTGCGGTCGGCGGCAGCGGCCGCGAAGATGATTTCCGACGCCGGACCCGACGGCGCCCGGTACTGGGCGGAGGAGACCGGCACCGTTCCGGTCGCCTCCATTACCGCTGCCAAGCTGCGCTGGCTGGCGGAGAACGAACCGGAAAATGCTGCCCGCACGGCGGCGGTCTGCCTGCCGCACGACTGGCTGAGCTGGCGGCTGGCGGGATACGGCCCGGGCAGCGGCCGTGCCGGACTTGAGGCGCTGCGCACCGACCGCTCGGACGCGTCCGGGACCGGCTACTGGTCACCGGCCACCGGGGAGTATCTTCCCGCCGTGCTGGAACAGACCCTCGGTCATGTGCCGCTGCTGCCGCGGGTTTTGGGGCCGCTGGAGGCGGACCAGCGGACGCCGTCGGGCGCCGTCATTGCTCCGGGTACCGGGGACAACGCCGGAGCCGCGCTGGGTGTGGGGGCCGGCGTCGGCGACGTAATCGTTTCCGTGGGGACCTCCGGCACCGTGTTTGCGGTGACGGAGGATCCCTCCGCAGACGCCACCGGCCTGGTGGCCGGATTTGCCGATGCCACCGGGCATTTCCTGCCGCTGGCGGCCACGCTCAACGCCTCGCGGGTCCTGGACGCCACCGCCGCACTGCTCTCCGTGGATCTTTCGGAGCTGACCCGGCTGGCGCTCAGCGCACCGGCCGGCGCCGGCGGGCTGAGCATGGTGCCGTATTTCGAGGGGGAGCGGACCCCGAACCTTCCCGAGGCAACCGGGTCACTGCAGGGCATGACCCTGGCGAACTTCACGCCGGCAAACCTGGCCCGCGCCGCCGTCGAAGGCGTGGCCTGTTCGCTGGCGGACGGGCTGCAGGCGCTGCAGGACCTGGGCATCGAGGCGCGGCGCGTGATCCTGGTCGGTGGCGCCGCCCGCTCCGAAGCGATGCAGCAGGCCGTCTCCGCAGTGTTTGGCCTTCCCGTAACCGTGCCGTCTCCGGGGGAATACGTGGCCGACGGCGCCGCCCGGCAGGCTGCGGCCGTTCTCACGGGTGGATGGCCGGAGTGGACGGCGGCGAGCGAAACCGTGGTGGAGGCTGTTGCCGCCCCGGACGTGCTGCAGCGTTACCGGCGGGCCGCCGCGACGGCGCGGTGACTCCCGGATGCGGCAGGGTGCGTGTTCCGGCCGGTAGGTTGGGCGCATGAAGCTCTGGGGGCAGGCAGCACTAAGAGGCGGAATTCCGCTCGTCATCATGTCGGGGATCTCTGCTGCGCTTTATGCGCAGGGGCAGACGGCGGACGGGCGGAGCACGCTGTTCGCCGCGCTCATCTTCGGGGTGGTGTCGGCGGCATCCGTGCTCTATGACGTGGAGAAGTGGACGCTTCTTCGGCAAACGGTGGTTCACTTTGCCCTGATGGTGGGCACTGTCCTGCCGCTGCTCTTTCTCAGCGGCTGGTTTCCGACGCGGACGGCTTCGGACTACTTGGCCATAGTGGGGACGTTCCTGGTGGTCGGACTGGTTCTCTGGACCGCCGCGTTTGTGGGGTTTGGTGTGCTGGTTCCCCGGGCCCAGGCGCGGTCTGCGCGTGGCCGAGTGTCGGGATAACGTTCCTTCGCTCCGTCCATTGTCGGGCTGATGCGGGATTCCGCGTGTGAAAGCGGCAGGATGTCTACACTCGGTGCACCGAAGCGGCACGATGTCGACACTCGGCGCACCGATGCGTGCAAACGCCTCAGCGCCGACATCGAGTGTCGGGATAACGTCTCTTCGCTCCGTCGAGTGTCGGGCTGATGCGGGATTCCGCGTGGCAGAGTCATATGGTCAATGCAACGCTCTGAAAATACAGGAGCGATGCGATGCCCAGCGGTTACCCCTTCAGCCAAGATTTCAAGGACCGGTTTTACGACCTGATCTGTTCCGGCGTCTCCCTGACCAGAGCGTGCGAGCTCATGGGCGTGTCAGCGATGGGAGCAAGGAACTGGTGGCGTGATGCTGGTGCAATGAAACTAGTTCAAAGACCCGGTGGTGGCGGACTGGCAAGACCTGGCCCGTCGAATAGACCCGGCGGCCCGGGACGCCGGCTAAACCTGGACGAACGGATCGAGATCATGTGCGGACTGCGGGCCGGTAAAAGCCAAGCCGAGATCGGGCGCATGATTGGCCGGGACAAATCCGTGATCTGCCGGGAAATCAGACGCAACCTCAACGCCAACGGGATCTACCACGCAGGGATGGCGCACTCCCGCGCCCATATCCGCGCCGACCGGCCCAAACCGTTCAAACTCATAGACAACCCGGGACTCTGCACCCAGATCACGCAATGGATGGATCAGGGCTGGAGCCCAAAACTCATTTCGTTGGTCCTGGCCAAGGACTTCCCCGATGATAAGAGCATGCAGGTCAGCCACGAAACGATCTACCAGTGCCTTTACGTTCAAACCCGGGGCCAGCTCCGCAAGGACCTTTACCGCACCCTGAGCCTAAAGCGGGCCCGCCGCAAACCGTTGACCACCGATCACACCACCGGGCGCGGCAAGCTCTTCTCTGACGCGTTCACGATCAGCCAGCGCCCGGCCGAGGCCGAAGACCGGGCAGTGCCGGGGCATTGGGAAGGGGACCTGATCGTCGGAACCGGCTCCCGCTCAGCGATCGGCACGCTGGTGGAACGCTCGACCAGATTCACGATCCTGCTGCACCTTCCCGAACGGCATACCTCCGAAGCGGTCGCGGAGGCCATGATCGCGGCGATGAAGCACCTGCCGGCGGACCTGCTGCGCACGGTGACCTGGGACCGGGGCTCGGAAATGGTCAAGCACAGGCAGATCACTGCAGAGCTCGGGGCGCCGGTCTATTTCTGTGATCCGCATTCGCCTTGGCAACGCGGAACGAACGAGAACACGAACCGATTACTGCGGCACTGGTTCGAGAAGGATACGGATTTGAGCGTGTATACCAAAGCCGATCTGCGCAAGGTCCAGGACTCCTTGAACCGGCGGCCCCGCCCGACCCTCGGGCTGGCGACACCGGCTCAGAAACTTGCTGAGCTGCTGCAACCTGCAGCAGCCTAAACCCGCGTTGCACTAACCGGTTGATTTAGCCCGTGTGAAAGCGGCACGATGTCTACACTCGGTGCAACGAAGCGGCACGATGTCTACACTCGGTGCAACGAAGCGGCAGGATGTCTACACTCGGTGCACCGAAGCGGCACGATGTCTACTCTCGGCGGGGCGAGGCGGGCTCTGAGCGGCACGACCGACGTGGATCTCTAGCGATTCCGGAATATTTACGAAATACTTGTAATTGGTCCGAGAATCCGTAATTCTGAGGCATGACTTCCACTGAGAACCGGCTGCGGGAGCTCGAAGAGCGCGTCGCCGCCCTGGAACAGCAAAGCCGGGAAACGGCGCCGGCACCGGCAGTAGACGAGGCCGATGTGTTTTGGGCGCTCAACGGAATGCGGGACCGGTATCCGGACCCCGGGGCGGTCCTTTTCGCAGGGACCGCCGCTACCGCGGCCGGTGCCCGTTATGAGTACCAGTACGGATTGGAAACCGAGCACCTGCTCGACGTCGACTGGGCCCGGTTCGCCGACTCCCTGGCCGCCCTGAGCCACCCGGTCCGGCTGACGATCCTTCGCGCGGTGCTCGGCGGAACCGAGACAGTGGCCGGATTGGTGGAGGAGCTGGAATCCGGGACCTCCGGGCAGATCTACCATCACGTGCACCAGTTGACTGCCGCGGGGTGGCTCGCCCCGCATGCCCGCTCCCGCTACCAAATACCGCCGGCCCGGGTTATTCCGCTGCTGGCCATTCTGACCGCTGCAACCGGAGGTGCCTGACATGGGAATTCAACGACGCAGGGTTGCAGGAATCCTGGCCGCCGCGGCTGTTCTGGCCTGCGGACTGCTGGCGGCACCGTGGACTCCGCGGCTGTCGCCGGACGTCTCCGGTGACACCGCACTGGCCGAAGCCGTCCGCCCCCTGCTGAAGAATCCCGCGGACAGAGTCAGCGTGGTTTACCTGGAGGGCGGCGAGGCCCGGTTCGCCGGGTTCGGCGCCGATGAGCAGACCGAGTTCGAAATTGGCTCGATCTCCAAGACCTTCACGGCCGCGCTCCTGGCGGACGCCGTCGACCGGGGCGAACTTACCCTGGAGACGACCGTCGCGGACATTATGGGACCCGATCTGGCCGACCCGGACGCGGAGATTGGCACCGTCACCCTGGCGGAGCTGGCGAGTCACCGCTCCGGGCTTCCCCGGCTTGCTCCGGATCCCGCCTCCATGGTCTCCGCCCTGCTGGGAACCTATCTGCACCGCGACCCGTACACGGCCTCACCGGCCGAGATCCTGGAGCGGGCGCAGTCCGCCCCGGTGGGCGGGCGGGGCAGCGTGGACTACTCGAACCTCGGCTATGCCTTTCTGGGCCAGCTCCTCGCAAAGGCTGCCGGCACGAGTTACGCCGAACTGCTGCAGCAGCGCATCCTGGGCCCGCTGGATATGACGGATACCTATGCGCCGGTGACGGTGGACAACCTGCGCCCCGGCGCTCCGGCCGGCCGCAGTGCCGCCGGGCTGGGCCAGGCGGCCTGGACCGCCAACGGTACCGCTCCGGCCGGCGGCATCCGGTCCACTGCCGCCGACATGGCTACTTACGCCCAGGCGCTGCTGGATGGCACCGCCCCCGGCGCCAAAGCCCTGAATCCGCAGTGGGACTCCGGCGACGACGGCGAACGGGTGGGCCTGGCCTGGTTCACCCAGGCCCCGTCCGAACCACCGGCCCGGGCCGCGACCTGGCACAACGGCCAGACCGGAGGGTTCGCTGCGATGGCGGCGCTGGACCGCGGCGCCGGCCGGGCAGCGCTGATCTTCTCCAACGTGAGTTCCGGCCAGGAAGAAGCCGCTCTGACCCTGCTGAAGGAGGGCTTGTAATGGCAGTTTCCCTAATTTCCTGGCTGCTTGCCGGAGTTCTCGTGGTGACCTGCCTGGCCGTGGCCCGGTCCGCGTGGAATTTGGGTGGGCGGGATGCCGGCATCAGCCGGATGGCACTGCTTTCGAGCGTGCTGGACGCAGCCGCCGTCGCCGTCTTTTTCCGCCTCGTGGTGACATGGAACACCGGCACCATCCTGCTGTGGGTGCTGGCCATGGCGGCTCTGGCCGCCGCAGTTGCCGGAACGGTCATCCGCTGGCCGCAGCTGCCCTCCCATGCGGGGCTACTGGATTTTCCGGATCCGGAAGACGACGGCGTGGAACCGGGCACTGCGGAACCCGGGAATACCGGCCCGCTCCGGACGAAGCCGCGGAAGCAGCTGAGGAAGAAACCGAAGAAGGAACCCGGCAGGAGGGCGGTAGCGGTCCGGGCCGTGGTCCTGGCCGCCCTCGTCGCAGTTTCCTTCGCCATCGGCTAGTTCGATACAGCCTAACCACCGGCCAGCCGCCCACCTGCTGCGCGCTCAGTTAACCGGCAACCACCGAGCCGGCCGCGGCCGTGGCCTCTGACTCTTCCTCGGTGCGAATCCCGGCCGTCATGTCGCGCAGGAAGCGGACGGCGGCGACGTCGTCCTCGGAACCTCCGCCCTCGTGCCCGTTGAACGGCCATGCGGTGATCTGCTTGGGCCCGGCGTAAGCGTTGTAGGCGGCGTACACGGTGGACGGAGGAGTGGTCGCATCCATCAATCCGGCCGTGAACAGAGCCGGGACCGTGGCCTGCGCGGCGAAGTTGACGCCGTCGAAGTAGCGCAGGGTCTGCTGCGCCCGCGCCGCTTCGGTGCGGTGGACGGCGAGGAAGTCCCGGACTTCCCGGTAGGGGTAGGCGTCGGTGATTTGCAGGGCACGGGGGAAATCGGTGAGGAACGGTACCCGCACCACGGCTGCCCGCAGATCCGGGCAGAGGGCCGCCGCGGCCAGGGCGACGCCGCCGCCCTGGCTGATGCCGGTCACGGCCACCCGGCCCGGGTCGACGACGGCGAGCTCGCGCGCCGCCTGAACCGCGCGGACGGCATCGGTGAACAGCCGGCGGTAATAATAGGTCTGCGGATCCAGGATGCCGCGGGTCATGACGCCGGGGACCTGCGGGCCGGCGCTGCCGGCGCCGTCCGGCGTCGCGCCTTTGCTCCAGGTTGCGCCCTGGCCGCGCGTGTCCATGTGTAGGTGCGCGAAACCGGCGCCGGCCCACAGCAGGTTTTCGTGGGCCTCGCCGCGCCCTCCGCCGTAACCGACGTATTCCACCACACAGGGCAGCGGCCCGGCGGCGCCGTGCGGCACCCGCAGCCAGGCGTGCACCGGTTCCCCGTTCCAGCCGGCGAACACGACGTCGTAGACGTCAACCGCTTCCAGCACCGTGGGCTCTGCGGTGACCCGCAGATTGAGCGGATGGGAGCGGGCCTCTTCCAGGGTTTCCGTCCAGAACCCGGTGAAGTCCTCCGGCCGGGTTTGGCTGCTGGCGTATCGCTCGAGCTGGTCAGCGGGCAGATCGGAATACATGCGGAAAGTGTCCTGTCTCTGGAATCCTTTGCGCCGGAGCCGTCCGGTTGACGCCGGGCGTTCGATATCGGCCGGGCGTCACCGGCGCCGCGGCGGTGATAGCCACGTCACAGTGTAGCCGCGGCACAGTGCCGGTCATTCTTCGCCGCACCGGACTTCAAGCGGCCGGCGTATCGAGGGCTCGGGAGCGAGGCGCATCGAGTGACGGGACGGTGGCCCTTAGCCCGTTCCAGTGTCGAGCTCATGCCGGAAAAACTCGCGATTTGGTGCAAAATCTCGACACTCGGCGGGGCGGTGGGGAATGATCTCGACACTCGGCGGGGCGGTGGGGCATGATCCCGACACTCGGCGGAGCGGTGGGGAATGATCCCGACACTCGGCGGGGCGGTGGGACACGATCCAGACACTCGACCGCGCCGGCGGCGGCCCTACCGCTCAGGCAGCTCCGCCTCGGCAGCGGCGCCGGCCGCAGCCTCGGGTTCCTGCGAAGCGGCAGGGCCGTCCAGCTTGGCAACGCCGCCGCGGCGGTAGGCCGGCGTGGCGACGGCCAGGATGAGCATCATCGCCAGGCAGCAGCCGATGATCACGCCGGACATGGCCAGCGCCCCGCCGCCAAACACCCCCACCAGCGGACTGACGACGCCGGCAACGCCCACCTGCAGGGCACCGATCAGGGCCGCTGCGGAACCGGCCATGTGGCCGTAGTTGCCCAGTGCGCTCACGGTGGCGTTCGCGGCGATCAGGCCGTGCATGCCCAGCACCAGCCACAGGCCCGCAGCCAGGCCGAACACTCCGCCGAGCCCGGTGACGATAAGAACCGGAAGCAGCAGGGACAGCCCCAGCAGTACGGGGACGGTGACACGCATGATGCGCGTAGGCGAGGACCGGTGGACCAGGGCGGCGTTGGCCTGCGCGGAGAGAACCATGCCGGCGCCGTTGATGGCGAAAACCAAGGCGTACTGCCCGGGGGTCAGGCCGTATTCGTCCTGGAACACGAACGGGGAACCTACCACGTAGCTCATGATGACGGCCATGCCCAGGCCGGGAATGAAAGCCAGGGCCAGGAAATGCCGGTCCCGCAGCAGCACCCCGTAGCCGCGGAAGGCACCGGCTCCTCCGCTGCGGTGCCGCCGGTCCGCGGGCAGCGTTTCGGGCATGAACCGCCAAACGATCACCACGAGCACCAGTCCAATCAGGGCCAGGGCCACGAACACGGCCCGCCACTGCCAGATACCCGCCACTGCCTGGCCGATCGTGGGCGCCAGCAGCAGGGCCAGTCCAATGACCAGCATCAGCCGCGACAGCAGCCGGGCGGCGTCCGAACCAACAAAGCGGTCCCGGATGACGGCGATCGCCACCACCCCGGCGGCGGCGTTGAAGAAACCCTGCAGGATCCGCAGTCCAATGAGCGTACCGATGTCCGGCGCGACGGCGCAGAGCAGGGACACGATGACGTGGAGGCTAATGCCGATCAGCAGCGGCAGGCGGCGGCCAAACCGGTCGGAGAACGGGCCAATGACGAGCTGTCCGACGGCGGCGCCAATGAGCGTGCCGGACATCGTGAACTGCGCTGCCGCTTGGCTGGTGTTCAGCTCCGACGCGACGGTGGGCAGCGACGGCAGGTACATGTCCGTCGTGACGGCCGGAAGCGCCGCGAGGGCGCCCAGCATCAGGACGTACTTGAACCCGGGACGGTAACCGGGGCGTGCGCCGGCCCTGGGGGGAGTGCTCAACAGTGCTCCTGGGCTTAGTTCAGGGGGGAGGATGAAGGGAAGTGACGGGACGACGGCGGCCCCGTCCAGCCTAGGGGCGTCCGGTGCCGTGGAACAAGGGTGCCTTGCAGTGGCCTGTACCACTAGGGGCCGTGAACCGGCGGGCCCAACCGCGGACCTTGGCCGCCGATCCGCCGCAGCTAACGGTTCACGACGGCGGGCAGCTGCACGGTGTTCAGGAACGTCCCGGTCATCAGCCGGTGGTCCAAACCCACCGCGACGTCGATGACGGGCACCGGGCCGGCCGTGCCATGGTGCTCGCTTTCCCCAGGCTGCAGGCGCCGGTCCACCAGCGTTTGGCCGCGGCTGTGCCCGGTAAGTTCCACCCGCACCGGATACCGCTGGAGCTCAACGGTTTCGGGCACCGCGACCAGGCACGCAGCGCCGGCGTCGCCGATGGTCACCGGCTGCGGCTCCGTCCCGCCGCGCAGTCCGCCGACGGCGAGGAGCCCGCCGACCAGCCGGACGCCGTCGTCGGGCGCGTCCTTCAGCGGAAGGTACTGCCCGGGCTCCACTGTCGCCTGCACGAAGACATCGAGGCCGTACATGACGGTGGGGATGCCGCTGTGAATTACGACGGCCAGCGCTTCGGGATCATGCCAGGCATTGAATTCCGCGTGTGACGTGGCGTTGCCGATCCCGGCGGAGCCGCCCATGAACACGATGCGGCCGAGCTTCCGCGCGGTGGCGGGATAGGCGCGCAGGAAGAGCGCCACGTTGGTCAGCGGGCCCAGCGCCAGGAGCGTCACCGGAACCGGCGAATCCTCGACGGTGCGGTGCATCAGCTCGACGGCGGCCGCGGCGGCGGGGAGTGCGGGCTGCGCGGCAGCTCGATCCCGCCCAGCCCGTTGTCGCCGTGGAAGGCATGGGCGTCGAGGGGATCGTTGATCAGGGCCGCTCCGCGCCGCGGGCCACGGGGATGCCGCCGGCACCGGCGGCGTGCAGCACGTCCAGGGTGTTGCGCACCACGCGGTCGACGCCGGTGTTCCCCGCCACGCAGGTGACGGCCAGCAGGTCGATGCGGGGATCCCGCGCCAGGAACACCAGGGCCAGGGCGTCGTCCATGCCGGTGTCGACGTCGGCGATTACGGCCGCTGGGACATGGCTGGCCGTGGGGCCGGCGGCGGCACCGGGGACAGCATAGGGTGGGGCGTTCATCAGGGCTCCGTCTGGTTGGGATTTCAGTCTAGCCAGCAGGCTGCCGGTCGTTGACCGGCAAACAGGCACGTTTCACACTGGGAGGACCCCGGCCGGGCATGTCCAGCCGCCGGTTCCCGCCGCCATCCCGCCGCCATGAAGAGGTGAATTCCATGGACAAGAGGTTCAGAAACTACACCGACTGGCAGGACACCGCCGACACCCTGCACCTGTTCCTGCAGATGGCGGGAAAGGTGAAACTGGCACGCAGCTACAAACGCCCGGAGTGGGCGCACATTCGGCTGGAACCCACCATCCAGGGCATCGGCACCGGCATCATTCCCGCCGACGGCTGCAACTTCGAGATTTATTTCAATCTGGCCCAGCACCATGTGGATGTGCAGAACAGCCTGGGTATACGGGTCCGGATTCCGCTGTTGGACGGACTCAGCGTGGCCGACTTCCACCGCGAACTGATGGCCTCGCTCGAGACGATCGGCACGCCGACCCCGATCAACACCACCCCGCAGGAGTTCTACGATCCCACGCCCTTTGACCGGGACCGAAAACACCGTTCCTATGACCGGGAAGCGGTGGAGCTGTTTCTGGCGAACCTGCAGTTTGCGTACCGGTCGCTGGCCGGGTTCCTGGCCCCGATGCGCGGAAAAGTGGACATGCCGGCGTACTGGTTCGGCACCATGGACCTGTCCGGCAATGTCTTCAGCGGTCAGCCGGCGCCCTATCCGGGATCGGACGCAATCGGCAGGAACGGCTTCGACGAGCAGTTCTGCGAATTCGGTTTCTGGCCCGGCGACACCAAGTCAGCGGCGCCGTCGTTCTATGTCCTGCCGTATCCGTTCCTGGCGGACATCGGCAGCTACGGCTCCCTGCTGGCACCGCACAAGGCGCAGTTCCTGAAACAGGAAAACGAGTTTGTCTTCCGGCTCGAGGATGCCTTTGCCGCCCCCGATCCGCAGCAGGCGGTGGAGGAGTTCTGCCGGAGCAGCTTCGCCATCCTGCAGCGGGTGGACCGCTGGAAGGACCTGGACTGGATCACCGAACCGCTGACGTATGGGAAGTAGCTTCCGGATCACAGAAACCTGGTGATGCCCAGGACAACAAAGATGGAGCCGGGCACCGTAAAGAATGCGCCGATCAACCGCACGAACCCGGGCGTGGGCTCAAGGTGCGGGAGTTGCGCATGCCCATCGGTCGGTGGTTCCCCGCGGCCCGGGCGGAAATCACGGCTGATGACTTGTAGTCGGTCGCCAGACAGATGCCAATCAGCACCATGAGGGCACCCATGACCGGAAACCATACGGGCAGGCCGTCGGCGGTGGTTCCGCTGAGATTGCCTGCGACCGTGAGGACGAATCCCACCGCGAAGACGGCAAACACGAGAATGTACAGCGTTTTGAGCGGCTGCGGCAGGGCCTTAATGAACGTAATCACGGATTTTCCCCAAACGTGAACGGTGCCGGCTGAACGCACCGCAGTTCGAAGGGCTTCGAACCGCTGCGCGTGCCGAGCCTATCCCGGCAATCCCGTGCGGCCGCGGATCCGGACTACTTGAATGTGTCCACCGGACCGCGGAAGGCTCGCGCCCGCCGAAGGCGCCGGACCGCCGAAAGCGCCGGACCGCCGAAAGCAGGCGCCCGCCCAGGCTCGCCGGGCCGCGGGACAGGGTCAGTCAAAAGGTTGATCTTGCTCGCACGGACCGGTTTCCGTGGGGAAGGCCAGGCCCTGCCGCGGTACGATACTGACAACCCGTTGGCAAGCAGCTGCTCCAGCGGTACGGCAGCAGTACCCTCCCTACCGAGAGAGCCTGATGACTCCCCGCACTTTGTTCCGCACCCTGGCCTTCGCCGAGGCCGTCACCTGGACCCTGCTCCTGGCCGGCATGTTCGCCAAGTACGTTCTGGACAACGAGGCTTTCACTCCGATCGCCGGCGGCCTGCACGGCTTTGTGTTCCTCTCCTACGCCGTCAGCACGGTCTTTGTTGGCGTCAACCAGAAGTGGTCCGTGGGTACGATCTTCCTCGGCCTGGTCACCGCCGTCATTCCGTACGCCACCATCCCCTTCGAACGCACGATGGACCGCAGGGGAAAGCTCGACGGCGGCTGGCGGCTGGCGCCCGGCGGCGAGTCTCCGGCTAACTTTCCGGAAAAGGTCCAGGCCATGGTGCTCCGCCGGCCTGTGGTTTCGGTGGTCGTGGTGCTGGCCGCCGTCGTCGTCGTCTTCAATGTTCTCCTGATCCTGGGTCCGCCCGTTTCCCTGAGCTGACCCCGAATCCCCGCACGTCCGCCGAAGGTGCCCGTCCCAGCAATGGAACGGGCACCTTCCGCCGTTTGGGAGTGGTGCAGGAGCCAGCAAACTACAGTGTGGAGAGGACAGGACCGCAGCAGGGTGAGGGAGCAGGGACCATGAAATCAGGCAACAGGCCCGGACCGCTGGTGGTGGGACACCGCGGCAACAGCGGGCTGGCACCGGAAAACACGGCGGCAGCCTTCGCCCGCGCGCTGGCGGCCGGGGCGGACATGGTGGAAACGGATGTCCGGCTCAGCGCCGACGGCGAGCCGTTCCTTTGCCATGACGGCACCGGCGGCAGGACCACCAATGTGGCGGAGGTTTTTCCGGAGCGCGCCGACGCTCCGATCACGTCCTTCACGGCCGCCGAACTCCGCCGCCTCGATGCCGGCGGCTGGTTCGGTGAAGAGTTCGCCGGGGAACCGGTTCTGTTCCTGTCCGAGCTGCCCGCCGCGGTGGACTTTGCGCTGGGCATCAACCTGGAAATCAAGGCGCCGCAGGAATCCCCCGGAGTCGAGGAGGCCGTTGCCGCCGCCCTGCGGGAACCGGACTGGATGCGGCTGCGCGGGCAGAACCCCGTGGCGGTGAGCTCCTTTGACCCGGAAGCGGTCAGGGCCTTTGCGCGGCTGGCGCCGGAGGTTCCGGCATGGCAGCTCGTGGAAACGGTGCCGGACGCGGCGGTGCTCGCCGGCGGCGCCGTCCGGGGCCTGCAGGGAATCGTGGCGGATCATCATTCCCTCACGCCGGACAGCGCCGCCGCCGTCCGGGCTGCCGGGCTGGGACTGTGGGTCTACACGGTCAATGACACCGCGGAGATGTCCCGGATGATCGATTTGGGCGCCGACGCGCTCATTACCGACTTTCCCGCGGTGCTGGTGGAGCTGCTGGAGGTAAAGCCGAACTAGGGGTGGCGGATCCCCTGCCCGGCTAGGACCGCCCGGTAGCCCTCCCGGAACGTGGGGTAGGCAAACGCGAATCCGGTGCCACGCAGCCGGGCATTGGAGAGTTTACGGTTGCCGCCGCGGCTGGAGCCGCTTTCCGCCGGGGCGGGCAGGTCCCGCCCCAGTTCCGCGGCCAGGAAGCGCAGCACCGCGGCCAAATCCACCGGCTCGTCGTCGACACCCACATACAGCGGGGCGGGATCGGCAACCTCCGCAGCCAAATGCACAATGGCGGCTGCGGCGTCGTCGCGGTGGATCCGGTTGGTCAGCTGGGCGGAGGCGGGCACGACGGCGGTGCCGGCCTGCACGGAATCGATCAGCCGGGTGCGGCCGGGCCCGTAGATACCGGCGAGCCGCAGCACCACGGCGTCCGGCCGGCGCGCGTGCAGCAACTGCTCCGCTTCAAGGATGACGGCTCCGGTGGCGGTCGCCGGCGCTGCCGGGGTTTCCTCATCCACCCAGCCGCCGCCGGCGTCGCCGTACACCGCGGTGGAGGAGACAAACAGGATCCGGCGCGGGTTCACGCCGTCGCGCTCCAGTGCGTTGAGGACGTGCGCGGTGCCGTCCACGTACGCGGCCCGGTAGGCCTCAACGCTGCGGCTGCCCGCCGCCACCGCAATGACGACGACGTCGGTGTCGGCGGGGATGGGTGGCAGGTCAGCGCTGGTCAGATCCGCGGCCGCCCCGGTGAGCGGGGCGGGGAGCTTCTCCGGCGAGCGGCGCCATCCGAGCACGGAAAAGCCGGCCGCGGCGAACCGCAGGCCGGCTTCCGTGCCCAGATCACCGCAGCCGGCAATCAGGACAGTCACAGGTTCAGTCCTGTTCGCCCAGTGCAGCGAGCACAGCCTGGGCCACGTCCTCGCTGGACTGCGGATTCTGTCCGGAAATCAGGTTCCGGTCCCGGACCACGAAGCTGGACCAGGCCGGGCCGGTTTCCACTTCGGCGCCCTTGTTGCGCAGCACGTCCTCGACAAACCAGGGGGTGTTTTCCCCGGTGCCGCCGCCGAGCTCCTCCTCATCGGTGAAGACGGTCAGTTTGCGGCCGGCAAAAACGAAGTCGCCGTTCTCGGTCTCGGCGCTCAGCAAGCCAGCCGGGCCGTGACAGAACGGAGCGATGATCTTTCCGTCGTTGTCGGCCGCAATCAGAATCCGGCCGAGATCCTTATCGAAGGCCAGATCCGCCATGGGCCCGTGCCCGCCCGGCATGATCACGGCGTCGTACTCCGCCGCGTCCACATCCGCGAGGGCCAGCGGCGCGGTCAGTTCGGCGTCGATGAAGGAGAGGTAGTTGGTGAAGGCCACGGCCCGCTCCTCGCCGCCGGCCTGCGCCGGATCCAGGCTGACCGCATCCACGGTCGGCTTGGTGCCGTTCGGGGTGGAGATGCGGACGGTGTGCCCGGCTTCGCGGAGGACGCGGTGCGATTCAACGAGTTCCTCGGCCCAGAAACCGGTGGGGTGCTCGCTGCCGTCCTTCATCGTGAGGGAATCAGCTGCTGAAACGACCATGAGGATATTTGCCATGGGGTGGTACTCCTTCGGTGGGAAACGGTGGTGCATGCCGGGGCGGCCCGGCGGTGGTGCGTGGGTTTTGCCTGGAGGCAGCTTACTTGCTGGCGGCGCTGAGCTCTTCGTACGTGGCGTCGTCGAGCACCAGATCAGCGGCGGCGAGGTTTTCCTCGAGGTGGGGAATGGAACCGGTGCCGGGGATTGGCATCATGACGGGGGAGCGGCGCAGCAACCAGGCCAGGGCCACCTGGGAATCGGTGGCATTCAGGCGCTTGGCGGCTTCGGCCACGGGACCGCCGGGCTGAGCCAGCTCGCCGGCTGAAATCGGAGCCCACGGGATGAAGCCGATGCCGTTGGCCTCGGCGTAGTTCAGCACGTCCTCGGAGGAACGGTCGGTGAGGTTGTAGCGGTTCTGCACGGTGGAGACAGTGAAGTACTTCCCGGCGGCTTCCAGCTCCTCCACCGAAACCTGGGACAGGCCGAGGGCCTTGATCTTGCCCTCCTGCTGCAGATCCCGCAACACGGCGAACTGCTCTTCGGCGTCAACCTTGGGATCGATGCGGTGCAGCTGCAACAGGTCCAGGGAATCAACCTTAGCTTGCGCAGGCTCAGCTCCACCTGCTGGCGCAGGTACTCCGGGCGGCCCACCGGCACCCAGACGTCCGGGCCGGTGCGGACGAAGCCGACCTTGGTGGCGATCCGCACGCCGTCGGGGTACGGGTACAGCGCCTCGGCGATGATTTCCTCGCTGATGTTCGGACCGTAGGAGTCGGCGGTGTCGATGAAGTCCACGCCCAGTTCCACGGCACGGCGTACGACGTCGACGGCGGTGCCGCGGCTTTCGGGTTCGCCCCAAACGCCGGGCCCGACGATGCGCATGGCACCGAAGCCCAGACGGCGGACAGTGCCCAGGTCCTTGAGATCAATGGTCGGGGGGACGGGGGATACGCTCTGCTCTGTCATATAGGCGGCAACACGGGGATCCCTGACGTTATTCCTCAGCATACTTACATGACGGAGCGAAAAAATGCGGACCGTAACTGGCCGCAGAGGGATTCTCCGGCGCCACCGGCAGCCGTACCGTGACGGGCATGGACTGGAAAATTGAACTCGTACCCGTGCCGGTCTCCGACGTGGACGCATCCAAGGCGTTCTACGTGGACCAAGTCGGGTTCACCGCGGACTTCGATGAACGCGTGAATCCGGAGCTCCGCTTCGTGCAGCTCACTCCGCCGGGGTCCGCCTGCTCCGTGGTGATCGGCCCGGGGACCACGGACATGGAACCGGGCACGCAGCGCATCCAGGTGGTGGTTCCCAGCGCCGCCGAGGCCCGGCAGCACCTGGCGGACCACGGGATCACCGCCAGCGAAATCACCCCGCTGGAGTGGGGAACGTTCGTGTACTTCAGCGACCCGGACGGCAACCAGTGGTCACTGCAGGAGATGCCTGAGATTCCACCCACACTGCCCTCGCAGTCTTCCTGAGGGTCGTTCGCTTGACGGCGCCGGCGACGCCCGGCGGCTGTCCGTTGCGGTGCGCTGCCTTAGTTGACCGTATCGAGGGCGGCTGCGTCCTGCCAGAACTGTTCGGGAATGACGGCGCCGCGCAGGTGTGTGTTCCGTTCCACGTGACCGGCCGTGCTCATGCCCAGCACGACGGCGGCCACAGCAGGTTCGCGGTAGGGAAACGCCAGGGCGGCCGCGGGCAGGGTGGTGCCGTGCTTCTCGGCGAGGTCCGCCAGGGCAGTGGCCTGTTCCCGGACGGACGATGGGGCGGGGGCATAGTTGTACATGGCGTCCGGTGCCGGGCGGTCCGCCGACAGGATGCCGGAGTTGAAAACGCCCACGTTGACGATGCCAACACCGCGCTCGCGGCAGGCAGTGATGAGGCTGCGGGCGCCGGTCTGTTCCAGCAGCGTGTAGCGCCCGGCAAGCATCACCAGGTCCAGATCGGCCTCCCGTACGAACCGCTCCAGCATGGCCGACTGGTTCATGCCCGCCCCGTAGGCGCCGATGACGCCTTCGTCCCGCAGCCCGGACAGGGCCGGGACGGCGCCGGAAATGGCTTCCTCCCAGTGGTCGTCCGGGTCGTGGATGTAGACCACGTCCAGGCGGTCCGTGCCCAGCCGCTCCAGGCTCTCCTCGATGGAGCGCAGCACGCCGTCGCGGGAGTAATCGTAGATTCGGGTGAGGTCATCGGGGACGTCAAACCCCTCCGGGTCCATGCCCTGCGGTGAAGGGTTCGGACGCAGCAGCCGGCCAACCTTGCTGGACAGCAGGTAATCCCCGGGCGGCTTGCCCGCAAGGACCTC
Source organism: Arthrobacter sp. ATA002 (assembly GCF_026898095.1). Lineage (GTDB taxonomy): Bacteria > Actinomycetota > Actinomycetes > Actinomycetales > Micrococcaceae > Arthrobacter_B. The sequence goes on along the minus strand of NZ_CP114015.1, from coordinate 3,310,555 downwards.
CCCGAGCCGGCGTTCGGCCAGGCCAAGACCGTAGTGGGGCGCGGTGTCGAAATGCCGGATGCCATGCTGCCAGGCGGCTTCGACGGCACCCAGGGCCTCATCCTCCGGTACGGCACGGTAGAGGTTGCCGAGTGGGGCCGTGCCGAAGCCCAGCCGCCCCGTCTGCCGGATGCGCTCCACTGTCTGGTTGTTTTCCATTGGCTGCTCCCGTTCCTGAAATTTCGACGCCGGTTCCGGAAATTTCGGTGCCGGTGCCGGCGATCGATGCGTATACAGGCCCCACCCTAGGCGGCCGGGGTGACACTGGTGGGGAGCAGCCGTCCTACCGCGTGGCCTCGGCCAGATACTCCAGCACATGGCGGTAGGTGTGCCCGGTGGCCTTGGACATGCCGATCTCGCAGGTCCGGTTCACCGAGGCGTAGGCGGCGAATTCCCGCTCGTTGATTTCGGCGGCCTGGCTGTCCGTGGCTGATTCCGTCAGCTCCGGATGCAGCAGTCCGCGGTCACCCGCAAACGCGCAGCAGCCCCAGCTGGGCGGTACAAAGACGTCGTCCGCCACCGCGTCCGCGAGGGCATGCAGGGCTTCATTGGCTCCCAGCTGGGTGGAGGAGCAGGTGGGGTGCAGCGCCATCGAGGGCAGCCGGCGGGTCACCTCCAGCTGCGGCAGCACGGTGTCCCGCACGAATTCGACCGAATCCACGAACATCAGGCCCGGGTACTCCGGGCTCTCCCCGGCCAGCCGTTTCATGGTGTCCAGTCCTTCGGTGCAGGATGCGGCATCGCAGACCACGGGAAGCGCCCCGCCGCCGGTGGCTTCCCACAGGTTGGCCAGTACCCGCTCGGTCATGACCGAGTATCCCTTGGCGAAACCCTTGGACTTCCACGGGGTTCCGCAGCAGAGGTCGCCGATGCCGGCCGGAATGCGCACATCAACCCCGGCGCGTCCGCACAGTTCCAGGAACGCCGCTGAGACGCCGCCGCCCGCTCCGTCCGCTTCGGCGGGACCGAACATGGTGCCGATGCAGGCCGGGAAATACACGGCGACGGCAGCCGGGCTTTCCAGCGGCTTCCGCTTGGATCCGCCGGCCGGAAGCACGGTTTCGTAGGCCGGAACGGTTTCGCTGCCGGCCACTGCGCGCGCGACGGCGGTGGCCGCCTTGGGCAGCAGCGGCGGCATCGCCTTGGCCAGGCTCAGTGCCATGCCGCCGGCCACTGTCACGGTGGACCAGTGCCCGGCCGCGCTCTTCCAGCCCAGGTCAGCCACGGGATTGGCGTTCTCCTGGCGCAGCCGGCGGACCAGGTCGCCGGTGTTGATCAGCACCGGGCAGGCCGTGACGCACATGCCGTCAGCCGCGCAGGTCTGCACGCCGTCGTAGTCGTAGTCCCTGCGCAGTTCCTTTGCCAGGGCAGTGTCGCCGCGGGCTTCGGCCGCGGCGATCTCACGGCGCAGCACAATCCGCTGCCGCGGAGTGGTGGTCAGGTCCTTGCTGGGGCAGACGGGTTCGCAGTAGCCGCACTCCACGCAGCGGTCCACCTCGGCCTCCACGGTGGGGGCCACCTTGAGGTCCGCGATGTAGGAGAGCGGGTCGTCGTTGATCAGCACGCCGGGGTTGAGCAGGTTCGGCGGATCGATCAGTGCCTTCAGTTCGCGCATGACGGCGTAGAGCTCGTCGCCGTACTGCCGGCGGACAAACGCGGCCATGATCCGGCCGGTTCCGTGTTCGGCCTTGAGCGAGCCGCCGTTGCCCAGCACCAAATCCACCATGTCCTCGGTGAAAGCCTGGTAGCGGGCGAGCTCCGCCGGGTCGTCGAAGCGTTCATTGAGCATGAAATGGACGTTGCCGTCCTTGGCATGGCCGAAGATGACGGAGTCGCGGTAACGGTGCTCGGTGAACAGCCGGGACAGCTCGCCGCAGGTGGACGCGAGGGAGGGGACCGGGACGACAATGTCCTCCAGCAGGGCGTTGGTTCCGGACGGGCGTGCTCCGGCCACCGTGGTGTAGAGGCCCTTGCGCAGGTGCCACATAGCGGCCCGGTCCTTGGCGGCGGAGGTCATGGCAAGGGGGCGGCCAGCGGCAGGGACTCGTACAGCGCCCGGGAGCTGTCGCGCTTTTCGGCCAGCTCCTCAGCGGTGCGGGCCTGGTGCTCCACCAGCAGGGCGGCGTGGTCGGAGATGTCCAGCCCGCGCAGTTCCGCAGGAGCGGTCGGGTCGGCGGCCGCCACGCGCAGCGACGTCGCATCCATGAGTTCAATGGTGGCCAGCCCGGAGGCCACCAGATCCGGCAGCGCGCTGGCTGCCCGGTCCAGGGAGTCAAAGAACATCAGCCCGGTGGCCACCTTGGGCAGCGCCGGAACCGTGCGGAACGTCGCTTCGGCCACAAAACCCAGCGTGCCTTCGCTGCCAATCATCAGATGGGTCAGGATGTCCACCGGGTTCTCGTAGTCCAGGAAGGAGTTCAGCCCGTAGCCCATGGTGTTTTTCATGGAGAACAGCCGCTCAATGGTGGCCACGGAGTGCGGATTGGCAATGATCCGTCCGCGCAGGCGCAGCAGCCCGTCAAAGAGCTCCGGTTCCAGCGTGCGCAGCTTGGTTTCGGCATCGGGCGCCGCCGTGTCGATCACGGTCCCCGACGCCAGGACCAGGACCATGGATTCGAGCGTCCGGTACGTGTTGAACTCGGTGCCGCAGGCCATGCCGGAGGAGTTGTTGGCCACCACGCCGCCGATGGTGCAGGCAATTTCCGATGCGGGGTCGGGACCGAGCTTGTGGCCGTGGGCGGCCAGCCGGGAGTTCACGGCGCGCACCGTGGCGCCGGGCTGAACGCGGACCCGGGCGCCGCCGTCGAGCACCTCGATGCCGCGGAAGTGCTGGCGGGTGTTAATCAGGAGGCTGTCGCTTTGGCTTTGGCCGGAGAGGGAGGTTCCGCCGGAGCGGAACGTGGCAGGGATGCCCAGTTCCCGGCTGCGGCGCAGCAGGGCGGCGACCTCCTCGGCCGTGCGCGGGGTGGCCACTGCCTCGGGGATCATCAGGTAATGGGAAGCGTCGTGGGCCATTTTGCGCCGGTCGATTTCCCGGGTGCTGATGTTCTCGGAGCCCAGATCGGCGACCGGGGTCGTCGTCGGGGCGGGCAATTCCGTGTGAAGGCTCATTTTTCGATCCAACCGTTCCAGGGAGCTGCGGTGCTCCACCTCCAAATGTAGGCCGGTTCACAGCAGGACGAAAGTTGGTCAGACCACAGAAGCCCGGATTCGGCTTCAGCGAAGCCGAATCCGGGACCCCTACCCAAGTAGCTACCGCTGGCTGCCGCGCTCGGCGAGCAGCTTCTCCAGCCGCTCGTCGAGCAGTTCGAGGGCGGCGCCGGCCGTGGCATGGATGACAACCTCCGGGTCGCCCTCAAAGAACCGTTCAACGACTTCGGGCTGTTCCTGCCCGGCGGCCGTGATCCCAAAGAAAACCGTGCCGGGTTCCCGGCCGTCCTGCGGTTCCGGGCCGCCGGAGCCGGTGATGGCCAGGGTCAGGTCGGCGCCCAGGAGCCCGGCCGTGCCCTCCGCCATCTGCGCCGCTGACTCCGCCGACACCACGGCCCCGGCCGTGACACCCAGGACCGAGCGCTTCACCGAGGTGGCGTAGGCCGTGAGCCCGCCGAGGAACCAGTCCGACGACGACGGCGCGGCCCCGAGGAAAGAAGCGAGCAGTCCGCTGGTCAGAGACTCGGAAACGCCGATGCTGACACCGGTGTCCGCGATACGCTCAGCGATGCGTTTGGCCGTTTCAGTGGACGCGGCATCCTGGCTGGAAATAGACAAGGGACTCTCCTCTTCGTAGGCTCTCACTGTTGCTGCTGGAATTTTATCAGGCTGCTTACTATCCGGGCCAGCGGCGGACCGTGGTGGGCCGGCGGTTAGCGGCGGTGGTTAGTGCCGCGGCCCAGCGGCGTCCCGCTTACTGCCCATCGCCGTCTTACTGCCCATCGCCGTCGTCCGCCGGAATCCGGGCGTAGAACCACTCGATGTGTTCGCGCAGCAGCCGGGCGGCGTCGTCGCCCCGCCGGGATGCTACGGCGTCGAAAATGCCGTGGTGCTGGAGCTGGAGCTGGGTCATGACCGCGGTCCAGTCCTCCATCCGGTCCACGGCGTTTTTCACATAGCCGCTGATGGCACCGCTGAGGGAGGCCATCATGGTTTCGATGACCGCATTGCCGGCCAGCGAGCTCAGCTCGACGTGAAATTGGGCATCCAGCAAATGGAACGCCTCCCGTTCAATCTCCGGGGCGTCCATCGCTTCGAGCAGGGCTGCGGCGCGTGCCAGTGCCTCATCCACCGCCCCGGACGGGGGCCTGGCTGCTGCCGCGGCGGCGGCCCAGGTTTCCAGCAGAACCCGGGTCTGCACAATATCCGCCACCGGCAGCCTGCTGCTGGCCATGTGCAGGCGCAGCGCTGAGGACAGCCCGGCAGAGGGTTCGGAGATGATGATCGCCCCCGATTTCGGCCCCGAGCCCGAGGAGGACCGCAGTACGCCCATGGCATCCAGGATGCGGATTCCTTCCCGGACGGAAGCGCGGGAAATGCCGTAGGTCTCTGCCAGCGTCCGTTCACCGGGCAGCTGGTCGCCCAGGGAAATGGCGCCGGAGCGGAGGTCGGCTTCAATGTTTTCCAGCAGCAGGTCGTAGCTGCGGCGCGGGTGTTCTGTCACCGCTCCATCCTGCCATGTGCCGGGAGCATGCGCGGCTGCATCCACCGGCTCCGGGGGAGAGGAAATCGGAGGGGCGGAGAGCAGCGCTGCAGGGTCAATCCGAGTAGCCGGAACAATTTATTTTAATGAGCTTTCTTACCTTGTGCCGCTTGGGATTCAGGGTATTCCCGGAAGTCAAAACAATGCACAACCGTTGACATAGGACGCAAATTGGAGAAGGGCTGTACCCCTGATCGGAACGGTCATTGCGGATCTGATCGGAAAAGCTCCATTGCTCTTCCGCGATAAAGCACGACAAATTAGCACCATCCGTTGAGGTCACCGCCCGAAGATATCGGGCAAGACACCACCATGGGCCTCCCTGAGGTTAGGGAAATAATATGTCACGCAAGAATCACCGAATCGCAGCAACGGCACTTGCCCTGGGTCTGGTTGGCGGCGGAAGCCTGCTGACCGCAGGGAGCGCGAGTGCAACGGAGATTGACGACGCCGCAACGCCGATGGGGGCGTGCGAGGCCGGCTGGTATTACTCAGTGCAGAGCCGCGGGGATGATCAGTTCATTCCGACCGGCCCCGTGCAGGCCGCGCAGAATGATAGGGACGTACCGGTCGACTTCGTCTTTACTTCGGAGACCTCAGGGACCGTGGGAACCACCGTCAGCGGGGAACTCAACGTAGGCGTCGAAGTGGCAATTGTGGATATCGGTGCAACATTAGGAATTGCCGCGACGGTCGAAAGGACAACGACCTACGGCGAGTCCGCTTACTTGACGGTGGCCCCGCAGAGCATGGGACACGGACAGCACGGTGTGTTTCAGGCACGCGTCTCGGGTATGTCCCAGTATCGGACACCCTCGTGCGAAGTGACGCAGACGGTTTACAACACCGTGGACGTTCCGTACAAGCAGGGGTACTTGGTTTGGTAGGAGTTTCCCGAACCTCCGGATGAAACAATGGACTCTTTAAGAAGAATGCGGGGCCGGAGAATTCCGGCCCCGCATTCCGGTGTTCCCTTCCGGGGAGCTAGGGCAGCATCCAGCCCAGGACCGGCGTGGACTGCAGGTAGACCAGGGTGCAGAGCACCAGCAGCAGGCCTACGCTCCAGCCCACCACCTTGCGCAGCAGCACTGATTCCTGCCCGTCCAGCTTCACGGCGGTGACCGCGATGGCGAGGTTCTGCGGGCTGATCAGCTTGCCGACCACGCCGCCGGTGGTGTTGGCGGCGACCAGCAGGTTCGGATCGATGCCCGCCTCCAGGCCGGCGGTCTGCTGCAGCCGGGCGAAGAGCGCGTTGGCAGAGGTGTCCGAACCCGTGACGGCGGTGCCCACCCAGCCGAGCACGGGGGACAGGAAGGCGAAGAACGCTCCGGTACCGGCCAGCCAGGTGCCGATGGCCACCGTCTGTCCGGAGAAGTTCATGACGTATGCCAGCGACAGGACGGAGAGAATGGTCAGGCCGGCCCAGCGCATGTTCCAGATCGTCCGGAAAATCTCGGCCACGCCGTTGCCCACGCTCATCGCGTACCGGCCGCCGTCGTCGTACTTGGCGTAGACCGCGCACACGATCAGTCCGGTGATCAGCAGCAGGGTGCCGGGGCTGGACAGCCAGTTGAAGGTGTAGATGGTGGACGAAACCGGTTCGCCGGCGTCGCTGAGCAGGCGCTCATGCAGCCAGGGCCAGGGGATTTTGATGTCCGTGGAGGCCAGGAACGCGGGAATGTCCGCGCCCCACTTCCACAGCTTGGCGATGCCGAAGATGAGGATCACCAGGAAGTACGGGAAAAGCGCCAGCAGGGTGCGGGAGCGGGTCAGCGAGTCGCCGTCCTTGGCTGCACTGCCGCGGGTGCCGGAAACGCCGGCGCCGCCGGAAGCGGAGCCGGATCCGGCGGTGGCCAGGGCCGGCAGGCCCATCCGCTCACGGGCGGCTTCCAGGCCGCGGGGCTGCCAGAACTTGAGGAAAACGACGGCGGCACCCAGGCCGGCCAGTGCTGCCACGATGTCGGTGAGTTCGTAGGAGAAGTAGGTGGAGCACAGGACCTGTGCAACGGCAAAGGCGGCGCCGGTGACGACGGCGGCGGGCCAGGTGTCCTTCACGCCGCGGCGGCCGTCCAGGATGAACACCAGGATCAGCGGCACGAAGAGGGCCAGCAGCGGTGCCTGGCGTCCCACGACGGCGCCGAGGTGTCCGGCGTCAAGGCCGGTCAGGGAGGCGGCGGTGGTGATCGGAATGGCCATGGCGCCAAAGGCGACGGGGGCGGTGTTGGCCACCAGGACGGCGGCGGCGGCCTTGAGCGGCTTGATGCCCAGGGCCACCAGCATGGTGGCGGTAATGGCCACCGGCGCGCCGAAGCCGGCCAGGGCTTCGAGCAGCCCGCCGAAGCAGAAGGCCACGAGGATGGCCTGGACGCGGACGTCGCCGCCGCCGATCACGTCGAAGACGCGGCGCAGGTCCTCGAACCGGCCGCTGAGCACGGTGACCTGGTACAGCCAAATGGCCATGATGACGATCCACAGCACCGGGAAGGCGCCGAAAACGGCGCCCTGGGTGGCTGACAGCACTGCCAGGCCGGCCGGCATCTGATACGCAAAGACGGCGACGGCGAGGGCCACCAGCAGGCTGACCGCACCAGCGACGTGGGCCTTGACTTTGACGTAGGCCAGCAGCACAAAGAAGGTCAGCAGCGGCACCAGGGCCACCAGCGCCGACACGGCGACACTGTTGAGCACTGGATCAGTGCTGGGAATGAACGACTCCACGGGGTCCTCCGCATAACTGTTAACGGGTATGGTCAGGCCACTGTGGTCAGACCATTGGAGAGTCTAGCGCAAATCACGGATGTCTGTGATGGTTGTCACCAGCGACCGCCGCTTGGAAGTGACGCGGCCAACATGTTCTACTATGGTCAGACCACACGTGCGGGGTGTTGCCCCGCTGAAAGGCAGCCATGAAAATTGCTCTATTCGCCACCTGCATTGTGGATGCCATGTACCCGCGCACCGCCCGGGCAACGGTGGCCATCCTCGAGCGGCTCGGCCACGAAGTGGTGTTCCCGGCAGGCCAGGCCTGCTGCGGACAGATGCACGTGAACTCCGGCTATCTGCCCGAGGCCGTGCCCGTGGTCCGGAACCACGTGGAGGCCTTCGAACCGCAGGAGTACGACGTCGCCGTCGCGCCTTCCGGTTCCTGCGTCGCCTCCGTCAAGCACCAGCACGCGATGGTGGCGCGCTCCTGCGGCGATGCCGCCCTGGAGGCCCGCGCCGAGGCGGTGGGCGCCAAGACCTATGAACTGTCCGCGCTGCTCACCGACGTGCTGGGGGTCACCAATGCCGCCGAGCAGCTGGGCTCCTGGTTCCCGCACAATGTCACCTACCATCCCAGCTGCCACGGCATGCGCCTGCTGCGGCTGGGGGACCGGCAGCTGAACCTGCTCCAGACCGTCGGCGGGATCACCGTGCAGCCGCTGCCCGAGGCGGACCAGTGCTGCGGCTTCGGCGGCACCTTCTCCATGAAGAACGCCGACGTCTCCACGGCCATGCTGGACGACAAAACCGCCAACATCACGGCCACCGGCGCCGAGCTGTGCTCCGGCGGCGATGCGTCCTGCCTGCTGCACATTGGCGGCGGGCTTTCCCGGCAGGGCAGCAGCGTCACCACCCTGCACTTTGCGGACATCCTCGCCAGCACTCGGGAGAATCCGGTATCCGTCACCGGAGACGTCCTGGTCGGCGGAAAGGTTTCACGATGAGCACCACGTATTTGGGCATGCCCACCCTGCCGGTTTTTGGCCAGGGCAACCTCAACGCCACCGAGTCCTTTCCCTCCGCAGCCAAGCGGGAACTGGGCAACGCCCAGCTGCGGGCCAACCTGGGCCACGCCACGCACACCATCCGCGACAAGCGGCTGCGGGTGGTCGGGGAACTGCCGGACTGGGAGGACCTGCGCAGCGCCGGCAGCGCCACCAAGGAAGCGGTCATGGCACAGCTTCCCGAACTGCTGGAACAGTTCGAAAAGAACTTCACCGCGCGCGGCGGCATCATCCACTGGGCGCGGGACGCGGCTGAAGCCAACGAAATTGTCCGCGGCCTGATCCGCGAACAGGGCGTGGACGAGGTGGTCAAGGTCAAGTCCATGGCCACCCAGGAAATCGGCCTGAACGAGTACCTGGAAGAACAGGGCATCGCCGCGTACGAAACGGACCTCGCCGAACTGATCGTCCAGCTTGACCACGACAAGCCCAGCCACATCCTGGTCCCGGCCATCCACAAGAACCGCACGCAGGTCCGCGACATCTTCCTGCGGGAAATGCCCGGGGTGGACCCGGACCTCACCGACAACCCGGCCAAGCTGGCCGAAGCGGCACGGGCGCACCTGCGCCGCAAGTTCCTCTCCGCCAAGGTGGCCATCTCCGGCGCCAACTTCGCGATCGCCGACGCCGGCACCCTCGCCGTCGTCGAATCCGAGGGCAACGGCCGCATGTGCCTGACGCTGCCCGAAACCCTGATCACCGTGATGGGCGTGGAGAAGCTGCTGCCGTCCTGGCAGGACCTGAAGTGTTCATGCAGCTGCTGCCGCGCTCCTCCACCGGGGAGCGGATGAACCCGTACACCTCGCTGTGGACCGGCGTCACCCCCGGTGACGGTCCGCAGAACGTGCACCTGGTGCTGCTGGATAACGGCCGCAGCGCAGCCCTGGCCGATGAAATGGGCCGCTCCGCCCTGCACTGCATCCGCTGCTCGGCGTGCATGAATGTGTGCCCGGTCTACGAGCGCACCGGCGGCCATGCCTACGGATCCACCTACCCGGGGCCGATCGGTGCGATCCTGTCCCCGCTGATGACAGGCATTACCTCCGAGGAAAACAACTCGCTGCCGTACGCCTCTTCGCTGTGCGGCGCCTGCTACGACGCCTGCCCCGTGAAGATCAACATCCCCGAAATCCTGGTGCACCTGCGCGCCGAGGACGTGGACAGCAAGCGGGGTAAGAAGAAGCTCCCCACCCAGATGGACCTCATGATGAAGGGCGCATCCTGGGCCTTCTCCTCCGGCAGGCACCTGGGCCTGCTGGAAAAGGGGCTGCCGCTGGGCCGGATCGCTGCCGGACGGAAGAAGAAAATCACCAAGCTGCCCGGCCTGGTGGGCGGCTGGACACAGAGCCGCGACATCCCGGCGCCGCCGTCGGAGTCCTTCCGCGACTGGTGGGCCAAGGAACACGAAAAGTCCGCCGCCGGCGGGTCCGCGCACAACCACAGCGAAACGCACAACTCCACCGAAACAGGGGAACAGGCATGAGCGCGCGGGATGACATCCTGGACCGGCTGCGCTCGGCGCTGCGTGACCACCCGGCGGTGCCGGAGATTCCGCGGACGTACCGAGAAGAGTCGGGAATGAGCGCCGGGGAACGCATTGAGCTGCTGGTGGACCGGCTGCTGGACTACAAAGCCGGCGTGACCGTGGTTGACGAGGCGGGGCTGGCTCCGCGGATCGCCGAGCTGCTCCGGGACGCTGCCAGTTACGCGGTTCCCGCGGGGATCGACGGCGCCTGGCTGGCGGACGCTGACGCCCGGGCCCTGGCCGCCGGCGCGCCGACGCCTTTGAGGCTCCGCTGAGCGTGCCCGAACTCGACGCCGTCGACGCCGTGGTGACCGGCAGCGCCGTGTCCGTGGCGGAAACCGGCACGATCATCCTGGACGGCAGCCCGAACCAGGGGCGGCGCGCGATCACCCTGGTACCGGACCACCACATCTGCGTGGTGCGGGAAGACGACGTTGCCGGGATCCTCCCCGAGGCCCTGCGCCGGCTGGACGGAACCCGGCCGCTGACTTGGATCAGCGGTCCGAGTGCCACCTCCGATATTGAGCTCGAACGGGTGGAGGGCGTGCACGGCCCCCGGACCCTGGACGTCGTTATCGTCCGGTCCTGACGTTGTCCAGGGCGGCCCCGGTCCTGGGCCGGCCCGGCCCAGGACCGGCGCCGATCAGGCGCTGAGGCGCACGTCCGGCCGGACGTCGAAGTCCGGCCGGAGGACCTGATCCTCCAGCGGGTTGCGCGGCAGGGCCGACACTCCGGTCACCGCCTCAAGGAACGCCGCGGTCTCGTGCAGCGATTCCATGGCTTCCGGGCGGTGTAGCTGGAACTGGTACTCGTGGCCCAGAGACGGTTTGTAGTTCTTCGGCCAGAACCGGCGCACCACGGGCACTCCGAGTGCCTCCAGCCGGTCCGCCAGGGGCACCGACTGGGTGAGGGTCAGGTTGTCGCCGTTTCCGCCGGAAATGTACGTGGGCGGAAAACGGTGATCCACGTGCTCCGGGATGGACATGTGGCCCGCTGCGCTGGTGGCCGCCCAGTCCTTGGAACCGGTGTAGGACCACAGCGCCTTCCGAAGCCCCCAGCCCACCGGGCCGCGCAGGCGCGCCACGGACTCCAGATCGAAGACTCCGCAGTTCAGCACGATTCCGCACAGCTGTTCGGGGGAGGCGGCGGGGATCACTCCGGTTTCCGCGGCGTAGCCGGAATTGGTGACGGCCAGGGCCAGCTGCGCCGCCAGCTGCGCCCCGGCGGAGTCACCGGCCAGGACAATCCGGTTGGGGTCCAGCCCGTAGCGGTCCGCGTGTTCGCGGACAAAGCCCAGGGCGGAGTTCAGCTCCCGCACGGCGGCCGGATAGATCGCCTTGGGGGAGACGGAGTAGCCGACTCCAATGACGGCGTACCCGTATCCGGCGAGGACCTTCAGATACGGGGCAACATCTTCCTTGGAACCGGAAATCCAGGCACCGCCGTGGATCCACAGCACCACCGGAAGAGGTGTGCGGTCCGGATCATCCGGCAGGAACAGGTCCAGGGACGGCTTGGCTGCGGTCCCCAGATACTCCAGTCCCCGGTGTCCGGTCACCGTGAACCGGGGAATGTGGGGGAGCATTTTTTTCGCCGGGACCCTGCCCGCCCCGGCGAAGACACCGCGGATGAGCAGCGCTGACGGCAGGGGATGCCGGTGCAGGGCAGCGGCGGCTGCAATTCCAGCGGCGGCCACCCCGGACAGGAGCCCCGCCGCAGTCAGCGTAGAGAGCTTCATATTTTTAAGCTAGATCCCCGAAATGGGCGCCCTGCGGCGGGTTTGCCGCCACGGGGCGGTTCCCGCCCGCAGGCTGCGGGCAATCTCATGGCCGCCCGTGGCCTGCGGCACGCACCGGAGCAGGTGGTTTTCGATTTCCCCGAACCTCTCTGGTGCACGGGCCGCCGTGTTCGTACTCTTCCCTCTCAGCGGTGGAGGTGAACCGCCGCCCGGAGTGGGGGAAGGGGCACGGCATGTGGGGTTTTCTGGGAGGAACTTTGATCGGCGCGGTCTTCGGCGCGCTGGTCTGGGCGGGCGCGGGCCGCTGGCTGCAGGGTGCGCGTGAGAAGCGGGCACTGCAGGCCCTGATCACGCAGGTGCACTTGAAGCGGGCACTCGCGGAAACACGGCCGGGGGCAGCGGAGCCGGATTTTGACGCTGCCCGGTGCCGCTCCGCCGTCGCGGACATCCGGCAGCAGGTGCGCGAGACACTGAGTGAACTGAGGCCCGGCTCATCCTCGCCTGCTGCGGCGCTGCTGGAAATGCACCGGGCGTGTGACGCCTACCTGCGGGAAACCGAGGGCAATGCCCGCAACTATCAGGCGCGCATGCGGGAGCTGCGGCCGGTCCTCAACCAAAGCGCCCGGCGGCTGAGCAGCGGCCGGCACATACGGTACCTGGCGCCGGGGGAGCGTGCGGCGGTGTCGCGCCGGACGGCCGCAGCGGCCGCTTCCCGGCCCGCTGCCGGTTCGGCACGCGGGAATCCCCCGGTGCAGCATGGTGCGGCAGCGGTTCGCGGGCGGGATTCCGGCGGCTCCCGCGGCGACCGGGCACGGCGGATCCCGGCTCATTCCGGCGCTTCCCGGCACCATTCCGGCTAAGGGGACGCCGTCAGGCCAGCAGGACGGCAGCCAGCAGGATGACCGGGAAGGACAGGAACGAGGTCAGGAAAACGACGTCGCGGGCAATGACGGATTTCATGCCGAACTGGTGGGAGAAGAGATAGACGTTCTGTGCCGTGGGCAGCGCACTCATGACCACGACTCCGAACAGGTCCAGGCCTTCCAATCCGAAAATCCAGCGTCCCACGGCATAGCCCAGGAGGGGAGCGGCCAGCAGCTTCACCGCGGACGAGACCAGAACTTCGGTGCGCACACCGGGGGTTCCCAGCGGACGCTGGCCGTGCAGGCTCATGCCGAAGGTCAGCAGGAGCAGCGGCACTGAGGCGTGCCCCAGCAGCGACACAGGTTCCCACAGGACAGGGGGCAGCCGGAAACCGGTCAGCGCTGCGGCCAGGCCCGCGAGTGTCGCCAGCGTCACGGGGTTGGCGAAGGGGCGCACGACGGCGGAGAGCAGCGCCAGCGGGCGTGCCCGGCTCCGGCGGCCCGCTGCCAGCGCGCCGGGCCCGGAGGCAGCAGCGGCGCGGCGCCGGCCGGTGAAACTGAAAACGGCAATGTAGGCGGGAGCGAGGATCAGCAGCTGGGCCACCAGCACGGATACCACGGGGGTTGAGCTGCCGACGGCGTACAGCGCAATGGGCAGGCCGATGTTTCCCGCGTTCGCGTAGGAGGAGCTCATGGCGCCCACCGCCGCGTCGGCGGCGCTGCGGCGGAAGAAGACAAAGGAAAGGCCCGCATACAGCGCTCCGCAGGCCACTGCGATGAGCAGCGCCGCCGGAGCGAAAGTGCGCAGCACCTCGTCCACCGGAGCCTCGGCCAGAAGGATGAACATCAGCGCCGGATTGGTGACGTAGTAAATGACTGAAGTGAGGGCGGTCTTGGGGTCGCTGTCCCCGTTCCGGCGAAGGGCCGCGAAGACGTAGCCCACCACCGCGATGATCATGACAATGGCAAAGCCCTCAATAACGCCCAGCACGGCGGGAACTCCAATTTCCGGAGCACTCCGGATCGTTACGGGTGGACGGCCGCCGGCGGAACACCCGCCGGCGGCCGGTGCCTAGCGGACCAGGCAGGGACGTTTCGGATCGAACGACCATCCCGGTACAAGGTACTGCATGGCGGCGGCGTCATCCCGGCTGCCCAGCCCGTGCTTAAGGTAGAGCTGGTGGGCTTCGTTGAGCCTGCTGCGGTCCAGCTCGACGCCCAGCCCGGGCTTGTCCGGGACCTGGATTTCGCCGCCCCGGATTTCCAGCGGCTCCAGGGTCAGTCCCTGTCCGTCCTGCCAGATCCAGTGCGTGTCCAGCGCGGTGATCTCTCCCGGAGCCGCCGCCCCCACCTGGGTGAACATGGCCAGCGAGATATCGAAGTGGTTGTTCGAATGCGAGCCCCAGGTGAGCCCGAACTCGGAGCACAGCTGGGCAACCCGGACGGAACCGGCCATGGTCCAGAAGTGCGGATCAGCCAGCGGAATGTCCACCGCGTTCGTGCGTACGGCGTGGGACATTTCCCGCCAGTCGGTGGCGATCATGTTGGTGGCGGTCCGCAGGCCGGTGGCCCGGCGGAACTCGGCCATGATTTCGCGGCCGGAGTAGCGTCCTTCGGCTCCACAGGGGTCTTCGGCGTACGCCACCGCGCCTTCCATCCGCCGGCCCAGCCGGATGGCATCGGCCAGGAGCCAGCCGCCGTTGGGATCCAGGGTAATTCGGGCCGCCGGAAAACGTTCTTTCAGGGCTAGGACCGCATCAACCTCGGTGTCTCCGTCTAGAACCCCTCCCTTGAGCTTGAAGTCGGTGAAACCGTACTTCTCGGCGGCGGCCTCGGCCAGGGCCACCACGGCCTTGGGGGTCATGGCTTCTTCGCGCCGCAGCCGCTCCCAGTTTCCTGCCGCTGCCGTTTCCCGAAGGTACGGCAGGTCGGTGGAATCCGGATTGCCAATGAAAAAGAGGTAGCCCAGCATGGGCACGGCGCTGCGCTGCTGGCCGTCGCCAAGGAGTTCGGCGACGGGAACGCCCAGAAACTGGCCCTGCAAATCCAGCAGTGCGGATTCGAGACCGGTTACCGCGTGCACCGTGGTGCGCAGATCGAAGGTCTGCAGCCCGCGTCCGCCGGCGTCACGGCCGGCAAACGCTGCCGCGATTTGCCGCAGCAGGGTGCGGAACCTGGCCACCGGCTGGCCGGTGATCAGGTCCCCGGCCTCCTCGATGGTGCGGCGGATGTTCTCCCCGCCCGGAACCTCACCGAGCCCGGTCCGCCCGTCGGAATCGGTGACGATCACGATATTGCGGGTGAAGAAGGGACCGTGTGCACCGGAGAGGTTCAGCAGCATGGAGTCGTGTCCGGCGACCGGTACCACCTCGACGGCGGTGATGGACGGCTGTGCGGTCATGCGTTGCCTCCGGCGTATTCCATGGTGCCGTCCACCAGCCGGTTCAGTTTCCACGGGTTATCCTGCTGCAGGGGGATAGGCAGGAGCGCATCGGGGATGTTCTGGTAGGCCACGGGGCGGAGGAACCGGTCGACAGCCAGGGTTCCCACCGAGGTGCTGCGGCCGTCGGAGGTCGCGGGGAAGGGGCCACCGTGGACCATGGCATGGCCAACTTCCACCCCGGTGGGCCAGCCGTTGACGAGGATCCTGCCGACCCGCCGTTCCAGGACCGGCAGGAGTTCGCGTGCTGCCGGATAGTCCGCCTCGGCCAGGTGCAGGGAAGCGGTCAGCTGTCCCTCCATGCTCTCTACGGCGTCCGCCAGTTCACCCGCCGAGGAGTACCGGATCACCAGCGAAGCGGCACCGAAGATCTCGGCCTGAAGCGCATCATTGGCGAGGAACGTTTCCGCGTCGGTGGAGAAAATGGACGGAGCCGGCGCATTGAGGGTGCTGCCCTCGGTGCCAGCGGCCAGCAATTCGACGCCGGCCTCGCCGGCCAGGGTGGTGACGCCCTCCTGCCAGGACGCGGCGATTCCCTGCGTCAGCATGGTCTGTCCCGCGGCTGCCTTCACGGCCTGTTCGACGGCGGCAACAAAGCGGTCTCCTGCCGCTCCGGCGGGCGCAAAGAGCAGGCCCGGAGCCGTGCACAGCTGCCCGGAGGAGCCGGTGACCGAGGTGACGTAGGCACTGCCGAGAGCCTCGGCGTCGTCCGCCAGGGCGCCCTCGAACACGAACACCGGATTGATGGAGCTCATTTCCGCATACACGGGGATGGGTTCGGGACGGTTGGCCGCTGCCGTGACCAGGGCCATGCCGCCGGAGCGGGAGCCGGTGAAGCCCACGGCCTTGACCGCGGGGTCCGTCGCCAGGGCCTGGCCAATGACGGCGCCGGGGCCGTAGACCAGGGAGAAGACACCCGGATG
The DNA here is from genome assembly GCF_026898095.1 of Arthrobacter sp. ATA002. Lineage (GTDB taxonomy): Bacteria > Actinomycetota > Actinomycetes > Actinomycetales > Micrococcaceae > Arthrobacter_B. The sequence goes on along the minus strand of NZ_CP114015.1, from coordinate 3,294,567 downwards.
CAGGCCCAGATCGCGGACGGCGTCGGTGATCGCCCGGCCGGTGATTTCTCCGGTGCCGGGGTGGGCGTTGTGGGCCTTGACGATGACGGGGCACCCGGCCGCCAGGGCGGAGGCGGTGTCACCGCCGGCTGTGGAGAAGGCCAGCGGGAAATTGCTCGCGCCAAAAACGGCTACAGGACCCACGGGAATCTTGCGCTGGCGGATGTCCGCCCGGGGCAGAGGGGTGCGTCCGGGCATGGCGGGATCAACCCGGACGCCGCGGAAGTCGCCCTGCCGGACGACGGAGGCGAAAAGCCGCAGCTGGCCTGTGGTGCGGGCGCGTTCGCCGGTGATGCGTGCTTCCGGGAGACCTGTTTCGGCCATGGCCCGTTCCACCAGGGCGGGACCGGCTGCCTCGATGTTGTCCGCGATCCGTTCCAGGAAGGAGGCGTGGGTTTCCGGATCCAGCGTGCTGAAGGAGGCATAGGCGTCCTGTGCCGCGGCCGTAGCGGCGGCCAGCTGCGTGGTGTCCAGCAGGGAGTATTCGGGCTCGAGGTTCTCGCCGGTGGCCGGGTTAACGCCGGAAGCGGTGCCGCCCCGGCCGGTCACGGTCTGGCCGGCGATGATGGAATGGCCGGTGAGGGACTGCTCAGTCATTGGTGCTCCTTGGTCGTCGGTGGAATCAGGCCCGGACTGCGGCGGCGGCAGAGCCAACGCCGGCCCGGGAAATGAGGTCCGTCAGGTCGGACAGGTCCTGCTCGGTGAGGTCCTGCAGCGGCGGGCGCACAGAACCGGCGTCCCGGCCCACGGCCTTCAGCCCGCCCTTGACGATGGAAACCCCGTAGCCCTTGACCCGGTCACGGATTTCAATGTAGGGCAGGACAAAGCGGTTCAGCTTTTCCGTAACGGCATTGCGGTCCTGGTTGCGGACGTCACGGTAGAACTCGAGGGCGAACTCGGGAACAAAGTTGTACATGGCGGAGGAGTAGGTGCTCATCCCCAGCTGCAGCAGGGGCAGCGCGAAGGTTTCCGCCGTGGGCAGGCCGCCGAGATAGAAGAGGCGGTCGCCGTTGGCGGCGTACACCTTGGTCAGGTGCTCAATGTCGCCGACGCCGTCCTTGAAGCCGATGAAGTTCCCGTGGCGCTCGGCCAGTCCGGCCACCGTGCGGGCATCGTAGCGTGCGTTCGCCCGGTTGTAGACGATGACGCCAATGCCGACGGCGCTGGTCACCGCGTCCACGTGAGCCGCGAGGCCGGCCTGGTCACATTCGGTCAGGTACGGCGGGAGCAGAAGCAGCCCCTCTGCGCCAGCTGCTTCGGCGGCACGGGCCGCGGCCACGGCCTGGGCCGTGGAACCGCCCACGGACGCGAGCACCGGAACCATGGAACCTGCCTCTTCGACGGCGATGGTGACGGTCCGCTCGAGTTCCAGGGGCGTCAGGCTGAATCCTTCGCCGGTGCCGCCCGCTGCGAACAGGCCCGCAACACCGAAGCTGGCCTGCCAGGCCAGATGCTCGCGGTACTTTGCCTCGTCAAGCTGCAGGTCGGCGTCGAACGCGGTCACCGGGAAGGAGAGAAGTCCGTCTTTGAGGGTATTGGCTAGTTCGGAGGGCGTGTACTGCGCCATGGTGCATCGTTCCTTAGCAGAGGTGCCGGTTCGGCGGATACGGGATGGAACCCAGCCTAGGAAGCGTTTGTGATGCCTGTCCAAGCCCTCTTTTATATGAACAGATGCTTAAAAGGTATTGTCATGGCTGATCAGGAGCCGGGGGCGTGCAGCACTTCCAAGACCCGGGCCAGTGCCGGGTTGGCGGCATCCCGGTTCCAGATGGCGTGCAGCTGCACGACGTCGGAGGCCACCTCCGCCAGAGGCAGATAGGAGACACCGTCCAGTTGGAGGACGCGCGCCGACTCGGGCACCACGGCCACCCCGCGGCCGGCAGCCACCAAGGCAACCATGGTCAGGATCTGGCTGACGGTGTGGATAACGTTGTGGTGCTCGATCGGCAGCAGGCGCACGGCAAGATCGTAGAAGTACCGCGCTTTGGTGGGGGAGTGCATGATCAGCGGGGTGTCGCGGAGGTCTGCGGCAGTGACCGGCCGGTTCAGGGCATCCAGGGAATGGCCCGCGGGAACGGCCAGCCGAAGGTCCTCGGAGAGCAGAAGGTGCGAATCGAAGCGCTCAGTGTCAATGGGAGGCCTGGCCAGCCCCAGATCCAAGTCTCCGCGCGAGAGGGCCTGGATCTGTTCGCCCGTCACGAGCTCCTGCAGCTCCACCTCGACGCCGGGGAGGGCTTCGGCGATTTCCTGCAGCATCGGTCCCAGCAGGCTGTAGCCGGAGGCTGCCGTGAAGCCGATCCGGATGATGCCGGCACTGCCCCGGGCCATTCGCCGGGCGGTGTGCGGGGCGCGGTCAGCGGCGGAGACGAGCTTTCGTGCCTCCTCGAGGAAGGCCCGCCCGCCGGCGGTCAGGACCACTTTGCGTTTGTCGCGCTCCAGCAGTTCCACGCCCACTTCCCGCTCCAGCTTCTGGATTTGCCGGCTGAGCGGAGGCTGGGTCATATTGAGGCGCTGGGCAGCCCGTCCGAAGTGCAGCTCCTCGGCCACGGTGATGAAGCTACGCGCTTGATCCAGTGTGAACATGATGCCTTTCGGGTATTACTCAATGCCGTATTGGCCTTGGACATGCATCATAGTGGTTTTTTACACTCAGTGATCAGGGCCACACTGCAACAGGTATTTCCGGCCCGGCATCTTTTCCTCACCTCACCTGGGAGACCCCATGAAACGCTTCTCCACCCGCACCGTCATCGGCACCGCCGCCGCTTCGATGCTCCTGGCCCTCACCGCCTGCGGCGGCAACGTCGGCACCGGCGATTCCTCGCAGGAATACCCCTCCGGGCCGGTCACACTCACGGTTGGCCAGGCCGCCGGCGGATCCAGCGACCTGGTGGCACGGTCAGTTGCCGACGGCCTGGGCAAGGACCTCGGCGTCGCCGTTCCCGTAGTCAACAAACCCGGCGCCAACGGCGCCCTGGCCACTCAGGAAGTCAGCGGCAAGAACGCCGACGGCTACAACCTGCTGATGCTCAACGCCTCGCTCATCACCATCACCCCGCTGGCTGTTTCCGAAGACGAAGCTGTTGACATCGCCGACCTTGATGTCCTGATGGGACTGTCCCAGGACGACTACGTGCTGGTGGCCAGCCCGGACGCCGGGGTGAAGACGGTGGACGACATCGTCAACAGCCCGGTGGACTTCACCTACGGCACCGCGGGCGTAGGCACCGGATCCCAGCTGGCCCAGAGCGTGCTGTTCAAGCAGGCCGGCATCACCGGAACCGAGGTTCCGTTCGACTCCGGCAATCCGGCGCTGACCGCAGTGCTCGGCAACCAGGTGCAGCTCGCCACCATCCAGCTGGGCGAGGCCAAGCCGCAGATCGATGCCGGCAAGGTCATTCCCGTGGTGGTCTTCTCCTCCGAGCGCAACACCTTCCTGCCCGATGTCCCCACCGCCGTCGAAGAGGGGTATGACGTTCCCGTGGCCCAGTACCGTGCCATCGCAGCGCCCAAGGGCCTGCCCGAGGACGTAAAGGCCCGGCTGGTCGAAGGACTGGAAGCCGCCGTCGAAGAGCAGCAGTACACGGAGTTCAACGAAAAGAGCCTGTTGACCCCCAAGGTGATTTCCGGCGAGGAAGTCGTCACCGAGTGGACCGCTCTCGGTGACCGGTACCGGTCGCTGACCGAAGAGCTGGACATTTCCCTGTCCGGGAACTGATTCCGCACCCCACGGTCCGTTGGCTGCATCATCGAAGCCGGGCAGCCAACGGACGCCGTTCCAGTTTCCAGGAGCCCCATGAAGCAAGACCCACACCCCACAGAGCCGCATCCCGGCGGCGCGGCTGCGGTCGGCGACCCGCTGCTGACCGACGACGCCCTCACCCCGGAAGAGCTGGCCGCCCGCTGGGAAGCTGATGCCCCGCCGTCCGCAGGCGGAACGGCGAACACCGTCTCATCGCTGGTCGCTGCCGCCATTGGCGCCGTTGGCATCGTCCTGTCCCTGGGCCTTGGGCTCGGTGCCCCGGCACAGCCCGAGCCGGGCATGTGGCCGTTCATTGTCAGCCTGGTCGTGCTCGTCCTGGCCGTGGCCCAGGTGTTCACCGGACGGGGCGGCGGCGACGGGGAAAAGTTCTCGCGCTTTTCGCTCTTCCCGCTGTTCGGGTTCGGCACCCTGCTGGGGCTGGCGTTCCTGATGCCGGTGATCGGGTTTGAGATACCCTCCCTGCTGCTGAGCCTGGTCTGGATGAAGTTCCTGGGCGGCGAAACGTGGCGTTCAGCGGTCCTCTATTCACTGCTCGTGGTTGCAGCGTTCTACGGCATTTTCGTCCTGGGTTTGGGAACGTCCATTCCCCACCTGTTTTAGCGGAAACGAGCACGATTCAACATGGATTTCCTTCAGCCGGTCTTGAACGGTTTCACCGTTGTCCTTGACCCCACCAACCTGCTCTACTGCCTGATAGGCGTTGTCATCGGCATGCTGATCGGTGTGCTCCGGGGCTTGGCCCCGCCGCCACGATCGCCATCCTGCTGCCGCTGACCTACGGCATTGAACCGGTCACCGCGATCATCATGCTCTCGGGCATCTTCTACGGCGCCCAGTACGGCGGCACCATCACCTCGGTCCTGCTCCGCCTTCCGGGCGAAGCCAGTTCGGTCGTCACAGTCTTTGACGGCTACATGATGGCCAAACAGGGACGGGCCGGAACCGCGCTGGGCATTGCCGCCGTCGGCTCCTTCATCGGCGGAACCGTGGCGATCATCGGCCTTACCTTCCTGGCGCCGCTGGTTGCGGGCTTCGCCCTGGACTTCGGACCGCCCGAATACACCGCCCTGGCTTTGCTTGGCATCCTGCTGGTCGCCACGATCAGCAACGGCGGCAAGATCAAGGCATTGATCGCCGCGGGCATCGGCCTGCTGCTGGCCACTGTCGGCCGCGACTCCTTCACGGGCGCCGAACGGTTCACCTTCGGCAACCTCAACCTGGCCGACGGCATCGACTTCGTCCCCGTGGCCATGGGCCTGTTCGGACTGGGCGAAATCCTGCACAGCCTCGAGGAACGCCACCGGGCCGCTTCAGTGCCGGCCAAGGTCGGCAACGTGTGGCCGTCCCGGAAGGACCTCAAACAGTCCTCCGGTGCCATTGGACGCGGATCCGTCATGGGCTTCTTCCTCGGCATCCTGCCCGGCGGAGGCGCCACGATCGCTTCCATGGCGGCCTATGCCGTGGAGAAGAAGCGCGCCAAGGATCCCTCACGCTTCGGCCGCGGCGCCGTCGAAGGCGTGGCCGGACCCGAGACCGCCAACAACGCTGCGGCCACCAGTTCGTTCATTCCGCTGCTGACCCTGGGCATTCCCGCCAACGCCACCATGGCGCTGATGTTCGGTGCGCTGCTCATCCAGGGCGTCACGCCCGGACCGCAGCTGGTGGAAAATGATCCCGAACTGTTCTGGGGCGTCATCAACTCGATGTACATCGGCAACATCCTGCTGCTGCTGATGTCCATTCCGCTGGTGGGCATCTTCATCCGCATCCTGCGCGTCCGGGCAGCAATCCTGGCTCCGATTACGGCACTCATCACCATGCTCGGTGCCTACACGATTAACAATTCGATGTTCGACGTGCTGCTGGTGGTCTTCTTCGGAGCCGTCGGCTACCTGATGAAGAAATTTGGTTTCGAGCCCGGCCCGCTGGTGCTGGCCTTCGTTCTCGGTTCGCTGCTGGAGTCCTCGCTGCGGCGTTCGCTCCTGGTCCTGGACGGTGACGTCCTGGGCTTCTTTGGCCGGCCGATTTCCGCTTCGCTGCTGGTGGTCTTCGTGTTCGTGGCCGTTCTTCCCCTCATCCAGTCCATGCTTCGCCGCCGCAGGAACGCCGCTGAGGCGCCGGCCCAACCTAAGGAAACAGTATGAGCATTCTCGTCGGATACGTCCCCAGCCCGGTAGGTGAGGCGGCGGCCGCTGCCGCCATCGCCGAAGCCAAGCTGCGCGGGGAGGAACTGCTGATCGTGAACTCCAGCAGGCAGGGCGCACTGGTGGAAAAAGGCGTAGCCACGCCGTCGGACCTCAAGCGCCTGGCGGAAGCGAGCAGCGCCGCCGGCGTGCAGGTCACTGTCCTGCAGTCCACGCACACGGATGATTTGGCCGAGGAAATCCTGGACCTGGCCCGCGCCCACGATGTCTCCCTCATCGTGATTGGCCTTCGTCAGCGGTCCCAGGTGGGCAAGTTCATCATGGGCTCCGCTGCCCAGAGGATTCTGCTGCAGGCAGACCGGCCGGTGCTCGCGGTCAAAGCCGCCGAAACGCCGTAACGTCCTCCTCCCCTTCAAGCCACAGCGGAAAGCAACGGGTCCCCGGCAGTTCAGACAGCCGGGGACCCGTTCCTTTGCCATTTAGCATGGCGATGCCGGAATTAGCTTGGCGGCGCCGAATGTGTTTCCGCTTCCGGCTTCTCCGTGCGGTCCAGATGAAGGGCCCGCGCCATCCTCCGCCACCGTTCCGAGGCCTCTGCCGGATCGTCCTGCGGTTCGGCACCATACGAAGGAATCATGCCGCGGAGCGCGTATTCCCACTGCGCAAACCGCTTGGGAAAACTTGCGTGAAGCACATCCAAGATGATGCACACCGACGCGGAGGCCCCGGGTGAAGCCCCGAGCAGGGCGGCGAGGGACCCGTCCCCGGAGGTCACGACCTCGGTGCCAAAGCCGGCAATGGTTCCCTTGCCCTTAACTGTTTTGACGACCTGCACGCGCTGGCCCGCGGTGATCCATTCCCAGTCCGCCGGATCGGCGTCCGGCACAAACCGGCGCAGCTCGGAGAACCTGTCCCGGGGCCTTGCAGGATCTGGCGCACGAGATAGGCCACCATCGGGAAGTTGTCACGGGCCGCCGACAGCAGAGTGGGCAGGTTGGCCGGCCGGATGGAACGGGCCAGATCCCACAGGGAACCGCTCTTTAGGAACCGCGGAGAAAAGGCCCCGTACGGACCGAACATCAGGTATTCCTGTCCGTCAACGAAACGGGAATCAAGATGTGGAACTGAGATGGGCGGGACACCTTCGGCAGCGTGGCCATAGACCTTGGCACGATGGCGCTGCAACAGCTCGGGTTTGGAGGTGCGGTAGAAACACCCACTGATGGGGAACCCGCCGAAAGAGCGGGTCTCCGGGATACCTGCGAGCTGCAGCAGGCGCAAGGTTGCTCCGCCCGCGCCAAGGAAGACATACGGGCTCGTTGTTTTTCGGATGCCTGCCGGTGACCGTGATGTGATGGTCCATCCCGGGTTTCCCCGGGAGACTCCTGTCACTTCCTCACTCAGCCGGATTTCCACTCCGTTGCCCGCAGCATCCGCGAGCAGCCGCCGTGCCAGCGCGCCGTAATCCACGTCCGTTCCGTTGACGACCCGGGTTGCCGCCACCTGCTCGTCCGCCGGCCGGCCGTCAAACATCAGCGGCAGCCATTGTGCGATCAACTCCGGATCTTCGGTGTACTCCATGGCCGCGAAGGGCGGGTGGGCCGACATCGCCTGATGCCGCGCACGGAGGTACCCGACACCAAAGGACCCCTGGCCAAAGCTGTGATGCGGAATCGGGCGGATGACGCCGCCGGGGTTCCCAAGCCTGCCGTCCCGGGCAAGATGCGCCCAGTACTCGCAGGACTGCTGGAACTGCGCATTAATTGTCAGCGCACTCGAAACATCAACACTGCCGTCGGCGCCACGGGGGGTGTAGTTGAATTCGCACAGCCCGGCGTGACCCGTCCCGGCGTTGTTCCACGCGTGGGAGCTTTCCAGGCCTGCCTCCGGTAAACGCTCCAGGACGGCAATACGCCATTGCGGTTCAAGCCGGCTCAGTAAACTGGCCAGAGTGGCGCCCATGATCCCGGCTCCTATGACCACGGCGTCGAAGTGCTCCGGCTGCTGGGATTCGGGCATGTGTTTCCTCGCTTATAAGAGTCGGTGGTGTCTGTGGTGATGTCAGATCAACCGCGCTCAGCCGGATGGGTTTCCTGCCCGAGCCGGTGTTTTGAGTTCGCCAGGTGGGTGCGCATCGCCGCAGCAGCGGCGACGGCATCGCCGGCCTCGATTGCGGCCACGACAGCATCGTGCTCCACGGAAACCTGGGCGAGACGGACATCTTCGGCGGTGCCTCCGCGCAGGTCCAGCCGTTGGCGGGGCATCGCAATCATGGCGGGGCCGAGGCTGCCGACGGCGTGCACCATAAAGGGATTGCCGCTCGCTTCAGCGACGGTGCGGTGGAAAGTGAAATCGTGCCGGAGCGACTCGGCAGGACTGCCGGCTGCCTGGTTGAACGCCGCCAGGCAGCCGCGAAGCGCCCGCAGCTGATCTTCCGAACGCCGGCGTGCGGCCAACGCGGCAGCTTCACTTTCGAGCCCGGCCCGGTAGTCCATCAAATGCCGGCGCTCCTCAAGCGTCCGCACCTGTCCAACCGGCTGCAGGGATGCCGCCTCCACCGCCGGGGGCGTCAGAGCGAAGCTGCCGCTGCCCCGGCGGGTATACACGAGGCCCTCCGCCTGCAGTCGGGTGATGGCCTCGCGGACCACAGTGCGGCTAACACCATGCTCCGCGATCAGGGCATTTTCGCTGGGCAGCTTTTGGCCGGGCGCGATGGTGCCGCTGATAATGCTGCTGCGGAGGTGCCCGATGAGGGAGCTGGTCAGATTCGGGTTCATCATTCCATGCTTCCACAGCGGCGGTGGCCCTCAGCCGGGTGTCTTCCTCCCCGCATGCGGCTCAGGCAAGCCCGAACTGCACGCTGTCGGTGGTCCAGGCGCGGGCCTGCTCGCTCAGGCTCACCCCGAGGCCGGGCCGGTCCGGCACCAGCATGCGCCCGCCCTTGGTCTCCAGCCGCTCGTTGAACAGCGGGTCCAGCCAGTCAAAGTGCTCCACCCAGGCCTCGCGCGGGTAGGCCGCCGCCAGGTGCAGGTGGATTTCCATCGCGAAGTGCGGGGCCAGGTCCAGGCCGCGCTGATCCGCCAGGGTAGCCAGCCGCAGGAACTGGGTAATCCCGCCCACCCGCGGGGCGTCCGGCTGGATAATGTCGCAGGAACCGAGAGCGATTAGGCGCTCGTGCTCGGCCACCGAGGCCAGCATCTCTCCCGTGGCGATCGGCGTGTCCAGGGCGCGCGCCAGCTGCGCGTGGCCCTCGGCGTCGTAGGCGTCCAGGGGTTCTTCGATCCAGGTGAGGTCGAACACCTCCAGCCGGCGGCCCAAGCGCAGGGCCGTGCTGCGGTCCCACTGCTGGTTGGCATCCACCATGAGGGGGACATCGGGGCCAATGTGCTCGCGCACGCCCGCAACCCGGCGCAGGTCCTCCGCCGAATCCGGCAGCCCCACCTTGATCTTGATGCCGCCGATGCCTTCTTCGATGGACTGGCTCGCGCGGTCCTTGACCTCCTCCAGGGACGCGTTCAGGAAGCCGCCGGAGGTGTTGTAGGTGCGCACCGAATCGCGGTAGGAGCCGAGCAGCTTCGCCAGCGGCAGGCCGGCACGCTTTGCCTTGAGGTCATACAGGGCAATGTCCAGGGCAGCCAGTGCCTGGGTGGCGACGCCGGAGCGGCCCACCGAAGCTCCGGCCCAGAGCAGCTTGGTGTAGATCCGGCCAATGTCGTTGGGATCTTCCCCCAGCATTCCCTCGGCCACTTCTTTGGCGTGTGCGTACTGGGCCGGTCCGCCTGCCCGCTTGGAGTAGCTGAAGCCCAGTCCCTGGTGCCCCTGTTCGGTGGTGATTTCCGCGAAGAGGAAAACGACTTCCGTCATCGGCTTCTGCCGGCCGGTGAAGACCTTGGCGTCGGAGATGGGGGTGGTGAGCGGAAGCGTCGCGGTGGAGAGTTTCACGTGTCGGATGGCATCAACGGCGTAGGGCATTGCGGTCCTTATCTAAGTGACGGAGTTCACTTATAGTACAAGTTAGCCAACTAGTACTACAAGTGATTTCTCAGAACCTTCCGGAACTGCCCGCCCCGGAGAAGCTGCCGCCTGAACTGCCGTAACCGGTGGAGGAACTCTGCGCCGCGGAGCGGGCCCGCTCCACGCTGCTGGTGCCCTCCTCGATGCCGGAACTGAAGCTGCCCACGGAATAGTAAAAGTACGCCGGGAACGCAGTGTCCACGATGCCCGGCCGGTAGCCGCTGCGGTTTCGGATCCCGGGGGTGGCTGCCTTGTCCAGCTCCTCCTGCATGAGTTTGCGTTCTTCGCCGGACTTCGCCCGGGCTGCGATGACGGTTTGCGCGTGGTCTTTGAGCAGGTCGGAGAGCTCCGCGCGGCTGGCCTTGATCCGGTCCAGCGCCTGCTCGGGCGTGATGCGGCCGTCGGAGAGGCCGGCGGCGGCAGCGGCCAGCCCTTCGCGGGCCTGCTGCCGGAATGCGCGCAGCGCCTGGGCGGTGGCGGAGTCCTTTTCTAGGGCATCCTTGCCGTCGAGCTGTTCATCGAGCCGGTCCAGGTCCTCGTTGAGCGGGCCGGCCTGCCGGTCCCAGGCGCGTTCCCATCCCGGAGCCTTGTTGAGCAGGGCGTTGGTGTCCGCAATGACGTCATCCAGCGCATCCAGTTCCATGGCGGCGTCGGCATAATTTTCCACGGCGGCGGTACTGGGCTTGTTTTTCAACTCCTTGTCCGCAAGGGCATGTGCGGCGTTGTTAAGTTCGGTGGCCTTGTTGTAGCGGCTCATGAACGTCCGGTACTCCTCGAGCACCCGGGATCCGTAGGCCGAAGACGCCGGGATGGTGTTGGCGTTCACTTCCGTTGCGTCCAGGTCGCGGGTCACGCTGGCATAGGCGGCATCCGCTTCCGCCAGCAGTTTGCGGTTTTTGGCCTGCCGGTTCCGGCGCACCGCCACGTACGTGATGACCGATCCGAGCGCTGCCAGCACGGCGATTCCGGCGCCGATGAGAGCGCCCGGGGAGAGGTACCAGGGACGGTTGATCAGCTTGGCCGCTTCTTCGACGGCGGCGATGGTTCCTTCGGTCCAGTTGGCCTCGGCGAACAGCTCGTTGGTCTCTTCCCGGATGTCCTCCTGCTGGTCCAGCGAAATTTTCCGGTCCTCGCCGTAGTACGTTCCGGTCCAGCGCCCCACGGGATCCAGGGCGAAGATGAACAGTCCGTCGGCCCACTTCTGGCCGTCCCCGCTCAGCCAGTCCGGATGCTCCTCGCGGGCGAACCGCAGCACTTCGGCGTTGAGGACCTGGCCGTCGTCGTTGTTTTCCGGCCCGTTGTAGGTGTAAACCGCCACCGTGGTCGGTTCCCGGAACTCGATGCCCTCCAGTGCGGGCACCAGCGTGTTGGTGTCCAGCACGCCGGCTGTGTCCTCCACGATGATCTCGTCCGGGGCCACGGCGGCGGCCGCGGCCGCACCCCCGGTCAGTGCGATGAGGCTTAGCAGTAAAGCAGTCAGTGCCCGGCGCATGGCTTCTCCTCAGTCGGCGGTGGAGTTCCGACGAGCCTAGCGCGGATCCCGCCGGCCGGGGCGCTGCCGCTTAGATCAGCATGGCGGTGCGGACATCCTCCGCCGCCCCCGCGCCGCCGCAGCCGGCCGAGCTGACCCGCCCGGCGGCCAGCACGTAGTAGCTGTCGGCTGCCTGCAGGGCGAAGCCGATGTGCTGTTCGACCAGGAGCACATGCATCCCCGGCCGCGCGGCCAGATTCATGATGGTCTGTTCAATTTCCGCCACCACATTGGGCTGGATGCCCTCGGTGGGCTCGTCCAGGATCAGCAGCGACGGTTCGGTAATCAGCGCCCGCGCAATGGCAAGCTGCTGCCGCTGCCCGCCGGAGAGCAGCCCCGCCCGCCGGCCCAGCAGCGGTTTCAGCGCCGGGAACATGTCCAGGGCCTCGTCCACGAGGGCCTTGCCGCGCGTGCGCCCGTCAGCGACCAGCCGCAGGTTTTCCAGCGTGGTCAGGGGCCCGAAGGACTGCTGGCCCTGCGGCACGTACGCCAGCCCGCGCGCCACCCGCTGGTGCGGGCGCAGCCCGGAAATGTCCTCGCCGTTGAAGCTGATGCTCCCGGCGGAGGGCTTGAGGATGCCGACGACGGCGCGCAGCAGGGTCGACTTTCCGGCGCCGTTGTGCCCCAGGACGGAGGCGACGGCGTTGTCGGGAACGGTTACGGACACACCGTGCAGCACCTCGGTGCGCCCGTATCCGGCCTTGAGGTCCTTGATTTCCAGCATTAGTGTCCTTCCGCGGGCGCGGCGCCCAAATAGACTTCCTGAACGCGGGGATCCGCCTGCACCTGCGCCACGCTGCCCTCGCTCAGCACCTTGCCGGCGGCCAGCACGGTGACCGAGGTGGCGTATTCGCGCACAAAATCCATGTCGTGCTCAATGACCAGGGTGATCCGGTTCGCTCCGATGCGCCGCAGCAGCTCTCCGGTTTGCGCCCGCTCGTCCTGGCTCATGCCGGCAATGGGCTCATCCAGAAGCAGCAGTTCCGAGTTCTGCACCAGCAGCATGCCGATTTCCAGCCACTGCTTCTGGCCGTGGGCCAGGGTTCCGGCCTGCCGCGAGGCCAGGCGTTCCAGGCCGATGATCTCCAGAGCCTCCTCCACGGCCGGCTCGGTGTTCCGGCGGCGGCGCAGCAGCTCCAGGGGCCGGCGCCGGGAGCCGGCGGCAATGTCCAGGTTCTGCAGCACCGACAGGTTTTCGAAGACGCTGGCGGTCTGGAAGGTGCGGCCCACGCCCAGCTTGGCAATCCGGTGCACCTTCCGGCCCAGAATTTCCGTTCCGGTGTGGTTGACCGATCCGGTGGCCGGGACCAGCCCGGTGATGGCGTCGATGATGGTGGTTTTTCCGGCGCCGTTGGGGCCGATGAGGAAGCGCAGGTCGCCCTGGGTGACGTCCAGGTTGACGCCGTCGACGGCGGTGAAGCCGTCGAACACCACCCGCAGGCCGCGGATTTCCAGGTACTGCGGACGGCCCGTGCGCTGCCCTCCGGCCAGCGGCCGGCCCTTCGGCAGCAGGGAAGCGGCGGCGGGGGAAGTGTTCGGTGCCGTGGTCACAGGGGGATCTCCTTTGGAATGGAACCGGATGCGGCGGGGGTGCCGGCAGGCCCGGACGCGGTGCCGGAGCCGGCGGAGCGGCGGCGCCTGCGCAGCTTGCCCAGGACCGCGGGCAGCGAGGCCAGTCCGCCGGGCAGGAACCCGATGACCAGGACAAACAGCAGCCCCTGGAAGTACACCCAGAACGACGGGAATGTCGAGGCCAGCGAGGTCTGCGCGATGGCCACGCCGAGGGCTCCGAGAACCGGTCCGAGGATGGTGGCGCGGCCGCCGATGGCAACCCCGATGAGGAAGGCAATGGAGGGTGTCACGCCGACGTCGGCGGGGGAGATGATGCCCACGAGCGGCACGAACAGGGCCCCGGCCATGCCGGCCATCACGGCGGCCAGGACGTAGACCGCCGTCTTGACGGTGGCCGGGTCGTAGCCCAGGAAGCGCACACGCTCCTCCTGGTCGCGCACGGCCACCAGCAGTTCCCCGAAACGGCTGTGCACCAGCTGCCGGGAGGCCGCGACCACGGCCAGGAGCAGGACGGCGGCGGCCAGATACAGCATCCGCTTGTTGGCCGGATCGGCCAGGTCCAGGCCGAAGAACGAGCGGAACCCGCTGAGCCCGTTGGAGCCGCCGGTGGTGGCCTGCTGCCCGATCAGCAGGACGGCGAACGCGGCGGCCAGGGCCTGGCTGAGGATCGCGAAATAGGCGCCCTTGACCCGGCGCTTGAAGATCGCCAGGCCGAGCACCAGCGCCACCAGCCCGGGTACCAGCACGACGGCGAGAACGGTCACCACCGGGCTGCGGAACGGTTCCCACCAGCCCGGCACGGTGCCGGAGCCGTACAGGAGCATGAAATCCGGCACGCCGGAGCCGCCGAAGAGCGCGGCGTCGGCCAGTTTCATGTGCATGGCCATGATGTACGCGCCGAGGCCGAAGAACACGCCCTGGCCCAGGGTCAGCATGCCGCCGCGCCCCCAGGCCAGGCCGATGCCCACTGCCACAATGGCGAAGCAGATGAACTTGCCCAGCAACGTCAGGCTGAAGACCGGCAGCAGTGCCGGCGCCGCCACCAGCAGCACCAGGGCGCCCGCGGCAAAGCCGGTGAGGACCCCGGCCCGGGACCGGGCGAAGGCTGCCGCCCGGCCGGCCGGGCCCGGAGCGGCGCCGGCGCCGGGGCTGACCGGGCTCTCCGGGCTCTCCGGGCTCTCCGGGCTGTCCGGGCGGTCTGAACTGCCTGCTGTCCGGCCGGAACGTGCCGCACGTGCCGCCCGCAGGGTTGGATGCTCATGCCAGGCTCCTCGTCTTGAGTGTGAAGATGCCCTGCGGGCGGACCTGCAGGAAGATCACGATGGCTGCCAGGATCAGTACTTTTCCGATGCTGGCGGTGGTGGAGAATTCAAAGACCGACTGCAGGACGCCCAGCGCGAAGGCCGCGATGGCCGCTCCCTTGATCTGCCCAATGCCGCCGGCAACGACCACCAGGAACGCGTCCACGATGTAGTTCGGGCCCAGATACGGACTCGTGGAACCGATCAGGGTCACCGCCACCCCGGCGATGCCGGCCAACCCGGAGCCGATGAAGAAGGTCAGCTGGTCGGTGCGGCGCGAGGAGATGCCGCTTGCCTCGGCCAGGTCGCGGTTGACGACGACGGCGCGGATCCGCCGGCCCAGCGGGGTGGCCCGGAGCAGCAGCGCCAGGGCGCCCAGGCAGGCCAGCGCCAGCGCCAGGATGAACAGCCGGGTCAGCGGAATCGGTGCACCCAGCAGCTCCACGTTGCCCTGCAGCCAGGCCGGCACCCGGACGTCCACGCTGGGTGCCCGAAGATATCCCGGGCCACCTGCTGCAGGATCAGGGAGACCCCGAAGGTCACCAGCAGGGTGTCCAGCGGACGGTGGTACATCCGTTTCAGCAGCAGTCCTTCCAGGACCAGCCCCAGGGTTCCGCCCACGAGAAAGGCCACCGGCAGGGAGATGAGCAGGGAGACGCCGGCGCTGCCCAGGGCCTGCTGCACCACAAAAGCGGTGTAGGCGCCGGCCATGATGAATTCGCCGTGTGCCATGTTGATGACGCCCATCTGCCCGAAGGTCAGTGACAGTCCCAGCGCTGCCAGCAGCAGCACCGAGCCGAGGCTGAGCCCGGCAAACATCTGTCCGATCAGCAGTTCCATAACGGTGGACCTTTCAAAGGGGAAGCGGAAGAAACGACGGCCCCGCGGGGCCGGGCTCCGGGAGGGTTAGGAGAGTCCGGCCGCCCAGTCGTAGGTCTCCAGGTACGGGTCCGGTTCCACGGCTTCGGGTGCTTCCCACACGGTTTCGATCAGCCCGTCGGGGGTGATCCTGCCGATCCGCGGGGTCTTGGTGATGTGGTTGTTTTCCCCGTTGACGGTCACGGTTCCTTCCGGCGCTTCGAAACTCACGCCGTCGGCCGCGTCCTGGACCTTGTCCACCTCAAAGGAGCCGGCTTTTTCCACCATCGCCTTCCACAGGTACAGCGAGGTGTAGGCCGCTTCCATGGGGTCGCTGGTTACGCGGTCGGCGCCGTATTTGTCCTTGAACGCGGTGACGAAGGCCGTGTTGGCCGGAGTGTCCAGGGTTTGGTAGTAGTCCCAGGCGGTGAGCTGGCCCTCGATGTTCTCCACGCCGATGCCCGGCACTTCCTCCTCGGCAATCGAAACGGAGACCACGGGCATGGCGTCGGCGGTCAGCCCCACGCTCTTGTACTGGCGGAAGAACGCCACGTTGGAGTCGCCGTTGAGGGTGTTGAACACTGCGTCGGCGCCGGAGTCGCGGACCTTGTTGACGATGGTGGAGAACTCGGTGGAACCGAGGGGAGTGTATTCCTCCCCGACAATTTCCATGCCGTGCGCCTCCGCGTAGGCGTTGATGATCTTGTTGGCGGTCCGCGGGAATACATAGTCGCTGCCGACGAGGAAAATGCTCTTGGTGCCCTGCTCGGCCAGGTAATCCAGGGCCGGAATGATTTGCTGGTTGGTCGTGGCACCGGTGTAGAAGATGTTCTCCGACGATTCCAGCCCTTCATACTGCACCGGGTAGAACAGCAGTGAGTTGTTGGCTTCGAACACCGGCAGCATGGCCTTGCGGGAGGAGGACGTCCAACCGCCGAACACCGCGGCGGTACAGTCCTGCTGAATCAGCTTTCCCGCCCGCTCGGCAAACTTGGTGGGTTCCGAGGCGCCGTCCTCACTGATGACCTCCAGCTGCTTGCCGAGGACGCCGCCGCCGGCGTTGATTTCCTCGGCGGCCAGGGACAGGGAATCAAAGACGGTGCTTTCGGAAATGGCCATGGTGCCGGAGAGGGAATTCAGGAACCCGACCTTCACGCTGTCCCCGGACGTGTCCACGCAGGATTCGGGGCTGCCCGAGGCTTCCCCGGCCGCGGCCGGATCGCTGATCTGCGAACCGCAGCCTGCCAGGGCAGCCGCCAGAAGGCTGCCGCCGCCGGGATGAAAGCGCCTTTAAGACTCTGTACTTTCACTGCGCACCTTATTCATGAGGGCTGCGCCGAACCAGCGGCGCAGACGTTTCAACGGGCCTCTTGTTGGGCCGGTTTCCTCAATTTAGGTGACTGATGTTTCATGTTTTGATGAATTTCATTTCCCTGGTATTTCTTTTGTTTCACGCGTTTTACGGGGCTGTGTCAGTTCGGCACACTGCCTGCAGGAAGGCCAGCGTTTCGGCGAGGGCCGCCCGTGCTTCGGAACGGTTTGAGTGGAACTGATACTCGTGCGGCAGGGCCGGCCGGAGTGTGGGCCCAGTTGCGGCCGCCGGTGTAGGCCCACAGTGCGGTTCTGAACCCCCAGCCGGGGATGCCGCGCAGCCCGGCCAGCGCCTGGAGGTCGTACACCCCGCAGTGCAGGATCACCCCGCGCAGGTCCGGCGGGTCCAGTGGGGGTTCCAGCCCGGTCAGCCGGGCGTACTCCGGGTTGGTGGCCAGCACGGCGAGCTGTGCTGCCAGCTGCGCGCCGGCGGAGTCCCCGGCCAGCACCACGCGGTGCGGATCCAGTCCCAGCTCAGCCGCGTGCCGCCGGAGGTAGCCCACCGCAGCGGCAGCTTCCTGAAGGGCCATCGGATAGATACCCCGCGGTGAGACGGTGTAATCCACGCCGGCAGCTGCGAAGCCGCTGCCGGCCAGCAGCCGAAGGTAGGGCTCGACGTCGTGCCGGCTGCCCGACAGCCAGGCACCTCCATGCAGCCACACCACCAGCGGCACCGGGGCCCCGGCATCCGCAGGAAGGAAGACGTCCAGCCGCTGGGTCCGGCCGCCGGGCGCGGGATACCGCAGCCCCCGGTAAACTGCCACCCCGCGGTGCGGGGCGTGCGGGCGCATCAGGGCGGCCAGCTGCCGGGCGCCGCAGTAGAAGACGGCACGGATCAGCAGCACCGAGGGCCAGGGGCTGAGCCGGAAAACGGCGACGGCGGCCGCGGCGGCCGCGGCCCCTGCGGCGGCGGCTGCGGCTAACCGGATGGCTGCGGGACGGACACGGACCCGGCGGCGGAGAACCGGCACGGGGCTACGGAAGCATCCAGCCCAGCACCGGCGTGGACTGCAGGAAAACGAGCACGCACAGGATCAGCAGCAGCCCAACGCTCCAGCCCAGGACCTTGCGGAACAGGACGGACTCCTGCCCGCTCATGTTCACGGCGGCGGCGCCAATGGCCAGGTTCTGCGGACTGATCAGTTTGCCCATCACGCCGCCGCCGGTATTGGCTGCCACCATCAGCTTCGGATCGATTCCGGCCTGGGCGCCGGCCGTTTCCTGCAGCCTTGCGAACAAGGCGTTGGCCGAAGTGTCCGATCCGGTCACGGCGGTGCCGATCCAGCCCAGCACGGGGGACAGGAAGGCAAAGAAGGCGCCGGTCCCGGCAAGCCACGTACCAATGGATACTGTCTGTCCGGAAAAGTTCATGACGTAGGCAAGTGCCAGCACGGCGAGGATGGTCAGGGCTGCCGACCGCATCCGGACAGCGGTCCGGCCGATCTCGGCGACCGCGGTCCCCACGGCCAGTGGATACCGGCCGCCGTCGTTAAACCGGGAGTAGACCAGTGCGACGATGAGTCCGCTGATCAGCAGGAGCGTGCCGGGGCTGATGAGCCAGTCCAGGTTGTAAATCGTGGAGGACTGCCGCTGCCCGCTGCTGTCCAGGAGCGCGTCGTGAAGCACCGGCCAGGGAATCTCGATGTTGGTTTTGGCCAGGGTTTCGGGAACGTCCACGCCCCACCGCCACAGATTCACCACTCCGAAGACGACGATCACCAGGACATAGGGAAACAGCGCCATCCACGCCCGGCCGGGGGTGAGGCGGTCCGCCGCGGTATCGGTCTCAGCCGTGCCGATATCGGAGGAGCCGGACCCGGACGGCGTCCAGCCCGAAGCGCGGGCCGCAGCGAGCTCGCCGTTCATCCGGGCGCCGGCCTCCGCCCCGTTGCGCGGATGCCAGACCCGCAGGAACCCCACTGCCGCAACCATGGCCACGAGCGAGGCCACAATATCGGTGAGTTCGTAGGAAAAGTAATTCGAACACAGGAACTGCGCAATGGAGAAGACGACGCCGGTAAACAGGGCCACCGGCCAGCAGTCCCTGACGCCCCGGGCCCCGTCCAGGATGAACAGCAGCACCAGCGGGATGAAGAAGGCCAGCAGCGGCGTCTGCCGTCCCACCACGGAAGCGATTTCCTCGCCCGTGTAGCTGGTCAGGTTGGCCGCCGTCGTAATGGGAATGGCGAGCGCTCCGAACGCGACCGGGGCGGTGTTGGCCACCAGGACCGCGGTGGCGGCCCGCACCGGCGCGATGCCCAGGGCCAGCAGCATGGTCACGGTAATGGCCACCGGGGCGCCGAATCCGGCCAGGGCTTCGAGCAGTCCGCCGAAACAAAAGGCCACCAGGATGGCCTGGACGCGAAGGTCTCCGCCCCCGACGGCGTCGAACACCCGGCGCAGGTCTTCGAAGCGCCCGCTGAGCACGGTGACCTGGTACAGCCACACTGCCATCACAATGATCCAAACCACCGGAAACAGGCCGAACGCCGCGCCCTGTGTGGCTGAAAGCAGGGCCAGTCCCGCAGGCATGCCGAAGCCCAGGACCGCAATGACCAGGGCGGCCAGCAGGGCCCAGGCTCCGGCAACGTAGGCCTTGGTCTTGGCCACGGCAAGCAGCAGGAAAAACACGAGCAGGGGGACGAGGGCGAGCAGCGCGGACAACGTGATGCTGTTGGCCACCGCGTCGGTTGAGGGGGTGAAGCTTTCCATGGTTACCTCCGGTCGAGCCGGACAGCGGTGCGGGCGCGTCCGCCACTCAGCGGAGACGCCCAGAATCAGCGTAGGACGCTTCCGCGGCACCGGCGCCAACAACCGGTGAAATACCTGCTGTTCCGGATCCGGCCTTGACGCCGGCGGGAAACGGAGCGCCGGCGGGAGGTCAGGCGGGGTCGGTGTACCAGCCGCGGGCCAGGTACACGTCCACGTGGGTGCCCCGGTCGACGTCGAGGTCTGCGCGCCGGATCAGTCCCGCGGCCAGCGCCGTGTGCTGGGAGCCGATGTTGTCCACCGTGGTGTAGGCAATTACGGGCAGCCCCGGCAGCAGCCGGTCCGCCAGCCGGACGGCTTCCCGGGCGCCCTCCGTGGCATAGCCGCGGCCCCAGGCCTCTGGCAGATACCGGTAGTACAGGTTCAGGGCGGGCCGGGACTGGACGAGCCGGTGGGACAGCCCGGTGAAACCGATCAGCGTCTGCGGATCCTCGCGGGTGGACACGGCCCAGACGCCAAAGCCGTGGCGGTACCAGTGCAGTCCGATCTCATGGAAGATCCGGGCCGAGGACGCCCGGGTAACGGTGTGCGGGGCCGGGTGGTGCACATTCGTCCGCGGGTCGGTGTGCAGGTCCAGAGCCGCGGCTTCGTCGGTTCCCTCCGGCCTCCGCAGCATCAGCCGGTCGGTGTGGACCGGCGTCCAATCGGCAACATCCTGTGCGGGCATGGATCAACCTTAAGGCAGGACCGGCCGCCCCGGCACCACCGGCGGCCGGTTCAGCCGGCCTCCGGAGCCGCCGCGGCGTCCGCCCCGCGCTCGCGGTGATGCCGGACGTAGCCGGCCACTGCCACCGCGATGGAAATCGCGGCGGAGATCGCCAGGCCCAGCCACAGATCGACCTTCAGGGCCGCCGCACCCGCAAGTGCGCCGAGCAGGATCAGCGCCACGGCCAGGGCCCGCCGCTGCCAGTACTGGCTGCCGCCGCCGGCCAGCTTGGAGTCCGCGGCCAGGCCGGTGATGGTGGAGGTGACGACGACGGTGGTGATTTCAGCAACCTTCAGCCGCTTCGCGGTGGCCGCCTGCACCCCCATGACCGCGGCCATGGTGGAGGTGGTGAGGCTGCCCAGGATTTCATTGCCCCGGACATCCGCCACCGCCACGAACACGGCGAGCGCAGTGAGACCGGCTGCCACGACTGTCAGCGCAACGGAGGTGTGCCAGGACCAGCCATCCGGGCCCTTGCGCAGCATCCGTCCGGCCAGGGCCGCGCCGAGCATGAAGAACACCAGGGCCAGCGCGGGCCGCAGGATCGGCAGGTCCGCCCCGCCGGCGAAGGCCATGCCCAGGAGGACGACGTTTCCCGTCATATTGCCGGTGAAGACCCGGTCCAGTCCCAGATAGCCCACGGCGTCCACCACTCCGGTGGAGAAGGTCAGTGCCAGCATCAGCCAAAGATGGACCCGATCGGTGGGCACCGCATTCAAACGCTTCACGCTGGGCAACTCCTTAAAATTCCGCTTAATAAAGTGTGATGCCGGTAACTGTATACGAACTTGTGGGTGTAGCTTCGATTGTATTCAAAGCCGGACTCCCGAGAATCAAGGATCCCCATGGCACCTTTTCGTACCGCACATCGACCGCCGGGCCGGGGCCTGTCCGCAGTCACGGCGGTTGCCGCCGGCTCCGCAGCAGTGCTGCTGCTGGCCTCGTGCGCCCCGATTCAAGCCCTCGAACCCGCTCCGGAGCGCCAGAATGTTCCTGCCGCCGAGCTGGAGGGAAAAACGGTTATTGAAGGCGGAGACCTGGTCATGGCCCTTTCGGCTGAACCCGACCGCCTGGACCCCACCACCTCATCCTCGCTGTACACGCGCTACGTCATGCAGACCATGTGCCAGAAGCTCTACGACATTGATGCGGACGGCCAGCTGGCCCCGCAGCTGGCAACCGGGCTTCCGGAGATTTCCGCGGACGGACTGACCGTGAGGATCCCGCTGCGGACGGACGCCGTCTTCGCGGACGGGAGCCCCTTCAACGCCGAGGCCGCGAAGACGACCCTGGAACGGCACCTGACGCTGGAGGGCTCCACCCGCAGGGGCGAGCTGGGGCCAATCACCGGCATAACCGCTGCCGGCGAGTTCCTGCTGGAGATCGCCTATGAAACACCCTTCGCCCCGCTGACCGCAGCCCTCGCCGACCGCGCCGGGATGATGCTCTCACCCGCCGCCTTGGAGCAGGCCGGGGACACCTTCGGCGACCATCCGGTCTGCGTGGGCCCCTTCAAGTTCAAGGAACGGGTGCCCCAGACGTCCATATCAGTGGAACGGGACCCGCTGTATTACGACGCCGGCTCCGTCCATCTGGACAGCATCACCTACCGGATCATGACGGACGCCAACATCCGCGCGGCTAACCTGCGCTCCGGTGACGTGCAGGTGGCTGACACCATTTCACCCCAGGATGTGGATGCGCTGGTCCAGGAGGAAGGACTCGGTGTCCTCCAGACCGGTTCGCTGGGCTACCAGGCCATGACAGTGAACATCGGCAACGTGGACGGCACCGGAGAACCGCCCGGTGACCTCGGCACGCCGCTGGCCCGTGAAGCGGACATCCGCCGCGCGCTGTCCATGTCCATTGACCGTGAGGCGCTGGTCAACACCGTCTTCAACAGCTGGTACGAGCCGGCCTGCTCGCCGATATCGCCGGACAGCCCCTATGCTTCCGACCTCAGCGAAGACTGCGTGGACTTTGATCCGGAGGCCGCGCGGGCCCTGCTGGAATCCACCGGGGCGCCGGTGCCGTTCCCCATCACCATGCAGGTCACCAACTCGCCGGACACGCTGCGCTACGCCCAGGCGCTGCAGGCGGCGGTGTCCGAAGGCGGCTTTGACCTCACCATCCGCCCGGTGGAGTACTCCACCCTGCTGGACGTGCAGACCCGCGGCGACTTCGAAGCCCTGCAGCTGGGCTGGTCCGGCCGCATCGATCCGCACGGCAACATGTCCAACTTCCTGAAGACCGGCGGCGGCAATAATTACTCCGGCTACTCCAACCCCGAGGTGGACCGGCTGCTGACCGGGGCCGCCCAGTCCACTGATCCTGACGTCCGGGCCGAACTCTACGGACAAGTGGTGGAGCAGGTGCACCTCGACAACCCCATTCTGTACCTGTACCGGGTCCGGAGCCTGACGGGCTACACCAAGGATGTTGCCGGAGTGGCAACCTATCCCGACGGCGTGGTCCGGCTGGGCACAGCGGCCTTCGTGGAAGAGGAGGGCTGAGCATGCTGCGCTATCTAGGCACCCGCCTGTGGCAGTCGGCGCTGACCCTGGTGCTGGCCTCGCTGGTGATCTTCTTTGGCGTCCGCCAGCTCCCGGGGACCCCGCCCTGGCCATGGCGGGGGAGGAAGCCACCCCCGAGCAGGTGGAGGCCGTCCGTGAGCAGCTGGGGCTGAACGAATCAGTCATCACCCAGTACCTGAAATTCATCGGCAACATGTTCCGCGGCGATTTCGGCACCTCCACACGCACCGGCACGCCCGTGACCGACCTGATTGCCACCACGCTGCCCGTCACCCTGTGGCTGTCCGCCTACGCCATTGTGGTGGCCGTGGTCGTGGGCATCCTCTTCGGTGTCGTCGCCGAGCGCTTCCGCGGCCGGTGGCCGGAATGGGCCGCCAACGGCTTTGCCCTGGTGGGCCTGTCCGTTCCCAACTTTTGGCTGGGCATCCTCGCCATCCTCTACCTGGCCGTAACCCTTGGCTGGTTCCCGGCCTCCGGCTATGTGGACATCACCGAGGATCCGCTGCGCGGGATCTACTACCTGACGCTGCCGGCGCTGATCCTGGGCACCGGACTGGCAGCCGTCATCATGCGCCAGACCAGGGCGTCCATGATCGAGACCATGAACACCGACTACGTCCGGACCGCCCGCGCCAAGGGGCTGGGCCGGAGCAGGTGCTGCTGCGCTACGGGCTGCGCAACTCCCTGATCGTGGTGGTGACCATTGTGGGCCTGCAGCTGGGCGGGCTGATCTCCGGGGCCGTAGTGACCGAGCGGATCTTCGCCCTGCCGGGGTTCGGCAAGCTCACGCTGGACGCCGTCTTCACCCGGGACTACCCGGTGATCCAGGCCGTGGTGCTGATCATCACGGTCTCCTACATCCTGATTAATCTGGCCGTGGACATCCTGTACTCCCTGATCAACCCGCGCATCCGAGTCGGAGGAAGCAACTAATGGCTGTTACCGAGACCGTCCTTCCGCCCACCCCTCCCGGATCGGACCGGGGGCTGGGCACCGGGCGCGGCAGGGTCCTCAGGTCCCTCCTGCACAACCCCCTGGGCCTCACGGGCGGAATCCTGCTGGCGCTCGTCGTCGTTGCCGGGGTCCTTGCTCCCGTGCTGGCCCCCTACAGCCCCACCCAGGTGCACTTCGAGACACCGTTCCAGAAGCCCGGCACCGTCGGATTCCTGCTGGGCACCGATGACCTGGGCCGGGACATCTTTTCCCGGCTGCTCCACGGAATCCAGGCTTCGCTGAAGGTTGGCGCCCTGTCCGTGGCGCTCGCCGTGGTGATTGGCACTCCGCTGGGCCTGCTGGCCGGATACTGGCGCTGGCTCGACGGCATCATTTCCCGCCTCACGGACGTGACTTTGGCCTTTCCCTTCCTGATCATTGCCGTGGCCCTGGCGGCCATCAGCGGTCCGAGCCTCACCAACGCCGCCGTGGCGCTGGGCATTGCCCAGGTGCCCACCATGATCCGGGTGGTCCGGGGCGAAACGCTCCGCATCAAGGAGAGCGATTTTGTCCTCGGCGCCAAGACGATGGATGCCTCCGGACTGCGGATCATCTTCAGCCATGTGCTGCCCAACGCGGCCTCTGCCGTTATTGTGCAGGCAACGGTCATCATGCCGGTGGCGGTCATCGGGGAGGCGCTGCTGTCCTTCCTCGGCCTGGGCATCCAGCCTCCCACCCCGAGCCTGGGCATCATGCTCTCCGATGCCCAGCAGTACATCTTCCGTTCGCCCACCGCCGCCATCTTCCCTGGCCTCGCCATCGCGGCCATCTGCCTTTCCTTCAACCTTTTTGGGGACGCCCTGCGGGACGCCCTTGATCCGACCAACTCCAGCCGAAAGTGACATCCGCGCCATGACTTACACAGCACCCGATTCCTTTACGACCCGCCCCACCCTGCAGGGCACGTTCGGCATGAGCGCGTCCACCCACTGGCTGGCCACAGCATCCTCTCAGGCGGTGCTGGAACGCGGCGGCAACGCGTTTGACGCAGCCGTGGCCGCAGCTTTCGTCCTGCATGTGGTGGAACCCCATCTGAACGGGCCGGGCGGGGACATGACCGGTGTCTTCGTCACCGCCGGAAATCCGTCCGAACCGGTGGTCCTGATGGGGCAGGGCGCCGCTCCGGCCGGGGCGACGCCGGAACATTACCGCTCCGAGGGACTGGAACTGGTTCCCGGGGCCGGCGCCCTGGCCGCCGCCGTTCCGGCCGCCGTGGACGCCTGGCTGATGCTGCTGCGGGACCACGGAACGTGGGAACTGGGCGATGTCCTGGCCTTCGCCACGGGATACGCACGCAACGGGCATCCCGTGGTGGGCCGGGTGGGCGCCACCATTGCCTCCGTGGCGGATCTCTTCGCGGAGCACTGGCCCACCTCGGCAGCGCAGTGGATGCCCGAAGGACGGATCCCGGCGGACGGCGACGTCATCCGGAACGAAGCCTACGCAGCGGTCCTGGACCGGCTGGCGGCAGCGGGCAGCTCCGCGGACAGCCGCGGGGAACGGATTGACGCCGCCCGCAGGGAGTGGCGCGAAGGATTCGTGGCGCGTGCCGCGGTGGACTTCCTGTCCGCCCCGCACCGCCACTCCTCCGGCGCCGACCACGCAGGGGTCATGACCCTGGAAGACTTCGCATCGGCATCCGCGGCGTACGAGCCGGCCCTGACCTATGAATTCCGCGGCTGGACCATCGCCAAGACCGGCCCCTGGGGGCAGGGGCCGGCGCTGCTGCAAACCCTGGCGATCCTGGCCGGGTATGACGACGAGTACCTGGACCCCTCCACCGAGCTGGGCGCACACACCATTCTGGAGGCGCAGAAATTGGCCATCGCGGACCGGGAGGCGTACTACGGCGACGCCGATGTCCCGATGGATTACCTGCTCAGCGAGGAATATGCCGCCACCCGCCGCGCACTGATCACCGACCGGGCCTCGCATGAATTCCGCCCCGGCACCGTCCCCGGACACACGCCCTTCATTCCGCCGCTGCGGACCGAGTACTTTGCGCCGGCGCTGGCCGGGCAGCATGCCTTCGCCGGTGTGGGGGAGCCCACCGTCATGCCCACGGGGAGACCCGCGGCGACACCTGCCACGTGGACGTGGTGGACCAGTGGGGCAACATGGTCTCCGCGACGCCGTCGGGCGGCTGGCTGCAGTCCTCGCCCACCATCCCCGAACTGGGCTTCTGCCTGGGATCCCGGCTGCAGATGACGTGGCTGGAAGAAGGCGCCCCGTCCACCCTGGCCGCGGGGAAGCGGCCCCGCACCACGCTGACGCCCACCCTGGTGCTCAAGGACGGCAAAGCGGTCACGGCCCTGGGTTCGCCCGGCGGCGACCAGCAGGACCAGTGGCAGCTGCTGTACCTGCTGCGCACGCTCGTTGGCGGATATTCTCCGCAGCAGGCGGTGGACGCCCCGGCCCTGCACACCACCTCCATCCCCGGATCGTTCTACCCCCGGACCTGGACGCCCGGCGGCGCCGTCGTCGAGGACCGGCTGGGGGACGCCGTCATCGAGGGCCTGGAAGCCCGCGGCCACCGGGTCACCCGCGCCGGGGACTGGGCCCTTGGGCGCCTGTCCTCGGTCGTCAGTGATCCGGCCACCGGGGTGCTCCAGGCCGCCGCCAACCCGAGGGGAGCGCAGGGATATGCAGCAGGACGCTAACACTGCCGGTCCGCAGACGCTGCTTGCGGTCCGGGACCTGGACGTCAGTTTCGGCGGCACCCCCGTGCTGCACGGCATCAGCCTGACTCTTCGCCGGGGCGAGCGCGTGGCCATTGTGGGGCAGTCGGGCTCCGGTAAGTCCACCACTGTTGCGGCCGTCCTGCGGCTGCTGCCCGGCAGCGGAAGGATCACCGGCGGTTCCATCGATCTCGACGGTGAAGATCTTGCCTCCGCGCCCGAAGCCCGGATGCGCGGCATCCGGGGCAGCCGGATCGGACTGGTTCCCCAGGACCCCATGTCCAACCTGAATCCGGCCATGAAGGTGGGGGCGCAGATTGCCGACGCCCTGGTCAGCAACGGCCGGCCCGGGGTGACACAAAACAACCGGGAGGAATTCAAGCGCCGCGCGGTGGAACTCATGGCCGAGGCCGGCATCCCCGACGCCGAACGCCGCTACGGACAGTATCCGCACGAGTTTTCCGGCGGCATGCGCCAGCGGGTGCTCATTGCCGTTGCCCTGGCCGGCGATCCCGAGCTGCTGATCGCCGACGAGCCCACCTCCGCCCTGGACGTGACGGTGCAGCGGCAGATCCTGAACCACCTGCAGAAACTGGTGGAAGCGCGCGGCACCACCCTGCTGTTCATCACGCATGACCTGGGCCTGGCCGCGGACCGGACCGACCGGATCATTGTGATGGCGGACGGCAGGATCGTCGAAGAAGGAACCCCGCGGCACATCCTGCTGGACCCGCAGCAGGACTACACCAAGACGCTGGTGGCGGCGGCGCCGTCGGTCTCCGCCGCCTTGTCGCCCGAGGACACCTCAGCGGCGGCGCAGCCCGAAGAACACGCTCCGGTTCCGGTGGTCGAGGTCCGCCGGCTGGTGAAGGAATTCAAGCTCCGGGGACAGCGCGGACAGGTGGTGAGCGCGCTTCGGGACGTGTCCTTTACCGTGGCGCAGGGAACCACCACCGCCGTCGTAGGCGAATCCGGATCCGGCAAGACCACGGTGGCCCGCATCCTGCTGGGACTGGAAACGCCCACCGGCGGCGAAGCGCTGGTGGGCGGAGAATCAATTTCCGCCAGCCGGGGCCCGGAGCGGCGCCGGCTGCGCCGGATGGTGCAGCCGGTGTTCCAGGATCCGTACGGGTCACTGGATCCCACCTTCAGCATCGAGCGGCTGATCGACGAGCCGCTGCGCATCTTCGGGATCGGCGACCGCGCCAGCCGCCGCAGCCGGGTGGCCGAACTGCTGGACCAGGTGGCGCTGCCCCGGAGCATTGCGCAGCGCCGGCCCAACGAGCTCTCCGGCGGCCAGCGCCAGCGGGTGGCCATTGCCCGGGCCCTGGCACCGGAGCCGGAGCTGCTGATTTGCGACGAGGCGGTGTCCGCGCTGGACGTGCTGGTGCAGGACCAGATCCTGTCCCTGCTGGCCGATTTGCAGGACCGGCTGGGGCTGACCTACCTGTTCATCACGCATGACCTCGCCGTCGTCCGGCAGATTGCCCATAAAGTGGTAGTCATGAAATCCGGAGAAGTCATTGAGAGCGGAACGGCGGACCAGGTCTTCCTGGCTCCGCGGCAGGACTACACTTCGGAGCTCTTGAGCGCGATTCCGGGAGCGGCATTTGCCCGCTGAACCGGCACCGGCCGGGCTGTCCGAACCGTCCGGTGCGCCCAGGGACCGCATTGAAGACGAGATCCGCCGTGACATTATCTTCGGCGTCCTGACGCCCGGCGCCCGGATTACGGAGGCGTCGCTGGCCCGGAAGTACGGCATGTCGCGGGTTCCGGTCCGGGAGGCGCTGCGCATCCTGGAAGCGGAGGATTTGTGGAATCCCGGCCCTACGCCGGATCCACGGTCTCCAACATTCCGGTGGACGAGGCCGATGATCTCTTCGCCGTCCGGACCGTGGTCGAAACGGCCACCGCGCGCCGGGCCGCCGAACGCGCCGGCCGGCAGCTGGCCGCCGGAACGCCCGACGACGAGTGGTGGGCGGCCCGGGGCAGGGTTGCCGAGATTCTGGCCGCCGGTGATGCGGCTGTGGCGGAAGGCAGGCTGGAAATGCTGCCGGACCTGAATGTGCGGTTCCATCTTGCCGTGGCCGAGCTGGCGGACAGCCGCTCGCTTACCGCACCGCTGCGCCAGCTGGCGGGCAAGATCGAGTGGCTCTACGCAGCGGACGTGGACAACCGCGGCAAGGACTCCTGGAGCGAGCACCGGGTGCTGATGGCCGCCGTCGACGCCGGAGACGCGCACCGGGCCCAGGAACTGATGTGTTCCCACGTGGAACAGTCCCGCGCCGGGTACCTGAGCCGTTTCACCCCCGTGCCGCCTGTCGTCTAGCGGCAGGAGCCGCCCTGCCGCAGGAACTGCAGCTGCCGCCCCTGGACGGGACGGCAGCTGCGGTTGCTGCACCGGGGAACGCCTAGGCGGGGCCGGATTTCCGCCGGTGGTGCCGCGGGCAATGCGCCGGCGCTGCCACACCGACCAGGCCAGCCACAGGCCCCACACCACCAGGAGCACCACGGCTCCGGCAATAAACGTGGAGACATTCAGCGGACCGGTCCGTCCGGCGATAATCAGGAATCCCCACCAGGACACGGCGGCCACCGCCAGCAGGTTCACCGCCGGCCCCATGGCTGCTGTGCCGCTGCGGGTCCGGACCGCCGTCACGACGACGTCGCCCGCCATCAGCACGGTAACCGCGCTCACCGTGCCGGTGGCAAAGGCCACCACCTCCGGGGAGACCGCACGGTTGGCGAACCACAGGATCAGCGTCAGGACCGCGGCTGCCAGTGCCAGCGCCTGGATGACGGCGGCCAGCAGGGTCAGCCCCGTGAGCTGCCGGTCGGTGTCCCGGCGCTTGCCCGGGATGTTGGACCAGGCCTCGCGCCGGAACCAGGCCGCGGCGAGGTTGGCAAAGAGCAGGGTCGCTCCGGCCGCGATAAACGGCACCACAAAGTTGTTGCTTCCAACCCACACCAGGGCAGCGATGGCGGCAAAAACCTGGGGCGAGCCGATAATGCCCAGTCCCCAGGCCAGCATGAACGGCCTGCGGGCGGGTGCCAGATCCAGCGGATGGACAAGGTACTGCTTGTTGGCGTCGGGGAGCCCGACGCGTTCTTTGATCTGTTTCACGGGGACCTCCAGGGGACCGTGGCCAGGTGCGGGCCGCGCAGGCCGCCCCGGGCTATTTCGTAGATTTTCTGCCGGGACACGCCCAGCTCTTCGGCGACCGTTACCGCGCTGAAGTCTTCGAGCAGGTCCGCGGCCGCGACTGACCTGATGCCCGAGGCCCGCCGGCCCAGCTGGGCCGCGAGTGCGCCGATTTCACCGGCCAGCAAGGCTGTGGCCAGCGTGCCGCCAAACCGGTCCGCCCATCCGGGGGAACCTTGGCGGCGGCAGCGTAAAGCAGGTCGCCGCCGTCGGCCAGTACCTCGCGCACGCGCTCTGCTGACAATCCGGCTGCCTCGAAGCGGCCGGCAATGGCCCTCCGCTCTTCCGGAGGCCGGTGGGACAGAACACTGTCCCACCGGGTTTCGGGGCTGTCATCCCCGGGGTGACTATCCATGCTGTGAAGTTTGCGCGCCGTTGTGCCCGTTGTCTACCCCCTGGTGACAAGTTTTACGGCCGGTTCGGGGACGGACGGTACGGACTCTGCGCCCAGTGTCTGCACGACTCCCGTTGAAGCAGAGCCCCGGAACGCCCCTGCCGTTCCCCTGCCCGGTGCCCGCGCCTACCATTGCTGGAAAGGGAATCCTCCAACCGTGAGCGGGGCTTGAGCCATGGCTAACATCACCACCAGGCCGGTAACGAAGCTGGGAATCGTCGGGGCGGGAAGCGTGGGAACCTCGCTTGCCTATGCCGCGATCATCCGGGACGCGGCGCGTGAAATTGCCATTTATGACATCGACGCCGTCCGGGCCGAGGCTGAGGGGCTGGACCTTGCGCACGGCACGCAGTTCACCGGTGCCAATACGGTGACCGGCGGCGGAAATATCGAGGCACTGGCGGGATCGGACGTCATCGTCATTACGGCCGGGGCGCGGCAGCAGCCGGGGCAGTCGAGGCTTGACCTGGCCGGGGTCAACGTCGGGATCATTCAAAACCTGATGACACAGCTGATGGAACAGGCGCCGGATGCCGTGTACGTCGTCGTCACGAACCCCTGTGATGTGTTGACCGTCGCGGCACAGAAGGTCTCCGGTCTGCCCTGGAACCGAATTTTCTCGTCCGGCACCGTGCTGGACACCTCCCGGCTGCGTTTGCTGCTGGCACGGGAAGCGCACGTGCTGATGACCAGCGTGCACGCCACCATCATTGGAGAGCACGGGGACTCAGAGTTTCCGGTGTGGTCCAGTGCCTCCATTGGTCCGGTGCCGATTCGGGATTGGACGATCAGCGGCCGGCAGGTTTTCACCCAGGAGTATCTGGACGCAGTCACCCATGACGTGGTGACTGCCGCATACAAGGTCATAGAGGGCAAGGGCGCCACCAACTACGCCATCGGGCTGGCCGGTGTGCGGATTGTGGAAGCAATAATGCAGGCGGAAAACGCGGTGCTGCCGGTTTCGGCGATCATGCAGGGCGCCTACGGCATTGAGGGCGTGGCGTTGTCCCTGCCATCGATCGTTGGCATCAACGGTGTCTACGAAATGCTGGCAATGCCGCTGGACGACACGGAGACCAGGAAACTGCAGGACTCCGCCGGGACTCTGCGGAACACGCTGGCGGAACTCGGTGTTTAGGTGCACCGTCGCCGGGAGCCCGCCGCGTGCCGGGAGCCCGCCGAAGGCCGGCGACCCGCGGCAGGCCGGCGCCGGGGTGCCGGCCTGCGCGCGCGGAGCTAGGCGCGGACGGGCGCTGCCGGTGCGGCGCCGCCCTTGGCGATTCGCACGGCGTCGTCGAATTCGGCGCCGATCTCGGCTGACGGCTTGAACGTGAACCGGCTGACAACGACGGCCAGCAGCAGGTTAATCAGGAAGCCCGGGATGATTTCGTACACGTCACCCAGGACACCGGGCAGTTCAAAGGTGCCCCACAGGAATGCGGTGGCGGCACCGGCGATCATTCCGGTCAGGGCGCCGGCGGTGCTGAGCCTGCGCCAGAACAGCGCCAGCAGGATGGTCGGGCCGAAGGCGGCGCCGAAGCCGGCCCAGGCAAAGCCCACCAGCTCCAGGATCGAGGCGTTGCGGTCCAGGGCGATCAGGACCGAAATCACCGAAACGACCAGCACGGCCACGCGGCTGAGCATCACCATGGAGCGCGGGGACGCATCGCGCTTGAGCACGATCTTGTAGAGGTCCTCCACCAGGGCGGAGGACGTGACGATCAGCTGCGAGGAAATGGTGCTCATAATCGCGGCCAGGACCGCGGCAAGGATGAAACCGGCCACCAGGGGGTGGAAGAAGATCTGCGAAAGCTCCAGGAACACGGCTTCGGGATCAGCCAGGGTGAGGTTGTTCTGCTGGAAGTAGGCCGCACCGATGAGTGCGGTCATGATGGCACCAATGACGGTCAGGAGCATCCAGCCCACGCCGATCCGGCGGCCGGCCACGGCATCCTTGGGGAGCGCAGGGCCATGAAGCGCACAATGATGTGCGGCTGGCCGAAGTAGCCCAGGCCCCAGGCGAGGGCGGAAATGATGCCGACGGCGGTGCCGCCGGCGATCGGATCCAGCATGTCCGGGTTGATTTCCCGGAGCGAGTCGGCCATTCCGCCGAACCCGCCAACCTGGCCCAGGCCCACCAGCGGAACGAGGATGAGGGCGCCAAGCATCATGAGGCCCTGGACCACGTCGGTGTAGCTGGCGGCCAGGAAGCCGCCGAAGAGCGTGTAGGCGATGGTCACGCCGGCCACGATCAGCATGCCGGCCAGGTAGGTGGAGCCGAAGGAGCTCTCGAAGAAAACGCCGCCGGCCACCATGCCGGAGGAGACGTAGAACGTGAAGAACACGAGGATGATGACGCCCGAAACCACGCGCAGGACCCGGGAACGGTCCTTGAGCCGGTTCTCCAGGAAGCTTGGCACCGTAATGGAATTATTGGAGACCAGGGTGTAGGAGCGCAGGCGCGGAGCCACGAACTTCCAGTTCAGCCAGGCACCGGCCGTGAGGCCGACGGCGATCCATCCCTCCACCAGGCCGGAGACGTAAATGGCGCCCGGGAGGCCCATCAGCAGCCAGCCGGACATGTCCGACGCCCCGGCGCTCAGGGCCGCTACGCCGGGCTTCAGGTCCCGGCCGGCGAGCATGTAATCGTCGAGGTCGTTGGTGCGCCGGTAGGCCCACCAGCCAATCGCCAACATGGCGAGCATGTAGATCGCCATGGCGATCAGCTTGTACGTCTGGTCAGTCATTGTTTTCTTAGCCGTTCACTCTGGTTTCGTATCGCGGTCCGGCCCGAAGGCCCGTCCAAGTATGCCAAGGGTCACACAGAGCAGTGAAATCGCGGGGGTCAGCGCCTGCGGCGGATCCGGATCGGTCCGCGGGCCGCGGCCGGGTCCACCACCTCGCCGCGCTGGGTAATCTCGACGTCGCCGCGCTCCACCAGCCGGGCCGCGGCCTGCCGGGCCGGATCCATCAGCGGCCGCCAATTGTCCGGGGCCACGGCGCGGGCGGCATCCGAGGGGCAGATCGTGGCGGTGGCTGCCCTGGCGGCAAGTAATGCCAGGATGGCCTCCTCAAGCCGGGGGACGGCGTCGTCCTGCCGTGGGTCTGCGCTTGAGGCCGCAGCGGTGCTGTTGTCCATGCATGCCATTGTGCCGGGTAGGGGCAGCCGCCGGAACCGAAC
Organism: Arthrobacter sp. ATA002; assembly: GCF_026898095.1. Taxonomy (GTDB): domain Bacteria; phylum Actinomycetota; class Actinomycetes; order Actinomycetales; family Micrococcaceae; genus Arthrobacter_B. The sequence goes on along the minus strand of NZ_CP114015.1, from coordinate 3,261,517 downwards.
CCGGGGGGATCCCTCCGGCCGGTTCCCGCAGGCCGCAGCGGTGTGGCCTGCGGGGGCGGGGCGGACCACACTTGAAGACAGATTTGTGCGGACCCGGCCGAAAGGACTGCCATGACTGATCCAGTGTCCCCGCAGGGGGAGGAGAACGAGCTGCTCCTGGTGCGGCATTTTCCGGTTCCGCAGCAAGCCGTCTACGATGCCTGGTCCGATCCCTCGCACGCCGCGGACTGGTGGGGGCCGGAAGGATTTACGGTGCCGGCCGGACACGTGAGCATCGACGGCCGGGTGGGCGGGACCTACCGTGCATGCATGGTTAACCCGGTCACCGGCGATGAGCTGTGGTGGGGAGGAACCCTCCGCGAGGTTGATCCGCCGAACCGGCTCGCCCTGACCATGGACCGGCAGGCCCCGGACGGAAGTGCGGTGAGCGCGGAAACGCTGGTGAGCGTCGATTTTTCTCCGCACGGCGGCGGAACAGAAATGACCTTCCGGCAGGGACCGTTCGCCGACCGGCGGGAGCTTAACGGCCACCAGGCCGGATGGAACTCCGCCTTTGACCGCCTCGCGCGCTACTTGGCGCGGCACCGTGGAGCGTAGCCGGCCGCCGTGGTGGTGGGCCGCCGCCGTCGTGCGCGGTGTGAGCCATAACCTGCCGGAAATGAAATAAGGCGGCGCGCTTTGCGGTTGCACCTAACTAACGTGTCCGGGCAATCGGCTTGGGACACCGCGCAACGAAAGGCCGCAATTTTATGACTGTCCCGCTTTCGATCCTCGATCTGGCCATCATCGACGAGGGCGAAACAGCGCGCGATTCGTTCGCGTCCAGCCTGACCCTGGCGCAGCACGCCGAGAAGCTGGGCTACACCCGGATCTGGTACGCCGAACACCACAACATGCCCACCATCGCATCGTCGGCCACCAGCGTGCTGATCGGCTACATCGCGGCACACACGCAGAGCATCCGGCTGGGCGCCGGGGGAGTCATGCTCCCCAACCATGCGCCGCTGACCATTGCCGAGCAGTTCGGCACGCTGGAAACACTCTTCCCCGGCAGGATTGACCTGGGCCTCGGCCGCGCCCCCGGCAGCGACCAGAAGACCATGCGCGCACTGCGCCGCGATCCCATGTCCGCCGACAGCTTCCCGCAGGATGTGCAGGAACTGCAGGGCTACCTGACCGGGAACACCCTGATCGAGGGCATTGACGCCACTCCGGGGAAGGGCACCAACGTGCCGCTGTACATCCTGGGGTCCTCGCTCTTCGGAGCCAAGCTGGCCGCTGCGCTGGGGCTGCCGTATTCCTTCGCCTCGCACTTCGCTCCGCAGGCGCTGCAGGACGCCGTGGCCATTTACCGGCGCGAATTCCGGCCCTCGGAACAGCTGGCCGAGCCGTACGTCATCGCTGGCGTCAACGTCATTGCGGCGGACACCACCGAGGAAGCAAACCGCATGTTCGAGGACGGACAGCGCCGGCGGGTCACCCAGCTGTTCGGACGGGACCGTACCTTCACGGACGAGGAAGCCGACCTCATCCTGGAATCCCCGGGCGGCCAGCAGGTTAAGCAAATGGGCCGCTACTCCGCCGTGGGCGCCCCCGCCGAGGTCCGCGGCTACCTGGACTGGTTCGCCACCCATGCCGACGCCGATGAGCTGATCGTGGCCACCCAGACACCGACGCTGGAATCACGCCTGCGGTCGTTTGAGCTGCTGGCGGGCGTGACGGAGCTGGCCCGGGCGTAATGCAGCCGGGGAGCCGTCCCCCGCGCCGGTCCCGGCAGCCGGGACTGGCGCGGCGCGCTCCTGAATCCTGTGCCTAAGTAGCCCTACAAGCGGCTAAACGAAGGGGCTCGAGGATGAGCGCGCAAAAAACGGCAGGACCGGTGGATTCCCGCGGAGCGGCCCGGCGGACTATGAGACGGACGTCCTGGTGGTCGGCTACGGCTGCGCCGGGGCGGCCGCCGCCCTGGAGGCCCGGGCCTCCGGCGCGGACGTTATCCTCCTGGAACGTGCCGGCGGGGGAGGCGGCTCGTCAGCCCATTCCGGCGGCGAGATCTACCTCGGCGGCGGCACGCCCATCCAGCAGGCATGCGGGTTCACCGATACTGCCGAGGACATGGAAGCCTACCTGCTGGCGGCACTGGGGCCGCACGCCGATGCCGGGAAGATCCGCGCTTACTGCGAGGGCAGCCTGGAACATTACGAGTGGCTGAGCAGCTGCGGCGTCCCGTTCAAGCCCTCGCTGTGGGACAGCCCGTCCTGGGTGCCGCCCACCGACGACGGACTGATGTGGCTGGGTGAAAACGCCATGCCTTTTGCCGCCGTCGCAAAGCCTGCACCCCGCGGACACCGGGTTACCTCGGAAGGCTACGGCGGCAAGGTGCTGATGAAAGTGTTGGCCGAGGCCGTGGAGCGGGCGGGTATCCGGGTCCACACCGACACCTATGCCGGGCAGCTCATTCTCGACGGCGGCACGGTTACCGGTGTGGTTGCCACTCATTTCGGAAAGACAGTGACCTACCGTGCCCGGCGGGGCGTCATCCTGACCACGGGCGGTTTCGCCGACAACGCCGAGATGGTGGCCCTGCATGCCCCGCGGCTCACGGGGCTGGGGGTAACGAGCGACGGCGGGGACGACGGACACGGAATCCGCATGGCCCAGGCGCTGGGCGCCGGCACGGCACGGATGTCCTCCGCCCAAGTGGGGATCACCCTGATTCCGGGGCTGGTGGTCCGGGGCCTGCTGGTGAATGCGGTGGGGCAGCGGTTCATCAACGAGGACCAGTATCCCGGGCTGCTCGGGCAGGCCGCCCTCTTCAAGCAGGACCTGGCCGTGTGGGTCATCCTCGATGAGCAGGCCTACGAGGAAGTCCCGGTCGAGGAACGCTGGGGCGTGGTGCCGCACTACGCGGCGGAGACCATCGAAGAACTCGAACAGGAAGTGGGCATGCCCGAGGGGTCGCTGGCAGGGACGGTGCATGAGTACAACCGGCACGCGGCTGCGGGGAGGACCCGTACTTCGCCAAGAACAAGCGCTGGCTGCGGCCCCTGGAACCGCCCTTCGCCGCCATCGATGTCAGCCGCGGCATGACCTCTCCCGAGTCGGGTTCCACCGGCGGGGGCGGCGCGAGTGTCTTCACGCTCGGCGGGCTGCGCACCGGAATGGACGGCGAAGTGCTGGACGTCTCCGGGGCACCGGTTCCGGGCCTCTACGCTGCCGGCCGCGCCACCGCAGGGATCTACGGACAGGGATACATCAGCGGCACTTCCCTGGGCGAGGGCACGTTCTTTGGCCGGCGTGCCGGTGCAGCGGCCGCAGCGGTGCCGGGAAGGTGAGGGCCGCAGCGTGTGCTAGAAACGAACCATGAATGAAACCCCGCAGGTCATCCGGTGCTCCGTCGGCATGCGCTGGGGGGATATGGACGCCTACGGGCACGTCAATAATGTGGAAATTCTGCGGATTCTCGAAGAGGCCAGAATTCATGCCTTCGGGCCTCCCGGCGGAACCGCCGGCCCGGGGCGCGAACCCGCTGTCGCACTCTTCAACGACGTGCCCGCAGGCACCCAGGCACTCGTAGCGGAGCACCGGGTCAAGTACCTCTCGCCCTTGACTTACCGCACCATTCCGGCGGAGATCGCCGTCTGGATCAGCGCGCTCAAAGGCGCGAGCTTCACGATCGCCTACGTCATCAGGGATCCCGTCACGGCACAGGCCTGCGCCCAAGCGGAGACCACGCTCGCTTTTGTGGAGGGGGAAACCGGCAGGCTGCTGCGGATCGCCCCGGAACAAAAGGCGCTGATGCTGCCCTATCTCGGGCAATCCGTGTTTGGGCCGGTATCGGTAGCCGGGACCGCGGCGGACGGCGGGCAACGGGCTGTGTAAGGATGAACCCGCCGGAACTGACCGGGTTTCGAACGGAAAACATTGGGTGGTAGTGGCACAGCGCAAGACGGACCGGAAAAACCGGCAGGGCGAACAAACCCGCGAACGGATCCTTGAAGAGACCATGCGGCTTGCCGCCCGCCACGGCTATGAGGGAACCAGGATTTCCATGGTCCGGAAGGCCACCGGCCTGTCAGCCAGTTCCATATACTGGCACTTTTCGGACAAGGAACAACTCATTGCAGCGGCCCTGGAATATGCCATCGGCGCCCATCTGCGGGTAATCCCCACGTGGCCGGAGTTTGCCTCGGGCGACGACCGGAGCGCGGATTTGTATAAGCAGATTTTCCAGTGGCCCCGCGAGGACTTTTGGCGTTTTGGGCTGCAGATGGCCGTGGTCCGGCCATCTGAGGACGCACCGACCCGGGACCGGTTCCTGGAAATCCGGCGGGAGAGCATTGACTGGCTGGCCCGATGGTGGGAACCCGGCCTCCCCGGGCACATGGAGCAGCGGGCCGTTGGAGCCCTGATGCTGGGCAACCTCACCTTCGCGGTCCGGGACAGTTACTTCCTCCGGCGGCACGCGGGGCGCCGGTTCGATGAGGACCGCATTGTCTGGTTGCTGGCGCTGTCCCTGGAGGCGATGGCGGACCGCTTGGCTGAACTGGCGGCCGGCCGTCCGATCGCTTATGAAGGCGCACCGGTGCAGGCGGTGGAGCGCACCGGCACCGAGTCCGGGCGCCAGGCCTTCCTGCAGGCGGCCGAGGAAATCATCGCGGAATTCGGATACGACGGCGTCACGGTAGCCCGGGTTTGCGAACGGGCCGCCCTGCCGGCGAGCTCGCTCTACTGGTTCTTCAAGGACAAGGATGACCTTGTGGCGGAGGTGGTGGCCGGCGCTGCGGAGAAGTGGGAAGCGGTCCAGCCGGTGCTGTCCGGCCGGTCCGGAAAAGAAAACATCCACTGGACTGTGCCGCTTCGCAGCCAGCTCCGGGATGTCCTCGCGGGAACGTCCGCCGGTACCGGGATCCTGCGGCTGGGGTTGCTGCTCCTGCTCCGGGACAGCAACCGTGCCCTCGGCGGCGTCCAGGGTCTGGAGGCGGTGATGGAAAACATGCAGAGCACAACGGCGGAATGGTTCTCCACCGTGCTGCCGGACACAGGCACGGGAGCATACGGAGCCGAGCTGGCGGAGCATCTGTCCGAGTGTCTCTTCCGGTTCCTGGAAGGCCTGCTGCTCAGCCGGCAGATCGACGCACGCACCTGGGAACCGGAGCTGCTGGCCGATCTGTTGGCCACCGGTCTGCACCGGGCAGCCGAACAGGTCCTGGCAGGTTCGGTCCCTCCGCCCCGGAGCTGAACCTCAGTCGTCGGCCACGGCGCCGATTGCCTGCGCCGCAGACAGCAGTTCCTGCGCCAAGGCCTGGATCCGGGATGCTTCGGCGTGGCGGGGCAGGTTGGCGATGCGCAGCACCAGCCGGACCTTTCCGGCGGCATCGAAGACGGGTGCGAGCAGGGAATCGACGTCGTACGTCTGCCCTTCCTCCAGCTCCACCGGAGCGTAGCTGTTGGAGGTGCGGGAGATGATCTCGCGGATTTCGCGTTCCTTGGCCGGGGTGTAGGTGCCGGCGGAATACTCGCGGAGGGCCTCGAAAACCTGATCGTCCCGGTAACCGCCCCGCATCGTGATGGACCAGCCGCGCTTCCGCACCGCTTCCAGGCGCCCCCGGTATTCGTCGGGAGTGCATTCGTCGCTGGGCAGGGCACGGGACAGCCAGCGGTCGATCGTTTTCTGATCTTCCCAGGCAAGGCAGAGTTCGCCCATGGGGGGCATCAGCGGAATGCGTTCGCCGATGCGTTCGTCCTGTTCCGGAGCCGTACCGGCGGCGGCGACTATGACGGCCAGCTGGTCGCTGATGACGGCCATGGCCGCACATTCGACACCCAGCTCCGCGGCGAGCCGCTCCATTTCGTTCCGGCCGCGCTCGGCCAGCCGGACGCCGGCAATCAGGTCCGCGTCGAAGGGGGCGCTCAGCGACATCGGAGCAAAGCGGCCGTACCCGCCCTGGAAGAACAGCAGCGGTGCCACCGGGCTGCACACCTGCAGCTCATGGACGGCGCCCAGGACGATGTAGTGGTCGCCGGCATCGTTGATCGAATCGAAGGTGCAGTCGATGTAGGCCACCACCCCGTCCAGCACAGGTGCGCCGAGCGGCGACGGCTGCCAGGACAAGCCGGCGAACTTGTCCGCGGACTTGCCGGCAAAGCGGCGGCACAGGTCCTCCTGGTCCGCAGCAAGCACATTGACACAGAAGGAACCGGCAGTGCGGAGCTTGCTGAAGGTCCGCGAAGCGACGGTGGGCAGGAACGCCACCAACGGCGGATCCAGCGACACCGAGGTGAAGGAACCCACAATCATGCCCACCGGCTCGCCGTCCTCGGCCATGCCGGTAATCAGAACCACGCCCGTGGGGAAGTGGCCCAGCACGTTGCGGAAAACCATCGGATCGCTCGTGAGCGGCCGCTGCTGTTCCATGCTGACTTCGGTCATTGTGGTTCCTTTCGAAAGCGGTTGGACGGTTTATTTCTGGGCCAGCAGGTCCAGGGCCACGTCCACGATCATGTCTTCCTGGCCGCCCACCATGCGCCGCCGGCCCAGTTCCATCAGGATGTCGGCGGTGGGGATGCCGTAACGGGTGCTGGCCGTTTCCGCGTGCCGCAGGAAGCTGGAGTACACCCCGGCGTAACCCAGCGACAGGGTTTCCCGGTCCACCCGGACCGGGCGGTCCTGCAACGGACGCACCAGGTCGTCGGCCGCGTCCATCAGCGCCGGCAGGTTGCAGCCGTGGTCAAGACCAAACTTGTCTGCCGCGGCAATGAACGCCTCCAGCGGAGCATTCCCGGCTCCGGCTCCCATGCCGGCCAGCGACGCATCCACCCGGTTGGCGCCGTGTTCCACAGCGGTGAGGGAGTTTGCCACGGACAGTGAGAGATTCTCGTGGGCGTGGATGCCGATCTCAGTGGCCGGGTCCAGTACCTGCCGGAAGGCGTCAATCCGTTCGGCCACGCCGGGCATGGTCAGGGCACCTCCCGAGTCGACCACATACACGCAGGTGGCGCCGTAACTTTCCATGAGTTTGGCCTGCTTGGCCAGTTCGGCGGGAGGAGACATATGGGACATCATCAGGAAGCCCACGGTGTCCATTCCCAGGTCCCGGGCGGCGCCGATGTGCTGGGCTGAAACGTCGGCCTCGGTGCAGTGGGTGGCCACGCGAACCACCGAAGCACCGGCGCTGTTGGCATCCTTGAGGTGGTGGATGGTGGCGATCCCGGGCAGAGCCAGCGTGGCAACCTTGGCCTGCTTGACGGCGCCCGCAACCGCGGAAATCCATTCCAGGTCCGTGTGGGCCCCGAATCCGTACACGCAGGAGGATCCGTTGATCCCGTCGCCGTGGGCAACCTCGATGGACGCGACGCCGGCCGCGTCCAGGGCGGTGGCGATGGCCACGGCCTGGTCCACCGTGTACTGGTGCCGGATGGCATGCATGCCGTCACGAAGGGTGACGTCGGAGATGTAGAGCCTGCTCATGGTTATGCCTCCTGCATCGCCGCAGCGATGTTTTGTTCTTGGACTCCGCCGCGTTCGGCCCAGCGTTCGGCGACGGCCATGGCAGCGGAGGTCATGATGTCCAGGTTGCCCGCATAGGCGGGAAGATAGTGCGCCGCGCCGGTCACTTCCAGCATCACGGTGACCCGGGTGCCGGTGAAACTGCCGGTGTCCGGGATGTGTAGTGCATTCTCCGGGCCAAAGGTCTCGAACTGCACCGTCTGCTTGAGCTTGTACCCGGGAACGTACTTCTGCACCTTTGCGGCCATGGCCTCGACCGACGCGGCTATGGCGGCATGGTCTGTTTCGCCGTCAACCAGGCAGTAGACCGTGTTCCGCATCATCATCGGCGGCTCGGCAGGATTCATGATGATGATGGCCTTGCCCTCCGCCGCTCCGCCGACCTCCACCAGGGCACGGGCCGTGGTTTCGGTGAACTCGTCGATATTGGCGCGGGTGCCGGGCCCGGCTGAACGGGATGCAACGGAGGACACGATCTCGGCGTAGCGCACCGGAGCCACCTGCGAGACCGCGGCGACCATGGGCACGGTGGCCTGCCCGCCGCAGGTGACCATGTTCAGGTTGGTGTCATCCAGATGGTCCTCAATGTTCACCACCGGGACGCAGTAGGGTCCGACGGCGGCCGGCGTCAGGTCCAGCACGCGAACGCCGGTGTCCTTCAGCAGCTCCCAGTTGGCGAGGTGGGCGGAGGCGCTGGTGGCATCGAAAACCACTTTGATGTCCTTGAAATTGGGCAGCTCAAGCAGGCCCTGGATGCCGTCCGCGGTGGTGGGAACGCCCATGCCGGCGGCTCGCCGGAGGCCGTCGGACTCCGGGTCGATGCCCACCATGGCACCCATTTCCAGCCGTGTGGCCCCGCGCAGCACCTTGATCATCAGATCGGTTCCGATGTTGCCGGAGCCGATGATGGCCACCGGCCAGAGTTCCTTGGTTCCCACTACTTCTCCTCATGTTTGATGCGGACCTGTCCGAGTCCCTGAATGTTTACGACTGCATTGGCGCCGGGCGGAAAAGCGACCATGGGGCCGAGGGCTCCGGTCATGACGATTTCGCCTGCCTTCAGCGGCCGTTCCAGCTCCGCCATGCGCCTCACCAGCCAGAGCGCGGCACGGTAGGGATGGCCGAGGCAGGCAGCGCCGGAGCCCACTGATTCCACCGTGCCGTTGACCTCCATGACCATGCCGGCGGCCGCCAGGTCAATTGACGACGGCGTGACAGGGCGGGTGCCGGTAACTATTTGTCCGCTGGATGCGTTGTCGGCGATGGTGTCCAGGATGGAGATATCCCAGTTGGTGATTCTCGACCCGACAATCTCAATAGCCGGAAGCAGGTAGTCGACGGCGGCAATCAGCTCGGTGAGTGTGGTGTCCGGCTCGGGGAGGTCCTTTTTCAGGACAAGGGCCACTTCGGCTTCAACCCGCGGCTGCAGGACCGCCCCGGCCGCCAGCGCTTCGCCCTCGGCCAGGCACATGTCCGCGAAGAGGACGCCGAAGTCCGGCTGGTCCACGCCCATCTGCGCCTGTACGGCACGTGACGTGAGCCCGATCTTGCGCCCAACCACGCGCCGGCCTTCGGCAATCCAGGCGTCCTCGTTGGTTCGCTGGACATCATAGGCAGCACTGATGCCGCCGTCCGCGAGCAGGCCGCGGATTGGCTCAACCGGCGTTCCGTCCCGCTCGGCACGGCGCAGCCGAGCTGCCAATTCCGCAATGCCTGCCGGTTGAACCGGTGCGGTCTCGATGGTTGCAGTCATCTGTCCCTCCCAAGTGAGCCTTCAGTATTGCGCCGATGTGCGGCCCTGCCCGGGGGCAGTCCCGAAGAGCGGGATGGGAAAGGGTGGCGCAACTCCTGTAGTGATGTGTACAGTGAAGCAACAAATGTGCGTTAGCTCACATAGGTTTTGTGGTCCATAGATGTGCCAAGGAGGTCCCAGCTAATGAATGTTTCCTGTTGCAGGTCACCCCGGCGTTCCGCCGGCGATGTTCCCGGGCGGTGCCGATGAGTGTTTCCCTGACTGCAGCTCCTGTCGACTGGGCGCCGGCCGCGGCACCCTCCGGCCCGCCCCCCGCCATGGCGGCGAGGATGACACTGATCATGGAGGTGTTCGATTCGCGCTCCGTCCGGCTGCTGCTGGACGAGATAGCCTCCAGGACCCGGCTGCCCCGCTCGACGACCCACCGGATCCTGGATCAGCTGGTGCAGCTGGGGTGGCTGGAACACACCCCGGACGGCTACCGGATGGGCTGGCGGTCCCTGCAGTTCGGCGGGCTGGACAATGGAAACAGCCGGATCCGTGCGGAAGCTGCGCCCCTGCTGCACAGCCTGCAGATGCGCACCGGAATGGTGGTCCATCTGGCAGTCCTGAACGGCACCAGCATCCATTATCTGGACAAGGCCGGCGGCCGCTCGGCCACCTCCGTTCCGTCGCGGGTGGGCGGCAATGCGCCCGCCCATGCAACGGCACTGGGAAAGTCCATGCTGGCCTGGATCAACCCGGAGCAGCTGGACGAGATGTTCCGGCACGGACTGCCGGCAAACACGCCGCGGACCATCAGGGATGTTCCCGCCCTGTACGCGGAACTGAACCGGATCCGCCAGCGCGGCGGGCTGGCGTATGAATCCGGTGAGAGCTACGAGGGGATTTCCTGCGTGGCCGCGGCCATCCGGAGCCGGCGCGAGCCGGTGGCAAGCATTTCCCTGGTGGGCACCGTCAGGGATCCCATTGAACGCGTGGCTCCGCTGGTCCTGGATGCCGCACGCCGCGTATCGGCGGCGCTGTTTCCCGGGGATCTCCCGCAGGACCGTCGGACCGGCTCCTGACTGCCGGAACGCACGCGGGCCCGGGCAGCAGTCCGGGCCCGCGTCTTTCCAAAGCGGCTGGCGTCCGGGTGCCCGCATCAGCCGTTGCTTAGTCTGCAGCCGGGGAAGCCAGCAGCCCGGACACCGAGCGGCGTGCGAACTTCCATCCCCGGGAGGTCCTGGCAAACACGTCCGAATACAGTCCCAGGGAATCCTGCAGACTGCCGTCGAGGCGCCGGCCAAAGGCATGGAAGTAGGCGGTGCCCGTCGCTGAGTTCCCCTCAACGTCAATAATGTGGTTGAGGACCAGATGGCAGGTGCCGCGGTTGGAGGACATCGTGGATTCGAAGAACCCCCGCAGGGCGGCGGACCCCTGAACCGCGGGAATTCCCCAGCCGGTGCCGTCCCAGACGCCGTCCTCGGTGAACAGGGACACCAGGTCGTCGAGCCGGCCGCCGTCAAGGGCGGACACGTACTCGTGGGTCAGGCGCCGGATCAGCTCAACGTCGCTCCCGGATACCGGTCCGGGTGATGAAACAGCGCTGGGCGACGAAACAGCGCCGGATGCGGAGGCAGTCATGGGTTTCCTAACGGCGGAGCGGATGAAGACGGACCGCCGGGCGGAGGGGGAAACCGGTTGTTGCGGCTTTCCCGCGCCCGGAGGTCCGGCAGCTTGTTGCGGGGCTAAACGGCAGCGCTCTGGGGAACAAACGCGGCCAGCGGCTCGTCCGCTGCGCCCGAATGATCATGGCCCCAGTAGCTTTCGGCCGTGATCTCCTCAGCCGTGAAGTAGGTCTCATCCACCAGCATGCCCTCGGTGCCGTACTCGATGTCCCAGCCGCCGGGAGCCCGAACATAGAAGGAGACCATCTTGTCGTTGGTGTGGCGTCCGAGCGTTGCCGACAGCTTGAAGCCCTGCTTCGTGACCTTGTCCAGAGCCCGCCCCACGGTGTCCAGGTCCTCGACCTCAACCATCAGGTGCACCAGACCCGGCGCATCGGCATGGGGCGCACCGCCAATGGCAAGACTGTGGTGGCGCTGGTTGACGCCGAAGAACCGGAAACGGTTGGCCGGGCGGCGCGGACCCAGCCGGACGGCGCCGCGGGGCAGGAAGCCCAGCACGTCGGTGTAGAAGGACGTGGTCTTGTCCATTGCCATCGTGGGCAGGACAACGTGGCCCATGCCCTGCGCGCCGGTGACGAACTTCTGGGCGTAACCGGTCTTCAGGATGCTGTGGTCCAGCCGGGGGCCGAAGAAGATCTCCACCGGAGTTCCGCCCGGGTCAGCGAAGGTGATGACCTGTTCCAACCCGCGCTGGTCCGCTTCTTCCTCATTAAGCCAGGTGACGGTGATTCCGGCCGCTTCCACGTCCCTGGCCACCTGCGCCAGGGCGAACTGGTCGCGGACTTCCCAGCCCACGGCCAGGACCCGGTCCGAAGTCCCCGGGAGGACGATCAGGCGTGCTTCGCGTTCGTCCATGCGCAGGTACAGGCCGTCGGGGTCGGGGCCCACGGCCTCGGCGAAGCCGAGACCTTCAACGGTGAGTTCACGCCAGCGGTCGATGTGCTGGGTCTGGACCTTGAGATAGCCCAGTCCTCGAATGTGAGTCATGGTGTTCCTCGCTTTGCTGTTGGGTTGAGAGTCGCTGCTTGTGCCGGGGACCGCCCGGCGCTAGACCATCGAGGCCAGTTTTGCCGGCGGTTCCACGCCCAGTTCCGTCAGGACTGCTGCATGGTAGGTGGGGCCGGGTACGTGGATGGCGTGGGCAAGGCCCATGTGGGCGTCGCGCCAGAAGCGCTGGATCGGATTGTTCATCCGCAGCCCGTTGCCGCCGGAACGGGACAGGATCGTGTCGACGGCGGCGACGGCGCGCCAGGCAGCCTGGATTTGGGTGCGGCGGCCCACGGCGCGCTGCTCGAGGCTGATTTCGCGGCCGGCGGCGGCCGTGTCATAGATCCTGCTGATGTTGTCCAGGAGTGCGGAGCGGGAGGCCCGGATTTCTCCGGCGGCCTCGCTGACTGCGTACATCGAGTAGGGATCCTCGGTGCTCTTGAAGCCGTTGCCCTGCATGCGGTTGCGCTGGTACTCCAGGTGCGCGTGCAAGGCTCCTCGGCGATGCCCACCACAGCGGAGGTCAGGCCGAGAGGGAACAGGCTGTAGAACGGAATGCGGTGGATGGGCTCTGTCTTGCCTGCATCGCGGGCCACCTTGCCGCTGAACAGGTCGGCCTGGTTGATGACCCGGTACCCGGGGACAAAAATGTCCTTGATGATGACGTCCTTGCTGCCCGTGCCGCGCAGTCCCACCACGTCCCAGGAGTCTTCCACGATGGTGTAGTCGGCGCGCGGGACCACCACATGCACTGATTCATAGGGCATCAGGGGCTTGCCCTCGGCGTCGCCGACGAAGGCGCCGAGGATGACCCACTGCGCGTGGTCCGTGCCGCTGGAGAACTGCCAGTGTCCGCTGAACCGGTAGCCGCCGTCGGCCGGGATGACAACGCCCATAGGGGCGTAGGGGGAGGACACCCAGGTGTTGTCGTCGGTTCCCCAGATCTCCTCCTGGAGCTTCGGAGCCATCAGCTCGAGCTCCCAGGGGTGCACGCCGACGACGCCTGCCACCCAGCCGGCTGCGCCGTCGAGGCTGGCGATCTTCATGACTGTTTCCGCGAACTCCGTGGGGTGCGCCCGGGTGCCGCCGTACTCGACGGGGGCCAGCAGCTTCATGACGCCGGACTGGCGAAGAATATCGACGGTTCCGTCGTTGAGCTTGCCCAGGTCTTCGTTGGGCTGGCCGTAGGAGCGAAGTTCTTCGCCGCGCTCGGTCAGCACATCGGAATTTACGGTGGTTGTCATTGATGCTTCTCGCTTCCTCATCAGGGCCTGCACTCCGCCTCTGTGCAAAATCTAGGGTTCTTCGGCGCGGGGCAGCCGGGAATGTCCCGGTCACCGGGATTGGCTGCGGGTCCGCGGCCACCGCGGGTCCATCCCGGTGATCGGGACCTGCGTGGCTGCGCCTTGCGGGGACTGTTTAGGGTTCAGGAAGACCGAAGAGATTCGTACACGAGGAGCCTGAGAAATGACCACGGACCTTCGACATGAAGAGGGCAGTGCGGCCGGAACCGGCCGTACAGTGCTGCGCGAGCTGCAGACCGCCAACGGCGTGCTGCGCTACCACGAAGCGGGTGAGGGCCCGCCGCTGGTCTTCCTGCACGGCTCCGGCCCCGGGGTGACCGGCATGGGCAACTTCAAGGGCATCCTTCCGGCCTTCGCCGGGCACTTCCGCTGCTATGTGCTGGAATTTCCGGGATTTGGCGTCAGCGACCCCTCGGACCTGCATCCCATGCAGGCCGGGGGACAGGCCGTCATCGATCTGGTGGACGGACTGGGCCTGGGCCGCGTGGACATCATCGGCAACTCGATGGGCGGCATGATCGGCACGCGGTTCGCCATCGCTCACCCGGACCGGGTGCGGCGGCTGGTCACGCTGGGCGGCATGGGCATGAATATCTTCAGCCCCTCACCTGCCGAGGGGATCAATCTCCTGATTGCCTTCACCGAAGATCCCACCCGCGAGCGGTTGGTCCAGTGGCTGGAGTCCATGGTCTATGACCAGGGGCTGGTCACCGAGGAACTGATCAACGAACGCTGGCAGCAGGCCACCGACCCGACGACGCTGGCCAGCGCCCGCAGGATGTACAGCAGGGCCGCCATGAAGGCTGCAGCTGCGGCGGCGGCCACTTCCGAGGCCGCGCCGGCCTGGGCGCAGCTGCACAAGCTCAAGGCCAAAACGCTGATCACCTGGGGCCGTGATGACCGGGTTTCCCCGCTGGACGGCGTACTGGTGCCGCTGCGCACCATTCCCGACGTGGAACTGCATGTGTTCCCCAACTGCGGGCACTGGGCAATGATCGAACAGAAAGCTGCTTTCGAAAGCACCGTACTGGCCTTCCTGCGCCGGGAAGAAGCGGCATCATGAGCACCTCGTCAGTCGTGGCGCCCCTGCAGGTGCGGGTGGTGGAGGTCATCCGGGAAACACCGGACGCCCATACCCTCGTTCTGGAACCGGAGGGGGAGCCGGGCACAACCTTCACCTACAAGCCGGGGCAGTTCCTCACCATCCGGATTCCAAGCGACCGTCCCGGCGGCGCTGCACGCTGCTACTCGCTGTGCAGCTCGCCGCAGCAGGACGAAAAGCTTAAGGTCACGGTCAAGCGCACCAGGGACGGCTACGGTTCAAACTGGCTGTGCGACAACGTGGTGGAAGGCAACGTCCTGGACGTCCTGCGTCCGGCGGGAACCTTCACCCCGGGCTCGCTGGACAGGGATTTCCTCCTGTTCGCCGGAGGCAGCGGCGTCACACCGGTCATGTCCATCCTGAAATCGGCGCTGGTGGCCGGAACCGGACTGGTGACGCTGGTTTATGCCAACCAGGACGAGTCCTCCATTATCTTCCGGGACGAACTCATCGCCCTGTCCCAGCAGCATCCCGGCCGGCTCACGGTCATCCATTGGCTTGGAACCGTCCAGGGGCTGCCGGACCAGCCCTCCATCGGTGCCCTGGCGGCACCCTACACAGACCGTGACGTCTTCATCTGCGGCCCCGGGCCGTTCATGGACTGCGTTGCCCAGGCCCTGGAGGCCCTGGGCATGCCGAAGGAACAGGTGCACATTGAGCGGTTCACCTCCCTGGGCACCGATCCCTTTGCGCCGTCGGCAGCAATTGTTCACGACGTCGAGGGGGAGAGCACCGAAGTGGAGGTCCGATTGGACGGCGAGACCCGGTCCCTGTCCTGGCCGGGCGGCAGCCGGTTGCTCGATGTCCTGCTGAACTCCGGAATGGATGCTCCGTACTCCTGCCGGGAAGGGGCCTGCAGTGCGTGCACCTGCCGCATTGTGGAGGGCGAGATCCGGATGGAAAAGAACGAAGTCCTGGACGCGGCGGACCTCGGTGAGGGCTACATTCTGGCCTGCCAGGCGGTGGCCGTCAGCGAGAAGGTCAGGATTACCTACGACGAGTAACCAGGTAACGGTAACGGAGCAGGGCACAGCAAAGCGGAAGGGGCCGGTTCACTGGGAACCGGCCCCTTCCGCTTTCGTGTTTTCGTGCATCCCGGGTTACTTCTCCGGCACGTCCTTGAAAATCACGTCAATCCTGCCCTCCAGGGAGGCATTGCGGATGGTCGCCCCCAAGGTCTCGCAGCCGGCGAACTGTTCCGTCGGGCTGTCTCCCCGGCAGGCGAGCGGACGCTCCCGGCAAGCCTTCTGCGCGGTTTCATTCCATTGGATGCTGGTCTGCTGCCAATTCGACTTGCGCACCAGCACGGAGGCAGCGCAGGCGCTGCAGTCCAGCGGCTGCATCGGATTGTCCAGCATGCGGAGATCGCTGCGCGCTGTCATTAGATCAACTGCCCCTCGGCAGCCTTGCGCAGGGCCAGATTGTTCGACACTTCCTTTTGCCAGCTCTCCACCGGCCGGCTCGTGTCCAGCTCATGCTCAAAGCGGTCGGTCATCTCCGGCTTGACGTCGGCCACGTCCACGAAGAACTGCTCGTACCACCGGCGCAGCTGGTAGACGGCGCCGTCCTCTTCGCACAGCAGCGGGTTGTCGATCCGGGCCTTGTTCTGCCAGATCTCCACATCCTGGTTGAAGCCCCGGAGGATGTACTGTGCCTGGGTGGTGGCAATTTGGTCCGGATCCCCCGGCAGCTCCGGCTTCTTTTCCACGATGATCCCCGACATCAGGACAAAGGAGTTCTCATCGATGGGGTAATGCCCATTGATGAGGACCGTCTTCATCTCGAAGGTCTCGTACGTGTAAACCAGATCGTCGATCATGAAGGACGGACCGTAGTAGGAAGCCACCGAACTGGTCTTCTGCATCTTCGGAGCGCGGGGATCCGGATTGGCCGGGGTGACGTCCTCACGGCCGATGCCGTCGAAGTACTGGGTGGCGACATGCCCCTCGAAGACGTTCTTAAAGTAGGTGGGGAAGTTGTTGTGGATATAGAAGAAGTGGGCCATATCGACGACGTTGTCGATGACTTCGCGGGTGCTGGTGTTGACCACAATCTCGTTCCAGACCCACTTGGTCCAGCCCTCGTCCTCGGCGCCCTCAATGCGGGGAATCGCGACGTCTTCCGGCGGCGGGTTGCCTTCCGGATCATTCCAGACGAACAGGAGGCCGTCCTGGTCCATGGTCTGCCACGTACTCGTGCGGGCGCGCATGGGTACCCGCCGGCTGTACGGAACGGACTTGCAGCGTCCGTCGCCGCCCCAGCGCCAGTCGTGGAACGGGCAGGCAATTTCGTTGCCCTTGACGGTGCCCTTGGAAAGGTCACCGCCCAGATGGCGGCAATAGGCGTCCAGCACATTGATCTTGCCGTCGCTTCCGGTGAAAATCACCAGCTTCTGGCCAAAGGCATTGACAGTGTGCGGCTTGCCGTCCTTGTACTTATCCGACAGGCCAAGACAGTGCCATCCACGCGCGTAGCGCGTGGGTACCTCACCTGATTCAATTTGCCTGATCTCGTCCTGGTCTGACTCAACAATGCTCATCTGGAACCGTTCCCTTCAAATACACCCGTGTGCGAACGTCTCGAACCTTGAGGCTAGGCACATGTGACACCGCCGGCTGGGCCAGTCCCGATGTGTGGGACAGCCCGGACCACCGGATTTTCCGCCTGACAATCTAAGGGGCGGGCCATCCGGCGGAACACCGCAGCCGGGCCTGCGTTCCACCGGCGACGACGAAAAGGGAAACCATGGCAAACGGGCAAAACATTGGGCAGGAATGGGACAGCGAGTACGACGTCGTCGTGGTTGGGTCCGGTGCCGGAGCAATGGCGGGGGCCTTCAGCGCTGCGTCCCGCGGTTTGAAAACCCTGGTGCTTGAAAAGACGGACCTCCTGGGCGGGGCCTCTTCCTATGCAGGGGCCTCCTGCTGGCTGCCGGGGACCCAGGTGCAGGAACGTGCCGGCGTGCAGGATTCCCGGGAAGCGGCCAACACGTTTCTGGTATCGCTGCTCGGCGGGGACCAGGCGGAGCGCCGGGAAGCGTTCCTGGCTACGGCACCCGAGCTCGTCAAGGCACTGGAGCACGATCCGGCCATCGAGTTCCGATGGACGGCGTTTCCTGATTACTTCCCGGGCCCGGGACGGATGGAAGTGGGACGGTCCATCATGCCTGTGGACCTGCCGCGTGAAGAGATCGGCGAGCTGGCCGCGCTGGTGCGGCCCCGGATCGAACGGGACCGGCTGGGAAAGTCACATCCGGACGGTCCGCTCACCGCGGGGCAGGCACTGATCGGACGCCTGCTGCTGGCCCTGACCAATACGGGAAACGGGACGGTGCTTACGGGCACGGCGATGACCGGCCTTGTCATTGAGGACGGCAAAGCAGTGGGCCTGACGGTGGAAGGCTCCGGCGGTCCGGGCCGGGTGCGTGCCCGTGCGGGTGTGCTTCTGGGGGCGGGTGGATTCGAGGCGAATCCGCAGATGCGCGCCGATAACGGCACGCCCGGCTCGGCGGACTGGACCATGGCTCCGGCGGCCGCCAACAACGGCGTCGCTATCCGCGCCGCCCGGGAGGCAGGGGGCGCCGTTGAACTTATGGACCAGGCCTGGTGGTGCCCGGGGCCGCGCAGCCTGCCGGAGACTGCGCCTTCACCCTCGGCTTCCGTGGCGGGCTCATGGTGGACGGAAACGGAAAGCGCTTTGCGAATGAGTCCCTTCCCTACGACCAGATGGGACGGGTCATGGCGGCGGCTGCTGCTGACCGGATTCCCTCCTGGTTTATCTTCGATTCGCGCTTCGGAGGAGCTGCCGGCCATCATGCGCCCGGACAACACTTCCCCCGCGGAGCATCTGTCGGCGGGAACGTGGCTCCAGGCGGAGACCGTAGGGGAACTGGCGGAACTGACGGGTCTGCCCCCGGCTGCCCTGACCGACACCGTCGCCCGGTTCAACGGGTTTGCCGAGAGCGGAGTGGACGAGGATTTCCACCGCGGCGAGGACCCCTACGACCTCTTCTTCACAGACCCCTCGCACGGCCCCAATCCCGCCCTGGTGCCGGTGGCGCAGCCGCCGTATTTTGCTGCCCGCATGGTGCTCAGCGATCTGGGCACCAAGGGCGGATTGCGCACGGATCCGGACGCCCGTGTCCTCACCGACGGCGGTGACCCGATTCCGGGGCTCTACGCAGTCGGCAATACCAGCGCATCCTTCTCCGGCCGTTTCTATCCGGGACCGGGGATTCCGCTGGGCTCGGCCATGGTCTTTGCCTACCGCGCTGTCCAGTCCATGGCCGGCGGAGCGGCGGCCGGCTAACAATGCGGCGCCCGGCCAGGCTGCAGGGGAGGCGCAGGCGGCGGCCGCCGCCGGAGCCCTCCCCGCCAGCCGGCCGTCTCGGCTTTGAGCCGGCTCCGCCCGGTCCGCGGCCTGTCACGGCGCGGGTCCGCACGGCTAGCATTTTTCTAGCGGGCACGCGGCTGCAGGCGCCGGCTGCAGCATGCACAAACCAGGCCAGACGCTCTCCGTCGCCGCTGACTGTCCGGAACCGGAACACGGTTCCGTCCTTTCAACGTGAGGAGAATGACAGTGTGGCAGAATCTCGGAATTACGCCGCTGGAAGCGCTCGCGGTTGTCCTGTCCGCCATCGGCATTTATGCAGCCTTCTTTGTCCTTATCCGGACAGCCGGACAGCGCGCGCTGGCGAGCTGGTCCACGATGGACAAAGCCATAGTGATCGCCTTCGGCTCGGTGCTGGGGCGCGTTGTGCTGGGGAACACCCCCACGCTGGCCGCCGGGATCATTGGTCTGGCGACCATGTTTGCCCTGTTCCGGCTGGAGGCCGTGCTGCGGCGGACCAGGCGCGGCGCTTACCTCTCGAGTAGACCGATTCTTCTGATGGCGGGCGAGGACCTTGTGCAGGGCGGGTTGAAGGCCGCCCGCATTGAAGAGGATGAGGTGTACTTCAAGCTGCGCCAGGCCGGCATCAGGAACTTCTCCGAGGTGGCCCTGGTCATTCTGGAACCGACGGGCGATGTCAGCGTTCTGCGCCGCGGGGAACTTATCGACCCGATGCTGCTGCGGCGGATCACGGACCAGTCTGCAATTCCCGCCCATCTGCTGATGCCCCGATAGGGGCCCCGCTGCCGGTGATCGGGCCGCAGCGGGGAGGCCCGATCACCGGCAGTCAGGGATGTTCAGGTGTTCAGGGAGGCCGATTAACCGCCGCAGCGAAAGTGGTGTAGAGTCTTACTCAGTTGTTGGTTGTTGCGCATTTTGTATTTCAAGCGGCGAAACCCCAAACGGGCTAGCCGCTTTTCTGTAAAAGCGGTAAGGAACACCGCGACTGAAGCTACCCGAAAGTCGGGATCTGCTTCAATCCAGAAGGAATATTAAAATGGCTACAGGTACCGTGAAATGGTTCAACTCCGAAAAGGGCTTCGGCTTCATCGAGCCCGATGACGGCAGCGCCGACGTGTTCGCTCACTACTCCGCTATCAACTCCAATGGTTACAAGTCCCTGGACGAGAACCAGAAGGTTAGCTTTGATACCGAGCAGGGCCCCAAGGGTCCCCAGGCTACGAACATCCAGGCGCTCTAATTTAGAGACTTTGGTTCAGTACTTGTACTGATCTGCCTTACAAAAGCAGGACGGGTTTCCCGTCCTGCTTTTGTGTCTAACTCGAACACCGGGCCCGGCCCGCGGGATTCTTCCCTGCCACTGCGGAAGCGGCCGCCGCCCCGGCCCGGGAGTCTGCGAAACCCGGGCCGGGGTGCGTCAATCCCGGGCGCGCAGCGCGCTCTCCCGCAGGTACTGCTCCACCCGGGTGTAGGCATCGCGGGTGAGGGCTTTCCATAGCTCCACCGCCAGCCGGGGGTTTTCCTCCTCGAGGGACTCCATGGTGTCGGCGGTCAGGACCTTCAGCCGTAACCGGCCGCCCGCCTTCACCGTGGTTTCCTGGCGCCGGTCCTCGGCCAGTGCCATTTCCCCGAAGGTCATGCCCGGCCCCAGGGTGGTGAGCTTGATCCGGGAACCATCCGGTGCCGGCATGGAGGTGGTGACGGTGCCGGAGACAATGAAGAAGACCCCGCCAAACCGCTGCCCGACCCGGCGGATGACATCGCCGTCGTCGTAGTCCCGTTCCAGCATGCGCTCCTGGACTGCCGCGGCATCCTCGGGAGCGAGCTGCCGCAGCGCCGGAGAATCCACGGGTTCCATCACGTCCGGCATGATGAGTTCGGTTCCGTAAGAGTCGATGAGCCGGCTCTCGCAGTATTCGACGGCGGCGTTGCGGGTCACGAACGTGGGAACCTCCAGCCCCCTCCCGGAGAGGTCTTCGGCGACGGTTCCCTCGCCGTCCACGAGCACCAGACCGCGGCCGGTCCCGGCCAGCATCGCGGCCGACTCAGCGAACAGGCGAAGCGCCACCCCGGAAACCTCATCGACGCTGCGCAGGTCCAGGACCACGAGTTCGACGTCGTCCTCCAGGCCGGAGACTGCCCGCACCACGGATTCGGCACCGGCGAAGAGCAGGTCTCCGTTGAGCTCCAGGACCCGGGCGCGGTGGCCGTGGCTGCGCAGCACCTCGCTGGCTTCGTCGGTGCGCCGCACACCCGACGGGGCGGCCGTGATGTCAAAGACGTTGCGGATGGCGGAGCGGCCGGTCCGCGCCGCCCGGACGAAATGCAGCTGCATGTCATGGGAGATCCGCTGGCTGGTGGCCACCCCGCGGACGCTTGAGCCGTGCGCGTCCAGAGGGGGCGAATAGACGGCGAGGCCAACCTGCCCGGGCAGGACGGCAATGGTGCCGCCGCCGACGCCGGACTTGGCCGGCATGCCGACGCTGGAGAGCCAGGCACCGGCGTCGTCGTACATCCCGCAGGTGGCCATGACCGACAGGACCCGCTCGACGGGTGCAATCTCCAGCACCTGGTCTCCGGAGAGCGGGTTGCGGCCGCTGTTGGCGAGGGTGGCTGCCATCATGGCCAGATCCAGGGTGTTGACCATGACCGAGCACTGGCGGAAGTAGTCCTTGATGACCGGTGCGGGATCAGACTCAATGATGTCGAAGGACCGCAGCAGGTAGGCCAGGGCATGGTTGCGGTGGCCGGACTTCAGTTCGGACCGGTAGGTGCGTTCACTGACTGACAGCTGGCGGCCGGCGAAGGCGGAGTATGTGTTCAGGATCCGGTTGAAGCGGGTGATGCCGCCGGAGCCGCGGACCAGGGAGGTTGCGGTGAGGGCGCCGGCATTGATCATGGCGTTGGCCGGGCGGCCGGTGCCTTCGGCCAGGGATATCTCGTTAAAGGAGTCCCCGGAAGGCTCCACGTCCACCTTCGCATCCACGGCCTCCATGCCCCTGTCCGCCAGGGCCAGGCCGTAGGTGAAGGGTTTGGAGATGGACTGGATGCTGAATTCCTCGCGCGTGTCACCGATCTCGTAGACGAATCCGTCGGCCGTTGCCAGCGCGATGCCAAAGTTGTTGGGATCCACGTTGGCCATGGCCGGAATGTTGCTGTACGGCTTGCCGTCCTTCAACTCCGCAATTTCGGAGTGGATTTTTTGCAGATACGCGTCGATGGGGGAGGGTACGGGCGGAAAGATGGATGATGGCGCCTGCTGACGGGACGGGTCCGAAGCGGCGGAAACGGTGGCGGAACGCATACCATCAGCCTAACGAGTAGTACGGCAACAGGGGTGCCGCGCTTCGGGGGCCCTGTGTATACTGGACGAAGTTGTAGCGTGGGGCGTTCTGTGTTCCAAGCGGCGAAGCCCAAATCAAGGGCCAGCCGCTTTTTCTATAGATTGCCGCGTACGGCGCTGCAGCGTGAAACTCCCCGAAGGTCGGGGGTGGTTTCTTTAGAAGGATGATTAAAAATGGCAACAGGTACCGTGAAATGGTTCAACTCCGAAAAGGGCTTCGGCTTCATCGAGCCCGATGACGGAAGCGCCGACGTTTTCGCTCACTACTCCGCTATCAACTCGAGTGGCTACCGCTCCCTCGAAGAGAACCAGAAGGTTAGCTTCGACACCGAGCAGGGCCCCAAGGGTCCCCAGGCCGTAAACATCCAGGCCCTCTAAATCCAGATTTGGGTTCCTTCGGGAACGGCTTGAATAAGTTGCAGGACGGGAAGCATTTCCCGTCCTGTTTCTTCGTTAAGCCCCGGCGGCGAGGGCGGCCAGCGCTGTCCTGCCGCGGTCGTCCAGATACAGTGCAAAATGATCCGCAATAGCCGCGCGGGCATGGGCTCCGGCGGCCGACGCGGCTCCGGCGGCGATGGCTTCAAAGAGGATGCGGTCGCTGGCGGCTGACTCCTCCATGGCGAGGCGGGGATCCGGAGCCATGGAAATCCTGTCATTCATGAGGCTCAGGATCGCTGCCGAGACGGCCTGCCCGCTGGTTTGGAGCAGCAGATTGCCGCTTGCCTCCCAGACGGCGGTGTGGAAGTCCAGATCGGCACGGCTGAACATGTCGGCGTCGTGCACCGATGCTTTCATGCGTCCGACGGCGGATGACATGGCGTCGAGCTGCTCGCCGGTGTGCAGCGTGGCGGCCAGGCGGCAGGCCGAGCTTTCCAGGATGACCCGGAACTGCACCAGATCGGACAGGGACAGGGCTGCCACGCGCGTGAGGGTGCTGAAGGAGCGCTCCAGCGCCAGCCCGGTGAGCGGCAGCACCTCGGGTCCGGTCCGGACTCCGGGGCGCGACGCGATCAGCCCCCGGCTTTGCAGCACCCGCAGGGCTTCCCGGACCGTGGGCCGGCTGACGGAGAACTGGACCACGAGTTCCCGCTCGCTCGGCAAATGCTGTCCCGGTGCCAGGGCGCCGGAGAGGATGGCTTCCTCGATCTGCTCCACGACGCGCTCATAGGTCAGCACAGGAACAGCCGGGGTGAAGCTAATCTTGCTCATGCGGTCCTCCGGTTGACGGGTGAGTACCGAATGTACCCGGCTGTGGGGAGCAGCGCACCCCGTTTCGGACTTTTTGTAACTGGTCTGACCTTCCAACGTGTAGACATATATATGTGCATGCTGTTGGCTGGACGCCATCGGTGTCCCCGGCACTTTTCGAAGATGGAGAATCCTAATGCGACCCACTCACCTGCGGGTACCTGCCGTCATCCTGGCCGCGGCGCTGTCCCTTTCGGCCTGTTCGGCAGGCTCGGGCGGCACGGAAGCCGCCGAGCCGTCGGAACGGACGGACATCACGGTGGCGTTGACCGGGGAACCCACCAACCTGGACTTCACCACCACAGCGGGCGCGGCGATTCCCCAGGCACTGATGTCCAACGTTTACGAAGGCCTGGTCGAGATCGACCAGGAAGGCACCATCCAGCCGCTGTTGGCCGAGTCCTGGGAGATCAGCGATGACCGCCGGACCTATACGTTCAGCCTGCGGCCGGACGTGACCTTCTCGAACGGAGAGGCCTTCACCGCCGACGACGTTAAGTTCAGCATCGAGCGCGTCCTGTCCGACGCCTGGGTCTCGAGCCTGAAAACCAAGATGTCAGTGGTGGAAGCGGTCAACGTCCTGGGGGACACGGAGGTGGAGGTTGTCCTGGCCCGGCCCTCGAACGCCTGGCTCTTCGACCTTGGCACCCCTGTGGGGGCGATGTTCGACGAGAACGGGGTGGACGACCTGGCCGCCACTGCGATCGGCACCGGCCCCTTCACCATTGAAGCCTGGAACCGCGGGCAGTCCATCGACATGAAGGCACGGGACGATTACTGGGGCGAGGCGCCGAAGGTCGGGACGGCCACCCTGAAGTACTTCGCCGACGCCGTCGCGACCACCAATGCCCTCCGCTCCGGAGACGTGGACGTGGTGCACAACATGCAGGCGCCGGAGCTGCTGGCCGACTTCGAAAGCGACCCGGCCTACCAGGTGCTCGACGGCACCTCCAACGGCGAGATCATGCTGTCGATGAATAACAGGAGGGCCCCGTTCGACGACGTCCGTGTCCGCCAGGCGGTGCTGCACGCCATCGACAACCAGGCCGTCATCGACACGGCCTGGAGCGGCTACGGCACGCTGATCGGTGCGCCGGTTCCGCCCACGGACCCGTACTACGAAGACCTCAACGGGAAATACCCCTACGACCCGGAGAAGTCACGGGCGCTGCTGGCGGAAGCCGGTGCCGGGAACCTCGACATCACGTTTACCGTTCCGACGCGTCCCTACGCCACCGCGGTTTCCGAGATCGTGGTGTCACAGCTGGCCGAGGTGGGCATCAATGCCACCATCGAATCCGCGGAGTTCCCCGCGGTATGGCTCGACCAGGTCTTCACCCAGCACGACTACGACATGTCCGTGGTCCTGGCGGTGGAAAGCCGGGACCTGCTCACCATGTTCAACAACCCCGACTACTACCTGGGCTACGACAATTCAGCCATCGCCGAAACGGCAGCCGCCGCCGATACCGCCGACGAGGCCGGCTACATTTCCGGGATGCAGGAGGTGGTGCGCACCATTACCGACGACGCCGCGGCCGGAGTGCTCTTCCTCTTCCCGAACATCGTGGTAGCCAAGGCCGACGTCACCGGGATCCCCGCCAACTCAGTCACGGAAGCCCTGGACCTGGGGTCCATCGGCTGGGAGTAGCGGCACCATGGGTCTGAGGCTGCTGATCAACGCAGCACGCTTTGCCGTCACCTTCGTTGCGGCAACGGTGGCCGTATTCTTCTTCATGCGCGCCGTGCCCGGCGATCCGGCGCAGATCGCCCTGGGCGTGAATGCGACGCCGGAACTGCTGGCCGCGACCCGCCGGGAGTTTGGCACCGACCGGCCCCTCGCAGTGCAGTATTTCGACTGGGTGCTGGGGCTGCCCCGCGGTGACTTTGGCGTGAGCTACGTGACGCGGCAGGACATCAGCCCGCAGGTCCTGGACCGGGTGCAGGTCAGTTTGATCCTGGTGGGGCTGGCCATGCTCGCAGCCCTGCTGATCGCGATCCCGTTCGGCACCCTCATGGCCGTCCGCCACCGGCAGGTTGGCGGGATCCTGCTCAGCGGACTGAGTCAGGTGGGTGTGGCTATTCCCGGTTTCCTGGCCGGAATCATGCTCGTTGTGGTCTTCGCGGTGGGGTTGGGGTGGTTCCCCGCCAACGGCTGGACTCCGCCGGGAGAGGACTTCGGCGACTTCCTGCGCCGGGTGTGCCTGCCCGTGCTGGCCCTCGCCTCCGTACAGGGAGCCATCCTGACCCGGTACGTCCGCTCGGCCGTCCTGGAAATCATGAGCGAGGACTATCTCCGCACCGCCCGTGCCAAAGGCCTGGGCAAGCTTGAAGCCCTGGTGAAGCACGGGCTGCGCAATGCCGCCATTCCGGTCCTCACTGTCGCCAGCGTCCAGTTCGCGGCACTGATTATCGGCGCCGTCGTCATTGAACGGGTCTTCGTGATTCCGGGACTGGGATCGATGCTCCTGGACGCGGTGGGCAACCGCGACCTGCTGACGGTTCAGTCCGTGGTGATGGTGCTCGTGGCGGTCACCCTCATCGTTAACCTGGTGGTGGATGTCCTGTACACCGTCCTTGACCCGCGCATCCGAAAGAAGGCCTAGGACGTTGAGCGAAATTCCCACCGCCGTCCCCGGAACCGCCGGTTCGCCGTCGACCAGCGCCCCGAAACGGCGGATCTCCGCCACCCTCCTCGTGGGGTCGCTGCTGGTTGGAGTGGTCGTCCTGGCAGCACTCCTATCCTTCTTCTGGACGCCGTACGACCCGGTGCGGGCCGTGCCTTCGGACCGGCTGCTCGGTTCCAGCGCCGATCACCTGATGGGCACTGACCGCTACGGGCGCGACGTGTTTTCGGGGATCCTCTACGGCGCCCGCATTACGCTGTTCGTGGGGCTGATCGCCGTCGGCATTGCCCTGCTGGTGGGAACACCGCTGGGCGTCCTGGCCGGCATGCGCGGCGGCATCACCGAAGAAGTCACCATGCGGGGCACCGACATTCTGCTGGCCTTTCCGGCTCTGCTGGTCGCCATCGTGTTCGGCGCCGTGTTCGGCGCGGGAACCGGAACAGCCATGGTTGCCATCGGGATCGGGTCCATTCCCGGTTTTGCCAGGGTGGCGCGCAGCGGCACCCTGCAGGTGATGAGCACGGAATATGTTCTTGCCGCGCGGGCTTCAAGCCAAAGCGGACTGCGGATCGCCCGCCGGCACGTGCTGCCGAATATTGCCGGCATGGTGGTGGTGCAGTGCTCCGTGACCTTTGCCCTGGCGGTCCTGGCTGAAGCAGCCCTGTCTTTCCTGGGGCTGGGCACCCCTCCGCCGGTGCCGTCCTGGGGACGCATGCTGCAGGAGTCCCAGCAGTTCCTTGGCAGCCAGCCGTCACTGGCCATTTGGCCCGGTGCCGCCATTGCAGTGGCCGTCCTGGGCTTCAACCTGCTCGGCGACGGCCTGCGTGACCGGTTCGATCCGAAGCTGAACGGAGGCCGGTAGCCCGTGTCCGAGCCATTGCTGCAGGTCGAGAACCTGACCATTTCCACGAAGGACCGGGTTCTCGTCGACGATTTCTCCCTGTCCCTGGGCAGGGGAGAGCGGGTGGGGCTCATCGGTGAATCCGGTTCGGGCAAGTCGATGACGGCCACTGCCCTGATGGGGCTGCTTCCCGACGGCGTCTCCGCGGACGGCTCCATCCGGCTCGCCGGAACGGAGGGGAACCTGGTGGGCGCGCCCGATGCGCGGCTGCGCCGGATCCGCGGCAACGACATGACCATGGTTTTCCAGGAACCCCTCACCGCGCTTAACCCGCTGATGAAGGTGGGGAAGCAGGTCGCTGAGGTGATGCTCAAGCACCGCACGGCGGACAATTCCCGCGACGCAGCCGCCCGGGCCGTCGAGATGCTCGCATCCGTCCGGCTGCCGCATCCCGCCCAAACCGCCGCAGCCTATCCGCATCAGCTCTCCGGCGGCCAGCGCCAGCGCGTCATGCTGGCCATGGCGCTGGCCAATGACCCGGCACTGCTGATCTGCGATGAGCCCACCACGGCGCTGGATGTGACGGTGCAGCGCCAGGTGCTGGATCTGATCCTGGAAGCGGTCAGTGAACGGGGCACCGGCCTCCTGTTCATCACCCATGACCTCTCCGTGGTCGCGAACATCTGCGAACGCGTCCTCGTGATGAACAACGGGCAGGTGGTGGAAGAAGGAGACGCCGACGACGTCTTTACCCGGCCCCGGCACCTGTACACCAAGGCCCTGCTGGGCGCCTCGGACCTCGAGGCGACGGACAGCCGCGGCCGGCTCTTCACCGTTGCGTCGGCCGCCGAGTACGCTCCGCCGCCGCCCGGAACGCCGGCGGCCCCGCCCGGAACGCCGGCAGCCCCGCCCGGAACGCCGGCCCGGCCTGCCGCCCTGCACGAACAAGACGCCGCCACAGCCGCCACCGCCGCCACAGCCGCCACCGCCGCCACAGCCGCCACCGCCGCCACAGCCGCCACCGTCGCCACAGCCGCCACAGTCCCCAAAGCCGCGGCGGTGGAGCCGGACGGCGGCGCACCGCTGATCAGCGTGAAGGACCTGGTCCGGACGTACCGCCGGGGCCGGACCACCCTGTTCGGGAAGCCCGATGAGGTGCACGCCCTGCGGGGCATCTCCTTCGATGTTGCGGCCGGCCAGCGCTTTGGCGTGGTGGGGGAGTCGGGATCCGGAAAATCCACGCTGCTGCGGATCCTTGCGGGGCTGGACCAGCCGACGTCGGGCAGCGTGCGCGTGGCCGGAAACGAAGTGGCCGGCGCCCGTGAAGGCCAGCTCCTGCAGCTGCGCCGGCAGCTCCAGATCGTGTTCCAGGATCCCATGGGATCCCTGGACCCGAGGATGCGGGTCAGGGATATCGTCGCTGAACCGCTGCTGCTTCCGGGACAGCCGGCCAATGCCCGCAGGCACCGGGACCGGGTGGAGGAAATGCTCGAGGCCGTGGGCCTGGGCCCGGACGCAGCCGACCGGTTCCCGCACCAGTTCTCCGGCGGCCAGCGCCAGCGGATTTCCATCGCCCGGGCCCTGATCTGCGAACCCCGGGTGCTGGTGGCCGACGAGCCGGTGAGCGCCCTGGACGTCTCGGTCCGGGCCCAGGTGCTGAACCTGCTCTCCGACCTGGTGGAGCGCTACCGGCTGACCCTGGTCTTTGTTTCCCACGACCTCGGGGTGGTGCGGCACATCTGCGACAACGTGGTGGTCATGCACCAGGGGCTGATCGTGGAAAGCGGCAGGACCGCGCAGATTTACGACAACCCCGTCCAGAACTACACGAAAGCCCTGGTGCGCTCCTCCATGACCCTGCGGGGGAACTGGCAGCACGGCAGGCCCAGCCCTAACCCGCACAACGGAGGTCCACGATGACTGAAACTGCACACGAGCCGGGTTCCACCGCCGGGGCCCACGCGGAGCAGGTTCCGCTGCATGCGCTGTCGGCCGCTGACATGAGCCGGGCCTTCAGCTCCGGAGCCGTGACTCCGGAGGATGTCGCAGAGGCAGTCGTAGCACGGATACGGGACCGCGAACCGGAGCTGAACGCGTTGTATCTCTTCGACGCCGCCGACGTTCGGGCGCAGGCACGCGCGAGCGCCGCCCGCTGGCGGGCCGGGGCTCCGCTTAGCCACTACGACGGCGTTCCGTGCACCGTGAAGGAGAACATTGCCCGGGCGGGCCATCCCAAACCCTCCGGAACGGCGCTTCCCCATCCACCGGTGAGCGCCGCCAACGCACCGGTCACCGACCGGCTGGTCGAAGCCGGTGTGGTCATTCTCGGCTCCACCACCATGCCGGACTGGGGGATGCTTTCCTCCGGCGTCTCCAGCCGGCACGGAATTTCCCGCGGCGCCTGGAACCCGGCATGGACCACGGGCGGTTCCAGCGCCGGGGCCGGTTCCGCCGCTGCCGCCGCGTACGGCCCGCTGCACGTCGGCACCGACATCGGCGGCTCCATCCGCCTGCCGGGAACCTGGCAGGGGCTGGCGGCGCTCAAGCCCAGCGCAGGCCTGGTTCCCCTGGACATGCCCTACCCCGGCCGTGCCGCCGGTCCGCTGGCCCGGACCGTCGGGGACGCGGCCGCGCTCATGAGCCTGGTCGCCCGGCATGACATGCGCGACTATTCCACCCGGCCGTATCCGGAAATGGACTGGGACGCCGCCCCCGCCGGCGTGGAGCAGCTGAAAGTGGCGCTGCACCTGGATGCCGGCTGCGGAGCTGCGGTGGAGCCGGAAATCCTGGCGGCGGTGCAGGGCGTGGCGGACGTGTTCGCCGCGGCCGGCGCCGTTCCGGAAGTGCTGGGTCCGTTTATGGACCAGGAGCTGTTGGACGGACTGGACAACTTCTGGCGCACCCGGTCCTGGGCCGACTTCGAGCTCCTGGCACCGGAGGACCGGCCGCTCGTGTTGGAATACGTTGCCCGGTGGTGCTCCCGCGGGGCCTCGTTCAGCGGCGCCGACACCATCCGCCACTACCACTGCATGGACTCGGTGCGGCAGCGGACCATCAGCGCAACGGCAGCGTTCGACGTCGTGATTTCGCCGGTGGCGCCCATGGCCGCTTTTCCGGCGGAACAGCCGATGCCTGACCCGGACCCGGACCGGACCATGTCCCACATCGGTTTCACGGTTCCGTACAACATGTCGGGCCAGCCGGCGGCCACGGTCAACTGCGGGTTTACCGCGGACGGACGCCCGATCGGGGTTCAGCTCTCCGGTCCGGTGGGCAGCGATGACCGGCTGCTCCGCGCCGCCGCCTGGTACGAAGCCAACCGCCCGGCGTCGGCCGTGCCCGGCTGGGCGGGACTGCGCTAGGAGGCAGGCGGGTCAAAGCGTCCGTCGACGGCGGTCCAGCCGCCGTCGACCGTCAGGACGGATCCGGTGACGAAACTGGAGGCGTCGGAGGCCAGATACACCACGGCGCCGGCCAGCTCCTCCGGACGGGACCAGCGGCCCAGCGCGCTTTTCGCCGCGTACGCGTCGTACCAGGCGGGATTTTCCTTAATTTGCGCGGTCAGCGGTGTCTCGACGACGCCCGGTGCAACCACGTTCACCCGGACACCGGCCGGGCCGAACTCCGCGGCAGCCGTTTTCGCCAGCTGGACGAGCCCGGCCTTCGTCGCCGCATAGACACCCTGGCCCGGCTCGACCGTGGATGCCCGGATGGAGGAGAACCCGATGATGCTCCCGCCCCCGTTGGCGGCCATGCGCGGGGCAAACGCACGAATCAGGGCGAAGGACGCCCGGAGGTTCAAATTGACCACCCGGTCGAATTCCTCCATGGTGTAGTCCGCGATGCGTTTGCGCACATTGGTGGCGGCTGTGAAGACGAGGGCATCAAGGTCCGCGTACCGCTCCGCGGCAGCCTCCACGGCGGCTGTGTCCAGGACATCGAGCGCCAGGGCCTCGGCGCCGGGGCCGGCCAGCCCGGCAGCGGCTGTCGCGGATGCAGCGTCCCGGTCCGCGCACACCACCTTTGCCCCGTGGGCGCCCAGGGCCAGGGCTGCTTCGCGGCCGATGCCGCTTCCGGCGCCCACCACCATCATGCGGCGTCCGGCGAGGTCAAAGAGGTTCGCGTACTTCATGCGTCTGCTTCCATAAGGATGAACGGGGGATGGTGCTATTCGGGGCGGATGAGGGCCATGCGGGTGACCGTGAATTCCTCGATGGCGTACCGCGGCCCCTCCCGGCCGATGCCGGAATCCTTGACGCCGCCGTAGGGCATGATGTCGGAGCGGAAGCCCGGAATTTCATTGACCACCACTCCGCCGACGTCGAGCGCGTTAATGGCAGCAAAGGCATTCTGCAGGGATGCCGTGTACACGGCTGCGTGCAGGCCGTACCGGGAATCATTGACGGACTCGACGGCGGCGGCAAAATTCGGCACCCGCTGCAGGCACACGACCGGGCCGAACACCTCCTCCCGCCACACCGCGCAGTCCGGCGGCACATCCGCCAGGACGGTGGGCGGCACCGACCTGCCCTCCGCCGTCCCGCCGGCCAGGAGCCGGGCGCCGCCGTCCACCGCCGCCGTAATCCAGGACGAGATCCGGTCAGCCGCAGCGGAATCAATGACTTCCGCCAGCCGGGTGTTCCCGTCGCGCGGGTCGCCCACGAGGACCCCGGGAAGGCGCGAGAGCAGCAGCTCCTCAAAAGCGTCAGCGACCGGTTCGGTGAGCACCACCCGCTGCACGGAGATGCACGCCTGGCCGTTGGCGTAGAAACCGCCGCGGATCACCGCATCCACGGCAGCGGACAGGTTGGCATCCTCAGCCACGATCAAACCCGTGTTCGACCCGAGTTCCAGCAGCACCCTGCGCGGTGCGGCGTCCCGGGCGATGCGGTGCCCGACGGCGGCGGAGCCGGTGAACGAAACGACGGCCGTGCGCGGATCCTTCACCAGCGCCTCCCCGGCCTCCGCGCCTCCGGTCACCAGCTGAACCGCGCCGGGCGTTATGCCGTGGGCCGCCAGCACCCCGCGGATCAGGTCAACTGCCCACAGGGCGGCCAGCGGCGCTTCGGGGGAGGGCTTGAGGATGACGGGGCATCCGGCGGCAAGGGCCGGAGCCAGTTTGTGGCTGGCAAGCAGCAGGGGATAGTTGAAGCCGGAAATGCCGACGACGACGCCGGCCGGACGGCGGGTGTAGTAGCCCAGCATTCCTTCGCCCTGCGGCTGCAGATCCAGGGGCACGGTTTCTCCGCGGATGTGTGCCACTTCCTCGGCCGCAGCACTCCATGTGGTGAGCGTCCGCGCGACCTCCGTCCGGCAGTCGACCAGGGGTTTGCCCGTTTCGAGGACCAGCAGGTCCTCGAAGGCGGCCCGGTGCTCCGCGAGGATGTTCTGCACGGCGAGCAGAACGGCACGCCTGCGGCCGCTGCTCAGCGCTGCCAGCTCCGGACGGGCGGCGGCCGCCGTTTCCAGCGCCTGCGCCGCGTGTTCCGCCGTGCCCACCGGCGCACGGGCCACCTCGGTGCCGTCGAAGGGGAAGAGCACGGGTTCGGTCTGTGCGCATTCCGCCCAGCGCAGGTGGTCTGCCCCGAGGGGAAGTCCGTCCGGGTGGGGTCGTGGATTGGTCACGCGGGGTCCTCCTGCTCTCCGGCCGGCCGGTGCCTGTGGCCGTGCGCCCGGTCATCGAACTGGTCTGACCAGTTCGATGAACGCTAGCCCCGAGACCTGTCCCGGTCAACAGTTTTTCCTGCTTCCGGTCGCCGGGCGCAACAGTGCCGAGGCAACACGTGCGCTGACGCGGGCCGGGGGCAAAGCTGGTTATACTGCCAACAGCTTCAAGAACTGCGGCCGCCAAGCTCCGACTTGGCCGCATACCAACCCCACGCTCGTTGGGTGGTTCGGATGAAGAAGCGGCCAGCACTCGCCCTTCGGGCAACCGGTGCCGGCAAGAGCACGCCGAAAGGACCGGCGCACGCGCCGTATTCTCATGACCCCAGCCCCAGCCAACACCCCGGCGCATCCCCGCGCCGCATCCTCCGAACAGCCGGACACCGTGCTGCAGGCAGTATCCCTGCACGATTATGAGCAGGTGGTCACGGCCCGGGCCTCCTTCGTGGATTTCCTGCTGGCCGGAACGGAGGACCGGCAATGAACGGGCGCTCCGGGCTGCTGCTGGACGTTCCCGTGCTGGCCGATATCCGCAGCGGCAAGGCCAGCCCCGCCGTCGTCGGCTTCTTGCGGAACCGCAGCAGCCTTCGGATCTTCATCTCGGTCCTGGCCCTGGGGGAGCTGCCCGACCCCGACCTGTCCTGGCTGCGCGAACTGACCGGACGCTATGCCTGCCACATCCTGCCCGTGGACCACGAGACGGCGCTCGCTTCCGCGCGGATGGATCACGGTGCCGGAACGCTCACTGCACTAACGGCCTCGACCGCCATCCTCCATGACCTGTGTGTGGTTACGGACCGGCCGCAGGACTATTCCGTGCTTGGTGCCGCCGCTGTGGACCCGTGGGCTGACGGCCGGTAACACAGCGGGGAGCAGGCATCCAGCGTGAGACAATGCATACATCCCCGTGACGGCAACCACAGTTGATGGCGGCTGTCCAAATTCAAGCAAGCAGTAAGGAATTCCCGGGCACATGGCCAACAACAGTTCTCCTCCCCAGCCGCAGGGCACGCACGCGGACCGCGTGGATGACGACGGCGGCGCACCAGCCAAGTGGAAGGTCATCGGCCCGGGGCTGGTGGTTGCCGCCGCCGGAGTGGGAGCGGCCGACATGGTTGCCACCCTGGTGGCCGGCTCCAAATACGGTTATGGGCTGCTCTGGGCCGTCATCCTCGGCGTGATCCTCAAGATCATCCTGGTGGAAGGCGCCGGCCGGTACACCCTGGCCACCGGCAAGACCATCTTTGAGGGATGGCGTTCACTGGGGAAATGGACCACCTGGTACTTCGGCCCATACATCATGATCTGGGGCTTTGTTTACGGAGCCACCGCCATGTCCTCGGCAGCACTGCCGCTGGCCGCCCTGTTCCCGGGGATTCCGTTGTGGGCCTTCGCCATTTTCATGGGCCTGGCCGGCTTTGTCATGGTCTGGTTCGGCCGGTATGCGACCTTCGAAAAAATCACGGCGGTCCTGGTGGGCATCATGTTCGTCACCGTTGTCGGGCTCGCCGTCATCGCGGCGCCGAACCTGCCGGAGATGTTCACCGGACTGGTGCCGACCATCCCCGAGGGCGGCGTCGTCTACACGCTGGCGCTGGCCGGAGGCGTCGGCGGAACCATTACCCTCGCCGCGTACGGCTACTGGCTGCGGGAAAAGGGCTGGTACACGCCCAAGTGGATGAAGGTCATGCGCATCGACAACTCGATGGCGTACGTCATGACCGGCATTTTCGTCATCGCGATGCTGATCGTCGGCGCCGAAGTGGTCCGGTCCGCCGGTGTTTCCCTCAGCTCGGGCGACGAGGGCCTGCTGGACCTCTACGACGTGCTGAAGGCCGAATACGGCGACTTCGTCGGCACCGGATTCCTGGTGGGGTTCTGGGCCGCATCCTTCTCCTCCATCATCGGTGTCTGGAACGGGGTGTCCCTGATGTTCGCCGATTTCTGGGGCAACATGCGCGGCAGGGAATCCGGCCATCCGGACACCCGCGTCGGCGGCAAGTACTTCAAGTTCTATGTGCTGTGGCTGACCTTCCCCCCGATGCTCCTGTTCATCCTTGGCAAGCCGATTGGCCTGATCCTGGCCTACGGCGTCCTCGGCTCCCTCTTCATGCCGTTCCTGGCGATCACGCTGCTCGGCCTGCTCAACGGCAGCCGGGTACCAAAGGCCTGGGCGAACAAACTGCACACCAACATCGCCCTGGGAATTACCGCCCTGCTGTTCATCGTGCTCGGTATCCAGCAGCTGGTGGACGCCGTCATGAAGGCCTTCTCACAAGGCACTGAACCTGCGCGGAAACCCTCCCGAACTGCCCTGCCGCCGCGCTGAAGTGAACCGCCGCGGCAGGGCAGTTTAGCGCAGCGGCAACGCTTGCGCGAGGCCCCCCCGGGGGCCTAAAAAAAGTCGTCACGGCCCATCTACGCCACGATTTCCCTCAGCTACGCTGGAAGGGCGAGAAGAGGTTGCAGTATGGAAAGTTTCGCAGCAAATGGCCTCAACCGGCTCATTTCAGGGCGTTACCGTCTCAACGAACCCATAGGCCACGGTGGCATGGCCACCGTCTACCGAGGACAGGACGAAGCTCTCGGCCGTGACATTGCCGTGAAGCTCTTCCGGGCCAGCGCAGTCGCCCCAGACGACGTTGACCGCCAGGAAACCGAAATGCGTTTACTGGCGTCCCTTTCCCATCCGGGCCTGGTAACACTTTTTGACGCCGGCAAGGACGACGCCGGCCGCGACGACGGCGAAGCCGGCGAACCCCGCGCCTTCCTGGTGATGGAACTTGTGGACGGACCGGACCTGCGCAAGCAGCTCCGCGACGTCAGGAGGCTCGCACCGGACCAGGCCGCCTATCTGGGGGCCGAACTGGCCGGCGCGCTGGCGTACATCCACGGACGGGGAGTCATTCACCGTGACGTGAAACCGGCGAACATCCTGCTTCCTCCGGTGATAGCCGGTACCCTGCCGCGGGCCAAGCTCACGGATTTCGGCATTGCGCGGATGCTCGACGGCGCCCGGATCACGGCCGCGAATGCCACGCTGGGCACCGCCAATTATCTCAGCCCGGAGCAGGCCAGTGCCCAGGACGTCGGATTTTCCAGCGATATTTACTCCCTGGGCCTGGTGCTGCTGGAATCGGTGACCGGGCGGATTGAATTTGGCGGCAGCGCCGTCGAGGCAGCCATTGCCCGGCTGAGCCGTGACCCGGAGGTTCCGGCGGAACTCGGGAACTACTGGTGCAGCCTGCTGAAGTCCATGACGACCCGCGACCCCGATCAGCGGCCCTCCGCGGCGGAAGTTTCGGCGGCCCTGCTGGAGTACCGCTGGACCGCCGGCGGGCTGCCGGAACCGTTGCCCCTGCCGCGGCCGGAGCAGGCGGTGGAAACTGCTGACGACGACGGCGGTGCCACCGCCGGCGGCGTCAGCACGGCCGGGGACCTCCGTACGACCGGCCGGGCAGTGGAGGAACCGGAGCCGGTTTCGGAGCCGGCCCACCCCGCCCGTCCGGAGCATGACGGGCCCGTGTACCATTCCGCGGACTCCGGCGGCGTGTACCGTGCGGTGTCCCCGCCCCGGGTTCCGCCCCGGATCGGATCAGCGCCTCGAAGTGGACCTGCCCGGAATGGGACTGCCGGTGCAGCAGCGGCGGCGCCGCAGCGCCCGTCACGGCTGGCGCTGGCGGGAAGGAGTCTGCTGGCCATGGTCGCAATGGCTGTGCTGGTGACGTCAGTGATCCTGGTGGCCGAACGGCTGGGGGTCTTTCCCCAGAACCAGGGGTATCCGGCGGTTCCCGGACAGCTCGGCGAACACCTGCAGGAGCTGCAGGAAAGCGTTACTCCGTGAGGTACCGCAGGGGTGCGCTGGCGGTGGCCGCAGGGATGGCTGCCGTGGCCGTGCTGGCTGGCTGCGAGGTGCCGGCACTTGAGCCGAAGGCAGCGGAGGAGCTCCAGGCCCAGGTGGCCGAAGTCTCCGAATCTGCTGCGGCGGGGGACTACGAGGCGGCGCTTTCGGCTCTGGAGGAGCTGACGGTGCGGCTGGACGCAGCGGAGCAGCTGGGGGAGGTGTCCGGAACCCGCGAGGACCGGATCAGCGACGCGATCGCCGCGGTCCGCCTGAACCTGGAAACCGAGCTTTCCCTGAGCGGCGGGGGAAACTAGCCCCGGGGCCGTGAAACGGCGAAGGCAGTTCCCGAAACCCGGAATACTGGACGAATGAACACACCGGATCCTGCCTTCGCCGTGCCCGCACCCGGGGACCGCTGCCCGTGCCTCAGGGGGCGAAACGTACGCCGCCTGCTGCGGCAAGTATCACTCGGGAGCACAAACAGCCCCCACGGCCGAAGCGCTGATGCGCTCGCGGTATTCCGCCTTCGCCGCGGGCAGACGGCAGTACCTCCTGGACACCTGGCATCCCTCCACCCGCCCGGCAGCCCTGGACCTGGACCCGGAACTGCAGTGGCGGCGCCTGGACATCCTGGAAACCGCCGCCGGCGGACCGCTGGACGGGCGCGGGACCGTTCGGTTCCGTGCCCACTACCGCGACGGCGCCGGTCGCGGGGTGCAGGAGGAAACCAGCCGCTTCGTCCGGACCGGAGGGAACTGGCTCTATGTTGACGGGGAATAGGCCCGGCCCCTTACGGACGATCCCGCCCCGCTCCTAGGCTGGAAAATGACCGGCCCTTGCGGAGCCGACAGGCCCGTTCCCGGATTCACCCGAACCAGGCTGGCATCACAGCCTGCAGTTGGCCGGCGGGAGCAGATGAGGACACCATGAAAGCACTCGTGTACGAAGGACCCGGACAGAAATCCTGGAAGGACGTGCCGGATCCGCAAATTCAGGAACCGCGGGACGCCATCGTTAAGATCGACAGCACCACAATCTGCGGAACCGATCTGCACATCCTCAAGGGGGATGTGCCGGCGGTGACGCCGGGGCGGGTTCTCGGGCACGAAGGGGTTGGCACCGTGACGGAAACCGGCTCGGGCGTCAACGCCTTCAAAGCCGGGGACAAAGTCATTCTCTCCTGCGTCTCGGCGGACGGTTCGTGCAGCTTCTGCAAGGAAGGCCTGTACTCGCACTGCACGGGAGACGAGGGCCAGCCGGGCATCGGCTGGATCTTCGGGCACCTGATCGACGGGACGCAGGCCGAGTATGTGCGGGTGCCGTATGCGAACACTTCCATGTACCGGCTGCCTGAAAACGTCTCCGACGAACACGGGGTCCTGCTCAGCGACATCTTTCCCACCGGCTTCGAGATCGGGGTGCAGTACGGACAGGTGAAGCCCGGTGACGTCGTCGCGGTGATCGGCGCCGGACCCGTGGGCCTGGCGGTCATCGCCACCGCCGGACTGTACGGGGCGGCTAAGGTCATCGCCGTGGACCTGGACGTCAACCGGGTGGAACAGGCCCGCAGGTTTGGCGCCACCCACGGCGTAAACTCCGGCGAGCAGGACTGGCTCGAGCAGATCATGGCCGAAACGGACGGATGGGGAGTGGATGTGGCAGTGGAAGCCGTCGGCATTCCCGCCACCTTTGACATGTGCACCAGGATCGTCCGGCCCGGCGGCAACGTGGCTAACGTGGGCGTGCACGGTAAACCCGTCAGTCTGGAGCTGGACCGGCTGTGGATCCAGAACATCGACATCAGCACCGGACTGGTGAACACCAACACCACATCGATGCTGCTCAAGCTGATCGCGGAGGGCAAGCTCCCCGCCGACGAGTTCATCAGCCACCGCTATCCGCTCGAGGACATCATGGAAGCCTACGACACGTTCTCGCGGGCCGCCGAGACCGGAGCCCTGAAGGTTATTTTGAACGCCTGACGGCGGCGGGGAACATAATGGGGAACGGCGGGCAGTCCCGCCGTTCCCCAGTGAAAAGAGGTTCCCATGTCAGCCGGCACCATGCTCGCAGGACGTCTCAACATCGAGACGAAGGAATTCACGCTGTCGGAGGTTCCGATTCCGGAGCCCGGCCCCGGGTTTGTCCGGGTCAAGGTGGGCGCCGCCGGTGTCTGCCTTTCCGACGTGCACCTCATCCAGGGCCTGCTGCGCCCGCAGTTCCTCCAGGGCAGCGAAGTCACCCTGGGCCACGAAGCCGCCGGCACGGTTGACCTGCCCGGCCCGGAGTGACTTCCGCGGCGGCGGGCGACCGCGTCGTCATCCAGGCCGGGTACGAGCACCGGGGCGCCACCCTGACCATGGGCGTGGACTACGACGGCGGCTGGGCCGACTACGTCGTCGTTCCGGCCGGCGTCCTGGTTCCGCTCGGGGATGACATTCCCTTCGACCAGGCATCCATCATCCCCGACGCCGTGTCCACCCCCTGGGCTGCCATCTCGTCCACGGCCGGCGTGCGGGCCGGTGAAGCCGTCGGAGTATGGGGCATCGGCGGGCTGGGGGCACACGGGGTCCAGTTGCTGCGCCTGGTCGGAGCCGCGCCCATCATTGCCGTGGACCCGCTTCCCGAAGCACGGCAGCGGGCCCTCGATTATGGTGCCGATTACGCCTTGGATCCGCTGGCAGAGGATTTCAGCGGTGCCGTCAAAGCCGCCACCGACGGCCGGGGGCTGGACGCGGCCCTGGACTTTGCCGGCGTCGACGCGGTCCGTGCCCAGGCCGTCAAAAGCCTCGGACGGCACGGCCGGCTGGTGCTGGTGGGATTAAGCGGCACTCCGATCACCATCAGCGACAGTACGGGTTTCTCCTACGCCCGCAAGCAGATCCTGGGGCACTACGGTTCTGAAGCGCAGCATGTGCCGGAACTAGTGAAACTGGCCCGGCTGGGCCGGCTGGACTTCGCGAAGTCCGTCAGTGCACGCATACCGCTGCGGGATGCCGCGCAGGCGGTCAAACAACTCGATGCCAAGGAGGGCAACCCGATCCGGCTGGTTTTGATCCCCTAGCCCGCCCCCGCCGGACTGGCCCCTGCACAGGCGTCCCGGGCCGGTCTACGCTGGAAAGACTGCAGGCTCCCCACCCGACACCGGAAGTGGGTTTGGCGTGAATGAATTCGTGGCCCAGCGTCTTAACGACATCCTGTTTTCCAGTTGGCAGCACTTCAGCCTGGTGGCCCAGTGCCTGGTGGCCGCCGCCGTCCTGGCCGTCCTCGCTGCGGCGCTGGCGTACCGCAGCCCGGTGCTGCGCTCGGCCGCTGACAGTATCAGCGCCATCGGCCTGACCATTCCGTCCTTCGCCATGATCGGGCTGCTGATCACACCCCTGGGTTTCGGCGTCCGCCCGGCCGTCGTCGTCGTGGGGTTCTTCGCCCTGCTGCCGATCCTCCGCAATGCCATTGTCGGATTGTCCGAGGTCCCGGCGAGCACCGTGGAAGCCGCCCGGGGCCTGGGCATGGGGCGGATCCGCATCTTCTTACGGATTGAACTTCCGCTGGCGTGGCCGGTGATCCTGGCAGGCATCCGCGTTTCCGGCCAGATGGTGATGGGCATAGCCGCCGTGGCCGCGTACGCCCTCGGCCCCGGGCTGGGCGGCTTCATCTTCTCCGGCCTGTCCAGGCTGGGCGGAGCCAACTCCCTGGAATCAGTGGTGACCGGAGTGGTCGGCGTCGTGCTGCTGGCCCTCATCCTTGACCTGCTGCTCGTTGGACTGGGCAGGCTCACAATCCCGCGAGGTATCCGTGTCTGAAACGAATCTTTCCGCCTCGTCCCCCTCCTCCGAAGGCATCCAGCTGGAAAACGTCTCCAAACGTTTTCCCGGGCAGGACCGGGCCGCAGTGAACAACCTGAACATGGAAATCCCCGCCGGTGACATGGTCATGCTCGTGGGCCCGTCCGGCTGCGGAAAAACCACCACCCTGAAAATGATTAACCGGCTCATCGAGCCAACGTCGGGGCGGATCCTGCTCGGCGGCAGCGACATCACCGGCGCCGACGCCGACGAACTGCGCCGCGGCATCGGCTACGTCATCCAGGCCGGCGGCCTGTTTCCGCACATGAGCGTGGCGGCGAACATCGCCGTCGTTCCCTCCATGCTCGGCTGGAACAGGGGCCGCACCGCCCGCCGGGTGGACGAACTGCTGGAACTGGTGTCCCTGGATCCCGCCCGGTACCGGGACCGGTACCCGAAGGAACTGTCCGGAGGCCAGCAGCAGCGGGTGGGGGTAGCGAGGGCACTCGCCGCCGATCCGCCCGTGCTGCTCATGGACGAGCCGTTCGGCGCCGTGGATCCCATCACCCGGGAGCGGCTTCAGGATGAACTGGTCAGCATCCACTCCGACCTGCAAAAGACCATTGTGTTCGTGACGCACGACTTCAACGAGGCAGTGAAACTGGGGGACCGGATCGCCGTGTTTGCCGAAGGCGGACGGCTGGTCCAGTACGATTCCCCCGGCCAAATCCTCGCTGCCCCCGCCAACGACTTCGTGCGCCAGTTCACCGGCTCCGACGCCGGACTCAAGCAGTTGGGCCTGGCGCTGGTCAGCGCCGTTCCTGCGCTGCCGGTGGTGGCCGGAACCCCGGACAGCAGCCCCGGGGAGGTGCTGGCCCGGGTCTTGGACGCGGGACAGGACCACGCAGCCGTCGTTGACGGGGACGGACGGCCCCTTGCCTGGATCCCGGTGGCCGAACTGGAACGGCTGCAGTCCCTGCCGGAGAGCCGGGAGGCTGACCTGCCGCTGGTGGGACCCGATGACACCCTCGCCGATGCGCTGAACGCCATCCTCATTTCAGCCTCGGGTCTGGCACTGGCCACGGACGCGCAGGAAGGCTCGCCGGGGTTATTGATGCGCCGCTGGTCCTGCAGGCCGTGCGGGCCCGGCGCCCGGCAGCGGAAGCAGGCCTGTCATGAGCAGCAGCCAGGCGGCCGGGCGGCGCATCGGCGCAGCGGCAGCGGCGCCGGCGTCGAAGGATGCGGACGCAAAGGAGCGGCGGTACACCAACACAACAGCGGGCGCCCCGGTCCGGGACAACTCGGCCCGCGGACTGATCTGGCAGCTGGCCGCGATCCTCGCCGCCGTGGCCCTGCTGCTGTTCTGGCTGTCGGCCACCGAACTGTCGGAAACCGAACTCGCGACCCTGGCGCCGCAGACGCTCTGGGTCTACACCGTGGAACACCTGCGCCTGACGCTAATCTCCGCGGTGATCGTCCTCGCCGTGGCGATCCCGCTGGGAATCCTGCTGACCCGCGGCCCGCTGCGCTTCCTGACCGGTCCGGTCCTCGCCGTCGTCAACATCGGGCAGGCGGCGCCGGCGATCGGCCTCGTGGTCCTGCTCGCCTTCTGGCTGGGGTTCGGCTTTTGGACGGCAGTGGCCGCTCTGGTCCTGTACGCGCTGCTGCCGGTGCTGCGCAACACCATGGTCGGGCTGGACAGTGTGGATGCGCGGCTGGTGGAGGCCGGACGCGGCATGGGAATGAGTGCCACCCGGGTCCTGCTCCGGGTGGAGCTTCCCCTGGCCGTGCCGCTGATGCTGGCCGGCATCCGCACCGCCCTGGTGCTGCTGGTCGGGACTGGAGCCCTCGCCACATTCATCAACGGCGGCGGGCTGGGTGTGCTGATCACCACCGGAGTCAACCTGAATCTTCCCCGGGTGCTGGTCAGCGGCGCCGTCACGGTTGCCCTGCTGGCGCTGATGGTGGACTGGGTGGGCCGTCTGGTGGAGTACCTGGCCCGGCCGAAAGGACTGTGATGCGGACAAAGCTTCCCCTGCGTTCCCGAAGCGCCGCTGCACTGGCCGCCGCGCTCGCCGCCGTCCTGCTGGTCCTGGGCGGCTGCGGACTGCAGCCCGCGGGGTCCTACGTTCCTCCGGTCGCCGCGGGAAGCATCGAGCCGGTCCCGGGCCTGCCGGACGACGCATCGGTGACCGTGACCTCGAAGAACTTCACCGAACAGCTCATCCTGGGCAAAATGGCCGTGCTGGCGTCCAAAGCGGCCGGATTCCAGGTCACTGACCTGAGCAACGTTCCCGGCAGCCTGCCGGCCCGGGAACTCCTGCGCAGCGGGCAGGCGGACATCATGTGGGAATACACCGGCACAGCGTGGCTGACCTACCTGGGGTATGAGCAGGGAATCCCGGACCAGCAGGAGCAGTGGCAGGCGGTCTACGACGCGGACCAGGCCAACGGCCTGACCTGGGGAGCGCCGGCGGAACTGAACAACACCTATGCCCTGGCCATGAGCCGGGACCTGGCCGCGGAACTGGGAGTGACCAGCATTTCGGACCTGGCTGCCCTTCCGGTGGAGGACCTCACGTTTTGCGTGGATGCCGAGTTCAATTCCCGGCAGGACGGGTTCAACCCCATGCTGGCGCTCTACGGCCTTGACCGCGGCACCGTCGTTCCGGAGCAGAACGTCGGGATCTATGACACGGGAGCCGTTTACGGCGCGGTGGACCAGGGCGAGTGCCTGGTGGGCGAAGTCTTCGCCACCGACGGCCGGATCGATGCCCTCGACCTGCTCGTGCTGGAAGACGACCGCAACTTCTTTCCCGCCTACAACGCGGCACCGGTGATCTACACGGAGACGCTGCAAAAGTATCCGGAGCTGGAAGCGGTGCTGGAACAGGTGGCGGAAAGGCTCGACGACGAAACCATGCGCTCGCTGAACCTCAAGGTGGACGTGCAGGGGGAAGAACCGGAGCAGGTGGCCTATGACTGGATGGTCGCCGAAGGGCTGGTTTCCCGGGTGCAGTAGCGGCGGCACCCTCCGCCTCCACCACCGGACTTTTTTACTCTGCCGCCCCGGTGGGGTTGGATGGTGGGACGCCCGCCCACTCATCCGGAGGACCGACCCTTGACGATGCCGACAAGACCGACTGCCGAACCAGCGCCGCCGAATGCCGAACAAGGCACGGAGAGCGATCAAGACACAGCACCGGGGATGCTCGCCCCCGCCGAGGACAGACGGGTACTCCGGCGCAAGCGGTCAGGGCTGCTGCTCGGCGTTGT
Organism: Arthrobacter sp. ATA002; assembly: GCF_026898095.1. Lineage (GTDB taxonomy): Bacteria > Actinomycetota > Actinomycetes > Actinomycetales > Micrococcaceae > Arthrobacter_B. The sequence goes on along the minus strand of NZ_CP114015.1, from coordinate 3,218,216 downwards.
CCTGGGCGTCCTCGTCTATTTCATCATGCCCCAGGACCTGGCCCAGCCCGCCCGCGCGACCGCCGCCGTCGCCGTGCTGATGGCGGTCTGGTGGATGACGGAAGCGATCCCGCTCGCCGCCACAGCCCTGCTTCCCCTCCTGCTGTTCCCGGCACTCGGTGTTGCCACGATCCAGGAAACAGCACCGCCCTACGCCGACCCCATCATTTTCCTGTTCATGGGCGGGTTCTTCCTCGCCCTGGCACTCCAGCGCTGGAATCTTCACCGGCGCATCGCCCTGGCCACCGTCCTCCTGGTCGGAACCAAGCCCAGGCAGCTGATTGCCGGGTTCATGGTGGCCACCGGATTCCTCAGCATGTGGGTCTCCAACACCGCCACCGCGGTCATGATGCTGCCGATCGGCATTTCCGTGCTGACCCTCGTGGCCAACCTCAATGAAGAGAAGAAAGCTCCAGGGAACTTCAGCATTGCGCTGATGCTCGGTATTGCCTATTCCGCGTCCATCGGGTCGCTGGGCACCATTATTGGTACGCCGCCCAACGCGCTGATGGTGGGCTACATGGCGGACGCCCATGACGTGAACATCGGGTTTGGCCAGTGGATGCTGGTGGGCGTGCCGCTCGCCGTAATTTTTATGGCCATTGCCTGGTACCTGCTGACCTGTGTGATCTTCAAGCCCGAGATCACCGAAATCCCCGGCGGCCGGGAAATGATCCAGCGTGAATACAAGAAACTCGGGGCCATGTCCTTCGGTGAGAAGCAGGTGCTGGCCATCTTTGTCCTGGCCGCCGCTTCCTGGATCACGGTGCCGCTGCTGTGGCCGGGCTCCAACATTGCCGACGCCGTGATCGCCATGGGCGTTGCGGTCCTGCTCTTTGTCATTCCGGCCAGCGTCAGGACGGGAGTGCCGCTGCTGGACTGGTCCAGCGCCAAGGAACTGCCGTGGGACATCCTGATCCTGTTCGGCGGCGGCCTGGCCCTGTCCTCCCGTTTTACGGCCAGCGGGCTGAGCGAGTGGATCGGCACCAAGGTGTCAGGTCTGGAGGCGCTGCCGCTCATCCTGATCGTGCTGGTGATTGCCGGCCTGGTCCTGGGCCTGACGGAACTGACGAGCAACACGGCGACGGCGGCCACGTTCCTGCCGCTGATCGGCGGAGTCGCCCTGGGCCTGGGCATTGATCCGCTGCTGCTGGTCATCCCGGTGGCTCTGGCCGCCACCTGTGCCTTCATGCTGCCCGTGGCAACTCCGCCGAACGCCATTGCCTTCTCCTCGGGCCACGTGCAGATCGCCGACATGGTTAAGTCCGGGATATGGCTGAACCTGATCGCCCTGGTGCTCACTACGCTGGTGACCTTCACACTGGCGGTCTGGGTCTTCGGGATCGTGTACTAAAAGAACGCGAGCATCTCGGCCAGGACTTCGCCGGGAGCTTCCTCGGGAAGATAGTGCCCGGCGTCCACCGCCCTGCCGGTGGCGCCGGGCACTGCTTTGCCCCACAGTGCGAGCGGATCAAACTGCTTTTCCACGACCCCGTGCGCTCCCCACAGCACACGCAGCGGAACGTCCGGAGTGCGGCCTGCCGCCCGGTCCGCCCGGTCGTGCTCGAGATCGATGGTTGCCGCGGCGCGGTAGTCCTCGCACATGGCGTGGACGGCGCCGGGGAGGACAGGGCGGCCACATACGCGTCCAGGACCGGCGCCGGAAACGGTGCCAGTCCGGCGTAGCGGCTGCCCATGATGTTCTGAACGTAGGAGCGCGGACTGGCCTCGATCAGGGCCTCGGGAAGGGGCTCCGGCTGGATCAGGAAAAACCAGTGAAAGTACGCCTCGGCGAAGTCCCGGTCGGTTCCCGCGTACATGTCCAGCGTCGGGGCGATATCCAGGAACATGGCCTTCGTAACCCGGCCGGGATGGTCGGCCAGCATCCGGTGCCCCACCCTGGCCCCGCGGTCGTGGGCACACAGTGCGAAACTGCCGAAGCCCCGCTCCGCGCCGAAATGCTCCATGAGCAGGACTGCGTCCAGCGCCATTTCGCGCTTGCTGTACGTGGAGTGGTCCCCTCTCCCGCCGGTTTGGAGGAGCCGCCGTAGCCGCGCAGGTCGGGGGCCACCACAGTGAACTCTTCCGCCAGGGCATCCGCGATCCGGTGCCACATCAGGTGCGTTTCCGGATGGCCGTGCAGCAGCAGCAGCGGAGGCTTGCCGGCTGCTCCGCCGGTCCGTGAAATGCGGCCGGTTACTGTGATGCCGTTGACCTTCACGGCAAACTGCTCAAAGAGTTTCCATCCAGGCAAATCTCCGGTCATCCGGTTTTTCCTTTTCCTCGGCGCGGCTGGGCCAACTTAATCACGCAGGGCTCCCGGCCGCCAGTCCGGGGATCGAATGACGGACCGTGAAATGTTAGGTGAACCGAACTTGTGTATGCGGCATGCCTAATACTAGGGTCCTGCCATGACCCCACACACTCTCTTCACACCGCTTCGCACAGCCGCCGCGCTCCTGAGCTTGCTGGTCCTTGCCGGATGCAGCGGCTCCGCCGGGGCGGAGCCCGCTGACGACGAACGGCCGGTGGTGCTCACCACCTTCACGGTGCTGGCGGACATGGCGCAAAACGTGGCCGGAGACCATGTCCGGGTGGAATCCATCACCAAACCAGGTTCCGAGATCCACGGCTACGAGCCAACGCCGGGGGATCTCCGCAGAGCCGTTTCCGCCGACCTGATCCTGGATAACGGCCTGAACCTGGAGGCCTGGTTCGCCAAGTTCGTGGCCGACGTCGACGTACCCCACGTGGTCGTCAGCGAGGGGGTGCAGACCATCAACATTGCCGATGATGTGTCTGCGGGGAAACCCAATCCGCACGCCTGGATGTCCCCGGTGAACGGCCAGGTCTACGTGGACAATATCGTGGCGGCCCTGAGCGGCCTCGATCCGGCGAACGCAGCCGACTATGAAGCCAACGGATCCGCCTACAAGGCAGAACTGCAGACGGTTCAGGATGAGTTGGCCGGCGAACTGGCCACCCTTCCCCCGACCCAGCGCGCCCTGGTGACCTGCGAAGGCGCATTTTCCTACTTGGCGCGTGATGCCGGACTCACCGAGCAGTACCTCTGGGCGGTCAACTCCGAGCAGCAGGCCACGCCGCAGCAGATCACGGAGACCATAGAGTTCGTGCGCGGGAACAATGTCCCGGCGGTCTTCTGCGAGTCGACCGTCTCCGACGCACCCATGCAGCAGGTGGTCGAGGCCAGCGGCGCCGGGTTCGGCGGCGTCCTGTACGTGGATTCGCTCTCCGGGGCTGACGGCCCGGTTCCCACCTACCTGGACCTGCTGCGCCATGACAGCCGCGTCATTGTCGACGGCCTCACCGGGGCGCGGCGTGAGCGTGCCGGCTGTAGAGGTGAACGCCGTGACCGTCCGGTACGGAGACGTCACGGCGCTCGACGGTGCCAGCCTCACCCTCGGTTCCGGCAGCATCTGCGGATTGGTGGGGATGAACGGTTCCGGCAAGTCCACGCTCTTCAAAACCATCATGGGACTGGTGAAACCCGATGCCGGCGGAGTGCTTATCCACGGAGCACCGCCGTCCCGGCCCGCCGCCGGGGCGAGGTGGCCTACGTTCCGCAGAGCGAGGAAGTGGATTGGTCCTTTCCCGTTTCCGTGCGCGACGTGGTGCTGATGGGCCGCTACGGGCGGATGGGATTCACCCGCCGTCCGCGGAAAACGGACCACGAGGCAGCGGACCGCGCGCTGGAACGGGTGGAACTGGGCGAATTCGCGGACCGGCAGATTGGCCGGCTGTCCGGCGGACAGAAGAAGCGGGCCTTCGTCGCCCGCGGCATCGCCCAGGAAGCCTCGGTGCTGCTGCTGGACGAGCCGTTCGCCGGGGTGGATAAACGGTCCGAGGCCACGATTACCTCCCAGCTGCGGGCGCTGGCCGATGACGGCTGCAGCATCCTCGTTTCCACCCATGACCTGCAGGCCCTGCCCGGCCTGGCCGACGAGGCCGCGCTGCTGATGCGCCGGGTCCTGGTCCATGGACATCCCTCTGAGGTGCTGCGTCCCGAGCACCTGGCCCGCGCCTTCGGCCTGGATCCGGCCGCCGCGGCCGGGCAGGCCCGCACGCCGGCGCCCCGGACCGGAGCCGGCCATGCTTGAGATCCTGCTCGACCCGCTCAGCTATGACTTCATGCTCCGGGCCGTGGCCGTGGCTGTCATTGCGGCCGCCGTCTGCGGAGTGCTCTCCTGCTGGCTCGTCCTCATCGGCTGGTCGCTGATGGGGGATGCCGTGTCCCACGCGGTGCTGCCGGGCGTGGTGCTGGCGTACATTGCCGGGGCACCGTTCGCCGTCGGCGCGGTCCTTTTCGGCTTCATTGCCGTGGCGCTGATTGGGCTGGTGAACGGAACCAGCCGGGTCAAGGAAGACGCTGCGATGGGCATCGTCTTCACCACGCTCTTCGCGCTGGGACTGGTGCTTATTTCCGTCACCCCCAGCCAAACAGACCTGAACCACATCATTTTCGGCAACATCCTCGGCGTCAGCGCCGCCGACCTCACCCAGGTTGCCGTTCTGGGCGGGCTGACGCTGCTGGCCCTGCTGCTCAAGCGGCGGGACTTCACTCTCTACGCCTTCGACCGCACCCATGCCTACGCCGTCGGCCTCAGTCCGCGCATGCTCGGCGCCGCCCTCCTGGGGCTGCTGGCGCTGACCTCCGTCGTCGCACTCCAGGCAGTGGGAGTCATCCTGGTGGTGGCCATGCTGATCATCCCGGGAGCCACCGCCCACCTGCTCACCGACCGGTTCAACCGCATGCTGCTGATCGCCCCGGGCATCTCGGTGGCCTGTTCCGTTGCGGGGCTGTACCTGAGCTGGTACCTGGACACGTCACCGGGCGGAATGATGGTGCTGTGCCAGGGGGCCGTGTTCACGCTGGTGTATCTGTTTGCCCCGCACCACGGTGTCCTCGGACGCCGGCTGTTTGCAGCAACTCGTCACGCCACGCGGTAAACACCGCTCCGGTTCCGCCGTCGGCGGTATGGGCGTCCCCGGCCAGGCTCCGTGCGACGGCGCCGGGCGCCGCAAGATCGAAGCGGCGCACCCGGTGCGGTGCGGCGTCCCCGGCCGCTCCGGACGCTGCATCATCTCCATCCGCTCCGTCCGCTGCCGGCAGTTCCGCCGGACGCCAGCCCGCCGCCGTCGCGCCCCCGAGAACTTTGGAGCCGCCGAGGATCCCGACGGCGCGGGCCCGGGGCCCGGTCAGATCCAGGTCGTCGTACAGCCAGTCTCCGGCCGGCCCTGTAAGCCGCGTGACGCTGCGAAGGCTGCCGCCGGATTCGCCGCTGCGGCCGAGCACCAGGGTTTCGCGGACCAGGGCGCGGGCACCGGCGGCCAGGTGCACCCGGGTTTCCCGGAGGACGTTCGAGCCTGCTGCCGCGACGAAGGAGGCCCCGTCCCAAATCAGGGCGGCGTTGGGTCCCAGCTCGGCCTGCAGCGACCAGCGGGACGGCACCCCTTCGGCGTCGTAGGCCACCAGGCCGGCCGGCTCAACCACCTCCAGCGTGACCCCCTCGCCGACGGACACCTCGATCCGGACGTCGTCGCCGCCCAGCAGCATCATGTGGATGCCGATCAGCGCCACGCGCAGGTGCAGCGGGTTGGCGCCGCCGTGAACCGGCCGGGGCGCCAGGTACAGGCCCTGGTCCAGCACTGAAAAGCGGGCCCGTCCGCCGGACGCTTCCACGCAGATCCGGGTGGGGCGGGGCTCAGTGCCGGTGCGGAACAGTGTCGGGCTCCTCATCATGGGTGTGGATGTAGCCGCCGTCCTCATCGGCATGGAAGTGCGGCGCCATAGGGCCCGGATCCTGCGGCGTGTGCGAACCGGTGCGGTGCAGGGCCACCATGGAGCGGACCCACGCGCTGAGGTCATCGATGGTGTGCTGCTGTTTGCGGGAAAGCGCCAGCACCGGGCCGCTCTCGCGGGCTGCGGTGGCGTCGGCGACCATCAGGTCCACGTCCACGTCCACGTGCGGGGCCAGATCGATCTTGTTGATGACCAGCAGGTCGGCCCGGGCAATCCCGGGCCGCCCTTGCGGGCCACATCGCCGCCGCCGGCCACATCCAGGACAAAGATCTGGGCATCCACGAGGGCAGGGGAGAAGGTGGCCGTCAGGTTGTCTCCGCCGCTTTCCACCAGCACCAGGTCCAGCGGGGCGAAGTCCACCTCCAGGTCTTCGACCGCCAGCAGGTTGGTGGTGACGTCGTCGCGGATGGCAGTGTGCGGGCAGGCACCGGTTTCCACGGCACGGATCCGTTCGGCGGGCAGGACACCGGCCGAGCGCAGGAACCGGGCGTCCTCGTCCGTGTAGATGTCGTTGGTGATGACCCCAATGGAGAGTTCCCCGGCCATGGCGCGGCAGATTGTGGCAATCAGGGAACTCTTGCCGGTTCCCACCGGTCCGGCGACGCCCAGGCGCAGGGAACGGGACGGGTCCGCAGCGGTATCGGCGGTGTGGTTGGTCTTCGGTGCGGTGTTCTCAGGCAACGAATAGTCTCCTTGTTCTTTCGGTGTGGTCTTCGGCCCAGTGCTCCATCCAGGGAGCGCTGAGTGCGGGGATGTCTTCGGCCGTCCGGGCCTGCACCGCGTGGTGGGCGACGGCGTTGATCTGCGGTTCGGCGGCCAGGATCCAGGCGGTGGCGGACATGGGATCGATGGGCAGCAGTTTCAGGGCGGCGGCAACCACCGACTGCGCATCGTCGTAGCAGCAGAGTTTCGCCAGCTGCAGTTCGCCCACGCCCAGGGCCTGCGCCGCAACCCCCAGCGCCACCGGGCGGGTGGGGCGCGGAACCTCCCGTTTGAGGGTGGCGACGGCGCAGTTTCCCGCTTTGAGCGTCAGCGCCAGCCGCAGCATTCCCCGCCCGAGCCGCCGGGAGGCGTCCCGCTGCGCGGGGGAGGGAGTGCGGGCATCCAGTGCTGCTTCCAGGGCGGCGAAGGCCGGCGGGTCCCCGCCGCCGTCGTGCTCCCCGGAGGGCGGGCCGGCGGCCAGCACCGCCGCCCGCCGGTGGGCCAGCACGGCCGCTGCTGTCTCCATGCGCACGACACTCTGCAGCCGGGACACCAGATAGGGATAGACGCCGTCGGCCTGCAGCCCTGCCATCACCGCCGGCTCCAGGCCTGCGGAATGGGAATAGGCGCCCGAGGGCAGCCGGGAATCGGCGAGCAGGAAGGCCGCTACTGCCGACTCGGCGGCGGGGGGAATGGTCTCGGTCACCGCGGCGGCCTAGAACAGGGAGTAGCGCTGGGTCAGGGGCAGCTCGGCGGCGGGCGCGGGTTCGATGAGCTGCCCGTCGATGCTGACCATGAAGGTCTCGGGATTCACGCGGATGTCCGGCAGCGCGGTGTTGTTGGGCAAGGACGCCTTGGTCACGTTCCGGGTGGACCTGATTGCGGTCAGCTTCCGCACCAGGCCCAGCCGGTCCGCCAGACCGTCATCAAGTGCCGCCTGCGCCACGAACGAGGTGGACAGATGCGGAGCCGACGCCGCCCGCCCCGCCAGCGACTCGCGCATCCAGACCGGCTGCGGAGTGGGCAGGGAGGCATTCGGGTCGCCCATCTGTCCCGCGACGATGGCGCCGCCCTTGATCACCAGTGACGGCCGGACGCCGAAAAACGCCGGGTTCCACAGCACCAAGTCGGCCATCTTGCCGGCCTCCACGGAGCCGACTTCGGCGTCGATGCCGTGGGCCACGGCGGGGCAGATGGTGTATTTGGCGATGTACCGGCGCACCCGCTCATTGTCCGCGGGAAGCGCGGACTCAGCGGGCCCCATGTAGTCCTTCATAATGTGGGCCACCTGCCAGGTGCGCGTGATTGTTTCACCGATGCGTCCCATGGCCTGCGCATCCGAGGACGTGATGGACATGGCGCCCAGGTCCTGCAGTACGTCCTCGGCCATCATGGTGTTGGCCCGGATCCGTGACTCCGCGAAGGCCAGGTCCTCCGGGATCCGCGGGTTCAGGTGGTGGCAGACCATCAGCATGTCGAGGTGCTCGGCCACGGTGTTCACTGTGAACGGGAGCGTGGGATTGGTGGAGGCGGGCAGCACATTGACGGAGGAAGCGACCGTGATGATGTCCGGGGCGTGGCCTCCGCCGGCGCCCTCGGCGTGGAAGACGTGGATGCCGCGGCCCTTGATGGCGGCCAGGGTGTCCTGCACGTAACCGGCCTCGTTGAGGGAGTCGGCGTGCAGCGCCACCTGCACGCCCCACCGGTCCGCGGCGGTCAGCGCCGCGTCAATGGCTGCCGGGGTGGAGCCCCAGTCCTCGTGGACCTTGTAGCCGGCGGCACCGGCCAGGGCTTGTTCCTCCAGGGCAGCCTGGCTCACGGTGTTGCCCTTGCCGTACAGCAGGAAATTCATGGGCAGGGTGTCCAGGGCCCGGTGCATCACCTGCAGGTTCCAGGCACCGGGGGTGACGGTGGTGGCCTTGGACCCTTCCGCGGGTCCGGTGCCGCCGCCGCCCACGGTGGTGATGCCGGCGGCCAGTGCCTCCCGCAGCGCGTCGGTACCCAGCAGGTGCACGTGGGTGTCGATGCCGCCGGCGGTGAGGATCCGTCCTTCGCCGGCAATCACCTCGGTGCCGGGACCGATCACCAGCGCCGGATCGATTCCGTCCATGATGTCGGGGTTCCCGGACTTGCCGATGCCGGCGATGCGTCCGTTCCTGACCCCGACGTCGGCGCGGACGATGCCCCAGTGGTCCACGATCAGCACATTGGTGATGATCAGGTCCGGGGCTCCTTCGGCCGAGGTGCGGGTGGACTGGGCCATGGATTCGCGGATGTTCTTGCCGCCGCCAAACACCGATTCGTCGCCGCCGAAGGTGTAATCCTTTTCCGGGCTGATCCACAGGTCGGTGTCGCCGAGCCGGACGGAGTCTCCCACTGTGGGCCCGTACAGGTGCGCGTAGTCGTGCCGTGAAATCTCCATGTCAGCCCTCCGCTTTCGGGGCGGACGGGGAAACGGGTGCAGGGGCGCCGCCCGCGCCCGCGCCCGCGCCGCCGTCGTTGTCCGGGCGGATCCGCAGGCCGGGCACGCTGGCGCTGCCGGCCAGCCGGACCAGCGCCACGTCCCGGGATGCTCCGGGTTCAAAGCGCACCGCGGTGCCGGCCGGCACGTTCAGCCGGAAACCGGCGGCTGCAGCCCGGTCAAAGGCCAGTGCCGGGTTGACATCGGCGAAGTGGAAATGCGAGCCAACCTGGACCGGCCGGTCGCCGGTGTTGGTCACCACCAGCTGCCGGGTTTCACGGCCGGCATTCAAGGAAAGCCCGCCGGCTGCCGGGCGGAGCTCACCGGGGACGAGGGGAGCGCTCATGAGATGGGATCCGTGATGGTCACGAGCTTGCGGCCGTCAGGGAAGGTGGCCTCAATCTGCAGGTCCGGGATCATTTCCGGAACGCCTTCCATCACGTCATCACGGCCCAGGACGCTGCGGCCCTCACTCATCAGGTCCGCCACCAGGCCGCCCTCCCGGGCCCGTTCCATGACCCAGCATGAGATGAGCGCGACGGCTTCCGGATAATTGAGCCGCACGCCGCGGGCCCGGCGGTCGCGCGCGACCATGCCGGCCACACTGAGCAGCAGCTTCTCCGTGTCAGAGGGAGTCAGGAACATGGGGGGAATTCTGGCACCGGCATGTTTCCGATGTGTTGCGTGTTACGTAACAGTTCCCAGACCGGAAGTTCCCCGGCCGGAATGAGGCCTTACTTGGCGGACTTGGACTTCCTGCCGTCCTTCCGCTCCTTCTTCCCAGCGACATTCTTGGCGGTCTTGATGGCAGCAGCAGCCACGCCGGCCTTGACCGGCGCCGGCACCTTGACTTCCTTGACCTTGGTGACTTCCTTGATCTTGGTCCTGTTCCTGCGGTCCAGGAGCAGCGAAGCGGCAATGCCGGCCATCCATACGTCCTTGGCGAGCGGTGTGCCCTGCGCCGTCGGCCGGACGCCGTCAGCTTCGGTAAGACCCGGGGTCTTGGCATACATGGTCAGCATTCCGCCCGAAAATACTCCGAGGACCAGTCCGGCGAGCCGGCTCGGGATAAACGGGGTCAGCAGGGTCACGCCCACGGTGATCTCGGCGGCGCTCAGCAGCTTGCCGAACCGGACCGCATCAAGGTCCATGACCTGCGGGAAGGCATTGGAAGCCATCTGCTGCAGGCCGGCGGCGCTTTCCTTGTCGAGGTTGCGCTTGCCCAGGCCGGAATTGAGGATGTAGGCGCCGGTGACCAGGCGCAGCGGAATGTGGCTGATTCTCATGGGGGGTCCTTCCGTGACGTCGCTGACATCCCTGAGCCTACGGCCGGGAGGGAAAGTGCGCCAGAGCATGCCATCCACCCGCACAGGCGGCTGCCCGGTCCCGTCCGGGCGGTGGCCTGGACAGGCCGGGGGAGAACACGCCGGCCTTGGTTAACCCTCAGCTCAAAACTCTGCTTTCATGGAGGTGAAGGAACGCAGTAGCAGCTGTCGTCGACACTAGAAGGTCCTCATGGATTTCCTCCCGGCCGAGCACCCCCGGCCGCGTCATTTCATTCTTCACCTCAGCGACACGCACCTGGTCGGCGGCACCGGCCCGCTTTACGGAGCAGTGGACAGCCGGGCAAAACTGGCCGGGCTCTTCGACAGGCTGGAAAGTTCCGGGCAAAAGCCCGAGGCCATCGTCATTACCGGCGATCTGGCTGATAAAGGAGAACGGCAGGCCTACGCCAAACTCCGGAACATTGTCCTGCCTGCCGCCGAACGGATGGGAGCCCGGGTGATCTGGGCCATGGGCAATCATGACCACCGGGGAAACTTCAAAGCGGCACTGCTGGACGAAGCGCCGGACATGGCGCCGGTGGACCGCGTCTACCTGGTCAACGGACTGCGGATCATCACCCTTGACACCACTGTCCCCGGCTATCACCACGGCGAACTCAGCGGTTCGCAGCTGGACTGGCTCCGGGACGTCCTGCGGAAACCGGCGCCGGACGGAACAATCCTGGCCATGCACCATCCTCCGGTGCCCAGCGTCCAGGACCTGACCGTCCTGGTGGAGCTGCGCCACCAGCGGGACCTGGCCGCGGTGGTGGAGGGGACCGACGTGCGGTCGATCATTGCCGGGCACCTGCACTACTCCACGTTCGCGACCTTCGCGGGGGTCCCCGTCTCCGTCGCCTCGGCCACGTGCTACACCCAGGACCTGGCGACGCCCGGAACCCGCGGACAGGATGCCGGACAGGCGTTCAACATGGTGCACGTGTACGGGGACTCAGTGGTTCATTCGGTGGTTCCGCTGGAGGAGGACCGGACAGTCGGAGAGCGTGTGGACGAGGCGGAAACCCGCCGGCGCCTGGACGCGGCGGGCGTGCGGATCCTCGATGCGCAGCAGCTGACCTCGGCCTGAGCGCCGCGGCCCGGTCAGATCTCTTCGGGATACCGTTCCGGTTCCGGGCCCAAATTGAAGAACCTGCCGGTGATGGTCTCCGGGATGATTTCCACATAGCGGTACTTCAAAGTGCGCACCCACGGCTGCAGCGGCAGTTCGTCGGCCGCGTCGATCTCGCTCTGTGCCTCGAGCAGCCGCGTAGTGCCTTTGACCACCACCGACCAGGCCTGGTCGCTGAGGATGCCGTCCGCTTCGAAGGCAACATGGTCATTGACGGTAAGCTCCGCCAGCTTGGTGCCGGGGCTGGTGCGGAACAGGATCAAGCCGTCGTGTGCGTAGTAGTTCAGCGGATAGATACTGGGCCGGTTGGCTACGCTGACCGCTAAACGGCCGTGGTAGGTCTTCTCCAGATACTTCCAGCTCTGCTCCGGGGTCAGCTCGACAACAGGGGGCCGTTCGTCGGTAGTCATGGCCCCAGTCTGCCAAGGGGAGGCCGCGGCCGCCACTGCAGCGTCCCCGATCGGGCTTGACGAGTGACGTACCGCGCAACAAGAGTGGAGTGAGGAAGGTAAACCCTGATCAGCCCATGACCTCGAGACAGAGAGAACCGTGATGACAGACGCCGCAAACCAGAATTCCGCCGCCGGTGACGGACACGACGCCGTCCAGCAGCACCTGACCACGAGGCAGGGCCACCCTGTTTATGACAACCAGAACAGCCGCACCGTGGGTCCGCGCGGTCCGGCCACCCTGGAAAATTATCCGTTCCTGGAGAAGATCAGCCATTTCGACCGGGAACGCATCCCGGAGCGCGTAGTGCATGCCCGCGGATTCGTCGCCTACGGCGAATTCGAGGCGTCCGGCAAATGGGGCGATGAACCCATCGAGCGCTACACCCGGGCCCGGCTGCTGGCCGAACCGGGCAAGAAGACCGACGTCGCCATCCGGTTCTCCACCGTGATCGGCGGCCGGGACTCCTCCGAAACTGCCCGTGATCCGCGCGGGTTCGCGGTGAAGTTCTACACCGAGGACGGCAACTGGGACCTGGTGGGCAACAACCTGGGGGTGTTCTTCATTCGCGATGCCATCAAGTTCCCGGATGTCATCCACTCCCTGAAGCCGGACCCCATCACCTTCCGGCAGGAACCGGCCCGGATCTTCGACTTCATGTCCCAGACCCCCGAATCCATGCACATGCTGGTGAACCTTTTCAGCCCGCGCGGCATCCCGTCGGATTACCGGCACATGCAGGGCTTCGGAGTGAACACCTACAAGTGGGTGAACGAGCAGGGCGACACCAAGCTGGTGAAGTACCACTGGCTGCCGCAGCAGGGCGTGAAGTCGCTGACCGAGGAGGACGCGGCGAACATCCAGGCCAATGACCTCGGCCATGCCTCCAAGGATCTGTACGAAGCCATCGAATCGGGCAACTATCCCAAGTGGGACCTGTACGTGCAGATGATGGATGACCACGATCACCCGGAGCTGGACTGGGATCCGCTGGATGACACCAAGACCTGGCCGGAGCAGGACTTCGAGCCGAAGTACGTGGGCACCATGACCCTGAACCGGAACATCACCGACCACCACAACGAGGCCGAGCAGATCTCCTTCGGCACCGGTGTCCTGGTGGACGGGCTGGACTTCTCGGACGACAAGATGCTGGTGGGCCGCACCTTCAGCTACTCCGACACCCAGCGCTACCGGGTTGGCCCCAACTACCTGCAGCTGCCGGTAAACTCGCCCAAGCACGCTCCCGCGGCCACCAACCAGCGCGGCGGCCAGATGTCCTACTTCACGGACCTCGCACCGGGGCAGAACCCGCACGTGAACTACGAACCGTCCATCACCGGCGGCATTCCGGAGGCGGTCAAGCCCGCACATGAGGAGCAGGGGCCGGACCTGACCGGAAAGCTGACCCGGGCCCGGATTCCGCGCACCAATGACTACATCCAGGCCGGCCAGCGCTACCAGCTGCTGGAGCAGTGGGAGAAGGACGATCTGGTCGCCAACTTCGTGGCCAACATCGGTGAGGCGGTCCGCCCGGTCCAGGAGCGGATGCTGTGGCACTTCTACATGTGCGACGACGAACTCGGCTCGCGCGTGGGCGACGGCCTCGGCATCGGACTGGAGGAGGTCCGCGACCTGGGCCCGCTGGCCACACAGACCCTGTCCGATGCGGAAAAGGAATGGATGAAGAACCTGGGCTCCAACGGACCGCGGAACGTTGAGGGCCTCACCATGACGCACTGCGTGCCCAACGAGCACGTGGTGGTCAGCCGGTAGTTCAGCGAGCGGCGACGGCGGCGGGGCGCACCTGAGGGGCCCCGCCGCCGTCGTGCTTCGGGTAAGCAGCCGTGCTTCGGGCAGCACCCGCGGTTAGGCCGGGGTGACATAGGCGCCGGAGATGCCGCCGTCCACCAGGAAGGTGGCCGCGGTCATGAAGGAGGAATCGTCGCTGGCCAGGAAAGCGACCGCAGCGGCGATTTCCTCGGGTTCCGCAAAGCGCCCCAGCGGAATATGCACCAGCCTGCGGGCGGCGCGGTCCGGATCCTCGGCAAAGAGGTCCCGGAGCAGGGAGTGTTAACCGGGCCCGGACACAGCGCGTTGACCCGGACACCCCGGCGGGCGAACTCGACGCCGAGTTCCCGGCTCATGGCCAGCACCCCGCCCTTGGACGCACTGTAGGAAATTTGCGAGGTGGCGGCGCCCATAACCGCCACGAACGACGCCGTGTTGATGATTGAGCCCTTGCCCGCCTCGAGCATGTGCGGCAGCGCGTACTTGCAGCAGTAATAGACGGAGGTCAGGTTAACGTCCTGGACCCTGCGCCACGCCTCAAGACCGGTAGTGAGGATGGAAGCGTCCTCCGGCGGTGAGATTCCCGCGTTGTTGAAGGCAATGTCCACCCGCCCGTACGTCCGGCGGGTGAGGTCATAGAGGTTTCGAACATCTTCTTCATTCGTGACGTCCGCCGGCACAAACAGCCCACCCACCTCCTCCGCGGCGGCCTTGCCGGCGGCCGGATCGTTGTCCGCCACCACCACGAGGGCTCCTTCAGCGGCAAGGCGCCGGGCGCTCGCCAGCCCGATGCCGCTGCCGCCGCCGGTAATCACCGCGGTGCGTCCGGCGAGCCGGTTCGATACGACGTCGGGCATGGGGTTCCTTCCGATGGAGCCGTTACCGGCCGGTGGCGATAAAAACGTTCTTGGTTTCGGTGAAGGCATCGAGCGCGTCCGGTCCCAGTTCGCGGCCCAGCCCGGAGTGTTTGAACCCGCCGAAGGGCGTGGAATAACGCACTGACGCATGCGAGTTCACTGACAGGTTGCCCGCCTCCACTCCGCGGGCCACCCGCAGGGCGCGGCCCAGGTCATTCGTCCAGATGGAGCCGGACAGCCCGTAGTCGGAATCGTTGGCGATGCGGACGGCGTCTGCTTCATCCTGGAACGGAACGACGGCAAGCACCGGACCGAAAATCTCCTCCCGCAGGACCCGGCTGCCCGGCTCGGGAGTCAGGACGGTCGGCGGGAACCAGAAACCCGGCCCGTCCGGAGCCTTGCCGCGGAAGGCGACCTCGGACTCCTGCACGTAGCCGGCCACCCGGTGCTGCTGTGCCGCGGAGATCAGCGGTCCCATGTGCACCGATTCCTGCTGCGGGTCGCCCACCTGCAGTGCGGCAACATGCGGTTCCAGCAGGTCCAGGAACCGGTCGAAGACGGTGGCCTGTACCAGCACCCGGGAGCGGGCGCAGCAGTCCTGGCCGGCATTGTCGAACGCTCCGGCCGGGCGGCGGCGGCCACGGCGTCGAGGTCGGTGTCGTCGAAGACGATGTTGGCGCTCTTGCCGCCCAGTTCCAGGGTGAGGCGCTTGATCTGGTCCGCGCAGCCGGCCATGATTCGTTGGCCCACCTCCGTGGATCCGGTGAAGACCACTTTGCGGACCGCCGGATGGGTCACGAACCGTTCGCCGATGACCGCCCCCTGTCCGGGCAGGACCTGCAGGATGCCTTCGGGGAGCCCCGCTTCGAGGGCAAGTTCGCCCAGCCGCAGGGCGGTCAGCGGGGTAAGCTCCGCGGGTTTAAGCAGCACGGTGTTGCCGGCGGCCAGTGCGGGCGCGAAGCCCCAGGCCGCGATCGGCATGGGGAAGTTCCAGGGCACGATCACGCCCACCACGCCCAGGGGTTCATGGAAGGTGATGTCGATGCCGCCGGCCACGGGGATTTGTGCTCCGGTGTGCCGTTCCGGGGCGCCGGAATAGTAGTTCAGGACGTCCCGGACGTTGCCGGCTTCCCAGCGGGCGTTGCCCAGGGTGTGCCCCGCGTTGGCGACTTCGAGTGCCGCGAGGTTCTCCAGGTCCGCGTCCACGGCTGCGGCAAAGCGGCGCAGCAGCAGAGCCCGGTGGCTGGGCGCGGTGTGGCGCCACGACTCGAAGGCGGCACTGGCTGCCGCGACCGCTGCGTCTGTGTCCTCCACGGACATGGAAGCCACGGAGGTGATGATGTCCCCGGTCGCCGGGTTCAGGATGGGTGTGGCCCTGCCGGGATCAGCCCGGCCGGCGGCGGTCCGGTCGAAGGCGGTCATTGCGGAATCCTCTCCCGGTAGCGGGTAGCTTCCGTGACCAGGCCGGTGAAGAGCCGCAGGTCGGCGGGATTTTGTTCGGGGTGGAACTGCACCCCCAGGACCCAGCCGGGGCCGGCGGTTTCGATCGCCTCGATGGTGCCTTCCGGGGCAACGGCCGTTACCCGCAGGCCGTGGCCGAGCTCCGCTATGCCCTGGTGGTGGTAACAGGGTGCGCCGGCGGTCTCCCCGAGCAGGCTGCCGATGATGCTGTCCGGGGCGGTGCTGAACCGGACTTCACCGAAGACCCCCGGGGACGGCTGGTAGGTGGCTGCAGCCCGAATGTCGGGAAGGTGCTGGATGAGGGTGCCGCCGAGGGCAACATTCAGGACCTGGGCGCCGCGGCAAACGGCGAGCAGGGGCAGTTCGGAATCGAGCGCTGCCCTGGTGAGTGCCAGGTCGTGGGTGTCCCGCAGCGGCTGGCTGAGCGTCAGCGGATGCGGGTCGTGGCCGTACAACGCGGGATCGACGTCGGTTCCGCCCGCGGTGACGAGCCCATCGAGCCCGTCAAGGACCCGAACGTCCGTTCCCACCGGGGGCAGCAGCACGGGACTGCCGCCGGCTGCCGCGACGGCCTCCACATAGGTGCCCGGAAGGAGGGCGGCTGGGCCTTCCCACACTCCCCACGCCGCGGGCTGGTAGTAGGTGGTGATACCGATCAGCGGGCGGGGCCGGTCAGAGCCGTTCAAATCCACGCTTGCGCTCC
Organism: Arthrobacter sp. ATA002; assembly: GCF_026898095.1. GTDB lineage: Bacteria > Actinomycetota > Actinomycetes > Actinomycetales > Micrococcaceae > Arthrobacter_B. The sequence goes on along the minus strand of NZ_CP114015.1, from coordinate 3,201,477 downwards.
CAGTCGGTGACGGCGGCTTCGAAGGCTGCCAGTTCGACGTCGGCCGCGTGGACATAGTGCGCCACCACCTCGTCGCCGAAGGCCTTGCGGGCAATCTCGCTGCCCGCCAGCAGCTCACGGAGTCGCGCAGCGTCGTGGGCAGCCGGTCTGCATCCGTGGCGTAGGCGTTGCCTGCCGTCACGGGTTCCAGGGGTAGACGGTTTTCAATGCCGTGGATGGCGCCGGCAATCAGCGCCGCCGCGGCGAGGTACGGGTTGAGGTCACCGCCGCCCACCCGGTTCTCGGTGCGCAGCCCGGCACCGCGGCCCACTACGCGCAGGGCGCAGCTGCGGTTGTCCAGCCCCCAGGCGACGGCGGTGGGCGCGAAGCTGCCTTCCACGAAGCGCTTGTACGAGTTCACATTGGGTGCCAGGAAATAGGTCATCTCCTTCAATGCTGCGAGCTGTCCGGCCATGAAATGTTCCATCAGCCCGCTGAAGCCGTGGTCCCGGTCCCCGGCAAGGACCGGTTCGCCGTTGAGGTCCCGCAGGCTGAAGTGGATGTGGCAGGAATTTCCTCGCGTTCATTGAACTTGGCCATGAAGGTGACGCTCTTGCCCTGCAAATCCGCGATCTCCTTGGCGCCGTTCTTGTAGAAGGCGTGGTTGTCGCACGTGCGCAGCACCTCGTCGAAACGGAACGTGACTTCCTGCTGTCCGAAGTTGCACTCACCCTTCGAGGATTCGACCACCATTCCGGCACCCTCCATGCCGGTGCGGATGGCCCGCAGCACCGGTTCCAGGCGGGACGTGGCCAGGAGGGAATAGTCCACGTTGTACCGGCTGGCTTCCCGCATCCCCGTGTACTCCCGGTCCCAGGCCGCGGAGAAGCTGTCGTCGAACAGCAGGAACTCCAGCTCGGTGCCGATGTACGCGCGGTAGCCCAGGGCCTCCAGCCGGTCGATTTGCCGGCGCAGGATTTGGCGCGGGGACGGCGCCAGCGGGGTTTCGTCCGTGCTCAGGACATCGCACTGGATCATTGCCGTGCCGGGTAGCCAGGGCACCAGGCGCAGCGTGGCGGGGTCCGGGCGCATAATCAGGTCGCCGTAGCCGTTGGCCCAGGACGAGGACTCATACCCGTCGATGGTGTTCATTTCCACGTCCACGGCCAGCAGATAATTACAGCCCTCGGCCCCGTGCGGATACACGTCCTCCAGGAAGGACCTGGCGCCGCAGCGTTTGCCCTGCAGCCGGCCCAGATGGTCGGTGATGGCCACGATAACAGTATCGATGCTGCCCGCAGCGACGAGCTCGCGCAGCTGGTCCATGCTCACGTTGTTGGTGTTGCCGGTTTTTTGGGCTTGCTCACTCATGCCTTATCGCTCCTGTTGTGACCCGTGGTGACTGGATCCGCTGACCGGGCTAGCGGATTTCGGATTCGGCCTGGCTGATCTGGGCGAACTCCTCCTCCGGTGCGCTCGCGACCAGGTGGTGCCGGCTGTAGAACCAGAAGTACGCCAGTGCTGCAAGGAAGATGCCGGCCGTGATGGAGGCTGCGAACACGTCCACCACGAAGGTGGCGACCACGGCCACCACGGCCAGGACCAGCGCGACGCCGGTGGTGAACACTCCGCCGGGTGTCCGGTAGCTGCGCGGCAGGGCCGGTTCCTTCCGGCGCAGCACGATGTGCGAGAGGTTCAGCAGTACGTAGGACACGGTGGCGCCGAAGACGGCAATGTTGATCAGCAGCCCGCCGTCGCGGGTGAAGGCAGCCAGCAGGAAGCCGATGGTGCCGGGGACGATCAGGGCCATGTAGGGGGTGCGCCACCGGGTGGTCAGCGACATCCACCGCGGGAGGTAGCCGGCGCGGGACAGGGCGAACAGCTGCCGTGAGTAGGCGTAGACAATCGAGAAGAAGCTGGCGACCAGCCCGGCAAGCCCCGCGTAGTTGACGAAGTCCGCCAGCAGCGTGTTGCCGCCGTAAGCGATGCGCAGGGCCTCCGGCAGCGGGTTGTCCGAAGTGCTCATCGCTTCCGCCCCGGCGGCCCCGGGGACCAGGATCAGCATCAGGGCGCCGAAGACCAGCAGGATGGCCATGGCAGCAATAATCCCGCGGGGCATGTCCTTCTTCGGATCGGAGGTTTCCTCGGCCGCCAGCGGGACCCCCTCGATGGCCAGAAAGAACCAGATGCCGTAGACCAGGGCGGCCAGGGCGCCCGCGTACCCCATGGGCAGGAAGGCGCTGGCGCCTGCGGCTCCGGCCGGGACAATATCGAAGAGGTTGGCGGCATCGAATTTGGGGATCAGGCCAACCACCGTGGCGATCAGGGCCAGGACGGCAATGGCCGTGATGACGAACATCAGTTTCAGTGCTTCTCCCACGCCGCGGATGTGGATGCCGATGAAGAGGGCGTAAGTCGCCAGGTACACCGGCCAGGAGTTGGTCAGCCCGAACAAGCCAAGGGCCTCGATGTACCCGCCGATGAAGGTGGCGATAGCCGCCGGGGCTACGGCGTATTCGATCAGGACCGCCATGCCGGTGGCGAAGCCGCCCAGGGGTCCGAGCGCACGGCGGGCAAATCCGTAGCCGGCTCCCGCCGTCGGCAGCGTGGAGGAGAGCTCCGCGAGGCCAAAGACCATGCAGGTGTACATGATCCCCATCAGGACAAAGGCAATGAGCAGGCCGCCCCAGCCGCCCTGCGCCAGTCCGAGGTTCCAGCCGGAGAAATCCCCGGAAATGACATAGGCCACGCCCAGGCCCGCCAGCAGGATCCAGCCGGCTGCACCCCGCTTGAGCTGGCGGTGGTCCATGTAATGCGCGTCTACCTTGGTGTAGTCAACCCTGCTTTTTGCCATGCCGGTTTCCTTTTGTGGAAGGGGAGCGGGAGCAATGGGAGAGGCCAATGGACTGTTTTTAGTCCATGATTTTGCGGCTTAGTCTGACGCTCCACGGATCAGTGGTCAAGAGCCTGCGCAAAGCAAAGTTTGACTGGTCTGATTCCAGGACATTCAGGGCTAGACTCGCGCCATGAAACCGCAGCACTTCGACCCGGTGGCGCTGGTGCCGCCGGTCCGTACGGGGAACGCCTTCGAAGAGACCGTGGAGCGTCTGCTCCAGGGGCTTAAGCTGGGCATCTATTCGGCCGGATCAAGCTGCCGGCCGAGCGGGAGCTGGCCGGACAGCTTGGGGTTTCACGGGCCACGCTGCGCGATGCGCTCGCGGAACTGCAGGGCGCCGGATATCTCCTGTCGCGGCGGGGCCGGTACGGGGGAACGTTCGCGGCGCCCGTATTACCGGAACCCCTGCCCAGGACCGGGACCCGGAACAGGACACCTTTGTCCGGGACGTCGAAGACGTCCTGCTGTTCCGGCAGGTGGTCGAACCGGCGGCGGCAAGGCTGGCGGCCGAAGCGACGCTGGCTCCCGCGGCCCGGGCCCACCTCCTTGCCATGCTGGCGGAAGTGGACGACGCCGGCACCGAGACCTTCCGGCCCAAGGATTCCCGGTTCCACATTGCCGTCGCGGAGCTGACCGGCTCGCCAAGCCTGATCGCCGCCGTCGCGGACACCCGGTCACGGATCAGTGACCTGCTGGACCGGATTCCCCTGCTCCAAACGAATCTGGACCATTCGCAGGCCCAGCACCGGGAGCTCGCCGAGGCCGTGCTGCGCGGTGACGGGCCCGGGGCGGAGGCCGCCGCCGTCGTGCATTTGGAAGGAACCGCGCGGCTGCTGCGCGGATTCCTGACCTAGCTACTTCTCCCAAGGGGCCTTGATCGGAAAGAACTTCTCCAGGAAAGCGGTAACGCGTTCGGCACGCTCCTCTGCGGGGACTTCCGGGAAGCTGCCGTCGTTGAGGCAGAACAGGTCCATGTTCCGTTTGGCCAGCAGCTTGTCCATTATCTTCAGACCCGCGTAGGACGTGGTGTCCACATACTTCACTTTCGCTGTTTCCTGCGTCACGGCCCGCCCCGTGAGCAGCGCGTAGTAGTGGTAGAGCGAGTTGGTGACCGAGATGTTGTCCTTAGCCCGGAACCGGCTCGCCGCCGTGGCGGCGAATTCGTTCGGGAACTCGTTTTCCATTTCCAGCAGCACGCTCCGGCGCAGCGGCGCTGCCGCATGCTCGAGGTGCCGCGTGGTGATCCGGCCGAACCGTTCCCACAGCAGGCGGCGGTTCACCCGGGCGGCGTTCTCGAAACCGCTGCGCTCCGAATCGTTGGCGCCGAGGCCAATCCGGGTGCTGGCCTCGATGAACTTGGTAATCCCGCCGGGGGAGAAGAACAGGTCCGGAGCCACCGGCCGGCCGAAGAACATATCGTCGTTGGAATACAGGAAATGCTCCGCCAGACCGGGGATGTGCTGGAGCTGGGACTCCACGGCCTGCGAGTTGTGCGTGGGCAGGACGGAGGGGTCCTTGAAGTGCTCCTCGGCGCGCACAAAGGTCACCGAGGGATGGTCGGCCAGCCAATCCGGACGCGCAGAATCCGTGGCGATAAAAATCCGGCGGATCCACGGTGCGAACATGTACACCGAGCGCAGGGCGTACTTGAGTTCGTTGATGTGGCGGAAGCGGGCCTCGTGGTCGTCTCCCTCGCCGACGACGGCGTCCTTCATCCGTGCCGCCCGGGCGGCCTGATACTCGGCCGAGCTGCCGTCCACCCAGGAAAAGACGAGGTCAACGTCAAAGTCGATGTCCGTGGCGTGGTCGGCGAACATGTTCTCGATGGTCGGCCAGGTCAGTCCGTGCTTTTCCACCGTGCCGCGCACTACCTCGCTGGCCGGAAGGGTGCGGCGCGTCAGCGAGTTCTCCACGGGAAGCGTGATTTCCGGGCCGGTCAGGTCCCAGAGTTCCAGCTGGACACCGGCCGACGGGCCGAAAGTCAGGTTTGTGCCGCTGACCGCCCGGGGCCGGTACACCCGGATGATCCGGGACCTGTCCGAGGGCGAGTTCGCCGTCGGCAATCAGCAGCGTCCGGGTCTTCTTTGTATCCACGCTGCGGGCGTAGAAGGGTTCCTCCCGGCAGGCCTCCACCATGGCGCGGCGCAGTTCGTTCCGGTGGGCCAGATCGACGGCGATGACCGGGCGCTGGTCGTTGCCGCGCACCAGCAGATACGCGATACCGGCGTTTTCCAGCACTTTTCGGACAAACAGCAGATCCTCGACCATGGCCTGGTTGGGGGTCAGGCCTGTGTCCATCAGGGTCAGGCGGCCCTTGACCTTAACGACGTCGGGCCGGTGTTCCACCCGCTGGATGACGGCCAGCGAAGCGGTTTGGAGGTCTTCGCTCTCATGCTCGGGTTCGGGGGTGCCGAAGTAGACATCGTGTTCTGCTGCTATATCTGTAATCGGAACCTCCAGTAAGTCGTGTGCGGGGACGGAGGCCGCGGCGAAAGTGCGCGGCTCGTGCGGCGCTGCACTATAGGGGTACTGCTGGCCTGCCTACGGTCCGAATATGAGGGCCGCTTCCCGGATAAACCGGATGCTCTGGGCGCGGGTGCCGCTGCTGAGTAGCATTGGATGCTAGCGCGGACGTCTCCGGGAGCTGATGTGAGATACCGTAACACCACGCTGGCGGCGGCGACGCTGCTTGTGCTCAGTATGACATCCTGCGCCGGTCCCTCGGGCACCGGTGACAGCTCCAATGCCCCGGAATCCTGGGCTTCCTACATAACCCCGGACGGTTCCCTGGCCTTTGAGCACCGCGGGGACTGGACGGTTGAGACGGTCGAGCCGCTGGCCAACGATCCCGCCGGAGGTGTCTCCCTCCAGGTGCACGACGCCGGGGGAGAGCTGATCGCCCAGCTGGATACCGGAATCATTGCCGATCTCGTGTGCTCGGACCCCGATGAAGCTGTCCAGTACACGGAATATGACAGTGAGCCGATGCCCGAACTGGACTCGGTGCAGGGCACCGAGCAGCGCTTTGTGTACCATTCCGTTGCCCCTCCACTCCGGAGCGGGGCGGGCCCGTTGCCACCTATGCCGTCATCAGCGAGACCGGCGACCGGGGCCAGTGCGGCCTTTTCGATTTCTTCACCTTTACGGAATCCAGCGGCGGCCGTTTCGCCGGGGAGTACCCGTCGGAGGAAGTTGCCTCCGGGCAGTCCTATCTTGATGGGGCTGAGGCCTACGGGAACAGCGACGAATTCCGCGACATAAAGCGGATGCTGGTGTCCCTGCGGGATGTGGACTGACTGCGGGGAGCCGCACCGTTGTGAGGCTCTTTTCGCGGTTCCTCTGGCGTGCTGTGGATAACTCCGTATGCTGTGGCGCAGCCTCGTACTATTGGCGTCACGTCCAGTCCCGCACCATTTTGCCCTGGGGTTCTTCGATGTTCCGTTCTCGCGCCTTGTCTTCCGTACCTGTTTCCGTTCACCTCAGTGCTGCCGGGGTCGCCGCTGTTCTGGTGTTGGGCGGGTGTTCCGGCTCCGGTGGCGAGCCTGAGGCTGAGGCTGCCGAGAACAGCTCTGTCAGTGCTTCGTCGAGCGGGAGCGCCATCCCCAGTGCGACGCCTAGTCCCACGGCAACGCCGACACCAACGCCTACTGCTGTCTACAAGCCGGCCACTGCCGAGGGCCCGCGGAGAATGTGCCGCTGCCGGTGATGCCGGAGCTTGCGAAGGAGAAGTCAAAGGAAGGCCTGGAGGCATTCCTAAACTATTGGTATGCGCTAATCAACTATGGTTTCGAAACGGGAAATACTCAACCGATAGAAGAAATTAGTGGATCTGACTGCGTCGTTTGTAGAAGTTTCTACCGTATGGTGGGTAATGGATACGCCGATGAAGATTGGATCGTTGGGGGGAAGATTGAGGTTCTTACGAACCACTCTGACTTTATTCTGACAGCGGATGGACTCTACCAAGTTCTTGCGAATATACGGCAAGATCGCCTCGAATATCGTGGTCCCGCTAATGTAGTCTATAGTGTAGATGACGGAATTGAAGACATTACTGTCCAAATGATTGAGGCGTCGTATTTGGGGGATCGTTGGCAGGCGACTCGTGTGGTGACTATGAAATGAACAACAAGGGTATACGCCGCAGTTGGATTGTATCGACGCTAGCTTTTATTCTAGTATTTATAAATGTTCCACTGGCTTCAGCCAAAGATGGTGGCGGCGAAGGCGGTGGCGGGTTTGACGACGACGATGTATATGTTGGCGGATATTACCAGATCCCTGGGTCCGGAGCTTGGGGTCCGATTAATATTGGAATTCCAGATGATCCCAACGAATATATGTTTGAATACAAATGTTGGTCCGACGACGCTGGAGATATTGCATGCCTTGCAGAAAATGAGGGAAATGTACCGCAGGAGAAAGAGGCAGGCTTGTCTACTGGTTCTTGCGTTTAAAGAACAGTGGTGAACAGTGGCGACCAATGGATCCGCCACTTTCTTGCATTTATGCTGAAAAACCGGTCGACATTGGTGATCAGATAAGGGATTCTATTCTATCGGAATTCCAATCCCGGCCAATAGCTCCAAGCTTGCTCGAGTTGCAGCCTAGTCCTCATACTCTAATCGGGACGCACACAAATTTCTATGTTGACGCTGCCGACCAAGTCTTCGACTTTGTCCTCTTTGAGCAAAATATTACAATTGTCGCTAGACCTACAGAATTTGAATGGATTTATGGCGACGGGATCGCATACGGTCCCGCACCTTTCCCTGGTGCCCCCTTGCCGCAAGAGCGCTGGGGTGAGAGGACTGACACGAGTCATCAATACCAAGCAACAGGTGATTACCAGGCGTCTGTAATCGTTTACTTCTCGGGGAGTACTCCATAAATGGGGGCCCAATGGTGCCCATCGATGGTCGTGCATCGATTCCATCTGAGCCGGTCAGTATTCGAGTCTGGAAGTCAGAATCACGCAATGTCGCGGACGACTGCCTCGTGAATCCCGCTGGCTTCGGTTGTTAGTGCCGGTGGCGATAGGCGAATGAGTGGACTCGTCTGAGCCCACTTATTCCAGACGGTTTACGATTACCTCTGGCGTGCTGTGGATAACTCCGTATCCGGTGGCGTAGTTACGTACTATTGGCGTCACATCCTTTCCCGCTCCATTTCTGCCCCGGGGGAGTATCTCGATGATCAGTTCGAGCGTCTTGTCTGCCGTTCGCAATTCCGTTCGCCTCAGTGCCGCCGGGGTCGCGGCTGTTCTGGTGATGGGCGGGTGTTCGGGTTCCGGTGAGCCTGACGCGGCTGCTGCGGAAAATCGATCTTCCAGTGCTTCGCCGGCCGGGAGCGCCAGCCTCAGCGAGTCGGCTTCCCCCACGGCTTCCCCACGGCTTCCCCCACGGCTTCCCCCACTGTGGCGCCTACGCCTACTGCTGTTTATAAGCAGGCAACTGCGGAAGCCCCTGCGGAGAATGTTCCTTTGCCTGTGATGCCAGTGGTAGCGAAAGAGAAGTCGAAGGAAGGCCTGGAGGCATTCGCGGAGTACTGGTATGCGCTGGTCGATTATGGGTACGAAACAGGGGATCCTGAGCCGCTTAAAGCGATTAGCGGCAGCGGTTGTTCTGTTGGTGAACATTTTTATTCGTTATTGGAATCCGGTTTCGATGACCAAGATTGGATGGCAGGATCCTTTGTCGACGTGCGGGATGTTCACTCGGACTTTATATTGACACCGAGCGGGTCCTACCAAGTACTTATCCAGATCACCCAAGAGGAGTTGGAGTACTACGGACCGGGAGGTGTTGATTATGGGCCATCAGATGGAATTCAGTCACCGATAGTACAGTTAATCGAAGCGTCATATCAGAATAATTATTGGCATGCCATGCTTGTCGAGAATATATAGAAAGACGATTATGTTTACAAATGTTCGGCGGTGCAGTGGGTGACGCGCCGACTCATACGTATTAAATATAAGAATTGTGATTTCTCTGCGGGGGACGACTAATTGCAGAGTTCATGGCTTCGGTTGGCTTTGTAGCCGCTAGAGGGCGCGGGCTGCGCACGTCTGAATCTACTCGTCCTGACAGTTAACGGGTTCTGCGTGCTGTGGATAACTCCGTATGCTGTGGCGCAGCCTCGTACTATTGGCGTCACGTCCAGTCCGCCACCATTTTGCCCTGGGGGTTCTTCGATGTTCCGTTCTCGCGCCTTGTCTGCCATTCCCGTTTCCGTTCGCCTAAGTGCTGCCGGGATCGCCGCTGTTCTGATTCTGGGCGGGTGCTCCGGCTCCGGTGAGCCTGGGGCCGACGCTGCTGAGGCCAGCTCCAGCGCTTCGCCGACGGGGAGCGCCAGTCCCAGCGCAACGACTTCTGCCACTGCGACACCGACACCAACGCCTACTGCTGTTTACAAGCCGGCAACTGCCGAGGGCCCAGCGGAGAATGTGCCGTTACCCGTGATGCCGGAACTCGCGAAGCAAGAGTCCAAAGAAGGTTTGGAAGCCTTCGCAGAGTACTGGTATTCGCTTATCAACTATGGATATGAAACAGGCGATGTAGGGCCGGTACGAACTGTTAGCTCTTCGCCTTGTTCGGTCTGCGACGTGTACTACTCGACCGTCGGGCTAGGGTTCAAAAACGAGGATTGGATGGCTGGCTCCATGGTTAAAGTCAGGGATCTCCATTCAGATTTCGCCCTAACGCCAGAGGGTTACTATCAAGTCTTAATTCAAATAAGTCAAAAAGATTTAGAGTATTACGGGCCTAACGGGGTTGATTATGGTCCCATGGAAGGTCTCCAGTTACCTATAGTGCAGCTCATTGAGGCGTCACATGATGGTATGTCTTGGCGTGCTGTGCGAGTCGAAAATATCTAAAACCAAACCGCCCCTAGGGTTCTCAGGTCTGCTCATGTCTCAGTGTTTTACCTGATTTTTCATTTATGGAGTTCCCTAACATTGGGAGGATATGCGAACTGGTGGGGGCATGGGACAAGGGGAATTACGGGCACTTGGACCAGGCATTAGGGTGACTGCTTTCCTAATGATTACGGTCAGCGGGTCTTCAGTACTGATTGAGAACTTCTGCCCTCGACCGTGCGAGAGCCCATTTCAGTAATAACAATGTCTATGGGCAACTTGAGGCGCTATCCCGGCGTCCGTTAGCCAGCAGCAGGGCGCTCCACCTTAAACAGCGTCCGGGGATCCTGCAGCAGGGCCGGGTACTGAAAAGCAGCACGGTCAATGGTGCCGCTGATTGCCACGGTCCGCCTGGCGGTGTCGTTGGTCAGCGAGACCGGCCCCACGGTGCCGACACTCAATACGGAACGGTCGGCGCCCGGCAGCACCACCTCGTCGCCGTCGTCCATGTCCTCCAGGAACCGCACGAGCTGACGACCCTTCTTCCCCGTTACCGGAGTGCCCTTCGCGGATAGCATCGGCAGTTCGATCACCGGATCCCCACTCTTGGGATCACGCGTCGGCCGGGCAGCCCACAGGGCGTCGCCTACGGGTTCGGAGGGAGCGCCGGGTGCTCCGGTTCCGGCCACACATACGGCAGGCCGCCGCTGGTCCCGGGGAAGCGCGGCACGTAAAAGTCGGGCGACTTTGTGATGAGGTTTGACCGGTGGCTCTCGTGCAGGGCAGCGTCACCAAACCACGGCGGCAGCGTGACCTCGGTGTCCACAGCCTCCGGAGCAAACTCCAGAATCTGCTCCAAAACAGTGTCGGCATGGCCGCGGGCAACCCATTCGCGGGTCATGGCGAGTCCGTAGGCGGTGAGCGCCGGTATGTACCCCATCCACATCCGCATTGCCGGATGGCTTTGCCAGCCGTAATCCGGAATGACCAGGGCCCGCAGCACCTGCAGGGTCTCCACCCGCTGCTTGCCGAGCCGGGCCTGGTCGAGGACTCCGGCACTGCGGCTGAAGCTGTCATAGGGGAGGAAGGTCTGCACGGACTCAGTGTGTCATTTGCCGTGGGGGGAGAGCGGGAGGGAGAGGATGAAGTCCCGAAACACCTGCCCGCCGACCGTAAAACTGCGTCGGCCGGCCTCAACGAATCCGGATTTTCGGTAGAAGGACTGAGCCCGGAGGTTCAGGTCATTCACGCCCAGCCACAACGTTCGGCAACCGGATAGGACGACGGCGTCCACGGCTGCCTGCATCAAAGCGGCCGCCGCCCCGGTGCCGTGGGCGGCTGGATGGACGTAGCACTTGGACAGCTCCGCCGCCGGACCCGGCAGATGCCGCAGGGCTTCGGCAACCTCCGGATCACTTGGCGGGGAAAAGACCAGCAAGGCATAACCGATGAGGTTTCCGCCTCGTCGGGCTACCAGGACCCGCTTCGAATCGTCAGCCAGGTACTGCGCGAAGGCGTCTTCGGACAGGTGCGCAGCAATGAATTCGGCGCTGTCCGCCGCCGTGACTTCCGGGGGACAGGCGAGGGGAAAGGTCAGCGCGGCCAGGGCGGCGAGTTCGGGCGCATCGGCGGAGGTGGCTGCGGTGACGGAAAGGGACACACTTCCAGCCTAGTCACGGGAACCGCTTAGGGTGGGAAACGGCCCCGGCCGCCCCAGCCGCTAGTACTCCGCGTACATTTCCCCCACGCGCAGCGGCGCGTCCGTCCGGTTATCCGGCCCGGGGAGCGGACACGCCCACGCCTCGTCATAGGCGCAGGACGGGTTGTACAGAAAGTTGAAGTCCAGGATCACGCTGGCCGGAGCCGCGCCGGCACCAAGGTCAGCGCCCTTGATGGTGTCCAGCAGGTACCGCCCGCCGCCATAGCTTCCGCCGTCAACGCCGGACAGCCCGTCACGGACCGGCAGGAAGATCCCGCCCCCGTACGACGCCACCCGCCACACCGCGAGCCGGCCCACGCCGTCGGCCTCCACGGTGCCGAGCCGGACAAAGGGCACCACGCCGTCGGTTCCGGTGGGAACGTGCATTTCCTGGCCGGCGCCGTCATCGTCGATCAGCGCGTCACAACGCAGGCCGGGGTCGTAGGCGGCGACGTCCAGGCCGCGGAAGCGCTTCCGGGCACGCGCTTTCAGCGGGGACGCCGGGTGCTCGGCGAAGAGCCTGTCGCGTTCGGCGCGCCACAGGCCATGGGCGTACGACGGCGACACCTCCTGCGCCGTGAGCCGCACCTGGGCGTACAGCCCGAACACGCGCCGGCGCCAATCGGCTGTCTGAAGGACCGTGACGGGAGAGACCATAGGTTCAGCGTAATGTGTGCGTGGTGACTACCGGACTCCTCATCGTCGTACTCGTGGCCGTTTTCATCGGCGCCATCGCGCAGCGGATTGCCGGTCTCGGCTTCGCACTGCTCATTTCCCCGTTCCTGGTGATCATCCTGGGCTCCCACGGGGGCGTGCTGATGGTCAACGTGTGCGGGCTGGTTTCCTCGTCCCTGATTATGCTGCGGGTCCGGAAGGACATCGACTGGCAAATGTACCGGTGGCTGGCCATCCCGGCGGTTATCGGCAGCATTCCCGCGTCAATCGCTGCGGTGAATTTGCCCTCGGCACCGATGGCCGTGGCCGTGGGTGCCATCGTCCTGGTGGCCCTGACTGTTTCGCTGCTCATGCAGCGGACCTCCGTGACGGTCACCGGTAACGGCCCCAAGGCTGCTGCCGGCTTCATCGCCGGTGTCACCAACGCGGTTGCAGGTGTCGGCGGCCCGTCGGTGAGCGCCTACGCGCTGATGGCCCGCTGGCCGCAGCGCCCGTTCGCGGCCACCCTTCAGCCGTTCTTCGTCACCATCGCCATCGTCACCCTCACCACCAAGTTGTCTCTGGACCCCGGACAGATGCCGCCGTTCGCCGCCTGGGCCTGGGCACTGATCGCCCTCATGATCGTGGGTGGCATTTATGCGGGGGAGAAGCTGCAGCGTTTCATCCGCGACGACCAGGCGCGTGCCGCCGTCGTCATCTTTGCGTTCTTCGGGGCTGCAGCTGCGCTGACCAAGGGCATCTTCGACCTCGCCGCCTGAATGTCGCCGCCGGCAGCCTTCCCGAGCGCATCTTCCCGGACCGCCGCCGGAATCGACACGGCCGCTCCTGAGCTGCCCGCGCTTCGGCGAATGGGACGATAGAGAAGATGAAACTCTTTACCCGCCCGAAGTCCCCGGGTGTCCTACCGATGCCCCTGTGGCTGCAGGGAGTGGTCGAGCTCGGCCAAGCTGCAGTCCTCTCCGCCCTGATGATCTTCCTGCCGCTTATCGGCGTCTGGTTTGCCGACGGCTTTACCGACCGCGACTTTGCATCGCTGGCCCGGCTGGGCGGGCAGGGCTGGCTCCTGATCCACGGCGTTCCGCTGAACCTGACTTTTCCTGCCGGAACGGTGGGGCCGGCCGAAACCACAGGCGTGCTCAGCCTGTTTCCGCTGGGCCTGACACTCATTCCGTTCTTCCTGTCCTGGCGGGCCGGCCGGCGGCTGGCGAAGGCGTCGTACACGGACCAGCTCTGGCAGGCGCTGTTGGGGGCACTGGGCATCTACGCCGTGCTCGGCGGGGCAGCCGCCTACTTCTCGGCCAACGACGACGTCGCCGTCTCGGTGACTGCGGGCGCCTTGGTGCCGCTGATCGCGGCGGGGCTGGGACTGGTGATTGGCGCCCGCCGGGAGGCCGGATCGTGGGTGCGCCTGATTGGCGTGGACCTCACCGACTGGATCTCCCGGACGAGCCAGCATTCACGCTGGGCCGGGTCCTACGTCTGGGCGGTGATCCGTGCCGGAGCCGTCGGCATCACGGCTGCGCTGGGCTTCTCCGCCCTGCTTCTCACCGCAGCACTCGTCATGAGCTGGGCGGAAATTGTTGCCGTGTACCAGCATCTGGACGCCGGCCTCATCGGCGGCGCGGTGCTGACCGTGGTGGAGCTGGGGCTGATGCCCAACTTCCTCGGCTGGGCCCTGGGCTGGACCTCGGGCGCCGGATTCGCCCTCGGAACCGGCAGCCTCATCAGCCCCCTGGAAACGACCGTCGGACCGCTGCCGGCCGTACCGGTGCTGGCGGCCCTGCCGGCAGGGGGCATGGAATACGCCGTTGCGGCGCTGATGCTGCCCGTCGCCGCCGGCATCCTGGCCGGCTGGTGGTTCCTGCGCGAGGGCGAGAACCACTTCGATGAATGGCTGTCCCTCAAAATTCGGGCCCGCTGGTTCACTGCACCCGTGTCCACACTCCTGCTGGGTGTTTTCGTCGGGCTGGTCACCGGAATCCTGGCTGCCGGCGTCGTGCTCATTACCGGCGGTTCAGCCGGCATCGGCCGCTTTGTCGACATCGGCGCGGATCCGCTGTGGACGGGGCTCTGGATCGCCGCAGAGGTGGCGGCCGGCGTCGTCGTTGGCTACGCCGTCGGCCCGTGGCTTGAACGCGAGGAGCGCTGACAGGTTGAACGGCGCTCGCTCAACGCCGGGTGAGCGGCGGGGTTAGCGCGGCAGGAGCCCGTTCGTGAACTCGGACTGGCACTCGTCCTGGGCCTGCACTGTCAGCGCCCTGCCCATGCAGTTTTCCAGTTTTTCCGTGTTATCCCAGGTCGCGACGGCGAGACCGAGACCGAGCGCCATCACGGCCGAGGCCGCCAGGCCCAGGGAAGTGATGAACATCTGCGGGGCGCCGATGCCGTAGCGCACCACTTTGATGAGGGTAAGGATTCCAACGACGACGGCGGCGAGGGCCAGGGCGAGCGGCACGAGCTTCCACGGGAGTGCCAGCCCGGACGTGAGCAGGACGGCGACGACGAGGGCCACGAAAATCCGCAGGTAGCTGCGGGTGCTCTGCTTCTGCTCGTCGGTGGCGGGTGTTTTCTGCGGTGCCGGCTGCAACGGCAAAGGAGTCTGTTTAGGGGTACGGCCGTCGTTGTTCATGGTTTAACCCTAGGGGACGCCTGAGCCTAAGGTTGACGCATGCGCATTGTTGTTCTCGTGTCCGGCACCGGCTCCAACCTTCAGGCTGTTCTCGATGCGGTGGCGGAAGGCACGCTCGACGTCGAAATCGCCGCCGTGGGTGCGGACCGTCCCGGCGCCTACGGGGTGCAGCGCGCGGCTGACGCGGGATATGAGACCTTCGTCGTGGACTTCCGGGCGTACGACCGGCGTTCCGACTGGAATAGGGCCCTGACCGACAAAGTGGCCTCGTACTCTCCGGACATCGTGCTGTCCTCGGGCTTCATGCGCATCGTCGACGAGCATTTCATCAACACCTTCGAGGGCCGGTACATCAACACCCATCCGGCGCTGCTGCCCTCCTTTCCGGGCGCCCACGGCGTCCGCGACGCACTCGCCTACGGGGTGAAGGTCACCGGCTGCACCGTTCACATTGCCGACGCCGGCGTGGATACCGGCCCCATCCTGGCGCAGGCCGCCGTCGAGGTGCTCGACACAGACACCGAAGAAACCCTGCACGAGAGAATCAAGATCCAGGAACGCCGGCTGCTGCTGGAAACCCTGGGCCGGATCAGTGCCAAGGGGCTTCCGGCGGCTTAGTCCAGCGCGGCGCCTTTCGTCTCCGGCGCGAACCGCAGCATCCACATCACGGCCAGAATCACCAGGACTCCGGCCAGTGCGAAGGAGAGCGGCAAGCCGAGGTAGGGCCACATCACGGACACGAAGATGAGCGGGCCCAGCCCCGCACCGATCCTCGAGACGGTCGATGCCCAGCCGAACCCGCTGGCGCGAAGTTCCGTGGGGTACAGCTCGGACACGTAGGCGTAGAGCACCGGAATCGCCACCTGGACAACGAAACCGTAGACGAGAAGCCAAGCCGTGGCAGCAGCGGGAACATCAAGAACCAGGGCGACGACGATCAGCGTGCCGGCCGACAGCGGCCCCGTCACCGCAAGGATCCACTTGCGGCCAACGCGTTCCACGAGCAACGCGGCCGCAATGACGCCCAGGAGTCCGACGGCGGCCATGCCCGACGTGGTGAGGAACGCCGCGTACTCCTAAAGCCTGCGTCCACGAGGATTTTCGGCATCCAGGTCAGGGCCAGGTAATAGACCAGCAGGATGGTAAAGAACAGCGACCACGCTGCCACGGTGATTTTCCAGCTGTACCGCCACAGGTCGCTCATCCGGGCTCCGACCGCCCGCAGCGAGAAACCGGACGGTGCCGCCGGTGCCGGGAGGCGCCACTCGGTCA
This sequence comes from Arthrobacter sp. ATA002, assembly GCF_026898095.1. Lineage (GTDB taxonomy): Bacteria > Actinomycetota > Actinomycetes > Actinomycetales > Micrococcaceae > Arthrobacter_B. The sequence goes on along the minus strand of NZ_CP114015.1, from coordinate 3,185,465 downwards.
CGTCGGAGCCGGTGCGCTTGATCAGATCATTAATGACGGTTTCCGCCTCGGCGGTGCGCCCCTTGCGGACCAGGAACAGGGAGATTCCGGAACCGACCGGCGGACCCAGAAAACGAGCAGTGCCGGCAGCACCATAATCAGCATGGTGTACCGCCAGTCGGCCAGCGTTGCCATGATGAGGGCCGACGTCGCTCCGCACAGCGCTGCGCCCACGGGCCACCAGCCGTCCATGGCGGTGAGGACCCGCCCGCGCTGTTTACGGGGCGTGAACTCACCCACCAGGGCATAATCCACCGGCACGCAACCGCCCAGACCGAAGCCTGCCATGAAGCGGAAAATGCAGAACCACACAATGTCGGGGGAGAACGCGCCCAGAACCGTGAACAGGGAAAAGATGAGCAGGGTAGCCGTGAAGGCCGTCTTGCGGCCAATGGCATCGGCAATGGAACCCCAGACAAAGGCTCCGATGGCCATGCCCAGCAGGTTTGCGGTACCAATCCACGCGGCCTGGGCCGGCTCCAGCGCCCAGTGCTGGGACAGGAGCGGAATCAGGACGCCGTTCAGGGTGACGTCCCAGGCATCGAACATGAATCCCAAACCGCCAACAATGAAAATGCGCCCCTGCACCTTCCACTTCCAGGGCAGGTCCTGGACCACCTGGTCGCCGGTGGGCAGGGTGTCAGTGGTTGTCATGGGTGCCAGTGGCCTTCCGTGAGGCTTCGGGATTGGGCCCAGCCCTCGCGGCGGGCCCGAGGAAACTGTATAACGCGGATCGGACGATCCGGGAACGCCTCCAAAAGGAACCACGAACCGGGGCCTGGCGGGTCCGGCCGCGGCGGGCGACGTCGGGCGGCCGGGGCAGGGGCGGAGCATGGCGGGGCGAGCCGCAGCAGGTGGCCGGAGGAGATGGCAACGCACGACGGCGGGGCGGGCGACGATGAAACCCGGCAGCTCGGATCACGGATCCTGTCCTCTGCAGCCGATCCATAGGTAGTTTTACGGCGAATCTCGGGTAGGGCACCAGTAACTCCAAGCGGAGTAAATGTGAGCTGAATTACTAGAATAGAAGATATGTACTACTCCTCAGCCTTCGATGACAGCTCCACCTCCGGTGCTCGCGGGGAGCTGAATGCTGCACGGGAGTCTGCTTCCGGCAAGGAAAAGACGGTCAGTAACAGCACTTCCGCCGCCACTGGTGCGTGCGGTCTTAGTATTCCCGCCGCAGGTTCTGCGGCCATAGGAACGGCTCCGTCCGGGGCTTTGGCGGTGTTGGAGGCTGCGGAGCGGACACGGTTGATCGAGGAGATCCGTGCCCTGGAGGACTTGAAGGGCGCCATTACCGCGGTGCAGGCCCGGGCCGCGGCAGCCTTTGATGCCTCCACCCGCCGGGCGCAGGCTGCTGCCGGGGTGAAGAAGGAGCAGTTGGGCCGCGGTGTCGCGGCGCAGATCGCGCTGGCGAGGCGGGAATCCCCGCATCACGGGACGCGGTTGCTGGGGTTGGCGCGGATCCTGACCACGGAAATGCCCCACACCCTGCACGCCCTGACCCTGGGGGTGATTAGTGAGTGGCGGGCGATGCTCCTGGTCCGGGAAACAGCGTGCCTGACCCTGGCGGACCGGCAAAAAGTCGACGAGGTGGTCGCGGGGAACCTGGCGGAGCTGGAGCAGCTCGGGGACCGGAAGCTGATCGCCCGGATCAAGTCGTTGTCGTACGGGTTGGATCCGCATGCGGTGGTCAAGCGGGCCGCGCATGCGGTGTCGGAACGGTTTGTGTCCTGCCGTCCGGCTCCGGACACCATGACGTATCTGACGGCTCTGCTGCCGGTGGCGCAGGGGGTGGGCGTGTATGCGGCGTTGACCCGGGAAGCGGACCGGTTGCGGGCTGCCGGGGATCCCCGGACGAAGGGGCAGATCATGGCGGACACGTTCGTGGAGCGGGCTACCGGTCAGGCCCGGGCCGAAGACGCCCGGATCGAGGTGCAGCTGATCATGACGGACCAGGCCCTACTCCACGGCATCCTGCCCCGGAAACACGAACCGGAACACGAACCGGGCCACGGCCACGGCCACGGCCACGGCCCGGGCCAGGTAAAGGATCGGGGCCAGGACAAGGTTAGAGACACAGATAAGAGCCAGGAGCAGGGGCAGGACCGGATCCCAACAGACGTAGCCGAGTCCTTCGTGCCTGACGGGGCGGAGCCGGCGGTTCTGGCCGGGTACGGGATGGTTCCGGCGCAGTGGGCTAGGGACCTGATCCGCGGACCAAACCCGGAACCGGAACCGGATGACCCACAACCAGATGATCCTCCTTCAAGCGGCACTTACCCGGATTCTCACCCCGACGACCGGTTCGATGCTCAGGGCAGGTCCGGTGATCAGGCAGGACGTCCCGACCATTCACAAGGTCCTTCCGGCTGGGCCGGAACCGGACGTGTCGGGCCAGCCTGGGGTGCAGCCCCGCCGCGCCGGCCGGACCCACAGACTGAGACCTGGCTCCGCCGGCTCTACGTGGCCCCGGACACGGGGGCCCTCACGGCGATGGATTCCCGTGCCCGGCTGGTGCCCCACGGGCTGGCCCGGCTGATCGCGGCCCGGGACCAGATCTGCCGGACCCCGTGGTGCGGAGCACCGATCCGGCACTACGACCACATCCAGCCCGCCCGCGAAGGCGGACCCACCACCTTGGACAACATCCAGGGACTCTGCCAGGCCTGCAACCAGGCCAAGGAAGCACCCGGCTGGGAAGCACGGACGGAGGTGCTCGCGACGGGTGCGGAGGAACTGCCGCCGCGTGGTGGCACAGATTCACTTCCAGAGCGTCCTCGGGAGCGGCACACCGTAGTTACCAGGACACCAACCGGACACGTCTACCGGTCCACGGCGCCGCCGCTCCCGGCACAGCATCGGTAGAGGCGTGTCGGGGAAGCGGCGTACGTACCGCATTACGGCAGCTGCTTTCCAGCCGCGCTTCATACTCTGCCCGGTAAGGACAGGTGACCTAAACTGAAGCCACCGACACCCCCTTATCTTGGAGATTTGCGTGAGCTCACAGCCGCTGAACCGTGTTCCCATCCGCCGGGCCCTGATCTCGGTCTACGACAAGACGGGGCTGAGCGAGCTTGCGCAGGGCCTGGCCGCCGCCGGAGTCAGCATCGTGTCCACCGGATCCACCGCCAAACAGATTGCTGCTGCCGGCGTTGAGGTAACCGAAGTTGCCGACGTCACGGGGTTCGCCGAATGCCTCGACGGCCGGGTCAAGACCCTCCATCCCCGCATTCATGCCGGGATTCTTGCGGACCGCCGCCGCCAGGACCACGTGGCGCAGTTGGAGGAAATGGAAATTGAGCCCTTCGACCTGGTGGTCGTGAACCTGTACCCGTTTGTGCAGACAGTGAAGTCCGGGGCCACCCAGGACGAGGTTGTTGAGCAGATCGACATTGGTGGCCCATCGATGGTCCGGGCCGCAGCGAAGAATCATCCCTCGGTCGCCGTCGTAGTGGACCCGGACAAGTACGCGGACGTCGTGACTGCCGCAGCTGAGGGCGGGTTCGACCTGAACCAGCGGCGCCGTCTGGCCGCCGAAGCGTTCGCCTCCACTGCAGCCTACGACACTGCCGTTGCCGCTTGGACGGCTGAACAGTTCGGCGACGGCACCGCCGAAGGAACCCACTGGCCCGCCTACACCGGCCTGGCCCTGGAGCGTTCCGAGGTGCTGCGCTACGGCGAAAATCCGCATCAGGACGCTGCCCTCTACGTCGACAAGAGTGCCCTTCCCGGAGTTGCCCAGGCGGACCAGCTGCACGGCAAGGCGATGTCCTACAACAACTACGTCGACGCCGACGCCGCGTTGCGCGCCGCCTTTGACTTTGATGAGCCGGCCGTCGCCGTCGTTAAGCACGCCAATCCCTGCGGAGTCGCGGTGGCCTCGGCGGACGCCGCGGATCCCATCGCGGATGCACACGCAAAAGCGCATGCCTGCGACCCGGTGTCTGCCTTCGGCGGCGTCATCGCTGCAAATCGGATGGTGACTGAAGCCATGGCCGAAACCGTCAAGGATATTTTCACCGAGGTGGTCATCGCCCCGGCCTTCGAGCCCAGCGCTGTAGAAATCCTCAGCGCCAAGAAGAACATCCGCCTGTTGACCCTGCCCGAAGGGTATGGGCGCAGCGCGGCGGAGTTCCGGCAGGTATCGGGGGGCATGCTGATCCAGAAGTCGGACAAAATGCAGGCGGAGGGGGACAACCCGGAGAACTGGACGCTTGTGTCCGGTGCTGCCGCCGATGACGAAACGCTGTCCGATCTGGCCTTCGCTTGGACCGCCGTCCGGGCGGCCAAGTCCAACGCCATCCTGCTGGCGCACAACGGCGCCTCGGTGGGAGTCGGTATGGGGCAGGTCAACCGCGTGGATTCCTGCCGCCTGGCCGTTGAACGGGCCAACACTCTCGGCGGGCCGGACGAGGATCGGGCCCGCGGCTCTGTTGCTGCGTCGGATGCGTTTTTCCCCTTCGCTGACGGCCTGCAGATCCTGATCGACGCCGGCGTCCGCGCCGTCGTCCAGCCCGGCGGTTCCATTCGCGACAATGAAGTCATCGAAGCGGCCAACGACGCGGGCGTGACCATGTACTTCACCGGCGCCCGGCACTTCTTCCACTAGGAGCGCCTGCCCGGCCTGCCGCCGGACTCCGGGACAGCACCAGTAATCTGCCGTCCCGGAGTTTAGGGCGCCGTGAGTGGGCTGTGGCATAGTTGGACACAAATACAGACCAAAAAGACGGGCTCCGTCATGCCACAAGTCATGCTCCGGTGCCCACCAACACACAAGGAGACCGTGTGGCTGAGAAAATCAAGGTTGTGGGTTCTGTTGTAGAACTCGACGGCGACGAGATGACCCGTATCATCTGGCAGTTCATCAAGGACCGCCTGATCAACCCGTACCTGGACGTAGACCTGAAGTACTACGACCTCTCCATCCAGAACCGCGATGCTACTGATGACCAGGTAACCATCGACGCCGCCAACGCCATCAAGGAGCACGGCGTGGGCGTCAAGTGCGCCACCATCACCCCCGACGAAGCACGTGTCGAGGAATTCGGACTGAAGAAGATGTGGGTTTCCCCGAACGGGACCATCCGCAACATCCTCGGCGGCGTCGTCTTCCGCGAGCCGATCATCATTTCCAACATCCCGCGCCTGGTCCCGGGCTGGAACAAGCCGATCATCATCGGCCGCCACGCCCACGGCGACCAGTACAAGGCCACGAACTTCAAGGTTCCCGGTGCCGGCACCCTGACGCTGACCTACACCCCGGCCGACGGCAGCGAAGAAATCAAGCAGCAGGTTGTTACGTACAACGAAGATGGCGGCGTCGCCATGGGTATGTACAACTTCAACGATTCCATCAAGGACTTCGCGCGCGCTTCCTTCGCCTACGGCCTGCAGCGCAACTATCCGGTGTACCTCTCCACCAAAAACACGATCCTGAAGGCCTACGACGGCCAGTTCAAGGACCTGTTCCAGGAAGTCTTCGACGCGGAGTTCAAGGACCAGTTCGAAGCAGCCGGCCTCACCTACGAGCACCGCCTGATTGATGACATGGTTGCCTCCGCGATGAAGTGGGAAGGCGGCTACGTCTGGGCCTGCAAGAACTACGACGGCGACGTCCAGTCCGACACCGTGGCACAGGGCTTTGGCTCGCTGGGCCTGATGACCTCCGTGCTGATGACCCCGGACGGCAAGACCGTCGAGGCTGAAGCCGCACACGGCACCGTGACCCGTCACTACCGCCAGCACCAGCAGGGCAAGCCCACCTCCACGAACCCGATCGCCTCGATCTTCGCGTGGACCCGTGGCCTGATGCACCGCGGCAAGCTGGACAACACCCCCGAGGTCACCAACTTCGCCCAGACGCTTGAAGACGTTGTCATCAAGACGGTCGAATCCGGCAAGATGACCAAGGACCTCGCGGCCCTGGTCGGCCCGGACCAGGCATACCTGACCACCGAGGAATTCCTCGCTGAGCTTGATGCCAACCTGAAGACCCGCCTGGGCTAAGCCCCCAACCCTTCAGCGCACGACGACGGCGGCGCCTCACCTTTGCGGGTGGGGCGCCGCCGTCGTTGCTGGGGCTGTGGGGCGGGGTTCCTAGATGCCCGAACCCAGGTCACCCGATGAGCCCGATCCGGAAGAGCCGGAGCCCGACCCCGAACCGGACGATCCGGACCCTGATCCGGACCCTGATTCCATGGATCCGGAGCTGCTCGAGGCCGACGAACTGACCGGCTCCGAGCTGGACTGGCCGCTGATGGTGTTCGAATCCTTATAGGAGGACGACACCTCGATCTTGCGCGGTTTTGCCCTTTCGCTGACTGGAATCAGCACGCTGAGGACACCGTTCTCGTACTTGGCGGAAATACCCTCAATGTTGATGCCCTGGCCGAGGTTCAGCTGGCGCAGGAACGAACCGGACTCACGTTCCCGGGTCAGCCATGTCACGGTTTCGGCGGCCTGGATGGTGCGCTCTGCCCGGATGGTCAGCAGCTGGCCGTCCACATCCACATCGACCGAACCCGGGTCAATGCCTGGCAGGTCGGCATTGAGGATGTAATGGTCGCCCTCTCGATAGAGGTCAATGGGCATCAGCCGCAGCCTCTGCCTGGGATCCAGCAGGGCTCCTGCAACCCGGTCGAGCTCACGGAATGGATCAAACTTCATGGCCATCTGTCATCAACTCCTTACGCCCACCTGCACGGCAGGCGACTCGATTTAGAACTTCAGAAGGGTCGATAACTTGAGTCACATGGACTCAAGAATGAAAATAGGCTAGCACTCTGCAAGGGGGAGTGCCAGAACCCGGCGCAGTTTTTGATCCCCGGGGGCAAATTTTCCGGCGGTCCCCCTCAGTCCACCGGCCACTCATGCACCGGCGCATTGGTGTGCATGTTTTCCCAGTACCGGCGGGTCATTTCCGCCAGTGCAGGCCGGCGCTCCATTCCCTGGCGCTCGAGCCGCTGCAGGTAGGCAATCTGCCAGGCTGCCCCGGTTTGTTCAGTCCGGGCACGTTCGCGGATGACGTCAAGGTACCGGCTAATCAGATGGTCCTCCACCCCCAAGTCCCGCAGTCCGGCAGCTGCCTGCGGAACAAGGTGCCGGAGAATCAGTTCGGCGACAGGGATCTCGCCAATGCCGGGCCAGTAGACAGTGGCCTCCAGTCCGGAGCGTGCGCAGGCCAGGAAGTTGTCCGCCGCGCTTTTGAACGCCAGCCGGCTCCACAGCGGGCGGTCGGCCGTACGCAGATGATGGACCAGACCGTAGAAGAACGCGGCGTTGGCTACGACGTCCAGCACGGTGGGGCCGGCCGGGAGTACCCGGTTTTCCAGCCGGAGGTTGGGGGTCTGCTCTCCGGGGTCGTAGATGGGGCGGTTCCAGCGGTACACCGTTCCGTTGTGCAGCCGAAGTTCCGGGAGCAGGGGAGCCCCGGCAGGAGTGGAGCCTCCGCTGCTGCGCGACAGCTCCGGCAGAAGCGCGGGGAAGTAGCGGACGTTTTCTTCAAAGAGGTCAAAAATCGAGGTGATCCACCGCTCCCCGAACCAGACACGCGGCCGCACCCTGGTTCCTCATCTCGGGAGGGCGGGTATCGATGGCCTGCTTGAAAAGTTCTATCCGGGTCTCGTGCCACAGCACGTGTTCCAGGAAGACGGGGGAGTTGGCGGCCAGCGCCACCTGGGGTGCGGCGATGATCTGAGCGGCGTTCCAGGCCGGAGCAAAGTCCTCGGGGCTGACCTCCAAATGGAGCTGCACCGAGGTGCAGGCCGCTTCCGGGGCAATGTTCTTGGCGTAGAAGGACAGTGCTTCGGCAGCCCGCAGATCCACGTGCACGTCTTCGCCGCGCGCCTGGAGGACCGACGTGTTCAGCGCGGCATAGCGCTTGCCCGCGCTTAGCCATTCCCGGTCCTCAAGCACGGCCGGCTGAAAGGTTGGCAGGATCCCCACCATGAGGATCTCCGTCTTCAGCTCCGCGGCGCGCGTGTCGGCCCGGTTCAGCTGGTAGCGCAGTGAGTCTTCGAGGTCTCTGAGGCCGGATCCATTGATGGACAGGGCCGGGTGGTTCATCTCAATGTTGAACGCACCGATCTCGGTCTGGAAAGCAGGATCCGCGATCTCCTCCAGAACTGCTGTGTTCCGCAGAGCGGGAGTGAAGTCCTGGTTTGTCAGGTTCAGCTCCAGCTCCAGCCCGATGCTGGCGGTGTCGGCAAACTTCGCGGTGGAAAGAAAACCGGCGAAGCGGTCGAGGTTTTCGAGGAGCCGCTGGCGGTAGCGCGTGCGCTGCTCGCGGCTGTACGTTTTGCTGTTCACTTCGGCGCCCATTATCTGAAGATATCCATGGGTGCCGGAGGATGTATAGCGTGAAGGGCGGCCAGCTCCGAAAATGACGGCGCCGCCGGCGAAGGTGACCCGGCTGGGAGGCGCTCCCAACCGGGCCGCCGGCTCGGCAGCGGGGGAGCTTAGGACCGAATGAGGCCCTTCAGGACGTTGCTGGCCCGCTGCATCTCACCCTGCTGGGCGCCCATGACTATGACGGCGCCCGAGAGGACCGGGATACACCACTGCAGCAGCTTCAACTGCCGCTGCGCAGCCTGCAGTTCCTTCGAAGCGGCCGGATGCGGCTCAGTTGCGCCCACCGCACCCTCTTCGGAGTACTTCTCCACTTTCCGCCCCACCACGCCTGCATAGAGCGTCACGAGCGCCCCCAGCACGGTGACGCCGGTCTTGTAGACGGTTTGTGAACCGACTCCCTCCTGCTTGGCGACCCGGCCCTTGTTGTCCCCGGCAATTGCCAGGCCGGCCACGAAGTGTGAAAGTATCGCGGCCGATTGGACCGGTGCCCATTTTTTCCACCCCAGGCTGGAGAGCCGGGTGCGCTCCGCCGGGTCCCTGGCCTCGGCCGCGGCACCGTTGAGGCCCACGGCCCCCATCAGTGAGCCTCCGAACCAGGCGGCCGCGGTGAGGTCGTGCACAGACCGGGCAAACAAATTTCCTGCCACTGAAATCTCCTCATTTCGATCGGGAATCCGACGCCCGGGACGGCGAACAGGCGGCAAGCAAATCACGCCCGTCTAAACCTGCACAAGGGTGCCCGTCCCTCTGCTGTGAGTAACAGGCTTTACTCTGGCGTACCTGGAGGGGTCGTTGGTAAGTGTACTTACCTCGGCCTTACGCGGGGCTACTAAGTGTGCTTATTATCGATGTGTGCTCGGTGTAGCTGATCTTCACCGCAAAGATTCTGATTCTTCATCCGCAACGATTCAGGAAAGAGAGTGACGATGACGGAAAACGAGTGGCCCAGAGATGGAAGTCATGCCGCAACCACGGGCCGGAACAATCCATCCGATGCCACGTCTGCGAAAGCGGGCGCAGCTAAGGAACAGGCTGCCGGACTCGCACAGGATGCTGCCGGAAGCGCGCAGCACGTAGCGGAAACCGCGAAGTCAGAGGCTGCCGGCGTCGCCTCGGAGGTCACGGCCAATGCGCGGGACCTGTTTGACCAGGCCCGCAGCGACCTCACGAGCCAGGCGGGTGTTCAGCAGCAGAAGGTTGCTGAAGGTCTTCGTTCGGTGGCAGGTGAACTGCAGTCGATGGCTGACAACTCTGATCAGCCCGGTGTTGCCTCGGATCTGGTCCGGCAGGCAGCCGAACGCTCATCGTCCGTTGCCTCGTGGCTTGATAACCGCGATCCCGGCTCACTGGTTGACGAGGTAAAGTCCTTTGCCAGGCAACGTCCGGTTGCTTTCCTGGCGATCGCTGCCGGTGCAGGGTTCCTGGCGGGCAGGTTGAACAAGGGCTTGAGCGCGGGCGTGCCGGAAAGCGCACCCGCTGCAGGCCGGCGGGCAGCCACGGGAACCGGAACGGTAACAACACCCGAAACGATTTACCCTCCTGAGCCTCCGGTGCAGCCCACGTACGCCGCCGCGGAGACCGTTAGTGCAGGGGGAGCGGCTGAGGATCCGTTTACCACGGAACCCACGCATCCCGCCGGGCAGCCCCCGGCATCGGACGACCAGCTGCCGGCATCGGGGACCCGCGCCAGCGATCCATTTAGCGGTGGCCGGCACTGATGAGCACCGAGATTCCCGAACCGCCGCCCACGAAGGCCGAGAGTACCTCCCTGGGAGACCTGCTCGGCCAGGTAACGCAGGACATGTCCACGCTTATGCGTCAGGAAGTGGAGCTGGCCAAGGTTGAGCTGAAGCAGTCCGCCACCCGTGCGGGCAAAGGTGCGGGCATGTTCGCCGGCGCCGCACTGGCTGGCTACTTTGTCCTCCTGTTCCTCTCCATCGCGCTCTGGCAGGCTCTCGGGCACCTGATCGGCCTGGGCTGGTCGGGACTCGTGGTTGCTGTGATCTGGGCAATTGTTGCCGCAGTGTTTGCGGTGCGCGGCCGCACTGAAATGCGGAAGATCAAGGGCATGCCCCAAACATCGGAGACCCTGCAGGAAATCCCCGGAACCCTGAAACCGAATGAGGACCCACGATGAGCGAAAATCCCGACGCAATACGAGCAGACATTGAAGAAACCCGCCGCCGGCTTGGAAGCAATGTGGACGCCGTAGCTGACAAGGTCACCCCGTCCCACATCGTTCAGCGGCAGACCGACAAGGTGAAGGACGCCGTGTTTGGCGTTAAGGACAAAGTGATGGGAGCTGCAGATTCTATGACCGACAAGGTTCAGGCCGGTACGGGTTCAGCATCTGACGGAATTTCGCACGCCGGATCCGCGGTCGGCGAGGCCCCGCAGAAGCTTACGGCCAAGGCTCAGGGAAATCCCATCGCTGCCGGGCTCATCGCCTTTGGCGCGGGGCTCCTTGCGGCTTCCTCCTTCCGGCCACTGACAAGGAACGCGTTGCCGCAGACAACATCAAGACCGCGGCCGAGCCCCTGACGACGCAGGTCACCGATACGGCGAAGGAAATGGCACAGGGCCTCAAGGAGCCCGCGCAGGAAGCCATGGAGAACGTCAAGGCGACGGCAACCGAGGCCGCACAGACCGTCAAGCAGGAGGGTCAGGGCGCTGCCGGCGACGTTAAGGGCAAAGCGGCTGACGCACAGGACAACGTCCGCAACGTGTGAGCTCGGCCCGGCAGCCCGGCGGTCCTGAAAAGCCCATCCTGAAATACCCGGGCCGGACCAACACAGGTCAGTGCCAGCAATGAAGGCGGTCCCCGCACAGTCGGGGACTGCCTTCGTCGCTCCTGCGCTGTCGACGGTTTCCTGGAGAACGACGGCGCGCTGCGCCTAGCTGCGGCGCCCCGGAACCGCTGCCGCGCCGTCGTTCGCGTAGTGCACGCCCAGTTGGACGCGGACGCCGTCGAAAAGGCGCAGTGTCCGCAGTGAGTGGTCCCAGCTCATGGTGGGGGACTCGGGCAGCCCGGACTGGATGCATCGGGTCGCTTCCCGCAGCTCGTACGTGTAGCCGTTGCCGATTTGCGGAAACCGTTCCACCCGCTGGTCGCCGGCCTCCGGACTAACCGTCAGTTCCACGGGATTGTGCAGCGGCGCCCCGTCCGCAGCCAACCTTCGGATCCGGCAATCGTCGCGGTGCGGGTTCCCCGGGAGACCAGCGAGGAAATCAGCTGGGCTGCGGCGCCGGACGGATAGGTCAGCAGCAGGGCATTCTGCCGGTCGACGCCGCCGTCGGTGAGGGTGCCCGCAGCTGACACACCGGCTGGAAATCCCAGGGCCCCCACGGCGAGGGTGAGTGGATACACCGCGAGGTCCAGCAGGGCTCCGCCTCCTGCCCGCTGATCCCAGAGCCGGCTGTCGGGGCCGGGCGGAGCCCGGAACCCTAAATCCGCCTGAACCCACTGCACCTCGCCCAGCTCCCCGCTGGCCAGGATTTCCCAGATCCGGTTCACGCAGGGCAGGAACCGGGTCCACACAGCTTCCATGAGGAAAAGCCCGCGGGTGGACGCAATGGCGATGAGGTCTTCCGCTTCCCGGGCATTGACGGTCAGCGACTTTTCGCAAAGCACATGCTTTCCGGCCAGCAGGGCAGCCCGGGAAATTTCGTAGTGCTGGGCGTGCGGAGCAGCCACGTAGACGACGTCGACCTCCGGATCATCGATCAGTTGCCGGTGTCCCTTCCCCTGTTCGTTGTCGAAGCAGGCACGCGCAATACCGAACCGGTCCGCAAACTCCACCGCGGATGCTTCCTGCCGGGAGCTGACGGCCTGCAGGACCGCGTCCTCCAGACGGGCGATATCCTCAGTGACCTTGGAGGCAATATCGCCCGTCGAGACCACTCCCCACCGCAGGGTTCGTCCCGTTTTCCGCACCGGGTTTGGAGCGCCCGGAGCTGCGCATGGCGGCGGGGGAATATGCGGGACGTACATGGTCCTCTTCTCTGAGCCGGCACAGGTGCCTCCCCGGTGACTTCGTTGTCGCTGCCGCGGTGTTTGGCTACAGCTAAACTCCCGCCCAGGCCCGCCGTCAATGTCCGAACGCAGCCGGAGGCGTGCACCCTGCTATTGCCTGCCGGCAGCGTCCTCCTGCAGCGCCTCACGGTGCGCCGCCGCTGTCACGAGGTACGTGGCGGCGTTGGCCTGCACTCCGGCAAATTCCTCCTCGGTCAGCTGGCGCCGCACCTTTGCGGGCACACCGGCGACCAGGGAGCGGGGCGGAATGACGGTGCCCTCCAGGACCACGGCGCCGGCCGCCACCAGGGAGCCGGTTCCCACTACGGCGCCGTTCATGACGGTCGCGCTCATTCCGATGAGACAGTCGTCCTCGACGGTGCAGCCGTGGACGACGGCGTTGTGCCCGATGCTGACGCGTTCGCCCACAGTCGTAGGGAAACCGGGATCGGCGTGCAGCACCACGTTGTCCTGCAGGTTGCTGCCGGCACCAACCCGAATCGAGTTTGAATCCCCGCGGACGCAAACGCCGTAGAAGGCGCTGGATCCCGGGGCCATGACGACGTCGCCGATCAGCGAAGCAGTGGGAGCAAGAAAAACGGACGGGTCGATGTCCGGGGTCCGGCCCCGGAGCGGAATAAGGTAAGCCATGCGGTCAGCCTAGCGGGAGCAGGCTCCACAGCACCGAAGGAACCCGCCTCAGTTAAAGACGATGGTCCGCTTTCCGTCCAGCAGCACCCGGTGTTCGGCGTGCCACTGCACGGCCTTGGACAGTGTCCGGCCCTCGACGTCGCTGCCCAGTGCCACCAGCTGGGGCGCGGAACGGGCGTGGTCCACGCGGATCACTTCCTGTTCGATGATCGGACCCTCATCCAGATCCGAGGTGACATAGTGGGCGGTTGCGCCGATAAGCTTCACGCCCCGGGCATGCGCCTGGTGGTAGGGCCGGGCGCCCTTGAACGAGGGCAGGAAGGAGTGATGGATGTTGATGGCCCGGCCGGAGAGGTCACGGCACAGCCCGTCGCTGAGGATCTGCATGTAACGGGCGAGCACCACGAGTTCGATGTCCAAATCCTGCATCAGGGCGCGCAGCTGGTCTTCCGCCGCTTCCTTGCCGCCTGGTTCCACCGGGATGTGGTGGAACGGAATGCCGTAGAACGAGGCCAGTCCGGCGAGGTCCTGATGGTTGGACACGATGGCCGGGATCTCCACGGGCAGGGTGCCGGCACGCTGGCGGAAGAGGAGGTCGTTCAGGCAGTGCCCGGACTTGGATGCCATGATGAGGGTGCGCACCGGGGTGCCGGCAGCGTGCAGCTGCCAGTCCATCCCGAACTTGCGGGCCACGGGCGCCAGGGTTTCGCGGACCTCGGTGTGGGACCCCGGGGCAGTGAAATCGACGCGCATGAAGAACGTGCCCGTTTCCGGGCTGCCGTACTGCTGGGATTCGGTGATGTTTCCCCGGGCGGCAACGAGGCCGCCGGAGACGGCATGGACGATTCCCGGCTGGTCCGGGCAGGACAGGGTCAGGGTGTAGGCGGAAGGAACCGGGGCCATGGCTGCGGTGGCAGGGGAAACGGGAAAGTCAGTCACCCTTTCAAGGTTACCTGCCCCCGGAGGGCTCGCTTAGGCTAAGGAAATGGACGTAACCTTCATGCTGCTTTCGGACAAGGACGTCGAGGAGCTGGTCAAGTTCCTGACCACCAACAGTTTTCCCTACCACCGGATCACTGCGCCGTCCGAGGAACTGGTGCGCCGGCTGATTGTGGACGGGCGCTTTGAGGCCGACGGCGTCTGTACCTATTGGGTGTACGGAGACAACCAGCGGCTGGGTCTGGCGATCGTGGAGCGGCTGGGGACCCGGTGTCCCGTTTTTGACCTGCGCCTGGTGGAGGAAGTCCGGGGCCAGGGAACAGGGGTTCCCGTGCTGCAGGCCCTGACCTCATTGGTCTTCACCGAACATCCGGAGGCACACCGGTTTGCGGGCCGAACCCGGGAGGACAACATTGCCATGCGCAAGACCTTCCTCCGGTCCGGGTTCCTCAAGGAAGCTCACTACCGGGAGGACTGGCTGCTGGAGGACGGCGGCCGGATCGCTTCGGTCACCTATGCGGTGCTCCGCCGTGACTGGGAGCAGGGGAGTCCGACGGAATTCTCCTGGGAGGACGTGGAATAGCGGCTGTGCCCGGACGGTTCAGCCGGTCTGGAAATCCGGTTCCAGCAGCTCCAGGGCAGCAGTCGCGGCGGCCCGTCCGGCCCGCGTCGCGCCAAGGGTCGACGACGATTCCCCGTACCCCACCAGGAACAGGTTCGGCAGTTTCCGCACCTGCGGGCCGTTCATGCGGATGCCGCCTCCGGGTTCGCGCAGCTGCAGGGCGCCAAGTGGTCCAGGGCCGCCCGGAAGCCCGTGGCCCAGAGAATAACGTCCGCCTCCGCGGTGCTGCCGTCGGTGAAGACCGCCCCGCCGGCAGTGATCCGGGCCAGCGGGCCGCGGGAGACGAGGATGCCGTCGTCGATCCCCTTCCGGTACTGCGGTGTCAGCGGCAGTTTGGTGGCGGCCACGACGCTCAGCGGGGAAGGCCGGCCCGGGTGCGCTCGCTGACCCGGTGTTCGACGCTGCGGCCCCACTGAGTGTCAAAAGGCGCGGCGGTGAACTCGGGCGGGCGCCGGGTGGACCAGACGGTATGCGCACCGGCCTCACGCAGCTGCAGCAGGAACTGAACTGCCGAGGTCCCGCCGCCAACCACGAGGACCCTGCGGCCGGCGAAGTCCGCAGCACTGCGGAAGTCATGGGTGTGCAGCTGCGTTCCGCGGAATTCCTCCTGCCCCGGATAACGGGGCCAGTGCGGCTTGTCCCAGGTTCCGGTGGCGTTGATGACGGCGCGTGCATGCCACGGCCCGCTGCCGGTATCGATGCGGAGCAGTCCGGTCCCTTCCGGGTTGAAGACCTTTAGCACCCGGACCGGCCGCTGCACCTGCAGCCCAAATTCCGCTTCATAGCTGCCGTAGTACCGTGTGACCACCGACGACGCCGGTTCCAGGGGATCCGGCGTGCCCAGGGCGGACCGCGGAAGGTCGTGGATCCCGTGGACCGAGCCGAGGGTCAGCGAATCCCAGCGGTGCCGCCACGCCCCGCCCGGTCCTTCATTGGCATCCAGCACCACGAATCCGGGCCCCGGAACCAGTCCGCGGCGCTGCAGGTAATAGGCGGCGCTGAGCCCCGCCTGCCCTGCGCCAATGACCGCCGCGTCGACCGTCCGCTCCTGCACCATGTGCCTGCCCTTTCATCAAGGTCCGTTTCTGCATCCTTCAACCCGCGGGCCCCTGCCCCCTATTCCGGGGGCGGATTTTCGGTGAACCAACTTCGACGCATTTGGGCGGCACGCGAACCTGATCCGGTACGATGAAAAAGTCGCAACTGGCGTTAGGTGGGCCACCACCAGGGAGCGGCCAAGTACTACAGACCACGGATCGCACGCCTGGGCCGGAGGTCAAGCCACCGTCTGTTGGCCATGCCCGCACGCTCACTTGTTCTCTGAGCACGGGGGTGCCGGCAGGTAGCCTGACCCATAGCACCCCTTTCCCAGGAGATCCTTGTGAGACTGTCCACCCAGCCCGTGACCGACGCCAAGCTGTCCGACGTCGACCCGGAAATTGCCGCCGTCCTCAACGACGAGCTGGCCCGCCAGCGCGGCACCCTGGAAATGATCGCGTCGGAGAACTTTGCTCCGCGGTCCGTCCTCGAAGCCCAGGGCTCCGTACTGACCAACAAGTACGCTGAGGGATACCCCGGCCGCCGTTACTACGGCGGCTGTGAACACGTGGACGTCGCCGAGAACCTGGCAATCGAGCGGGTCAAGGCCCTGTACGGCGCCGAATTCGCCAACGTTCAACCGCATTCCGGGGCCTCCGCCAATGCTGCGGCGCTGGCCGCGCTGATCCAGCCCGGGGACAAGCTGATGGGCCTGAACCTGGCGCACGGCGGGCACCTGACCCACGGCATGAAGCTGAACTTCTCCGGCAAGCTCTATGAGGTGGCCGCCTACGGGGTGGACGGGCAGACGCACCGCGTGGACATGGACAAGGTCCGGGAACAGGCGCTCGCCGAACGCCCGCAGGTAATCGTTGCCGGCTGGTCCGCCTATCCCCGGCAGCTGGATTTCGAGGCCTTCCGCTCCATCGCCGACGAGGTGGGAGCCTACCTGTGGACCGATATGGCGCATTTCGCCGGCCTGGTGGCCGCCGGACTGCATCCGAATCCCGTGCCTGCGTCCGACGTCGTCACCTCCACCGTGCACAAGACCCTGGCCGGCCCCCGGTCGGGCGTGATCCTGGCGAAGGAGCAGTACGGGAAAAGCTGAACTCCAGTGTTTTCCCCGGCCAGCAGGGCGGGCCGCTGATGCACGTCATCGCGGCCAAGGCCGTTGCCTTCAAAATTGCCGGTTCCGGGGAATTCCGCGAACGGCAGGACCGCGTCCTCGAGGGCGCACGGATCATCGCCGGCCGCCTCACGGCGCTCGACGTCGCCGAACACGGCGTCTCGGTGCTCACCGGCGGCACGGACGTCCATTTGATCCTGGTGGACCTGCGCCACTCTGCGCTGGACGGCAAGCAGGCCGAAGACCTGCTGCACTCCGTGGGCATCACGGTAAACCGCAATTCGGTTCCCTTGATCCGCGGCCGCCGATGGTGACCTCGGGCCTGCGGATCGGCACGCCGGCCCTGGCCACCCGTGGATTCGGTGCCGCGGAGTTCACCGAGGTGGCCGAGATCATCGCCGCGGCTCTGAAACCGTCCCCGGACGTCGAGGCACTGCGGGCGCGGGTCACCGCCCTCGCCGGGAATTTCCCGCTGTATCCGGGACAGGAAGAGTGGTAACAAGCATGGAGAAGGGCAACAACATGGAAGGTTCCGTCACGGAAACCACGGAAAATGACAGCGTCAACCTGGGCTGGGAAAAGAAGGAAAAACTGCCTTCGGAACTCCGGTGGCGGCGCAAATCCTGGACGGGCGCAAGGCCGCCCGGGACATTAAGGACGAACTTGCCGAGCGCGTGCGGGTCCTGAAGGACGAATACGGCGTCACGCCCGGACTGGGAACGGTACTGGTGGGCGACGATCCCGCCAGCCACTCCTACGTGGGCGGCAAGCACAAGGACTGCGCACAGGTGGGCATCAATTCCATCCGCCGCGACCTGCCGGAAGACATCAGCCAGGAAGACCTGGAAAAGGTCATCGACGAGCTGAACGCGGATCCCGCCACCACCGGATACATCGTGCAGCTGCCCCTGCCGGCGCACATCGACACCAACGCCATCCTGGAACGGATTGCTCCGGAAAAGGACGCGGACGGGCTGCACCCGGTGAACCTGGGCCGGCTGGTCCTGAACGTCAGCGATTCCATGACCTCGCCGCTGCCGTGCACTCCGCACGGAATTGTGCAGCTGCTGGTGCGCAACGGCATTTCCCTGAACGGCAAGAACGTCCTGGTGGTGGGGCGCGGCGTCACCGTGGGCCGCCCGCTGGGGCTGCTGCTGACCCGCCGTCCGATCAACGCCACGGTAACCCTGGCGCACACCGGAACCGTGGACCTCTTCGAGCACCTGCGCGAAGCTGACGTGGTGGTGGCCGCAGCCGGATTCCCGGAAATGATCAAGGCCGAGGATCTCAAGCCCGGCGCGATCGTGCTGGATGTGGGGGTCACCCGCGTTACCGACCCGGAGACCGGCAAGACCACCCTCACCGGTGACGTGGAGAAGGCCGCGGCCGACGTCGCGTCCTGGATTTCCCCAACCCCGGGGGAGTGGGGCCGATGACCCGTGCCATGCTGCTCTCCAACGTGGTGGAGGCTGCGGAACGCGCGGCAGGGGTCCTCGCCTAGGCGGGCACCACCGCCAGCCATACTGCGGCCGGGCAGGACGGGAACCCAGTTTCCCGCCCCGCCCGGCCGTGCCTGTTCCGCAGCGGCACGCGGGTGCATTACGCTGTTCGAGTGCCGCAGATCACATCAACCCCGACTGTCCCCCGGACCGCCTCCTCCACCGTCATTTCCGCCCGGAACCTACGCAAGACCTACGGCACTTTTAATGCCGTGGACGGCATCAGTTTCGAAGTACCCGCCGGCGAGTCCTTTGGGCTTCTCGGCCCCAACGGCGCCGGCAAATCCACCACCATGAAAATGATCGGCGGCGTGTCCTCGCGCACCTCCGGTGACCTCAGCATCATGGGCCTGGACCCCGACCGGTACGGCCCCGAGGTCCGGGCACACCTGGGCGTGGTGCCGCAGCAGGACAACCTGGATGAGGACCTGCGGGTGCGGGACAACCTGCTGGCCTACGGCCGGTACTTCGGCCTGCCCAAGAGCTACCTGCAGCCCAAGGCCGATGAACTGCTGGAGTTTGCCCAGCTCGCGGACAAGGCCGGGGCCCGGGTGGATTCCCTCTCCGGGGGCATGAAGCGGCGGCTGACCATCGCCCGGTCCCTCATCAACGATCCCAAGATCCTCCTGCTGGACGAACCGACCACCGGGCTCGATCCGCAGGCCCGGCACATTCTCTGGGACCGGCTGTTCCGCCTCAAGGAAGCGGGCGTAACGCTGATCCTCACCACGCACTACATGGATGAGGCCGAGCAGCTGTGTGACCGGCTGATCGTGGTGGACAAGGGCGCGATCATGGCTGAAGGGTCGCCGGCCGCGCTGATCCGCGAACATTCCACCCGCGAGGTGGTGGAGCTGCGCTTCGGCTCCGAGCGCAACACCACGGTGGCGCGTGAGCTGGAAGGCATCGGCGAACGGCTCGAGACGCTGCCGGACCGGGTTCTGATCTACGCGAACGACGGCGAGGCGGCACTGGAGGCGGTCAGCTCCCGCGGGCTGCATCCCATCACCTCACTGGTGCGCCGCTCCTCGCTGGAAGACGTGTTCCTCCGGCTCACCGGACGGAGCCTCGTTGACTGAGCAGCAGCTTTCCGGCGGCACCCCTGCGGCCGATGCCCATCATGCCGTCCTGGGGCTGCGCTCTCCGCTGACCCCGGAGCAGACCGCCGTGAGAGTACGCCGCTTCGGCGCCTTCTACTACGCCGATATGTGGATCCGGCGGATGCGCGGGTACGGCTGGACCGTGCTCATGACCGCTGTGGGAACACCCCTGGTGTATCTCTTCGGTATGGGCGTGGGCCTGGCTTCGCTGGTGGACACCAACGGAGCGGCGTTTGACGCCGGGGACGGCACCACCGTGTCCTACCTGGTCTTCGTGGCACCGGCACTGCTGGCCACGGCGGCCATCATGGTGGCCAGCGAGGAAAACACCTACACGGTGATGGGCGGGTTCAAATGGCACCGGACGTACTACGGTCCCAACGCCTCCCCGCTGTCCAGCGCGCAGCTGGTGGACGGGCACGTTCTCGGGTTCGGCGTGCGTCTGCTGATCACCACCGGCACGTACTTCGCCTTCCTGCTGATCTTCGGAGCCGTGGAGCAACCAGGCACCGGCTGGCTGATGATCTTCAGCGCGATCCTGGGCGGCATGGCCTTCGGACTGCCGCTGATGGCTTTCAGCGCCAAGCTGGAAGAGGACAAAGGCCAGTTCGCCATGGTGCAGCGCTTCATCGTCATGCCGCTGTTCCTGTTCTCCGGCACCTTCTTCCCGCTGGAATCGCTGCCCGGAGCCATTCGCTGGATCGGCTGGATTTCTCCCCTGTGGCACTCCACTGAACTGGGCCGGATCCTGAGCTACGGCCACACGGAGCCGGCAGCCCTGACTGCAGTCCACGTGGCGTACCTGGTGCTGCTCGCCCTGGCAGGCTGGGCCCTGGCGCGCCGGAACTTCACCCGGAGGCTGGGAAAATGACCGCAGAACACACGGTGTCGCCGCCGCGCCTGGCACCCGCCCAGCTGGACCCGAAGGACCGTTTTCTGGGGTCCCTCTATGCCCGGAACATCCGTTCCGTGTTCGCCCGCGGGCTAAAGGCCACCTGGGGCAGCAACTGGGCCGTGATGATCAGCGGCTTCGTGGAGCCGGTGCTCTACCTGGTGGCCATGGGCATCGGGCTCGGCTCCCTGATCGGCACCGTGGCCGGGCCGGGCGGCGAGCAGATTGGCTATGCCAACTACATTGCCCCGGCGCTGCTGGCGGTCTCCGCCATGAACGGCGCGGTCTACGACTCCACCATGAACGTGTTCTTCAAGCTCAACTTCGCCAAGCTCTACGAAGGCATGCTGGCGACCTCGCTGGGACCGCTCGACGTCGCGCTCGGGGAAATTCTGCTGGCCCTGCTCCGCGGTGCCATGTACGCCACCGGGTTCACGGCCGTGATGGGTGCCATGGGGTTGATCACCTCGCCCTGGGCGCTGCTCATGATTCCAGCCGCCGTGGTGGTGGCCTTCGGGTTTGCGTCCTTCGGCATGGCGGTCACCAGCTACATGAAGACCTTTCAACAGCTGGACTGGGTGAGCTTCGTGATGCTCCCCATGTTCCTGTTCTCCGCGACGTTCTATCCGCTCAGCGTGTACCCGGAGGGCGTCCAGTGGTTTATCCAGGCGCTGCCGCTCTGGCACGGGGTGGAGATGATGCGGCAGATCAGCGTGGGCATGATCAGCTGGGGGACGGCCGGGCACCTGCTGTACTTCCTGGTGATGATCGCCCTGGGCCTGGTGGTGACCACCCGGCGCCTGCGTGCCCTGTTCCTGAAGTAACAGCTGTTCCTGAAGTAGCAGCGTTAGGTTCTACCCTGCCAGCTTCCTCAGCCGGCGCCGGAAGAGGTCCGCGAGCCGGTCATTGAACAGCACCATTTCGGCGCGCTGCAGGGTCTGCGGCTCGTGGGCCAGGAGTTCCTGGAATGCGGTGTCGGCAACCGTCTCCGGGTCCCACCCGTACACGCCGGCGCTGACGGCCGGAAAGGCGATGCTCTCCGCCCCCAGCTCCTCAGCGGTGGCCAGAGCGGTGCGAAAACAGGAGCGCAGCAGCTCGGGGTCTGTCTCGCCGGCGTGCGCGTTGGGCCCCACGGTGTGCACCACCCAGCGCGCCGGCAGCGCAAAGGCCTCCGTTGCCACGGACTGGCCGGTGGGCAGCCCGGCCGGCAGGTCCGTGGAGCGCAGTTCCCGGCAGGCCGCCAGGAGTTCCGGCCCCGCTGCCCGGTGGATGGCGCCGTCCACGCCTCCGCCGCCCAGCAGGGAGGAATTCGCTGCGTTCACGATGACATCGGAGGTGTTGGCCGTGATGTCCCCGCTGGAAATGACGATTTGCATCGGGCCAGTCTGGCACCGCCAGGCCCGGCCCGCCAGTTCCGGTGCTCCCGGTGCCCACCCCTGCCCCGTCCCTTCCGCTTCGGACGGAGGCACGGAATCATGGAAACGGAAGCGGGACCTGTGCCGGTGCCGTGTGAACCGCACCAACCTTGAGGAGTTCCAATGGCTGACCAGTTCACGGGAAAAACCGCCCTGGTAACGGGTGCGGGGTCGGGAATCGGCCGGGCCGCCGCGGTGGCGCTGGCGGCAGAGGGCGCCAGCGTCGTCGTCAATGACCTCGATCTGGAAGCGGCACAGGCCGTGGTACACCAGATTTCCGAGGCCGGCGGAACCGCGGTTCCGTCCGTGGGGGACGTCGGCCGGGCGGAGGACGTCAAGGGTGCCGTGGACACCGCGGTCAGCGAATTCGGCGGACTGCACCTGGCCTTCAACAATGCCGGCATCAGCGGTCCGCTGGGACTGGTGACGGAGATTGACCTGGAGGGCTACCGCCGGGTGATCGACGTCAACCTGAACTCGGTGTTCTACGGGATGTACTACCAAATTCCGGAAATGCAGAAGGCGGGCGGGGGAGCCATCGTCAATATGTCCTCCATCCTGGGGCTGGTGGGATCCGCAACCGCCGTCCCCTACGTCACCGCCAAGCACGGCGTGACCGGAATGACGCGCGCCGCGGCGCTCGGCTACGCCAGCCAGGGCATCCGCATCAACTCGGTGCATCCCGGCTACATCGACACCCCGCTGCTCGAAGCACTCCCGGAGGAGGCCTACGCGTCGCTGGTGGGGATGCACCCCGCAGGAGACTGGGCACTGCCGGCGAGGTGGCGCAGGTTGTCCTGTTCCTGCTCTCCGAGCGGGCGGCCTTCGTCACCGGGGCGCAGTACGCCGTGGACGGGGCGTACACCACGCAGTAAGCTGCCGACGCGCCCGCCGCACGCAGGCAGCTGCGGAGGTCCTTCGCTGGATACAGACTGGAGTAAAGGAGAAGGCTGATGATCGGATCCTGGCATGCCACAGTCTTTGACTGCCCGGACCCGGATTCCCTCGCGTCCTTTTACGAGGACCTCCTGGGCATGATCCGGGTGGAGCATGAGGCCGACGGATCCTGGATCACCATTGGCGACGCCCCGGACCGGCCGGCGCTCGCCTTCCAGCAGGTCTCCGGTTACACGCCGCCGCAGTGGCCCGGACAGGAAATCCCGCAGCAGCTGCACCTGGACGTAAAGGTGGCCGACCTGGACCTCGCCGAAGCGCAGGTCCTGGCGCTGGGAGCCACCGGCATGGACAGCGGCACCGAGTCCTTCCGGGTTTTCCTTGACCCCGCAGGCCACCCGTTCTGCCTTGTGGCCTGGTAGCCGAAGACACTCCGATTTCGCCCCGGGAGGACGGTTTAACGGCTGGGCTCCGAGTTTGAGACAATGAAGCCATGCAGTCGCTCCCCAACGGCAACAAGCCGCAGCCCAAGTCCAAAGCCCGCCGCGGGGTGAGCCAGAAAATGGCAACCTACGGCATGACCCTCATGCTGCTCGTCTTCCTGGTTGCCGTGGTGTTCGCGGCAAACGAGAACGACGTCGTCGGGTGGCTCGTCGTCATTATTTCGCTGGGGTGGCTGTGCCTGTTTGCCTTTGTGGTGTTCAGCGTCCGCGGCGCGGCCCGCAAGGCCGGCGCGAAGCTGGCCGAAGCGCAGGACACGCTGACCAGGGCCGCCGGGGGATCCCCCTCGGTGCAGGTTGTAGACGAAGCGACCACCATCCGTGACCAGAAGCTCGATCACAGCTTCAAGATTGTCCAGGTGCAGGCCCGCGTCATCCGTGACAACCTCGGCAAGGACGAAGACCAGGTCAGCCGCGCTCTGGAGACGATCGAAATCACGTCCCACAACGCGCGTTCCATGATCAAGAAGGACGACGGCGGCCCGGTTGAGGGCACCCTGGTGGACTAGGACGTCCACCGGCGTCCCCGCGCCGCGCTGCAGTCCGCGGTCCAAGATGAACCGCATTGCTACTGAGGAGTATGGTTATTCGCGTGAGTTTGGCATCAGCAGGAGAATCCACCGGTCCGGCAACGGCACTGCGCATTGCGACAGTGAACGTGAACGGCATCCGTGCCGCGTACAAGCGCGGTATGGCCGACTGGCTGGCAGAGCGCGGGGTGGACATCCTTTGCCTGCAGGAGGTCCGCGCCCCCGACGCCGTGGTGCGCGAACTTCTCGGCGATGAGTGGCACATCCTGCACGCCGAGGCGGAGGCAAGGGCCGCGCCGGCGTGGCCATTGCTTCCCGGACCGCCCCCGCGGCCACCCGCGAACACATCGGCGACGAGTACTTTGCGCAGTCCGGACGCTGGGTCGAGGCCGACTTCAAGATTCCGGTGGACGGCGCGGAGAAGCTGCTGACCGTGGTCAGCGCCTACGTTCACTCCGGCGAGGTGGACACCCCCAAGCAGACGGACAAGTACCGCTTCCTGGACGTCATGACCGAACGGCTGCCCGCGCTGAGGCAGCAGAGCGACTATGTCGTGGTGGTCGGAGACCTGAACGTCGGGCACACCACGCTGGACATCAAGAACTGGAAGGGCAACGTCAAGCGGGCCGGGTTCCTGCCCGATGAGCGCGCCTACTTTGACCGGTTCTTCAGCGATGAGATCGGCTACACGGATGTCGCCCGCAAGCTGGCGGGCGAGGTTCCCGGCCCCTACACCTGGTGGTCCTGGCGCGGCCAGGCCTTCGACAACGACAGCGGTTGGCGCATTGACTACCAGCTGGCGACGCCCGAATTGGCCGAACGCGCCGTTTCCGCCGTCGTCGACCGTGCCGCCACCTACGACAGCCGCTTCTCGGACCACGCCCCCGTAGTGGTCGACTACCAGTTCTAAGGGCCACAACATGAGCACATCCACAACAACCCGCCGCCAGCGCATCCTTTCGGGGATGCAGCCCTCCGCAGACTCGCTGCACCTGGGCAACTACCTCGGCGCGCTGGTGAACTGGGTCCGGCTGCAGGAAGAATACGACGCCTACTTCTTCATTCCGGACCTGCACGCGATCACCGTCCCCCAGGACCCCGCCGATCTGCGTCAGCGGACGCGGGTCACCGCAGCCCAGTACATTGCCGGCGGCGTCGACGTCGACAAAGCCACCCTCTTCGTGCAGTCCCAGGTTCCCGAGCACGCGCAGCTCGCCTGGGTCCTGAACTGCCTGACCGGTTTCGGCGAAGCCTCCCGGATGACCCAGTTCAAGGACAAGCAGCAGCGGTTCGGCGCCGACGCCGCGTCCGTTGGCTTGTTCACGTATCCGATCCTCCAGGTTGCCGACATTTTGCTGTACAACCCCCAGGGCGTGCCGGTGGGCGAGGACCAGCGCCAGCACGTGGAGCTCAGCCGGGACCTGGCCAAGCGGTTCAACTCCCGCTACGGCGAGACCTTCACCATTCCCGAAGTCTTTGTGCAGAAGGCTGCGGCAAAAATCTACGACCTGCAGAATCCCGCAGCGAAGATGTCCAAGTCCGCCGCGTCACCTGCAGGGCTCATTAACCTGCTGGATCCGGACAAGGTGATAGCCAAACGGATCAAGTCCGCCGTCACCGATGACGGCACCGAGATCAGGTTCGACCGTGAAGCCAAGCCCGGGATCTCCAACCTGCTGTCCATCTTCTCCCTGGTCACGGGGCGGAGCGTGGACACGCTGGTAAAGGAGTACGAGGGGAAAATGTACGGCCACCTCAAGGTGGACCTGGCCGAGGCCGTCACCGAGCACGTCCGCCCGATCCGCGAGCGTGCGCTGTACCTGCTCGAAGATCCGGCGGAGCTTGACCGGCTGCTGGCTGTGGGGGCCTCCAAGGCCCGGGAAACGGCATCGGTTACACTGGCCGATGTGTACAACAAAGTAGGCTTCCTACCTTTGGGTTCCACCGCGGTCTGATCCATGAGTCTTTGGAATCCACTGATCCGTGCAGATACCGCCGACGGCGTCGACGGCGCCTTGGACGAGCCCGTGTGCACCTGCGTGGGGATCGTCATTGGGGTTCCCGAGCCGATGGCTACGGAACTGCGCCGCGCGAGGGCGTCCTTCGGTGATCCCATGGCCGCGGTCATTCCGGCGCATATCACGCTGGTCACGACCACGGAAACAAACGATTGGGAAGCCTCCGCGGAGCACGTGCGCCGGGTAGCGGCCAACCATTCCCCGTTCGACATCTCCCTGCGCGGCACCGCGACGTTCCGTCCCGTATCGCCGGTCGTGTACCTCCAGCTGGAGGACGGCTACGACGAGTGCACGGCCCTGCACAAGGAAATGCAGAGCGGGCCGCTGGCACGGGATCTGCCCTTTCCCTATCACCCCCACGTCACGGTGGCCCACGACGTAAGTGAAGCCGGCATGGATGCCGCCATGAACCAGCTGCGCCACTATGATGCCCGCTTCACCGTGAACACCATTGGACTGTTCGAGCATGATGCCACCGGGCTGTGGAAGCTCCGTGAAGAAGTCGCGCTCCGGGCCTAGTTTGGCTTGTTTCCGGCAGCGGAGAGGTAAACACCGGCCCAGGCGGCGATGATGTCGGCCGCACGGCTGGTTTGGGCCTTGTCCACCATCAGATGATCGCTGCCTTCCAGGGAAATAAAATTCCGCGGGTGTTTCGCCAGCGAAAAGATCTCACTGGCATTGTCGATGCCCACGGTGGTGTCGGTGGGGGAGTGCATGACGAGCAGGGGCAGGTGCAGGCCGCTGATACACCCGGACAGATCATGCGCCGACAGGTCGTTGAGCAGCTGCTCCCGGATCTGCAGGCTCCGCCCGCCCAGCTCCACCTGTGCGGATCCCTGCTCCCGGATGGCTGGCATGTCGTCTTCGAACAGGTGCAGCACGTGGGCGGGGCGGAAAGGGCACCGATCGTCACCACGGCCTCAAGGTCCGGAATGCCCGAAGCCGCGGCGAGGGCTGCCGCGCCCCCGAGAGAGTGACCGATCAGCAGGGACACGCTGTGGCCCTGTCCGCGCAGGAACTCGACGGCGCTGCGGATGTCAGCCACTTTGGTGCTGAACGTGCCGTCTTCCCACGCTCCGCTGGAGCCGCCGAGGCCGGCCGCGTCGTAGCGCAGGACACCGATGCCGTGCCCGGCGAGGGCCTGGAGATCCGCGATGCGGCTGCACTGTTCTTGCCCAGCGTGAATCCGTGGCAGAAAACCGCCCAGCCCCGCGGCTCGCCGTCGGGCACGTCGACAGTGCCGGCCAGCGTGGTGTTGTTGGTGCCGGGAAACGAAACGGATTCAAAGGATGGCATGGGAACGTACCTTAAACGGGGAATGCGGGTGGGCAGCGGAAAGGCGGCGTCCCCAGCCGTAACGGACTGGAGACGCCGCCTCCCGCGCGGTGTTAGGCGCTGCTAGACCGAGCGGCTCAGGATGGCCTGCTTGACCTCGGCAATGGCCTTGGTGACCTGGATGCCGCGGGGGCATGCTTCGGAACAGTTGAAGGTGGTGCGGCAGCGCCACACGCCTTCCTTGTCGTTCAGGATTTCCAGGCGCATGTCTCCGGCATCATCGCGCGAGTCGAAGATGAAGCGGTGCGCGTTCACGATGGCGGCCGGACCAAAGTACTGGCCGTCAGTCCAGAACACCGGGCACGAGGACGTGCACGCGGCGCACAGGATGCACTTGGTGGTGTCGTCAAAGCGCTCACGGTCCTCGGCGGACTGCAGGCGCTCCTTCGTGGGCTCGTGGCCCTTGCTGATGAGGAACGGCATGATCTCCCGGTAGGACTGGAAGAACGGCTCCATGTCCACGATCAGGTCCTTTTCCACCGGCAGGCCCTTGATGGGTTCGACGAGGATCGGCTTGGAGGTGTCCAGGTCCTTCAGGAGGGTCTTGCAGGCCAGACGGTTGCGTCCGTTGATGCGCATGGCATCGGAGCCGCAGACGCCGTGGCCGCAGGAGCGCCGGAAGGTCACGGAACCGTCGTGCTCCCACTTGACCTTGTGCAGCGCGTCCAGCACACGGTCGGTGCCGTACATGGTCAGCTTCCACTCATCCCAGTAGGCTTCGTCGGAAACCTCGGGATTGTAGCGGCGGACCTTGAGCGTGATTTCAAAGGAGGGGATGTCCCCGCCCACAGATTCCGGGAGTTCGATCTTGGAGGCTGGCTCCGCGATTTCCGTTGTCATTAGTACTTCCTCACCATTGGCTCGTAGCGCGTGAAGATGACCGGCTTGGTGTCCAGCCGAATGCCGGCGGTGTGCTCGTCATTGGCAGCTTCATCAACCTTGTACGCCATCGAATGCTTCATGAAATTCTCGTCGTCCCGCTCGGGGAAGTCCTCGCGGAAGTGTCCGCCGCGTGATTCTTCACGGTGCAGGGCTGCCACGGTCATCACCTTGGCCAGTTCCAGCAGGAAGCCCAGCTCCACGGCTTCCAGCAGGTCCAGGTTGAAGCGCTTGCCCTTGTCCTGGACGCTGATCTTCTTGTACCGCTCTTCGAGCGAGGCAATGTCAGTCAGCACCTGGTTCAGGGTTTCTGCGGAGCGGAACACCTGCATGTTGGCATCCATGGTGTTCTGCAGGTCCCGGCGGATTTCGGCAACCCGCTCGGTGCCCTCGGAATTACGGACCAGGTCCAGCATCCCGATGGTGGTGGCTTCCGGATTCTCCGGCAGGTCCACGAAATCAGCGGTCAGGGCGTACTCGGCGGCCTGGATACCGGCGCGCTTGCCGAACACGTTGATGTCCAGCAGCGAATTGGTGCCCAGGCGGTTGGAGCCGTGCACCGACACGCAGGCAACTTCTCCAGCCGCGTAAAGCCCCGGGACAACGGTGTCATTGTCCTGCAGAACCTCGGCCTTGATGTTGGTGGGGATGCCGCCCATGGCGTAGTGGGCCGTCGGGAAGACCGGTACCGGCTCGGTGTAGGGCTCCACGCCGAGGTACGTGCGGGCGAACTCGGTGATGTCCGGGAGCTTGGCATCAATGTGTGCCGGCTCCAGGTGTGTCAGGTCCAGCAGGACATAGTCCTTGTTCGGGCCGCAGCCGCGGCCTTCACGGACTTCGTTGGCCATGGAACGGGCAACAATGTCACGCGGGGCCAGATCCTTGATGGTCGGGGCGTAACGCTCCATGAAGCGCTCACCCTCCGAATTGCGCAGGATGGCACCTTCGCCGCGTGCTGCTTCGGAAAGCAGGATGCCCAGGCCGGCGAGGCCGGTCGGGTGGAACTGGAAGAACTCCATGTCTTCCAGGGGGATGCCGCGGCGGAACGCGATGGCCATGCCGTCACCGGTGAGGGTTTGGGCATTGGATGTGGTCTTGAAGACTTTTCCGGCGCCACCGGAGGCGAACACAACGGACTTGGCCTGGAAAACGTGCAGTTCTCCGCTGGCCAGGTCGTAGGACACGACACCGGCAACGCGCTTCTGGCCAAAGCTGTCCTCGACGGTCAGCAGGTCGAGCACGTAGTACTCGTTGTAGAACTCCACGTTGTGCTTGACGCAGTTTTGGTACAGCGTCTGCAGGATCATGTGGCCGGTGCGGTCAGCTGCGTAGCACGCCCGGCGGACCGGCGCCTTGCCATGGTCGCGGGTGTGGCCGCCAAAGCGGCGCTGATCGATCCGGCCTTCGGGCGTGCGGTTGAACGGCAGGCCCATCTTTTCCAGATCCAGGACCGCGTCGATGGCCTCCTTGGCCATAACCTCCGCTGCGTCCTGGTCTACGAGGTAGTCGCCGCCCTTGACCGTGTCAAAGGTGTGCCACTCCCAGTTGTCTTCTTCGACGTTGGCCAGTGCTGCGCACATGCCGCCCTGTGCTGCACCGGTGTGCGAGCGGGTGGGGTACAGCTTGGTCAGTACCGCCGTACGTGCGCGCTGGCCGGATTCGATGGCGGCACGCATACCGGCGCCGCCGGCGCCGACAATTACGACGTCGTACTTATGGACCTGCATACCAGATGCTCTTTCTGTTGTTACGTGGAAAACGTTCGTGGTGGTCCGCGCCCGGGTGGACGCGGACGCTGCGGCTAGGCGTTGCAGAAGTCCGCGAGGAGATCTGCGGGAGCTCCGGCGGGGCAGGGATCGAAGGTGAAGATCACCAGGGTGCCGAGCACGATTATCACGAGCGAAGCAATGTAGAGGATGCTCTTGAGCGTCATCCGGGTGGTGTTCTTGTCCGCGTAGTCGTTAATGATGACGCGGACGCCGTTGGTGCCGTGCAGCATTGCTAGCCACAGCATGACCAGGTCCCAGACCTGCCAGAGCGGGCTGGCCCACTTGCCGGCTACGAAACCGAAGTCGACGGCCTGGATGCCGTCGCCGACCATGAGGTTCACGAAGAGGTGCGTAAAGATCAGGACAATCAGGATGGCACCGGAGATGCGCATGAACAGCCATGCCAACATCTCGAAGTTGCCTTTGCCGCCCGGCGTGCGGGCGTATCTCGGGGCGATGCGGCCGGAGCGGGGAGCCTCGATGGAGGCGGCGTCATTGGTTGTGGTGCTCATGGCTTAGTGACCCCCGAAAACGATGGGAAGGTGGCGAATGGAGAAGCCGATCATGGTGATAGCCCAAAGTCCGACAACGCTCCACAGCATCTGGCGCTGGTACTTGGGGCCCTTCTTCCAGAAATCGATCAGGATCACACGCACGCCGTTGAAGGCGTGGAACACGATGGCGGCGACGAGACCGAGCTCGCCGAGGCCCATGATGGGGTTCTTGTATGCGCCGATCACGACGTTGTAGGCCTCCGGCGACACCCGCACCAGCGAGGTATCCAACACGTGGACCAAAAGGAAGAAGAAAATCACCACGCCGGTAATGCGGTGTGCAACCCACGACCACTGGCCTTCGCGGCCGCGGTAGAGAGTGCCTGCTGGTAACTTCGACACTGAATTTTCCTCCCTGCGACGCAGCGGCGCTGGCGTGTCTTCCACGCAGTGATGACGCCGGTGCGACAGCAATATAAGCTCAAGCATAATCTAGGTGCCCCGCTGAGCGCTTTCAATTTAGGCGGCCCTATCCTGTGACGCTCGTTACATTCAGGCAGTGCTGGCGGACCTGCCTCCGGCCGGCGCCCGGCCGCGTCGGCTAATCTTGGCTCTGATGAGTACAGAACCGGTAGAACCCAACCTTCCCTCCGCGGATTTGAACCGCTTTTACGGCGTCATTCCCGCCGGCGGCGTAGGAACACGGCTGTGGCCGCTGTCCCGTGCGGCCGCTCCGAAGTTCCTGCATGACCTGACGGGCTCCGGCTCCACGCTCATCCGGGCCACCTACGACCGGCTGCGCCCGCTCAGCGGGGACCGCGTCATGGTTGTCACGGGAACCCTGCACCGGCAGGCGGTACGGAAGCAGCTTCCGGAAATCACCAGCGAAAACCTGGTCCTGGAGCTGGAGCCCAAGGACTCGGCGGCGGCCATCGGCCTGGCGGCAGCCATCCTTTACAAGCGGGACCCGGACATCATTATGGGATCCTTCGCCGCGGACCAGGTCATCGCACCGGTCGACGTGTTCCAGGACGCCGTCCGGGAAGCTATCCATACGGCGGCGCAGGGATACATCGTCACCATCGGAATCCACCCCACGCACGCTGCCACCGGTTTCGGATACATCCGCGCGGGAGACACCCTGGATATCGCCGGCGCCCCCAGCGCGCACGCCGTGGTGGAATTCGTCGAAAAGCCCTCCGCGGACGTTGCCCGCACCTACCTGGCGAACGGCCGCTACAGCTGGAACGCCGGAATGTTTGTCGCTCCCGTGGCCCTCATGCTCAAGCACCTGAGAGCCAACGAACCCGAACTTCACAGCGGCCTGATGGAAATCGCCGATGCCTGGGACACCCCGTCGCGGCGTGACGTGGTGCGCCGGGTTTGGCCCACGCTGCCCAAGACCGCCATCGACTACGCGGTCGCGGAGCCCGCAGCGGCGGCCGGGGACGTTGCCATGATCCCGGGCATCTTCAGCTGGGACGACGTCGGCGACTTTGCTGCCATCGGACGGCTCAACCCCGCGGCGGAGAACAGCGACCTTACCGTCATGGGTGAAGGCGCGCGGGTGTATTCGGAAAACGCCTCCGGCATCGTTGTCTCCGACACCAAGCGGGTCATCGCGCTGATCGGCATTGAGGACGTGGTCATTGTCGACACCCTGGACGCCCTGCTGGTCACCACGAAGGAGCACGCGCAGGAGGTCAAGAAGGCTGTGGAGCACCTCAAGGCCAGCGGTGACACCGACGTCCTGTAACCGCTGAACAGCGCCAACCCGGTGCCGTTGGCGCTGAAGATCGTCACACGGTTCCCGCAACAGCAGCCTCAGTGGCTAATCTTGAATTTGTGCCTACGATCCCACTCAACAGTTCCCCGGTTCCGTCAATGCGCGGCAGCGTTGCTCCGCTGCTGGGGGAGCTGATTGCCTTCCGGCGGGACCTGCACCGGCACCCGGAGCTGTCGACGAAGGAGTTCAGGACCACTGACAGGATCGTGGAAGCCCTCGAAGGGGCCGGACTGCACCCCGTCCGCCTGGAGGGCACCGGTGCCTATGTCGACATCGGTGAGGGGCCGCTTCGGATCGGGCTGCGCGCGGACATTGACGCGCTGCCGGTGCTTGAAGAAACGAACCTTCCCTATGCCTCCGTTAATACAGGCATTACCCACGCGTGCGGCCACGACATCCACACCACCGTCATGGTGGGATCGGCGCTGGTCCTTGCCAAGCTGCACGCGGCGGGAAACCTCGGCGGACGCGTCCGGATCATTTTCCAGCCGGCGGAGGAAGTCATGCCCGGCGGAGCGCTGGGAGTCATCCGGCAGGGCGTGCTGGAGGGGTTGCCGAGAATTGTGGCCCTGCACTGCGATCCCCGGATTGACGCCGGCTCGGTGGGCACCCGAATCGGGGCCATCACCTCCGCCTCGGACACCATCCGGATTGAACTGACAGGCCGGGGCGGGCACACTTCCCGGCCTCACCTCACCGAGGATCTGGTGTTTGCGCTGGCGGAGATCGCCGTCAGCGTCCCCGCGGTGCTGTCCCGCCGCATCGACGTGCGCAGCGGCGTTTCGGTGGTTTGGGGGCAAATGCACGCCGGTTCCGCCCCCAACGCCATTCCGGGCCACGGGTTCATGTCCGGCACGATGCGCTGCCTCGATGCGGAGGCCTGGTACTCGGCAGGGGAACTGCTGGACGACGTCGTGCGGCAGACTGCGGCACCCTTCGGTGTTGAGGTCAGCCTGGAGCATACCCGGGGCGTGCCGCCGGTCATCAATACCGACGCAGAGACCAGCCTGCTCGAAGCCGCGGCCCGTGCCGAGCTGGGGGAGGACTCCATAGTCCTGGCCCCGCAGTCGATGGGAGGGAGGACTTCGCCTGGATGACGCAGGCCGTTCCCGGCGCCCTGATGCGGCTGGGCACGCGGACCCCCGGTGGTGAAACCTATGACCTGCACCGCGGGGACTACAATCCCGATGAGCTGTCCATCAGCTGCGGTGTGAGCGTCATGGCCGCCGCTGCCGTGCGTGCCGCCCGGGGCCTCCGGCACTAGTCCCTGGTCCCGGTACCAGGCTGCGGCTTAACCGCAAGTAATACAGAGACAATCCGTGTCATTTGCTTGCGAATAATAACAACATGTAAACAATGTCCCCTCCGTACGGTTATGTGGATCACAGGGTGTGTTGCAGCCCATAGGATAGGCATGCCGCGATCCACCGATGGACGGAACGCTGCACCACGCGACCGCGGCCCTTCCCGGGACCTGCAGGAACAGAGTATTTCTGCGTGTGGCACCCATTTTCATTCCTGGAGGAAAATTGAAGAACTTCCCGCGCAGCTTCAAGCGCAATGCAGGCGTTTCCGCCGCCATGCTCGGCGTTTCGGCGCTCCTGCTCTCCGGCTGTGGCGCCGCACCTGAAGAAGAGGATGGATCCTCCGAGGCAGCGGGCAGCGCGAACAGTGACTTCACCGCCTGCATTGTGTCCGACGAGGGCGGCTTTGATGACCGCTCGTTCAACCAGTCCAGCTATGAGGGTCTGAAGGCTGCCGAGACGGACCTGGGCATCAACATCCGGGAAGCCCAGTCGCAGTCGGAGACGGACTTCCTCCCGAACCTCGACTCCATGATCAGCGAAGGCTGCAACATCACGGTGACGGTTGGCTTCCTGCTGGCTGACGCCACGCAGTCTGTTGCCGAGGCGAACCCGGACCGGAACTTCGCCATTGTCGATGACAACAGTATTGAACTCGACAACGTCAAGCCGATTATCTACGACACCGCAGAGGCCGCTTTCCTGGCGGGCTACGTAGCAGCGGGCACCTCCGAAACCGGCAAGGTTGCCACCTACGGCGGCATCAACATTCCCACCGTGACCATCTTCATGGACGGCTTCGCTGACGGTGTGGAGTACTTCAACGAGCAGAACGACGCCAGCGTTGAACTGCTTGGCTGGAACAAGGAGGAGCAGACCGGCTCCTTCGTTGGCAACTTCACGGACACCGTGGCCGGCAAGACCACCACCGAGAGCTTCCTGAACGAGGGCGCTGACATCATCATGCCGGTCGCCGGACCCGTGGGCGGCGGCACGCTGGACGCCGTTGTTGAAGCGAACGCCAACGGCGGCAACAACCTGGTTGTCTGGGTTGACTCCGACGGTTTCGAGACCAATGACAAGGGCACTGAGTACATCCTGACCTCGGTCATGAAGCTCATGGGCCAGGCTGTTGAAGACGTCATCACCACAGACGTTGAAGGCAACTTCGACGCCACCCCGTACATCGGCACCCTGGAAAACGGCGGCGTTGCACTGGCCCCGTACCATGACCAGGAAGACGCCGTTCCGGCCGACGTGAAGTCGGCCGTGGACGAGATCAAGGCCCAGATCATTGACGGTGAAATCACCGTGGAATCTGCAGCAAGCCCCCAGTAACCAGGGGGGTAAGCGGCACCTGAACCGCCGTTCGTCCGGCTGCGTTGCAGCTGGGGGACGGCGGTTCATTCTGTTCCGGGTAGTCTCCTTTTGGGGCGCCTACATACTTCAGACACAAACAGATTGGTTGGGGTTGTGAAACTCGAACTCAAGGGCATCACCAAGCGCTTCGGCACCTTGGTTGCCAACGACCACATAGACTTGGTGATCGAACCGGGGCAGGTTCACAGCCTGCTCGGGGAGAACGGGGCGGGCAAGTCAACGCTGATGAACGTCCTCTACGGTCTTTACGAACCCACTGAGGGCCAGATTCTGATCAACGGCAAACCCGTTGTCTTCTCCGGCCCCGGCGACGCCATGGAATCCGGGATCGGCATGGTCCACCAGCACTTTATGCTGGTGCCGGTCTTCACCGTCGCTGAAAACGTGGCGCTGGGACATGAAAGTACCAAGTTTGCCGGCACGCTGAATCTTGATACCACCCGCGCACGCATTCGCCAGATTTCCGATCAGTACGGGTTCGATGTTGATCCCGATGCCGTGGTGGAGGACCTCCCCGTGGGCGTGCAGCAGCGCGTGGAAATCATCAAGGCACTGATCCGGGACGCTGAAGTCCTGATCCTCGACGAGCCCACTGCAGTGCTCACGCCGCGTGAAACCGACGAACTGCTGGCCATCATGCGCCAGCTCTGCAACGACGGTAAATCGGTGGTCTTCATCTCGCACAAGCTGCGGGAAGTCAAGGCGGTTTCCGACGTTATCACCGTCATCCGTCGCGGCAAGGTGGTGGGCGATGCGCCTCCCAGCGCTTCAACCACTGAGCTGGCATCCATGATGGTGGGCCGCTCCGTCAGCCTGAACCTCAACAAGGAGCCCGCTCAGCCGGGGACCAACACCTTCTCCGTCCGCGATCTGGTGGTGCTGGCAGACACCGGTCAGGCAGTTGTCGACCACGTGAGCTTTGACATTGCGAAGGGCGAGATCCTCGCCGTCGCCGGTGTCCAGGGCAACGGGCAGACTGAACTGACCGAGGCCATCATGGGCCTGCAGGACCACGTCACGGGCTCCATCATGCTGGACGGCCAGGAACTGGTGGGACGCCGGGTTGAGCAGGTCATCGACGCCGGTGTGGGTTTTGTTCCCGAAGACCGCAGCGTGGACGGCCTCGTCGGGCCCTTCACCGTCGCCGAGAACCTGATCCTCAACCGCTACAAGAAGTCTCCGTTTGCGCGCGGGCTGTCCATGCGGCCGGCGGTCGTGGCAGCCAACGCAGCCGAAAAGATCGAGGAGTTCGACATCCGCACCCAGTCCGCCGAGGCGGCGGCGGGAACGCTCTCCGGCGGTAACCAGCAGAAGGTGGTGATGGCACGCGAACTTTCGCGTCCGCTGTCGCTGTTCATTGCCTCCCAGCCGACCCGCGGCGTCGACGTCGGATCCATTGAGTTCCTGCACAAGCGGATCGTGGCCGAGCGCGACGGCGGAACCCCGGTTTTGATTGTCTCCACGGAACTCGACGAGGTCCTGGAACTGGCCGACCGCATCGCCGTCCTGTACGGCGGCAAAGTCATGGGAATTGTCCCGGGCAACACCTCACGCGATGTCCTTGGCCTCATGATGGCCGGGATGCGCGCTGACGAAGCACTTTCGCACGAACGCGAGAATAAGGAGGGGCGCAGTGAGCCCGGAGGAAGCAAACAGGCAGCCGGGCGAACCAGCCCACCGGAAAGAGGAAGCGGCGGCTGAAGACACGCGGCTGCTGACTGCTGCCGAAACCGCGGGCGGGGCATTGCCGCCTCCGCCTGTTCCCGTCCCGGCGGCGGAGCTGCACCCGGAGGAACAGCAGGCCTCGGTCCTGCGCCGGATCGTCACTGGCGATGCCCTGGTCTCGGTGCTGGCCGTCGTGATGGCGCTGATTGTGGGCGGCCTCCTTATCGTCGTCACCGATGAAGAGGTCGCCGAAAGCGCGGGATACTTCTTCAGCCGGCCCGGGGATCTGCTGGGGGCTGCCTGGTCGGCCGCCTCCGGAGCGTATGTTGCCCTGTTCCAGGGGTCGATCTTCAATTTTGAAGCCGAGACCTTCTCCCGGATGATCTATCCGCTGACCCAGACGCTGACGGTTGCAACACCGCTGATCTGTGCCGGCCTCGGTGTGGCGCTGGCCTTCCGGGCCGGTCTGTTCAACATCGGAGCGCAGGGCCAGATCATCATCGGTGCCACCCTGGCCGCATGGGTTGGCTTCAGCTGGCACCTGCCGGTTGGCCTGCACCTGATTGTGGTCATCCTTGCCGGTGCAGTCGGCGGCGCAGTCTGGGGCGGTATTGCCGGCCTGCTGAAGGCGCGGACCGGCGCGCATGAGGTCATCGTGACGATCATGCTCAACTACATCGCCATTCAGCTGGTGCTTTTCCTGCTGACCACCCCGGGCTTCCAGCGCCCGGGATCCACCAACCCGATCAGCCCGCAGCTGGATGACACGGCCATGTTCCCGTCCCTGCTGGGCGCCGGCTTCCGGCTGCACTGGGGTTTCATCATGGCCATCGCGGCCACCATCTTCATCTGGTGGCTGCTGAACCGCTCCACCGTCGGCTTTGAGCTGCGCGCGGTGGGCGCCAACCCCGCGGCTGCCCGGAACGCCGGCATCAGCACCACCAAGGGTTACGTCATCGTGATGCTTATAGCCGGTGCGCTGGCCGGGCTCGCCGGCGTCGCGCAGGTCTCCGGCACCGAGAAGGTGCTGACCTCCGGGGTAGCCGCAAGCTTCGGCTTCGACGCCATCACCGTGGCCCTGCTCGGCCGGTCCTCTCCATGGGGAACGTTCGCCGCGGGCCTCCTGTTCGGTGCTTTCCGCGCCGGCGGTGTCACCATGCAGACGAGCACGGGCACCAACATTGACATTGTGCTGGTGGTCCAGTCGCTGATCGTCCTGTTTATCGCCGCACCGCCGCTGGTCCGTTCCATCTTCCGCATTCCGCCGCCCGGCGCATTCAAGACGGCCGGCAAACGCAGCACCAAAAAAGCCGACGCAGCCGGAGGAGCAGCATGAGCACCGCAACCGTACCCGCCTCCACCGGCCACCCGGCCGGGGTCAAGGCCATCCGCAGCTGGAAGACTCCGATTATCCTGGGGGTCCTGGCGATCCTCGGCTTCTTCCTCTTCGGCCTGCAAGCGCCGTCCTCCGACGTCACCTTCCGGCTCACGGAGGACAACGCAGCCATCCAGCTGCCCAGCCTCGTGGTCTCGGCGCCCGTCCTGGGCTGGATCGCCTCGGTGGTCCTGCTGGCCTCCGCGGCCTATGCGGCAATCCTGGTCAACCGGTACCAGCGGATCCCCGCCTGGCTCATCGCCGTGTTCGCGGTGTTCTTCATTGCCGCCTTCCTCACCTGGTCCATCGGCAGCGCCCGCAGCCCCAGCGTCGCCCTTTACGGGCTGCTGGCCGGGTCCTTCACCCTGGCCTTCCCGCTGATCTTCGGTTCACTGTCCGGGGTGCTCTGCGAACGCTCGGGCGTGGTGAACATCGCCATCGAGGGGCAGCTGCTCTTCGAGCGTTTGCCGCCGCCGTTGCCGGATCATTGTCCGGCAACGCGTTTGTGGGACTCTTTGCCGCGGCCGTCGCCGGTGTGCTGGTGTCCCTGGTGCTGGCCGTCTTCAGCATCAAATACATCGTGAACCAGGTGATTGTCGGCGTCGTCCTCAATGTCCTGGTGTCCGGCCTGACGGGGTTCCTGTTCTCCACGGTCCTGGCCACGGACGCGGCCAAATGGAACGCCCCGCCGCGCCTGCCGTCCATCCGGATCCCGCTCCTGGCGGACATTCCCATTGTTGGGCCGATCCTCTTCAACCAGTCCGTGATCGGGTACCTGATGTACATCGCCGTGGCGGCCATCTACTTCGGCCTGTTCCACACCAAGTGGGGCCTGCGCACGCGCGCCGTCGGCGAACACCCCAAGGCAGCTGACACCCTCGGAGTGAACGTGAACCGCACCCGGTTCCTGAATGTCCTGCTCGCCGGTTCGGTAGCCGGTGTCGGCGGGGCGTTCTTCACCCTGGTGGCGGTCTCCTCCTTCAACCGGGACATGACCTCCGGGCAGGGGTACATCGCCCTGGCGGCGCTCATCCTGGGACGGTGGAATCCGATCGGGGCGCTCTTCGCCGCGCTGCTCTTCGGCTTCGCGTCCAACCTGCAGTCGGTGCTGAGCCTGCTCGGCACCCCGGTCCCGAACCAGTTCCTGGCCATGCTGCCCTACGTCGTGACCATCTTCGCCGTTGCCGGCGTGGTGGGGAAGTCGCGCGGTCCCGCTGCGGGCGGCATACCGTACATCAAGGGTTAGCCGGAGCCAGGTGACCCAGCGAACCGCGCAGAAAACAAGGAGAACAATGACAGAGAAGGCCACAGCTTCCCCGGCCGTTGACTGGGCGGGCCTCACTGACGCCGCCCGTGCCGCCCTGACCCATGCCTATGTGCCGTATTCGAAGTATCCCGTGGGAGCGGCGGCCCTGACCGACGACGGGCGGATCATTTCCGGCTGCAACGTGGAGAACGCCTCCTACGGACTGACGCTGTGCGCCGAGTGCGCGTTGGTGAGCTCGCTGCACATGACGGGAGGCGGACTGCTGGCGGCCTTTGTGTGCGTGGACGGCGCCGGGGAGATCCTGATGCCGTGCGGACGGTGCCGGCAGCTGCTCTACGAATTCCGTGCACCGAATATGCAGTTAATGACCGTCAGCGGCATCCGCACCATGGACGAGGTCCTGCCGGATGCCTTTGGACCGCAGCACCTGGAAGGGCAGGAGAACGCATGAGCAGCGAACAGTTCGACGCCGTCGACATCATCGGAATCAAGCGGGACCGGGGAACCCTGTCACCGGAGCAGATTGACTGGACCATCGACGCCTACACCCGCGGTGCCATCGCTGACGAACAGATGGCCGCGCTGAACATGGCGATCCTGCTCAACGGCATGAGCCGGCAGGAAATTTCCCGCTGGACCGCGGCCATGATCGCCTCGGGGATCCGGATGGACTTCTCCTCGCTGGGGAAGCCGACCACGGACAAGCACTCCACCGGAGGAGTGGGGGACAAGATCACCCTGCCGCTGGCGCCCTGGTGGCCGTCTTCGGCGTTGCCGTACCGCAGCTTTCCGGCCGCGGCCTCGGACACACCGGCGGCACCCTGGACAAGCTTGAGGCAATTCCGGGGTGGCGGGCCAACCTGTCCAACGAGGAAATCATGGCCCAGCTTGCCGACGTCGGCGCCGTCATCTGTGCCGCCGGCACGGGACTGGCTCCGGCGGACAAGAAGCTGTACGCGCTGCGCGACGTGACGGGGACGGTGGAGGCTATTCCGCTGATCGCGTCCTCCATCATGAGCAAGAAGATTGCCGAAGGCACCGGCTCACTGGTGCTTGACGTGAAGGTGGGCTCGGGCGCGTTCATGAAGGATGAGGCCAACGCCCGCGAACTGGCCGAAACCATGGTGGCCCTGGGCCAGGACGCCGGAGTGAACACCGTCGCGCTGCTGACCAACATGTCCACGCCGCTGGGCCTCACCGCCGG
Organism: Arthrobacter sp. ATA002; assembly: GCF_026898095.1. GTDB lineage: Bacteria > Actinomycetota > Actinomycetes > Actinomycetales > Micrococcaceae > Arthrobacter_B. The sequence continues at coordinate 3,145,377 of NZ_CP114015.1, read as the reverse complement.
CAACGCCATTGAGGTGGAGGAATCCGTTGAGGTCCTCGCCGGCGGTGGACCCGCCGACGTCGTGGAGCTGACGGTCCGCCTGGCCGAAGAAATGCTCGCTGCGGCGGGCCAGCCGGACGCCGACCCGGCCGCCGCGCTCCGTGACGGCCGTGCCATGGACGTATGGCGCCGCATGATTTCGGCCCAGGGCGGAGATCCCGACGCTTCGCTGCCGCAGGCGCGGGAATCCGAAACCATTTACGCACCCGCCGACGGGGTGCTCATGGAACTGGACGCCCTGTCGGTTGGTGTTGCCGCATGGCGGCTGGGTGCCGGGCGGGCGCGCAAGGAAGACCAGGTCCAGGCGGGAGCCGGTGTCCGGATGCACGCCAAGCCCGGAGCCCCTGTCCGGGCGGGACAGCCGCTGATGACCCTGCTCACGGATACGCCGGAGAAGTTTGACCGGGCCCGCGAGGCCCTGGAGCACGCCGTGATTATCGCTCCTGAGGGATCGCGCCCTGCTCAGAAGCTGATCATCGACCGCATAAGCTGACCAAGCGGGGGTGCCCGCCGCGGGCATCCCCGGTTGGCGGGCACCAATGCGTTGGTGGCATCGTTGTAGATACCAGAGACCAATCCTAGGGAGCCGACTGGACGTGCTGAGCGCCGCAGTGGACAGTATCAACAACTTCATCCTGACCTCCGCCGATGCCTGGTGGGTCTATCTGGCATTGTTCGCGTTTTGCCTGATCGACGGCTTCTTTCCGCCGGTCCCCAGCGAATCCATCGTGGTGGGACTTGCCGCACTGGTGGCCACGGGCGCGGGTCCCAACCTGTGGCTGGTGGCGGCAGCCGCGGCCTGCGGAGCGTTCCTGGGTGACAACCTGGCGTATCTGATGGGCCGAAAGATCGGCACCGAGCGGTTCCGCTGGATGCGCGGACCGCGGATGCAGCGGGGTTTCGTCTGGGCACGCAAGGAGTTGGACAAGCGAGCGGTCTCCCTGATCCTGGTGGCACGGTTTATCCCGATCGGGCGTGTGGTCGTCAACCTCACGGCCGGAGGAACCGGGTTTCCGCGCCGGCTCTTCGTGAGCCTGACGGCGCTGTCCGCGGTGGTCTGGGCGGGATACAGCGTAGCCATCGGAGCCCTGGCCGGTGCTTGGTTCAAGGATCACCACCTGCTGGGCGTTGTGGTGGCCATCGCCGTCGCCATGGTCCTCGGACTGATCATCGACCGGATCATCACCAAGCTTCGCGGCCCGACCCCGTTGAAGACACCCAAAGCCGCAGGCGCAGCTGAGGAGGAGCCGGTTCCGGCCGCAGAAGCTGCCCAGGGACGCAACTCCGCCGAAACGCCCTGACCCGGCGCACCGAAGCGTGCCGCAGCTCACGTAGAGTTGGCAGCGTGACTGAGCCTATTCTGCTTCCTGCTTCCGACCCGCACCTCGACATCCGAAGCCTGCCAAAGGTTTCGCTGCATGACCACCTCGACGGCGGGCTGCGCCCCGCCACCATCATCGAGCTTGCCGGTGCCGCCGGCCATGAGCTTCCCTCCACGGACCCGGTGGCCCTCGGCGTATGGTTCCGCGAGGCCGCGGACTCGGGTTCGCTGCCGCGCTACCTGGAAACGTTTGACCACACCATCGCCGTGATGCAGACCCGCGAAAATCTCTCCCGGGTAGCCCGGGAGTTCGTGGAGGACCTGGCGGAGGACGGGGTTGTCTACGCCGAAATCCGCTGGGCGCCGGAGCAGCACGTGCGCGGCGGACTGACCCTGGACGAAGCCGTGGACGCGGTGCAGGAGGGGTTGAACGAGGGCGTGGATGCCGTTGAAGCCGGCGGCCGCCTGATCCAGGTGGGGCAGCTCATCACCGCCATGCGCCACGCCGACCGCGGAATGGAAATCGCCGAGCTCGCCGTTCGGCACCGCAACAGCGGTGCCGTGGGTTTTGACATTGCCGGCGCAGAAGACGGCTTCCCGCCCTCGCGGTTTGCCGAGGCCTTCACCTATCTGGCCGAAAACCAGTTCCCGGTTACCGTGCACGCCGGAGAAGCCGCCGGTGTGGCGAGCATCCGCGACGCGCTCGTGCACGGGCGCGCCCTGCGGCTCGGACACGGCGTGCGCATCGCCGAGGACATCGACGTCGAGTTCGACGCCGATGACAGCGTCGACGCCGGAAACGACACCGCGGTGGGGATGGTGAGCATCGGACAGGTGGCCGGATGGGTCCGCGACCGCGGCATTCCGCTGGAGATCTGCCCTTCATCCAACCTGCAGACCGGTGCCGTTGACTCCTTCGGCGGGGACATCGAATCGCACCCGATCGACCTGCTGTACCAGACCGGATTCCAGGTCACGGTGAACACTGACAACCGCCTCATGAGCGGGGTGACGCTCACCGGCGAGTTTGAGCTGCTGGTTCAGACCTTCGACTACGACCTCGATGACATCCTGGAACTGACCATGAACGCTGTCGATGCGGCCTTCCTTCCCCTGGAAGAGCGCGATGCGCTGGCCGCCTACGTTACTGAAGGATTCAACCAGGCCCGTGGCTGATTCGGTTTCCGGCATGACCGGCGGCGATCTCGGCCGGCGGTTCGCCCGCCTGGCGGAGGTCATCGCCGTGCTGCGGGAGCGCTGTCCCTGGACGGCCGCCCTGACGCATCAGTCATTGCTGGAGTACCTCATTGAAGAGTCCTACGAAGTGGTGGAGGCCGTGGAATCCGGCCACACCGGGCCGGAACATGCACCGGAACTGGCCGGCGAACTGGGCGACGTGCTGTTCCAGGTCCTGCTGCACGCCCGGCTGCAGGAAGAAGCGGGCCACTTCGGGATAGGCGACGTCGTGGATTCGCTCACAGCCAAGATGATCCGCCGCAACCCCCATGTGTTCGCTCCGGACGGCACGCTTCGAGTACCACCACCGGGAATCCCGCCGAAATCGAGCGGGCATGGGACCGGGTCAAGCAGCAGGAGAAGCCGGAGCGGACCTCTCCCTACGACGGCATTCCCGCCGGACTGCCGGCCCTCCTGCTGGCCGCAAAGGTGCAGGACCGCGCCCGGCGTGCCGGGGTTCCGGTGCCGTCTGAGACTCCGGACAGTCCGGCCGCGCCGCCCTGGAAAAGCGAGGAGGAACTGGGGGAGCACCTGTTCGACGTCGTGCGCCTGGCCCGGGCCGGGGGAATGGACGCCGAAGCCGCGCTCCGCGCCGCCGTCGCCCGGTTCACCCGCGGCAGCTAAGGCCCCCGGGCACCGGTCCGGACCCGGTAAAGCAGCAATATGGCGATCCGGGGCCTTACTACCGCGCCGGTTTCAACTAGGCTGGAAGCAGACAGCGTGGCCCGTTTCATAGCCCCAGCTGTACTTACCCCTAGCGTTCCAACGAACAGGAGCATTCCCATGGCAATCATCGATGCCATTCACGCCCGCGAAATCCTGGATTCCCGCGGAAACCCCACCATTGAGGTGGAGGTTCTGCTTGATGATGACACGTTTGGCCGCGCCGCGGTCCCTCCGGCGCCTCGACGGGTGCCTTCGAAGCCAACGAACGCCGCGACGGCGAAAAGACCCGTTACCAGGGCAAGGGTGTACTGCAGGCCGTGGAGGCCGTTATCGAGCAGATCCAGCCGGCGCTGCTGGGCTTCGACGCCGCTGACCAGCGGGCCATCGACCAGACGATGATCGACCTGGACGGCACCGACAACAAGTCCAACCTGGGCGCCAACGCCATGCTCGGCGTCTCCCTGGCCGTGGCGCGTGCCGCCGCCGAGTCGGCAGCGCTGCCGCTGTACCGCTACCTGGGCGGCCCCAACGCACACATCCTGCCCGTGCCGCTGATGAACATCCTCAACGGCGGATCGCACGCCGATTCCGACGTCGACATCCAGGAATTCATGATTGTTCCCCTGGGTGCCCAGACCTACTCCGAGGGCCTGCGCTGGGGTGTGGAGGTCTACCACAACCTCAAGTCCGTGCTGAAGGAAAAGAACCTGTCCACCGGCCTCGGCGACGAAGGCGGTTTCGCCCCCAACCTGCCGTCCAACCGCGCGGCACTGGACCTGATCCTTGAAGCCATCACGCGCGCCGGCTACACTCCGGGCACCGACATCGCCCTCGCCCTCGATGTTGCAGCCTCCGAGTTCTACAAGGACGGCTCCTACCTCTTCGAAGGCACCAACCGCACTGCCGAGGAAATGTCCGCCTACTACGAGGAACTCGTCCGGGACTACCCGCTCGTGTCCATCGAGGACCCGCTGGACGAGGAGGACTGGGACGGCTGGAAGACGCTGACCGCCTCGATCGGCGACAAGGTGCAGATCGTGGGTGACGACCTGTTCGTCACCAACCCCACCCGCCTGGAGACCGGCATCAAGCGCCACGCCGCCAACTCCCTGCTGGTTAAGGTCAACCAGATCGGCACTCTGTCCGAAACCCTGGACGCCATCACCATGGCCCAGCGCGCCGGCTACACCACGATCACCTCGCACCGTTCCGGTGAAACCGAGGACACCACGATCGCAGATATCTGCGTCGCGACGAACGCGGGCCAGATCAAGACCGGTGCCCCGGCCCGGTCCGAGCGCGTAGCGAAGTACAACCAGCTGCTGCGCATTGAAGAAGAGCTCGACGACGCCGCACGTTACGCAGGACGCAGCGCGTTCCCGCGTTTCACGGCCGAGTAAGAATGCTGCCGGTGGGTACCCTCGTTAGTGGGGGTGCCCGCCGGTTGTGTTCTAACCCGCTTGCCGTTTCGCCGCCGTTAGTTCGTTGACCAAGGAGTTCCATGCCCACCCGACGTCCGAAAGTCCCCAAGGCCGGTTCAACGGGGGACGGGACTTCCGCCGGCCGCAGCGGGACCAAACCCGTGCGCCGGCGCAGCCCCGCGGCAGGTCCGGACACGATCAGCGCGACAAAGCCGGTGGACGGCACGGCCGGCGAGACGGGCGCCAAGCCGGCGGCCAAGGCGGCGGCGGGCAAGGCCGGCAAGGCAGCTCCCAAGGCGGCGGCGGGCAAGGCGGCTCCGGCGAAGGCGGCAAAGACAAGAGCGAAAGCAGCTCCGGCGGCCAAAACCCCCGCAAAAGCCGCCAAGGCCCCCGCCGGACGTAAGGACGATGACTCCGCAGCGGCCGCCGGAAGGTTCCGGCGCCGCTTACAGGCACAGGCTCCCGGGGCTTCCGCTGCTCCCGGCAGCACCGCCGGAGGCGATGATGCTGACGACCTGCGCCCCGTTCCGGCCAAGGCCTTTTCCGGCCGGCTCCTGGTCCTGGCGATGGTGACTCTGGTCATCACTGTCCTGCTCGCACCGTCGGTCAACACCTATCTGCACCAGCGGTCCGACATCGCTGCCCTGGAGGCGGAGATCGCCGCCGAGAAGGAGACCTCCCGGAACCTCGAATCGGAGCTGGCCCGCTGGGAAGACCCCAACTACATCAAGCAGCAGGCCAGGGAACGCATCTTCCTGGTCATGCCGGGGGAGACCCGCTACCTGGTGAAGGGCGAGCACGGCGTGGAGGAGGCCGAGCAGCAGGCCGAGGAAGAAGCGGAAGACCTGCAGTGGGTCGACTCGCTGTGGGACTCCGTCAAGCGGGCCGCAACGGCGCCGTAGAAGCGCTGTACATCGCCCGCGGCAGCACTTCGCCCCCGGCGCCGTTCTGCGCACAGTAATCTTAGAAGCGCAGACATTACTTAGTCCGGGTCTCGTCGAGGCCCCCAGGAAGGAACCTCCGGCATGACCCAGCAGCAGCTCACCCCCACCTCCGATGACTTGGAGACCCTGAGCCGGCAGCTCGGCAGGCCGGCACGCGACGTCGTGGAAATCGGGGCGCGCTGCGTCTGCGGCAACCCCCTGGTGGCCACCACGGCTCCGCGCCTCAGCAACGGCATCCCGTTTCCCACCACCTACTACCTGGCGCACCCGGTCATCACGGCCGCCGTATCCCGGCTGGAAGCCGCCGGCGTCATGACCGAGATGACCGAGCGGCTGGAGCAGGACTCGGAGCTCGCCGCCCGCTACCGCGCCGCGCACGAAGCGTACCTGCAGGTGCGGAATGACATTGGTGCCCGCACCGGCGTCGGCCCCGTCCCCGAGATCGACGGCGTTTCCGCCGGCGGGATGCCCACGCGCGTCAAGTGCCTCCACGTCCTGGTCGGCCACGCCCTGGCGGCCGGCCCCGGCGTCAATCCGCTCGGGGATGAGGCCCTGGAACTGATTTCCCCGTGGTGGACGCGTGATCGCTGCTATTGTGAGGGCGCGTGGGACACCACGGCCCCGGCCCCGAGCCGCGACTTGAGCCGGCACACCAAGACCCAGGGGCTCTCCACGGAGGAACTGGAGGCCAAGCGTGCCGCCCGCCGCGAGGGCGTCGAGACCGCCAACACCGAACAGCAGGGGGATGTTGTGCCGGAAAAAAGTGAAGTGACGAAGCAGGAAGTTTCGGCGGAGCGCGTTGCCGCGGTCGACTGCGGAACCAACTCCATCCGCCTGCTCATTGCCGACGTTGCCTATAACGACGGCGGCGTGCCCACACTGACCGATGTCGTCCGCACTATGCGGGTCAACCGGCTGGGACAGGGCGTGGACGCCACTGGCCGCCTGGCACCGGAGGCACTGGAGCGGACCTTCGAAGCCGCTGACGAATATGCGGCGCTGATCCGTGAACACGGTGCCCGCCGGGTCCGGTTTGTTGCCACCTCGGCCAGCCGCGACGCGGAAAACCGTGCGGAGTTTGTGGACGGCATCCGCGCCCGCCTTGGCGTTGAACCGGAAGTCATCAGCGGGGACGAGGAGGCCGCGCTGTCCTTCGCAGGGGCCACCAGTGTCCTGGGCAGCAGCAGCGGCACCAAGACCCTGGTGGTGGATTTGGGCGGCGGCAGCACCGAGTTTGTCCTTGGCACCTCCGAGGGCGTGCTTGCCGCGAAGAGCACCGACATGGGCTGCGTCCGCTTCACCGAGCGGCACCTCACGTCGAACCCGCCCACGGAGGCGGAAATCGCCGTCGCACGCGGTGACATCCTGGACATCATTGCCCAGGTCCTGGCCACTGTGCCGCTGGCCGAGGCCGACCGCCTGGTGGGAGTGGCAGGCACTATCACCACGGTGACCGCCCACGCGCTCGGGCTGCCGGAGTACTCGCCTGAAGCCATTCACGGAGCGGAACTGGACGTTGCCCGTATTGACCACGCCGCCTCGGAGCTGCTGCACATGGACCGCGGCGCCCGGACCGCCCTGCCGTACATGCATCCGGGCCGCGTGGACGTCATTGGCGCCGGTGCGTTGATCTGGCAGACCATCGTGGACCGGGTGGCGGAACTGACCGACGGCAAAGTCTCCTCCGCGGTGAGCAGTGAACATGACATCCTGGACGGCATAGCCCTGAGCGCTGCGCGGTGACGCGTTCCTGCGCTGCGCCCGGACCGCGGAGGGGACGGGGAGCCCGCACCGTGCTGCTGGCGTCGCTGCTGGCGCTGACCCTGCTTCCGGGTGCTCCGGCTTCCGCCGACGAGTGGCGTGACAAGCAGTACTGGCTCGCTGACTCCGGCTTTGACGCCGCCTGGAAAGTAAGCCAGGGCGAAGGCGTCAAGGTGGCGGTGATCGATACCGGCATTGATCCCACCCACCCTGATCTGGCAGGCGCAGTAACAGGAGGAACCGATGTCTCCGGTGCCGGTGATCCCGCCGGCAGCAGAGGGCTGGGCAACAACCCGTCCCACGGAACACTCGTGGCCACACTGCTTGCCGGCCGCGGCCATGCGCCGCCGCCTGAACCGGAGCCGGACGAGGATAAGGACGGCGGCACCGAAGAAACGAAGAATCCCGCACCTCCCGCCAAAACCGACGGGATCATTGGTGTGGCCCCCAAAGCGGAGCTGCTGGCCGTCTCCGCCTGGATCGGGCCGGACAATCCCGCCGGCATCCCCATCGAAGACCAAATCCCGGCCGCCATCCGCTGGTCCGTCGACAACGGTGCCCGGGTGATCAACATGTCCCTGGGAAGCTCATCCACGTCCTGGCCCGAAAGCTGGGATGACGCCTTCCTGTATGCCGAGCAGCAGGACGTCGTGGTTGTCGTGGCCGCCGGAAACCGCGGTGTTGGAATGGTTCAGGTGGGGGCTCCCGCCACCATTCCGGGCGTGCTGACCGTGGCCGGCCTGGACCGGAACGGCGAAGCGAGCCGGGATTCCTCCTCCGAGGGCATCAGCATTGGCGTTGCCGCGCCGGCGGAAAACCTCGTGGGTGGGCTGCCTGTTGGCCCGGCCCGGTACGCGGACTGGAGCGGAACATCCGGCGCCGCACCGCTGGTGGCCGGAACAGCTGCGCTGATCCGCTCCGCCTATCCAGAGCTCAGTGCAGCGGATGTCATTAACCGGATCATCAGCACTGCCCGGGACGCGGGCACCCCGGGGCAGGACACCATCTACGGCTATGGCATCCTGGACGCCGGAGCGGCCCTGGCGGCCGACGTTCCGTCGGTATCGGCCAATCCGCTGGGCAACATTGCCGACTGGATCCGCATCCACCGCCGGGACACCCCCGCGGTGCCGGCCACGGACGCTCCCGTGGCGGTGGAGCCTGTGGTGCCGGACCTGCCGGAGCCGACTGTTCCGGTGGCGCTTCCGCCGGATGCGGAGACCGATCCGCTGCCCGCGGCACTGGTTCTGGGGTTCGGTGGACTGCTGGGTGCAGTGACGGCGGCAGGTGCCGTGGCGGTGACCCGTGCACGCCGCCGCAGCACCGGCAATCCTGTGGACGAGGACACGGAAACAGGTCAGCTAAAATACTCGGAAATCTCGTGAAGGTTTTCACAAACTCGGGTAGGATAAAGGCATGGCATCTACGACAAAGTTTTCAGACCGTCCCCGCGTCCTGGTGGTTGGCGGTGGCTACGTAGGTCTCTACGTAGCGAAGAACCTCCAGAAGAAGGTCAAGGACGAGGGCGGGATCGTCACGGTTGTCGATCCGCTGCCGTACATGACGTACCAGCCTTTCCTTCCCGAAGTTGCCGCCGGCACCATTGAGCCGCGCGACGCCGTCGTATCGCACCGCATGCACCTGAAGAACACCGAGCTGATCACCGGCAAGGTCACTTCCATCAACCACGCCGCCCGCACGGCCGTCATCGAGTTGTCGGACGGCGAGTCGGTTGAGCTTCCGTACCAGGACGTGGTCCTGGCCGCAGGCTCGATCACCCGCACCTTCCCGATCCCCGGCCTGGCCGAGGCCGGCATCGGCATGAAGTCCATCGAAGAGGCCGTCGGCACCCGCAACCAGGTGCTCGAGCGCATCGAGACCGCGTCCCTAATGCCCGAAGGCCCGGAGCGCGAGCGCGCCCTGACGTTCGTCGTCGTCGGCGGCGGTTTCGCCGGCATTGAAACGCTGACCGAGCTCGAAGACATGGCCCGCGACGCCGTCCGCAACAACAACCGGCTTCGCCGCGAGGACCTCCGCTTTGTCCTGATCGAAGCCATGGGCCGCGTCATGCCCGAGGTCAAGCCCGACCAGGCCGAGTGGGTTGTCTCGAGCATGCGCGAGCGAGGCATCGAGGTCCTGCTGAACACTTCCCTGGCCTCCGCCGAAAACGGTGTCCTCAAGCTGATCAACATGGCGGACAAGTCCCCGGCCGGCGAATTCGCCACCGACACCCTGATCTGGACCGCCGGCGTGCAGGCCAACCCGATGGTCCGCGCCACCGACTTCCCGATCGATGACCGCGGCCGCGTCCGCGCCAACGCCGAACTGCGCATCACCGGCGACGACGGCCCCATCGAAGGTGCCTGGGCCGCGGGCGACATCTCGGCTGTTCCCGATCTCTCCGGTGGCGGGGTCGGCGGCTTCTGCGTGCCGAATGCGCAGCACGCCGTGCGCCAGGCGAAGCAGCTGGCCAAGAACATCCTGGCCGCCCGCTACGGCGAGGGCAGCGTCGAGGAATACAACCACAAGAGCCTCGGTGCCGTCGCAGGCCTGGGCCAGTACAAGGGCGTCGCCAACATCATGGGCTTCGGCATGAAGGGCTTCCCGGCCTGGCTGGCGCACCGCGGCTACCACGGCCTGGCCATGCCGATGTTCGAGCGCAAGTTCCGCGTTATCCTGGGCTGGCTCATGAACGTCACCTACGGCCGCGACCTGACCGACCTGCGCAACCTGAAGAACCCGCGCCAGTCGTTCGTCGCTGCCGCCACGCCTCCCAAGAAGAAGGAAGCTGCCAGCTAGCGTTTCGTGTATTTCCTCTTCGGCGGCGGCTCCTCCTTTGGGAGGGCCGCCGCCGCTGTTTTCGGCACCGGTGCGCCAATCCAGTACGCTTGAGCAGAAGCTTTCGCTTCGGCCCCAGTAGCCCAATGGCAGAGGCAACAGACTTAAAATCTGCGTGTTGTCGGTTCGAGTCCGACCTGGGGTACCGTCAGTTCCCGGTTGGCCCTGTTTGGCCTCCCGCTCTGCCCGCTGGATTTACGTGGCCCTGCCCGTCGGGATGCGCCACCCGCAGGTGTGAAGACACCAGCCGTGCCGCTTCCTCCTCAGTGGCGGCGTCATACTCCCAGCTGCAGGAACAGCAGCGGGCACGCGGTGTGCCGTCCTCGGCCACCGAGACACCCCACGCCTCCCCGGGCAGCAGGTAGAAGCCGCCGTAGGTGCCGGAGAACTCGCAGAGCGGATTGTCCGGCTGCTGGTGAAAGCTCTGCTCAATCATGCTTTCTATTCGGTCCACGGGGCGCCGGGGATGGGTCCGCAGCACGGTTGTCCGCGGCCCGCCCCGGCCGTGTTTGACGCCACAGCATGATCTGCCCCATACTTGGAATCGATTCCATGGAATCGATTCCACAACGGTGTAGGGAGCAGAGTGCGGTCAACGACGATCAAGGACGTGGCGAAGAAGGCCGGCGTCTCGGCAGCCACGGCATCGCGGGTGCTCTCCGGACACTCCGCGACCTCCGAAGACGCCCGCAAAGCGGTCCGCGAGGCTGCCGCTGAGCTCGGCTTCCGGCCCAACGCCCAGGCCCGTTCGCTGCGCAAGACCAGCACCCAGACCATCGGCCTGCTGCTGCCCGACATCCGCAACCCCTTCTTTGCAGACCTCGCCCATGCCGTTGAACAGCGTGCCAGCGAATTCGGGTACCTGACGCTTTTCGGAAATGCGAACGAAAGCCAGGATCAGCAGGAACGATACCTCGACGTCATGCTCTCCCAGCGCGTGGACGGCCTGATCGCCGCGCCGCAGGGCGAGGCCCGCAGCCTGGTGGGTCTCCTGGCCGGCGAAGTGCCCACGGTGTTCGTGGACCGCGTCGTCGACGGCGCCGCCGTCCCCGGCGTTACGGCCGACAACGCCGGCGGAATTGCGGACGCCGTCCGCCATCTCACCGCCGGGGGCCACCGGCGCATCGGCTACATCGCCGGTCCGCAGTCCACGTCCACCGGCCGCGAGCGGCTGCAGTCCTTCCGCGCGGCCGTTGCCGAAACCGGCGCTGACGATGACGCCGACCTTGTCTTCCTTGGCGACTTCCAGTCCGCCAGCGGCGCTGCCGGGGCGCGGCAGCTGCTGGACCTTCCTGTGCCGCCCACCGCGCTGCTTGCCGCCGACAGCCTGATGAGCATCGGAGCCGTGGGTGTCTGCAACGAGCGCGGCCTGGCCATCGGCACCGACATCGCGTTTGTTGCCTATGACGACATTGAAGCCTTCACGCTGCTCAACCCGGCGCTGACGGTTATTGCCCACGATGTCCACGCCATGGGACGGCTGGCCGTGGACCTGCTGATTGCGGAAATCGCCGGTGAATCACCCGAATCCGTGGTGCTCCCGAGCAGGCTCATCGTCCGCGGCTCCACCCCGTCCCTTCCAGGAGGTAACCCAGCATGAGCGAGACTCCCATCCTGACGCTCGAGGGCGTCACCAAGTCCTTCGGCCCGGTGACGGTGATCGACGGCGTCACCGTGAACGTGCGGCCGGGGAAGGTCCAGGTGCTCCTGGGCGAAAACGGCGCCGGCAAGTCCACGCTGATCAAGATGATGTCGGAGAAAAATCGGACCTTTAGCGGATCAAATGTGACTCGTGTCACCGAATGGGGATCATGCTACCCACTGAATGTTTCAGGCAGTGGCCATTTTCCATGGCGGGATGTCGCGATCAGGTAACGACTTGCTTCGCCAGCGTAGGCGGGCGGGAGGGGCACGCTATGCCAAACTGTTACCCGCTACAAGTCCCGCCCGGGAATCTCCCTGCCCTGTTGTCCGTTGTCATTGGTAGGCTCTAGGTAAACAGGCCCCCAGATGGAGGACATTTAATGGCAATCGGTGGTAATCCGGTCTTTAACAGCAAGAATTTCAACTCCCAGGTTCGCGGCGGGCAGGTGAACCAGGGATCCCTGGCCACCCAGGACCAGACGTCGATGACCCCCCAGCAGCTGCAGGAGCTGTACACAGCTCCCTCCGCCGGTCCGGCGATGACCGGCCGGATGACGTATGACGACGTCATCATGAAGACCCTCGCCTGCCTGGCAGTCGTGCTGGTCGGTGCAGCCGTTCCGATGATCCTGATCCCGGGCGCCGCGGCGCCGCTGATGATTGTCGGTGCCCTGGGTGGTTTCGTTCTCGGCCTCGTCAACTCTTTCAAGCGCGAGCCCGCTCCCGCGCTGATCCTGGCCTACGCTGCGCTCGAGGGAATGTTCCTGGGCGGCCTGACCCTGGTACTGGACAACCTCTACCCGGGCATCGGTCTGCAGGCCGTGCTGGGCACGCTGTCCGTCTTTGCCGTAACACTGGTCCTGTTCCGCAGCGGCAAGGTCCGTGCAACGCCCAAGGCCATGCGGTTCTTCATGATTGCCATGATCGGCTACGCCGTGTTCTCGCTGGTCAACGTGGGCCTGATGATCTTTGGCGCCACCGACAGCATGTTCGGTGTCCGTGACTCGGTGACGATTATGGGGATCCCGCTGGGTGTTCTGATCGGGCTCCTGGCAGTTGGCCTGGCCGCTTTCTCCCTGATCATGGACTTCACATCCATCGAGCAGGGCGTCAAGGCCGGGGCTCCGCAGCGCTACTCCTGGACCGCGGCCTTTGGCCTCACCGTCACGCTGGTCTGGCTGTACGTGGAAATTCTCCGCATCCTCGCCATTCTCCGCGGCGACGACTAGCTTCTGAAAGGTTCCCGGTTCGCCGTGGAACTGTACAGAGGTCGGCAGGCATCGCGCCTGCCGGCCTCTTTTGCCGTTAACGCCGGCTTACGGTTCGGGACGGATGGCCGTGCAGCAGCCCGAACACCCTGTGCATCCGGGGAGTCGAACCGTAGGATCCGGACGGACAGGGGTCCGCTGCCATAGCTGCAGGGGGAACCGGACCGGAATGCCTGCGGGAAGGGGATACACGGTATGGATCAGCCGGCGGAAACCGTCCTGCTGCCCGTCCGGATTCAGGAGCTGCTGCTGGAGACTCCGGACCTGGAAGATTTTTGGCCTCACTCGCCGTCCTGTTAGCGGAACGGCTGGGCCGTTCGCACGTGTCGGCCGCATCCTTGATGGTGGTGCGGCCGCGGCGCCGGCCCTTGGTGGTGGCCAGTACTCCCGGCTTTACGGACCTGCAGCAGGATCTGCATGCGGAAGACCCGGCCCGGCTTGTCCTGGGAAACGGGCGCCGGCGGTGGTCCGGAGTCCCGGCCTGCCGGGAACCCCGTCCAGGTACTGGGATGGATTGAACGGACAGGGCGTGGCCGCCGCTGCGGCGGTGCCGGTTCCGGTGCCGCCGGCGGACCCGGCTGATGCCGTGCTCACCTGTTACTCCTCCAGCGCAGGGGCGTTCGGTCCCGGGGGATGCACGCGGTGGCATCCGCTGCGGCGGCACTGGCGGCTCCACTGGCACTGGCGCTGCGGCTGGACGCGCAGACGCACCGGGCCCGAAACCTGCAGGCCGCCCTCGAGTCGAGGACCGTCGTGGATTTGGCGGCCGGAATTATCATGGCGCAGAACAACTGCAGCCAGCAGAGCGCAGTCGAAATCCTGCGCAGTGTGTCCAACAGCCGCAACGTCAAGGTTCGTGAGGTGGCGGCAGGGGTGGTCGCCGTGGTCTCGGACCGGGTGAGCACTCACTTTGAGGAGTAGGCGGCGGTAGGCTGGAACAATGACGACATCCGGGCCGGTCTCGCCGGCTGCCCCCGCCACCGGCGCCCAGTTCCGGATCAGCCGCAGCACCCCCGGCGGCCCCGCGGAAGCGCAGATCGCCGCCCTGGCCGGTGCCCTGCGGAGCTACTCCCTAAACGGGACCGGGTTCGTGGAAACCTACCCGGACGATGAGCTGCCGCCCTCGGCCTGCGGCATTCTGCTGGCGCCGTGGCCCAACCGCGTGGCCGGCGGAAAATGGACGCTCGACGGGCGCACGCAGCAGCTGGACATCACCGAACCGTCCCGCGGCAATGCCAGCCACGGTCTGCTGCGGAACACCGGATACCGGCAGGCTGAGGCAGGGGCCGCCGGCAGCGGCCCGGCCGCCAGCCGGGTTTCCCTGGCGGCCGAGATCTTCCCGCAGCACGGGTATCCGTTTCACCTCGTCCACGGAGTCACCTACAGCCTGGACGACGACGGCGGCCTCCGCGTGCGGCAAACCCTCACCAATGTGGGCGGGAACCGGGCACCCTTCGCGCTCGGTGCGCATCCGTTTCTTCGGGTGGGCTCCGTTCCAACGGAAGAGCTCACGCTCACCGTCGCCGGAAGCACCCGGCTAACCGCTGATGAGCGCATGATTCCCGTGGGCAGCGAACCGGCGGCCGGGCCCTGGGATCTGAGGGCCGGCCGCCGCCTCGGAAAGATGGCTTTGGACGCCGCCTACACGGACCTGCACCCGGACCCGGAAACCGGCACGTTCCAGCACCGCCTGCGGGCACCGGAAGGAAACGGCGTCGTGCTCTGGAGCAGTCCCGAGTTCGGTTACGTCCAGGTCTTCGTGACCGACCAGTTTCCCGGGCGCTCCCGTGCGGTCGCTCTGGAACCAATGACGGCTCCTGCCAATGCCTTCAATTCCGGGGAGGGACTGCGGTGGCTGGAACCCGGGGACCGGTTTACCGCGGAATGGGGAATCCGGCCCGAACACACCGGCTGACGCCGGTCCGAACCACGGCGTAAAGGTGGGAAGCGCACCCGTTGAGTGTGGAAAGATGAGCCCATGAGACCTCACGCACGCAGCATCGCCGCGCCCAAAGCGGTGCAGGCTGCGGCTGTCCGTTCCGGCAGGGGGAACGACGACGTGCCGTACGCCCTGCGCGTCAGCGCGGCCTGGGCCTGGCGGCTCGGCGTCGTGCTGGTGGTTGCCGCCGGTATCGTGTGGCTGCTGCGCAATTTTTCGCTGCTGATCATCCCCCTGATGATCGCGGCCCTGCTGGCGGGACTGCTTTCACCCGTTTCCAGCTGGCTGCGCCGGAACAAGGTGCCCGGGGGACTGGCGGTTGCCGTCACGATCGTGACGTTCCTGGGCGTGATCGTTGCCGCCCTGACCCTGGTGGGACGCCAGCTGGCCATGGGATTCCGGGACCTCTGGGACGAAACCCTCGCCGGGGTGGAGCAGGTCCAAACGTGGCTGGCGGATGGTCCGCTGCACATCACCACCACCCAGATGGACTCGCTGCTGCAGGAAGCCACCACCACCCTGCAGGAGAATTCCGCCAATATCCTGTCCGGGGCGCTCTCCGTTGGCACCGGTGCCGGGCACTTCGCCGCCGGGGTCCTGCTGACCCTTTTTGCCCTCGTGTTTTTCCTGCTGGACGGGCGCCGGATTTGGCGCTTCACCGCGGGACTGCTGCCCCGCCGCGCCCGGCCGGGCGGCTACGGCGCCGGCATCCACGGCTGGGACTCCATGGTGAACTACGTCAGGGTACAGCTGCTGGTCGCCTTCATCGATGCCGTCGGCATCGGAGCCGGAGACCGCCATTATCGGCGTGCCCCTGGCCCTGCCACTGGCGGTCCTGGTGTTCCTGGGATCGTTCGTTCCGCTGATCGGAGCCGTCGTCACCGGTTTTGTCGCCGTGCTGCTTGCCCTCGTGGCAAACGGCTGGGTGAACGCCCTGATCATGCTGGGCATCGTCCTCCTCGTCCAGCAGCTGGAATCCCACATCCTGCAGCCCCTCATCATGGGCCGGGCAGTGGCCCTGCATCCGCTGGCCGTGATCCTGGCCGTCACGGGCGGAACGCTGGCCGCCGGCATTCCAGGCGCCCTGTTCTCCGTTCCGCTGCTGGCTATCCTGAACACGGTCGTGCGGTACATCGCCTCGAGGGGCTGGGAGCGGGACCCCGCCCTGGCCCGGGACCCCGTCTTCGCCGCCGCCGGAGGAGCGCCGCCTGCAGCAGCTGAAGCCGATAACACGTTGGACGACACCACAGAAGACGAGAAATAACCGTGACCGACCTTTCCCAACTGCCAGTGACCCTCGACGACGTTGAGGCAGCCGCCAAGCTGTTGGACGGCGTGATTGCCCTGACGCCCATTGAGCAGTCGCGGGCCCTGGGCCGGCTGACCGGCTCCAACGTGTACTTGAAGTGTGAAAACCTGCAGCGGGCCGGCTCCTTCAAGGTTCGCGGGGCCTACGTCCGGATGGCCAAGCTCTCCCCGTCGGAACGCGGCCGCGGAGTCGTAGCGGCGTCCGCCGGGAATCATGCGCAGGGCGTGGCCGTGGCGGCGGCCCGGCTGGGCATCAAGGCCCGGATCTTCATGCCCCTGGGAGTGGCGCTGCCCAAACTGACCGCCACGCAGGGCCACGGAGCGGAGGTTGTGCTGCACGGCCACAACGTGGACGAAGCCCTTGCCGAAGCCCAGCGCTATTCGAACGAGACGGGCGCCGTGTTCGTGCATCCGTTCGACAACGTCGACGTGGTGGCCGGGCAGGGGACCATCGGCCTGGAACTGCTGGACCAGATCCCGCAGCTGGACACAGTCCTCATGGGCGTGGGCGGCGGCGGGCTCCTGGCCGGCGTCGCCGTGGCGGTCAAGGCGCGGGCCAAGGAACTCGGCCGGGAAGTGCGGATCATCGGGGTGCAGGCCGAAAACGCCGCGGCCTACCCGCCGTCGCTCGCCGCTGATGCCCTGGTGCCGCTGACCAGGGTGTCCACCATAGCGGACGGCATCGCCGTGGGCCGGCCGGGCCAGCTGCCGTTCTCCATCATCAAGGAACTGGTGGACGACGTCGTCACGGTCAGCGAGGACTCGCTGGCGCGTGCCCTGATCTTCCTGCTGGAACGGTCCAAAATGGTGGTCGAACCGGCCGGCGCGGTAGGGGTGGCGGCGCTGATGGACGGCAAGATCGAGAATCCGGGCACCACCGCCGTCGTCCTCTCCGGCGGCAACATCGACCCCATGCTCATGCTGAAAGTCATCCAGCGCGGCCTCGCTGCCGCCGGCCGCTACCTGGTGGTGCGCATCCTGCTGGACGACCGCCCGGGGTCCCTGGCCACCATCTCCCGGATCATTGCCGAGTCGGATGCCAACGTCACCGGCGTCGATCACACGCGCGTCGGAGGATCGATCAGCATGGGCGACGTGGCGATCACCATCAACATGGAAACCAAGGGGCACGAACACTGTGAACACGTTTTGAACAACCTTCGGGCTTCCGGATTCCAGCCCATCGTGCTGCACGGATAGGCCGTGCTTGCCAAGCGGGCCCGGACGGCCCTGTACGTTTCGCTCGGCCTGGCCGCCCTGATCTGGGTGTGCTATTTCCTCTCGATGTTCGCCGGCCCGGCCGCGCTGCGCGAGCTGGGCATCCTGCCGCGGCGGGTGGACGGGCTGGACGGCATCCTCTTCGGCCCGCTGCTGCATGCGGGCATTAACCATTTGCTGGGAAACACGCTGCCGCTCGTGCTGTTCTCGTTCCTGACCCTGCTGGAGGGAATACGGCGCTACCTGGTGGTGCTGGCGGCCTCGTGGCTGGCCTCGGGCCTCGGAGTATGGCTCTTTGGCGGCGGCCTCACAGTGGGGATTTCCGGCGTCGTTTTCGGTCTTTTTGCCTATCTGATGGTCCGCGGCATCTATAACCGGGATATCGTCCAGCTGCTGCTTGGCGGCGCCCTGTTCCTCGTGTACGGCTCCCTGCTGTGGGGTGTGCTGCCCGTCTCGATCGGGGTTTCCTGGCAGGCGCACCTCTTCGGAGCTGCCGGGGGAGTGCTGGCGGCGGTGCTGCTCAGCCGGCGGAACCCAAGCCGGCGCACAAGCAAAAGCGGGCCCTCCCGGTGGGAAGGCCCGCTGTGACGCACGACGTCATGAAGCTGAAAAACGGAACGATCCGCGCACGGCGGATGCGCGGTGATCAGCCTGCGTACGGCTTGGCGGAAATGATCTCCACCGAAATGCTCTTGCCGTTCGGGGCCGTGTAAGCGGCTGTGTCGCCGGCCTTCATGCCCTGGATAGCAGCGCCGAGAGGAGACTTCTCGCTGTAGACGTCGATGTCCGAGTCGCCGGCAATCTCGCGGCTTCCGAGCAGGAATGTCTCGGGGTCGCCGGCAATCAGAGCTTCGACCAGCATGCCGGGCTCCACTACGCCGTCGTCCGCCGGGGCCTCGCCCACATGGGCGGTCTGCAGCAGGTGGGTCAGTTGGCGGATGCGCGCCTCGGCCTTGCCCTGCTCCTCCTTGGCTGCGTGATACCCGCCGTTCTCCTTCAAATCACCCTCGGACCGGGCCTGCTCAATGCGGGCCACGATTTCCGTACGGCCGGGACCGGACAGATGATCCAGTTCTGCCTTCAGGCGGTCGTAAGACTCCTGAGTGAGCCAAGCGGCAGGTGCGCTGTTGGTGGACACGGGTCTCTCCTTTTAATGACGACCGAACCAAATGGACTGGTTCGGCAGGCTGAATTTGCTCTGCGGGCCGGAACGGCCTGACAAGCAAAGACCCCGCCGGGCGGTGACCGGTTGCAGTGCTGATCTTGCAATGCTGATCACCTGGGCGGGGCATAACGTAGGCTCCATACTAGTTCGCCAAGCCCGTTTACCCAAGAACCCGGGCGGACAGATCATCCGCGGGCCCGGGGCCACGGGCCACGCACCCGGCCCGGGAAGCGGCGAAAGCCGGCGCCGGTGTCAGCTTTCGTCTGCCAGCCAGCAGGCATTGACTCCGCCGGTCACGCCGAGGGAATCGGTGCGGAGCATCACGCGCTGGCCGGTGGTCGCTTCCTCGGCCGGTCCGACGGTGACCTGCTTCCAGCCGACCACGGCGTAGGAATCGTTCAGGACCTGCACCGCACAGGTCACCGTGGCGTCCGTATCCTTGGTGAGCTGAAAGTCGACAGTGGCCTGACCGGCATCGGGGATGGTGAAGCCGACATCCTTGAAAGTCACTTCACCCTCGGGCGAGGGAGCGGCGATCCACGCCGCTCCGGCGCAGCCGACCAGCACCGCGGCGCTGCCCATGATGATCTTGCTCCGGCGGGACAGGCCCGGCTTGGGGGTGCCGTATCGATTGGCTAATCTTGTTGCGGACGTAAAACCATCCGGGGTCTGCTCGGGGGCTGGCTGCTTAACAGGACCTTCCTCAGTGCTCACTTCTTCATTTTATCCGAGTTTGACCGTCCAAGAATCCGCCGACCCATCAGGAGTTGCCCGTGTCGACCGCGCCAAACGAAATTTCCAGCCGCCAGGCCCCGCTGCGGCTGCTCGCCGTCCACGCACACCCTGACGACGAGGCCAGCAAGGGCGCAGCGATGATGGCCTTCTACGCGGCACAGGGCGTCGAGGTGATGGTTGCCACCTGCACCGGGGGTGAGCGCGGAAGCGTGTTGAATCCTTCGATGGAAGCCAATGCCGCTGCGAAGCGGGATCTCGCGGGTCTGCGGCGCCGTGAGATGGCCAACGCACAGCGCGAGCTGGGAGTGCGGCACCGCTGGCTCGGCTTCATGGACTCCGGGCTGCCTGAGGGCGATCCGCTGCCGGATTTGCCGTCCGGATGCTTTGCCCTTGAACCGCTGGAAGTGGCCGCAGCGCCGCTGGTGAAGCTGGTGCGCGAGTTCCGCCCGCACGTCATTGTCAGCTATGACGAAAACGGCGGATATCCGCATCCGGACCACATCATGGCCCACAAGGTGGCCGTGGAGGCGTTCAACGCCGCCGGAGACCCGGAACAGTACCCCGGCACCGGCGCCGCCTGGGAGCCGCAGAAGCTCTACTACGACCGGGCATTCAACCCGGAGCGGTTCACTGCCCTGCACCACGCACTTGTGGACGCCGGCGTGGCGTCGCCCTACGCCGAGCGCATCGCCGCATGGCAGGAGGCGGACACGGAGGGCCACCAGCCGCCGGCGCCAACCCATCCGACCACCACGCAAATCGAGTGCGGGGATTTCTTCGAGGCACGGGACCGGGCACTGAAAAGCCACCGCACCCAGGTCGATCCGGACGGCTTCTTTTTCGCCGTCGACGCTGACACGCAGCGGAAAATCTGGCCGTGGGAAGACTATTCGCTGATCAT
The DNA here is from genome assembly GCF_026898095.1 of Arthrobacter sp. ATA002. GTDB lineage: Bacteria > Actinomycetota > Actinomycetes > Actinomycetales > Micrococcaceae > Arthrobacter_B. The sequence continues at coordinate 3,124,973 of NZ_CP114015.1, read as the reverse complement.
GTCACGGGTTCAGACGGAGCTCCCTGAAACCGACCTGTTTGCTGGCATACGATAGAGGGCAGGGACGGCGTAAAGCCGCCTGCTTCCAAGAGAGAGAACCCTAGTGAACTTCCTGTACAGCCTGCCCCAGCTCGTGAACCCCGGCGGCCCCGATGACGGCGAGTTGAAATCCGGCCTCAGAATCGAGGATGTAACCCCCGGGTTGCTGGGGTTCCTCGCCACCTTCTTCCTGGTGGTGATGATCGTGCTGCTCATTCGCGACATGGTCAAGCGCATCCGCCGGGTCCGCTACCGTGAACAGGCGCTGACCGGGGTGGGGAGCGACGTGTTCATTCCCAGCACGGAGGACCTCGCCGCCAGGGATTCCGCCGCCGGCAGTTCCGCCGCGCCGGCACAAGCTGCGGGGAACGACGCCGCCCCGGCAGCTCCCGCCCCGGCACCGGCCGGGAACGACGCCGGACACCCCGGCACCGGGCGCTAGGAGCGCGTCGTGGCCGGCCGGCTCCGCAACGAGGCTTCCGCCTACCTGCGCCAGCATGCCGGCAATCCGGTCGACTGGTGGCCGTTCGGGGACGAGCCCTTTGCCGAGGCACGCCGGCGCAATGTGCCGGTGTTCGTGTCGGTGGGGTATGCCGCGTGCCACTGGTGCCATGTCATGGCGCACGAATCCTTTGAGGATGCGGCTACGGCTGCGTATCTGAACGAACATTTTGTCTCCGTCAAGGTGGACCGTGAGGAACGCCCCGACGTCGATGCGGTCTACATGGCAGCCACCCAGGCGATGACCGGCCAGGGCGGATGGCCCATGAGTGTCTTCACCCTTCCGGACGGCCGGACCTTTTATGCGGGCACTTATTTCCCGCCGCGCCCGGTCCAGGGCATGCCTTCCTTCCGTGACGTCCTGGAAGCTGTCTCGGCGGCATGGCGGGACCGTCCGGAGGAGGTCGAACAGAGCGCCGCGCAGCTCGCCGCCCACCTGGCCTCCGGACAGCAGGGCAACCGGCGGCTGCTCGGTCCGGTCCGCGCTGCCGGCGGCGGCGCACCGGGCGCACTGGACACCGCGGACGACGCTGCGGCAGCAGAGGAGAACGCCCGGACGCTGTCGGCCGCGGTTGAGGCGCTGGAGAACCTTGAAGACCGGGAATTCGGCGGTTTCGGCGGCGCACCCAAGTTCCCGCCGTCCACCGTGCTCCGGTTCCTGCTGGCCCACGCGGCCGGCGGGGCAACAACCGCCGCCGACGCGGCATCGCTGGCCGACCGCACGCTGGGCGCCATGGCCCGCAGCGCCCTCTACGACCAGCTCGAGGGCGGCTTTGCCCGATACACCGTGGACCGCCGCTGGGCGGTTCCGCATTTCGAGAAGATGCTCTACGACAACGCGCAGCTGCTGGCGCTGTACGCGCAGTGGGCGCGGACGGCCCGGGACCCGGATGACCGCCGGCTGGCCCTGCGCGTCACCCGCGAAACTGCGGACTGGCTGATCGGCCGGCTGCAGGTGGAGGGCGGCGGTTTCGCGTCCTCCCTGGACGCCGACACCGTGATGGACGGCCACCGGGTGGAGGGCGGCACCTACGTCTGGACCGAGGCGGAACTCGCGGAGGCCCTCGGGCCGGATGCTGCCGGCGCCGTGTCCGGGCTGCTGGACCTGGAATCGGGTCACATGGCAGCCCACGGCGGAAAGCCGGGCCCCGACGGCGGCACCGGCAGCACCCTGCACTTCGGCCGCCGGCTGACTGCCGGCGAAGAGGACCTGTGGCTGGGCTGCCGCCCGGCCCTGCTGGCTGCCCGCAACCGGCGTCCGCAGCCGGAGCGCGACGATAAGGTCGTTGCGGGCTGGAACGGACTGGCCGTGGCAGCCCTGGCCCGCGCCGCCGTCGTGCTGGCCGATGCCGGCGGGCATGCCGCAGCGGAGCGCGTGCGGAACGCAGCCGAAGAGGCCGCCGCCTACCTGCTGAACGTGCACCGCACGGGACCCACGCTGCTGCGGGTCTCCCACGGCGGCCGCGGGCAGGGCATCGAAGGCCTGCTGGAGGACTACGCCGCCGTTGCCGAGGGCCTCTTTGCCCTCTATGCGGCCAGCGGCGACGAGCAATGGTATGCGGCGGCCGAGTCGCTGGTCCTGGCCGCGGAAGGCCGTTTCCTCGTGGGGGACGTGCTGCAGGACACCGCCATCCGCCCGAACCAGCTGGCCAACGCCCAGGGCGCACAGGCTGCCGCTGATCCGCTGGACGGTCCCACCCCCAGCGGCGCCGCCCTGTTCGCCGGCGTGCTGCTGACGTATTCCGCGTATTCAGGCTCCCTGCGCCACCGCGCCCTGGCGCAGTCGCTGCTTGCCCACGTCCGCGTGGTGGCTCCGCGGGCGCCGCAGGCCGCCGGCTGGGCGATGTCCGTGCTGCAGATCCTGCTGGACGGGCCGCAGGAACTCGCCGTGACAGGCACCGACGCCGAGGCCGTGGAGGACCTGCTGCGCGCGGCGCGCGACGCCGGCGGACCGGCCCTGGTGGTCGCGTCCCGGGTGTCGGCTGCCGGCGGCGGGGAGCGGACGGAGCCGGCGGCGCGACCCGGGTGCCGCTGCTGGAAGGCCGCGGTCCGGGAACCGGACCCGCAACGGCCTATCTGTGCCGGGGCATGGTGTGCCGGCGGCCGGTCAGCACGGCGGAGGAGTTGACGGCGCTGCTCCGCGAAGGCTGAGCCCAGCGCCGGGGCGCCTAGGAGGTTCCGGCCGAGAGCACCGCCAGCAGAATGGCAACGTAGTGGCAGGCGAAGCCCGCCAGCGTGAAGGCGTGGAAAATCTCGTGAAAGCCAAACCAGGCCAGGGACGGGTTTGGCTTCTTCAGGGCATAGATCACGGCACCGGCAATGTACAGAGCCCCGCCCAGGCAGACGAGGACGGCCGCGGTCGGATTGATGCTGAAGAAGTCCGGAATGTAGACCAGGGCGGCCAGGCCCAGCGCAATGTAGACGGGCGTATAGAGCCAGCGGGGGGCGTGCAGCCACAGAAGCCGGAAAAGGACGCCGGCAACCGCACCGCCCCAAATGAACCAGAGCAGGACCCTGGCCTTGTCCGGCGGCAACAGCGACCAGGCAAGGGGGTGTAGGAGCCGGCAATCACCAGCATGATGTTGGTGTGGTCCAGCCGCTTGAGGACCGTCTTGACCTTTGGGGACCAGTTTCCGCGGTGGTACACCGCGGAAACGCCGAAAAGCAGTACTCCCGTGAACGCGTAGACGGCGGACGCGATTCGGGTGCCGGTCGTGGGAGCCAGGACGACCAGGACGATTCCGGCGGCAAGGGCAAACGGCGTGGCGCCGGCATGCAGCCAGCCGCGCATCCTCGGTTTGATGTCCAGGATGTCAGCTACCTGCTCGACGGCGGATTCCACCGGACCGGGCGTGCTGCGGGAGCTGGGATCGCGCTCGGGGGAGCTGAGGACGATGAAGATGCCATGGGAAAATCCTAGACTACGTTCCGGTAAGTTACTGTTCGGTAACTTACCGTTTCCGCCGCACCGGCACGGCCGGGAAGTACGGGCCGCTTTTTGGGAATACACTTTTTAGTGCGCCTCCCGCCCGCGGAGACGTTCTTCAGTACACAGGACAAGGCAGGTGCGGCTCCGCATGAGGTTTCCGGGCGTTGTGTATGCCTACTACGAGCGCAGGCTGCGCCGCAGCCTGGCCCGAGACCGCATCCCCGGGCACATCGGCGTCATGGTGGACGGGAACCGCCGCTGGGCGAAACTGGCCGGCGCGCCCACCAGCGACGGGCACCAGGCCGGCGCGGACAAGATCCTGGAGTTCCTGGGCTGGTGCCAGGAACTCGGTGTGCGGCGGGTCACGCTGTACATGCTCTCGACCGACAACCTGAACCGGGACGCAGACGAGCTGGATCCGTTGCTGGACATCATTGGCAACACCCTGGACCGGCTCGGCGAAAAGGGCGACATCCGGGTCAACGCCGTCGGCGCCCTGGACATCTTGCCGCCCAACCTAGCCGGCAAGCTCAGCGCACTGGGCACCTCCACCGGCAATGCCAACGGACTGCACGTGAATGTGGCCATCGGCTACGGCGGCAGGCGGGAGATCGTCGACGCCGTCAAGGAACTCCTGAACGACGCCGCCGCGCACGGCAAATCCATCCCGGAGATCACCGAAGAGCTGTGTGACACACAGATTTCCGAGTACCTGTACACGCGCGGCCAGCCGGACCCGGAGCTGGTAATCCGCACTTCCGGTGAGCAGCGGCTCTCCGGTTTCCTGATGTGGCAAAGCGCGTACAGCGAGTTTTACTTCTGTGAAGCGCTCTGGCCCGACTTCCGCCGCGTGGACTTCCTGCGTGCCCTGCGCGATTACGGCAGCCGGCAGCGCCGCTTCGGATCCTGAATTCCCGTTCCGGATCCTCTCTGTTCCGCTGGCCTGACCGGCCGCCCGAACGGGCGGCAAACTCGCGGTGAACGGCAGAAACAGGACCGTGTCCTGCTGCGGCGCGGGGCGCACCGGCGTACCTTGGTGCTATTGATCAGCGACCCGCTATTCGGGGCACCGCCCCTGACTGGAGTTCCCGTGGCCATCCCTTCCTCCCCGCGAACCTCTTCCGGCGCCGGTCGGGCACCCGCAGCGCCGGACGCCGCCGGACGCCCCGAAACCTATGTGCTGGACACCTCGGTCCTGCTCTCGGATCCGAAAGCGGTCCTGCGGTTTGCCGAACACGAGGTCATCGTCCCGCTGGTGGTCATCACCGAACTCGAGAAAAAGCGCCACGATCCGGAGCTGGGGTACTTTGCCCGCGCCGCCCTGCGCCTGCTCGATGACCTGCGGATTAAGCACGGGGGGCTCAGCGCCCCCGTTCCCCTCGGCGAATCCGGCGGCACCCTGCGGGTGGAACTGAACCACATATCGGTCGACGTCCTTCCCGCCGGCATCCGCGGCACCGACAATGACAGCCGGATCCTGGCCGTGGCCCGGAGCCTGGCGGACGAGGGAGGAGCATCACCCTGGTGTCCAAGGACCTGCCGATGCGGGTGAAAGCGTCCGCCGTGGGCCTGAACGCCGATGAATACCGCAGCGACCTCGTCCGTGACAGCGGCTGGACCGGCGTCGTTGAACTTGACGTTGCCGATGACGACGTCGATGCGCTCTATGAGCACCGTCCGGTGTTCATTTCCGCGGCCGCTGAGCAGCCGGTGAACACCGGCGTTGTCCTGCTGTCCAGCCGCGGGTCCGCGCTGGGGCGCGTGGGGCCGGACAAGCAGGTGCGCCTGGTGCGCGGCGACCGCGATGTGTTCGGGCTGCACGGACGCTCCGCCGAACAGCGCCTCGCCATCGACCTGCTGATGGATTCCGGCGTCGGCATCGTTTCGCTGGGCGGCAGGGCGGGCACCGGCAAGTCGGCGCTGGCCCTGTGCGCGGGGCTGGAAGCGGTGCTGGAGCGCCGTGAGCACCGCAGGGTGGTGGTGTTCCGCCCGCTCTACGCCGTCGGCGGCCAGGAACTGGGGTACCTGCCGGGCACGGAGGCGGAGAAGATGGGGCCGTGGGGGCAGGCGGTCTTCGACACGCTGGAAGCCCTTGTCTCCAAGGAAGTGCTGGAGGAAGTCCTGGACCGGGGCATGCTGGAGGTCCTTCCCCTGACGCACATCCGCGGCCGCTCGCTGCACGACTCGTTCGTCATTGTCGATGAGGCACAGTCGCTGGAAAAGAACGTGCTGCTGACCGTCCTGTCCCGCATCGGCCAGAACTCGCGGGTGGTCCTCACCCACGACGTCGCGCAGCGCGACAACCTGCGCGTGGGACGCCATGACGGGGTGGCCGCCGTCGTCGAAACGCTGAAGGGGCATCCGCTGTTTGGGCACATCACGCTGACCCGATCCGAGCGCTCGCCGATCGCCGCCCTGGTGACGGAGCTCCTGGAAGAGGGACACATCAGCTAATCCGGCGTTATCCACACCGCTGAGCGGCCAGCGGTGGAAGAACCGGCAGGTGGCGTACGGTGGTCCCATGGTGGGGATCCTGGGGGAATACCGGTCACTGGGCGGCGCGGCTTTTGGGTGCTTTGCGGCGCCGCGGTCTACTTCCTGGTGTTCGCCGTGCGGCTGGCCGCGGTGGATGCGGCGACGCACCGGCTGCCGAACCGGCTGGTGCTGCCTGCTTATCCGGTGTCAGCGCTGCTGCTGGGCACGGCCGCGCTCGCCGCGGACGACGCCGGGAGGATCCCCGCGATGGTGCTGGCCGGCGTCGTGCTTTGGGGAGCCTACTTCCTGCTGCGCTTTGGCAGCCCCTCGGGGCTCGGATACGGGGACGTGAAACTGGCCGGGGTGCTGGGCCTGTACCTGGGTTTCATTGGCTGGCCGCATGTCCTGGCCGGAACGTTCGCCGCGTTCCTCCTGGGCGGTGTGTGGGGCCTGTGGCTGATCGTGTCCCGGCGCGGAACCGCCAAGACGGCCATCGCTTTTGGCCCGTTCATGCTGGGCGGCGCCGCCCTGGCGATGGTGCTGCCTGGCCTACAGTAGAACCATGCCAACCCCCGACTTTGTCCTGTCACTGCGCGAAAAGATCGGCCATGACCTGTTGTGGCTGCCGGGTATCACCGGGGTTGTCCTCAATGACGACCGGCAGGTGCTGCTGGTGCGGCGCACCGACAACGGCCGCTGGACCCTGATCACCGGGATGCTGGAACCGGGCGAGGAACCGGCCGCCGGAACCCTGCGCGAAGTCGAGGAAGAGACCGGTGTGCGGGCCGAAATCGAACACCTCATCCACGTTGGCTCCCACGGTCCCGTCACGTTTCCAAACCAGGACCAGTGCTCCTTCCTCAACGTGGCGTTCAGCTGCCGGTATGTGAGCGGCAGTGCCCGGGTGAACGACGACGAGTCCTCCGACGCCGGCTGGTTCGGGCTCGACCGGCTGCCGCCGCTGAGTGAACGGCACGCCCTGCTGCTGAACCTGGCGCTGACGGCCGACGGCGTGCCGGCCTTCCAGCGCTGAGCAGCCCCGCCGAGAGTGGAGCTCTTGCCGGAACGCCGCATCGAGTGTAGGGCTCGTGGAGGAACGCCGCATCGGGAGTAGAGCTCGTGGGGGATTGGCCGCCTGGAAGCGGCATCGTCTCGTCACTCGGCGGGGCAAAGCCGCATCAATGCGTCACTCGATCCTCGAAAAGGCGGCCCGACGGGGCGAAGCCGCACTGCAGTACTACGGCACGGCTCCGATGGAATCAGCCGGCGTCGGGCCGGCGCGGCCCCGAGTCCGTAGCCGAGTCCGTAGCCGAATCCTCCTGCGCCGTGTCCTGTGCCGGGCCGCCGGTTTCTCCGGCCGCGGAACGTCCCTGCAGGGCAGCGAGGCGTTCGGCTTCCAGCCGGTCGGCGTCGGCCCCGCCCACGGCTTCACCGCGGGCCACCATGCCGGCGACGTCGGAGAGCGGGATCTGCTTCAGGAAGAGGGCCAGGACCAGGGCTAGGACGAGGAACGGAATGAGGTACCAGAACACCGGTGCCAGGGAGTCGGCATAGGCGGTGACGATCCCGTCCCGGACCGGTTCCGGCAGGTCGTTCATCACAGCCGGCTGCAGGGTGGCGGTGGCCTCGCCGGCGGCGGACGGATCGAACCCGGCCCTGGTGAAGACCTCCATCAGGTTCTCGGAGAGCCGGGAGGTGAACATCGCGCCGAAGATGGCCACGCCCAGCGATGCGCCGACCTCGCGGAAGTAGTTGTTGCTGGAGGTGGCCGTGCCGATCTGGTCCACCGGCACGGAGTTCTGCACCACCAGGACCACCACCTGCATGATGTAGCCGAGCCCGGCGCCGAAGACGAACAGCTGCGAGCAGATGACCCAGACCGGGGTGTCCGCGGAGAGCGTGGTCATCCACAGCATGGCCAGGATGACCAGCGAGGCACCGATGATCGGGTACTTCTTATAGGTGCCGTGCTTGGTAATGGCCAGGCCGGAATAGATCGAGGTGCCCATCATGCCCACCATCATCGGCAGCATCAGCAGCCCGGATACGGCAGCTGAGGTGCCGGTGGACATCTGCAGGAACGTCGGCACGAAGGCCAGCGCCGCGAACATTCCCATACCCAGCGTGAAGCCGATGGCGGTGCTGTTGACGAAGATGGGGTTCTTGAACAGGCTCATCGGGATGATCGGGTCAGCCACCCGCTTTTCCACCATCACGAAGAGGACGGCCGCAAGCAGCATGCCGGCACCGAAGGCCAGGGTCAGCGGATCCGTCCAGCCGTGGTCCTCGCTGCCGCCAAAGTCGGTGAAGAAGATCAGGCAGGTGGTGGCAATGGACAGCAGTACGACGCCGCCAATGTCGATGCGCTTGGTGGCCTTCTTACTCGGAAGGGTCAGGGTGAAGAACGCGATCACGAAGGCGATAATGCCGATCGGAATGTTGATGTAGAACGCCCACTGCCAGGTCATGTGGTCCACGAAGAACCCGCCGAGCAGCGGACCGGCAACGGCGGAGAGTCCGAAAATGCCGCCGAGCGGGCCGAGGTACTTGCCGCGCTCGTTGGCCGGAACAATGTCGGCGATGATGGCCTGCGACAGGATCATCAGACCGCCGCCGCCCAGACCCTGGATGGCGCGGAAGATCACGAAGCCCCAGAAATCGGTGGCAAAGGCGCAGCCGACGGAAGCCAGCGTGAACAGGGCAATGGCGAAGAGGAAGAGGTTGCGCCGGCCCAGCACGTCACCGAACTTGCCGTAAATCGGCATCACGATCGTGGTGGCCAGCAGGTAGGCGGTGGTGATCCAGGTCTGGTGCTCGACGCCGCCGAGCTCGCCCACGATGGTGGGCATGGCGGTGGACACGATGGTCTGGTCGAGGCTCGCGAGCATCATGCCTGCGATCAGCGCGGAGAAAATGATCCAGATGCGTTTCTGGGTCAGCAGCAGCGGCTCGGAGCCCTGCGTGGCGGTGGCGGTCATGAAGAGTCCTTGGCAGAGGGAAGGGGCAGGGGAGAGGAGGCGGTAAACACTTCGTGCATGGCGTTTACGGCCTCAGTGAGGATGGATCGGTAGGGACGGGTGTTGCCGGGGTGGAAGAAGGCCGGTCCGGCGCGCTGCGCCAGGGCGGTGAACAGCGTCAGGGCGGCTTGGATCCGCGGATCCGCAGGTGGCAGGCCTTCCCGCGCCGAGAGGATGACGGCGAATGTGTTCTCGGCTTCCTGCGATCCGTACAGTACTTTTTCCAGGAGCCGCGGCTCGGCGGCCACAGCCAGCTTCAACGAGGCCATCTGGTCCCGGGACATCGCCATCCGGTCCATCATGGCAGCGGCAAAATCGACGAAGTCGGACAGCAGGGTGGGCGAAAGGGCGTCCGGGGCGGAGGCAGCTCCGCGGGCAATGAACTCTTCGGCCAAATCGGCGGGGACCTCATCCGCGGGCGAACCCAGGACGGCGTCTTCCTTGGCGGAGAAGTAGTTGAAGAACGTGCGTCTGGAGATGCCCACTTCCTCGCAGAGTTCCTCAACGGTGTAGCCGGAAAATCCGCGCTCGGCGGTCAGGATGCGGGCAGCCGTAATGATGGCGAGTTTGGTTGCCGTGCGTTTTCGCTCCCGCAGGCCGCCGCCTTCAGTCAATGCACTATCCGTCACGAAGTAAAGTTTTGCACCCTGCCCCAATAAGTGCAATTCACCCGCTGAGGGTGGTCCGGCGCAGCGACGGGACGCCGCGGAGGGCGACATGCAAAGGGCGCCCGGCCCGTGGCCGGACGCCCCGAAGGAGCTGGGACTAGGCCTGCGGCGGCTTCGTCATCGACAGCACATCAAGGGCTGAGTCGAGCTGCTCCACGGTCAGTTCGCCGCGCTCCACGTAGCCCAGTTCCTCGACGGCCTGGCGGATGGTCTTGCCTTCCTGAACCGCGAACTTGGCGATCTTGGCGGCGTTTTCGTAGCCGATGTACTTGTTCAGCGGCGTCACGATGGACGGGGAAGCCTCGGCCAGGTAGCGGGCACGCTCCACGTTGGCTTCGATGCCGTCGATCATCTTGTCCGCCATGATCCGCGAGGAGTTGGCGAGCAGGCGGATGGATTCGAGCAGGTTCGAGGCAATGACGGGGATGCCGACGTTGAGTTCGAAGTAGCCGAAGGTGCCCGCCCAGGCGATGGCGGCGTCGTTGCCCACCACCTGTGCGGCAACCTGCATGACGGCCTCGGAGATAACGGGGTTGACCTTGCCCGGCATGATCGAGGATCCCGGCTGCAGATCGGGGATGGCGATTTCGCCCAGGCCGGTGTTGGGACCCGAACCCATCCAGCGCAGGTCGTTGGCGATCTTGGAGAAGGACACTGCGATGGTGCGCAGCATGCCGGAAACCTCGACGAGGGCGTCGCGGTTGGCCTGCGCCTCGAAGTGGTCGCGGGCCTCGGTCAGCGGCAGTCCGGTGTCGGCGGCGAGCAGTTCGATCACGCGCTGCGGGAAGCCGGCCGGGGTGTTGATGCCGGTGCCGACGGCGGTGCCGCCCAGGGGGACCTCGGCCACGCGGGGAGAGAAGCCTGCACGCGCTCGATGCCGTAGCGGACCTGTGCGGCATAACCGCCGAATTCCTGGCCCATGGTCACCGGAGTGGCGTCCATCAGGTGGGTGCGGCCGGACTTGACGACGTCCTTGAATTCCTCGGCCTTGCGCTCCAGTGACACCGCCAGGTGGTCCAGGGCGGGGATGAGGGTGTTGATCAGGGCCGAGGTGGCGGCCACGTGCACCGACGTCGGGAACACGTCATTGGAGGACTGTGAGGCGTTGACGTGGTCGTTCGGGTGGACCGTGGTGTCGCTTCCGGCGTCCTTGAGCGTGCGGGTGGCCAGTTCGGCCAGGACCTCGTTGGTGTTCATGTTCGAGGAGGTGCCGGACCCGGTCTGGAAAACGTCAATTGGGAAGTGCTCGTCGAGGGTGCCGCCGGCCACCATGTCGGCGGCCTTCTCGATCGCCCGGGCGCGCTCGGCGTCGAGCACTCCCAGTTCGGCGTTCGCGGTGGCGGCTGCCTTCTTGATCCGGGCGAGCGCCTCGATGTGTGCACTGTCCAGCGGCTTGCCGGAGATCGGGAAGTTCTCGACGGCGCGCTGCGTCTGGGCGCGGTACAGGGCGTTCACCGGGACGCGGACCTCGCCCATGGTGTCATGTTCGATGCGGAATTCGGGAGTGTCAGAAGTCATGATCCCAGCCTAGTATCCGCAGCGCCTTCGGCCGAAACCGCGCCGTCACAGGCGCCGGAGGCATGTGACTCCTGGACGGGCACGGCTGCCGGGGCAGCATCTAGCTGCGGGTGCGCTGCACGGCGGGGTGGACCAGGGCGCCGTATCCGGAGACCAGGTCCGCCGCGCCTTCGGCCAGCTTGTAGGAGACACCGATGACGGCGGTGCGGCCCTCCTCGACGGCGGCAGCAATGATCTGTGAACTTTCCACCAGCTGCTCGGCGGTCTGCTTGGTGTGTTCCACGACCATGTCGTTGACCTCGGTGAACCCGTTGCGCTGGGCGGCGAGGACGGAAGGGGTAATGCGCTCCACCAGGTTGCGGATGTGGCCGCCGGGCATCTCCCCGGTATCCACCGTGCGCTTGGCTGCGGTCACGGCGCCGCAGCTGTCGTGTCCGAGGACAACAATCAGGGGTACTCCGAGGGTGGCGACGCTGTACTCCAGGGAGCCCAGGACGGCGTCGTCAATGACCTGGCCGGCGGTGCGGATCACGAAGGCGTCGCCGAGCCCGAGGTCGAAGATGATTTCGGCGGCGAGGCGGGAGTCCGAGCAGCCGAAGATTACGGCGAACGGATTCTGTTCGTGGATCAGCGAGCTGCGCCGGCTGGCATCCTGGTTCGGGTGTGAGGACTCCCCGGCGACAAAGCGGGCGTTGCCTTCGTGCAGCGTCTGCCATGCCTGTGCCGGGCTGTTTACGGAAGCGGCGGGTTCATTCACGCCTCTTAGCGTAAACCCCGCGCCGCTGTGGGCGGGTATCCGTTACTGGGCCGGTGCCGCGGTGAGATCCCGGACCACGGCCTCGGCCAGGACATCGAACTCGGCGAGGTCTGCTTCGCCGGTCAGCACGACGGTGATGCCCTCGTGTTCCAGGACCATGCTGGCCTCGCCGTCGGCGGAGTCGCGCAGCTCCCAGGTCTTGCCGCCTGCGGTGCGTTCACCGGCCACCATGGAGTCGCCGGACATCTGGGCAATCCACGTCGGGTTGCCGGCGTCGGTCTCGGAAAGACGAATAAAGTCGGTGCCGGGAGTGACATAACCCACTTCCCAGAGCGGAACCCCGCTGCTGTTGGTGGCTTCCCAGCGGGCGTAGTTGGAGCTCCAGCCCTCCGGCAGGTCAGGCGCCAGGGGTGCGTATCCGGCGTCGCCGGCCGCCTGCACGGCAACCTGCTGCACATCGACGTTGCGGGTGGTTGCCTTCGGCGCGGGATTCAGGAGCACCGGAACCAGGACCAGCGCCAGCGTAAGTCCGGTGGCGATCAGCATTCCGATGACGGTGGCGTTGGCACGTTTGGCCTGCTTGCCGGTCAGTGCGGGGGTTACGGGCGTGTCTTGGTCCTGCTGGTGCTCACTCACCCTTCCATGATCGCCTATCCGGCGGCTCAAGTCCTACTCGGACCGCTTTCGATCCGGACGGAATAGGAATCGTGAGTGGTGGCGCAGGCCACGGCGACTATGATCGGAACAAGGCCGAACCGTTTGTTGCTATTTGGACAAACGGTTTACAGCGACATTTCGAAGATGAGGTTAAACGTGACCAAAGGTGCTCAGTACTCCACACTTTCCCCGCCCTGGCGGTGGGTGATGACGAGCCGGACCGGAACCTGGCGCTGGAACTGGTCCGGGTAACCGAGGCCGCAGCCATTGCCGGCGGCCACTGGGTCGGGTTCGGCGACAAGAACGCGGCCGACGGCGCCGCCGTCGACGCCATGCGGTCCCTGATTTCCACCGTCCACTTCAACGGCGTCGTGGTCATTGGCGAGGGCGAAAAAGACGAAGCCCCCATGCTCTACAACGGTGAGCACGTCGGCGACGGCACCGGTGCCCTCTGCGACGTCGCAGTGGACCCGATTGACGGCACGCGCCTGACCGCCCTGGGCATCAACAACGCGCTGGCGGTGCTGGCCGTAGCCGAACGCGGCACCATGTTCGATCCCTCCGCCGTGTTCTACATGGAAAAGCTCATCACCGGGCCCGAAGCCGCCGACATGGTGGACCTGCGCCTGCCGGTCAAGCAGAACCTGCACCTGATCGCCAAGGCCAAGGGCAAGAAGATCAACCAGCTCAACGTGATGATCCTGGACCGGGACCGGCACAAGCCGCTGGTGCAGGAAATCCGCGACGCCGGAGCCCGCACCCGGATGCTGATGGACGGTGACGTTGCCGGCGGCATCGCCGCGGCCCGGGAGGGAACCGACGTCGACGCCCTGATGGGCATCGGCGGAACCCCGGAGGGCATCATCACCGCCTGCGCCATCAAGACCCTCGGCGGCGTCATCCAGGGCCGGCTCTGGCCCACCTCCGATGAGGAGAAGCAGAAGGCGATCGACGCCGGCCACGACCTGGACCGGGTCATGACCACCAACGACCTGGTCACCAGCGACAACTGCTACTTTGCCGCCACCGGCATCACCGACGGCGACCTGGTCCGCGGCGTGCGCTACAAGAAAGACCGCGTGCTGACACAGTCGATCGTGATGCGCTCCAAGTCCGGCACCATCCGCGTGGTGGACGGCGAGCACCAGTCGCACAAGTGGGAGTCGTACGCCCGCCTGAAGTAGGCCGCGGCGCCTCAGCGGGAAGAAGCCCCGGGACCGGCTGGTTCCGGGGCTTTCGCTGCTCCGGCTGCTCCGGCTGCTCCGGCTGTCCGGCGGGAACCAGGAGGTCGAACTCCGCCCGCTGCGACGGAACACCGTTGACCTGCAGCGTGAGTGCGTGCGGGCCGGGGTAGTAGCGCCGGGTGGTGATGGGCCGGAACGAATGCTCGCGCACGACGTCGAGCTGTGCCCCGGTGCCAGCGTCGCCGTCGTCAGCTTGAAGGTCTTCCCGGTCTGGCTGCCGTTGGCCCTGCGGTGATGGACGATGTAGTCCACTGCCAGGCGCGCCGGTTCGCTGCCGGTGTTGCGCACGGCCGCGGTGAAGCGCACGCTGCCGCCGAACGGAACCCGGTCGCTGTGCAGCACCGGTCCGGTTATTTCCACCGCAGCCGGGGCGAAGCCCAGCAGGGCCAGCGCCTCCGTGTTGCCCCGTTTGACGAGCGTGCGCAGCCCGTGGCGGACCAGGGCCGGCGTATGCGGGGCCGGATCGGCCAGCCAGCGGCGCGCCGTCTCAAGCACCAGACCGGCATTCTCGCGGCTGAGGTCATTGAGATGGTTGGCGACTGAACGGCGCACAAACGCGCTCTCGTCCCGGTACAGGGCGTCAAGCAGCGGAACGGTAATACCGGGCCGGCCGACGAGCTCCGGCACCCGGATCGACCAGGGCAGGTACGGGCGCGTGCCCTCGGACGCAAGCCGCCGCACGTCGTCGTCGGGCGAGTCCGTCCAGGCGGCGATGATGGCCAGGGCGCGGTCCGCGTCATGGCGCAGCAGCGTCCGGATGGCGAATTCCGAGGTGAGGCGGCCGGTGAGCTCGGCCAGCAGGGCCATGGCGTCGTCGAACGCGGCTGTCGTGTTGGCAGCCACCGCCTTGGCGGCAACCGCGGAGGTCACGGGCCAGATGAGCCAGCCCGTAAAGTCCGGCGTGCCGTCCAGGGCCAGGCGCACGGCGCGGGCAAGGGCGGCGTAACTGCCCGGAAGGCCGCCAGGAGCGCGTCGCGCAGCAGATCGGAGCGTTCGCGCAGCGCCAGTCCCGCCACCCCGCGTGCGGCGTCCCGCAGCGCGGTGAGGTCGGCCGCCGGAGCGGCGGCGCCGATGGCACGGGCCAGTGTTTGGGCGGTGCTGCTGCTGATGAGCTCGTCGGCGGACGGCATGGCGTTCTTTCGGCGTGGTGGCGGCTGAGGGACGGTCAGGGGCTCCGGGTTACCGGTGTGCGGCGGACGCGGCCGCTTCGGCGGGGATCCGGTTGCGGCCCGTGACCCGGTAGACGACGGCAGCTAGCGCGATAACGGCGGCCGCGGCAATGGCGGCAACGGCAGTTCCGGTGGAGAGCAGTTCGCCGTTGAGGCGGGACACGGCGATCCAGGACAGGCCCCACGCCAGGGCTGCGGCGGGGGCCAGCCGCCCGCGGCCGTAGGCGGCCAGCGCCACGCCCAGGGCAGCGACCACGGCCAGGATAGTGATGGACCAGACCTCCGGGGTGAGCCCGAACCCGTTCCAGCCGGCGTCGGTCAGGGCAGCGGCAGTGTTGGCGCAGGTCGCCACGGAGACCCAACCGAGGTACAGACCCAGCGTGCCGTCCACGGCGACCGCCTCGATCCAGTTGGCCGCCGGAGTCCGGGAGTAGCGCACGAAGCAGGCTGCCAGCACGGCGAGCAGGGCAACGATGACCAGGACGCTGACGGCAACCCAGCCGGCCTGGACGCTCAGAATCCAGGCAGCGTTCAGGACCAGTGAAGCGGCGACCAGCCAGCCCAGCGAACGCTGGCGCGCGGAACTGCGCTGGGACGGCAGCCACTGCCAAATGGTGTACGCGCCGAGACCGGTGTAAATGACCGACCAGATGGAGAACGCACCGCTGGCGGGTGCCAGATACGTGGCATCTGCGTTCAGGGCTCCGCCAGCGGCTTCGGCAATGGGCGTACCGCCGAAGACGCCGACACCGATCATGGAGCCGACGATGCAAACGATGAAACAAACGGTGACTGTCAGCTGTCTGGGCAGGTCGGACCCCCGGGAGCCGGGAATCTCGGAACGGGTGCCGGAAGTTGAAGGAGTCATGAGTCGAGCCTAACAAGTGGCCGGGACCACAGGGGAGCGCGCGGGCTGGTCCGGTAACCCCCGGTAGGCTGGAACGCATGACACTGCGCGTTACACCCTGCTCCGATTCCAGCCGCTGGAACGAAGCCGTCAACGAGTTCAACGGACATCCGCAGCAGTTGTGGGGCTGGGGCAAGACCAAGGCCGAACACAACTGGACCGTAGACCGCCTGCTCATCCAGGACGACGGCGGCAAGCTGGTGGGCGCCGCCCAGGTGCTGCTGCGGCGGCTGCCGTTTCCGTTCAAGGTGCTCGCCTACATTCCCCGCGGTCCGCAGTCGGTTCCCGGCCGCGAGCTTGAGGTTCTCGGCGCGGTCAGCGACTACGTCAAGGGCACACATGGTCCGGTCGCGCTGAGCATCGAACCCGATTGGGACGCCGGCAGCGACCCTGCTGCCAGCCTGCCCGCCGCCGGCTTCCGGCCCTCGGCCAACACCATCCTGATCGGCCGCACCCTGATCCTGGACCTGTCCCGGACCGAAGACGAGCTGCTCGCGGACATGTCCAAGAAGCACCGCCAGTACATCCGCAAGTCCGGCCGCGAGGCGCTGGACTACCGGCGGGTCACCCGGGACGAGGTTCCACAGTGCCTGGCGGTGTACAAGCAGACGGCCGAGCGTGCCGGGTTCGGCATCCACGAAGACGGCTACTACCTGGACATCTTCGACAACCTGGGCGGGGACTCGCCGGTCTACGCGGCTTTCAGCGGGGACGGCGTCGTCGCCTTCCTCTGGCTGTCGACCAGCGGCCACACCGCGTTTGAGCTCTACGGCGGCATGACCGAGGAGGGCGAGCGGCTGCGCGCCAACTACGCGCTGAAGTGGCATGCGATTACGGCCATGAAGGAGCGCGGCGTCATCCGTTACGACTTCAACGGGCTGCTGAACGACGGCGTTTCCAAGTTCAAGATGGGCTGGGCCAAGCACGAGGACCAGCTCGCCGGAACCTGGGACAAGCCGCTGTCCCCGCTGTATCCGGTGTTCACGACGGTGTTGCCCCTGGCCAAAACCGGGCTGCGGAAACTGCGCGGGCTCGCTGCCGCCGCGAAGGCCAAGATCCGCCGATAGGCTTCCTGCCGACGGGCGCGCTGCTGCCGGCCCGGAGCGGACGACGGCTTCCGGACGGCGGCTTCCGGACGGCGGCGCGCTGCTCGACGGCCGTTGCCGCTGACAGGCGCCGCTGAGGGCTGACGGATTCGAGTGTCGGGTTCGTGTGGGAATGGCTGTGGCTAAGTCAACCGGTTAGTGCAACGCGGGTTTAGGCTGCTGCAGGTTGCAGCAGCTCAGCAAGTTTCTGAGCCGGTGTCGCCAGCCCGAGGGTCGGGCGGGGCCGCCGGTTCAAGGAGTCCTGGACCTTGCGCAGATCGGCTTTGGTATACACGCTCAAATCCGTACCCTTCTCGAACCAGTGCCGCAGTAATCGGTTCGTGTTCTCGTTCGTTCCGCGTTGCCAAGGCGAATGCGGATCACAGAAATAGACCGGCGCCCCGAGCTCTGCAGTGATCTGCCTGTGCTTGACCATTTCCGAGCCCCGGTCCCAGGTCACCGTGCGCAGCAGGTCCGCCGGCAGGTGCTTCATCGCCGCGATCATGGCCTCCGCGACCGCTTCGGAGGTATGCCGTTCGGGAAGGTGCAGCAGGATCGTGAATCTGGTCGAGCGTTCCACCAGCGTGCCGATCGCTGAGCGGGAGCCGGTTCCGACGATCAGGTCCCCTTCCCAATGCCCCGGCACTGCCCGGTCTTCGGCCTCGGCCGGGCGCTGGCTGATCGTGAACGCGTCAGAGAAGAGCTTGCCGCGCCCGGTGGTGTGATCGGTGGTCAACGGTTTGCGGCGGGCCCGCTTTAGGCTCAGGGTGCGGTAAAGGTCCTTGCGGAGCTGGCCCCGGGTTTGAACGTAAAGGCACTGGTAGATCGTTTCGTGGCTGACCTGCATGCTCTTATCATCGGGGAAGTCCTTGGCCAGGACCAACGAAATGAGTTTTGGGCTCCAGCCCTGATCCATCCATTGCGTGATCTGGGTGCAGAGTCCCGGGTTGTCTATGAGTTTGAACGGTTTGGGCCGGTCGGCGCGGATATGGGCGCGGGAGTGCGCCATCCCTGCGTGGTAGATCCCGTTGGCGTTGAGGTTGCGTCTGATTTCCCGGCAGATCACGGATTTGTCCCGGCCAATCATGCGCCCGATCTCGGCTTGGCTTTTACCGGCCCGCAGTCCGCACATGATCTCGATCCGTTCGTCCAGGTTTAGCCGGCGTCCCGGGCCGCCGGGTCTATTCGACGGGCCAGGTCTTGCCAGTCCGCCACCACCGGGTCTTTGAACTAGTTTCATTGCACCAGCATCACGCCACCAGTTCCTTGCTCCCATCGCTGACACGCCCATGAGCTCGCACGCTCTGGTCAGGGAGACGCCGGAACAGATCAGGTCGTAAAACCGGTCCTTGAAATCTTGGCTGAAGGGGTAACCGCTGGGCATCGCATCGCTCCTGTATTTTCAGAGCGTTGCACTGACCATATGACTCTGCCTGTCGGATTCCGGGATCGTCTCTTCACTCGACGGGGTGGAAGGGCATTGTCCCTACACTCGAGCGGTCGAGGTCCGTCGGTTAGGCGGGGTGGCGTCCGGCCTGAGGACGCGTCGAGTGTAGATATCTTGCGGCTTGTCCGTATCCAGTGTCGCGTTCGTGCGGGACTGGTTGGCGAATTCGAGCATCGTCTCTTCACTCGGTGGGGCGGAGGGGCATTGTCTCTACACTCGGCGGCGGCAGACGAGGCGGAGCCGTATCGTCTCGACAGTCGGCGGGGCGGTGCGGGGCGGAGCGGCATTGTCTCTACACTCGGCGGGGTGGAGCGGCACTGCCGCAGAGTGCGGGCCGGGAGGACCGGCCCGGGGCGGACGCCGGACGCTAAATGGCCAGGCGGGGCTCGGATGGATCTGGATCGGGCCGGCCGGTGTCCGCGGAGCCGACCGTTACCGCGAAGGCGAGTGCGCCGTCGTCGTGCTGGGCCGAATGCGCGGACAGCTTGGCAATCACCGGCGCCTCGGCCGCGGGAATGAAGGCGCTCTGTCCGGTCTCCAGCACCAGGTCTCCCTTGGGAGAGTCCAAGACCACGGTGCCGCGGACCACGATCACGATGGTGGGGCCGTTCTGCAGCACCGAAACGTCGGAGCCGGACATTGACGCAGCGGGTGAATATCCTCGCCCGCGTCGGAGGCCCGCTGCTCCAGTTCGATTCGCTGCAGCTGAAACTCGCCAAACGGCGGGCGGTAGAGTTCCTGGCCCATCTGCGTGTGCACCGCGGACAGCAGGGGGATGTCCACGGGACGGAAATCAACGGTCTTCAGCAGCTCGGCCACATCCACGTGCTTGGGGGTCAGTCCGCCGCGCAGGACGTTGTCCGAGGATGCCATCACCTCAATGCCGAGGCCGCTGAGGTACGCGTGGACGTTGCCAGCGGGCAGGAACACAGCCTCACCGGGCTGCAGCGAGGCGCGGTTCAGCAGCAGGGACAGCAGCACGCCCGGATCTTCGGGGTAATAGGCGTTGAGGTCCGCGGCGGTGCTCAGTTCCTTGGCGAACGGCTCCAGATTTTCCGGGTCGGAGCCGGCCAGCGCACCGGCGGTCAGCCGCACTGCTTCGCGTACGTCTTCGCCGTCGCTGATGATGGCGCGGAAAACGCTCTGCAGCCGGTCCGCCGCGTCATGGCCGCTGGACAGTTCACTGACCGCCCAGGTCAGCAGCTCCGGCACCTCCGCGCCGCCGGCCTGCACGGCCCGGACGGCGGTGCGGAAGACCCGGGCTGCCTCGTCCGGCTCACGGAAGCCGCAGAGCGCCTCGAAGGGCGTCAGGGCGAAAATCATCTCCGGCTTGTGGTTGTCGTCGCGGTAGTTGCGCTCCGGTGCAGTGCGGTCCAGGGCCGCGGCTTCCTCGGCGGCGAACCCGGCCGCTGCCTGTTCCCGGGTGGGATGCACCTGCAGGGACAGCGGGGCGCCGGCGGCCAGGACCTTGGCCAGGAACGGAAGGCTGTTTCCGTAGGCAACGGCCGTTTCGCGGCCCAGCATCTGCTCGGGGTCGGCAGCTATCAGCTGGTCCAGCGACTCGGCTTCCGGTGTGGGCGGAACCAGGCCCGACGGCGCCCCCGGATGTGCGCCGATCCAGAGTTCCGCCTCGGGCTGCCCGGAGGGCTCCTGCCGAAAAGTTCGGCCATGGCGGTGAAGGAACCCCAGGCGTAGGGCCGAAGGGTGTTGTTCAGCAGGTACATGGTTCTCTTTTCGAAGGCGTCGGAGTTGGTCCGGTGCCGCAGCAGGCCGGGACTAGCCCGGACTGCACGCACCATTGTTGTTCAGCAGGGCGCCGAGCGTTGCGTCGTCCTGGATTTCGGCCAGGTACTGCAGATACTCCTGGGTGATTTCCAGGCTGCCCAGCCGCGGCACCCTGGTCGGCCGGGCCGGATTCCGTACCGATGTCCGTGCTGTTCCCGGCGTCGCCGCCGTCCTCGGGAGCCGTGTCGTCCCCGGCCTCGACGGGCGCCTCCGCGGGCGCCTCCGCGGGCGCTTCGGCGGGCGCTTCGGCAGGTTCCGCCACCTGCCCGGAAATCATGTCAGCAACCCGGGCATGGATCAGGGTGAAGTCGGGGTAGGTTACGAAGTTATCTGCCGCCGTGCCGAAGTCAGGCGGACCAATGGTCAGGCGCTCCATGGGCTGTCCCTTGGCCTTGAGGGCCAGGTCGAGGAAGCTGCCGAGCTGGTGCTGGGGGATGTCGGTCCGCACGATCTGCTCACCGGCCGAGGCAATGGCCTGGAACCGGGTCAGCAGGGTGGCAGGATCGAGCTGCGCCACCATGGCCTGCTGCACGCACTGCTGCCGCGCGATCCGGTGGTAGTCGGTCACGAACTCGCGGGACCGGGCGTACCAGAGCGCCGTGTAGCCGTCCATTTTCTGTGTACCCGGAGCTATCCAGCCGTCCGGCGGGTAATGCCGGTTGGTGCCCGGGATTTCGCCGGCGGTGATCGGCACCCAGCCTTCGACATTGACGGTGATGCCGCCCATGGCGTCAATCAGGGTGGAAAAGCCCTCCATGTCCACGATGACGTAGGCCTGGACTTCCAGTCCCAAAATCCCCGATGCGGCGTCCATCATCGCTTCCGCGCCGGGGTCGCTGGACTCCGGGTACAGGTCCGGATGATTTTCCACCACGGTCTGGTAGAGGCTGTTCAGGATGCACTCGTCACCGCAGTTGTACCCCTCCGGATACACGGAGGCCAGCGGGGAATCGTCCGGGAAGGGGGCGTTCTGGAAGTTGCGGGGAAGGCTGAAGGTGATGGACTTGCCGGTCTTGGCGTCCACGCTGATCACGGACATGCTGTCCGGGCGCAGTCCGGTGCGGTCCTCGCCGGCATCGCCGCCCATCAGCATGAAGTTGTACCGGCCGTCCACGGGATCGAACGAGGGCCCGAAGAGAAGATTGTGCCGACCGCACTGCGGCTGACGTTGAGCATGTACGCACCGTAGGCCAGGCTGCCGCTGGTGCCGACCATGAGAACCGCCAGGAGCCCGGCGACGAGCGGACGGACGCGGCGTTCCAGGAGGGGCGGGCGGATGATGCGCAGCGTGTTCAGGAACAGCAGCGCCCAGCCCGCCGCCAGCAGGGCCAAAATTACCATGAGAATGAACGAGGCCCAGCCGTTGGTGAGGCTTGTGACCAGCAGCGCGCGGTTCGTCAGGGCGAGGACGAGGGCGGCCAGGACAACGGCCCAGACGGTGAAGGTCACCTGCAGGGCGCGGCGGCCCAGCATCCGGTTTCCGGCTACTACCTGCGCCGATCCCGGCAGCACCAGGGTGAGCAGCAGCAGGATGAAGGCACGCTTGGTGCGTGCGCCGGGCGGCGCCGACTGCGGGTTGCGCACCGGATCGGTGAGCGTTCCGGGGCCGGCGTTGTACTCGTTGCTCTGGTCCACGGGTGCCCTAGTCGCCGACGGCGGCGGAGGTGCGCAGTTTCGCGCCCTTGGCCAGTGCGGTTTGGCGCAGCCCGGAGGCGAACTCGAGCAGCTGCTGCTGAAGCTTGGCGGCCAGCGGGTCGGTGCCGGATGCGAGCATCCGCACGGCCAGCAGCCCGGCGTTGCGGGCTCCGCCGATGGAGACGGCGGCCACGGGCACGCCCGCGGGCATCTGCACGATCGAGAGCAGCGAATCCATGCCGTCCAGGTATTTCAGGGGCACGGGAACGCCGATCACCGGCAGGGGGTGACGGCAGCCAGCATGCCCGGCAGGTGCGCGGCGCCGCCGGCTCCGGCGATGATGACCCGCAGCCCGCGGCGGTGCGCCTGCTGGCCGTATTCGATCATTTCGGCGGGCATCCGGTGGGCCGACACGACGTCGGCCTCATAGGGGATGTTGAATTCGGCCAGGGCTGCCGCGGCGGCGTCCATGACGGGCCAATCGGAGTCCGAACCCATGACGAGTCCTACCAGTGGCGTGTCGCGGCTGGTCATGATTTCTCCTTCTGCGGATCGCGGCCGTCGCGGAGGATCGCCGCGGCGCGTTCGGCGCTCCGCCGTACCTCCGGGAGGTCCGCAGCACTGCGTCCCACCACATTGACATGCCCGATCTTTCGGCCCGGTCGGACCGATTTGCCGTAGTTATGGATTTTGGCAGCCGGCTCGGCGGCCAGTGCCTGAGCATAGCCGCTGAACAAGTCAGTGTTGGCACCGCCAAGGTAGTTCTTCATGACGACGACGGCCCCCAGGACGTCCGTGGCCCCCAGCGGCAGGTCCAGGACAGCCCGAAGATGCTGTTCAAACTGGCCGGTGACGGAACCGTCCATGGTCCAGTGTCCGGAGTTGTGCGGCCGCATGGCCAGTTCGTTGATAAGGAATCCGGCTCCGCGTCCGGGGTTTCAAAGAGTTCCACTGCCATGACGCCGGTGACTCCGAGTTCGGCGGCCAGCCGCAGGGCCGCGTCCTGGGCCGCCGCAGCCACGTCCGGGTCCAGCTCCTGCGCCGGTGCGATTACTTCGTCGCAGACGCCCTCCACCTGGATGGAGTGGACTACGGGCCACGGGTGGGCGCTGCCGCCCGGTGTCCGTGCGACCAGGGCGGACAGCTCGCGCGTGAAGGGAACCTTTTCCTCGGCCAGCAGCGGTCCTCCGGTGAACCAGTCCGCGGCGGCGGCGGCCCCGGCGGCGTCGTGGATAATCCGGACCCCCTTGCCGTCATAGCCGCCGCGCGGTGTCTTGAGCACGACGGGCCAGCCGGCCGATTTTCCGAAGTCCACCAGATCGGCGGCTTCCGAAACCGCCGCCCAGCGCGGGTTGGGCAGGCCCAGCCGTTCGACGGCGGCGCGCATGACCAGTTTGTCCTGGGCATGGATCAGTGCGCCGGGGAGGGCTGCACGTTCACTCCGGCAGCGGCCAGGGCGTGCAGGTGCTCTCCGGGTACGTGCTCGTGGTCGAACGTCAGAACGTCGACGTCGCGCGCAAAGCCGGACAGGGTTTCCAGGTCCCGGTAGTCTCCCACTGTGGCGGATGCCACAGCGGGTACGGCGGAGACGTCAGGCCCCTCGGCCAGGACACGGAGTTCGAAACCGAGGGCCACTGCGGCCGGGGCCATCATCCGGGCCAGCTGGCCACCGCCGACGACGCCAATTATAGGAAAGCTCACGACCTTAGGTTACCGAAAAGAGACCGAATTCCTCTTTTGTGGAGTGCGGTTCGCTGCACACCCTCAGGTAACTCCCACGTTCCGGGGTAATATTGTGCCCTTACCGTCCGCGTTTCTGTGCGGCGGGTACTGTGTCCAGCTTCGGCAATTCCGGCCGGCGGCGCACCAACGGCCTCGGAGGATCATGTTTTCATCACTGTCTGCGCGCATTAGAGGGCTGGCATCGCTGTTTTGGCGTGAAGTCGCGAAGTTCGGCACGGTAGGGGCTGTCGCCTTCGTCGTGGACAACGGACTGTGGTGGATCCTCTACCACGGTCCCCTGGAAGGCAGCGCCACCAAGGCCCGGATTGTCAGTGCCCTGACCGCCACACTCTTCTCCTGGGTGGCCAACCGCTTCTGGACCTTCCGCCGGCGCCGCCAGAACAACGTGTCCCGTGAACTGGTGCTGTTCCTCATCATCAACGGCGTGGGCATTGTCATTTCCAGCGGCTTCACCTGGGTGGCCCAGTATCCGATGGGCATTACCGATGCCAAGTGGCTCGGGTTCGCCGGCGTCGTCGGCATCGGTGTAGCCACCATTCTGCGGTTCTTCGCGTACCGGTTCTGGGTGTTCAACAACGAGCTGGATGATGAGCCGGGCTTCGAGGACGATTACCAACTCCTCGATGAAAAGAACCCCGGAAGCCCGGTGCCGCGAAGACTGCGGACGCCGGCGGGACGCCCGCGGCGGCCCGCCCGCCGCCGGCCCGCGCTCCTCCGGAATGGCAGCCGAGCCTACTCCTCCAGCCGTGCCGTAACCTTCTCGGCGGCCAGCAGCCGCTCCGAAATCTCCACCTCCGGCGCAGCCAGCACCACGGTGCCGCCGGCGGCCCAGGTCCGGAGTGAGGCGGCCAGCACGTCCGGCAGGTCTTTTCCGGCCGGAATCAGCAGCGTCTGCTGCGTCCCTCCGCCGGCTGACTCCGCCAGCTGGGCGTAGGTAAGGGTCAAACCGTCCTGCCCGAGAGCGCTGTGCAGGGCGGTGAAACCCGGTCCCGCTTCTTCTCCGGCGAGGTAGGTATCCGCGTAACTGCGCACTTCGGCCGCGTAATCCACGGCGGCAGCCGGCAGCTCTCCGGACCACCGGAGCTCCAGCGCTCCCTGGGCCACCGCCACGACAGTTCCGTCAGCGGTGTCCAGCACTTCCTGCGAAGCCGTTACCGTTACGTCAGCGCCGCCGCCGGCTGCAGCGGAAGCGTCAGCTGCGCCTGCGGCATCCCGGTGCGTTTGGCCCACCAGTACGGTGCAGCCGGTCTGCCAGGCCGCCAGCGCCCACACCAAGGTCTTCCAATGCGCGGGCAAATCAAGCCGCAGGCGGATGCCGGGCTCGGCGTCGAGCTCATCCACCAGGAGGTTGGAGGTCTTGGCGACCCAGTTGTCCAGCACCTTTCCGGAGAGCTCGATCCGCTCGGGCCCCGGGCCGTACCAAATCAGCGCAGGGGAGGTTGCCTGCCGGGTGCGGAGCGTGGACAGTATGGTGGGAACGGAAATCCCTGCGGGCATGTCGGTCTCTTTCCTGTGGAAGCGGGAGCGGCCGGTGTGAACCGCCGCGGGTAACCGCCCGGCGGGGATGAAAGCCCGGGACGCAACCGCGACGCGCCGGTACGGCGGGGCGAAAATCCGGGCGTGGCGTGCCCCGGATCTGACGTCTTGACTCTATAGGATGCCGAAACAGCTTGACGGCGCCGTATTACACGCGTGTAATTAGGTATCGGATTTGTTCCAGCAATCCATCACCTAGATGCATTCCAAGCAGGCTGATTGTGCCTGGCAGGGCTCAAAGATCCGCTGCAGGGCAAAAACACCGGGAGGTCTTCCATGGGGCAGGCAGAATACACGCACGATCGGTCCATCGCCGCGCAGGCATCCGCCAGCTACGGCTCCCGCGGAGTGCCCGTGGACTGGTACGTGGATCCAGCTGACCCCGGCGCCGCAGAGCGCTACCGCCGCGACGCCGCCGGGCTGGAAGACCAGGCCACGGCTTTCCTGGCCGCGCACGAAGCCCTCGCCCCGGACACGGAGGACGAGGAGCTCCTCGACCCTCCCGTCGCCCTGTTCCCCGCCCCCGCCGAGCAGGACACCCGGCCCGTCTGGATCGGCCTGCCCGGACTGGGCAGCGACTACGACGACGGCGAGCTCGGCTGGCAGTCCGACGCGCTGTGCGCCCAGACGGACCCGGAGGCTTTCTTCCCGGAAAAGGGTGGGTCAACCCGCGACGCCAAGAAGGTTTGCGCGGCCTGCAACGTGCGCTCCCAGTGCCTGGAATATGCCCTCGCCAATGACGAACGGTTTGGAATTTGGGGCGGTCTGTCGGAGCGCGAACGCCGCCGGCTTCGGAAGCAGGCAGTCTAATTCCTTCGCACGTTCGTGTTTGTGCCGTTGTGGTTGCCCACAACGGCGCACAGTACCTTCCCGAAACACTGACAGCGCTGGCCGGACAAACCCGGCCGGCCGACGTCTGCATCGGCGTCGACGCCGGCTCCACCGATAATTCCGCCGCACTTTTGCGGCAGTTCCTGCCCGCCGGCAGCCCGGTGGCGGCCGCGCCGCCCAGGGCCGGGTTCGGCGCCGCCGTCCGTGCCGGCCTCGCGGAGCTGGCCGGGCCCGCACCGGCAGACCAAACAGAGGACTGGCTCTGGCTTCTCCACGATGATTCCGCCCCCGCGCCGAACGCGCTGGAGGAACTGCTGCTCGCAGTTGAACGCGCGCCCTCGGTCACCATCGCCGGCACCAAGCAGGTGGACTGGGAAAACGACCGGCAGCTCGTGGACGTTGGCGTCTCCATCAGCCGGTGGGCCGAACGTGTCACCCTGATCGACGCCGACGAACTCGACCAGGGCCAGTACGACGCGCGCAGCGACATCTTTGCCGTGAACTCAGCCGGCATGCTCGTGCGCCGCGACGTGTGGGAAGCCCTCGGTGGCTTTGACCCGGCGCTGCCCGGCACCGGCGACGACATTGACCTGTGCTGGCGCAACCGCCTCGCCGGACACCGCGTCGTCGTTGTTCCGGCCGCGAAGGTCCGCCATGCCGGCAGCAGGCCCAACACTGCTGCCTCCGCCCGCGCCCTGCGCCGGGCCGAGATT
Source organism: Arthrobacter sp. ATA002 (assembly GCF_026898095.1). GTDB lineage: Bacteria > Actinomycetota > Actinomycetes > Actinomycetales > Micrococcaceae > Arthrobacter_B. The sequence goes on along the minus strand of NZ_CP114015.1, from coordinate 3,098,317 downwards.
TTCCTGCGGCTCAAGCACGCTCCGCTGTGGCAGGTGCCCTTCCTGATGGCCGGCGCCGTCCTGGGCGGTTTCGGCCGGTTCTTCCTCGGAATGCTCGCCAAGGATCCCGGGTACGCTCTGGGCTCCCTGACCGCCAGCATCGGCGGGGTGCTGCGCCCGGTGGACCTCTTCCGCTCCCGGCGCGCCGCTGCGGCCACCCGCACCCGCCCGCGCAGCGCCGTCCACGCCCTGCGCACCGGCGCGCGCGAGGTGCGCGAACACCGCCGGTCCCTGTTCGAATCGGAACCGGCAGATGTTCCTGCGGCCTGGGGCCGGGCGAATGCAGATCCCTCGGACACAGCCGGTCTGCTGGGCTCGGGCACAGACGCCGGTTCCTTCGAGCCCAGCGGCGATTCCAACGACGATTTCGCATCCCTGGCCGCTCCGGCCCGGGCCTGGGTGGGCGTTGGCGCCGTTGCAGCGGCACTGCTGTTGCTGGCCGCGTCCCTGACCGCGCTGCACCGCTTTATTGGCGCCCCCGCCCTTGCCGGCGGCGCCTGCTGCCGCTGTCCGGGCGGCTGGGGGAAATTTGGTCCCACGCCTCCTCATGGTGGATTGAGCTCGGCTCGGGTTACCCCGGGCACGGGGATCCGTTCGATTACGTGCTGTGGCTGCTCGGTGTTGCCGGACTCGGCAGCACCAACACGGCCCTCGTAGCCCTCATGCTCACGGCGATGCCGCTGGCCGGTCTCAGTGCCTGGTTTGCAGCGGGAGCCCTGACCCGGCACCGCGGACTGCGTTTTTGGGCCGCCATGTTTTGGGGTGCCGCGCCGGCACTGCAGGTGGCGCTGGGCGACGGCCGCCTCGGGGCACTGATCGCTCATATCCTGCTGCCGCTGTTCGTGCTGGCTCTGCTGCGGGCGGTGGGGTCCGGAGAACCCGGGACCGGAACCGGCGGTCGTTCCGACATCCAGCCGGCTCCGGCACCGCGCGTCCCCGGAACCGGCGGCGTACCCAGCTGGGCAGCGGCCGCTGCCGCGGGACTGCTGCTGGCCGTCCTGACTGCCTCGGCACCCCTGCTTTTTGTCCTGGCCTGCACGGCCGTGCTCCTGCTGTCCGTGCGGCTGCGCCGGCGTGCGCGGACCCTGTGGTGGTCTCTGCTGCCGTCCGCGGCGCTGCTGCTTCCCCCGGCCGTCTCCGTGCTCGGGCGCCCGCGCGCCCTGGCCGCCGACCCGGGGGTTCCCCTTGGCTTTGATGCGGCCGCGCTGTGGCAGCAGCTGCTGGGGTTCCCGGTGGCCTTTGAGGTCACCGGACCGCTGCCCGCACTGGACTTCCTGCCCGCCGGTCCCTGGCCGCTGGTGCTTGCCGTCACCGTCGGGGCTCCGGTCCTGGCGCTGTCCGCGGCATCGCTCTTTGCCGGACGCCGGGCCGCGCTCGCGCGGCTGGCCTGGATCCTGAGCGTTCTGGCGCTCCTGCTGAGCTGGGCCTCGGCGTATCTGGCCACCGGAGCCACCGCCGGCGCCCTGGTGACGCCGTTCCCCGGTCCGCTGGTTTCGGCTGCGGTGTTCCTGCAGCTGTGTGCGGCCCTGCTGGCCGGCGACGCCATGCTGGCACGCCGGAAGCGGCCGGGCCGTGCGGGTGCCGGCAGCAGCGGCACCGCCGGCAGCAGCGCTGCTGCGGGCGGCCGGACCACGCGTCCGGCCGCCGTCCTGCTCGGCGTGCTCCTCGCGCTCGGGCCCGCGGCGAGCCTGGCCCTGTGGAGCTTTCCGCTGGCGACCGCCGGCCCGGGCAGTATCACGGCCGGTGTCAACGGCACCGGATTCCTGGTGGCCCCCGCGGCGGAACGCACCCTTCCCGCCACCGCGGCGGACCGGGGCGGCAGCGGCGAACGCACCCGAACCCTGTTGCTGCGCACCGACGCCAACGACGACGTCACGGCAGCATTGATGCGCAACGGCGGCACCACACTGGACAGCATGTCCGCGGTCTATGCCGCCCGCACAGTCACCGGGCCGGTCAACGCGGAGGAACTTGCGGACGACGACGACGCCGACGCGGACCTGCGCCGCGCCGTCGCCGTGATCACCGCCGGAACCGGCGTGGACCCGCGCGGGGAACTGGCCCGCCTCGGCGTCGGCTTTGTCGTCCTGCAGCAGTCCGATACCTCCGCCGAACTCCTTGCCGGCAAGATTGACTCGGTTCCCGGCTTGACCCCGGTGGGGCAGACCGGCTCCGGCTGGCTGTGGCGGGTTGCCGGGCAGCTGGACGGTCAGGGCACCGAAGGCCTGTCGGAGCAGACCGGCCGGGTCCGCATCGTGGCGGCCGACGGCACCGTGGAGTCTGTTGTTCCATCGGGGCGCACCGGTGTCCGGACATCCATTCCCGCCGGCGAAGAAGGCCGCCTGCTGGTCCTGGCCGAGCGCTCCGATCCCGGGTGGCGCGCAAGCCTGAACGGTTCACCCTGCCGGCGACGGCGGACGGCTGGGCCCAGGCCTTCGAGCTGCCGGCCGGGGAGGAGAGCTGGAAACGGGCTACACCACCGGCTGGGAACCATGGCTGGGCACGCTGCAGGTCCTGGTCATCGTGCTGACGGTGCTGCTGGCCCTGCCAACGCGCAGCCGCGCCGGCGTCGTCCGGCTGCCCGGCCGGCAGGGACCGCTCCGCACGGAGCCGGCGGCAGCGGAGCCGGCTCCGGCTGAAAGCTCCGCTCCGGCCGGTCCGGCGGAAGCTCCGCGGCAAACGCAGCCTGTCAATGTTTCGGGAACAGAAGCCCTCCGGGCGGAGCCGGACAACAGAGTCAATGCCTCCGGCGAAGCCGGCGCAGCGGAAGGACGACGCCGATGAGCCGCAGGGATTCACACAAAGAGCGCACGGAAGCGGCTGCGTCCCAGCCCGCTCCGGCCGGCCGGGCGGAAACCCGGGTCCGGCGGCAGCGGCGCCGGCAGCGGGCCGCCACTGCCGCTGCCGGCGTCCTGATCCTTGCTGCGGCTGCGGCCGCAGTAGTTGGACCCCACGTGCTGGATGCCGGAGCAGCCGACCGAAGGGTCGGCGTCCCGGCCGCCGAGGTTCCCGCCGGCCCGCTGACCGCGGTGTGCCCGGAACCGCTGCGGCTGCTCTCCGGCGACGTCGCCGGAACGGATCCGGAGTTCAGCCCCTTGTCGGCATCGGCCCGGACCTCGCTGAGTGCTGCGGTGCTCAGCGGGCCCGGCAATCCGGTGCCCGCGTCCGCGCTGCTGGGGGCGGACGGCACCACAGCCCTCAAGACTATCGCCGAGGACGCTCCGGACGCTGCGCCCCTGGCGGGGGTCCGCAGCGCCGGCGCCGTCAGCCATTTTGATGTTTCCGATGTCAGCGTCCTGAGCGCTGAACCCTCGGGTACCCTGCAGGCCACGGCCAACGCGGTGACCACGTTCGCCGCCGGAGACGGGGACTTGTCCGGCCTCGCTGCCGCCAACTGCCAGGCCCCGGGCAATGACATGTGGATCACGGGAGTGCGCACCACCGTAGGGGCCACTGCCGTCCTGCGGCTGACCAATTCCTCCGCGAGCGCGGCCACCGTTGACCTGGAAGTCTATGGTTCCAAGGGGCGAGTGGAGGGCACGGGCACCCGGGGGATCCTGGTTCCGCCCGGGGAAACACAATCGATTGTCATGGCGGGGCTGGCCGCAAACGAACCGGCGGCGGCCGTCCGCGTGCGCAGCTCCGGCGGCCCGGTCACGGCCCTCGTGCAGCAGAGCATTCTTCGCGGCCTCACCCCCGGTGGTGTGGAGCTGCTGCAGCCCGCCGCTGCCGCCTCGCCCCGGCAGGTGATCAGCGGGCTCCGTATCCAGGATCCCGCCGCCACCACAAGGTGGCCGCGCAGCGCGGTTTCGAGTTCGCGGCGCCGGCTGTCCAAGTGGCCGTTCCCGGCAGCACCAACGCCGTGGTTTCCGTCCGGGTCCTTGGTCCGCAGGGGGAGGAAGCGATTGAGGGCGGCGGCATCTTTACCGTCCCGGCCGGCAGCGTCGGCCAGCTGCCCCTGACTGACCTGGCCGAGGGCACCTACACGGTGGAGGTATCCGCCGATGTCTCAGTGGTCGCGGGAGCCGTCACCAGCCGCGGAACCGAGGTGGACGAGCCGGTGGACATCGCCGTCGCCCCCAGCGGCGAGCGGCTGGGCAGCGAACACCTGGCAGTGCTGCCGAACGCCAATTCGGTGCTCACCTTTGCCGCGCCGTCGGGAGCTGCCGAAGTCCGCCTGACCGGCGTCGGAAAGGACGGGGCCCTCAAGGACGAGCAGGTCGTGGCGGTCGCTGCGGGAACCACGGCCGAGGTGCCGGCCACGGACGTGGGTTCGGGCCTCGTTGCGGTGCTGGTCAGCACCACCGGGGACGCCGTCTACGGAGCGCAGGTGGTTACGTCCGCGGACGGCCCCGGAGTCTCGGTGCTGCCGCTGCCCCGGGGTAACGTGGGCGGGCTGAGCGTACCGGTGGGCCTGGGCTACTAGCGGAACGGCGGCTGTGGTTCGGCGCGGCCTACGGGCGGACCCGGCGCAGCTACAGCGGCCGGAACCGCCCGTAGGCCGGGTCCACGGTTTCCGGATCCATCCCCATCAGGCTGGCCAGCTGTTCCACTACGACGTCGTGAATCAGCTCGCTGACCGGCACGAGGCCGCGGGCCGCCGCCTCCACCGGATGGCGGTATACAGTGATCACCGCCGGCCGGGGCCCGCCGCGGGCGCACCGGCACCGAACGGCAGGTGCCCGCCGGACGCGGCCAGCTCCTCGAGGCCGGGCGGGATGTCCTGGACCACGAACTGGTAGGTCTGGATGTCCTCGCCCCACAACCGTTCCAGACGCTGCGCCGATTCCAGGACCCATGCGTCAAAGCGCTCCGAGCGGGAGCGGGACCCGGCCAGATGTGCCGGAATCAGCTCTCCGCGCAGGCCGCGCCCGTGCCGGTTGCGGCGCCGCCGGTGAAACGGGCGCTGCCGCCCGGCGCCGGCCGGAAGAGAGCGGGCGCCGTCATCGCCGGGGCCGAGAATCACCCTAAGAGTTGGTCCGGTGGACATATAAGCACTGTAACCGGTGGGGCCCGCCGCAGGCACTGTTTCCCGGCGGCCGCCTTTCGGCGAGCCTGCCCGGCTCCGGCCGCCGGGCCGGGTAAAGTGATGCTCCGTGGATTCCTTAAGACTGTGCTCCAGATCAGCGTGCCGGCAGGCGGCTGTCGCCACCCTGACCTACGTCTATGCCGACTCCACCGCGGTGCTGGGGCCGCTGGCGACCTACGCCGAACCGCATTGTTACGATTTGTGCAGCGGCCACGCGGCCCGGCTGACTGTTCCCCTGGGCTGGGAAGTGGTCCGGCTGGACCTCTCGGACCAGGCCCGCACCCCGAGCCGCGACGACCTGTCCGCCCTCGTGGATGCAGTGCGGGAAGCGGCCCAGGCGCCTGCGGCTGAGGCGCCCAAACGCGCCGGCAAGCACGCACTGGAACCACCGGCGGAGATCCCCGGAAGCCGGCGTGCGCACCTGCGGGTGCTCCGTGAAGAGGTCTGAGCACCGCGAACCCGGTACCCGGAAGGGATAGTCTGGGGGCCTGCGCCGCGTTTACCGAGCACGGCATCGACGTATCCAAGGAAGTGCTGTTATCCATGGCCACACTCACTGCCGACCTGATGGCGGTCCTGCGCTGCCCCGTAACGGGTTCTCCGCTGGAAGAGGAAAACGGCGAGCTGGTTTCGACTGCCCCTGACGCCGCCGGACGCCGTGTCCGCTACGTCCTGGACGAGGGCATTCCGGTCCTGCTGGCGTCTTCCGCAACGGACGCGTCCGCCCCCGCCACTTCGAACTGAGGATCGCCATGAGTTTCGACTTCAAAGTAGCAGACCTGTCCCTGGCTGAGGCCGGACGCCACCAGATCCGCCTGGCCGAGCACGAAATGCCCGGCCTGATGGTCCTGCGCCGCGAGTACGGCCCCGCCCAGCCGCTGAAGGGCGCCCGCATTGCCGGATCCCTGCACATGACCGTCCAGACGGCAGTCCTGATCGAAACCCTCACCGCGCTGGGCGCCGAGGTCCGCTGGGCCTCGTGCAACATCTTTTCCACCCAGGATGAGGCGGCGGCCGCCGTCGTCGTCGGCACCGGCACCCCGGAGGAACCTGCCGGCGTGCCGGTGTTCGCCTGGAAGAACGAGTCCCTGGAGGACTACTGGTGGACCGCGCAGCAGATCCTGTCCTGGCCTGAAGGCTCCGGCGGACCGAACATGATCCTGGACGACGGCGGCGACGCGACCTTGCTGCTGCACAGGGGCGTCGAGTTCGAGGCGGCGGGCGCAGTGCCGGAGAACCCGGAGGAAGGGGATCCGGGATACTCCTACGAATACACCGTCATCCTGGACGTGCTGCGCCGCTCGCTGGCGGAAACACCCGGCAAATGGACCGCCATTGCCGAGGGAATCCGCGGCGTCACGGAGGAAACCACCACCGGAGTGCTGCGGCTCTACCAGCTCGCTGCCGAGGGCCAGCTGCTGTTCCCGGCTATTAACGTCAACGACTCGGTGACCAAGTCCAAGTTCGACAACAGGTACGGTATCCGGCATTCCCTGCCGGACGGCCTGAACCGGGCCACCGACACGCTGATCGGCGGCAAGGTGGCTGTGGTCTGCGGCTACGGCGACGTCGGCAAGGGCGCCGCCGAAGCGCTCCGCGGGCAGGGCGCCCGGGTGATCGTCACCGAAATCGATCCCATCTGCGCCCTGCAGGCAGCCATGGACGGCTACCAGGTGGCGAAGCTGGAATCGGTGCTGGGACAGGGCGACCTGTTCATCACCACCACGGGCAACAAGGACATCATCATGGCCGAGCACATGGCCCGGATGAAGCATCAGGCGATCGTGGGCAACGTGGGACACTTCGACAACGAAATCGACATGGCCGGGCTCGCGAAGATCCCCGGCATCCACAGGGTCGAAATCAAGCCGCAGGTGCACGAATGGATCTTCGACGAGGGGACCGGGGAACAGCGCAGCATCATTGTGCTCTCCGAGGGCCGGCTGCTGAACCTGGGCAACGCCACCGGGCATCCCTCGTTTGTCATGTCCAACTCCTTCGCAAACCAGACCATCGCCCAGATCGAGCTGTTCACCAAGCACGGCAAACCGGTGGAGGACGGCGGCTACGCCAACCAGGTGTACGTGCTGCCCAAGGTCCTGGACGAGAAGGTGGCCCGCCTGCACTTGGCCGCCCTCGGCGTCGAACTGACTGAACTGACCAAGAGCCAGGCAGAGTACCTCGGCGTGGACGCCGCCGGCCCGTACAAGCCCGAGCACTACCGCTACTAACGCCGCATGATGAAGCATGGCAAGGGACGGCGCCCCGCAGGGGCGCCGTCCCTTTGGCGGTCCGGACCGCAACGCGGCCGGAGCGCGCACAGGCAACGATGTGGCATCTTTTGCAGGAGCCGTACCGTAAACTGACGCTGGGGGGGCTATGGTCGCTCCAACATCTGTCGAGAGCACCGGGAAGCATTGGTTAGCAGTCATGGCACAGGACACAAAAAGGCGCAAGGGCTGGATCATTGGTCCTGTGCTGGCAGGAACGATCCTACTGGGCGGAGGCACTGCCCTCACCTCGTGTTCGGTGGTTGCCGGAGAGGCCACAGGCTCCGGATCAAATGCGCCTGCCGCAGCCTCAAAGTCCCCGGAATCAAAACCGGATGTGCCCAAACCTGTTGCCGTGGTGACCCCGGAAGCTGACGCGGTGGAAGTGAACCCGGCGTCCCTTCCCGTGCTCACCGTGCAGCAGGGGACGGTGAAATCAGCCAAACTGGCGCCCGAGGCCGGCGGCGAGCCTGTTCCGGGCGAGGTCAGCGCCGATGGAACCGTATGGACGGCGTCGGCCCCGCTGGCCTTCAACACGCCGTATCAACTGACCTACACGCTGGCCGATGCCAACGGTGAAACGACTGCCGGGACCAGCAGGTTCACCACGGTTACGCCGCCCAATGAGGCCAACGCCGTGATGTATCCGGCGTCCGGATCGACGGTGGGCACCGGGCAGCCGATCGAACTGCGGTTCAGCGAACCGGTGCTGAACAAGGCTGACGTCGAAGCCGCCATCACCGTCACTTCCACTTCCGGGCAGGTGGGGGCCTTCTACTGGATCAGCGACACCCAGGTCCGCTACCGGGCCGAGGAATTCTGGGCGCCGCAAAGCACCATCACCGTCGACATGCAGCTCTTCGGGGTGGATTTCGGCAACGGAATGATCGGTAACTTCAACGACACCGCATCCTTCACGACCCACAACAACCGGCTGGCCGTCGTCGACAATGCGGACAAGATGATGCGCGTCTACATCGACGGCGTGCTCACCCGGACCTTCCCGGTCACGCTGGGCACCCAGGACTGGCCCTCCACGATCGGCTACCACGTGATCATGGACCAGCATCAGAGCATTCCCTTCCGGGCGGAGTCGCTGGGGCTGAAACCCGGCGACGAACACTATTACGAACCCGTGGACGCCAAGAACGCCTCCCGGATCTCCAACGGCGGAGCCTTCATCCACGAGGCCCTGCCGTCCGCTCAGCCGGTGCTCGGCGTCGCCAATGTGTCGCACGGCTGCATCGGCATGAGCCCGGAGGGTGCGAAATACATCTACGACAACTTCGACGCCGGCGACGTCGTGCAGGTGCTCAACACCGGCTACGGGCCGATGTATGTCTGGGACGGCTTCGGAGACTGGAACCTGCCCTGGGAGCAGTGGGTCAGCCAGCCCAAGCAGTAGCCGGTTACCGGCTGAACGGCAGCCGGTGCAGCCTCCGGCCCAGCTGTTCGGTACGGTCCCGCTGCCGGGACAGAGCCGCATAGTCGCGGTCCCGGCGTTCGGCGGTCACGGCGCAGAGGAAATCCTCCGGCAACGTTCCAGCCGGCGGCTGGGGTGACACGAAGGCCGAAACCTCGGCGGCCAGCCCGGCGGCAAGGGTGCTGCGCGACTGCGGCGACAGCCGTGCGCTCTGGGTCAGGAAGCGCGTGACGCGGCGGGACAGGGCGTCCGGCAGCCGGCCCAGGTCGGCCAGCCCGGCCCACGTCCGCAGCGGCGGCGGCACAATGACCTGCGGAGCCGGAGGTGCTGAAATGCGTTCCCGGAGGGCGTAGGTCCCGGCCATGGCGTCCCCGAGGCGTTTGGACTTTTCATTGAACAGGGCAACGATGAAGGCCAGGGAGCCGAAGGACAGGTAAATCTCCAGGATGGCCGTCATGCCGCGGATGAGGCAGTGGCGGAAGCGCACCGCACCGCCGTCGTCGCGCACAATCCGCAGGCCCATCGCGAGCCGGCCCAGGGACTTGCCGCGGGTCAGGGTTTCCACCGCCACCGGTGCTCCGACCATAACCAGGACCACGATCGTCAGAATAAGTGCGGTGCCGAGCGCCGGATCCACCGACTCGCCCAGCGTCTGCCCGAACAGCACCAGCAGCCCGAACAACACCACCAGCTGGGCGGTTACGTCGATGATGGAGCTGACGGCGCGTGCCGCGAACGACGCCGGGCGCAGCTCCAGGACAACGGCCTCTCCGGTGACAATCGAACTCACCCGTGCTCCTCCCGGCGGCAATTCGTGGTGGGAACTCCACTGTACCCAGCGTTAGTGTGTAACCGTGGATATGGATGCCTTTAGCGCAGTGCACGCCCCGGACTGGCAGCGCGTGGACGAACTCTCGGCGCAGCGCCGGCTCAGCGGCGAGGAAGCTGACGAACTGCTCCGCCTGTACCGGCGTACCTCAGCTCATCTGTCCACCATCCGGTCGGTGGCGCCCGAAGGCGCGCTGTCCGCGGCACTGTCCATGCGGCTGTCCCGGGCCCGGACCCGCTTTACCGGCGCCCGCTCGAACTTCCTCGAGGATCTGGTGTCCTTTTTCGTCTACGCGCTGCCGGCCGGTTTTTACCGGGTCCGCTGGCTGACGCTGGCCGTGGGTGCAGCCTTCATCCTGACGGCCTGGCTCGCCGGCATGTGGGCGGCGTCCACGCCCGCGGTCATCTCTGCGGCACTGGGATCGGACACCCAAATCCAGCAGTATGTGGAGCAGGACTTTGTCTCCTATTATTCGGAGAACCCGGCCGCCTCCTTTGCCGGACAGGTATGGACCAACAACGCCTGGATCGCACTGCAGGCCGTTGCGTTCGGAATCACCGGGATTTGGGGCCCGTTCATTCTGTATCAAAATGCGGTGAATGTGGGGATCGCCGGCGGAACCATGGCCGTGTACGGTCAGCTGGATGTCTTTTTTACCTACATCCTGCCGCACGGCCTGATGGAACTGACAGCCGTGTTTATTGCCGTGGCAGCCGGGCTGCGGATCTTTTGGGCCTGGGTGGCCCCCGGCCGGCAGACCCGGTCCGCAGCGGTTGCCGCCGAGGGCCGGTCACTGTTCACCGTTGCCCTGGGACTGGTGATCGTACTGTTCCTGTCCGGGCTCGTGGAGGGCTTTGTGACCCCCTCGCCCCTGCCCGCCTGGCTGCGGCTCGCGATTGGTGCCGCGCTTTTCTGCGCCTACTGGGTCTACACGCTCGTTCTGGGCAGCCGCGCCTACCGGGCCGGGCACCGCGGCGACCTGTCCCGGCGGGACAGCGCCGACGTGCTGCGGACCGCCTGACCGCCTGACTTGCTGATTACCTGCCGCCGCGGGCGGGGCTGCTGCGGCGACAAAAGGGTAACGGTCGCGGCGACTTGGGGCTGGTTCGGGGTGGCTGCCGTTTCCCGCTGCGCTCTCCCGGTAGGGTCGAAGGAGGATGGAGCCCGAAAGCCCACCGGAATCCGCAAACAGGCCGTACTGACAGGCCAGGGAAGTGAAAGAGGAAGTAGTGGCAAGCCAGGACGATACCCCCCACCAAAAACCGACACCCAAAGACTCCGTGGAGACCGGCCGGAACCGGAACGAACCGGGTGCCGGTGACGGCCTTAGCGACGCCAGCGAAACCATTGTCAGCGGCGACCACGCTGCGGGAACCGGGGCTGCGGGAACCGCGGCGGCCACCGCGCCTGCGGAAGGCACGGCAGCACCCGGCGGCACGGCAACACCCGGCGCCGCTGCCGGCGATGCCAAGACCGGTGCCGCCGACGACGGCCTCGACCACGATGACTGGGACGCCGCCTTCGCCGACGCCGCAGGAGCCCCGTCGGGCTCGGCAACGGGCGCCTCAGGAACGGGCACTTCGGGAACGGGCGCCTCAGCAGCCCGCGGTGTTGCAGCGGATGCCGGTGACGACGTCGTACCGGGAGGACACCCCTCCCTGGCTCAGCGCAGCAGCCTGCCGATGCGGCGCGCCAGCACCCTGCCCGATCTGAGCGGCTACGGCGAACTCTCCGACGAGGAACTGAAGCAGGCAGGGTCCATAGATGCCGTCCTGCCGCCGTCGGGCAACCATGCCGCTGAGGGCTCCGGGCCTGCGCGGACGCCCCCGGCCGTAGCAACGGCCGGCGCCGGAGCCGATGCTGCCGCCGGAACTCCGGACAGCGGAACTCCGGACAGCAAGGCTCCGCATACCGGAACTCCGGACAGCGGAAGTCCGGACGCCGGCACCTCGGGCGGAAACGGCACAGCACCGGCGGCCGCCGGCGCAGCCGCCGTTTCCGGCGCAACAGCATCCGGCGCAACGGCTGTTTCGCCGCAAACCACTCAAATGAGTGCGGCCGCCGGCACCGCGCCGTCGGCTGACTCTCCGCGCGGGAAGGGCTCCGCTGGCGCGGATCCGGCCGGCGGGGACAGTTCCACTGATCGTGACGCCGATGACGAGATTTCCGAGGAGGAAGCCCGCCGCCGGGCCGAGGAGCGGGAACGGGCCGGTGCGCCAAAGCCGGTCCTGGCCCGCATCCTGCAGGTGATGGTTGCGGTGTTCTTCCCGGTAATGCTGCTCGCGGCAGCAATCCGGGCCGTGGCGACCCCCTGTTCCTGTGGATTGAGTACCACCGTCCGGGTTTCCCGGCTGACAGCTACGGCTTCTCCACCGATGACCGTATGACCTACGGTTCGTACGCGGTGGATTACCTGCTGAACTTTTCCGGCGCCCGCTACTTGGGAGATCTGGTCACCAGCGGCGGAGAGCCGCTGTATCTGGAGAGCGAAGTCAGCCATATGGCTGACGTGAAGACGGTCCTGACCATCGCCTTTGTGTCCGCGCTGGCCATGGCGCTGCTGAGCGTGCTGGCCTGTGTGTACTTGGCCAAGCGCAGTCCCGGAGGTATCCGCCGGGCGCTCTTCTCCGGCGCGGTGCTGACCCTGGTGCTCGTGGGTGCCCTGATCGTCACGGCCGTACTGGGCTGGGAGAGCTTCTTTACCCAGGTGCACACGATCTTCTTCGCCAACGGCAACTGGACGTTCCGGATGGATGACACTCTGATCCGGCTCTTCCCGGCCCAGTTCTGGATGGACGCCGGCATCGCCATCGCCGGTCTGGTGCTTCTCGTCTGCCTCGTCGTGCTGATCTGCGCATGGCCGACCAAGGCCCGGAGGAGCGCGCCCGCGCCAAGCAGGAAGCAGCCCGCCGCCGGTACCTCGACTCGCTCGAAGCCGTCTAGCCGAAAACCGGCTGCCTGAGGGCACCGGTCCCGCTGGCACCCGCAAAATCTGCACCAACAAAAAGAAACTGCACGTCTCCGGCCGGAGACGTGCAGTTTCCTTTTCGCAGGCCGCAGCGCTACTTCGTGTAGAGCTTTTCCACCTCGGCGGAGTAGTCGGCGATCACGGCGTTGCGGCGCAGTTTCAGCGTGGCCGTCAGGTGGCCGGATTCCAGTGAGAAGTCCTGCGGCAGCACCGTGAACTTCCGGATTTGTTCCGCCTGGGACACCGTGGCATTCGCGGCATCCACGGCCGCCTGCAGGGTGGCCCGGACCGCCGGGTCGTCCGCCGCCGTTCGCGTGGTGACCGCCGAACCGTTCTCGCGGGCCCATGCGGCCAGGGTCTCGTCGTCGAGGGTCAGCAGGGCCGTCACGAACGGCCGCCCTTCGCCGACAACGATGGCCTGGGACACCAGCCGGTGCTCCCGGATCTTCTCCTCCAGTGGACCGGGGGCAACGTTCTTGCCGCCGGCCGTAACCAGGATGTCCTTTTTCCGGCCCGTGATCGTCAGGAAGCCGTCGTCGTCCAGCGAACCCATATCGCCGGAATGGAACCATTCGCCCGTGAAGGCGGCAGCGTTGGCCTCAGGATTGTTGTGGTAGCCCTTGAAGACGCCGGCGCCGCTGATCAGCACCTCGCCGTCGTCGGCAATCCGGATGGCGGTGCCGGGCAGGGCCAGGCCCACCGACCCCGCGCGGGACAGCGGAACGGTGTTCACAGTGGCGGGCGCCGTGGTCTCGGTGAGGCCGTAGCCTTCCAGCACCATCACGCCGGCGCCGCGGAAGAAGTGCGAAAGCTGCGGGCTCAGCGCGGACGCCCCGCTGATGGCGTAGGTCAGCTTGCCGCCAAAAACGTTGCGCACCTTGGGATACAGCACCTTGTCGAAGAGCTTGTGCCGCAGCTTCAGCGCTGCCGACGGGCCCCTGCCCCCGCGGGATGCGGCGTCGACGGCGGTGGAGTAGGCCACCGCGGTCTCTGCTGCCGCCGCAAACAGCTTGCCCTTGCCGGCGGCCTCGGCGGACTGCTGCGCCCCGGCGTAGATCTTCTCGAAGATCCGCGGTACGGCGAGCAGGAACGTGGGCTGGAAGGATTTCAGGTCACCCATCAGGTCCGCGGCGCTGCCGGAATGGCCAACGCGCACCCCCGCGGCCAGGCAGCCGACCTGCACCGCCCGGGCGAGGACATGCGCCAGCGGCAGGAACATCAGCGTGCTGACGTCCTTCTCCTTGAGCATTTCCGGCAGGAACTCAATGATGTTGACGCCAAACAGGGCAAAGTTGCCGTGCGTGATCTCGCAGCCCTTGGGCCGTCCCGTGGTCCCGGAGGTATAGACCATGGATGCCACGGACTCCAGCGTGGCCGCGGTCCGTGCCGCCTCGAGCCGGTCATCGTCAACCGCGGAACCGGCGGCAACCAGCTCACGGAAGGCACCTTCGGCGTCGTCGCCGTTCATGAGCCACAGCTGGAGATCCAGGTCAGCGCCGGCCGCGGCCGCCGTAACGACCGCGGCTTTGCGGGCATCCTCGGCGAAGACATGGGTGGCGCCGGAGTCTTCCAGGATCCACTCCACCTGGGAGGCGGAGGACGTTTCATAGATCGGAACCGTGACGGCGCCGGCGAACCAAACGGCCAGATCCACCAAGGTCCATTCGTAGCAGGTCCGGGACATGACAGCGACGCTGTCGCCGGGGCGTACGCCGGATGCGATCAGCCCCTTGGCCAGTTCGCTGACCGAAGCCAGGAAGTCATGGGCGCTGACGTCTTTCCATCCGCCGTCGCTCTTCAGCGAGAACAGGGAATGGTTGGGGGTCTTCGCATGCAGTCCCACCAGGATGTCGGTGATGTTCGACTCTGCGGCGAGATGGACCAGCAAATCAGTGGCGGATTCGCGCACCGTTGGCCTCTCTTTCTGTGCCTGCGCACATGGGTATGGAGACTAAATCCAGCTGGGCATCCACATACGCAGCCGCCAGTCAGAATACGGGATAGTTTCGGCCGTCCAGACCGGCAGGAAGAATGCGCTTACCAGGACGGCCGCCAGGAGGAAGACCGCGACGGCCGCCGCACCGGCCCGCCGGCGGGGGAGGGAATCGGTGCGCCGGCCCAGAACGAGTCCCAGCACCCAGGTCAGGGCGAGGATCAGGAACGGTTCAAAGGACACGGCGTAGAAGAAGAACGTGGTGCGTTCCGGATACGCGAACCAGGGGAGATAACCGGCGGCGACGCCCGCCAGGACGGCTCCGGCCCGCCAGTCGCGGCGGCCAATCCAGGCGAACAGCAGGACCAGCAGTGACAGAGCAGCCGCCCACCAGATCAGGGGATTGCCCAGGACGGTCACGGCGGTGCTGCACGATTCAGCCGTGCAGCCGTCAACGCCCAACGGAGAGGATTCGTAGAAGAACGACGTCGGCCGGCCCATGAAGAGCCAGGTCCAGGCGCTGGCTTCGTAGGTGTGGTCGGAGCTGAGGCCGTTGTGGAAGGTGTAGGCGCTGCGGTGGTATTCCGCCAGGGAACGAAGCCAGTCCGGCAGCCAGCCCCACTCCTGCGACGGGTTGTCCTGCGCCCAGTTCCGCCCGTAGGAGTCGGCGGACCGGAGCCAGCCCGACCAGGACCCCAGATAGGCCAGTGCCGCCGCGGGAATGACCGTGAAGAAGGCAGGCACCCCGTCCTTAAGCAGCCCGGCGGTGGGCCAGGCGCTGATGCCGGCCACCCGGCGCGCGCCGACGTCCCAGAGCACGGTCATCAGGCCGAACACCGCGACAAACGCCAGTGCCGACCACTTGGTGCCAACGGCCAGGCCCAGGCATACTCCGGCCACCAGACGCCAGGGACGCCACAGCAGCCAGGGACCGAACACCAGGGCTCCCGCCGCCGGCGGTCCGCCGCCGGCCCCGGCGGAGAGCCTGCGGGCCAGGCGGCGCCGTCCGTCGTCTCGGTCAAGCAGGAGCGCACCAAACGCGGCCACGATCCAGAAGGCCAGGAAGACATCCAGCAGCGACGTGCGTGAGTGCACGAGATGGTGTCCGTCGACGGCCAGCAGCAGCCCGGCAACTCCACCCAGCAGCGGAGAGCGGAACAGCCGGACGGCGATCAGGCCCACCAGCAGGACCGTCAGGGTTCCGGTGGCCGCAGCGCCAAACCGCCAGCCAAAGCTGTTGTCCGCGCCGAACAGCGCCATCCCCGCCGCAATCATCCATTTGCCGACAGGGGGATGCACCACATATTCCGGCGTCGACAGCAGGATGTCGGGGTTCCCCGCGTTGAACGAGGCGTTGGCGTCTTCGGGCCACTCGCGCTCATACCCGGATACCAGGAACGAGTAGGCATCCTTGACGTAGTAGGTCTCGTCGAAAACCAGGGACCGCGGCTCCGACAGCCGGACAAAGCGCAGCACACCGCCCACGGCGGCCGCCAGCAGGGGAGGACCCAGCCCCAGAGACCAAGGGTGAAGGTGGTGCCCGGCGCCCATCCCAGCAGCCGGTTCCGCAGCACGGTGAAGCGGTACGCTTCACGGGGGTCCTGGACAAGCGGCGCCGGGCCGGGGGCTGGGGTTTCGCTCACGGTCAGGCTCACGCGCTCCACTCTATAGCGGCTCCCGGACGTTCCCCGCCCCCAACTCGCGTAGGGTTAGATGGTGAATTCCAGCAAGAAGACGACCGGTCCCGGTACTCCCCAGAACACCCGGAACGACGGCGGCAGCACCGGCGCCGCGGCAGGGCAGATAGTCCTGGCGGCTACGCCCATCGGCAATATGGGCGATGCCACCAACCGGCTGATCGGGCTGCTGGAAACCGCCGACGTGATCGCGGCCGAGGACACCCGGCGGCTGCACCGGCTCGTTTCGGCGCTGCAGATCTCCACCACGGGCCGGATTATCAGCTACCACGAGCACAACGAGGCAAGCCGCACCGCGGATCTGCTGGACATGGTGCGCGGAGGTGCCACCCTGCTGATGGTGACCGACGCCGGCATGCCCGCGGTGTCCGATCCCGGCTTCCGGCTCGTGGAGGCCGCCGCGAAGGAAGGCCTGACCGTCACGGCGGCGCCGGGCCCGTCCGCTGTCCTGACCGCCCTGGCCCTGTCCGGCCTGCCCACCGACCGGTTCTGCTTTGAGGGGTTCCTGCCCCGGAAGGCCGGAGAGCGCAGCGCCCGGCTGGCGGAGCTTGTCTCCGAGCAGCGCACCATGGTGTTCTTCGAAGCACCGCACCGGCTGGAACCGATGCTGCGCGCGCTCGACACCGCGTTCGGCGGCGACCGCCGTGCCGCCGTCGCCCGCGAGCTGACCAAGCTGCACGAGCAGGTGCTGCGGGGCCCGCTGCGTGAACTGCTGGAATGGGCCGAGGCCTCCGAGATCCGCGGGGAAATCGCCGTGGTGGTCGCCGGCGCCGGAGAGGCCGCGCCCGAGCAGCCCGAGGACCATGTGGCCGCCGTCAACGGCCTGATCAGCCAGGGGTCACGGCTCAAGGACGCCGTCGCCGCCGTGGCCGAAGACGCGCGCATCAGCAAGCGGGAACTCTACGCGGCCGTCCTGGCGGCCCGCGGCTGACCTGCGGTTGACCCGGGCCGCTGCCCCGGGCCGGTTGACCCGGGCCGCTGCCCCGGGCCGGTTGACCCGGGCCGCTGCCCCGGGCCGGTTGACCCGGGCCGGCTGGAGCCGGTGCGCCGCCGTCCGCGCCGCTTTGGCCAACTGCACAACCGAGGCATCGGCGTGTGGTGCACTTCAGTCTTTACACCCGCAAGCGGGCGCGCATACGGTGAAGTTCAGATGACGGGCGAGGCGCCCGGGTAACGACCGTAAAGTTTTGGAGGCATCCCCATGGATATAACTGCTGACCGAGAAGCCGCCCTGCTGGCCCAGGTGCCCACCGGACTGCTGATCAATGGTGAATGGCGGGACGCGGAGGGCGGAAAAACCTTTGACGTGGAAGACCCGGCCACCGGAAAAGTCCTGCTGAGCATCGCCGACGCCACAGCCGCCGACGGCGCCCTCGCGATGGATGCCGCCGCCGCCGCGCAGGACGCGTGGGCCAGGACAGCCCCGCGGGAGCGCGGGGAGATCCTGCGCCGGGCCTTTGAGCTGGTCACCGAGCGGGCCGAGGACTTTGCGCTGCTGATGACCCTCGAGATGGGCAAACCGCTGGCCGAAGCCCGCGGCGAGGTCGCCTACGGCGCCGAATTCCTGCGCTGGTTCTCCGAGGAAGCAGTCCGCGTCTCCGGCCGCTACGGCATGTCCCCGGACGGCAAGTCCCGCCTGATGGTGAACAAAAAGCCGGTGGGTCCCTGCCTGCTGATCACGCCGTGGAACTTCCCGCTGGCCATGGCCACGCGCAAGATCGCCCCCGCCGTTGCCGCCGGCTGCACCATGGTGCTCAAACCCGCCAAACTCACCCCGCTGACCTCACAGCTTTTCGCTGCGGTGATGGTCGAGGCCGGGCTGCCCGCCGGAGTCCTGAACGTGGTGTCGACCACCTCGGCCGGCGATGTCACCGGACCGATCATGAAGGACGAGCGGCTGCGCAAGGTTTCCTTCACCGGCTCCACTCCGGTGGGTCAGAGCCTTATCCGCGACGCCGCTGACCGGGTGCTGCGCACCTCGATGGAACTCGGCGGCAACGCCCCGTTCGTGGTCTTCGAAGACGCCGACATTGACAAGGCAGTCACCGGTGCGATGGCCGCCAAGCTGCGGAACATGGGCGAGGCCTGCACCGCGGCAAACCGGTTCATCGTGCATGAATCAGTGGCGGACGAGTTTGCGGAAAAGTTCGCTGCCAAAGTCGGCGCCATGACCACCGCCCGGGGCACCGAGGACGAATCCACAATTGGCCCGCTCATCGACGCCAAGAGCCGGGACAAGGTGCACTCGCTGGTCGTGGACGCGGTCGACGGCGGCGCCGTGGCTGTTGTGGGCGGCGCGCCGGTCGATGGACCGGGGTACTTTTACCAGCCGACCGTGCTCAAGGACGTCGCCGCGGACGCCCGGATCCTCCAGGAGGAAATCTTCGGCCCCGTGGCCCCGGTCGTCACCTTCGCCACGGAGGACGAAGCCGTGGCTCTGGCCAACAACACCGAATACGGACTCGTCGCCTACGTTTTCACCGAGGACCTGAACCGCGGTCTGCGGATCGGCGAAAAGCTGGAAACCGGCATGCTCGGCCTGAATGCCGGGGTCGTGTCCAACGCCGCAGCACCCTTCGGCGGCGTCAAGCAGTCCGGACTGGGCCGCGAAGGCGGAGCCGAAGGGATCGAGGAATACCTCTACACGCAGTACGTCGGCATTGCCGATCCGTCCGACGGCTAGGTGCGGCCGCTCCGGACCGTGCGACGGCCCGGGGCCTGCCTAGCGGCGGAACCGGGATGCCAGCGACGCCGGGAAGTACCGTGCCCGAAGCCGGGCGGTCCACGATGCTGAGGCGGCGAGGCCGTCCTGCACCGCCGTGACATCGGCCCAGAGCCGGCCGGCCCGGTCATCCGCCGCACCGCCGGTTCCAGGCCCGGGCTCAAGCCCCCGCCCGGGTCCGGGGGCACCCCGGACGGCGCCCGGTGCTGCGTAGACCTCCTGCTCATAGGCCTCCCGGAGCCGCTCCAGGGCGAGCGAAGGACCGTCCGCCAGCCGGGCATCGTCCGCCAGGCGCGCGGCGTAGGCCCGGGGTGACTCGGATTTCGCCGGTACATGGCCAAAGTCCAGGCCGGTGTCGGCGGCCTCATCCCAGGCCAGGGAAGCAGGCCCGGAGGGCGGCCGGTTGGGACCCGCCGTTCCTCCGGCACCGCTTGGAGGCCGGCCGTGGCCGGCCACTCCGCGCCGGCGGAGACGGCGGCGGCGGACCCGCAGCGCCCACGGGCTCAGCAGTGCAGCCGCGGCGGTGACGACGGCCAGTCCGGCAGCTGCGGCTTGTCCCACTCCGGTGTCAGCCGGTTCCACCGGAGCCGACGGGGCGGGCGCGGGCGGCGGAACGGCGGGCTGCGGAACGGTTTCCGGCAGCGGCCGGTCAACGTTGAGCAGGTCGTCCGGCCCGGGAGTTTCCTGAATGTCGGGACGCGGCTGCAGAGCATACGAGGGGACGGACCCGCGGGACGGAGTCGGCTCAAACCGGACCCAGCCCATGCCCTCGAAATAGAGTTCCGGCCACGCGTGCGCGTCCCGGGAGTCCACCTCGTACTCCCTCAGGTCCTGCCCGCGCAGGTTCTGCACGGTGTTTCCGGTGGACCGTCCGGGCGCGAACCCCAGGGCCATCCGGCTGGGGATGCCTGCGTCCCGGGCCATGACGGCCATTGCCGCCGCGTAGTGGACGCAGTAGCCGGATTTTTCCTCGAGGAAACGGTCCAGGACGTCCATGCCGTTTCCGTCGTAGCCGCCTTCCACCGGGGCGTCGAGTGAATACGTGAAGTCCTGGCCGCGCAGATAGGCCTGGATGGCCATGGCCTCTTCGTAGGGGCCGTTGGCCCGGGCGGTGGCGGTGCGGGTCGCTTCGCGGATGCTTTCGGGCAGGTCCTCCGGAAGGTCGGTGAAGATCGAGTCAACGGCACCCTCCGGCGCGGGTTCCAGCACCCGCAGGGAGTCGGCGGAGATGGTTCGGGATGCGCTCTGCACCTCGTAATCCAGGCGCGTCGTGCCGTTGTTCG
Source organism: Arthrobacter sp. ATA002 (assembly GCF_026898095.1). GTDB lineage: Bacteria > Actinomycetota > Actinomycetes > Actinomycetales > Micrococcaceae > Arthrobacter_B. The sequence goes on along the minus strand of NZ_CP114015.1, from coordinate 3,078,124 downwards.
CCTCGGAAATGATGGTCATGTTTTTCGGATCCCAGCTGAACCGGCCGGCAGCGCCGCTGACCTCCACCGGAGCATAGGGGGCCAGGAGCCAGGGACTGGCATAGGTATCGGACCGGACCCGGGTGGTGACCGTCGACACGCCCCCGGCCGGCCCGTCCCCGTCCTCCGGAACCATGTCCTCCAGGCCGGACCGGCGCGTATCCGACCGTAGATCCGGTGCCCAGCGCTGGCCGGAGAAGTCTTCCAGCGTGGTGGAGCGCAGGTAGACGGCCTGCCCCGAATCGGTGGCGTAGCGGATCCGGCCCGATGCCGAAGGCTGGCGAAGGTCATTGCCCAGGGCGACCACCGGGTTCAATCCGGATTGGCCGGTCCAAATGTTCAGCCGGGATCCCTGCGGAAAGGTCCCCTGGTTGAATCCCGGGAGGGCGGCGGGCACGGCCAGTGCGGCGACGAGTGCCGCGGCGCCGATTCCCGCGGCGATGCCCAATTGCCGGCCCGGCGGGCGGCGGTCGGCAGGTGCGCTGCGGGGACGGTCCTGCCACGAGCCCGTGGCCAGGATCAGCAGGTATCCGGCGCCGGCCAGGATAAACGGGAACACCCCGATGCTGTCCGGCTTCAGGACCGCCGGCACCGTGAGCAGGGCCAGCAGGCCGAGTCCGCTGGCTGCAGGCATCCGCAGGGTGGTGGCGAGCGTGTCCACCAGCAGCGTAATGAGACCGGTGCCCAGACAGGCGATGAAGACAATTCCCGGATCGGACAGCACCGGAGGCACCTGGTTCATGATGGTGGCCTGCGCTTCGTTGATGAGCTGCCCGCTGCGGTTCAGCGTCGCGCCCGTGGGCAGCAGCCCCAACAGGGCCGTCGAGGCCGCAAACAGCCAGGTCAGGACCAGGGCCAGGGCAGCCAGCCCGGCGGCCGGAACCAGGGCGGTGGGGACCCGGAACCGGCGGGCAGCGGCCATGGCGGAGACCACGGCGGCGGCAGTGAGGAACAGCGGCGGAAACCAGGCCCAGCCGTCGAAGACGCCGTGCAGGCTGTAAGCGCACAGCAGCACCGCGGCGGCGCTGGCTCCCGCGGAGGCCCAGTCCCACGGCGGCCGGGCACGGGCTGCGGGCGGGGGAGCGGCAGGGCCCTCAAGCGGCGGCCGGGTCAGCGTAGCGGTCATGGGCGGTCCTCACGGGTGATCGATGCAGCGGCGGGCAGGACGGCGGGAGCTCCGAAGGACGCCCAGATTCGGGCCAGGTCGGATTCCGGGGTTGCCGCTGCGGCGTCCCACCCGCCGGCCCGAAGGACCGCAAGCGCCGGAGCGGCGTCGGCCAGCCGGTTGACGACCAGGACGGCGCAGGCCCGCGATGCATACTCGGCGGCGGGTGCCAGCCGCTGTGCTTCCCCGGCGGACAACCGGCCCAGCACCGCCAGCAGGGGGCCGCGGCGCCGCTGGGCCAGGGAATCCAGGAGGGCATCGCCAAAGGCCCGCCCGCCGCCCTCCGGCTGGTCGGCGCCGGATGCTCTGTCTCCGGACGGGCCGGGCCTGCCGTCCCTGCGGTTTGCCGCCCGGCCGGCGGAGGGGCGGCGGCCCCGGCGTCCCTGCCGTCCCGGACCTTCGGCGGCGCCGCTGTCGGGAGTCCGTACCCGTTCCGGAGGGCGCGATTCGAGGCCCAGCGCCGCGAGCCCGTCGGCGATGTCCTGGAGGCCGGCGGGCCCGGTGAAGGTGCGTTGCCGCGGATCCGGTGCCGAGGGCGAATGAAGCAGGGCAGGCCGGGCGAAAGCGTCCAGCAAGTGCAGCGAGTATCCGTTGTCCACCAGGTGCGCAGCGGCGGAGACCGCGGCCGTGACGGCCCATTCAAAGGACTCGGAGGTGGACAGGCCGTTGCCGCCCGCCGGCTCCAGCCACGGGGCGGAGCCGACGCCGCCCGCATGGCATCCTTCCCGCGCATCGATCAGGAGCGCCGCGCCGGGGAGGTGACGGGTTCTTCCTGCCGGACCATTAACTCCCCGTGCCGCGCCGTTGCCGCCCAGTGCACCCGCCGCATGGGATCACCCGGTCGGTATTCCCGCGTGGACACGTCATCTTCGCTGGGGCTGCCGCGGCGCGGACTCGAGACCGACCCCTCGGTGCCGCGCGGGCCGCCCAGCAGTGTGCGGGGCAGGGGCCGCGGGGCGGGCGCCACCACGAGGGAGTCGGTGGCTCCCAGGGTGTGCTGGCGCCGTGAAAGGCCAAACAGATCCTGGAAGTCCGCCGTCACCGGTCCGATGGGAAAGAGCCCGCGCCGCGTGGAGCGCAGCTGGTATTCATAGGTGCTCGCGCCGCCGGGCCGGGGAAGCGCGCCGGATACCGGAACACGGGGCTTTCGCCAAAGCGCAGGGGCAGGCCTTCGCGCATGGTGGCGCTCTCCCGCACCGGGCGCGGTGTACGCAGGGACAGGGTCACCGTGACCGGCGTCCCGGTTTCCACGGTCGAGGAACTGAAGGTGCGTTCGACGTCGAACACCGGCTTCACCAGCCGCAGGGCAAGGGCGGACAACAGGGGCAGTGCGAGCAGGAACACTGCGAGAACAAGGACGTCCCGGCGGCCCATCACCTGGGCTATGACGAGCGCCGCCGCGCCGGCCAGGGCCAGGCCCCAGCCGCGCGGAGTGAGGAGCCGGGTAGTTGCTGATTCCATGGAGCCTTCCCGCAGCTGGAGTTGCCGTCACATTGGATACTGCCGGACCCGCACCCTAACTATCTGCGCATGCGCTCGCCGGCGGGACTGCGGGGAACCGGAACCCGGGAAAGGAGGTGCGCCAGCAGTCCGCCGGGTGTGTCGCCGGAGCTGGCCGCCTTGCGGTCGAGGATGAGCCGGTGCGCCAGGACGGAATCGGCCAGGCGTGAAATGTCGTCGGGCAGGACGAAATCCCGTCCCGCCAGGGCGGCATGGGCCTTGGCCGCGCGCAGCAGCTGCAGCAGCGCCCGGGGCTCGCGCCAAGCCTCAAGTGGCTGTGTTCACGGGTCGCCTGCCCAATGGCCACGGTGTATTCCTTCACCGCGGCGGACACGAAGATCTCCCGGACCCTCGCCGTCATGGCGGCAATGTCACCGACGTTGACGACGGCGGCCACCTTGTCCAGCGGCGACGTGGACTGGTGGGATTCGAGCATCTCGATCTCAGACCGCGTGTCCGGGTAGCCCATGGAGATCCGGGCCATGAACCGGTCCCGCTGGGCTTCGGGCAGCGGGTACGTGCCCTCCATCTCAATCGGATTCTGGGTGGCCACCACCATGAACGGTTCGGCCAGCCGGTAGGTGCCGCCGTCGACGGTCACCTGCCGCTCTTCCATGCATTCCAGCAGGGCGGACTGGGTCTTGGCGGACGCACGGTTGATTTCGTCCCCGATGACGATGTTCGAAAAGACGGGGCCCCGGCGGAATTCGAAGCGGTGGGAATCCTGGTTGTAAATGGACACGCCGGTGACGTCGGAGGGCAGCAGATCCGGCGTGAACTGGATCCTGGTGACGGAACAGTCGATGGTCCGCGCGAGCGTCTTGGCGAGGAGCGTTTTTCCGACGCCGGGCACATCCTCCAGCAGTACGTGCCCCTGGGCGAGCAGGACGGTCAGCACCAGGGACGCCGCTTCCTCCTTGCCGTCGATCACCGTATTGATCGACGTCAGGATCCCCGAGGCTGCCTGCTGAAAGGCTTCGGCCCCGGATGGTGCGTCCGCCGGGCGGTTCCAGGCTGCCGGTTGTCCGGGGGCCGCCGCCCCGGGGAGGCCCCCGAAAACGGTGCGGTGGCTGCAGCTGGAGTTCGAGCGTCCATGGATACCTTCCAAGCCTCGGCGGATCGCTCGGGAGCCCGGGACCGGGAGCCGCCAGCGACGCGGTAAGGCCTCCGCCGGTTCGGCAGCGGCCTTATGTCTGTACAGGTTACAAGCTCACTTAGGGTTAAGGACATGTGTAATGACAGTGGTTATGTTCCGGGCGAAATCCCTTCCGCGTATCTGGACTTTGCATCCGGTTCAGGAAAACCTTACCCCCGGCACCGGAACCGCTGCCGGTTCCGGTGATCGACAACCACACCCACCTCGATTTCGCCCCCGGTGAAGCCGGCGCCGCAGGTGTCCGGGCGGCCATGGACGCTGCCGAATCGGCCGGCGTCCGCGGCGCCGTGCAGGTGGGCACGGACCTGGAATCGTCCCGCTTTACCGTCAGCGTCCTGGACAGGGAACCGCGGCTGCTCGGCGCGGTGGCCATCCATCCCAACGATGCTCCGGTGCTCGCCGGTGAGGGAACCCTGGAAGCAGCGCTGGAGGAAATTGAAGAGCTGGCGCGCCACCCGCGGGTGCGGGGCATCGGTGAGACCGGCCTGGACTACTTCCGCACGGGGGCGGACGGCGTCGAACACCAGCAGTATTCCTTCCGCCGGCACATCGACATTGCCAAGCGGCTGGGACTGGCCCTGCAGATCCATGACCGGGACGCCCACGACGACGTCGTGCGGGTCCTGCTGGAGGAGGGCCCGCCGGAGAATGTTGTCTTCCACTGCTTCTCCGGGGATGCGGAGCTGGCGCGGACCTGCAATGAGCACGGCTGGAACATGTCGTTCGCCGGTACGCTCACCTTCAAGAATGCCGGGAACCTCCGCGGGGCACTCGCCGTGGCGGAACGGCGGCTGCTGCTGGTGGAAACCGACTCGCCGTTCCTGACTCCGCATCCGTTCCGCGGCCGACCGAACGCCAGTTATATGGTGCCGCTGACGGTCCGGTTCATGGCCGGCCAGCTGGGGGCCGGCCTGGCCGAACTGGGGACTGACCTGGTGGCCAACACCGAGCGTGTCTACGGTTCCTGGGACAGCAGTTCGGCTCGGTGATGCGGAACACCCCTGTAGCAGCGGTCACAGCAGGCGCAGAAACCCCGGGTTGCCCTCACATCACAGTTCGGTTACGGTAGGGACCTATTAGCCGGGGTCGGGGAAGGCGCCGGAACTAATACCGAACCACACACCGTCCTGTGAACAGTTGCGCGCTCATTTCATCTGAGATGCGGCGATGCTCCTGTGCCTGGCTGCGGTTGAGGTTCCACGCCTGTGCAACGCTCCGCCCTGTGCGATTCGGGGACCAACGGCTGCCGCGCGCCCTCATCCCCGTGCCCGGAATCTCTTAACGTTTGGAATTTCGTGGCACATGCACTCGTGAGGCGCGGGGTAAAAATCACCGGGCAGGCCGTTGTCATGGTCGCCCTCATCCTGGGGATGGTGGCCTTTGTGGGCACCAACAAGTCCGTGTCCCTGACGGTCGACGGCCAGAGCAGTGACGTCAAGACGTTCGGCGGCACGGTCGCCGAGGTCTTGCAGAAGGCGGACATCCAGGTCACGGCAGCGGACCGGGTCAGCCCGGATTTGGACACCGAGATCACCGACGGCGCCAGCATCGAGGTCTCCACGGCAAAAACCGTGGACGTCACGCTCGACGGCGAAGGCCATACGGTGAGCACCACCGGCCAAACCGTGGCGGACCTCGTTTCCGAACTGCGGGTCTCCTCCAATTCCGCCGTTTCCGCTTCGCTCGACACCGCACTGACCGGGTTGGAGGATCCGCTCGCGATCTCCACGCCCAAGACGGTCACCATGGTCCTGGACGGCACGTCGTACGAGCGCCCGACGACGGCGGGAACCGTCGACGAGCTGCTGGACGAGGCCGGGATTACCCTGGGGCCACCGACCGGCTGACCGTTCCGGGAACCGCCGCCCTGGTGGACGGCATGGCCCTGAAGGTCACGCGCGTGCAGCCCGGTGAAAAGGATACGGTCACTGAACCCGTACCCTACGAGACCACCGAAGTGCCCGATCCCAACCTGCTGGAGGGCGAGAAGAAGGTCACCGCCAAGGGCACGCCCGGTGAAATCGTCCGCGTGTTTGACACTGTCCTCGTCGACGGAATCGAGGCCAGCCGCACCCTGGTCAGCGAATCGGTCGCCTCTGCGCCGGTGGCCGAGAAATTGCCGTAGGCACCAAGAAAAAGCCTGCCGCTCCCGCTCCCTCGGCGCCGGGAGGCACGGCGTCGCCGGGCGGCGCCGCACCGTCCGGAGGAACCTGGGCCGCGCTGGCGCAGTGCGAATCGGGCGGAAACTGGCACATCAACACCGGAAACGGTTATTCCGGCGGACTGCAGTTCAGTGCTTCGAGCTGGCTGGGAGCCGGCGGTGGCCAGTACGCTCCGATCGCTGCGGGCGCTACCCCGGATCAGCAGATTGCCGTCGCGGAGAAACTGCGGGCCAACGGCGGCTGGGGGCACTGGCCCGCATGTGCCGCCAAGCTGGGCCTGCTCTAGCACCGCAGCACCCCACCCCACCCCGCGCTGCCGGACGGACCGGGACCTGTCATCAGGTCCCGGTCCGTCCGGTTGCTCCACCGAGTTTCCCGTCCGCGCTTCCGTGGCCAGCCGCCCGGCATGGCCGGCGCGGTCCCGCGCGCCCGCCGTAACGAACGCGGCGGCGCTTTTGTCCAGGAACTCCACCGATTCGCGGCAGCGGCCCAGTGCCGAGAGGCTCATGGCCAAATGCAGGGCCACTTCGCCGGTGTCCTGCAGCGAAAGCGCGCCGCGGCGGTTATAGACATCCCGCAGCGTCCGCACGGCGGACGCATGGTGTCCGCCCAGCTGCAGCCACCGGCCGCGGCTGTGGAGAGTGGACAGCGACTCCTCGTCGCCGCCGCCCACCACCGACAGCGCAGTTTCCGCGTGCATCATGCACTCCCGGGTGGCGGCGTCGTGCAGCCCTCCGGCCAGCCGCATGGCGGCCGAGGCGCGGTTGAAGGCGGCCCATACTTCGAGGTCGGCGTCCGGGGTCAGGAGTAGACCGGCCCGGGTGTGGTGGCGGACCCCTGCGGTAATGCTGCCGCGCCGGAACGCGACGTTGCCCACTGCCCAGAAGCCCTTGCCGGCCACCTGCCGGTCCGCCGTGGCTTCAAGCAGGGGGATCAGGAAGGTTTGACAGTGCCCCCATGCTTCGTCCTGCAGGCCGCTTTCCGACAGTGCCGCGATCAGGGCCTGGTAGACCTCAATCAGTGCCGCATTGTCCAGCCGGACTGAGGCTGACAGTTCCAGGGCCCGCCGGGCATGGCGGACCGCGTCGGGCAGGCGTCCGGCACCCTGGCATGCTGTGGCGAGCAGCGTTTCGGCCTGTGGGCGCAGCGATTGTCCTTCGGCTGCCAGCGGATGCTGAGCCAGCATTTCCGCCTCCGACATGCACTCGGGGTACTGGTGCAGCCGGCGCAGGCAGGCCGCCGAGAGGAAGGCGAGCTCCCACCAGCCCCCGGATCGTCTTCGGCGAGCGCGGCGTCGGCCGCCAGCTGGGAGTACTTCCGTGCGGCCGGGTAATCGCGCTCATCCCAGGCCTGCGCCGCGGAAAGCGCCAGGAACGTGCGGCTGTCGGTTCCCGGCTGCGGCTGGGGGAAGCCCCGCACCGCCGTGAGCCGCTCCGCCAGCAGCCGGACCGCTCCGCCGGTTGGTTCCCGGCGTCCTTTTTCCAAAGCCGAAATGTCCCGGGGGCCGAAGACACCGGCCCCCAGTTCAGCCTGTGTCAGCCGGCGGTCCGCGCGAACGGTCTGCAGCCGGTTTCCGAAGGTTCTGCCCATTGCCATTCCCGCCGATCTCGGGCCGCGGGACACTTGAAGAGTGCCCCCGCGCAGAATGCTACCGACCGCACTTCGGGGGCGGCAGGGTGCGGCCCCATTCTGGAAAGGAAACACCATGAAGAGGAATCCATGGCCCGGCCGGGCCGTGACCAAGGTGGGAAACTGGCCCGACTGACCTGCTGCCCGCCGCCCTCCCGCCACCCGTCATGGGGCCCGCCCGCGGGCCCACCCGCGGGCCCGCTCCGGTGCCCGCCCGCACAGGCCGGCCCCGGTCCGGGACGGTGCGCTCGGCTAGTATTACTCAGTGACTGAATCCGCTTCTGCCTCCCGCCCGCCGGTAAAACCGCTGCTGGGTGCCACCGACATCCGCGCCCTCGCCGAGGAGCTGGGAGTTCGGCCCACCAAGACCCTCGGCCAGAACTTCGTGATTGACGGCAACACCATCCGCCGGATCGTCGCTGCGGCAGGCATCGGACCGGACGAGACGGTCCTCGAAGTCGGTCCCGGGCTGGGATCGCTGACCCTCGGGTTGCTGGACGCGGCCAAGTCCGTTGTCGCCGTCGAAATCGATCCCGTTCTGGCGGAACGGCTGCCGGCCACCGCTGCCTCCTGGCGGCCGGAACAGGCGGAGCGGCTGCACGTGGTCCTCGGGGATGCCATGCGCATCACTGAGCTGCCCGTGGAACCCACCGCGCTGGTGGCCAACCTGCCGTACAACGTGGCCGTGCCCGTGGTGCTGCACCTGCTGGAACGCTTCCCCTCGCTGCAGCACGGCCTGGTGATGGTTCAGGACGAAGTTGCGGACCGGCTGGCTGCGGTGCCCGGTTCCAAAGTCTACGGGGTGCCGTCGGTCAAGGCAGCGTGGTACACCACCATGCGCAAAGCCGGCGTGATCGGCATGAACGTCTTTTGGCCGGCTCCGAAAATCGCTTCCGGGCTGGTCGGCTTCACCCGGCACGAACCCCTGGAGACCACGGCAACCAGGAAGAAGTTTTCGCCGTGATCGATGCGGCGTTTGCCCAGCGCCGCAAGACCCTGCGCGCGGCCCTCGCCGGCTGGGCAGGCAGCCCGGGCCAGGCCGAAAACGCGCTGCTGGCCGCCGGCGTGGATCCCAAGGCCCGCGGCGAAGTCATCGACATCCATGCCTTTGCCCGGATCGCCGAAGCCAAGGCCGCTGCGGGCGGCGCGGCATCGCTGTAGGCGCCGGTGCCCGCACCCCCGGCATTAACGGCGCGGGCGGCGCTTGTTCTAAGTTGGAAGGTATGAGCGCAGCAAACATGTCCTCCGCACCGGCCCCGGAGGCAGCACCGGCCCCGGCGGCAGCACCTGCCTCAGTACGGGTCCGCGCCCCGGGAAAGATCAACGTCTCCCTGCGCGTCGGCCCGCTCCGCCCGGACGGGTACCACGGCGTCGCCAGCGTTTACCTGGCGGTGTCCCTGTTCGAGGAGATCACGGCCACCGCCACTGCAGACCCCGGCATCAGCGTCACAGTGGAGAGCGACGGCGCCCTGCAGGTGCCGGTTGGCGGTATTCCGCTGGGCCCGGACAACCTGGCCGCCCGCGCGGCGCGGGCGCTGGCCGCCTACGCCGACAACCCTCCGGGGTGCACCTGCACATCACCAAGCGCGTTCCGGTCGCCGGCGGCATGGGCGGCGGATCAGCCGACGCCGCGGCGGCCCTCGTTGCCTGCGATGCCCTCTGGAACACGCATCTGTCCCGTGAGGAACTGGCCGGCGTCGCGTCCGGGCTTGGCGCGGACGTTCCTTTCGCTGCTCGGCGGCATTGCCGTCGGACTGGGGGTGGGGGACCGGCTCACCCCTGCCATTTCCAAGACCCCGCTGCACTGGGTACTGGTTGCCTCCGACGCAGGGCTCTCCACACCGGCGGTGTACCGCGCGCTTGATGCGCTCCGTGAGGAGCAGCAGGTGCAGGCGGAGGAGCCCGACGGCGTGGAACCGGCTGTCCTCGCCGCCATGCGGTCCGGGAATGCCCGGGAGCTGGCAGCCGTTATTTCCAATGACCTGCAGGACGCCGCGCTGAAGCTGGCTCCGGAACTCGCGGCGGTGCTGCACCGCGGGAAGCAGCTGGGGGCCCTGGCCGGCATGGTCTCCGGATCCGGACCCACCCTCGCCTTCCTGGCCGAAGACGCGGTTGCCGCGGCGGCGCTGGAAGCGGCCCTGCGCGGCGAAGGACACCGCGCACTGGCTGTCGAGGGCCCGTTCACGGGGCCGGGCCGGCTGGCGCATAGCACTGCACCACCCGTACATTCCTAACACCACAAGAAAGTAGTACCGATTGGCACACCTGCTTGGTGCTGAAAACCTCAGCATTTCCTTTGGCACCCGCACGATCCTGGACGGGGTTTCCCTGGGCCTGGAGGAGGGGGACCGGATTGGCGTCGTTGGCCGCAACGGTGACGGCAAATCCACCCTGATGCGCCTGCTGGCGGAGCGGCAGACGCCCGACGACGGCCGGGTCACCCGCCGCCGCGACGTCACCGTGGGCTATCTGGACCAGTCCGACGTGCTCGACGGCGACCTCACCGTGGGCCAGGCCATCGTGGGCGACGCCGCCGACTATGAATGGGCCTCCAACGCCCGGATCCGCGACGTCATGAGCGGGCTGATCCAGGAAGTGGACTGGAACGCCTCTGTCTCCTCCCTCTCCGGCGGGCAGAAGCGCCGCGTGGCGCTGGCCAAGCTCCTGACCGCGGACGACGACGTCGTCATGCTGGACGAGCCCACCAACCACCTGGACGTGGAAGGCGTGGCGTGGCTGGCCCAGCACCTGAAGAGCCGCTGGCGCTCCGATGCCGGCGGCCTGCTGGTGGTGACCCACGACCGGTGGTTCCTGGACGAAATCTGCACCCGCACCTGGGAAGTCCACGACGCCGTGATCGACCCGTTCGACGGCGGCTACGCAGCCTACGTGCTGGCCCGCGCCGAGCGTGACCGCATGGCCAACGTGATCGAGAACAAGCGCCAGCAGCTGGTCAAGAAGGAACTGGCCTGGCTGCGCCGCGGCGCCCCGGCCCGCACCGCCAAGCCCAAGTTCCGCATCGAGGCGGCCAACACCCTGATCGCGGATGTGCCCGAACCCCGCGACACCCTGTCGCTGAACAAAATGGCCACCGCCCGCCTGGGCAAGGACGTGCTGGACCTTGAGGAAGTGTCGCTGACGCTGGGGGACACCGAGCTGTTTCGGAACATCACCCTGCGCCTGGCACCCGGGGAGCGGCTGGGCCTGGTGGGCGTCAACGGCGCCGGCAAAACCACCCTGCTGCGCCTGCTCAACGGCGAGATGGAACCGACCAAGGGCCGGCTCAAGCGCGGCAAGACCGTGCAGACCGCCGTCCTGACCCAGGAAGTCAAGGAACTCGACGAAGTCGCGGACCTGCGCGTCATCGAGGTCATCGAAAACGAGAAGCGCGTCTTCAACGTCGGCGGCCGCGAACTGTCCGCCGGCCAGCTGGTGGAGCAGCTCGGCTTTTCCGCGCAGCGCCAGTGGACTCCGGTGAAGGAACTCTCCGGCGGTGAGCGCCGCCGGCTGCAGCTGCTGCGCCTGCTCGTGGGTGAACCGAACGTCCTGATGCTGGATGAGCCCACCAATGACCTGGACACCGACACCCTTGCCGCGGTCGAGGATGTCCTGGACGGCTGGCCCGGCACGCTCGTGGTGGTCTCCCACGACCGGTACCTGCTGGAACGGGTGACCGACCACCAAATGGCCCTGCTCGGCGACGGCAAGCTCCGCGGGTTGCCCGGCGGCGTGGACCAGTACCTCGAGCTGCGCGGCGAAGCCCTGGCTGCCAACTCGTCGGCGTCGACCGCCGCCCGCGGGTCCTCGCAGGCGGCCCGCGCTGCGGCAGCAGGGTCCACACGGCCCGGTTCCGGCGCAGTTGCCACCGCGGTGGCCGCCGGATCCGGTGTTTCCGAAGCGGAAAAGCGGATTGCGAAGAAGGACCTCACCCGGATCGACCGTCAAATGACCAAGCTCAAGGTGCAGATCGACAAGGTCAACACGCAGATGAGTGCCGCTACGGAGCAGACCGGCGGGGCCGACTTTGAGCAGCTGGCGGAACTGAACAAGAAACTGCAGACCCTTGCCGCTGAGCAGGATGACCTGGAAATGCAGTGGCTGGAGGCCTCGGAGAAGCTCGAATAGGGCTGCTAGAAACTCTGGGAACCCGCCATCATGGAGCCCCGAAGGTCCATCGGATAGGTGATGATGCCGGCAAAGCCCGTTTTGTTGGCACTGATGTACTGCAATTCTCCGCTGCGCTTCACGGAGAGCAGGCCGAAGTTGTCCCTGAAGTGCCCCTGCACCGAGCTCAGCGCCGTGGTGTCGCCCCACCCGGCCGAGGCCACCACCGATGCGGGTCCCTGGAACGGTCCCTGTCCGGTGGACGGCTGGAAGTAGAGCCTGGTGCCTGACCTGCCGAGCAGTCCCTGGCGTCCGGAACCCATGTCGATCATGGTGATGTTCCGGCCCTTCCATCCGGTGCCGATGCTGTAACCGGAGCCAACCATGCCGGAAGCGTCGACCGAGTGGCGCCGCACCTCTCCGGACGGGTTAACACTGACGATCGAAGGATAGATTCCCTTCGTCCATGGACCGACGGTCATGGTTTTTGATGCCCAGCCAGAAGCAACAGTGACCGGTTCTTCGAATCCGCCGTTGACCTTGCCTCGGCACAGCTCCAGGACCCCGTTGGAACGCTGGACGAGGATGTCCGGGACACCATCTCCATTCCAATCGGTGACGTGGAAGCTCCGGATGGTTTCCGGCGCCAGCCGCTGCCCCGGCGGACGGCCGCTCCGTAGCCGCCCCCGCCGTCGGACGGTGCGATCATCAAGTTGCCGGCTGAATCGATGGTGACAAGGTCTGATGCAGAGCGGATCGTCGGGTTGGGATCCGTATGGACCTCAGCGATGTGGTTGTCTTGGTATGAAATGAAGACCCGGCCGTCGGGCATGACGGCCAAGGGGGTGCCGTACCCCGTTTTCCCCAGGACGGACTGGGTCCTATCCCGGACATCGATGAGCAGCGCTATCTCCCCGGAGCTGTGCACGATCTTGCCGGTGCCCGGGATACGCAGGGCTCTTGCGCTCTGGTAGCCGGGACGGGCAGTCCGTTCCCGCACCGCGATCGTTTCCAGCAGCACCCCATTGGACGGGTTCACCGCCAGGAGGCCGTTTATCGTGGCGACGTAGAGAACGTCATCCAGGAGGATGGGGGAGTACATGTCCTTATGTCCCGGCAGGTAGGAAATCCACAGCGTCTTGTCCGCCCGGGCGTCATAGGCAAAAACGCAGGCGTCTCCCGCATAGTCATCGACGCCGTAGCCCCCACGGGCGGAGGTGGTCCCGTAAGCGATGTCTCCATTGCCGGCGAGGCCGACAATGGATTGTTCGGGGATGAACTTGTTCAGGACTTTCTCGAGCTCATTTTTTTCGGGATCAATCACGGCCAGCGCACCGCCGCGCAGCCCGTATTCCGGGACCGTTCCCGCCAGCACTTTTCCGCCGGCGGCGGCCCATGCGAAGGGACGTGACTGCATATGGGGCTTGCGAAGGGTGGAGATGAGGTTAAACGCCGCATTTCCTTCGCCTATCCGGTTTCGGTCAAACGAGTAGAGTTTCGCTGAACCGTAAGACCCAATGTAGAGGCGGTTCTTGTCGTACTGCATCAGGTGCTCGATCTGCGAGATCCCCACGGTGCCGGCGGAACGCCAGCGTGCGTCGGTGGCGGGGTCCAGGGAGCCAAGACCGTTTCCCTGGTACCCGCCGAAATACAGCAGTCCATGATCGGAGCCGATAAGGGACTGCACTGCGAAGGAACCCATGGTGACATTGGGTCGGACACGGCGGACCTCGGCGCCTCCGCGCACGGAGTATTCGGCGACGACCGGCTCGCCCTCATGGTTACCGGCGGCCAGGATCCGATCCCCGGTCACCAGGAGGGAACGGGCAAGTCCAACGTTCGTCGGGCACAGAATGGTGTCCGCCATCGTCTTCGTCTCAGTGCGGACCAGATGGGCGTCCGCCACGCGCCATACCGCGGTGCCAGCGGGTTTGGAGAAGGCGTAGGACACGGAATCGAGGTCATCTCCCCATCGGGATTTGATCGGGTCGTAAACGTGGCAGCGGGTGATGTTCTCGGAATCCTCGGCGAAGACGAAGATCTTGTCGCCTCTCACGATGATTCTGTGCACAAAGCCGGTGCCGGGGGCATCGGGGAGGGGGATAACAGTCCGCTGTTCCGGGCTGCCCTGGGGAAATGACACGATGTGGGGGTCCTGCGACCCGGTGCCCGCGAATACCGTGTCTTTCCAGATACCGATGGCTCGGACGTACTCCGTCCGGTCATCGAAAGCGGAGTACGAAGCGAACTTCCCGGAACCCGGATCATAAGTCCAGATGATTCCGTCGGGATATGAGCCGCCCCAGATCCTGCCCGCAGCGTCGAGTTCGAGAGCCCCAACATGAGTGGCCACGGGAGCCACTGGGCCGAGCGAGACCAACTTGCGGTCGGCGAACGTCCAGGCGAGGAGTTCACCGCCGCACCCGGCGTAGACAGTGCCGCCGGCGGGGTCCCACAGAAGCCTTGAGGTGATTTTCTCCCCGGCGGGGGTGGTGGCTACGAATTCCTGTTTGCCCGTGACGGCGTCGCAAACCTGGAATTGATTGTTGTCTCCGGCGGTTGCTGTGACAAGCTTGGCGGCCCCGGCGGGATCCGTGACCAGGAGCATGTCGAGATAGGACGAGGACTGGAAAACATCCTTATAGACCTGTTTCATTCCGCCGCCCGGAGCAATGACCCGCAGCTGCGACGGAAGGGAACTTGCTGGTGCCAGCGGAAGAGCCGGCATGGTGGGGGACGCCGCAACTGGCGGGATCACTGCTGTAAGGAACCCAGTGGTGGCCGCCAGCGAGAGCACTGAGCGTCGGGTGAGGCTGGCTGGACTGCGCATGTCGTCCTTTATGGAAACGGCTCGGGAAATTGGGTGTTCCTCCAAGACATTCGTAGAACTATCACGCGTGCCGTTGGCCGAAAACAGCAAGGACGCTGAATGGCCCACGGCGGGACATGATTCGCAGTGCGGCAGGGGGCGTATTTCTAAATCTCAGCCTAGCGCACCAAGAAAAGGCGGAAAAGCGCAGCGGAAACCCCGCTTTATGCCTCCGCGAGCAGCTGCGGCAGGATATGGTCGCGCAGCAGTGGTGAAATGTCGTCGCGGACCAGCGCCTGGGCCGGATCCGTCCACAGCAGTTCTTCGATTTCGGCTGCCGCCACTGCCCCGGCGCCCGGAGCACCTCCGGTGTTCGGAAGGGAATAGGCGAACAGGCCGGCGTTAATAAAAGTGTTGTCCTCGTTGGCCGCCGGGCCATACCAGTCGCCTAGGGATTCCAGGTCCGATTCCTGAACATCCAGGCCGATCTCTTCCTTCATCTCCCGTGCTGCCGCGGCGCTGAAGGACTCACCGGGTTCAAGCTTTCCGCCGGGCTGCATGAATTTGGTGGTGCCGCGCTTGCGGACCAGCAGGATGCGGCCGGCAGGGTCACGGACGAGCACCGCCGACAGGGTCAGGACAACAGGGGCATCGGAATCCAGGGGAGCCGCGGCGGCACTGGCGGCTTCCGGCAGGACCGCTTCCGGTTTCGGATTTACCCCTTCGGACGGCGCGGGAGGGTTGGCGGGATCCATTTGCCGGAGCTGCGGATCCTTCTGGAGCCCGGTCAGGCCGTTCCAGGACAGGTTGACCAGGTGCGCCGCCACCGTTGTCTTGTCCGGAGTCCGGGCATCCAGCCACCACTGTCCGGTCATGGCGACCATGCCCACCAGCATCTGGGCGTACATCCCGCCCACTTCGGCGCTGAGGCCGCGGTTGCCGAACTCCTTGGCAAGGATGTGCTCCACGTGGCCGGTGATGCGCGACAGCAGGGAGGCGAAGGTGCCCTCGGGCTGCGACGGCGGTGCATCCCGCACCAGGATCCGGAACCCGTCGGTGTGGTTTTCGATGTAGTCCAGCAAGGCGTAGGCGGCCCGTTCGATCAGGATCCGGGGGCCCGCGTCGGCGCTCAGCGCTTCGGTGATGACAGCCAGGAGCCGGTCAAATTCGGCGTCAACGACTTCGCCGTAGAGGGCTTCCTTCGAACCGAAGTGTTCGTACACCACCGGCTTGGAGACGCCGGCTGCCGTGGCAATGTCTTCGATGGTGGCGCCGTCGAGCCCGCGCAGGGCGAACAGGCCCCGGGCTACGTCAATGAGCTGAGCGCGGCGCTGCACACCGGTCATGCGCACGCGGGCGCCACCGGCCGGAATTCTTACCACCATGACAGTCTAAGGCCTGCCAACGTGCCCGCCGGGAGGCGGAAAAGTCGTCAAGTCGCGCCGGTGTCCGCCGGCATGGCAAACTAAACTCTTGTGTGCGGGGCGACCTGCACATTTTCCGCCCTGGTGTAATGGCAGCACCCCGGCCTTTGGAGCCGTGGAGTATAGGTTCGAATCCTATGGGCGGAACGGCAGCAGTGCCGGTCCACATACCCGGTGGCCGCCTCCAACAGCGGCCGTCCCATATCAGGAGCGCTTCTTCGTGACCACGCAGGAAACTGAATCCACCGAACGTGCCCTCGGCGGCGGACCCGCAGCAGTGATTGTCCTGGCGGCCGGAGCCGGCACCCGGATGAAGTCCCGCACCCCGAAGATCCTCCACCCCGTGGGCGGCACCTCCATGGTCGGCCATGCCCTGGCCGCCGCCGAAGCCCTGAATCCCCGGGCCCTCGCCGTCGTCGTCCGGCATGAACGGGACCGGGTGGCGGAACACGTCACCGCCGCGGCTCCGCGGGCCCTCATTGTGGACCAGGACGAGATCCCCGGGACCGGCCGCGCCGTCCAGGCGGCACTGGAAGCGCTGGACGCGTTCACCGCGCTGGAGGGCACCGTCGTCGTCACCTACGGTGACGTGCCACTGCTGGAAGCCGACACCCTGCGCGAGCTCGTGGCCGTGCACCGCGTGGACGGCAACGCCGTCACCGTCCTCACCGCCCATCTGGACGATCCCACCGGCTACGGCCGGATCCTGCGCGCCGCGGACGGCACCGTCACCGCGATTGTCGAGCACAAGGACGCCGACGACGCCCAGCGCGCCGTCACCGAAATCAACTCCGGGATTTATGCCTTTGACGCCGCCGTGCTGCGCGCCGCACTGGCCGACGTCACCTCGGACAACTCGCAGGGCGAGATGTACCTGACCGACGTGCTGGGCCTGGCCCGCGCCCGCGGCGGACGCGTGGCCGCCGTCGTCACCGGCGACTTCTGGCAGGTGGAGGGCGCCAACGACCGCGTCCAGCTGGCCGCGCTGAACGCCGAGCACAACCGCCGGAACCTGGTGCGCTGGATGCGCGCCGGCGTCACCGTCGTGGATCCCGCCACCACCTGGATCGACGCGGGCGTCACACTCGCTGAAGACGTCACCATCCTGCCCGGCACCCAGCTGCACGGCAGCACCACGGTGGCGCGCGACGCCGTCGTCGGCCCCGACACCACCCTCACCAACGTGAGCGTCGGGGAGGGCGCGAAAGTGGTGCGCACCCACGGTTCCGACGCGCGCCTGGGCGCCGGGGCCGACGTCGGCCCCTTCGCCTACCTCCGTCCTGGCACGGTCCTGGGCGCCAGGGCAAGATCGGCACCTTCGTGGAAACCAAGAACGCCGACATTGGCGCAGGCTCCAAGGTTCCGCACCTTTCCTATGTGGGGGACGCCACCATCGGTGAGCAGTCCAACATCGGTGCGGCCTCCGTTTTCGTGAACTACGACGGCGTGAACAAGCACCACACGACCATCGGATCACACGTGCGCATGGGCAGCGACAACATGTACGTGGCCCCCGTTACAGTAGGCGACGGCGCGTACAGTGGAGCTGGAACGGTGGTCCGCAAGGACGTGCCGGCGGGCTCCCTGGCCATCAACGTAGCGCCTCAGCGCAACCTCGACGGCTGGGTGTTGACCAACCGTCCCGGCACTGCGGCAGCCGATGCTGCAGCCGCTGCCGCCTCCAAACCCTCCTCGGAAACTGATACCCCCACGCGAGAAAGCGATCATTAATGAGCAGCGAGATCACCGCCCAAGGTGAAAAGAAGCTTGTCCTTGCCACTGGCCGGGCACATCCGGAGCTGGCCGAGGAGATCGCACGCTGTCTCGACACGGACCTGCTGCCGCTGGCTTCCTATGACTTCGCCAACGGCGAGATCTACGTCCGTCCGGGCGAGAGTGTCCGCGGCACCGACGCCTTCGTGATCCAGGCGCATCCGGCGCCCATGAACAACTGGCTCATGGAACAGCTGATCACGGTCGACGCGCTGAAGCGGGCCTCCGCCAAGCGCATCACCGTGGTGTCCCCGTTCTACCCGTACGCCCGGCAGGACAAGAAGGGCCGCGGCCGCGAGCCGATCTCGGCCCGCCTGATCGCTGATCTGTACAAGACCGCCGGCGCTGACCGAATCATGAGCGTCGACCTGCACACCTCGCAGATCCAGGGCTTCTTCGACGGCCCCGTGGACCATCTGATGGCCATTCCGCTGCTGGCCGACTACATCCGCACCCGCGTCGACGTCTCCAACGTCACCGTGGTGTCCCCGGACACCGGCCGGGTCCGCGTCGCCGAGCAGTGGGCCGAGCGCCTGGGCGGCGCCCCGCTGGCCTTCGTGCACAAGAGCCGCGACCTGACCGTCCCGAACCAGGCTGTCTCCAAGCAGGTTGTGGGCCAGGTCGAAGGCCGCACCTGCGTCCTGATCGACGACATGATCGACACCGGTGGAACCATCGCCGGAGCCGTCCGCGTGCTCAAGGAGGCCGGCGCCAAGGACGTCATCATCGCCGCGACCCACGCCGTGTTCTCCGACCCGGCAGCCCGCACGCTGGCGGAGTCCGGCGCCCGCGAAGTAGTGGTGACCAACACGCTGCCGATCCCCGCCGCAAAGCGTTTCGACCAGTTGACCGTCCTGTCCATTGCTCCGCTGATCGCCCGCGCCATCAAGGAAGTTTTCGAAGACGGTTCCGTCACGAGCCTGTTCGACGGCAAGGCCTGACCCTGCGCTTCGGAGCCTGTCCGGCATAACTCCACAGCTGAATCACCGCGCTGCCCGTTCGAATCTCCGGTTCCCAGGAACCGTGGTTCGGACGGGCAGCGTGCTGCTGGTAGGATGGTCTGCGATGCCTAGGCGAGGGAGAGGTCCGGATCGATCCGGACAATACTCCGTTATCGACGGTGGCTGGCAACTTCTGACCGCATGGACCTGATCTACGGATTATCCACTTCTGCGGCGCTGTTCCCATACCGGCGCCTTCGTCCCGGCAACCACGGAACATCCATAATCAGGAGTTTGAAATGTCTGAGCAGAAGCTCGCAGGAACCGTCCGCACCGAATTCGGCAAGGGTGCGGCCCGCAAGGCACGCGTTGCCAACCAGATCCCCGCAGTCATCTACGGCCACGGCGCCGAGGTCATGCACATCCTGCTGCCGGCCAAGGCCACCACGCTGGCTGTCCGCACGGCCAACGCCCTGCTGGAAATCGACGTCGACGGCGAGTCCCACCTGGCCCTGGCCAAGGACATCCAGCGCGATCCGATCAAGCAGATCATCGAGCACATCGACCTCCTGACCGTCCGCAAGGGCGAAAAGGTCGAGGTTGAGGTCAACGTCCACGTCGAGGGCGAGCTTGCCCCGGGCGCCAACGTCTTCAACCAGGAAGCCAACACCGTCCTGGTGGCCGCTGACGCCACCAACCTGCCGGAGACCATCACGGTCAGCATCGAAGGCCGCGAAGCCGGACAGCACATCCTGGCTTCGGACCTGGAACTGCCTGCCGGTGTCGAGCTGCTGCTGGACCCCGACACCATGATCATCAACATCTCCGAGTCCATTGTTCAGGACCTGGGCGAGAGCGCCGCTCCTGAGGGTGACGTCGTTCCCGAAGCAGTCGAGAACTAAACCACTTTGCGCAGCTGAGCTCCCGGGACGGAGCCAACTGGCCATCCGTTCAAGGAGCAGCTTCCCAAGTGAACAGCAACACCTGGCTTGTAGTCGGGCTCGGAAACCCCGGGCCCGGCTACAGCCGCAACCGGCACAATATTGGCCAGATGGTCCTGGACGACTTGGCCGCCCGGGCGGGCGGCAACTTCAAGACGCACAAGTCCCGGGCGCAGATCCTCGAAGGACGGCTCGGCATCGGCGGGCCGCGGGTGATCCTGGCCAAGCCCCTGACCTACATGAACCTCTCCGGCGGGCCGGTCTCGGCGCTGAGCAAGTTCTTCGACATCCCCGCCGAACACGTCGTGGCGGTGCACGATGAGATTGACATCCCGTTCAACACCATCAAGCTCAAATCCGGCGGAGGAGAAGGCGGCCACAACGGACTGCGCGACATGAGCCGCGCGCTGGGCACCAAGGACTACCTCCGGGTGCGCGTCGGTGTGGGGCGGCCGCCGGGCCGCATGGACACCGCCGACTACGTCCTGAAGGACTTCCCGCCGGTGGAAGCCAAAGAGCTGCCCTTCCTGATCGGTGACGCTGCAGATGCGGTCGAGCTGCTGCTGACCGAAGGACTCACGGCAGCGCAGCAGAAGTTCCACTCCGCCGCCTCCTAAGAGTTGGATACGCGGCCCGGCGCTGTCCTGCCGGTGCGGGGACGGGCGACACCGGCACACCCGGCGCGGATGAAACGGCACCAAGTAGCCCGCAGAGGAAAACGGGTACGGCTCCCGTCACGGCAAAGGCGTCCACACCCATTGTTGGACCCCTGCCGCGGGCCTAGAATCTAACCATGCCCACGGGCATGGAAAGCTGGGGCCGGCGTCGGGAGGCCTCCGAGACTGGGCCACCCCCATCCCGGCGCCGGTCCCTTATACGATAACCGGGCACCCCGCGTTTAACCGCTGGCGGGTGCCCGGTTTTTCCGTGCGGGAGCCCTCATCTGCCTAACTGCATGCTTTTCTATGTTCTGGACTAATTCCGCCGCCGGGCGGTACGCTTCCTCCAGACCGGCATTTGGACCATGTTATAGGCACCACCAGCACCAGTTTTGAGGAACGTCCTGCGGCTGCCGGCCGGGACGTTTCGTTCGCCGGCAAGTGGAAGCACCAATTGTGGGGATGCCTGGGGGCGTGGTTATAGGTATGTTGTCGGGGACCGAAGATGTGCAGGACCAACTTGTTGGCCGGGACGAGGCGCTGGCCGAACTGGTGTACGGGCTGGAAGCAGCCGCCGGGGCGGTAGTGGCCGGCCCGGCGGGGATTGGCAAGACCGCGCTCGTCCGGGCCGCGGCCGCGGATCCGGCCTATCACGCGGTGACCGTCCGCGGCTCCCGGGTTTCGGGTCAAACACCCTTTGGCGCACTGGCCTGGATGATCTCCGACCTGCCGGAAGGGGCGGCAGCACGGCCCGAACGGCTCCTGCAGGAGCTGGGTTCCCTGCTCGAAGAGCGTGCCGGCGGAAAACAGGTTCTGCTGCTGCTGGACAACGTCGAATTTCTTGATGACTGGACGGCGCTGGCCGTTTCGCAGCTGATTCGAAGGTCGGACGTCCGCGTTCTGGCCACAGCGGTGAACTTTTCGGAGTCTTCACCGGACATTTTGGCGCTCTGGACCGAGGGCCTGCTGCACCGCGTGGACCTCGGCCCGCTGACGATGGAGCAGACCCGCAGGCTCATGCAGAAGATTCTGGGCGGCCCGGTGTCCACCATGGCCGTCCAGTCGATCCAGCGCCACTCCGGCGGTGTTCCGCAGCTCGTCACGCTCCTTACCCGGGACCAGGCCGGGGTAGGATCCCTGGTTCGGCTGGACGGCGCGTGGGCGCTTGCCAAACCACTGGTCTTCTCCGGACAAGTGGCCGAAGTGATCACGGCCCGGCTTCAAAAACTCCCGCCCGACGAAAGATCCCTGATCCAACTTCTGGCACTGTCCGGGGACCTGCCGCTCTCCGTGGTGCTGAAGCTCTTCCCCGCCGACACCATGGACTCGCTCGAAGAGGCGCGCATGGTGGAAGTGTCAGGCCAGGGCGTCCGGCTCTCCGGCCGCAGCACGGATGCAGCCATTGCCGCTGCCATCGCTCCCGGGCGCAGCCGGGAACTGTGGGAGGAAATATCCGCACTGGTAAATCCGTCCCTGCTGAGCCCCTGGGCCACCCTCCGGTTCGCGCGGTGGACCCTGGCCTGCCAGGGCACCCTGGACCCGGAAACTGCGCTGCTGGCCGCCGGGCTGGCTTCGGCATCCGACGATCCGCTCTCGGCGCTGCTGTTTATCCGCGCGGTCCCCGAGGACCACCGCAGCCCCGCGATGCTGCTGGCCGAGGTCCGGGCACTGAAAGAGTCCGGAGATTGTTCCGGCGCACTCCGTGCGCTGGGCGCGCTTCCGCCGTCGCCCTACCCGGAGGACCCCGAAACCTGGGTGGAACTGATGCTGCAGAAAGCTGCACTGCTGCAGGTCCTGCCCGGCCACGGCGACGCGGCGGAGGTCCTGGACCTGATCACGCCGGAAATTCCTGCCCTGGGCGGGAACGCCGCCCGGCACACGCGGGAAGCGAGGGTCCTGCTGATGCGCAGCGCCCTCGCCATTGACAGCGGACGGCCGGGGGACGTACCCGACGGGCTCGGCGCCGTTGCTGTGGACCGGACGCTGGGCCCGCCCGTCCGGCTGCAGGCACTGGTCCTGCAGGCCCAGGTTCTGGCGCTCTCCGGACACGGCGAGGAGCTCCTGTCACTGCTGCAGCCCTTCAAGGACGGATTTCAGGGCACGCAGGGCGCAAACACCCTGGACGCCGTCCATATCAGGATGTTCCTTGCGCTGGTTGCAGCCGGGGAACACCGGCTCGCCGAACAACTGGTGGTGGAGCTGGTGGACGGCTCCAACCGCCGCGCCTTCCGTGGCAGCACGGGGGACGTGGCGATCGGAGTGGTCCATGCCCTGTGCGGCAGGACGGACAGCGCCCTCGAACTCCTCACCAGTGCTGCGGGCCAAATCCGGCTTCAGGACCCCCTGGACGTCCTCCTTTCGTGCAGGCACTCTCCGCACAGGTTCTTGCGCTTCGGGGGGACCTTGAGGAAGCCCGCCGGTGGGAGGCTTCAGGAACAGCCTACGGCTACCGTCCGCAGGAACTGGTGCGGTTGATAACGCTTGCCCTCCAAGTGGAGGCCCGGTTCGCCGGAGACCCGAAACAGCTGTGCGCTGAGCTGCGTTCCCTGGCCCGCAGCAGTCTGGACCGGGGCATGGTTCCGGTCGCCCTTCATTGCCTGGCCGCAGCAACCCGCCATGGGTGTCCGGCTGCGGCCAGGGAACTGGCTGCGGCAGCTGCTGCGGCTACCGGCCGCTGGGCCGGAGCACTGTACTGCTTCAGCGCCGGACAGGAACAGGGAAACCCGGCCCTGCTGCTGGAAGCTGCCACCGGCGCCGCGCTCCTGGGCAACGAACTGCTCTGCAACAACGCTGCACAGGCCGCACTTCAGCTGCTCGAAGGACGGGCGGACGGTGACAGCCGGGAACAGCTGCGCAGTGCGCGCCGGCTCGAGCAAAGCAGTTTCCGCAAGCTCCGGCAGGCCAACAGCATCCAGGCGCGGATGGCGGCGCTGTCCCCGTTTGAAGCGGATTTAGCGCGGCGGGCTGCGGGGACCGCGACACGCAGGGAAATGAGCGAGGACTTGCACCTGTCGCCGCGGACCATAGATTGGCACCTGGGTAAGATCTTCCACAAGCTGCATGTTTCAGGGCGCTCGGAGCTCGGCGAGGCGCTGCGTTAGGCGGCAGCTGTGCCGGAAATCAGGGGGGACTCGTGATGCAAGCAGCGGCGGCGCGGCCATTTGTGGGCCGGGAAGCCGTGCTCCGGGAGGTGCTGGCCAGCGTGCTGCGCCCGGGCGGGCACGGCGCCGTCGTGGTGGCTGACGCCGGGATGGGCAAGAGCGCGCTGGCGGGAATTCTCGCACAGCGGCTGGAGGGCCAAATTCCGGTGTACCGGATTCATACCAGCTCATCCCTGTCACAGGTTTCCTACGGCGCCCTGGCTCCGCTGATCAGCGATGTGGACCCGCAGGACGCCGGATCCCCGCTTGCCGTGATGCGCGCACTGCTGCGGAGGCTGTATCCGGACCGTGAAAAATCCGGTCCGGAGGCAGCTCCGCTGCTGATCGTGGATGACGCTGACGCCCTGGACGAAGCCTCGGCCGATCTGCTGGCCCAGCTCATCGCGTCAGCGCAGATCCGTATCCTGCTCCTCGCGCGGCGGATTGCCGATGTTCCCTCCGGTATTCCCAACCAGGTGTGGGAAGGGGCGCTGACCCGGCACGAGCTGCAGCCGCTGACCGAGGAGCAGGTCCACGAGTTGTGCGTTCAGGTGCTTGGCGGCCCGGTGCTGACCGGCACAAGCACGGATCTCGCGCTCGCCGCCGGGGGAAACCCCATGCTAACCCTGGCTCTGCTGGCGGAAACCACGCGTGCGGGCACCCTGGCGGCCCGCAACGGCGTATGGCTCCTGCACGAACACATGCTCCCGCCGGAGGGACGGTTGGGTGACCTGCTCCGGGCACAGCTGTCGGGGCTGACCCGGGACGAGCGCGACGCCCTGGAGCTTATTGCGCTGGCGGAGCCGCTGCCGGCATCCACCGCGTTTGAGCTCGGGCTGCACCGGGCAGTCGATGCACTCACCGAAGCTAAACTGGTGAAAATTTCCACCGGCCCGTCCCGCCTGCTGCAGCCGATGCACCCCCTGTACGGCGATGTGGTGCGCCGGCTGGTTCCGGCCGCCCGCAGCGCCCGCCTGCGGCAGCGGCTGCTGACATCAGGCGCAGCAGCGGGCACCGCCGACAATCTGCTCCGGTGGGTTATCTGGTCACTGGACTGCGGCGACGAGGTGAGCGACGCCAAACTGGTCCAGGCTGCCTACCGCGCCAACAATGCCTTTGACACTGCCGCCGCACTGCGGGCCGCCGGAGCGGTCAAGGGTCCGGAGTACGCCCTGGCCGCCCGGGTCCAGGCGGCCCGGGCATGCCACCAGGACGGTGACCTCGGTTCAGCGCGGGAACTGATTGACGGCGTAACGGATGCCGCCGCCGACCCCACCACCCTCAAAATGGCAGTGTTGATCCGGGCCCAGCTGTCCCGGCAGGAGCAGTCGGGGGTCTCGGGCCTGCGCGCCGTTGCCGCTGACTGGCTGGCCGGAGTCGACCGCATCGAAGCCGGCGGAAACCTGGATGCGGAGCTCACGGCCGACCTGATTTCTTCCCGCCGGGGAGGCCGGCTTCTGAACCTCATGAGCCGGGTGGGCGACGGGGAACTGCAGCCGGCAGAGGATGAGCTCAGCTCCATCCTCGCGGATGCAAGGCGGGCCGGCGACGACGAAGCCATTTTGGTGGCGGAAGCGGTGCTGGCCGAAATCTACACTGCCACCGGCCGGGTGGCCGCGGCATCCGAGCTGGGCCAGGACGCGATGGCAGTGCTGGACCGGGGCGGACACCGGTTCATGTCCTACTACCACTTCGTCCTCCAGCGCCATGTGGCCGCGCTGCTGTGGATGGGGAACTGGGACGCCCTGCAAACCGCGGCGCAGCACGGGACGGCAGGGGTTTTCGGCGCGCTCGTGCGGGTCGCCGGGATGGTGGACCTGGCACTCGCCGTCATGCACCTGCGCAAAGACGATGCCGCGGCGGCCCTTACTTACCTGTCCGCATCGATCGAAGGGCTCCGAACCCACGACGACGAGGGAATGCTGCCGCTGGCACTGTCGCTGGGCGCCTTTGTTGCAGCCACCGGAGGACAGCGGCAGCAGGCCGAGGAGCTCCTGGCCGAGGCCGGCGGCATGAAGCCCCGGGGGCCGGCGGCATACCGCCTGCTCGCCCGCGGATACGCCACGGCTACCGGAGCGGTGCTCGCCATGCAGCGTGACGCCCCCAAGCACCTGCGGGAGATCATTTCTGAGGCACAGGAGGCGGGCTTTGCCGCAGTGGAGCTCGAACTAAGGATCTTGGCCCTGGCCCTCGGGAATATGGACGGACTGGGCCGGCTGGCGAAAATAACCGAGGAGTTTGAAGGTCCCCAGGCTCAGGCGGCGGGGCGGCTGGCCCGGGCCTTCCTGGACGAGGACATCGATGAGCTCCTGCGTTTTGGTGCCGGAAAGGTCGAGCCGGGATGGCGCCGCGTAGCCAACCGGTGCTGCGATGAAGCGCTCAGGATTGCCAGGGCCAGCGGCGACAAGGCGCTGCTTCAGCGGGTCCAAAAGCTGCTCAACAAAAAGAACGGGCACTCCCCGTCCCACACCCTGCATGCCGGAGCGCCGCTGCTGACCCGGCGGGAACGGGACATCGCCGCCCTGGTTATTCAGGGCTACCGGAACGCCGAAATCGCCGAACGGCTCTTCCTCTCCGTGCGGACGGTTGAGGGCCACATATACCGGACCTTTGAGAAACTCGGAATCAGCCGGCGGGAGGATCTGAAACAGGGGCTGCTCACCGGTAACAGCCAGGGATGAGCAGGCAGCGGCGGCTACCTCCATGGATTAGGTATTCATTGAGCGGCGCCGGCAACTGATCGGCTCCTGCAACAGCCAGTACCCCGGCGCCGCTTAACGTACTTCCACGTAGCCGGAAGTCCGCCGGTCGGGTATCTGGTACCCGTGCCGCACGCAGATTCCAAACCTAGGGTTGGGGTTGATCCTCGGCGGAGCTGGTTCCTGCTGAGGGGAGCACGGTCACGGGAAAAGTCAGTCGGCTGTGAACCTCCAGCCTCACAACGCGTTCTGTCAATTCATAAGGGTCCCGATGAGCACGCTTCAACAACCAGGCCCGTCCACCCAGCCCCCGCCCCCGGGCGGCCAGGGAACGGGTCCGGTCTCTCCGAGCCGAGTCCGCTCAGCCGGAGCGGCAGCGCCGCCGAAGCCCGGTGATGCGCGTGATACTGCGCTGCGGGCGGTCTTGGCCGCTTTGCATGGTCCCGGCGCCGTCATTTTGGGGGCTGCGGGAATCGGTAAAACCACGCTGGCCCGTGAGGCGGCAAACCGCTACGGCGGGTACAACGTGCAGCTGCGCGGCAGTACCCTCTCGGCCCAAACTTCCTACGGTGCCCTGGCCTGGCTGCTCAGCGACATGCCTCAGGAAGAGCTCGCCAATCCGGTCCACGTGGTGCGGGCGCTCGAATCCCTGCTGATCCGTCAGGCCTCCGGGCGACGGATCGTCCTGGTGATCGACAACGCGGAGGAAATTGACGATCTTGGCGTCCTGGTCACCTCCGAGCTTTGCCGCCGGGGAACGGTGGCACTGCTTCTCATCAGCGGGGACCTCATCCGGTGCCATGAGGAGTATGTGAGGCTCTGGACCGACGGCTCGCTCAAACGCATCGATTTGGCCCCGTTGGATCAGGAACGGACCGGGGAACTGCTGGCCGGAAATGCCGGCGGACCGCTGACCACCAGGGCCCGGTACATGCTGTGGCAGCAAAGCAGAGGAAACCCGCTTTTGGCGTCCCTGCTTTGCCGGGACCACATTAGTTCCAAGTCAGTGGTGCAGCGCCGGGGTTTCTGGACATGGTCCGGGCCGCTGGTCCACTCGGGCGAGCTGCCGGAAAGGGTGGAGACGGTGCTGCGGCGCTTCACTCCGGGGAGCGGCGTGCCGTCGAGATACTGGCGTTGTGCCGCGAACTGCCGATGGAAACTGTCCTGCAGCTTGTTCCTGCCCACACTGTGGACGCCTTGGAAGAAGCATCAGTCCTGACCATCAACGGAGGGCATGGCCAACCGGTGCGCCTGGCCTGGCATCTGCAACCTGCCACCATCGCAGCCAGAATTCCGTTTGGCCGCAGCCGGGACCTATGGTCCGAGGTGACACGGGTGGTGGATGCCGCCGTCCTTACCGGAGCAACCGCAGCCGGCCTGGCTGCCTGGTCCCTGTCAGTGAGCATTGCACCGGATGATGGAACGGCGCTGGCGGCTGCGCGCTGGGCCAACGAAACCGGCGATACCGCTGCCGCCCTCCGCTACGCGCGTGCCGTGGCAGCGCCGCGCCCCCTCGCCGTCGTACTGGAGGAAGCCGGTGCGCTGCGTGCCGAGGGCCTGCATGCCCAGGCGCACGGAGTGCTGGCCGCCGCGGAAACCACAGTTCGGGAAGCCCCGAGGGAACTGCAGCTCAGGGTCCTGACCGACCGTGCCCTGAGCGCGGCGCGGACTCCCGCCTGTGTTGATGACCCGGAGCAGATGCTGGATCAGGCCGAGCGGCTTCTGCCCGAGGACTCTGGGGCGCGTCCCGGCCCCAGGCTTGAAGTGTCGCTGGCGCGTGCCGAGCTTCTGTCCATCGGTGGAAGGCTGGGCGAGCTGCCGGCATCCCTGGCGGACGATTTCACTGATCCCGCAGCGCCGCCGGGTCTTCGACTCTGGGCTGGAATCCGCCGGGCACAGCAAAGCGCCGCGGCCGGCCGGTTTACTGAAGCGGGGGCGCTCGCGTCCCAGATCCGCGCCAGGCTGTCCGCGGGCCTCCAGACCGATGTACGCAACCGGGAACTGCTATTCCACCACCTCTTCTTCCTGTTGATCCGGTGCGGTGAACTGGAAACCGCACTCGGCATGACCCGCTCCACGGTGGAATCCGGGAGCACCGGGAGCATCTCGGGGCTGCACACCTCCACCGGTACCGAACTCCCTGTCGGCTTGGTCCACGCCTACGCCGGGCGCAGCGATGCAGCCCTGGAATCCCTGCAACCGGCGCTGGCGCAGCTGGAATCCCACGATCCGGACAATCTCATACCGCTCGCTGCTGCGGCTGCACGATATTGCGCCCTGCTGAAGCGGGCAACCGATCCGGTCATGGATCTGCCGTCCCCGCTGGAGAATTCCGTCCGGACCGACCCCGGCATGGCATCGGCGGTCCGGTATTTTCGCATCCTTGCGTCCCGTGCAAGCCAGCCGGCGGCAACAGCGGCAGAGCTGCACCGCTATGCCGCCGAGGAGCTGCAGGCAGGCGATGTTCCTAATGCGCTCCTCGGGTTCTCTGCCGCGGCCCTGCGCGGGAACCGTGCTTCAGCGCAGGAGCTGGCGGCAACAGCAGCAGCGGCCGACGGCGTGCCGGCCAATCTGTACAGCCAACTGGCCGCCGGGCTGCTCACCGATGACATAGAGGCCCTCATCCGGGCCGCGGAGCAAGCGCTCGCGCAGCGGAACAGCCTCCTTGGCCACGGCGCTGCGCGCGCCGCCCGGATACTGGGCGACGGCCACGCCACCCGCGCCGTGGTCCGGCGGGCCCGACAACTGGAGCATGAAGGCTTCCGAGCGCTGTCGCCGCTCAACAGCGTGGAACACGGCCTGACCCAGCTGGGCGACTTCGAGCGGGATCTGGCGCTCCAGGCTGCCGCCGGTGAAACAAGTGCCGCCCTCGGTCGGCGGTTCCATCTCTCAGCCCGCACGGTGGACTGGCATCTGGGCCGGGTGTTCGCGCGGCTGCATGTCTCGGGCCGATCCGATTTGCGCAACGCCCTGTCCCTGCTAGCCGAGTAGTATCCGGGGAAGGATAGCAAGGAAAGCCGGTGATACCGGTGGTCAGTACGTCCGAACCGGTGGCATCACATGATTCCAGGTAGTGCGGCGCACCGCTTCCAAGTAGTTCCGGGACGATGCCGACGCTGAACCTGAGTAATGGGTCCGTTGCGCTGGTGATCGGTACTCGTGTTCCTGCTGTTAGCGTCTCCTACGCTTGCGGCAGACATTGAACATGAGCCTCTTCCGGCGGGAAATCAGCGCCGGGCGGAGCCACCGGCAGAATCGGGTCTCACCGTGCACAACAGTATTCACCCGTCACGCGTTCGTTCTTCCGCAGTACCCGGAGCAGCGGGTGCAGCACCCTCTAGCCAGGCTCTCCGGCAGGACGAGGCTGCGAGGGAAGACCAGAGTGCTCCGTCGCGATTTGTCGGCCGGCGCGCTGTCACCCAAACGATTCAAGAGCGGCTTGCATCGGGAGGCGGAGCCGGATGTATCCTCGTGGGGGAACCGGGCAGCGGCAAGACAACCCTGATCCATCACGTGCTGAGGCAATTGAGCTCCGACACCTATGTTGTCCACGTTCGCGGGTCGGCGTTTTCCGGGCGCACTCCGTTCGGCGCACTGACCTTTCTCCTGTCAGAACTGGAATCGGACATTTCCTCGCATCCGGTGCTGATCCTGCGCGGACTGACACGGCTTATCCGGGAGCGGGCAGAGGACCGTCCCGTCCTGCTGGCCGTGGACAACGGGGAGGACCTGGACGACTTCTCCGCCATGGCGCTCAGCCAGATGGTCCTGAGCAGAACGGCGGGCCTGCTGGCCTGCTTCCGCGACTTCAGCCGGGCACCTGCTGAGTTCACCGGCCTGTGGCGGGAAGGCATCCTCTCCCGGGTGGACCTGGAGCCCCTGGATTTGGCGGAGACCGCAGAACTGGTGTCTGCGGAACTTGGCGGACCCGTTTCCGGGGTGGCTGTGGCCGATTTGCACCGTCATGCCGGGGGCAACCCGCACCTGCTTACCCTGGGCTGCAGGGATTACCGGGAGAGCGGACGGGTGAGCCACAGCGGACAGGTCTGGGTTTTGGAACCGCACCAGCCTGCACCCGCCGGACGTGTTGCCGAAGCGGTGCTGGGGCGTCTGGACGGGCTGACCGGACGACAGTTGACGCTGGTGCGCACCGTGGCCCTGTCGGGCTCGCTGCCGCTGGGCGTAGCCCTGCATGATACCGACCCCGGCGAAGTGGACATCCTGCAGGAACAGGGGATCCTCGCCGTCGAAAGGCAGAGCGTGCCGCGCATACGGATCCGGAACGAGGTGCTGGCCAGCGCCCTCTGCCTGTCCCTTGATGTCTCCGAACGCGGCCGGCTGCTGGAGGAGCTGCGGTCCGCTGCGGCTGCCCATTCGCTGTCGGTATCCGAGGCAGGGGCTTCACCGGAAAGCGGAGACGCGGATCCTGCCTCTTCCGTCGTGGAACCGTCACGCCTCGCCGTGTGGCGGCTGGACAGCGGCGAGTCGCTGACCCCAGATGCCGCCGTTGCGGCTGCACGGGATGCCAACTCATCGGGCGACCCGGAACGGGCGCTGCGTTTCCTCTCGTCCCGGGAGGACAGCGCCAGGACTCCGGGTCCTCTCCTTGAACTGGTTTCCGCCCGGATGATGAGGGCGGAATACGGCGTCGCACTGGCCGCACTCAGCAGCTACCGAAGCCGGGGGAAGGGTGCAACTCCGCTTGAGGAAGTTCGTCTGCTGCTCACGGAAAACAGGGTGCTGTGCATGGCTGCCACGGGAGCTTTGTCGGGTGCGCTCCCCGCCGGGGCACTGCCCGCCGGGACTGCAAAGAAGCACGGCGAACTGCTGCGCCAGGCCGAACAGCGCACCGCGGAGCTCTCCGAGGCGGGAAGCATCAGCCGGGCTGACACGGCCGCCCTCAACCGCGACATGGTCCTGGCCCGCGCCGAATGCAACTCGAACCACGGACGGTTCCTCGAGAACGCGGCCTACCTTGCGCCGCTGCAGGCGGCCGCCACCGGACGCGACAAGGGTTTCCGCGTCCTGATTGGTTCCTGGCTCTGTGAAGCGCTCGGGATGACGGACCGCCAGGACGAAGCCTTGGAGCTGGCCCAGGACGTTGAGCGGCTCCTGGCCGAGCCGGACGTGGGCGTCGATGACCGGAGCACCTCCGTTACCCGGATCATCCTCGTTTATCTGGCCATCGGAGCGCTGCACGATGCGAGGCGGCTACTCGCCCAGCAGCGGGCGCAGGGACAGGCCGCGCTGTCTGCGGGAATGTTCGGGGAAGTGGGCCAGGGACTGCTGCACGCATACTCCGGCGATGCCGAGAGCGCCCTGGGCTGCCTCGTGCCGGCCGTGGCACAGCTTCGGGTCGGCGGACCGGAATCCATGATCCCGCTGGCCGCGGCCGCTGCAGCATACTGTTTCGCGCTGCAGAAGGACAGCGCCGGTGCCGACGCGTACCTGCAGCTCAGCGGCAAGGCGTCGGATGGCGGTCCCTGGACGGTCCGCCGCGGCGCGCGGCACTTCGCTGCCCTGGCCGACGGCGCCCTCGGGTCAGCCCAAGCCGCCCGCCGCTTCATTGAACTGGCCGCCCATGACCACCGGAGGGGAGCTTACTCCTACGAACTGCTGTCCCTGCTGCACGCCGTGCGGGTGGGGGACGTGGAAAGCCTGGACCGCATTCTGACCGTTGCCGCCCACCAGCAGGAGCGTTCGCCAGGATGTGCGAGACGTACGCGAAGGGGGCCGGCAGCTATGACGCGCAGCTGCTGATCCAGGCGGCGGAAATGGGGGAAGCCGCCGGCCATGTGCTCTTCGCCCGGCAAACCTCCGAACGCGCGCTGGCCGTTGCCTCAGGGGCGGGGACCGGGCGACCGTGCGGTTCATCCACCGCAGCCGGCGCGGCACGGGTTCCACGGGAACAGCGGAGGGGAACGATTCCGCAGACGAGTACCTCGGCGCCCTGACCTTCCGGGAGCGGTCGATTGCGAAGATGGCCGCCGCTGGCACGAGCAATAAAGCCATTGCTGCGGAGCTGAACATCTCGGTGCGCACCGTCGAAGGGCACCTGTATCAGGTCTACTCCAAGCTGCATGTGGGCAGCAGGCGTGAACTTGCCAAGATGATCACCGACAAATCCGGGGCGCACAAATGATTGGCACGGTTCCTTCCGGCGGGCGCGGCGCACCGCTGCTGCTGGGCCGGGACAGGGAAGTGCAGGAGATTACCGCCCGTCTTCTGGAACCCGGGCTGCGCGGAGCCGTCGTTGTGGGAGCCGGAGGCATGGGAAAAACGGCGCTCGCGGACCGCGTCCTGGAACGATTGGACGGGATTGTCAGCGCCTCCTTCATCCACGGCAGCCCGGTGTTGTCCCGGATGCCGTACGGCGTGCTCTCTCCTTATCTGGAGGCGGCCGGCCCGAAGGACATGGAGTCCCCGCTGGCGGTCCTGCGGACAATCCGCCGCCACTTCCGCCGAATCAGTGAGACGGGCAGCCCGCAGCCGCTGCTCGTGATCGACGACGCCCACTGCCTGGATGAATCTAGCTGCCATGTGTTGACCCAGCTGGCAATGTCCGGCGAGCTGCGGCTGCTGGTCCTGACGCGTCCCCGGGCACGGCGCATCCACGAGCTGCTCTCACTGGCCCGGGACGGGCTGCTCGCCCGCATCGACCTCGGCGCGCTGTCAGCCGAAGCAGTCCACGAAGTGTGTGAGGATGTCCTGGGCGGTCCGGTGCTGCGGGCAACCTCAGCTCTGCTGGCTGCGGTGTCCGGCCGAAACCCCCTGTACCTGAAGGCACTGCTTGCCCAGTCCCGGAGGCTGGGACTCCTGGCGGAGGTCAACGGTGCATGGTTCCTGCGCGGTGAACCCGACGGTCTGGACGCCTCAGTGGTGGATCTGGTTAAAGGCCAGCTGGCGAGCCGGACGCCGGAGGAGCGCGGGGTCCTCGAAACCCTGGCGCTGGCGCATCTGCTGCCCCGGTCCGTCCTTATTGCTGTCAGTGGCCCGGCGCCGGTGCATGCCCTGATCGCCGATGGGCTTCTGCAGCCGGGTCCGGGGGCGGCTGAACTGCTGTGCCTGTCCCAGCCGCTCCACTCCGAAGTCATCCGGTCCCTGGTGCCGACGGTCCGCAGCGCGGCGATCCGTTCCCGGGTGCTGGCCGCTCTGGAGAACGGGGCGGGCGGCGAGCCGTCCGGTCCGGGTGAGGAGGAGGCCTGGCTCCGCCGGCTGGAGTGGGGCCTGGACTGCGGCGACACCATCGCGGATGTGCAGCTGCTCAGGGCAGCGCGAACTGCGAACGACGCCGCGCGGTCATCTCTGGCGGCCCGTTTTGCTGCCGCGGTGACCGGCCCTGCGCACATGCTGCCGGCACGGGTGGAATCCGCTGCTGCCAGAGTGCAGTCCGGAGACCTGGCACAGGCGCGGATACTGCTGGAAGGAATCCTGGAGCCCGGGCAGCGAACCCTCGCACAAGACGCTGAAACCCTGGACCGTGCAGCGCTGGCCGCCACCCGGCTGATTCTTCGCTCGGGACTGCCCGGACGCGACCTCGAGGAGCTTGCCGATGCCTGGTGTGCGGCGTCGGGTGAACTCTCGTTTCGCAGCGACAGCACCGGACAAACGGCCACTGCCGTTGACGCCGGCGCTGAGTTGCTGCGCAGCATGGCGCTGATGACGGAGGGCGACTACACTGCCGCCCTGGCCCGGCTCACCTCCCCGGCCGGCCAGCAGCTTCCGGTGTCCGGCGGCTCCGACCCCCGGCGGAGCGTGGTCTTCCACGGTCTGCTGGCCGAGCTCCTGGTGTCCCAGGGGCAGATCAGCGCCGCGTTGGAGCACTCGCGCGGCGCGCTGGACCTGATTGGGCGCCTCGGCGGTCCGCTCCAGGCCTACTGCGGCGCATCACTTGCCAAGCACGCACAGGCGCTGCTGCACGGCGGACGGTTCGCCGAGCTCGAGCGCCTCCTCGAGGCCAAGCTGGAGTCTGCTCCGCAGCACCTGATTGCCTACGGCGGCACCATGGGAGTCTTCGAAGGGGCGGTGGAAATTCACCAGGGCCGGCTGCGCGAAGGGCTGCAGCGCCTGCACCCGGCTGTGGAAGCCCTCCGGACTTCGGATCCGGAAATGCTGCTGCCCTATGCGCTGGGGCTGGCCGGCTACGCGTCGACAGTTGTTGGGGACCATGCCCAGACGGCACGGTACGCGAAGAACTGCGCGGCGTCGGCTACACCGGCCCCCGCCCGCTGTGGCTGGTGGGCCAGGCGTATGCCGCCGCCGCCCTGGCCTCCGGCGAGCCGGACGGCAGCGTTCCGGAGAAGCTGGCCGAAGCGGCAGAGCAGGCGCGGACCGGAGGATTCCTGGCTGCCGAGAAAGACATCCTGGAGCTGTGCCTCGCCGTTGGTGATCTGCGGCAGGCCAGCCGGCTGCTGGAAGTCAGCGCTGCTTTCGAAGGCGGTGAGGCCCAGGCGCTGCATGCGTACGCAGGGGCCGTGGCGTCCGGGAACCCGGACCGGATGGTTGCTGCGGCGGATGAAGCGGTCCGGCACCGCAAGTACCTGATTGCGGTGGAGAGCATCGGCCACGCCATCAGGTTCTACGGCGCGCACGGCAACCTGCGGCGCCAGCGGGCCCTCATCCAGCAGCTGCGCCGCCGCCGCGGGGAGCTCGCCGGCGTCACCGTCTCCTACCTCAGTCCCTCGCTTCATCTGGTGCGGCTGACCCGCCGCGAACACGAAATTGTCGACCTGCTTCTTGCCGGTGCCAGCACTAAGGACGTGGCGGCCCATTTCACCCTCTCCCAACGCACCGTGGAGGGCCATGTCTACCGGATCTACGTGAAGCTGGGGATCAGCCGGCGTGCGGACCTCGAAGGGGCTTACCTGGCGCTTGAACCGGGTGCCAGCTCCGCTGTCCTGGACTAACCGCCTTCGCGCCCCGGCGTCCCCGGCAAGCTCCCTGCCGGAAGAATAAGCAAGCTGCGGGCGTACCTGATTTCCGCCTGCGCCCCCTCGATGAAATGTGTCAACCCAAGTAGTGGCAGGTATATCCCCGGCAGAGGGAGAAGTCACTGCCGGGACACGAGTAAGCATTACTCGTGCCAGCGATATGTGCCGCTTCTAGTCTTTGTTGTGTTGATTGTTCCGCGGGGAAATAAATGCGGATAAAAATGGTACACGGTGCTTTGTTTTCCGGGTATTTTCCGGAGCGAATATCTTCCGCATAATTCCAATTTTCCGTCCCCGCAATCAATCATCCGGCGCCACCGGCGCCGGTCCCCCG
The DNA here is from genome assembly GCF_026898095.1 of Arthrobacter sp. ATA002. GTDB lineage: Bacteria > Actinomycetota > Actinomycetes > Actinomycetales > Micrococcaceae > Arthrobacter_B. The sequence continues at coordinate 3,042,719 of NZ_CP114015.1, read as the reverse complement.
AGCGGGGTCGACGGCGTCGAAGCCTCTTGAGACCAAGGCTTCCCCCCAGCCGTCGTCGGCCCCTTCGGAAGACTCTGGGCTTGAGGGGCTCTGATGACCGATCTGAAAGATGCCGGGGTCCGGCTGGACCTCAACTTCCCTGCCGCACCTATCGCCTTTCCGAACTTCAGGAGCTTTGTTCCTGCCAGTCAGAGGGTGGCCAGCGACAGCCTGAGATGGACCAACCGCTACCGCAGAATCCTGTTGGCGTTCGACGCCGCGGTGGTCGTTTCAGTGATGACTCTGGCACACATTGTTCGGTTCGGCCTGACCCAACCCTCAGTAAATGCGGGCCCCATAGCACTTCCGTACACGCTGATCTCCGCGGCCATTGTCGTTTTCTGGCTGGCAGCCCTGGCCGGGTACGGCAGCCGGGACGCCCGAATCGTGGGACACGGTGTGGATGAGTACAAGCGGGTTGTGGGCGCAACTGTCACACTGCTGGGCTGCCTTGCCATGGCATGTCTGGTCTTTGGAATAGACATTTCCCGCGGGTTCTTTGCGCTGGCTTTTCCCACCGGGGTGTTCGGCTTGATCTTCAGCCGGTGGATGCTGCGCCGCTGGCTTACCGCCCAGAGGAACAAAGGACGCTACCTTTTCAAAGTGGTTGTGCTTGGCAAGGCCAAGGACGTCAAGTACGTTGCGAATCAGATTCAGCGAAAGTCCGGGTCCGGCTACCGTGTTGTAGGAGTCGCGCTGACCTCCGGTCAGGGGAAGCCCGGCTACCTGGCGGTGAACGGGCAGCTCATCCCTGTGGTCGCGAACCGTGACACGGTGGTAAGCGCCGTCCGCCAGACACGCGCCGATGCAGTGATCGTCGCCGGGTCAATGAAGGGCGGAGCCTCCTACGTCCAGGAGCTGGGGTGGGAGCTGGAAGAATCTGCCACCCAGCTGATTCTGACCACCGGCTTGACCAACGTCGCAGGTCCCCGCATCCATTCCCGGCCCGTGGAGGGCCTGCCACTGATGCATGTGGAGCTGCCGCAGTACACCGGCGCGCGGCACGTCCTTAAACGAACCCTGGATATTGCGGTCTCGGGCCTGGCACTGCTCACACTTCTTCCCGTCCTTGTCCTCCTGGGCATGCTGATTAGGAGGATAGCGCCGGGCCGGTCATTTTCCGCCAGGAACGTGTTGGGCGCGGCGGCGAAAAATTCCTGATGTACAAATTCCGCTCGATGGTGGAAACCGCTGAGGATGATCTCGCCGGCCTGTTGGAGAACAACGAAGGAAACGGACTGCTCTTCAAGATGCAGCGTGACCCGCGGGTCACGAACGTCGGCCGCTGGATGCGCAAGTACTCCCTCGATGAGCTCCCGCAGTTTTGGAATGTCTTCCTGGGCAACATGTCCCTCGTCGGGCCGCGGCCACCCTTGCAGCGCGAGGTGGACCAGTACAAGAACCGGGTCCACCGAAGGCTGTACATCAAGCCGGGGATCACCGGGATGTGGCAAACGAACGGCCGTTCCGAACTGAACTGGAAGGACGGAGTGCGGCTGGATCTCTACTACGTGGAGAACTGGTCCCTGGCAGGTGACCTGATAATTCTCTGGCGCACGCTGCTTCAAATGATACGGCCGGTTGGTGCGTATTGATCACACCCCCAAAGCCACCACACAATCCCTGCACTGGAGGAAGCATGAGTAAGCGAATCGGCTACGCCGCAGGCGCCTTTGACCTGTTCCACATAGGACACCTGAATATTCTTCGCCACGCGAAAAGCCAGTGCGACCACCTCATTGCGGGTGTCGTTTCAGATGAGCTCTGCATCGCGCGAAAAGGCGTCAAGCCGTTCATTCCCCTAGTTGAGCGACTGGAAATCGTACGCAGCCTGGAATTCGTTGACCAAGCGGTGGCTGAGGTACACCCGGACAAGCTCCACATGTGGAAAGAGCTGGGGTTCAACGTCTTCTTCAAGGGGGACGACTGGCGGGGAACGCCCCAAGGCACTGCGCTGGAGGAGATGTTCGCCGGGGTTGGCGTCGAGGTCGTCTATTTCCCCTATACCGTGCACACCTCAAGCACTTCACTTCGCAAAGCCTTGGAGATCCTCAACGGCTCTCAGCCACGTCTCAGAACCAATAGCCGCTAAACAGAAAACGTAAGGATGACCATGCTGGGGAAACGTCCGGTCAAGGAACGCATAAGCATCGCCCTGCTGGGAACGCGAGGAGTCCCTGCACGCTACGGTGGTTTCGAAACGTGCATTGAGGAAGTGGGGAAAAGGCTGGTTGCGCGGGGCCACCGCGTCACTGTCTATTGCAGGGACGCCCCCGACGCCAACAAATCGGAAACTGAGTACCTGGGCATGGACCTGGTGTATCTGCCGGCACTCAAGAAGAAATCGCTGGAAACTCTCAGCCACAGCGGGCTTTCCGCTGCGCACCTGGCCGCCCACCGAACCGACGCTGCCATAGTGTTCAACGCCGCAAATGCCCCCTGGCTGCCCGTCATCCGCGCAGCCGGAATCCCGGTAGCCACACACGTTGATGGCTTGGAATGGAAGCGGGCCAAGTGGGGGCCGATAGGCCAACGCTATTACCGCATCGCCGAAAGCGCCTCCGTCCGGCTCTCTGATGCCCTCATTGCGGATGCCCAGGGCATCAGCGACTACTACCGTGAGGAGTTCGGTGCCGACACCACGCTGATCTCCTATGGGGCACCCCTTATTGAGCCCGGCAGCATCGACAAGCTCGGGGAGTTGGGGTTGATGCCGGACCAGTATCATCTGGCAGTTGCCCGGCTGGAACCGGAAAACCACGTCCACCTCATCATCGAGGGATATGTCCGCAGCGGGGCGGCGTTGCCATTGGTCGTGGTTGGCAGCGCTCCCTATGCGGGTATTTACACCCGCAGTCTTGAAGCCCTTGCTGATTCAAGGGTCCGACTCGTAGGCGCAGTCTGGGACCAGGAGCTGCTGGACCAGCTTTACGCCAATGCCAGGATCTACTGGCACGGCCACTCGGTGGGAGGAACCAACCCCTCGCTGCTTCGAGCCATGGGAGCCGGTACTGCAGTCAACGCCTTCGACGTCAACTTCAACAGAGAAGTGCTCAAGGACGCTGGCGAATTCTTCAGTACCCCCGCAGACGTTGCCAACCTGGCCGATAAAGCCGAACAATTGCCGCACACTGCCACCGAACGCCGCCGGACATCTCGCACATATGCGGCGACCTACGACTGGGACGACGTTGCGCTGCGGTACGAGGATTTGGCGCTCCGGCTCGCGGCCGGTGAGAAGCGCCGTTCCGGCGGATTCCGACGCCGCTTCCGTGCGGCTCCTTCCGCAGCAGCCCAGAACCCGACGTCGCCCGACCCTTCAAGCCGGGCATCTGCTGCACGCAGTGCTGCACCCAAAGTCGGTGCCTGATGAGCCACAACGTACATGCTGGCCGCGCATCAAATACCCGGGACGGCAGATCGGAGCCAAGTTATGCATCGACTGTCCGTTCCCTCGCCACAGCGCAAAAAGCGGCGGCTTCGGGCGCACCTGCATATTCACTTTTCATTAACCGGAGGGCTGGCCGTTACCTGGCTGCCGCCTGCCACCGTTGGGGAATGACGCCGAATCTGGTGAGTGCGGTCAGCGCCGCCTTCACCCTCACCGGCATCCTGACTCTGGCCCTGGCCGGCCCTTCATGGATCAGCGCAATAGCCATCTGGTTCTGTTTGGCACTGGGGTACGCTTTCGACTCCGCGGACGGGCAGGTTGCGCGGCTTCAGGGGGGCGGTTCGCTGGCGGGTGAGTGGCTGGACCATTTCCTGGACAGCATTAAGCTCTCCACTCTCCACCTGGCCGTGGCAGTGTGTGCATTCCGTTTCTTCGACCTCCCGGATGCACGTTGGCTCCTGATACCTCTGGGCTTTACGGTGGTAGCCAACGTCTCGTTCTTCGCAATGATCCTGAACGACCAGTTAAAAGCAGGCCACGCGCTCAAGACCGGCAGGACAGCACCGAAAGGAGCAGGGAATTGGCGGCGGTCGGTGCTGCTGATCCCCACGGACTACGGCGTCCTGTGTCTGCTATTTCTCTTTACCGCGCTCCCTGTGTTCTTTATACCCCTTTACACTGCCATGTTTGCCGTGAACCTGGCCCACCTGGCCCTTGCCTCCGTCAAGTGGTTCGGGGACATGAAGAGGCTGGGGGTGCCGGCAGCATGAGGAACACCAAGACGGGCCGGCAGGAGCCGGGGTCCGGGGCTGCGCCGCTGGCGCGTTGCGGCCGCATGTGCGGCCGGGGTGGCCGTGGTCCTCGGGGTTGTCCTTTTCATCAATGCCGAGAATGGGCGAGGCCCGGCGGCCGTCGTTTCTCCCAGTCCCTCGTCAACAGGGCCGCCTTCGGAGGCGGCGGGATCTGCTCCTGCGGTCGGGACCACCGGCCCTTCGGAACCCGTGACGGGTTCGAGCTCTACACCTGATCCCGGGACACCGGAATCCGATACCGGCCCGGCGGCAGATGAGCCGCCGGGTCCGGCAGCCGCGGGAGATGCCGAACTCGCAACTCAGGACCGTGCCGTTGCGGACCCGGTGGAAATATCAACAGATTCAAGCGCAAACGCCGGTATTGATATCAGGGTCACCGGAATGGAAGCGGTTGATGGTGAAGCAGAAGGGATTGGCGAAGTTGCCGGACCCGCTGTCAGGTTTACCGTCACCGTCACCAACAACAGCGGCAGCCCCATCGATCTTGCCAATGCGGTTATGACCGTCGAAACGGGTGCTGACAAAGTACCGTGTACGCAGTTGAGCGGGCCTCAGGCAGAGCCTCTGCCCTCTGCGGCGGAACCAAGCCAGACAGTTACCGGCAGTTACGTCTTTTTGATTCCGGTTGAGACCCGGGACCTTGTCACCGTTTACCTGAGCTACTCCGTTGACGCACCAGTGGCCGCGTTCGAAGGGGAAGTTCCCACACCATGAGGGAAACAATGAGCACTCATCATCGGCAGGCCCGCTTCGCTGCGCGTTCCTTCCGGAAAACAATTGTTGGCGTTCTTGCCGGGGTTCTAGCCGCTTCCATGATGATGGCGGGGGTATCCTCAGCCTCGGCAGACTCGGCGCCCGTGAACCCCGCGGACCCCAAAACCCCGGTCACGGTTACGGCCGATGCACTCCCGACGGTTCAAATAGACGGTGTCGTCTGGCAGCAGATAGTTGTCGGCGACACGGTGTACGCAGCCGGAAGCTTCACTACCGCCCGCCCGGCCGGCTCCCCCGCAGGAGTCAACACGGTTACGCGCAACAACGTGCTGGCCTACGACATTCGGACCGGAGAACTCATCGATTCGTTTGCGCCTGACCTCAATGGCGAGGCGGTAGCGATTGCGTCTTCTCCGGACGGTTCCCGTATTTATGTGGGCGGAAGTTTTACCTCGGTGAACGGGGCGAAAGTATGGCGGGTAGCGGCGTTGGACGCCGCAACAGGTGCACTTATCCCGAGCTTCGCCCCCAAGATGGACGCGTCTGTACGGGCTATCGTAACCGTGGGCGATCGAGTCTATTTGGGTGGCGTGTTCAGCTCTGTGGGCACGGTTTCCCGCAGTAAGCTGGCAGCCTTTGATGCCGCAGACGCGACGCTGCTGGAATGGAACCCTGTAGCCAACACCGGGCGCGTCAACGCCCTTTCACTGTCTCCCGACGGAACCAAGATGGTGGTTGGCGGAACATTCACCACCCTGAACGGCTCCAGCAGGCCTGGGTTCGGACTAGGCGCCGTGGATACGGTCGCCGGAGCAAGCCTGCCGTTCCCTATCAATGACGTTGTTCGTAACGGTAGCAACCATGGATCCATCACTAGCCTCACCTCGGACGGAACGTTTGTCTACGGGTCCGGCTACACGTTCGGACGCACCAGCACTCTTGAGGGGGTGTTCTCCGTCCGCTGGTCAGACTTCTCCACGAACTGGATACAAGACTGCCATGGAGACACATATTCAGTTTATGCCGCGGAACAAGTTGTCTATACAGCCGGACATGCCCATTACTGCGGGAACATAGGCGGCTTTCCCCAGGAAAACCCCTGGACCTTCAACCGTGCGCTGGCCTTCAGCAAGCAGGCTACCCAGACCGTCACGGCCGATCCCCACGGTTACACCAGCTATACGGGCACTCCGGCACCCTCCCTGCTGACCTGGTTCCCCTCCATCATCGACGGCACCTATACAGGTCAGAGCCAGGGAGCGTGGTCCGTTGCCGGGAACTCCGAATACGTGGTGATGGGCGGAGAGTTTCCCGTAGTCAACGGGCGGGAACAGCAGGGCCTGGTGCGCTTCGCTGCCCGGGACAAAGCTCCGAACCTGCGCGGACCCAGGGTCACCGGAGCCAATTTCAACCCCACCCTGGTCTCACCGGCCGCGGGGATTGTCCGCGTCCGCTGGCAGGCCAACTGGGATCAGGACAACAAGAACCTCACGTATTCGGTGCTGCGGGATGCAGCAACCATCCACACCACTTCCCAGGAATCGACTTTTGGGAACGCCCCTCAATGGCGTACCTCGACACCGGGCTGACCCCGGGCAAATCCTACCGCTACCGAATCACCGCCACCGATCCCACAGGGAACATCGTCAAATCGGACTACGTCAACATTACTGCCGCGGCGACCACACCCGCCGCGCCCACCTACGAGAAGGTTGTCAGCGCGGACGAACCAAGCAATTATTGGCGGCTCGGCGAAGCATCGGGCGCTCGAACCGGTTTCGACCAGGCCGGCATAGGTGACTTGGCTTCGGGGACCGGCGCCGTGTTCGGTGCCGGCGGGGCGCTGTTGAATGACTCCAATACCGCTGCCACACTCTCCGGCACAACGGCGGGGATCCTGACCAACCCCACCAGGGCCAAGCGGCCCAACACCTTCACCACTGAAGCCTGGATCAAAACCACCAGTACTACCGGAGGGAAGATTATCGGGTTTGGAAATATGCCCAATACGTTGTCCAGCAACGCGGACCGGCACGTGTACATGGACAACACAGGCAAGCTCTGGTTTGGGGCGAGTCCCAACGGCGTCAAAACAACAGTGAACAGCAGCACTGCATACAACGACGGGCAGTGGCACCACGTTGTGGCCACACTCGGCTCCGCCGGGATGCATTTGTACGTCGACGGGGCACTTGCCGCTTCCCGGCCGGATGTCACCTCCGCAGAGTCCTACGACGGTTTCTGGCGAATTGGCGGTGACACACTCCAGGGCTGGCCCAGTCGTCCCACCAACCGTTACTTCACCGGGAGCATCGATGAAGTGGCGTTGTATCCCACCCAGCTGACAGCGGCTTCCGTGGCCAGCCACTACAACGCGGGTAAAGGCACCCCGGCACCGAACATCCCGCCGCAGGCGAATTTCACACCGGTGGTGAACGGGCTGGAGGTGTCGGTGGATGCCGCGGCATCGTCTGATGCTGACGGCACACTGACAAGCTACGCCTGGGACTTCGGGGACAACACCGCGGGCAGCGGCGGAACGGCCGTGCACACCTATGCGGCTGCGGGAACATACCCGATTACCCTTACCGTGACGGACAACAGGGGCGCCACTGCTACCCGGAGGACGGAAGTCACCGTCACGGCACCGGCCGCCGATCCGTTTGTAGTCAATGACACCTTAGGCCGCACCCAGAGCGGCGGGCTCGGAACCGCTGAAGCGGGCGGTGCCTGGACACTCAGCGGCGGAGCATCGGCTTTTTCCGTCAGCGACGGCCGCGCCAACGTGGCAATGCCCCGGCCCGGCTGGGGAGCCTCGGCTTATCTGATGGCTCAACTGTCGGACCAGACCGATGCGGTGGTGGATGTGTCACTCGACAAGGCAGCGGACGGCGGAGGCGTTTTTGCCGCCCTGATAGGCCGGGCAGTTCCGGACGGGGGAGACTACCGGGTCAAGGCGAAGTCGGCTGCGGGCGCCAACGTGATCCTGACCCTTACCCGGACTGTTTCGGGCACGGAAACTGTTCTGGCAACCCGGACCCTGACGGGTGTTCGGCAGGCTGCGGACGAGACACTGAAGTTGCGTATCAGCGTGACGGGCTCCAACCCGACCATACTTTCGGGGAAGGCCTGGAAAGCCGGTACCGCCGAGCCGGACTGGCAGGTGCAGGCAAGCGACGCCTCCGCTGCCCTGCAGCGGACCGGCGGGGTGGGAGTCCAGAGCTACCTCGCATCATCTGCCACGAACGCTCCGGTCACCATGCGCTTCGATAACCTCGCGGCAGGTGCTCCCGGAGCCGAACCGGCCAATTTGCCACCCGTTGCTGCCTTCAGCACCCAGGTTTCTGGGCTGACGGTGGGCTTCGACGGATCAGGCTCTACAGACGCTGATGGAACCGTAACAGCGTACCGGTGGGAGTTCGGGGACGGTACCACAGGCACCGGAGCGAGCGTGTCCCATATGTACGAGGCGGCCGGCTCGTATCCGATTGCTCTGGTGGTTACTGATGACGACGGCGCCACGCACCGATCCGCTTCCTCGGTCACCGTTGCCGCGGCGCCGATAAATGGCATCCTGGGGAGCGACAGTTTCAACCGGAGCGTCACGGGCGGCCTGGGGACGGCTGATTCCGGCGGTGTCTGGACGCTGAACGGAGCCGCAGCGAATTTTTCCGTGGCGGAGGGAACGGCCAGGATGCAGATGCCGCGGGCCGGGACGGGGGCCGGCGCCTTCCTCCCGTTAGTGCTTTCGAAACATGCACAGACCTCCGTTGTGGCTTCTCTTGACAAGCTTCCCACGGGGGAGGGGGTCAGCTTGCCCTGCTTGGCCGGAGGATCGACGGACAGAATGACTACCGGGCCACGGCAAAGGTTTCGGCCACCGGCTGGGTGACCCTGGATGTGTCGAGGGTGCTCGCCGGTGCAACCACGAATCTTGGAAGCCAGCCCATCAGCGGACTGAAGCTTGCTGCCGGTGAGAGGCTCCGCCTGAAAATCCTCGTGACCAGCAACAGCGCCACCACCACTGACCTCCAGGCGAAGGTGTGGAAGGATGGCTCGCCGGAGCCGGTAGCCTGGCAAATATCCGCCACTGATACTGCGGTTGGTTTGCAGGCGGCGGGTGCCTCCGGTCTTAGCGCGTATACCTCGGGATCGGCAACCAATGCGCCGGTGACTGCATCGTTCCGCGAGTTCGAGGTGTGGGTACCGTGACGATGGCGGCAGCCCTGCAGGCGGTCCGGGCACGTTTGCGTCCCGCTGTGCGGGGCATGAGGCGGGCCGGGCGGCATTTGAGGGCCACTACCGAGACACCGCTTCTGGCCTTGCGGAACAGGTTCTCCTCGGCCCCGTCGTGGGCGATCAGCAGGCAATCGTGTCGCTGACGTCCTACGGGAACAGGCTCGCAACTGTCCATCTCGCCGTTGAATCCATTGGCAGGGGTTCGGTCCGTCCCCGCCGCGTGATTCTGTGGGTAGAGGATCCGGAGGTGGTGGCGGCTCCGCCGGCGGAGTTGTCCCGGTTGCAGGAACGCGGCCTGGAGCTGCGTTTGACGAATGGCTACGGACCCCACACCAAGTACTATCCGTATGCCTCATCTCAGGGACCGCATGTGGATCCACTGGTGACCGCCGACGACGACATCATCTATCCGCGCAACTGGCTTAAGGCGCTGCTGGTTTCCTATGCCGGGAACCCGCACGCGGTGACCTGTCACTGGGCGAACCGGATCACGGTGCAGGACGGCAGAATTGGGGACTATTCCAGCTGGAAGCCGATCCACACGACTGAACCCCGGAGCGACCACCTCGCCTTGGGCGTGTCCGGAGTCCTGTACCCTCCGCAGATGTTGACCCGCCTGGCGGAGGAAGGCACGGCTTTTATTGAGAAAAGCCCCACCGCGGACGACATTTGGCTTCATTGGGTTGCGCTGCAGAACCGTGTTCCCATTCGTCAGGTTGCCTCGGTTCCACGGCATTTTCCGCTTGTTCCAGGAAGCCAGTCCAGCAGCCTGCTGTCATCGAACGTTCTTCTCGGCCGCAACAACGAATGGGTTAGCCGTCTCTACAGTCGGGAGGATGTGAGGGTGATGGAAGGAGCGTCGAAAGAGAGGGCAACGTAGGAAGGCAAGGTGCCAGTCCCTGGGGGGCAAGACAGGAGATAAGAACTGCGGAAGATATGAACTAAATGCCAAGAGCAGTCAACGGCATTAATTTGGCAGCAACACCCCGGGGGCCACACGGCCGCCGTCCGCTTTATTGGGTTAGGTGCGCCCGACGGGCACCCACGAGGGATGGACACCACGATGAGAAGGAATAGGAACCCGCACCATTCATTCGACCACATGTACCGGCTGGTCAACGCCGGCCGGCCGCTGAGGCGCACCGCAGAAAGCAGGCGAAGGGCAGTCGGTCTGCTGGTAGCCTCTGCACTGGCCATAACTTCCCTGTCCATGACGGCAGGAGGAGCCGTCGCGGACACTGCTCCAACGGTTCCATCCAACCCGGCCACACCTCTGACAGTATCGTCTGACCCTTGCCCACGGCGCAGTTGGACGGGGTTGCCTGGCAGCAGACAGTGGTGGGGGATACGGTCTATGTAGCTGGAAAATTCAGCCAAGCCCGTCCGGCCGGGGCTTCTCCCGGGAGCAGGACAGTTCCCCGAAATAATCTGCTTGCGTACCGGCTCTCCACCGGCGAACTGCTCAGTTCCTTTGCTCCGAGCCTGAACGGCCAGGCACTGAGTATCGCCGCGTCCCCGGACGGATCGCGGATCTACGTCGGCGGCGAATTCACTACAGTCAATGGCATTTCGCGGTCACGGGTCGCTGCGCTCAATGCTGCAGACGGGTCCGTAATTTCCACCTTTAATCCTCGAGTGGGTGGAACCGTCCGCGCTCTGGCGGTGTCAGCTGACACCGTATACCTGGGGGGACTTTTCAGCAGCGTAGGTTCCGCCTCCCGGTCCCGGCTGGCAGCCTTCCGTGCTTCGGACGGAGCGCTGCTCCCGTGGAGCCCCACGACCGATAACCGCGTGAATGCGCTGGTCCTGTCGCCGGATTTCCGGCAGGTTGTTGTTGGGGGCGCCTTTACGACGCTCAACGGGTCTTCCCGTCCCGGGTACGGCCTCGGGCGGGTGGATGCAGTGACCGGTGCCTCGTTGTCTCTGGGCGTCAACAATACGGTCCGTAACGCGGGAAGGGACTCGGCGATTCTCTCGCTCTCTTCCGACGGGACGAGTTTCTACGGCACCGGCTACATCTATGGCGGCGGCGGGAACCTGGAGGGTTCTTTTTCCGGAAACTGGTCTGACGGCAATCTGAGGTGGGTTGAGGATTGCCATGGAGACAGCTACGGGGTCTGGGCCTCGCCAACTGCAGTTTATCTGGCAGGGCACCCCCACTACTGCGGGAATATCGGCGGTTTTCCTGAAACCCAGCCCCGGAGCTGGCACCGTGCAGTGGCCTTCAGCAAGGCTGCCACCGGCGTGATGACAAAGGACATCCACGGTTATCCCTCTTTCACAGGCGTAGCCTCGCCGAGCCTGCTCAATTGGTTCCCCGACATGGATACCGGTACGGCCAGCGGCCAGAGCCAGGGCCCCTGGGCAGTCTCCGGGAATGCCGAGTATGTAGCAATGGCCGGTGAATTCCGCAATGTTAGCGGCAAACCGCAGCAGGGCCTGGTTCGGTTCGCGGTCAGGGAGCTGGCACCTAACACAGACGGTCCGAGAGTCACGGGAGCCAACGCGAACCCGGCCCTGAACTACCAGTCACCGGGAACCGTCAGGGTTTCCTGGCGTGCCAACTGGGACCGCGACAACGAAGTTCTGAGCTATCAGCTGTTCCGGGACGGCGCTGCCACTCCCGTATACACTGAAACCAAGAGTTCCAGGTTCTATGACCGGCCTACACTCGAGTTCACCGATACGGGGCTTGCCGCCGGGCCCCACACATATCGGCTGTTCGTCAGTGATCCGCTGGGCAACGTTGCCAGAAGCGACGTGGTGAGGGTAGACGTTCTTTCCGGAGCTCCTCTGCCGGAGCCGGAACCCGTGCCCGACAGCTTTTCGGATGATTTCGACAGGACTGGATCAGGAAAATGGGGTACCGCCGGCGTCGGCGGTAATTGGAGCCACAGCGGCTCGGCAACACTATGGTCTGTGGACGGCGCGGGAAACATGACCCTGAACCGCGGCGGGCTCGGCTTGACAGCCCAGCTCCCGGCGGCCAGCCGCCGGGATACTTCGCTTCGGGTGGATGCGGCCCTGGACAAGGTGGCGAACGGCAGCGGGGTCTATCTCACAGCCGCTGCGCGTAAGACAGCGCAGGGCGAATATCAGGGCGTGGTGAAAATATCTGCTGCCGGCAGAGTGACAGTAGATCTTGTGCGGGTGGTGGGAGGAACCTCCACCAAGCTCGCGACCAGGAACGTAACCAATCTCGTGTATCGGGCGGACAGCCAGTTGGCCGTGCGGTTCGAGGCCACCGGAAGCGGCACGTCGGATCTTCGCATCAAGGTGTGGCCTGCAGGCTCACCGGAGCCGGCGGCCTGGAACGCCGCCGTCACTGATGCCGCACCTGAACTGCAGCAACCGGGTTGGATCGCCCTGACGGGCTACCTTTCGGGCAGTACAACGAACCTTCCGGTGAAGGTCAGCTTCGATAACCTGAGCGTGGGTGATGGCAGGACCAACGATTGACAAAAGACCGGGACCTGACCTCAAGCCTTAGCTGTAATTCCCACTTAGCTCTACGGTCCCGGCGGGTCCCGGGACTCTTGCAGCATGGCCCAGGCTTCTGCCCAGGTTGTTGCCGTAACAACCACAGTTACGGCAACAGCCTGGGCGATCAATTCCTACTTGTTGTATTGAATGCCGGAGGGAACGGTCTGGCTCAACAGGGCCCCCGTATCAGCCCACTTATTGGTATTCAGCCCGGTAACCGTGCTGGCGCTCCTATTGATGATGCGGATGGGGTAGGTGCTTTTAGCGTTGAATTTGTACTGGTTCCGCCCCAAAAGGTTCTCCCGGACGGTCACGGTGATGTTTGAATATTTCCCGTTATCGATGTTGATGCTCGTGGTGCCGTTATCGACCCAGTTCCGTTCCACCACAACGTTTGCAAGCTTTGAAACGTTCTGCTGAAGCATGATCCCCAGCCCTGCGTGCGGTCCGTACGGGCCTGGCCGGCTTCCCGATCCCACTACCGCATTGGCGACAATGGTGTTGCCGGCAATGCGGATGTTCTGGCCGCCTTGGACCTGAATTCCGTCATTATGGGTGCCGTCGCTGTGCGCTGACGAGTAGTCGAAGTATGTCAGGGAGTGGATGTAGTTCGCTTCGGCTGTCACGTTCGCGGCCACGCTGCCGCCGGGACGGTTGAAGATTCCCATTCCATCCGTGGTGCCCGAAATGTTGTTCCGCCGAGCAGCGAGATCGTGCCCCTTGATGCCGTCTCGGTTGTAGTGCGGGCGGTCCGGGCGGATGGTGGAGTCCTCGATGCGCAGATTGACCACTTGGGAGCCGGTGGCATCCACAACGGCTGTTGGGTTGGCCGGAGCTCCGCTTCCGCCGCGCAGTAGGCTGTTGCGGATGACCACGTTTTTTGCCCTGACCTTGATGTCGCCGTAAATCTCAAGGTTCTCAAGAACAGTGTTGTCCCTGGTGATCACCAGATCAGTCCCGGACTGGTTGTACTTGGCGAGCTTGGTGCCGGCGATCACCCCGGTAGTGGCCGCAGCGGGCTTGTAGCTGCCGGGAACCTGCGCCGTCCGGTTGGCGAGAGTGTTCGTGGCGGCCAACGCCATGGCAGACTGCTCGGCGGTATGCAGCGGCGGGCCGGTCACAGTGAATCCGGTGAGGGCTAAGGAAACGGCGGCCGCGGCCGAACAAACTACTCCTCGAAGACGGCACCGGCGGGGGGTGGGCGATGCAAAATGGTTGAAAAAATTCATATCTGCCTTTGTGAGTGGATTGATCATTAGCTGCGAACACCCAAAGAACGGCAGACCGGTGTTTGCAAAACCCCCATCATTGTGCGGTGCAGGCGGTTAATTGTGGCTGCTCCACACAATGGGGGCGAGTATACCGAATTGTGGTCATCTGTCCAATTAGGCTCTGAAGACGTGCCGGTGGCCGGAGCGCTTGTATTCGCTGAACACATAGCCGACGGCGCCGGTGAGTATTCCTGCTCCGCGGGCAGCCGTCCGCAATCCTTTCGCCTTTAACCGCAGGGACCCGGTGACGATGCCCGTCAAGGCCTGGGCGGCGCCGCCCCCCAACCGGGCTGCTCCGGGCGCCACTAATTGAAGTCGAGCCAAAAACTTAGGTCCACGACCGGACATCATGGTCAAGCGCACCCGGGAATGGCAGTTGCCGCTGCGGAAGGCGCGGCGCAGCACCCAGGCGCGAGTCAGTCTGGATTCCGGGACCCGGTCCACCACCACGGCTTCATCGCACCAGAGCATCACTGCCCCCGCCTGCACCAGCTGGCGCGTGAACAAGGTGTCCGATCCTCCGCTCAGCCCGAAACGCTCGTCGAACTCCAGCCCCAGGTCCCTGATCTGTCCCAGATCCAGGAGCAGGTTATTGGTGGCGGCAACGGTGATCCGTGACCCTGTCTCCAGGCGCCGACGCTTGAAGAATTCACCGGCCGCTATCCAGGGGTCCGGGGCGACTGCGTATTCGGACAGCACCGGGCCCACCACGGCAGCTGCTCCCGTGCGCTTCTGCAGCTCTGCGAGCTGCTGCAGCCAATGCTCGGAGGGCACTTCGTCGTCGTCAATAAACGCCAGTAGTCGGGAGCTGGTGCCTGCGTCTTTCAACGCCCTGTTGCGGGCTGCCGCAATCCCCGGCCGTGGTTCGTGGACGTAGATGAGCGCCGGGTCTTTCCGGCCCTCCACCACGTCCCGTGCGCCGGCGTCGGGATCATTGTCGATGACCAGGACCTGGGCGGGGATCGGTGCCGTGCGCGCCTGATGGAGAAGCCGCGGCAGGGCTACGGCCAGGTCCGCGGTCCGCTTGTAGGTGAGGACGGCAATGACGAGCGGAGCATGAGCGGCGGCCCGGCTGCCGGCGGAGGATTCTGGGCGAGGGGAAGCGGAAATCATGTAGGGCTCCAGGGGCTTTAGGCGGGAGTGCTCCGACGGGCAAGTCGGCGCAGCTGACCCAAAAATGAGTGAAGGGCCGTTCGGTGGAAGAGGAACAGCACCAGTGCTGTCACCAGCAGGAAGAGGACCAGCCCGAGTGCCAGTTCGAGGACGGTCCCGGGAAGTGCCTGCCCCAGGAGGAGGCAGGCTCCACTGGCCCAGACGCTCGCGTGAATCGGCGGCCACAGGATCCGCAGTTGTTCGGCGACGGTCAGGCCGCACAGACGGGACTGCAGCACCATTAGAACGGGAGTGAGCGCAAAACCGGCCACCGCGTATCCCACCGCCACTCCAAGCAGCCCAAACTGCAGGCCTATGAGGATTCCTCCCACCTGGGCGGCAGTGGCGACCAGCTCATACTTGAGGTTCAGCCCTGCCCGTCCCATGCCCTTCATGAGGGTGGGCGTTATGTAGAAGATCGTCTCCCGCGCCCCGCCAACGGCCAGGACGCTCATCAGCGGTGCGGCGGCGCGCCAGTCATCCCCGAGCACCAACTGGACCAGGGCCGGTGCGGCGCACGCCACGTAGGCCATGAGGGGAATGACGCATAGCCCAAGCAGGGACATGGATGCTTTCAGTTTCGAGGCAACCTGCTCCTTATCCGAGGCAATCCGGGAGAAGGTGGGGAACATGACCCGGTTGACCGTCTGACCGATCAACTGGACCGGCACTACCAGCACCCGGTACGCCATTCCGTACAGGGACAGCGATGCTACTCCCAGGAACCGTCCCACCAGGATGTTGTCGATATTCCGGGAAAAGTACGCCAGCCCGTTGGTGGCAAAAACCCCCAGGCTGAAGGCAAGCAACGGCTTGACGGCGCCCAGGTGCAGATTGGCACCGGCCCGCGGGTACAGCCCAGGAGCACGACGGCGGTCACCAGATCCGTAAGAATCGCCTGATAGAGAATCGCGAAGTATCCGGCCCCCATCAGAGCGGCAGTAATCCCCGCAGCGGCTCCGACGACGGCGGCGCTGATGTCGGCGGCGGCGATCCCGCGGAACCGAAGATTACGGGCCAGAAGCGCTCGCGGAGTGATGCTCAGTGCTTTGAGAGGCAGCGCAACGGCCAGAATCTGCAGGACCAGGACTAGTTCCGCCACGTTGAAGAAAGCCGCCATCAGCGGTGCGGTCACCCAGGTGAGGACCGCGATCACTACAGCGAGCAGGAGATTCAGCGTAAACGTGGCTCCGGCTGTTTTCCGGGACAGATCGGGCCGCTGGATGAGTGCCGAGGAAAGGCCCTGATCCAGCAGCAGGGCCACAAACAGGATGAAGATGCTGGCGACGCTGACAATGCCGTAGCTATCCGGACCGAGGATTCGGGCCAGAACAACGGCGCAGAGCATCTGGAACCCCTGTTTGGCGAGCACCGCCAGCAGGCTCCAGCGGACGCCGCTGGCCGAGCGCGAGCCGCTGTTGCCGCTATCACTGGTTTCACTGCTCTGAACGCTGCCGGTACTGCTCATAGTGCAGGTCCGCGGGCGCACGGTCGTCCAGCGGAGACAACCGCGGCGTCCAGCTGCTTGGCCACAGCATTCACGTAGGTTTTGCTGCTGTGCCGGACGGCTGCCGTGACGGCGTCCGTCAACGCCGAGTCCCGGTACTGTTCCCAGTTCTCACGGATCCGCCGCACCGCACGGGCCACTTCCTGCGCATGGCCCGGCTCCACGAAAACAACGGACCCGTATCCGCCCGCTGCCTCCCGGAGGCCGGAGGTATTACTCACTACAGCGGGGCGTGCAGCAAGCATGGCCTCCACTGCCGTATTGCCGAAGGGCTCGTCCCGCTGCGACGGGATCAGGGCAATGTCCGCGTTCGCAAGGAAGGGCCAGACGTCGGTCTGGAAGCCGTGAAAGGTGACTGAATCGGACGCCCCGGACTCTGAGACAGTGTTCCGGAGCCGGGCTTCGAAGGCTTCATAGCCCGGGTACACCGCACCAACAACGTCAAGCGATACCGGGACGCCTTGGGCGTGAAGCAGCAGCACTGCGTGGACGGCCACATCAACCCCTTTGCGCTCCGAGAGTCGTCCGACGTACACCAGGCGGATGGTGCCCTGGAGCTTGACCCGGGGCTCGACGTCGTGCGCGGGCCCCGCCACCCCGTTGTAAACCACGCTCTGCCGCCCCTTCAAAGGGCGGAAGCTGCGTTCCTGCACACCGGCCGCGTAGTAGCTGTTAGCCACTACGGCCGTTGCCGCAGCCAGCGGCAAGGCAAGGCCAAGGCGGAAGATGGCAGGGGCGCTTCCTTCGGCCTCGTGAACGTGGACAAGCACCGGCAGTCGCTTCAGCCGTCCCACGAGATTCCACAAGGGAATGGTTTGGGTGCTGACATAGAGGATGTCCGGGCGCAGGCGGTTGAGCAATGACCATGCCTGAAGGACACCGCGGGCGGAGTCCCGTCCCAGGACCAGCACTCCGCGAGGTGAAAGCAGGCTTTTTCTCAGCACGGGGGTGCGGCAGAGTTCAACGGACACGCCGACCCGTCGGAGTGCGGCACCGAGCGGGCCGGCCTGCGGCAGCGTTGCGGTCACGGAGTGGCCGGAGGCGGACAAACCGGCTGCGCTCTCCAGAAACATCTTGTCGCTGCCATAGAGCTCGGCGCTTGGATGGGCCATCAGAATTGACATTTTTTGCACGGCGCTCGAATCCCCTCATGATTCGCAAGCGGCATAACCGCAGCCGGACGCTGCATGGCAGACGAACAGCACTGTGGTTGAGACCGAAAATCAGACTTCGCGAGGCAGACTAGGTGCCCGCTTCCGGCCCGTCCACAGTGGTTTGAAGATCCAGTACTAATCAGGTAGCCGCCCCAAAAGAGCAGTATTGCCCACCCCCAACTAGGTAGGGGATGCGTGATAGGTATTGCGGTGAGCAGGGAGGGGAAGACGCTGGAACCCGGCTCACAGTCCTGCGGAGAGCCCGTCAAGGGCTTCCTTACTGTTTGGAGATTGGTCTCAGTTATGAAACTTTCCGATTACGCACATGCCTTGGTGCGCGGCTGGTGGGTCGTGCTCCTCTGCTTTTTGCTCGGGGTGGCAGGCGCGCTGGGCGTCACCGCTCTTATTCAGCCCCTGTATCAGAGCACCGTCACCTTTTATGTGGTGGCACCGTCAACGGAACGCCAGAGTGCCCTGCAGTCTGACGAGCTCGTCCGCGGTCGGATCACCGCGTACGCGGCGCTGCTCACCAGCGAACAGTTCGTGGACCGGGTGGTCAGCGCGAGCAGCATCCCGCTCTCATCCGCCGTGGTGAAGAACAGCATCTCGGCATTTGGCGATCCGGAGACGCTGACGCTCACGGTGAACGTCAAAGATCCGGAGCGGGAAACAACGCAGGAAATCGCCAACCAGATCGCCGGCACTTTCGGCAAGATGGTCAATGACATGGAAAACGGAACCGCCGCTGAGACTGTGCTCAACGTGGTCTCCGGCCCTTCCGTCTCGGAGCAGCCTGTACGCCCGCGGCCTAAGGTGAATCTGGCCATCGGCGCCTTGCTCGGCCTTTCCGCAGGGGTCCTGGCAGTGATCTCCCGGGTGCGCGGAGACAAGAAGGTCCGCAGCGAAGCGGACCTCGAAGACGAAACGTCGCTACCAATCCTGGCCTCCATCCCGGTCAGTTCCAAGGCCGCCGTAAACGGGAGGACCGAACGGCTCAACGGGCCTTATCTGGAGGCGCTGCGCCGTCTGCGCACCAGTCTTCTGTTCTATCCCGGAGCAGCTCCCGCACAGGTGTTTGCCGTGACATCGGCCGCGGCAGGGGAAGGGAAGAGCGCAACGGCCTTCCACCTTGCGCAGGCCTTCGCGGAAGCCAACGGGCGTGTTCTGCTCGTGGAAGCAGATCTGCGGGCACCCTCGCTGGCCTCTGCTCTTGGACAGACGGCTGGCCCCGGCCTGGGGGAGGTGTTGAGGGGAGAGGTAAGGGTCGCAGACGCGATCAGACATATGAACAACTTGGACGCTCTGGTGGCGGGGCTGAAAGTTCCGAATCCGACGGCGCTTCTCTCGGATGAACGCCTGCCAGAGCTGATGGTCCAGCTGCGGGGGATGTACGACGTCGTGGTGGTGGACGCCGGTGCGCTCATTCAGTGTATAGATGCCTCGCTCGTGTGCGCCGCCGCTGACGGCACGATCCTGGTGGCCGCTCACGGACGGACATCCCGCACCGACCTGGTGACGGCTCTCCGATCCCTGGGCGCGGTGCGTTCCCTGGTGCTCGGAACGGTCTACAACCTGGTTTCCGACGGGCGCTGGTGGCAGCGGCTGCCCATACCCCGTTCCCGGACGGGGAAGACTACCCCCGGGGCGGCAGCAAGGGCGCCAAAACCAAGGCAGCCCCTGCACATGCCGTCAAAAATCCGGAACAGCACGCTGATGCTACAGGTTAGCGGCGCTGAACCCGGTTTCTGGAGCAGGCGAAGCACGCCATGATGCAGCTTGTCTTGTGGCTTTTCGCCTGCACCGCTGCCGCCCTCCTGCTCCGCCGACGGCCCGCTGCCGCCGCTCTTTTGGTGCTGGGTATCTGGTTCACGGTGCCCGCCGCGGGCAGCTATCTGCTGACCGGACAGGACAGCGGATCGCTTTCCCTGCATGCCGCAACCTGGCTGATTTTCGCCCTCGTCGGAGTACAGCTGATAGTCGCACCTTCCGTCATGGCAGGCGCCGTGGCAGCACACATCTACGTTGTGGTGCTCCTCCTGACGGTGCTCGGATCCGCCGTACTCAGCACCATCTTCAGCAAAGTGGACGGCGGGACGGTCCTCCTGACCGACCAGATCGTTGCCCCGGCGCTGTTCTTCCTGTTCATCACGGGCAGTAGCGCGCTTGATCCACAGCTCGTGGTCCGCTTGCGCAATGGGCTCCTTGCACTCGGTGCCCTGGTCTGCGTTGTCGGCCTGGCCCAGTGGCTGACGGGTAGCGTGCTCTTCTACGAGGACGGCTTCGCCACGAGGTACTGGTTCAATCCCGAGGGCACCCGATGGATGGGCCTGCTTGATCAGCCGCTGGCTCTGTCGATGGCCGCCTGCGTCATAGCACCGCTGACCATTCGCCTCAGGTGGGCCTGGCTCCAGGTCCTCCTGCTAGTCCTGCTGGGGGCGGGCGTGCTCGTCAGCCAGTCCAGGGTAGGGGTGATTATCATGATCGCCGTGGTCCTGTTTGTGGTCCTGGCCAACCCCAAACCGGTCATGGTCCGGGTGGGTATGGCAGCGGTTATCGGTGCCCTCACAGCGTGGGCCCTTTCCAGCCCGCTGGCTGAAGGATTGCTGGAGCGACTGCAGGATGACAACGGGTCCGCAGAAGCACGAGGCTTTGCCATCAGCACCTTCCTGAGCGACTGGCCCCAGTTTCTTCTGACCGGGCACGGGGTGAACTCCAGCTATCAAATCGCGGAGGAGGCAGGGCTGGGGACAAGCCTGGAAAGTTCCTTCCTCATGTACGGGGTGGACCTGGGGATTTTCTTCAGCCTCCTCTACTTCGGGGCGCTGCTGATGCTCGTGCTGGTCAGCTTCCGCCGCACCTTTTCGAGCGGACTGGCCGTTGCCGGCCTGCTGGCCATAGTTATCCCGCAGACCTACAGCGCCCTGGCCACCCGGTCCGTGGCCGGAATCCTCCTGTGGACGGTCATTGCAATGGTTGCCTGTGAAAACCAGCGCCGGCGCGAAGGCACAGAATCCGTACGGGTACCGGCGTCAGAACGCCTGGCAGCCTGGGGCGTGGGTACTGTTCCCGCGGTGCCGGCACCGCAAAACAACCAACCGCTCTCAACGCAAGGGTCTTCCTCATGAGTGCTGGACAACCCGTCTTCAGTTCCACCAGTCCACCCGTTTCGCGCGCCCTGGAGTTGTCCCGCCGGAATATCCTGGTCCTTGCTGGTGCCGGTCTCAGCCTCGCCGCCACGGCGTGCAGCCCGGGGCTCGCCGGGCCCCGGAACAAGACACCGACGCGTCCGTCGAGGGGCTTCTGGCCAAGCCTACGTTTTACGTGGCCCACCGCGGCTCCCAGGACAACTGGCCCGAGCATACGGCGGAAGCCTACCGGCAGTCACTGGACGCCGGGTCGGACGCAATAGAGGTCTCCGTCCATGAAACAGCAGACGGCATTTTTGTTTGCCACCATGACGCGAGCACCCTTCGGATGACGGGCGTCGACAGGCTCATTCGAGAGAGTACGTATGACCAGTTGCTGGAGTTGTCCAACAATGCAAAGCCGTGGCTGGGGCAGGGCAGCCCGGTTCTGCCCATCCCCAAGCTCACGGATATCCTGGACCAGTATGCGGCGTCGAGTGTGGTCTTCCTGGAAGACAAAGCAAGCGGTGATCCCGCCAAACTGCTGGACATCATGGACCGATACCCTGACTCTACGGAGCACTTCGTCTGGAAGCAGTCGGGGACGTCCAACCGGCACCCCGCGGCGAGGAACGCGGCTACACGGCCTGGGGCTACTTCGTCCAGGATGAAATCGATCGGTTGACCAAACAGGAAGTGGCGGACTTTGATCTGATCGGGGTGCAGTGGCAGGCAACGGACCAGGACATCCGCCGTGCTGTCAGTTTCGGCAAACCGGTGGTCTGCTGGGAAATCCACACCCGCTCCGAACGGGACCGAGTGGTGAACCTCGGAGTTCAGGGCATCATGTGCGCGAATATTCCCTATGTCATGACGGACGCCCCGTCCGCAAAGGCGGACGCCTATGTCACCGGCCTGCGTGCTCCGGGAGACCTGCCCTATGCCCTGGCCTGGACGCATCAGCCGGTGATCCAGCAGTCAACGTCATCCGTACGGCTCGATCATCCCGTCAAGGCGAGCTACATCATGGGCTCCATGTGCCCCGTGGAGGGCGAGGCGGGCTACCGCATTCTCGTGGAGATGCGCTGGCCGGAGAAGCTCCCGCAGGAAACCGAGCACGCCGGTGTTGCCTTTGGCCAGAATGACGACTCTCCGTACCGGGTGCGGGAGCCGTCCAGGATTGGGGGCTATCACTTTGTCCAGCGGATGGACGGCGCCCTGGAACTGTTTGGGCGGCAGGCCGGGGAAGTGTCCGGCTACCCGTTGGGGGCGGTAGCCACTGTGGCACCGGTCGCCGGGATCTGGATGCAATACGAGGTGCGGGTGACGCCGTCGGCCATTTCCGTCTCCCGGCTGGACGGCAGGGGGAGGAGGACTGGACTGTTACCAGCGAGAGCACTACCTACCGGGGCGGTTACTTCTCGCTGTGCCGCAACTACGACGGCACCCCGGCGGTGGAGTTCAGATCTCTGAAGACGGAGGAAATCTCCAGCTAAGGCTCGGCTCAGGTGCAGCCCCGAAGCAGTCGTGGGATGATTAGCTCAGACGTTTGTTGCGTAATAGTGCCCATCACATCGCCACCTGAGGAGCCTTCCGTGCCTGTGGTTTCTACTCCAGTCAGTCTCCGCCATGCCGCTGGTCCCATGGACGACGCCGAGGTGGAGCGCATTCGGAATGACTTCCCCATCCTCAATCAGCAGGTTAACGGGCATCCGCTGGTGTACCTGGATTCCGGTGCCACCTCCCAGAACCCGCTGAGCGTGATCGAAGCTGAGCAGGAGTTCTACGAGCAGCGCAACTCGGCGGTTCACCGCGGCGCTCACACCCTAGCCGTGGCGGCGACCGAAGTTTACGAGCAGGCCCGGGAAACCGTAGCCGAGTTCGTCAATGTCCGGCCGGAGGAAATTGTGTGGACGTCCAACGCCACCGAAGCGCTGAATCTGCTGGCCTACGCGTTCTCCAATGCCAGCCTCGGGCGCGGTGGAGCGGCAGCGGAACGGTTTGCCCTGAAGCCCGGGGATGAAATTCTGGTGACAGAGATGGAGCACCACGCCAACCTGATCCCGTGGCAGGAACTGGCTTTCCGTACTGGGGCGGCTCTGCGCTATATCCCGGTGGACGACGACGGCACGCTGCGAATTGAGGAGTCCGAACGCCTGATCTCGGGCCGTACCAAGGTGCTGAGCTTCAGCCACGCCTCTAACGTGCTGGGCACCATCAACCCCGTAGATGTTCTGACCGCCATGGCTCGCAGACACGGCGCGCTCGTTGTTCTTGATGCCTGCCAGTCCGTGCCCCACCTGCCGGTGGATCTAGAGGCGCTGGACGTCGATTTTGCGGTCTTTTCCGGCCACAAGATGCTGGGACCCACCGGAATCGGTGTGCTTTACGGTAGGTCCGAGCTACTCAACGCCCTGCCGCCGTTCTTGACCGGCGGCTCCATGATCACCACCGTCAGCATGGAAAAGGCGGAATACCTGCCGGCGCCGCAGAGGTTTGAAGCCGGCACCCAGAGAATCTCCCAGGCGATGGCGCTGGACGCGGCGGTCAATTATCTGAAGGAAACGGGCATGGACCGCGTCCACGCCTGGGAAAGGGAACTGGGCCAGCGTCTGGTTGAAGGATTGGAACAGATCAGCGGCATCCGGGTACTGGGTCCTCGTGCTGGCGTGGAGCGGATTGGGCTGGCGGCCTTCGACGTAGACGGTGTGCACTCCCATGATGTTGGGCAATTCCTGGATGATCAGGGGATAGCTGTGCGTGTTGGGCACCACTGCGCGCAGCCCCTGCATCGCCGCCTGGGACTGGTATCAACCACCCGGGCCAGCACCTACCTCTATAACACAACCGCCGACGTCGACGCGTTCCTGGACGCTGTTGCCGGCGTTCGCCCCTTCTTTGGAGTGCAGCAATGAGTTCGGACCTGCAGCAGCTATACCAGCAGATCATTTTGGAGCATGCGAAAGCCCGTCATGGTGACGGTTTGGCGCTCGTTCCCTTCGGGGCCAGATTAGGCGAGTCCCACCAGCTCAATCCCACCTGCGGAGACGAAATCACACTGCGTGCGGTGCTGGACGGTTCCACGGTTGAGGGCATCAGCTGGGAGGGACAGGGGTGTTCCATCTCCATGGCCTCGGCCTCCGTCCTGACCGATTTGATGGCGGGGCTTCCGGACGGCCAGGCCCTGAAGCTGGTGGGTGAGTTTCGTGAAGTGATGCGCTCCAGGGGCAGCATTGAAGCGGACGAAGAGGTCCTTGGTGACGCCGCAGCATTTTCCGGTGTTGCCCGCTACCCGGCTCGGGTGAAATGCGCAATGCTGGCCTGGGTTGCCCTCGAAGAAGCAGTGCAGGCGGCTAACCGGACGGCGTCCGGCTAAAGCCCGTCACCGTGTTGGTGGTGCCGGTCCATTCAGCATCCGGCAGGAAGCCCTCGGACCTCAACCAGCTGTCCTCGGCGTCCAGCAGTTCCCGGGGATAGTCCCTGCGACGGACCAGCCAGACGGTCTCCACGGTTGCCAGCTCGGATCCGCACTCCTGGAGCAGCCAAGAACTGCCGTCTAGAGACCCGTCTGAAGACCCCGGATACTTCAGACTCACATCCTTCAAAGCGGCGAATGCATTGGGATAGGCCGTGGCAATCCGGCGCTGTGTCTGTCCCGCGTCATTTCCCTCCGGCGGATGTCGGGGTCCGAAGTAGACCGCGTCCCCGTCCTCCGCCTGTTCGTCTACGTACGCTGCCACCTGTGCCCAGTCGGAGCCGCTCTTCCCCTCGCTTTGTCGCTGCGAAACGTACACCGGCAGCGCCAGTATCACCAGCAACAGTACCGCGGTGACACGCATCCGTGGTCGGGGCAGGCGCACTATCCCCAGTGCAAGCAGAAGCGCAGCCGCCGGAGTGGCAAAGGACAGGTACCGGGCGTTGTAGAGGGGGGACGCGAACAGGGAGAAGGCAATCAGAACGGCGGGCGGAAACAGCAGCATTGGCGCGGCAGTGAGGAACAGCCGGCGGGCGGTCCTGCTGCCCGGCCCGCCGGGGGGCAATAGCCGGGCCGCCCGGCTGCTCGGCAATGACGTCAGCAGGGCCGAGCAGACCATCACCCAGCCGGTCAGCGCCAAGAGGACGGAGGCCGGCTGCCACAGCTGCAGGCCGGAAGACTCAAGGTACGGGTTGGTGGGAGTTTCGCCCAGAAACCACTGATCCACTGCAACGCTGCGCAGAATGACACCGGGTGATAAGTCCGCTGACCCGAGCTGCCCCGTCTGCCGGGCGGCCAGGACCACCACAGGTGAGGCCAGAACGGCGGCCGCGACAGACGCGGCAGCCCAGCGGAAGAGGGCGGGCCGGGACACCCGAGGCAGGAGAACCAGCGCTAGACCATGGGCGGCCACGGCCAGGGCAACGTAGATGTTGACGCATGTGCCCAATGAGGCGAGTAGGGCATAAACGCCGAACAGAAGATGCTGCCGCCTGCCCCGAGCCTCAACGGCGGCTGCCAGCAGCACGCTCAGCCAGGTTACTGCGGCGGTGCTGAGGGCAAACGACCGTCCCTCCATGCCCATCCAGGTAGTGCGCGGCAGGATGGCGAATATCAGGGCCGCAGCCAGTCCCAGCCGCGGCCCACCCAACCTGCGTGACAGGACGTAAAGACCGGAGGCAGCAAGTCCCACGGCCAGCGCGCTGGGCAGACGGAGGGCCAAAGGAGAGAAACCGAAGGCCCCGCCCCAAACATGCATAAGAGCGTAATACAGTCCGTGGACAGCGTCCACGTTGTTCAGCAGCTCCCACAGCTCCCGCCATGACCGCTGAGCAGCGGAGATGGTGGCGGCTTCGTCAGTCCAAAGCGAGGCAGCCGTTGACCCTATGAGTGAAAGGAATGCCGCCAGGAAGCCCAGCAGGGCGGCGGGGACGGCAGCGCTGTGGTGCTTGGGTCTGCGGCCGGTCGGAATCTCGAGGGGTTCAGGGGACCGGGGTGTGTGGGCTGACATGGCTCATCCTGATTTCCTCTGTGCTTAGGGGCGCCCCAGACTGCGAAACACCCAACCGGAGTGGCGCCATTGCTCGGGGACAAGGACGTTCCTCCCGTCAACCATGTTGCGCTCGCTGACGTGCGCGGCCAGCTTCACCGGGTCCAGTGCGCAGTACTCCTGCCACTCGGTCAGCAGCACCACGGCATGCGCGCCGGACACGGCATTCTCGGTGACCGGCTCGTAGTGCAGTTCAGGAAAACGTCCCTTAGCGTTCTGCAGCGCTTCCGGGTCGGTGACGGTAACTGTTGCGCCTTGGAGCTGGAGCTGGGCCGCGGCGCTCAGGGCAGGAGAATCGCGCACGTCGTCGCTGTTGGGTTTGAAAGCGGCACCCAGAATGGTGACGCGGCGGCCTAAGAGGGAACCGCCCAGGACTTCGCGGACCACGTCCACCACCTTGGTCCGGCGCCGCATATTGATGGCGTCGACCTCGCGCAGGAAAGTTAGGGCCTGATCGGCGCCCAGCTCGCCGGCCCGCGCCATGAACGCGCGGATGTCCTTCGGGAGACAGCCCCCGCCAAAGCCCACCCCGGCGTTGAGGAACTTGCGGCCGATGCGGTCATCCATGCCGATAGCGTCCGCCAGCACGGTGACGTCCGCCCCGGACGCATCGCACAGATCCGCCATGGCGTTGATGAAGGAAATCTTGGTGGCCAGGAAAGAGTTGGCGGCGGTCTTCACCAATTCGGCGGTGGCGTAGTCCATGACCAGCCGCGGGGTTTCCGCAGCCAGAGCGGCAGAGTAGACCTCGTCCAAAACAACCGTTGCCCGGGTCCCATCCTCACCGGCCGGAACTCCGTACACCAGCCGGTCCGGGTGCAGCGTGTCGTTAACCGCGTGGCCCTCCCGCAGGAATTCCGGGTTCCAAGCCAGGACCGCTTCGGGCGCGGACTCGAAGAGGGTGTCAGCCAACCTGGCGGCGGTCCCCACCGGAACCGTTGATTTTCCCACTACCACATCGCCTGGCCGAAGCTGCGGAGCGAGCGAGGCGAAGGCGGCGTTGACGTACTGCACATCCGCGGCGTATTCGCCCTTGCGCTGGGGTGTTCCCACGCAGACGAAGTGGGCCTGGGCGCCAGCGGCGTCCTCGGGATTGGTGGTGAAGGTCAGCCGGCCGCCGGCGAGTGCCTCCCGCAGCAGCCCCGGGAGGCCCGGTTCAAAAAAGGCGCACGGCCGGCCTTCAGCTCCGCAATTTTTGATTCATCGACATCCACTCCGACCACCTCATGGCCCAGATGGGCCATGGAGACCGCGTGAACTGCACCCAGGTAACCACATCCTGTTACCGCTATACGCATGTCTTCCCCTCAGTACTAACCTACGCCGATCCAGACGGGAGACTATAGGGAGATCAGGATTTAGGGCATAGGTAGTTTCCCAGCCTTTGCCACACGGCCTAGCCAGACTGTCTCTGACATGTTGCCCCGCCCGGGCGGCGGTGCCGCCCGTAGTCTGGCCGGATGAAACATGGAGCCTGGATTTGATCTGATGGGCCGGCAGCTGCGCGGAACCGCAGCTAGTTCCCCGCCATGGCCGGGGGCTGGGTTGCAGGAAACCGGGATGGACCGCATCCACGCCTGGGAGGCCACTCTGGGCCAGCGGCTGGTCGAGGGGCTGGAAGCGATTGAGGGCATCCGCGTGCTCGGCCCGCGGGCCGGAGTGGAGCGGATTGGGCTGGCGGCGTTCGACGTCGACGGCGTCCACTCGCACGACGTCGGCCAGTTCCTGGATGACGCGGGCATCGCCGTGCGGGTGGGCCACCACTGCGCGCAGCCGCTGCACCGCCGCCTCGGCCTGGTCTCCACCACCCGTGCCAGCACCTATCTGTACAACACCACCGACGACGTCGACGCGTTCCTGCACGCGGTGGCCGGCGTGCGTCCGTTCTTTGGAGTGAAGTAAATGAGCGCCGAGCTGCAGCAGCTGTACCAGCAGATCATCCTGGACCACGCCAAGGCCCGGCACGGCGCCGGCCTGGTGGAGGCGCCCGCGGGGGCAAGGGCGGGGAGAGCCACCAGCTCAACCCCACCTGCGGGGATGAGATCACGCTGCGCGCGGTGATGGCGGCCGCCAAAGCGGACGACGACGGCGGCTCCGCGGTTCAGGGCATCAGCTGGGAAGGGCAGGGTGCTCAATTTCGATGGCGTCGGCCTCGGTCCTCACTGACCTGGCGGCCGGACTGCCCCGCGACGAGGTGATGGATCTGGTGGAGAACTTCCGCGAGGTGATGCGCTCCCGCGGCAGCGTGGAGGCCGATGAAGAGGTGCTCGGCGACGCCGCCGCGTTCTCCGGGGTGTCCCGGTATCCGGCGCGGGTGAAGTGCGCGATGCTGGCGTGGGTCGCGCTGGAGGAAGCGCTGCTCGCGGCCAACTAGGCGGCCGGTCCGCCCAGCATGCCGTGTTGTCCCGGCATCCGGCGGTGCGGGGCCGTAGGCTGTCGGCATGAAAACAGCACTTCGAGTGGATAACTTCTGATGGGCCTCTTTGGGCGCAAACGCGCCAAGAACGAGGCTGCCGCCGCCGTGGAAGCTTGGAAGGCGGAGGTGTCCGCCGGCCTGCCCGCCGCGCAGGTCTCGGCGGACACCTGGACCGGTCCCTTTGTCCCTGCACACCTGGCCGCCACCACATACACCGTGAGCATTCCGGGCTCCCGCTCTGAGCTTGCCACCGTGGTCGGCCGGCTGTCAGGGCCCATCCAGGCCCTGGGGGCGGCCGACACCCTGGACCTGCGCGTCGTGGAGTCCCCGGCGCCGGGAGCCGCGTACTCCAGCCTGGTGCTCTCCGGCGAGAAGCGGGACCGGGACTGGCTGCACTCCCTGGTGCGTACCCACGACTCACTGGTCGAGCGGGTACCGGGAATGTCGGTGCTGATCGGCGGCTTGAACGGGCGCTGCACCGTATTGAACGTGGCCCGGGTGGATGCCGTGTCCACCGCCCGGCTGCTGATTTCCTGGTGGGAGGAGCAGCTGACCGGAGAGCACGGGGTCGGGAGCCGTTTGGCCTCTCGCTGGAGATCGGCGGGAAAGGGGACGATCCAGACATCAGCTACACCGTGGAGCTGGCCTGGCCCATCGACGCGGAGGAGCTGGACGCAGGGCTTTCAGCGGCAGTGCTGCCCGGCCAGGATCAGCGTCAGCAGATCCAGCGGGCGGCAGCGGCGTGGACCGCAAGTCTCGAGGACCTGGACGCCGCGGCCAAGGTGGAGCTGCCGGCCGGCTTTGCGGCGGAGCTCGGGTTTCGGCTGCCCGCCTTTGAACCGCGGCTCGTGGTCCTGGAGCGGAGCACGGGAGTGTGGAACACGACAGAGACGGCCAACCTCGCGGCGGCGATGCGGCTCCGCAACCCGGCGTCCGGCGTCCAGATGTAGCGGCGTGGATAGTTCGGCGCACTGACACGATGCCGTCAGTGCGCCGGCAACTCCACCCGGAAGGTTGTGCCAACACCAAGCTCTGAATCGAACGAAATTCTCCCGCCGTGGGCTTCCACGATGGACTTGGTAATAACCAGGCCAAGGCCCACGCCGGGGATGGCGGCCTTGCGGACAGAGCCGGTGCGGAAAAACTTGGTGAAAACTTCGAGTTGATCCAGCACGCTCATCCCCATCCCGGTGTCTGCCACCTCAAGGATCACCGAAGTGTCCTCGGCCCAGGCGCGCACGGTGACCACACCGCCGTCGGGGGAATACTTAATCGCGTTGGAGAGCAGGTTGTCCAGCACCTGCAGGATCCGCCCCGGATCCACGCGCACGGACAGCTCGACGGCAAGGTCCCGGCGCAGCTCCACGCCGGCGGCGTCGGCCCGCGGGCCGGCGGAATCCAGCGCGATGTCGATCAGCTCGCCCAGCTTTGCCTCGGACTCGGACAGGCTCACGGAGTCGGAGGCGGTGCTCAGCAGGTCCGAAACCAGGGTCAGCAGCCGCTCGGCATTGCGCTGGACCACCAGCAGCGCGGACGGGATGGGGCCGGTCATCCTCCGGTCCTCGGCCTCCTCCAGGGCCAGATCCAGGTAACCGATGATCGAGGTCAGGGGAGTGCGCAGCTCATGGGACACGTTGGACACGAAGTCGTCCTTACCCTGCAGCGCGTTCACCATGTCCGTCACATCGGAAAACGCGAGCACCGAACCGTTGAAGGCGCCGCCGTCGTCGATGACCGGACGGGCGGCGACGGCCAGGGCGCGCTGGCGCTCGCCGGAGCCCACCCACATCACAGAATCGGAGAAGGACTCTCCGCGCATGGCGCGCTGTGCCGGCCGGGCATCCAGCGGAAGGGGCGTCTTGCGGTCCAGACCGTAAATCTCCAGCTCTTCTTCGGCGAAGCTGTTGGTACCCGGTGGCAGGGTGAGTTCGTGGTTCACCAGCTGGCGGTTGTTCATCAGGATGATTTTGTCGTCCCGGTCCAGGGCCAGGACCCCCACGTCCACGGTGTCCAGCACCGCGCTGAGCAGGCCGGAACTGCGCCGGCTTTCGGCAAGACTCTCCTGCAGCCCGGCCTCGGCAATGCGCAGCTCCTTCTGCTGGGCAACGTTGTCCCGCTCCACGATGGACACCGTGCCGAAGATCGCCAGCATCACAAAAGGAATGAGCATGGGGGCGGCCAGGTCCTGGAAACCGGTCTGCCCGGTGGCAAAGAGCGGAGACCACACGACGGCGGTGCTGCCGGCAAAGCTGAGCACCCCGGCCAGGCGGCGGGCCGCACCGGACCAGGCCAGCCAAAACACCGGCAGCACACACAGCAGGCTCAGCCCGGTCACCGACTCCCGGCCGCCGGTGTACAGCAGGCAGATCACGCCAAAGTCCAGCAGCGGAATCAGCCAGTACGCCGGCACGAACAGCCGGTCCCAGGGAACGGCGATGGAGGCCGTGGTGGCGACGGCCAGCAGCCCAAGGCCCAGCTGAAACGGATCCTCGCGGAACGTTTCCGGACTCACCACGGCCACGAGGGGCAGGGCAATGAGTACCGAGATGACCAGCGGCAGCTGAGTAATGGCCACACGGTGACGCAGGGAATATTCGTGAAAATGAGCGCGGATACCCAGCACTGCCAGGGCCCGGCGCTCGAGACTGGACATGGAAAAACGGACCCCCGGATCCTGAATGGTTATGGCACCGATTATAGGGGGACCCTGTAGTATCTCCCGTATGGGGAGCGGGTTATCAGAAGGTCTCGCAGGACGGAAAAACAGCAGAATATGGAAACACAGCGCGTTGCAGTCATCATCGAGGACGACAAAGATATCCGCGACCTATTAAACGCGGTATTGCAGCAGTCCGGTTTCAAGGTTTTCACCGCTCCCAACGGGACCGAGGGCGTCGAAGCCGTCCGCACCCACAATCCCACCATCGTGACGCTGGATTTGGGTCTGCCGGACATCGACGGCTTTGAAGTGATCCGCCAGTTGCGCCTGTTTTCCGATGCCTACATTGTCATGCTCACCGCCCGCGCCGAAGAACTCGACACCCTGATGGGTCTGGAGGCCGGCGCTGACGACTACATCACCAAACCCTTCCGCCCGCGCGAACTGCGGGCCCGCATCTCCGCCATGCTGCGGCGCCCCGCTCCGGCGAGGAGACCACCCCGGCCGCCGAGGCCGAGGGGACGACGGCGGCGGCTCCGGCTGCCGCAGGGAACGCGCCGTCCGCCTCAGCACCCGCACCCGCGACCATGACGCCGTCCGCTGCAGTCTCCTCCACCGCGCCGTTGGCCGTAGCGCCTTCGGGCACCGATTCCGCGGACGCCGCCGGTGCGCGGGACGCCGCCGAGGAGCGGGAGGCGGGACGGTTCCGGCACAACGGCCTAAGCCTGGACTTCGGGACCCGGACCACGGAAATCGACGGCCGGCCGGTGGAACTGACCCGCACCGAATTCGAACTGCTTCACGCCGTGCTGGAAAGCGGCCGGCGCGTGCGCACCAAGACCGATTTGGTGCGCCGGCTGCGCGGCGACGAATACGATGCCGGCGGCTTCATCAGCGAGGCCGATGAACGCACCGTCGAGGTGCACGTGGGCAACGTCCGCCGCAAGCTCGGCGACGACTCCCGCTCTCCGCGCTGGCTGGAAACCGTCCGCGGCGTCGGCTACCGGCTGGCCCCAACCCGCTAGACATACTCCGCAGCGAGGAACAGAGAAAAGGCTCTATCCCGCTTGTCCGGCGGCAGCGCAATGGTCATCATGGCTAACCAGCGCTGCCGCTCTTTTCATTCCGGTGTCTCTGCAAAGGAGTTCCCCATGAAGCTTGGCCCGCACCTGCACCGCATCGGCAATGACATCGTGGCCGCCTACCTGGTGGAAACCGGGGACGGCATCACCGTCATCGACGCCGGCCTGCCCGGACACTGGAAGGAACTGGCGGCCGAGCTCGACGCCATGGGCCGCAGCACCGCGGACGTGCGCGGCGTCGTCCTCACCCACGGGGACAGCGACCACATCGGCTTCGCGGAGCGGCTGCGGCGCGAGCACGGCGTGCCGGTCTACATCCACGGCGCCGACGCGGAGCGGGCGCGCGGCGGAGACAAGCCCAAACTGAGCATGGGCCGCTCGAGGCTGCGCCCGGTGGCCGGGTTTTGCTGTACTCGCTGGGCAAGCGCGCCTGGCGCACCAGCTATCTCACCGAAGTGACCGAAGTGTCCGACGGCGACGTGCTGGCCCTGCCCGGAGCGCCGCGGATCATTTCCCTGCCCGGCCACTCACCGGGCAGCATCGCGGTGCATGTCCCGGTGGCGGACGCCGTCTTCGTGGGGGACGCCCTGACCACCCGGCACGTGCTGACCGGAACCGTGGGCCTGCAGCCGTCGCCGTTCACCGACGATCCGGCGCTGGCCCTGGAATCGCTTGGCCGGCTGGCCAGCATAGGCGCAGCCTGGGTGCTCCCCGGGCACGGCGCCCCGTGGCGCGGCAGCCCCGTCGACGTGCAGGAAGCGGTGCGGACGGCCGCGCGCGACGCCGCCGGAGCCTAAGCGGAAGCGTTCCGGTCCGCGCTGCCCACCGGCAGGGCCACCGACTTCGGCAGGCACACGGTAAAGGTGGAGCCCTCCCCGGGGGCACTGACCAGGGAAATGGTGCCGCCGTGGGCCTCCACAATGTTTTTGGAGATTGCCAATCCCAGCCCGGCGCCGGGAATGCCCGCCTGCCGGACGGCGCCGGTGCGGAAGAACTTGGTGAACAGCTCACGCTGGTCCTCCTCGCTCATGCCCATCCCGGTGTCGCGGACTTCCAGGAACGTGCCGCCGCCGTCGGACCAGGCACTAACCGTAACCATGCCGCCGTCGGGCGAATACTTGATGGCGTTTGACAGCAGGTTGTCCAGCACCTGCGCCAGCCGCACCGGATCCGCCTGCACCGAGAGGCCGGGGGTGCAGGCGCTCACGAGCTCCACACCGCCGGCGGCAGCCCGCGGCGAGGAGGAGCGCAGGCCGGCGGACACCAATTCATTCAGGCACACCGGCCGCGGATCCAGTGCCACGCTGCCGGATGCAGCGGTGAGCAGGTCCGAGACCAGGCGCAGCAGCCGCTCACTGTTGCGCTGGGCGACGGAAACCGCGTGCGGAATGGTGCCGATCAGCCCCAGATGCTCGGCTTCCTCCTCGGCCAGGTCCAGATAGCCGATGATCGAGGTCAGCGGAGTGCGCAGCTCGTGGGAGACGTTGGAGACAAAATCCTCCTTGGCGCGCAGGGCATCGGCCAGGGCAGTAATGTCCTTGAACGCAATCACGGCGCCGTTGAATCCGTGGTCGTTGCGCAGGACGCGGGCGGAGCAGGAGAGGGCCAGCTGGTCCCCGGCAGGACCGGCCCAGATCAGCACATCCTGGAATGTCTCGCCCCTGATCGCACGGGCAATGGGACGCTGTTCCGCGGGAAGGGCAGTGGTGCGGTCCGCGCCGAAGAACAGCAGGTCCTGTTCCTGTGTGTGTTTCATGCCCTGCGGCCGCAGCCGGTCATCCAGGGCATCCATGTGCTCGTTCTTGTGCACGGCGTTTCCGTTGGCGTTCACCACCAGCACCCCGACGTCGATCGCGTTCAGAACCACGTCCAGCAGCTCGGAACGCTCGGTGCTCTGATTCAGTGCGTTCTCCAGCAGCTTGTCCTTTTCCCCGAGGGCGGCCTGCTGCGCGGCCATGTCCTGGCGCATGACGCTCACCGTGACCGCAACGGCCAGGGTGACCAGCGGGCCCAGGATCGGCGCGGCCAGCCGCTGTCCGGTGACGGGAAGGTCCGAGGCGATGACCGGGTTCCAAACGATCGCCAGCGGTCCGAGGAAGCTCAGGATCCGGGCGCCGATGGCGGAAACCCGGGACCAGGCCAGCCAGAACACCGGAAAAATGGCCAGCAGGTAAATGCCCGTCGCCAGACCCTGGCTGCCGGCGTACAGGTAGCCGATGGCGGCAAAGTCCAGGATGGGCAGGATCCAGTAGGAGGGATACCAAAGCCGGTCCCAGGGGACGACGGCGGTGGCCACCGTGATCAGCGCGAGCAGCACCAGCCCGGTTTGGAACAGGGGCCGGGCCAGGATTTCCGGCAGCAGCGTGGCGAAGATGATGCAGAGCAGGGTGACGGTGATGACCAGCGGGGCCTGGCTGATCCGGACCCGCTGGGCCAGGGTCAGCTCATGGAAGTCGCGGTTGAGGCCCAGGGAAGAGAGCAGGCGTGCGGAGAGCCGTGACATGGTGATGAACTCTCCCCCTGGTAAGCGAACTGCCTATCTTCAGCCTACCCGCCTCGGGGGTGCAGGATTTGCGCCGTGGCGGACCGCCCGTGCACGGCGGTGTTTTCCGGCGGGGTCTTCGCTAGTCCAGGGACGCGAGCAGGCAGGCCATCGTTTCCCTGCCGCAGACGGCAATGCTGCCGAGCATGGAGGCCAGCCCGGCAGCGCCGTCGAGCCTGAGCTGTTGCTGTGCGCGGTAGGCCAGCCCGGCCAGGCGCTGGGCCCCGGCCATCTCGCTGGCAATCTTAATGCTAAGCACCACGTCCATGGCGGCGTCGTCGTCGTCATTCATCACGGCCAGGCGCAGGCGGTCAAAGCGGTCCTGCCACAGGGACACGTAATTGCCGACGAACTCGCGGCAGGAGGCCATGCCCAGCTGATCAGTCAGATCGAGCAGCTGGTCGGCGGCGACCAGATCCGGGGCGTGCTCCGCGGTGGCCATCATCGGAGGAATCCTGTGCGGCGAAAAAGGTTGTTCAGAGTGGCAACTTTCCTGCCGGGGCTGTGCCCGGCGCTGGGGGTAGCGGCGTGGGGGAAGCCGGCCGCCGTTGCCGGGGCAGGCGCGGCGGAGCTGGTGAAAGCCATGGGGGGTCCTCCGCTCGCTGGGAACCGTCACGTGGACGGCGTGCTGGTTAGTGAGTACGAGAATGCCAGCGTTAGCTCAGGAACTGCCCCGGGGAAGGCGCAAGATCGGGGAAAGATTGCCGCGGAGGGTTCACGCCTGGGTATTTCGCCGGGTGCGGGTGCGCCAGGCGTACACGGCCACGCAGCCCAGGGCGGCGCCCAGGGAATTGGCGGTGACGTCGTAAATGGTGGCAACGCGGTTGGGCAGCAGCACCGCCTGGGCCGTTTCTATGGCGCAGGACGCAGCGATGCCGGCGACGGCGGCCAGCCAGGCGCGCTCCCGGTCCAGCCACGCGGCAGCGAGCACTCCGAACGGCAGGAACATCACCACGTTGGCGATGTTTTCCACAAAGTCGTAGTTGATCCAGCCGGGCACGCCGGCGCCGTGCAGCCTTCCCAGGATGGCCCTGAGCGTTCCGGCGGAGTTCTGGTCCACAGGGGAGGGCCAGAACACGATCAGGGCGACCGCCCCTATATAGAGGAAGAACAGCAGCGCCAGTGTGCGGCGCTGCCGGACCCTGCGGGAGGGGTGTGTTGGCGGCGGCTGCGGCGTTTGCGGCGTTCGGGGAGCAGCTGGCGGAGGCGGCGGCGGACCGGCGCTCATCAGCGGTACCGGCGTTCCCAGGCCAGCAGCGTGTTCACCGCGGGAGTGAGTTCGTGGACCATCTGCTGGTACACGTCCTCGCTGCGGCGGTAGGGATCCACGACGTCGTCCTCGTCCGGACCGCCCGGATTGGCGGTGCGCAGCCGCAGCGCCCGGGCCATCGCGGCTTTCCAGCGTTCGGAGGCGCCGGCGTCGGGCTCTCCCTCGATCTGGGGCAGCAGCCGGGCCAGCTCGCGCAGGGTGAAGGTGCGGCGCAGCAGGGCCGGCGCCAGTTCCACGATCCTGCTGCGGTGCGCGCGGCTCAGGGCCAGCACCAGGTCCTGGCCGGCGAGGATGTCGGTGCTGAGCTGGCGGGACGCGAAGTTGGCGGAGTCGCCGCCGAAAACGTTCACGAATCCGGCCACGTGCGGCTCAATGCCGGAGCCCACCAGCGCACCGGTGCCGGCGCTCGCCACGCTGAACTCGCCCGGGGCCATGGCGTCGAAGCCGGCCTGGAGCAGGCGCTCGGCCATGGGGGAGCGGCAGATGTTGCCGGTGCAGACGGTCAGGATGCGGAACGGGGTGTTGGTGCTCATGTCCTCGGGCTTCGGATTGCTCGTCTTATGAGTTCGCTGGAAGTGTCTTGCGTTGGCTTGGGCCGCTGGAACGGGTCTGTGGACAAATCCGCGGCGCATTGCGCTGTTGTTGAGGTTACCTTGTGCGGCCCTTGAGCTTTGGCCAAACGTTGCATGAACCCTGCGGGAAGAACACGTTGTTTCTTGAGGACCGGGCGGCAAAGTAAAACCCAGCGGCAAGGAAAAGCCTTCCTGGGGCCGAAACGGTTTCAAGCAAAACGAACAAGGGGAACACCATGAACAAGATGGCCAAAGGCGCACTGGCAACCGGCGTAGGCGTGGCACTGCTCCTCGGCGGCGGCGGAACCCTGGCAGTGTGGAACGACACCGCGGCTTCCGCTTCCGGCTCTATCGTGGCCGGAGACCTGCAGTTGAACCCGGTTGCGGGAAATGAAGGAAAAGGCATCTGGACCAATGCGGCTAACACTGTCGTGGATCTGACGAAGTACAAGGTTGTTCCGGGTGATGTCCTGACCTACACCCAGAAACTGGACGTCGTATTGTCCGGTGACCTGATGGCTGCGAAGCTCACCATGACGCCGCCGGCCTTCAGCAAGGGTGGATTCACTGAGGCAGACGTAGATGTAGTACTGCCCGCCATCACCAATGGTAAGGGCGCTGTCCTGTCGTCGGACACGATTCTGACTAAGGATGACTCCGGTGTGGTCACCGCTTCCGCGAAGTTCATCTTCAAGGACACGGGAGTCGGTCAAAAGCAGAGCAGCACCAACGCCGCCGCGACATTCGAGGCGGTCACGTTCAAGCTAGATCAGCAGGCCGTCAAGTAACACCGGCTAACGGCCCCTTGTTCTAAATCCCTGGCTGTGCGCGGCGCACACGCTCTGCGCACAGCCTGTTCCCCCTGGAAGCGAACCCGATGAAAAACCTTAGAGTACTGAAAGCGGCAGGACTGATTGTCGCCGCCGTGGTGCTCGGGCTGATGACGGTTCAAGGAAGTTATGCATTGTGGAACGCCGTGGTTCCTTCCAACGCAGCAACCATCCAGGCCGCCGACTTCAGAGTCAAAGTCGGACCCACGCTGATGACGCCGGGGCAGCAGTTCAACCTGCCGGCGGTCACCCTGAGCACGGCGAACAACGCCTCGGTTTCGCCCGTTAGCGTGGCCGGCGCTGTGAACGTCACTTCGGAATCACCCTTCCTGAGCACGACCACTGTGAAGGTGAACCCGGTGACACCGCCGCTGGTGGCAGGCGTAGCCACGGCTGTCAGCGGCACCTGTCCCGCAGATCCCGCTGCTTACAAGGCTTCGGCCGCGACGCCGCCCCAAAAGCCAATGTGGAACAGGTCTTCTGCTTCCGCACGGCGTTGAGTGCCGGGACCACCAACCAGATGCTCGGCGGTCCGGCAATCGGAGCATCGGCAACAGTCGATGTGACGCAGGTTACTTCCAGATGACCAAGGCTAGAGACGAGATAGGAAAACCCATGAGCGGTCGCAGGAAAGCGGAAGTCAAAGCCAGCCCCCTGAACATCATCGGCACAGGCATCAGCTACGTTGCGCTTTGCCTGGCCGCGCTGGCCGCTCTGACCCTCGTGGTTGTTCCCATGCTCACCGGCTCCCAGACTTACAGCGTCCTCACCAGCTCGATGGCCCCGACATATGCACCTGGGACATTTCTGGTGGTCAAGCCCGCTCCCTACGACGAGCTACGCGTAGGTGACGTAATCACCTACCAGATCGAATCCGGTTCGCCGGCTGTCATCACCCACCGCATCACTGCCGTCGGTGCGGATCAAAGCGGTGAAGTCGTGTTCACCACGAAGGGCGACAACAACGACGTCGAGGATGAACTGCCCGTGCGCGAGGTCCAGGTCAAGGGCAAGCTCTTTTATGCGGTCCCGTTTGTCGGCTTTATCGCCAACGGTCTGGGTAACTCCGACCGGGGCGCAATCGCCCAATGGGGCGCCATCGCCCTGATGGGATACGGCGTAGTCACCCTCGTCCGCGGTGCCCTGGCCAAGAAGCGCAACAGCACTGAGGACGACTCCTCAGGTGAAGCAGAAGGCCCCGGAGCCGGTAGCGATCCCTTTGACTTTCCTCATCCGACTTCTGCCGGGGAAAGCCCGGGCCGCCCGGCCTACGACGACGCCATCCTTACGGACTGCGACGGCTGCGACCCTGACCACGACCATTCCGATGACACCACCTCCAAACGGCGCAAGCGCGCCGAACCCCGGAAATACGCCACCGTCTAATGAACCGGTTCAGAGTACCCGCGGCGAGATGGAGCCGGCATTTGCTCGGCGCGTCCGCAGCCAGTGCCGTTGTCGCAGCCGTTTCCCTGGCTGGAGCGCCCAGCGCCGTCGCGGCCGGCGACTATCTGGAATTTAGTCTTGACGGGATGGCATATACGCCCTCGATTACCGGACCCATTTTCAACGAAGACCTCCAATACGTTCCCGGCGGAGCCACCGGTGCCACGATCTGGATTCGCAACAGCAGCGGCGAGGCGGCCCGTCTGGCCTCGGCCGCCGTCATGGTTCGATCGGACCCTCAGCTGGACCGGAAGCTTGGTTTGGCAGCTGGAATAGACTCTGACCGTCTGGTTCGCGCTGCGCTGGGCGGACAGGGCAGCTGCACCGATATTCCCGGCCTGTGGGACCTGGGCCCTGGGGAGGAACTCGAGATGAGTCTTATCGCAGATCTCTCCGTGGACGCATCGAATGACACGATGAACCGCTCGGCGGACTTCAACGTGGTCTTCCTCCTCGAATCCAAGGATGCGGCGCCGCGCCGCGCTTGTGATGCCCTTCCAAATGAACCGGACCCGGCCCCGATGCCGGGCGCGCCTTCTGCCGAAGCCGGACGGGGGTCGGGCAGCCCCTCAGACGCGATCACCGGCGACGATCCCTCCCGCCTGGTGACCTTGCCCGGAACAGCCGGGAGTTCTCCGGGAGCAGCTTCCGGCGGCATCTTTCCGGCCGGAATGCGCGATCTTCCGGCTGCTGCAAATTCGCCCCAAGGTGTCGTCCCGGCGGCACAGCAGCCGCCGGCCGCGGTTGTGCCGGCAGGTTTTCAGAGCACCGTCGAACCGATCATCCGGTCGCTCTCCGGTACGCTCCTGATAGCGATGTCGGTGGGTTTTACCGCCGCAATAATTCTCCGAATACGGAATAGGTCGGTATGAGCAAGAAGCAGCTGGGGGCTGCACCAGGGGATGAAAACCGTGCCGGGACAGTAGATTCTCGGAGCTGGTTCGGACGCCTGCGCGCCCAGCCCGGTTTTCGTGCCGCGGCTGTTGCTTTTGTTCTGACAGTGGTGCTGGGAATCGGCAGCACGGTGGCGTATGCATACTGGGGGCAGCGGAACACCGTGGCGCAGAGTGTCTCCACGGTCCGCGCGGATCTCCCGGTCCTTGGCGGCAGGCCTGCCTGCGGTTGGTCGGGAGTCCCGCTCTTTTCGAACGTCGTGATCTCCCAGCCTTCCCGGCCTTCGACGCTGCCGGGTGGCGCCGCGGTCATTATGGATGTCGAATCGCCTGCTGGGAAGAAATCCTATTTTCTGAAGGATGCAGCCGCCGTCCGACTAGTCTCGTTGGGCGGGCTGGAGAGTAGTCTCCACTGGAATTGGCGACTGACGATTACCGTTACCACCGCCTATCTCAAGACTGTGCCGACACAGAATCTTCAACTCATTCCGGAAGCGGACATCGAGACCCGTGCTTCTCAAGCCCCGCAGCCGGCCTCGGCCTATTACTACGCTTCGTTCACCTGCAACAGATTGTGACCAGGGCA
Organism: Arthrobacter sp. ATA002; assembly: GCF_026898095.1. Taxonomy (GTDB): domain Bacteria; phylum Actinomycetota; class Actinomycetes; order Actinomycetales; family Micrococcaceae; genus Arthrobacter_B. Next base: position 3,002,512 of record NZ_CP114015.1, on the reverse strand, counting down.
CTCGACGGCACCTAACGCCCGCCGTCGTCGGCCTCATAAACATCCGGAATCCCGTCCCTATCCTCGTCCCGGGTCTCCTCTTCCTCCACCGTCCGGTAATGCCGGTTGCGGATCCGCAGCAGGATGGACGCCAGCACGGCGGCCGTGACCGACGCAGCCAGAATGGCGACCTTGGCGTGGTCGTTGTGCTCAGTCCCGGGATCGAAGCTCAGGTCATTGACCAGCAGCGACACGGTGAAGCCGATCCCGGCCAGGATCCCGATGCCGAGCAGGTCAATCCACTTCACGGTGGCATCCAGCCGGGCCCGGGTGGCGGCGGTGATGAGCCAGGTGGTCGCCAGAATGCCCAGCGGCTTGCCGGCCACCAGCCCGGCCAGGATGCCCAGCGCCACCGGGTCGGTCAGCGCGGAGCCCAGCCCGCTCACTCCGCCGATCGCGACGCCGGCGGAAAAGAACGCGAACACCGGCACCGCAAACCCGGCGGACAGCGGCCGGAACCGGTGCTCGAAAATCTCCGCGAGCCCGGGCCTGCCCGGTTCCGGCTGCACCGGCTTGCCGTCCGGGCCGCGGCGCAGCACCGGAATGCAGAAGCCCAGCAGCACCCCGGCCACCGTGGCATGCACACCGGACGCGTGCATCAGCGCCCACACCGCCACCCCGATCGGCAGCAGGATCAGCCAGGCGGCCGCGGGACGGGTACCGAAGAACCGCCGCTTGGTCTGCGCCAGATACAGGAACAGGGCCAGCGGGGCCAGCATGATCAGCAGATAGAGCAGGTGCACGTCTTCGGAGTAGAAGAACGCAATGATGGTGATGGCAATGAGGTCATCCACCACGGCCAGGGTCAGCAGGAAGATCCGCAGCGCCGAAGGCAGGTGCGAGCTGATCACAGCCAGCACGGCCAGGGCAAACGCAATGTCGGTGGCGGTGGGGATGGCCCAGCCGCGCAGCCCGTCGGAGCCGGTGGCCACATTGATCACGGCGTAGATCGCCGCGGGCACGACGACGCCGCCGGCCGCCGCGGCCACCGGCACGATCGCCTTGCTGAACTGGCGCAGGTCCCCGGCGACAAACTCGCGCTTGAGCTCCAGACCCACCAGGAAGAAGAAGACGGCGAGTAGCCCGTCAGCGGCCCACTCGCCGACGCTGAGGTACAGGTGCCAGGGCTCGTACCCGAACTCAAAGTCGCGGATAGCGAAGTAGGAGCCCGACGCCGGTGAGTTGGCCCAGATCAGCGCCGCCACCGTGGCGATCAGCAGCAGGATCCCGCCGACCGTTTCCTTGCGCAGGATCTCGCCGATGCGCAGGGCTTCCGGATAGCTGCCGCGGCCCAGGACGGTGCTGCCGGAAGCCGCGGGCGGGACGGGCCCGCCGCCGTCGTCGTTGGGGGAGTGCTGCTGCTCCGGTGCCATCGGACTCCTCTTGCAGAAAACGGGTTATCCGCATTCTGGCACCGGGGGCGGGGTTTTAGCCCATGAGTCCCCGGAAACCGACAATGATGGTGACCAATCCGAAGATCATGGAGGTGCTGGCCTTCATCATGTTGACGGTCAGGTACCGGGTGGGTGCCCCTTTTCATCCCGGGCCTTGGGGCTCTTGTAGGCCTCGATCAGGTACGGCGGCCACACAATCAGGGACCACAGGCCGCCGATGATGAGGATGACCGCGAGTGCGGTGGGCAGGACAATACCGTTATCCACGGATCAGGCCTTGCGGCTTTCGATCCACTTGCCGGCCTGGCCGGCCTGGATGGTCAGGGCCTTGCCGATCATCGGCTCGGCCTGCTTGGCGATCTTGTCGCCCAGGAACGGAATGGACGAGCTCACCTTGCCGTCCACATCCACGCGGGTGCCTTCGGCCACGGCGACCAGGCGCTGCGAGGCGTTGACCTTCAGCGGCACGCCGCCCACGGAAAGCTCCACGGCGGCGTCCTGGGAACCGTCGGCAGCCGGTGCCGCCCAGGTTTCCTTCTGCGTGACGGTCAGCGTGGCGCCGACAAACTTCTTGGCGATGTCGGGCAGCCGGTCGGTGGGCAGGTTGCGCACGGCGGTGAGGACAAACGCACCGGCAGTGTTGCCGTCCACGGTCACCGAGACCAGGGAGCCGCCCACGTGCTCGCTGATGTGGCGCAGGAAATCCTCGTTCGCGAACGTGTCAGTAACCGTGCGGACGTCGTGGGGCAGGGTGGTCGAGGCGTTCAGCGCCATGGGTCCTCCAGATAGGTATGCGGTCTTGCCGGCGGTCCGCGCTAAAAAGCGCACGGCTCCCACCGGCCCAGAAACATCCTAATCTGCGGCGGCCCCCGGTTCCGAAACGCCGGCGGACCGGGCGGCCGGCAGTCCACCGTCGGTCCTCCGTACGGCGGGCCGGTTCCCGCCGTCGCGCCCTACCGTTCCAGGTTGACGCAGGCCACGGCCTGATTCACGCTGTCCCCGCCGGGGCCGGCGTTGAGGAGCAGGGAGCGGCCGATACCGTCGTCGGGCAGCAGCCAGGGCACGGTCACGCTCGCGGTGGAGTTGCCGCCGTCGTCCGTGGTGAAGTCCAGCACCAAGTTTTGCGACTGCGAACTTTGGTCGTCCGTGTATTCCGGACCCGCATCCGCCGGTTCCGCCCCGCACAGGCTGTCATGCAGGGTGACGATGAATTGGGTGTTGGGCGCGAAGCCCTCGGCGATCATCTCCAGGGTGCTGTCCGCAGCGGTTTCGGAGACCGTGATGGTGGTGTCCGCGCCGTCGGGCACCGCGTCGTCGTCATAGGTGTTGGCGATGGCGTTGTCGCAGTACGGGCCGAACGTGCCCTGGACGATGCCGCTGGCAATGGGGCTGGGGGTGGTGGAACCGCAGCGGTCGGGATTCTCGGTGACTCCCGGCACGCCCTGCGCCTCGCAGCTTTCCTGCGCGGAGCTGCCCGGCGACGCGGAGTCGCAGGCAGCGGCAGTGTCCCGGCCCGGGGTTGCGGTGGGGCTCGACTCCTCATTGTCGGCCGAGTACGAGTCGCCGCCGGATTCGTTGTCCATGTTGCAGCCTGTCAGGGCCAGAAGCGAGAGGGTCAGCGCGGAAATCAGCAGAAGAATTTTGCGTGCCATGGGGCAATCCTTACGTGGCGAGGAGTCTGCAGCTCGGTGTGTGCCCGTGCCTTTCCAGCGTGGCAGGGCACGGAATGAAAATCCATGATTCGCCCGCGTTTTGCGCGCCTTCGCCACACCCCGGGGCGGCGCGAGCGGCCCCGCGGCTGTTCACCTGCGCGCCTGCGCCTGCCGCTGTTCGCGCTGTCCGGCGCGGCAAACCCTTCACCCTAGCGTGCGGGGGCACCGGTGGGAACACGCACGACGGCGCCGGGCGGGAATTGTTGCCAACTGCGGCCGATTGCCGGGTCCTCGCTGTCAGTCGGAGGCCGCGTGTCCTACCGTCTGCGGCACGGCTGCTGCGGGGGGAGGGCCGCCGGCGATCATTTACTGGCACTTATGAGGGGAAGCATGAAAACACCACAAGTTATCCGCGGGGTTGCGCTCGCAGCCACGGTTGTCCTCACCGCAGGCATGGCCGGGCCGGTGTTCGCCGCTGAGACCGACGGCGGTGGTGCCGGCACTGGCGCCGCCGGAGCCACCGGCACCCCCGTCGACGGGACCACTGTTGACGGGACCACCGTTGACGGGGAAAGGGGCACCATCCCGGCAAGCCCGGCAAACCCTCCCCGGGAAAGCCCGGCAAGCCGGGTCCCGGAAAACCGGGCAAACCGGTTGCGGACGAAAGCGAGAAGCTGCGCTCGCAGGTCACGCTCAAGAACGTCTTTGACCATTTGGAAGGGCTCCAGGACGCGGCCGATGCCAACGAAGGAAACCGCGCTGCCGGCACATCCGGGTATGAAGCCTCCGCCCAGTACATCGAGGGCGAGCTTCGCCGAGCCGGATACGAACCGGTCCGGCAGGCTTTCTCCTATGACCAGTTTGAACTGATCAGCGAAGGCCTGGCCCAGATCTCCCCCGTGCCCACCACCTACACGGCCGGCACGGAGTTCACGACCATGAGCTACTCGGGGCCGGGTGACGTAACCGCCGCAGTCACGGCGGTGGACATTAACCTCACCGGAGACCGGGCCAGCACCTCGGGCTGCGAGGCCGCGGACTTCACCGGTTTTGCCGCCGGTGACATTGCCCTGATTCAGCGCGGCACCTGCGACTTTGGCCTGAAGGTGAGCAATGCTGCCGCGGCCGGAGCCACCGGCGTCGTCATCTTCAACCAGGGCAACGACGCTCCCAACGATGACCGCACCGGGCTGGTCAACGGCACCCTGGGCACCGAACTGTCCGCGATCCCCGCCGTCGGCGTTACTTTTGCGCTGGGGGAGGCTCTTGCCGGGACCGAGGACGCGGTGCTGCGGATCACCGTCGAATCGGCCGTGCAGACCATCAACTCATTCAACATCTTGGCCGACACTCGCACGGGAGCCGCTGACCGCACCGTCGTCGTCGGCGCCCATTTGGATTCCGTGCCGGAAGGCCCCGGAATCAACGACAACGGCAGCGGCAGCGCGGCCGTCCTGGAGACCGCAGTCCAGCTGGCCAAAACGACTAAAAAGAATCCACTGCAGAACCGGGTCCGCTTCGCGTTCTGGAGCGGAGAGGAGGACGGACTGCAGGGGTCGAATTACTATGTCTCGCAGCTCGATAAAGCCGGGCTGGCCGGCACCCTGGCGAATTTGAACTTTGACATGCTGGGCTCGCCGAACCTGGTCCGCTTTGTGTACGACGGCGACGGATCTGCGTTCCCTGAAAGCACCGCTCCACGGCCGACGGGATCGGACGAGATTGAGGGGGTCTTCGAGGAGTACTTTGCCGGGCAGGATCTGGCCTCGGCCCCCACCGAGTTCAGCGGGCGGTCGGACTACTCGGCGTTTATATCCAACGACATTCCGGCCGGCGGCCTGTTCTCCGGCGCCGAGGGCCTGAAGACTGAGGAGGAAGCGGCGGTCTTTGGCGGCACTGCGGGGGAAGCCTATGATCCCTGCTACCACCAGGAGTGCGACGACCTGGGGAACATCAACCGCCGGGGGCTGGATCAAATGTCCGACGCCGTGGCCCACGCCGTGCTGACCTTCGCCCGCACGGAAGCGGACCTGCGCGGCGGTGCCGATGTTCAGGCGCGGCGCCTGGCACCGGCCGGCGTCGAACTCGAGTTCCGCGGTGATGAGGCGCTGAAGTAACGCAGCGCCGAAGCAGCGGTGAAGCAGCGGTGAAGTAAAGGGGCCCTGGGATCGTGTAGCCCGGTGTCAGGGGGAGGCGGAAGGCCGTTCACGCGGCTTTCCGCCTTTCGTTTGTCAGGGAAGGCATCGTCGGGTGTCTGGGAAGGCATCGTCGTGTGTCTGGTCGGCGCCGAGCGTAGGTCGCCTCCTCATCGAGTGTCGCAATGATGCCGCTTGGGCGGATCCATTGTCGGGCACATGCAACCCCGGGACGGTTATTCCGGCGGGAGCTCTACACTCGGCGGGTCGGGCCGGCGGGAGTCTACACTCGGCGGGGCTGGCCGGCAGGATCTCTACTCTCGGCGGGTCGCGGTGGCCGGTGTCGAGGAACGGCATCAGCCCGCAGCGGACGGGGCGTTTTTCGCCCCCGCGCAGCAGGTAGTCTGGAGGAAAAGCCCCGGGGTTCCTTAGCGAACTTCGGGTATTTGCGTTGCTTAGCCTCATTCCCGGTACAGCCGCCCCCAGCTGCACCGCCACAGCCAAGGAGAGCCCCTGCCCATGAGCCTGAACGGACTGCGCGCCGCATTGGCCGAAGACCCGTCCTACGCACGGGTGCGAACCCTCGCGTCGCGCACCCCCGACCGGCGCAGCGAGGATCTGCAGATCGGCGCCCCGCAGGGCATGCGGGCGGCACTGCTGGCGGAAATGGTCGACGGGCTCGCCGAAGCGGCCAAGGACAGCGCGGACGACGGCGCCGGTACAGGCACGGCCGCCGCCGCGCCTCCCGTGGTGCTCGCCGTTACGGCGACGGGCCGCGAGGCCGAGGACCTGGCCGCGGCCCTGCGCTCCTACCTGCCGCTGGCCGGCATCGAGGAGTTCCCGTCCTGGGAGACCCTGCCGCACGAGCGCCTCTCCCCGCGCTCGGACACCGTGGGGCGGCGCCTGTCGGTGCTGCGCCGGCTCGCCCATCCCGAAAGGCAGCCGATCTCCGTCATCGTGGCGCCGGTGCGCGCCGTCGTGCAGCCGCTGGTGGCCGGGCTGGGTGACCTGCGGCCGGTCTCCTTGAAGGTGGGGGAAGAGCGCCAGTTCGACGCCGTCGTCAAGCAGCTCTCGGAAGCGGCCTACGCGCGGGTGGACATGGTCTCGCACCGCGGCGAGTTTGCCGTGCGCGGCGGCATCCTGGATGTTTTTCCGCCCACCGAGGACCATCCGGTCCGGATCGACTTCTTCGGCGACGAGGTCGACTCGATGCGCTGGTTCGCCGTCGCCGACCAGCGCACCCTCACCGGCCCGCACATCACGCATCCCACCGAGCTGTATGCCCCGCCCTGCCGGGAAATCCTGATCACCTCCTCGGTAATGAGCCGCGCGGCGAAGCTGCAGAGCCAGATGCCGGCCGCAGCGGACATGCTGGAAAAGATCGCCGGCGGCATCGCCGTGGAAGGGATGGAATCCCTGGCTCCGGTGCTGGTGGATGAAATGGTGCCGCTGATGGGCGAGCTGCCCGCCGGCTCCCTGTCCGTGATCGTGGAGCCCGAGAAGGTCCGGTCCCGCGCGCATGACCTGGCGGCCACCAACGAGGAGTTCCTCGCCGCCGCCTGGGCCACCGCGTCCGACGGCGGTGCGGCACCCCTGGACCTGTCCGCCGGCATCAGCGCGGATTTGGAAGCGGCGAGCTTCCGGTCCCTGGCGGACACCCGTTCCGCCGCCCTGGCGAATTCGGTGGGCTGGTGGTCCATCACCTCATTCAACCCCGACGACGAAACCGTCCTGGACATCGACACCCTGACCATCAACGCCCGGGAACCCCGCGGCTACCAGGGCGACGTTGCGGAGATGATGGACTTCATCGGTTCCCGGGTGCGTGACGCCTGGCGCGTCGTCGTCGTGACCGAAGGCCCCGGCCCGGCCGCCCGGCTGGCGGAGCTGTTCAAGGACAACGACATTCCGGCGTCGCTCACCGACTCCGTGGACACCGAACCGGTGCCCGGCATCATCTCGATCACCACCGCCAGCGCCGGCCGCGGCTACGTGTTCGACGGACTCAAGACCGGGCTGCTGACCGAGGCCGACCTGCTGGGCAGGGCCAGTGCCTACTCCACCCGCGACATGCGCAAGATGCCCTCCAAGCGGCGCAACGCCGTCGACCCCCTGCAGCTGCACGAAGGCGACTTCGTGGTGCATGAACAGCACGGTGTCGGCAAGTTCGTGGAGCTGATCCAGCGCGCCACCGGCGCCGGTGCGAGCAAGACCGTGCGCGAATATCTCGTGCTGGAATATGCGCCGGCCAAGCGCGGCGGTCCCGGCGACCGGCTCTTCGTGCCCACCGACCAGCTGGACCAGATCACCCGCTACGTGGGCGGGGAAACGCCGGTGCTGTCCAAGATGGGCGGCTCGGACTGGGCCAAGACCAAGTCCCGGGCCCGCAAGGCAGTCAAGGAGATCGCCGGCGAGCTGATCCGGCTCTACTCGGCGCGGATGGCATCCAAGGGACACTCCTTCGCGAAGGACACCCCGTGGCAGCGTGAGCTGGAGGAGGCGTTCCCGTACGTGGAAACTCCGGACCAGCTGACCACCATCAACGAGGTCAAGGCCGACATGGAGAAGGAAATCCCCATGGACCGGCTGGTCTCCGGCGACGTGGGCTACGGCAAGACCGAGATCGCGGTGCGGGCCGCGTTCAAGGCCGTGCAGGACGGCAAGCAGGTGGCGGTGCTGGTGCCCACCACGCTGCTCGCCCAGCAGCACATGGAAACCTTCGGCGAACGCTTCTCCGGCTTCCCCGTGCGGGTGGAATCGCTGTCCCGGTTCCAGACCTCCAAGCAGGCCAAGGAAACCGTTGAAGGTGTGAGGAACGGATCCGTGGACGTGGTCATTGGCACGCACCGGCTGCTCTCGCAGGAGGTCCAGTTCAAGGATCTGGGCCTGGTCATCGTGGATGAGGAGCAGCGTTTCGGCGTCGAGCACAAGGAAGCGCTGAAGAAGATGCGCACCAACGTGGACGTCCTGGCCATGAGCGCCACTCCCATTCCGCGCACCCTGGAAATGTCGCTGACCGGGATCCGGGAAACCTCCACGCTGGCCACCCCGCCGGAGGAACGGCATCCGGTGCTGACCTATGTGGGCCCATACACGGACAAGCAGGCCTCCGCCGCGATCCGCCGTGAACTCATGCGCGAAGGCCAGGTGTTCTTCGTGCACAACCGGGTCTCCTCCATCGACCGCACCGCCGCGCACCTGCAGGAGCTGGTGCCGGAGGCGCGCATCGCCGTCGCGCACGGGCAGATGAGCGAATCCAAGCTCGAGCAGATCATCGTGGACTTCTGGGAAAAGCGCTTTGACGTGCTGGTGTGCACCACCATCATCGAGACCGGCTTGGACATTTCCAATGCCAACACGCTGATCGTGGACCGGGCCGACCACTTCGGTCTGTCCCAGCTGCACCAGCTGCGCGGCCGGGTGGGCCGCGGCCGGGAGCGCGCCTACGCGTACTTCCTGTACCCGTCGGAGAAGCCACTGGGCGAGGTGGCGCTGGAACGGCTCAAGGCAGTGGCCACGCACAACGAACTCGGCGCGGGCATGCAGCTGGCGATGAAGGACCTGGAAATCCGCGGTGCGGGCAACCTGCTCGGCGGGGAGCAGTCCGGGCACATTGCCGGCGTCGGTTTCGACCTGTACATCCGGCTGGTCGGCGAAGCCGTGGCGGACTACCGCGGCGAGGCCGAGGAGAAGGCCGCGGAAATGAAGATTGAGCTGCCGGTCAACGCGCATCTGCCGCATGACTACGTCCCGGGGGAGCGGCTGCGGCTGGAGGCCTACCGCAAGCTGGCCTCGGCCGTCACATACGAGGGGATCGACGAGGTCCTGGAGGAACTGGTGGACCGGTACGGCGAGCCGCCGCAGGCCGTGAAGAACCTGATTGAGGTGGCCCGCTTCCGGGTCAATGCGCGCGAAGCAGGCCTGACCGACGTGGCGCTGCAGGGGAACTTCATCAAGTTCGCTCCCGCGGACCTGCCCGAATCCCGCACCATGCGCCTGCAGCGGATGTACCCCGGGGCCCAAATCAAGCCGGCGCTGAATGCGGTGCTGGTGCCCAAGCCTAAGACCGCCCGGATTGGCGGACGGGACCTGGTCGACGCCGAGATCCTGGCCTGGGCGCAGCAGGTCGTCGACGCGGTGTTCAAAGAGTAGGGGCGGCCCGGGTGGCCTGGCGCTGCCCGGGGTCAGACCGGCTGGGTCAGGGCCACGATAAAGACGGCGACACACATCACCGCGGTGGCAATAACGATCCCGTACCCGATCCGGGTGATGCGCCGCTGAACGGCCCGGTCCCTGCGCCATTCGCGGCGCGACATAATGGTGCTCATGAATTCGAATATAGGTGGGGGCCTTACCGGCCGCTGAGCGTAGTTGGTACGCGTATGAAGGACCGGATCACCTACTAACTACTCAGTTGCCTGCCGTCCGGTGATGCCCGGGCAGCGAAGGTGCCTGATTTCAGGTCCGCCGCTTAGACACTTCTGCGCGCAGCCGGAGCGGCTGCGCGCAGAAGATGAAGCTCTGGTGCTGTTACTCGCTGGGTACGCGGCCTTCGGCCAGAACCTTGGCGGTGTCGGAACGGCCCATCAGGAACGGAACGAAATAGGCCAGCGTGGCCAGTGCCAGGCAGATGACCATCGGCCAGAAGTTGTCCAGCGTCAGCCAGGTCAGGGAGTAAAGCCCGACCAGGAAGATGGCCAGGAAGATGACAAAGGTGACGAGGTTGCTGACAAGGTGCCCTTCACCCGAGTGCGTGGGCTGCTTGGACCGTGTTCCTGCCATGGTGTTCTCCGTTTCAAAAAGTGTTCAGTAGCCGGCGGATCAGTAGTCCGACGCGGCATTCCCACCCTTAACAATAGCGATACCTGAGCTTGCCCCGATACGCGTGGCTCCGGCGTCGATCATTGCCTCGGCGTCTTCGCGGGACCGAACACCGCCGGAGGCCTCGACGCCGAGGTCGGGGCCGACCGTCCGGCGCATGAGGGCGACGTCCTCCACCGTGGCTCCTCCGCCGTTGAAACCGGTGGAGGTCTTGACGAAATCAGCTCCTGCTTCCACGGCCGCGCGGCATGCGGTGACCTTCTGCTCGTCGGTGAGCAGCGAGGTTTCAATGATGACCTTCAGGATGCCGCCGCCGGTGTGGACTTCATCCGCCACGGCGGCGATGTCCCGGACCAGGGCGTCGTGGTCTTCGCGGCGTGCTGCGGCGATGTCAATGACCATGTCGATCTCATCGGCACCGTCCTGCAGGGCGCCGCGGGCTTCGACGACCTTCACCTCGGTGGTGGTGGCGCCCAGCGGGAAGCCGATGACGGAGCAGGTAAGTACGCCGCTGCCCTTGAGCGCGTTGTGCACGGTGCCGACCCAAAGCGGGTTCACGCAGACGGACTTGAAACCGTACTCCGCGGCTTCGGCGCAGACTTTCAGGATGTCCTCGCGGCTGGCCTCGGGCTTAAGGAGCGTGTGGTCAATGTAGGACGCAATGGGGGTAGACATGCCCACTATCTTGCCACAGCGGGGTGGGAGGCAGGGAGGGAAAACTTATGGCCGGGGAAGGCATTGAAACCAGTCCCCGACCAAAAGGCGGTTATCTTACTGTGTAGCTACTGCGTTAGAGAATGATGGGCCACTTTCCGGCAGGCTCGACAATGGGTGCCGAATTGAGGGTGGCTGCCGACGCAAGCGCCGCGGCACCTACAACAGCGATAGTTGCTGCCAGCAGCAGCGCAGATCCGAGTTTCTTCATTTGGGTCCTCCAAGTAGGTGTGAGCGGATTCAACAGTGACACCGTAAATACTACTGACGAAACTTGAGATTTAACCGCGTCGGATCGGTTTTTTGGGTATGCACAGACAAATTTTTTCACTGGAACCTCTCATTCCTTCGGACTGGTAACAAGCAGGCGACTCAGCAGGACCTGGAGTAGTCTGCATTGTGAAACAACCGCCAACGAGCGCGAAGTAAGGTGCCGTGGAACGTGGATAACTCCGTAGACCAAATCCTGAATGAGTACAGAGCCCGCCAGCATTGGGAACGCCGGGAATACCAAGCCGCCCGGGAGCATGCGGCAGCAGCTGCGGAGAAGGCACTGACGTCCGAGGACGCGGTTGGTTATTGGCGGATGAGCCTGCTGTTGGCGGAATGTCAATTGGAATTGGGGCTGATGCAGGAGTTTGCTGTTAGTGCGAGGGAACTTGCTGAACATCCGGCCATACAATCCGACCCCAGGATGCTCGCCCGCGCGAAAGCGCTCTATTCCCGGGCCCTTGGCATTCTGGGCCAGGTGGGTGAGTCGCTGGTCTTGGCTCAGGAAGTGGCTGCCCTGGGCGGCGGCGATACGGATGACGGAATCGGTGAGATGGAAATGCTCCACAGTCTCGTCGCAGCACTTGCGGAGAGCGGTGAGATCGCCGAGGCATGGAAATACGCCCTGGACATGGCTCGGCTCGCGGATGAAGGGAGTGATGCGGAAACCGCTGGTAAGGCATATTGGGCTGTCGGTAACGTAGCGTTCCTGGCGGACAATCCCGAGGCAGGTGTGCGTTATCATTCGTTGGCAGCCGAAAATTTGGCGCCGGGTAATGACGTAAACACATGGGCATTGTTCAACAAAGGGTCGGCACTTGTACGCCTCGCTGCGGGCATCGCCGATGTGGAAACCCTTGAGTGTATCGAGCGTGCTGAACTGGCAAATTCCGTTACTGGGGGAGCCCCTTTCAGCAGCTTGAGATTTCAATGGCACGGGCGCACTGGCTGCTTCTCACCGGAAAGGCCGAGGAATCAGCCAAGAGGTTGGATGAGATTCTTGAGCATCGAAGTATACTGCCGGATCACACTCTCGCCGAGGTCGAATATGTTGCAGCCCTTGCTTTGCACGAGTTGGGGCGGAATGATGAGGCATTGGCCGCGGCTTCCCATTCTGAAAAAGTATTCATAGTTCATGGCTCCCACCGAATGGCTTCGGAGGCCAGGCGTGTTATAGAAAACATCAACGGTAACTAGCAGGGAAATACAAGCGGAGACAGATGCAGCTCCCGAAACGGCGAGTGCGCGGCTAACGTAGAAGCGCAATGAGACGGCGGAGTCAGCGCACAGGGATAGTCGAGACGCTTCTGGGGAAGCATGACACAGCAGGACTACAAGGACCTTTCCAGCTCCATCGAGCCAGAAAAGTCTAGCCCGGCTGACACCGGCGAGATCCCAGAACTTCCAACGGTCGGTGCCCCCAAAATCTATGTTGCGCCGGAGGGCACATTGTCCTGGTCCTGCCGGCCGGTGCGGTGGTCACCGAGTCGATGGCCATTGCCGCAGCCGAAGACGTGGAAAGGCTGACCGGCACCGGCAAAACACTTGTGCTCCTGGTCCTCACCGGGATCGAAGCACTAACCCGGGGCGCACGGACGGTCTTCGGCACCACTCGCTCGCTCGATGCCGTCGCCGTCCTCGGTGTCTCGCCCGTGGACCGCGTCATCGCCAACTTCCTCCTCGGCGGAAACACCCTGCCCTGCCCCACGCGTTACTTCTCGGCGGAACCGGAAGCGCTGGCGTGGCTGGAGAGGAAACGCACCCTTGCCTGATCCGGGTCACGAACAGGACGCCGAAGTCCACGGTGAACCCCATGCCGGAGCCTGGGTTGAGCCCCGCGACGACCGGCTGAGCCAGGTCGTCGAAGGCATTATCCGGATGGCGTCCGGAGACCTGGACACCTATATTCCGACGTCGAAGGCGCGGGACCAGGTGGACGCCGTCATCACCGGCATTAACCTGCTCGCCGGGGAGCTCAGCGAGGTCTACGCGGACTTCGAGGACCGGGTCGAAACCCGCACCCGGGAGCTGCGCGACGCCCACGAACAAATGCAGCACATGGCCATGACGGATCCGCTCACCGGCGTCGGAAACCGGTCCTCGCTCCGGCAGTCACTCGACGCCGCGGTCAGCGCCCGGAAGGACGGCGAACCCGGACCCGCGGCGCTGATGATCGACCTGGACGGGTTCAAAGACATCAACGACAGCTTTGGCCACCATGCCGGAGACCTCGTCCTGATGGAAATCGCCGCCCGGCTCGTCACAGCGTCCGGACCCGACACCGTCGTCGCGCGCCTGGGCGGTGACGAATTCGCGGTGCTGCTGCCCGTATCGACGATGCAGCAGTCACGGACCGCCTCATCCAAAATCATGGAAGCGCTCAAGCGCCGGATCAACCTCGACGATTTGGACGTATGGCCGCGTGCGAGCATCGGCATCCACCTGGCCGCGCCGGGCGAGGACGCCAGCGACATCCTGCTGCGCGCCGACACGGCAATGTATGCGGCGAAGGATGACGCCCAGCAGCGGATCAAGTTCTTCGAACCGGTGATGCTGTACAGCCGGCAGCTGCGCCGGGACATGGCCGGGGAACTGCGCCACGCAGCCGAGCGCGGTGAACTGGAGCTGGCCTATCAGCCGGTTGTGGAACTGGAGACGGGGAAGCTGCAGGGCGTCGAGGCGCTGGTGCGCTGGAACCATCCCGTCCGCGGCATGATCATGCCCGACGCGTTCATACCGGTGGCCGAGGAGACCGGGCTCATCGTCGGGATTGGCCGCTGGGTGCTGCGGGCGGCGCTCGAGCAGCTCGCCGGCTGGCAGGACCTGGTGCCGGCGGAAGACAGCTTCCAAATGCGCGTGAATCTCGCGGCGTCCGAACTGCAGAGCATGGATCTCGTGGACTACGTGCGCCGGGCGCTGCGCGAAACCGGGCTGCCGCCGTCGTCGCTGATCCTGGAAATCACCGAAAGCGCCTTTGTTACCGGGGGAGAGGTGGAAACCTACTCGCTTAAATCCCTGCAGGCACTGGGGGTGGGCCTGGCGATCGATGACTTCGGCACCGGCTATTCCTCCATCAGCTACCTGCGCCGGCTGCCGGTGGACACGGTGAAGGTCGACCGGTCGCTGATCGAGGACATTGACGACGACGACGGCCAGCTGCGGTTCGTGGACGCCGTGCACAACCTGATTCAGTCCGCCGGCATGGAAGCGGTCTTCGAGGGCATCGAAACCGCAGCCCAGGCCGGGCAGCTGTACAAAATGGGCTGCTGCAGCGGGCAGGGCTACTATTTCAGCCGGCCGCTGCCCGCCGACCAGGTGGCCGGCATCCTGCGGGAGGGACACACCCTCCCGCAGGCCGGCGTCGGCCTCCCGGCGAGACTTAACCCGGGCTAAGTCTCGCCCGGGCTAGGTCCGCCGCGGGCTACAGGCCCAGGGCGGCGTTCACATCCGCGAGCACCGCATCCAGCCGGGCCCGCCCCTGCTCGCGGGCCGCGGGCAGATCCGCCGCGGACTCCACGGGAACGATCACCTCGAGGTAGCACTTGAGCTTGGGCTCGGTGCCCGACGGACGGATGATCACCCGGGTGCCGTCCCCGGTGAGGTACTTCAGGCCGTCGGTGGGCGGCAGGTCCGCGCTGCCCTGGGCCAGGTCCACAGCGCTCCGCACCGGGGAGCCGGCGAACGACACGGGGGTCTCCGCGCGCAGCCGTGCCATCATGGCACCCAGCAGGCCCAGGTCGGAGACGCGGACGGAGAGCTGGTCCGTCAAATGCAGACCGTGCTCCACCGCCAGGTCGTCGAGTTCGTCAAAGAGGGTGCGCCCGTCGGCCTTCAGCGCGGCGGCCAGCTCGGCCACGAGCAAACCCGCGGAAATGCCGTCCTTGTCCCGGACCATGCCCGGAGCCACACAGTAGCCCAGCGCCTCCTCATACCCGTAGGTCAGATGCGGTACGCGGGAAATCCACTTGAAGCCGGTGAGGGTCTCCACATGGGCGAAACCGGCGGCCTCGGCGATGCGGGCCAGCAGCCGGGAGGACACGATCGAGTTCGCAAAAACGACGCCGGCGCGGGTCTTTTCGCCGCGGACCTTCCAGTGCCCGGAAGTAATCCGGCGGCAGAGGTGCCGGCCCAGCAGGGCACCGACTTCGTCGCCGCGCAGCATCCACCACTGCCCGTCGGCCGGGTTCTTCGCGGCGACGGCCACGCGGTCGGCGTCCGGATCGTTGGCGATCACGAGGTCCGCGCCGTGCTCGACGGCGGTCTCCAGCGCCAGGTCCAGCGCACCGGGCTCCTCCGGATTGGGGAACGCGACCGTGGGGAAATCCGGGTCCGGCTGGGCCTGGGCCGCCACCGGAACGACCTTGCGGAAGCCGGCATCCTTGAGCACCGACTTCATGGTGTCCCCGCCGACGCCGTGCAGCGAGGTCAGGACAATCTTCAGGTCCCGCTCCGGATAGCGGTCGCGGGCGACCAGCCGGTCCACGGCATTGATGTAATCGGCGACGATGGACTCGGACACGTCCGTCCACCCCTCCGGCGCCGTGTCGATGCTGTTCAGCGGCACGGCGTAATTGATGCGCGAGGCAATTTCGGCGTCGTACGGAGCGACAATCTGCGCGCCCTTGCCAGGCCCCTTCACAGTCCGGCCGCCGAGGTAGACCTTATAGCCGTTGTCCGCTGCGGGATTGTGGCTGGCGGTGACCATGACACCCGCATCGGTGTCCAGGGCGCGGACCGCGTAGGCGAGCACCGGCGTCGGCAGCGTGCAGGGGAGCAGGAACGTTTCGATGCCCGCGGCGCTGAACACGGCGGCGGTTTCCAGCGCGAACGCGTGCGAGTTGTGCCGCGCGTCGTAACCGATCACGGCGCTGGGGGTGTACCTGTCGCCGGAGGTGTCCTGCAGGAAGGAGGCAATGCCGGCGGCGGTGCGGCGCACCACCACCCGGTTCATCCGGCGCGGGCCGGCGCCCAGGGCGGCCCGCAGGCCGGCGGTGCCGAACTCCAGGGTGCCGCTGAAGCGGTCTTCGAGTTCCTCGGCGGCAGCCGCGCCCGCGGCTCCGTCGATCGTCAGTTCAGCGACCAGGGACCGCAGTTCCGCGGCTGTTGCCCGGTCGGGATCTTCATCAGCCCAAGTCAGGGCAGCGGTCATGAGCTCGTCAGGCTCAGTGGGATTTAGCGTCATGGGGTGTACCTACGGATCGGGAATGTGGGACGCGGCAGCTGGCTAGAGCTTGCCGATGATGTCAGCCAGCAGGCGGGAAATCCGCGGACCGGCTGCGGCCCCGGATTCCAGGACCTCGGCGTGACTGAGGGGCTCGGAGCTGATGCCCGCAGCTAGATTGGTGACCAGCGAAATGCCGAACACTTCCATGCCGGCGTGCCGGGCGGCGATGGCTTCCAGAGCGGTGGACATGCCCACCAGATCGGCGCCGATGGTCTTGGCGTAGCGGACCTCGGCCGGAGTTTCGTAGTGCGGACCGGTGAACTGGGCGTAGACGCCTTCGTCCAGGGTGGGATCCACGGTGCGGGCCAGATCGCGCAGGCGGGAGGAGTACAGATCGGTCAGGTCCACGAATGTGGCACCTTCCAGCGGGGAAGCGGCCGTGAGGTTGAGGTGGTCGCTGATCAGCACCGGCGTGCCGGGCTTCCACTGCGGGTTCAGGCCGCCGCAGCCGTTGGTGAGGACCATGACCTTCGCGCCGGCGGCGGCGGCAGTGCGGACACCGTGCACGACGGCGCGTACACCCTTGCCTTCGTAGTAATGCGTGCGGGCGCCCAGGACCAGCGCGCGCTTGCCCGACGGCGTCAGCACAGAACGGATGGTGCCCACGTGTCCCTGCACGGCCGGTGCGGAGAAGCCGGGAATCTCACTCGCGTTCAGGGTGGCGGTGGTCTCGCCGATCAGGTCGGCGGCCTCACCCCAGCCGCTGCCGAGGACCAGGGCGATGTCGTGGTGGGGCACGCCGGTTTTCTCGGCAATGTACTTGGCGGCCTGCTGGGCTAGTTCAAAGGGATCGTTGCTCACTGATCCAACCTACCGCGAGAAGGCCCGCTCTGCAGGAGCCCCGGGCCTGCGGCACCGTGAACCCGTTTGTCCCACCGTTTGAGCGCCGGGCGGGGATGGGACAGAATGGACAACTGTGACGACCCAACTTGATTTCACTGCCCGAAAAATTGCGATCCTCGGCGGCGGCCCCGGTGGATACGAAGCCGCGATGGTGGCGGCCTCCCTCGGCGCCGACGTCACCATAGTGGAGCGCGACGGGCTGGGCGGATCAGCCGTGCTGACCGACGTCGTTCCCTCCAAGACCCTGATCGCGACCGCCGACGTGATGACGCGCTTCGCCTCGGCCTCCTCCTTGGTGTTGACTTCCGAGACGACGGGCAGCCCGCGGTGGCTGATCTGAAAATGGTCAACAACCGCCTCCTGGCCCTGGCCAAGGAACAGTCCAACGACATCCGCCGCACCCTTGAACGGGTTGGCGTGAAAGTCATGATCGGCGAAGGCCGGCTGCTGGACCACAAGACCATTGAGGTCGTTACGGAAAAGGGCACCGAAACCGTGGAAGCCGAGGCCCTGCTGATTTCGGTGGGGGCCCGTCCGCGCGAGCTCGAGACCTCGATGCCCGACGGCGAACGCATCTTCACCTGGAAGCAGATCTACAACCTCACCGAGGTGCCCGAACATCTGATCGTCATTGGCTCCGGTGTGACCGGCGCCGAGTTCGCCTCCGCGTACAACGGACTGGGCACCAAGGTCACGCTGGTCTCCAGCCGCGACCGCGTGCTGCCCGGAGAAGACGCCGACGCCGCCGTCGTGCTCGAGGACGTGTTCCAGGCCCGGGGCATGACAGTGCTGAACCGCTCCCGCGCCGAAACCGTGAAGAACACCGGCGACGGCGTGGTGGTGACGCTGCAGGACGGCCGCGTCGTGGAGGGCAGCCACTGCCTGGTGGCCGTGGGCGCGATACCCAACACCGCCGGCATCGGGCTGGAAGAGGCCGGGGTGGCGCTGGACGAGCGCGGGCAGATCAAGGTCGACGGCGTGTCCCGCACCACGGCCCCGAGCGTGTACGCCGCGGGCGACTGCACCGGGGTGTTCAATCTGGCCTCGGTGGCCGCGATGCAGGGCCGGATCGCCATTGCGCACCTGATGGGCGACGGCGTGAAGCCGCTCAAGCTCAAGAACGTCGCCTCGAACATCTTCACGTCCCCGGAGATCGCGTCAGTGGGCGTGTCTGAGCAGGACATCGCCGACGGCCGCTACCAGGGCGACGTCATTAAGCTCTCGCTGCACACCAACGCGCGCGCCAAGATGATGGACATCAAGGAGGGCTTCGTGAAGATCATTTCACGTAAGGGTTCCGGTACCGTGATCGGTGGTGTCGTGGTGGGGCCGCGTGCTTCGGAGCTGATCTTCCCGATTGCCATCGCCGTGACGCAGAAGCTGCACGTGGACGACCTGGCCAACACGTTCACGGTGTACCCGTCGCTGACCGGTTCCATTTCCGAGGCCGCCCGCCGGCTGCACGTGCACATGTAGGTTTCTGCCTGTCCCGGCCCGCATCCGCGGTGGAGTAACTTCCGCCGCGGGTGCGGGCTTTTGTGTGTGACGGTGCGCTGTTAGGGCCCGCTGGAACTCTGTTGTACAGATAATGGGCCTATTCCGCGCGGTTGAGCCCGTCAGCTGTACAACGGGTGCAGGAATGGTGCGAAACTGCCGCCGGTCCGGTCCGGTCCGGCCCCGGCCCCGCCGGTTCGGTCCCAGCCGCACCTGTCCGGTTCCGGCCCGCATCCGCGGTGGAGTAACTTCCGCCGCGGGTGCGGGCTTTGTGTGGCGGGTACGCGATCCGGGTCCGCAGGAAATCCGCTGTACAGGTAATGGGCCTATTCCGCGCGGTTGAGCCCGTTAGCTGTACAACGGGTGCGCTGTTACGGTCCGCAGGAACTCTGTTGTACAGATAATGGGCCTATCCCGCGCGGTTGAGCCCGTTAGCTGTACAACGGGTGCAGGAATGGTGCGAAACTGCTGCGCGGACGGCGACCGCCGCCGTCGTTGATCCGTCCCGGCCCGCCATCGACCCCTGCCGAGCAGCAGCAATCTGACACATGTGTCCAAATGCTGGACAGGATGTCCGGATGGTGAAACGGCACACCTACCATGGTCGGTATCTTCACTCCCACCTTCCGAAAGACCTCCAATGTCTACTACGAATCCCTCCGCGGTGCCGGCATCGGCACCGGCCAAGGCCAATTCCAAGGGCCGGGTGATCGTTGCCAGCCTCGTCGGCACGTCCATCGAGTTCTATGACTTTTACGTCTACGCCACCGCCGCAGTCCTCGTGTTCCCCCGGCTGTTCTTCCCGAACGCCGAAGGCGTCACTGCGCTGCTGAGTTCCTTCGCCGTCTTCGGCGTGGCGTTCATCGCCCGCCCGCTCGGCTCGATCGTCTTCGGGCACTTCGGGGACAAGGTCGGCCGCAAGGGAACCCTGGTCGCGTCGCTGCTGACCATGGGCATCGCCACCTTCCTGATCGGCTGCCTGCCCACCGCCGTCGACGGCTGGACCATCCTGGCGCCGGCAATGCTGGTGGTGCTGCGGTTTGCCCAGGGGCTGGCGCTCGGCGGGGAGTGGTCCGGCGCCGCGCTGCTGGCCACGGAAAACGCGCCGGCGGACAAGCGCGCCGTCTGGGGAACGTTCCCGCAGCTGGGCGCCCCTATCGGATTCATCCTGGCCAACGGGCTGTTCCTGATCCTCAGCATCCAGCTCGATGCCGAGGCGTTCGATTCCTGGGGCTGGCGGATTCCATTCCTGGCCAGTGCCGTCATGGTGATCATCGGCCTGTATGTGCGGCTGAAGCTGGTGGAGACACCGGCCTTCCAGAAGGTCGTTGACTCCGGTGAAGTCAGCAAGCTGCCGCTGAGCCGCGCGTTCAAGTACAGCTGGCGCCAGATGATTGCCGGCACGTTCATCATGTTGGCCACCTACGTGCTGTTCTACCTGATGACCACCTTCACGCTGTCCTACGGGACCGCCGCCAAGACCGAGGACGCCGCGCGCGCCGCCGCCGAGTCAGCCGGAAAGACCTTCGATCCGGAAAGCTTCGCCGCCGGACTGGGCTATGCCCGCAACGATTTCCTGGTCATGCTGATCATCGGCGTCGTATTCTTCGGTATCTTCACCCTGGTCTCCGGGCCGCTTGCCGAGAAGTTCGGCCGGCGCAAGACACTGCTGGCCGTGACTGCAGCAATCTTCCTCTTTGGCTTCACCTTTGCGCCGCTGTTCGACGGCGGAACCGTAGGCGTGATGGCCCTGCTGATCATCGGCTTCACGCTGATGGGCCTGACCTTCGGGCCGATGGGCGCCATGCTGCCGGAACTGTTCCCCACGAACGTCCGCTACACCGGCTCCGCCATCGCCTACAACGTCTCCTCGATCCTCGGTGCCGCCGTGGCCCCGTTCATCGCGGTGGCCCTGTGGCAGGCAGCGGACGGCAGCCCGTGGCTGGTGGGCGTGTACCTGTCCTCGATGGCGGTACTGACGCTGATCGCCCTGTTCGTCACCAAGGACACCAAAGACGTGGACTACACGAACCACTCCAGCTAGCGGTCCGGCGTTCCAACGACAACGGCTCGGCCCCGGAAGGGGCCGAGCCGTTTTTGCTGTGCCGGAAAGGGGCCGCGGCACGCCGGGGCTGCTCCGCCTGGCCGGGGCCCGCGCTGCTCCGCCTCGCGGGGCTGGCGCCGCTAGTCCAGGATCGAGGCGATCACGGCACCGGCGGAAACCGTCGCGCCGGGCAGGGCGCTGAGGCCTGACACGGTGCCGGACTTGTGCGCTGTGAGCGGCTGCTCCATCTTCATGGCTTCGAGCACGACGACGAGGTCACCTTCGGCGACCTGCGCCCCCTCCTGCACGGCCACCTTGACGATGGTGCCCTGCATCGGGGAGGTCAGGGCCTCGCCGGTGGCTGCCGGGTTGGTTCCGCCGCGGGTGCGGGAGGTCTTGCGGGCCTTTCCGTTGGCTGCGCCCCGCCCGGCCGCCCCGTTGCTGCCGTTGCCGGAGCCACCCAGGCCGGCCGGGAGCACGACGTCGAGCCGTTTGCCGCCCACCTCGACGGTGACGCGCTGGCGGCCGCCGTCGTCGTGCTGTGAGGCCAGGTCCCTGACCAGGCCGGAATGGTGTTATTGAACGCGGTTTCAATCCAGCGGGTGTGCACGGCGAACGGCCCGTCCGCCGGGGCGAAATCTGGGTGAGCGACGACGGCGGCGTGGAACGGCAGCACCGTGGGCATGCCGGTGATTTCCATTTCGGCCAGGGCCCGGCGGGCGCGCTGCAGGGCCTGCTCGCGTGTGGCGCCGGTGACGATTAGCTTGGCCAGCATCGAATCGAAGTTTCCGCCCACCGTTTCGCCGGCTTCGATGCCCGAATCCACGCGCACGCCCGGACCCGAGGGCAGCTTGAAGGTCTCCACGGTTCCCGGGGCGGGCATGAAGCTGCGGCCCGGGTCCTCGCCGTTGATGCGGAACTCGAACGAGTGGCCGCGGACCTCGGGGTCGCCGTAGCCGAGCTCCTCGCCGCGGGCCAGCCGGAACTGCTCGCGGACCAGGTCCAGGCCGGTGACTTCCTCGGACACGGGGTGCTCAACCTGCAGGCGGGTGTTGACCTCGAGGAAGGAAATGGTGCCGTCGGTGCCGACGAGGAACTCGCAGGTTCCCGCGCCCTGGTACCCGGCTTCGCGCAGGATGGCCTTGGACGCGGCGTAGAGGCGCTCGTTCTGTTCCTCGGTGAGGAACGGTGCCGGTGCTTCCTCGACGAGCTTCTGGTTGCGGCGCTGCAGCGAGCAGTCACGGGTGGAGACGACGACGACGTTGCCGTGCGCGTCGGCGAGGCACTGGGTTTCGACGTGCCGCGGGGCATCCAGAAAACGTTCGATGAAGCACTCGCCGCGGCCGAAGGCGGCGGTGGCCTCGCGGACCGCTGAGTCGTACATTTCCGGAATTTCCTCGCGGGTGCGGGCCACCTTGATGCCGCGGCCGCCGCCGCCGAAGGCAGCCTTGATGGCCAGCGGCAGGCCGTGCGCGTCGGCGAAGTCCAGGACTTCGGCGGCGTTCTTTACCGGATCGGCAGTACCTGGAACCAGCGGTGCGCCGACCTTGGCCGCAATATGGCGGGCCTGCACCTTGTCGCCGAGAGAGGAAATGGCGTGCGGGGAAGGTCCGATCCAGGTCAGGCCGGCGTCGATGACGCGCTGGGCAAACTCGGCGTTCTCCGACAGGAACCCGTACCCCGGGTGGATGGCGTCCGCGCCGGACTTGCGGGCGGCGTCGAGTATCTTGCCCATGTCCAGGTAGGACTCCGCCGCTGTGCTGCCGCGCAGGAGTATGCCTCATCGGCGAGGCGGACGTGCAGGGCGTCGCGGTCCGGATCGGCGTAGACGGCGACCGACGCCAGGCCCTCGTCCCGGGCGGCCCGGATGACGCGGACCGCGATTTCACCGCGGTTGGCGATCAGGACTTTGGTGATGCGCCGGACCTGCTGCGTTTGCTCCGTCTGCTGTGTCAGTTGCGGGTTCTGCGGGTCGCCGGCGGGCGCGGGGTTGAACTGGCTCATTGAATGCACTGGCTCCTTTTGATCTGTTCGGAGCCTAGCGCGGTTTTGTGGTTTCCGGCCATAATGCGTGCTGTTTGTGCGTGGGACGATGCGTTTCGTTGTGGGGACCCTACAATCGGGTTCGGTTAGTCCGGGTATCCCTGCACAGCTGGATGCGTTGATCCGGTTATGCACCGCGGAACCCATTGGCGGTCGTCAACCCGGCCGAAGATGGTTTATGGAATGCATGAGACATCCGAACGCGCTTCCTCCCCGACTGGGGGAGCAACCATTCACCGTCGTCGAAGCTAAAGCGCTGGGGGTAGGGGTTGATCGGCTTCGTGCCTCCGATCTCCGCACTCCGAGCCGTTCCATCCGAATTCCGCGGGGCGCGGCGGTGAACCTTGCAATGAGCTGCCGGCCGTACCTGGACCTGCTGCCGGATGCAGTCATCAGCCATTCCACCGCGGCAAGGCTCCACGGCCTGGTGCTGCCGCGGCGGCTGGAGGAAGAACCCGTGCTGCACCTGAGCCGCGGGCCTGGGAAGAGTGCACCTCGGAGGAGAAATGTTGAAGGCCACCGTTTGGACCTGAGCGCTGAAGACACGGGCACGATTGCGGGCCTGGCCGTGACCGGGATAGCGCGTACTTGGCTCGACCTTGCCGGACTGCTGTCTGTGGAAGAGCTCATTGTCACGGGCGATCAGATAGTAAGCGAGCACCATCGGGGTTTCGGTCCGCC
This sequence comes from Arthrobacter sp. ATA002, assembly GCF_026898095.1. GTDB lineage: Bacteria > Actinomycetota > Actinomycetes > Actinomycetales > Micrococcaceae > Arthrobacter_B. Next base: position 2,979,158 of record NZ_CP114015.1, on the reverse strand, counting down.
GCGGCACGCACTCGTCCCCTTGGAAGACCTCCGGGCCTTTATAGAGGGCAGGAAAGGTGTTGCCCATCTGCGTAAATGCCTGTCGGCGCTGGACTGTCTTCGTGTGGGGGTGGACTCGCCACGCGAAACCCTGCTGCGGCTCATGCTGTCGAAAGATCCGGGCATGCCGGAATTCGTACCTAACGTCGCCATTCGTGACAAGGGCGGAAAAGCGCAGGTCTGGGTGGACCTGGGCTGTAACGAATATCGGACCTGTCTGGAGTACGACGGCGCGCACCATCTCACCGCAGAGCAGCAGGCCCGGGACCACTATCGGGATTTGAAGACGGCTGAGCTCGGCTGGGTGCAGGTGAAAATCAGCAAAACGGATCTGGCTCGGGGCACCGCGCTGTTAGCGCAAAGGTGCGCCGTGGCCTGGCCATAGCAGGTTGGCGCCCGTCCTAAACGGGTCATTCCTTTTCCCGGAGTCATCGCTAGTACAGATAACGGGGTTCCGGAGCCGGGATGGGCCCGTTATCTGTACAACGGATGCCGCCGGAGCCGGGATGGGCCCGTTATCTGTACAACGGATGCCGGGGAGGATGTCTTACCGGTCCCAGAGGTCCGTGATCTTCACGCCGGCGCTTGCGAGCAGCTCGCGGAGCATCGACACGGAAAGCCCGACCACGGCATGCGGATCGCCGTCGACTTTCTCAATGAAGGCCCCGCCCAGGGAATCGATCGTAAACGAACCGGCCACCTGCAGCGGCTCACCGGTGGCAACGTAGGCATCGATTTCTTCGTCGGTGAGCTTCGCGAAATGCACGGACGCGGAGCTGACGCCGCCGAGCGTCGCACCCGAACCGTCATCTTCGGTGTCGCGGCAGTCGACCAGCCAATGCCCGGTATGCAGCACTCCCACGTTTCCGCTCATCCGGCGGATGCGTTCGCGGGCAACTTCGGGCTCCCAGGGCTTGCCGTGGGCTTCGCCGTCGAACTCGAAAACCGAGTCGCAGCCGATCACCAGGGATCCCTCGGCCTCGGGCAGCCCGGCCACGGCTTCGGCCTTGGCCCGGGCGAGCAGCAGGGCGGTGTCATGCGGGTCCGAGGTGCCGTAGCGGGCGGTGACGGCGTCTTCGTCGACGTCGGACACGAGGACACTGTGCGTGATTCCGGCGTTGGTCAGCAGCTTGGTGCGGGCGGGGGAAGCGGAAGCGAGGATGAGATTCAGGTCAGTCACCCCTCAAGCCTAGCCGGGCCCGTGTATGGGGCCGGTGCATGGGGCCCATGCACCGGCCCGCCGGAAGTCCCGCCGGGAAGTCCCGCCGGGAAGTCCCGCCGGGACGCGTCGCCGGGCCGGCCCCGCCGGAGCAGCCCGCCGGAAATAGCCCGCCGAACGCGGAAGGCCGCCCCGGATATCCGGGACGGCCCTCGCGGCAGCAGCAACGAGTCACTCAGCAGCAACGAGTCACTCAGCAGCAACGAGTCACTCAGTGCTCCGCCTCGCTCAGCGCTCCGCGTGAATCAGCGCGTCCGGGGAGCGGCGGGAACAGTGGCGGGCACTGTGTCCTCGACGGCCTCGGTCACTTCGTCGGCGATCTCGGAGGAGTCGTCCGCGAACGGATCACCGGTGCGCTTGGCGTTGTACATGTTCGCATCCAGCAGGCCGTTGCGCTTGGCGACGATCGCGGGGACCACGGTCTGACCCGCCACGTTCACGGCGGTGCGGCCCATGTCCAGGATCGGGTCGATGGCCAGCAACAGGCCCACGCCGGCCAGCGGCAGGCCCAGAGTGGAGAGCGTCAGGGTCAGCATGACGACGGCGCCGGTGGTTCCGGCGGTCGCGGCCGAACCCAGTACGGACACCAGGGCGATCAGCAGGTAATCGGTGAAGCCCAGGTCAATGCCGAAGAACTGCGCCACGAAGATGGCGGAGATGGCCGGGTAGATCGAGGCGCAGCCGTCCATCTTGGTGGTGGCACCCAGCGGCACGGCGAAGGACGCGTAGGCCCGGGATACGCCCAGGTTCCGCTCGGTCACCCGCTGGGTCAGCGGCAGGGTGCCCACGGAAGAGCGCGAAACGAAGGCCAGCTGGATGGCCGGCCAGGCGCCGGAGAACCACTGGCGGATGGACAGACCGTGGGCCTTGATGAGTACCGGATAAACCACGAACAGGACAATGGCCAGGCCAACGTAGATGGCGATCGCGAACATGCCCAGCGAGCCGATGGTGTCCCAGCCGTAGGTGGCCACGGCGCGGCCGATCAGACCCACGGTACCCAGCGGGGCCAGGCGGATGATCCACCAGAGGACCTTCTGGATGACGGCCAGGGCAGAGGCGTTCAGGGCCAGGAACGGAGCAGCGGGCTTGCCCACCTTCAGGGCGGCAATGCCGACGGCGATCGCGATGACCAGTACCTGCAGCACGTTGAAGTTCAGTGCCGTGGTGACGGTTTCCGGGTCGACGGCGGTGGAAGAGGCTGTCAGGCCCATGAAGTTCGCCGGGATCAGACCGGTCAGGAAGCCCATCCAGCTTCCGGTGCCGCCTTCGTACTCGGCGGGCGGCTCGGCGTCGGCATTGGCGCCGGGCTGCATGATCACACCCAGCAGGATGCCGATCACCACGGCAATGAGCGCCGTGATGGCGAACCAGAGCAGTGTCTGCCAGGCCAGGCGGGCGGCGTTGGACACCTCGCGCAGGTTGGCAATCGAGCTCACGACGGCGGTGAAGATCAGGGGGACGACGGCGGCCTTCAGCAGCGAGACGTAGCTCGTGCCGATGGTGTTCAGCGTGGTCGTCAGCCAGTTGGGCTCACCGTCGCCGACGGTGCCCATGTTCTTGGCCAGCAGGCCCAGCAGCAGGCCAACAATGAGAGCGATGATGATCTGCGGCCCGAATGCAGTCATCCACCGCGGCAACCTGCGGCCGGAGGAAGTCTTAGGGGAGGGAGTCTGTGTGGTCACTTGAAGATAGTAGTGCCGGACTCTTACCAGATTCGACCGTCGGTTGCGAAATGTTACGTCAAGAAAACTGGGTGTTTCGCGCCGAGCAGGCGAAACCCCGGAACGTGGCGGTGAATGGCCCGTTCCGGGGGTTATTCCGGATCCTGCTGTGAGGAATGTCGCGCGGATGGGTCCGGTTTGGGGCTGCCGGTGAGCGCTGCGGCCCTGCCCCGCCGGCTAAGCCTCCAGCAGTGCCCGCCGGAGGGTATCCAGGCCGACCGAACCCAGGGAAAGTGCCCGCGTGTGGAAATCCTTCTGGTCGAAGTTCTCGCCCTCGCGGCTGCGGACCTCGTCCCGGATCTGCTCCCACAGGCGCTGGCCCAGCTTGTAGGCCGGGGCCTGGCCCGGCCAGCCGAGGTAGCGGGTGAACTCGAAGTTCAGCTGTCCCTCGGAGATCGCAAGGTTCTGTTTCAGGAACTCGTAGCCCTTCTCAGCCGTCCAGATGCCGGAGCCCCAGCGCTCGGGAACCTCCAGTTCCAGGTGCACGCCGATGTCGAAGACCACGCGGGCGGCCCGCATGCGCTGCGCGTCGAGCATGCCCATCTTGTCCCCGGGGTCGCTGAGGTAGCCCAGTTCGTCCATCAGCCGTTCGGCGTACAGTGCCCAGCCTTCGCCGTGGCCGGACACCCAGCAGATGTTGCGGCGCCAGTTGTTGAGGAGTCCGCGGGCCGCCGTCGCCGTTGCAATCTGAAGATGGTGTCCGGGAACGCCCTCGTGGTAAACGGTGGTCGTCTCCTTCCACGTGGTGAAGGTGTCCTCGCCGGCGGGAACGGACCACCACATGCGGCCCGGGCGGGAGAAGTCGTCGCTGGGGCCGGTGTAGTAGATGCCGCCTTCCTGCGTGGGGGCGATCATGCACTCGATCTCACGCATGGGCCCGTCGATGTCAAAGTGCGTACCGGCGAGGTCGGCCACGGCACGGTCAGCCAGGCCCTGCATCCAGGCCTGAAGTTCGTCCGTGCCGTGCAGCTGCCGGGCGGGATCCTCGTCCAGCAGGCGCATGGCCTCTTCGACGGAGGCTCCGGGACGAATCTGCTCGGCTACGGCTTCCTGCTCGGCGATGATCCGGTCAAGTTCCTCCACGCCCCACTGGTAGGTCTCCTCCAGGTCCACGGCGGAACCGAGGAAACGGCGGGACATCAGGGCATAACGCTCCCGGCCCACTGCGTCCTTTTCGGGAGCCCCCGGCAGCAGTTCGGTTTCCAGGAATGCGGCAAGGTTGCGGTAGGCGGCGCGGGCGGAGTCGGCGCCGGCCCGCAGGGCGGCGGTGAGGCTCTCCGGGAGGGCCCCGCCGTCGGGCAGTGCGGCCTTGGCGGTGTAGTCGTCAAAGAAGCCGCCGTCCTCGGCGTACTTGGCGGTCTGTTCCATGACAATCTGCACCTGGCGGCTCGCGGGCAGCAGTCCGCGTTCCCTGCCGGCGCGCAGAGAGGTCATGTAGCCGGATACGGCGTCGGAGACGTTGTGCAGCCGGCCGCAGATGTGTTGCCAGTCCTCCACCGTGGCGGTGGGCATGAGGTCAAAGATCGACCGGATCTCCTGGGCGGGCGAGGCGATGTTGTTCAGGTCCGAGAGGTTCCAGCCGGACTCGTGGATTTCCAGTTCCAGGCCGAGCCGCTCGTGCATGGCATCGAGGGTGACGCTGTCGACGTCGTCGGCCGGCTGGAGCCCGTCGAGCCGCTCCAGGGTTTCCCGGATGGCTTCCGCGACGGATTCCAGGCCTGCGGGGGAGTAATCCGCGTATTCGGTCTCACGCCCGGGGATACCCAGCGAGGTGGCGAGGGATGGATCCAGCTGCAGCAGTGATTCGGTGAAGGCATCGGCAACGGCGTCGATGGCGGTCGGCTGGCGGTTGTGCGAACCAGCGAAGGACAGGGGATCTGAGGAAGGAGTCTGTTGGGTCACAGGTGAAGCCTAACGCGAACCCGGCGTTCATCTCGCGTTCGCAGCCGGTGGTGTAACGTGCGCCCGCCGCGCCCGCCGCGCCCGCCGCTCCCGCCGCGCCCGCCGCTCCCGCCGCGCCCGCCGCTCCCGCCGTTGCGCGGTCAGCGGCGGGGCGCGGTCAGCGGAAGCTGCGCGGTCAGCGGAAGCTGCGCCGCCAGGAACCGGGCCCCGGCTTGGGCGCCAGGCTCAGCATCCGCCGCCGGTTCCAGGTCCGGCGCGCGGATTCGGCAGTGGCACGCGGGGCGGCACCGCCGTCGTTCAGGCCCATGACGACGGCGGTGAGCGCCGCCAGTTCCTCGGCCGACGGATTGCCGCCGAGGACGGAAAACAGCGGCGGCTGCGGCGCGGCCGGCTCCGGCGTCCGGTCCCACGGATCCGGCAGCTCCCAGGCACTCACAGCGGAATGTTTCCGTGCTTCTTGGCCGGCAGGGAAGCCCGCTTGTCGCGGAGTGCCCGGAGCCCGCGGATCAGCTGCAGCCGGGTTTCCGAGGGGGCGACGACGGCGTCGACGTACCCGAGCTCGGCGGCCTGGTACGGGTTGAGCAGCTCTTCTTCATACTGCGCGATGTAGTCCGCGCGGGCCTGCTCAACGTTTTCACCGGCGTCGGCCGCTGCCTTGAGCTGCCCGCGGTAGAGAATGTTGACCGCGCCCTGGGCGCCCATGACGCCAATCTGTGCGGTGGGCCAGGCGAGGTTCAGGTCCGCACCGAGTTTCTTGGAACCCATCACGATGTACGCGCCGCCGTACGCCTTGCGGGTGATGACGGTGAGCTTGGGGACGGTGGCCTCGGCGTAGGCATAGAGCAGTTTGGCGCCGCGGCGGATGATGCCGTTGAACTCCTGGTCGGTGCCCGGCAGGAACCCCGGGACGTCGACGAAGGTGAGGATGGGGATGTTGAAGGCGTCGCAGTTGCGGACAAAGCGGGCGGCCTTCTCGGAGGCGGCGATGTCCAGGGTGCCGGCGAACTGCATCGGCTGGTTGGCGACGATCCCGACAGTGTGTCCCTCGACCCGGCCGTAGCCGATGATGACATTCGGCGCGTAGAGGGACTGCATTTCGAGGAAGTGGCCGTCGTCGAGGACCTGCTCGATCACCGCGCGCATGTCGTAGGGCTGGTTAGCGGAGTCGGGGATGAGCTCGTCGAGGGCCAGATCGCCGTCGTTCATTTCCAGGTCCTGCGCGAAGGCGGCCAGCGGCGCTTCGGCGAGGTTGTTCGAGGGCAGGAAATCCAGCAGCTCGCGGACAAACTCGATGGCGTCCTCTTCGTCGGAGGCCAGGTAGGTGGAGGTGCCGGTGTTGGCGTTGTGCTGCCGCGCCCCGCCCAGGGTTTCCATATCCACGTCCTCACCGGTCACGGTCTTGATGACGTCCGGGCCGGTGATGAACATGTGGCTGGTCTTGTCCACCATCACCACGTAGTCGGTGAGCGCGGGGAAGTAGGCGGCGCCGCCGGCGGACGGACCCATGATGAGTGAAATCTGAGGCACCACGCCGGAGGCATGGACGTTGTTGCGGAAGATATCGGCGAACATGGCCAGCGAGGCCACGCCCTCCTGGATGCGGGCGCCGCCGCCGTCGAGGATGCCGACGACGGGGCAGCCGTTGCGCAGCGCGTGTTCCTGGACCTTGACGATCTTCTCGCCGTTGACCTGGCTCAGCGACCCGCCGTACACGCTGAAGTCCTGGCTGTAGACGGCAATCGGGCGGCCGTCCACGGTGGCGTAGCCCGAGACCAGGCCGTCACCGAGGGGCTTCTTCTTTTCCATGCCGAACGCGGTGGAGCGGTGGACCGCCAGGGCGTCGAGCTCGACGAAGGATCCGGCATCAACGAGCATCTCGATGCGCTCCCGGGCGGTGTGCTTGCCGCGGGCGTGCTGCTTCTCAACTGCGGCCGGGCCGGAGGGCATTTCAGCCTGCGCCTGGCGGCGGCGGTACTCAGCGATCTTGCCGGCTGTCGTCTGCAGATCAAGGTCCTGGTCGATGCTCATCTGGTCTCCGGAATGCTGAGTGGATGGGGCGTGTGCCGGGCGGTGCTGGTGCGGGATTTCTGCGTTAAGTAGGAATTGCACAACGTGCACGGCGATTTATCCAGTCTAGTGAGGGCATTCGCTGAGCCCCGGTGTAGGGATCCTACAATTTCGCGCTGCTGGGCTTGGCCGGGGTTGTGCGGTACGGGGACGGTTGACAGCTAGTGGCGTCCGCTGTCCGGCGTCGGCGTCTTCGGCCGGTGCTGGATTCCGTTGTACAGATAACGGGCTCAAAGAGTCGGTGGAAGCCCGTTATCTGTACAACGGATGGGGTGGAGGCCCGTTATCTGTACAACGGATGGGGTGGAGGCCCGTTATCTGTACAACGGACGGGCCGCCGGGCACTGAACGGCAGAGGTGCCCGCCAGACGAACTCCCCAGACGGATGTTACTGGTGAGTAACATATTGTCCTGCGGTGTATTAGCCTGTTGCCATGACTTCTCTCACATCCGATGCCCAGACCCGTTCCCTCGCCGGCCGCACCATCCTCATGTCCGGCGGCAGCCGCGGCATCGGCCTGGCCATTGCGCTGCGCGCGGCTGCCGACGGCGCGAACATCGCCATCATGGCCAAAACCGCCGAACCCCACCCCAAGCTGGCCGGCACGGTCTACACCGCGGCAGAGCAGCTGGAGGCGGCCGGCGGCAAGGCCCTGCCGATCATTGGCGATGTGCGCAATGATGACGACGTCGCCCGTGCCGTGGCCGAGACGGTCGAGCGCTTCGGCGGCATCGACATCGTGGTGAACAACGCCTCCGCCATCGACCTGCGGAACACCGACGATGTCACCATGAAGAGCTACGACCTGATGGCTGACATCAACGTCCGCGGCACGTTCATGCTCTCCAAATTCTCCCTTGACGCCCTGCGCCGGTCGGAGAACCCGCACATCCTGACGCTTTCCCCGCCGCTGAACCTCGATCCCAAGTGGGCCGGATCCTACCTGGCCTACACAATGGCCAAATACGGGATGTCCCTGACCACGCTCGGGCTGGCGGAGGAACTGAAGAACGACGGCGTGGCCGTGAATTCGCTCTGGCCCGTCACTGCGATCGACACGGCCGCCATCCGCAACCTCGGCGGCGAAAAGATGGCCGCCGCCTCGCGCAGCGCGGACATCATGGCCGACGCCGCCCACGCCGTCCTGACCCGCCCCAGCCGCGAAACCACCGGCAACTTCTACACCGATGAGCAGGTCCTCCGCGAGGAAGGCATCACCGACTTCCGCCCCTACTCACTAGGCGCGCCCGAAGACCAGCTGATGCAGGACTTCTTCCTCTAGGAGGGCGTATTCCCTGCGCGGCGGCGGCACGACGGCGAGATGCTGCGGTGCCGGGGCACGGCCCGGGACCTGGCCCGGTGGACCGGCGGGGTAAGGGAGGCGGCGGCACGACGGCGGGATGCTGCGGTGCCGGGGCACGGCCCGGGACCTGGCCCGGTGGCGGCCCGGCCCGGTGGCGGCCCGGCCCGGTGGACCGGCGGGGTAAGGGCGGCGGCGGCACGGACCGGCGCGGCCGGCGGCGGGACCCGGACAGGCGGGAATGTCCGGGCACCCGCGTAAGATCGGAAGCATGCATTTGCGCTACTCCAGCATGGAAAGACCGGGGCTTGATCAGGAGCGCCTGCGGGCTGCGCTCCTGGCGCCGCAGGGCCCCCTGCCCCGGCTGGACGTCGTGGCAGAAACCGGTTCCACGAACACGGACCTGGCCGACGCAGCACGGCTTGATCCCTCCGGCTTTCCGGACCTGTCGGTCCTGACCGCCGAAATGCAGACCGCCGGCAAGGGGCGGCTGGGCCGGGCCTGGATTGCCCCGCCGTGTTCATCGCTGTTTGTCAGTGTCCTGCTCCGGCCGGTCAACGACGCCGGCCGGCCGCTTCCCACCCAGTCCTACGGCTGGCTGTCCCTGCTGGCCGCGCTGGCGTTGTCCGGATCCGTGGCCGGGCGCACCGGCGTCGAAGCCCGCCTGAAGTGGCCCAACGACGTCATGGTGGACGGACGCAAACTGGCCGGAGTCCTGGCGCAGCTGGTGATGGATTCCAGCGGAGCTCCTCCCGCCGTCGTCGTCGGCGCCGGGATGAATGTGTCGCTGACGGACGAGGACCTGCCCGTTCCCACGGCCACCTCGCTGTTGATGGAGTACGCCTCCACCACCGACCGCAACATTCTGCTCGAGGATTATTTGCGTGAACTGGCCCGCACGTACCGCGAGTTTTGCGCAGTCGACGGCGATGCCTCCCGGCCGTGGACGGACGGGACCTCGCTGCTGGAGAAGGTCCGGGCGCGGATGGTGACCCTGGGGCAGGAGGTTCGCGCCGAGCTGCCCGGCGGAAAAACCCTGACCGGACGCGCGGTGGCCCTGGATACCTACGGATCGCTGATCCTGGTCGATGAACTTGGTGAGCGGCATGCGGTGGTGGCGGGCGACGTCGTGCACCTGCGCGCCGTGCAGGCGTGAGAATCCGGCTGGACCTGGCGCCGGGCGAACGCATCATCGTGGCCAGCCGGCCCCACGCCCGCCAGCTGGTGTGGCCCGTTGCCCTGGCCGTCCTGGTGTGCGCCGCCGCCGGATTCGGCTACGGCTATCTTGACCGGGATTCCCTGCCCGGGCAGGTGGCCGGCTGGCATGCGTATCTGCAGGCCGCCGTCGTCGCCGTTGCCGCCGTGCTGCTGATGCGCTTCAGCCTCCCGCCGGTGCTGCGCTGGGCCTTTGCGCGCTATATCGTGACGAACCGCCGCCTGATTCACCGGCAGGGCGTGCTGGGCCGGCGGGAACGCGAACTGGCGCTGGCATCGGTTTTCCAGCTCGAGGTGTGGCAGACCGTGACGGACCGGATGCAGCGTTCAGGGACGCTGGCGGTGGACGTCGGCTACGACCGGGTGGTCCACTACGAACACGTTCCGGAGGTCCACAAGTTCAAGGCCATTGTGTTGGCTGCGATAGGGGAGCTGCCGCTGACCGCCATGTTCGATGGTGTAGATATGGAAGGAAATGGGGATTACGACTACGAAGGGAGGGAACATGAGTGAAGAAGGCCGCGACGCCGACCGTACAGCCGATCCGGAGCCCATGACCCTGTCCATGCCGGCCGTTCCTCCCCGGGCCCGGCCCGGCGCCGGGTCTTCGGACAACGCCCGGCCTTCCGCAGGTGCAGACAGTACAGGCGGCGCCGGCGGCACGAACTCCGGCGCTGCCTCGGCCGCCATTGACCGCGAGGACGTCCGCAGGCTCGAAGCCCAGCTAATCGGCGGCCCGCGCACCCTGAAGCGGCGCGAGGCCGCAGCCGAGGCCGGCGTGTCACTGCTCTCCGCCCGCAAACTCTGGCGGGCAATGGGCTTCCCCAATCTCGACGACGACGCCGTGTTCTTCACCGAACAGGACCGGGAGGCCCTGACGACGGTGATCGAACTGGTCCGGGATGAGCAGCTGACCGAGGAAGCAGCCATCTCGATCATGCGCTCCATCGGGCAGATGACCGACCGGATGGTGGTGTGGCAGATCGAAGCGCTGGTGGAGGAAATGGTGGTGCAGCGCGGGATTCCCGACGCCGAAGCCCGCAAGGCGCTCGTCGCCGCCCTCCCGGCCCTGATCGAGCCGCTGGAAAAAACACTTGTCTACGCCTGGAAACGGCAGATGAACTCCGCCGTGCAGCGCCTGGCGCTGCGGGCCGAAGCCGGATTGGCCAGCCACGACGGTTCCGCCTCGGATGACAATCCGCTGCCGCTGGCCCGCGCCGTCGGCTTTGCGGACCTGGTTTCCTACACTTCCCTGTCACGGCAGATGAACGAGAAGACGCTGGCGCACATGGTCCAGCGCTTCGAGCACAAGTGCGCGGAGATCATTTCGGTCGGCGGCGGGCGGCTGGTTAAGACCATCGGCGACGAAGTGCTCTTCAACGCCGAGACGCCCGAGGCCGGAGCCGAAATTTCCCTTGCACTGGCCAAGGCTTTCACCGAAGACGACCTGCTGCCGGCGGCCCGCGTGTCCCTGGTCTGGGGGCGGGTGCTTTCCCGGCTGGGCGACATTTACGGTCCCACCGTCAACCTGGCGTCGCGGCTGACGTCGCTCGCGGAGCCCGGCACCGTCCTGACGGACGCCTCCACAGCCGCCGCCCTGCGGCACAACGACCGGTTTGTGCTGATTCCGCACCAGCCGCGCAACGTCCGCGGATTCGGAGAAATCCACCCGGTCACCCTTGCCCGGGGCACCGGGCCCGGCCTGATCCTCGACTGACGGCCGGCGGCCCCCGCTGTCCGCCCGCGCGGGCCCGCCGCACGCAGTCCCGCCGGCGGTTGGGCACAGGTCCAGCGCATTCGGCTAGGGTAAGCAGGAGAAATGCGTAAGATGTGTCACTACTGCGAACCACCGCAACGGGCAGCTTCCGGATAGGGCGTGAATGAACTCCGACGAAACGACATCCCAGGGCCTGGACGTCCGTGCAGTCTTTGGCTACGCTTCCGACCGCGGCCTGCGCCGGGACCAGAACGAGGATTCGCTGATTGCCGCGGACCCTGTGTTCGCCGTCGCCGACGGCATGGGCGGACACGAAGCCGGCGAAGTGGCCAGCAGCATCTGCGTCCGCACGCTGGGCGAGGCACCGTTTATCGGCGAGCACCTGCCTGAGGTTGGATCCGCCGACCTGCAGCTGCTGCTGCGCGAAGCTGACGCCGGCATCCGCGATGCGACGGGCGGCCGTGCCGGCACCACGCTGACCGGCGCCGTCCTGGTCCGCAGCGACTCCGGCCGGCCCAGCTGGCTCGTCTTCAACGTGGGAGACTCCCGGACCTACCGCCTCACGAACGGAGCACTGGAGCAGATCACCGTGGACCACAGCGAGGTCCAGGAACTGGTGAATATGGGCCAGATTACGCCGGATGAAGCACTCATCCATCCCCGCCGCCACGTAGTTACCCGCGCGCTGGGAACGGGCAGCGACACAGGCGCCGACTACTGGCTCATTCCGGTGGAGCCCGGAGACCGCCTGCTGGTCTGCTCGGATGGGCTGACCGGAGAGGTCAGCGACGCGCAGCTCCAGCAGATCCTCTCCTCGGTCGCCAATCCGCAGGACGCCTGCGCCTCCATGGTGGAGGCAGCGCTGCGCTCCGGTGGCCGCGATAACATCACCGTCCTGGTCGTCGACGTCGAGGGTTCCCTGGAAAGCAGTGTGCCGGCGGCGGTTCTTCCCGGCGCAGCGGAGGCCCAGCCCGCTTCGGGCAGCACCGACTGACGGCCGCGCCGGCCACTGGCGCTGGCGCTACCCGGTGCCGGCGAGGACGGCGCCGTCGTTAAGGAACAGCTGCAGCACCTGAACCGGCCTGCCCGGCTGGATCAGCTGGGCCCGTCCCGGCGGCAGCGTTCGGGCCCGAACGCCGTTGATCAGCGTGCCTTCCGCCCGGTCACCGGAGAGGATCAGGGCTGCACTGCCCGAATCCCGCAGCGAAGTAAAGAACGCTTCGTACATGCCGCGGCTGGCCCCGCGGACCCGCCGGGACAGGACGGCGTGCAGGCCAATTTCCGGTGCCAGCGGCAGGAACGGGGTTAACTCGGCTCAGGGTGAGGCTCCGCCGGCGGTCAGGACGTCATAGTCGTCAATAACCAGCACGATGCGCGGCAGGCCCGCCAGTTCCGCCGGAGCCGCCGTGCTGCGTTTCTGCAGCTCACCGGCGACGGCGGCGGCGAGCTGGTCCGCCAGCGCGGCACTGGTGGCGTAGCCGCCCAGCGAATCGGCCGGAACTTCGCCGGTCAGGCTCCGGCGCGGATCGAACACCGCGAAAACAATGCCGTCGGGGCGGTGCTGTTCCAGGAGCCGGCGGATCACCGAGCGCATGACATTGGTCTTGCCGGAGCCGTCGTCGCCCATGACCAGCAGGTGCCGTTCCCTGCCGTGCAGGTCCAGTATTTCCGTCCCCAGGTCCGTCTCCCGGAGCCCCAGCGGAACGGAGGCCTCCGCGTCGGGGGTGGGAGCAGCGCCGGCGGACGCCACGCCGGGCAGGACCCGGACCTGCATTGCCCGTTCCGGAGTGGAGGCCGCTACCGCCGCCACCAGGTCCCGCAGGCCCTCTACAGCGGATCCGCCGTCGGGATCGGAATCCAGCCGCGGCAGCGCGAAGTGTCCCTGCAGCTTGCGGTCCGTCAACGCCCTGCCGGGGCTGTCCGTGCTCACTGCCTCGGCGAGCTTGCGCCCGTGGGACGAATCGCCGGGATCAGCCAGCCGCAGCTCGATCCGGTTGCCGAAGAAACTCTGCTGGGAAATCCGGACCTCATTCATCCGCGAGCAGGTGGCAATGACATGGATGCCGTAGCCGGCGCCGCGGCTGATCAGCCCGTGGACAGCCTTTTCGACGTCTTCAAATTCATCGCTGAGCTGTCCGTATCCGTCCAGGACCAGCACGATGTCCGCGCTGGGCAGCTCGCGGATTTCACCGGCCGAGCAGCGCCGGCGCAGCGTTGACAGGGAATCCACCTGATATTTTTCGAATACGTGCTCGCGGTGGGCGAGCATGGACAGGAGCTCATCCACGGTCCGGCGGATGACTTCCCGGTTTGTACGTACCGCCACCCCGCCCACGTGCGGCAGCCCGTCCAGCGGCAGCAGGCTGCTGCCAAGCAGGTCAATGGCATAGATCCCTACCTCGGCGGGGCTGTGGGTCAGCGACAATGCGGCCACAATGGTGCGCAGGGCAGTACTTTTACCGGTCTGCGGCCCGCCCACGATGGCCGCATTGCCGCCGTTGGACGCCAGGTCCAGCTCCCAGATTCCCTGCCACTGCTTGGCCGGGTCATCCAGCAGGCCCACCGGGATCCGCAGGGATCCGCCGCTGGCCAGCCTCAGTCCCTTGTCCCCGGCGAGCCCGCCGGCGGCCCGGTCCAGGGCGATGCCCCGGGGCAGGGGCGGAAGCCAGATGGGGGCCACCGCGCGCGGGAACGTGGACAGGGTCTCCATCAGCGTGGAGAGGACGGTCGGGCCCATGGTCCGCTTGGAGGATGGGGTGGACGGCGGCGCGCCTGCGGTGCCGACGCCGGCACCGCCCCGGTCCCCGGTTCTGTCCCCGTCGCCTGCGGCCGGTACTGCGGCCGGCGCCTGGGCGAGGGTCGCCGCGTAGCGCGGAACCGGCAGGACCTCCGGCTGGTCCTCCGTTCCCGCGGATACATCCTCCTCCCGGGCGGCTTCCAGCGGCCCGGAGACGTATCCGGCCTTGAACCGGGTATAGGTCGTGGTGTCCACCTTCAAGTAGCCGAAGCCCGGCACCGGGGGCAGATGAAAGGCATCGGGGGTGTCAAGAACCGTCCGGGACTCCGTTTCCGACAGGGTGCGCAGGCCGATGCGGTAGCTGAGATAGGTATCCAGGCCGCGCAGCTTCCGCCCTCGATCCGCTGGCTGGAAAGCAGCAGATGAACTCCAATGGAACGTCCGATCCGGCCGATCGAGAGGAACAGTTCGATGAAATCCGGACGGGCGGTGAGCAGCTCGCCGAATTCGTCGATGATCACCACCAAATGCGGCAGCGGCGCCACGTCGCGGCCTGCGGCTTGGAGTTCCTGCCGGTGCAGCTGATAGTCGGTGATGTTGGCGAGGTTGCCGGCCGCCTTGAGGACTTCCTGCCGCCTTTGGATTTCGCCGGCCAGACTGGCGTAGACGCGCTCGATCAGGCTGACGTCGTCGGACAGGTTGGTGATAACCCCCGCGACCTGCGGCGCACCGGCGAAGGGGGCGAAGGTGGCACCGCCCTTGTAATCCACCAGCACCATGGCCAGGACTTCGGGAGAGTGCGTCGCCAGCAGTCCGACCACCATGCTTCGAAGCATCTCAGATTTGCCCGATCCGGTGGCGCCTACGCAAAGACCGTGCGGACCGTGCCCGAACTGCGCTGATTCCTTCAAATCGAGCAGCGCCGGGCGGCCCCGGTCGTCGGGACCCAGCGGCACGCGCAGGAAATCGACCTCACCGCGGGGCTTCCACAGCCGCCGGATGTCGGCCTCGTCAAGGCTGGCTGACAACCCCAGCATTTCCAGGAAACCCTGGGCGTTTTCCGAAGTGTCGTGCTCCAGCGAGTCCGGTGACAGACGGAGGGGTGCCAGCTCCCGGGCCAGCGCCTCGGCCAGCGGCACCGGAAGGCGGTCCAGGGTTCCGTGCTCGACGTCCGGATGCACCGGATCCCCTCGGTAGTTCTCCACCGTGAAAGCCCCGTCGGCAGCCTCGGTGATCCGCACTGCCACCTCGCCCGGCTCCTGCTGCCGGTCGGCGACCAGGAAGAGGGTGGTCATGCCCAGTGAAGCGGCGGACGCCTGCTGGTCCGGGAGCCGGATCTCCGCCGGAAGCCGGCCGTAGGAATCGCTGAGTATCAACAATCGGGGGAGTGACGTGCCGACGCCGCCGCGCAGGAAGTTCTTGCGGGACTCGGCGGCCAGGGATGAGCGGTTGTTCAGGTCGTCGGAAAGGACTTCACCCAGGGCATCCGCTGTGGGGGCAAGCCGCCGGACCGGGCCCGTGGCATGGGTGCTGCTCTGGTCCGCCAAATGCGGGAGCCAGGTTGCCCACTCCCAATTGCCGCGCCGGTCCTCCGGCAGGAGCATGGCCAGATGCAGGTCCTCGGGGGAATGGAATGCGGCAGCTTCGATGAGCAGCAGCCGTGCCACCGAAGTCACGAACCCGCGTGAGCCCACCACTGAAATGTTGCCGGCGCAATCCAGCGGCACGGTCAGGGGCAGCCCCGGAGTAGTCTCGTACCGCCGCTTGAGGATTTCCAGCTCGGCGGACATGAACGTGTCCGTTTGGGCAAGCGCCGATCCGGTATTGAGGATAGTAATGTCGCGGTTGCGGCGCGCGCCGGTTCCGATCCGCACGTGCAGGAAATCCTCGTTGGAGCGCCGGCGTTCCCAGATTCGCCGCGGGTCGCGGACGACGTCGAACAGGGCATCCGGCGGCGGGCTGGCGGACCGGGCCGTGGACAGGGCCGCGCCTTCATCGGAGCGAAGGGTGGCCCGCGAGCGCTCCAGATACTCCAGATAGTTTTCCCGCTGCTCCCGGCGCTGCTTTCCCTGCCGGCCCCGCTGGCTAAGCATCATAATCACCGAGGCGATGATGGTCACGATCATCATCAGTGCTCCCACGGCTGCCAGCGGGGACCCGCGGAAGAGCATCATGACGGTCATCGACACTCCTGCTCCCAGGAGCGGAACGAGAGACATCATGTTCATGCCGGTTTTACCGGCCTCGACCGGCGGCGGTGCATCCAGGGTAAAGGTCTCCATGGTGCGCGCCGGCGCGGTGGTGCGTGCCGGACGGTGCAGGATCTTCGTGCTCATCAGCGCATGTTCCGGTCGGTTGCCGATTCCGCCCGGGGCCGGGTTTCCGGAGCGCATGCCGCGGACAGAACCCGGGACGCCACGGTCGCTGCCTCAAGCCGTGTCCGCCGGGACAACAGGGACGAACGCACCTCTACCCCAGCCGCCAGGTGCCGGTCATGACCCAGGTGGACCGCGTCGATGCCTGCCCGGCGCAGGCGTCCGGCTTCCCGCGACGCGCTGAAGGACCCGCCGGGTGCGGGCTGCGCCACGAGAATCAGCAGCGGTACTCCGGAGATCCCGGGCAGGCGGCGCCAGGCTGCGGCATATTCCAAGGCGTCCTCCACTCCCGCAACGCTGGCCGGTGTCACGAAAACGGCCGCGTGTGAGTTCTCCACCGCCCAGAGCACGCCGGGATCGGTAAGTCCGGCACCGCAGTCAAAGAGGGTAATCGGGCAATAGCGGGAGATGGCCCGTGAAATCCGGGAGGCGCCGTCGGGAACGTTTCGGCCGGGCTCCTCTCCGGCAGCACCGGACCCCGGGGCGGGACCGCCCGGAGTCCAGACCGGCGGGACCAGAGGGCCGGCGGGGGTCCACGCCGCGGAGGTTGGAGGGGCAGGGTTGCCGCTTACAGCGTTCAATGCGGGCCGGCGCCGGCCCGTGACGAGCAGGTTTGCCGGTCCTGCGGCTGTCAGGAGGGCGGCGAGTCCGTGCAGCGAATCGGGGGCCTCCGCCTGCAGCCGCGCGGCTGCGGTTTCAAGCGGCGGCGCGTGGGGAACGCCCAGCCGCAGGGCGAGGGTGCCGGCTCCGGGGGCGAGATCGACGGCGGCAACAGTGTCAGCGCGCATGGCCGCGTAGATCCGCGCCAGCAGTGCTGCGACGGTGCTCCTGCCGGCACCGCCGCGGGTACCCACCACGGCGATGCGGCGCCCTGTCGTGACCGGCACCTGGGTTCCCGCGGCTGCTTCGGCCAACCGCTGGGGATAGTCGTCGCCGCGGAACAGATACGCGGTGTCCGCCAGCGCGCGGTGCAGTACCGATTCTGCGGGCCGGGTCCGCAGCAGGCGGCGTATTGGCGCAGCGGCGTCTGACCCCGCAACCGGGCGGCCGGGCCGGCCGTGGGCCCGGGGTTCGGCAGATGACACGAAGGCGCCGGCCATCAGAAGCTGTCCAGGAGCTGGCCGAACACTCCGAAGAGCCCCACTGTAAGCGGGACCGAAGCCAGAATCGCCACTGATTCCAGGCGTTTGGCCAGCAAGCGGAACCGTGCCTGCGTATGGTCGGGAAATGAGACGGAGAGAACCGCGGCGGCACCCGAAGCAACTGCCAGAACGGCCAGTCCGACCACCCATGGCTGGCCGGGAAGGAAACGGAGGCCAGCCACCGTCACCGCGGCCAGGCCCACGGCGACGGTCAGATACAGGGCACCCCGCTGCGGCGCCAGCGGAAAGGACCGTGTCCGCAGGAAGAGCGCCAGCGTCAGCGCCAGCAGCAGGGGGAGCGTCCAGCGCTGGCTGCCGGCGTCGGTGCCGAGCAGCCACAGGGCCGGGGCCAGGGAGAGGGCGGTGACAGCCGTGCCCAGCGTCAGGGTGCGGTGGGCCGCAGCCACCGCTCCGACGGCATCGGTACGCGCGCTGGGAAGCCCCTTGGCCCGTTGATCATCCAGCGTGGCCAGGCCCGACGCCGCCAGGGCCAGTTTGGGCAGCAGCCCCAGGATCAGTGCGCCCGCCAGCGCTGCGACGGCGCCGGCCCGCACGGGGTCCCCGGACAGGGCTCCGGCGGCAGTCCACACTGCGGCGGCAAGGGCCAGGGCAGCCGCACCGCTGAGCCAGGCACGCGGCTGGGCGGCGCCGGTTCCGAGCGCGGCGAGTGTCAGGACGGAGAGTCCAGCCAGGGCCAGCGAGGCCGGCGGAAGTTGCTCCGGAACGCCGCCGTACAGGTGCAGGGCTCCGCCGAGTCCGGTGAGCCAGCCCGCTGCCAGCAGGGCGGAGCCGAAGGCGGCGCGGCGCGGCGGACGGTTTGCCGCCGATCCTGCGGCCAGTCCGAGCAGGGACAGGGTGAACAGCATCCACCAGGCTGTATTCGGGGCCAGCGCGGTGAGCAGGATTTCCGCGCCCGCCCAAAGGCCTGCCGCCATGAAGGCTCCGGTGGTAAGGTCCCGGCAGCGGCGGTTCCACCGGCCGCCAACCGCTGCCGATTCGCCGGCCACCAGGTCGTTGACATCGTAAACGACGGCAGCCGGAGGCGCTTCGGACACATTGCACAGCAGCAGTCTGGCCCCGTCCAGGACGCGGGCCTGGCTCAGGGACGCGCCGGCGTTCAGCTCCGTACCGTCCGGCGCCACCAGCACCTTGGCCGCAACCGTCTCCGCCGGCGCATCGCCCAGCAGGTTCAGCACCTGCGGCAGGAGCAGCCCGACGGGCTGATGGGAGGGCAGCAGCAGATCAACATGCCTGCGGGTGCCCACGAGGGTGACCCGGGTGAAAGGGTGAGCCATGGCTCAGGCTCCTGTCCCGGAGTACGGCTGGTAGGCCTGCTGTTCCTGCTTGGCGCGGTTCTCGGCGAGCAGGTTGCTGACAAAGGAGTACCCGACGCAGACGGAAGCGATCACGGCGGCGGCCGCGGCACTGAGGATGAACAGCCGCAAGCTGTCCATCCACCGGCGCTCATTGGGGTTTTCCCCGAAGAGCAGGGCGGTGAGCAGCCGGTTGCGGCGCACAGTGACGGACTCGATGAGTTGGTTGTCGTAATCGCTGGCCATTGAGGTCCCCTCGCCCTGTGGACACGTTGCGTTCATCCTTGCACCGGGGGCGCCTTCCTGCTCCCGTAACTCAAGGGCTGGGGATAACTTCGCACCGTCCGCCCTGCGACGCGCGCAGGCCGGGCGTTGTGCAAAGCAGCCGCCGATGCTAGTTCTTGATGCACCAGTCCGCACCGAAGGAGATGCCATGAGTTCCAACCCTGACACCGAAGAACGCACGCTGAGCGAATGGAGCCGGCGCCTCACCCAGGCACTGCAGATCCTGGACTTGGAAGTGGATCACAAGATGCTGGTGGAGCTGGCGGAACAGTCGTCCAAAACTGTGGGGGACAACGCCGGCCTGATCAGCACGTTTGTAGTTGGATATGCTGCCGGGCTGTCCAAGACCAGCGGCCGGAAGGCAGCGGACGAGGCTGTTCAGAGCGCGGCCGACACTGCGTTCCAGCTGGCCGCGACAGGCCTCAGGGGCCGGACCAGCCGGGGTGGAAAGACTCAGCACAGTAGCGGCCCGGCCGGGGGCAAGCCGCGGGCGCCCGGCAAGGGAGGGACAACCTGCCGCTTCGCCGGGCGGCCCGGCAAACCGCCCGGCGAAAAAGGCCCGGCGAAAAAGGCCCGGCGAAACGGCAGGAAAAAGGCCCGGCGAACCGGCAGGCAGGGAGCCTAGGCCGGGGCCCGGGTTTTGAAGTCCTCGGACTGCTCCCCAGCCGGGGCGCGGTTTGGTTCCACCCGCACCAGCACGGTCTTCGACACGGGAGTGTTGCTGCCCTCGGCGACATGGTCCATGGGAACCAGGACATTCGCCTCCGGATAATAGGCGGCCACGCAGCCCGGGGCGTGGGATAGGAAACGACGCGGAATTTCCGCAGGACCCGTTCCACGTTGTCGTGGTGTACACCGTGGATGTCCACGTACTGGCCGTCGGTCAGCCCCAGCTCCGTTATATCCGCGGCATTCATGAACAACACGTGGCGTCCGCCGCGGATGCCGCGGTAGCGGTCGTTGTGCCCGTAAATGGTGGTGTTCCACTGGTCGTGGGAGCGCAGCGACTGCAGGATGAGGGTGCCTTCGGGCCGTTCCACGGCTTCCAGATCATTGACCGTGAGGATGGCCTTGCCGGTGGGAGTGTGGAAGGTGCGCGAATCACGCGGGCCGTTGGGGAGCACAAAGCCGCCGTCCTGCCGGATCCGCTCGTTGTAGTTGTCACAGCCTTCCACGACCCGGCCGATGTGCTCGCGGATCAGGTCGTAGTTCTTTTCATACCCCTCCCAATCGGCGTCGATTTTATTCCCGACGAGCAGAGCGCCCAGCCGGGCGACGATTGCCGGTTCGGAGAGCAGATTGTCGCCGACCGGGGTCAGGTTTCCCCGTGAGGCATGAACCACGCACACCGTGTCTTCCACTGACACGAACTGCGGCCCGCTTTCCTGGATGTCCAGTTCCGTCCGGCCCTTGGTCGGCAGGATCAGGGCTTCCTGCCCGGTGATGAGATGGGAGCGGTTGAGCTTGATGGAAATCTGGACCGTCATGTCAGTCTTCTGCATCGCGCTTTCCGCGAACTGCGTGTCCGAGATGGCCGAAATTAGGTTTCCGCCCACGGCCACAAACACCTTGATTCGGCCGTCCTCCATCCGGTGGAAGGTTTCGACGGCGTCGGTTCCGTGGTCCCGCGGGGGATCGAAGCTGAATTCCTTGCCAAGGGCGTCCAGGAAAGCCGGGGGCATCTGCTCCCAGATGCCCATCGTGCGGTCGCCCTGGACGTTGCTGTGGCCGCGGATGGGCGCCGCGCCGGCTCCCGGCTTGCCGATGTTCCCGCGCAGGAGCAGCAGGTTGATCATTTCCTTGATCGTGGGCACGGCTTTTTTCTGCTGGGTGATGCCCATGGCCCAGGTGATGATGACCTTCTCGGCTTTCAGGTACCGTTCGGCGAGCTCGTTGATCTCTTCGATGGGCAGGCCGGTGGCTTCCACCACGGTGGCATCATCCAGATGGGCAAGGTGTTGCCGGAGGTCTTCGAGGCCCTCGCAGTGCTTCTCCAGGAAGTCGTGGTCCAGGACGGTTCCCGGGTTGCGCTCTTCGGCTTCCAGGACGCGTTTGGAGATGGCCTGCAGCAGGGCCATGTCCCCGCCGAGGCGGATCTGCAGGAACTGATCGGCGAGCTCCGTTCCCTTGCCGGCCACGCCGCGGACCTTCTGCGGATTCTTATACCGCCGCAGGCCGGCTTCGGGCAGCGGGTTCACCGCGACGATGCTCCCGCCGTTGGCCTTGCATCCTTCGAGGGCCGTCAGCATGCGCGGATGGTTGGTCCCCGGGTTCTGCCCCATCAGGATGATCAGGTCCGCCTGGCCGAAGTCATCATAGGTGACGGTGGCCTTGCCGATTCCAATGGTTTGGCCCATGGCCCAGCCCGAGGATTCGTGGCACATGTTGGAACAGTCCGGAAGATTGTTGGTGCCGAAACCCCGGACCATGAGCTGGTACAGGAAAGCGGCCTCATTGGAGGTGCGCCCGCTCGTGTAGAAGGCGGCCTCGTGGGGGGATTCAAGGCCGTTGAGCTTGTCCGCCACAATCCGGAAGGCCTCGTCCCAGCTGATGGGACGGTAGTGGTCTTCGCCGGCCGGCTTGTACACCGGTTCGGTGAGCCGCCCCTGCATGCCCAGCCAGTACTCGGTGCGGTTGCGGAGGTCGCTGATGCTGTGATCGGCCCAGAACTCCGAGGAGATGACCACCGGCGCGGCCTCCCAGGTGACCGCTTTGACGCCCTCTTCGCAGTACTCAAATTTGCTGCGGTGGGCCGGGTCCGGCCAGGCGCAGCTGGGACAGTCGAAGCCGTCCTTTTGGTTCATTTTGAACGTGGCGTCCAGGGCGCGCTTTACGCCCATATGTTCGATCGCAGGTTTCATCGAGTGATACACAGCCGGCACGCCGGCAGCCCACTCCTTGGCAGGCTTTACCTGTATGTCCTTCTCGTCCACGTTTTCAACGCGGGGTTCCCTCCGTGCCACTGTGCACTTCCCTTCACCGTCCGCCGCCGACGGCCCGGGCCCCGTCGTACCGGGGCGGACCGCCCTATCCGTAGGAATAGGCCTAGCAGGTGACGCATCCCATAGCAAGGTTGCCGCCGCCGCGCCGCCGGACCCGTCCTCCCGGCGAAAACCATCCGGAGGGAGAAAAACGTGCGGTCCTGCCCACCCGCGGAGAGAGAGCCGGTTATCCACAGGGCGGGTCTTTGCATGGTGTTTCCGCCGGGGGACGCGTTTGATGGTGCCACCGGCAGGCGGAACAGATTTTCAGGGAACGGGACCGGTTTCCGCTCCCGGACCGAACCGGACGACTGCGCGGCACGCGCTGAAAGTGGGCACTGATGAAATTCGATATGGGTTCGCACACGCTGGGGACATTGACACAGCACACCGGGTCTTCCAATGAGGACCTGGGGCAGCTGGTGCGTTCGCTGGTGCAGGCGGTGGCTCCGCTGGAGGGCAAGTTCAACGGCTCAGGGCGGGTGAGGTTTGACGAGTTCAAGGCCCGGACCGATGAGGTTGCCAATGAACTCAACGGATCCCTTGCCGCGATCCTCATGGGGCAGTCGGAAATGGACCGGTCCTTTCAGATGGGCGACCAGGAAGCCGCGGACAATGCCCAGCAGCAGCAGGGAGCGGCGAGTTTTGATGCAGCCCGGTTCGGTTCATCCCGCTGATCGGTACTTGCAGATCGATACTTATTGTCCTGTTGCTTCCACCGTAAATATTCGCCGGTTTTGAAAGGGTTTGTAATGTCCCAGGATCGTTTGAGCTATGACACCGACACCTCCTCCGCCGTGCAGGGGGATATCCAGTCCATTGTGGGCCGCCTCGAATCGCTCATCGGGGAGCGCGAGAAAGCGGTCAATTCCGCCATGGCCGATTTTCAGGCGGACGGCGTTTCGGAGGAGTACCAGGCGGTGGAGAACCGTTTCCGCAACGCCGCCACGGAAACCCGGAACATTATCGGGTTGGTCAAGCAGACCCTGAACCTGAACGACCAGTCGGCGTCCGGCGCCGGTGCCCGGCCCGCAGCGCGGTACAGAACATCGGCTAGCCGCCGGAATGATCTCGGCCGCACATTTCGAACACCGGAACGGCCAGGGGAACGCCGCACGTTCCAAACCCGGCGCCGCCGCCCTCGCCGGCCGCGGCGCGTAGCTCCCGCCAGCGGGCCGGATGGGGCAAGATTGGTTAGGTGAGCACAGCCAAGACATCCCCGGAAACTGAAGCCGCCGTCGAGTCGGTCAGCACCGACACCCCGCCCGCCGGGGACCTGCGCGAGGAATACCAGGAGCTCGCCGAGCAGGTGCGCCGGTACCGCTTCGCTTACTACAACGACGACGCGCCGCTGGTTTCAGACGCGGAGTTCGATCAGCTTTACCGCCGTCTGGAGGAAATTGAGGCGCTGCACCCGGAGCTGGTCACCAACGACTCGCCCACCCAGGAAGTGGGCGGCGAAGTTTCCGCCGCATTTGCCCCGGTGGAGCACCTGCAGCGGATGTACAGCCTCGAGGATGTCTTCTCCCTGGATGAACTCGACGCCTGGGTGCGCAGGGCCGAAGCATCCGTCGCCAACATCGCGCCGGACGCCAAAATCAAATGGCTGACCGAACTCAAGATCGACGGGCTGGCCGTGAACCTGCTCTACCGCAACGGCGAACTGGTCCGGGCCGCCACCCGCGGGGACGGCACCACCGGCGAGGACATCACCCACAATGTGCTCACGATCGCCTCCATCCCGCGCACCCTGAAGGGGGAGAACCTGCCGGCGGAAATGGAAATCCGCGGCGAGGTGTTCATCCCCTCCAAGGAATTCGCGCACCTGAACGAGACCATGGTGGAGGCGGGCAAGGCGCCCTTCGCCAACCCCCGCAACGCGGCCGCCGGCTCGCTCCGCCAGAAGGATCCGGAAGTCACCGCCCGGCGTCCGCTGAGCATGTATGTGCACGGCATCGGTGCCCGCGAGGGCCTGAACGTTGCCAGCCAGTCCGAAACATACGAACTGCTGCACCAGTGGGGCCTGCCGACGTCGCCCTACTACCGGGTGCTGGACACCTACGAAGAAGTGCTGAAGTACATTGCCGAGAACGGCGAGCACCGCCACGACCTCTCCCATGAAATCGACGGCATTGTGGTCAAGGTGGACGACTTCGCCCTCCAGCGGGCCCTGGGCAACACCTCCCGGGTGCCGCGCTGGTCCGTGGCCTACAAGTACCCGCCGGAGGAGGTGAACACCAAGCTGCTGGACATCCGCGTCAACGTGGGCCGCACCGGACGCGTCACGCCTTACGGGATTATGACCCCGGTGCTCGTCTCCGGATCCACCGTGGAGATGGCCACCCTGCACAACCAGGACGTGGTGAAGGCCAAGGGGGTCAAGATCGGCGACATCGTGGTGCTGCGGAAGGCCGGTGACGTTATCCCGGAAATAGTCGGCCCGGTCATGGCGCTCCGCGACGCGCAGGATCCGCCCGTCCGCGACTTCGTGATGCCCACGCACTGCCCCTCCTGCGGAACCGAGTTGAAGCCGGCCAAGGAGGGCGACGTGGACATCCGCTGCCCCAACGCCAAGTCCTGCCCGTCGCAGCTGCGGGAACGGGTGTTCCACCTGGCCGGCCGCGGCGCCTTCGACATTGAGGCGCTCGGTTGGGAGGCGGCCATCGCGCTCACCTCGCCTGCCGAACCGGAAAACCCGCCGCTGACCAGTGAGGCCGGCCTGTTTGACCTCAAGGTCGAGGACCTGGCGGACGTGCGGATTGAACGCCCCAAGCGCGTCAAGGGCGTGGTCGACGGCACCGAACTGGTCCCG
Organism: Arthrobacter sp. ATA002; assembly: GCF_026898095.1. Taxonomy (GTDB): domain Bacteria; phylum Actinomycetota; class Actinomycetes; order Actinomycetales; family Micrococcaceae; genus Arthrobacter_B. The sequence continues at coordinate 2,954,329 of NZ_CP114015.1, read as the reverse complement.
TACTTCTACACCAAGGGCACCGCCAAAAACCGTCCGAGCCCAGCGCCACCACGCGGAAGCTGTTCACTGAACTGGAGAAGGCCAAAACCCAGCCGCTGTGGCGGGTTCTGGTCGCGCTGTCCATCCGGCATGTGGGCCCGACGGCGGCCCGCGCCCTCGCCGGTGCCTTTGGCTCCATGGAGGCCATCCGCGCTGCCACCGAAGAGCAGTTGGCACATGTCGACGGCGTCGGCCCGACCATTGCCGCCGCCCTGAAGGAATGGTTCGCCGAGGACTGGCACCGCGAGATCGTGGACGCCTGGGCCGCGGCCGGAGTGCGGATGGCCGATGAGCGCGACGAAACCATGCCCCGCACGCTGGAGGGCCTGACTGTCGTTGTTACCGGGACGTTGCCTAACTTCAGCCGGGATGAGGCCAAGGAAGCCATCCTGGCCCGCGGCGGAAAGGCCTCCGGGTCGGTCTCGAAAAAACCGACTACGTGGTGGCCGGGGAAAATGCCGGCACCAAACTGGAAAAGGCCGAAGCCCTGGGAGTCCGGGTCATTGACGAAGACGGTTTCCGGACGCTGCTGGCCGAAGGCGGCGTGCCGCTGGACGACGCAGAGCCCGGGGAAGACGCACCGGAGGAGGGTTCCGAATGAGCAAGCTGCCGGACGCGGCCGATCCGCTGGACCTGCTCGACGTCGCCCGCGAGGCGGCGGCCGCCGGAGCCGCGGTGCTGGCGCGCCGCGGCTCCGAGGAACTCTCTGCGGCAAATAAGAGCGCTGACGGGGACTGGGTGACAGCCTTTGACACTGCGGCTGAACAGGCAGTGCGGGAAGTGCTCGCGCGGCGCCGGCCGCAGGACACGGTCACGGGCGAAGAGCTGGCGGACAGCGTTCCGGTCCATGCCTCGGGCATCCGCTGGTCCATCGATCCGCTGGACGGCACCACCAACTTCATCCGCAACATCGTGTACTACGCCACGTCGGTCGCAGCGGTGAATGACGACGGCGAATGGCTGGCCGGCGTCGTCCACGCCCCGGCGCTGGTGCGCGTGTACTCCGCCGCCCGCGGCCACGGCGCCTGGCTGGCCGAACACGGCAGCGTCCGCAAACTCACCGGCCCGGACCCGCAGCGGGCCGGCAAGCTGCTGGGCACCGGTTTCTCCTACGACGCCGGGGTGCGGGAGGAACAGTACGCCGCCCTGCCGGGGATGGCCGGCAGCTTTGCCGATGTGCGGCGGCTGGGCTCCGCGGCGCTGGATCTGTGCATGGTGGCGGACGGCAGCCTCGACGCGTACTTCGAGCGCGGCCTCAACGAGTACGACTATGCCGCCGGCGCCCTGATTGCCGAGGAAGCCGGCGTGCGGGTCCAGCGCCCGCCGCGGCCGGCGGACGACGCCGAGCGGCTCGATGCCGTTACTGCCGCGGGGACCGTCCTGCCGGAGTAGGGCTACCGCCGGGCCGCGGCGATGATTTCCCGGCTGGTTCCGGAATCAAGCGGCCCGCCCTGCCAATCGCCGTACCAGTCCACGGAACTGAAACCCGCACGCTCCAGCAGTTCCGCCAGCAGCTCCGCCGGGGTGAACTTCAGGGTGCTGCGGCTGGCGAAGCGCTCGCCGTCGGCCAGGAAACGGGTCCTGTCCTCGAAGGTGACCAGGACGCCGTCGGGAGCTCCTCCTGAGCGGCGACAAGTTCCCATTCAACTTCCAGCGTCCCGGCCGAGGATTCCTGCAGCTCGGGCCCTGCGCTGCTGTTGTCCCACTCCAGCCACGCCTTGGCGGCCGGGTTCCGGCACTCAAAAGAAGGTTCCGCCGGGCGTCAGCCGGGAGCCCACCGCCTCCAGCGTGGACAGGATTTCCGCTTCCGTGAGCAGGCACTGAAACGCATGCCCGGTCATGACGGCGGCGTCAAACGGACCTTCGGGCAGGTCGACGGCGGTGCCGGACAGCCAGGTGACCAGCTCCCCGCCGTCGCGCGAGCGTGCCGAGTCCAGCATTGCCGCAGCCGGATCAATTCCGGTGACGGCGTGGCCCGCCCGCGCCAGCCGGACGGCAAAGCTGCCCGTGCCGCAGCCAACGTCGGCCACCCGCAGCGGCCCGCGCTGTTCACTAAGCGCTTCCAGCATCCCGGCGTAAAAGTCGGTGTCCCAGGTGCCGGCGTTGTCCTCGTCGTACAGCGCCACCAGCCGCGGCTCGTTGTAATGCGCATCAACCAAGTGTTCCCCCTTGTACTGACTCCGGACGGCGCCGGACTGACGCCGGACGGCGCCGGCATGTCTTTCAGCTTTGTACCGCTCGGCTAGCCGGAGTGTGGGGCGCCGATGGTATGGAGCAGGACGTGCAGCGATTCGTCCACCAGCCGGTAACGGCGTTCGCGGCCCACTTTTTCCACCACGACCCATTCCCGGCCCCGCAGCGGGCGCAGTGACTGACTGACCACCGTCTGCGAGACCCCGGCCGCGGCGGCCAGCCGCGTTACCGAGCTGTCCGGACTAAAGTGCAGGCACAGCAGCAGCTTGAGCCGGGTCGGGTCGGACATCAGGTCGAAACGGGCGGTCCACCCCTGAACATCCACGGTGCCGGGAACATCTGTTACTGCATCGCCGGCGGCGGCACGGGGTGGCAAGGGTCTCATACCTCCGAATCCTTGCATACCTCGGAATCCTTGCAGAGCACCGGCACACCGCACAACCGGCGCCGGAACAGGGGCGGGGTAACGCAAAGACAAGTTTGGGAGCGGGTTTGGGACCCGGGGATGGTGCCGGGGTAGGTATTGATTCATCATTATCTGCACAGGCATGCATACGTTGACGGGAGCCACCATGTCAGAGACCAGGTTCCGAAACCTGTCCCGAGCGGCAGCGGCAGCACTGCTGCTGGCCGTGTTGGCCGGCTGTACAGCGGATCCGGATGATTCCCCGGACAGTGCCGCCCTTGTCCTGGCGGATGCTACTGAACCCGGCCGGTTCAACCCCGTGGGAGGACATGGAGACAGCGGACAGTCGCACATCTATGACGGACTCCTGCGGCTCTCGCCGCAGGACGGTTCCTCGTCCCTGCCCGATCTCGTTCCGTCGCTGGCAGCTGATATGCCGCAGAGTAACGCCGAGGGCACCGAATGGACGGTGCGAGTGCGCGGCGGCGTTAACTTCAGCGACGGCACCGCCCTGGATGCCGGGGACGTTGCCGCAACGTACAACGCGGTCATCGACCCGGGCTCGGCCTCCGAGCTGGCCCCGTCCTACGACATGCTTCAGGCTGCCGCCGCCGGAGCGGACGGAACCGTCACCTTCACCCTGAAGTACCCGTACGCGGGGTTTGCCAGCCGCCTGCTGCTGGGCATCGCGCCGTCGGAGCGGCTGACACCGGGCCTGGCGGCCGAATCTTCACTGAACACTGATCCGGTGGGAACCGGACCCTACACTGTCACGTCGCTCCGCCCGGACGAACTGGTCCTGACCGCCAAGGAGGACTACTGGAACGGTGCACCGGAAGTAAAGACGGTGACGATCATCCACGTGCCCGATGACAATTCGCGGGCCCAGCGGCTTCAATCGGGAGAAATCCACGGGACCGTCCTGCCGCCCCGGCTGGCCGCAGCCTACGAGGATAAAGCCGGGTACTCCCACGAGGCCGTGGAAACGGCTGATTGGCGGGGCTGTCCCTGCCCTCCGGCAATGTCTTTGCCAGCGATCCCCTGGCGGTTCGGGCCATGAACCTGGCCGTTGACCGCGCGGGCATGGTGGACCATGTACTGGACGGCCGCGGGACCCCGGCCCACACTCCGGTGGCGGCCGTCTACGGAGACGCCTTCAATCCGCAGGCCGTTTTTCCCTATGACCCCGAGGCAGCCAAGACGCTTCTCGACGAGGCGGGCTGGCTTCCGGGAGAAGACGGGGTGCGGGCCAGGGACGACGTGCCGGCGGCCTTTGAACTGGCGTACAACGCAAGCGACACCCTGCGCCGGGACTTGTCCCTGGCCTTTGCCTCGGACATGTCCAAGCTCGGTGTGGACGTCACGCTTCTCGGCACCGACTGGAGCGTCATCGAGGAGCGGCGCAACGACGTCGGGATCCTCCTGGGCGGCGGGGACAAGCCCTATGACTTGGACTCGCAGCTGTTTGAAACCCTGCATACGGCAATACCGGGCTCCGGCTCGCCGTTTGCGAATCCGGGCAACACCGGCACCGCCGCGATGGACGCCCATCTGGAGGCGGCCCGGAAGAGCCTGGACCCCGCCGAACGGACCGCCCACTACCTGGCCGTCCAGGACCTGTACATCCAGGATCCCGGTTACGTCATGCTGGCCTTCATTGACCACAACTACATTCAGCAGGACATGGGCTGGCAGAACGTCCAGACGGTCCTGGAACCGCACACCCACGACGTCGGGTGGGGCTTCTGGTGGAGCCTGCGCGACTGGACCCGGGACTAGCCCGTGTCCCTGGAAGCAACGCCGCTGCCCGGCCGGCAGGCGCGCCGGAGACGCCGGCGCGCGGAGTTGCGGACCATTGTCGTCCGCCGTACAGTCCTGGCGGTGCCCGTAGTGCTGGGGGTGAGCCTGCTCGTGTTCCTGCTGGCCGCCGTCTCGCCTTTCGATCCGCTGGCTGCCTACCTGGGGGACCGCTATGTCCAGGCCTCGGTTGAGCAGCGGCGGCAGCTCTCGGAAGCCCTCAATCTGGAGACTTCCTGGTTCTCCGCCTGGTGGCAGTGGGCCGGCTCGGCGCTCACCGGCGATTTCGGCCATTCACGGGTCTTTCGGCAGCCGGTGACGGCGGTGATGGCCGAGCGCCTGCCCTGGACCCTGCTGGTGGCCGGAACAGGACTGTTCCTTGCGGTGGTGACCGCGCTCCTGGCTGCCGTGCGGTGCGCCTACCGGCCGGGCGGACCGCTGGACCGCGCCGTGGGCGCCGCGGCCACCGTGCTCCAGGGACTGCCCCCGTTCGTCATTTCGCTGGGCCTGCTGGGAATCTTCGCCGTCACCGCCGGCTGGCTGCCCGGCGGCGGACTGACAGATCCGGGTGCCGAGCCCAGCGCGGGGCAAGTGGCCCGGCACATGGTGCTGCCCGTGCTGGCGACAGCACTGTCGCAGCTGCCGTGGCTGCTGCTCTCCCTGAGGGCCTCCATGGCAGGAGTCCTGAGGTCCGACGCCGTGCGCGGGGTTCGGCTCCGGGGATTGCGTGAGCGGACGGTGATCCGCAAACACGTGCTGCCCGCAGCTCTGGCACCGTTCATCGCCGTGCTCGGATCCAGGCTTCCGGAAGTGATCGTGGGCGCAGTGCTGATCGAAACGGTGTTTTCCTGGCCGGGGCTGGCCGCGGCGGTGGTGTCGTCGGCGCAGGCACTGGATTTTGCCCTCTTGGCGGCGCTCACGGTGATGACCACCGTTGCCGTGCTGGCTGCATCCCTGCTCGCGGACCTCCTCTACGTCCTGCTCGATCCGAGGGTGACGGCCGATGTCTAGCCCCGACAGCTCCGGGTCCACCGGCGCCGGCCCCGGCGGCTCCAGGTCCGACGGCTCAGCGGGCCTGCGCCGGGTTCTCCCCGGAGCGCAGCCGCGCCGGAAAGCGCACGGGTGCACTTATCGGGGCGGCCGTGCTGGCCGGAATCGTTGCCTATGCAGTGTTTGTTCCGATGCTTGCCGGCACGGACCAAAAGGTGACCGATTTCAGCGCGGCCCGCCTGCCGCCGTCGTCCGCCCATCTGTTCGGAACGGACCACGCCGGCCGCGACCTGTTTGTTCGGCTGGCCTCCGGGCTGCGGGTCTCGCTGCTTATTGCCGCGCTCTGCGCGGTGCTGGCGATGGTTCTGGGAATGCTGGTGGGTTCGGTGTCGGCAGCGGTGGGCGGACGGACAGACCGGATCATCATGCGGATTATCGACGCGGTGAACGCTGTGCCGCACCTGCTGCTGGGCGTGGTGATCGTGGCCATGTTCCGGGGATCAGTCATCGCGATCATTGCCTCCATCGCGCTGACGCACTGGACGCAGGTTGCGAGGATTGTCCGCGCGGAAGCTCTGTCAGTGCGCGGCCTCGAGTATGTGGAGGCGTCCTATCTGCTGGGTGCGACGCGCGCCCAGGTGCTCCGGCGGCATTTCCTGCCCGCAGCCCTGGGACAGGGCATGGTGGCCACCGTGATGCTCCTGCCCCACGCCATCTGGCATGAATCCACCCTCTCCTTCCTGGGACTTGGCCTGTCCCCGGACCGGGCATCCCTGGGGACGCTGCTGCAGGAGGCCCAGGCCGAGGTGCTGCTGGGCGGCTGGTGGGCCCTGGTGTTCCCCGCGCTGCTCCTTCTCTGCACCACGCTGGCCATTGCGGCCTGCGGGTCCGGGCTCGTGTCCAGAACGGAAGGCAGATCATGAGCGTTGCCATTCGCGCCGCAGGGCACACCGTCCGGATACCGGTGACTATCCGCGGAAAAACAGCCTGGGTGCACGCTGCCACCGATGTGGCGTTTACGGCGTTTCGCGGAAAAGTGCATGCCGTCGTGGGGGAGTCAGGCTCCGGAAAGACAACTCTGGCCACGGCCATCCTCGGTATGCTGCCGGCGGGCACCATGGCCGGCGGACGGCTGGAGTATGTCGACCGGAACGGAGCGGTGACACCCCTGACCGGTGCGGGGCATGCCGCGGCCTCGCGGACGGCAGGGCTTCGGGGACGGAGGATCGGCTACGTTCCGCAGTCCGCAGCCACCTATCTCACCCCGGTGAGACGGGTGGGGGCACAGCTGCGGGAGACGCTCCGCGAACTGCGGGGAGAGGCCACGGCGGAGGAGCTGCTGGCCCGGGTCAACCTGGAGGCACAGGCTCTGGAGGCGTTTCCGCATGAGCTGAGCGGGGGCATGCTGCAGCGCGCAGCCCTGGCCTTCGCCCTGGCCGGGGATCCCGACGTGCTGGTGGCGGACGAACCGGTCTCCGGGCTGGACCCCCGTCTGGCCCACCTCACCCTGGAACTGCTGCGCAGCACCGCGGACGCCGGCACCGCCGTCGTACTGATAACGCATGACCTGCAGGCGCTCGCCTCGTCCGGTACCGCGGACGAGGTCTCGGTGATGTACGCCGGGCGGATCATCGAAACCGGTCCGGCCGCGCAGATCCTGACGACACCGGCGGAGCCCTACACCGTGGACCTGCTCGCGGCGCTTCCGGCCAACGGACTGCACCCGATGCCGGGGCTGCCCCCGGCGCTGACGGATTTACCGGCGGACTACACGTACGCGGACCGGCTGCGGGCGGCCGGGGAAATGGAGACGGGTTATGCCAGATGAACTGAGTGCCGCCAACGTGGGATTTTCCTACGGCGGCCGGACAGTGCTGCGGAACGTCACGCTTAGCATCCCGGCCGGCAGCCAGGTCGGCCTGACCGGGCCGTCGGGCAGCGGGAAAACAACGCTGGCCCGGGTGCTGGCCGGCCTGGTGGCGCCGTCGACGGGGTTTGTCACTTGCAACGGTGAAGCCGTTCGCGCGGCGGGCGACGGCGGCATCGCCATGCTGTTCCAGTCCCCGCGCCGGTCCTGCAGCCCCCGGATGACGCTGCGCGCTGTGATCAGGAGGGAATCCGGAACGCCCGCGGTGCTGCCCGCGGTGCTGCACGGCGCCGGGATGTGGACGCGGCGGTCTCGCACTTCGCGGGCAGGGTCCAGCTGACCGCCGACCTGCTCGATCGGTATCCGAGCGAGGTTTCCGACGGCCAGCTCCAGCGCGCCTGCCTTGCGCGTGCCCTGGCTGCAGGGCCGGACTACCTCATCTGCGATGAGGCGACAGCCATGCTTGATGCCGCCACCACTGCTGCGGTGGTCGGGATTATCGGCGGGGAGGTTGCTGCCCGCGGCCTCGGTGTCCTGGCGCTGAGCCATGACCGCCAGCTGCTGGAGGCCTGGTGCGGCAGCATTCTGCAGTTGCCGGAATTGACGCTGCCCCGGCCGGCCCCGGGTCCGCCGGAGGCCGTTGCCCGGACTGGTGTCCCACCCTTGTCTGCCGCCCTGGCCGGGCGTGGGTTTAAGCCCTGAGGGAAGCGGGTGCCCCAGGGGCGGGACATGTGAAGCGAGGCGCGGATAATTGGTCGCACTTGCCATTCATGGACCGGAGGAACCCCATGACCCGTAAAGTTACTGCCGCTCCGCGGAAAGCCCCAGGCTCCGCAGCTGTGCGCACCCCGGTTCCCGGGGCTGCCACCCCTGCCGATCTGGACACCGGACACTTCGCGCACCTGCTGGACGAACGCATTGCGGAAACCCGGGAAAAAATCGATGCCGTCCTGGCTGACATCCGGGAAGTGACTCTCGCCGCCAAGGACACCCCCGCCGACGACGAACACGATCCGGAGGGTTCCACCGTGTCGGTGGAACGCAATAACGAAATGGCGCTGCTGGCCGCCGCCGAATCCGCTCTCATCGAGCTCCTGGACGCCCGCGTCCGCCTGGACAAGGGGAGTTACGGGGTGTGTGAGAACTGCGGCAACCCCATCCCCTCCGAACGCCTGGAGATCCGGCCCGAGGCCCGGTTCTGCGTTTCCTGCGCGGCAGCTGCCCGACGGCGGTAGGCCCGGTCCTGCCGGCGTCGTGCCCGCGCCGTGCCTGCGTCGAGTCGGCGTCGTGCCCGGGGGAGTGTCCGGCGCCGTGCCCGCGCCGTGCCCGCGTCGCGCCGGGGAATGCCGGGCCGAGTGTCCGGGGTCACCGCCGGCGGCAGCGCGGGGTTTGGTGGGGCTAGAATCTACGTTGGAAATCAAGACCTACGTAAGGATTCGTAACACGCATGAGCATCACCGTCCGGCAGGCCACCGCGGCAGACTTTGACGACATCCGCCGGATCACCCGTGATGCGTACCTCAGCGCAGGGTTCATCGAGGCAGATAATCCCTACGTCAAGGAACTTGAAAACGTAGAAGACCGTGCGGCGAACGCGCTGGTCTGGGTGGCCGAGCTGGACGGAAAAGTGGCGGCGTCAACCGCGATTACCTTCGCCGGACAGCCCTACACCGACATCGCCGTCGAGGGCGAACTGGAATTCCGGATGCTCGCCGTGGACCCCGCCCTGCAGCGCGGCGGCGTCGGCCGGGCGCTGGTTGCGGCCGTGATCGAGTACGCGCGCAGCCTCGACGGCATCCACAGTGTCAGCCTGACCAGCATGACCCCGATGACCAACGCCCATGCCCTGTACCTGTCCATGGGCTTCAAGCGCGTTCCCGAGCGTGACTGGTACGTACCCAATGAAGACATCATCCTCTGGGTCTTCCGCCTCGAGCTCTGATCCGCGCTTCGGCTTGTGTAGCCGAGGCAGGTTGAACCCTCATCCGCGTTTATGCGGATGGGGGTTTCGTCGTGCGGTCCGGGTACCGGCGGGCGGTCCTGGCCCGGGTATGCTCCGGGGCTGCGGACGCCTTCGAAGCCGCCAGGCCTGCACACTCGGAAGCCATGGTGGTAGGGAAGCCGCCAGATCTGCACACTCGATGAACGCATGACGTCCGTTGTACAGATGACGGGCCCAAGACGAGGTTTTGGGCCCGTCATCTGTACAACGGATGGGCTGGGAGGGTGCTAAAGCCCGTTAGCTGTACAACGGATGGGCTGGGAGGGTGCTATAGCCCGTTAGCTGTACAACGGATGGGCTGGGAGGGTGCTAAAGCCCGTTAGCTGTACAACGGATTCGCAGCACCGGCGGCTTCACAGAAGCCCGCACCGGCGGCTTCACAGGCGCCCGCCCCGCCCCGAAACCCGGAAAACCGCACCAGTAAACGCCGTAGACTGGAACGGATACCTTATTTATCCGTAAAAGACGCATGGGAGACTCATGTCTGAGATCAATCGTGAGGCTGTGGCGCACCTGGCGCATCTGGCCCACATTGAGATGACCGAGGACGAACTGGCCAAAATGGCCGGCGAACTGGATGTCATTGTTGATTCGATCAAATCCGTAAGCGAAGTTGCCGGCGAAGACATCCCGGCCACCTCCCACCCGATCCCGCTGACCAACGTGTTCCGCGAGGATGTTGTGGGGCAGACGCTGACCAACGAAGAAGCGCTCTCCGGTGCTCCCGACAATGCTGCCGGCCGCTTCAAGGTCCCTGCCATCCTGGATGAGGAGTAAAGACTTCCATGAATGAACTGATCACCTTGAGCGCCGCCGCCCTGGCGGACAAGCTCGCATCCGGCGAGGTATCCGCCGTTGAACTTACGCAGGCCCATCTGGACCGGATCTCCGAGGTCGACGGCGCCGTCAACGCGTTCCTGCACGTGAACACCGACGAAGCACTGCAGGTAGCGGCCGACGTCGACAAGGCCCGCGCCGCCGGCGAAACCCTGCACACCCTCGCCGGTGTCCCGATCGCCATCAAGGACCTCATCGTCACCAAGGGCCAGCCCACCACGGCCGGCTCCAAGATGCTTGAGGGCTGGATGAGCCCGTACGACGCCACGGTGATCACCCGCATCCGTGCCGCCCGGATGCCGATGCTCGGCAAGACCAACCTGGACGAATTCGCCATGGGCTCCTCCACCGAGCACTCCGCGTTCGGCCCCACCCGCAACCCGTGGGACCTGGACCGCATTCCCGGCGGTTCCGGCGGCGGGTCCGCAGCCGCAGTTGCCGCCTTCGAAGCGCCGCTGGCGCTGGGCACCGACACGGGCGGTTCCATCCGCCAGCCCGCCGCCGTCACCGGTTCCGTGGGTGTGAAGCCCACCTACGGCGGAGTTTCCCGCTACGGTGCCATTGCCATGGCTTCCTCCCTGGACCAGATCGGCCCGGTGTCGCGCACCGTGCTGGATGCGGCCCTGCTGCAGGAAGTCATCGGCGGCCACGACCCCCGCGACTCCACCTCGCTGACCGATCCCGTGGGCAACCTCGTGGAAGCTGCCCGCAACGGCAGCGTGGCGGGCATGCGCATCGGCGTCATCAAGGAACTGCAGGGCGAAGGCTACGAATCCGGCGTCCTGGCCCGTTTCAACGAGTCACTTGAGCTCCTGAAAGACGCCGGGGCGGAAATCGTTGAGGTCTCCTGCCCCAACTTCAAGTACGCCCTGGGCGCCTACTACCTGATCATGCCGTCCGAGGCGTCTTCCAACCTCGCCAAGTACGACGGCGTGCGGTACGGCCTGCGTGCCCTGCCCGCCGACGGTCCTCTGACCATTGAGCGCGTCATGGGCGCCACCCGCGCCGCCGGTTTCGGCGACGAGGTCAAGCGCCGCATCATCCTGGGCACCTACGCCCTCTCGGCCGGCTACTACGACGCCTACTACGGCTCGGCCCAGAAGGTGCGCACCCTGATCCAGCGCGACTTCGACGCCGCGTTTGCCCAGGCCGACGTGCTGATTTCCCCCACCTCGCCCAACACGGCCTTCAAGCTGGGGGAGAAGCTGGATGATCCGCTGGCCATGTACCTGAACGACGTCGCCACCATCCCGGCCAACATGGCCGGCGTTCCGGGCATCTCCATCCCCGGCGGTCTGGCCGACGGACTGCCCGTGGGCATCCAGTTCCTGGCTCCGGTCCGGGAAGATGCGCGCCTGTACCGGGCCGGCGCCGCGCTGGAGCGCCTGCTGGAAAACAAGTGGGGCGGACCGCTGCTGGCCTCTGCACCCGTACTCGGAGGAGTGAAGTAATGTCTGTGCACATCCAGGACGACACCCTGTCCTTCGAAGAGGCCATGGAGAAGTACGATCCGGTGCTCGGTTTTGAGGTCCACGTGGAGCTCAGCACCAACACCAAGATGTTCTCCGATGCGCCCAACGTCTTCGGCGACGAGCCGAACACCAACGTCACTCCGGTGTGCCTGGGCATGCCCGGCGTGCTGCCGGTGGTGAACAAGACCGCCGTGGAGTACTCGATCCTGATCGGGCTGGCGCTGAACTGCAAGATCGCCGAATCCTGCACCTTCGCCCGGAAGCAGTACTTCTACCCGGACACCCCCAAGAACTTCCAGACCTCGCAGTACGAAGATCCGATCGCCTACGACGGCTACCTGGACATCGAACTTGAGGACGGCACCGTGTTCCGCGTCGAGATTGAGCGCGCGCACATGGAGGAAGACGCCGGAAAGCTGACCCACATGGGCGGGGCCACCGGCCGCATCCAGGGCGCCGACTTCTCCCTGGTGGACTACAACCGTTCCGGTGTTCCGCTGGTGGAGATTGTCACCAAGCCGATCGAGGGTGCCGGCTCCCGCGCGCCCGAGCTGGCCAAGGCCTATGTGGCAGCGGTCCGCGAGATCGTGAAGAACCTGGGTGTCTCCGACGCCAAGATGGAGCGCGGCAACGTGCGCTGCGACGCCAACGTTTCCCTGCGCCCGCACGGCCAGGAAAAGTTCGGGACGCGCTCGGAAACCAAGAACGTGAACTCGCTGCGCGCCGTCGAACGCGCCGTCCGCTTCGAGATCCAGCGCCACGCCGCTGTCCTGGAATCGGGCAACAAGATTGTCCAGGAAACCCGGCACTGGCACGAGGACACGCGCTCGACGACGTCGGGCCGGCCCAAGTCCGACGCCGACGACTACCGCTACTTCCCGGAGCCGGACCTGGTTCCCGTGGTCACGACCGAGGAATGGATCGAGGAGCTGCGTTCCCGCCTGCCCGAGCCGCCGGCCGAGCGCCGCAAGCGCCTGCAGGCCGACTGGGGCTACTCGGACGCCGAGTTCCGCGACGTGGTCAACGCGGGAGTCATGGATTCCATTGAGGAAACCATCGCCGCAGGCGCCTCCGCCCAGGTGGCCCGCAAATGGTGGATGGGCGAAGTGTCCCGCCGCGCCAAGGAAGCCGAAGTGGAGCCCACCGAGGTTGGCGTCACAGCAGAGCTGATCGTTGACCTGGACCGGCTGATCCAGGCCGGCAGGATCAACGACAAGCTGGCCCGCCAGGTCCTCGACGGCGTCCTCGCCGGCGAAGGCGCCCCGGAGGAAGTCATCGAGGCGCGCGGCCTGGCCGTGGTGTCCGACGACGGTCCTCTGCTCGAAGCCATCGACGCCGCACTGGCGGCCCAGCCCGACGTCGCGGACAAGATCCGCGGCGGCAAGGTCCAGGCCGTGGGCGCCATTGTTGGCGGCGTTATGAAGGCGACCCGCGGGCAGGCCGACGCCGGCCGTGTCCGCGAGCTGATCCTCGAACGCCTGGGCGTGCAGGGCTAAGCAGCCGGACGTATGAACCAGTGCCGGCCCCGGGTTTCCCGGGGCCGGCACCGGTTCACGGCCCGGGCGCCGGGGCTCAAAGGCCCGCGCAGCCGCAAAATACCCGCCGCGCTGCCCCCAAATCACAGCCGCGCAGCCCCGCCGCAGCTGGCGGGCAGACGGCTGGCTTCGGCTGACGGTAGGGTTCAGGCATGGCCACTCATCCTGCAGCAGAGATCTTCGTGGATACCGGCCTGGTGCGGCAGCTGCTCCTCGACCAGCACCCGGCGCTGGCGGACGCGGCGCTGCAGCCGGTGGCGAACGGCTGGGATAACTACATTTACCGGCTCGGCACCGACTACGCCGTCCGGCTGCCGCGGCGCCGGAGCGCAGCCGCATTAACCGCCAATGAGCAGACCTGGCTGCCCGGACTGACCGCTGACCTGCCGGTGGGAACATCGGCACCCCTGTTTGCCGGCCAACCCTCCGATGCGTTTCCCTGGCCCTGGAGCGTCACCCGCTGGTTTACCGGCACCGAGGTGTCCCTGCAGCCGCGGGACCGCAACGTGGCTCTGGCCGCACCGCTGGCCCGGTTCCTGAACGCCTTTCACCAGCCGGCCCCCGCCGGTTTTCCCCGCAACCCGGTCCGCGGCGTTCCTCTCCGCGATCGGGACGATGCCGTGCGCAGCCGCCTGGACAGCGGCATGGTGCCGCACGCGGCCCGGATCCGCGAACTATGGGAGACGAGCCTCGGGCTGCCGCTGTGGCCCGGCCCACCGGTGTGGCTGCACGGCGACCTACATCCGGCCAACCTGGTGGGCACCAGCGGCGGCGGGCTGGAAGCCGTAATCGACTTCGGCGACCTCACGGCCGGCGATCCGGCCACCGACCTGGCCGCGGCGTGGCTGGTCTTTGACCGGAACGGGCGCAGCGCCCTGCGCGCGGCCCTGGGAAACCAGTACGACGCTGATCCGTACATCTGGGGCAGGGCCCAGGGCTGGGCAGTGTGCATGGCTTCCAGCCTGCTCGCCAATTCGGACGATCATCCGGGGATGTACCTGATGGGGTCCGAGACGCTCATGGAAATTTTGACCGACGCCGGAGGCGGCATGTGATGGGCACTGATACACCAAGCACGGACGTCCTGGTGGTTGGCGGCGGAATAGCCGGATTGTCCCTAGCCTCCGCGCTGGCCGGCCGGACAGGCGTGCTCGTCGCCGAAGCCGAGCAGACGCTGGGCTACCACACCTCCTCGCGGTCAGCCCGGCAGCTGATCCCCAGTTACGGCCCGGGCGTCGTGCAGGACCTGACCCTGAGGACGCTGGCACTGATCCGCGCGTTGGAGGTCCATCTTCCCGAACCGGTCCTCACCCCGCGCAGTTTCCTGCTGGTGGGCAGCGAGGAAAACGTCAGGGACCGTGCCAGCGGACACATGCACCCGATCATGCCCGCGGAAATGCAGGCCCTGGCTCCGGAACTGAAGCCCGGTCTGTTCGCCGCGGCGGGACTGGACACCACCTCCGTCGCGTGCAACACCGATGCGTTGATGGATTACCACCGCCGGCGGATCCTGGACCGCGGCGGAAAGATCCTGACCGGACATCCGGTCCGCGCCGCGGAGCTGAAAGGTGAGGCGTCGGAAACCGGCACCTCCGACCACGGCGGAAGCTGGGTCACCACGGCGGGAGCCCTGCACATCCGGTCCAAGGTGGTGGTCAACGCCGCCGGCGCCTGGGCCGACCAGGTCGCCGGCCTGTACGGAGCCCGGCCGCGCGGACTGCAGCCGTACCGCCGCACGGCCGCCGTCGTCGACGTCGGCCATCCGCTGCCGGCAGGTGCGCCGATGGTGGCCGACGCCGGCGACTCCTTCTATTACCGGCCTGAGGGGCGGCGGGTGCTGATCTCGCCGTCGGAGAGCGAGGCGAGTGGTCCCATGGATGCCCAGCCGCGGCAGGAGGACATCGCGGCACTCATTACCCGGATTAATTCCGTCACTACCCTGGGCATCACCGGGGCGGTGAAATGCTGGACCGGGCTGCGCACCGAGGCCGCCGACGGACTGCCCGTCGTGGGATACGACGACGGCGTGCCGGGCCTGTTTTGGCTGGCAGGACAAGGCGGGTACGGCTTCCAAACTTCCTCAGGAATTGCCGAACTTGCGGCAGCCCTGCTGCTCGGACAGGAGCCGGAAACAGCGGCGGTTCAGGCACTAAATCCCGGCCGGCGCGGACTGTGACCAAAATCTCATGCCTGCTTCGTAACGAATTAGCTGAGCGGGGCGCGTATGGCCTTTTTCGCCGCCTCCGGTGCCTACAGTGGAAGGACAAAGCCAAGTGGGCTTCCTCCCCCTTTTGATCCACCTTTTCGCTTGAAAGGTCTGTCCCAGTGCCAGATATTTTGCCGCCACAGTTGAATGGCGTGCAGCAGCGTCCGCTCTATGTAAAAGTTCGAACCGCCTTGACCGTTATTTCCAGCATTTGGCTGCTGATGGCAATCACGGGGTTCGGATTCTTTTCCGGCGGGACAACTTCTCTGGCCCTGTCCCTGGTGCTGATTTACGGAACGGGCGCCGCGCTCATTGTGGTCACCGCCGCCCTATACCGCGTGGTGAAGAACTCCGCGGTGAAACGAACCGAAACCGCACCGGAGGACGCGGCAGCCGTGGTCTTTGTCGACACCACACGCTCAGCCACGGAGGAAATCCTGGCGGCACTGCATCCCGCCGCCGCCACGGGCCGCCCGCAGCCCGCTCCGGCCAGCCCGCGCACTGTTCGTGCCGCGGTGCCGGCAGCTGCTGCGGAGGCCGGTGCCGCGGCGCAGCCCGCCTCGTCCATGAAAGCCGAAACCCGGCAGCAGCCTGCCAAGGCGGCACCCCGGTCCACAACGGCAAAAGAGCAGTCCGCGAAGCAGTCCGCCGAGGATGCTCGGCCCGTTCAGAAGCAGTCCGTAAATAAGCAGTCCGCGAAAAAGCAGCCTGCGTCCGCCACGAAGCAGAAGACGGGGCCGGCTAAATCGGCGCTGAACAAATCGGTCTCCAGTAAGGGCGCCTCCAACAAAGGCGCCTCCAACAAGGGCGCCTCCGGCAATACGGCGTCGGCCAAGCCGGCCCCGGGTAACAAAGCTCCGGTTAAAGGGGCTTCAGGCAAGTCTGGAGCCAAATCTGCCCAGGGTGCTAAAACGCCGTCCGCCAAAGCACCGTCCGCCAAGACGCCGCCGGCGAAGGACCGGTCGGGAGGTAACCGGCCCGCCGGCTCCAACGGGTCGAAATCTTCCTCCGCGAAGCGCACCGGCGGCTCCGCCGGCCGCACGCCGGGGAAGAACCAGGCCGGCGGCCAGGAGAGTTCTTCCGGGACCGTTGGCCGGGTAGATGAGGCCTGCGGTGCGCCGTCCAAGCCGCTGCGGCCGTCGCTGGTGCTGGCTTTCAGTAACGCCATGCCCCAGCCGCGGCGCCAGCATGTTCCGGACAACCGCAAACAGGCGTCCTGACCCGCTGCTCCAACTTGCAGGGGCTTTCAGGGAGTTGCCAGCTTTCCTACAGTTTCCGCCCAGAACACACCATTATCGTAAGAGGTACCTCATAAGGGTGCGAGTGATGAATGGATAGCGTAGTGACCTATCCGGCGCCGGCAGACTAGGATTGTTCCCCCCAATCAATCCACAGTCTGCCGGCGTTTTTCTTTGCCCGGAAATCTCTCCTGCCTGCGGTATTACCCGCATTTTTACGGCATTCATGAGGGCATTCGCAGCAGCATTCAGGGAGAATCCCGGACTTTGCGCGAACTAGGGCGGTTCGGGCCGTATTAGCCGGTGCTGAAATCCGGAAATTCGCCGGTGGCGTCGGAAAAGGATTCCTCGATGCCGCGGACGGTGCCCGGGGCGGCAGGGGAGCCCAGCCACTCCAGCAGCCCGTCGAGTGCCGGCCGGGCTCCTTCCGCCACCACCTGTACCGACCCGTCGGACCTGTTCGAGGCCACGCCGGTCAGGCCGAGGCGGGTGGCCTGCTGCAGGGTCCGGAACCGGAATCCAACCGCCTGCACGTCGCCGGTGATGCGGGCGGTCAAGCGGCGGGCCGGCAGCGAACCGGAATCCGAAGGGGTCATGCGCCTAGCGTAACGGCCGGCCCAGCACTGGGTCTGCAGCGGCCAGCAGGGAACCGTTGGCCACCAGCAGCCGGGCCGCTTCGATTTCCGGTGCGAGGTACCGGTCCGGGCCGGGGCCGGCCACCACCGCCCGCAGCGCGGACCGCACGGCCGTGACCGCGGGGGCGCTGCGGGAGGTGTTCACGCCGCCGTCGCGCATGTCCAGCGCCCGTGCAGATGTCCAGCAGCTCAATGGCCAGCACCCTTTCCAGGCCGTCGATGGCGCGGCGCAGTTTCAGTCCCGCGGCCCAGCCCATCGAGACGTGGTCCTCCTGCATGGCCGAGGACGGGATGGAGTCCACCGAGGCGGGCACGGCCAGCCGTTTGAGCTCGGCCACGATTCCGGCCTGGGTGTACTGCGCGATCATGTGGCCCGAGTCCACTCCCGGATCGAAAGCCAGGAAGGCACTGAGGCCGTGGCTGCGAGCGGTGTCCAGGAACCGGTCGGTCCGCCGCTCACTCATGGACGCGACGTCGGCGACGGCGATGGCCAGGAAATCCAGCACGTAGCCCACCGGAGCCCCGTGGAAATTTCCGTTGGATTCCAGCCGCCCGTCCAGGGTTACCACCGGGTTGTCGATGGCCGAGGCCCGCTCGCACCCGGCAACATTCTCGGCATGGAGCAGCGTGGACCGGGCCGCGCCGTGAACGGAGGGAACGCAGCGCAGGGAATAGGCGTCCTGCACCCGGGTGAATCCGCCGGTCTTGTGCTCGTCAATGAGGGCCGACCCGGCCAGCACCGCGCGAACGTTCGCAGCGGACGCGCCCTGTCCGGGCTGCGGCCGCAGGGCCTGGAGATCCGCGGCAAACACCGCGTCACTGCCGAGCAGCCCCTCCACGCTCATGGCTGCAGCCAGGTCGGCGGTGGCGAGCAGCCGGCGCAGGTCGGCGGTGGCGAGCGTCAGCATGCCCAGCATTCCGTCGGTGCCGTTGATCAGGGCCAGGCCTTCCTTTTCCTGAAGCTCCACGGGCTCCAACCCGGCGGCGGCCAGCGCCGCGGCTGCCGGCACGCGGTCGCCGTCGGCCGTGCGGACCTCTCCTTCGCCGAGCAGGGCCAGAGCACAGTGCGAAAGCGGAGCGAGGTCCCCGGAGCAGCCCAGCGACCCGTATTCGCCCACCACCGGGGTGATACCGGCGTTCAGCAGCCCCGCGTACGCCATGGCCACCCCGGGACGGACCCCGGTGCGGCCGGTGGCCAGAGTGGACAGCCGGTTCAGCATCAGGGCCCGCACCACCTCGGTGTCCACTTCCGCCCCCGACGACGCCGCGTGGCTGCGGATCAGGGAGCGCTGCAGCTGCCGGCGCTGGTCCGGAACGATCTGCTTCACCGCCAGCGCGCCGAAACCGGTGGAAACGCCGTAATGCGGTTTGTCGTCGGCGGCGAGTTCTTCAATGACTTCCCGTGAGGACTGCATGGCCGCAACGGCTTCCTGCGCCAGCTCCACGGGAGCACCGTACCGGGCTACGGCAACAATGTTCTCCGCCGTCAGGGCGCCGGTGCCGAGTTCAACGGTTGTACGGGGGTGTTCCAGGGTGTCCATCTTCTTATCTGAGCATGCGGACACTGCCGGGCCCAGCCTGCCGCCGATTCTGTTTCTGGGATCCCAGACACTGCCGTAGACTCCGGGAATGCCAGAGAGCTACTCCCGGGTCCAGGTTCCAGCAGCAGCGCAGGTCCTGTCCATCCTGAGGTATCTGGGCATGCAGGCGGGCCCGGTCAGCGCCACTGCCGTTTCCCGTGACCTGTCCCTGCCCCGGTCCACCACCTACCACCTGCTGGCCGCCCTGGTGCAGGACGGGTTTGCCGTGCATTTGCCGGAGGAACGCAAATACGCCCTCGGGGCGACCGCGCATGAGCTCGGCACCGGCTACGCCCGGCAGGCACCGCTGCAGCGCATCGGCCGGTTTCCGCTGCGCACGCTGGTGGCCCGGGCACGGCTGACCGCGCACCTGGCGGTGCTGCAGGGCACGGACACCATCTATGTCATCGAGGAACGGGCGCCGCGGCAGCAGCCGCTGGTGACCGACGCCGGCATCCGGCTTCCGGCGCACCGCACCGCCAGCGGGCGGGCCATGCTGGCCCAGATGACAAATGCCCAGCTGCGGGCCCTCTATCCTGCTCCGGAGACCATGCGGTCCGGCCGCATCGGGGGTACGGCGCTCACCGGTCTGCTGGCACAGGTGCGGAACCGCGGCTATGCCTGGGAAGAAAATGAAGTAACCGAAGGCTTTTCCTCCATCGCCGTGCCCGTCCTGGACCGTTCCGGGCACGCCGTCGCCAGCGTTACCCTCACGGCTCCAAATTCCTCACTGCCCGAACCCGGTGCCGGCGGGGGAATCGAGGATCTGGCGGCCCGCTGGCTGTCCGACGTCTCCCGCTGCGCCGCGGAGATTTCCCGCCGGCTCGGCGCGGGTCCAGCTCGCCGGTGACGGTTGCTGTCTGAGATCCCAGACCTTGCCGGCCCAGGGGAAGCAACGGAAACCGGCTCCGTTACGGTCTGGAAGATGGCCACCACATCAGATCCCGCCCGCAGCATCCGGGCTCCGCGCGGCAGCACCCTGACCGCCCGGAGCTGGCAAACCGAGCGCCGCTGCGCATGCTCATGAACAATCTGGACCCGGAAGTTGCCGAGCGCCCCGGGGACCTGGTGGTCTACGGCGGCACCGGCCGGGCCGCGCGCAGCTGGGAGGCCTACGACGCGATCGTCCGCACCCTGTCCACCCTGGCCGGCGACGAAACCCTGCTGGTCCAGTCCGGCAAGCCGGTGGGCGTGTTCCGCACCCACGAGTGGGCGCCGCGGGTGCTGCTCGCTAACTCCAACCTGGTGGGGGACTGGGCCACCTGGCCCGAGTTCCGCCGGCTGGAGGCCGAGGGGCTGATGATGTACGGGCAGATGACGGCCGGATCCTGGATCTATATCGGCACGCAGGGAATCCTGCAGGGCACCTATGAAACCTTCGGGGCCGTGGCCCGGAGGATCTTCGCTGACGAGAACGCCACCCTGGCCGGCACGCTGACCCTGACCGGCGGCTGCGGCGGCATGGGCGAGGCACAGCCGCTGGCCGTCACGCTCAACGGGGGAGCAGTACTCATTGTCGACGTCGACGAATCCCGCCTGCGCCGCCGCGCCGGCAAGCGCTACCTGCAGGAGGTGGAAACGGACCTGGACACCGCCGTCGCCCGCGTCATGGCCGCCAAGGCCGAGAAGCGTGCCCTGTCGGTGGGGCTGGTCGGCAACGCGGCAGAGGTGTTCGAGGAGCTGCTGCGCCGGCACAACGCCGGAGAGATCACCGTGGACATTGTCACGGACCAGACCTCCGCGCATGATCCGCTGAGCTACCTGCCGGCCGGCATTCCCGTGGACCAGTGGAAAGCCGAGTCCGCGGCCGACCCCGGGGGGTTCACCAGGAAAGCCCGTGAGTCCATGGCCCGACAGGTGGCGGCAATGGTGGGCTTCCAGGACGCCGGCGCCGAGGTGTTCGACTACGGCAACTCGATCCGCGACGAGGCATGCCAGGGCGGGTTCGAGCGGGCCTTCGAGTTCCCGGGCTTCGTTCCCGCCTATATCCGCCCGCTGTTCTGCGAGGGCATGGGCCCGTTCCGCTGGGTGGCGCTCTCCGGGGATCCGCACGACATCGCCGTCACCGACGCTGCCATCAAGGACCTTTTTCCGGAGAATACCCGCCTGCACCGCTGGCTCGATGCCGCGGCGGAACACGTGGAGTTCGAGGGGTTGCCGGCCCGGATCTGCTGGCTGGGCTACGGGGACCGGGCCAAGGCCGGGCTGCTGTTCAACTCCCTGGTGGCCGAGGGCAAAGTCAGCGCGCCCATCGTCATTGGCCGCGACCACCTGGACTCCGGGTCCGTGGCCTCGCCCTACCGCGAGACCGAGGCCATGGCCGACGGGTCCGACGCCGTGGCCGACTGGCCGCTGCTTAACGCCCTGCTGAACACCGCGTCCGGCGCCACCTGGGTCTCCATTCACCACGGCGGCGGAGTGGGCATCGGCCGCTCCATCCACGCCGGTCAGGTGTCGGTCGCCGACGGCACCGCACTGGCGGCCGAAAAGCTGGAGCGGCTCCTCACCAACGACCCGGGCACCGGGGTCATCCGGCACGCCGACGCCGGCTACCAGCGGGCCTCCGATGTCGCCGCCGAGCGCGGCGTCCGTATCCCAATGGAAGAGTAGGGTCCATGCACCCGACACCCGCTTCGCCCGTTAACTTCCTGCTGGCCGCCATCGAAGACACCGGCCGTGATGCACGCCGCGGCGGCTACTCCCGCCCGGTGTACTCCGCCGCGGAAAGAGACCTGCGTGAGTGGTTCACCGCCGAGGCGTCCCGGCGCGGGCTCGCCGTGGAATCCGACTCCAATGGCATCCTGTGGGCCTGGTGGGACCTGCCGGGCGGATCATCTGGGGAGACCGGCGGTCAACTGTCGCCGGAGGCAGAGCGCCGCGGCGCATTGGTGACCGGATCGCACCTGGATTCCGTGCCGGGTGGCGGTGCCTTTGACGGACCGCTTGGCGTGGCCAGCGCGCTGGCGGCCGTGGATCTCCTGCAGGCCCGGGAAAAGGCGGGCAGCTTGGTCCGCAACCGGGCCCTCGCCGTCGCGGTGTTCCCGGAAGAAGAGGGATCGCGCTTTGGTGTGGCGTGTCTTGGCTCCCGGCTGCTGGCCGGCACCATCGAGCCGGCCAGGGCGCTGGCCCTGCGCGACGCCGACGGTAACACTTTTGCCGACGTCGCCCGCGCCAATGGACTGGACCCGGACCGCATGGGCCGGGACGAGGCGGCGTTGGGCCGCATCGGGGATTTTGTGGAACTGCACGTGGAGCAGGGTCGCGGCCTGAACACGGAGGAGTTCATGGACGCTGCCGGACGCGGACCGGCCGTTGCCGTGGGCGGATCCGTGCTGGGTCACGGCCGGTGGCGGTTTTCCATCACGGGGCAGGGCAACCACGCCGGCACCACCCTGATGGCGGACCGGGCCGATCCCATGGTCGCGGCAGCGCAGCTGATTGTGGCCGTTCGGCAGGCCGCCGCCGCACAGTCCGGCGCCCGGGCCACCGTGGGCCGCCTGGAACCGGTTCCCGGCGGCACCAACGTCATCGCCTCCCGGGTGGACCTCTGGCTGGACGTCCGCCATCCCGAGGACGCCGTGACGGCCGCCCTGGTGGAGAAATTCCACGGTCAGGCGCAGCGGATTGCCGCCATGGAAGGCTGTTCCGTGCACCTGACGGAGGAGTCCTATTCCGGGACCGTCTCCTTCGATGCCGCCCTGCAGCGCTCGCTTGAGCAGTCCGTGGCCCGCACCGTGCCCGGCGCGCCCGTCCTGGCGACCGGGGCAGGACACGACGCCGGAGTGCTGGCCGCCCGGGTGCCCACCGGCATGCTGTTTGTCCGCAACCCCTCCGGGATCAGCCACTCGCCGGAGGAGTACGTGGAGGACGACGATGCCGAGGCAGGGGTCGCCGCGCTGGCCGACGCGCTGCAGGACCTGTTGTGAGCGCGCCGGAACGGCAGGCGTCCTTCTGGTGTGAGCAGGGCTGGGTGAACGGCGTCGTTGCTGCCGGTGTCCGGTTGGAGACCGACGCCGCAGGCACGGTGACGCGGACGGAAACCGGAGTGCCGGCCCGGGAGGGGGACTGCCGGCTGCCCGGCGTGACGTTCCCGGCGGCGTCGAACGCCCACTCCCATGCCTTCCACCGGATCCTGCGCGGCCGCACGCACGCCGGAGGCCCCGGCAGCTTCTGGACCTGGCGGGAGCAGATGTACGACGCCGCCGGCGCCCTGACGCCGGAACTGTATGAACAGCTGGCCACGGCCGTGTTCGCTGAAATGGTGGTCACCGGATGGACGTCGGTGGCGGAGTTCCACTATGTGCACCACCGGCCGGACGGCAGCGCCTACGCGCCGGAGCACGCCATGGAGCGGGCGCTGGCGCGGGCCGCCGTCGCTGCCGGCATCCGCCTGACCCTGCTGGACACCTGCTATTTGGCCGGCGGCTTCAATGCCCCGCTCCGCGGGGAGCAGCTGCGGTTTGGCGACCGCGACGGCGCCGCCTGGCTGCAGCGGCTGGCCTCCCTGCGCGCCGCGTTTGCCGGGGAGTTTGATCCGGCCCAGGTCAGCGTGGGGGCGGCACTGCACTCGGTGCGCGCCGTTCCGGAGGACGAGCTGGCGCTAATCTCCCGGGAGCTCCCCGCCGACCTGCCGCTGCACATCCACCTCTCCGAGCAGCCTGCCGAGAACGAGGCCTGCCTGGAGGCCTCCGGCCTCACCTCGGCGCGGCTGCTGGCCAAACACGGACTGGCCACCCGGCGGCTCTCCGCGGTCCACGCCACCCACCTGAGCGGGGAGGACATCACCGTCCTCGGCGATGCCGGCGCCACCGTAGTGCTTTGCCCCACCACGGAGGCCGACCTGGCCGACGGAATTGATCCCGCGGCGCAGCTGCGCGACGCTGGAGCCCGGATTGCGCTGGGCACCGACCAGCACGCCGTCGTCGACCCCTGGCTGGAGATGCGGGCGCTGGAACACGGCGAACGCCTCCGCTCCGGGAAACGCGGCAGCTTCAGTCCGGCCGAGCTGCTGGCGGCGGCGTCGGGCGCCGGGGCCGCCGCCCAGGGCCGCCGGGCACCGGGACTGGCTCCGGGGAACAGCTGCGATCTCATGGCAGTGGACCCCAACACCATCCGCACCGCCGGCTCGCGCCCCGGACAGCTGGCACTTGCTGCCACCGCGTCGGACGTGCACACCGTCGTCATCGGCGGCCGCGTCGTGGCCCGCAACGGCCGGCACGCCCTCCTGGGCGACCCTGCCGCGCTGCTGCTGGCCGCCGTCGCCGTCATGGACGCCGCCAACCTCCAACACACCACCGCAACGGAAGATCAATGAGCGCAGCAACCGCATCCCGCACCCCGGCCGGGCCGGCATCAACACTGATTACCAATATCGGCGAACTCTCCACCCAGGACTACAGCGAGGGGGCCGAAGCCGCCGTGCTGCGCAACGCGGCCGTGGTGTTCGAGGGCGAACGGATCAGCTGGATCGGCGCTGCCTCCGACGCGCCGGCCGCCGACGAGATGGTCGACGCCGGCGGGCGGGCCGGGCTGCCCGGCTGGGTGGATTCGCACACGCACCTGGTCTTCGCCGGCGACCGCGGCGCGGAGTTCGAAGCGCGGATGGCGGGGCAGCCCTACGCCGCCGGCGGCATTGCCGTCACCACCGAAGCCACCCGGGCCGCCTCGGACTATGACCTGATCCGGCTGCTGCTGGCCCGCACCGCCGAAGCCGCTGCCGGCGGCACCACCTACCTGGAAACCAAGACCGGATACGGGCTGAACGTGGAGGAGGAGCAGCGGCACGCGCGGATTGCCGCCGGCGTGGCCGATCAGGTGACGTTCCTGGGCGCCCATCTGGTCCCGGCCGGCATGGACGCCGAGGAATACACCGGCCTGGTGTGCACCGACATGCTCGCCGCGGTGCTGCCCTACGTGCAGTGGGCCGACGTCTTCTGCGAACGGGGAGCCTTTACCGAGGACCAGTCGCGGCGGGTGCTGCAGGCCTGCCGGAACGCCGGGCTGGGGCTGCGGGTGCATGGAAACCAGCTGGGCCCCGGCGCCGGCGTGCGCCTGGCCGTGGAATTCGGGGTGGCCAGCGTGGACCACGTGAACCACCTGACCGACGACGACGTCGCGGCCCTCGCGGGTACCTGGACCGGGTGGGATGTGGCTGGAACCCCCGGCACGGTGGCCACCTGCCTGCCGGCCTGCGACCTGTCCACCCGGGCGCCGCTTGCCCCGGCCCGGAAGCTGCTGGACGCCGGCGTGCAGGTGGCGCTGGCCTCCAACTGCAACCCCGGCACGTCCTACACCAGTTCCATGAACTTCTGCGTGGCCACGGCGGTGCTGCAGATGGGCCTCACGGTCGCCGAAGCCGTCCGGGCCGCAACCTTCGGCGGCGCGCTGGCCCTGCGGGTGCACACGGGAGAGGACCGGGACGGGCAGCGGGCAGTGGGCTCGCTCGCCGCCGGACACCGCGCGGACCTGCAGCTGCTCAACGCGCCCTCGGCCGCGCACCTGGCGTACCGGCCGGGGATGCCGCTGACCGGCGCGGTGTGGCGGGCGGGGCAGCGCCTGCGCTGACGGTTCCGGGCTTCCCCGTTTTCTGCCGCCGCCCGGCGCCGGCATCCGGCACAATGGGAACCATGCGCGCCGCCCCTTCCCGCCTCCGCCGGTTCCCTGGACCCGCGGGCCCGGAAGATGCTGGTCTTTGAAATCCTGATTGTGCTGGGACTGTCCCTGGGCCGCTCCGGCGTCTACGCCGTCGTCGAGCTGCTGGAAAAGGCCACCGAAGGCCCGCTCGCCGGGCAGACCACCACGCTGAACCCGGTGCTGGACGAGAACCCCTGGTTTGATCTGACCTATCAGCTGCTGGGGATCTTTTTCTCCCTGCTGCCCGTGGCACTGGTCCTGTACCTGCTCACGGAGCCGGGAAAATCCGCGTTCCGGCGGATCGGGTTCACCTTCGAAAAACCGCTGCGCGACTTCGGCCTGGGCGCGGCCCTGGCAGCGGTGATCGGCGTCGGCACCCTCGGCGTGTACGCCGCGGGCCGGGCCCTGGGCATCACCACGGCCCTGGTTCCGGCGGCGCTGGACACCTACTGGTGGACGCTGCCGGTGCTGATCCTCTCCGCCATGCGCCACGCCGTGCTGGAGGAAGTCATTGTGGTGGGCTACCTGTTCCTGCGGCTGCGGCAGCTGGGCTGGGGAACCCCGGCGATCATTCTCACCTCGGCGCTGATCCGGGCCAGCTACCACCTGTACCAGGGCATCGGTCCCGGCATCGGAAACTTCCTGATGGGACTGCTGTTCGGCTACGCCTACGTCAAGACCCGGCGGGTCATGCCGCTGGTCATCGCCCACGCCCTGGTGGACATTGCCGGGTTTGTGGGCTTCGCGCTCTTTGGCTCCGCCATCGGCATCGGCGACTGATGCCGGCACCCGTTCTGTCCCGCCTGCCCGAAACGCCAACCAAGGAGAACACCGCCCCGTGACACTGACGACCCCTGGGGAGCAGCCCTGGATCCGAACTCCGTGCTGCAGGAGTATCCCCGCCCGCAGCTTGCCCGGGACAGCTACCTGAACCTCAACGGCTACTGGGAGTACGCCATCACCTCCGCCCGCCGCGACCAGGCCCCGGGGGAGGGGAGTGGGACGGGAAGATCCTGGTGCCGTTCTCGCCCGAGGCGCCGCTCTCCGGTGTCGGCCGGCAGCTCCAGCCGCAGCAGCTGCTCTGGTACCGGCGTTCCGTCCGGCTGCCGGCCGGATTTGCGGGTGAACGGGTGCTGCTGCACTTCGGCGCGGTGGACCAGAGCTGCACCGTCACGGTCAACGGCACGGACGTGGGCGGGCACGACGGCGGCTACCTGCCCTTCTCCCTGGACATCACCGACGCGCTGGTTCCCGGCGCCGAGCAGGAAATCGTGGTCCGGGTCCGCGACATCAGCGACACCGGATATCACAGCCGCGGCAAGCAGACCCTGGACCGCGGCGGCATCTGGTACACCTCCCAGTCGGGCATCTGGCAGACGGTCTGGCTGGAATCGGTCCCGCGGACGAGCATCTCGCAGCTGGTCCTGGTGCCGTCCCTGGACTCGGTGGCCGTGACCGTGCTGCTGGACGGCGGCACGGGGAACCTCGACACGGGGAACCTCGACGCTGCGGGCGGTGGCGCTCCGGGCGGACACGGCGATCACAGCCGGGCTGGCCTGACCGCGGTGATCACCGTGTCCGCCGGCGGGCGCACTCTGGCGGACGCCGTCGTCGTGCCCGGCGAGGAGGTGACGATTCCGGTGCCGGATCCGCACCTGTGGACGCCGGAGGATCCGTTCCTGTACGACCTGGACGTGCGGCTGCGCGCCGGGAACGAGGAGATCGACAGCGTGCGCAGCTACACCGGGCTGCGGACGTTCGGGGTGGGCCGGGACAACGCGGGCCACGCCCGGCTGCTGCTCAACGGCGAACCGTACTTTCACGCCGGGCTGCTGGATCAGGGGTACTGGCCGGACGGGCTGTACACGGCGCCGTCGGATGAGGCGCTCGCGTACGACATTCAGGCCGCGAAGGACCTGGGCTTCAACATGCTGCGCAAGCACATCAAGGTGGAGCCGCTGCGCTGGTACTACCACTGCGACCGGCTGGGCATGCTGGTGTGGCAGGACCTGGTCAACGGCGGCCGCTCCTACCGGCACGCGGTGGTGACAGCGCCCGCCGTGGGAGCGCGGCACCGCGACGACGGCGACTACGCCGCCTTCGGACGGGCCGACGACGAGGGCCGGGACGCGTTTCTCGCGGAGCTGCGCGGTACGGTCGAGCTGCTGCGCAACAGCACCTCGATTGCCGTGTGGGTGCCCTTCAACGAGGGATGGGGGCAGTTCGACGCGAATGCCGCCACGGAACTGCTGCGCTCGCTGGATTCGAGCCGAAGCATCGACCACGCCAGCGGCTGGCACGACCAGGGCGGGGGAGACCTGAAGAGTGTGCATGTGTACTTTGTCCCCTTTCACCTGCGCACGGACTGGCTCCGGGACGGCCGCGCCGTCGTGCTCTCCGAATACGGCGGGTACAGCCTGCGCATACCGGGCCACACCTTCAACGAGAAGGAATTCGGATACCGGCGCTTCAAGACTCCGGAAGCCCTGCGGCAGGCGTATGACAAGCTGCACCGGCGGCAGATCGAGCCCGCGGTGCAGCACGGCCTGGCAGCGACGGTCTACACCCAGCTCACCGATGTGGAGGACGAAGTCAACGGGCTGCTCACGTACGACCGGCGGGTGGTGAAGATCGACGCCGATACGCTGCGGGACGTCAACGCCCGGCTCCTTCGGGCCGCCGGGGGTTGCTGACCGTGTGCTGACGCCGCGCTGAACCTCGGGCTTTCCGTTTTCCTCCGGTTTGGGAAAAATCGACCGGTTGGGGAAATCCCTGCCGCGGCGGACCGGAGGGATGTCCCAAAACGGAGGGATTTCCCTGAGCGGAGGCGGGATCAGGGTCGAGGACATTCAGCGGGCGGTCCGGGCGGTGCGCGTGTGGGCGCGGGGCAGTCCTGCGCGCACCAGCCGCTGCACAAGTCCGTCCGGATGATCCGGAGGCTTCCCAATATCGCCCCAGGACCAGCGGACAAATCCGACGCCGGTGGCGCGGATGGCATCCTCCCTCCGCTTCTCCTGCTTAGGGTCTCCCACGAGGGAGCGAGCACCGCCCCGCTCCCGCCGTACTTGACCGAGCCGTCGAGCTCCCCGACGAGGGCCTGTTCCTCCCAGTAAAAGTCGGTCCGGAACCGCCCGCCCGGTGTAATGAACTCCCGCTGCAGCTCCGGCTCCGGAAAGCCATGCCGGTGCAGCATGGCCCGGGAATAGGATTCACCGGGGGATTCGGCCGCGGGGTCGGCGAAGTCAATTACCCGCCGGGCCCTCATTCGTCTGGCTCGGGACGGCAGTGCTTCGGAGAGTTCCAGCAGCCTGGTCTTCCCCAGCGCCGGCTGCATCCGTGTGGAATCGGGCAGCAGCACGCGGTCCATGGCCGGAACGGCGCGTTCGAATTCCAGATGTGCAGCCATATCCAGGGCCGTTTGCGCACGGGAGGTCAGCGTTACCCCTGCCTGGGTCGTCACGGGCTCGAGCAACTGCCGCTCCGCCCAGCGAATGCCGCCACGGCGCCTGCCGTGAGATGGATGCACTGCCAGCAGCATGACCTCCGGTTCCGTGCCGATGACCGGCAGCCCCCAGAAAACCGCTGCAGACTGCTGGATCAGGATGCGCTGGCTCTGTCCCTGCCGCGCAGTGGCAAGTATCCGTGCCCGGTGCTGTTCCCAGGATGGCAGCTGCTGCCATGCGTCCGCCGGCAGGTACACGCCGCTGCGGACGCGGATCAGCTCACCTGACCGGCAGCGCAATGCGAGGGAACGACGGCCCTCACCGTAGGTCTCGGCGTCGGACGCGTAAAGAAAGGCAGGGTTCATCCCTCAAGGCTGGACAGAAAGGAACCCAACCGGCAGTGCGATGATCAATCTGTGGAGAACTCTCCGCCGTCGTCTGCCGAATCCGCCCGATTCCCCTCCGGTTTGGGAAAAATCGACCGGTTGGGAAATCCCTGCCGCGGCGGAGCGGAGGGATGTCCCAAAGCGGAGGGGTTTCCCAGAGTGACCGGGATTTCCCAAAGCGGAGGGGCAGACTGCAGGAACTAAATCTCCACGGGACCGTTCGCCGTGTCGAACGTGACAGACATGATGCCGGGCGTTCCCTTGGGGGAAATCCAGGTGACACCGACATTTTCCAGGGGTTCTTCTACCGGGGTGCCGAGCCACTGGGCAACCCGGTCAGCGGACCCCGCGATGGTCAGCGAGTTCAGCTTCACGGCGCCGGGCATGCCGGGCAGGGCCGCGGAAGGATGCAGCGGCTCGGTGCCGTCGTCCCAGCGCAGCATGTACGGCACCTGGGGATCGGCAATCAGGCCGTTGATCCCAATCTGGCGCCAGGTGAGTTCCTGGCCGTCGGGAAACTTGCGGTTGCCCGGGACCGACTCGCGGCCCAGGCGCTCCTCGAAGGGCTTGAGATCATCCACGGCAACGCACCAGCCCATCCAGCCGCCGCCGCATTCGGAACGCTGGCGCACGGCCTGCCCGAACGGAGCCTTGTCCGATGCCGGGTGATTCAGTGCCTCCACCACCTCGACATACTGGTGGTTTGCCAGCGGAAGAATCATGTTGCGGGTGCCGAAACGCGGGTGCACACCGCCCTTGACGAAGTCTGCTCCCAGAGCGGAGGCAATCCTCTCGGTCGTGGCCAAAAGACCGTCGGATTCACAGGCATAAGATACATGGTCCAAGCGCATGCGGCCCATAATGGCACGTTGTGATCGACCTCTCGACCAAGGTAACCCTAACTGCGTCTTTTCGCCGTTCCCGGCCCTAAAGATACCTATTTCCCACCGGTGCGGACCCGCCCAGACCTGACGCTCAGGGACGGCGGACCCCGGTGCGCGGCAAACGCCGGGGCGGCAGCGGCCCCGGGAAATGAACCGTCACAGACCTTGCAGGGCGCACGCATATCCGTTTTCATAGGGGATAGGTCATGAGTGCCAGCAGACAGCCCCGGCTTGCTGGCCGGCAACCCTCCAACCGCGGTGGGGTGCCCCGGGTGAAGACCTGGCTGTACGTCAAACGGACGTACGGCAAGCGCGGGTCACACGTGGCTGCCGGCTCTTTTCCGGCTAGAAGTCTCGGTGCGGCCCCTGGTCACAAGGGAGCAATGGCATGTCAGGAAACTGGTCCTTCGAAACCCGGCAGATCCATGCGGGACAGGAGCCCGACGCCGTCACCGGCGCCCGGGCGCTGCCGATCTACCAGACGACGTCGTTCGTCTTTCCCAGCGCCGAAGCAGCAGCCAACCGGTTTGCCCTGGCCGAGCTGGCACCGATCTACACCCGCATCGGCAACCCCACCCAGGAAGCGGTCGAGAACCGGATCGCGTCGCTGGAGGGCGGCGTGGGGGCGCTGCTGCTTGCCTCCGGCCAGGCCGCCGAGACCTTCGCGGTCCTGAATGTGGCGGAAGCCGGGGACCACATTGTTGCCAGCCCCAGCCTCTACGGCGGCACCTACAACTTGTTCAAGCACACCCTGAAGAAGTTCGGCATCGAGACCACATTTGTCCAGGACCCGGACAATCTGGACCAGTGGCGCGCTGCTGTGCAGCCCAACACCAAGGCGTTCTTCGGGGAGGTGGTGTCCAATCCGCGCCAGGACGTGCTGGACATCGAGGGCATCAGTGCCGTCGCCCACGGGGCCGGGGTGCCGCTGATCGTGGACAACACCCTTTCGACGCCTTACCTGATCCGCCCGATCGAATGGGGTGCGGACATCGTGGTGCACTCGGCCACCAAGTACCTCGGCGGCCACGGGACCTCCATCGCCGGCGTCATCGTCGATTCGGGCAACTTCGATTTCGGTGCAAACCCCGGAAATTCCCCGGCTTCAACACCCCCGACGAGAGCTACAACGACCTGGTCTATGCCCGTGACCTGGGGGCCGACGGCGTGCTGGGCGCCAATCTGGCCTACGTCCTCAAGGCACGGGTGCAGCTGCTCCGCGACCTCGGCTCGGCGGTGTCCCCGTTCAACGCGTTCCTCATTGCGCAGGGCCTGGAAACCCTGAGCCTGCGGGTGGAGCGGCACGTGGCCAACGCCGTCGCGGTCGCGAGCTGGCTCGAGGCGCACGACGACGTCGTCTCCGTGGCCTATGCGGGCCTGGAGTCGAGTCCGTGGTTCGAGCGCGGCCGCAAGTACGGGCCGCGCGGCACCGGCGCCATTGTGTCCTTTGACATTGCCGGCGGCATCGAAGCGGGGAAGCGTTTTGTGGATGCGCTGGAGCTGCACTCGCATGTGGCCAACGTCGGTGACGTCCGGTCGCTGGTGATTCATCCGGCGTCGACCACGCACAGCCAGCTCGGCGCTGAAGCCCAGCTGGCGGCAGGGGTCAGCCCAGGCCTGGTTCGGCTGTCCGTCGGGATTGAACACATCGACGACATCATTGCCGACCTTGACGCCGGCTTCCGCGCCGCCAAGGGAGCGTAGCGATCCGCGTGACCCTGCCGTCAACGGTGCCGCAGCACCCCGCCCCTGCCCGGGACGGGGTGCTGCGGCATGCCCGGATCGGCGGCATGGACCTGGAAACCGGGGGGCACCTGCCGGAGGTGACCCTCGCCTATGAAACGTGGGGGACGCTGAATGAGGACGCATCCAATGCGGTCCTGATTGCCCATGCCCTCACCGGCAGCACCCATGTTGCCCGCGGCGGCAGCGGGGAGGACGGATGGTGGGACGATCTGGTGGGACCCGGGAAAGCCGTGGACACCAACCGGTTCTTCGTGGTGGCCGTGAACATGCTCGGCGGTTGCTACGGCTCCACCGGACCGTCTTCCGCCGATCCGCAGGGCCTGCCCTGGGGGTCGCGGTTTCCGTTCGTCACGATCCGCGACTCCGTCCGCGCCGAGTCCCGGCTGGCGGACCAGCTGGGCATCCGGTCCTGGCACACGGTGCTGGGCGGGTCACTGGGCGGCGCGCGGGCCCTGGAATGGGCCGTCACCGAACCCGGGCGGGTGCGGCGCTGCGCCGTGATTGCCTGCACGGCCGCCAGCTCGGCCGAGCAGATAGCCTTCGGCCAGGCGCAGCTCGAGGCCATCCGGCTGGACCCGAACTTCAACGGCGGCGACTACTACAACGGGACGGCGCCGGCCGCCGGCCTGGGCCTGGCTCGCCGCATCGCGCACATCACCTACCGCTCGGAGCCGGAACTGGAATACCGGTTCGGGCAGCAGCCCCAGCCGCGGGAGGATCCGCTGGGCTCCGTGCTGCCGGCAGCCCGGGGCCGGTACGCGGTGGAGAGCTACCTTGACCACCAGGCGAGCAAACTCGTGGAGCGCTTTGACGCGAACAGCTATCTGGTCCTGACCGAAGCGCTGATGAGCCACAACGTCGCCCGCGGCCGCGGCTCCCTGCGGCAGGCACTGTCCGGGGCCACCGCGGAGTTCTTTATTGCCGCCGTCGATTCTGACCGGCTCTACTTTCCGCAGCAGTCCGAGGCGCTGGCTGCGGCCCTGCCCGGCAGCGTTGGGGTGCACACGATCAAGGCGCCCATCGGCCACGATGGCTTCCTGACCGACGTCGAGCAGATCGGCGGTCCGCTGCGGACGCGGTTCTTCGGGCCGGAGTGAGTGCGCCTTAGCCGTTCCGGAGCAGCGCTGCAGCAGTTGGAGCGGTGCGGCTGCTCTTGCCAAGGCGGGCCGGCCGTGGAAGAACACTGTCATGGGTGATTCAATTCGGATCGCGGGGCAGGCCCAGTGTCCGCCGGCGGAGCTTTGGCATGCACTGGTGGAGAACCGGGCCGCGTGGTGGCCAGGAATGGATTTCACCCCCAGCCCCGGGGCTCCGCTGAGCGGGCGTCCGGCGGAGGGCACGGACGACGACGGCGGGCAGTGGGCCACGGGGACGGTGCTGGCGGTCGCCCGGGACAGGCTGCTGTCCTTCCGCTGGACCAAACCCGGCTGGAACGCCCATACAGTGGTGAGCTTCCTGCTGGATGCGGTACCTGGTCCTGATGCCGACACCGACTACACCGACGTCGTCATCACCGAAAGCGGCCTGGGCACGCTGGTGGACGGGGACGAGGTGGCCCGCAGCCACACCGGGGACTGGGCGGACCATCTGGCCTCCCTCATCCGGCTGGCGGAAAGCGGATCACGGGCCTGACAGCGGCTGCTCATCGGCGCGCGGCCGCTCTGGTTTGGTTGGCGCGCTTGGCCCCGCTGCCTTTGGACCGGCGTCTTGGGCGTGCGGTGCGTTAGTCGGCCGAGCCCGGGGGCATTCCGGGGCCGCCGAAAATCGGCCCGGCCACGGGACGCTTTGCCTCGATTCCGTCACCGGAGGAGCGGTGCCGCACCCGGCGCACCACCCACGGCATGAAGTATTCGCGCGCCCAGGTCAGGTCCTCGGTGCGTGCGGTGCGCCAGTTTTTCGGCGGCAGCGGCTTGGGTTCCAGCGGCTCCAGGGTGTGCCGGACGGCGAGGGTGTCCAGCACCATGGCCGCAATCGTGTGGTGGCCGAGCGGTGAAAAGTGCAGCCGGTCCGGCGCCCACATGTCCCGGGCGCTGAGCTCCCGCAGCGCCCACATGTCGGCGATGACGACGTCGTGCCGGGCGGCGACGGTCCGCAGGTTCTCGTTGTAAACAGCCACCCGTCCCCGGACACTGCCCAGCACCGGGGTGGTGCCCAGATCGGGGCCCGTGAAGAGCACCACTGTGGCGCCGCTTCCCGCCAGCTGTGCGATCGCGGCGTCCATCTTTTCGGCCAGCCTGTCGGGGTCGCCGCCGGGCCGGATGACATCGTTCCCGCCGGCGCAGATCGTGACCAGATCCGGCTTCAGGTCCAGTGCGGGCTGCAACTGCTCATTGATGATCTGATCCAGCAGCCGTCCCCGGATGGCGAGGTTGGCATAAGCGAAGTTCTCCCGGTCACGGGCCAGCTCCTCCGCCACCCGGTCCGCCCAGCCGCGGTGACCGCCGGGGCTCTCCGGATTGGGGTCACCGATTCCTTCGGTGAAGGAATCGCCGAGGGCGACGTACCTTCTCCAGGGATGGCCCGCCTGCTCTTCGAGTGCGGAACCGGGCGCGGCAGCCGTTTGGGCCGGAGCCGCCGCGGAAGGGGAAGAACTGTCCTGGGGCATCGAGGGAGAAGTCACCGCTCCATCCTGCCAAGGAGGCCCCGGGCTACGCGACCGTAGGTTCGGGAACCGGCCGTGCCAGAATGAATATCATGCCTACAACAGCTCCCTGGAACCCCACTGTCCTCTGGTCGAAGCCGGAAGCCGAGCGTGCCGGAACGCCGCTGCTGGTCCTCTTCCACGGTTACCTCGCCAACGAGGAAGATCTGATGGGACTGGCGGACCACCTGCCGTCCGAGTTCACCATCGCGTCAGTGCGTGCACCGCAGGCCCAGGGCCCCGGCTATACCTGGTTCCCGTTGATGAACGAGCCCGATTTCTCCGTGCAGCGCGTAGTCGACGCCGTGACCGATGTCTCCGACTGGCTGGACGGCGTCAAAGGCGTCCACAGCAGTGTGTCCCTGCTCGGTTTCTCGATGGGGATGGCCGTGGCGAGCACCCTGCTGCGGCACCGGCCCGCGGACTTCGCCGCCGTCGTCGGGCTGTCAGGGTTCGTGGTGCCGTCGGACGGGAATCCGTTCTTCAAGGACGGCGAACTCGCCGCCGGCCGGGTGCCCTTCTTCTGGGGCCGGGACCAGGCTGATCCCGTGATCGATGCGCCGCGGATCGAGTTCACGCATGCCTGGCTCAACGAGCACACCGCGCTGACCAAGATCCTGTACTCGAACATGGGTCACGGGATTAACATGCAGGAGCTTGGACATGTGAAGGAATTCCTCACCCACATGGTGCTCAAGGGCTGAGGGGCCCGACGGCGGCGCCGCCCAATGTCTTGGCCGCGCCGCGGCGGGGCTAACCCTCTGTAACGATGCGTACCGCTTCGCCGTTCACCGAGACGACGTCGCCGGGATGCAGCTGGCGGCCCCGGCGTTCCTCGATTTCGCCGTTGACCTTCACCAGGCCGTCTTCGATGAGTTGCTTGGCCTGGATGCCGTCTTCGGCAAGGCCGGCCAGCTTCAGCAGCTGGCCCAGACGGATCATGTCGTCGCGGATGGGCAGGTCTTGGGGATCGGGGGAACTCATACCTTCCATTCTGCCCGACAAGTCCCGTCACCGATGCCGGAAGCGGCGCGGCCCTGCCGTAGGGTAAGGGCGTGCCAAACGCCGTACGATTCAATCCCCTCATCGGTCTTCCCCTGGCTATCGCTGCCGGGGCCGCGATGCCCGTCCAGTCCCGCGTCAATGGTGCACTCGGCGCCCGGCTGGATGACGGCCTGGCCGCCGCGCTGGTCAGTTTCTCGGTGGGGCTGGTGGTCATGATCCTGATTTCGGTGCTGCTGCCGCGCGGCCGTGCCGGCGCTGCCCAGCTGCTGCCGGCCCTGCGCGAACGCCGGTTTCCCCGTTACTACGTGCTGGCCGGAGCCATCGGCGGCTACTTTGTGCTGTCCCAAACCCTGACCGTCGCCGTCCTGGGCGTTGCGGTGTTCACGGTTGCCGCCGTCGCCGGCCAGACACTAACCGGCCTGGTGGTGGACCGCCTGGGCATTGGCCCGGCCGGCAAAAAGGCACTGACCGTTATGCGCGTCGTGGGCGCTGTCCTGACCATCGCCGCCGTCGCCTGGGCGGTGAGCCCCAAACTTGCCGGAACATCCGGCGCCTCCGACCTGCTCCTTCCGGTACTGCTGCCCCTGACGGCGGGCATGCTGATGAGCTTCCAGCAGGCCATGAACGGCACCACCGGGATGCACTACGGCACTCCGATCACCGCGACGCTGGTGAACTTTATCAGCGGCACGGTAGTGCTCGGCCTGATTTGGCTGGTGAAGGTGGCGGTCTCGGGGTTCGGGCAGCCGCTCCCGGGGAGTGGTACCTGTACCTGGGCGGCCCGATGGGCTGCATCTTCATTGGGCTGAGTGCACTTCTGGTGCGCAGCCTCGGGGTGCTGCTGACCAGCCTGGGATTGATCGGCGGCCAGCTGATCGGATCGCTGCTGCTGGACATCCTCCTCCCGGCGCCGGGCTCTGTGGTGGTGGCGGCAACTGTGCTGGGAACCCTGCTGACCCTCGCCGCCATTGTGCTCGCGACCCTGCCGTGGAACACTCCCGGAGTGCTGCGCCGCCGGTGATGCGGCGCCGTCCCGCCGAGTGTCGGGGTGATGCCGCTTGCCCCGTCGACTGTCGGGATGATGCCGCTTGCCCCGGTCGAGTGTCGGGACGATGCGGCTTGCCCCGTCGACTGTCGGGACGATGCGGTTTCGGTCGTGCTTTTGCGGCATTAGTGCGTCATTCGGTGTGAGGAAGCCGCGTGATTCCTACACTCGGCGCGGTCCCTCCTTTGCGGGCAGCGCCGGTGCCAGTGTTTGGGCCGGCTGAGCTTAAGCTGGTAGTTGTAGCTTTTTTGCCCCTGCAGTCCCCGCCGTGCAACCTGCCGGCTGGGCTGCGGGCGGGACCGGAAGCGGACCGCACCCAGCGGCCTGCGCAGACACGAAAGAACGGCGGTACCATTCCATGGCTTCGACCAAATCCAAACTGGATCCGATCATCTCCCTCGCCAAGCGCCGGGGGTTCGTCTTCCAGTCGGGTGAGATTTACGGCGGGTCCCGGTCCGCCTGGGATTACGGGCCCCTGGGTGTCGAGCTCAAGGAAAACATCAAGAAGCAGTGGTGGCAGCACATGGTCCGCGGGCGCGACGACGTCGTCGGGCTGGATTCGGCCGTCATCCTGCCGCGCCAGGTCTGGGAAGCTTCCGGCCACGTTGACGTCTTCTCCGATCCGCTGGTGGAGTGCCTGAGCTGCCACAAGCGCTACCGTGCCGACCACCTCGAAGAGGCCTACGAGGAAAAGAAGGGCCACGCACCCGAAAACGGCCTGGCCGACATTTCCTGCGTCAACTGCGGCACCAAGGGCCAGTGGACGGAGCCGCAGGAATTCTCCGGCCTGCTCAAGACCTTCCTGGGCCCGGTCGCCAATGAAGAGGGCATGCACTACCTGCGCCCCGAAACCGCGCAGGGCATCTTCGTGAACTTCAACAACGTGCTGACCACCTCGCGCAAGAAGCCGCCGTTCGGCATTGGCCAGATCGGCAAGAGCTTCCGCAACGAAATCACGCCGGGCAACTTCATCTTCCGCACCCGTGAATTCGAGCAGATGGAAATGGAGTTCTTCGTCGAGCCGGGCACCGACGAGGAATGGCACAAATACTGGATTGAAAACCGGTTCAACTGGTACACCGAGCTGGGCATCGATCCGGAGAACCTGCGCCTGTTCGAGCACCCGAAGGAAAAGCTCAGCCACTACTCCAAGGGCACCACCGACGTCGAATACCGCTTCGGCTTTGCCGGCTCCGAGTGGGGCGAGCTCGAAGGCATCGCCAACCGCACCGACTTCGACCTGGGTACGCACTCCAAGCACTCCGGCACGGACCTGAGCTACTTCAACCAGGCCACCAACGAGCGCTTCACCCCGTACGTGATCGAGCCCGCCGCCGGCCTGACCCGTTCCTTCATGGCGTTCCTCGTGGATTCCTACACCGAGGACGAGGCCCCCAACGCCAAGGGCGGCGTCGATAAGCGCACCGTCCTGAAGCTGGACCCGCGCCTGGCTCCGGTCAAGGCTGCGGTCCTGCCGCTGAGCCGCAACGAGGACCTCTCGCCCAAGGCCAAGGACCTCGCCGCCCAGCTGCGCCGCAGCTGGAACATCGACTTCGACGACGCCGGCGCCATCGGCCGCCGGTACCGCCGCCAGGACGAAATCGGCACCCCGTTCTGCATCACCGTGGACTTCGACACCCTCGAAGACTCCGCCGTCACCGTGCGCGAGCGTGACTCCATGGCCCAGGAGCGGGTGAGCCTGGACAAGGTTGAGGGCTACCTCGCGGAACGGCTGATCGGCGCGTAATGGCCCTGACGTTCCGCGAATGGCGCGAAGATGATGACCTGGCCCTGAATCAGCTGTGGGGCGATCCGGAAACGGTGCAGTCCGGCCAGTTCCGGGCGGTCCTGCGGCCCTCGTCCAACGAGCCCTGGAGCCGCTGCATCGTGGCTGAAGATGACGGTATTCCGGTCGCCGCCGGCGTCGTCTACGAAACCTCGCTGCATCCGGACCGGCTCTGGGCGTACGTGGAGGTGGCCCGGGAAAACCGGCGAGCCGGCCTCGGCTCCACCCTGCTGGCCATGCTGCGCAAGGAAGCCGAGACGGCGCCGTCGGGCGTGACCGCCCTCCGCGCGAAGGTGGAGCCGGGCACTTCCGGGGCCGCCTTTGCCGAGGCGGCCGGCTTCTCCCGCATCCAGCGCTCCCGCGTGGTCGTGGTGGAACCGGGGCGGATCAGCCTGCCGGTGTTCACCGACGACGCCGGGCCGCAGCTGGACGAGGCCGCCACCGGATCGGTGGAACTCACCGCCGCCGTGATGGAGTTCTACAACGGAGTGCACGGCTGGGACAGGTCGGAAATGACGCTGGGGCGGGCACAGCAAATGCTGCTCAACGACGCCACCGGTGCCGCCGGCGCTGTCGTGCTGCGTGACGCACCCAAGGCACAGGGCGGCAAGATCGCCGCCTTTGCCGTCAGCTACACGCAGAACCGCACCGACGAGCCGGCTGATGTGTTCCTGGGCTACGATCCGGCGCTGGAACAGTCCGAGGCGGAAGCGGCCCTGGAATCGCTGCTGGCCCTGCTGACCCACCAGTATCCGATCCAGCTGGAAGTCGACGAGTCGATGAAGCCCGTGGCACGGATCATCCAGGCCCTGCTGGACAAGGGCGCGGCCCGCGAAGTGGGGCCGGCGACGGAAATCGTCAGCACCTAAATCCGTTGCTGCTGCCGCGGCCAGGTCTTCCGGCGGCGCAGCGGGACAACGACGGCGCCGAGGACAGCGGTGACGACGACGGCGGGCGTGGTTCCTTCGGGGGCCGCGCCCGCCGTCGTCGGAGGTGCGGTTCCGGCGGCCCGGTGCACGTGTCTGCCACCGTATATGGGCAGACAGGCGCATCCGTTGTACAGATAACGGGCTTATGGAGTTCCGGCCCGCATCCGTCGTACAGATAACGGGCTT
Organism: Arthrobacter sp. ATA002; assembly: GCF_026898095.1. Taxonomy (GTDB): domain Bacteria; phylum Actinomycetota; class Actinomycetes; order Actinomycetales; family Micrococcaceae; genus Arthrobacter_B. The sequence goes on along the minus strand of NZ_CP114015.1, from coordinate 2,914,848 downwards.
ATGGGGAACATTAAGGCCCGGTATCTGTACGAGAGATTCCGGCAAGGCATCAGGCGTTTTGGGACAACGGCGGTCCATTGGGACAATGATGCCGACCGTGTTTCCTGCGTCCGTATCACCGGACGCAGCTCAGCGCCTAGGCCGAAGGACCCCATGGGACACAGCCATTCCCCGCACTCCGATGAGCCGCCGTCCCCGCTGGCGCTGGCCGCGCGGCGCCGCGCAAACCTGCTGCTGACCTGCATCTTGGTGCCGTTGGGGCTGCTGGCGCTGGTGGCGATGCTGCTGATGTGGCCCACGGGGGACCGCAGCACCGTCACCGTCGCCGACCCGTACGCCACCGCTGACGGCGTGACCTTCGACACCGGCACCGTCCAGCGGGTCAGCGAGGAGGACTGCCCGTCCTCGGCGGCACTGGTCGAGGCCGGTGGAACCGCCCAGCAGTGCCTCGTGGCGTACACGGTTCCCGACGCCGGGGGAGCCACCATCCAAGTGGAGGTTCCGCCGGAAGTGGCCAAGGGCGATGCCATCGAGGCCGGCGACAGCATCCGCTACCTGAATCTGGAGGCCGTGATGCAGGGCGGCGGGGGAGCCCCGCCGTACGTCTTCGTGGACTTCGTCCGTTCCGTCCCGATGGCCGCGCTGACCGTGCTTTACGCGGGAGTCGTGGTCGCCGTCGCGCGCTGGCGCGGGCTGCGCGCGCTGGTGGGCCTGGCCGGGGCCTACGCGGTGCTGGCCGGTTTTATCCTGCCCGGGCTGGTGGAGGGCCAGCCGCCGCTGCTGCTGGGACTGGTTGGCTCCAGCGTGATCATGTTCGGGGTGCTGTACTTCGCCCACGGCTTCACGGCCCGGACCTCCACGGCCCTGCTGGGGACGCTGTTCGGCCTCTCGATCACGGCCTGTCTGGCGGCCTGGGCCACCGACGCCGCGCATCTGGTGGGGGTCGACGACGAAAACGCGTACACGCTCATCAACTCCTCGGAGAGCATCTCGGTTTCGGGAATCATCCTGTGTGGGCTGATCATTTCGGGGCTCGGTGTGCTCAACGACGTCACCATCACCCAGTCCTCGGCGGTGTGGGAAATGTACGAACTGGCTCCCGGTGCCAGTGCCAAGCGACTGTTCTCCGGTGCGATGCGGGTGGGCCGGGACCACATCGCCTCCACGGTCTACACGATTGCCTTTGCCTATGCCGGGGCGGCCCTGCCGGTGCTCATCCTGGTCTCGCTGTACGACCGGCCATTCCTGGACAGCCTGACCGGCGGGGAACTGGCCGAGGAAGTGATTCGCACCCTGGTTGGCTCCATCGGGTTGGTGCTGGCCATCCCGGTGACTACGGCAATCGCCGTGCTGGTGGTCAAGGCCGTCGGGATCAAGGGCGTGCCCCGGACTGCGGCCGTTGACGGGTCCGACGGCGGTCCGGACGGCGGTCCGGATGCCAGTGACAACGAGACCGAGCTCGTTTCCGTGTCCGGCCGTGCGACCGGGCAGCAACAGGCGGAGACCGCGCCGGACGCACCCAGGGACCCGCACGCCCCCGGTATCACCGGCGCACAAGAGGCACCCGTCACCCGCCGGTCCCTGCGCAACCGGCCCTAACCGCCGACGCCGGTCCGCCGTCGTCGTCCTCTGTCGCGGGTCCGCCGTCGTCGTCCTCTGTCGCGGCGATGGCAGCCTGAACCGGGGGTTACGGACCTGCCCGGGCGGGAGCGGGGATCATCAGCCCGTTCGGAGCGTTTCCTCTGTTGACGCACGCCTCCGGCGGTTTCCTCGTGCGGACCGTTGTGGCCGAGTGCTTGGTAGGAGGAGGTCGCTAGTACAGATAACGGGCTTATCGCGGGCCGGTAGTACAGATAACGGGCTTATCGCGCCCGAATGAGCCCGTTATCTGTACTACGGGTAGAGGCCGCCCCTAGGGGAGCCCGGTTTCGGCCCGGCCGCTCGCGGTGGAGCCCACTTCAGGGCCACGCCGGCGGCATCCCCGGCGCAATCCCAGCGGCGGCAACGCCGACCCAACCCCGATCCACACGCCGAAGCCCGCAAGCTGAACCCACAGCCGCAGCAGGATTTGCACCGGCTTGCGAGAATGGGGGTGTGACTGTTTCATCCCCAGAACTCAAGCTCGAGCTGCCCCCGCTGCAGCTAGGCCCCATCACCGTGGACACGCCGGTAATCCTGGCCCCCATGGCCGGCATTACCAACAAGGCGTTCCGGCGGTTGTGCCGCGAATACGGCGGCGGCCTGTACGTCACGGAAATGGTTACGTCGCGCGCCCTGGTGGAGCGTTCGCCGGAATCGCTGCGCATCATTGAGCACGACGACGACGAAAAGGTCCGCTCTGTCCAGCTCTATGGCGTGGATCCCGTGACTGTCGGTGCAGCCATTCGCATCCTTGTTGAGGAAGACCGCGCTGACCACATCGACCTGAATTTCGGGTGCCCCGTCCCCAAGGTCACCCGCAAGGGCGGCGGCTCGGCCCTGCCCTGGAAGCTGGACCTGTTCAAGGCGATCGTGCAGACAGCCGTGAAGGAAGCCTCCAAGGGCAACGTCCCGCTGACCATCAAAATGCGCAAGGGCATCGACGAGGACCACCTGACCTTCCTGGAGGCCGGCCGCATCGCCCGGGACTCCGGCGTCGCCGCCGTCGCCCTGCACGGACGCACCGCTTCCCAGTTCTATTCCGGCAAGGCTGACTGGTCCGCGATCGCCGAACTGCGCGAAGCCCTGCCGGATGTTCCGGTGCTGGGCAACGGCGACATTTGGTCCGCCGAGGACGCCATTGCGATGGTGCGCGAAACCGGCGTCGACGGCGTCGTCATTGGCCGCGGCTGCCAGGGCCGGCCCTGGCTCTTCGGCGACCTGCAGGCCGCCTTCGAAGGCAGCGACAAACGGCACCGCCCGGGGTTGAAGGAAGTCTCCGAGAGCGTGTACCGGCATGCCGAACTGCTGGTGGAGACGTTCGGCGGCGAAATGATGGCGCTGCGGGACATCCGCAAGCACATGGCCTGGTATTTCAAGGGCTATGTTGTGGGTGGTGACCTGCGCGCCCAGCTGGCCACCGTGCCCACGCTCGAAGTCCTGCGCGGACTGCTGGACCAGCTCGATCCCGAAGCGCCGTACCCCGGCGCCGACGCTGAGGGTCCCCGCGGGCGCGCCGGATCACCCAAGAAGACCGCACTGCCGGAAAACTGGCTGGAGTCGCGGGAGCTCAACGCCGCGCAGAAGTCAGTCATTTCCGCAGCCGAACTCAACATTTCAGGTGGCTAGACACCCATGACCTTTCCGCAGGCTTTCTCCACCGCAGGCTATACCGATGTTGACCTTGCACGATGGGTCACCGAGCCTGCCAAGAACACCAACCGCACCCAGTTCGGCCGCGACCGTGCGCGGGTGCTGCACTCCTCGGCCCTGCGCCGGCTGGGGGCCAAGACTCAGGTCGTGGCTCCGGACACCGACGACTTTGTCCGGACCCGGCTGACGCACAGCCTGGAGGTGGCCCAGGTGGGCCGCGAACTGGGCAATGCGCTGGGGTGTGATCCCGACGTCGTCGACGCCGCCTGCCTCTCGCACGACCTGGGGCATCCGCCGTTCGGGCACAACGGCGAGACCGCGCTGAACGACATTGCCCACGCCATCGGCGGGTTCGAGGGCAACGCGCAGACCCTGCGCCTGCTGACCCGGCTGGAGCCCAAGATCATCGCGCCCGACGGCGGTCCGGCCGGCCTGAACCTGACCCGCGCCTCCCTGGACGCATCCTGCAAGTACCCGTGGCCGATCACCGACGCGCCACTGGTCAACGGCCACCGCACCACCAAGTTCGGTGTCTACGACGACGACCTGCCCGTCTTCACCTGGCTGCGCGACGGCGCTCCCGCCGGCCGCTCCTGCCTTGAGGCGCAGGTGATGGACCTGGCCGACGACATTTCCTATTCGGTGCACGACGTCGAAGACGCGATCGTGGCCGGCCATGTGCAGCTCAAGTGGCTGGACAACCCCGACCAGCGTGCCCGCGTCATCGGCTACACACAGCAGTGGTACCTGCCCGGCACCGACGGCGCGGCCATCGAAGCGGCGCTCAAGCGGCTGGAATCCGACCCCGTCTGGGTCCGCGAATCCGACGGCAGCCGCAAGGCGATGGCCGCGCTCAAGGACATGACCAGCCAGCTGATCGGGCGGTTCTGCAACAGTGCCCTCGAGGCCACCCGCGGCATTTACGGCACCGAGCCACTGACGCGCTACCACGCGGAAATGGTGGTTCCGGAGGACACCAAGCTGGAGATCGCCGTGATGAAGGGCCTGGCCACCACGTTCGTGATGACCACCGACCAGCGCCAGCCCCTCTATGAGCGGCAGCGCGAAATCCTTACCGGCCTGGTGGCGCAGCTGTCGGCCACGGGGACCGGCATCTGGAGCCGATGTTCGCCGCGGACTGGCGGGAGGCCGACGACGACGGCGCGCGTCTGCGGGTGGTGGTGGACCAGGTGGCATCACTGACGGACGGCTCGGCGCTGGCCCTGCACGAACGGCTCGTGGGTCCCGTTCCGGCACTCTGGTAGGCCCGCAGGGACGGTTTCTTCGGATTCGCCAGGAGGAAAACGGCCAGGCACTCTAGCGGCGGGTTGGAGACCGTGGTTAGTGTTTCGGCTCTGAGGTGCCTCAACAACCCCTTCGGTTAACACTGGCCGCAGGAGCACCTCTGCCGGACCAGCCACTCGAGGAATCCCATGAGCGCCCAGCAGTCTCCTGCGTTTCGCCGCCGTCACCGTTTCGGAACCGGCCGCAGGCCCCCGCGGTCCGGATTCCTGGCCGGGATTTTCCTGGCACTGCTGCTGGTGGCGGCTCCGCTGGGGGTGCCGGCCAACGCGACCCTTGATCCCGATGCGCCGGTGCGAAATGGCCTGATCTCCGAGGTGACGGACATAGTCATCAGCTCGACGGGCGAAGGGCAGGCCGTGTCCGGGGCATTGCCGCCGGTGGGTGCCACCTGGCCGGTGGCGTCCTATCCGACAACCATTCCTCAGGGCTACGTGACCGAGAATGTCGACTTTGCCGGCATCATCAACACCGAGGACGTCACGGGTGAAAACACTGCCCAAATGTACTGCATTGACCTGCGGACCGAAACTGAGGTCGGCCTGGGGTACGTGAACGGCACCTGGGATGAATCCAACGTCCCGAACATCGGATACGTGGAGCGCATCCTGAACACCTACTACCCGACCACGAATTTGCCGACCGGCCTCAACCTCAACCAGAAGGCCGCCGCTGTGCAGGCGGCCATCTGGTTCTTCACCGACGGCTACGTGGTCAACCCCCGGAGCCCGCTCTACTCGACAGTCGCGGGCATCGTGAATGCGACAGCCAATGCCGGGACCCTGCCCGAACCGGCGGCTCCCAACGTCACCATCACCCCGGCAACGGCCGAGGGGCCCGTGGACGGCGTGGCCGGTCCGTACACGGTGGCCGCGGAGGACGCCGCCGAAGTGACGGTTGTGGTGGATCAGGGCTTCAGTCTTTACTCTGATGCGGCAGGCACCAATCCGCTCGGCGACGATCCCGTTCCCAGCGGTACGCAGGTCTGGGTGCGCAGCGATGCCGGCGGCACCGGGCCGGCGAACATCACCGCGCGGGCCGTGGTGACCGTGCCCACGGGGAACGTGTTTCTCTACGACGGAGCCACCTCGGGGGTCACCGCCGCGCAGAAGCTCATCCTGGCAGCTACTCAAGAGCTCAGCGCGAACGCTACGGCGTCCGCAAGCTTCTTCGAAACCGGTTCCCTCCAGGTCACTAAGAACATTGCCGGGGCCGCCGCCGGAAGCCAGGGCGAAGTGGTCATCAGCGTTGACTGCGGCAGCGGCTACCAGTTCACCTTCACCGTCGACGCCGGCGCCACCGGTTCGGTGACGTCGGAGACTTTCGCTGACATTCCGGTTGGCACCACCTGCACCATTACTGAGCCAACCAACGGATCCAGCACCAGCGTCTCGGTCCTGACCGACCTTCCGGGGCCCCAGACCATTACCGCGGGCAGCACCGTTACGGCGACCGTCACCGATACCTACACCTTCACCCCCGGAACCCTGGCCGTCCGCAAGATCGTGACCGGAACGGCTGCCGGCGCCCAGGGCGAGGTGCAGATTTCCGTAATCTGTACCTCCGACGGAGCTACAGTCCTGAACACCACCGTGACTATTGCTGCCGGTGAAACGGAACCGGAGGTTTCGGAGTTCCCCGGACTTGCAGCAGGCACCGAGTGCATCCTGACCGAAACTGTGAACGGTGAGACGGACGCGGTCAGCGTCACCGTTGCGGGTGAGGGGACAGTTACTGTTCCCGCCGGCGGCAGTGTGGAAGCCACCATCACCGATACTTATGAGTTCACGCCCGGTACCTTCGCGGTCCGCAAGGAGATTGCCGGGGACGGCGCCGGACGCCAGGGCGAAGTGGTTCTGGCGGTAACCTGCACCTCCGGGCTCAGCGATACCATTATCATTCCCGCGGGAACGGTAGATCCAACCACCGAGGAATACGAGAATCTGCCTGCGGGAACCAGCTGCACGGTGACGGAAACCACGGACGGCGAAAACGATGCCGTCAGCGTCACCACCGTTATTGATCCCGCCGGGGGAACCGTCACCATTCCGGCTGGAGACGGCGTGGAAGTGGTGGTCACCGACACCTACGCGGTGAATCCCGGATCGCTGACAGTTACCAAGGCGATCGCGGGAGTCTCAGCCGGCGGTCAGAGTGACGTAGAAATTGTTGTCACCTGCACCCTGGACGGCGCCACCACGCTGGAACAAGCCATCACCATCCCGGCGAATGCCACCGGTTCGATCCCCAATACTGTCAACGGAATTCCGGAGGGCAGCGCCTGCGCCGTCACAGAACCCGTCACCGGTGAGACCGCGACCATCGAGGTTTCAGTGGACCTGCCCACTGCCGTGGTCATTTCAGCAGGAACAACGGCAACGGCAACGGTGACCAATACCTATACGGAACGGCCGGGAACGCTGGTGGTCACCAAGGTGATCACCGGGGAAGCTGCCGGCAACCAGGACACGGTACAGGTCAGGGTGGTCTGCATCTCGGACGGCGCCACCGTGCTGGATGAGATCTTCCAGGCCCCGGCCGGAGCCACCGGACAGAGCTCCGGCCGGTACATCAACATCCCCACCGGAGCATCCTGCGACGTCACGGAGCCGGAAAGCGGAGCCACCGAGACAGTCCTGGTGGAAACGGTGCTTCCTGATCCGGTGACGATTCTCGCCGGAAGCACCGTCACTTCAACGCTGACCAACACGTATACCTTTGCACCGGGCAGCCTGACGGTCACCAAGACTATCGACGGGGCTGCAGCCGGTCAGCAGGGAGACATTGTCCTGCAGGTTCTCTGCGGGCCGGATGGCTCAGTACTGGATGAGACAGTGACGATTCCGGCCGGTACCACGGCTCCGGAGCCCGCCACCTTCGAGGATCTTCCAGCCGGCACTGAGTGCACGGTCACGGAATCCGCGAGCGGTGCAACGGAGACGGTCCTGGTCAGCACGGTCCTGCCGGATCCCGTGACCATTCCCGCTGCGGGAGGATCGGAAGCGACGGTAACCAACACATACACCTTCGCTCCGGGCACCCTGGCGGTCATCAAGGCCGTTACCGGTGAAGCGGCCGGGCAGCAGGGTGAAGTGATCCTGCAGGTCCTCTGCGGACCGGACGGATCGGTGCTGAACGAGACGGTGACCATTCCGGCAGGAACGCAGGACAACGTCACCACCACGTTCGAGGACCTGCCCACGGGTACAGAATGCACCGTCACCGAACCGGCCACCGGTGCAACCACCGAGGTTTCCGTTGTCACGGAGCTGCCGGATCCGATCACGGTTGCCGGCGCCCAAACCGTCACGGCCACGGTCACCAACACCTACTCATTCACACCCGGAGCGTTGGTGGTCACCAAGGTCATCACCGGTGAAGCGGCGGGCCAACAGGGTGAGGTTGTCCTGCGGGTCCGGTGCGGACCGGACGGCTCGGTCCTGGATGAAACGGTGAGCATTCCGGCCGGGACCGGGACTGATGTGAGTACCGGGTTTGGGGGCCTGCCGACCGGCACCGAATGCACCGTCACGGAACCGGCAGGCGGAGGAACCAGCACCGTGAACGTGGTGGCGGAGCTTCCGGAGCCGGTCCTGATTCCTGCCGGCGGCGGGGCTGAGGCCACCGTGACCAACACCTACAGCCCGGTGGCTGGTCCGGCGCTGAAACCGCAGCCGGCTCCGGTGAAGCCGGCCCGGCCGGAGCTTCCGTCCACTGGTGCCGCCGGGATCGTCGGCTTCCTTTCCGCAGGAGCAGGACTGCTCCTGATCGGCGGCCTCGCCATGGCTGCCAGCCGCCGACGGTCCAACAGTGCGGAGGACAACGGCTCCAACGAGCAGTAAACGGGCGTAATCGTCCGAGAGGATCCCGCTCAGCCGACGGCCGGGCGGGATCCTCTCTGTGCGGGGTTCCCGCGAACTGCCGCATCGGCGTGCCGGGGCCGGCCAACGGAGGCGGTTAGGCCGGGAAGAATAGACTTGATGCATGGCCGGTCTGATAAAACGCGAAGATATTGACGAAGTACGCTCCCGCACCGACATCAAGGCCGTGATTGACGGCTACGTAACCCTGAAGTCCGCCGGCATCGGCTCCTACAAGGGCCTGTGCCCGTTCCACGACGAGCGCTCGCCGTCCTTCCATGTCCGGCCGCAGGTCGGTTCGTACCACTGCTTCGGCTGCGGCGAGAGCGGCGACGTCATCTCCTTCGTGCAGAAAATGGATCACGGCACCTTCTCCGAAACGGTGGAAAAGCTCGCAGCACGGCTGGGCTACGAACTGCATTATGAGGACGGCGGCACCGGCCCGCGCCGCGAGGACGTCGGTAAGCGCCAGCGGCTGCTCGACGCGCACAAAATTGCCGCGGAGTTCTTCGCCGCCCAGCTGCACACCCCGGGTGCGCAGGCGGCCCGGGATTTTCTGCAGGAGCGCGGTTTCGACCCGGCCGCCGCAGCCCACTTCGGCGTCGGCTACGCCCCGCAGGGCTGGGACTCTCTGCTCAAGCACCTCACGGGCAAGGGGGTTACCCGGGAGGAACTGGCCGGCACCGGCATGTTCTCCACCGGCTCCGATGCCTCACGGTTTTATGACCGGTTCCGCGGCCGGCTAATCTGGCCCATCCGCGACCTTGCCGGCGCGGTGATTGGGTTCGGTGCGCGCAAGCTGTACGAGGATGACCAGGGCCCCAAGTACCTGAACACTCCGGAGACTGCCCTCTACAAGAAGTCCCAGGTGCTGTACGGCATCGACCTGGCCAAGCGAACCATCGCCAGGGACCGGCAGATCGTCGTCGTCGAGGGGTACACCGATGTTATGGCCTGCCACCTCGCCGGGATCACCACCGCCGTCGCGACCTGCGGCACCGCCTTCGGCGAGGACCATGTGAAGATTGCCCGCCGGCTGCTCTCCGACGACGGCACCGGGGAGAGGTCATCTTCACCTTCGACGGCGACGCCGCGGGCCAGAAGGCTGCGCTGAAAGCCTTCGACCTGGACCAGCGGTTCACGGCCCAGACCTACGTGGCTGTCGATCCCGAGGGCATGGATCCGTGCGACATCCGGCAGAAACACGGCGACACCGCCGTCGCCGAACTGATTCGGTCCCGCCGCCCGCTGTTCGAGTTCTCGATCCGTTCCACGCTGCGCAAGTTCGATCTCAACACCGTGGAGGGCCGCGTCTCCGCCCTGCGTGCGGCGGCCCCGGTGGTGGCCGAAATCCGCGACCCGGCCATGCGTCCGGCCTACGCCCGTGAGCTGGCGGGCTGGCTGGGGACCGACGTCGACGACGTGACCCGCGCCGTCGCCGGTGCCGCCAAGCGGCTGCGCGAGGGCAGCGGCACCGGCAAGCAGTCCTCCGCCAAGGCCCCGCACGGCCAGGCATCGCACGACGACGGGCGCAGCTCCCAGCGTGACGCCCGCGATGGCCGGGGTCAGCAGCAGATCCAGCACAACGGCTACCAGCAGCAGGTGCCCGAACCCACGCTGGAGCCGGCGGCGTTTTCCCGGCCGGATCCCCGCGACCCGGCCGCGCGCATGGAACGCCAGGCACTGGAGGTGGCACTGCAGCAGCCGGGCCTGCTCGATGAAGGGCAGTGGGAGCGGTTCAAGGCAGCCCGCTTTTCGGTGCCGGCGTACCTGGCGGTTCACAATGCCATCATTGCCGCCGGCCACGCCGGAACGGCTCCGGCGCAGTGGGTGGAGCAGGTCCGCCAGGAGCTGCCCGACACGCTGCGCGACTTTGTCAGCGAGCTGGCGGTGACTCCGCTGCATGCGCGCGACGACGATGCCCTGCGGCGCTACTGCCGGGACATCCTGAACCGGCTGTTCGAACTGCAGGTGACCCATCTGAAGGCGGAGAAGCTCGGCCAGCTGCAGCGCCTGGATCCCACCGCGGACCCGGCGCTCTTCCAGCAGCTGAACCGGGATCTGATGGAGCTGGAAATGCAGCGCCGGGCGCTTCGCGGCGACCAGTAGACGCTCCGCCGGAAGAGGCGGAAACCGGTGTCGGGCGCCGATTTCGCTTCCCCGCGAAACCTCTGTAGAGTAGGACACGCGCTTTCCTCCGTAGCTCAATTGGCAGAGCATTCGACTGTTAATCGAAGGGTTACTGGTTCAAGTCCAGTCGGAGGAGCAAACAGATGAGGCCCTGACCGGCGAATACCGGTCCGGGCCTCATTTTTGTTGGAGCTGTTCTGCCCCGTTAGGCGCTTATGAGTCGTTTACTCCGGACACATCACCTGGCCGGGCCGGCAGCCTCGAGGGGTCCACGATTCCCCAGTAGGCCGGCGCGGGCCGCAGATCCGCATCGAACGGCAGCGGCTGCTCCCACGGACGGCGGACCGGCCAGGTCCGCAGCCAGCTCCGGGCGTTGCTTGCTCCCCAAAGGTCACTGATGCAAGGGCCCGGCTGTTCCGGCGGAGCATGGCAAACAAGTCACGGTAGTAGTATCCGACCGCAGCGGCCGTCTCCGCACCGTTTTCGAACGCCGGGCGGTAGGAGTCAGTGGAGGGGCCGGCGAGGTCCGCGCCCCGGTTGACGGTGGACGCGCTCACGTCGAGTTCAGTGACCGCCTGGAGCAGGTTCGGGTCCAGCGCGGACACCGCCGCGATGGACTCCTCGAGCCAGTAAACCGGGCGGGAGACGTCGGTGTGGACCTGGTGGCCCACTCCGTCGACCGGCACGCCCCTGGATTGAAGGGCGCCGATCAGTTCCAGGTAGTCGCCGCGCTTCTGCGGCAGGTCGGTGTTGTAGTCGTTGATGAACAGCTTCGCCGCCGGGAAGTACCGGCGGGCGAGGTGAAAGGCCAAATCGACATAACCTTCGCCGAGCACCTGGAACCACCGGCTGTCCCGCATATTGTGCGGGTTGGCCGTGGCGCCGTCCGCAACCGTCTCATTGACCACATCCCAGGCCCAGATTGGGCTGTCCCCCTTGGGATAACGGGCCTCGAGATGATCCGCGACGGCCTTGATATGGGCCTCCATGCGGGCTTTTAGCAGGGCCCGGTCGGCAGGGCCGGCGGTCAGCTCACGGTCGCCGTCCCTGAAGAACCATGCCGGGGTTTGGGAATGCCAGACCAGCACGTGCCCATAGACCGTCAAGCTGTACCTGTCCGCAAAGTCCAGCAACTCATCCAGCCGGTCAAAGGTGAACTGTCCTTCGGCCGGCTGGATGCTCTCAGGTTTTCCGGCATTCTCGGGGGTAAAGGCACTGAAGTGCCTCCCGACGAGGCCGGCCGCGTCTCCGGTGGTTTCCCGCGCGTCGATTGCCGCCCCTATATGTCCGATGCCCAACTCTCCCAGAACATCCTTCAGGGCGGGGGCGTCCGCCGGCTCCGGAGCGGGGTGCAGGGCTCCCGGCGGATCGCGGAAGGCGGGCGTTCGTGTGGCATCGTCGTCCATAGCTGTCGCTTCATCCTTTCCGGCATGCGCCGGGCCGTACTCCAAGTGGACCAAGGGTACCGGGCGCCATCGGTGCGGTCGGCGTCCGCGCTGACCGGTCCGGGCCGGTGTCAGCGGTGTCCGGGCCGGGGCCACGGCGGCATGAGTCGCAAGACACACCGCGGCGTGCACGGCCGCCCCAAAAACCCTGTATAGTAGAACTCGCACTTTCCTCCGTAGCTCAATTGGCAGAGCATTCGACTGTTAATCGAAGGGTTACTGGTTCAAGTCCAGTCGGAGGAGCAAACAGGCTCCCCGGCCAGCAGAAATGCTGGCCGGGGAGCCTTTTTTGTTCAGGCTTTTGGCCCGGCACTCCCGGTTCGGAAAAAGGCCGCTCCTTCGGAAAAAGCCCGCCCCTTCTTTCGTCGCCGCCCCGCCTGGTCCGGGCTCACGTGTTCCCTCCACCGTGCGTCGTGCCTAGGGTTATGCGTAGGATTACTAGGTTTGGGGCGGACTTTTCAACTACGGACGAGAGACAGAGGAACCTTCCATGGGCGCGAGCCAGCCAAGGCCTAATCCGGGCGAATCAGAGAAGGTGGCCCATCCTTTCAAGGTGATTGCCGTCACCGTGGCGGCCGCGGTGGGCGGTCTGCTGTTCGGCTTTGACACCGCAGTGATCAACGGTGCGGTGGATGCCATCGGTGAGGAATTCACGCTTACTCCCGGCGTACTGGGATTCACCGTCGCCATTACCCTGCTGGGCTGTGCCGTGGGAGCGTGGTTCGCCGGCCAGCTGGCTGACCGGCTGGGCCGCAAGAAGGTCATGGTCGGTGCGGCCATCCTCTTTGCCGTCAACTCCATCGGTTCCGCCTATGCGTTTAGCGAATGGGACCTGATGTTCTGGCGCCTGGTCGGCGGCCTTGCCATCGGAACCGCCTCCGTGATTGCTCCGGGGTACATCGCCGAAGTTGCCCCCAACAAATGGCGCGGTGCGCTGGGTTCCGTCCAGCAGCTCGCAATCACTCTGGGGATCTTCGCAGCCCTGCTGTCCGACGCGTTCCTGGCGAATTCCGCCGGCAGCGCGCTGGGCGAATTGTGGTGGGGACTGCCCGCCTGGCGCTGGATGCTCCTGGTGGGCGTGCTCCCGGCCCTGGTCTACGGCATCCTGGCACTGACCATCCCCGAGTCGCCGCAGTACCTGGTACGCAAGGACCGTGACGAGGACGCGGCCAAGGTGCTCCGGGATGTTTCCGGAGTGACTGACACAGACCTCAAGATCCGCCAGATCCGCGAGAGCTTCAACACCGAACAGCCCACTTTCAAGGATCTGCGCGGCCCGAAGTTCGGCCTGCAGCCCATCCTCTGGGTGGGCATGGCGATCGCCGCCTTCCAGCAGCTGGTGGGTATCAACGCGATCTTCTACTACTCCACTACGCTCTGGCAGTCGGTGGGTTTCAGCGAAAGCGATTCGTTCACGACGTCGGTCATCACCTCGATCATCAACGTCGTGATGACCCTCGTGGCCATTGCCTTCGTGGACCGGATCGGCCGCCGCAAGCTGCTCATGATTGGTTCCGCAGGCATGTTCGTGGGCCTGCTGATGGCAACCCTTTCGTTCTCGCAGGCTGAGGGCATTGGCGACGACGTGGCGCTGCCCGGCATTTGGGGTCCGGTAGCCCTCGTGGGCGCCAACCTCTTTGTCATCTTCTTCGCCGCCACCTGGGGCCCGGTGATGTGGGTCACCCTGGGCGAGGTCTTCCCGAACAATATCCGTTCCCTGGCTCTCGGACTGGGCGCCATGGTCAACTGGATCTTCAATTTCATCGTCACCCTCGCGTTCCCGTGGGTCAGCGACAACTTCGGCGTATGGATCATGTACGCCATCTTCACGATCTTCTCCGTCCTGTCCTTCTGGTTCGTCAAGAACAAACTCCCCGAATTCTCGGGGCGCGCGCTGGAGGACAGGGAAGGCCTCGGCGCCCCGTAGGGTGGAGGAAAGCCTGTTCACAGTGTGAAAGCTGAGGAGAATGGTAATTTTGGGTAATGGCAACGGCGAAGATTAATCAGGAGACGGAGGCAGGGCGCATGAATCGCTCCGCTAGCACACGAAGGACTGCAGGGAGTTCGTCACTGGTGGGGCTGGCGAAGGTGATGGCCCGGCTGACCCCCCGCCAGTTGAATGACGAATTCGCCCTCGCCACCGCCGAAATGAAGCAAAAGGGCGTCAAAGCCGGGGTGGCTGCGGCGTTCGTCGTCGTTGCGCTGCTTTTCGCCGCGGCCCTGGCGGTTGCGCTGATCGTCGCCGCAATCCTTGGCCTGGGAACGATCATGCCGGATTGGCTCGCCGCTCTGCTGGTGGCCCTGTTGTTCCTGGTGATCGCCGCAGTGGGGGCACTGATCGGTATCAACCGCTTCAAGAAGACCCTGCCGCTCCTGCCCGAGGAAGCCATCTACGGCCTGCGCTACGACCTGGGTGTCCTGAAGGAAGGCCGCAGCTTCGACCCGGCAACGCTGGAGAAGAAGCCGAAGGAACCCAAGGACAAGGACCAGGAAAAGAAGAAGAAGGAGCAGGCTGAGGACGGCCCCGCCCAGGCGTCGCCCGAAGAGCTGCGTACCCGTGCCCGACAGCGGCGCGAGCACATGGCCGCCGTCCGCGACGGCCTCGGTGAGAAGGTTGACGTCAAGGCGCAGATCCGGGAGCTTAAGGCCCGGCGGGCCGCCCAGCACCGCACCCCCGATGCAAACGCTTCGGACCAGGGCAGCGGGGCGTCACCAGCCGACGACATCATGGTGCTTATCCGGGAGCGGTGGCAGCCACTGACGGTCATGGCGGCTTCGCTGCTGGCCATGGCTCTGATGATCCGCAGGCTTTCCGCCAAATAGTCCCGTCATTACTGATAGGGGAGGTGGGCCGTGATCAGGTTGATCGGTGCAGGAACACGCCCGGGCCGCGAAACGACGGTCACGGACACGTTCTGGACCGTTCCCAACGTGATCACGGTCCTTCGTTTTCTGGGAGTACCGCTTTTCGTCTACTTCGTCGCCGGCGAAAAGTACGGGCCCGCATTCATCACCCTGGTGGTGGTTGGCTCCACGGACTGGGTGGACGGCTACCTGGCCCGCCGGCTGAACCAGGTGTCCAAGGTGGGCCAGTGGCTGGACCCCGTGGCGGACCGCCTCGCCCTGATTGTCGTGGCATCCACCTTCGTGGTGCAGGGGATCGCCCCGGCCTGGCTGGTTCTGTCGATCGTGATTCCCGACGCCATCCTGATAGTCAACGCCCTGGTGCTCTTCCACGGCAGCCCCGATCTGCCGGTCAGCAACGCCGGCAAGATCCGGACGGCGCTGCTGCTGCTGGGAGCCCCGCTCCTGCTGCTGCAGCGGGTTCCCGGCTTTGACTATGACTGGCTGTCCGCCACGGGAAACGCCGTCCTGCTGTTGGGCTGTGTGGGCCACATCTACGCAGCGGCCGGGTATCTGCGGGCGGCGTGGCATAAGTACGCCAGGGAACGCAGTGCGGCCGGGAACGGCTGATGGTCGGCGTAGCCATCGCCTGCGCTTTGGCCAGCGCAGTCTTCCTGGCTTTCGGCGCCCAGCGCCAGGGGAGCGCGGTCAAGGCCGACACCGGCGGTCTGGAACTGCAGTCCTCCCAGCTGGGCCGGTTGCTGCGCAATCCCCGGTGGCTGCTGGGACTGCTGCTGCTGGGGGTCGGGATGGCGCTCAACGTCACGGCGCTCACCCTGGCCCCGCTGACCGTGGTGCAGCCCATCGGATCCATTGCGCTGGTGATCACCACGGTGGTCAATTCCCGCGACCAGGGCCTGCGGATGAACCGCGTCACCATCGTCTCCATTGTGGCCTGCGTCATGGGCAGTGCGCTGTTTGTCTCCCTCGCCGTCGGCGTTACGCGTGACACCGGGGAAGTCCAGCCGGCCCAGGAGCTGACCATCGTCCTGCTTCTGGCGGTGGCGGTGGTGTTCTTCGGCACACTCAATGCCCTGTTCGGGCGCAGGATCGGCGCCATTGGCTTCATCGTGGGGGCCGGCGTCCTCTTCGGATTCGTGGCCGTCCTGACCAAGGTCATCACCGCCGACCTGCTCAACCCGAACGGCCGGTTCCTGCTCAACGTCCCCTGGTACACCGTCGTCGGCATCGCCGTGGCGGGCGGGCTGGGGGCCTGGTTCGTGCAAAGCGCCTACTCCAGCGGCCCGCCGGATCTGGTGATCGCGGGGCTTACCGTGATCGATCCCATGGTGGGTATCGCCATCGGCATTGGGGTTCTGAACGAGCTGCAGCCCAACGTGCCGGCAGTGGCTGCAGTTGCCATGGGGGTTGCAGCTTTGATTGCTATCGTGGGGGTGTTCGCGCTCTCCCGTTATCATCCGGATGTGATCCAGCGGCGAGCAGAGGCACGGCACCGGCAAAAGCAGGCCGCCGCGAAAACTGGAAAAGACCAAAGAGGGGCTCCCTTTGACCGACGCAACGGCCGACAAACCGCTGACGATCCTCATTGCCTGTGACACCTATCCTCCGCACCTGAACGGAGCGGCCCAGTTCGGCTACCGGCTGGCCAAGGGTTTGAACGGACGGGGCCACGACGTGCACGTCCTGGCGCCCAACGACGTCGACGGCGGCAGCCGCTCCGATCTCGACGGCGACTGGCCGGTTCACCGCCTGCGGTCCCACGGCGTGCCCACCCACGAATACTGGCGCATCTGCCTGCCCTGGCAGATCAAGAAGGAAATCAGCCTCCTCTTCGACCGGGTCCAGCCCGACGTCGTACACATCCAGTGCCACTACATGGTGGGGGAGTACACCCTCTACGAGGCGGAAAAGCGCGGCATCCGGGTCATCGCAACGAACCACTTCATGCCGGCGAACCTGGATCCGTTCCTCCCGTTTCCCCGGTGGTTCAAGAACATCGTCGCCAAGAACTCGTGGAAGGACATGGGCAAGGTTATGGGCCGCGCCGCCGTTGTCACCACCCCCACGCCGCTGGCGGCCAAGGCCATGCACGCCCACGCCTTCCTGCCGGACGTCCTGCCCCTGTCCAACGGCATCGACGCTTCGGTGTACGAGCTGGAGGAAGGGGAGACCGTCGAGCGGAACGAACACCCCACCGTCCTGTTCGTGGGCCGGCTGGCCGAGGAAAAGCACGTGGATGTGATGATCGACGCCGTGGCCAAGACTCCCGCGCACCTGAACGTTTGCGCCGAGATCGTGGGCGGCGGCGAAGTTAAGCCCGCCCTGCAGGCGCAGGTCAAGCGGCTGGGCCTGGAAGACCGTGTGGTGTTCCGCGGACTGGTGTCCGACGGGGAGCTGCGCCGGGCCTACCAGCGCGCTGATGTGTTTGTCATGCCGGGAACCGCCGAACTGCAGTCCCTGGTGACACTCGAAGCCATGTCCGCCTCCACCCCGGTGCTCCTGGCCGACGCCATGGCCCTGCCGCATCTGGTGGAGGCGGGCCGCAACGGCTACCTCTTCACCCCGGGCAACAGCGACGAGCTCAGCGAACGGCTGACCGGGATCCTGGAACTGGATCCGGCGGAACGGGAACGAATGGGCGCCCACAGCCGGTCCATGGTGGAGCGGCACAGCCTGGATGCGACCCTGTCCACGTTCGAGGACCTGTACTACGGGCGGCCGGTGACCCAGGGGGCCATCTAGCCTGTTCGTGCGGCCGCGGGGCAATTGGCTCCCCGGCCGCGCGAGCCACTAGGATGTTTCTATTGCCCTCGCGGGCAGCCAGTCCCTTCGGGGTGCTGGGGGCTGTAGCTCAGCTGGTCAGAGCAGCGGACTCATAATCCGTGGGTCGTGGGTTCAAGCCCCACCAGCCCTACGTTTGTGATGAGTCGAGACATCGTTTCCGGATGAGTCGCGACACAGATACACCCCGGTCTTCGGACCGGGGTGTTTTCTTTTGCCCGAAGCGGGCCCACGGCGGGCTCATCCGGCGGCCGGAAGCCTGAGGATGTCCGTGTTGTGGATCATATTACCGGTGGGTAACATAGGTGAGACCGGATTCACAGTCCCGGATCATCGATGATCAGCAACGAAGGATATCTCCATGGCAACTATCGACGTCGACAATCTTCCGTACGCGGACGGCGACTTCTACGCATTCGAGGACCTGCTCTCGGACAAAGAACGGGACCGGCTCCATGAGGTCCGGGCATGGTTGAAGGCCGAAGTTACCCCGCACGCCACGGACTGGTGGAACGCGGGGAGTTCCCGCACCACATGATTCCCAAAATTGCCGAACTCGATGTGATGAGCCCGGTCTACCGGCAGGGCCACACCAACCTGTTCGCCGGTCTGTGCCACGCCGAATTCACCCGGGCGGACACCTCGTTTGCCACATTCCTGGGCGTTCATGACGGACTGTTCACCGGCTCGATCGAAGCCCTGGCCTCCGAGGAGCAGAAGGCGGCCTGGCTGCCGGATATCTATTCCATGAAAAAGATCGGCGCCTTTGGCCTGACCGAACCGCTCGGCGGGTCGGACGTGGCCGGCGGCACCCGGACCACCGCACGCCGCGACGGCGACAACTGGATCCTCAACGGAGAGAAGCGCTGGATCGGCAACGCCACGTTCTCCGACTGGGTCGTCATCTACGCCCGCGACGTGGCCGACAATCAGGTGAAGGGCTTCCTGGTTGACACCAAGACCAAGGGCTACAGCGCCACCAAGATCGAAAACAAGATCGCCCTGCGCACCGTGCAGAACGCCGACATTGTTCTGGACAACGTGGTGGTCAGCGACGACTTCCACCTCAAGGGCGCCAACAGCTTCAAGGACACGAACAAGGTCCTCAAGGTCACCCGGCTCTCCGTCGCCTGGCAGGCCGTAGGACAGCAGATGGCAGCCTTCGACGTCGCCCGCAAGTACGCCGTGGAACGCCAGCAGTTCGGCAAGCCGCTGGCGTCCTTCCAGCTCATCCAGGAACAGCTGGTCCAGATTTTGGGCAACACGGTCAGCTCCCTGGGCATGATGGTCCGCCTGGCCCAGCTCGAGGACCTCGGCAAAGCCAAGGACGAGCAGTCCGCGCTGGCCAAGGCTTTCACCACAGCCCGCATGCGCGAGTCCGTGGCCATGGGCCGCAGCATCCTCGGCGGCAACGGGATTGTCACCGATTACGGCATGGCCAAGATCTTCGCCGACGCCGAAGCCATCTATTCCTACGAGGGCACCTATGAGATCAACACCCTAGTCACCGGCCGCGCCATCACCGGCGTTGCCGCCTTCGTCTAGGACCTTTCGCCTGCACCGGGCAGCTGCACCAGTTACCCGGTGCAGGAGCGCTGGATCCAGAGTGCTGAAGACAAGCGATGAACAGGTGTGGTCGCCCCCGCGGGGCCGGCCACGCCTGTTTTTCTGTCCGGAATCCGTGGCTTCCGGACGCGGTTTCACCGCAGCGGTAACAGCACCGACGGCCTCCGGTCCGTAACGTACTTAAGCGGATTCACGTATTCCCGGTTGAGGCGAACCCCCCAGTGCAGGCAGGACGCGGCGCAGTGGCCGGGGGCCGCGGACGCCGGATCGGCAAGCCGGCCCAGAACCTCGCCTTCAGCCACCGGCTCGCCGGCCGATTTTTCGGCAACCACCGGTTCAAAGCTGGCGAGCAGGCCGTCGCCCAGATCCACTGTGAGGACCGGACGGTTCACCACCCAGCCGGTGAAGGTCACGGTGCCGGCGGCCGGGCTCAGCACCGGGACTCCGGGCGGTGCCGCCAGATCCACGCCCCGGTGTCCGGCGAGCCACCGTTGCGGCGGAGCCTCAAAGGGACGGACAACCGCGGGTACGGGGGAGAGCGGCCAACTCCACGCCGGTTCATAAGTGCTGACGTTTGCCGGACCTCCGGAGACCCCCTGCTCCCAGCCCGCTGCGGGGACGGTCACGGCTAGGAGCATGGCTGCCAACAGCCCGGACATCGCCAAGGGTCCGCGACGTCGCCGGCGCAGCGCCCGGGCGAGATGCGGAGTCGTCGGCCGCGGGCGGCGGGGCCGGCCAAGAGGGGAAAGGAACATGCCTGCAGTCTCTGCGATTTTTCCCGGGCTGTACGGCCCCTGGCCCCGGCTGTGGACAGCCTGAACCGGCGGGAGCCCGAAGCGGAGCTGGGGAGGACAAATGCGCCGGCGGGCTGGTGTATAGTTGACGAAGCAGTTTGCTGTGCCATGTTCCCTGCCCGCAGGGAAGATGCCGCCTTGGTTTCACCGAAAACAGAGCGGAATCCGGCACGGAATTCTGACTACGCGCGCCCCAATTATCCCGGTTATTCCCCAGGAATTTCCGCGGGTGCCTTTCCATCGGTCCGGTAAGCCGGCAGGAGAGGCATGCTGAAGATCAGCTGATGGGTGCCAGGAGCTTCGCCCGCCCGGGCGTACAGCTATAAACCGTCAATTGGCAGCAGGATCATTGTGCACCAGCACGCCTACTGCTGCCGGAAGGAGTGACGACATGCCCGTCGTTACAATGCGCCAGCTGCTCGACAGCGGCGTCCACTTTGGACACCAGACCCGTCGCTGGAACCCGAAGATGAAGCGCTTCATCTTCACCGAGCGCAACGGCATCTACATCATTGACCTGCAGCAGTCGCTGTCCTACATCGACCGTGCCTACGAGTTCGTGAAGGCCACCGTTGCCCACGGCGGAACCGTACTGTTTGTCGGTACCAAGAAGCAGGCCCAGGAAGCCATCGCCGAGCAGGCCACGCGTGTTGGCCAGCCGTACGTGAACCAGCGTTGGCTCGGCGGTATGCTCACCAACTTCCAGACTGTTGCCAAGCGCATCTCGCGTTTGAAGGAACTCGAAGAAATCGACTTCGACGACGTTGCCGGTTCCGGCCACACCAAGAAGGAACTGCTGCTGCTCAAGCGCGAGCTCACCAAGCTGCAGACCAACCTCGGCGGCATCCGCAACCTGACCAAGGCTCCGTCCGTGGTCTGGATCGTGGACACCCAGAAGGAACACCTCGCCATCGACGAGGCCAAGAAGCTGAATATCCCCGTTGTGGCCATCCTGGACAGCAACTGCGATCCCGACGACGTCGACTTCCCGATCCCGGGTAACGACGACGCCATCCGCTCCGTCAACCTGCTGACCCGCGTGATCGCCGACGCCGTTGCCGAGGGCCTCATCGCCCGCCACAACAAGTCCGGCAACACTGAAGCTCCGGCTGAACCGCTGGCTGAGTGGGAGCGCGAGCTCCTCGAAGGCGCGGCTGCCCCCGCCGCTGAAGCCGCTCCGGCAGAAGAAGCGGCTCCGGCCGCTGAAGCAACCGGCGTTGACGCCGTTGTGGACGCTACCGCAGCCGACGTCGTCGAGAAGTAAAGATCGAATTTCCTTGGCCGGGGTGATCCATCACCCCGGCTGAGTATCTGCCAGCGCGGCTGGCCGGAACTTTCCGGCCAGCCGCGCTGGCGGAAGCTCACCAAAACTTACAACGGGAGGACTGGAGTCCAAATGGCGAATTACACCGCTGCTGATATCAAGGCTCTGCGCGAGCGCACAGGCGCCGGCATGATGGATGTGAAGAAGGCTCTCGACGAGGCCAACGGCGACGCTGAGAAGGCCATGGAGCTTATCCGCATCAAGGGCCTGAAGGGCGCTACCAAGCGTGAAGGCCGCTCCACTGCCGAAGGTCTGGTTGCTGCCAAGGTCATCGACGGAACCGTGGGCGTCATGATCGAACTCAACTGCGAGACCGACTTCGTCGCCAAGTCCGCCAAGTTCATCGAACTGGCCGACAAGGTTCTGGCCGCTGCGGTTGAGTCCGCCGCTGCCGACGCCGAGACGCTGCTCGCCTACGACGTGGATGGCAAGCCGCTGTCCGAGGTTGTTGTTGAAGAAGGCGCAATCCTCGGCGAGAAGGTTGTTGTCCGCCGCGTGGCACGCATCGAAGGCAAGACCGTTGATGCCTACCTGCACAAGACCTCCAAGGACCTGCCCGCCCAGGTTGGCGTTCTGTTCGCTGTGGACAGCGACAGCGACGAAGCCAAGACCGCTGCGCACGACATTGCCGTGCACACCGCCGCTTACGCTCCCACTTACCTGACGCGTGAAGAAGTTCCCGCCGAGACCGTGGAGAACGAACGCCGCATCGCTGACGAAACCGCACGCGCCGAGGGCAAGCCTGAAGCCGCGCTGAACAAGATCGTCGAAGGCCGCCTGACCGGTTTCTTCAAGGAAATCGTCCTGCTGGACCAGCCGTTCGCCAAGGACGCCAAGAAGACCGTGGCAAAGGTGCTTGAAGAGGCCGGTACCGCACCGTCCGGCTTCGCCCGTTTCCGCGTAGGCGCCTAGCCCACAAGGCACTGGACCTGACGGACACGTCATCATGAACAAAAGGGGCAGTCACCAAGGTGGCCGCCCCTTTTGTCTGCCCAAAACTTTGTCTGCCCAAAACCCCTCTCTAACCTAAGTACCAGCACATTTCCTATGCCCGGGAGGCACCCATGGCCCACGTCCTGAAAGACACCGATTTGACGCGACGCCGCGTTCTGCTCAAGCTCTCCGGCGAGGTCTTCGGTGGAGGCAAGCTCGGCGTGGATCCCGACACCGTCCGCGCCGTCGCCAAGCAGATCGCCGCCACTGTTGGTGAAGTGGAAGTCGCCATCGTCGTGGGCGGTGGAAACTTCTTCCGCGGCGCCGAGCTCTCCACCAGCGGCATGGACCGCTCACGTGCGGACTACATGGGCATGCTGGGAACGGTCATGAACTGCCTGGCACTGCAGGACTTCCTGGAGCAGGCCGGTGTGGAGACCCGTGTCCAGAGTGCGATCACCATGGGGCAGGTAGCCGAGGCGTACATTCCGCGCCGCGCCATCCGCCACCTGGAAAAGGGCCGCGTGGTCATCTTCGGCGCCGGCGCCGGCCTGCCGTACTTCTCCACCGACACCGTCGCTGCCCAGCGTGCCCTTGAGGTGCATGCCGACGAGGTCCTGATGGCCAAGAGCGGCGTGGACGGCGTCTACACCGCCGATCCGAACAAGGATCCCTCCGCCGTACGGCTGGAAACCCTGACCTACGACGACGCCCTGCGCCAGGACATCCGCGTCATGGACCAGACCGCCATGACCATGTGCAAGGACAACGACCTCAACATGGTGGTCTTCGGCATGGAAGGCGAAGGCAACGTCACCCGCGCCATCCGCGGCGAGAAAATCGGCACCGTCGTTTCGAACTAGCCTGTACGGCAAGGGCTGTAGGGGCCTGGAGGAAGGCGGCTTTATTATTCCGGAGGCCGTCCGCGGCCGAGGGAATATCGTTGCCGCCGTTCCAGGCCCCGCAGGCCCAGCCCCTCCACCTCGCAGGCCCGGCCCCTCCACCTCGCAGGCTCGGTGCAGGGAACCTAAGACCCTTTTGCGCCAAGAGGGTCTGCCCTCCACCTCGCAGGCTCGGTGCAGGGAACCCTGACCCTTTTGGCTTAGGATGAATAAGAGAGCCCAGCCACCGTCAGCGTGGATATTTTTGCGTGTTAGGAGACACCATGATCGAAGAAACCCTGGCCGAAGCCGCCGACAAAATGGACAAGGCGGTGGAAGTAGCCAAAGAGGACTTCTCGACCATCCGCACCGGCCGCGCCACCCCGGCACTGTTCTCCAAGGTCCTGGTGGATTACTACGGCACGCCCACCCAGCTGCAGCAGCTCGCGTCCTTCGGCACGCCGGATGCACGCACCCTGCTGATCACCCCCTACGATGTGTCCGCCCTGCGGGCCATCGAGCGGGCGCTGAGTGACTCCGAGGTGGGCGCGAATCCGTCCAACGACGGCAAGGTTATCCGTGTGATCATGCCCGAGCTGACGCAGGACCGCCGCAAGGAATACGTCAAGATCGTCAAGACAAAGGGCGAGGACGCCAAAGTCTCGGTCCGCAACATCCGCCGCAAGGCGAAGGACGCCCTGGACCGCCTCGTCAAGGACGGGGAAATCGGCGAGGACGACGGCGCCCGCGCCGAAAAGGACCTCGACGCGCAGACCAAGGCCCACACCGAGGCCATTGACGATCTGCTCAAGCGCAAGGAAGCCGAGCTGCTAGAGGTCTGATGACGAACGACCAGCCTCCCAGCAAGGCTGGCGGTGCGTCCCTTGAGACTGATCCGGCAGCAAAGGCCACGGACATGAGTGCCACCGACGGAGCCGGGAACGCCCGGACGTCCAAGAATCCCAGGCCATCGAAGCAGAAGGCCCCGGCCAAGCCCTCGAAGGCTGGACGGAATCTGCCGGCAGCCATCGGCGTCGGCGTCGTCCTGCTGGGCTCGCTCCTGGCCGGCCTGCTGTTTTTCCCGTTTGCCATCGTGGCGATTGCCACGGTCTTTGCTGCCGTGGGCGTATGGGAAGTCAGCCGGGCCCTGGAGGTGCGCGGGATCAAGGTACCCATGGTTCCGGTTCTTGCCGGTACCGTGGCGCTGCCGTTTGCCGCGTATTTCGGGGGCAGCGAGTCGCTGGCCTTCGCCCTCGTGGCAACGGTGGTGGCGATCCTGCTGTGGCGGGCCATCGACACGGCCGAGGATGCCGTCCGCAGCATCTTTGCGGGCATCTTCGTGGTCCTGTGGGTTCCGTTCCTGCTGAGCTTCGCCATGCTGCTCCTGGGCGAACCCGACGGCCAGATCGGCGTCGCCGTGCTGCTCCTGCTGGTGGTGTCCAACGACACCTTCGGCTACCTGGTCGGTGCCATCTTCGGGAAGCATCCCATGGCACCGAAAATCAGCCCGAAGAAATCCTGGGAGGGTTTGCCGGTTCGGCAGCCGGCGCCACAGTCGTGGGAGTCGTGGCGGCACTCTTCTTCCTGGACCAGCCGTGGTGGTTTGGCCTCGTGCTGGCGGTCGCCACGGTGGCCGCGGCAACGGCCGGAGATTTCTCCGAGTCCATGATCAAGCGGGAGCTTGGCGTAAAAGACATGTCCAACCTGCTGCCCGGACACGGCGGCATCATGGACCGCCTGGACTCGGTGGTCTTCGCCTCACCCGTGGTGTTCATGCTGTCGGTTTTGCTCACGGGAGCGTAGCCCGACAAGACCCGGCAGGCGGCAACGTAGGATATTCACAGATTTTCCAAACAGTCTCGACACAAGCGGCATGACCATAGAGGAACAGTTAAGACATGGACGAAGCGCGGCAGGCCAGCGCCCCTTTCCAGCGTGTGGGGCGTCGGGAATACGGCTACAACACGCGCCAGGTTGATGAGTTTCTAGCGAAGGCACGCAGTTACTACAACGCCGAAAGCAGCTCTGCAAAGCCCATCACCAGCCGCAACGTCCGCTCCATGGCGTTCGACCCGGCGAAGGCCGGCTACGAGCCCCAGGCCGTGGATGCGGCGCTGGATCGGCTGGAGGACGTGTTTGCGCAGCGTGAAAGAGATGAGTTGATCCAGGAGAAGGGTGAAGAGGCCTGGCTGCTGCAGATCGGCCGCACCTCGGCGGTGCTGCGTGCGCGGCTGCACCGCAAGCCGGGCGAGCGGTTCCGCCGTCCCAGCAGGCGCAAGGTGCCCAGCTACAACGTCGAGGACGTCGATGCCCTGTGCAACGAGCTGCTGGGCTACTTCGAGAATGACAAGCCGCTGAGCGTGGACGTGGTCCGCCGCGCGGTCTTCCGTGAGGCCAAGGGCGCCGACGGATACGAGGAGACGCAGGTGGACACGTTCCTGGACCGGGTAGTCGAACTCATGGCCTCCATCGACCAGCCTGCCGGCAGCAATGGCCGCCGGCATCGAGGGGCGTCAGGCCGCCTCTAGCTGTACCCGGCAGCCACGCTGGCGGCCGCGGTTTAGTGCCGCCGCTCCGGGGTATGCAGCCGGGCCAGGATCTTGGCGGCGCCGGCCGGGGCCAGGTCCGGACGCAGCCGGGATACCGCCACGGTCACCGCGAAGGCCGCCGGCACCGTCCACGCCGCCGGCTGTTCCAGCCACACCGGGACGTGCCGGCCCAGCGCGGCTAGCACGCCCCCGGCCACCATCGCCCCGCCGCAGAGGACTGCGCCGGTCGCCATGCCCGACACCGCACCGCGGGACGTGAGGCCGCGCCACCAGATGCCGAGCACCAGCAGCGGGCACAGCGTCGATGCGGTGAACGCAAAGACCATTCCCACGCTTCCGGCCAGCGCCTGCGAACTGGTCAGCAGTGCCAGGCCCAGGGGCACGACGGCGGCCAGTATGGCCGAGAGCCGGAACCCGCCCACACTGCCGCGGAAGAATTGCTGGCTGACCACTCCGGCCAGGGACACCACCAGCCCGCTGGTGGTGGACAGGAACGCGGCGAACGCTCCGGCCGTGACCAGCGCCGACAACAAATCCCCCACTGCGCCGTCAAAGACCCGCCCGGGCAGCAGCAGCACCGTGGAGTCCGCCCCGCCGGCAGCAAGCTCGGGGGTATAGACGCGGCCAAGGACCCCGTAGATGATCGGAAAGACATAGAACAGGGACAGCAGTCCCAGCACAATCAGTGTGGTCCGCCGCGCCGACGGCCCGTCCGGGTTTGTATAGAAGCGCACCAGCACGTGCGGCAGGCCCAGCGTTCCGCAGAGCAGCGCAATGCTCAGTGAAATGTTCCGGTACAGGGACGCATGGGTCTCCGGATTCAGCGCCGCAGTGAACGCGGCGCCGCCGTCCGTCCACGGCAGTCCGTTTGACGACAGCCGGAACAGGACAAACAACACGGGCACGGCAATGGCGGCCAGCTTGAGCCAGTACTGGAAGGCCTGCACGAAGGTGATGGACCGCATTCCGCCGGTGACCACGCTTAGGCAGACCACCACCACTACCGCCACCGATCCCACCCAGCCGGGCAACCCGGTGGTGATGCCGATGGTAAGTGCAGCACCGTGCAGCTGCGGCACAATGTACAGCCAGCCGACGGCGATCACCAGCAGGCTGGTGATCCGGCGGACGGCCAGGGACTCCAGCCGGACCTGGGCGAAGTCCGGAATCGTGTACGCGCCCGAACGGCGCAGCGGCGCGGCCACAAAGAGCAGCAGCATCAGATACCCGGCCGTGTAGCCGATGGGGAACCAGAGCGCGTCCACGCCCGAAACCAGGATCAGCCCGGCCACACCGAGGAAGCTGGCCGCCGAGAGGTACTCGCCGCCGATCGCCGAGGCATTCCACCACGGCCGCACGGTCCGGGACGCGACGTAGAAGTCACCGGTGGTCCGCGAGATGCGCAGCCCGTAGACCCCGATCAGCAGGGTCGCGGCCGCTACCGCTGCCAGGGCGGCATAGCCGGCGGCCGGGTTCACGCGGCAGCCCCGGCGTGCCTGGGCATCATCGACCAGGTCCAGGAACCGCTGCTCATTGCGGGCGGCGCTGCGGACATACAGCGCTCCGCAGATGATGACCAGGGGATACACACCGATCCCCAGCAGGATCCAGGGCGCCGGCACGGTGAACAGCGTCAGGTCGGCGATGACCGGCAGGAAGGCCAGGAGCACCGGAACACCCAGGAGGATCAGGAGAAAGCCGCCGGCCACGACCAGGGCTAAACGCAGCTGGGAGCGGATGAGGGATCCGATGAAGAGCTCACCGACTTCGGTTTGTTCATCCAGCTCCCGGGACACCGGGTAGGAGTCAGCGGACACCGGGGCGGAGCGCGGAGCGGTGACCCGGACCCGCTGCGGGTGTCCGGGGTTCGGTCCGGGAAGTGCGGAACGTCCCGGGTCATGCGCGGGGCCGCACCCGGCTGGCGGCGAGCGTACTGCGCACCCCGGGCAGGTGGCGGCGGCTGACCGGCAGCTCCGCCGAACCGACACTGATGCTGGCCCGGCCCCCGGCCACGCGCACCTGGCGGATGTAGGAGCGCGACACCAGATAGGAGCGGTGGATGCGGACGAAGCCGGCCTCCGCCCACTGCTCTTCCAAATCAGTCAGCGGTACCCGGACCAGGTAGGAGGCATCGGCGGTGTGGAGGCGGGCATAGTCGCCCTGCGCCTGCACATAGCGGATGTCGTCGCGGCGGATGAGCCGGGTGGTGCCTCCCTGCACCACGCTGACGACGTCGGGGCTGCCGCCGTCGCCGTCGCCGCCGGTGGCCTCGGCCGCGAGGTCGCAGATGCGCCGGACCGATTCCGCCAGCCGTTCCGGACGGACGGGCTTGAGCAGGTAGTCCACCGCCGCCAGGTCGAAGGCAGCCAGCGCCTGTTCCTCGTCGGCGGTCACGAACACTACGGCCGGGGACCGTTCCCTCCCGGACAGGGCGCGGGCGATGTCCAGGCCGGACAGTGCGGGCATATGGATGTCCAGGAACACCGCATCCACCGGGCCGGCCGCGATGGCACGCAGCGCCTCCGCGCCGCTGGACGCCCGGTGCACCTCGCCCACCCGGGAGTCGCGGCCAAGCAGGAAAGCCAGCTCGTTTACGGCGGGGAGCTCATCATCGACAACCACCACGGAAATCGGCCGCGGCGGGGTTTTGGCAGGTGCGGACATGTGAAACAGGTTACAAGATTTACGTACTGTGGCCCGGTTGCGACTTGGGGATGTGCATGGTGATGAGGATTCCGGCGCCGGCGCCGTGTCGATGACCAGCCCATGGTCATCGCCGTAGACCTGCCGCAGCCGGACATCGACATTCCGCAGCCCCACGTGGTCGCCCTCGGCATGGCCGGCCAGCACGGCGCGCAGGTAGTCCGGATCCATGCCCGTGCCGTTGTCTTCGACCGTGATGACGGCCAGCGTCCCGGCGTCGCTCGCCGTGATCGTGATGTGGCCCTCGCCGGCCTCCAGTCCGTGCCGCACCGAGTTTTCCACCAGCGGCTGCAGCGAAAGGAACGGGATCACGGTGCCCAGGACCTCCGGGCCAATCTGCAGGCTGATTTTCAGGCGGTCGCCGAAGCGTGCCCGCTCCAGCAGCAGATACCGGTCGATGGCCTGCAGCTCCTCCGCCACGGTGGTGAAGTTGCCGCTGCGGCGAAAGGTGTAACGGGTGAAATCGGCAAACTCGACCACCAGCTCCCGGCCCGCACCGGATCGGTGGTGATGTAGGAAGCAATGGCGTTGAGCGAGTTGTAGATGAAATGCGGGCTGATCTGTGCCCGCAGGGCGCGTACCTCGGCCTCCATCAGCATGGTGCGGGAGGTGTCCAGCTCGGCCAGTTCCACCTGTCCGGCCACCCAGGCTGCAACGTCATTCGCCGCGCGGACCAGCCCGGCGCTGACCGAGGGGGTGAAGACGCCAAGGGTGCCCACCGTCTGGTTGTTCACTTGCAGCGGGCACACCAGCAGCTGCCGACCGCCGTCGTCGTCGATCCCCAGCGAACGCAGGGACGCGCCGCGGAAGACTTTGGTCCGTCCACTCTCCAGCACCGTGCGTGAGGCCTCCAGCAGCCGCGCACGTGAGTCCGGGGTGTCCGGCAGCGATCCTTCCCAGGCCAGGACCGCGGCGGCGTCGGCCAGGACCAGCGTGTCGCAGCCCAGCAGGGCGCGCAGATGCCGCCCGGCCTTGCTGGCCCCCGAAGGGGTGAGGCCGGCGCGGAGGTGGCGGGACGCGAGGCTGGCAGTGTGCAGGGCGGAGTGGACGGCCCGTTCCCGGTCGGACCCGAGGTCGCGCTGGGACCGGGTGAGGCGGTGGCCCAGTGCGGCGACCAGGGCCACGGTGAGGACGGCGACGGCGCAGATCACGGCGACGTCGACGGCTGGGCTGAACATGCCCTTTAGCCTAACCGCAGCAGGGCGGAGCACCGCTCACGGCCGGCCGTGCCACCGCTCACCGCAGGGGAGGGACCGTTCAGCGAAGCCGCGGCGGGGAATATGGTGCGCGGGCGCCATTCGTAGCAGGGTGATGCTGATCACATTGTGTACATACGTGCTGTCCGTAGCCGGCTTGCCCTGGAGGCAGCTGCCGGGACGTGCCCAACTCAAGGAGGAGCGATGGCAAAACAACAATCCACCGGCTCAGGCGCCCATGCGGCGCCGGTCGACTTCACGGAGGTTCAGAAATCTCCCGAGCTGCAGGAGCTGCGGAAACGGCAGCGCAGCTTCATTTTCCCGATGGCCGTGGTGTTCCTGCTCTGGTACTTCGCGTATGTGCTGCTGGCCGACTACGCCCATGACTTCATGTCCACCCCGGTCTGGGGAAACATCAACATCGGGCTGCTCCTGGGTCTGGGGCAGTTTGTCACGACCTTCGGCATCACCATGTGGTACGTCAGCTACGCCAACCGCCGGATGGATCCCATTGCCGCGGACCTGCGCGAAAAACTTGAGGCCAAGGGCGTCAGCCGTCCGGAGGAGACCAAATGAGCACGGTAAACATCACGGCGGCCGAGGTGTCCGCCGAGGCCGTCCGGGAAACCGGCTGGCTGAACATGCTGATCTTCGGCCTGTTTGTGGCGGTGACGCTCATCGTCGTGCTCCGGGCCAGCCGCAACAACAAGACGGCGGCGGACTACTACGCCGCCGGCCGGTCCTTCACCGGGCCGCAGAACGGCACCGCCATCGCCGGTGACTACCTGTCGGCGGCATCGTTCCTGGGTATCGTGGGCGCCATCGCCATCAACGGCTATGACGGCTTCCTGTACTCCATCGGCTTCCTGGTGGCCTGGCTGGTGGCACTGCTGCTGGTGGCCGAAATGTTGCGCAACACGGGCAAGTTCACCATGGCCGACGTGCTGTCCTTCCGCCTGAAGCAGCGTCCGGTCCGGATCGCGGCCGCCATCACCACGCTGGCCGTCTGCTTCTTCTACCTGCTGGCCCAAATGGCCGGCGCCGGCGGGCTCGTGTCCCTGCTGATGGGCATCGACTCGACGATCGGCCAGTCCCTGGTCATCACCGTGGTCGGCGCACTGATGATCATCTACGTACTGATCGGCGGCATGAAGGGCACCACCTGGGTGCAGATCATCAAGGCCTGCCTGCTTATTGCCGGTGCGGGCATCATGACCATCTGGGTCCTGGCGAACAACGGCTTCAACCTGTCCGAACTGCTGGGTTCCGCGGTGGAAATGTCCGGCAACCCGGAGCTTCTCAACCCGGGCCTGCAGTACGGCAAGAGCGACATCACCCGGTTGGACTTCGTGTCACTGGGCATGGCGCTGGTGCTGGGTACCGCCGCCCTGCCGCACGTGCTGATGCGCTTCTACACGGTGCCCACAGCCAAGGAAGCCCGGCGGTCCGTGGTATGGGCCATCTGGCTGATCGGCATCTTCTACCTGTTCACCCTGATCCTGGGCTACGGGGCTGCTGCGCTGATTCCCGCCGAGACCATTACCTCCGCTCCCGGCGGTGTGAACTCCGCGGCTCCGCTGCTGGCCTTCGCCCTCGGCGGGCCGGTGCTTCTGGGGCTGATCGCGGCCGTGGCCTTCGCGACAATTCTGGCCGTAGTGGCAGGCCTGACCATCACGGCGGCGGCGTCCTTCGCCCACGATATCTACGCCAACGTCATCCGCAAGGGGAAAGTGGACGCGGACGGCGAGGTCAAGGTGGCCCGCCGCACGGTGATCGTCATCGGCGTCGTGTCGATTCTCGGCGGAATCGGCGCCCAGGGGCAGAACGTGGCCTTCCTGGTTGCCCTGGCCTTCGCCGTGGCCGCCAGCGCCAACCTGCCCACCATCCTTTACTCGCTGTACTGGCGCCGCTTCAACACCCAGGGCGCCATCTGGAGCATGTACGGCGGCCTGGGTTCGGCCATCCTGCTGATCATCCTGTCCCCGGTCTTCTCCGGGTCCGAGACCTCCATGGTGTCGGGCATCGACATCTCCATCTTCCCGCTGAACAACCCGGGGCTGGTCTCCATCCCGCTGGCGTTCTTCCTGGGCTGGCTGGGCACCGTTGTTGGCAAGGATGACGAGTCTCCGCAGAAGCAGGCGGAAATGGAAGTCCGTTCGCTGACCGGCGTCGGCGCGGAGAAAGCGGTGGACCACTAGGTACACCGCAGCACCGCACCAACTCGTTACCGCGCCTCCGGTTCCCGCCGGCCGGGCGGCTGGGGCCCCGCACTTCGGTGCGGGGCCCCAGCCCGTGTTCCGGCAGTACTGCGCCGGGCCGGGTGGGCGGCCCGCGCCGGTCCGGGTGGGCTTCCCGCCGGGCCCGGAAGGGCTTCCCGCGCCGGGCCCGGAACGGGCGGGAATATTAGGTGCCGGGCGCGGCCGCAGCGCCGCCGTCCCGGGATCCCCGCGCTGCAGCAGCGGGGCCACCCGGAACGGAATCAGCTCGCCCATGGCCAGATTGGTGTCGCAGCGCTCGACGCCGGGTATCGCCAGGATTGCCTTGTTGACGCGGAACAGGTCCTCGGCGTCGGCTGCCACGACCCGCAGCAGGATGTCTGCGTCGCCGGTCAAGCCGTGGGCCTCCACGACCTCGGGCAGCAGTGCGAGCTGCGCCGTGATCTCCGAGAGTTGCTGCTGCTGGACGTGGACGTGCACAAACGCCATCAGCGGATAGCCCAGGGCTGCGGGGCTGATCCTGCGCTCGAAGGACAGGAACACCGCCTTTGTCTCCAGCTGCGCCAGCCGGGCCTGGACGGTGTTGCGGGAAATCCCCAGAACGGCGGCCAGGGCCACCACGGAGCGCCGCGGGTCCTTCGCCAGGGCAAGCAGGAGCCGGGTGTCGGTGCTGTCCAGGAAAGGCATAGTGCGAAAGATTAGCACGGGCTCATCGCCGGATGCAGGGCACAATGCTCAATGATTTACCGTGTGGTTGTGCCGCATGATGAGTGTGAGTAGGGTCACAGTATCCGGGTAACGGCGCCCGGGCATCGGTTCGGTCCCGCCATCCCTGGGGCCCAACACGGAAGGATGCGTACCGACGTGTCTCTGCATACTCCTGTTCGACCCCCTCACGGCGCCGGCGCCACCGCTGCCGGCCCCTACGTCCAGCTGATCCGCCCCGACGGTTCCCGCGTGACGTCCTCCTACGACCACTGGGTTAACGACGTCGGCCCCGACCAGCTGCGCAGCCTTTACGAGGACATGGTGGTGATCCGCCGGATCGACACCGAGGCCACCGCGCTGCAGCGCCAGGGCCAGCTCGGGCTGTGGCCGCCGCTGCTGGGGCAGGAGGCCGCGCAAATCGGCTCCGCCCGCACCCTGCGGCCCAGTGACTTCGTGTTCGGCAGCTACCGGGAGAACGGCGTGGCCTGGTGCCGCGGGGTGGACCCGGAATCCTTGATGCGGGTCTGGCGCGGCAACGCGGCGGCCGGCTGGGATCCGTACAGCGTGAACATGGCTCCCACTCAGGTCATTATCGGCGCCCAGGCCCTGCACGCCGCCGGCTACGGCATGGGCGTGGTGGCGGACGGAACCGACGACGCCGTCATCACCTATTTCGGGGACGGCGCCACCAGCCAGGGCGACGTGAATGAGGCGATGGTCTTTGCCGCCAGTTTCCACACACCGGTGGTCTTTTTCTGCTCCAACAACCAGTGGGCCATCTCCGAGCCGGTGGGGCTGCAGGCGCAGGTGCCGATCGCCAACCGGGCCCCGGGCTTCGGCATTCCCTCGGTGCGCGTCGACGGCAATGATGTCCTGGCCGTGATGGCCGTGACCCGCGAAGCCCTGGACCGGGCGCGCAGCGGGGAGGACCGAGCTTCATCGAGGCCGTGACCTACCGGATGGGCCCGCACACCACCGCGGATGACCCCACCCGTTACCGCGGCGCCGGGGAGCTGGAGGAATGGCGGGCCAAGGATCCGATCAGCCGGGTGGAAGCCCTGCTGCGGGCCGACGGACTGTTCACTGACGAGTTCGCCGGCGCCGTAAGTGCCCATGCCGACGCCGTTGCCGCCGAGCTCCGTGCCTCCTGCATTGGCATGGCGCCGCCGCCGGCCCTGGACGTTTTCGCGCATGTGTACGCCGAACCGAACTCCTGGCTGGAGAACCAGCAGGAGGAATACGCGCGCTACCTCGCCGCGTACGGCACGGAAGAGGACGGGTCGCACCCCGTCCAGGTGCACGGCACCGACCCCGTGGGCATCGACGACAAGGGAGGCAACGCATGAGCACCATGACTTTGGCCGCGCCATTAATGCCGGGCTGCGCGCAGCCATGGACGCCGATCCCAAAGTTGTCCTGATGGGTGAGGACATCGGTACCCTCGGCGGGGTTTTCCGGATCACTGACGGGCTGAAGCAGGACTTCGGTGCCTCCCGGGTGATTGACACGCCGCTGGCTGAATCAGGGATCATGGGCACCGCCGTCGGGCTGGCGTTCCGCGGCTACCGTCCGGTGGTGGAGATCCAGTTCGACGGGTTTATCTATCCCGCTTTTGACCAGATCGTCTGCCAGGTGGCCAAAATGCATTACCGGACCCGCGGGGCGGTGAACATGCCGCTGACCATCCGGGTTCCCTTCGGCGGCGGCATCGGTTCGCCGGAACACCATTCGGAGTCCCCGGAGGCCTACTTCACGCACACCTCGGGTCTGCGCGTGGTGAGCGTGTCCAATCCCCAGGACGCCTACACAATGATTCAGCAGGCGATCGCCAGCAACGATCCGGTCCTGTACTTCGAACCGAAGCGGCGCTATCACGTCAAGGGTGAGGTCCGGGAATCACTGGACGGCGCCCCGCCGCTCGGGCAGGCCCGGGTGGTGGCCGAGGGAACCGACGTCACCCTCGTGACCTACGGCCCGCTGGTGATGACGGCCGCCGACGCCGCCGTCGCCGCTTCCGATGAGGGAGTTTCCGTTGAAGTCATCGACCTGCGCTCGCTCTCGCCGGTGGACTTCGCAACGGTCGAAGCATCGGTGCGGAAAACCGGCCGGCTGGTGATCACGCACGAGGCCGGCAAATCCGGCGGCGTGGGCGCTGAGATCTCCGCCAGTATCACGGAACGCTGCTTCGACTACCTGGAGCACGCCCCCGTGCGGGTCACCGGCTTTGACGTGCCGTATCCGTCCTCCAAGCTCGAACACCACCACCTTCCGGATCTGGACCGGATGCTGGACGGGGTCGACCGTGCCCTGCGCCGCCCCAACTCCCTCAGCAGCTTGCCGGGAGCCCGCGGCACTGCGGGTGCGGCGCTGGAAGGAGCCGGCCTGTGATTCAGGAATTCCGCCTTCCGGACCTGGGTGAGGGCCTGACCGAATCGGAAATAGTCACCTGGCATGTGGCCGTAGGGGACACCGTCACCCTGAACCAGGTCATTGCCGACGTTGAGACCGCCAAGGCAGTGGTGGAACTGCCCTCGCCGTACGCAGGAATCGTGTCGCGGCTGCACGAACCCGCCGGCACCGTGGTGGAAGTCGGGGCGCCCATCGTGTCCTTCGACGTCGGGGGGAGCCCGGCCCCGGACGTTGCGGCAGCGCCCGGCACTGTGGATTCCTCATCGGGCGGCACCGCGGGTACCGGCACGGCACACAGTGCGCCGTCCGGATCCGGCGGCGGCGAGCCGCTGAAACGGACGCCCAACCTCGTGGGGTACGGCGCGGTTCCGGAAAAGACCGGGCGTCCGGCGCGGCGGCGCTGGCTCACCGGGGAACAGCCTTCTGCACCGGATGCCGCTGTTTCTCCACGCGCGACTCCACACGCGCCTCCAGCGGCCGCGCCGGCTGTTGTGTCGGCTCCTGTTGTGGCTCCGCCGATGCCGGTCGAGGCGCGGACGACTTTGGCCGATCCCGCGCCGGAGCATCCGACGGAACGGCCGCGGTCGACGCCGCCGGTCCGGAAACTGGCCAGGGATCTGGGCGTCAATTTGGATCTCGTGCAGGGAACCGGTCCTGACGGTCTCATTGTCCGATCCGATGTCACTGCGGCAGCGCAGGCGGCGGATCAGGCGCAGGCGGCGGATCCGGCGGCGCCGTCGTCGGGCGTTTCCACGGGACCGTCGGACGCTTCCATAGGGCCCTCGGGCGCGTCCATGCACGGAGCCGGCGTCCGGGAGGAACGGATCCCGGTCGCCGGAATGCGCAAGCATACGGCTGCAGCCATGGTCGCCAGCGCCTTCACCGCCCCGCATGCCACGGTATTCCTGGCTGTGGATGTCACGGCCTCGGCCGAGTTGTTGGAACGGCTGCGCAGCAAGCCCGCGTTCGAGGGTGTGAAGCTCACACCGCTGACACTTGCTGCAAAAGCCGTGTGCATCGCGCTGGGGCGGCACCCCTCGCTCAATTCCCGCTGGGATGAGGCGGCCAGGGAAATCATCCAGTACCAGTACGTCAACCTGGGTATAGCCGCGGCCACCCCGCGGGGACTCATGGTCCCCAACATCAAGGACGCCGACGGCCTGGGGCTCCGCGATCTGGCTGAAGCGCTGAAGTCCCTGACGCAGACCGCACGAGCGGGAAAGACTCCTCCCGGGGACCTGGCGGGAGGAACTTTTCGATCTCCAATGTGGGAGTTTTCGGCGTTGATGCGGGAACACCCATCCTCAATCCGGGTGAAGCGGGAATCCTGGCGCTGGGAGCTATCCGGGAACAGCCCTGGGTGCACGAGGGGGCGGTCGCCCTGCGTCAGGTCATGACCCTGAGCCTGTCCTTCGACCACCGGCTGGTGGACGGTGAACAGGGGGCCCGGTTCCTCAGCGATGTGGGAGCGGTGCTGGCGGAGCCGGCGATGGCACTGGCCCTAATGTAGGTGGGGTGTGCGGGCCGCGGTCCTTGCCGCGGATCGAGTGTCGGGCTCATGCGGCCAAACCCCGTCGTGTGTCGGGCTCATGCGGCCAAACCCCGTCGTGTGTCGGGCTCATGCGGCCAAACCCTGTCGTGTGTCGGGCTCATGCGGCCAAACCCCGTCGTGTGTCGGGCTCATGCGGCCAAACCCCTCGAGTGTCGGGCTCATGCGGTGTTTCGAGCGGCTAAGTCAACCGGTTAGTGCAACGCGGGTTTAGGCTGCTGCAGGTTGCAGCAGCTCAGCAAGTTTCTGAGCCGGTGTCGCCAGCCCGAGGGTCGGGCGGGGCCGCCGGTTCAAGGAGTCCTGGACCTTGCGCAGATCGGCTTTGGTATACACGCTCAAATCCGTACCCTTCTCGAACCAGTGCCGCAGTAATCGGTTCGTGTTCTCGTTCGTTCCGCGTTGCCAAGGCGAATGCGGATCACAGAAATAGACCGGCGCCCCGAGCTCTGCAGTGATCTGCCTGTGCTTGACCATTTCCGAGCCCCGGTCCCAGGTCACCGTGCGCAGCAGGTCCGCCGGCAGGTGCTTCATCGCCGCGATCATGGCCTCCGCGACCGCTTCGGAGGTATGCCGTTCGGGAAGGTGCAGCAGGATCGTGAATCTGGTCGAGCGTTCCACCAGCGTGCCGATCGCTGAGCGGGAGCCGGTTCCGACGATCAGGTCCCCTTCCCAATGCCCCGGCACTGCCCGGTCTTCGGCCTCGGCCGGGCGCTGGCTGATCGTGAACGCGTCAGAGAAGAGCTTGCCGCGCCCGGTGGTGTGATCGGTGGTCAACGGTTTGCGGCGGGCCCGCTTTAGGCTCAGGGTGCGGTAAAGGTCCTTGCGGAGCTGGCCCCGGGTTTGAACGTAAAGGCACTGGTAGATCGTTTCGTGGCTGACCTGCATGCTCTTATCATCGGGGAAGTCCTTGGCCAGGACCAACGAAATGAGTTTTGGGCTCCAGCCCTGATCCATCCATTGCGTGATCTGGGTGCAGAGTCCCGGGTTGTCTATGAGTTTGAACGGTTTGGGCCGGTCGGCGCGGATATGGGCGCGGGAGTGCGCCATCCCTGCGTGGTAGATCCCGTTGGCGTTGAGGTTGCGTCTGATTTCCCGGCAGATCACGGATTTGTCCCGGCCAATCATGCGCCCGATCTCGGCTTGGCTTTTACCGGCCCGCAGTCCGCACATGATCTCGATCCGTTCGTCCAGGTTTAGCCGGCGTCCCGGGCCGCCGGGTCTATTCGACGGGCCAGGTCTTGCCAGTCCGCCACCACCGGGTCTTTGAACTAGTTTCATTGCACCAGCATCACGCCACCAGTTCCTTGCTCCCATCGCTGACACGCCCATGAGCTCGCACGCTCTGGTCAGGGAGACGCCGGAACAGATCAGGTCGTAAAACCGGTCCTTGAAATCTTGGCTGAAGGGGTAACCGCTGGGCATCGCATCGCTCCTGTATTTTCAGAGCGTTGCACTGACCATATGACTCTGCCAGCGCGGGAACAGCATCGTCTCGACACTCGATGAGTGGGGGTGGCATTGTCTCGACACTCGATGGGTCAAAGGGACGGTTTCCCGACTCTCGGTGTGGGCAGCGGCATTGTCCCGACACTCGGCACCGGCGCGCAGTGCCCTGCGCGGCCGCGACAGTCAGCCGGACACGAAGAAACCCGCAGCCCTCCGAACGGGCTGCGGGTTCTGTCGTGTTTCTGGGTTCTCGCGGCTGGGTTCTCGCCAACGCGGCCTATG
Organism: Arthrobacter sp. ATA002; assembly: GCF_026898095.1. Lineage (GTDB taxonomy): Bacteria > Actinomycetota > Actinomycetes > Actinomycetales > Micrococcaceae > Arthrobacter_B. Next base: position 2,876,618 of record NZ_CP114015.1, on the reverse strand, counting down.
CCGGACTCGGTCGGCGCCGCGGTCGGCGCCGGCGCGGCTTAGGCCAGCTCGAGTTCGAGCTCGCGCACTACGGCACCGCGGGCGTTCGCGAAGCCCTGGGTTTCGCCGATGACGGTGAAGCCGTACTTTTCCAGGATGGCGATGGAGCTGGCGTTGTCGGCCACGGCCCGGGCCCGGATGGGGCGTTCGGAAAACTCCTGCAGGAACTGTCCAACGGCGGCGGTGGTGATTCCTGGCCCCAGCGGGCGGTGTCCACCCAGTAGCTGATCTCCGGGATGCCGCCGTCGCGGTAGGCCAGGATGCTGCCGACGACGTCGCCGTCGGCCACGATGGTGCGCACCGTAACCGTGGGGTCGTTCAGGATGTTCTGCCAGTGGTGATCAAACACACCGCGGTCAGAGGGGTTTTTGGCGGCAAAGCCAGCCATATGGTTGGCGCTTGGATCCAGCTGATGGGAGAAGAATTCATCCAAATCGGCGGGAACTACGGCACGAAGCTCAATCACAGCAGGTCTTTCTGCTCGAGGGGTTTCAATCAGAGTACTAGGCATTGAGGGCGGCCCAGGCCATTGTTTCCAGCAGCGACCGCAGCCGTGCCGTTTCCCGGGGCTTCATTTTGCCGTTCAGCGTGTGGGATGTGGAGTTGATCAGCCCGAAGACCGCCTGGGCCCGGTGCCTCAGCAGCGGCAGGCCGCAGCTCGGATGCAGGGCGGACAGGGCGTCCACCCAGACTTCGACGTACTGGCGCTGGAGCGAACGCACTTCGCGTTCGTCGTCCTCGGGCAGGCTGGTCAAATCCCGGTCCTGGACCCTGATGACGTTGGCCTGGCGCAGGGCGAAATCGACGTGGAATTCCACCAGCCCGCGGAGGGCCGCATCGGCGGTTGAAGAATCGGCAACCACTGCCTTTCCACCGGCAAGCAGGTCCTCGCTGACCCCGACGAGCAGGGCCGACAAGACGTTGGATTTGCCGCTGAAATGCCGGTACACGGCAGGGCCGCTGACACCCGCTGACGCTCCGAGCTCCTCGATGGACACACCGTTGTAGCCGCGTTCAGCGAACAGGGCGGCAGCGGCATCGAGCATCGCAGCCCGGCGCGACGCCTTGGCCAAGCTGCGGCCGGTGGCGCGGGCCGCGGGCAGATCCCGCTTCGGACCGGCTGCTGATGCTTCTGTCTTCGCTGCGTCCATGCCAACCTTTCCGGCAGTTTTCAAATCATGGGCAGCTTCCATTGTGGTGGACAGCTGAGTTAATAACCAATAACCTGATTTCAGTTAGTGGTCATTAACTGGCAGTCGATCCTCCGGAACCCCGCGGGCGGCAGCCGGTTGGAAGAGAGACGTCAATGGAGACCCTTGCAACCCGGCTCGACACCGCTTCCCCCGCATATTTGCGCAACGCCGCCGCCCAGTCCCAGCTGGCAGGGGACTTGCGCAAGCGCCTCGGCGAGGCCGCATCCGGCGGGCCGGAACGGTCCCGGGAACGGCACACGGCCCGGGAAGCTGCTGCCGCGCGACCGCGTGGACCGCCTGCTCGACGAGGGTAGTCCCTTCCTGGAAATCGCGCCGCTCGCTGCCAACGGCATGTACGACGACGAGTGCCCGGGCGCCGGACTGATCGCGGGCATTGGCCTGGTCCACGGACGGCACGTGATGGTGCTGTCCAACGACGCCACCGTCAAGGGCGGCACCTATTATCCGATGACGGTCAAAAAGCACCTGAGGGCCCAGGAAATCGCCCTGGAAAACCGGCTGCCGTGCATTTACCTCGTGGACTCCGGCGGCGCATTCCTGCCCCGCCAGGACGACGTGTTTCCGGACCGGGAACACTTCGGCCGGATCTTCTTCAACCAGGCGCAAATGTCCGCCCGCAAAATACCGCAGGTCGCAGCGGTCCTGGGGTCCTGCACCCGCCGGCGGCGCCTACGTGCCGGCGATGAGCGACGAGACAGTCATCGTGCGCAACCAGGGCACCATTTTCCTGGGCGGCCCGCCGCTGGTGAAGGCCGCCACCGGCGAGGTCGTCACCGCGGAGGAACTCGGCGGCGGGGAACTGCACTCGCGCGTCAGCGGAGTCACCGACCACCTCGCCGACAACGATGCGCACGCACTGGAAATCGTGCGCAGCATTGTGGAGACCTTCCCGGAGCAGCCCCCGGCCTGGAAGGCCCTGCCCAGCCTGCCGCCGTCGTACTCCGGGGACGAAATTTACGGTGCCGTCCCCGCAGACCTGCAGACCCCGTACGATGTGCGCGAACTGATCGCCCGGCTGGTGGACGGCAGCGAATTCTCCGAATTCAAGAAGGAGTACGGCGCCACCCTGGTCACCGGCTTCGCCCGGCTGCACGGGCACCGGGTGGGCATCGTGGCGAACAACGGCGTGCTGTTCTCCGAATCAGCGCTGAAGGGCGCACACTTCATCGAGCTGTGCGACCAGCGCGGCATTCCGCTCATTTTCCTGCAGAACATATCGGGCTTCATGGTGGGCCGGGACTACGAGGCCGGCGGCATTGCCAAGAACGGCGCCAAGATGGTGACCGCCGTCGCCACCGCCAGAGTTCCGAAGCTCACCGTGGTGGTCGGGGGATCCTTCGGGGCCGGCAACTATTCCATGTGCGGGCGGGCCTACAGTCCGCGGTTCCTGTGGATGTGGCCGGCGGCGCGGATCTCGGTGATGGGCGGGGCGCAGGCGGCGTCGGTGCTGGCCACCGTAAAGCGCGACCAGTATGAGGCGCAGGGCACGGAATGGGCGGCCGACGACGAGGAAGCGTTCAAGGCGCCCATCCGGGAAACCTATGAAACGCAGGGCAGCCCGTACTACTCCACGGCCCGGTTGTGGGACGACGGCGTCATCGACCCGGCAGACACCCGCACCGTCCTGGGCCTGGCCCTGGACGTGTGCGCCAATGCCCCGCTGCCGGAGACTTCCTTCGGCCTGTTCCGGATGTGAGCGGATATGACCAACGCACTCTTTGACACGGTCCTGGTGGCCAACCGCGGCGAAATTGCCTGCCGCATCATCGCCACCCTGCGCCGGCTGGGCATCCGGTCCGCAGCGGTGTACAGCGACGGCGACGCCGGAGCCCGGCATGTGCGGGAGGCGGATGTTGCAGTGCGGCTGGGTCCGGCTGCACCCCGGGAAAGCTATCTCAACGTGGACGCCGTGCTGGCCGCCTGCCGGATAACCGGGGCCCAGGCGGTGCATCCCGGCTACGGCTTCCTGAGCGAAAGCGCCGACTTCGCCCGGGCACTGGAAACGGCAGGGATCGTTTTCATCGGCCCCGGGGTGCCTGCCCTGGACGTGATGGGGGACAAGATCCGGTCCAAGAACCATGTGGCCTCGCACGGGGTGCCGGTGGTGCCGGGGATCGCCGAACCGGGGTTGACCGACCGGCAGCTCATCGCCGCGGCGGAATCCGTGGGGTTTCCGCTGCTTATCAAGCCCTCCGCCGGCGGCGGCGGCAAGGGCATGCACGCCGTCGAGCGGGCCGGGGACCTCCCGGCCGCACTGCCCGCCGCCCGCCGCGTGGCCGCGTCGGCCTTCGGCGACGACACGCTGTTCCTGGAACGGCTGATCAGTGCGCCCCGCCACATCGAGGTGCAGATCCTGGCCGACACGCACGGCAACGTCATTCATCTGGGGGAGCGCGAGTGCTCCCTGCAGCGCCGCCACCAGAAAGTCATCGAGGAGGCGCCGTCTCCGCTGCTGGACGGGGCCACCCGGGCCCGGATCGGAGCTGCCGCCTGTGACGCTGCCCGTTCCGTGGACTACACCGGTGCCGGGACCGTGGAATTCCTGGTCTCCGACGCTGCGCCCGGAGAGTTCTTCTTCATGGAAATGAACACCAGGCTGCAGGTGGAGCATCCGGTGACGGAAATGGTCACCGGGCTGGACCTGGTGGAGGAACAGATCCGCATCGCTGCCGGTGGGAAGCTGCCGCTGGCCCAGGGCGACGTCCGGCTCACCGGCCACGCCGTGGAGGCACGGGTCTACGCGGAAGACCCGGCGCGGGACTTCCTGCCCACAACCGGCCGGATCCATGCCCTGCACGAGCCCGCCGGAGAAGGCATCCGTGTGGATTCCTCCCTGCTCCCGGGCCTGGCGGTGTCCTCAAGCTATGATCCGATGCTGGCCAAGGTCATCGCCTGGGGCCCGGACCGGGGTACGGCATTGGAGCGGCTGGACGCTGCGCTGGCGCAGACCCTGATTCTCGGCATCGGGACCAACCTCGAGTATCTGCGCCTGCTGCTCAACGACCCTGAGGTGCGGGCCGGGCAGCTGGACACCACGCTGATCGAGCGCAGGCTTCCCGGCCTCTCATTCCGCATTCCCTCGGAGCATGAGCTGGCGGCCGCCGCGCTGGTGCGGGCCGCTGCCCTGGCCGGAACGGAGAGCCTCACCGCGGGTGGCCCTACCCCGGATCCTCCGCCCTGGCGGCGCGCCGACGGCTGGCGGATCGGTGCGCGGCGCCCGCTGACGCTCACCTTCGCTGCCACCGCAGCGGGGGCCGACGACGACGTCGTCACGGTGGGCGGCAGCGCACCGGACACTGTGGTCAGCATCAACGGCGGGCCGCATCGGCGCGCGTCGCTGCTCAGGGACGGCGAACGGGCGCTGGTAACGCTGGACGGTGTCGTGCAGCCGATCACGCTGGTGCCGGTCCCGGGGACGGCCCATGACACGGTCTGGGTCGCCGGTGCCGGTTACGCTGCCGCGCTCCGGACCCGCTCCAGAGCAGAGCTGCTGGCAGTGGAGCGTGCCGCAGCCGGACGCGCTGAAGGCACCGCTGATCCGGTGCTGCGCTCCCCGATGCCCGGCACCGTCACGGCCGTGGCAGTGGCTGACGGCGACCGGGTCACCGCGGGCCAGCCGCTGCTGAGCGTGGAGGCCATGAAGATGGAACACCAGCTCACGGCTCCGGCCGACGGCGTGGTGTCCATGAACCTGCAGCCCGGCGACCAGGTCAAAGCGGACCAGGTCCTGGCCGTAGTGACCCCCGATCCCGCCGAGACGCCAACCGCCGATGCGCCGGGCGCCGCCAACCCGGTCAATCCGGGCGCCGCCAACCCGGTCAACCCGGGCGCCGCCAATCCAGCCACGGCCACGCCAGAAACCGATGCACCGCCTTTCGAAGGAGCAGGACATGCCGGACTTTGAACTCAGCGAGGATTACCAGGACCTGGTGGACACGGTCCGCGACTTCGCCGACACCGTGGTTGCACCGGTGTCCGCCCAGCACGACGCCGAGCACAGCTTCCCCTACAAGGTGGTGGCTCAGATGGGGGAGATGGGCCTGTTCGGCCTGCCGTTCCCGGAGGAGTACGGCGGCATGGGCGGGGACTACTTCGCTCTGGCCCTGGCCCTGGAGCAGCTGGCCCGGGTTGACCAGTCAGTGGCGATCACGCTGGAGGCCGGAGTTTCCCTGGGGGCCGTGCCGCTGTACCGGTTTGGCACGGAGGAACAGAAGGCACAGTGGCTGCCCATGCTCGCCTCCGGCGAGGCGCTCGCCGGTTTCGGGCTGACCGAGAGTGAAGCCGGATCCGATGCCGGCGGCACCCGGACAACGGCACGCCTGGACAACGGAGAGTGGGTGATCAACGGCAGTAAGGAATTCATCACCAACTCCGGCACCGACATCACCCGCCTGGTGACCGTTACTGCGGTGACCGGCACCTCGGAGGTGCCGGACGGCAGCGGCGGCACCTCCCTCCGGAAGCAGATTTCCACGATCCTGGTGCCGACCGGCACTCCGGGGTTCACCGCTGAGAAGGCCTACAACAAGGTGGGCTGGAACGCCTCGGACACGCATCCGCTGACGCTGGACAACGTCCGGGTTCCGGAAGCCAACCTGCTGGGAGCCGAAGGCCGCGGCTTTGCCAATTTCCTGCAGATCCTGGACGAGGGGCGTATTGCGATCGCGGCCCTGGCCACGGGAGCGGCGCAGGGCTGTGTGGAGGAGGCGCTGCGCTATGCCAAGGAACGGCAGGCTTTCGGCGCAGCCATCGGCACCAACCAGGCGATCTCCTTTCGGATCGCCCGGATGCAGACGCGCGCCCACACCGCCCGGCTGGCCTACTACGACGCCGCGGCCCGGATGCTGGCCGGCAAGCCGTTCAAGACGCAGGCAGCCATGGCCAAGCTGGTGGCCGGGGAAGCAGCCATGGACAATGCCCGGGATGCCACCCAGATTTTCGGTGGCTACGGCTTCATCAACGAATTCCGGGTGGCCCGGCACTACCGCGACTCCAAGATCCTGGAAGTGGGCGAGGGAACCACCGAAGTGCAGCTGATGCTCATCGCCCGCGAGCTGGGGCTCTAGGATAAGCGGACCGGAACGGGGTGGTGCGGCGACGGCGCCGACGGGCCGGTGCAGCGCGGCAGGTTGGTCAATGGAGACGAACGGACGGATGGATCGATGATTGACAAGGTGGTAGGCACAGCCGCCGAAGCGGTGGCCGACATTGCCGACGGCGCATCACTGGCGGTGGGCGGCTTCGGGCTTTGCGGTATTCCGGTGGCGCTGATTGATGCCCTGCACGGGCAGGGGGCCACGGACCTGGAGACGGTCAGCAACAACTGCGGCGTCGATGACTGGGGGCTGGGGCGGCTGCTCGCGGACCACCGCATCCGCCGGACGGTGAGTTCCTATGTGGGGGAGAACAAGGAGTTTGCCCGCCAGTTCCTGGCCGGGGAACTGGAAGTGATCCTGACCCCGCAGGGCACCCTGGCCGAAAAGCTGCGGGCCGGAGGCGCCGGCATTCCGGCCTTTTACACCAGCGCCGGCGTGGGCACCCAGGTCAGTGAGGGCGGGCTGCCGCAAAAGTACGACGGCGGCGGCGGGGTGCTGCAGGCCTCGGAGCCGAAGGAAGTGCGCGTCTTCGGCACCGCCGAGTATGTGCTGGAGGAGTCCCTGACCCCGGACTTCGCCCTGGTGCATGCCTGGAAGGGGACCGGCACGGAAACCTTCTCTTCCATGCCACGGCCATGAACTTCAACCCGCTGTGCGCCATGGCCGGACGGATTACCATCGCCGAGGTGGAGGAACTGGTGGAACCCGGTGAGCTGGACCCCGCTCAGGTTCATGTCCCCGGCATCTTTGTCCAGCGGGTGGTTCCCGTGGGTCCCGGGGAAAAACGCATCGAAAAACGCACCGTGCGGGCTGCCGCGGCTGCCTCTGCCGCCCCGGCCCCGGCCGCAGAGGCGGCACCCTCGACAACGTCAACAAAGGAAGCCTGACATGGCCCTGACCCGGAATGAACTGGCCGCCCGCGTGGCCCGCGAACTGGAAAACGGCCAGTACGTCAACCTGGGCATCGGCATGCCCACGCTGATTCCCAACTTCATTCCCGACGGCGTGGAAGTGGTGCTGCACTCCGAAAACGGAGTCCTCGGCGTCGGGCCCTACCCCACGGAGGAACAACTGGATCCGGACCTGATCAACGCCGGCAAGGAAACCGTGACGGTGAATTCCGGCGCCCTCATTTTTCGACTCGGCGGCGTCCTTTGGCATGGTGCGCGGCGGCCACGTGGACGTGGCGGTGCTGGGGGCCATGGAAGTGGCGGCCAACGGCGACCTCGCGAACTGGATGATCCCCGGAAAAATGGTCAAGGGCATGGGCGGTGCCATGGACCTGGTGTTCGGCGCCAAGCGGCTGATCGTGATGATGGAACACACCGACCGCAGCGGCCGGCCGAAGATTGTCACCGAGTGTTCCCTGCCGCTGACCGGGAAGGCCTGCGTGGGCCTGATAGTCACCGACCTCGCCGTCATTGAGGTGGGGCCGGAGGGACTGATCCTGCGCGAGACCGCCCCCGGGGTTACCGTCGACGACGTTCTCGCCGCAACCGGAGCACCGCTGGAGGTGTCCCTTGACGTATGAGGAACCCGGGGGCGGCACCGACGAACCGGCCATGGCGCCCCGGATCATTGAGCAGCGGGGCCTCTGGTACGAGGAATTCGAGCCCGGAGCCGTGTACCTGCACCGTCCCGGACGTACGGTGACCGAGGCCGACAACGTCCTGTTCACCACCCTCACCATGAACACCCAGGGCCTGCACCTGGACGCCGCCTACAGCGGCGGGCAGCCGTTTGGGCAGCGGCTGGTGAACTCCATGTTCACCCTGGCCACGATGGTGGGCCAGTCGGTGGCGCAGCTGACGCAGGGCACTCTGGTGGCGCAGCTGGGTCTGGTGGACATCAGCTTTCCGCATCCGCTCTTCCATGGGGACACGCTGTACACCGAAACCGAAGTCGTGGACAAACGCCTGTCCGCGTCCCGGCCCGGCCAGGGAATTGTCACGCTGGCCCACACCGGCAGAAACCAGGACGGCGACATCGTGGGGCGCTGTACCCGCAGCGCCCTGGTGTGGACGGAAACCGGCGCCGGGGGATAACCCGGCGGTGAAAGACCCCTGCCGGCGAAGGATAGATTGGATCCACACCCCGGATGTGAAGGAGATACCCGCGTGACGACATTTGCCATGGGACCTGCCCTGCTCTTCTGCCCGGCGGACCGCCCCGAACGGTTCGCAAAGGCCGCCGATCGGGCTGACGCAGTGATCCTGGACCTGGAGGACGCCGTCGCGCCCGCTGACAAGGAGGCCGCCCGGCGGAACCTGGCCGCGTCGAACCTGGATGCCGGCACCACCATTGTGCGGGTGAATCCCATAGGAACCGAAGACTTCGCCAAGGACCTCGCCGCCGTGCGGCAAACGCCGTACCGGACCCTGATGCTGGCCAAGGCCGAAGACGCCCCGGCCATCGCCGCCGCGCTCGCGGACTTCGCCGTCGTTGCCCTCGTGGAAACCGCGCTGGGCGTGGTCCGCGCGGCGGACATCGCGCAGGTACCGTGCGTCACCGCGCTGATGTGGGGTGCCGAAGACCTGCTGGCATCGCTCGGCGGCGAGTCCAGCCGCAGCTCCGACGGAAGCTATCGCGCGGTGGCGCAGCATGCCCGGGCTACGGTGCTGCTGGCCGCCGGAGCCTTCGGCAAGGGCGCCGTCGACTCGATTTACGGCAATATCCCGGACACGGACGGGTTGGAGATTGAAGCGCGCGACGCCGCGGCGTCCGGTTTGCGGCGAAGGCCTGCATTCATCCCGGTCAAGTGGCCGCCGTGCGCGCCGCGTACGCACCCTCCGAGGAGGAAACTGAGTACGCGCGGGAGGTCCTGGCCGAAGCCGCCAGACACGGCGGGGTGTTCCGCTTCCGCGGGGACATGATCGACGGTCCGCTGCTGAAGCAGGCCCGGCAGACCCTGAGCCGCGCGGATAGCTGAGGAAATACTCCATTTGCTGCCGGTGTCAGGACATCTGCACCGGTGCTGCGCTACCTTCGTAAGATGCGCATAGTCATAGCAGGAGCCCATGGACAGATTGCCCGCGAACTGGGCCGGCTGCTGGCCGCCCGTGACCATGATGTTGCCGGCCTGATCCGCAATCCGGACCACGCGGCCGACGTCGAGGCCGACGGCGTTGCCCCGGTTGTCATCGATCTGGAAAACAGCACTGCCGATGACGTCATACAGGTCCTGACCGGTGCCGACGCCGCGGTTTTCGCCGCCGGTGCCGGGCCGGGCAGCGGCGCAGCCCGCAAGGACAGTGTTGACCGCGGTGCCGCAGTGCTCTTCGCTGAGGGCGCGGAGCAGGCCGGCGTTACCCGGTTTGTGCAGATCTCCGCGTCCGGCCTGGATACGGTGCGGGGAGAGGACCGGCCCGGCAGCGTCGACGAGGTCATGTATGCCTACCTGGTAGCCAAGCTCGCCGCCGAGCAGGACCTCATCACCCGCGACCTGGACTGGACCATCCTGCGGCCGGGACACCTGACCAACGACCAGGGCACGGGACTGGTGGAGCTGGGCCCGGCCGAGGAACCGGGCAGCATTCCCCGGCACGACGTCGCCGCGGTCCTCGCCGAGTTGATCAACACCGGCCGCGGCAGCCGGCAGGTGCTGTCCGTGGTCTCCGGGTCCACCAGTATTCCCTCGGCCGTCGCGGCGCTTCCGATCACGCTCTAGCGTCCGGGGGCGGCCGCCCGGACCGGCCCTGCATGGGCACCGGACTCCTCCGGTAGTACAGATAACGGGCTTATTTGGGCACCGTAGGCCCGTTATCTGTACTACCGATCTCCAAGCAGGGCAGATCCGTAGACTGCTGGAGCTCTATGCGGACTTTGCAGCGGCCAGCCCTCCGGGATTCTGATGCAGACCGCGATCCTCGCCCGGTGCGCGATACTGGAACCATGCAGCCTTCAGCATCTTCCGGCACCCCGTCCGCAGCAGCAACCGGCCGTCCCTTCGGCAGCACCGGCGGCGTGCCCCGCCGCGTGGTGCTCCTGGGTTCCACCGGGTCCATCGGCACGCAGGCCATCGACGTGGCGGATTCAGCCCCGGACCGCTTCACCGTCGTGGCCCTGTCCGCCGGGGGATCCAACCTGGAACTCCTGGCCCGGCAGGCGGTCCACACCCGCGCCGCCGCCGTCGGTGCCGCCGTCGTTGACACCGCCACCCTGCACCGCGCCGTGCAGGACGCTGCCCGGGCCGCCGGCGTAACCGACTATGATCCGGAACTCTTCACCGGCCCGTCCGCGGCCACGGCCATTGCCGCCTGGCCCGAAGCCGAAGTGGTCCTGAACGGCATCACCGGCTCCATTGGCCTGGAGCCCACGCTCGCGGCGCTGGCCGCGGGCCACCTGCTGGCCCTGGCCAACAAGGAATCCCTGATCGTGGGCGGTGAGCTGGTGAAGCGTGCCGCGGCCCCCGGACAGCTGGTCCCCGTGGACTCCGAACACTCGGCATTGGCGCAGGCCCTGCGCTCCGGCACGGCGCAGGAGGTGGACCGGCTCATTGTGACGGCATCCGGCGGGCCCTTCCGGGGCATGACCCGCAGCGAGCTGGCGGATGTCACCCCGGACCAGGCGCTGGCGCACCCCACCTGGAAAATGGGCCGGGTGATCACCACGAATTCAGCCTCCATGGTCAACAAGGCCCTGGAAGTCATCGAGGCCCACCTGCTGTTTGACGTGCCGCTGGAGAAGATCGACGTCGTCGTTCATCCGCAGTCCATGGTGCACTCCATGGTCCAGTTCGTGGACGGCTCCACCATCGCCCAGGCCTCGCCGCCGGACATGCGCCTGCCGATCGCCCTGGGCATGGACTGGCCGAACCGGGTGCCCGGGGCCGCGCGGCCCTGTGACTGGTCACAGGCCACGCAATGGACCTTCGAACCGCTGGACGAGGAGGCCTTTCCCGCCGTCGCACTGGCCAAGCGCACCGCGGCGGCCGGCGGAACCGGCATGGCCGTGTACAACGCCGCCAATGAAGAAGCGGTGGACGCCTTCCACGACGGTCTCATCGGATTCACAGACATCGTTGATACGATCTCCGCCGTACTGGCCGAACACACCGACACATCGCCGCTGACGCTGGAGTCGGTACTGGCGGCGGAAGAATGGGCCCGGTCCGCCGCACGCAAACGCTGCGGACGCTGACCGTGCGGCACGCCGGCCCAAGTGATTCGATTGACCAAAAGGAAATCCGTTGACCGTTCTCCTCTTCATCCTGGGCGTCCTGTTCGTGGCGGTGGGCATCGCCGTGTCCATCGCGCTGCACGAAGTAGGGCACCTGGTGCCGGCCAAGGCCTTCAAGGTGCGGGTCACCCAATACATGATCGGGTTCGGCCCCACCGTCTTTTCACGCCGCAACGGGGAGACCGAATACGGCGTTAAGGCACTGCCGCTGGGCGGCTACGTGTCCATGGTCGGCATGTACCCGCCCAACCAGGCCGACGCCGCCGACGGGACCGTCCGCAGCTCCAGCACCGGAATGTTCCAGCAGCTGGCTACCGATGCCCGGGCCGCCGCCGCCGAACAGCTCCAACCCGGTGATGAGAACCGGATGTTCTACAACCTGCCGGTCTGGAAGCGCATCATCGTGATGCTGGGCGGCCCGTTCATGAACCTGCTGATCGGCGTCGTGCTGTTCGCCGTGCTGCTGATGGGCTTCGGCACCGCCCAAAGCACCACCACCCTCGCCGAGGTCAACCAGTGCGTGATCACCTCGGACCAGGCCGCCCAGGGGCAGACCGAATGCACCGACGCGGATCCGGCCGCTCCGGCGTACGAGGCCGGCCTGCTGCCGGGCGACACCATCACCGCGTTCAACGGCAGCGCCGTCTCGTCCTGGGAAGACCTGTCCGCACAAATCCGTGAAGCGGCCGGCCGTTCCGTGCCGATCAGCTACATCCGCGACGGAGTGGAACAGGACACCGTCATCACCCCGCTGCTGACCGAACGCCCCGTAACCGGCGACGATGGCGCCCCGGCCGTGGACGCCGACGGAAATCCCGTGACCCGGGAAGTGGGGTTCATCGGGGTCGCCGCGTCCACCGAGCTGGTCCGGCAGCCGGGCTCCGAGGTCCTGCCGGCAGTCGGCGAAAACCTCCAGAGTATTGCCGGTGTGGTCATCAACCTTCCGCAGCGCGTCGTGGACGTCGCGCAGGCCGCCTTCTCCTCGGAGGAACGCGATCCCAACGGGCCGATCAGTGTGGTGGGCGTGGGCCGGATTGCCGGTGAAATTTCCTCCCTGGAGGAAGTGCCGGTGGAGAGCCGGGTGGCATCCCTGCTGGGGCTGGTGGCCAGCGTGAACCTGGCGCTCTTCGTGTTCAACCTGATCCCGCTGCTGCCGCTGGACGGCGGCCACGTGGCCGGAGCCCTCTGGGAAGGGCTGCGCCGGCGGGTTGCCAGGCTGTTCAAGCGCCCGGACCCCGGGCACTTTGATCTGGCAAAAATGCTTCCGGTGACGTACGTGGTGTTCGCCCTGCTGATGGGAATGAGCGTGCTGCTGATCTACGCGGACATTGTGAAGCCGGTAAGTCTCTTCAACTAGGGAGTTCCTGGGGAGACGTGGATGAAGCCGAAAACGGTTGTAATTGGGATTACAACCGCATACGGTTTCACTATGCATCCCACTTCACTGAACCTGCGGTACCAATGTTCGTGTTGACCATTGACCAGAAAGGCAGCCGCAGCGGCCGGGACCGGGTTCCTGATCTTTTGGAGCTGCTCCGCGGCCTGCCCATGGACCTGCCGTTCGAACGGTCAGTGGGGGATGAAGTCCAGGGTCTTACCGCTGATGCGGGCACGGCGGTGGACGCGGCCCTGCGGGCACTGAAGGACGGACACTGGTCGGTGGGGATCGGTGTCGGCGCGGTGCACACTCCGCTGCCGGCCAGCACACGGGAAGCCTCCGGGCCCGCGTTTGTCGCAGCGCGCGATGCGGTGGAGCGCGCCAAGAAAACGGGTGACCGGCCGCCGGTGGCGGTCACGGGCCCCGCCGGAGCCGCCGAGGCCGAAGCGGTCCTGGTGCTGATTGGACGGTTGATCCGGGACCGGACCGCCGAACAGTGGCGGGTCCTGGAGCAGGTGGAACCCGGGACCCGGGGCGCCCAGAGCGCCGCGGCCCGCAAGCTCGGAATCAGTCCGCAGTCAGTGGGCAAAACGATCGCCCGAGCCGGTTGGCAGGAGGAGTGGGCGGCCCGCCCGGCCGCGGCCGTGCTGCTCGCCCGCGCCGGAGAAAACTCCGCCAGAGAGACCCGCGCCGGGGAAAAGTCCGCCGGGGAACATCCGGCCGGCGTGGAAACGGGGACCATTTAATGGACTTCATCTGGATAGTCCTGACCCTGGCGGCTGCGGCTGTTCTCGGGTGGCCGGTGACCGCCGCCGTCCTGCGCCTGGCCCGGGCAGTGGAAAACTCGGGACCTCCCTTTTCCGATACCGATCCCGCTGCCGACCAGGACTTGGACGCCTCGCTCACCAACGGAGCACGGGTGCCCGCAGGCCCTCCGCCGCCGGCTGCATCCGGTGCGAAAAGGCCGGCCGGAGCCGCGCACCGCCGCAGCGCTCCGGCGCCGGGTTCGGTGCTTCGCGGCGGCCTGGTGATCGGAGTCCTCGAACGGCTGGCCGTGGCTGCTTCCGTGCTGGCCTCCGAGCCGGTCGCCATCGCCTACGTCGTGGCGATCAAGGGCCTGGGCCGGTACGCAGAGCTTAAGGACACACCCGCGGCCGCCGAACGGTTCATTATCGGGACTTTGACCTCCATGCTGTGGGCTGTGGGGGTGGCTGCGGCGGCCCGCGCCTTCCTGCTCTGAGCCCGTGATCCCGTAGGCTTGGGGCCATGAGCATTTTTGCAGTTGAATACGTGTACGACGCCGATTCCGCCCCCCTTCGTGACGAGCACCGCCCCGCCCACCGGGAGTGGCTGGCCGGTCTGGCGGAGCAGGGGCGTCTGCTGACCTCGGGCCCGTTCACTGACGGCGCCGGTGCTTTGCTGATTTTCACCGCCGAGGACGAAGCTGATCTGTCCAGCCTGGTGATGCAGGACCCCTTCGCCGCCGCCGGCGCCATATCGGGCATGAAGACCACCGAATGGACGCCGGTCATTGGCGCCTTTGCCGATCTCGTCTAAGCCCTGAACGATATTCGTACCTCCCGCATCGGTGCGGGTGGATAATGGATTAGCGCATTCCCGCAGTGCGCTTTAGCCGAATAACTGCCGATGAGGCACATGGAGGACGTTTTGACCTCGGTCAACCTTGGAATGCCAGCAGCACCGCCGCCCACCCTCGCGCCGCGGCGCAAGACCCGCCAGATCAAAGTGGGATCCGTGGGGGTCGGGTCGGATTTCCCCATCAGCGTCCAGTCCATGACGACGACGCCCACCACGGACATCAACGCCACCCTGCAGCAGATTGCGGAGCTGACGGCCTCGGGCTGCGACATCGTCCGGGTGGCCTGCCCCAGCGCCGACGACGCCGCGGTGTTGCCGATCATTGCCAAGAAATCGCAGATTCCGGTGATCGCCGACATCCACTTCCAGCCCAAGTATGTTTTTGCGGCCATTGAGGCCGGCTGTGCCGCGGTCCGCGTGAACCCGGGCAACATCCGGAAGTTCGACGACCAGATCAAGGAAATCGCCCAGGCCGCTAAAGACCACGGAACCTCGATCCGCATCGGCGTCAACGCCGGTTCGCTGGATCCGCGCCTGCTCGCCAAGTACGGCAAGGCCACGCCGGAGGCACTGGTGGAGTCCGCGGTCTGGGAGGCGTCGTTGTTCGAGGAACACGACTTTCACGATTTCAAGATCTCCGTCAAGCACAATGATCCCGTGGTCATGGTGCGCGCCTACGAGCTGCTGGCTGAACGCGGGGACTGGCCGCTGCACCTGGGCGTGACCGAAGCCGGTCCGTCGTTCCAGGGAACGATCAAGTCCGCCACCGCCTTTGGCGCCCTCCTGTCCAAGGGCATCGGCGACACCATCCGCGTGTCGCTGTCCGCTCCTCCGGTGGAGGAAATCAAGGTGGGCAACCAGATTCTGCAGTCGCTGAACCTGCGCCCGCGCAAGCTGGAAATCGTGTCCTGCCCGTCCTGCGGCCGTGCCCAGGTGGACGTGTACACTCTCGCAGAGCAGGTAACTGCCGGGCTCGAGGGCATGGAAGTTCCGCTCCGGGTGGCTGTCATGGGCTGTGTCGTCAACGGACCGGGCGAGGCCCGGGAAGCTGACCTCGGCGTCGCCTCCGGCAACGGCAAGGGACAGATCTTTGTTAAGGGGGAAGTCATCAAGACTGTCCCCGAGGACCAGATCGTTGAGACCCTCATTGAAGAGGCTATGAAGATCGCAGAGAGCATGGGGGATACCGATGGCGAAAATGCTGGCACGGGTGGCCCCATGGTTACAGTCGGCTAAGACCGGAACTCCCGGCCACAGTGGCCGGGGTGTCCGCGGGAGCGGCACCGGGATGCTCCGCGTCCTGGACAAGGCCGACACCGACGCGCTCTGGGCCCTGGCCGAGACCGACCCGGTTGCCAACATTTTCCTGCTCTCGCACCTCGAGACGACCCGCAGCGCCGCGCCCACACCGGCCGGCGGGCGGGTCGTCGGCGTTTTCGACCACGGTCACCTCACCGCTGCGTGCTGGGCCGGCGTCAACGTGGTGCCGGTGGGGGTCACTACCGATACGGGCCCCGAGATCGGTGCGTACCTGGCGCGGTCCGGACGCCGTTACTCCTCGATCTTCGGGCCGGCCGAGGCCGTGCTGTCGATATGGTCCGAGCTGCAGCACTCCAGTCCGCAGCCCTTCGACGTGCGCAGCGACCAGCCGCTGCTGCAGATGACCGGAGTGTCGCAGGTGCAGCCCGCCCCGGGGCTGCGATATGCCCAGCCCTCGGAACTCGACGTCCTGCTTCCGGCCTGCGCCGCCATGTTCGAAGAGGAAGTGGGGTATTCACCCGTCGCCGGCGGCAGCCACCATTACCGCCAGCGGGTCAAGTCCCTGATCGCGCGGCAGCAGTCACTGGTCGACTTCGATGCCTCCGGACGGGTTGTGTTCAAGGCCGAGCTGGGTACGGTGTCCAGCGGCGCCGTCCAGATCCAGGGCGTCTGGATGAACCCGGAGTACCGCGGACGGGGGCTCAGCGCCCCTACATGTCGGCGGTGGTTGAGGCCGCCCGCCAGGTGGCGCCCGTGGTGAGCCTGTACGTCAATTCCTACAACGCTCCGGCCCGTGCCACGTATGAAACGGTGGGGTTCGAGCAGGTCGGGACCTTCGCCACGATCCTGTTCTGACCAGGTCCCCGCGGCGGCCGCGGTCGTATTTCGCATGACGCGCATCACCTCAGTAAGATGCTCAGTGTGCTTTCAATAAGACGAAAGTGCGTGGCAGCACCAACCGCCCGCTTCCGGACTGACGCCGGAGGACGGGACACAAACTGGGGGAAAGAATCATATGAACAAGTCCATGAAGGCCGGTGCCCTGCTGATCGCCGGTGTCTTTGCGCTGTCGGGATGCGGCGGCTCCGGCGATTCGGCCGAAGCTGCGGCAGACTCTTCGGCGACCGCCGAAGCGGCATCACCCACGCCCACTCCGACGCCCACGCCGGCCGTAGGCCGCGAGCAGTACACCCCGGACGAGCTCGAAGCAGCTCTCACGGCCGTGAAGGAGGACCAGGGGCTGCCCGGGCAGATCGCCAATGATGCGGCAGTGCGCCCCGAGCTGGAAGGGGTCGAGGGAGCCCTCGACACCATTACCATCACACCCGAAGAATGCAGCGACCTGGCATCCGCCAACCTTGGGGAAAAGATCGACAGCTCCACCGTGGCCATCATGCAGCTCAGCGCCACGGACGCACTGACGGTCATCAGCTTCGAGGATGCGGAGCTCATCGACGAGCAGGTTGCGAACAACGACCAGCAGATGGTCGACTGCTCCACCTTCCAGATGGAGACGCAGGGCCAGGTGTTCACCGCAAGTGCCGAAGAGGTTGACGCGTCCAC
This sequence comes from Arthrobacter sp. ATA002, assembly GCF_026898095.1. GTDB lineage: Bacteria > Actinomycetota > Actinomycetes > Actinomycetales > Micrococcaceae > Arthrobacter_B. The sequence goes on along the minus strand of NZ_CP114015.1, from coordinate 2,859,291 downwards.
CGACGCCGTCACCACGCAGGCCTACAGCGTGACCATCGATATGGCCGGCCAGCAAACCACAACCCTCCAGATCAGCGGATTCGCCGGCACCACGAACATCACTGTCAGCATGAGCGATCCGGTTGATCCGGCAGGCGCGCAGGCCGAGGCCGAGAAGCTCATCGACGCGGTGCTCGCCGAACTGGAAGAGTAACCGGACCGGCCTTCCGGCCATCCAGCCTCAATCACAGCAACAAAGCCGTACGGCGCGGTGCCGGACGGCGGAACACCTATGGGGGAACCACATATGAACAAGTCCATGAAGGCCGGTGCGCTGCTCATCGCCGGTGTTTTCGCGCTCTCTGGCTGCGGCAGCTCCGACGAAACCGCCACCGCGGATTCACCGGCCTCCGGCTCGCCGTCACCCACGCCCACTCTGGCCGTAGGCCAGGAGCAGTACACGGCGGACGAGCTCGAAGCAGCACTCACCGCCGTCAAGACCAGCGAGGGCCTGACCGGTGAGGTGGAAAACGATGCCATGCTCCGTCCCCAGCTGGAGGAGACCACCCTCTCCGGCGTTGTGACCACACCCGAGCAGTGCAACATTCTCGTGTCGTCCTTCTTCGACGAAAAGATCGCCGGGGGAAACCTCGCCACCGTTGGCCTGGACAGCAGCGACACGCTGATGCTGATCAGCTACGAGGACGCTTCCGTCCTGGAGGAGCAGGCCGGGAGCAGCGAGCAGCTCATCAAAGACTGCGTCGATTTCGAAATGGCACTTGACGGCGCCGTCATCACCGGCGCGGTGGAAGGCCTGGAGGCCTCCACCGACGCACCGTCCACCCAGGCGTACCGGACGGTGATTACCCGGGCAGACGGCGGCGAGGCGTCAACCATCCAGGTCAGCGGACTCTCCGGCACGCTCAACCTCAGCGTCACCCTGTTCGATCCGGCTGACCCGGACGCGGCAGTGGCGAAGGCCGAGGAGACCATCAACGCGGCGCTCACCGAACTCGAAAAGGAGTAGCCGGGCCGACGCCGAACCGTGCGAACGGGCCGGGCCTGCAGCGCAGGCCCGGCCCCGCCGTCGTACTGCCTGTCCGGCAGGAGCGGCAGCAGGCGCTAGATTAGAGGGGAGCGTTATTTCCCATTTTTCCCAGCTTGAATGCAGCCGGCGGCTGCAGAAACGGATACCCAGCGTGGTCCTTCGACTCTCCACTCTTTTCCTGCGCACACTGCGCGAAGACCCTTCCGACGCCGACGTCGCCAGCCACCGCCTGCTGGTGCGCGCCGGCTACATCCGCCGGGCCGCCCCGGGCATTTATTCCTGGCTGCCGCTGGGGCTGCGGGTGCTCGGCCGGGTTGAGGCCATCATCCGCGAGGAAATGGCGGCCATCGGCGCCCAGGAAGTGCACTTTCCTGCCCTGCTGCCCCGTGAACCGTACGAGGCCACCAACCGCTGGACGGAATACGGCGATAACCTCTTCCGCCTGCAGGACCGCAAGGGCAACGACTACCTGCTGGCACCCACCCACGAGGAAATGTTCGCGCTGCTGGTCAAGGACCTGTACAACTCGTACAAGGACCTGCCGGTCTCGCTGTTCCAGATCCAGAACAAGTACCGCGACGAAGCCCGGCCGCGCGCCGGTCTGCTCCGCGGCCGCGAATTCATCATGAAGGACTCCTACTCCTTCGACATTGACGACGACGGGCTGGAAGCCAGCTACCAGGCGCACCGCGGTGCCTACCTGCGCATTTTCGAGCGGCTGGGCCTGGACATCGTGGTCGTATCGGCCGTGTCCGGTGCCATGGGCGGATCCAAGTCCGAGGAATTCCTGCATCCGACCCCGGTTGGCGAAGACACTTACGTCCGCTCCGCGGGCGGGTACGCCGCCAACGTCGAAGCCGTCAGCACTGTTCCTCCCGCCGAGACCGACTTCAGCGGCGCCCCCGCCGCACAGGTCGTGGACACCCCCGACACTCCGACCATTGACACCCTGGTGGCCGACGTCAATGCCCGCTTCGCCCGCGAATCAGGGGAGTGGACCGCCGCTGACACCTTGAAGAACGTTGTCCTGGCCGTCACGCTGCCCACCGGTGAGCGCCGGATCGTCGTCGTCGGCGTTCCGGGCGACCGCGCCGTGGACCTCAAGCGGATCGAGGCGAACATCGCCGCGCACGTGGAAATCGGCGGCGAGTTGGAGGTCGACGCCGCCACCGACGAGGACATCAAGAAGCACCCGGGCCTGGTCAAGGGTTACATCGGCCCGGGCCTGTCCGTCGAAGAGCCGGTCCTGGGCACCGAATCCGCCACCGGCCTGCTGTACCTCGTGGATCCCCGCGTGGTCTCCGGGACCAGCTGGATCACCGGCGCCAACGAAGCCGGCAAGCACGTCATCGGCCTCGTCGCCGGCCGCGACTTCACCTGGGACGGCGTCATCGAAGCCGTCGAGGTGCGTGAAGGAGACGAGGCCCCGGACGGTTCCGGACCGCTCGAAGCTGCCCGCGGCATCGAAATGGGCCACATTTTCCAGCTCGGCCGCAAGTACGCTGAAGCTCTCGGGGTGAAGGTGCTGGACAAGAACGGCAAGCTGGTCACCGTGACCATGGGCTCGTACGGTGTGGGCGTGACCCGCGCGGTTGCCGCCCTGGCCGAGTCCTACCACGACGAGAAGGGCATTGTCTGGCCGCGCGCCGTCGCCCCCGCCGACGTCCACGTGGTCGCCACCGGCCGCGGCGAAGAAATCTTTGCCGCCGCCGCCGCACTGTCCGAGGAGCTCGAAGCCGCGGGACTGGAAGTCATTTACGATGACCGCCCCAAGGTCTCTCCCGGCGTGAAGTTCGGCGACGCCGAGCTCATCGGCGTGCCGACCATCCTGGTGGTCGGCCGCGGCCTGGCCGACGGCGTCGTGGAGATCAAGGACCGCGCCACCGGCGTTGCCGAAAACATTCCGGTGGCTGAAGCGGTGGAGTACGTGCGCCGCGCCGCAGCGCAGTAGCATCCAGTGGTCTCCGGTCTCGAGGAGATCCAGCTCGCCACCATCCTGCTTGTGGTGGTGGCGGGCCTGGCCGCCGGTTGGGTTGACGCCGTTGTGGGCGGCGGCGGACTGCTGCAGCTGCCGGCCATGCTGCTGATTCCGGGGATCACACCGGTGCAGGCGCTGGCCACCAACAAGATGGGCTCCATCTTCGGCACCACCACCAGCGCCATCACCTACTACCGCCGCGCCCACCCGGACCTGAAGACGGCCCTGCCCATGGCCGGCATTGCCCTGGTGGGCAGCTTCGGCGGGGCGGTGCTTGCACTGTCGCTGCCGTCCTCGGTGTTCAAGCCGATCATCGTGGTGGCCCTGATTGTGGTGGCGGTGTTTACGGCCACCCAGCCGACGGTGGGAGAGCTGACCAAGCTGCGCCACCAGGGACGCCGGCACTACGGAACCGCCGCGGCCATCGGCCTGGCGATCGGATTCTACGACGGGTTGATCGGACCGGGGACCGGGTCCTTCCTCATCATTTCCATGGTCACCTTCCTCGGCTACAACTTCCTGGCCGCCAGCGCCAAGGCCAAGATCGTGAACATGGCCACCAACCTGGGCGCCCTGGCGTTCTTCCTGCCCAACGGGGCACTGCTGTGGGGGATCGGCCTGATCCTGGGCCTGGCCAACATGGTGGGCGGCTACATCGGAACACGGATGGCCGTGAAGCAGGGCAGCAAGTTCATCCGCGTGGTGTTCCTGGTGGTGGTTGGCGCCCTGATCTGCAAGCTCGGCTACGACGTGTGGGTGGAGAACATCCGCGGGTAGGCGCCGCCGCCCCGGATCACTCTGCCAGCGCCGATGCCACCCAGGCCGAACGGTCTGCGTCGGCCCGCCGTCCCGACCGCACATACTCCAGGGCATTGGCCACCTCCCGCAGCACACTCCACTGACGGGCGGCTTCCGGATCCAGTCCGCCGGCGGCGCAAAGCCGGAGGAGCCGCCCGCGCAGGCCGCCGCGGGCTGGATCCGGTCGAGTTCATCCATCCGGTTCCAGAGCATGGGAGCGGCGGCGAATTCCGGTTCCCCCACCATGGCCTGCGGGTCGATGGCCACAAAGCCGTGCGTGTCGGCAGGGCCTTCATCGCGGTACAGAATGTTCTCGAAATGCAGGTCGGTATGGACCAGCACGTCGTTGCTGCTGCGCCGCCCCACCGCGCCGCGGGTCTGGCAAACCTCCAGCGCGGCTTCCAACAGACGCCGTTCAAGGGGCCTGCCCAGATCGTCCCACGAGGCGGGAAGCTCATCGGAGAGCTGCTCCGCCCGTTCGGCCAGCGACGGGACCCCGGCCCAGGCGGGGGAGTCGGCCACCGGCAGGGAGAGTTTCCGGATCAGGGCGCCCCATACCTGCAGTGCAGTTTCCATCCCGGTGCCGGACAGGCTCCGGCGGTGGTTCAGGCGCTCGAGCAGCAGTGTGCCGCTGTCGGCATGGCTGGCATACAGCCGTACTGCTCCATGCCCCGACCACAGGGACAGGGCCGCCGGCTCAGTCAGCGACTCGTCATGTGGGAATGCCACCTTCAGCACAGCGGGCCCGCAGGGCGATGCAACCGGAAGGACCAGGGCACCGTGGCCGTGCCACGGGTCGTTTCCCCGCAGGTCCACGGACAGGTCCCAGCGCCGCAGAGCGGCATCGATGAGCACCGGAAGAGCGGCGAGCCAGTCCCGGCCGGCACGGGTGCGGGCATACCGCCGGCCCAGGGCGTCGGGAATGGACACCGGCGCCCTCATCCGGGCACCCGGGTCGTGGTCCGGCGTCCTTGAGCGGCGGTGCGGGGCACCGGCCGGCCCTCGGGGGCAAAGACGGCACCGGTGGCGCTGGCAGGATACTGGCGCAGGAACATGACTACAGGCTAAGCGGTGCCGGCGGCCTGCGGCAGCCCCGCCGCACCGTCGCGTTCCAGCCCCGCCGCACCGTCGGGTTCCAGCCCGGGTGCAGCGGGAACGGGACCTGACTCCGTGTAGAGGCTGGCGCACAGTTCGGCCAGCCGCTCCACTGCCCAGGCGCGGACGGATCCGTTTCCCAGGGCTGCCAGATCCGCGTAGACGGCGGGCAGGGAAGCCTGCAGGGCGTCGAGGGCTTCGGCCGGATCCGCTTCGAACGACGCCGGCAGCGAGAAGGCCGGCGCAGGGGTCAGCGCGGGAAGGCAGACCTCGGGCAGCAGCTGCACTCCCTCGGCTCCGGCCGCTAGATGCTCTTCCCGGCGGTCTGCCAGAGCCGCACCAACCCGCGCGTTGGCGGTGCGGGCCATGCCCACCTCGTAGGCATACGCCGCACCGAACTCGGCATCGACGGCGGCCTGCAGCGCCGCTGCCGCGTCCGGGGCCGAACCGCTGCCCCGGGTCCCGGACCAAGACGTGGTTTTCGACTCCGCCGCCGCTCCGGCAGCGCAGTGGTTGCTGTCCGGAGCCGGCGCAGCCTGAGCGACCGGCGTCCAGGGCTCCGGTGAGTCCAGACCGGCTGCCTCGGCGGCGCGGGATGCCAGCACCTGCTGGGCCGCTCCGGTGGCCGCCAGTAAACGGGCGGTTCCGGCGTCGGCCCGGAGGGCGGCATCAAGGCTATGGCGGGCAGAGGCGGTGACGGACCGGATGTACGCGGCAGCGGGCTTGGACGCGCCGCCGCCGGACTCGACGCCGGGGGAGACGGGAGCGCTCGAGGACGCGGCACCGGAGGATGCGGCAGGAAAGGGCGGGACGCCGGGGCGGAAGCTGCCCGGCCGGGTCAACAGAACCGACTGCTCGTCCAGGACCGCGGCCTGACGGGACAGCTCGGCAGCCAACTGCCCTGAATCCTCCGCGTCAGCCAGGGTGCGGGCCAGCCGCGAAAGTTCCACAGCAGAGGCCCGGGCGTCAGTCTGGGCGATTTCCGAGAAACTGGCGGGCCGGCCCTCACCGGCTCCGTTTCCGGCGACCATCCCCAGGCTCAGGACCACGGCCGCCAGCACCAGCAGCAGAGTGGTACGCCTCACGCCGCCCAGGACCGCCATCGCCCGTCCGGCGCGGCCGGCCGCGGGCGTTCTGCGGGACGGGGGCTTTTTCACTACTTTCGATGATGCCATGAACGGGCCCCCGTCTGCTGCGATGCCGTGGGGACTCAGGAAAGTCGGTACGCTAGTAGGTACAACATCATCTAGTGGGAGGCACCTATGGCGGTTCGGCCCAGCCCCAAAAAAGACACGTCATCGGATTACCGCAAAAAGGCCATGCACGCAGAAATCGCAGCTGAAACCCAGCGGCTCAAAAACTTCCTTGCTCCCACGGTTGAACAGCAGCAGCTTTTCCTCGAGGACATTGAAATCAAGATGGCCGGTGCCAGCCGCACCGTGCACGTCATCGTCGACCTTCCCGAGGGTGAGGCCGGAGGGGTCAGCCTGGACCGGATCTCCGACGTCGCACACGCGCTTTCCGAAGCGATGGACTCCGATCCGCACGACGACGGACGCCCCTACAGCCTGGAGGTTTCATCCCCGGGTGTATCGCGCCCCCTGACCGAGCCGCGGCACTGGCGGCGCAATATCGGGCGCATGGTCACCGTGAACGTCCTGACCGGTGACGACGTCCGGGGCCGCCTGGTCTCCGTCGAAGCCGACGGCATCACGCTGATACCGGAGCTGCCGGTTAAGAAAGGGATGAAACCGAAGCAGGGCGAGCAGACCAGCCTGCCCTTCGGCGACATCCGCAAGGGACGCGTAGAAGTGGAATTCGCGCATATCGAAGACGTACCGCTGGACGGCCCCGCCGACAGTGATGAAGAAACCACAGCTGAGGAGGCCCAGATGGATATTGATATGAGTGCGCTGAGGCTGTTGGAACGCGAACGGGAGATCCCCCTGGATCTGTTGGTTCCGACCATCGAGCAGGCGCTTTTGGTGGCTTACCACAAGACCGCCGGGGCGCAGGACAAGGCCCGCGCGGAGGTGGACCGCAAGAACGGCCACGTGACCATCTGGGCCACCGAGCTCGACGACGACGGCGAGGCCGTGGGCGAGTTCGACGACACCCCCACCGGTTTCGGACGGATCGCCGCGAGCACGGCACGCCAGATCATCCTGCAGCGGCTGCGCGACGTCGAAGACGACGCCATTGTGGGTGAGTTCAAGGGCCGCGAGGGCGAGATCGTCTCCGGACAGATCCAGCAGGGCAACAACCCTCACATGATCCAGGTCAATCTGGGCACCGTGGAGGCACTGCTGCCTCCCACCGAACAGGTTCCGGGTGAGAAGTACACGCACGGTTCCCGGCTGCGCGCCTTCGTGGTCGACGTGCGCCGCGGCTTCAAGGGCCCGTCCATTACACTCTCGCGTTCGCACCCGGGCCTGGTCCGGAAGCTCTTCGAGCTGGAGGTTCCCGAGATCGCCGACGGCAGCGTGGAGATTGTTGCGCTGGCCCGTGAAGCCGGCCACCGGACCAAAATCGCCGTAAAGGGCCATGTTCCCGGCATCAACGCCAAGGGAGCATGCATCGGTGAAATGGGTTCGCGTGTCCGTGCGGTCATGACGGAACTGCACGATGAAAAAATCGACATCGTTGACTTCAGCGAGGATCCGGCGACGTTCATCGCCAACTCGCTGTCGCCGTCGCGCGTCAACTCCGTAACCATCACCGACGAGGACACCCGTTCCGCACGCGTTGTGGTCCCCGATTACCAGCTGTCGCTGGCCATCGGCAAAGAGGGACAGAACGCCCGGCTGGCAGCGAAGCTGACCGGATGGCGGATCGATATCGTTTCCGACGCCAAGAGCGCATAACCGGGCAGGTCAGCCGGTGGATGCGGCACAGGGAGAGAAACGCGTTAGAATGTATGAAGCCGGGTCGCCGTCCGCTTTCTTTTGTCCCCTGCAGCCTCAGGCGCTGCAGCGCATGTTCCACAGAGAACGTGCATCGGGTGCAGGAAAACGGATGACCAGGCTGTTCTGATGCGGCTGGTTGGTGTGGATATGGACGGCAGGATTGCCGTCCAGGTCGACGAACACCGCCGCATGTCTGGCCGCGGTGCCTGGGTGCACCGCGGGACAGCATGCTTTGCAGCAGCGCTTCGGCGACGTGCTTTCCACCGGGCCTTTCGGGGCCAGGCGGACACCACGGACGCGGAGGCTTGGTTCAAGGCTCTTGAGGATGCTCCGACCGGGAGCAAACTCGAAACCGTCCAACCTGAAAGCGGGTCAGAAATCTGATGGAAACCCGATGAGTACCCAGCGATGAGTACTTCTTTGTGCTCTGTGAAGGGCCCTGCTGTGACTGCAGTGGAAGCCCGCAGGAAATAGACGGTTCGTACCTGGCTCGGTGCGGACCGAGACAGGAGAAATGTGGCCAAGGTCCGCGTACACGAGCTCGCCAAAGAGCTCGGCATCACTTCGAAGGACGCAGTTGCAAAACTGCAGGAACTGGGCGAATTCGTCCGTTCCGCTTCCTCAACCATTGAGGCACCCGTAGTCAAGAAGCTTCGGGGCGCCTTCCCGGCTTCCGAAGCCAAGTCCGATTCCAAGCCCGCCGCGTCTGCTGGCACGCCGGGCCCCCGCCCGGCTGCTGCACCGGCCGCTCCGGCACCGGCAGCACCCGCCGCACCTGCTCCGGCAGCGCCGGCACCTGCTGCGCCTGCTGCTGAGACTCCGGCTGCCCCGGCTGCACCGGCGCCCGCTGCTGAGGCGCCGGCCGCGCCGGCCACCGAAAAGCCGGCAGCTGCGCCGTCGCCGGGCGTCAAGCCCGGCGCACGTCCGGGCCCCAAGGCTCCGGAGGCTGAAAAGCCGGCTGAAAAGCCTGCTGCCTCCGCCGAGAGCGGCAGCCGCAGCAACGCCCCGCGTCCGGGCGCTCCGCGTCCGGCGGCACGGCCGGGCAACAACCCGTTTGCTCCGTCCCAGGGCATGCCGCGCCCCCGTGGCCGCGGCGAGAACGACCGTGGGACCGGCGCACCGCGTCCGGGCAACAACCCGTTCGCTCCGTCCCAGGGCATGCCCCGCCCGGGCCGCCGTGACGAGAACACCGAGCGTCCCGCAGCAGCGGGCGCCGGCGGTCCCCGCCCGGCAGCCGGTTCCGGCGGCCCGCGTCCGGGCGCTCCGCGTCCGGGTGCACCCCGTCCGGGCGCTCCGCGTCCGGCATCGGCACGTCCCGCCGGTCCCGGCGGCCCCCGCCCGACTCCGGGCATGATGCCCAACCGCACCGAGCGTCCGGTAGCCCCGGCACGCGGCGGCGCCGGCGGCGGACCCCGCAGGGGTCCGGGCGGTGCTCCGGGCGGAGCTCCCGGTGCAGGCGGCGGCGCTCCCGTTGGCGGCGGCTTCGGCAAGGGCGGCCGCGGACGCGGCGGCACTGCCGGTGCTTTCGGCAAGGGCGGCGCAGGACGCGGCAAGCAGCGCAAGTCGAAGCGGGCAAAGCGGCAGGAACTGGAGCAGATGTCAGCTCCGTCGCTGGGCGGCGTTTCGGTGCCCCGCGGCGACGGCAACACTGTTGTCCGTCTGCGCCGCGGCGCGTCCATCACGGACTTCGCCGACAAGATTGAGGCAAACCCGGCAGCACTGGTGACCGTACTGTTCCACCTCGGTGAAATGGCAACGGCCACGCAGTCCCTGGACGAAGAAACGTTCGGCGTGCTCGGTTCGGAACTGGGTTACAAGATCCAGGTTGTCTCGCCGGAAGACGAAGAGCGCGAACTGCTGAGCACGTTCGACATCGACTTCGATGCCGAACTGGAAGCGGAAGGCGACGACCAGCTGGAGGCGCGTCCTCCGGTAGTCACGATCATGGGTCACGTTGACCACGGTAAGACCCGCCTGCTGGATGCCATCCGGAACACCAAGGTGGTTGAAGGCGAAGCCGGCGGCATTACCCAGCACATCGGTGCCTACCAGATCCAGTTCGACCACGAGGGCGCCACCCGTCCGATCACCTTCATTGACACCCCGGGCCACGAGGCGTTCACCGCCATGCGTGCACGCGGTGCCAAGGTGACCGACATCGCCGTCCTGGTTGTCGCAGCCGACGACGGCGTCATGCCGCAGACGATTGAAGCGCTGAACCACGCCCAGGCAGCGGATGTGCCGATCGTGGTCGCAGTGAACAAGATCGACAAGGAAGGCGCCAACCCGGAGAAGGTCCGCGGCCAGCTGACCGAATACGGACTGGTTCCCGAGGAATACGGTGGCGACACCATGTTCGTGGAGGTCTCTGCCCGCCAGAACCTCAACATCGACGCCCTGCTCGAGGCCGTGCTGCTCACCGCGGACGCTGCCCTGGACATGCGCGCCAACCCGAACAAGGACGCCCGCGGTATTGCGATCGAAGCAAACCTGGACAAGGGCCGCGGTGCAGTTGCCACCGTCCTGGTCCAGTCCGGAACGCTGAAGGTTGGCGACACGATCGTTGCCGGAACAGCCCACGGCCGTGTCCGCGCCATGTTCAACGAGAACGGCGAGACCGTCGCCGAGGCCGGACCTTCCCGTCCGGTCCAGGTGCTGGGTCTGTCCAACGTTCCCCGCGCCGGCGATACGTTCTTCGTGACCGACGACGAGCGTACGGCCCGCCAGATCGCCGAGAAGCGTGAAGCAGCTGACCGCAACGCGGCCCTGGCCAAGCGCCGCAAGCGCATCAGCCTTGAGGACTTCGACCAGGCCGTTGCTGACGGCAAGGTTGACACCCTTAACCTCATCCTCAAGGGTGACGTTTCCGGTGCCGTGGAAGCCCTGGAAGACTCGCTGCTCAAGATCGACGTCGGCGAAGGCGTGCAGCTGCGCGTCATCCACCGCGGCGTGGGTGCCATCACGCAGAACGACGTCAACCTGGCGACGGTGGACAACGCCGTCATCATTGGCTTCAACGTCAAGCCGGCCGAGCGCGTTGCCGACCTGGCAGAGCGCGAAGGCGTGGACATGCGCTTCTACTCCGTCATCTACGCAGCAATCGATGACATTGAGCTTGCGCTCAAGGGCATGCTCAAGCCGGAGTACGAAGAGGTCCAGCTCGGCACCGCCGAGGTCCGCGAAGTCTTCCGTTCCTCCAAGTTCGGAAACATTGCCGGCTCGATCGTCCGCTCCGGTATTATCCGCCGCAACGCCAAGGCACGGGTCACCCGCGATGGAAAGGTCATCGGCGAGAACCTCACCGTTGACTCCCTCAAGCGGTTCAAGGACGACGCCACCGAGGTCCGCACGGACTTCGAGTGCGGTATCGGCCTGGGCTCGTTCAACGACGTCAAGGAAGGCGACATCATCGAAACCTTCGAAATGCGGGAGAAGCCGCGCGTCTAGCAGTACCCCGCGGGGCTGCCGGTATTCCGGCGGCCCCGCCCCGGCGGCCGGCCGGCACCATGGTGCCGGCCCCCGCCGAGGTCGGCCAGGCCCCCGGCTTTGCCCGGAGGCGGCCGCGCACGACATATGACGTACACGAATTGCCGGCCGGCGCCGTCGCCGTTGTACGATCCCAAAAATCTTAGTTAAGGAGAGGTAATGGCAGATCCAGCACGCGCTGCAAAGCTCGCTGACCGAATCAAGGTTGTAGTTGCCCAGGCGCTGGAACGGCGGATCAAGGATCCCCGGCTGGGGTTTGTGACCCTCACCGACGCCCGCGTCACCAACGACCTGCAGCACGCAACCCTGTACTACACGGTCTTCGGCGACGAGGCCCAGCAGGCAGACACCAAGGCCGCCCTGGAATCCGCCCGCGGAATCCTGCGCGCCGAGGTCGGCAAGAACATCACCGTGCGGCTGACGCCCACACTGGAATTCGTTCCCGACGAAATTCCGGTCAACGCCAGCCACCTGGAAGAGCTCATCCGCGCCGCGAAGGCGCGCGACGCCGAGCTTGAAGCCCTCAAGAAAGGCGCCACGTACGCCGGTGACGCCGATCCGTACCGCAGGGACGAGGACTTCGACGAGGACGACGCCGATGAGGAGACTCCGGCCGGTTCCGACGCCAAGTAAGCCGGCGGTGCCGCTTCTTTCATGAGAAACGGTCTCAGCAGGCAAGGGGAGGGGGACGGTTCCGAAAGGAACCGTCCCCCTCCCTTTTTGTTGTCTGGGGCGGTGCTGCTATTTTCCGTCCCCGTGAGTGCTGCCGTTCCCATGAATGCCGTGAAAGTGGCCTGCACCGCCGTGGCCGCCGTAGCAGTGGTCGTCCCCGTCATCCAGTTCAATGCTGATGATCCGGCCGGCGGGAGGACCCGGTTCCACCGGCGGTTCCACCGGCGGTTCCACCGGAGGGGCCACCGGCGGCTGTCCCGGAGCCGGTTCCTCGGGCAGGCCCCCGGGAGGCAGGGCATCCACCGAAGCGTAAAGAACGTCACCTCGCAGTTCGACGGCGGCGGGCTGGTTGACTTCGTAGAACAGCTCCGGCGTATCGGACCCCGCGGGCACCACCGAAATCCGGTTGCCAAAAGCTCGGCCACGAAAATGTCCCCATTCCCGCTGACGGCCAGCCCCGTGGCGGCGGCAAAGCCGGTGGCCAGCAGTTCCGAGCTGCCGTCCCCGGGGCTCACCCGGTACACGGATCCTGGCGCCAGAGCCGCCTCGGGCGGACCGCCGGGCAGGGACGTCACGTACAGATCTCCGTCGGGTCCCCATTCGACGTCGGTGGGAACCGGTTCCAGATTGTAGGTCGCGCCCACGGTGCAGGCCGGAAATGAAACCGCCGCGGCTGCCGCGGCGGTAACTGTGGCCGGGACCGGCGGAAGGACTGCCACGGTGGAGACGCTGCCGTCCGACAGGTCCACCTCCACTATGGCGTTCATTCCTGCGTCCGCCACCAGGACACGGCCGCGGCCGGCGGGGAGCGTTGAATACGGATTGGAATCCGGCAGACCGGTGTAACTGGCTGGCATTTCCGGAGGGAGCTGGGCGGCGCAGGCGGGATCGAGATCCTCGAAGCCGTAGGTGTTCACGCTGTCCGGGTTTTCGGTGTATTCGTAGGCCGCAATGTCCGTGATGGTCTCGATGGTTCCGTCCCGGGCTATCGCCTTGAGCAGTGACGTATTCAGCGCCGGATCGTGGGTCATGGCCCCGGTGGTCATGGTGTAGTAGGTGGTCCCGCGGGAGCGGGAGACGGCTCCCGGAGCGTAGCCGGGCTCTGCGGTGTCGAGGACCTCGGTTGTTCCGTCCGGACCGGTCCGGGTGAGCAGTCCGGCAAAATCCTGGGCTGCATCAAAGGTCGGACCCCGCCCGACGGCGAAACTCAGCGGCGTCAGCAAGCCGCCGGCTACGGTGGTGACTTCTCCGGCCGCGGGTGGATCCGGGTCAGGGCCCGGCGGCTCGGGATGCCATCCGCCGGCGGAAGCCGGTGAGGCAGCGAGTCCCAAAGCCGCAGCAGCGGCCAGGACGGCAAGTGCGGGTGATGATTTTTTCACGGTGCATTCTCCTCAGCATTGGTCGGGTGCAATGCGAGACTTCCTCGAGGCCTCCGCGGTTCCCAGCCACGCCCCCGGCCGAGGCAGTCACAGCCTAAATGCAGCCAAAACCTCCGTAAACACCGGATTGCCCTGATTCGATAAAGCAAATCAGAGACGAGTATCCAGTCCGTAACAACGCTTGAACACCGTTTCGGCTTCCGCTTCCGGCCCGCACGTCTTCGAGTGTCGGGCTAATGCGGATATGTCCGCCGAGTGACGCGTTGATGCCGTTTCGGGGCGCGGGAAACGGCATCGTCCCGACACTCGGCGGTGGGAAAGGCACGACGTCGACACTCGGCGAAGGGGGAGGCACGACGTCGACACTCGGCGGTCGGGAGGGGCACGACGTCGACAACGGCGCCCCGGACGGCGACTATCACCGGGCCGGCAGGCGCCCCAGCCCGGTGACCAGCTCATCGCGGCCGCCGCACAGGGCGATGCGGATCCAGCCCTCGCCGATCGAGCCAAAGGCCGTGCCCGGTGCAACTGCCACGCCCTGGTCCGCAAGGAATCGCTGCGCCCAGGCCCGCACGTTGCCCTGCGAAGCGTGGGACAGGTCGGCCCAGAGATAAAAAGCCCCTGTGCCTTGAGATAGGGGATTCCTTGGCGTCCAGCACAGCCGACGCCGCGTCGCGGTTCGCGCGATAATGGGCTGCCGCTGCGCTGACATAGTCCTGCGGCCCGGTCAGCGCAGCCAATGCCGCGTACTGCGACGGCGATGCCACGCAGGAGACAATCGACTCCATGACGGTGCTCATCTGCGTCTCCAGGCCCGACGGCGTGATCAGGGCGCCGATCCGCAGCCCGGTCAGGCCGTAGGTCTTGGAGAGCGTGACCGAGACAATCACCCGTTCGCCGCCGTCCGCCCGGGCGCCGGCTCCGGACCCCGCCCCGGAATCACCGTCGTAGGCCAGCGGACTCACATGCGGGACGTCATAGGTGAAGGCTTCATAGCATTCATCGGAAATGATCCACAGGTCCCGTCGGCGCGCCAGCTCCACCAGTTCCCGCACCAGACCGGCACTGAAGACCGCGCCCAGGGGGTTGGAGGGCGAATTCAGGAGCAGGACCCGGGTCCGGTCGGTAATCAGAGCTTCAATGTCGGCGATGCGGGGCTGGAAATCATGCTCGGGGTACAACGGGTACTCCACCGGCTCGGCGTGGAGGAGACGGGCGGTCATCGCGAAGGTCGGGTAGCCCGGGTTCGGAATCAGGATTTCGTCCCCGGCATCCAGGAGCATACTCATCGCCAGGTGCAGGCCCTGCTGGGCACCGGCGGTCACGAAGGCGCGGCCGGGGGACACGTTGATGCCGTGGTGCCGGCCCACGCGCTCGGCGAAGGCGGCACGCAGCGGGGTGATGCCCGCGTTGGGCGTGTAACCGGTCTCGTCGCGCTCCAGGGTGGCCTGCGCCGCCTCCAGGATGTGCGGCGGGGTGGGAAAACCCGGTTCACCGATGCTGAGTACGATTGAGTCCGGCTGCGCCCATGCCGCCTGGGTAATTTCGCGGATCTGGTTGGCAGCAGCGTTCCGGACGTGGGGCGAGAGCTCAGGCATACCCGCATGCTATCCCTGTCCCGGCAGGAGCAGCGAACGCCGCCGGCCCGGTGTAGCAGAGCTGGCGTAACAGCCCGGCGGCGCAACCGGCAGCCGGCGGCAGGAACGGCGGCCCGCCGACGCATATACTGGAAGGCGTGAATTCCGGGCAGGTCCGTTCAGGGCTGATTATTGTTGACAAGCCGCAGGGATGGACCAGCCACGATGTGGTTGGCCGCCTGCGGAAACTAGCGGGAACCAGGAAAGTGGGACATGCGGGGACGCTGGACCCCATGGCTACGGGAGTGCTGGTGGTCGGCATCAACAAGGCAACCCGGCTCCTGACCTACATTGTGGGTACTTCCAAGACCTACGAAGCCACGATCCGGCTCGGCCAGTCCACCGTTACCGACGACGCCGAAGGCGAGATTACCGCCGAGACCATCGCCGCCGCCGTCACGGATGAGGAAATCATGGCCGCGGTCGCCGAGCTGACCGGGAACATCTCCCAGGTCCCCAGCAGCGTCAGTGCGATCAAGGTCAACGGCGAGCGCTCCTATGCCCGTGTTCGGGCCGGGGGAGAGGTCAACCTTCCCGCCCGTCCCGTCACGGTGTCCCGCTTCGAGGTCCACGCCATCCGCCGGGAAAACGGCGGTAAGCTGCGCGACGTCGACGTGACGGTTGAATGCTCCTCCGGGACCTACATCCGTGCCCTCGCCCGCGACCTGGGCGCAGCCCTCGGGGTGGGCGGGCACCTGACCGCACTGCGGCGCACCTGCGTGGGCCCGTACGGCATCGGACAGGCCGCAACCCTGGAGCAGCTGGCCGAAAACCTCTCGGTCCTGGACCTCGACGACGCCGCCCGGGCCCTCTTCCCGGTCCGTGAGCTCACTGCCGCGGAAGCAGCGGACCTCTCCCACGGCCGCCGGGTGCCGCCGTCGGCCACGGATGTGCCGGAAGCCGACTCCGGCGCACCGGTGGCTGCCTTCGCCCCCGGCGGAACGCTGGTGGCCCTGCTCGAAAACCGCGGCCCCGCCGGCGCGGAGTTCCCGGCCGCCTATGCCAAGGCACTGCTGGTCTTCGCACCGGGAAACGGGGCATAGGTGGTAGTCGATCCGATGTTCATCGCGGGCGCCATGGTGTGCCTGGTGTCCGTCGTGCTTTGCTTCGGGGCGGCCATCCTTGAGCACGGGCCGAACGACCTCACCATCCTCTCCGTTGCCGCCGTCGAGTTGTTCCTTGTGGTCTACGGCGTGTTCGGCGTCATCCGCCAGGTCGGCGGGGAAGGGATCGCCGGCGAGGCGTGGGAGTTCTGGGGCTACCTCTTCACCGCCATGTTGATCCCGGTCGGCGCCATTTGGTGGTCGCTGATGGACCGCAGCCGCTGGAGCAATTTTGTCCTTGGTGCCGTCGGCATCACGGTGTTTGTCATGTTGTTCCGGATGGAACAAATCTGGGACGGAGTACCCCTCGCATGAAAATGAACAACCCGGAGCGCAGCAGTTCCTCCAGCGAACCGGCTGCATCCGAACCCGCCGGCCGCAATGCCGGACCCGGCAGGCTGCTGGTGGCGGTCTACGCGGTGTTTGCGCTGTCCTCGACCGCGCGCGCAGTGTTTCAAATCGCCACGAAATTTGAAGAGGCTCCGGTGGCGTACCTGCTCTCGGCGTTTGCCGCCGTCGTCTATATCGTGGCGACCGTGGGGCTGGCCCGGCCCGGGCGGGGGGCATACAAGGTTTCGCTCACTGCGGTGAGCATTGAAATGCTGGGTGTGCTGGCCGTCGGCCTCTTTGGGCTGGTCAACCCCGGTGCCCTTCCCGACGACACGGTGTGGTCCGGTTTTGGGGCCGGCTACGGCTATGTGCCGCTGCTGCTGCCCATCCTGGGCCTCTGGTGGCTGTACCGCCACCGGAGCGGCGCCCGGCGCAACTGAAGCACCGTCCCGGGCGCCGGCGGTTCAAACCGCCGCCGCCGATGCGCACGCCGGCGTTGTGCTGCGTGAGACGATGGCAGGAGAATGCATCACATCGGCAGGTTTTCCACTCCTTCAGGGGGAACAATGAGCAACCCGGCAGCAACACCCAGTGACCGCCGCGGCGGAACCGAGCCAGCACAGCCGCCGGCAGGGCAGCCCGCCCAGCCGCCGGCAGCCCAGCCCTCCAGCGCATCGGCGGGGACATCCGGCCGCAAACCGGCCGTTCCCTCGACCGGCCAGGGAGTCCGTCCGACCGAGAAGCTGCACATTCCACGGACCGGCAAAGGATCCGGGACGGATGGCGGGCAGGGCGGGAAGCAGCCGGACAAGTCCAGGGCAAAGCCCTACAAAAGCAGCGACGACTGGGGAGTTTTCCGCGCCGTCGTCATCGCCGTGGGTATCCTCATCGCCGCCGTCGGCGTCTATTACCTCGTCACCGGCACCGCCGGAGTTTCGGATACCGGCGGCGGCGAAGTCAATCCGTCCCTCGAGTCCCAGTTCCGGTTCTTCTCGGCCATGATGGTGGGCGTAGGGGCGGCCTTCATCGCCATTGCGGTGAAGTTCCAGTGGGCCAACATGCTGTGGTTGGTGTGCCTCATGGTCTTCCTGGGCGGCATCGGCCGCGTGTTGTCCTGGGCCTTCAGCGGAACGCCGCACTACACGATGATTATCCTGATGATCGTGGAGCTGGCCTTCCCTCCCGCCCTGCTGGTGTGGCACCGCTTCATTGCCAAGACCAGCGAGCTGAAGCGCGAATTCAGCGAGGGATCCGCAGGCCGCAGCGACGGTGCCGCTGCGGGCGGAACACAGGGCTGAGTCATTTCCGGCAGTATTTTCGGCAATAATGGTTAGGTCCGGTTTCAGCTCCGCGCTGTTCCGGCCCACCAGCCGCGGCACCGCCGCAGCCGACCCGCCTGCCCTAAGGAGCCTTTGTGTACTACTGGAATGACCTGGCGGAGGTTCCTGCCGGCATTGGTCCGACAGTAGTCACGATCGGCAATTTCGACGGCGTCCACCTGGGGCACCAGCATGTGCTGGACCGCCTGGTAAAGGTGGCCCGGGAAAAGGACGCCGCTGCGGTGGCCATCTCCTTCGATCCGCATCCGGCCCAGGTGCACCGCCCCGAGGCGGCCCCCGAGCAGATCATGGGACCGCTCGACCGCCGCGAAGCCCTGGCGGCCACCGGCCTGGACGGTCTGCTGATGATGCACTACGACCTCCAGCTGGCGTCCCTGACCGCTGAGGAGTTTGTCCGCCGGGTCTTCGTGGAGGGGCTGCGGGTGTGCGCCGTCGTCATCGGCCACGACGTGCGCTTTGGCCGCGGCAACGCCGGTGACCTGGAGACCATGCGCGGGCTTGGCGAGAAACTGGGCTTCGAGGTGCTGGCGGTGGAGGACTTCGGTGCCCTGCCGGACGGACCGGCCGAATCCGGGGGCGGCGCTGCTCCTCGACCTGGATCCGGGAGGCACTGCGCAGCGGCGACGTGCGCACCGCCGCCCGCCTGCTGGGACGTACCCACCGCATGCGCGGCGAAGTGGTGCACGGCGCCGCCCGCGGACGCGAGCTGGGATTTCCCACCGCCAACCTGGCGCCGGAGGCGAGCGGGCTGATTCCGGCCGACGGAATCTACGCCGGCTGGCTCGTTGACGAAGCGGGGACCCGCTGGCCCGCGGCCGTCTCGGTGGGGTCGAATCCGACGTTCGACGGCGTTCGCCGCCAGGTGGAGGCGCACGTCATCGACCGCCCGCACGAACTGGTCAGCGACTTCGATCTCTACGGGCAGCACGTGGTGGTGGAGTTCGTGGAGCGGCTGCGCGGCATGGTGGCCTACACCGGCCCCGAAGCCCTGATTGAGCAGATGCGCCTTGACGTGGCACGCAGCAGGGACGTGCTTTCGACAGATAGCAACGGGGACAGGTAAACTGGAATCAAATTCGGCTGCGGTCCGTGGCGGCTGAATTTCTTTGTGTCCTTCAGGATTTTCCCTGGACGGCGCCAAGATCCCCGGCAGCGCAGTGCTGACTCGGGCCTCACGGCACAACTCTAGGAGAGTTACATTGGCACTTGATCCCGTAGTCAAGCAGGACATCATCAAGGAATACGCCCGGGCCGAAGGCGACACCGGTTCGCCCGAGGTTCAGGTTGCTGTGCTGTCGCGCCGCATCCTTGACCTGACTGAACACCTGAAGACGCACAAGCACGACCACCACACCCGCCGCGGCCTGATGGCCATGGTTGGTCGCCGTCGTCGTATGCTTTCGTACCTGAAAGATACGGACATCACCCGCTACCGTGCGCTCATCGAGCGCCTCGGCCTGCGCAAGTAGTCTTTGGAGAGGGCGGCCCCTGCGTTCTTCGCGGGAGCCGCCCTTTTTCAGGCAGGCATGGACACCGGCGCAGACCGGAAGCGCACCCGCCCTCGAATGATCCAAGCATTACCGCAGTAACGGCACCAATGCAGTAACCCAGCAGCACCGGCAGTACCAGCACACATCAACAGGAGTCAGCCAGCATCGCAGCATTCGCGGTCCTCGGTAGTGGTCTCCGGGAGTTTCCGCCCGTGGACCTCGATCGAAGACCGGGTGTTGAACCGAACCGCTCCACAGCGGTGTACGCGTTTATTGGGACGATGCTGGATGCCTCCGCCAACGAAGAAACGGAGGTGACTCTCTATGGAGGGTCCCGAAATTCAGTTCGCAGAAGCAGTCATTGACAACGGCAAATACGGCCAGCGCGTCATCCGCTTTGAAACCGGCCGTCTGGCCCAGCAGGCTGCAGGCGCAGCCACTGTTTACATCGACGATGACACCGTCCTGCTGTCGGCGACGTCCGCCGGCAAGTCCCCGCGTGAGGGCTTCGACTTCTTCCCGCTGACCGTGGACGTCGAAGAGCGCATGTACGCCGCCGGACGCATCCCGGGCTCGTTCTTCCGCCGTGAAGGCCGCCCGTCCACCGAAGCCATCCTGGCCTGCCGCCTGATGGACCGCCCGCTGCGCCCCGCCTTCGTTAAGGGCCTGCGCAACGAGGTCCAGATCGTGGTCACCGTCCTGGCGATCAACCCCGACGTGCTGTATGACGTCGTTGCGATCAACGCGTCCTCCATGTCCACCCAGCTGAGCGGCCTGCCGTTCTCCGGTCCGATCGGCGGCGTCCGCGTTGCCCTGATCGATAACCAGTGGGTTGCCTTCCCGAAGCACTCCGAACTGGAGCGCGCAGTCTTCTCCATGGTGGTTGCCGGCCGCATCGCCGGTGACGACGTCGCCGTCATGATGGTGGAAGCTGAAGCCACCGACGCCGCCTGGAACCTCATCAAGGAAGAGGGCGCCACCGCCCCGACCGAAGAGGTTGTTGCTGAAGGCCTCGAAGCCTCGAAGCCGTTCATCAAGGCCCTGTGCGAGGCACAGGCCGACCTGGCAGCCCGCGCCGCCAAGCCGACCGTCGAGTTCCCGATCTTCCTGGACTACCAGGACGACGTCTTCGAAGCCGTGGAAGCCGCAGCCGCTGACAAGCTGGCTCAGGTCTTCTCCATTGCTGACAAGCAGGAGCGCGACATCGCCGCCGACGAGCTCAAGGACGAAGTTGTTGCTTCTCTCGCCGGGCAGTTCGAAGGCCGCGAGAAGGAACTCTCCGCAGCGTTCCGCTCCGTCACCAAGCAGGTTGTGCGCCAGCGCATCCTGAAGGACCAGGTCCGCATCGACGGCCGTGGCCTGACGGACATCCGCCAGCTCACCGCCGAGGTAGAGGTTCTGCCCCGCGTGCACGGTTCGGCCATTTTCGAGCGCGGCGAAACCCAGATCCTGGGCGTCACCACGCTGAACATGCTGAAGATGGAACAGCAGATCGACTCGCTGTCGCCGGTGACGCGCAAGCGCTACATGCACAACTACAACTTCCCGCCGTACTCCACCGGTGAAACCGGCCGCGTGGGTTCGCCCAAGCGCCGCGAAATCGGCCACGGCGCCCTGGCAGAGCGCGCGCTCATGCCGGTGCTGCCGACGCGTGAGGAATTCCCGTACGCCATCCGCCAGGTCTCCGAAGCCCTGAGCTCCAACGGTTCCACCTCCATGGGTTCGGTCTGCGCCTCGACGCTGTCCATGCTCAACGCCGGTGTTCCGCTGCGCGCTCCGGTTGCAGGCATCGCCATGGGCCTGGTCTCCGACCAGGTTGACGGCGAAACCCGCTACGCCGCCCTGACCGATATCCTCGGTGCCGAAGATGCCTTCGGCGACATGGACTTCAAGGTAGCCGGCACCTCCGAGTTCGTTACGGCCATCCAGCTGGACACGAAGCTCGACGGCATCCCCGCCTCGGTGCTGGCAGCAGCCCTGAAGCAGGCCCGCGAAGCACGCCTGCACATCCTCGGTGTCATGGACGCTGCGATCGACACGCCGGACGAGCTCTCCGAGTACGCGCCGCGCATCATCTCGGTGAAGATCCCCGTGGACAAGATCGGCGAGGTCATCGGCCCGAAGGGCAAGATGATCAACCAGATCCAGGAGGACACCGGCGCTGACATCTCCATTGAAGATGACGGCACGGTCCTCATCGGCGCAACCGACGGCACCTCCGCCGAGGCTGCCCGTGCGGCGGTCAACGCGATCGCCAACCCGCAGGTCCCCGAGCTCGGCGAGCGTTACCTCGGCACGGTCGTGAAGACCACCACGTTCGGTGCCTTCGTCTCCCTGACCCCGGGCAAGGACGGCCTGCTGCACATCTCCGAGCTGCGCAAGCTCGCCGGCGGCAAGCGCGTGGACAACGTCGACGAGGTTGTCTCCGTGGGCCAGAAGATCCAGGTGGAAATCACCAAGATCGATGACCGCGGCAAGCTCTCCCTCTCTCCGGTTGTCGCTGAAGGCGAAGAAGCGGCAGAAACAGAGTCCGCAGAGTAAATGTCACATACTGCTGAGGAAACCGTCCCGGTGCCGGACATGCTCCGGCATCCGGGACGGTTGTCCGCCTTCCGCTGACCACCCTTCCCGGCGACCCGTCCCTTGTGTCGGGAACTCCGGGAGGCGCCGTTGTGCACCGTTCCGTCCTTCCGGGCGGGGTGCGTGTGCTGACCGAGGCCATGCCCGGCCAGCGGAGCGCGACCATCGGCTTTTGGGTTGGTGTCGGCTCGCGGGATGAAGCCGCGGGCCGGCACGGCTCCACCCACTTCCTGGAGCACCTGCTGTTCAAGGGCACCACCCGCCGAACCGCGCTGGACATTGCGCTGGCCTTTGACGAGGTTGGCGGAGAATCCAATGCCGCGACGGCGAAGGAAAGCACCTGCTATTACGCCCGGGTGCTGGACACCGACCTGCCGATGGCCATTGACGTGATTACGGACATGGTCACCTCCGCGGTCCTGGACCCGGAGGAACTGGAGCAGGAACGCGACGTCATCCTGGAAGAAATTGCCATGGACGCCGACGATCCCGCCGACCTCTGCCACGAAAAGTTCGCCGAAGCCGTCCTGGGCGGCCACGCCCTGGGGCGTCCGATCGGCGGCACCCCCGAAGCCATCAAGAGCGTTCCGCGCGAAGCCGTGCTGGAACACTACCGCCGTTACTACCGGCCCACCGAGCTGGTCGTTACCGCGGCCGGCGGCCTGGAGCACGACGACGTGTGCGCCCTGGTGCTCGACGCCCTGAAGAAGGCCGGCTGGGATCTTTCCGAAGATGCGACGCCCGCTCCGCGCCGGAACACCGAACCCGCCGTCATCACCGGCACTGCCGGAGTGCAGGTCATCAACCGGCCGGTGGAACAGGCCAACGTGGTCATGGGCTGCCCGTCGCTGACGGCCACCGATGACCGCCGCTTCGCGATGAGCGTCCTGAACACGATCCTGGGCGGCGGCATGTCCTCGCGCCTGTTCCAGGAAATCCGGGAAAAGCGCGGGCTGGTGTACTCCACCTATTCCTTCTCCGCGTCCTACGCCGACGCCGGCTACTTCGGGATGTACGCCGGCTGTTCTCCGGCGAAGACCCGGCAGGTCATCGACCTGATGGGTTCGGAGCTGGAACGGCTGGCGGCTGACGGCGTGGATGAAGCTGAACTGAAAAAGGCCCGCGGGCAGATTGCCGGCGGCATGGTCATGGCGCTGGAGGATTCCAGTTCACGCATGTCGCGCCTGGGCCGCGCCGAGCTGGTCAGCGGCGAGTTCATCGACATCGACGAGTCGCTGGCCCGGATCAGCGCCGTTACGGCAGAGGAAGTCCAGGCGCTGGCCGCCGAACTGGCCGCGGCGCCCGCACCATCACTGTGGTGGGACCGTTCAGCTCGAAAGAAGAGCTGGGCTTCTAGCCTTTCGCTTCAAACAGCAGGAGCACGTCCCGGCGAGGGGACGTGCTCCTGCTGTTGTGCTGTGCGGTTTGGAAAAGGGTGCCCGCTCAGCCGCCGGCGAAGGGCGGCAGGATGTCCACAGTGTCCCCGCCGGACAGCACCGCTGACCGGTCACGGGCGGCGAAACCGTTGACCAGGAAGGTGCTGCGGGAGATCACGCTCTTTAGCGGGGAGTGCCGTCCGGCGCCGTTACATGGCGGGCACCCAGGAACTCCAACAGGTCCTGCAGCGTGGCGCCGCCGGATGTGCCGCTGAAACCGGCGGCAGGCAGCGTTTCTTCTTCCAGCCCCGCCGCAGCCTTTGCGGCACCAAAATATCGAACTAACATCTAGCCGCCTATCGCGCTCATGGTCCGGTCCGGCTGCACGTAGTCAGCGTCGCCGAGACCGGTGTGGTCCATCCCGTGGGCCTTGGGCTTGCCCCACATGGCGTCCTGCCAGCGGGCCGCCACCTCTGCGTCGCCGACCCCGGGCGAGCGCAGCAACTCCAGCAAATCGGTTTCCTCGTGCGAGAAAAGGCAGCTGCGCACCCTTCCCTCAGCGGTGATTCGTGTCCGGCGGCAGTCGGTGCAGAAGGGTTCGGTGACCGACGCGATGACGCCCACGGTCCCCGCCACGACGTCCGGATCGGACCGGCGCCGGACCTCCCAACGTTCGGCGGGGCGCCGTCGCGCTGCCGCGGATCCGGGGTCAGGATGAAGTCGCGCTCCAACCTGCTGCGGATTTCCGCAGCGGTGATCATGCCGTCGCGGGTCCAGCCGTGATCGGCGTCCAGCGGCATCTGCTCGATGAAGCGCAGCTCAAAGCCGCGGCTGACGGCCCATTCCAGCAGATCGGGGGATTCGACGTCGTTGATCCCGCGCATCAGGACCGCGTTGATCTTGACCAGGCCCAGCCCCACCCGTGCTGCTTCCTCGATCCCGGCGAGCACTCGGGCCAGGAACGGACGCCGGGTCAGCTGGGCGAAGGTGTCGGGATGCAGGGAGTCCAGGGAAACATTGATCCGGGTAAGGCCTGCGTCTTTGAGGGCCTGAGCCTTTTTGTCCAAGCCCAGCGCGTTGGTGGTCAGCGAAATCGGAAGGTCCGGATGGTTGGCCCGGATGCCGGCAATAATCTCCACCAGATCGGCCCGCACCAGCGGTTCGCCGCCGGTCAGCCGCAGCTCGCGGACGCCAAGCATGTCCACTCCGATCCCCACCAGCCGGACAATCTCGGCTGCAGTCAGGACTTTGTCCTTCGCCAGCCAGTCGAGGCCTTCGGCGGGCATGCAGTAGGTGCAGCGCAGGTTGCACTTGTCGGTGAGCGAGAGGCGCATGTCGGTGGCCCGCCGCCCGTAGCGGTCCAGCAGGCCGTCGGCGGCCCGCACACCCGCTGCCGCAGCTGCTCCGCCACCGCGGCCGGCTCGGCCGCGGGATTCTCCACCGGCCCGCAGGCCGCCGCCCGGGCATCAGGCTGTGGCAGGGTGGACGGGCCGCCGGCGAGCGGCGCGCCGATGGACGGCATTCCCAGCTGGATTCCCATGGGTCGAGGCTACGCCCTTTCGCGGTTAGGCTCTATCAATGCGTTCTATCCGTCGGCGCCGGCTCGTCACCGCCCTGTCCGCCGCCGCCCTGTCCACCGTCCTGCTCGTTGCCACTGCCGGCTGTTCAGGGCCGGACGCTGACGGGAATTCCGCGGCGTCGGAAAGCCCCGTCGTTACGGTATTCGCAGCCGCTTCGCTCACGGATGTGATTGCGGCCATGAATGAAGCCTACGACGGCGGCGGCCTCCTGCGCACCAATCTTGGCTCCAGCGCGCAGCTGTCGGGGCAGCTTCTCTCCGGCGCCGGCGCCGACGTCGTCATCACCGCCGACCTGGAAGCGTTGGACGCGGTGCGTGCGGAGGGCCTGATTGCCCGGGAGCAGATCGTGGCCGGGAACACGACCGTCCTGGCGCTGGCACCGGGGAACCCGGCCGGCATCACCTCCCTGGCCGATGTATCCGGCGGCGCGGCCCAGGTTGCCGCGTGCGCGCCCTCGGTGCCGTGCGGCCGCTCCGCGGAACGCGTCCTTGAAGCCGGCGGTGTAAACCTGTCGGGTGAAAGCCGCGAGGACAGTGTGCGGTCGGTGCTGACCAAAGTGGTGACCGGACAGGCGGATGCCGGGCTGGTGTACCAAACCGATGCGCTCTCGGCGTCGAAGCAAGGGGTGACGTATCTTGAAGTGAGCGATCCCGAACCCAACCAGTACCCCGCGGCCCTGACCGCGGAGGAGCAGAGCATGAGGCAGCTGTCCGATTCTACGAGTGGCTTGCCGGCGGGGAAGCCGCCGGCATCCTCCGGGAGGCAGGCTTCCGGCCACCGGGAACCTAGGCCGGGACGGAACCGGCGGCGGCCGGCCGGTCGGCAGAAGCCCGGGTCAGCGGCTGTGGGCGGCCTCGGCATGACACGCGGTGCGCGGGCGACCACGCCGGCCTGGCTCTGGGTTCCGGCGTCGCTGGCGCTGCTGTTCTGCGCCGGGCCGGTCGCCGCCCTGCTGCTGAATGTCCCCTTCTCATCCCTGGGGGAGCTGCTCACCGCTCCGGAAGCACGCACCGCGCTGCTCCTGTCGGTGACCACTTCTGTGGGATCGACGCTGATCTGCGTGGTCCTGGGGCTTCCCCTGGCCGTGCTGTTCAGCAAGCTGGCCGGACCGTGGATGCAGGTGCTGCGCGGCATCCTGCTGATTCCGCTGGTCCTTTCTCCGGTTGTTTCGGGCATCGCCCTGCTCTATTTCTGGGGCCGGCAGGGGCTCGCCGGCCGGTTCCTCGAATCGGCCGGACTGGGGGTGGGGTACTCGCCGGCGGCAGTGCTGATCGTCCAGGTCTTTGTATCGCTGCCGTTCTTCGTGGTGGCGTCCCTGAGCAGCCTGCGGGCGGTGGATCACGACCTGGAAATGGCGGCCGCCACTTCCGGTGCCGGTCCCACGGCGATCCTGCGCTACATCACGGTGCCGCTGGCGCTGCCGGGCATCATCGTGGGGGCACTGCTGGCCTTTGCCCGGTCCCTGGGGGAGTACGGCGCCACCATCACTTTCGCCGGCAGCATCGAAGGGCGCACCCGGACCCTGCCCCTGCAGATCGAATTGAGCCTGAACTCCAACCAGCCCGAAATTGCGCTGGGAATCTGCCTGATCCTGATTTCGTTGTACCTGGTACTGCTGGCGCTTGCCCGGCTCGGAGTCGGGCTGCTGGTGCCGCGCTGAATCCGGCGCTCCGGCACCACTCCACGCGGCACCAACAGAAACGAGCATCATGAACGGCACGGACCGGAACCTTTCGCCCTGGGCAGCCGCGGCGGGAATCGTGGCGGTTGGACTGGCCGTGGCCGCCGGAGAACTTTCCGCCGCGCTGCTGAGTCCGTCGCTGTCACCGGTCAGCGCGGTGGGATCGGTAGTCATTGATGCCATGCCCGCCGCCGTCAAAGACTGGGCCATCGGCTTGTTCGGCACCGCTGACAAGGCCGCGTTCCTCGTGGCAATGGCTGCCGTCATCGCTGTCCTCGCCGTGGCCGCCGGGATCCTGGAGTTGCGCCGCCCTCCCGCAGGCGCCGTCGTCGTCGCCTTGTTTGGGGCGGCAGGGCTGGTTGCAGTGCTCACCCGCCCGCAGATGAGCATGCTGTCCCTGGCGCCGCCGCTGCTGGCGGTGGCCGTTGGCCTTCCGGTGCTGCGGGCCTTTGTGGAGCGCATTCGCAGGTGGGGCACCGCGGCCCCGGCCGATGTCGGCGCCAGACGGCGGGATGTGCTGCTGGGGGTGGGCGGCGGCGCCGGTGTTGCCGTGGCCGCAGGCGCCCTGGCCGGGACCTCCCGCGGCGGCCAGATCACCACAGTGGGGCTGCGGGACGGGATTGTCCTGCCCGCCGCGGTAACCCCCGCACCGGCTGTTCCGGCCGGAGCGGAACTGGGCATCAGCGGACTGGATCCCGTGCTCACCCCTGCCGCCGATTTCTACCGGATCGACACCGCGCTGAGCGTTCCGCTGGTCAACCCGGAGCAGTGGACCCTCACGGTGACGGGCATGGTGGACCGCGAGATCCGGATCAGCTTCGCCGAACTGCTGGCCAAGCCCCTGCAGGAAAGCTACGTGACACTGGCATGCGTCTCCAACGAGGTGGGCGGCAGCCTGATCGGCAACGCCAAGTGGCTGGGCTGGCCGGTCCGGGACCTGCTGGCCGCCGCCGGTGTCCGGGAGGGAGCCGACATGGTGCTGTCCACCAGCCGGGACGGCTGGACGGCATCGACCCCGCTTGAAGCGCTGACCGATTCACGCGACGCGCTGCTCGCCGTCGGCATGAACGGCGAGCCGCTGCCGCTGGAACACGGGTTCCCGGTGCGGCTGGTGGTGCCGGGCCTGTACGGCTACGTCTCGGCCACCAAATGGGTCACCGAACTCAAAGTCACCCGCTTCAGCGACGAGACCGCCTACTGGACGGACCGGGGCTGGACCGAACGCGGTCCCATCAAGCTTTCCTCCCGCATCGACACCCCCTCCAACCGCGCCTCGGTGGACGCCGGCGCGGTCACCGTGGCCGGGATGGCCTGGGCGCAGCACACCGGTATCCGCGGGGTGCAGGTAAGGGTGGACGGCGGTCGATGGCAGGATGCGGTTCTGGCCGCGGGAATCTCGGCGGATACCTGGGTGCAGTGGTCGGCGGTCCTGGACCTGGGCGCCGGGGATCACGAGATCACCGTGCGGGCCATCGACTCGACGGGAGCAGAGCAGGACGAGCGGGAGCGGCCCGTCGTCCCCGACGGCGCCACCGGCCTGCACACGGTTCAGGTGAATGCGCGCTAGGCTCGGTTTGTGACGATCACCGCACTGGAAGGCACAGTCAATTTCCGGGACACCGGCGGACTGCCGCTGGCCGGAGGAGGCCGCAGCGCCCCCGGAGTCCTCTACCGTTCAGATGCCATCAGCGCATTGACTCCACGGGGACTAACACGCCTTGCCGAGTCGCGGATCGAGGTGATCGTCGATTTGCGGACTCCCGCGGAGCAGCTCATGGCGCCGGACCGGCTGCCCGCGCGTTCCTTTATCCGGCTCAACCTGCCGCTGTTCGAAGGCGCCTTCACCGGAGCCGCCCAGGAAGAAATGCAGCGCGCCCGCCAGTCCGGGAACCCGGAGGCTGCCGCCCGGGCGGTGCAGGCAGCTGTTGCGCAGCTGCCAACGCTGGCCGGCATCTACACCGAAATGCTGCAGGACGGCAGCGCTGTGTTTGCCGAGACCGCCCGTGCGGTCGGATGCGCCGCGGAAGGCTCGGCGGCCCTGGTGCACTGCACCGCCGGAAAAGACCGCACCGGAGTGGCGGTGGCACTGATCCTGAGCGCCGTCGGCGTGGACCCCGCCGCCGTGGTGGCGGACTACCGGCAAAGCGAGGCCAACCTTTCCAGGGGAGTGGGCCGCGCGGATGCTCGGCATGATCGAGGCGCTGGGCGTTCCCCTGACGGACGAGGTGGCCGCCTTGGTGACCGGCGCCCCCGAAGAGGCCATCGGCCGGGCGCTGGAGTGGGTGGATGAACACCACGGCGGCGCGGCCGGATACCTGCTCTCCGGCGGACTCCTCGAGGACGAGCTGGCGATGCTGCGCCGGCGGCTTCGGAGGCAGCCGTGATCCGCAGGGCAGCAGAGACCCGGACAGTGGAAGAACACCGCGATGCCGTGCTTGGGCTGCTGGAAGCCTGCCGTGCAGCCGCGCCGGAGCGGACAAACACCGTGGACCTCGTGTCGGCGGCAGGGAAGATCCTGGCCGCGGACGTCCACGCGCCCCGCAGCCTTCCTCCCTTCGACAATTCCCAAATGGACGGTTATGCCGTGCGCACGGCTGACTTGGCGTCCGCTGCGGGGCGGGCCGCTGCGCTGCGCGTCAGTGAACCGATTCCCGCCGGCATCGCGGCTTCCGCCCTGGAACCGGGATCCGCTGCTCCGATCATGACCGGCGCCATGCTTCCCGCCGGAGCCGACGCCGTCGTACCCATTGAACGGGCCGTGCCCGATGCGTTCTTCGCGGACCGGGACCGGCTGGGAGCCACCGTCAGCTTCCCCTCCGGAGCGGCGCCCGGAGACTACATCCGGAGAGCAGGAAGCGACATCCGCGCCGGAACAGTGGCCCTGCAAGCCGGCACCCGGCTCGGCGCGCTGCAGCTGGGCCTGCTGGCCGCGCTGGGCATCCCCGCCGTGCCGGTTCGGGCTCCGTTCCGGGTGCTGCTGCTCAGCACCGGCGACGAGGTGGTCGAACCAGGAGAGGCTCTGGCCCCGGGACAGATCCACGACGCCAACTCCACGCTGCTCGCCGTGAGCCTGCG
The DNA here is from genome assembly GCF_026898095.1 of Arthrobacter sp. ATA002. Classification (GTDB taxonomy): domain Bacteria; phylum Actinomycetota; class Actinomycetes; order Actinomycetales; family Micrococcaceae; genus Arthrobacter_B. Next base: position 2,829,758 of record NZ_CP114015.1, on the reverse strand, counting down.
GGAAGCGGGTGCGGAGGTGGTCCGGTCCCGCATCGTGGTTGACTCACCGGACGCCTTCCTGGCCCAGCTCCGTGGGGACCTCCGCCGCCACCCCGCCGACCTGGTCCTCACCTCCGGCGGAATCAGCATGGGCGCCTACGAGGTGGTCCGCCTGGCCCTGGCCGCCGAAGGCGTGCAGTTCCTTCCGGTGGCGATGCAGCCCGGCGGGCCGCAGGGGATCGGAACCGTCGACGGCGTTCCTTTCCTTGGTTTTCCGGGTAACCCGGTCAGCTCCGTCGTCTCCTTTGAAATGTTCCTGCGCCCGGCGCTGGGGACCCTCACCGGCCTTCCCGCTCCGCGCCGGCAGGTGCCGGCCGTGCTGGCCGCCGAAGCGCACAGCCCCGCCGGCAAACACCAGGTCCGGCGCGGCCGCTACACCCTCCCGCCGGCCCCGGCACAACGGGACGGGTCGAGCTGGTCGGCGGTCCAAGCTCGCATTTGGTTCACGCCCTGGCCTCGTCGAATGCCCTGGTGCACATTCCGGCCGGAGTGGACACGGTCCCCGCCGGCACGGAAGTGGCAGTATGGCTGTTGGACTAACCGCACTGCGCACAAGGAGTACCTTCATGACCGGCACCGACGGGCAGCAGCCCGGACTCACCCACGTCCGCGAAGACGGCTCCGCCCACATGGTGGATGTTTCCGCGAAGACCGAAACCACCCGGACCGCGACCGCCCGGGCACGGCTGCGGACCACCGCCGACGTCCTGAAGCTCCTCTCCGAAGGCGGACTGCCCAAGGGCGATGCGCTGGCCGTGGCGCGGATCGCCGGCATCATGGGGGCCAAACAGACCTCCACCCTGATTCCGCTGTGCCACCCGCTGCCCCTGACCAAAGTGACGGTGGACTTTGACGCCGGGGACTCCGACGTCGTCATCCTGGCCACGGTGAAAACCAAGGCACTCACCGGTGTGGAGATGGAAGCCCTGACCGCGGCGACCGTCGCCGCGCTGACCCTGTACGACATGATCAAGGCCGTGGACAAGCATGCGTCCATCACCGACATCCAGGTGCTCGCCAAAGCCGGCGGCAAGGGCGGAGACTGGGCCCTGTGAACGACTCGCCACCGGCCGCGCAGCAGCCGCCCCGCCGCACTGCCGCGGTGCTGATCGCCTCCACCCGGGCCGCCCGGGGGAGTATGAGGATGAATGCGGTCCGCTGGCCGCGGACTGGCTCTACGCGCTGGGGTTCGACGTCGTGCTCGCCGAGGTGGTGCCCGACGGCGACCGCGTGGGGGAGGCGCTGCGCCGCATGCTCGCGCTGGAACCGGCGGTGATCCTCACCAGCGGCGGAACCGGGCTGAGCCCGGATGACCATACCCCCGAACAGACGCTGCCGCTGCTGGAGCGGGAAGTTCCCGGAATCATGGAGGCGCTGCGCGCAGACGGCCGCACCAAGACGCCCATGGCCGCCATCAGCCGCGGCTGCGCGGGCACGGCCGGGCGGACGTTCATCGTAAACCTGCCCGGCTCGCCCGGCGCCGTCGCGGACGGCCTCGCCGTGCTGGAACCGGTCATCGGGCACATCTGCGCACAACTGGAGGGACACCATGGACACTGAGCACACCAAACCCGCCACGGGACCTGCCACCGAACCCGGGGGCGCGGCTGCCGCAGCCTCGGAGGTCCTCAACGCCACGGTTTCCGGCCTGCCGCTCAACGCGGACCACGCCCAGGCCGCCGCATGGTCGCCGCAGTGCGGAGCCGTCGTCGGTTTTAGCGGAATCGTCCGCGACCACGACGGCGGCCGCGGCGTTGCCAGCCTTTCCTACAGCGCCCACCCCTCCGCCGGGGAGGTGCTCGCCGCGGTGGCCGCGGAGATTGCCGTGGCCCACGGCGGCGTACGGATCTGGGTCGGCCACCGCACCGGTCCGCTGGAGATTGGCGACGCCGCCCTGGTGGCGGCGGTGGGTGCCGCGCACCGCGGTGCCGCGTTTGCCGCATGCTCCGACCTGGTGGACACCGTCAAGGCCCGGGTTCCCATCTGGAAGGAACAGGGCTTCAGCGACGGGACGTCCGAGTGGGTGGGTGTCAGCGACGCCCCGCAGTGACCGGTAATCTGGGGGTATGACTGAGCAACTCGCCGTAGCGGTCCTCGGGGCCGGCGGCCGCATGGGATCCGAAGCCGTTAAAGCCGTTGAAGCGGCACCCGACCTGAAGCTGGTGGCCGCCCTGGGCCGGGGAGACTCACTCGATACGCTCGTCTCCGCCGGCGCACAGTACGTGGTGGACCTCACCGTTCCCGACAGCACCGAAGCCAACGTCCGCTTCGCCGTCGAACACGGCATGCATGCCGTGGTCGGAACCACCGGCTGGGACGCGGACCGGCTGGACCGTCTGTCGGCTCTGCTCGAAGAGCACCCCGGAACCGCCGTGCTGATTGCCCCGAATTTCGCGCTCGGTTCGGTCCTGGCCTCGGCCTTTGCCGCGAAGGCGGCCCGGTATTTCGAGTCGGTGGAAGTGATCGAGCTGCATCATCCGGACAAGATCGATGCACCTTCGGGCACCGCCGTGCGCACCGCCCAGCTGATCGCCGCGGCCCGCGCCGAAGCAGGCACTGACCCTTCCCCGGATGCCACCGCCACGGAAATTCCCGGCGCCCGCGGTGCCGACGTCGAGGGCGTCCGCGTCCACTCCGTCCGGCTGCGCGGCTTGGTGGCACACCAGGAGGTGCTGTTCGGCGGCGCCGGCGAACAGCTCACCATCCGCCACGACTCTTTTGACCGGGCGTCCTTCATGCCCGGTGTCCTGCTGGGACTGCGCGAAGCCGCCGCCCATCCGGGCCTGACCGTCGGACTCGACGGCTACCTCAACCTGAACGCCTAAGGAACACGTTGTCTTTTTTACCGGGCTTTTCCGAAACAAAGCCAAGATCGGCGTCCTGCTGATCACCCTGCTGCTGGTGTTTTACATGCTGGTGGTCGTCCAGCGCGGCTGGACCCTGCTGACGGGGAACGACGGATTGACTGCCAACGCGCTGGGCGCGGCGTACCTGGTGCTGCCGGTTGTGGGGGCCTGGGCCCTGATCCGCGAACTGCAGTTCGGCGGACGCACCGAGAAAATGGCGCACATCCTCGCCGATGAGGGTGGATTGCCGGTGGACGACCTGCCGCGGACGCCCGGCGGCCGGATCATCCGGGAAGCCGCCGACGCGCAGTTCCCGCAGTATCAGGCCGAGGTTGAGGCCGCGCCGGACTCCTGGCGCGCTTGGTTCCGGCTCTCCTGCGCGTACGACGCCGCGGGGGACCGTAAGCGCGCCCGGTCCGCCATGCGCCGGGCCGGCAAGCTCTACTCCGCCTAAGGCTGCCAGCCGCTGGCTTATTTTCCGCTCAGCGAGCCGTGCCGGGCCAGCTGTGAGGCACCATGCATCAGTGTCTCCAGCGGACCGCGCGAGCCGAACCGGGTGAAGGCGATGCCGAGGCCGGCAGCAACCACGGCAGAGATCCAGAACAGCCACACCGGCTCCGGCGGCACCGGCTGCGCATCCGTGACCGACATGATCCAGACATGGATGCTGTACAGGGTCAGCGTCATGGCTCCCGCCGCCGAGAGGGGCAGCAGCAGGTTGGGCCGCGCCCGGGTCAGCAGCAGGCACACGCCGACGACGGCAGCGGCAGTTCCGGCCGTATGCAGCAGGTCCAGCGGGGTGCCCGAATGCGGCCCGCTCACTGCCAGCCACCACCAGGAGCCGGTCTGCTCCACCCCGGCGAGGTTGACCTCCATCATGCGGGCCAGCGGCCAGATGCGCCCGGACTCCGTGGCGAGCAGAGCTTCAAAGCCTCCCCGGTCCACCAGCAGGTAATAGCTCAGGAACTTGGCTCCCGCGGCAGCCGTGATGCCTGCGGCCACCAGACCAGCCTGGGCGGGAACATCCTGCAGGCGGAGCCGCCCGATGACCAGCCCGATCAGGAGGTAGCTCAGCCACTGCACCACCGGATAAAAGCCGGTGAAAAAGACATCCGCCAGCAGGGTTCCGGGCGTCAGGAAAGCTTCCCAGCTGACATTGGAGTCCAACGTTGACGGTTCCACCGCGGAAGAGAGCCAGGGCCGGATCAGATAGGCCAGGACCGGGGAGAGCAGCAGCCAGACACCGGCCCACAGCGCGAGCCGGGGCAGCCGCATGCCCACGAAGGGCAGCGCCAGCAGGAACAGGACGCCGTAGTGGAACAGGATGACGGCAATGGTCGTGTCCAGGCCGCCGAGAACCAGGCCGGTGAGGGCGATAATCACGGCCCGGACGGCGATGCCGCGCCGGTCTGCGGTCAGGGCGGTGCCGGAGCGCGGCTGGCTGCCGCCGGTAAGCAGCGCCAGGCCGATGCCCGCCACCACGGCAAACAGCGCGGAGGAGCGCCCCGATAAGACGAGGCCGGTCCAGGAGGGATTCCCCGTCTGCTCGTCGTAAAGAGGAAAAATGTGGGTCGCCATCATGCCCAAAAGCGCTATGCCCCGGGCTGCATCGATGCCCGTCAACCGCCGTCCGATCATGAACCGATCGTCTCACAGCACACGCCGCCGCCGCGCGGCGCTTTCCGGTTCCCGGCGAAGCCGCGGCCGCGTTGTCCCAACGGTGCAGGGAACGGGTAACGTTTTACCCATGGCTGATTCTGATATTCGCGCACTTCCGTTTGGGACCCTCGTCACCGCCATGGTGACACCGTTCACCGAGGATGGAGCCGTGGACTTCGACGCCACGGCAAGCCTCGCCAACAAGCTGGTGGAGGACGGTTGTGACGGCCTGGTGGTCTCCGGAACCACGGGCGAAACCTCCACCCTGGAGGACAGCGAAAAGGAAGACCTGTTCCGGGTCGTGGCCGAGACCGTGGGCGGCCGCGCCAAGGTTATCGCCGGCACGGGGACCAACCACACCTCCCATTCGGTGGAAATGGCCCGCCGTGCCCTGCGCGCCGGCGCCGACGCGCAGCTGGTCGTGACGCCGTATTACAACAAGCCGACCCAGGCCGGCGTGGTGGCGCACTTCGAAGCAGTCGCCGCTGCCACGGACCTGCCGATCATGGTCTACGACATTCCCGGCCGCGCCGGCATCGCAATTTCCACGGACACCATGGTCCGCCTTGCGAATATCCCGGCCGTCATGGCACTGAAGGACGCCAAGGCGGACTTCGCGGCGATCACGCAGGTCCTGGCCAACACCACCCTCGACGTGTATGCCGGCGACGACGGACTGACCCTGCCGTGGATGGCCGCCGGTGCCGTGGGCGTGGTCAGCGTTTCGGCCCACGTGGCCACGGCGCAGTTCCGTGCGCTGGTGGATGCCGCGGCGGCGGGGGACTTCGCCACCGCACGGCGGATCCATTTCGAACTGGACCCGGTGGTGCGCGCCGTCATGACCCACATCCCCGGCGCGGTCTCCGCCAAGCAGATCCTCAAGCTGCAGGGCACCATTCCCGGTGCTGCCGTCCGGCTTCCGCTGGTGGCGCCCGACGCCGTCGAAATGGAAACGGTCCTGACCGACCTGGCCGAGGCAGGCTGGGACTTCTCCCGGACCCTTTCGGAAGGCAAGGCATAAAGCACCATGACTGAAACCGCAGTTCCCGCGCTCAGCGCTCCGCCGGCCCTGCAGGAGGGAACGCTCCGGATTGTCCCCCTTGGCGGACTCGGCGAGATCGGCCGTAACATGGCCGTCTTCGAAATCGACGGCAAGCTGCTGATCGTGGACTGCGGCGTCCTCTTTCCCGAGGAAACCCAGCCCGGCGTGGACCTGATCCTGCCGGACTTCTCCTATATCGAGGACCGGCTCGACGACGTCGTGGGCGTGGTGCTGACCCACGGCCACGAAGACCACATCGGTGCAGTGCCGTACCTGCTGCGGCTGAAGAACGACATTCCCCTGATCGGCTCACAGCTGACTCTGGCCCTGATCGAAGCCAAACTGCAGGAACACCGGATCAAGCCGTTCACCTTTACGGTCACCGAGGGCCAGGTGGAGCAGTTCGGGCCCTTCGAATGCGAGTTCGTGGCCGTGAACCATTCCATTCCCGATGCCCTGGCCGTGTTTATCCGCACCGCCGCCGGCACCGTGCTCCACACCGGCGACTTCAAAATGGACCAGCTGCCCCTTGACGGGCGCATCACGGACCTGCGCGCCTTCGCCCGGCTCGGCGAAGAGGGCGTGGACCTGTACATGGCCGACTCGACCAACGCCGACGTTCCCGGTTTTACTACGGCCGAGCGGGAAATCGGCCCGGTGCTGGAAACCCTCTTCGGGAAGGTGAGCAAGCGCATCATCGTTGCGTCCTTCTCCTCCCACATCCACCGCGTGCAGCAGGTGCTGGACGCCGCGGCGGCGCACAACCGCAAGGTGTGCTTCGTGGGCCGTTCCATGGTGCGCAACATGGCCATTGCCGAGAAGCTCGGATACCTGAACGTGCCCGAGGGCATCCTGGTGGACCTGAAAAACGTGGACGACATGCCCGATGACCGGCTCGTGCTGATGTCCACCGGTTCCCAGGGCGAGCCGATGGCGGCATTGTCGCGCATGGCCAACGGCGACCATCGGATCCGGATTGGGCAGGGCGACACGGTCATCCTCGCTTCCTCCCTGATTCCCGGCAACGAGAATGCCGTTTTCCGCGTGATCAACGGGCTGATGAAGCTCGGCGCCGATGTGGTGCACAAGGGCAACGCCAAAATCCATGTCTCAGGGCATGCCTCGGCCGGAGAACTGCTGTACACGTACAACATTCTGCAGCCGAAGAACGCCATGCCCGTGCACGGAGAAACCCGGCACCTGATCGCCAACGGCAAGCTGGCCGAGGCCACCGGCGTTCCGGCGCAGAACGTGATCCTGGCCGACGACGGCACCGTGGTGGATCTGCGCGATGGAAAGGCCCGCGTGGTTGGCTCCGTCGAGTGCGGATTCGTTTACGTGGACGGCTCCAGCGTCGGGGAAATCACCGACACCGACCTCAAGGACCGGGTCATCCTCGGCGAAGAGGGCTTCATCTCGGTCATTACCGTGGTCAACCGCAGCACCGGAACGATCGTGTCCGGCCCGGAAATCCACGCGCGCGGCTTCGCTGAAGACGACGCCGTCTTTGATGAGATCAAGCCCCGGATCAGCAAGGCCCTGGAAGAAGCGGTCACGTCGAACAAGGACCACACCACCTATCAGCTGCAGCAGGTGGTCCGCCGGGTGGTCGGCACCTGGGTGAACCGGCGCCTGCGCCGGCGCCCGATGATCGTTCCGGTGGTCCTCGAAGCGTAGGCGGGCGCTGGGCAGCTCAAGGACAGCAGCAGGACAGGTACCCCAGGGCCGGGCAGGACGCGTAAATCCGCGGCTTGCCCGGCCGCATCGGGTACCGTGGAGGCTATGGCCACTCGTACTTCCCCTGCCGCACGCGGCGCTGCTTCCGGCCGGAGCACCAGCCGGAACACCGGGGGCACCACAGGAAAATCCGCCGGCAAAACACAGCCGCGGGGCAAGGCCACCGGACGCTCCGGTGCCGGCGGCACGGCACAGGCCGACGCCGAGCAGGTACCGCTGCCGCTGCGCGCAGTCCAGGGCGCGTGGATGGGGATGGCCCGGCTGGCGGGTGCAGGCATCCGCAAACTGGGAGCCGACGTCGTTCCCGACCGGGACGTCCGCCGCGACGGAACCGGATTCTTCCTCATCCTGACCGCCCTTGCCGTGGCTACGGTCGAGTGGTGGGCCCTGCGCGGCCCGGTTGCCGACATCATCCATGCGGGGGCAGCCGGCACCTTCGGCTGGATGGCCGTCGTCGTTCCCTTCATGCTCCTCACCGGCGCGGTCCGGCTGTTCCGTTATCCCGAACGGCACCACGCCAACAGCCGCATCAGCATCGGCCTGGTCCTGGTCCTTTTCGCCGGATCGGGCATCACCCACATTGTCGGCGGCTCGCCCGCCCTCTCCGACGGCTTCGACCGGCTCTGGGCGTCCGGCGGCATCGTCGGTTTCCTGGTGGCCGGACCGCTGTCCGCGGCACTGACCCCGTGGCCCGTGGCCATCCTGCTGGGGTTCCTGGTGTTCGTTGGTCTGCTGATCATTACGGCCACCCCGTTCCGCCACATCCCGATGCGCCTGCGCGCCCTTTACGAGCACCTGATGGGCCAGGACCTGGCCCCGGACGATCCCGAAGCCCACGACCAGAGCTACCTGTACGAGCGGGACCAGCGCCCGGCGAAGGCGCAGAAAACGCGGAAGACGCCGAAAAAGAAGGGGCGGATGTTCGGCCGCAACGCCGAATCGGGGGAGGACCTTCCCGCCGAGGGCTTTGCCGGCGACGAAGCCTTTGAGCGTGCCGTCCTGGCGGATGACGACGAAGCCGCGGATGCCTCCGGCGCTTCCGATGTGCCCGCGGTGCCCGAACCGGCCATCCCGCCGGGCGTGCGGCGGCCCACCCGGTCCGAGCTTGCCACGCAGAAGATCCGCCGTGCCCAGGGCCTGCCGGCCGGCGGGTTCGACGGCGCCGAGCCGCCCACCGAGGCCATCGCCATGGTTCCCGAAGCCGGTGCGGCGCTTGGCGCCCCCGGCGGGCTGCCCGCGGCCCCTGCCGTGCCTCCGGTTCCCGCGCGGACGGTCAAGAACCTCACGCCCGCCACCCCCATCCCGCAGCGCACGGAACAGCTCCAGCTCTCCGGCGATGTGACCTACACGCTGCCGCCGTCCGAGTTCCTGCCGGCCGGACCGCCGGCGAAGGAACGCTCCGAGGCCAATGACGCCGTGGTTGATGCGCTGACCAACACGCTGGACCAGTTCAAGGTCGAAGCCCACGTCACCGGTTTCAGCCGCGGCCCCACGGTGACGCGCTACGAAATCGAGCTTTCCCCTGGCACCAAGGTGGAGCGGGTCACCGCACTGTCCAAGAACATTTCCTACGCCGTGGCCTCCTCGGACGTGCGCATCCTGTCGCCCATCCCGGGGAAAAGTGCCATTGGCATCGAGATTCCCAACGCGGACAAGGAAGTCGTCGCCCTGGGCGATGTGCTGCGCTCCAATGCCGCCCGCAAGACCGAGCATCCCATGGTCATGGGCGTGGGCAAGGACGTCGAAGGCGGCTTCGTCGTCGCGAACCTGGCCAAGATGCCGCACCTGCTGGTGGCCGGTGCGACCGGTGCCGGTAAGTCCTCGTTCGTGAACTCCATGATCACGTCCATCCTGATGCGCTCCACCCCGGATGAGGTCCGCATGGTGATGGTGGACCCCAAGCGCGTGGAACTGACCGCGTACGAGGGCGTGCCGCACCTGATCACACCGATCATCACCAATCCGAAGAAGGCCGCCGAGGCGCTGCAGTGGGTGGTCCGGGAAATGGACACCCGGTACGATGACCTGGCCAACTTCGGCTTCAAGCACATCGATGACTTCAACAAGGCCGTCAAACTGGGCAAGGTCGTTCCGCCGGCCGGCTCCAAGCGGGTCGTAAGGGCCTATCCGTACCTGCTGGTGATCGTTGACGAGCTCGCCGACCTGATGATGGTCGCCCCCCGCGACGTCGAAGATTCCATCGTCCGCATCACACAGCTCGCCCGCGCCGCCGGCATCCATCTGGTCCTGGCCACCCAGCGGCCCTCCGTCGACGTCGTGACGGGCCTGATCAAGGCCAACGTGCCGTCGCGCATGGCGTTTGCGACGTCGTCGGTCACCGACTCCCGGGTGGTCCTGGACCAGCCCGGCGCCGAAAAGCTGCTGGGCCAGGGCGATGCCCTGTTCCTGCCGATGGGCGCCAACAAGCCCATCCGTGTCCAGGGCGCCTGGGTGACCGAATCGGAAATCCACCGCGTGGTCGAGCACGTCAAGGGCCAGCTGGGCGCCGTTTACCGCGACGACGTAACGGTGTCCGCCCCCAAGAAGCAGATCGAAGACGACATCGGCGACGACATGGACCTGCTGCTGCAGGCCACCGAGCTGGTGGTCACCACGCAGTTCGGTTCCACGTCCATGCTCCAGCGCAAGCTGCGCGTCGGTTTCGCCAAGGCCGGGCGTCTCATGGACCTGCTCGAGTCCCGTGGCGTCGTCGGGCCCTCCGAGGGCTCCAAAGCCCGCGACGTCATGGTTAAGCCGGATGATTTGGCTGCCACGCTGGCCGCAATCAGCGGGGGAGAAGCGGCCAACGGTCCCGGCGCGGCCGAGACCGCGGCGCTGGCGGAGAACGCGAACGTCAACCACGGCTTAGACCCCGAAGGTCCGGCGGACCTCGTGGCACAGGACCTGGAGGGCCGCAGGCAGGCCACCGAGTATTACGACGGCGACGCCGAAAACGGAGAAGAGGGGTCCGAGGACGCCTGGAACTTAACCGGGCGGTGATTCCCGCTAGGCTGGAACTGTGAGCAACTCTTCTTCCGGGAATGTCCCCGTCCTGAACATCGCCAACGTCTTGACGGTCATCAGGATCCTGATGGTTCCGCTGTTCATCTGGCTGCTGCTGTCAGACGACGGCCGGGACGGAATGTACCGCTGGCTTGCCGTGGCGACCTTCGCCGTCGCGATCTACACGGACAAGCTCGACGGCGACCTCGCCCGCAGCCGCGGCCTCATCACCGATTTCGGCAAGATCGCGGACCCCATCGCGGACAAGCTGCTGATTGGATCAGCCCTGGTGATGCTCTCCGCGCTGGGCGAGCTGTGGTGGTGGGTAACCATCGTGATTCTGGCCCGGGAAATCGGCATCACCCTGCTGCGTTTCGTCGTCATCCGGTACGGCGTCATGGCGGCGTCCCGCGGCGGCAAGCTCAAGACCGTGGTCCAGACCTTCGCGATCTTCCTGTTCCTGCTGCCGCTGGCCACCTGGCTTGGCAGCTGGGCCTGGTGGATCAGCGCCGTCGTCATGGCTGCTGCGCTGGTGATCACGGTGGTCACCGGGATCGACTACATCATCCAGGCGGTTAAACTTCGCCGCAGCGCGCTGCAGAATCCGGGCGGCCGGTGACTTTTGCCGGAAGCGGCGGCGCGCAGGAAGTTGTTTCCGCGGCGGCCGCAGCCGGGCTGACCGTGGCGACCGCGGAGTCTCTGACTGCCGGGCTGGTCGCCGCCGAGCTTGGTGCCGTCCCCGGAGCATCCGCGGTGCTCCTCGGGGGAGTGGTCGCGTATGCCAACACTGTGAAGAAAAATGTCCTGGGGGTCGACGGCGGCCTGCTGGCTGCTGCGGGATCCGTCGACGCGGAGGTGGCCCGGCAGATGGCCTGCGGCGCCCGGCGGGTCCTCGCAGCGGACATTGGAGTGGCGACCACCGGGGCCGCAGGTCCGGAACCCCATGACGGCAAGCCTGTGGGCTGCGTGTTTATCGCCGTGGCGGCACCGGAGCAGACCCTGGTCCGGGAATTTTCCTTTTCGGGGGACCGGGCAGCCATCCGCCGGCAGGCCTGTGACGAAGCACTGGTACTGCTGGCCGGGGTCCTCGCGGACAGAGCCTGACCGGACCGCAGGAACGCGTGGACGGCACCGGGAACAAATCACGGTGACGCTCAGTTGTTAGTATCAGGAACCACCAAGGTTTCCGGACTACGATCTTTAGATAGCTGCGGTACAACCGCAGCCGGACCACATAAGGAGCAGGACGATACAGATGGTTAAGCAACCCGTATCCGTGAACGGCGTTATTCGCTGGCGGGATGTAGGGTTAGCGGAAGATGCACGCCGGGAGCCAAAGGAGCGCAAAATGGTTGTTCTTCGTCATGAAATTGGCGACGTACTGCGCGATGTCCGTCAGCGCCAGGGTCGTACCCTGCGCGAGGTCTCGCACAGCGCACGCGTTTCGCTCGGCTACCTCAGCGAGGTGGAGCGGGGCCAGAAGGAAGCCTCCTCGGAACTTCTCTCCTCAATCTGCACCGCGCTGGATGTGCCCCTGTCTCTGATGCTTCGTGAGGTCAGCGACCGGGTGGCGAGCGCAGAAGGCATCGCCATACCCGACACCGTCCCATCCGAGTTCTCGCGCGAGTTTGCCCGTGAATTTCCGGATGACATGGCGCGGGACCTGGCCCGCACACCGTAGACCTACATCGGGCATGCCGCCGCATCAAAGACGGCCTGCCTCCGCACGATAAAAAGACCCCGCCGGCAACGGCGGGGTCTTTGCTGTGCCGATAGTTCCCCTGAATGCTTCCCGTGTCAGTGCTTCCCGACGGCCGGGCACCCGTGCCCAGCACCCGGCCGATCCGCACCGGGCCGGGCCCGCCGGCCGGGTCAGCGCTCCCGCGCGTAGGACGCGTTGAGCTTTGTCAGCAGCGAGCCCAGCTGCACCAGCTCCTCATCCTCCCAACCCTCCAGCAGCGTGCGGAACAGATCCTTGCGGGCGGCCTGGGTGCGGGCCAGCGCCTGCGACCCGGCCGGGGTCAGCGAAATGGTCTGTGCCCGCCCGTCCTGGGGGTCCGCATGCTTTTGGACGAGGCCCAGGCTCTCCAGCATGACGATCTGCCGGCTGATGGACGGCTTGCCGATGCCGATGTTCGCGGCGATATCGGTCAGGCGCATCGCCTCCTGCTGCTGCAGCAGAAGCAGCAGTCCGTAGGCCGCCGGCTCCATGTCCGGGTGTACCTCCCGGGCCACCTTGTGCGAATTCGACCGTGCCCGGCGCCACAGCACGGACAGGGCATGTTCCAGGGTTTCGATGGCGGCTTCGTGGTGCCGGGGGGAAGGGGAGGATGCCTGGTCGGTCATGGTTCCATTCTAGGGTCCGGCCGCGGCAGCGCCGGCGAAAAGCTGTGTCTGCCCTGCGCAGGGCGTTTCCAGCGGCGTGCGGTGGCCTGCCGGCTGCGGACCGCGCGGGCGTGAGAGGATTAAGCGATGCGACTTAGTGATTTCTGGCGGCTGATGGACGATGAGTTCGGTGCGGCCTACTCCCGGGTGCTGGCCAATGACCTGGTGCTGGGCTCGCTCGGCGGCAGGACGGCGGCCGAGGCGCTGGGCGGCGGAATTGAACCCAAAGCCGTGTGGCTGGCAGTGTGCGACGTTCAGGACGTTCCGCCCGAACGCCGCCTGGGCCGTGATATTCCGCCCAAGAAGTAGTCCGGCGGATAACGAAAAGGGGACACGCCGGTGACCGGGATTCGAATATCTGTTCGGGTGCGGATATGCTCCTACACAAGGGCTACACGACCGCGAAACCATCCCCGATATCCCCACGGCAGCCCGTTCGGCCGTTTTGTCAGTGCCGCCGCATATGGTCGTAGGTGAGCAGGACAACCGGCCTTCGGGCCATGAATAACTCCAACAACCGAGGTGAAGAATGGCAGCAGCAGTCGACCGCGCAAAGGCTCTTGAAGCAGCGCTGGCCCAGATCGATAAGCAGTACGGCAAGGGCTCGATCATGCGGCTCGGAGATGAGGTCCGTGCTCCGGCGGAAACCATATCGACCAGTTCGATCGCCCTTGACCTCGCCCTGGGCATCGGTGGACTTCCCCGCGGCCGCGTGGTGGAGATCTACGGTCCGGAATCCTCGGGTAAGACCACCCTGGCGCTTCATGTCGTCGCCAATGCACAGAAGAGCGGCGGAATCGCCGCATTCATTGACGCCGAGCACGCCCTGGACCCGGTGTACGCCGCCCGTCTCGGTGTGGACACTGACTCGCTCCTGGTGTCCCAGCCGGATACCGGTGAGCAGGCGCTGGAAATCATGGACATGCTGATTGGTTCCGGTTCCGTCGATGTGGTGGTCATCGACTCCGTGGCGGCGCTGGTTCCGCGGGCGGAAATCGAAGGCGACATGGGCGACAGCCACGTGGGCCTTCAGGCCCGGCTCATGAGCCAGGCACTAAGGAAGATCGCCGGGCGCCTGAGCCACACCAACACCACCGCCATCTTCATCAACCAGCTCCGCGAGAAGATCGGCGTGATGTTCGGCAGCCCCGAAACCACCACCGGCGGCAAGGCCCTGAAGTTCTACGCCTCCGTGCGCATTGATGTGCGCCGGATCGAAACGCTCAAGGAGGGTACGGTCCCGGTCGGTAACCGAACCCGTGCCAAGATCGTGAAGAACAAGATGGCCCCGCCCTTCAAGCAGGCTGAATTCGACATCATCTACGGAACGGGCATCAGCCGCGAAGGCGGGCTGATTGACATGGGCGTGGAGCACGGCTTCGTCAAGAAGTCCGGCGCCTGGTTCACTTACGACGGCGACCAGCTGGGCCAGGGCAAGGAGAATGCCCGCAAGTTCCTGCGGGACAACCCGGAGCTAACCGATGAGCTGGAGCGCCGCCTGCGGGAGAAGCTTGGCATCGACGGTCCCGCCGAAGAAGCTCCGGGCGAACCGAAGCTCAAGGCCGTTCCGAAGAACGCCTAGGCACCATGGAGCAGCAGGACAGCGGGTTTCACGGTGCGGAAAGTTCATCCGGGAAACCCGCTGCCGAGCCAGCGGCGGAGCTGGACCGCGATCCGTACGGGACGGCGCGCACCATTGTCCTGCGGCAGCTGACCAGCGCTCCGAAAAGCCGCCGCCAACTTGCGGTGAAACTGGCCGAGAAGGACATCCCCGGCGAGGTGATTGAGGCGGTGCTGGACCGCTTCGAAGAGGTCCAGCTCGTGGACGACGCCGAATTCGCACGCATGTGGGTGGCCAGCAGGTCCCGGTCAAAGTCGCTCGCCCGAAGTGCGCTCAAACGTGAACTCTCGGAGAAGGGCATTACCGGAGACCGCGCGGAGGAAGCGCTCGAACAGGTGAGCGACGACGACGAACTGGAAGCGGCCCGCGCGCTGGCCGGCCGCAGGCTGCAGCGCTCCGCCGACCTGACCGACCGCGCCGCCCGTGACAAGCAGGCCCGGCGTCTCGTGGCGATGCTCGCCCGCAAGGGCTACTCGCCGTCGATCGGCTACCGGGTTGTCAACGAGGTGATCGGTGACGTGCTCGACCGGCAGCCGGAGGACGACTGGTAGGACCGTAGGGATATTCCGGACTGTGCCGTAGGCTAAACCCCGATGTTGACTATGTTGCTGCAGGGGAAGAAGTTCTCTTTCGTTTCGATGGGGTCCGTGGTGCTGACCGGAGTGCTGGCCGCCGCGGTCCTCACCGCTGTGCCCGCTAGCGCCGCTGACTTCCCGTCCTGGGACGAGGTGGAGCAGGCCAAGCAGAGTGTGGAAGCAACAGAGAAGCAGGCCGCCGAAATCGAGGCGCTCCTGGGCGAAGTGTCCGCGGACGCCGGACGGCTGGGCAACGCTGCCGTGCGGGCGACGGCGGACCATCAGCGGGCTGCGTCCGAGGCGGAAGCTGCCAGCCGGACCCTCGATGTTCTTTCCGTGCAACGGGCCGAAGCCGCCGCCGCGGCCGGAGAGCTCACTGAGCAAATGGGCGCACTGGCGGCCCAGACCTACAAAACCGGCGGAGTGGATTCCAGTCTGCTGATGCTTCTGGACGCAGACGCCGCGGTGGATGCCATGGACCGGATTACCACGCTGCAGGGGATTAGCGGGCGCACCGACAAACTTCGGGCCGACGCCTCGGCGGCCGCCAATGTGCTGCGGAGCCTTGAAGAACGCGAGGCCGCGGCAGCCGAAACGCGGGATGAAGCCGCAGCTGAATCGCTGCAGCTTGCGCGTGGCGCCCAGGCAGCGGCGGCCGCGGCCGATGCTGCGGTGCGCGGGCACGGGGAACAGAGCGCCGTCCTGCTCGGGCAGCTGGCCGTCCTCCGGGACAGCAGCGCGGAGCTGGAAGAGGAGCGGCTGCGCGGGCTGCAGGCGGAGGAGGACTACCAGCGGCAGCAGGCGGCGCGCGAAGCGGAAGAGGCCGCCCGGGAAGCTGACCGGCAGAAGGACCAGGACTCGGAGGACCGCGGCGGATTGACTCCGCCGCCGCTGCCGGGAGGGCCCGCTCCGGTGATTAATCCCACACCGGCTCCTAAATTACCAGCGCCCCCACCTGTAACACCCGTTCCTCCTGCACCCCCTGCCCCAAAGCTCCCACCCGGACCGGCGCCCGCTCCCGTCGATGATCCTGCCGGCGCCCAGGCCTACGCAGCCGGCCGGTTGGCAGCCTTTGGCTGGGGTCCGGACCAGCAGCGCTGCCTGGTCAACCTGTGGCAGCGTGAGTCCGGTTGGCGGACCAGCGCCAACAATCCCTTCAGCGGCGCCTACGGCATTCCGCAGTCTCTGCCCGGCGACAAGATGGCCACTGCCGGCGCCGACTGGCGGACGAATTACCGTACGCAGATCGAGTGGGGCCTGGGATACATTGCTGCGCGCTACGGCAGTCCCTGCGCGGCGTGGCAGCACTCCGAAGACAAGAACTGGTATTAGCAAAACGTGGCATTAAAGCCGGGATCGACATGGCTGTCAACGGCATTGTTATGTAGCTGAAACGCCGGCCAGAATTCGCCGGTAGGGTCTCGGTCCTATGACTTCCTTCCACAAGAGCGCCCCCGGGCGACGCGAATACACCCTGGAACGCCGGCGCTCCCGCCGCGTCCGCCGGCTCCGCGTCGGTGCCGTTGCTGTTGCCGGATCGCTGGCCTTCTTTGGTGTCGCCGGTGCCTCCATGCAAAGTGAGGACCTGCGCGCCGGTCTCGTAAGCCTGGCGTCACCGATAACAGGAACGGGCACCGGCGACACCGCTGCTGAAGCCGCGGCCCCCGGCACCGCGGCGGCCGATGACGGGGAAGGCCAGGCTCAGGGCGGGTCGGCACCGGAAGATGCCGCAGCGGCAAAGGCCGCGGAAGACGGTCTGGCCGCCGAAGAAGAGCGTGCGGCTGAAGAAACCCGCGCTGCGGAGGCGGCCGTGGCTGAGGAAACACGGGTGGCCGAAGAGGCTGCCGCTGCAGCCCGGGCCGCCGAAGAGCAGGCCCGGCTGGCAGCGGAGCGGGAAGCGGCGGCACAGGCGGCCGCAGATGCCGATGCCGCCGCGCGGGCGGCCGAGGAAGCTGCGGCTGCTGAGGCAGCCGCAGCGGCGGTGCCCGTGGATGATCCCGCCGGGGCGAAGGCCTACGCCGCCTCCGCCCTCGCCGGCCATGGATGGGCCGCAACGGAAATGACCTGCCTGAACACGCTCTGGGAGAAGGAATCCAACTGGATGACCAGTGCCATGAACGCCA
Source organism: Arthrobacter sp. ATA002 (assembly GCF_026898095.1). Classification (GTDB taxonomy): domain Bacteria; phylum Actinomycetota; class Actinomycetes; order Actinomycetales; family Micrococcaceae; genus Arthrobacter_B. Next base: position 2,812,728 of record NZ_CP114015.1, on the reverse strand, counting down.
GCAGCGGCGCCTACGGGATCGTGCAGTCGCTTCCGGCCGAGAAGATGGCATCAGCGGGTTCGGATTACCTGACCAGTTACAAGACTCAGATCAACTGGGGCCTTGGCTATATCGAGTCCCGTTACGGAAGCCCCTGCGGGGCGCTGAACTTCCACTACGCCAACAACTGGTACTAGACCGCAGGTAACTGGTTCTAATCCGAAAGGAACTGCTACTACGCCGCAGGACAGGACGGAACCAGCCGGATTATCCCGGCCGGTTCCGTCCTTTCGCGTGTCCCGGACTCCGCCGGGTGGTGTCCGCGGTGTCCGAAGCCCCCGGCCCGCCCGGTGGTGTTTGGCATCCCGGTCCGCCCGGTGCCGCACTGTGTGCGCTGCCGGCTGACTGGGCCGTAGCTATTGCATTAGTGTGCGTGACACACCATAGTGTTACCTATGGATGATGACCTGATCGGCGGACACCTGCAGGAACTGCGCCGCGGAACCGTGGTGCTGGCCTGCCTGTCCATCCTTAGGCACCCGGGCTACGGCTACGGGCTCCTCGAGGACCTGAACCGGGCCGGGCTTGCCGTCGAAGCCAACACCCTCTATCCGCTGCTGCGCCGCTTGGAGAAACAGGGCCTGCTGACCAGTTCCTGGAACACCGAAGAGGCGCGGCCGCGGAAGTTCTACACGACCAGCCGGCAGGGCCTGGAACTGCTGGATCTGCTGCTGAAGGACTGGAACAGCCTGCATGCCTCCATCTGCCAGCTCAATGAAGGAACGGGATCATGAACACCCTCACTGACCGCTACGTTTTTGCAGCTCTGAGCTCCATTCCCGAGCAGCAGCGCGGTGACATTGACCGGGAGCTGCGCGCCTCCATCGCCGACGCCGTCGACGCGCGGCTTGACGCGGGCGAACCGCCCGCCGACGCCGAGAACGCCGTGCTGGCGGAATTTGGTGATCCGCAGCGGCTGGCGGCCCGCTACGCTGACCGCCCGCTGTACCTGATCGGCCCCGAACTCTATCCGGACTGGCGTCGGATACTGAGAATCCTGCTGCTGACCGTGGTGCCGCTGGCCTTTGTCGCTGCCACCCTCGTCCGGATGGCCAGCGACCCCGAAGACCCTGCCGCTGCCTTCGGCGCTGCGATCAGCGCCTCCATCACTGCACTGGTGCAGGTCACTTTCTGGGTGACTCTCGCTTTCGCGGTCATCCAGCGCACCGGAACCGGACGCAAAGAGGGCCTGAAGCAGTGGACACCCGGAATGCTGCCGCAGATCCAGCGCCACAGCGGAATTTCGCTTAGTGACACGATTGCCGCGGTCATTGTGCTGGCGTTCTTTATCGGTCTCCTGCTCTGGCAGCGGGTCGGTTCGCTGTTCTATCTGGACGGTGAACCGGTGCTGGTCCTGCAGGAACAGCTGTGGAATTTCTGGCTGCCCTGCATCATCGTCCTGCTGACGCTGGAAGCTGTGTTCGCCGTCGTCGTCTATGCGGCCGGCCGCTGGACGTATGCCCTGGCCGCCGTGAACGCTGCCCTGGCGCTGCTGTTCACGGTTCCGGTCCTGTGGCTGCTCGCCAATGAGCGGGTCTTCGACTGGTCCTTCCTGTCCAACGTCGACTGGGGAGCGGCCGCCGCCAACTGGATCGGGACGGTCACTGCGGCAGCCGTGGCGGTCGCCGGCCTGTGGACCATCGTCGACGGGTTCCGGAAAGCACGGAAAACCGCAGGGCAGGCCGCGCCGCCGCAGCAGGCGTCCCGGTAAGACCGTGGGGCGGCGCCGGAAAACCACCGGCTCCGCCCCACGGCGGGTACCCTAGGAAGGTGAGTTTGACTGTAGCTACCCCTGCCCCCGCCGAGCACCCGCAGCACCCGCGCACCTATCAGGTCCGGACCTTCGGATGCCAAATGAACGTCCACGATTCGGAGCGTATTTCCGGCCTGCTGGAAAACGCCGGATATGTCCCTGCGGAGGAGGACGACGCCGACGTCGTTGTCTTCAACACCTGCGCGGTGCGCGAAAATGCGGACAACAAGCTCTACGGCAACCTGGGCATGCTGGCCCATGTGAAGGAAACGCGCCCCGGGATGCAGATCGCCGTGGGCGGCTGCCTGGCGCAGAAGGACCGCGACACCATCCAGCGGAAAGCACCGTGGGTGGACGCCGTCTTCGGCACCCACAACATCGGCTCGCTGCCGGCCCTGCTGGAACGGGCCCGCCACAATGACGAGGCTCAGCTGGAAATCCTGGAATCCCTCGACGTGTTCCCGTCCACGCTGCCCACCAAACGGGACTCCGTGTACGCCGGCTGGGTCTCGATTTCCGTGGGCTGCAACAACACCTGCACGTTCTGCATCGTGCCCTCGCTGCGGGGCAAGGAACGCGACCGGCGGCCCGGCGAAATCCTCGCGGAGATCCAGGCCCTGGTGGACGACGGCGCCATTGAGGTTACGCTGCTGGGGCAGAACGTGAACTCCTACGGGGTGGAATTTGGCGACCGCGGAGCGTTCGCCAAGCTGCTGCGCGCCTGCGGAAACATCGAGGGACTGGAGCGGGTACGCTTCACCAGCCCGCACCCGGCGGCCTTTACCCAGGACGTCATTGACGCCATGGCGGAAACCCCGAATGTCATGCCGCAGTTGCACATGCCGCTGCAGTCCGGCTCGGACAAGGTCCTCAAGGACATGCGCCGGTCCTACCGTTCCAAGAAATTCCTCGGCATCCTGGACAGCGTCCGCGAACGGATGCCCCACGCAGCCATCTCCACCGACATCATCGTCGGCTTCCCCGGGAGACCGAGGAGGACTTCGCCGCCACGCTCGACGTCGTGGAGAAGTCCCGCTTTGCCACCGCCTTTACCTTCCAGTATTCCAAGCGCCCGGGCACTCCCGCCGCCGACCTGCCGGACCAGCTCCCCAAGGCCGTCGTCCAGGAGCGGTTCGAGCGGTTGACCGCGCTCCAGGACCGGATCGCCGCCGAAGAGAACGCCAAGCAGGTCGGCACCACGGTGGAAGTTATGGTCACTGCCGGCTCGGGCCGCAAGTCCGAGGAGACCGGCCGGCTGTCCGGACGTTCCCGCGACCAGCGCCTCGTACACTTCTCGGTTCCCGAGGGCTGCGAAGTACCCCGCCCGGGAGACCTGGTCACGGTTCCCGTCACCTCGGCCGCAGCGTTCCACCTCGTGTCGGATCCGGCGACGGCCGCGGACTACTCGTTGCGCCGGTCACGCGCCGGAGACGCCTGGGACCGGTCGCAGGCTGAGTCCTGCGGCGTGCCGTCCCCAGCCGCCGGGGGCGGGAAACCCGGGGTGTCTCTGGGCATGCCGTCCCTTCCTCCCCGCTCCTAACCGGCATGGACCCTGCGCGTCCCCCTCATGCCGTGCACGGCACTGATTCCGCCGGACACCCTGCCGAGACAGGCGAGGGGGATCCGGTCCGTCCGGTCATCGCCGTCGTGGGGCCGACAGGTTCCGGCAAATCGGATCTGGGCGTCTCCCTGGCCCTGGCGCTCGGCGGTGAAGTCATCAATGCCGACGCCATGCAGTTCTACCGGGGCATGGACATCGGCACCGCGAAAATCAGTGTGGCCGAACGCCGGGGCGTTCCGCACCACCTGCTGGACATCATGGACGTCACCGAGGAAGCCAGTGTCTCCCGGTTCCAGGAGCAGGCCCGCACCCTGATCGCGCAGATCCGTTCCCGCGGCCGCTATCCGATCCTCGTGGGCGGTTCCGGACTCTACGTTCGGGCCGCACTGGATGTCCTGGAATTCCCCGGCACGGATCCGGCGCTGCGGGCCGCACTTGAGCGCGAATTGGAAGAAACGGGCCTGGACGCGCTGCGGCTGCGGCTGCGCGCGGTGGATCCGGTGTCGGCCGACCGTCTCGGTGACGGACGGCGGGTGGTGCGGGCCCTTGAAGTCCACGGGCTCACGGGACGGCCCTTCAGCTCCTTCATGCCCGCCCGCGAGTACTTCCAGCCCGCGGTCCAGCTGGGATTGACCGTGGAACGGCCCCTGCTGCACCGGCGCCTGGCCGAACGGGTGGAAAAAATGGTGGGCCAGGGCCTGCTGGCCGAAGTGGAAATGCTGGCGGACCGCGGCCTGCGCGAGGGCCGGACAGCGGGGCGCGCCCTGGGCTATGCGCAGTTCCTGCGGGTGCTCGACGGCGCATCGACCGTTCCGGCGGCTGCAGAGGAAACAGTGGTGGCCACCCGGCAGTTCGCCCGCCGGCAGCTGACCTGGTTCCGGGCCGACCCGAGGATCACCTGGCTGGACTGGAACGATCCCGATCTGACCGCCCGTGCCGCCGCCGCTATCCTTGAACAGTGAACACAACACTCTCCGCCCCTCTGCCCGAATCCGGATTGTCAGCCTCCGGCCTGCCCGCATCCCTGGCCGGCCTGGCCTTCACCAAAGGCCACGGCACCGGTAATGACTTCGTGCTGATTGCCGATCCCGGCGGAGAGCGCGTGCTGACTGCCGCCGACGTGGCCGCCGTCTGCGACCGGCACCGCGGCATCGGCGCGGACGGCTTCATCCGGGCCGTCCGTTCAGCCCGCCTGCCCGAGGGGCAGGCCCTGCTGCAGAGCGACCCCGGCGCCGAATGGTTCATGGATTACTACAACTCGGACGGCAGCGTCTCGGAAATGTGCGGCAACGGCGTCCGGGTCTTTGCCCACTTCCTGCTCACGGAAGGCCTCGTACAGCTGGCTGAGGGGGAAACCCTGACCATCGGCACCCGCGCCGGCACCAAGACCGTCACCCGGGTGGAAAGCGGCTACGCCGTGGACATGGGCCCGTGGGAATTTATCCATCCCGACCACGCGGCAGCCAAGGCCATGGATGCGGTGGTCAACGCCGACGGGCTGGAGGTTCCGCGTCCGGGCCTGTCCGTCAGCATGGGAAACCCGCACACCGTGGTGGCACTGGCTGAACTGGCCGAACTCGCGGCGACCAATCTCACGGTTGCTCCGTCGGTGCAGCCCGAACCGGAAAACGGCACCAACGTGGAATTCGTTGTCCCCGCCGATCCGCTGGTCGTTGACGGGGTGGGCCTGGTGACGATGCGCGTGCATGAACGCGGCGTGGGGGAGACCCTGTCCTGCGGCACCGGAGCCTGTGCGGCCGCCGCGGCCACCCGCTTCTGGGCCGGCCGCGACGCTCCAAACGAATGGGCTGTCACGGTGCCCGGCGGCGTCGTCGGCGTCCGTTTCCTGACCGCTGAAGACGGCCGCGAACACGTGGAGCTCAGTGGACCGGCAGTCCTGGTGGCTCGGGGTGCGTTCCTGTAGGCCCAGGCGGCATCAGCGGCCGCGTTCGGCGTGCCGGCGGGCGCTTCGGCACCCGGAATAAAGCGCCCGGGGAGGCGGTTGGACAAAGCATGGAAGAAAAATAACGACAGTTTTCGGCGGCTAGCCTTCGCCGGCGTTCCGTTGGACCTTAAGGATCCGGAAGGACTTGGCAGTGCTGTGGCGGGACACGGAGAAGCCGCCGCCGAGCTGATCCGCCATCCATTTTTGCAGCGAGTCCGCTCCCAGGTTTTTCTGGACCACCAGCCATGCGGTTCCTTTAGGGGCCAGCCGCGGCAGCCACAGCAGCAGCAGGGCGTGCAGTTCGTCCTTGCCGATGCGGATGGGCGGGTTGGACCAGATGGTGTCAAAGCGCAGGTTGGGATCCACCTCCTCGGGCCGGGACGCTGTCACGTTGTCCAGGCCCAGGGCCGCGGCGTTGTCCCGGGTGAGGCCCAGGCACCGCTCATTGACGTCCACGGCGAAGACTCTGGCGTTCGGAGACCTGAGCGCCATGGTCAGGGCGACCGGTCCCCAGCCGCAGCCAACATCGAGCAGGTTGCCGGTGGAGGAGGGGCCGGAACCTCGTCCAGCAGAATCACGGTTCCCTTGTCGATGGCGTCGGGACTGAAGATTCCGCCCGAGGTGACAAGGGTCCGCTCGCGGCCGTCGAGTGTGACGTGAAGCGGCCGGCGGACCTCGGGGGCCGAGGGCTGTGAACTGAAGTAATGGTCTGAACCCATAACAACCCAGAATAGTGGGTCTGTGGCAGGCAGCAGAAACCGGATGGGAACGGCGGGAAGATCGCACCCCAAATGTCCGTGCACTGACTTACCATGGAGAACACGCCTTATAAGGAGAATATGACGATCAACAATTCCCGTCCTGGCACGTCCGGTACTGCCCAGCCCAACACGGAGCTGAGCCCGGGGGACATCCAGGGGGTCATTGACAGGATCCTCGCCAAGGAAAGCGCCGCCGAGGCCAAAACGGCCGGTGGCAACGCGCCGCGCGGCAGGGCACAGGCACTGTCCGACGACGCCGGGCGCTCATCGCACGACGGCGACCAGGAAGATCTGGCCGACCGGCACGCGCTGCGGCGTGTGGCAGGTCTGTCGACCGAACTGGAAGATGTTACCGAAGTTGAATACCGCCAGCTGCGGCTGGAGCGCGTTGTCCTCGCCGGCCTGTGGAGCGAAGGCACAGCGGCCGAAGCAGAAAACTCCCTGCAGGAACTCGCTGCCCTTGCCGAGACGGCGGGATCCGAAGTACTCGACGGCATCATCCAGCGGCGCCTGAAGCCTGACCCGGGGACGTTCCTGGGATCGGGCAAAGCCCAGGAGCTGAAGGACATTGTGATGGCGACCGGTGCGGACACGGTCATTGTGGACAGCGAGCTGGCCCCGTCCCAGCGCCGCGGCCTGGAAGACATTGTCAAGGTCAAGGTCATCGACCGGACTGCGCTGATCCTGGACATCTTTGCCCAGCATGCCAAGTCCCGCGAGGGCAAGGCACAGGTCGAGCTGGCGCAGCTCGAATACCTGCTGCCGCGCCTGCGCGGCTGGGGCGAATCAATGTCCCGCCAGGCCGGCGGCCAGGTCGGCAGCGCCAGCGCCGGCATGGGTTCGCGCGGTCCCGGTGAAACCAAGATCGAACTGGACCGCCGGAAAATCCGTACCCGCATGGCGAAACTGCGCCGTGAAATCGCCGGCATGAAGCCGGCCCGGGAAACCAAGCGGGCCAACCGGCAGCGGAACGAAGTCCCCTCGGTGGCCATTGCCGGCTACACCAACGCCGGCAAGTCGTCCCTGCTCAACCGGCTTACGGATGCCGGCGTCCTGGTGGAGAACGCCCTGTTCGCCACCCTGGACCCCACCATCCGCAAGGCGCAGACCGAAGACGGGATCGGCTACACGCTGGCGGACACGGTGGGTTTCGTCCGGTCGCTGCCCACCCAGCTGGTGGAAGCGTTCCGGTCCACGCTCGAGGAGGTCGCCGACGCGGATTTGATTCTGCACGTGGTGGATGCCTCGCACCCGGATCCTGAGGGCCAGATCGCCGCCGTGCGTTCCGTCCTGACCGATGTGGACGCCCGCAGGATCCCGGAGATCATTGTCCTGAACAAGGCCGACGCCGCTGATCCGTTTGTCCTGGAACGGCTGCGCCAGAAGGAACGCCGCCACGTGGTGGTCTCCGCCCGTACGGGCCAGGGCATGGATCAGCTGCTGCAGGCCATTTCCGACGGCATTCCCCGGCCCGGCGTGGACATGCATCTTCTGGTTCCGTACGACCGCGGCGACATTGTCTCCCGGCTGCACAGCTCGGATACGGAGATCCTGTCCCTGGAGCACTCCGAGGCAGGAACCCGCCTGCACGTCATGGTCCGCGAGGGTCTTGCAGCTGAACTGGAGTTCTTCGCCACCGATGAGTAAAGACACCACCGGCGAAGTCCTGGAACTGCTGGACACCGCCGTCGCCGGCATGGGCGGGCAAAACCGCCCGGGCCAGCACGAAATGGCCCGCCAGGTCACGCAGGCCATCGACGAAGGACAGCACCTGCTGGTGCAGGCCGGCACTGGCACCGGCAAGTCGCTGGCCTATCTGGTGCCGCTGATCCACCACGCGCTGGACAGCACTAAACCAACGCTGGTCTCCACCGCCACGCTGGCCCTGCAGTCCCAGATTGTGGGCCGGGACCTGCCGCGGCTGCTGAAGACGCTGAAGCCCAAGCTGCCGCGGGACGTGGACGTGGCGCTGCTGAAGGGCCGCAGCAACTACGTCTGCCTGCACAAGACCGGCGGGGGATTCCCGGAGGAGGAAGATCCCGCCGCCGCCCTGTTCACCCTCGGCGAGGACCGCGCCGTGGGGCATCCCGCGCCGGCGCCCACCTCCGCCATGGGACGGGAAGTGGTGCGGCTGCGCGAGTGGGCCGACGAGACCGACACCGGGGACCGCGACGACCTCGTTCCCGGGGTGAGCGACAAAGCCTGGCGGCAGGTTTCGGTGACCTCCATGGAGTGCCTCGGCGCCCAAAAATGCCCGGTAGCCGCCGAGTGCTTCAGTGAACGGGCGCGTGCGCAGGCTGCCGTGGCCGACGTCGTCATCACCAACCATGCAATGCTTGCCATCGCCGCCTTCGAGGGACTGGCCGTGCTGCCGGACTATGACGTGGTGGTCATTGACGAAGCCCACGAACTGCAGGACCGCGTCACCGGCGCCGTGACGGGCCAGCTGTCCGGGACGGTGATTTCCGCCGCCGTAACGGCCGCGCGCAAGCACACCTCGGCCAGCGTCGAGGAGCTGGCGCAGGCAGGGCGGATCTTCGACCAGTCTCTGGAAGGTCTCCCGTCGGGGCTGCTGGCCAGCGGACTGAACGAAGAACAGGGGCAGGCGGTGGGCCGCGTCCGAGAGGCCTGCCGTGTGGCCCTTTCCGACTCCAAACCGGAGCCCGGCGAAACCGCCGACGGCGGCCGCCAGACGGCCAGGTCCCGGCTGATGGCGGTGCTGGGCATCTGTGAGCGGCTGCTTTCCGCTCCCGACGCCGGCGAAGTGATCTGGGCGTCGCGCCCCAGCACCTTTTCACCGTCCGGCGGTTATTCCCCGCCTGATGAGACCGCTCCGGCCACCCTGAACGTTGCGCCGCTGTCAGTAGCCGGGCGGCTGCGGGAAGGGTTGTTTGACGGGCACACGGTGGTCCTGACCTCGGCGACCCTTGCGATTGGTGCCGAATTCGGTCCGGTCGCCGGCGCCCTGGGGCTTTTGGGCCCCGGAGCTCCGTCCTGGACAGGCACCGACGTTGGCAGCCCCTTCGACTATCCGCGCCAGGGCGTGCTGTATGTGGCCAAGGACTTGCCCAAACCTGAACGGGGCACCTCGGAGGCGCAGCTGGACGAGATTGAGGCGCTCCTGAAGGCGTCCAACGGTGGAGCACTCGGGCTGTTTTCCTCACGCCGGGCCGCGGAGGAGGCCACCGATGCCATGCGGTCGCGGGTGGACTTTCCGATTCTTTGCCAGGGGGAGTCCTCCATGTCCTCGCTCGTGCAGCAGTTTTCCGAGGAACCCGACACCTGCCTGTTCGGTACGATGTCCCTGTGGCAGGGCGTCGATGTGCCCGGTACCGCATGCCGGCTGGTGCTTATCGACCGGATTCCCTTCCCGCGCCCGGACGACCCGCTGATGACTGCCCGCACCCGGGCAGTGGCCAAGGCCGGCGGCAACGGTTTCATGTCCGTGGCCGCAACCCATGCCGCTGTCCGGCTGGCACAGGGAGCCGGGCGGCTGATCCGTTCCGCCGGTGACCGCGGGGTTGTGGCCATTTTGGATTCCCGGATGGCGACGGCCCGCTACGGCAGCTTCCTGCGGGCGGCGCTGCCCCCGTTCTGGTCCACGACAGACCGCTCCGTTGTCCTGTCGGTGCTGGGCCGCCTGGCGGAGCAGTCCGCGGCCGGGGAGAACACTTCGGCGCCGCGCAAGTAGCAGCTTGGGTCCGGAGCTTCCATAAAACCCGGCGGACCGTCCTGCAGTTGTCCAGCGGGTGCGCACCGCCGGCGGCCGGGTATCCACCGACGGGAAACGCGCACCGCCGGCAGCAACGCTCACCGCCGGGCGGACACTCAATAAGAAAGGCGGCCGGAACTCCGGCCGCCTTTGCGGTTTCTGCGCACTGCACCCCTTCTTCGCAGCTACACGGCGTTGGCCGGCTCCTAGAGTGAGCGCATGACCGAGACAACCTTGCCCATAATGACGGCGTGGTCGCCCACGATGGGCTCATAGCGGGTGTTTTGCGGCAGCAGCCAAGTGTGGCCGTTGCGCTGGCGGAACGTTTTGACCGTGGCCTCGTCGTCGAGCAGCGCGGCTACGATGTCGCCGTTCTCAGCCGTGGGCTGGCGCCGGACCACCACCCAGTCACCGTCGCAGATGGCGGCGTCCACCATCGAGTCACCCGAGACGCGGAGCATGAAGAGATCGCCGTGTCCCACCAGCTGACGGGGCAGCGGCATGATGTCCTCCACCACCTGCTCCGCCAGTATGGGGCCGCCGGCAGCGATGCGTCCCACCAGGGGCACCATGGCCGTGTCCACGGAGGTGGAGATTTCGGTCACTGTTGCCAGCCCGGGTGAGGAGCTGTCGCCGTTGCCGGAGCGGCTGTTCCCCTTGCCGGGTGTGGCCTCGGCCGGCGACGACGGTTCCGTGCGGCCGGGGCTCTCCGCCGGCTCTGTGCTGTTGCCCGCTGCATCAGCGGCTCCATCGCGCAGCATCAGCGGAATCAGGATTTCCATGGCCCGGGGACGCTTGGGATCGCGGCGGATGTAGCCGAGCTTCTCCAGCTGTGTGAGCTGGTGGGTCACGCTGGACAGACTCGCCAGGCCCACGGTGTCCCCGATTTCCCGCATGGTGGGCGGGTATCCGTTGGTGCTCACTGATCGCTGGATCATCTCCAGGACGGTCTTCTGCCGCGGAGTGAGGCCTTTCACACGCGCACGGGGGCCGGTTGCCGCTGGCTGGTTGGTGCTGTCTTCTAAAGCAGTCCTGCGGGCCACGTGGGGTTCCCTTCGGGTCAGCTGGTCCGGGCGGTGCCGGAGCTGGTCGGGCGGATGTCTGGGCCGGAACACTGTACTAGCCGTGCCGGCGGAAATGTCAGAGGCAGCTGATTCAGTGGTCCCGTACGAACCGCCCGAAGCCTGCGCCCCGCACCGGCCCGGCCTGAACCGGAGAAACTGTCCCTCTGAAAGTCAACGCTAGGGGAGCCGGGGTGTCTTTTCAAACATTTGTTCGAGCGAGTCTCGACTTTAGTAGTAGATAGGTGCTAGAAATGAGTTCACGAGGTTCGAACATAGTTTCGAAGCGTTCTCGCCGTGCAACTTCCACTTCTTCGAATACAGCTTCGGCCCTGCAGCCGCTGCCATCGAACCGGAAAGGTATTTTCATGCCAGCCCAGACAATGTCCCGCCAGTCTTCCCCCTTGATTTCCGCCGCAGAACCGGCTGCAGCAACGTGCCAGACTCCTGCAGCCCCGGCAGCTGCGGCCGCCACATTCCCGGCCGCTCCTCTCTCTCCGGCCGTGTCGTCCTCTTATGCCGCACCGGATGCGGCTGCCGCCGCATCCCTGTCTCCGGCCGCGCCGCTTCGCCTGACGCGCAGGGGCCGGCTGGTGTTCATTGGCCTCCCGCTGATGCTCACCGCTGCGGCCGCGCTCACTGTGCTCGGCTTCTTCACGGCTCCGGCCATGGCCTCCAGCGGCGGGCCGGACCTCACACGCACACTCCAGGTCAGCGTCAGTCCCGGTGATTCCCTGTGGGGCCTGGCGGAGGAATTCGCTCCCGAGCGGGATCCCCGGGATGTGGTCGCCGACATCGTGGAACTGAACAACCTCCCCGACGAGCGGGTTCCGGCCGGCGTACAGCTGTTCATTCCGGTCCAGTCGTAAACAGCGCCTTCACCGTGGCGCCCGTTTTGACCCGGCGCTCGGGCCGCATGGCAACGCGCTGTGCGACGGGACAGAGCCATGCACAAGAACAGGACAGGGCTTTGCGGCAGGCCCGAGGGCACCAAGTCCATCTCCCGGCAGAACACGCCGCCCCCTGCCTCCGGACGTGACACCCCGATCCTGCCTCCGGACGTGACACCCCGGACGTGACACCCCGGACAGAACACCCCGACCCTGCCTCCGGACGTGACACCCCGGACAGAACACCCCGACCCTGCCTCCGGACGTAACACCCCCGACGCTGCGGCTCCGGGATTCTTCCCGCCCCGCTTTGAAGTCTTAAGCTGTACTGGTGACTGAACAGCTGGAAAGACTGAACCGACTTCCCCTGCGCGATGACCTTCGCGGACTGACGCCTTACGGTGCCCCGCAGCTCGACGTGCCCATCCTGCTGAATGTCAACGAGAATACCCACGGTCTGCCGGACTCGGTGCGCAAAGCAATCGCGGCGTCCGTTGAGCAGGCCACCGCAGGGCTCAACCGTTATCCGGACCGTGAATTTACCGAACTCCGCGAACGGCTGGCTGCCTATCTGGGCCACGGACTCGGCACTGACAACATCTGGGCCGGTAACGGCTCAAACGAGGTCCTGCAGCAGATCCTGCAGGCCTTCGGCGGCCCGGGCGCACCGCCATGAGTTTTCCTCCCACCTATTCCATGTACCCGCTGCTGGCCAGCGGTACCGGTACCCGCTACGTGACCGGAAAACGCAGCGGCGACTTCGGACTGACGGCGGAGGCGGCAGCCGAACAGGTTCGCGAGCAGGCACCAAACATCGTTTTCCTGTGCACCCCGAACAACCCCACCGGAACGGCCCTTTCACTGGATGTTGTGGAAGCCGTCTATGAGGCAGGTGCCGCCTCCCGGGCCATCGTGATCGTGGACGAGGCCTACGGGGAGTTTTTCCACGCCGGCACTCCCAGCGCTCTGCAGCTGCTGCCCGGCAGGGAGCGCCTGATCGTGTCCCGGACCATGAGCAAGGCCTTCGCTCTTGCCGGAGCCCGTGTGGGATATATGGCTGCCGCCCCGGAAGTCACCGATGCCCTGCGCCTGGTACGCCTGCCGTACCACCTCTCGGCCATCACGCAGGCCACCGCGAATGCCGCGCTGGAGCACGCTGACGCTCTGCTGGCCAACGTTGAAGCCATCAAGGTCCAGCGCGACCGGATTGTCTCCGAGCTGCTTGGCCTGGGTCTGAAGCCGGCACCCTCGGATGCCAACTTTGTGTTCTTCGGCGGATTGGAAAACCCCCGCGCGGTCTGGGAGGGTCTGCTGGAAGCGGGTGTGCTGGTCCGCGATGTTGGGATCCCCGGCCATCTGCGTGTCACCGCGGGCACGGAATCCGAGACCAGCGCCTTCCTGGGCCGGCTGCGCGAACTGCTGGCGGCCGGCGTCAGGTAACTTCGAGCCCCGGTGCCCGTCCCGCCGGTGAGCGGAACCTCCGGCGTCCAGACACTAAACTGTTAGCAGAGACCACCTTCTTTCAAAGGAAAACCATGACTGTGGAGACCACCACCGGCCGCACAGCCCGCCTCGAACGGGTCACCAGTGAATCGTCAGTGGTAGTGGAGCTGGACCTGGACGGAACCGGCCAGTCCAACATCAGCACCTCGGTGCCGTTCTACGACCACATGCTGACGGCCCTGGCCAAGCACTCCCTGATGGATCTCACGGTGCAGGCCACCGGCGACACCCATATCGATGTGCACCACACCGTCGAGGACATTGCCATCAGCATTGGTGAGGCACTGAAGACAGCGCTGGGGAACAAGGCGGGCATCCGCCGCTTCGGGGAGGCTACCGTACCGCTGGACGAAGCCCTGGCCAACGCCGTCGTCGACATCTCCGGGCGCCCTTACCTGGTGCACTCGGGTGAACCGGCCGGACAGGAATACCACCTCATCGGCGGGCACTTCACCGGATCGCTGACCCGGCACGTTTTCGAGGCCATCACGCTGCACGCCCAAATCTGCCTGCACATGACCGTCATCGGCGGCCGCGACCCGCACCACATCGTTGAGGCCCAGTTCAAGGCCTTCGCCCGGGCGCTGCGTGCCGCCGTGGAGCCGGACCCCCGCGTCGAGGGTATTCCATCCACCAAGGAGCCCTGTGAGCAGCCGCAATGTCACTGTCCTGGACTACGGGTCCGGCAACATTCGCTCGGCCGTCCGCGCGCTGGAACACGTCGGCGCCAACGTCACGCTGAGTTCCAAATCCTCCGACGTCCTGGAGGCTGACGGCCTGCTGGTGCCCGGCGTGGGCGCCTTCGCCGCTGTTATGCAGGGCCTGAAGGAGGTCGACGCACTGCGCATGATCGGCCGCCGCGTTGCCGGCGGCCGGCCCGTCATGGGTATCTGCGTGGGGCTTCAGGTGCTCTTTGACGAGGGCGTGGAACACGGCGTCCGGACCCCGGGCATGGGGAGTGGCCCGGCGTCGTGGAACGCCTCGACGCCGAGGTGGTGCCGCACATGGGCTGGAATACCGTCCAGCCGCCGGAAGGCTCCGGCTTTTGCCGGTATTGAGGACGAGCGGTTCTATTTCGTGCACAGCTACGGCGTGCAGAAATGGGACTTTGACGTTACCCAGCCGGCCATGCGCGCGCCGCAGGTCACCTGGGCCGAGCACGGCAGCCGTTTTGTGGCAGCCGTGGAAAACGGCGCGCTGACCGCAACGCAGTTCCATCCGGAAAAGTCCGGTGACGCCGGTGCGGCGCTGCTGGAAAACTGGCTGAAGACACTGGGCTAGGGCTATGTGGAGCATTATCCTCATGGGCCTGGCCGGACTGCTGATTGGCGGCGCGATTTCCTTCCGTAGCCAAGGCATGTCCAAAATCGTCACCGTCAGCTTCTGGGTCCTGGCAGGAATGGCACTGCTCGGTGCCTACCTGCTGATCGACACCCCGCCTAGACCCCCGCCCGGCGCCCGCGCCGCCCCGGACTGAACCCCACGGAAAGCAGAACCATGTCATTGATTGAAACGCCCATCCTCGAACTGCTGCCCGCCGTGGACGTCGCGGACGGCCAGGCCGTGCGCCTGGTCCAGGGTGAGGCCGGCAGCGAAACGAGCTACGGAGATCCGCTTGAAGCGGCCATGGCCTGGCAGAACGACGGCGCCGACTGGGTTCACCTGGTGGACCTGGACGCAGCTTTCGGCCGCGGTTCCAACCTTCCGCTGCTCAAGCGCGTAGTGGAGGAACTGGACATCAAGGTGGAGCTCTCCGGCGGCATCCGGGACGACGCTTCCCTGGACCTGGCCCTGGAACTCGGTGCCAGCCGGGTAAACCTGGGCACTGCCGCGCTGGAGAATCCGGAATGGACCGCCAGTGCCATCGCCCGCTACGGCGAGGCCATCGCCGTCGGACTCGATGTCCGCGGCACCACCCTGGCCGCGCGCGGCTGGACGAAGGAAGGCGGGGATCTCTGGGAGGTCCTGGCCCGGCTGGAGGACGCCGGCTGCCCGCGCTACGTGGTCACCGACGTCACCAAGGACGGCACGCTGCGCGGTCCCAACCTGGAGCTGCTGCGGGAGGTGCTGAAGCGCACCGACCGGCCCGTGGTCGCCTCCGGCGGCATCTCGTCCCTGGACGATCTGGCTGCCCTGCGCGAACTCGTTCCGCTCGGTCTGGAAGGCACCATCGTGGGCAAGCCCTCTACGCCGGCGCCTTCACGCTTCCGCAGGCGTTCGACATCGCCGGACATCCGGAGCGCTAGGACCCATGGCTGAGCGCGCCCTCCCCGGACATATCGCCGCCGCCCTCGCCGGGGCCGGAGGGCCCTCCGACTCCGCCGGGCAGCCCTGGTCCGGCCGGGACCTCTCCGGCGACGGCAATCCGCTGCACAATTTCGACGCCGACGACGGTGCGGCCGACGCCGGATACCTCGCCGCCGCAGCGGCGCTGGAAGAGGGTACAGGCACGGAAGCGGACGTGGTCGCCGCGCTGGCCACCGCCCGCGTCTTTGTACCCATCGTGGCGACCCTGGGCGCCGAGGCGGAGTCCGAGCACGGACTCACCGCGGACAAAGAGGCCGATATGGCACTGGTTACCCTCACCGCTCCCGACGGGCGCAAGGCGCTGCCGGTCTTCACCTCCGTACCGGCGCTGCAGCAATGGCACCCGGAGGCCCGCCCGGTGGCTGTGTATGCCGCCCGCGCCGCCCTCTCCGCCGTATCGGAGGAGGCGCAGCTGCTGGTCGTGGATCCCGGTGCCGACGTCACCTTCGTCGTGCGCCGCCCGGCCATGTGGGCCCTGGCCCAGCAGCGGCCCTGGACCCCCTCGTACGCCGATGAGGAGGTGGCGCAGGCGGTATCGGCAGCAGTCGACGCCGAACCCGCCGTCACGGGCGTTCAGCTCGTCCAGGGACCGGGAACGGTGACACGGTCGGCGCGCGGAACGGTGGTGGCCGGGGTGGTGCCGGTCCTGAGCTTAGAATGGTCCTTCACCTGGCACCGGGACTGGATGCGCAGGCGGTGCAGGGCATCGCCGGCACGCTGCAGCAACGCCTCGCTGCCGATCCGTTATTCGTTGAGCGCGTGGATTCCCTGGATCTCAAAATCACGCGCTGACCTTGCTGGGCGGGGGACCGCCGGAAGTGAAGTGCCGTGAATTTCTCCGCCTACGGGGAGTTGCTCCGTATCGCCCCCATCCGCCGGCTGCTGCTGGTGGGCATGATCGCCCGGTTCCCGCATTCCGCCGCCGGCGTGCTGCTGACCCTGCATGTGGTCCTGACCATGGACATGGGATACGCCAAAGCCGGTGCCGTTGCCGCCGTCGTGACCGTGGGCATAGCCGTCGGCGCCCCGTGGCGCGGCCGCCGCGTGGACAACGTTGGCCTGCGCCGCGCCCTGATTCCCTCGGTGGTCTCCGAGGCCGTCATCTGGTCCATCGCCCCGCACGCCAGCTATCAGTGGCTGCTCGTCCTGGCACTGATCGGCGGCGTTTTCACCCTTCCGGTCTTTAGCGTGGTCCGCCAGTCCCTCGGCGTGCTCGCCACGGGGGACCAGCGCCGAACCGCCTTTGCCCTGGATTCGATCGCCACCGAAGTCGTGTTCATGGGCGGACCCGCGCTGGGAGCCGTCCTGGCCACATCGTTCTCCTCCGTGATCGGACTGACCCTGGTGGGTGTTACCACCTCGCTCGCAGGCCTGCTGCTGATTTGGTTCAATCCGCCCACGCGCTCCGACAATCCGCGTGATGCTGCGTCTGCGGTGCAGGAACGCGAGGCCGCCAATGCGGCCGTGGTGGCCGCCGCGCCCGCGCACCTGTCAGAGGCCTCATCAGAGCTGCAGCCGCTGGCGGCCCTCAGCCGCGGTGCGCGGCTGAAGTCGGGATTCTCCTGGTTTACGCTCAGCGTGGCCGTGGTCTTTGCCGTGGCGGTGGGTGCCGGGCTGCTGCTGTCCAGTTCCGACGTCGGCATTGTGGCATTGGTCGAGCACACCGGCCAGCCCCAGCAGGTAGGCATCGTGTTCGCCGTCTGGTGTGCGGCCTCCGTGGTGGGCGGCCTGACTTACGGGGCCATGCGCCGGCGGATCTCGCCCATGCTCCTGCTGCTGGCCATGGCCGTCCTGACCCTTCCCATGGCCCTGGCCACGGACACAATCAGCCTGGCGCTGCTCTCCATTCCCGCCGGTCTGCTGTGTGCTCCGGTGCTGTCCTCGGCTTCGGAACGGGTTGCCGATCTGGTGTCCGAGGAACGGCGCGGAGAGGCGATGGGCTGGTACGGCTCCGCCCTGACCTCGGGGACGGCACTTGGTGCACCGCTGGCCGGTGCAGCAATCGATTTCGTTGGTCCCTGGGCCGGATTCACGGTTGCCGGGGTCTCTGCCACGCTGCTGGTGCTGGTCACCCTGAGCGTGCGGAAGGTCAGCCGCCGCGGGCAGCGGCTGCCGGCTGCGTAGAACCGCCGGGGTGGTGCAGGCCCGGTGGCGCAGCCCTTGAAGCGCAGGACGGATTGGCGGGCCTCCCGGGCTACTCCGGCAGCCGGCCCGGCCGACCGTGGGCAAGCCGTTCGCGGAGGCGGCGCAGCCAGCGCCGGGGACCGGGCCGCCGGGTCGTATCGGCCGTACCGGCTCCGTTTGCCGCCGCAGCCAGCGCTTCCGCCTCCGGCTCTCCGGCTGGCAGGCCCCGGCGCTCCCGCCAGCCGCGCACTTCCTCCTCGGCGTCGCGGAGCTTAGTGATGACGGGCGGCCCGCCCAGCAACTGCCGGCGCGCCTCGATGATGCGCGAGTTAAAGTCCTCCACGGCGTCGCGCACCTGCCGCTCGGAGGGCAGCCGGTCCAGCCGCGGCCCGAACTCCTCATCCTCGACCCTCAGCAGCAGGGCGGGCGGGCCGAGACCGGAGATGTTCTCCCGTTTGATCAGGCGCTTGATCCACCAGTCCGGGTCCGGGTCACCAAGGCCGGGGATCGGCTTGCCGGCGTAACGCAGATCCTGGAACTCCCCACGGTTCATGGCGTCACGGATTAGGTAATCGGCTTTGTCTGCCGCGCTGATTTTCCGGCGTTTCGCAGCAAGCTCATCCTCCCGTGCGCCGCCGAGGCCCTCGGGCATCTTGTAGCCCGCATTCTCCGGCGTTCCCGCAGCCTTGAGCCGTGCTGCCTGTTCGAGCCTTTTCCTGTAGGCCTCGGCACCCGTGCTGCCCATCGGGCGTCACCGCCTTCCGTTGAACGTCCCGTACAGGTTACGCATTCTTTCGGACAGCGAAAAGCCCGGCGGGCCACCGCGAACTGCGGGCCCGCCGGGCTCAGGGAATGCGAAAGCTAGTTAACGGGACCGGTGAACTTCTCGCCGGGGCCCTTGCCGGGGGATCCTGGACCAGGGACGCCTCGCGGAAGGCCAGCTGCAGGGAGCGCAGGCCGTCGCGCAGCGGACCGGCGTGCCGGCTGCCGATTTCGGGAGCGGCGGCGGTAACAAAGCCGGCCAGCGCGACGATCAGTTTCCGGGCCTCATCCAGGTCCTTCAGTTCCTCGGCGTCGTCTCCTTCGGCGAGGCCGCACTTAACGGCGGCGGCGCTCATCAGGTGGACGGCGGCGGTGGTGATAACTTCGATTGCGGGGACCTCTGCGATGTCACGCATTTGGGCCGCCACTTCCTGCTCTTCAGCCGAAGGGGTGTGCACCTCTTCCGGGGTGCCGGGGAAGGAATGACGGGTGTGCTCGTCCGCCGGGTTGCTCTGTGGGGTACTCATACTGGTAAGCTTGTCACAGACCAACTGGTTGTCGTTACTTTCAGCGCCCTTCTTGAAGCGGTTGTTGACTGCGTCACATCAACCAGTATGCAAGCGGAGAATCCTCCCACCCGCGTCAGCCTGAATCTTCAGTCCGCGTGCCTTAGGGCGCCTGTGCAGAAGCAGAGTTGCCGGGTACGGTCGGCCCCCGGTGGCGGGTCCAGGCATTGCCTGGACCAATCAATCCGGGAGGTTGCTGCTGACGCAGCACCCGCCGACCCCTCGAGGCCTCCGATTGCGCGTGCAATTGGGGGCCTTCTTCAGTTGCAGGCGGTAGCCGTTTTGAAGAAATCAGGAGCTGCAACATTAGCGAGCCAAGAATCAATGATCGAATCCGCGTCCCTGAGGTGCGGCTGGTAGGACCGGCTGGAGAGCAAGTTGGGGTTGTCCGTATCGAAGACGCCCTGCGTCTGGCAGCCGAATCCGACCTGGATCTTGTTGAGGTGGCACCGCAGGCAAAGCCTCCGGTGTGCAAACTAATGGACTTCGGCAAGTACAAGTACGAAGCCGCCGTCAAGGCCCGTGAGGCACGCAAGAACCAGACGAACACCGTTCTGAAGGAAATTCGTTTCCGCCTGAAGATCGACACTCACGACTATGAGACCAAGCGCGGGCATGCCATGCGCTTCCTCGCTGCCGGAGATAAGGTCAAGGCCATGATCCAGTTCCGCGGCCGTGAACAGCAGCGCCCGGAAATGGGCATGAAGCTGCTGAACAAGTTCGCAGCCGACGTCGCCGAGGTGGGCGTAGTGGAATCCACTCCCCGCATCGACGGCCGCAACATGGTCATGGTTATTGGACCGCTGAAGAACAAGGCCGAAGCCAAGGCCGAAGCGCGCCGCGCGTCGCAGCGTGCCGATGCCAGGGCAGCCAACGAAGCGGTCAAGAACGGGGAAGCACCCGCACGGGTTGATACCTCCGCTGAAAACAAGGCGCCGCTGACGCAGAGCCTGGCGGATCTTCTGCCCGACGGCCTGCGGCTTGGTTCTTCCGCGGCCGAGGCTGACAAGGCCCGCGCCGAGAAGGAAAAGGCCGATAAGGAGATGGCTGAAAAGCGTGCCCAGGCTGCCGCCGAAAAGGCAGCAGCGGACGCACGCCGCGCGGCGGAAGCAGCCAAGGCTCCGGCTCCGAAGCCGGTTGCAGAGGCACCCGCCGCAGCGCCTGCTCCCGCCGAGTCGAAGCCCGCGCCGGCTCCCAAGCCGGCTGCAGTGCCCAAGCCCACGGCCATGAAGCCGGCACCCAAGCCTGCTGCCCGTCCCAAGCCGGCCGCAGCATCCAAACCTGCTGGCAAGGCTGCTCCTTCACGGGGTGCAGCAAGCCAGAGCAAGCCCGGAACTGCGGAGTAGAACTCAGCTTTTCCCCGCAGGACGTCCCGGCGTCCAGTAAACCCCCGGCACTGCAAGGTGCCCAAAGCCCCGCAGGCTCTAAGCCTGCGGAAACCCAAAGGAGATCGGTAGTCATGCCGAAGATGAAGACCCACAGTGGCGCCAAGAAGCGCTTCAAGCTGACCGGTACCGGCAAGCTCAAGCGCCAGCAGGCCAACCGCCGCCACTACCTCGAGCACAAGCCGTCCACGCTGACGCGCCGCCTTGCCAGCGACAAGCTCGTTGCCCCGGCAGACGCCAAGGTCATCAAGAAGATGCTGGGCATCTAGTCTTTCCCCCCTCGACAGGCGGCCCGTCCGGGCTTCCGTCACACCATCAAGCTTTTCCGGGCCTGAATCCAGGCCGAGTACCTGAGTGCAGGTGCACGGAAGATTTATCCAAAGGAGTACGCACGTGGCACGTGTGAAGCGGGCGGTAAACGCCCATAAGAAGCGTCGGGTTATCCTCGAGCGCGCCAAGGGTTACCGCGGACAGCGTTCACGTCTGGTCCGCAAGGCCAAAGAGCAGCTGCTGCACTCGTTCGTGTACAGCTACGGCGACCGCCGCAAGCGCAAGGGCGACTTCCGCCGCCTGTGGATCCAGCGCATCAACGCTGCATCCCGCGCCAACGGCCTGACCTACAACCGCCTGATCCAGGGCCTGAAGGCTGCCGAGATCCAGGTTGACCGCCGCATGCTGGCAGAACTGGCCGTCAACGACGCCGCCGCGTTCGCCACGCTGGTGCAGATCGCCAAGAACGCCCTGCCGTCCGACACCTCGGCTCCGGCCGTTGCTGCTGCTCCCGCTGCCAAGGCTGCTCCGGCTGCCTCCAAGCCGGCTGCTGCTGTTGCTGACGCCCAGGGTGGCTTCAAGGCTTCCGAAGGCGACGCTCCCGAGGGTTTTGTCATCAAGGGCAACCTGGGCTCCGGCAAGTACCACGTTCCGGGTTCCACCTGGTACGAGCAGACCGTAGCCGAGTACTGGTTCAACTCCGTCGAAGCCGCCAAGGCTGCCGGACTGGAGCCTGCTGGCGGAGAATCCCGCCAGAAGTTCCAGGGCTAGAAATCGGTTATTAACCGATCATGAATACTGTTGGGCGCCCGCCGGCTCCGCCAATGGCCAATCCCCGAGCAGATCGGGTACGGGATGTGGCGAAGCTGGCCGGGCGCCCGGCGCGTCGAAGACGGGCCGCTTTGTGGCCGAAGGGCCGCAGGCCGTCCGTGAGGCGCTGCTGAGCCACCGGGCCGACGCCTCGGCCGGCGGGGCCGGCGTCGTACTTGAAGTCTTCGCCACCGAAGCGTGCCTGGAGCGGATGCCGGAGCTGGCCGACTTGGCAGCCGGGCTGCCGCTGCGGCTGGCCACCGATGAGGTCATCGGCGCGATGGCCACCACCATTTCTCCGCAGGGCATCGTGGCCGTGTGCCGCATTGCGGAGTATGACCTGGACGATGTGCTGGCCTCCGGTGTCCGGATGGTTGCCGTCCTGTGCGAAGTCCGCGACCCCGGAAACGCCGGCACCATTCTGCGTGCCGCTGATTCGGCCGGCGCCGACGCCGTGGTGCTGACCTCCTCCAGCGTGGATATCCACAACCCCAAAGCCGTGCGTTCCACGGCCGGCTCGCTCTTCCACCTGCCGGTGGTCACCGGCGTCGAGCTCGATTTCCTGATGTCCGCCCTGCGCGCGCACGGCCTGACTGTCCTGGCCGCCGACGGTTACGGAAACGTGGACCTTGACCGGCTCCAGGACGAAAGCGCGCTGCGGCGTTTGGCACCTGCCGCTCCGGAAGAGGCCGACGGCGCCACCCCCGCCGCCGTGGCCGAACCGTCCCAGCCGCGGCTGGAGAACTCCACCGCCTGGCTCTTCGGTAATGAAGCCCAGGGCCTGTCCGACGCCGCGCTGGCCGAAGCCGACTACCGTGTGGCAGTGCCGGTATACGGGCGGGCCGAAAGCCTCAATGTGGGAACCGCGGCCACAGTGTGCCTTTACGCGTCGGCGCGCGCCCAGAACCGCTAGCACCCGGCAGCGCCAGAGGCCGAGGCGCCGCTGGAAACGGGCGGATCACGTGCGGGAACGCGCGTTGAGTCCAGACCGGGCGGAGCCCCTCCTGATGCCCGCACAGCGGGCGGGTCAGGGCGCATGGCCCGCCCACGCCATAGTCCGCCCCGGCCCTTCAAGGCGCCGGCCGGTGCTCCTATTGAACGGGTGCTTGTTCCGAGGCTGCCTGCCCCACGGACTCTGCAGGCAGGCTGGGACCCTTCCGGTCCAGCCAGCCACTCAGCAGGGCGATGCCCAGTCCCATCAGGGCCAGGACGGCGCCGACGACGGCGGGCGAGCGGTAACCCCAGCCCCAGGCGATGACCAACCCGCCCAGCAGGGCCCCGAGCGCATTAGCCATATTCAACGCTGAGTGGGTCAGGGACGATGCCAGAGATTGGGCATCGGGGGAGACATCCAGCAAGCGGGTCTGCAGCGGCGGAACCAGCATGGACCCGATGGCTCCAACCAGGAACACCAACGCCAGTGCCCCGGCCTTGTACTGGACGAGCCACGCGTACGACGCCAGGATCAGGACGGTGCCGGCCAGAATCCCGTAGATGCTCCGCATGACGCTGCGGTCCGCAAGGCGTCCGCCGGCAATGTTCCCGGCCACGTTGCCCAAGCCATACAGGCCAACGATCAGCGGCAGCAGCTCAGCATTAAAGCCCGCCACATTGGTCATCGTGGGGGAGATGTAGGCGTACACCGCAAAGAAGCCGCCGAAGCCCACGGTGCCCACCAGCAGGGCCAGCCACACCTGGACCCGGCGCAGGGCACCGAGTTCGCGCCGGATGCTGGCTCCGGGAAGGGCTGCCTGATACGGGACAAACCGCACCATGAGGACCACAGTCAGCAGTCCAATGCCCCCTACCAGGACAAACATCCAGCGCCACCCGGCCTGCTGGCCCAGCCATGTGGCAAACGGAACGCCGACCACGTTGGCGATGCTGAGGCCCAGCATCACCATGGAGATGGCACGGGCCCGGCGGGTGGGTGCCACCAGCGACGCGGCGATCACGGCGGCGACGCCGAAGAAGGCTCCGTGGGGCAGGCCGGAGACAAAGCGGCTGACCAGCAGCCATGCGTAATCCGGGGCAAAGAACGAGGACAGATTGCCCACCGCGAAGAGGACCATCAGCCCCACCGCGAGTTTTTTGCGCGGCATCCGTGCCCCGAGGGCGGCGAGGACCGGAGCGCCGACCACCACGCCGAGGGCATAGGCGGAAATGACGTGGCCGCCCGCGGGAACGGAGATCCCCAGCTCGGTGACCATTTCCTGGAGCAGGCCCATGATGGCAAACTCCGTGGTGCCGATGGCGAATCCGCCGACGGCGAGGGCGAAGATGGCCAGTGAGGCCCGCTTGGCGTTGCGTGCGGGTGAGGACGACGACATAGATCTCTTTCAGAACAAATGCGGTGTGAGGCCGGGCGGTCGCCGCAGGCCGGGAACGCGCAGAAAAACCGCGGCAAACCGTGGAAGTCCGCCGCAAAACCATGGAAACCCCTGGAAATCCGTGGAAACCATAAGAATCCGCGAGGATTCCCCAGAAACCTGCAGGCTTTCTGCGGGGAAGTCGGAGGGCGGCCTGGCGCGGGCGGCCGCCAACGTTTGGGAAGGGACGCGCACGGCCCCTGCCGGCGTAGATGCTCCGGGGCTTGGCGGTAACCGCAACAGCGCTGTCCCGCCCAGTTTAGTCCAGACCGGGCCGTAGACTCGATCCGTGTCTAATTCCGAACTGAAACAAGTTGTTGGTGCCGCACTCGTGGACAGTCTGGCCGCTCCCACGAAAATGCTGGCTGCACGCCGCACAGCGCCCGAGCAGTATGCCGGTATGTGGGAGTTCCCCGGCGGCAAGGTCGAAGCCGGCGAGACCTGCGAAGAGGGCCTGCACCGGGAACTGCAGGAAGAACTCGGGATTGAGGTTCGGCTCGGTGCCGAAATCCGCGGGCCGGGGAGCAGGGGTGGCCGCTGAACGTAAAAGCAGCCATGCGGGTGTGGCTTGCCGAGGTAACCGAGGGTACTCCTTCTCCGCTGGAGGACCATGACGAGCTGCGGTGGGTTGCGCTCGACCCCGGGGAGCTGAACGCTTTGGCCTGGATTCCCGCCGATCTTCCCATCGTCGGGGCACTGTTGGAGACTGCCGCCCGGCCGTAGCGGCGCAGCTCCCGGCGCTTACCGCCGGGCTCCACGCTGCGGTTTGGCGTTTTTCTCGGGCGGCTCAGAAGAGCGTTTGGGCAACCGGGTTTGCCTCCGCGGCAAAGGCTGGAACTGCGGGTCCTGCCCCGGTTACCCGGGCGGGCTGTCCGGGGCGGGCTGGCGTATCGGTCCGGGAGGGCAGGAACTGTGCCTTCGAGGTGAAGCCGTGTCTTTTCTTGAAGAACTGCACGCGGCCGGCCAGCCACTGCCGGTACTCCTTGGAGGCGTAGGTTCCGCCGCCGTACAGCCGGGCGTACTTGCCTGATAGATGCGGGTAGTCGCGGGCAATGAACGTGAGGAACCATTCCCGGGCGCCCGGACGCAGATGCAGTGCCCCGGCGGTTACTCCGGTGGCGCCGGCAGCAGCCAGGGCGCCGAAGAGGGCGTCCAAGGACTCATCGCCGTCGGTCAGCCAGGGCAGGATTGGCATGGCCATCACGGAGCAGGGCAGGCCGGCATCCCGCAGCCGGCTGATCAGCTCCAGCCGCGCTTTTGGCGTGGGTGTTCCCGGCTCCACCCGGTGGGCCAAATCCGGATCCAGCAGGGCCAGGGAGATTCCCATGCCGATCTCCGTGTCCTGCCCGGCGCTCCTGAGCAGCGGAAGGTCCCGGGCCAGCAGCGTGCCCTTGGTCAGGATGGAAAACGGCGTTCCGGAGGCGGCGAGTGCCTTGATGATGTCCGGCATCAGCCGGTACCGGCCTTCGGCCCGCTGATAGGGATCGGTGTTGGTGCCCATCGCGACGTGCTCTTGCTGCCAGGACGGACGCCGCAGCTCACAGCGGAGCACTTCCGCCACGTTGGTCTTGACCACCAGCTGGCTGTCGAAATCCAGGCCGCTGTCCAGGTCCAGGTAGGTATGTGTTTTCCGCGCGAAGCAGTAGACGCAGCCGTGGCTGCAGCCACGGTAGGGATTGATGGTCCAGCCGAACGGCATTCCGGATGTCTTCCCCACCTTGTTCAGGGCTGACTTGGCTATCACTTCGTGAAAGGTGATCCCAGCAAATTCCGGTGTCTTGACGCTGCGCACCACGCCCTGCAGGGCCAGCAGCGCATCCTGCGTGCCGGCCGCCTTTGGTTCCTGGGCTTCCCATCTCATGCCGTCCATTAGAACACATGTACTAATGCCGGGACAGTCCCTGCGGCGTCAGCGGGAGCGGCGGGGGACAGGGTTAGGGGACAGGGTTAGGGGACAGGGTTAGGTGGGGGACAGGGTTAGGGGGAGCCGGGTCCGGGGAGCGGCACAGGGGAGGCATGCCCGGGGCGCCGGTAACCGCCGTCCTCCAGTCCCTCCAGCCGCTCAAAAACATTGCCCGACGCCGGATCCCCGGTCCGGAGCGTGGAGATCGCCGCCGCGAGGAAATAGAGCGGCAGGAACACCGGCCCGAACGCCGCGTACTGGCTGCTGTGCCGGGACTCGTGCCGCAGCAGGCTGCTGACGGCACTGCCGGGCGCTGCGGTTTTGACCGCGGGTCCGGTGTGTCCGGCTGGTCCGGGGCGAAACGAAGCAGCGGCCCGGGAGCGGTACAGGATCACGTTGCCCACCGTGAAGGCGGCTGCCCGGGGCAGCGGCCAGGTCCAGCCGCCGGCCAGCAGCAGTCCGTCCGGGCCCCGGGAAATCCGGCATCCACCGGCGCGGGCCAGGGCAATCCCGGCGGGGGTGCTCAGGTTGACGATGTTCAGCAACCGGCGGAGCCTCACAAAAAACGTGCGGAACCGGGAGGGGGCAGCAGTGCGGGGACGGTTCACGCTGTCAGTGTAGGGACGCCACGCCGGACCCGTCACGTGCGGATCATTCCCGGTCATCCCCGCCGTCGTCATGCCCGGGTCACAGTCCGGGTTGGTTAGACTGGAAGCTACGGGCATTTTCCCTCGTTTTTCCACGACCAACGCCCATCAAAACGTCCATCAACAGGGCCGGAAATAGGTAAAGAACTGTACATGTCGAACTCCATACCGGGGACGCCGTCCCCAGACACCGTCCCCGAGCCGCCCAATCCGCTGGATGAAGCGGCAGTTGGTGCCGCCGTCGACTCCGCGCTCGCCGCCATCGCTGCTGCAGCGGACCTGGACGCCCTTAAGGACGTCCGCATCGCCGTTGCCGGTGACAAGTCGCCGCTGAGCCTGGCCAACCGCACCATCGGTTCCCTTCCCAAGGATCAGAAGTCCGCCGCCGGCAAACTGATCGGCCCGGCCCGGGGCCGCATCAACGCCGCGCTCGCGGCCCGCACCGTGGAACTGGAAGCCGAGCGCGACGCGCGGATCCTGGTCGAAGAGGCCGTGGATGTCACCGCAGCGCCGCGCCGCCGCCGCATGGGCGGCCGCCACCCGCTCTCCACCCTGCAGGACCGCGTCAGCGACATCTTCGTGGGCATGGGCTGGGAAATCGCCGAAGGCCCCGAGGTCGAGTCGGAGTGGTTCAACTTCGACGCCCTGAACTTCAAGCCGGACCACCCGGCCCGCGAAATGCAGGACACCTTCTTTGTCGAGCCGCCCGAAGCCCACCTGGTGATGCGCACGCACACTTCGCCGGTCCAGGTGCGCTCCATGCTCGAACGCGACCTGCCCATCTATGTGCTGTGCCCGGGCAAGGTGTTCCGCACCGACGAACTCGATGCCACCCACACGCCGGTCTTCCACCAGTTCGAAGGCCTGGCCATCGACAAGGGCCTGACCATGGCCGACCTCGTCGGCACGCTGGAGCACTTCACCCGCGTGCTGTTCGGCGACGAAGCCAAGGTCCGCCTGCGCCCGAACTACTTCCTGTTCACCGAGCCCAGCGCCGAGCTGGACATCTGGCATCCCGGTGCCAAGGGCGGCCCGCGCTGGATCGAGTGGGGCGGCTGCGGCATGGTCAATCCGAACGTGCTGCGCGCGGCCGGCATTGATCCCGAGGTCTATTCAGGTTTTGCCTTCGGCATGGGTATTGAACGCGCACTGATGTTCCGCAACGAAGTAGGGGACATGCGCGACATGATCGAGGGCGATGTACGTTTCAGCGAACACTTCGGGATGGAGATCTGAGTGAGAATCCCACTTTCCTGGCTGCGCGAGTATGCCCAGGTTCCGGCGGACGCAACCGCCGAAGACGTTATGGCCGAACTGGTCAAAGTAGGCCTGGAGGAAGAGGACGTCCACCGTCCCACCGACGAACTCTCGGGCCCGATCGTTGTAGGCCAGGTGCTCTCCATGGAGCCCGAGCCGCAGAAGAACGGCAAGACCATTAACTGGTGCTCCGTCCGCGTGGTGCCCGAGGGCACCGAGCAGACGCTCGCCGGTGACGGCATCGACCCGTCCGGTGTGCAGGGCATCGTGTGCGGTGCGCACAACTTCGCCGTGGGGGACAAGGTTGTGGTCACCCTGCCCGGCGCCGTACTGCCCGGAAATTTCCGGATCAGCCCGCGCAAGACCTACGGCCACGTTTCGGCCGGCATGATCGCCTCCGTGCGCGAACTGGGCATCGGTGAAGACCACGACGGCATCCTGGTGCTCTCCACCCTGGGACTCGACCCGGAGGTCGGCACCGATGCGATGGAGCTGCTGGGACTCTACGACCAGGCTGCCGAAATCAACGTCACGCCGGACCGCGGCTACGTCTTCTCCATCCGCGGCGCTGCCCGGGAGTACGCGCACGCCACCGGAACGAAGTTCACCGACCCGGCCGGCGCCGTCGTCGTGCCCGAAGCCGACGGCAAGGGCTACGGCGTGCGTCTGGAAGACGAAGCGCCGATCTATGGCAAGGCCGGCTGCGACCGCTTTGTGGCCCGCACCGTCCGCGGCGTGGATCCCACGCGACCGACGCCGCCGTGGATGGCTTCGCGGCTGCGCCTGGCGGGAATGCGCTCGATTTCCCTGATCGTGGATATCTCCAACTACGTGATGCTCGAACTCGGCCAGCCGCTGCACTTCTATGACCTGGACAAGCTGTCCGGTGACATTGTGGTGCGCCGTGCCGCTGCCGGGGAGACGCTGAAGACGCTGGATGAGAAGGTCCGCATCCTGGATCCCGAGGATCTGCTCATCACCGACGGTTCCGGCGCCATTGGCATTGCCGGCGTGATGGGCGGCGCGGAGACCGAGGTCTCCGATGCCACGCAGAACGTGCTCATCGAAGCCGCGCACTTCGAGGAAGTCAGCATTGGCCGCTCCCGCCGCCGGCACCGCCTGCCCTCGGAAGCGTCCAAGCGCTTCGAACGCGGCGTGGACTGGAACATTGCCGACGTCGCCGCGCAGCGGGCCGTGGACCTGCTGACCGAGCTGGCCGGCGGCACCGCCGAAGCGTCAGTGACCGACGCCGGCACCAAGCCCGAGGCCAAGGCCATCGACCTGCCGGTGGACTTCGCATCGAAGCTGATCGGCTACGACTTCAGCGAAGACCAGATCACCGGCACCCTCACCGCGCTGGGCGCCGAGGTGGACAAGACTGCTGCCGGCTACTCGGTGACCCCGCCGAGCTGGCGTTCGGACCTGGAAACGCGTGAGGACCTCACCGAGGAAATCATCCGCCTGGTCGGCTACGAGAACATTCCCTCCACTCTGCCCACGGCCCCTCCCGGCCGCGGACTGACCCGCATCCAGCAGCAGCGCCGCCGCCTGCAGCAGGCCCTCGCCGCCGCCGGATTGACCGAGGTGCTGTCCTACCCGTTCGTCACGGAGGAGGACAACAACACCTTCGGAACGCCCGACGCCGGCACCCCGCCGGCCGCGGTCAAGCTGGCCAACCCGCTCAGCGCGGAGTTCGGCTACCTGCGCACCTCGGTGCTGCCGGGGCTGTTCGAGGTGGCCAAGCGCAACCTGTCCCGCGGGTTCCGGGACCTGGCCCTGTTCGAATCCGGGTCGGTCTTCCTGCCGGGTGAGCAGCTGGGAACCGAAACGATTCCGCCGCTGGGGGTTCGTCCCTCCGAGGAAGTTCTGGATTCCCTGTATGAGGGCGTTCCGGACCAGCCGCTGCACATTGGCGTCCTGTTCACCGGACACGAGTCGCAGCCGGGCGCCGGCTACACCCCGCGTGCCTGGGACTGGGCCGACGCCGTCGACACAGCCCGCCTGATGGGCGACGTGCTGGGTGTGGAACTGGTGGTGAGCCAGGGCGAGCACCAGGCCTTCCACCCGGGCCGCACCGCCAAGCTCTCACTGCGCAGCGGCGAGACGGTGGGCTACGCCGGTGAGCTGCATCCGAAGCTGCTGGCCGCCCGCGACCTGCCGGCCCGCACCGTGGCGCTGGAGCTCGACGCCGATGCGCTGTTCGACGCCGCGCCTGAGGTGATTGTGGCCCGCGAGATTTCCTCGTTCCCGGCCACCACGCAGGACGTGGCCCTGGTGGTGGAAGCCGCCATCCCCGCCGAGACGGTGCTGGAGACCCTGCGCGAAGGCGCCGGGGAACTGCTCGAAGACATCTCGCTGTTCGATGTCTACTCCGGCAAGGGCATCGACGAGGGGCACAAGTCACTGGCGTTCGCCCTGCGCTTCCGCGCTCCGGACCGGACCCTGACCGCTGATGAGGCGTCGGAGTCCCGGGCAGCCGCCGTCGCTCTGGCCGCCGAACGGTTCGGTGCCGTCCAGCGGTAACTTTCTGTAAAAGCACCGGGGAGATCTTCCCGAAAAGGGCTCGGCCGGATTTCCTCCGGCGGAGCCCTTTTCCGTGTTGGCCTCCTCCTGGTGCGGGAAGCGGGCCGCGCCGGCAGGGAGCGGCCGCATGAGGACACTCAGCGGCGGTTAACGGCCGCCCTTGGCGATGTAGTCCGCTCCGTCGTAGTGCACGTCCAGCGTGTTGATGACGCCGTCAGCGAAGGTGAAGAACTCCGCAAAGCGAACCGTCCCGCCGGGCAATTCGGCGTCGTACAGAACCGCCGAGCCCGCCTCGTCATGAACGTCCCGGATGACATCGATGCCGCGCACGGTCCCGATGAAGCCGGTTACCCCCTGCAGGAATCCCTCCTTGGCGTCAGGGACGTGGCCGGCGATGGCCCCGGTGAAATCGAGCCGGTCTGAGAGAAGTCCGCGGAGCCCCTGACCGTCGTCGAACGCCTCCGGGCCGGCGGTCAGGATGCGGTAATATTCCTGTAGCACAGGCGGGGCGGACGGCAGCAGATTGTTGGACATGGCTACTCCTTTGACGCCGGCATGGGACAGTCAGCGGCGAACGGGTCTCGTCCACCGGGTGCCGAGAATCCTAATCCGCACCGGGTCGAAAGGGTAGACGGCTGTTCTAACCGAGCGCTCACGGAGGTCAGTGACCCTGGAACGCTTCGGCGAGCCACCAGGAACCGCCATCGGACGCGATTTTCGCATCGATGACCAGCGGGCGGTCCTGGGTGCCTTTCTCATAGGCAGCAACCCACGCTTCTACGGACTGCAGGTCCTCCACCGTTCGCACCGTGACTGCTTCAGCACCGAATCCCCTGGCAATGGCCGCAATATCGGTGTCCGGAAAGGTGACGCTGCCGAGGTCAACTTCCTCGTCGCCGTGGCCGAAATGGTGTACTTCCGCGCCGTAGGCCGCATCGTTGTAGACAATGCACACGAGGGGCAGGCCCAGTCGGACCGCGGTTTCCAGCTCACTGATTCCCATGAGGAATCCGCCGTCGCCGGCACCCAGGACCGGCAGCCGGCCCGGCTGCGCCATGGCCGCCCCGATAGCTGTGGAAAGTCCCAGTCCGACGGCCTGAAAGGCCTGCGTGAAGCAGAACCCGAACTCGTCGGGAACGGCCAGATACTGGCTGGGGTAACCCATGAAGTTTCCGGAGTCCACGGACACTATGCGTTCAGCCGGAAGGAGGGTGTCGAGCTCCCTGCTCAGGACCCGGGGATCGATTCGCGTGGGTGTCGAGAGGTCAGGCGTCTCCACGTCCCGCCATCTGGAGAACTCCTTGATGAGCAGCGCGTTTGCCGGGGTGCGGTACTTTTGTGCGGCGGCCGGCTGCTGCCCCTTCAGCGACTGCAGCGCGTCTGCGGCGGTAAGCCCAGCATCACCGAGCAGGCCCAGGAAATCGGCCTGTTGGCTCCGAGGGATGCGTCCTCGACGTCGATTTGGACCACCTTCGCGTCATCGGCGATCAGCCTGCCGTGCCGCATGGTCCACATGTTCAAGGTGCAGCCCCAGCCGACGATCAGGTCGGCGCCGGAGATGAGCTCGGCTGTGGCCGGAGAGGAGAAACCGCCGGAAATCCCCAGGTTGAACGCTTCTCCGGTAAAGAGCCCGTTAGCCACAGCGGAGGTTGCTATGAGTGCCCCGCAGTGCTCGGCAAGGGCAAGAATCTCAGCACGGGCGCCCCGGCCGCCGCGCCCGGCAACGAAGACCGGCCGCTCAGCGTCCCGAAGCAGGCGCACGAGCTGATCAACACCTGCGGAATCCGGGCGCACGCGGGCAGGCGCCGTCAGCTGAACACTGTGACCAGGGGCTGGTGCCTGCGTTTTCTGAACATCCAGGGGAAGGCTCAGGACAACGGTCCGCCGTTCATTGAGCGCGGTGCGGAACGCCCGCACGGTGTCCGCAGCGGCGGATTCGGCCGAATGGACCCGCTCGGCGACGGCGCCGACGCTGCGGGCCAGCGCATCCTGGTCAATCCTGAAATTCGAGCGCACGGCGGCGGCCTGGGTGTCAGCCGTCAGGACGATCATGGGGGTCCTGCTCTTCGCCGCCTCTCCGATTGCGGTTACGGCATTGGTCAGGCCGCAGCCCTGGTGCGTGCTGACGACACCCACCTTGCTGGACATCCGTGCGTAGGCGTCCGCCATGGTGGCAGCGCCGCCTTCATGGCGGGCAGCCGTGAACGGCACTCCTTCGGCCCGGAGCGCATTGACGACGTCGAAGTTGCCGCTGCCGACAACCCCGAAGACATGCCCGACGCCAAGATCCGCCAAAGTCCGCCCGACGAGGGCGGACACCGTCACAGTTTCACTCACGGGGCGTCCACGAGGGCGAAGACGCGTGCCGGGCTCCCCGTTCCCCCGACGATCGGCAGCGGTGCAACGATCAGGGTGGATCCGGTTGTCGGCAGCTTGTCGACGTTGCGGAGAGAGGTGATTCCGTACTTGTCCGCGCCTAGGAGGAACGAGTGGACGGGGAACATGGGATCGAAGGATGCGGCCTGTCCCGCATCAATGCCCACGGTTTCCACCCCAAAGCCGCTGATGCTGTTGTTGGCCGCAATCCAGCGGGCACCGGCCGGTGATACTCCCGGCGTGTGGGAGCCGCCGTCGTCGGCGTTAATGAAGCCGGCGGCATTGCTGCCCCGGGCTGACCAGCCGGTGCGGAAGATGATCCAGCAATTGTCCGGGAACGGGCCATTATCTTCCTCCCATTGCTCAAAGTCCGCCGGCTCCAGGAGGAAATCCGGGTTCTGAGCGACCTCCGCGGTTTTATCGATGACCACGGCGGGACCAATGAGGCGGGCCGGCTCGATCTGGTCCACTGATTTGCCGTCGCGGCCCGAGATCCAATGCACCGGAGCGTCGAGGTGGGTGCCCGCATGCTCTCCCACGGTCACGTCGTTCCAGGCCCAGGCGGGCCCGGCGTCGTCGAAGCGGCTCACGGCGGAAAGGCTCAGGCCGACGGTGTTGGCGAATGGTTCCGGGAGGTTGAGGATCGGGGTGTCCCTGCTGAGGGGCGTTGTGAGATCCAGAATCTGAACCGCTCCTTCGCCCAGGGCGATCGTCAGTTTGTCCACTGCAGACATTGGTCTCCTGTCGGGTTGGCACTTCGCGGAATGCGGGGCGGGGCGCCATCCTTGACGCCTGTCCGGTGAAAATGAGTCTAACCACCCGGCTTCATAGGTATCGTTTTATTGCCGGCCGGCTTAACTGCTCTATTACGGGTTTCCATGCGTGCGGTGCCGGTTCAGCGGATTCCCTGGCCGCCCCGAGGCCCAGGGGCTTCATGAGGACAGCCCCCGCTGCAGGGTTTCCGGACAAAAGTCCAGTTTTCCCTCATAGTCCACGTGCAGAACCAGATCCGCTCCCCGTCCGCGGGGGAGCAGCGGTGCTTTCAGGGGAACCGGGTTGGCCGCAGGCCGCCAATGCTGCGACAAGACTGA
This sequence comes from Arthrobacter sp. ATA002, assembly GCF_026898095.1. Lineage (GTDB taxonomy): Bacteria > Actinomycetota > Actinomycetes > Actinomycetales > Micrococcaceae > Arthrobacter_B. The sequence continues at coordinate 2,779,113 of NZ_CP114015.1, read as the reverse complement.
CTGCGGCTGACTGCCGCCATCGGAGGGCCGTCACTTCGGTGATGGTCGTGGCTGCGGGGATTCGCCCGGCTGAGGAATGCCGGCGTCGAGGCCGATCACCTCGCGCAGGAAAGCGACGTGGCCGTCGAAGGCTGCCTGTCCTTTCGCCGTGAGCTCCGCCCAAGTGCGGGTACGGCCGGCCAGTCCGGGTCCTTTGGCCAACTGCAGGTAGCCGGCCTGCTCCAAGTGCTTCAGGTGTTTGCTCAGGGTGGGATCGCTGACCTTGAGCGAATCGCGCAGCAATGCAAATTCGGTGCTGCCCAGGCGGGCCAGCATGCTGCACACGCGCAGCCGGACTGCTCCGTGCACCAGCTCGTCAAACCGTGGTTCCACGCGCGTCATGCCGCGTCGGTAACGGAGCGCGAAAAGGCCCGTTCCATGCGGATACCGAGTGCCAGGGTTACGCCGAATGTCAGCAGGGCAGCTGCCGCCGGTACGGCCGGCGGACTGCCGGGGCCGAGCGCGAACATGCCTGCGCCGAGCATGACCAACAGGAATGCCGCCAGCACCGCACCAACTTTCAGTGACCGGCGGTAGGCCCACGGATCGGCTCGGGTGCCGGTGATCACCGGACGCAGCATTCCGAGCAGGCACAGGGCCACCCCTGCGGATGCAAAGCCCATGGCTTCCCAACGGCCGAAGCTGAAGGACAGGACGAAGACCGCGCAGCAGAGTGCCTGCGCTGTCAGGTACCACAGCGGGGCAGCGGACCGCCGTCCGGCAACGACGGCGTCGGCCTGCAGGGTGTTGAGCTGCTCCCGGACGCCCCGGGGGCTGAGATCCTCAGTTTCCATGTCGGCAAGCCTAAACTTGCCGACCTGGAAAGTCGAGGGTTTTTCCATTCCACTTCGGCGGGTGACCGCTAGGGAAGCAGCAGCACCTTGCCGGTGGTCTTCCTGCCCTCAAGGTCCGCCTGGGCGCGGGCGGCCTCGGCCAGCGGATAGGTGGCGCCGATCCGCACGTCCAGCGTTCCTCCCGGACCATCTCGAACAGCTCATGCGCGCGCCACTGCCGCTCTTCGGGCGTGAGCAGGTAGTCGCCCAGGGTGGGCCGGGTCAGATAGAGGGAACCGGAAGAGTTGAGCCGCTGAATGTCAAAGGGCGGCACCTGCCCCGAGGCCCCGCCAAAGAGCACCAGCATGCCCCGCTTGCGCAGGCTGGCCAGGGAGCCGTCAAACGTCGCTTTCCCCACGCCGTCGTACACCACATCGACGCCCTTTCCGTCGGTCAGGTGACGGACCTCCTCGGCAAAACCCTCGTACTCCAGCGCGTGGTCGGCGCCGGCGGAGCGGGCCAGTTCCCGCTTGTCCTCCGAAGAGGCGGTGGTGATGACCCGGGCGCCTTTGGCCTTGAGCAGCTGGATCAGCAGCAGCCCCACTCCGCCGGCGCCGGCATGGGTCAGGACCGTGTGCCCCTCTTCCACGGGAAAGGTCGAATTGCACAGGTAATGAGCCGTCATGCCCTGCATCGGCACTGCCGCCGCCACTTCGTCGCTGACGCCGTCGGGGACCGGCAGCGCCTTGTCCGCCTCCATGATGGTGTATTCGGAGTAGGTGCCGCCCCCCTCGGCCGTGGCAACCCGGGCGCCCTCGCGGACATTTGCCACATCGCGCCCCGCAGCGACCACGGTTCCCGCGGCCTCGACGCCGGGAATGAACGGATAATCCATCGGGTAGACGCCGCTGCGCTTGTAGGTGTCAATGAAGTTCACGCCAGCGGCCGCGACCCGCACCAGCAGTTCCTTGGGGCCGGGATCGGGCAGGTCGACATCTTCGTAACGCAGGATTTCCGGCCCGCCGGGCGCGGGGACCACAATAGCTTTATGCATGGAATGTCTCTTCTGTTGCAGGCACTGGTGTCGCTGCCATCGTAGGGCACGACCCCGGCCTGCACACCGGGCCTGCTCACCCTGGTGCCGCAGCCGCCCAAATCCGCAGCCGCGTCATCAATGCATAAATATGAAGGACTATGCATAAAACTACTGTAGGGTGAAACCATGACGATTACAGCTGCTGTCTCAGGAGCCTCCGGATACGCCGGCGGCGAAGTGCTGCGCCTGCTGGCCGGGCATCCCTCCGTCACCGTCGGTGCCATTACGGCGCACAGCAACGCCGGTTCCCGCCTGGGCGAGCTGCAGCCCCATCTGCACGCGCTCGCAGACCGGGTCCTCGAGGACACCACAGTGGAGAACCTGGCCGGGCACGACGTCGTCTTCCTCGCCCTGCCGCACGGTGCAAGCGCCGCCATTGCCGCGCAGCTGGATCCCTCAGTGCTGGTGATTGACGCCGGTGCCGACCACCGGCTCGAAGATCCGCTGGCCTGGGAAAAGTTCTACGGTTCTCCGCACGCCGGGTCCTGGCCGTACGGCCTGCCCGAGCTGCCCGGCCACCGCGACCGGCTCAAGGGCGCCACCCGCATCGCCGTTCCCGGCTGCTATCCGACGTCATCCCTGCTGGCGCTCACCCCGGGCTTCTCCGCGGGACTGCTCGAGCCCGACGACGTCGTGATCGTTGCTGCCTCCGGCACTTCGGGCGCGGGCAAGGCTGCCAAGCCTCATCTGCTGGGTTCGGAAGTCCTCGGCGGGATGAGTCCGTACGGTGTCGGTGGCAGCCACCGCCACACGCCGGAAATCGAACAGGGCCTGTCCGCCGCGGCGGGTGAAACCGTCGCCGTATCCTTCACCCCCACGCTGGCGCCCATGTCCCGCGGTATCCTCACCACCGCCACCGCCAAGGTCCGCCCCGGCGTCAGCCCCCAGCAGCTGCGGTCCGCATGGGAAGAGGCCTACGGCAACGAGCACTTTGTCCGGCTCCTGCCGGACGGCCAGTGGCCGGCCACCAAGATGGTGGTGGGCTCCAACTATGCCGCGCTGCAGCTGGCGTATGACGCCCACGCCAACCGCGTGATCGTCACCTGTGTCATTGACAACCTGAACAAAGGCACCGCCGGCGGCGCGGTGCAGTCCATGAACATTGCCCTCGGCCTGGATGAAACCGCCGGACTGACAACGCAGGGAGTTGCCCCGTAATGAGCACCACCGAAAACAGCACCGTGCATGACGGCACATCCGCAGGCACGTATACCCCGGGCATCAAGTCCCCGGGCACCAACGCAGGCGCGAACACCAACACAAGTACGGACAGCACCGGAATCACCGCCCCGGCAGGTTTCCGCGCCGCGGGCGTTACCGCCGGCCTGAAGCTCTCCGGCGGGCGGGACATGGCGCTGGTGGTCAACGACGGCCCGTCCAAGGCCGCAGCGGCCGTCTTTACCCGCAACCGGGTGGCTGCCGCACCCGTGCACTGGTCCCGCCAGGTCATCTCCGACGGACGGGCCGACGCCGTCATCCTCAACTCCGGCGGCGCCAACGCCTGCACCGGTCCGCAGGGCTTCCAGAACACCCACGCCACCGCGGAAAAAACCGCTGAGGTGCTCGGCCTGTCTGCCTCCGACGTGGTGGTCTGCTCCACCGGCCTGATCGGCGAACAGCTGCCGATGGACAAGATCCTTCCCGGCGTGGAGGCAGCAGCCCAGGCCCTGGCTTCCGACGGCGGCGCATCCGCGGCCGAAGCCATCATGACCACGGACACCGTGTCCAAACAGGCGGTCTTCACCGGCAGCGGCTACACCATCGGCGGCATGGCCAAGGGAGCCGGCATGCTGGCGCCGGGCCTGGCGACCATGCTCGTGGTGCTGACCACCGACGCAGCCCTGCCTGCGGACGCGCTGGATGCCGCCCTGCGTGCTGCCACCTCGGTCACCTTTGACCGCACCGACTCGGACGGCTGCATGTCCACCAACGACACCGTGGTGCTGATGGCCTCCGGCGCCTCCGAGACTGTTCCGGATACTGCGGAATTCACCGCCGGCCTCACCGAGGTCTGCCACACCCTGGCGCAGCAGCTGATCACCGACGCCGAGGGCGCAAGCCACGACATCGCGGTGACCACCGTCAACGCCGCCTCCGTGGCCGACGCCGAGACCGCTTCCCGCTCCGTGACCCGCTCCAACCTGTTCAAGACCGCCATCTTCGGCAACGATCCCAACTGGGGCCGGGTCCTCTCCGCAGTCGGCACCACCGATGCCGTCTTCGAACCGGACCAGCTCAACGTCACCATCAACGGTGTGCAGGTCTGCCGCAACGGCGGCATCGGCGATTCCCGGGATCTGGTGGACCTCACCGGCCGGAAGGTGACGGTCGAGATCGACCTGAACGCCGGCACCGAAAGCGCCACCATCTGGACCAACGACCTGACCACGGACTATGTCCACGAAAACTCGGCCTACAGCAGCTGATCGGGGACATCATGAGCACACCCACAGAAGCCAAAGAACAGCTGGCCGCCCAGGACAAGGCCGCCACCCTCATTGAGGCGCTGCCCTGGATCCAGCGGTTCGCCGGCAGCATCATGGTCATCAAGTACGGCGGCAATGCCATGGTCAATGACGAGCTCCGCCAGGCGTTTGCCGAGGACATCGTTTTCCTGCACCACGTTGGTGTCCATCCCGTCGTCGTGCACGGCGGCGGTCCGCAGATCAGTGCTCTGCTGGAACGCCTGGGCATCGAGTCCGAATTTAAGGGCGGCCTCCGGGTGACCACGCCCGAAGCGATGGACGCGGTCCGCATGGTCCTCACCGGCCAGGTCGGCCGCGAACTGGTCGGCATGGTCAACGCCCACGGACCCTACGCCGTCGGGCTTTCGGGTGAAGACGGCGCCCTGCTGCGGGCCGAGCGGATCGGTGCGGTCGTGGACGGCGAGGAAGTCGACCTCGGGCTGGTCGGCGAAGTCACCGGCGTGAACCCCGGGGCCATTGTGGACCTCCTCGAGGCCGGCCGGATTCCCGTCATCTCCACCGTGGCTCCCGAAGTGGACCGCGACGGCGCCCCCACCGGTCAGGTGCTCAACGTCAACGCGGATACGGCGGCCGCAGCCCTCGCCGTCGCCCTGGGCGCCTCTCGGCTGGTGGTGCTCACTGACGTCGAGGGCCTGTATGCAGACTGGGCAGATAAGTCCTCGCTGATTTCCTCGCTCACCGCCGGAGAACTGCGCGCCATGCTGCCGTCGCTGGAAGCAGGCATGATCCCCAAGATGCAGGCCTGCCTGGCAGCGGTTGACGGCGGCGTGGACCGCGCCGCCGTCGTGGACGGCCGGATGGCCCACTCCATGCTGCTGGAAGTCTTCACCACCGCCGGCATCGGCACCCAGGTCATTCCGGAGGAGAAACAATGAGCACCGCCATGAGCAAACACACCGAGGCCGACGTGCCCTCCGGTACTTCCGCCGTGCCCGATGCCGACGCCGCGCTGGCGGAACTGACCGGGACCTCCGAGGACTGGCTGCGCCGCTACGGCTCCTCGCTGATGGGAGTCTTCGGCACGCCGCAGCGGGTGCTGGTCCGCGGCAGCGGCTGCACCGTCTGGGACGCCGACGGCAGGGAATACCTGGACCTGCTCGGCGGCATCGCCGTCAACGCACTGGGCCACGCACATCCCTTCCTGACCTCGGTCATCAGCAGCCAGCTGGCTACGCTGGGCCATGTCTCCAACTTTTTCACCAGCCCCACCCAAGTAGCCCTCGCCGAGAAACTGCTGCAGCTTGCCGGGGCTCCGGATGGCTCGAAGGTGTTCTTCGCCAACTCCGGGACCGAAGCCAACGAGGCGGCGTTCAAGCTGGCCCGCCGCAACACCGGGGCGGCCGGGAACGGCGCCGCCGGCGGCGGGAGTCCGCAGCGCACCAGGATTCTTGCCCTGGAAGGGGCGTTCCACGGCCGGACCCTGGGAGCACTGGCCCTGACCGCGAAAAAGGCCTACCGCGAACCGTTTGAACCGCTGCCCGGCGGAGTGGAGCACCTTCCGTTCGGAGATGTGGAAGCCCTGCGGTCAGCCGTGGATGACACAGTTGCCGCCGTCTTTATCGAACCGATTCAGGGCGAAGCAGGGGTCCGGCCGCTGCCTGCGGGGTATCTGCGGGCGGCACGGGAAATCACCGCCGCTGCCGGCGCACTGCTGATCGTCGATGAAGTCCAGACCGGCATCGGCCGCACCGGTAACTGGTTCGCCTCCGAGGGCGTGCTGCCTGACGCCATGACCCTGGCCAAGGGGCTGGGCGGCGGCTTCCCCGTCGGTGCGCTCATCACCTTCGGCCCGGAAACGTCCTCGCTGCTCTCGGCAGGCCAGCACGGAACAACCTTCGGCGGCAATCCGGTGGCCACCGCGGCCTCGCTGGCAACCCTGCATGTCATTGAATCCACCGGACTGCTGGACCAGGTCCGGGACACCGGCGCCTACCTGCGCGCCGCCCTGGCAGCGGTACCCGGGGTCGCTGAGGTGCGCGGGGAAGGGCTGCTCATCGGGTTCGATCTGACTGGCGAGACCGCACCTGCGGCAGTGGCCGCGGCACTGGACGCGGGTTTCATCATCAACTCCACCGGCCCGCACACCCTGCGCCTGGCCCCGCCGCTGATCCTGACCCGCGTCCAGGCCGACTCATTTGTGAACACACTGCCGCAGATCCTGGCCGCCGCCCGGGCCGCAGCAGAGACAGAAGGACAATCATGACCCGCCATTTCCTGGTCGACACCGACCTTACCCAGGCCGAGCAGGCCGAGGTGCTGGACCTTGCCGACGCGCTGAAGCAGGACCGCTACAAGTACCAGCCCTACGCGGGAGCCGGCACCGGCCGTAAAACCGTGGCCGTCATCTTCGACAAAACGTCCACCCGCACCCGCGTGTCCTTCGCCGCCGGGGTTTCCGATCTCGGCGGGGTGCCGCTGATCATCGGTGCGGGGGAGTCGCAGCTCGGGCACAAGGAGAGCGTCGCTGACACCACCAAGGTGCTGGAGCGGATGGTTTCCACCATTGTCTGGCGCACCTACGCGCAGTCCGGGCTGGAGGAGATGGCCGCAAACTCCGGTGTTCCGGTCATTAATGCCCTCTCGGATGACTACCACCCCTGCCAGCTGCTGGCGGACCTGATGACCATCCGCGAGCGCAAGGGGGTGCTGGCCGGCCTGACCCTGACCTATCTGGGCGACTGTGCCAACAACATGGCCAACTCCTACCTGCTCGCCGGTGTCACCGCGGGAATGCACGTCCGGGTGGCCGGCCCGGTGGGCTACCTGCCGGATCCGCTGATTGTCGACGCCGCTGCGGCCCGCGCCGAGGAAACCGGCGGATCGGTGATGATCACCACCGATCCCGCCGAAGCGCTGGCCGGAGCCGACGTCGTCGCCACCGACACCTGGGTTTCCATGGGCCAGGAAGATGAAAAGGCTGCCCGCACCGAGCTCTTCCGCGACTACGCCGTGGACACCGCCGCCATGGCACACGCTGCGGATGACGCCGTCGTGCTGCACTGCCTCCCCGCCTACCGCGGCTACGAAATCTCCGCCGACGTCATCGACGGACCGCAGTCCGTGGTGTGGGACGAAGCGGAAAACCGGCTGCACGCGCAGAAGGCCCTCATGGTGTGGCTGATGGCACGCTCGGGCCTGACCGGTGTTCCGGAGGGCGCATCAGCTCCGGGAGCCGCATCATGAGCATGCCGGCCACCAAAACCGCCCGCCAGGCGCGCATCCGCGCCCTGCTGACCGGATCCTCGGTCCGGTCCCAGGCCGAACTTGCCGCCCTGCTGGCAGACGACGGCGTCCAGGTCACCCAGGCGACCCTGTCCCGGGACCTGGTGGAACTGGGCGCAGTGCGGATGCGCGGCAAGGACGGGGTGCTGGTGTACGCGGTGCCGTCCGAAGGCGGCGAACGCGCACCGAAATCCGGGGTAACCCAGGAAGTCCTGGACGCCCGGCTGGCCCGGCTCTGCGGGGAACTGCTGGTCACCGCGGAGGCCTCCGGCAACATCGTGGTCCTGCGGACCCCTCCGGGCGCCGCGAACTTCCTGGCCCTGGCCATCGACCACTCGGTGCTGCCCTCCATCCTGGGCACCATTGCCGGAGACGACACCGTGGTTATGGTCACCCGCGACCCCGACGGCGGTGCCGACGTAGCAGCGCGTTTCCTGCGCATCGCGGACGAGGCCACGGCCAACGGCCAGGCACCGGACAGCCGCATCCTGTAGCTGTCCCCACAAGACTTTCCACCTACCTTCATCAACACAGCAGCCGGCTTCGGCTGCACCAAGCAAGAGGAGCGTATTTCGTGAGCGAACGCATTGTTCTGGCCTACTCCGGTGGCCTTGATACATCGGTGGCCATTGGCTGGATCGCCGAGGCAACCGGTGCCGAAGTCATCGCCGTGGCGGTCGACGTCGGACAGGGCGGCGAATCCCTGGAAACCATCCGCCAGCGCGCCCTCTCCTGCGGCGCCGTCGAAGCCTATGTTGCCGATGCCCGGGACGAATTCGCCTCCGAGTACGCCATGCCGGCCCTGAAGGCCAACGGTCTGTACATGGACTCCTACCCGCTCGTTTCGGCGCTGTCCCGTCCGGTGATTGTGAAGCACCTGGTCGCTGCCGCCCGCGAGTTCGGTGCCACCACCGTCTCGCACGGTTGCACTGGTAAGGGTAACGACCAGGTCCGCTTCGAAGTGGGCATCCAGACCCTGGGCCCGGACCTGAAGTGCATCGCTCCGGTCCGCGACCTGGCCCTGACCCGCGACAAGGCCATCGCCTTTGCCGAGGAAAAGAACCTGCCGATCGTCACCACCAAGAAGAACCCGTTCTCCATCGATGCCAACGTCTGGGGACGGGCCGTGGAGACCGGTTTCCTCGAAGACATCTGGAACGGCCCCACCCCCGACGTGTACGAGTACACCTCCGATCCCGCCGCCGGCCTGGCTGCCGACGAAGTGGTCATCACCTTCCGTGCAGGCGTGCCGGTGGCGATCGACGGCACGCCGGTCACCCCGCTGCAGGCCATCGAAGAGATGAACCGCCGCGCCGGTGCCCAGGGCATTGGCCGCATCGACATTGTCGAAGACCGTCTCGTGGGCATCAAGAGCCGTGAAATCTATGAAGCCCCCGGTGCCATGGCTCTGATGACCGCCCACCGTGAACTGGAAAACGTCACGGTGGAACGCGAGCAGGCGCGCTTCAAGAAGACTGTCGGTCAGCGCTGGACCGAACTGGTCTATGACGGCCAGTGGTTCTCCCCGCTGAAGAAGTCCCTGGATGCGTTCATCGAGGACACGCAGAAGTACGTCTCCGGTGATATCCGGATGACTCTGGAAGGCGGGCGTGCCGTGGTCACCGGGCGCCGGTCCGACAGCTCGCTGTATGACTTCAACCTGGCCACCTACGACACCGGTGACAGCTTCGACCAGTCCATGGCCCGCGGCTTCATCGAACTGTTCGGCATGTCCTCCAAGGTGGCCTCCGGCCGCGACCAGCGTTTGGCAGAAGGTAAGTAGGAAATGAATCACGGCAAGCCGCCGGTTGACCCGGCCGGAACCGCAGCTGCGGGTTCCACCGTCCAGGGCGCTCTGTGGGGCGGCCGCTTTGCAGGCGGTCCCGCTGACGCCCTCGCGGCGCTGAGCAAGTCCACCCACTTCGACTGGCGGCTTGCCGGCTATGACATTGCCGGCTCCCGTGCGCATGCCCGCGTGCTGCACACGGCCGGCCTGCTGGACGACGCCGAGCTGGAGGGCATGCTCGCCGCTCTGGACCAGCTCGACGCCGACGTCCGCTCGGGCGCCTACGTTCCCGCGGAATCCGATGAAGATGTTCACGGATCCCTGGAGCGCGGACTCATTGAGCGTGCCGGTCCGGCGCTGGGCGGCAAGCTGCGCGCCGGCCGGTCGCGCAATGACCAGATCGCCACGCTGGGGCGGATGTACCTGCGCGACCATGCCCGCATCATCGCTGCCGGTGTCCTGGCCACAGTTGATGCCCTGGTTGAACAGTCCGAAAAGCACCTGGGTGTTGCCATGCCGGGCCGCACCCACCTGCAGCACGCCCAGCCGGTGCTGCTCAGCCACCACCTGCTGGCCCATGCCTGGGCGCTGCTGCGCGATGTGCAGCGGCTGATGGACTGGGACAAGCGGGCTGCGGTATCACCGTACGGCTCCGGTGCCCTGGCCGGTTCCTCGCTGGGCCTGGATCCCAACGCCGTCGCTGCCGAACTGGGTTTTGAATCGGCGGTCTGGAACTCCATTGACGGCACCGCCTCGCGCGATGTCTACGCGGAGTTCTCCTGGGTTGCCGCCATGATCGGCGTCGATCTGTCCCGCATCAGTGAAGAGATCATCATTTGGGCCACCAAGGAGTTCTCCTTCGTAACCCTTGATGACGCCTTCTCCACCGGGTCATCCATCATGCCGCAGAAGAAGAATCCGGACGTGGCGGAACTGGCCCGCGGCAAGGCGGGCCGCCTCATTGGCGACCTGACCGGCCTGCTGGCCACGCTCAAGGGACTTCCCCTGGCGTACAACCGTGATCTGCAGGAAGACAAGGAACCGGTCTTCGACGCTGCCGACACGCTGGAGGTCCTGCTTCCGGCGGTATCCGGCATGGTCGCTACGCTGACGTTCAACACCGAGCGGATGCAGGCTCTCGCACCGCAGGGCTTTGCCCTGGCGACGGACATTGCCGAGTGGCTGGTCCGCCAGGGCGTACCGTTCCGCGAAGCGCATGAGCTCTCCGGTGCCGCGGTGCAGCTGGCCGAAAGCCGCGGCGTGGAGCTGTGGGACCTGACGGACGGGGACTATGCGGGGATTTCTTCGCATCTGACCCCGGAGGTCCGTACGGTTCTGAGCACCGAGGGATCGCTGGACAGCCGCAGTGCGCAGGGTGGCACCGCACGGTCCGCCGTCGAAGCGCAGCTGGCCGCGCTGAAGCAGGAGCTGGAAGCAGCCCGGAACTACACCGCGTAGTGCGAGGGTGAGGCCCGGATGGTGCGGCTCAGCCGGTGCTGCTTGGCCGGTGCGGTTCGAAGGCTGCATCATGCGCCTGCAGTGCCCGTGTGGAAATTTTTCCGCACGGGCACTGCACGTTCCGGGTCTTGTCCTACTGCTGCCTGCAGGCCGTACACGGGCAGGCAGTACACGGGCAGCAGCCCGCAGGCGGCGGCCGAGGCAGCAGCGGAGGTTGCAGCGCAGGCAGCAGCGCAATGTCCGGCCACGCCGTCCCGGACATAGCCGGGTCTTGTGCGCGGACGTGTCCGCTTCTTGGCTGCAGGCCTAGTGTGGGACCATGAGTGACTCTTTCCGCCTGATGCTGCGGGCCCTGCCTGATTTCCCGGAAAATCTTCCTGCATTTGATCCGGCCTCGGCTCCGGCCGATCCTTCCGACTTGTTCCGGTCCTGGCTTCGTGAAGCCCTCGCTGCCGGCGTACGCCAGCCGCATGCCTTCTCGTTGGCCACCGCCAATGCTGCAGGAAATCTCTCGTCGCGCATGCTCATCCTCAAGGACCTCGACGCGGACGGCTGGCATTTCGCCACCGCCCGGACCTCCCGCAAAGGGAAGGAACTGTCGGAGAATCAGCGTGCCGCCATGAACTTTTACTGGTCCGAAGTGGGGCGACAGGTCCGGGTCAGCGGTTCTGTCGTACAGCTGTCCGTGGCTGCCTCGGCGCGGGATTGGGCAGAGCGTCCGGCTGCCGACGGATCCGAGAACCCCTCCTGGCAGCTCTATGCAGTCCAGCCGCGGGAAATCGAATTCTGGCAGGCAGATCCTGGGCGGCGGCATATCCGGCACTGTTATGAGTTGTAAGCGGGGCTGACGCTGCCGGAGCTGCTGGCCCTGTGATCACGTGACGCTGGGACGCTGCAACGTTGCTGAGGCGGTGACGCCGTATTCATGTGACGCCGACAATGAGCAGTGGGCTGTCCGGTTTTTGCAGGTCTTCCGCCTAGGGTAGGTCCATGACTGGTTCCACAGACTCCTTCCCCGCCTCTTCCGCGCCGAAGCCTTCGCCCCGTCCTTCAGCGGCTCAGCTCGTCGCCAATCTGGAAGCTGCCGCTGCGGCACTGCAGGAGAGCATCGCAGCCTACTCTGACGATGACGTGCGTGCTCCCTCCCAGCTTCCGGACTGGACGCGCGGACATGTGCTGGCCCATGTGACAGGTGTGGCAGAAGGAATGACCCGGCAGCTTGAATATGCCGCCCGCGGGGAAAAGGTCGATCTATATGACGGCGGTGCTGAAGGACGGAACCGTGCCATCGAAGAAGGCGCGGTTCGGAGTGCCGACCGGCTCCGCTCCGATCTTGGGAATTCGTTGAACGCCGCCCTTACGGCCTTCCGCGGACTCGGGGAAGACGATTGGGACGCGCCGATTTCCTACCGCAACGGCGTTGTCCGGGATGGCGGCCTGGCGATGTGGCGTGAACTGGTCATTCACCGAACCGATCTGGGGTCCGACGCGCAGGCAGACTCTTGGTCGCCGCAATTCTGCGAGAACCTGTTCGGTTTCCTCGCTGCCCGCGTACCCTCCGGAGTCCGCCTCAGGCTTCAGCCGCTCGGCTTGCCTCCCCGTGTGTTGGGCGGCTCCGCCCCGGAAGTACCGACGACGACGGTCTCGGTGAACGGCATGGCAACGGACATCGCTGCCTGGCTCGCCGGGCGAACTCCCAATCTTGGAAGCCTTCGGGCGGAGGCAGCTGCTGACGGTGTCTCGCTTCCGTCACTTCTGCCCTGGCCGTCAGGTATTCCGGCGAAGTAAATCCATGATCTGGCTGCCCGGGTTGGCAGCCGACCGGACGGTGGTCCAGCGACATTCTGTCGGACCGTAAACCGCAGGGCTTGCGGCCGATGGATGGTGGTCCGCCGGGCAGGTGACCGAGTTGCTGGTGGTCCACGGGGCAGGTGGCCGAGTTGCTGGTGGTCCACCGGGCAGGCAAGCAATCCGGATGGTTGTCCGAGGAGGCGTGTGGTCGGGCCGGCTGCCAGGCATGTGGCCGAGTTGCTGGCGGTCCGCCGACATCCAGTCCGGTTGCCGGCTGCCGGCTGCCAGGCAGGCAAGCAGTCCCGATGGCTTTCCGCGGGACGTGCAGGTGGAGCGCCGGACTTGTAGCCCGGTCACCAAACCTGCAGCCGAGCGGACAAGAAAGGCCCGGGACCAGAAAGGCCCGGGACCAGAAAGGCCCGGGATCGGCAAGCACCCGATCACTCGCCAAACGCCCGGCTGCCTAGAACGGCGGCGGGCACTCCTCGGGCTCCGTTCCCGCTATCGCTTCCGGTTGCGGTTCCCGGCGGAGTCCCGATTCCCGAAGCAGTCCCGCCGCCGGCATCGATCCCGTTTCCGGCCCAGGCTCGACCACCCGGCGCGGTGGCGGGCGAAGTTGCCCAAGCGTGAGTTCCGGCTGGGTCTGATAATGCCGACCGAGGGGAGAAATCCACTCCAACACACCCGGTGAAACCTGTCTGGCTTTCCAATGGCCCAGGGTCTTCATCCGGTGATGTTTCCTGCAGAGATTCGCAAGATTCCAGTGCTCAGTGGGGCCTCCCTGCGCCCACGGTATGGTGTGGTCCGCTTCGGTTCGGGCAGTGCCCACACTGCACCCGGGAAAGCGGCAGGTCTGGTCCCTCGCCTGCAGCCACCTTCGCAATCCGTCCGGCACCTTTCGGCGCCGTCCGACTCCCAGGATTTGTCCCGTTCGTGGATCCTGGACCAACCCGGTCCACCGCAACGCTGCCTGCGCCATTCTGCGGGCATCCTGAGCACTGATCGGCCCGTAGCCGGCTAGTTCTGCAGGAGCATCATCGCCGCCAAGGAGCGTGTCGGCATTGATGAGCACCATGATTTCGGCGACTGAACCGGGCGGGAGCAAAGGGACGTCGCGCGTCTCCCCACCAGGGGATGAGGGGCCGTTGCCGTGTGCACGTAGAGTGCCGGCTTCCTCCGGACCGCAGGATTCGCTCGTGACGCGCATTCTCGTGTCACTGAGAGATGTACCAATCCAAGGTTCGGGCGTGTGCAGGAGCAGGGAAGCCAGGATGTCAGTGCGCAGTTGATCCAGGCACCGCGGATCGCCAAGCGACTGCTCGCCGCGGGCCGCCCCGGTCAGCGCGCCAAAAATGTTCTTCCCCTTATCTGCCGGTAGGTACGCCGTGAGATGGCCCATGCCGTCCGGCTGCGGCTGGAACCACACTCTGCGTTGCTCGAAAGCCGTACGATGGCGCACCGGAATGGACTCCGGATAGCTCCGTTCCCGCAACCGCCGGGCTTTGCGGAGCAACTGGGCGTTGGTCAGACCCGGAGCCAGCTCCAGGAGCTTTACTTCCAAGGCACGGGCAGCGCCTGGAGGAAACCTGCGCCGGCACCGGAAAGGAGTCCTCCGTGACCGGCTCCGCCGTCCGGACCCGCACCGGTTCCGTCCGGTCCCGCACCGTCCTCATCTCTGGCAGGGGCACCATCTTCGGCTTTGGGACCGCCGGAGGTGTCCGGGGCAGCGGCAGCTCCAGCGGGCCCTTCTTCCGCGACGAGTGAGCGGGTCTGGTCAAGGATGGTTCTGGCTTGTGCGGGGCTGATATCTCCCCGCTCCAGCATGGCCAGGGTGCCGGGGCAGCGTTGACACAGTTCGTCGGACTCATCAACAAGCGCCTTTGCGGTCCCTTCCGGGATGCCGAGCATTGTGGCGATCTCAGTGGCAGCAAGAGTGAAGGCAAGGCCGCGGTCCACCCTTCGGGGAACGGCCGGCAGACCGCATGCTGCGTCCCGGGCAGCTTGGTCCCGATTGAACCGCTCGAGCTCTTCGGCCATGAGCTGATGCTGTCGATGAACCAGCCGCGCCCGCGCTGCTGCGGCCCAGCCCTCGAGCCCCCGCAGCCCCTGCAGCGCCGATCCGGTCCGTTCCTGGTCCAGGGAACCGGCAGAGCGCAGCCCCAGGGAGCCGCTGAGTCCGACCGGCAGCACAAAGACGCCCGGTTGACGAGCAGCAGTGCAATCGGAACCGCGTGCAGAAAATACGGATTGCATGTCCGCATCCTCCGCCGGTTCAGTCCTGCCGGCGGGTTCTTCTGCCGAATCGCCGAGCCCGTGGCCGTCGTCCTTCACAGGTTCCCATGCTGTCCTCCACCCGGGCCGGGACGTTTCAGATGAGCACAGAGGATCGGGAGGTGGATCCACCCGCTGGCCGGGCGCCGTCGTCGTTTTCATGGCTTTAGGCTTTCAGCTGCCACCGACCTTTCCGGCAATTGGAGCGCGTTCCAAAACCAAGTAAATTCCGAGCACGGGCGAGTATCACCTTTGGGCGCGGGCGGTAGCCGGGGGAGCCTTACGGAGGGTTCGCACCCGGCGCTACGCTGGAACAAGTCCATGCCGGCGGCTCCCGGACAGGAGGACAAACAATGGCGGCAAGCTACAGTTCGGCACCGGTTCCCGAAGGACGCATCGAGAAACTCTCCGATGGATATGCGGTCGCTTTTGACCGCCAACTCGACTATCCGACAGCACACATCTGGGACATCCTGACGAATCCGGCAAAAATTCCACTGTGGCTGGGGCAGGTGAGCCCCGGCTGGCAGCTCGGCAAGGAGTACGAACTGGAGATGGACGGCGGTTCCAGCTCCGGAACCGTTCTCCAGCTCGAGCCGCGCTCCAGCCTGCAAATCACGTGGGAAGACCAGCTCGGATCGGACTCGGTGCTGGAATGGCACGTCCTGGAAAGCAGCGGGGAGCGCTGCTGCAGTTCCGCTCGCGCACCGACACGCCGGACTTCATCGCCGAAGGGAGCGCAGGGTGGCAGGGGATCCTTGATGCTTTTGCCAGCGTTGCCGCCGGACGGACGCCGAATCCGGACAGCATGGAACGCTGGCTGGCGCTGCGGGATGCCTACGCGGAAGACTTCGATGTTTCACCCACCATCGGGCTGGTGGCGGGCTCGGGTTCCGACGCCGAACTGGTCTTCAACCGCTGGTACCGTGCTCCCTCCGAAGACGTGGAGGCCGCCGTCAACGCCGCCGGCCGGACGCTCGGACTTGGCGGGGACGCTGAGATGGAAATGACCAACGACGGCGAGGAGACCCGCCTCAAAGTGCGCCGGCCCGTAACCGCTAGCCGGGATCAGACCGCGGCCCTGCTGGCCGCGTGGCACATGGCTCTGGACTCCGTGCATGACCAGCTGGAGGGCAGCATGCCGCACCCGAACTCGCACCGGTTGGCAGCACTGGAACGGTTCTACCGCTCCATGGTCTAGAGCCCCGGCGCACCTCCGATTCCGCGGAGCGGCCCGGCGCTTGCTACGGTCGAAAAATGGAAGAAACAAGCGAAAGAGCACGGCTTGCTGTACCGGCCACGGACGCGGCCCGCCTCCTGCTGGGCTCGGTCCTGACGCACGACGACGGCGGTGAACCGGTGAGCGTGCGGATCACCGAGGTGGAGGCCTACATGGGCGACGTGGATCCGGATCCCACGCCTTCCGCGGACGCACGGCCCGGAACAACACCATGTTTGGGCCCGCCGGACACCTTTACGTCTACTTCACCTACGGCATGCATTACTGCGCCAACGTGGTGTGCGGCGAGGAAGGTTTCCGCAACGGGGCTGCTGCTGCGTGCCGGGGAAATCGTGGGCGGGCAGGAAACCGCACGGATGCGCCGCAACAACCCGCGCACCGATCTGGACCTGGCCCGCGGTCCGGCCCGGCTGGCCCAGGCCCTGGGCATCGACCGCACCCTTGACGGTGCCGACGCTTTTGCCGCTCCGCTGCACCTGGAGCTGCCCGATCAGCCGGTGGCGGCGTCGCTGGTCTCCTCCGGCCCGCGGGTAGGCGTCAGCGGACCCGGAGGCACCACTGAGTACCCCTGGCGGTTCTGGCTAACAACCGATCCCACCGTATCCAAATACCGTCCCGCCGTGGCCCGCAAGCCCCGGACTGCCGCCGGCGCCACGGCCCGGTAGCCGCAGAACGCATAAGCGGCGTCCGGGATGACCACCCGGACGCCGCCTGTGAGCCCTAAACCCTGCGGGAGCCTAACCCTCTTGGCAGCAGGGCCCTTCTACACCGCGCCTACACCGCGCCGGGCAGGGCGCCTGCGCGGAGATCAGCTTGTTCTCCAGCAGCTCGTTCCAGAACGCGCCGGGGATCTGTGCCTTCATAGCCGCAACATCCTCCGCCACGCGCTCGGGCCGGCTGGAACCGGGGATGACCGCAGCCACCGCGGGGTGGGCGGCGGAGAACTGCAGCGCAGCGGCCTTCAGGCTCACGTTGTACCGCCCGGCGATTGCGGTCAACCGGGCAATCCGCTCCCTGACCTCCGGAGGGATCTCCGCGTAATCAAAGTAGTCTCCACCCAGCAGGGCGCCGGAGTTGAAGGGACCGCCGACGACAATGCCCACACCCTTCGCCTGGGCGGCGGGCATCATCCGCTGCAGGGCACGCTCGTGCTGCAGCAGGGTGTACTGGGTGGCGGAGAGGCTCATGGTCGGAGCGGCCGAGTCCATGTCCATGGCCAGTTCGATGGGCTCGGTGGTGTTGACGCCGAGGCCCCAGCCGTTGATCACGCCTTCGTCCTGCAACCGGGCGAGCACGCGGAATGCACCGGTCCGGGCCTCATTGAACTTAGCCACCCACTCATCGCCCAGGAAGTCCCGGGACGTGTCGTGGATGAAGACAAAGTCCAAGCGGTCGGTCTTTAGCCTCGTCAGGCTTTCCTCAATGGACCGCAGCGTGGCATCAGCCGTGTAATCCGTGGCGATCTTATTCGCCCGTCCGTGGTTGAAGAGGCCGCCGTTCTTCTCTTCCTCTTCGTCCAGGATGAGCCGGCCCACCTTGGTGCTCAGGGCAAACTCGTCACGGGGATGCTGGGAAAGCACCTCACCCAAACGGGATTCAGCCAAACCGGCTCCGTAGAACGGGGCAGTGTCGAAGTAGCGGATACCTTCGTTCCAGGCGGCCTCGACGGTGGCCAGCGCCTCGTCTTGGGGTATGTCCCGGAACATGTTTCCCAGCGGAGCTGTCCCGAATCCGATCTTGTTCTTCAGCACTTCGTGCAGGTTAGCCATGTGTTTCAATCCTTGCTGTTGATTCAGGGTCCTCTCCGAAGAACCCGTGCGAATGTGGCAACTGCCTCCCCGGAGCCTTTATTCCGCCGGCTTCCGGCGCCGCGGGCCCTCGAGAGAAGCACCACAGCTGCCCGGTCCGACCAAGAGGTCCCGCAGCGGAGCCGGTAAGGTGGACGGGTGAAAGAAACGCCCGCGGATGCCGCACAGAACACTGAGTCAATCGCCGACACCATCGAACGCCTTGGCGCAGTTGTGCCGGACTATCCCAAGCCCGGCGTCGTTTTCCGGGATCTAACCCCCGTCTTCGCCGACGGACCGGCCTTTCAAAATGTCGTCGATTCCCTGCTGGCCGAGTACGAGGGACGTTTTGACTACGTCGCAGGCATTGAAGCCCGTGGCTTCCTCCTCGCCGCCGCAGCCGCCTATGCGGCCGGCAAGGGCGTTTTGACCGTCCGCAAGCCGGGCAAACTGCCCCGGGACGTGTACTCGGAAAGCTACTCGATGGAGTACAGCGAAAACACGCTCGAGGTTCACCGGGACGACTTCCCCGCAGGCTCACGGATCCTGATCCTTGACGACGTCCTGGCCACCGGGGGGACACTCGCCGCCACTGCCCGCCTCATCGAGAAGGCCGGCGGCGTTGTCGCCGGGTTCGGCGTCGTGCTTGAGCTGCGTGACCTCGGCGGACGCGGGGCGCTGGACGGTTATTCCGTTCACGCCCTCACCACCTACTAGACACGCTCAACGTCCCGGCCGGACGGCGCCATGCCGCCCGGCCGCACTGCGCTTTGGCGCATCACGGCCACCCCGGCAAGGGCCGGTGCCACCCGGTTACCGCAATGCATGGAAAAAGTCCAAATGCACGCTAAACTTGACGGTCTGCCTTTGCGAGAGGGAACGCGAACATGCCTGAAATGTCTTCTGCCCACCACGAGCTGGAACACGAGCGAGAATACGTCGCCGGTTTGTACCAGCGACTTGATGAACTCCGCGAGGAAAAGCGCGAACAGCTGGCCCAGGTGCGGCGCAGCCACTCGGCCGGTTCGCACCAGAACCGCTCCGAACGCGATGCCTTTGCAACCATGTACGAGGACCGCCTGGCGCAGCTGAATGCCGTGGACGACCGCCTGGTTTTCGGCCGGCTGGACCTCGACGACGGCGAGGAGCGCTACATCGGCCGCATCGGCCTGTCCACGGAAGACCTGCAGCGGCTGATGGTGGACTGGCGCGCCCCGGAAGCGGGTACCTTCTATCAGGCCACCGCCTTCGAGCGCCAGGGCGTACGGCGGCGGCGCCACCTGATCCTCAAAGGCCGCAATGTGCAGGCCATCGAAGACGATGTGCTCGACTACACCATGCTCGAAGAGGACGAGGCGCTGCAGGGCGAAGGCGCGCTGCTGGCGGCTCTCAATTCCAAGCGCACCGGACAGATGTCGGACATTGTCGGCACCATCCAGGCCGAACAGGACCGCATCATCCGCGCACCGCTGGCCGGCACGCTGGTGGTACAGGGCGGACCGGGCACCGGAAAAACCGCCGTCGCCCTGCACCGTGCGGCGTACCTGCTGTACACGCACCGTGAACGGCTCAAGTCCGCCGGCGTGCTGCTGGTGGGTCCCTCCAACGCATTCATCCGCTACATTGAGCGGGTGCTGCCATCCCTGGGCGAGACCGGCGTCGTTATGTCCAGCCTGGGACAGCTGATGCCGGGCATCAACGCGGTACCCGAAGAAGACGCCCACGCGGCCGAAATCAAGGGCCGGATTTCCATGGCGCAGGTGGTGGCCAACGCCGTCGCCAACCGCCAGCGGCTGGTGCTCGAGCCGCGGCGGCTGAACGTGGAGGGAACCATCCTCACGCTGACGCCGAAAATGGTGCAGCGGGCACGCGACAAGGCACGCGCCACGGGCAAGCCGCACAATGAAGCACGCGTGACCTTCGTCAAAATCCTGCTGCGCGAGCTGACCGAGCAGCTGACGGAGCAGCTCGAGGAATCCGCCGGTGCCGGGAACAGCACCGACCGCGCCTACCTGGCCGAGGATGTGCGGAGTTCCCGTGACGTGCGCATTGCCCTGAACCTGTGCTGGATGCCGATGACCCCGGAGAAACTGCTCTCCGAGCTCTTCAGCAAGCCGGGTCACCTCGAGGCTGCCGCACCCGAACTGAGCCCGGAAGAGCTTCGCATGCTGCGGCGCAGCCCCGATGCGCCGTGGACGGAATCCGACATTCCGCTGCTGGATGAAGCGGCTGAGCTGTTGGGCGAGCTCGATGCCTCGGCCGGACGCGACCATGCCCTGCGCGAGGAACAGCGCAAGCGGGACCTGGCCAACGCCGAGCGCGCCATCGAGAACACCGAGGGCTTCCTGGAGGACTCCGGGGCACACGGCATCCTGTCCGCCGAGGACCTGGCGGACCACAACACGGTGGGGGAGGCGCGCCTGACCGCCGCCGACCGCGCCGCCGTCGACCGCACCTGGGCCTTCGGGCACATCGTGGTGGACGAAGCGCAGGAGCTCTCCGCCATGCAGTGGCGGCTGCTGATGCGCCGCTGCCCGCTGAAGTCCTTCACCGTGGTCGGCGACATCGCCCAGACCAGCTCTGCCGCCGGCGCCACCTCGTGGCAGCAGGCCCTGGCGCCGTTCGTTGGGGACCGCTGGACCCTGGAGGAGCTCACGGTGAACTACCGGACTCCGGCGCAGATCGCCGAAGCGGCGGTGCGCATGGCCAATGCCGCCGGCCTCGTGGTTTCCGCACCCAAGGCGGTCCGCGAGGGCCGCTGGGCGCCGTTCATCGACCAGGTTCCGGAGGGCGGGCTGGTGTCCCGCCTGATGGAGGTCCTCCCCGAGGACCTGGCTGCACTGGAAGGCGGGCTGCTGGCGATCATTGCCGAGGAGCATCATCTGGACGCCGTGCGCCGCGAGGTTGGTGCGGCCTACGGCCGGCGGCTGGGGACCGGTGCGGGCGGGATTGAACAGGACATCGTGGTGACCTCGCCGCGGGAGGCCAAAGGCCTGGAGTTCGACGGCGTTATCATCCTGGAGCCTGAAGAGCTGCTGACCGCGGCGGCCGGGAAGGTCGGGGACCTGTACGTGGCCATGACACGCCCCACCCAGCGGCTGCGACTTATTGCCGTACGCCCGGTTCCCGCGGGCATTGTTGACGAAGAAGACTGATATTTTGGAAGACGTGACTACCGAAACCCCTGCGGGCCTGAGCGCCCAGAAGAATGATCCAACGTTCGACAATGTTTGGCAGGAACTGAAGTGGCGTGGCTTGGTCCATGTCTCCACTGACGAGGCCGAACTGGAGAAACTGCTCGCCGGGGATTCGATCACCTATTATTGCGGCTTCGATCCCACCGCGCCGAGCCTGCACCTGGGAAACCTGGTGCAGCTGCTGACGATGCGCCGGCTCCAGCTGGCCGGCCACCGTCCGCTCGCGCTGGTGGGAGGATCCACCGGCCTGGTTGGGGATCCGCGTCCCACCGCCGAACGCACCATGAACACCAAGGAAACCGTCTCGGAGTGGGTCGGCTACCTGCAGGGACAGGTGCAGCGCTTCCTCAGCTTTGACGGGGACAACGCTGCGCAGATGGTCAACAACCTTGACTGGACTGCTCCCATGAGCGCCATCGACTTCCTGCGGGACATCGGCAAGCACTTCCGGGTGGGCACCATGATCAAGAAGGAGATCGTGTCCTCCCGCCTGAACTCCGACGAGGGTATTTCGTACGCGGAGTTCAGCTACCAGGTGCTGCAGGGCATGGATTACCTGCAGCTCTTCCGTGACTACAACTGCGTGCTGGAAACCGGCGGCTCGGACCAGTGGGGCAACCTCACCTCCGGCACCGAACTGGTGCGCAAGGTCGAAGGCAAGAGCGTTCACGCCCTGGGCACGCCGCTGATCACCAACTCCGACGGCACCAAGTTCGGCAAGAGCGAGGGCAACGCCATCTGGCTGGACGGGAGCATGACCAGCCCGTACGCGATGTACCAGTTCTGGCTGAATACTTCCGACGCCGACGTGGTCGACCGCCTCAAGGTTTTTACCTTCCTGTCCCGGGCGGAAATTGAAGAGCTCGCCGGCGCGGTTGCCGAAGAGCCGCACAAGCGTGCGGCGCAGCGCCGGCTGGCCTACGACGTGACCTCACTGATTCACGGGGTGGAGGCAACCGAGAAGGTTATCGCCGCTTCCGCCGCACTGTTCGGACAGGGTGAACTTGCAGGGCTGGACGAAGCGACCCTGACTGCTGCTACGGCGGAGCTTCCCCGGGTGGTAGTCGACGGCAGTGGGCTGGGCATTACGGACCTGCTGGTTGCGTCGGGCTTGGCGGCCAGCAACTCTGCGGCCCGCCGCACTGTTGCCGAAGGCGGTGCCTACGTCAACAACCGCAAGATAACGGACGCGGAAACAAGGATCGGCAGCGATGAACTGCTGCACGGCCGGTACCTGCTGCTGCGCCGCGGTAAGCGGACGCTTGCGACCGTGGAAGTGTCAGCCGGATAGTTTTACCGGCCCGTTGGAAGGCCGGTCCTCTTTCGCCGGTTCCGAGTTTTCGGAGCCGCGTGCGGGAGGGCCGGTTTTCTCCGTTTCGGAGTATTTCTCGACCTCGTCTGGAATCCACGGGAGGACGGCGGGAGGCTGCGAACGGCGGCAGGGGCGGCGTGCAGGAGGTCACACTCCAACGGTTTGCGCGGACCGCCGGGGCTGTGTAAAGTTGAGTGAGTTGCCCCGGTGAGCGCCTGACAGACACTGCGAAGTGTATCTGCACGTGAGACTCCCGGAAGCGGCAGCAAAACCCCAACACAAGAGCACCGGAGATAATCCGGACGCTTTGTAACGGGTTTTCTTCGGACGAATGAAGCAAATAGCGGGAATTATCCCGAATTGCCAAAAACGGTCCGGATGAAATAGAATAAAGAAACACTGCAGCGAAGAGAAAAGAAAAAACGCGGTCCGGTTCACGGATTGTTTTCCGAGTATTTCGTATGCATCTGTTGTTTGAGAACTCAATAGTGTGCCAAGTTTATTGATACCAATTATTTTGATTGGTTGAACTGGCTGTTTCCGCCCACCCCGTGGGCTGGGAGCAGCTTTTTTAGCTGGTTTCGAATTTAGTGCAGGACTGTGCAGCCAATTTTCCTTGGCTCCGGCCCTGTGTCTGTAACACATTTACGGAGAGTTTGATCCTGGCTCAGGATGAACGCTGGCGGCGTGCTTAACACATGCAAGTCGAACGATGACTTTTGTGCTTGCACAAAATGATTAGTGGCGAACGGGTGAGTAACACGTGAGTAACCTGCCCTTAACTTCGGGATAAGCCTGGGAAACCGGGTCTAATACCGGATACGACTTCCTGACGCATGTCATGGGAGTGGAAAGCTTGATGCGGTTTTGGATGGACTCGCGGCCTATCAGCTTGTTGGTTGGGGTAATGGCCCACCAAGGCGACGACGGGTAGCCGGCCTGAGAGGGTGACCGGCCACACTGGGACTGAGACACGGCCCAGACTCCTACGGGAGGCAGCAGTGGGGAATATTGCACAATGGGCGAAAGCCTGATGCAGCGACGCCGCGTGAGGGACGAAGGCCTTCGGGTTGTAAACCTCTTTCAGCAGGGAAGAAGCGAAAGTGACGGTACCTGCAGAAGAAGCGCCGGCTAACTACGTGCCAGCAGCCGCGGTAATACGTAGGGCGCAAGCGTTATCCGGAATTATTGGGCGTAAAGAGCTCGTAGGCGGTTTGTCGCGTCTGCTGTGAAAGCCCGGGCTCAACCCCGGGTCTGCAGTGGGTACGGGCAGACTAGAGTGCAGTAGGGGAGACTGGAATTCCTGGTGTAGCGGTGAAATGCGCAGATATCAGGAGGAACACCGATGGCGAAGGCAGGTCTCTGGGCTGTAACTGACGCTGAGGAGCGAAAGCATGGGGAGCGAACAGGATTAGATACCCTGGTAGTCCATGCCGTAAACGTTGGGCACTAGGTGTGGGGGACATTCCACGTTTTCCGCGCCGCAGCTAACGCATTAAGTGCCCCGCCTGGGGAGTACGGCCGCAAGGCTAAAACTCAAAGGAATTGACGGGGGCCCGCACAAGCGGCGGAGCATGCGGATTAATTCGATGCAACGCGAAGAACCTTACCAAGGCTTGACATGAACCGGAAAGACCTGGAAACAGGTCCCCCACTTGTGGCCGGTTTACAGGTGGTGCATGGTTGTCGTCAGCTCGTGTCGTGAGATGTTGGTTAAGTCCCGCAACGAGCGCAACCCTCGTTCTATGTTGCCAGCGGGTTATGCCGGGGACTCATAGGAGACTGCCGGGGTCAACTCGGAGGAAGGTGGGGACGACGTCAAATCATCATGCCCCTTATGTCTTGGGCTTCACGCATGCTACAATGGCCGGTACAAAGGGTTGCGATACTGTGAGGTGGAGCTAATCCCAAAAGCCGGTCTCAGTTCGGATTGAGGTCTGCAACTCGACCTCATGAAGTTGGAGTCGCTAGTAATCGCAGATCAGCAACGCTGCGGTGAATACGTTCCCGGGCCTTGTACACACCGCCCGTCAAGTCACGAAAGTTGGTAACACCCGAAGCCGGTGGCCTAACCCCCTTGCGGGGAGGGAGCCGTCGAAGGTGGGACCGGCGATTGGGACTAAGTCGTAACAAGGTAGCCGTACCGGAAGGTGCGGCTGGATCACCTCCTTTCTAAGGAGCACCTCAAAGCCCGGATCCTTCCACAGTGTTGGATGTGTGCTTTGCAGGAGATGCCCATGTCGGAAACATTCGTTTTCCGGTGGGTGCTCAAGGGTGGAATATCAATGAGCAGGTGCCCGGCGTTGGGCCCGGCAGCAGGAGTACGTTCCCTTCCGGGAACTGGAAAGCGCTGCCGGTGTCTTCAAGTACCGGGTTTTACCGTTTGGCACACTGTTGGGTCCTGAAATAACAGGACCGAAGAACTGACAACTGCATGTTTGGTTGGAGGGGACACGGGTTTTCGTGTTGTTTCCGGTTGTTCCTGCGCAGGTCCAAGACTGTCCACGGTGTATCCGTGGTGGTGGCGGGGTGTGACGGGGTTGTTGTTTGAGAACTACATAGTGGACGCGAGCATCTTAAAATTATTAAGTGCAATTTCAGATAAACCTGGTGGATCCAGGGGTCATCCTTTGGGGTGGTGCCTGGTGAGATCATGGTTTTCTCGATAGCGATAATATTTATTGATCTTTGTGGTCAAGTTTTAAGGGCACACGGTGGATGCCTTGGCATCAGGAGCCGAAGAAGGACGTAGGAATCTGCGATAAGCCTGGGGGAGTTGATAACCGAGCGGTGATCCCAGGATGTCCGAATGGGGAAACCCCGCCCGGCGCGCGAGTGACCGGGTGACCCGCATCTGAACACATAGGGTGCGTGGAGGGAACGTGGGGAAGTGAAACATCTCAGTACCCACAGGAAGAGAAAACAACAGTGATTCCGTTAGTAGTGGCGAGCGAACGCGGAAGAGGCTAAACCAGTGGTGTGTGATAGCCGGCGGGCGTTGCATCACTGGGGTTGCGGGACTTTCCGTACCAGTTCTGCCGGATTGGTGAAGTGAGTGCAGGTGCATAGGTGAACCGGTTTGAAAGCCGGGCCGTAGAGGGTGTTAGCCCCGTAACCGGAATGTATGCTGCCGCTTGGAGAGGATCCCAAGTAGCACGGGGCCCGAGAAATCCCGTGCGAATCTGCCAGGACCACCTGGTAAGCCTAAATACTCCCTGATGACCGATAGCGGACAAGTACCGTGAGGGAAAGGTGAAAAGTACCCCGGGAGGGGAGTGAAACAGTACCTGAAACCGTGTGCCTACAATCCGTTGGAGCAGGGCAGCATCCCTTGTGGGGTGTTGTGGTTGTGACAGCGTGCCTTTTGAAGAATGAGCCTGCGAGTTAGTGTTACGTCGCGAGGTTAACCCGTGGGGAAGCCGTAGCGAAAGCGAGTCTGAACAGGGCGTTGCAGTGGCGTGATCTAGACCCGAAGCGGAGTGATCTACCCATGGCCAGGTTGAAGCGCGTGTAAGAGCGCGTGGAGGACCGAACCCACTTCAGTTGAAAATGGAGGGGATGAGCTGTGGGTAGGGGTGAAAGGCCAATCAAACTCCGTGATAGCTGGTTCTCCCCGAAATGCATTTAGGTGCAGCGTTGCGTGTTTCTTACCGGAGGTAGAGCTACTGGATGGCTAATGGGCCCTACAAGGTTACTGACGTCAGCCAAACTCCGAATGCCGGTAAGTCAGAGCGCAGCAGTGAGACTGTGGGGGATAAGCTTCATAGTCGAGAGGGAAACAGCCCAGACCACCAACTAAGGCCCCTAAGCGTGTGCTAAGTGGGAAAGGATGTGGAGTTGCTCAGACAACCAGGAGGTTGGCTTAGAAGCAGCCATCCTTGAAAGAGTGCGTAATAGCTCACTGGTCAAGTGATTCCGCGCCGACAATGTAGCGGGGCTCAAGTACACCGCCGAAGTTGTGGCATTCAAATATTAGCCAAGCGGATGGTTTTATCCATTTTCGTTCAAGCGTTTGGATGGGTAGGGGAGCGTCGTGTGGGCAGTGAAGTCGCGGTGTAAACCAGCGGTGGAGCCTACACGAGTGAGAATGCAGGCATGAGTAGCGAAAGACGGGTGAGAAACCCGTCCGCCGAATGATCAAGGGTTCCAGGGTCAAGCTAATCTGCCCTGGGTAAGTCGGGACCTAAGGCGAGGCCGACAGGCGTAGTCGATGGACAACGGGTTGATATTCCCGTACCGGCGAAGAACCGCCCATACTGAACGGGGGACACTAACCGCCCGATACCTGACCGTTAGCCCTTGTGGCGACATGGTTTTTGGTGGAGCGCGGGACCTGATCCCGGGAGGTAAGCGTATTAACAGGTGTGACGCAGGAAGGTAGCCGGGCCGGGCGATGGTTGTCCTGGTCTAAGGATGTAGGGTCAGCGATAGGTAAATCCGTTGCTGTGTCTTTGATGACGATCCTGAGATCTGACGGGACCCCCTCAGGGGGGAATCCGGTGATCCTATGCTGCCTAGAAAAGCATCGGCGCGAGGTTTTAGCCGCCCGTACCCCAAACCGACACAGGTGATCAGGTAGAGAATACTAAGGCGATCGAGAGAATTATGGTTAAGGAACTCGGCAAAATGCCCCCGTAACTTCGGGAGAAGGGGGCCCCAACCTTGATGGACACTTGCTGTCCGGAGGGGATCGGGGCCGCAGAGACCAGGGGAAGCGACTGTTTACTAAAAACACAGGTCCGTGCGAAGTCGCAAGACGATGTATACGGACTGACTCCTGCCCGGTGCTGGAAGGTTAAGAGGACCGGTTAGCCCCTCGTGGGCGAAGCTGGGAATTTAAGCCCCAGTAAACGGCGGTGGTAACTATAACCATCCTAAGGTAGCGAAATTCCTTGTCGGGTAAGTTCCGACCTGCACGAATGGAGTAACGACTTCCCCGCTGTCTCAACCATAAACTCGGCGAAATTGCAGTACGAGTAAAGATGCTCGTTACGCGCAGCAGGACGGAAAGACCCCGAGACCTTTACTATAGTTTGGTATTGATATTCGGTGTGGCTTGTGTAGGATAGGTGGGAGACTGTGAGGCCCGGACGCCAGTTCGGGCGGAGTCATCGTTGAAATACCACTCTGGTCATACTGGATATCTAACTTCGGCCCGTAATCCGGGTCAGGGACAGTGCCTGATGGGTAGTTTAACTGGGGCGGTTGCCTCCTAAAGAGTAACGGAGGCGCCCAAAGGTTCCCTCAGCCTGGTTGGCAATCAGGTGGCGAGTGTAAGTGCACAAGGGAGCTTGACTGTGAGAGAGACATCTCGAGCAGGGACGAAAGTCGGGACTAGTGATCCGGCGGTACATTGTGGAATGGCCGTCGCTCAACGGATAAAAGGTACCTCGGGGATAACAGGCTGATCTTGCCCAAGAGTCCATATCGACGGCATGGTTTGGCACCTCGATGTCGGCTCGTCGCATCCTGGGGCTGGAGTAGGTCCCAAGGGTTGGGCTGTTCGCCCATTAAAGCGGTACGCGAGCTGGGTTTAGAACGTCGTGAGACAGTTCGGTCCCTATCCGCTGCGCGCGCAGGAAATTTGAGAAGGGCTGTCCTTAGTACGAGAGGACCGGGACGGACGAACCTCTGGTGTGTCAGTTGTACTGCCAAGTGCACCGCTGATTAGCTACGTTCGGATGGGATAACCGCTGAAAGCATCTAAGCGGGAAGCCCGCTTCGAGATGAGATTTCCATACACCTTGTGTGTGAGAGGCCCCCAGCCAGACCACTGGGTTGATAGGCCGGATGTGGAAGCGGGGACTAAAGACCCGTGAAGCTGACCGGTACTAATAGGCCGATAACTTACACCACACCATGATCTGGGCGGGAAACGACTTCAAACGTTCCGGCCAGAGAAGGATCATGGGAGATCATGTGTTGCTTGCGTCCACTATGTGGTTCCCGGATAACAAACCCGTGTGGTTTGTCACCCGTGAACAGGTCATCAGACTGTCTTTACCGGCGGTGTGATGGTTTAGAATTATTATTGTTGTATTCACCTATGGGGAATACGCGCTGAGGTGGCTGGGGTTTCCTGGTTGCCGGGGGTGTGTGTTTCTTGTTGTGACCATTGTTTTCCCCTCACCCTGAGGTTTGTTTTGGGGTGGTGTGGGTGGAAGGGTTACGGCGGTCATAGCGTGGGGAAACGCCCGGTCCCATTCCGAACCCGGAAGCTAAGACCCACAGCGCCGATGGTACTGCATCCGGGAGGGTGTGGGAGAGTAGGTCACCGCCGGACAAGTTCTGGTTGAGAGAGTAAGGCCCCGCATGGTTGCGGGGCCTTACTTGTTTAACCCGGCACGCTGCGGTGAACAGCTGGACTTCGGATCGACGGTGCGTCCTATGGCAGGCATGGCGGGCCCGAGCCCCGGACATCCCGCCTGTTCTGTGCACAGGACTTCTGCGAACCCCGGAGCTGGATCGTGCGTTGCCTGCCTCGGGTCTGTACCCAGGTTCATAGCCCGGCCGGCCTAGGTCCGGAGGGCCGAGGTGGCAAGACTCACCTAATCCCTTTGCAGCTTCACCGGAGGGGATGACCATCGCCGAACGTACCTGGACTAGAATCAGACTGTGCCTGTTTAGGCCCCCAAACTTTAGAACCGACTTTTATATATCCATAGTGACGAGCGACTGCAGTAAATTCCGTTGGTCGGCTCACGACGAGAGGAACTCACCAGCATGTCAGAGCAAAACAACAGGGATCAGCGCGGCGCCGGAAACAACGCCGCCGGCAGCAGTAGCTCGTCAGGCAAGCGGGATGACCGCGGACGCCCCGCCACGAATGACCGGAACGCTCCTAAGCGTTTCGAAGACCGGAAGCCCTCCTTCGGGGGCCGGCCCGCGCGTGATGGTGAGCGGAAGTCCTTTGGCGACCGGGGCGCGTCCTCGGACCGCAAGCCGTACTCGAAGGACCGCAAGCCGACGTTTGGTGACCGGCCTGCCCGCGGTGGCGATGACCGTCGTCCGGCCCGTGATGGTGAGCGGAAGCCGTTCCCTGAGCGCAGCGGTGAGCGTAAGCCCTTAGCGACCGCGGCGATCGTAAGCCGTCGTTTGGTGGCGACGATCGTCGTCCGCCGCGTGATGGTGAGCGGAAGCCGTTCTCTGAGCGCAGCGGTGAGCGGAAGTCCTTTGGTGACCGGAAGCCGTCGTTTGGCGACCGTCCGGCGCGTGGCGGTGACCGTAAGCCGTCGTTTGGTGGCGACGATCGTCGTCCGCCGCGTGATGGTGAGCGGAAGCCGTTCTCTGAGCGCAGCGGCGAGCGGAAGTCTTTCGGCGACCGCAAGCCGTCTTTCGGCGACCGCAAGCCGTCGTTCGGCGACCGCAAGCCGTCGTTCGGCGACCGTCCGGCGCGTGGCGGGGATGACCGCCGTCCGGCCCGTGTCAACGACCGTAAGCCGTCCTTCTCCAAGGACCGTCCGGCCCGGGGCGAGGATGCACCGGTTGTGGAGCACAAGCACAACGCCCGTGACCTGCGCAGTGCCAACCGTCCCGACCGTGAGCGTTCACCCGAGATCGATGACGACGTCACAGGCCAGGAGCTGGACAAGGTCACGCGCGCCCAGCTGCGTGTCCTGGAGGAAGTGAACGGCGAGTGGGTTTCCAAGCACCTCGTCATGGCCGGACGCCTGATCGACATCGATCCGGAACTTGCCTTCCAGCACGCGCTGGCTGCCAGCCGCCGCGGCGGACGCATGGCGGCAGTGCGCGAAGCCGTTGCCCTGACCGCATACGCGTCCGAGCACTTTGGTGAAGCGCTGCGCGAATTCCGCACGTACCGCCGTATTAGCGGCTCCAATGCCTACTTGGCGATGATGGCCGACTGCGAACGCGGACTCGGGCGTCCGGACCGTGCCCTGGATATCGCCCGTTCCGACGAGGCGAAAGAATTGGACACTGCCGGCCAGGTGGACATGGCCATCGTGGCCTCGGGCGCCCGGATGGACATGGAACAGTACGATGCCGCCGTGACTGCCCTGGAAATCCCGCAGCTGGACAAGAACCGTGCGTTCTCCTTCAGCCCGCGCCTGTTCCGGGCCTACGGTGACGCACTGGAACTTGCCGGCCGTAACGAAGAAGCCGAACAGTGGCGCAGCCGTGCCCTGTTGGCCGAAAAGGCCCTGGGCATCGGCGAGTTTGCCGAGCCGGACATCTTTGACCTCGACGATGAAGAGGAGAAGCCGGAGAAGCCGCGCCGCGGCCGTGAAGACCGCGACGGCGACAACCGCGGTGAACACCGCGGCGCCGAGCGTTCGGACACTCCCTTCGCCGCTCCCGCGGAAGCCGAGCCCGCAGATGCCGGCGGTGAGCTGGAACTGAGCGACGACGTCGACACCCTGCCGTCGGACGACCAGGAAGGCATCATCGGCGTCCTCGAAGCCGAAGAAGACGACGACAACAACAACGTTGAGCTGCACGACGACGGCAACGACAACGACGAGTTCTCCGCCGACGCACCTGCCGGTGACGTTGACGAGGAACGCGCGTAGCTCCATGGCGAACACACCGCTGATTGCCGGGTACGACGCCGTTCTTTCCGATCTCGACGGCGTCGTGTATGCCGGGCCGCACGCCATTGCGGGAGCCGTTGAGGCGCTGCAGCGCCTCGAAAGCGCCGGAGTCCAGCTGGCATACGTCACGAACAACGCATCGCGCTCCTCGGAAACGGTGGCAGCGCATTTACAGGAGCTGGGTGCCCCGGCAACAGCGGAAACCGTGTTTGGATCGGCGCAGGCCGGTGCCGAACTGCTGGCCGGGCAGGTGCCTGCCGGCGCCCGGTCCTGGTGACCGGAAGCGCCTGGCTGACCGACCAGGTCCGCGAACAGGGCTTGGTGCCCGTGAACTCCGCCGATGACAGGCCCAACGCCGTCATCCAGGGGTTCGACCCCGGGCTGGGCTGGAAAGACCTGGCGGAGGCCGCCTTTGCCGTGGAGCGCGGCGCCGTGTGGGTGGCCACCAATACCGACATGTCCATTCCGCAGGCGCGGGGGATCGCCCCGGGCAACGGAACGCTGGTGGCTGCCGTTGCGGCCGCCACCGGGAGGACACCGCTGGTGGCCGGCAAGCCCGAGGCCCCGTTGTTCCTCACGGCCGCACGGCATCTGGCGGCGGACGCTCCGCTCGTGGTCGGTGACCGCTTGGACACCGACATCCTCGGCGGCAATAACGCCGGGTTCGCAACGGCGTTGGTGCTTACCGGCGTCGACACGCCCCAGACCGTCCTGGCCGCCCGCACGCAGGAACGGCCCACCTATCTGCTGGCAGACCTTGACGCCCTGTACTCGCCCTACCCGGCCGTGGAGGCCCGGGACGGCGGATACAGCTGCGGAACTTCCACGGCCCGGGTCTCCGGGGACACTGTGGAGATTTCCGGAGACAGCAGCAACCTGGACAGCTGGCGCGCGGCGTGCGCAGCATGGTGGAACGCGCACCCGGATGAGGAAAAAGCCACTACACCCGCCCTCAACTGGACTGTCACCCCCGGCGGATAAGCTGGTGGCAAACGTCGGAGAGGGGAGGGCAGCGGGTTGACTGAGAACGCAGGCGAACAGCGTCCGGCCGGGCACAGCTGGCCTGAGCCGCGGGCAGAAACCGCGGACCCTGCGGTCAATGCCGCCCTGGCACCGCTGCGCACTCTGGCAGCGGCCCCCGTCTCCGGGCATCACAGTATGTACAGCGCGCTCCACGACCGCCTGCTGGCTGAACTGAACACCGAACCGCCAGAGGAGCGCTAGAGAAGTGGCAAGACTTGACCAGGAACTGGTGACCAGGGGACTGGCCCGTTCCAGGACCCACGCGGCCAAGCTGATCGCAGCGGGACGGGTCCTCCGGGCCGGCGTCGCTCTGGGCAAAGCCTCGGCCACCGTCGGTGCGGAAGATGTACTTTCGGTGATCGACGACGGCGCTCCGGATTACGTTAGCCGCGCCGGCCACAAGCTGGCCGGAGCCCTTGACGCCTTTCCTGCGGTTCGCCCTGAAGGGCTGCGCTGCCTGGACGCCGGAGCATCCACCGGGGGATTCACCGACGTCCTCCTGCGGCGGGGCGCCAAGCAGGTGGTGGCCGTCGACGTCGGACACGGACAACTGGTGGACACACTGCGCGCCGACGCCCGCGTGGATGTCCACGAGGGACTGAACGTCCGGTACCTGGAGCCCGGCCGGATCGGAGGACCTGCGGACCTGACCGTCGCCGACCTATCCTTTATTTCACTCACCATGGTGCTTGCTCCGCTGGCGGCAGCAACGCGCCCGGGCGGAAGCCTGCTGCTCATGGTCAAGCCACAGTTCGAGGTGGGCCGTGAGAAGCTGGAAAAGGCCGGCGTCGTCCTGGATCCGCAGAAGCACCGGATGGCGGTTGCCCGGGTCGTGGAGTCGGCTCTGACCGAAAATCTCCGCATCGCCGGCCTGGCCCGCAGCCCGCTGCCGGGCCAGAACGGCAACGTTGAGTTCTTCCTCTGGCTGCACGTGCCGGAGCCGGGCGCGGAGTCCGGAACGCCGGCCGGTGATGCACAGGCCGAAGCCCGCCGTTTGGTGGATGAGGCCTTTGGCGGGTTTGATGGAGCCGGACCGAAACCCGCAGCGGACCGCCAAACAGGCGAAACCGGCGCCGCGGAAGCGGCCGCGGGAGACTGACGACAGAGCACTGACGGCGGGGTTCCAACCAGCTCCTCCGGGAGCGGAAGAGGATGTTACGGACATGAGCAGACGGATACTTGTGCTGGCCCACACCGGCCGGCAGGCTGCCATGTCTGCCGCCCAGGAGGCCTGCACTCAGCTGCACGCCTCCGGACTGACCCCGGTCATGCGCCGCCGGGACCTGGAAGACATCCAAGCCGTATACGGCGTCCTGACTGCGCCCACCGAAATCCTGACCGAAGACGTCGAACTCGACGGAGTGGACCTGGTGATGGTCCTGGGCGGAGACGGCACCATCCTGCGTGCCGCGGAACTGGTCCGCGGCACCGACGTGCCCCTGCTCGGGGTGAACCTCGGGCACGTTGGCTTCCTCGCGGAGAGCGAACGCGCAGACCTCGCACAGACAGTGCACTGGGTAGTGGAGCGCGCCTACACCGTCGAAGAACGCATGACCATCGATGTCCGGGTCTGGTTCGGGGACCGGTTGATCGCCCACACCTGGGCCCTGAACGAGGCCGCCATTGAAAAGGCCGACCGCCAGCGGATGCTCGAAGTGGTTGTGGAGGTGGACGCCCGGCCGATCAGTTCCTTCGGGTGTGACGGCGTGGTCCTCGCCACCCCCACCGGATCCACCGCGTACTCCTTCTCCGCCGGAGGCCCCGTGGTGTGGCCCGAAGTTGAAGCCCTGCTCATCGCTCCGATCAGCGCCCATGCGCTCTTCGCCCGGCCGCTCGTGGTCGCGCCCACTTCGATTCTGGCTGTGGAAATCCTCACCCGGACCGACGCCGCCGGCGTGCTGTGGTGCGACGGCCGGCGGAGCGTGGAACTGCCGCCGGGAGCACGCGTGGAAGTGACCCGCTCGGAGATTCCGGTCCGCCTCGCCCGAACACATGCGACGCCGTTCTCGGAGCGGCTGGTCCGCAAGTTCCAGCTGCCCACCCAGGGCTGGCGCGGCCCGGTGGGCGGCGCGGGAGAGCTTTCGGGAAGCGTGGAACTCACGCCCCGGACGGCGGAGAGCGGAGGGCTGAACGCATGATCGAAGAAATCCGCATCCGCGACCTCGGCGTCATCACCGATGCCACCCTGGAGCTCGGTCCCGGGTTCACCGTGGTCACCGGTGAAACCGGCGCGGGAAAACGATGGTCATCACGGCTCTGGGCATGCTCCTGGGGGCCCGGACCGACGCCGGGGCCGTCCGCACCGGAGCCAAGGCGGCACTGGCGGAAGCCCTGGTTCGCCTGCCCCCGGACAACGCCGCAGTGGCCCGCGCCGAAGACGCAGGCGCGGAGCTGGAGACGTACGACGGCGTGACCGAGCTGATGCTGGCCCGCACGGTGAATGCCGCCGGGCGCAGCCGTGCGCACGTGGGCGGACGCTCCGCACCGGTCGGGGTGCTGGCCGAAGTCGGCCAGCACCTGGTGGCGGTGCACGGACAGTCGGACCAGCTCCGGCTCAAGAGCACCGTGGCCCAGCGTGAAGCCCTGGACAAGTACGCCGGGCCGGCCCTGGCCGCGGCGCTGTCCGCCTACCAAACCGATTACGCACGCTGGCGGGCGGCGGTCACGGAACTGTCCACGCTGCGCGACCAGGCCCGGGAACGGCTCCGGGAAGCGGAATACCTTGCGGCGTCGCTGGAGGAGATCGACGCCCTGGAGCTGCTGCCGGGGGAGGACGAAACCCTCAAGACCGAGGCCACCCGGCTGAACAACTTCGAGGAACTGCGCACCGCAGCGGTGGGCGCCCATCAGGCCCTGATCGCCGGTGACTTTTCCGACGGCTCCGACGCCACCTCCCTTGTGGACAGCGCCAAGCGGCAGCTGGAACTCGCCGGTGAGCACGACCCCGCCCTGGCTGAATCCGCGAAGCGGCTGGCTGAGGTGGGCTACATCCTGGCCGACATCGCCACCGAGCTGGCCAGCTACAGCGCTTCCCTGGACGGCGAAGGCCCGGAACGGCTGGCCGAGGTGGAATCGCGCCGGGCGGAAATCTCCGCCCTCATCCGAAAGTTTGCCCCCTCCGTGGACGAGGTCCTGGCCTGGGCGGACGCCAGCCGCATCCGGTTGGCTGAACTCGGGGACGACAGCTCCCGGATCGAGGCGCTGGAGGCGGAGATCACCGAGCTCCAGGCGTCCCTGATGACGGCTGCGGCAGAGCTGACCAAGCTGCGCACGGAAGCGGCAGTCGACCTTGCCCGGCGGGTCAGCGATGAGCTCTCCGCCCTGGCCATGGCCAACGCCAACCTGCTCATCGACGTCACCCCCGTCGAAGAGCTCAGCGTCCACGGAGCCGACGCGATTACGTTCCTCCTGCAGCCGCACCCCGGAGCGCCGGCCCGGCCGCTGGGCAAGGGAGCCTCCGGCGGCGAACTCTCCCGTGTGATGCTGGCCATTGAAGTTGTCTTGGCCGCGGTTGATCCGGTACCCACCTTCATTTTCGACGAGGTCGACTCCGGCGTCGGCGGCAAGGCAGCCGTTGAGATCGGCCGCCGGCTGGCCATGCTGGCCCAGCACGTGCAGGTCATCGTGGTGACCCACCTGCCGCAGGTGGCAGCGTTTGCCGATCATCACATCCGGGTCATCAAGATGTCGGAGACGGGGGATGATGGAAGCGGCGTCACCGCCAGCGATGTCACTGTCCTGGATGATGCCGAGCGGGTCAAGGAACTTGCCAGGATGCTCGCAGGCCAGGAGGACTCCGAGTCCGCCCGGGCACACGCCGTCGAACTCCTGGCCGCGGCGGGACACCCGCCGCACGAATAGTCCGATGAATTCCAAGTGGATCTACAAAAGGTGATAGGCTCGAACTCCGTGGTGCAGCGATCAAATTCCAGGTTTCCCAAGTCGTCTTCTACGACCAAACACATCTTCGTCACCGGTGGCGTGGCGTCCTCACTCGGTAAGGGACTGACAGCGTCAAGTCTCGGCCATCTGTTGAGGTCGCGCGGCATAGCGGTGACCATGCAGAAGCTCGATCCCTACTTGAATGTGGATCCGGGCACGATGAACCCCTTCCAGCACGGCGAGGTCTTCGTGACCGACGACGGCGCCGAGACGGACCTCGACATCGGACACTACGAGCGTTTCCTTGACGAGAGCCTCGACGGCTCCGCCAACGTGACCACCGGCCAGGTCTATTCCACGGTTATCGCCAAGGAGCGCCGCGGCGAATACCTCGGCGACACCGTCCAGGTCATTCCGCACATCACCGACGAGATCAAGCGCCGGATGCGCCTGCCCTCCGAGGCGAAGAAGACCCCCGACGTCATCATCACCGAGATCGGCGGCACGGTTGGCGACATCGAGTCCCAGCCCTTCCTGGAAGCAGCACGCCAGGTGCGCCAAGACATCGGCCGGAACAACGTCTTCTTCCTGCACGTCTCCCTGGTGCCGTACATCGGTCCGTCCCAGGAACTGAAGACCAAGCCGACGCAGCACTCCGTGGCTGCCCTCCGGTCCATCGGCATCCAGCCCGATGCCATTGTTATCCGCTCGGACCGGCCGGTTCCCGATGCCATGCGTGCCAAGATCGGCCGCATGTGCGACGTCGACGTGGACGCTGTCGTCGGCTGCCCGGATGCGCCGAGCATCTACGACATTCCGAAGACCCTTCATTCCCAGGGCCTGGACGCGTACATCGTCCAGCACCTGGACCTGAAGTTCAAGGACGTCAACTGGACCAAGTGGGACAAGCTCCTCGAGTCCGTCCACAACCCCAAGCACCACGTGAACATTGCCCTCGTGGGCAAGTACGTTGACCTGCCCGACGCCTACCTCTCCGTGACCGAGGCTCTGCGTGCCGGCGGCTTCGCCAACAAGACCAAGGTCAACATCCGCTGGGTGCCCTCGGATGACTGCTCGACGCCGGAAGGCGCCGCAGAGGCACTGGGTGATGTTGACGCCATCTGTGTTCCCGGCGGCTTCGGCATCCGTGGCCTGGAGGGCAAGCTCGGCGCCCTGACGTACGCCCGGGAAAACAAGCTCCCGACGCTGGGCCTGTGCCTGGGCCTGCAGTGCATGGTCATCGAGTACGCCCGCAACGTCGTTGGCCTGGAAGGCGCGTCCTCCTCGGAGTTCGACCCGGACACCAAGTTCCCGGTCATCGCCACCATGGCGGAGCAGAAGCACATTGTCTCCGGCGAGGGCGACATGGGCGGCACCATGCGCCTGGGCCTGTGGGACGCGAAGCTCGAAGAGGGCTCCGTCGTTGCCAAGACCTACGGGAAGACGGCAGTGGCTGAACGCCACCGCCACCGCTACGAGGTCAACAACGAGTACCGCGGCCAGATCGCCGAGGCAGGCCTGTCCTTCTCCGGCACCACGGTTGACGGCGGACTCGTGGAGTTCGTTGAACTTCCGGCTGACGTGCACCCGTACTACGTCTCCACGCAGGCGCACCCGGAGCTCAGCTCCCGTCCCACGCGCCCGCATCCGCTCTTCGCCGGTCTGGTGAAGGCCGCCCTGGCCCACCAGAACGGGAAGGGCTAACACCCCATGAGCGAGACCAGAGGGTTCGCCGACGAACAGAGTCCCCGCCGCCTGCTGAGTTCCTCCGTGGAATACACCGGGCGGGTCTGGGATGTGGTCAGCGACAAGTTCCAGCTGACCGACGACGGCGAACCCCTGGTCCGCGACTACATCCGCCACCCGGGGGCGGTGGCTATCCTGGCCCTGAACGACGCGGGCCAGGTGCTGCTGATCAACCAGTACCGGCACCCGGTGCGGATGACCCTGTGGGAGATCCCTGCCGGACTGCTGGACATCGACGGCGAAGACTTCCAGGTCGGCGCCGCCCGGGAACTGGCCGAGGAGGCCGACATCCAGGCGAGTGAATGGAACGTCCTCACCGACCTGTTCCTGTCACCCGGTTCGTCCCGCGAAGCCCTGCGCATTTACCTGGCCCGGGGGATTACCGAGGTTCCCGAAGCGGACCGCCACGTGCGCACCCATGAGGAAGCGGAAATCCGCACCATGTGGGTGGACCTGGACGATGCCGTGCAGGCGGCTCTGGACGGCCGGATGCACAGCCCCTCCGCGGTGGCCGGCGTGCTCGCTGCGGCGGCCGCACGTCCCTCGGGGTTCACGAACCTGCGGCCGGGCGACGCCCCCTGGCCCGAACACCACTCCCAGCACTCAACCTGGCCCCAGGGCCCCGTTCTTTAGGACCGCAGACCGCTATGGCCGCCTCCGATCTACCTGCCGGCGGACACTCTCCTGCACCGGTGCCCCCGGTACACCCCGGTACTGCGGCGCCGGAGGCCCCCTCCAACGCGCCGTTCAATGACACGGTGGCGTTCGATTTCTCCCCGCTGAACAAAACCCTTCGGCTCGATTCTCCGGCCGAACTGCTGCGGGCCGCACTGGCCGAAGACAAAGCCACCGGCCAATCAGGCGGCGGTGGAACTGTTCCGGGAGCCGGGGGCCAGGCCGCCGCGGCGGAAAACCCGGCAGACCCCGGGCGCCCGCTGCCTCGGATAAAGCTCCTGCGGCAGCCGGCAAGGCTCCGGCGACCAAGGCTCCGGCGACCAAGGGTCCGTCCGCCGCCGATGAGCTGCGCGCCACCGCCGTCGGACGCGCCATCGGCGGTTACCTGCAGCACATGGCCGTGGAACGGGGTCTGGCCGTCAACACCCTGGACGCCTACCGCCGGGACCTGCTGCGTTACGCCCGTTTCCTCGCCACCCGCGGTGTGGAGGATGTGGCCCGCATTTCCCGGCACGATGTCACCGCCTTTGCGCAGTCCATCGTCGAAGGATCCGACGGCGCCTCCGCACTGAGCGTGCGGTCGGCGGCGCGCACCGTCGTCGCGGTACGCGGGCTGCATAAGTTCTGGGCCCTGGAAGGCCTCACCACCGCTGACCCGGCCGCAGACGTCCATCCGCCGCTGCCTGGCAAGCGGCTGCCCAAAGCCATCAGCGTCAACGAAGTCACCCGGATCCTTGAAGCGGTCAACACCGAGACCCCCACCGGACTGCGTGACCGTGCTCTGCTCGAGTTCCTGTACTCCACGGGTGCGCGCATTAGCGAGGCCGTCGGCCTGGACATTGATGACCTGTCCCTGGAGCGTATTCCGGCCAACGGGCCCGACGTCGTCCGGCTGTTCGGCAAGGGCTCCAAGGAACGCCTGGTGCCGCTGGGGTCCTATGCCGCCCGCGCCCTGGACGAGTATCTGGTCCGCGGCCGGCCGGCGGCGTCCGTGAAGGGCAAGGGGACTCCCGCGCTGTTCCTGAACGCCCGCGGCGGCCGGCTGAGCCGGCAGAGCGCGTGGACGATCCTGAAAAATGCTGCCGAAAAGGCCCAGATCGGCCGGGACGTATCTCCGCATACGCTGCGGCACTCCTTTGCCACCCACCTGCTCGAGGGCGGGGCCGATGTCCGGGTGGTCCAGGAGCTGCTGGGGCATGCCTCGGTGACCACCACCCAGGTGTACACACTGGTGACCGCTGAAACCCTGCGCGAGGTTTACGCCGCCGCGCACCCCCGCGCGCTGTAGGCGCTCCGCCCGTCCGTACCGCGGAGCGTTGCCGCAGGCGCTCCGCACGGGTGCCTTTCGGATCAGCTGCCTTGCGCAGCCGCTGTACCGGCCGGCGGCGGCTCTGCCGGGACAATATATCTGCCCGCCACCGGACTGGCAATTACCAGGATGGCCCATACCAGTCGTCCGGGAACCGGCCCGGCCAGGAAAATTACCGGGATCGAGGCCAGGAAGACGGCCGGCACTGTCAGATGCAACAGGGTTTGGGCGGGCCCGGTTCTTTGCATGGAGGGGATTTGTCCGTGCTTCCTCGCGCTCAGGTAGAGGAGAGTCTGGGACAGTGAGGCGAGAGCGATATTGAGCGCGTAGAGGGCAGTTGGCAGGGGGAGTCCCGCGGTTGCCGGGTCACTGGTTCCCTGTGTGCTGAAGGGAAGCAGGATGATGAAAAAGCTCGCGGTGATGTTCCAAATGACAATCCGCGGGCTCATCCGGGTTACGGCCGACATGTACCGGAAGTTCACCCGCCAGAAGGTCGCAATCACCACGAAACTGAGCAGGAAACCGAACAGCTGGCCGACGATTCCGGAGTTCCAGACGCCGGCAGGGCTTTGCCAGGCCTCCGCCGCCGGAAGGTCGACGTTGGTAACCAGCAGGGTGATGGCGAATCCGTAGATGGCGTCAAAAAAGGAGACGCCCCGCCCATATTCGACCGAACTGCGGTCAAACGATTGGCTGCTGCTCACCGGACACCACCTCCGCCGTAGGTTGCCACGGATCATCCCACAGAACGGCTGCCCGGTGCGGAGCGCTGCGGTGGGTCCGGTCTGCCCGGCCAGCAGTCCGGCTGCAGCCGGAACAGGAGCCGCGGGGTAGATTGAGGAGATGCTCCAGCCATCCCAAGCCGTCCCCGTGGTCCTGTGTTTCCTGATCCGCGAAACTGTGGAAAGCACGGAAGTCCTGTTGGGCCTGAAGCAGACCGGGTTCGGCATCGGCCGGATTGTCACTCTTGGCGGTCATGTGGAACCGGGGGAGACCCCGGCCCAGGCAGCCGTGCGGGAAGTCTTTGAAGAATCCGGGGTTGTCGTGGCGGAAACGGATCTGGAGCAGGCCGGGACCGTTGAGTTTATGTTCCCGGCCCGCCCGGACTGGGACATGTCCACGGTTGTCTACCGGACCCGGACCTGGGAAGGCGAGCCCGCACCGTCGGCCGAAATCATTCCTGCCTGGTATCCGGTAGGGGACGTTCCTTACGCGCAGATGTGGCCTGACTCGGCGCACTGGATGCCGGAAGTGCTCGCCGGCCGCACCTTCGACGTCGCCATCACCCTGGCGTCCGACAACGAGAGTGTTGCCAGCGTCGTCTTTTCGTGAGTAGCGGCACGTGTTCCCACCCGGGGCGCGGTCCCGCCGGTGGGTCCGGCGGGACCACGTCCCCCCCGCAGGGCAACACAGCGTGGGAACCGGCGCCGGAACTATGCCGCCGCCGGCCCCAGCCGCTCTGCGGCCCGGCTGCCGAAGGCGGCGTCCTGCACTCCGGTGACCTTGGCCAGCCCCGTGGTCGGCATTCCGACGTACATGGATTCAGCCCGGTCCACTACGTATGTCTCGTGCCAAATCCCCACACTGCCGGGTGCCTTGCGGGCAGCCCGGTTGAAGGCGGCCCACGCGGGCCGGTGCTCGGCGTTCGGCTGCGACGCGTAGTCATAGAGCTGCTCTGTGCTTTTCCAGTACTGGATGACCAATGGCCCGCCTGAACCAACCGTCATCCGGTAGCCCAACAGTCCGGACTCCGGATCGGAGGAAAGCTCGGCGAGCATGCGGGGCATGGCCGTGAAGGCCGGAAGCCAAAGGTTCGGTCGCCAAGGTTTATTGATCCGCATACCGATGAGAAAGACCACAAGTGATCCATCGTAGGCGTGGCTTCTGCGCTGGGGGTAGATGTGAGCCATGACGGCTCCCTCCGACTGGATGTCTGGATAGTGATGGTATCCAAACTAGAGAGTTAGACTATCCAGCACAAGGGGGTTCACATGCGCATCTCAGAATTGGCGGAACAGAGCAGTGTTCCGGTGGCCACCATCAAGTACTACCTGCGGATCGGACTGCTCCATGACGGCCGCCTCACCGCGCCCCGCCAGGCGCAGTACGACGACGGGCACGTGGGCAGGCTCCGTCTGATCCGGGCTCTGTTGGGGCCGGGCGGCCTTTCCGTTGCCGAAGCGGGAAAGGTCCTGCAGCAGCTGGACGATCCGCCCGAATCGGCCCATGACCTGCTGGGGATCGCCGCCCACGCGGCTGCGGTGCTGCCGGAGGCCCGGACGAGCCATCCCCGCGCCGATGCCCTGCTGGAAACGTGGGGATGGAGCGTTGATCCCGGGGACCACGATGCCCGCTCCCGGCTGGAACTGGCGCTGCAGGGCCTAAATGACGCAGATTTTGAACCCCCTGAAGGCTTCCTGGACATGTATGCCGCCGTCATGCGGGAGGTGGCCACCCGTGAGGTGGAGGGGGTTCCCCGGAGCAGCCCTGCCGAAGCACTGCGCTACGTCATGCTCGGGACGGTCCTGGTTGAGCCCTTGCTGCTGGCGCTGCGGCGGCTGGCGCATCAGGATGCCTCCGGGCGGATCTTCGCGGCGGACCGTCCGGCGCAGCCGGCGTCCGAACCGGGGCCGGACGCAGAGCGGACCCCGGAGCCGAACGCAGAGCGGACCCGGAGTAGGCGGCTTTAATATTTCCTGCGAGTTCTGCGAGCAGGAAATTTCGTTGCCGCCGTTCCGGGGTCCGCGCAGCGCCCCAGGGCCCGTCAGGCCCATCCGGCCGGAGCCTAACCCACGTGCCGTTCCTCAGCACCGTCATAGGCACTGAGCGGACGGATCAGGGAGTTGGCTTCCAGCTGCTCCATGATGTGCGCGGTCCAGCCGGTAATCCGGGCGGCCACGAACAGCGGGGTGAAGGTGGGCGTGTCAAAACCCATCATGTGGTAGACCGGGCCAGCCGGGTAGTCAAGATTCGGCAGGATGTTCTTGCGCTCACCCATAGCCGACTCCAGTGCCGTGTACAGCTCACCCAGGTCCGCCCGGTCATAGTGCTTGACCATCTTGTCCATGGAGGCCTTCATGGTGGGAACGCGCGAGTCGCCGTTCTTATAGACGCGGTGGCCAAAGCCCATGATCTTCTTCTTGTCGGCCAGAGCCGCGTCCAGCCAGCCCGCGGCATGGCCGGCAACGTCACCCTCGCCGGCACTTTCGGTGATCTCCTCGAACGTGTGCATCACGGCCTCATTGGCACCGCCGTGCAGCGGACCCTTAAGCGCGCCGATGGCACCGGTCACGGCCGAATGCAGGTCCGAAAGCGTGGACGTGATCACGCGGCCGGTGAACGTGGAGGCGTTGAAGGAGTGCTCCGCGTAGAGGATCATCGACACGTTGAACGCTTCCACCACCTCGGGGGCAGCTTCCTCGCCAAACGTCATCCAGAGGAAGTTGGCTGAATAGTCCAGGTCGTCGCGGGGTTCCACCACGTCCTGGCCGCGGCGGCGGCGCTGGTCGTAGGCCACCACTGCCGGCATGGCAGCGAAGAGGCTCACGGATTTTTCCATGTTGGCCTGAACCGAGGAATCGTCGGCCTTTTCGTGCTGTGCACCCAGTACGGATGCCGCGGTGCGGCACACGTCCATGGGGTGGCAGGTGGTGGGCAGGGCATCGATGACGGCCTTCAGTTCCGGGTGAGGGCCCGCTGGGCCCGCTCTCCCGAGGTGAACTCGGCCAGCTGGTCCGCGGTGGGCAGCTCGCCGTTCCAGAGCAGGTAGGCAACTTCTTCGAAGCTGCAGTGAGCGGCCAGCTCCTGGACCGGATAGCCGCGGTACAGCAGTGAGTTGGTTTCCGGGTTGACCTTGGAAATCTTGGTCGTGTCAACGAGGACACCCGCCAGTCCCTTGTGGATCTGATCATCTGTCATAGCGAAAGACTCCTTTGTCGCGGTGGTGGTGCTG
Source organism: Arthrobacter sp. ATA002 (assembly GCF_026898095.1). Taxonomy (GTDB): domain Bacteria; phylum Actinomycetota; class Actinomycetes; order Actinomycetales; family Micrococcaceae; genus Arthrobacter_B. Next base: position 2,735,516 of record NZ_CP114015.1, on the reverse strand, counting down.
CAGTGGATTCCGGCGGAAATGCTAGTGCTTGCCGGGAACCTGGAAGTTGAAGACCGAGGTGTCGAAGCGGTTGTAGGCTTCATAATCCACCAGATCGTACAAACGTGCACGGGTCAGCATGTTGGGGACATCATCCTGCTGGGTGCCCTTGGCCTTGATGGTCTCCAGCGTGCGCTCCGCGGCGCCCATGGCGCTGCGCAGCAGGGTCACCGGGTAGATGACCATGTTCACGCCCACCGAGGCCAGGTCGTCGTAGCTGAAGAGTTCGCTCTTGCCGAACTCGGTCATGTTGGCCAGGATCGGCACGTCGACGGCGTCGCGCATGGCGGCGAATTCCTCCAGCGTTTTCATGGCTTCGGGGAAGATGGCGTCCGCTCCGGCGTCGACCAGGGCACGGGCACGGTCCTGGGCCGCTTCCAGGCCGTCCACGGCGCGGATGTCGGTGCGCGCCATGATGAGGAAATTCGGATCGCGGCGTGCGTCCGCAGCGGCGCGGATCCGTTTTGTGGCCGTGTCCAGGTCCACGACGTTCTTGCCGTCCAGGTGGCCGCAGCGCTTCGGGTTGAACTGGTCTTCAATGTGACAGCCGGCCAGGCCGGCGTTCTCGAGTTCCTGGATGGAGCGTGCCACGTTCATCGGCTCACCGAAACCGGTGTCTGCATCGACGATGGCAGGCAGGTCCGTCATCCGGGCGATCTGCCCGGCGCGGGCGGCCACCTCGGTCAGCGTGGTCAGTCCGATGTCCGGCAGGCCGAGGTCATTGGCGAGGACCGCGCCGGAGATGTAGACGCCGTCGAACCCCTTTTCCTCGATCAGGCGGGCGGACAGCGGGTTGAACGCTCCCGGGAACTGCTGCAGCGTGCCGGAAGCAAGGCCTTCACGGAAGGCGATGCGCTTGGCTTCGGGGGTTACGGAGGAGTACAGCATTTAGAAGAGTCCCTTCGGGGCGTTGGCCGGGTCAATGACGCCGTCGGCTGCAGTGATGTTCAGGGCGTCCAGTTCGCCGGCAGCCAGTTCGGGCAGGCGCTGGACCGTGGTCAGGAACCGCTCGATCTCCGCTTCGGAGACCAGGCCGGCGGCCAGGGTGCGGAACTTGTTGATGTACTGTTCGCGGGCAAACGGCTTGGCGCCCAGTGGGTGCGCGTCGGCGACGGCGATTTCATCTGTGATCACGGTGCCGTCGGCCAGGACGATGGTCACCTTGCCGCCGAACGCCTTCTCGTTGATGTCCAGCGAGTGGTAGCGGCGCGTCCATTCCGGATCCTCCACTGTGGTGACCTTGTGCCACAGTTCCACGGTGTCGGGACGGCCGGCACGCTCGGGGGCGTAGGAATCCACGTGGTGCCAGGAGCCGTCCTGCAGGGCGACGGTGAAGATGTACGGAATCGAGTGGTCCAGGGTCTCGCGGGAGGCGGTGGGATCGTACTTCTGCGGGTCGTTGGCGCCGGAGCCGATCACGTAGTGGGTGTGGTGCGAGGTGGAGATCAGCACGCTTTCCACCTGGGAGGCGTCGGCTGCCGCCGGGTGTTCGCGGTGGATCTTCCGGGCCAGGTCGATCCAGGCCTGGGCCTGGTACTCCGCGGAGTGTTCCTTGGTATAGGTGTCCAGGATGGCGCGCTTGGCTTCGCCGGCTTCGGGCAGCGGCACCTCGTAGGCGGCGTCGGGGCCGTCCAGCATCCAGGCAATGACGCCGTCTTCACCTTCGTAGATGGGGGTGGGGGAGGTCTGCCCGCGCATCGCACGGTCCACGGCTTCGACAGCCATCTTGCCGGCGAAGGCCGGAGCATGGGCCTTCCAAGTGGAGATTTCGCCCTTGCGGGACTGCCGGGTGGCGGTGGTGGTGTGGAGGGCCTGGCCCACGGCCTGGAAGATGGTGGCGACGTCGAGGCCCAGCAGGGTGCCGATGCCGGCGGCGGCGGAGGGACCGAGGTGGGCCACGTGGTCGATCTTGTGCTTGTGCAGGCAGATGGCCTTGACCAGGTCCACCTGGATTTCGTAGCCGGTGGCGATGCCGCGGATCAGGTCGGCGCCGGAGGCGCCGGTGTGCTGCGCGACGGCGAGCAGCGGCGGGATGTTGTCACCCGGGTGGGAGTACTCGGCGGCCAGGAAGGTGTCGTGGTAGTCCAGTTCACGCACGGCGACGCCGTTGGCCCAGGCGGCCCATTCCGGCGAGGTCTTCTGCTCGACGCCGAACACGGCTGAGCCCTTGCCGTGCGCGGACGGGGAGAAGGACAGCGCCTGGGCGCGGGCGGCGACGATGGGCGCGCGGTTCAGGGAGGCGATGGCCACCGACGCGTTGTCGATGATGCGGTTGATGACCATATCCGTGACCTCATCGGTGACGGCGACGGGGTCGGCGGCGACCTCGGCGATCTTGTAGGCCAGCTGGTCTTCGCGGGCCAGGTTTTCATCGCTGCGGTGGACCCGCACCTTGTGGAGATTCATTGTGTGTCCTTTCGGGACGGTCAGGGTTTTCGGAGGAAGTTGGGGAATTGCCGCGCCTGCGGCTGCTGCCGGGGTGCCGGTTCAGGTGAGCCGTTCCAGGGAGGCGGTCCTGCAACAGGCCGGTGTCAGCCCGGCGGGCCGGCGGCAGCCAGGAAGTGCTCCAGGCTCTTGTGCAGGTGGACCGAAGTGGCAGCAGCGGCCAGGGCAGGATCCCGGGCCGCAATCGCTGCGGCGATGGTGGCGTGTTCACCGGCCGTAGCCAGCAGCCGTTCGGGATTGTCCTTTGCCAGGCGGCGCACGCGGGCCAGGTGCAGCCGGACGTTCGCCAATGCCTGGGTGAGGTAGGTGTTTGCCGCTGCCGCATCAATGGCTACGTCCAGCCGGGCGACCAGGGCGTAGTAGTCCGCGCGGGACGGATCGGCTGCTGCGGTGTCCTGCACGATCAGGCCGGCGGCATTTTCAAACTCCCGCCGGAGCACAGTGAAGGCCTCCGGGTCGCCCCGCTGCGCGGCCAGGGAAGCTGCTTTGCACTCCAGGGCCTGCCGGAGTTCAAACAGCTCACTCACCGTCTGCGGGGAGATGGAGGTGACGACGACGCCGCGGCCATTGTGCGGCGCGGCCAGCCCGTCGGCGGTGAGCCTGCTGATGGCCTCGCGCAGCGGAGTGCGGAAATGCCAAGGCGCTGGGACTGTTCCACTTCGCCGAGCACGGTTCCGGGCAGCAGGCGGCCGGTCACGATGTCCTCGCGAAGCGCCCGGTAGGCGCGGTCACTTGCCCTCACTGACGCTCCCTTCTGCTGCGGGCCGCTCTGGCAGGAAGACCGGTCCGGTTGTGATGTGCCTCATTAGTGTATACACAGTGGGACCTCGGGGAAACCGGAATGGGAAATTCTTGATGTTCTCACGGGGTCATGTATACACAGCGGTGTTGTGGCTTGCACTTCAACTGACCTAGGGTGATGGCTATCACATCCGAATCGAGGAGGATTCATGAGCTCTGGCCTGGATGCAGGAAATGAAACGGCGGAAGCCGCTGCGCACGGCGGACGCACGGCAGCAGTCACCGCAGCAGGCAGCGCAGCTGGCACCGGTACGGATGGACCCGGCAGCACCGGCGCCTATGCGCAGGCCTACGCGCGCAGCATTGCCGATCCCGAAGGTTTCTGGCTGGAGGCTGCCTCACTGGTGGACTGGGACACGGCTCCGCGGCAGGGCCTGGATGACTCCGCAGCGCCGCTGTACCGGTGGTTCCCCGACGGGATGCTCAATACCAGCTACAACGCCCTGGACCGGCATGTGGACGCCGGGAGGAGGGGACACTGCCCTCATTTATGACTCAGCGATGCTCGGAACCTCCCGGACGCATACCTACAGTGAACTGCTGGCCGAGGTGGAGACCTTTGCCGGAGTACTCCGCGGCCTCGGCGTAGGAGCCGGAGACCGGGTCATCATCTACCTGCCGATGATTCCGCAGGCCGTCATCGCGATGCTTGCCGCAGCCCGGATCGGCGCGGTGCACTCGGTGGTCTTCGGCGGCTTCGCCCCGAAGGAGCTGGCGGCCCGGATCGATGACGCGCATCCCGCCGTCGTCGTCACCGCCAGCGGCGGGCTGGAACCCAAAAGGTCCGTGGAGTACCTGCCCAATGTGGCCGAGGCGCTCGCCGCCGCAGCGCACCGGGTGAACCATGTGGTGGTTGCCGCCCGAAGCGGCTTTGAACACAGCGCCCGGGAATACGACGGCGACGGCGGCACCGCCTGGCACGACTGGGATGCGCTCGCAGCGGAGGCAACACCGGCGGGACCGGTGTCCGTGGCTGCCACCGATCCCCTCTATATCCTGTACACCTCCGGCACCACCGGCGCGCCGAAGGGAGTGGTGCGGGACAACGGCTCCCACGCCGTCGCGCTCGCATGGTCGATGCGCAACATTTACGACGTCGGCCCCGGCCAGGTGATGTGGACCGCCTCCGACGTGGGCTGGGTGGTGGGGCACTCCTACATTGTGTACGCGCCGCTGCTCGCCGGGGCTACCACAGTGCTGTACGAGGGCAAGCCGGTGGGCACGCCCGACGCCGGGGCGTTCTGGCGCGTCGCCGGCCAGCACAAGGTGGATGTCCTGTTCACGGCACCCACCGCGCTGCGTGCGATCCGCAAGGCGGACCCGGAGGCCGCGTTGATGGCCGGCTATGACCTGTCCGGCCTGCGGACGCTGTTCGTCGCGGGGGAGCGGCTGGATCCGGAGACGTTCGCGTGGGCCGGACGGGCGCTGGACATTCCGGTGGTGGATCACTGGTGGCAGACCGAAACGGGCTGGGCGATCTGCGCGAACCCGCTGGGCCTGGAAAAGCTGCCGGTCAAGGCCGGCTCCGCCACTGTGCCGGTGCCGGGTTTCTCCCTGGCAATCGTGGACGGCGAGGGTGCGGAGGTTCCTCCCGGCGAGGAGGGGAACATTGTGCTGCGGCTGCCGCTGCCGCCGGGTACGCTGACCACGCTGTGGGGAAGCGATGACAGGTTCCGGTCCTCGTACCTGGAGATCTTCGAGGGCTGCTACACCACCGGCGATTCCGGTTACGTGGACGAGGACGGCTACGTGTTCATCATGGGCCGCACCGACGACGTCATCAACGTGTCCGGCCACCGGTTGTCCACGGGCGCGATGGAGCAGATTGTGGCGACCCATCCCGCCGTGGCCGAGTGCGCCGTGATCGGAGTGGCGGATTCCCTCAAGGGGCAGCGCCCGTGCGGCTATGTGGTGCTGAAATCCGGGTCGGAACTGGGCGTGGAGGAGCTGCGGGCGGACCTGGTGAAGCTGGTCCGCGAATCAATCGGTCCGGTGGCGGACTTCAAGGACGTGCAGGTGGTGGAGGCGCTGCCCAAGACCCGGTCGGGCAAGATCCTGCGCAAGACGATGCGGCAGATTGCCGACGGCGATGCCTACGCCGTGCCGTCCACCATCGAGGATCCGGGGGTCATCGACGCGCTGCTGCCGCTGCTGCGTCCGGGGAGTTGAACATAGCCGGTAGGAATCCAGTAGCGGCGCTTGCCGTGGGCGGTGCCTTCGAAAACGCCGCCGTTTTTTTCGATGGTCGCCCGGGAAGCGGCATTGTCTTCGTCGCAGGTGAGCAGGACCGAGAGAACTGCCAGCTCCCGGGCGATCGGCAGGGCTTTCTTTAGTGCTTCGGCCGCGTGACCCCTGCGGCGCGCGGAAGGCCGGATGCTGTATCCGATGTGCCCTCCCTCGCGGTGGAGGAAGTCGTTGAGTTCATGCCGGATTGCCAGGGATCCTACAACGGTCTGCCCCTCGGCAACCCATAGGTAGGTGCAGGGCACATGTCCAGGCTTCCTCGGAGTCTCCGGCAGAGCGTCCGCCACGAGTCCGGCAACGAAGTGGCGGAAGGTTTCCGGGTCCCTGAGGGTGTCCAATGGCCAGTCTTCACTTCCGGAGCCGTTGCGGCGGGAGCCCTGGAAGTCCGCGGCGCACTCGAGCCAAGAGCGCTGAAGGTCCGCGTCCGGACGCACAAGGGTAATCATCCGGAAATCGTAGCCGCTGGGGTCCCCGAATCGCGGAGCCGCGCCAGCCAGCCGGAGGGCGCCGCAACGGACGAAGTTCCCATACCGGGGATCACCGGGACGGCTCACCGAACCCTGCACTCTGCCGCTGAGGTTTTCGAGGTCTGTGTCCTTGAACATGCGTCTCCCTGGTTGGGAAGAAGGCCGGGGTGGGAGGCATCAACGGCCTGCTGGTTCGCTTAACGCACCTAAAAAGGATAAGTGCCTGCGCGCGGTCCCGGTACCTGCTGAGGTGAAATCCCCGCGACGGAATGAACTTTTGCAAGGATGATCCCATGCCGTCCCGGCTTGCCGGTTCACCGCCGCCAGAGATACTCCAGCTCCGGCCGCCCCCGGGTGCCGTACCGGGGGGTGCGCAGCACCGCCCGCTGGTCGCCCAGGTACTCCAGATAACGGCGGACGGTAATGCGGGACATGGCCAGCGCGGCGGAAACCTCGCTGGCGGACATCGGGGCCGAGGCGGACTTCAGGAGCTCGAAACCGTCGTCAGGGTATCGGGGGAGAGCCCCTTGGGCAGGTCAGCAGTGACATTGGGCCGCAGCGCGGCCAGGGCCCGGTCGACCTCCGACTGGGTCGCCGAGGCACCCTGCCCGGCCAGGTTCAGGTGATACTCCCGGTAGGTGGCCAGCTTGGCGCTGAACGCCGAATAGGTGAAGGGCTTAATGAGGTACTGGGCGATGCCGGCCGACATGGCTCCGCGCACGACGGCGAGATCCCGCACCGCGGTAATGGCAATGACGTCGGAGGGGACGCCCGCACCCCGGATCCGGCGGAGAACGTCCAGTCCGTGCAGGTCCGGAAGATTCATGTCCAGCAGGATCAGGTGGGCGGCGGTCCCGGCGGCAGGTGCCGGGCCGCCGTCGGACGCCGGGCCGCTGCGTCCGGCAGCGGGCGCGTTGAGGAAGGTGATCGCATCGGTGCCGGAATGCACGACGCCGGCCAGGGAAAACCCGGGGGAGCGCCGCACGTATTCCGCATGCGCCTCGGCGACGATGGGGTCGTCTTCGACCACCAGCACCGTGATGTCCCGCTCTGTGTTCAGTGCCGCATCGTCGTTCATGGGTGCAGCGCCGTTCACGGCTGCCCCGTCCAGGCAGCACGGGGAGTCCTGGCCGCGGCGTCCGTTTGGCGAAGCGGCCCGGCATGGGGCAGCAGAACCGTGAAGCAGGCCCCGCGGCCCGGCTGCCCGCCGGGGTCAAGGTGCAGGGTTCCGCCCAGCCGGAGGACTGCCTGGCGCACCAGCGGCAGCCCGATCCCACGGCCGGTCGCACCGGTGCCCGAGGGCAGCAGCACCTTCGGATCCTTGGTGCTGAAACCCTGGTCAAAGATCCGTTCCGCGTCCAGCTCCGCAATGCCCGGCCCGTTGTCCCGCACCACAATCTCGAACCACGTCCGGCCGCCCCGTTCCACCAGCGCAAAGCCTGCCTCCACCGCGGCGCCGGATCTGCCCTGCACGGCGTCAAAAGCATTGTCGATGAGGTTCCCGACAATCGTCACCAGCTCCCCGGGGTCGAGAGCCGGAGGCTCCCGCTGTCCGGAGCCGCGGAGTCCAGATCGAGGACCAGCGCGATGCCGCGCTCGCGGGCCTGAGCTGTTTTCCCGGTCAGGAGGGCGGCCAGCGCGGGCTCACCGACGGAGGCGACGACGTCGTCGGTCAACTGCTGGGACAGCTCAAGATCACGGGTGGCGAAGTCCAGGGCGTCCTCATGCCGGTCGAGTTCAATCAGCGCCACCAGCGTGTGGAGCCTGTTGGCATGTTCGTGGGCCTGGGCCTGAAGGGCATCGGTCAGCGTGCGCATGGATTGCAGTTCTCCGGTTAAGGCTTCAATATCGGTGTGGTCGCGCAGGGTGGTGACGGTGCCAAAGCGCCGCCCCGGGGATGTTTCCGCGCGGGCCCCGCGGCGGTGGGAAGTGAGCCTGCCGAGCCGGGCGGCGCCGTCGTGCCCCCGTGGAGCCAGCGCGGGGGACTGGTTCACCACCAGGATGCGGTCCCTGGAGAAATGGAACTCGTCCTCGGCGCTCCGGCCTTCATGTAGCAGCGCCGCCAGCGGTGCGGGAAGCCCCAGCGTCCGCGGATCACGGGGAACACCGCGGTTATCGGGAGCGAGTCCCAGCAGTGCGGCAGCCTGATCGTTGTAGAGCACCACGTTGCCGTCATTGTTGAGCAGCACCAGGCCCTCGCGCAGGGAATGCAGTGCCGAGCCGTAAAACGCGAACATGCTCCGCAGTTCGTCCGGGCGCCGGTCCTGGGTGGTGCGCCGCAGGTAGCGGCTCAGCAGATAGGACGCGAGTGCGCCGCAGGCCAGGGCGCCGAGCGCGGTGAGGAGGACCGCCGGCAGTTGCGCGTTGCGGGCGATGGCTACGCGGTCCACGGTGATTCCCGCTGCCACCAGGGCCGTTACCGTGCCGTCGGGACCCAAGACCGGGACGACGGCGCGCACGGAGGGGCCCAGCGTGCCGGCGTACGTTTCGGTGAAGGACTGTCCGTTCAGTGCCTGGTCCACGGAACCGAGGTAGGGCGCGCCGATCTGGTCCCTGCTGCGGTGCGTGTAGCGGGTACGGTCCGGAGCCATGATGGTCAGGAAATCGATGTGGGCTGCGTCCATTACCTTGAGGGCAAAAGGCTGGAGCGTGGTGCTCGGATCCGGTGCGGCCACCGATTCCAGGACGATGGGGTCCGCGGCGACGGTTCCGGCCACGGCGAGCATTCGTTCGGAGGTTTCCTCGTAGCTGTCCTGCTCAGCCTGGAAATAAAGCGTCAGCGACAAGCCCAGCGACAGGCACACGATAAAAACCAGCTGCCCGATAAGCAGCCGGCTGGCCAAACTCCATTTCCGCAATTTTTTCCTTTATGCCCGGTGCTTGAGAACAGTATGACCACAATCGTGACAGTCATCACAAAGCCGGATGACGATGTGTACGACGATCTTCCGTTCCCGGCGATTCACGCATGGCTCCGCACCAAACGGAGAACCGCATCCACGGTGCCGCCCAGGAACACCTTTACCAGCGTAGGAGCAGCACACATGGCATCTGCCACTAATTCCGGAGGCGCCGGCTCACCGAAGAGCCCGCGCAAGAAGGACAGAACACACTTTCTGTACATCGCAGTAATTCTCGCGGTGGTGCTCGGCGCCGCCCTGGGCCTGATGCAGCCTGAATTCGCCAAAGAGCTGAAGCCTGTCGGCACCGCTTTTATCGGGTTGATCAAGATGATGATCGCCCCGGTCATCTTCTGCACAATTGTCCTCGGCATCGGCTCAATCGCCAAAGCGGCAACGGTGGGCAAGGTGGGCGGGCTGGCCCTTGGCTACTTCATCCTGATGTCGACTTTCGCCCTGGCCATCGGCCTGGTCGTGGGAAACCTGATCCACCCGGGTGAGGGCCTGAACATTGCGGCCAGCGCAGAGAGTGCGCCCGAGGTCGCCGAGGACGCCGAAGGCATGGCCGGATTCCTCCTCAGCATCATTCCCACCACGCTGCTGTCCTCGCTGACCGGCGAGAGCATCCTGCAGACCCTTTTCGTTGCCCTGCTGGTCGGATTCGCCCTACAGAAAATGGGCTCGACAGGAGCGCCCCTCCTCACCCTGATCGGGCAGATCCAGAAGCTGGTCTTCCGCATCCTGGGCATGATCATGTGGCTGGCGCCCATCGGCGCCTTCGGCGCGATTGCCGCTGTCGTCGGCGAAACCGGGGTCGAAGCAATCAAGAGCATGGCGGTGCTGATGATCGCCTTCTACATCACCTGTGCCCTGTTCATCGTCATCGTCCTGGGCGGGGTGTTGAAGCTGTGCACCGGAGTGAACATCTTCAAGCTCATGCGCTACCTTGGCCGCGAATACCTGCTGATCTTCTCCACCTCATCCTCCGAGGTTGCCCTGCCGCGCCTGATCGCGAAGATGGAGCACCTGGGTGTGTCCAAGCCCGTGGTTGGCGTGACCGTACCCACCGGGTACTCGTTCAACCTGGACGGCACCGCCATCTACCTCACGATGTCCGCCCTGTTCGTGGCCTCCGCCATGAACATGCCGCTGGAACTCGGCGAGCAGATCTCGCTGCTGGTCTTCATGATCATCGCCTCCAAGGGTGCCGCCGGCGTCACCGGTGCCGGACTGGCCACTCTGGCCGGCGGACTGCAGTCCCACCGCCCGGACCTGGTGGAGGGTGTCGGCCTGATCGTCGGCATTGACCGCTTCATGTCCGAAGCCCGCGCGCTGACCAACTTCACCGGCAACGCCGTTGCCACCGTCCTGATCGGTACCTGGACCAAGGAAATCGACAAGGGCCAGGTCAACGCGGTGCTGAACCGCGAACTTCCGTTCGACGAGTCCACCATGGACGACGGCCACAGCGAGCCTCAGGCTCCCACCGCCGAACCCGAACTGGCAGCAGCGGCAGCCGCTAGGGTTTCTGCCGGGGCACTGCTCCGGCACTTCGGTTCCGATCCGGTTCCCTTGGGGGTCAGCCAGGCCCCTTATACCGAAGGGCGTTCCCGCAGTTTCTGCGGGAGCGCCCTTCGGTGTTTGGCGGCCTGGTCGGGATGCACGTCCGCCGGACGGTGTCTCCGGAGAATAGGCTCCCTTCCTTCCGGAGGGGGTGACCTCATACCAAGAGCGACACCAACTGCGGGAGCAAGGACGAATCCCCGCGACTCGATGCCCGCGATGAGATTCGGCCGTTCCCTGCCCGCAGCTGGGTCAATTTCGAGGGCATGCTTTTAGGAGAATCGGTCGCTGGGCGCAGTGCCCGCTGATCGGAATAGTTCTGCCTGCCCATACAGCCACTTCATATGTCATCTGTCTCCGGTCCTTTGTTCAATTTCCTGCATTAGTGAGCAGGCCGGCGAAAGATCTTGCGCTCGGGTTCTCACATGGAACGGCCTGAGGAAACCCGTGTCAACAAGGTGAATGCATCCCCGGCGCGCCTGGACCCTAGCTGAACGCTCGGTCGTTCCTGCGGTTTTCCCTGCCACTGCGGGAGCGGCAGGGAATCCCAAAACCGCAGCAGACCGAGGCGGCAAGTGCGAATCAATGGGGAAGGCCTTTGCGGAACCGGGCACACACCTCAGGAAGCTTCGACCTCTAGTTGAGCGTCAAGGCTCGCGGCGCTCCATGGCACCGATTCGCGGTATAGGCGTTGCACGGTTGTAATCTTGACAGGGACAGCCCGCAGGACAGCTAGAGACGGAAGCGTGGATTATTACGTGAGCAGCGATCAGAGTTCAACAACTCTGCAGGACGCAACACAGGACGCAGCGGATTCCGTGATGGGACCCACCGGGCGCCCGCTGACGGAATTTCCCGAGCCTCCGGTGCTGAGCTCCCACGGCCCCGCGCGCATCATCGCCATGGTCAACCAGAAGGGCGGCGTGGGCAAAACCACGTCCACCATCAACCTCGGCGCCGCACTGGCTGAAGCTGGCCGCAAGGTCCTCCTGGTGGACTTTGACCCGCAGGGTGCACTGTCAGCCGGACTGGGCACTAATCCGCACGAACTGGACCTCACGGTCTATAACGTGCTGATGGACCGCAAGGTGGATATCCGCGAGGCCATCCATGAGACCGGCATCGAGAACATCGACCTGCTGCCCGCCAACATCGACCTCTCCGCAGCGGAAGTGCAGCTGGTCAACGAGGTTGCCCGCGAGCAGGTCCTGGAGCGTGCACTGCGCAGGGTCTCCGATGACTACGATGTCATCCTCATCGACTGCCAGCCCTCGCTGGGCCTGCTGACGGTCAACGCACTGACGGCCGCACACGGCGTCATCATCCCGCTGATCTGCGAGTTCTTCGCTCTGCGCGCCGTGGCACTGCTGGTGGAGACCATCGAAAAGGTGCAGGACCGGCTGAACCCGGGACTGCAGATCGACGGCGTGCTCGCGACAATGTACGACGCGCGGACCCTCCACAGCCGGGAGGTCATTTCCCGGCTCGTGGAAGCGTTCGGGGACAAGGTCTTCGAAACCGTCATCAAGCGCACCATCAAGTTCGCCGACGCCACAGTGGCCGCCGAGCCGATCACCACCTACGCGGGCAACCACCCGGGCGCTGATTCCTACCGCCGCCTCGCCAAGGAACTGATCTCCCGCGGCGGCGCCCCCTAACGCTCGTGAAATCCGGCACGCCAGCAGCAGCCCGTCCTGCCGGCCCTGTCCCGTCAACGGCGCCTGTCCGGACCGGCACACCGGAATCCGGACCCGGCGCCCGGGGCTTCCGCGTCCGGCTGCAGAACTTTACCGGTCCGTTCGACGTCCTGCTCGGTCTGATCTCCAAACACGAACTGGACATCACCGAGATTGCCCTCGCCGCCGTCACCGACGACTTCCTCGGCTACATCCGGGACCTGGGGGCGGACGGCCAGGCCTGGGCGCTGGATGAAGCCAGCGAATTCCTGGTCATTGCCGCCACTTTGCTCGATCTGAAGGCGGCCCGGCTGCTGCCGGCCGGCGACGTCGAGGATGCCGACGACGTGGCACTGCTGGAGGCACGCGACCTGTTGTTCGCCCGTCTTCTGCAGTACCGGGCCTTCAAACAGATTGCGGCCATCCTGGACGCCCGCCTGCTCGAGGAGGCCGAGCGCTTCCCCCGGATGGCCGGTCTCGATCCCCGGTTCGCGGCCATGCTGCCGGACCTTATCTGGCGCACCGGCCCGCAGGATTTTGCGGCCCTCGCAGCCAAAGCGCTGACTCCCCGTGAAGCGGCGCCCGCCACGGTGGGGCTGACCCACCTGCACGCGCCCAAGGTCAGCGTGCGCGAACAGACCGACATTGTGGCGGACCGGCTGATGGCAGCCGGAAAGCTCACCTTCGCCGCGCTGGTGCACGACGCCGGCAGCTCGCTTGCGGTAGCCCGTTTCCTGGCGCTGCTGGAGCTGTTCCGTGACGGGGCCGTGGCCTTTGACCAGCCCGACCCGCTGGGGGAGCTGCTGATCACCTGGGCGGCGGAACCCGGCACCTGGCCGCCGCGGGCGCACGGCCGCGCGGAAGGCGGCACCGCTGCGGAACTGGTCAATGATCAAGTCACTCTGGAGGAACATGAAGCAGAACCCGCCCGCTGAGCCGGAGCCGGCAGTGCCCGCCGGGGCCGACGGGCAGCCTCAGGACCTCCGGGCCGCCGTCGAAGCCGTACTCATGGTGGTTGACGAACCGGTCACCGCCGCGGAGCTCGCCGCCGTGCTGGAAGTCCCCGCAGCCCGGGTCTCCGCCATCCTCACGGAACTGCAGCGCGAGTATGACGGCTATACTGGGGGAGGACCCGGTGGCACAGTACGTGGTTTTACTTCAATGCGAGGTTTTGAACTGCGGGATGTGGCCGGCGGCTGGCGGATCTACTCCCGCGCCGAGTTTGCACCCGCGGTCTCGAAGTTCGTCCTGGGCGGCCAGAGCTCACGTTTGACTCAGGCAGCTCTGGAGACCCTGGCAGTGATTGCCTACCGGCAACCTGTTTCCAGGGCGCGGGTATCAGCCATCCGGGGCGTCAACGTCGACTCCGTGGTTAGGACCCTGGTCCAGCGCGGTCTCATCGACGAAGCCGGCATGGAAGCCGAAACGGGCTCCATGATGTACCGGACCACGCCGTACTTCCTGGAACGGCTCGGACTGGGCGGCCTCGACGAACTTCCGCGGCTCGCGCCGCACCTGCCCGGGCTGGAAAACCTGGCTGAATTTGAAGACACTACTTACTAACCGCTACACCCGAAGGATTTTTCATGACACAGGCACCCCGCTCCGGATCCGGATCAGGCCGCAACAACCCGCGCAGCGGGGAGCAGCCGGCGGCAGGTCCTTCGGTAAGGGCTCCAAGCCTGCCGGCTCCCGCACCGGCGCCCCGCGCTCCGGCGGCCGCCCCGCCACGGCCCGCGACGCCGGCATGACCGCCGGCGAATTCCGTGCCAACGGCTACAAGCCCCGCGACGAGTCCGCCGAAAACCGTCCCGAGAAGTTCCGTTCGGCCGCTTCCCGGGCCTTCGACGGCAAGGGTGCCGGCAAACCGTCCGGTTCCGGTGCTTCCAAGCCGGGAGCCGGCCAGTTCAAGCCCGAGGGCTACAAGGCCGGCGCCAAGTCGGCCAAGCCGTACGGCACCAAGGGCGGCGGAGCATCGCGCAGCGGCGGTCCCCAGTCCGGTCAGCGCAAGAGCGGCGACCGCGCGTTTCGCAACGAGCGCTTCGGCCAGAACCTGGGCGCCGTCAAGCGCACCAACACCCGCAGGCCGGCCAAGCCGGTCATTTCCGAGCACCACGACCCCGAGGGCATCCGCCTGCAGAAGGTCATGGCCCAGGCCGGCGTGGCATCGCGCCGCGTCTGCGAGGACATGATCCGCGAAGGCCGCGTGGAGGTCGACGGCGAGGTCGTCACCGAGGTTGGCGTCCGCGTCGACCCGCAGAACGTTGCCATCCACGTGGACGGCATGCGCCTGCAGCTGGACGAGAACCTGAAGTACTACGTCTTCAACAAGCCCAGCGGAGTGGTCTGCACCATGGACGACCCCGAGGGCCGTCCCTGCATCAGCGACTTCCTGAAGAGCACCAACAAGCACGAGCGCCTCTTCCACGTCGGCCGCCTGGACACCAACACCGAGGGCCTGCTGCTGCTGACCAACGACGGCGAGCTGGCCAACCGCCTCACGCACCCGTCCTACGAGGTCCCCAAGACCTACCTGGTCAAGGTCCGCGGACCGATGGCCCACGGCGTCGGCGCCCAGATGCGCGAAGGCATGGAGCTCGAAGACGGGTTTGCCAACGTCGACTCCTTCAAGCTGGTGGATTCCACGCCGGGGCACCTCCTCGTCGAGGTGGTCCTGCACTCGGGCCGCAACCGCATTGTCCGCCGTTTGTTCGACGCGGTCGGCCACCCGGTCGAGCGCCTGGTCCGCACCCAGGTGGGCCCCATCCGCGTGAACGACCAGCGCCAGGGCAGCATCCGTGTGCTCGGCCGCGGCGAGGTCGGCCACCTCCTGGCCTCCGTAGGCCTCTAAGGCAGTGGGCGCGGCACAGGGATCCGCCACGCATCTGTCCGGCCCGGTTTTGGTGATCGGCACCGGGCTGCTCGGCACCAGCATCGGGCTGGGGCTGCGGCGGCAGGGCGTGGACGTCGCGTTGTCGGACATTTCGCCGTCGACGGCGGCGGTGGCGCGGGACATCGGTGCCGGCCGCCTGCTCGAAACGGTGGAGGAAGGGTTCGCCCCCGAACTCGTCGTCGTGGCAGCGCCGCCGGACGTCACCGCGTCTTTGGCGGTGCAGGCACTCAAAGACTGGCCCGACGCCGTCGTCGTGGACATTGCCAGCGTCAAGAGCGCGATCCTCTCCGATCTGCGCGCTTCCGGAGCTGACCTGAGCCGCTACGTCGGCACCCATCCGATGGCGGGGCGGGAGAAGTCCGGGCCGGTGGCCGCGCTCGGCGAGCTTTTACCTCCATGCCCTGGGTGATCTGTGCCGGTCCGGAAAGTTCGCCGCAGGCGGTTCGATGCGCCGAATCACTGGCCATTGACCTTGGCGGCGTGGTTTCCCGCATGAGCGCCGAGGACCACGACTCCTCGGTGGCCCTGGTGTCGCACCTGCCGCAAATCATGTCCTCGCTCGTCGCCAGCCGGCTGCAGGAAACGCCGGCCCAGGCGATGGCACTGGCCGGCAACGGGCTGCGCGACGTCACGCGGATTGCCGCCAGTGATCCCAGGCTCTGGGTGCAGATCCTGTCCGGCAACGCCCCGCGGCTGGTGGAAATCCTCTACGGCGTGCGGGAAGACCTGAACCGGCTCATCAACACCCTGGAGGACCCGTTAGCCGACGGCGCACGGCTGGACATGGCCCAGCTGATCTCCGAGGGCAACACCGGCCAGGCCCGGATTCCGGGCAAGCACGGCGCGCCGCCGCAGTCCTTCGTGTCCTTCACCGTGCTGGTGGATGACACCCCGGGCCAGATCGCCCGGCTGCTCACGGAGATCGGTGAGATCGGCGTGAACCTGGAGGATCTTCGGCTGGAGCATTCCTCCGGTCAGCAGGTGGGGCGGGCGGAAATTTCCGTCCTGCCCAGCCGCGTGCACAACCTCGTACATGAATTAAGCGCCCGCGGGTGGAAGGTAGTGGAGTGACTGAAGAACGCAATCCGGCCCTGTTCCGGCTGGGAAAGCCCCTCGTGGTCGCCATCGACGGCCCCTCGGGATCCGGCAAGTCCAGCATCAGCCGGGAAGCTGCCCGCCGGCTCCACGCGGCCTACCTCGACACCGGAGCCATGTACCGGGCGGTCACGCTCTCCTGCATGGAAGCCGGCATCGACCTCACCGACGCCGTGGCCGTGGAAGCGGCAACCCGCAACGCCGACATTGAGCTCAGCACCTCCCCGGACGCCGAATGGGTCCGGGTCAGCGGCCGCGACGTGACGGATGCCATCCGTGAGCCGTCCGTCTCCTCCTCGGTCAGCGCCGTTGCCACCACCCTCGGAGCCCGCGCCGAGCTGGTCCGCCGCCAGCAGCAGCTGATCGCGGACTCCGGCCTGCGGATCGTGGCTGAGGGCCGGGACATCACCACCGTCGTCGCGCCCCACGCCGAGGTGCGGATCCTGCTGACCGCCTCCGAGGAAGCCCGGATGCGGCGCCGCGGCGTCCAGCTCGGCGGCACGCAGAGCGCGGCGGCGCTCAAGGAGCAGGTCCTGATTCGCGACGCCAAGGATTCCACCGTGGTGAACTTCCAGCAGGCAGCCGACGGCGTGGTAACGATCGACTCCTCCGACCTGGACTTCGAGGAAACCGTCCAGGCCGTGCTGGACGTGGTGTATTCCAGCACGCACTAGGCGCTGCCGGGAACAATCAGAGCGGACGTGCACCGGTTGGGGCAAATGCCCTGCCGGTGCCGCACGTGTTTCAATGGACAGGTGGAACTGCGGTGTCATCACCCGCGGAACCCCTCACAAAACTTACCGGGCTGAACGGTCCGGAGACGGCCTGCTTGCAGTGCTGCAGACCTCAACGGAAAGAAAGCAAAAATGACGAACTCCTCATATTCCGGCACCGCCGGCGACGAGACGGGCCAGGAAGAGTACATTCCTGCCGGAGAGGACCAGGTTAACGAACGCCTGGCCACGATGGACGACGCCGAAACCGAGCTGCGCGCGGAAACGCTGCGCGCCGGCCTGGACGACTATGAACTCGACGAAGAAGACGCGGCCCTGCTGGCCGGCGGCTTCGAAGAGTACGACGAAGACGCACCGCTGCTGCAGGACCCCGTCGTCGCCATCGTGGGGCGGCCGAACGTTGGCAAGTCCACCCTGGTGAACCGCATCCTCGGCCGCCGCGAGGCCGTCGTCGAGGACACCCCCGGCGTCACCCGTGACCGCGTGTCCTACCCCGCCACCTGGAACGGCGTGAACTTCACGCTGGTGGACACCGGCGGCTGGGAGCACGACGCCCGCGGCATCCATGCCCGCGTGGCCGGCCAGGCCGAGGTGGCCGTGGACCATGCCGACGCCGTCATGCTCGTGGTCGACGCGACCGTGGGCATTACCGCCACCGATGAAGCCGTGGTGCGGATGCTCCGCGGCAAGGGCAAGCCCGTCGTCGTCGTCGCGAACAAGGTGGACGACATCCAGAACGAAGCCGACGCCGCCCAGCTCTGGGGCCTCGGCTTTGGCGAGCCGTACCCGGTCTCGGCCCTGCACGGCCGCGGTACCGCCGACATGCTCGACGCCGTCCTGGAAGTACTCCCCGAGTACTCTGCCTACGGCGGACTGGACAAGTCCGGCGGCCCGCGCCGAATCGCCCTGATTGGCCGCCCGAACGTGGGCAAGTCCTCGCTGCTGAACAAGCTGGCCGGCACCGAGCGCGTTGTGGTTGACGACACCGCCGGCACCACCCGCGACCCGGTCGATGAGCTCATCGAGCTCGGCGGCCGCACCTGGCGCTTCGTGGACACCGCCGGCATCCGCCGCCGCCAGCACATGGCGCAGGGTGCCGACTTCTACGCCTCGCTGCGCACGCAGTCCGCGCTGGAAAAGGCCGAGGTCGCCGTCGTGCTCCTGGCTGTGGACGAAGTCCTCAGCGAGCAGGACGTCCGCATCCTGCAGCTGGCCATCGAATCCGGCCGCGCCCTGGTGCTCGCGTTCAACAAGTGGGACCTGCTCGACGACGAACGCCGCCGCTACCTGCAGATCGAGATTGAGCGCGACCTGGCCCACGTGGAGTGGGCTCCGAGCGTGAACATCTCCGCGCGGACCGGCTGGCACAAGGACAAGCTTGTTCCCGCCCTGGATAAGGCACTGGAGAGCTGGGACAAGCGCATCCCCACCGGCAAGCTCAATGCCTTCCTGGGCGAGCTCGTTGCGGCCCATCCGCACCCCGTGCGCGGCGGCAAGCAGCCCCGCATCCTCTTCGGCACGCAGGCGTCCTCCCGCCCGCCGAAGTTCGTGCTGTTCACCACCGGATTCCTGGATCCGGGCTACCGCCGCTTCATCACCCGCCGCCTGCGCGAGACGTTCGGCTTCGAGGGCACTCCCATCGAAGTCAACATGCGCGTGCGCGAAAAGCGCGGCAAGAACCGCTAGCATTTCGGGCCCCGGACGCTGCAGCCGCGTCCGGGGCTTCCCGATTCGGGAAATCCGTCACTTATGAGGTAGAGTATTCGAGTTGCTTCGGCCGGAATCATTCCGGCCAAACAACGGGTTGTGGCGCAGCTTGGTAGCGCACCTGACTGGGGGTCAGGGGGTCGCAGGTTCAAATCCTGTCAACCCGACAACTGGGCCTGATGGAACGAAAGTTCCGTTGGGCCTTTTGTCGTTCAAGCGCCTCACTCCAGCGATGGAAGCCTTTCGCCGTTGAGGAGGTGCCTGCCGGTCCTAGTTCCCGCCAAACGTGCCTCCGCCAAAGGCACTCCCGTCGAGGAGCCAGCTGTAGCGCAGCCGGAGCGCGCGTTCGGTGCTCGCGGCCACTGAGGCCACGAAAAGCGCCGTATTAGCCACCGCCGGAAGACGGAACGGGCTGGAGAACGTGCCGATATGATCGGCGATCGGCGGGAGCAGCGTGATCTGCTCGACGATCTGCGGAACACCGAGCACGACGGCGACCGCGAGGATGCTCACCGATAGGAAGCCCAGGGCACGGCTCAGCACCGGGTTGCCCGCCTCCAGGCGGGCCCG
Source organism: Arthrobacter sp. ATA002 (assembly GCF_026898095.1). Taxonomy (GTDB): domain Bacteria; phylum Actinomycetota; class Actinomycetes; order Actinomycetales; family Micrococcaceae; genus Arthrobacter_B. Next base: position 2,716,382 of record NZ_CP114015.1, on the reverse strand, counting down.
CCGTCCCTCGGCGGAGATCGGGTCGGGCACAAGCTGCTGCTCGGACCCATCGTGCCTCACAAAGTGGCAGCGCTTCATTCCGAAGCCGCTGACCTCGACCTCGATGGTGCCTCGACCTCGATGGTGCCTCCCGGCACCGGGAATGCTGCCGGGACCATCGAAACGGACGTGTTGACGCCATTGCGGTAGAGCCTGGCCCGCACCTCGCCGTCGACATCACCCCCGGGCCTGATGTCGATGGACCAGGTCTCCGGCGCGCCGCCCGCCCCGGTGAGATGCAGATGAAACAGGGCCCGTGAGAATCCCTGCCACCAGTGGTAACTGGGCAACAAATGGCCGTCCCCGGGCTTTACCGCTTTCGTGGTTTCCATAATTTCCTCCCGCCGTCGATTCTTCCTGTGCCGCTTTCTCCGGTGTTCACTTCCCCGGTGCCCTGTCCCCAGGGCAGCGCGGCCGGATCGGCGGCGCTGCCCTGACGGCCGGCGTTCCTTGCACCCGTGCCGGCCATCCCCGTGCGGGCCCTAGACACCGACGACGAAAGTGAGGGCCGCCCAGACTGACACGATGGAAACGGTCGTCCAGAGAACGATCGCCACCCCCTGCCAGAGCAGGACCCAGCCGCGCGGGGTTCCGCTCGCGATGAGGATCGCGGAGGTGAACTGGGTCGGAATCGCGAGGGGGCCCAGGATGCTGGCTCCGGGGACGCCAAACCGGACGAGCCACTTCGCAAAGCGCTGGCGGCCCTTCGACTGGGGTTTGGCCGATGCCGGTGCTTCGACGGCAGTGGCTCCCTGGTACCCCGGAGCAGCCGGGACAAGCGTGGCGTTCCGGGTGGCCTCTGCGCGGTCCCGGTTGTGGTTCACCACGGCTGTGCGCGCCCTCGACGTAACGAGTACCACGGCGAGGACGCACAAAAAATTACCGGCCGCGGCGGCAATGCCGGCAACGATGGGGTTGAGGCCGCCCACCAAGCCGATGATGGCGGCGACCTCGCCCTCGATGAAGGGAATGGCCCCGGCGAGCATCACGATGAAGGGGCGGATGGCCTCGGGTATCTGGGCTGCGAGTTCCTGAAAATTGATGATGAGTTCCTGAATGGGATTCATGGTGCGGGCCTCTTTCCTGGTGCGGGGTGATTGAGCCTTTTCCGGCTGGTACTTCAGGCTCGCACCCGTGCCGGTGCTTTCGCGTCGGCGGGAGCCACTGCCTATGCCCGGCTGCCATCCGCCCTTGGGCCGGACCGGTTTCGTTTGCATCGGTAACAATTGCCTAATAGTGTGCTCGCATTCTTTGAAAGGGGGCACTGTGGATTTCCTGGGCCGGCGCGCCGAACGCGCAACGCTGGACAGCCTCCTCTTCCAAGCACGTACCGGGTTGAGCGGGGCAGCAGTGGTGCGGGGCGAAGCGGGTATCGGTAAGACCGAGCTGCTCGGGTACGCGCGCCATCAGGCGGAGTCCCGGGGCTTCAAGGTGGCGTCCGCAGTCGGGGTGGAGTCTGAAACACAGTTTGCCTACGCGGCTTTGCACCAGTTGTGCGCGCCATTGCTCAATCGCGTGGCCGGCTTGCCGGAGCCGCAGCAGACCGCCCTGGGTGTGGCGCTGGGGCAGCAGGGCGGCGCGGCGCCGAGCCGGTTCCTGGTGGGTCTGGCGACACTTAACCTGTTGGCCGAAGTCGCCGAGGAAGGGCCCCTTCTGTGCCTCGTCGACGACGTCCAGTGGCTGGACGAGGCGTCCGCGCAGGTCCTCACGTTCGTGGCGCGGCGGATAGCGGCCGAGGGCATGGTGCTGGTCTTCGCGCTGCGTGACCCCACAGACCTGGACCTGCGGCCGTTCGACGGTTTGCCTGCCATCTGCCTGAGTGGATTGGACGAAACCGACGCGCGCGTGTTGCTGGCCAGGTCCGTCCATGCCCCGCTGGATGAGGGGATGTGCGAGCGCGTCCTATCCGAGGCGCGCGGGAACCCCCTCGCGCTGCTGGAACTGGGCGGAAGCGCAAGCGCCTCCGCAGCCTGGGTGGGCGGATTCGGGCCGCCCGGCGTGCTGGGCACCACCCACCGCATCGAGGAGACCTTCCGGCGCCGCTCGGAGGGCCTGCCGGTCCCGACGCAACTGTTGCTGCTGACGGCGGCGGTCGATCTGACCGGCGACGCGGCGCTGCTCTGGCGTGCGGCCGGGCACCTGGGGATCGCTTCCGAGTCTGCTGCGCCTGCGGAAGCAGCCGGGCTATTGGAGATCGATGGCCACGTGCAGTTCCGCCATCCGCTGGTGCGTTCGGCAGTGCTTCGGGCAGCTGCCCCGGTGGACCGCCGCCGTGTGCACGGCGCGCTGGCCGCAGCCACCGATTCAGACGTTGACCCCGATCGACGCGCCTGGCACCGCGCGCAGGCCGTGCTGGGCCCGGACGAAGATGCCGCAGCGGAGCTCGTGCGCTCGGCCGGACGGGCGCGGGCCCGCGGCGGGCTGGCTGCCTCAGCGGCGTTTATGGAACAGGCGGCGAAACTGACCCTGACCATGCCCTCCGGGCTGCCCGGGCGCTGGAGGCTGCACACGCCCAGCAGGAGGCGGGTGCGTCCGAGGACGCCTTGGAGCTGCTGAAAGTCGCTGCGGCCGGCCCGCTCGATCCCTTGCAACAGGCGCGCCTCGAACTGCTGCGTGCCCGGATCGCATTTCATCTTGCCCGCAGCGGCGAAGGACAGGTAATGCTGCTGGACGCCGCCAGGAGCCTCGCACCGCTGGATCCGGCGCTGTCCCGCGAGACCTACCTGCACGCGCTCGAAGCGGCGATTGTCACCGGCAATTTCGGCCGCGGCCGCAGCATACCGGTTGTTACCGAGGCGGCCAGGGCAGCGCCAACGCCGACGTGGCCGCAGCGGCCGGTGGATTTTTTGCTCGATGGGCTGGTGGTGACGTTTACGCAGGGGTACGAGGCCGGTCTGCCCGGACGGCGGAGGGCATTGGAGGCTTTCCTTCACGAGCCGGACGCTGACACGGTGGACGGCACCAACGGCTGCCGATGGGGGTGGCTCGCCAGCCGAACTGCGATGTCGGTGTTCGACGACGAAGCGCTTCACTCGTTGGCCCTTCGTAATGTCCGGTTGACGCGGGAAGCCGGCGCCCTGGACACCCTCCCGGCCGCGCTTCTCGGCCAGTCCATCATGCTGGTGCTCTCCGGTGAGTTCGTCCGGGCCGCCGAGCAGAACGCATTTGCGGCCGCGGCCGGGGCTGTGCCTTTGCTTCACGCACAGCTCGTCCTCTCGGCCTGGCGCGGCCGTCCAACCGAGACCGCCGAGGTCCATGCGGCCATTGACCGAAAGGCTGCCGGACCGGCGCACGGCACGGAGGGGTCCCTCACGCAGTATGCCATGTCCGTGCTGTACAACGGTTTGGGCGATTACCCGGCGGCTTATGCCGCGGCGGAACGGGCCTTCGACTCCGAAGCGTGGAGGTTCAACAACATGGCCCACTCCGAGTTTATCGAGGCGGCCTGCCGTTCCGGCCGGCAGGAGAGTGCGGCCGAAGCGCTGGAGCAGCTCACCACACGGGCCCTCGCCAGCGGCACGCCGTGGGGGCTCGGATTGGCGGCGCGTTCGCGGGCCCTGACCAGCACCGGGCCGGAGGCGGAGGAAAACTACCGTGAAGCGATAAAGCAGCTCGGGCGCTGCCGGATGGCCGCCCACCTCGCCCGCGCCCACCTCGTCTACGGTGAGTGGCTTCGCCGCGAGGGGCGCCGGAATGACGCCCGGGAACAGCTCCGCACCGCACACGGGCTGCTGCTGGACATGGGCGCCGAGGCGTTCGCGAACCGTGCCGCCCGAGAGCTGCGGGCCACCGGCGAGCACCCCCGCAAGCGCAGCGTCCAGCCGGCCGACTCCCTCACAGCCCACGAGCTGCACATTGCCCGGCAGGTGGCCACCGGTGCCACCTCCCGCGAAGTCGCCACGCAGCTCTTCCTCAGCCCCCGAACCATTGACGCCCACCTGCGCAGCATCTTCCGCAAGTTGGGTATTAGTTCACGCCGGCAACTCCGCGAGCTGCCGCTTCCTGACAGCCCCTTCGCTGAAATCCCACGCGCTACTGTGGACGCCATGGCAGCGGACGTCATTCTCCTTTCCGGGCCTCCCGGTTCCGGAAAGACAACAACGGCACGGAGCCTCGCCCGGACCTATCCAAAAGCCGTGCACTTGCACACTGACGATTTCTGGCACTGCATTGCGGCCGGAAAAATCCCGCCGCACCTCGCCGAATCCGATGCCCAGAACCGGACCGTGATGAGCGTGATCAGCGGTGCCGCCACGGCGTATGCCCGGGGCGGCTTCGTGACAATCGTTGATGGAATTATCGGCCCGTGGATGCTGGAGCATTTCCGCAGGAGGAAACCGCAGCCCGATGCGCCGGGGCGCCGCCTGCATTACATTGTCCTGCGGCCGGGCCGGAAGGAGGCCCTGCGGCGGGCGCTGGCCAGGACTTCGCCCGGCGCACTCGTCGATGAAGGCCCCATTACCGCGATGTGGGATCAGTTCGCGGATCTGGGAACCCTGGAGCGGCATGCCATCGACACCTCCGCGGACACCCCGGAAGCGGCGCTGGCGCGGGTGCGGGAAGCCGTGGGAAGCGGGGCCTACCGGCTGACGCGCTGATTTCCGGACATCTCAGCGTCCCAGTATCGTGACATCGTCGATGACTTCATCCATCCGCCCCTGAAATTGGTGTCCGCCGCTGGCATGCCGGCGGATGAGGGCCTGCGGAAGCCGGGACGCGTGGCGGTCAAGGTGGTCAGGGGCACGACGTCGTCGTCCAGGCACTGGTGGAGGAACAACGGCAGGTCCGCGGGCAGCCGAGCGTCGACCGGCAGGGAGTACTCGGCCTGCCAGCCCTCGGAACCCCAGAATGGCATGGCCAACAGGATCAGGCCGCGGGGCAGAGGCTCCACGGGATCATCCGAATAATGCAGCAGGACCATGGACGCACCAAAAGAGTGCGCCACTACCACCGGCGCCGGACCGAGCATCCGCAGATGCCCGTTCAGCTCCCGCCGCCAGCCCGCTGCCGACATGTCCTCGTCCGGGAACCGGGGTGCCAGCACCTCCGCCCCCGGGATGCCGCGCAGCTCTGCGGCCATCGGCCGGTCATCCCGCCATCCACCGGCCCCGTGAACGAAGAGGATCTCCATGGGTTCTCCTTCCTGCCGGTGCCGGGCCACCGGCTACCGCGCGAGCCGGGCCAGTTCCGCCCGCAAATCAATGGTGCCCGTGTGCAGAACTGTTTGAAACCCCTGCTTCCCGGCGGCAGCTATGTTCAGGGCGTTGTCATCAATGAACACAATGTCCCGCGGACGCGCCTTCAGGTCAGCGGCCACATGGTCGAAGATCCGGGGATCGGGTTTCATCATCCGCAGCTGCCCGCTGAAGTACAGACGCGAAAAATACCGGGGCCAGGAGGCCCCGGCAGTGTAACGGCGCGACATGGCCGCCGGCATGTTCGAGAGCAGCGCAAGGCAGGCACCTTCCTCATGGAGTGCGTCAAGGACCGCCAGGGTGTCCGGGTTGAGATGGGACCACTGGGCCGCGTCGAGGGTTTCGAGTTTCCGGAGCTCCTCCGTCCCGGGTGCCCGGCCCAGGACCCCGGCCCAGTACTGCTCCGGGTCCGCTGTTCCGGCGTCGAAGTCCGCTCGCCGGGCCCAGTACGGGCTCCCGGCCGGTTCGAGGTCCAGGCCTGTCGCCCGGTGCAGGGCCTCCCAATCGGCCGGTTCGGGTTCCGTGGAGATCACCATGCCGTAGTCGAAGAGATACCACAGGCCGGGGCGGGACAGCCGGCTCATCTAGGCTGCCAGGTCTCGGCGCATGAGCCACCGCGTTAGCCCGCCGGATGTCGACGCCGTTTCCATCACCCGTTCAAAGCCTGCTGACTCGAAGAGCCCGGTTGTTCCCACGTAGGCCAGGGCTGAGCTGACGCGTCCGCCGCCGGGATCCACCGGATAGGCTTCCACCGCCGGGGCCCCGGCAGTCCGCGCGTAGTCGACGGCGCCGTTGAGCAGGCGGGCGGACAGGCCCCGGCGGCGGAACGGCGGCCGAACGACGAAGCAGATGATGCTCCAGACAGGAACATCATCCACAGTGGGGATGGTCCGGGACCGGGCCAGCCGATGGTGGCCGGAGCGGGGACTGACCGAGCACCAGCCGGCAGCTTCGCCGTCGACGTAACCGATCACCCCCGGGGCAGCGCCCTCCTCGGCGAAGCGGCGCAGCCGGGCCGGGCGTTCGTCACCGGTCAGGGCGTTGAACTCGGCGCCGGGAATCCGGTAGCTGAGGCACCAGCAGGCGGCGGAGCCGGGTTTTCCCGGCGCGAGGACGGAGGAGAGATCCTGAAAGCGGTCGGCTGTGGCCGGAAGGACCTCGATCATTGAAGCTCCTGTCGTGACGCGAAATGCAGCCGGGCATAACCCGACTCCGGGCCGGCACCCCGGGACTGGGCTGTTGGCCCTTCTTCCGTTCGAGGGGCCCAGCTACTATCGTGCCCCGAAGGATACGCGGGGCAAAGGGCGCAGGGTAGGGCGCAGGGACGGAACGCCGGGAGGCTGCCATGACTGCGGCACCAGTAATTCCGGACCGGATCCGATGGGCGGTAGGGCTGCTGGGTCTGTCGGCCGGGGACCGGGTGCTCGAAATCGGCTGCGGTCCCGGGGCTGCCGCCGAACTGATCTGCCCGCTGCTGGATACCGGGTTTCTGCTTGCGGTGGACCGGTCGGCGACAGCCGTGGCGCGGGCCCGGTCCCGCAACGCTTCACACCGGGCCGCCGGGCGGCTGGAGGTGCTCGAGGCATCCCTGGCACAGTTGCCGGAGCACACCGGAACCTTTGATGTTGCTTTTGCCGTCAACGTCAATGTGTTCTGGACGGATCCGGCGGGCCCGGAGCTGGACGTCCTCTTCAGGGTCCTGCGCCCGGACGGGCGGCTCGCCATCCTCTACGGTCCGGGTCCCCTTCAGGGCGCGGGGTCCGCCGCACATACGGGCGTCATCACGGATCAGCTGCGCAGCCGCGGCTTTCGGGATGCACGGACATTGCTGGAAGAACGGGGAACCGGGGTGATCTGCCGGCGCAACTGACGTTCCGGGACGGTCCCGGGAGGAACACGGCACGCCGGCTTACGTACATTGGACGGCAGGGCTCACTTCAAGCCCGGCACCCGCTTACCCTAGGGAAACGCCACTCTCCTCCTCCGAAAGCCGTCGCATGAAACGCGGACCCGCCGGGAAACAACGACGCCGCGGTACTCCCAGAGCTGCCGCTGCGGCCTTAGCGCTCACCCTGATGGTGTCGGCCTGCAGCACTGCACCCGCCGGGGAAAGCAGCACGACGGCCGGAACAGCGTCCACCGATTCCATCACCAGCGGTCTTCAAGCCCCCTGGTCGGTTGCCTTCCACGGCGGCACCCCGCTGGTCAGCGAACGCGACTCAGCCCGGATCCTTGAACTGGACGCTGAAGGAAACGCCCGCGAAATTGGCAGCATTAACGATGCAGCAGGCGGGGGAGAGGGAGGCCTCCTCGGGATCGCCGTGCAGGACGGATACCTCTACAGCTACGCCACCGCCGGGGAGAAAACCGCATCGAACGCCGCGAGCTGACGGGGAGCACCGGTTCCCTGGGCCTGGGTCCGCCCGAGATCATCCTGGGCGGGATAGCGGCCGGGCCGATCCACAACGGCGGGCGCCTCGCGTTCGGTCCGGACGGCTTGCTCTATGCCACCACCGGAGACGCCGGGAACCGAGGCAGCGCCCAGGACACCGCCTCGCTGTCCGGAAAGATCCTGCGGCTGACACCGGACGGCGCTATACCGGAGGACAACCCCCTGCCAGGCTCCTTCGTCTACAGCTACGGACACCGCAATCCGCAGGGCATCGCCTGGGACGCGGAGGGAACCCTGTACTCCAGCGAATTCGGCCAGAACACTTGGGACGAACTCAACGTGATCACTGCCGGCGGCAACTACGGCTGGCCCGAAGTGGAGGGCAGTGCCGGCCGGGACGAATTCATTGATCCTGTGCAGCAGTGGGAACCGGCCGATGCCAGCCCCAGCGGCATTGCGGTGTCGGGGGACTCCGTCTTCATCGCAAACCTGCGCGGGGAGCAGCTGCGCGGGGTGCCGCTGGCCGATCTCCGGACCTCCACCCGGTACCTGACGGGTGAACACGGGCGGCTGCGGGACGTTGTGAGTGCACCCGACGGTTCCCTGTGGGTGCTCACCAACAATACGGACGGCCGGGGCAGCCCGGGCCCCGGCGACGACCGCATCCTGCGCGTCAGCGTCGGCGGTTAGTTGTGCACAAGGAGGAAGCATGGACGGAACAACGCCCTGGATCGAGGACCGCCGGGAAGTGCCCTATCTCGCGCTGCCGGTCGTCACCGACAGGGCGTCCCTTGGACGCGACATGCCGGCTGTCGAAGACAGGCTCCTGTCGCTGGTGGAGTACTCGGACACCGACCCCTATCCGATTTTCTGGCGGTACACCTCCATCGACATGGCCGGGACGCTGCAGGTCGACGTCGGCGCCCGCCTGACCGGACCGGCGCCGATCAGTCCCGGGGAGGCGGCGCTGTCGGATGTCCTGCCTGCCGGCAGATACGCCTGCCTGCTGCATGCCGGTGACCCCGCAGAGGTGCCGGAGGCGACGGCCGGCCTGCTGGACTGGGCGGAGTTCCAGGGGCTGGTGTTTGACCGTCCCGGCAACGACCCGGACGGCTGGACCTGCCGGCTGGAGGAATATCTGGTGGACCCTGCACACGTCCGGGATCTGCGGGACTGGCGTATCCGCCTCGCGGTCAAACTGAGCGATTCCGGGCCGCAGGGCTTCACCGGACAAGTGGCCCACTGAACCGGGAGGGAAGATGCACGATGTTCTCATCGCCGGCGGGGGACCGACCGGCATCATGCTGGGCAGCGAACTCCGGCTGCACGGAGTGGACGTACTCCTGCTGGATAAGGACCCTGAGCCAACCTCCGTGGACCGTTCGGGGGGGCCTGCATGCCCGCAGTATCGAGATCATGGACCAGCGGGGCCTGCTGGAACGGTTTCTGCCGCTGGGCCGGCAATACCCGCTGGCCGGGTTCTTCGCCGGAATCACCAGGGACCTGCCCGAGGGCCTCGATACTTCCCATCCGTACGTGCTGGCCATTCCGCAGACGGTCACCGAGCGCCTGCTGACCGAACATGCGCAGGAACTTGGCCTGGAGATCCGCCGCGGGCGGGAGCCGACGGGACTGACACAGGGCGACGACGGGACAGTCACGCTGGCAGCAGCTGCGCCGGATCGCCGGCACCGATTTCGCCGCGCATTCCCCACGGTGGATGTCCCGGTTCGGCGACGCCGCCTGCCTGGCGGAGCGTTACCGGTCCGGGAGGGTGCTGCGGGCATCGCTGCTGGACAGCTACCAGTCAGAATGCCGCCCGGTGGCCGCCGCCGTGCTGGAAAACACCCACGTCCAGGGGATCCTGACCTCTCCGGAACCGGGCCCGCAGGCGGTACGGCGCCTGGTTGCCGAGCTGATGGACTTTCCCGAGGTGAACCGCTTCCTGATCGAAAAAATCACCGCCACCGGTATTCGTTATGACCTGGGCGGCGAACACCGGCTGGTCGGGCGGCGGATGCCCGATAAGCCGCTGAAGCAGGGACGTCTCTTCGAGCGGATGCGCTGCTCCGGACACGGGCTCCTGCTGGACCGCACGGGAGAACTTTCGACCGGGGGATGGGCCGACCTGGTGGATTACGTCCCCGACATCCCGCCGGAGCCTGGTGCAGGACCCGCCGGCTGCCCTGGTGCGGCCGGACGGGCAGGTGGCGTGGGCGGGGGACGCCCAGGACGAACTCAACGAGCAGCTCATGTCCTGGTTCGGTGCAAGAGCCAAAGGAGCTCGCTGCAACCGTCGGAAAGGGGAACACAATGCAGTTCACGGTCAGCGGCTTCGCCGTCTCCCTGAACGTCCCGGAGCCGGAGGCCTCGGCCCGCTTCCTCACGGAATACTTTGGCTACGGCATCGACATGCAGGATGACGGCGGGTTTTTCTCGCTTCGCCACCCGAACGGCGGATCGAACATCATCTTTCTCCGCACCGGCCTGTCAACGTTCAAGCGCCGGAGGCGGCCGGCCGGGTCCGGGAAGGTTTGTTGCTGGTGCTGGTCGTGAAGGACCTTGACGGCTTCCACCGGCAGCTGGCGGACCGGGGTATCGACGTAGTCACGGCACCGGAAACAGAACCCTGGGGAGAACGGTTCCCCCAGTACCGCGACCCGAACGGGCTCATTGTCCAACTCGTTCAGTGGGTGTGACACGTCCCGGCTGCTGCCGTCTACACCAGGTCCGACTCGTGCAGCACATAGTCGTACTGCGGCAGCGGCCGTCCGGCGCGCAGGGTCTGCACCAGATCAGGGTCGGCGAGATGCAGCCGCCCAATGGCGATCAGGTCGAACTCCTCGGCGTCCAGACGGCGCAGAAGCTCCTCGCGGTTGTCGAGGGTCGGGTTGCCGCTGCTGCGCCGGTCCTTGATGGCCGAACCGATACCGACGCTGCCTACCGCCATGGCCGGCGCGCCGGTGAGCTTCTTGGCCCACCCGGCCAGGCTTAGGTCGCTGCCCTCGAAGGCGGGAGCCTGGAAGCGGCGGGCACTGGCGTCAAGGACATCGACGCCGGCTGCCACGAGCGGGCGGAGCAGGGCGCCGAGTTCTTCCGGAGTGTCGGCCAGACGGGCGCCGAAGTCCTGCTGCTTGTGCTGGGAAAAACGGAAGAAGATGGGCAGGTCCGCACCGATCTCCTCGCGGATGGCCCGAACCACCGCAGCGGGGAAAGCAGCGCGGCGTTCGGCGTCACCGCCCCACTCGTCCGTCCGCCGGTTCGTGTCGGCCCACAGGAAGGCATCCAGGAGGTAGCCGTGCCCGCCGTGCAGGGCGATGCCGTCGAAACCCGCGTCGACAGCGCTGCGGGCGGCGGCGCGAAAGGCGCCGATGACGTTTTCGATGTCGGCGGTTGTCATGGCGCGGGTTACCGGTTCGGCAGCCCTGACGTACTTATCGGAGTAGGTGGTGATCCCGGGCGTTCCCCACCGGCCGGAAGGGCGCATCGGGGTAATGGCCGGGCTTCCGCCCATCGCCCCCCACAGGGGGCCCACGTGCCAGAGCTGCGGGATGATGCGTCCGCCGGCCTCGTGCACGCCGTCGACGACGGAGCGCCAGCCGTCCAGCGCCGTCGTCGCGAACATGTTGGGCACCGAGGCATGGTCCACCGAAGCGGGATGGTCAATGGCCACGCCCTCGGTGATGATCAGCCCCGTGCCGCCTTCGGCCCGGCGCCGGTAGTACCGTGAAACCTTCTCGCCCGGGACGCCGCCGGGGGAGTGGGTGCGGGTCATCGGAGACATGACGATCCGGTTGGGCAGGTGCAGCGACCGTACGCTGAACCCGCGGAACAGCGGATCAGCGGCGGCGCTGGGCCCGGTCACAGTCGAATCGTGGTCCGCGGTCACAGCGCTGCACTCCCTGCGTTGGCGAGCATTTTCCGGGAAGCGGCGCGGCCGTCCAGCAGCGAGTTGGTACGCGCGGTGACCTTCCAGCCCGATTCCGTGCGGGCCAGCTCCCAGCGGTTCGCCGAGAGCCTGTCCACGTAATAGCCCGGATCGGGGCCGTCCCGGTGCCGCACCAGCATGGAGTAACCGGTGGCTACGGCGGCGTCTCCGGAAACCCGGATGTCCGGAATCCCCAGGAAATGGCTGGAGCCCTCCGCGATGATTTTCTGGTGTGACGGCCCGTGCACCATGCCGCGGAAGTCCTCCGCGCCACTCAGTGTTGCCGCGCCGTCACCGAGGCTGTAGGTGTAGCTGCCGTCCTCGGTCCACAGATCGGCCACGGCGTCAGCGCTGCCGCTGTCGACGGCAGGACCGTAAGCGGCGAGCACGCCGAGTATCTCGCGGTGGTCTTCCAGCCGTTGGACGCGCTCGCGGAGAGCGGCAATCTCGGTCAGTGGACTCATCAGTTATTCCCCTTCGAATGGCCTTTACCGTATCTAATATCACCGGTGACTCAAGATGCAAACAAGCGCTTGGCCGGGCAAGGGAGGAACGTGGAATGAGTGGTTTCGAGAAGTACGGGCCCTGGGCGCTGATTGCCGGCGGTTCAGAGGGAGTGGGCGCTGCGCTGGCGCACGAGCTGGCGGGGCGCGGCCTCAACGTGGCCATTGTGGCACGCAAACCCGGGCCCCTCGCAGAGGTAGCTGCCTCCGTGAGTGCTGCGTACGACGTCGAAGTGCTCGCCATTGAGCAGGACCTGCTCGCCGAAGGTGCCGTTGACTCGATCGCCGAGCGCCTTGGTGACCGCGAGGTGGGCCTGCTGGTATCCAATGCCGGCGCCAACACCTACGGCGGCGAGATTGTGACGTCCGACGCGGACCGCGCCCAGCAGGTGATCGACCTGAACATCACGGTCACCGCCGCCCTGGTCCGCCGGTTTGGCCTGCCGATGCAGGAACGGCGGCGCGGGGGCATCATGCTCACCGGTTCGCTGAGCGGCTTTGCCGGAGCCGCCGGAATCGGCTTCTACTCCGCTGCGAAGGCCTTTGTGCACAACTTTGCCGAGGCGCTGTGGGTGGAAATGCGCCCGTACAACGTTGATGTTCTGGAGCTGTGCCTGGGCCTGACCCGCACGCCCGCAATGGAGCGTCTCGGCTACCAGTTTGACGCCCCCGGCGTGCGCGCGTCCGACCCCGCTTCCGTGGCCCGGGAAGTTTTGGACCACCTCGGCGACGGACCCAGCTGGTACCCGGACGGCTTCGGCGACGACGCGGAGAAACGCTCTGCCCACCCGCGCGGCCCCATCGTCGAGGCAGCGAACGCGCACTACCGCTCACCCGCGGCCTGATCCTTCGTCCGCCTGATCCTGTAAGACCTGCCCGGAACCACAAGACAATAAGGAGAAACGCATGGCACCCCGCCCCACCTATGATCCCGGTCCCACGATCGCCCACGCAGGCGGCATCAACATCGGCACCCCGGACCTGCAGAAGTCCCTGTGGTTCTTCCGCGACATTTTCGGCATGGAGGTCACCGCAGAGGATGACGGCGTTGCCTACCTGCGCGGATACCAGGAGCGGATCCACCACTCTCTGGTGCTGACGCAGCAGGACGAGGCGCGGATCAACACGATGAGCCTGCGCGTCAACCGGCCCCAGGATGTTGAACTGTTCCACGACCAATTTGTCGAAGAGGGCCTCGAAGTACGTCACGTTGGCGCGGGTACGGAACTTGGCCGCGGCGAGGCTGTCCGGCTTCTTCTGCCCGGAGGCGGACACCCGCTTGAGCTCTATTACGGCATCGAGCGGCCCCTCGCTCCGGAGGGAATGCGCTCAAAGCTCTTCGGGAACAGCTCAATCCGGCGGGGACTTGGCGTCCAGCGGATTGATCACCTGAACATCCAGACGAGTACGCAGAACATGGCACAGGCCGAGGGCTGGCTGCGGGAGTCACTGGGGATGAAGAGACGTGAGGCAATGGTGCTGCCGGAGAATCCGGACGTCCCTTATGTCTCGTGGCTGTCAGTGAATTCCAAGCTTCATGACATCGCGATCGGCTCCTCCATGACCGGAGAGGATGCCCAGTTCCACCATGTCGCCTTCGCGCTCGAGAATATGCACGATGCCCTGACGGCAGTGGACCAGCTGCGGGATCTGGGTATCCAGATTGACGCGGGACCGGGCAAGCACGGCGTCGGCCAGGCCATGTACCTGTACGTCCGCGACCCGGGCTCGGGCTACCGCATTGAGCTCTACTCCGGCGGGTACCCGTTCTTCGACCCTGATCACGAGCCGCTGGTGTGGGAGCCCAAGGACATGACGTACGGCATGACCTGGTACGGGGACAACCCCCTCGTCCACGCCGACACGTCGAAGTACCAGGAGACCATGCCCGTTGCAGGCCTGGACTTGAAGGAACTCGTGAGCGAGTAGTTCCGGAGGTTATCCGTGCCGGAAACGCCCGGCGGCCTTTGGCCGCCGGGCGTTTGCCGTGCAGCAGCGCCGGCGGGGCCCGTCCGCCCGGGGCTGCGGCGTCAGGCCGATCGTTCCGCCCCGCCCTCCATCGGCGTCAGGCCGATCGTTCCCCCCGCCCTCCATCGGCGTCAATCCGGGCGCCGGACCGCTCCCGCGCACGCCGTCACGGTTTGCCGTGCAGGTGATTCCGGCTCCGGACCGGTAAAGCCCCGTAATGCGCTCAGTGCCGGGATGGCCCGCCAACAGGTAGGCTAGGACAGCCGGTAGGCAAGATTTGTCAGCAGGAGTCAGCAGGAATTGTGCGGCCAGCCAGAAACAGAATGGTTGGCCGCATCTTTTGGGGAGGATGTATCACCATGGCGCGCGAGGAACACAACGCCGGACAGGCCGGAAACCGGCGTGAGTTGGGCGTGGAGGACACCACATCGATCAGTCTCCCGCCTCAGGAAGAGGCGACGTCGGTGGAGCCCAAACTCAGCTCCGACGAGCGGGCCGCCGTGGCGGCGCTGCCCGCGGGGTCGGCACTGCTGATCGCCCATTCCGGCCCGAACAGCGGCGCCCGGTTCCTCCTGGACCAGGATGTGACCACGGCAGGACGCCATCCGAACGCCGATGTGTTCCTTGACGACGTGACCGTATCCCGCAAGCACGTGGAGTTCCGGCGTACTGCCGAGGGCTTCCGCGTCGTTGACTCCATGAGTCTGAACGGGACGTACGTGAACAATGACCGCGTGGACACACTGTTGCTGCGGACAGGCAATGAGGTCCAGATCGGCAAGTTCCGGCTGACTTTCTACGCTGCCCGGCCAACCGCAGCACGGGCATAGGCACGCGCCCGCAGGAAAAGCCGCGGTGGGATCCGGCCGGATGCCCACAGGATTAGTGAGGGAATAGGTACTAGGTATGGCAGCATCACAGCCCGTCAGGCGGACCCTGGGAACGGGGAACGAGCGCCTGCGCGGCCGTGTGCTCAATATTGGTGAGGTGCTCGGCGAGCTCAGCGCCGATTTTCCCGGTATCAGTGCCTCCAAGATCCGGTTCCTGGAAGAAAAGGGCCTGGTCACTCCGCAGCGAACAGCAGCCGGCTACCGGAAGTACACGTCCGCCGACGTCGAGCGCCTGCGGTTCGTGCTGGCGCTGCAGCGGGACCAGTATCTTCCGCTGAAAGTCATCAAGGACTACCTGGACGCCATCGACCGCGGCGAACGCCCCGAGTCCCTGCCCGGAGGAATGTCGCTGACGCCCCGCGCCGTCTCCGACCAGCTTGCGGGGGAGCTTTCGGCCCGCACCTACGCCCGCGCCCTGACCTTTGATGAACTGGTCCGGGAATCCGGTGCCTCAGCCGATCTGGTCCGGAACCTGGCCGGCTACGGCCTCATCGCTTCCGCCGGCAACGGCGCGGACCACGGGGTGTTCGATGAACATGCGCTCAAGGTTGCGAAAGCGTCCGCCAAACTTCAGGCCCACGGCATCGAACCGCGGCACCTTCGGCCGTTCCGTGCGGCAGCAGACCGAGAGCTGGGGCTGGTGGAGAGCGTCGTGGCACCCCTGGCCTCGCGCCGGGATGTCGCGTCCAAGGCCCGTGCGGCCGAGACAGCGCGCGAGATCAGTGATCTCTGCCTGAACTTGCACAGTGCCCTGGTCAACGGGCATATCGCACGAATGGAAGGCTGAGGAGCATGCGTGAAGTTGAAGTGGTGGGCGTCCGCATCGAGCTGCCGTCCAACCAGCCGCTGGTCCTGCTCAAGGAAGTTAACGGCGAACGGCATTTGCCCATTTGGATCGGTGCACCGGAAGCCAGCGCGATCGCTTTCGTCCAGCAGGGCATCGTCCCGCCCCGGCCCATGACCCACGACCTTCTCGCCTCCGTGGTAACGGCCCTCGGCCGCAGCGTCAGCGAGGTCCGCCTGGTCTCGGTGGAGGATACAGTGTTCTATGCCGAGCTTGTTTTCGACAACGGAGTCACCGTGAGTTCCCGGGCTTCCGACGCCATCGCGGTGGCGCTGAGGGCACACTGTCCCATTCTCTGTGCGGAGGCAGTCCTGGACGAAGCCGGTGTGCGGATCGCCGACGCCGATGAGGACGAAGAGGACGAGGAGGACCAGGAGAACGCAGAGCGCGAGCTGCGCCAGTTCCGGGAGTTCCTGGCCGACGTGGAGCCCGAGGACTTCGAGCGCTGATTCGACACGCCTGGAGAAAAGAGCCGGCATCTTTGACCTTGGACCGGGTCAGATCTAACGTCGAAGCATAGAGTTCCCACTGCACGGTTCTCCGCTCTTCCTCTTTCCGGGGTTCTTCCCCTGAGAGGTTCCGCGGGGCACACTGAAGGAAGTCGATCCTGACCCCTTTACCCGCGCCACCCCCCCGGGAACCGCTACAAGGAGGCACAAGTGAGTCCGAAAGGCGATGCCGGCGAGCAGACCCACGCCGCTGCACCGGGCAAGGTTCCCGGAGCCCAGGGCTTGCTGTTTACCGAGGATCTGCCCGTTCTCGACGAGGACGCAGGCTACCGGGGCCCCACTGCATGCAAAGCGGCGGGAATAACGTACCGCCAGCTCGACTACTGGGCCCGCACCGGCCTCGTGGAACCCGCGGTGCGCGGCGCCTCCGGTTCCGGTACGCAGCGGCTGTACAGCTTCCGCGACATTCTGGTCCTCAAAGTGGTCAAACGGCTGCTGGATACGGGCGTCTCTCTGCAGCAAATCCGCACGGCCGTGGAGCACCTGCGCGAGCGCGGCGTCGAAGACCTGGCTCAGATCACCCTGATGAGCGACGGCGCCAGCGTGTATGAGTGCACCTCCGCCGACGAAGTCATTGACCTCGTACAGGGCGGGCAGGGCGTTTTCGGAATCGCCGTTGGGCGCGTCTGGCGCGAAGTGGAGGGGAGCCTTGCCCAGCTGCCCAGCGAGCGGGTGGGCGAGCATACCTTTCCCGGAGACGAACTAAGCCAGCGGCGGATTGCCCGCAAGATCAGCTAACCGCGGCAGGATCGGCCGGGCCCGAGCAGGCTTACGATACGCAGCGTGCAGGCATCGGATATTCCGGTGCCTGCAATTTTTTGTTGCGGAAAGGACTAGCCGGCGCGGCGGATGACCCGGTTGCGGACGGTTCCGGTCTCCACGAGGTTCTTCAACAGCTCATCGAACGTCGACGCCGCCTGCTTGGCCGACTCGCCGGGCCAGTGATGCACGGAGTGTGCGGCGCCCTGGATCTGCTGCCAGTTGGCCTGCTCGGCGATGGTCGGGGTCAGGAGCAGGTCTCCGAACATCTGCTTCATTTCCGCGAGCCGGAACGTATGCTCGTTGGAACCGGAACGGACCCGGTTGGCGATGATCCCCGCCGGAGCCAGGTTCGGCGCAAATTCCTTGCGGAACAGTTCCAGGGCACGCATGGTCCGTTCGGTGCCGGCCACGGAAAACAGGCCGGGCTCGGCGACCAGGAGGACGCGGTTGCTCGCGGTCCATGCGATCCGGGTGAGACCGTTGAGGGACGGCGGGCAGTCGATCAGGACCAACCCGTAGCCGCTGACGCGGCCGAGCAGGGTGGAGAGGCGCTTGAGGTCGCGCTTTCCCAGGTCGGGGCGGTCGTAAATGCCGGAAAACGCGGAGCCCATGGCGACGTCGAGGATGGGCTGGCGCTTGTGGCCGGCGGTTCGGGTGCGGCGGTCATTAGCGACCCAGCCGCTCGAGACCACATTGTCGGCCAGCTGGGCGCGGCGCGAGTTCTTGAGCATCTCACCGATGCCCGGTTTGTCGGAGGCGGTAACCCCCAGGCCGGTAGTGGCATCCGCATGCGGGTCCAAGTCCACCACGAGGGTGGGAATTCCTGCTGCCAGTGCAGCCGATGCCAGTCCAAGCGTCACTGAAGTCTTGCCCACGCCGCCCTTAAGACTGCTGATGCTCACTACTTGCACTTGTTAAACCAAAACCTAACGTGTCTAGGGATCACGAGCGGGGCCCTTGTGAGGCTGCAGCTTCATTCTATGTGACGCCCGGTGGTAACTCCTGCAGCGCAGAGTTTGCAGGGGTGGCGTACACGAGGAACTATAAGGAGCGTTACGTCTGCGGCTGTGGATCGCCGCGGTGAAATAGTCTGGACTAGAATCCGAATGAGGACGGCGGTACCCCGGCTGTCCCT
The DNA here is from genome assembly GCF_026898095.1 of Arthrobacter sp. ATA002. Taxonomy (GTDB): domain Bacteria; phylum Actinomycetota; class Actinomycetes; order Actinomycetales; family Micrococcaceae; genus Arthrobacter_B. The sequence continues at coordinate 2,698,217 of NZ_CP114015.1, read as the reverse complement.
CAGCCCGCAACGATGCAGGAGAGCAATGTTCTCGAAGATACTCGTAGCCAACCGCGGAGAAATCGCGATCCGCGCCTTCAGGGCAGCCTATGAGCTGGGGGTGAAAACTGTTGCTGTGTTCCCGTATGAGGACCGCAATTCCATTCACCGGCAGAAGGCCGACGAAGCCTACCTGATCGGCGAGGAAGGGCATCCCGTGCGTGCCTACCTGGACGTGGACGAAATTATCCGGGTTGCGAAGGAATCAGGGTGTGACGCCATTTACCCGGGGTACGGGTTCCTCTCCGAGAACCCCCAGCTTGCCCGGGCGGCGCAGGAAGCGGGCATCACCTTCGTGGGCCCCGCGGCTGACATCTTGGAGCTTGCCGGACACAAGGTCCACGCACTAAACGCCGCACGGGAAGCCGGGATACCGGTCCTGCGCTCCACCCAGCCGAGCTCCGATCCGGAAAAGCTGCTCGCCGAAGCCGAAGAGATCGGCTTTCCCATCTTCGTCAAGGCGGTTGCCGGCGGAGGAGGCCGGGGAATGCGCCGTGTCGACACTGCGAAGGATCTTCCCGACGCGCTAAGCGCCGCCATGCGCGAAGCCGACACCGCATTTGGCGATTCCACCGTGTTCCTTGAACAGGCGGTGCTCCGGCCCCGGCACATCGAGGTGCAGATCCTGGCCGACGGCGAGGGCAGCGTCATCCACCTCTTCGAGCGGGACTGCTCCCTGCAGCGCCGCCACCAGAAGGTCATCGAGATCGCACCGGCCCCCAACCTGGACGAGAGCATCCGGCAGGCCCTGTACCGGGACGCCGTGAAATTCGCCAAGGCACTGAAGTACGAGAACGCCGGCACCGTGGAGTTCCTGGTGGATACTGTCGGGGAACGCGCCGGACAGCATGTCTTCATTGAAATGAATCCGCGCATCCAGGTCGAGCACACGGTTACCGAGGAAATTACCGACGTCGACCTCGTGCAGTCCCAGCTGCGGATTGCCGCCGGTGAGAGCCTCGGGGACCTGGGCCTGAGGCAGGACGAACTGCAGGTGCGCGGTGCGGCGCTGCAGTGCCGGATCACCACCGAGGACCCGGCCAACGGTTTCCGCCCCGATGTCGGGAAGATCAGCGGCTACCGCTCGGCCGGCGGCGCCGGTGTGCGGCTCGACGGCGGTACGGTGTACGCCGGTGCCGATATCAGTCCCCACTTCGACTCCATGCTGGTGAAACTGACCTGCCGCGGGCGCACCTACCCTGCAGCGGTGAACCGTGCACGCCGTGCCCTGGCTGAGTTCCGCATCCGCGGTGTCTCCTCCAACATCTCCTTCCTGCAGGCCGTACTGGACGATCCGGACTTCATCGCCGGCGACGTCGCGACCTCCTTCATCGAGGAACGCCCCGAGCTGCTCAATGCCCGCGGTTCCGCGGACCGCGGTTCCCGGCTGCTGAACTGGCTGGCAGACACCACGGTCAATAAGCCGCACGGCGAGCTGACAGTCCACGTCGACCCGGCCGACAAGCTTCCCGCCGACCTTCCGGAGGTCCGTGCCGGCTCGCGCCAGCGCCTGCAGGAACTGGGTCCGGAAAAGTTTGCGGCGGAACTCCGGGCGCAGCAGGCTCTGGCCGTCACCGACACCACCTTCCGCGACGCGCACCAGTCGCTGCTGGCGACCCGGGTCCGCACCCGGACCTGCTGCTGGCCGCACCCGCAGTGGCGGCGCTGACGCCGGAGCTGCTCTCGGTCGAAGCCTGGGGCGGTGCGACGTACGACGTCGCCCTGCGCTTCCTTGGCGAAGACCCCTGGGAACGGCTGGCATCCCTGCGGCGGGCGCTGCCGAACATCTGCATTCAGATGCTCCTGCGCGGCCGCAACACGGTGGGTTACACGCCGTACCCCACCGAGGTCACCGAAGCGTTTGTCTCCGAAGCCGCAGATGCCGGGGTGGACATCTTCCGGATCTTCGATGCGCTGAACGACGTCGAGCAGATGGAGCCGGCCATCCGCGCCGTGCGTGCCACGGGCACCGCCGTCGCCGAGGTCGCCCTGTGCTACACGGCGGACATGATGGATCCGGACGAGACGCTGTACACGCTGGACTATTATCTGGACCTCGCCCAGCAGATGGTGGACGCCGGCGCCCACATCCTGGCGATCAAGGACATGGCCGGGCTGCTGCGCCCCGCCGCCGCCGCGAAGCTGGTGGCAGCACTGCGGGAGCGCTTCGACCTGCCGGTCCACCTGCACACCCACGACACCGCCGGCGGCCAGCTGGCCACGCTGCTCGCGGCCGCCGAGGCCGGGGTCGACGCCGTCGATGTCGCCAGCGCTTCGCTCGCGGGCACCACCAGCCAGCCCTCCGCATCCTCGCTGGTGGCCTCGCTGGCCCATACCGAACGGGACACGGGCCTGGACCTGGACGCGGTCAGCGCCATGGAGCCTTACTGGGAAGCCGTGCGCCGGGTCTATGCTCCGTTCGAGTCCGGCCTCGCCGGGCCCACGGGCCGCGTGTACCAGCACGAGATCCCCGGCGGTCAGCTCTCCAACCTCCGCCAGCAGGCCATCGCGCTGGGCCTGGGTGAGCGGTTCGAGGCTATCGAGGACATGTACACCGCGGCGGACCGCATTTTGGGCCGCCTGGTTAAGGTCACGCCGTCGTCCAAGGTTGTCGGCGACCTGGCCCTGCAGCTGGTGGGAAGCAACGTGTCCCCGGCGGACTTCGAGGAAAACCCGCAGAATTTCGACATTCCGGATTCAGTCATCGGGTTCCTCAGCGGTGAACTGGGCAACCCGCCCGGCGGCTGGCCCGAACCCTTCCGGACCAAGGCCCTCCAGGGCCGCACCGTCAAGGTGCGCGACGCCGAGCTCACCGAGGTGGACCGCGCCGGGCTGGCGGGGGATTCGGCCACGCGGCGGGAAACGCTGAACCGCCTCCTGTTCCCGGGCCCGGCGAAGGAATTTGCCACGGTCCGCGAAACCTACGGAGACGTGTCGGTCCTGGACACCCGTGACTACCTCTACGGTTTGCAGCGCGGAACCGAGCATGTGGTGGAACTTGAGAAGGGCGTGCGCCTGATCGCCACGCTCGAAGCGGTCGGCGAGCCCGACGAAAAGGGTATGCGGCAGGTCATGACCACCCTCAACGGCCAGATGCGTCCGGTCATGGTCCGCGACCGCAGCGTGCAGTCCGAGGCCAAGGTGGCCGAGCAGGCCGATCCCGGCAACCCCGGGCATGTGGCAGCGCCCTTCGCCGGTGCCGTGACGATCACCGTCAAGGACGGGGAGGAGGTGGCCGCCGGGGAAACCGTCGCCACCATCGAAGCCATGAAGATGGAAGCGTCCATCACGGCTCCCATGGCCGGGACCGTGTCGCGGGTGGCGATCTCCGCCGTCGAGCAGGTGCAGGGCGGAGACCTGCTCGTGGTCATCGACGCGAGCGACAGCTAGCCCGGCCCTGCCGCCCCGGCAGTGAAAGCGCGAAAAACGCGAAGGCCCCGGAATCCGAAGGGATCCCGGGGCCTTCCCGGCTCTAGACTGGAACCGTGACTCACTTTGATTTGGCCATCATTGGCTCCGGTTCAGGCAATTCCCTGATCACCCCCGACTGGGACGGCAAAAAGGTTGCCGTCATCGACGGGGAACCTTCGGCGGAACCTGCCTGAATGTGGGGTGCATCCCCACGAAGATGTTCGTCTATCCGGCGCAGCTCGCTGCAGCCGGAGCAGACGCGGCGCGCCTGGGCGTGGACCAAACCCTGGAGAAGGTGCACTGGCGCGACATTCGTGACCGGATTTTCACCCGGATCGATTCCATCTCCGAGGGCGGACGGCGGTACCGGGCCGAGGAGCTGGAGAACGTCACGCTCTATGAGCAGCATGTACGGTTCGTCAGCGGGCATGCCCTTGAAACGGACGACGGCCAGCGGATCACAGCGGACCAGATCGTGGTGGCGGCCGGATCCCGGCCGGTGCTGCCGGACATTCCCGGCATGGACCTGCCGCAGGTGCACACCTCCGACACCGTAATGCGCATCCCCGACCTCCCCGGGCGGATCCTCATTATCGGCGGCGGGTACATAGCAGCTGAATTCGGCTTCGTGTTCTCCGCGTTCGGTGCCAAGGTCACGATGGCGGCCCGCTCGGCTCCGCTGCTGCGGGCCATGGACGCCACCATTGCCGAACGCTTCACCGAGGCTGCCTCCCGCCAGTGGGACGTGCGGCTGGGTACGCGGGTCACCTCGCTGACCGAGAATCCCGACGGCTCGGTCCGGGCACAGCTGCAGGGACCCGGCGGAGGAACCGCACTCGACACGGACCTGGTGCTGGTGGCGACGGGCCGTGTCCCCAACACCGACCGGCTCGGTGTCGGGGCGGCCGGCTTCGACCTCCGTCCGGACGGCCGCCTCGTGGTCGATGACTACCAGCGGGTGCTGAGGAACGGAAAACCGGCCGACGGCGTGTGGGCGCTTGGCGACGTCAGCAGCGACTACCAGCTCAAGCACGTGGCCAACCACGAGGCGCGGACGGTGGCCCACAACCTGGTGCACCCGGACGACCTGCGGCGCAGCGACCACAGGTTTGTGCCCTCTGCGGTTTTCAGCAGCCCGCAGATCGCGTCAGTGGGCCTGACGGAGGAGGAAGCATGCCGGGACACCGAAGCCCGCGGTGTTGAGCTCGCCCTCGCGGTACAGGAATACGGCTCCACCGCGTACGGCTGGGCCATGGAAGACACCACCGGTTTCGTGAAACTGCTGGCCGAGAAGGAAACCGGACGGCTGCTCGGCGCACACATCATGGGGCATGAGGCGTCCATGCTGATTCAGCCGCTGATCCAGGCCATGTCCTTCGGCCTGGATGCCCGGACGATGGCGTCGGGACAGTACTGGATCCATCCGGCGCTGACCGAAGTGGTGGAGAACGCGCTGCTGTCGCTGCCCAGCGGAACGGCAGGCGCTGCCGGGTAGCCGCGCCGACGGTGTAGAGGAACACACCGGCCCCGGCTGGGACTCCGGTGTCGGGAACAGCGGCAGGGCGGGTCCGATACTCCGGACCCGCCCTGCCGCTGTTCCCGCCTGTGCTGCCGTTAGACCTTTTGTCGGCTGTAAATTTCCTCCACCACAGCGGAGAAATCCTTCAGGACCTGGGCCCGCTTGATCTTCAGGAGGGAGTCAGGTGCCCGCTGGCTTCAGTGAAATCGGACGGCACCACGCGGAAGACCTTAATGGCTTCCGCCTGCGACACCGTTTTATTGGCCGAGGCCACCAGGGCCCGGAGCTCCTGCTGCAGCTGTTCCGTTTCGCCCGCTTCGGCTACCGTCGTCCCGGCCGGCAGCTTGTGGCGTTCCAGCCATCCCGGCAGGGCTTCCTCATCCAGAGTGATCAGGGCGGAGATGAACGGCCGCTGATCTCCCACCACAACGCACTGGGAGACGATGGCATCGGCGCGGATGCTGTCCTCCAGTATCGCCGGAACCACGTTCTTCCCACTGGCAGTGACAATGATTTCCTTCTTGCGGCCGGTGATCTTCAGGAAGCCGTCATTGTCCAGCTGACCAATGTCACCGGTGTGGAACCAGCCGTCCGTGAAGTTTTCAGCCGTGAGATCCGGGCGGTTGTAGTAGCCCTTCATCACGCTGACGCCCTTGGCCAGGATTTCGCCGTCGTCGGCTATCCGGACGGCGTTGCCCGGCAGCGGTGCGCCGACGGTGCCGATCTTGGTCAGCTTGGGAGTGTTGACGGTCACCGGGGCCGTGGTTTCGGTCAGCCCGTAACCTTCCAGCACTGTCACACCGATTCCGTGGAAGAAGTGGCCCAGCCGGTCGCCCAGCGGCGCACCGCCCGAAATCGCGTACTTGACCCGGCCGCCCATGGCGGTGCGGATCTTTCCGTAGAGAAGCCGGTCAAAGACCGCATGTTTGACCTTGAGGCTCAGCGGTACCTTGCCGGCTTCCTGCGCCTTGGACCATTCGATGGCCGTCTTGGCTCCGGCGTGGAAGATCTTGCCCTTGCCGCCGTCTTCGGCCTTGAGCATGGAAGAGTTGTAGACCTTCTCGAAGACGCGGGGAACAACGAGCAGGAAATCCGGCTGGAAGCTTTGCAGGTCCGGGAGCAGGTTCTTCACATCGGCGGTGTGGGCCACGGTGGCTCCGGAGGTCACGCAGAGCACGGAGATGAAGCGTGCGAACACATGGGCCAGCGGCAGGAACATGATGGTTTGTGCGCCCTCACGGCATACCTCGGGCTGCGCAGCGGCAGCATTGCGGGAGAGGTTTACGAAGTTGCCGTGGGTTAAATCGCAGCCCTTGGGCCGCCCGGTGGTTCCCGAGGTGTAAATGATGGTGGCGGTGTCATCCAGGGTGGCCTTGGAGCGGCGGGCCTCCAGGTCCCCGTCCGAGACGGCGGCTCCGGCTGTCCGGAGCTCATCGAGCCCCTGGCCGTCGATCTGCCAGACATTCCTTACCGCGTCAAGGTCCTCCTCGACGGCCGCCTGGCGGACCACATTCTCGTGGCGCGCGGCTTCGACAACCACGCCCACGGCACCGGAATCGCTGAGGATCCAGGCAACCTGGGACGGCGAGGACGTCTCATAAATTGGAACTGAAACGGCCCCGGCGAACCAGAGGGCAAAGTCCACCAGCGTCCACTCGTACCGGGTGCGGGCCATGATGCCCACCCGGTCACCCGGCTCGACACCGGAAGCGGCAAAGCCCTTGGCCAGGGCCCGGACATCCGCCAGGAACTCCGTGGCTGTAATCGGAGCCCAGGCGCCGTCCGCTCCGCGCACCGAAAAGAGGGCGGGATTGGAGGGCTTGGCCGCCTGCTCCAGCAATAGTTCGGTGGTGTTGGTCTCCAACGGTGATTCCACCAGAGGGGGAACACTGTATTCACGCACGATAGCTCCTTTGATATCCGACTGGCCGGCAGACGCTGCGCAGACATTAACGCCCAGCCTATAGCGTAGATCACAATAAATACCGGTGAGTAACTTCTCGAACCAATAACGCTTTCGCGGCATGGCCGGCCGAAGAATACACTTGGATGTTGATGCGTCCCGTTAACCCAGCGCCTGTGCCCCGTCCTGCCCCTCTTCTTTGGCAGCGCCGTGCCGTTGAGCCTTTCCCCGCCCGCCGCCCCATGCGGCTGCCCAACCGGATGCGCCGCCGCGGACTGGCCATCGGCATCGATATTGGCGGCACCAAAGTGGCGGCCGGGCTGGTGGACGGCGACGGCCGGGTTATCGCCGAGGCCCGCCGCTCCACGCCCGGCCAGGACCCCCGTGAAGTGGAATCGGTCATTGTGGACCTGGTGAGTGAGCTCTCCGCCAACCACCACGTCTGGTCGGTCGGCATCGGTGCGGCGGGCTGGATGGACCTCGCCGGCAGCACTGTGCTGTTTAGTCCGCATCTGGCCTGGCGCAACGAACCGCTGCGCGAAAATCTCGAGCGGCTGCTGCGCCGGCGCGTATACCTGGTAAACGACGCCGACGGCGCGGCCTGGGCTGAGTGGCGGTTTGGTTCGGGCCTGGGGCAGAGCCGCATGGTGTGTGTGACTCTGGGAACCGGGATTGGCGGTGCCATGATCATGGACGGCCGGCTGGAGCGCGGGAGGTTTGGTGTGGCGGGCGAGTTCGGCCACCAGATCATCATGCCGTCCGGCCAGCGGTGCGAGTGCGGGAACCGCGGCTGCTGGGAGCAGTACGCGTCGGGAAATGCCCTCGGCCGGGAAGCCCGGGAACTGGCCGCCGCCAATTCTCCGGTGGCGCAGGAGCTGCTGCGCGCCGTCAATGGGGATATCAGTGCCATAACCGGGGCCGTGGTGACCCGAATGGCACTCGAAGGCGACCAGGCGTCGGTGGAGCTGCTGGAAGAGGTGGGGCAGTGGCTCGGACTTGGCCTGGCTAACCTGGCCGCTGCGCTGGATCCGGGAATGTTCGTTGTCGGCGGTGGCCTGAGCGCTGCCGGTGACCTGCTGCTGGAACCAGCGCGCCGGTCCTTTGCCCGCAACCTGACCGGCCGCGGATTCCGGCCTGCCGCGCGGCTGGAGCTTGCGGCGCTCGGGCCCGCTGCCGGCATGATCGGTGCCGCGGACCTGTCCCGGATAGCCGCCCGCCGCTGATGATGGCCCCCGGGCCGCCGGCGTGCGCTGCAGCGTGTGGCACCCGCGCAGTGTGCCGCTCCCCGCTGTGCCGCTCCGCCGTGTAGCGGCGGCGCTGCCCTAGACGGCGGCGCCGTCGTCGTCGCGGTGCTGCGGCAGCCTGAAGAGCAGGTAGGCGGCTGCCGCACCGAAGAGTGCGATTACCCCCAGGATGACGGCCACGGGGGCGCCCCGCCAGAACATGGCGAAGAGCAGCAGCAGCAGTGGTCCGCCCAGGGCTCCGATCCAGGCCAGCACAACGAGCGGCTCGCCCGTGCTGAACGGCGGCGGTTCAGGCGGCACGAACTCACCTTCGGACTCGAGCTCCTCGGGCTCGTCGTAATCGCGCGGGCCCCGGGGCGGCGCGTCCCGGAACGGCTGGTTTTCGAAAATGGCACGGGTGCGCTCAGCGGGGGAGCGGGGTGCGGAACCGCGGGAGGCACCCGCTGTTCCCGCTCCAGGCTCTCCTGCCTCACCGTTCCCACCCGCTGATCCTGCCTCCTCCGCGGACGCCGGCGGAGGAGTTCCGGTGGCAGGCGGTCCGGTTACCGGTCCCGCCGCGCCGGGGTTGCCCCCGGGTCCCACCGACGGTCCGGCGCCGGGTGTGCCCCGGCCGCCGTGTGTTCCATCGGCGGGCATGTTCTCCAGCCGGGAAACCAGATCCTGCCAAATGGTTTCATCAGTGGATTCGTTGCGTTCCGGTTCACGTTCTTTCATGCTGCAGCACCTGCGCTGATCCTTTGGATGAACTGATGGGAACGGTCAAAAATCAAGGGCGCGTCGTGGTCCATGGTGGCAACGTGGTAGCTGTTCTCCAGCGAAACCGCTTCCAGCGTGCTGCCGACGTATCGGCGCAGGACATCCATGCTCGATTCGGGGACCACCAAATCAACTGTAGACCGGAAGGCAAGGACTGGTGAAGTGATGCGCGGCAGCACCGCCGTCGTGTCCTTAAACAGACGCATTAGCTGATGCACTCCGCCCACCGGAGTCCGCGAATAGGCTCCTTCGTCCTGGCCTTCGAGCTTGATGTTGTTGGCAATCGCAGGGACGGATTTCTGGACATACTTCAGCAGTCCGGAGTACCGCGCGCGGGGATCGTCAATGGTCAGGCCCGGGTTCACCACGGCTACCCCCGCAACGGGCCGGTGCGCAGCCAGCCGCAGGGCCAGGGTCCCTCCCATGGAGAGTCCGGCGGCGAACACTCGGTCGGTGCCCTCCGCGAGCTCCTGATAGGCCCGGTCATAGGCGTCGTACCAGAGCTCCCAGGAGTGCGGGCCAGCTCCTGCCAGGTGGTGCCGTGTCCCGGAAGCAGCGGCAGGCGCACGGCGTATCCCAAATCGGACAAATGCCGGGCCCATGCGGCGAGGCTGACGGGAGAGCCCGTGAAGCCGTGGCTCAAGAGCACTCCGGTGGCGGCGTTGGCGCCATGCCCGTTGCTGGAGAAGCCGGCTGGGGCCAGTGGGGAAGTCATAACACTATGGTTGCATTGAGCTGCGTGTTTTCCACCCCTGCAGCGCCCAAGCCGGGGCGCTGGTTTGGTGCAGAATTCAACGCGGCCGGGTGGGCGCATAGAGTAGGAGTTGGGGAATCCAAACCGGGTCCCTGATTTGTTATGTCCGGACGGGAGAGCTGGCTTACGTGTTCTATTGGGTGATGAAGACCATTTTCATCGGGCCGGTGGTCAATCTGCTCTTCAGGCCCTGGGTCAAAGGCATGAACAACGTGCCCGAAACGGGTCCGGCGGTGCTGGTGAGCAACCACTTGTCCTTCTCCGACTCGATTTTCCTGCCGCTTGCGGTGCCGCGCCCGGTGAGCTTTCTGGCAAAGTCGGAGTACTTCACGGGCAAAGGCCTCAAAGGCAAGCTCACAGCGGCATTCTTCCGGCTCACCAACCAGCTCCCGATGGATCGGTCCGGCGGCGCGGCGTCGGCAAGCTCCCTCTCCGCCGGCGTGGACGTCCTGGAGAACGGCGGACTGCTGGGGATCTACCCGGAAGGCACACGCAGCCCCGACGGACGGCTGTACCGGGGGAAGACCGGTGTGGCCAAGCTGGTGTTGAAAACCGGCGTTCCGGTGATTCCGGTGGCGATGATCGGCACGGACAAGGTCCAGCCGATCGGCCGGAGGATTCCCAATATCCGGCGCATCGGGATCATCGTCGGTGAGCCGCTGGATTTCTCCCGCTACGCCGGGATGGAGAACGACAGGTTCATCCAGCGCTCCGTCACCGACGAAATCATGTACGAGCTGATGCGTCTTTCCGGCCAGGAATATGTCGACGTTTATGCAAGCACCATGAAGGAAAAGCAGGCGGCCGCCCGGAAGGTCTCCAAGGGCGCTGAAGCCCGCAGCGCGGCGGTGCGCCTTACCGAGCCGCGCAGCCCCGGTGGAGTGTCCGGCGGGACCGGGACGCCTGCCGTTCGGCCAGCGGAGCCGGGCGGGCGTTCACGCCCGGCAGCCGGCGCGGACGGCGGCGCCGCAAGCAGTGCGCCGGATGCTTCTGCCGCTTCGGACGCCGTGACGGGAGGTACAGTGCGCGCCGGGGAGGAAGCCGCCGGGAACAACGCCGTCCCGCCGGCCCGGAGATCTCCGCGGAAGCCGGGTACCGTGACGACTATTGGACGCCGGCGGAAAACACTGCCCGCCGCTGCGCCTCCTGCCGCTGCGCCTCCTGCCGCGGCGGACCCGTCCGCTGCGTCAGGTGCCGCAGCGGGAGCGGAACCCGAAGACACCGAACCCCACAGCGCTTAGGATCAGCGGCGGGACCTTTCGGAAGCGCCCGCAGTGTTGCGGACCGGCAGCGTCAGATTACGCTCTCCGGCGTGCGGCTTCTGTCCAGGAGGGGTGCAGACAGTACCCTTAAAGACGTGACTTACACTCCCGTAGACAACGCGTCAGACTTTTCCACCGCCCCCCGCCAGGGCGCTGCGGAGTATCCCGGCCTCGATGACTGGCGGTCCCTGCCGGCGCTCCAGCAGCCGTCCTGGCAGGACCACCCGGGTTATCCGGCAGCCGTCGCCGAGCTGTCAATGGTTCCTCCGCTGGTCTTCGCCGGCGAAGTCGATATCCTCCGGGACCGGCTGGCCGCGGCAGCCCAGGGCAAGGCCTTCCTCCTGCAGGGCGGTGACTGCGCCGAAACGTTCGACGGCGCAACGGCCGACAAGATCAGTGCCAGGGTGAAGACGATCCTGCAGATGGCCGTCGTCCTGACCTACGGCGCCTCGCTGCCGGTCATCAAGATGGGGCGGATGGCCGGTCAGTTCGCCAAGCCCCGCTCCTCGAACGACGAGACCCGCGCGGGGGTGACGCTCCCGGCCTACCGCGGAGACATGGTCAACGGTTACGACTTCACCCCCGAGTCCCGGGAGCACAATCCGGCACGAATGGTCCGTGCCTACCACACGTCCGCTTCCACGCTGAACCTGATCCGCGCGTTCACGCAGGGCGGGTTTGCCGACCTTCGGCTGGTACACCACTGGAACAAGGGCTTCACCGCCAACCCCGCGCACTCGCGGTACGAATCGCTGGCCCGCGAGATTGACCGCGCCGTACGGTTTATGGATGCCTGCGGTGCCGATTTTGAGGCACTCAAGCGGGTGGAGTTCTTCGCCAGCCACGAGGCGCTGCTGCTGGATTATGAGCGCGCCCTGACCCGCATCGATTCCCGCACCGGACGGCCCTATGACACGTCGGGGCACTTCCTGTGGATTGGTGAACGCACCCGTGACCTCGACTCGGCGCACGTGGAGTTCCTCTCCAGGGTCCGCAACCCCATCGGCGTCAAGCTGGGTCCGGGCACCAAGCCGGAGGACGCACTGGCCCTCATCGACAAGCTGGATCCGGACCGCGAACCGGGGCGGCTCACCTTCATCACCCGCATGGGCGCCGGCAACATCCGCGAAAAGCTGCCCCCGCTGGTGGAACGCGTCACCGCATCCGGAGCCCAGGTCCTGTGGGTCACCGATCCGATGCACGGCAACACGGTCACCTCTCCCAACGGGTACAAGACACGCAACTTCGACGACGTGATGGACGAAGTCCGCGGCTTCTTCGAGGTCCACGACTCCCTGGGCACGTTCCCGGGCGGACTGCACGTGGAAATGACCGGTGATGACGTTGCCGAGTGCCTGGGCGGAGCCGATCCAATCGACCAGGAAGCGTTCCTGGAGGGTTACGAGTCAGTCTGCGATCCGCGCCTGAATCACATGCAGTCCCTGGAAATGGCGTTCCTGGTGGCAGGGGCCCTGTCCCGCCAGGGCTAGCCAGCCGCGCGACAGCCGGCATTATGGATCTGCAGCGCTGAGGGGACGGTTCGGGAGTATCCAGGACCGTCCCCTCAGGCGTCCCCGGGCGGAGGCGTACGGACGGCGGCGGGGCCGGACCGCGCAAAGGGACACTGCGGCGGGGCCGGACCGCGCAAGGGACACTGCGCCGGGGTCAGACCACGCGCAGGGTAATCACGGAGCCCTCGGGAGCCATGGAGCCGCCGGCTGGGTCCTGCGACTGGACAATGCCCAGCAGCCCGCCCAGCAGTTCATTGATCTGGACCTGGAAACCGAGGCCTTCCAGCTGTGCCCGTGCCTCGTCGGGTGACTGGCGGACGACCCCGGGCACCTCTACCATGACCGGTCCCTTGGAGATGGTGAGGGTGACGGCCGTCCCGCGTTCCACCAGACCGGACTCCGGGGTTTGGCCGGCCACTGATCCGGCGGGAACATCACGGCTGTTCACCTGCCCGGGCAGGATCTCGGCAGTAAGGCCGGCCTCTTCGAGGAGCTGTATTGCTTCGTCTTCAGACTTGCCCAGGAGGGAGGGAACTTCCACAGGTGCAGGGCCGAGGGACACAACAATGTTCACGGAAGTATCGCGCCGCAGCTGTGTGTCGGGTGCCGGGAACTGGCTGATGACCTTGCCGGCATCCACGGTCTCACTGTATTCCTCAGTGACGGCCCCGACGGAAAGCCCGGCATCGGTAATGTTCTCCGACGCCGCCTCCACTGTCCGCTGCACGACATTGGGGACATCGAACAGCTCCGGTCCCTTGCTGATGAGCAGGGTCACCGGCTGGAAGCGCCGGATCTCGGCCGGTGCATCGGGATCAGTGCCCACGGCGAGTCCGGCGGCGACGATTTCGTCATGGATTTCGTTCGTCGAGTACTGGAGTCCCTCCCCGCGCAGCAGGGCCCCGGCTGCTTCCCGTGAGACATTGGCGACGTCGGGTACGGCCACCACGGCACCCGGCCCGCGGCCAAAGAACCAGCCGGTGAAGACCGCGGCGGCAATGAGCAGCACGGCCAGCACCAGCAGGAGGGCTCCGCGCCGGCGGGGACGCCCGCGGCGCAGGGACATCTCGGGGCGGTGGGCCTCGCGGCTGGACTGCCGTTCGCGGGCCTTGGCTTCCCGGCGGGCCTGCCGCCGTTCACTCCGGGATCCGGGTTCCGGCCGGCCGCCTCCGGAGTCGTCACGGTCACTGGTGCCGCCGTCGCCGCCCCCGGAGTAACCGTCCGGGTCCGCCGGGCCAAACCGGTTGCGGCCTGTTCCGCTGCCACCCGCGGGAAAGACGCTGGTGGCGTTCTCGGACCGGCGAATAACTTCCGTGGGATACGCTCCGGCACCCGCCGCACCCGCCGCACCCGCCGCACCCGCCGCACCGGCCCCGGCAGCGCCGGCGGTGGAGATTACCTCGGTGGCCCCGGCGGGCGGCCGGGCAAGCGCCGCCGTGGTGGCAGCTGCCGCGCTGAGGACCTCAGTGGCTCCGGAAGGGGACGGAGATAAGTCCTCCGAAGGGCCGCCGCAGTGGAAATCGAGCTGCTCATCGGTGAGCGAGGTCCGAATATGGCGGAGTTCGCCCAGAAGCGCCTTACCGTCGACGGGGCGGTTATCCGGGTTGGGGTCGGTGCACCAGCGGACCAGCTCGTCCAAATCCGAGGCCAGTCCGGGGCATGCGCCGGACGGAGCAGGAACGGTGGAATGCACATGCTGGAAAGCGACCTGGATGGGTGCCGTGCCGGTGAAGGGCTGGCGGCCGGTGAGCATTTCGTAAAGCATGATTCCGGCGGAGTAAACGTCGCTGCGCTCATCGGCGCCGGTGCCGGTGACCAGTTCCGGCGCCAGATAGGCGACTGTTCCCACCAGGGTGCCGGTGCTGGTGCTGGTGGAAACGGCGCGGGCCAGGCCGAAGTCGGCAATCTTGATGCTGCCGTTGTCGGCAAGCAGCACGTTTTCGGGCTTGACGTCGCGGTGGATCATTCCCGCGTCATGGGCTTCGGCCAGGCCGTCCACGACCGCGTCCAGCAGGGCCAGGGCCAGCCGCGGGGTCAGGCGGGTCCGGGCCTCCAGCAGTTCCCGCAGCGTCTTGCCGGGAACGTACTCCATGACCAGATAGGCGAGATTGTCGGAAAATCCCTGGTCCAGTACGCCGACGACGTGCGGGTGGGAAAGCCGGGCGGCGGACTTGGCCTCCCGCTCGAAGCGGTCAAGAAAGCCGGGGTCGGCGGCAAGGTGCGGATACAGGACCTTGAGGGCGACGTCCCGGTCCAGCCGCAGGTCGGTGGCCAGGTAAACGGTGGACATTCCTCCGCGGGCAATACGGGAGAGCACCCGGTAGCGGTCATCCACTACGGTGCCGACGAGGGAGTCATTCACGGATTCATGCACTCTACGATCCTACGTGCGCAGACAGGCAGGGTCCGGATCGACACCCGATCCGGACCCTGCCCGCCGTGCCCGGTAAGGGGCGTCGCTGCTAGGAGAAGGACTGGCGGTGTGCCAGCACCGACGCCACGTAGCCGCGCGTGTCCTCAAACATCCCCTGGGTCGTTACCGAGTACTGGCCCTGGTAATAGGAAGCCACTGCGGTTTCCAGGCTGTCGCTTGTGCGGATCAGTGAGCGGATGATCGCGACACCGGCCGTCGCATTGTCATGGGGGTCCAGCAGGTTCAGCTGGCGTCCGACGAGGTCGGAGGCCCAGTCGCCGGAACTCGGAATGACCTGCATGGCACCAATGGCATTGGCGGGGGATACGGCACGCTGGTCGAAGCCTGACTCCTGGAAGGAAAAGGCCATTGCCAGGGCGGGGTCAACGCCCATCTGGACTGCGGTCTGTGCGACGATCTGCTGCATATCGGCACGGCTCGGAACTGCAGTGGCATTCAGCGCGTGCTTGTTCGTATTGGCGTCCGCGACGACGTGGTCCGGATACGTGTAGTGCAGGAACGTATTGGGAACCAAGTCCGCCGGAGGGGCTTCGGCCGGAGCTGTGGCGAGCGTTGTTACTCCGGCACCGGGAAGGACGACGGCGTCTCCCGGGAACAGGACGGTGCTGCCGTCCATGCCGTTGGCCGACATGAGGGCGGAAAGGCTGACATTGTGGCGGGCGGCGATCCCGGTCAGGGTGTCACCGGGTGCTACCGTGTGGCTTGTCCCTGGAGCTGGCGCGGCGGGAGCTGCGGACGCTCCGGCCACGGCGCCGCCGGAGAGGGCGATCTCTTGGCCGGGACGGATAATCGAGGTAAGGGTCAGGCTGTTGGCCGCCAGGACACTGTCGAGGCTCACACCGTGCGACGCCGCGATTGCGCTGAGGGTATCGCCGGCTTTTACGGTGTAGGTGCCCCGCGGCGCGGGGAGCGGCGTCCGGTGCCGGGGAACCTGCTGCCGGCAGGCGCAGTTCCTCGCCGGCAAAGATGAGCGAGTCGCTCTGCAGGTTGTTCACGCGGAGGACTTCGTCCAGAGCCAGGCCGTAACGCGCGGCAATGGAGCTGACCGTGTCACCCGGTGCGATGCGGTGGACCGACGGCGTGCTGGATTCTGCAGCAATGGTCACGGGAATCTGCGCAGCCAGCTGTGAGGGGGCGACGACGTTCGCCGTTCCCGCGGTCAGGTTCTTGATGGCCTGCAGCGGAAGCTGCGGGAAGAGCGTGGCATCCGGGGTTACGGGCGCTGCCTGGGCCGGTTCGGCAAGCGCGAGCGCCGACATCATCACGGCGGGGATGGCCGCGGTGGTCACCGCAACACTCAGTTTGCGGGGCATTCCCCTGGAGCTGGAACGGGGGAATTGCTTCCCTGAATCGACTGAGCAGTCATAAAGGGCTGTTTCCTCATCTGTAGACGGCGCGGCCTTTACCGCAACTCGACCATATACAAGTAGTGGTGCGAGCGTGACAGAAGTGATTTCTGTGACGTATGCGAATTTACACTACCGGTGGTTCCTGGCCTACCCGAGTACCTTGAGAACGCGTATTCCGGTTGCGCAACGGGTCGGAAGTGGCCCCCAACCGGGTTCTCGTGGGAACCTAGGACAGTGACTGAACTCGAGGAACTTGTTTCCGACTGGCTGACCCTGCCCGACGTGGCTGAACAACTGAATGTTTCCATTACCAAGGTGCACAGCCTGCTCGAAGAGCGCGCGCTGGTGGCCGTGCGGCTCGGGGAGCGGAAAATCCGCAGCATCCCGGCTGCCTTCGTGGCCGACGGCGCTGTGCTGGACAGCTTGAAGGGCACCATTTCGGTACTCATTGATGCCGGCTACAACGACGAAGAAATGATCCGCTGGCTGTTTACTGCGGATGACTCGTTGCCGGGGCGTCCGGTGGACGCCCTCCGCGAGGGCCGAAAAACGGAGATCCGCCGCCGCGCCCAGGCCCTGGGCTGGTAGCGGCGTCTTAGCACAGCGAACTAAGACAGAGTTAACGCAGCAGCGGCTCCCGTGGAACGGGAGCCGCTGCTGCGTTCTGGGCCCTGCCCGCATCCCGGCGTACGCCGTATGCGGGGGCGGGAACGGTCAGGCCGAGCGGGTGACCGCCGCGTGGGCGAGGGCCGTCAGGGCGGCCCGGGCAACGTCGTCGACGGGCATCTGCTGCAGGGCGTCGAACGCTGCCCTGGTATGCCCGTCGATGAGGGCTTCAGTGGCGGCCAGGGCTCCGGATTCCTCGATGATCCCGCGGAGCCTGGTCACGCCGTCGTCGTTCAGGTCGGCCCGGCCCAGCGCGGAACCAATGACTTCCCGTGCCGAAGGACCGCCGAGCGACAGCGCGTAGGCAATCAGCACCGTTCGCTTGCCCTCGCGCAGGTCGTCACCGGCGGGCTTGCCGGTTTGATCCGGGTCGCCAAACACGCCCAGCACGTCGTCGCGCAGCTGGAACGCCTCCCCAGGGGAAGGGCGAAACGCGAGTACCAGTCCAGCAGGTCCCCGGAGGCGCCGGCGAGTGCTCCGCCCAGGGTCAGCGGATGTTCCGTGGTGTATTTCGCCGACTTGAAGCGGAGAATGTTGCGGGCGCGGACGACGGCGCGCTCGGGCTGATGCGTTGGCCCGACCACTTCTTCGAGGATGTCCAGGTACTGGCCGGCCATGACTTCGGTGCGCATCCGGTTGAAGATCCGCCTGGCCGGTGTGCCGTGGGCAGCTTGGGCGCCGACCGCTGAGAACATCTCCTCGCTCAGTGACAGGCAGAGGTCCCCGGCGAGGATGGCTGCGGAGGACCCGAAGTGGGTTCCGTCCAGATGCCAGGCTGCTTCGCTGTGCGCGGTGCTGAACCGCCGATGGACACTGGGGCCGCCGCGGCGGGTGTCGGAGCGGTCAATGATGTCGTCATGGATCAGGGCTGCGCTTTGGAACAGTTCCAGGGCGACGCCGGCCCGCACGGGTGCTCCGCCCAGTTCGGGTCCGCCGGCGCCGCGCCAGCCCCAGTAATTGAGCAGTGCCCGCAGCCGTTTGCCGCCCTGGGCCAGCGAGGACACGGCGTCCAGAAGCGGCAGCGACTCCATCGACACCTCCTGAAGCACGGCCTGCTGCTCTGCAAGGAAGGCGTCCAGTTCGCTGGCCAATAGCTTTCGGTACTCTGCCTGCTCACGGGCTGCCAGCTCACCGGCTGCGGCCGCGTCGGCGGCGGGAAGATTTCCCATGCCGGGCTACTGGGCTGACTCGGGAAGCGTGTTAATGCTGGCCGTATAGGTGAAGCTGCCGTCACGGGGAACGACGGCGACGTTGGCCGTGTCGGTGCCGCCGGAGCGGACAAACGTCTGCACGGTGGTGGTCCCCTGCTTCCCGGCCTCACCCGAGGTGAAGCCCTGCGACTCGAACTCAGCCTCGTAGTGCGCGAGGATCTCCTCGGCGGACGAGCTTGTGGAAGCCGTCAGCGAGGCTGTGAACAGTTCGGGAGTCTCTTCGAAGCTGGTGGACAGCGCCGTTGAGCCGGGCATGAGCGAAACAATGTCGATGGGGAATCCATCAGCAATGGCGGCGCTGGTGGCCGGTCCCGACGGGCCTGCCGAGCTGTCGGGGGAAGCCGGGGCGCCGGGGGAAGCGGAATCCGCAGCCGTTGGGGAGGGGGACGGCGAGGTGGACGCGCCGGCCGTGGGCGACGCTGCGGCGGCAGTGGGTTCCGCCGTGCCGGCGTCCGTGGAACCACCGGAATCCGGGGTGCAGCCGGACGCGGCCAGCAGGAGGGCGGCAGCAGTCAGTGCGATCAGGGGCTTCTTCATGGGTGTCCGCATCTTAAGTGGGGGTCAGGATCTGGTCCCCAGTCTAGGCGAAACGAAAACGCCGGACCCGTTGTCTACCATGAAGTAGTGAGCAACGGCCCCAGCGAAAACCGCGACTGCACCATCATGCATGTGGACATGGATGCCTTCTATGTCTCGGTGGAGCTGCTGAAGCGCCCTGAGCTCGCGGGCCGCCCGATCATCGTGGGCGGGCTCGGGGGCAGGAGCGTCGTCCTGTCGGCTTCCTACGAGGCGCGGCGGTACGGAGTCCATTCCGCCATGCCCATGTCGGTGGCCTACCGGCAGTGTCCGCAGGCGGTCATCCTGGAACCGCATCAGGAGGATTACCGTGAAGTGTCGGGGCGGCTGATGGCCATCTTCGAATCCATCACACCGCTGGTGGAACCGCTCAGCGTGGATGAGGCCTTCCTGGATATTGCCGGAGCCATGCGCCTGCTGGGACCTCCGCGGGCCATCGGCGAGCTGATCCGGCGGCGGGTGGCCGCGGAGCTCGGCATTACGGCGAGCGTGGGAATCGCCGCCACCAAGTTCGTGGCCAAGATCGCCTCCACCCGGTCCAAACCCGACGGGCTCCTGCTGATTCCGAGCGACGAGACCGTGGCCTATCTGCACACCCTGGATGTTTCGGCTTTATGGGGCGTAGGGGCCAAGACCCGGGAAACCCTGGCCCGCGTGGGTATTTCGACGGTTGAAGATGTCGCGCGGACGCCGGTGACCGTCCTCCGGCGGCTGCTCGGCGCCACGGGTGAGCATGTGTACGAGCTGGCATGGGGAAGGGACCAGCGGAGAGTTACTCCGGTGCGGCGGGAAAAGAGCATCGGGGCGGAAGAAACCTTTCCCCGGGACGTCTCCGACGACGAAACCCTGCACACGGAGCTGCTGCGGCTGGCGCACAAGACGGCGGCACGCCTCAGGGCCGCCGGACTGCAGAGCCGCGCGGTCTCCCTCAAGCTGCGTTACGCCGATTTCTCGACCCTCACGCGCACCCGCACTCTGCGGGAACCCGTGGACAGTGCCCAGCTGATTTATGAGGAGACGCGAGCTCTGCTCACGGCCCTGGGGCCACGGCGAATGAGCGTCCGCCTGATTGGTCTTCGGGCCGAACGGCTGGAGCAGGCGGAGGGCGCGGCGGTCCAGCTGACCCTTGACGGCCGGGATGATAACTGGAAGTCGGCGGAAGACACTCTGGACAAGATCAATGCCCGCTTCGGCGAGCTCGGCGTCATGCCTGCCCGCCTCCTCGGCGGCTCGCGCAGGGGCCGTCCCGACCGCGGACCGGGGCAGGCTCCACCGCAGGACCAGCGTCCGGCCTAAGCCCTGCGCGGAAAGTTTTACCCCCGCGCCGCCGCCGCTTTCCCCGGATCAGAATGCCACCTATCCTAAGACGTAGACACAACACGCGTTCTCTCCGGGTCATGGGTCCCGGCGGAACCCGGAATTTATCCCGGGGTGCCTCCGCAGTCGCCCGGAATCCGGGGCGGGAACCGCCCCGCTACCGGGAACGTTGGTTGAGTTACAGAGTATTTCGGACCGCAAGGAGGCAGTAATGGCACTCTCGGAACACGAGCAGCGCTTGCTGGACCAGTTGGAGCAGCAATTACACGCCGAGGACCCCAAGTTTGCGAATTCGATGGCGACGCCGGCCGGCGCCGGGATTTCGACCCGGCGGATAGTGATCGGAGCCCTGGTCGCAGTGGCAGGCATTGCGCTGCTCCTCCGCGGGGTGTCCCTTGAAATGCCGTGGAGCCTGCTCCTGGGGGTTCTTGGATTCCTGGTCATGGGCTCGGGCGTGTACTACGCGACGACGCGGGGCAAACGCGGAGCGCAGGTCAGTTCTCCGGCGCGGAAGAAGGAACGCGAGGCGAGTTCCTCGAAGAACTTCATGAGCAACCTGGAAAGCAAGTGGGATGAGCGCAAGCGCGATCAATAGCCCGCCGATGCTCCACCTTCCTCCACCGGCTCGATAAACACGGAAAAGACCCGCTGCGGCGGGTCTTTTTGTGCTTAAGGACGGGTGGCAGGGGCACCCTGCACGGCGTCTTCCGGCGTTTGTCCTCCACTAGGCACGTCCTGCGCCGTTACGGGGAAGAAAAGGTGCGGCGCGCCGCGCGAAGGTCCCCGATATCGTTGACTGTGGAGGGAAGTGGAGTAAAGTGGAGGCCATAAGAGTGTAGGGGCAGCGCAGGAGGAACTTCTTCCAATCAGACGGGTGGTGACTGATGTTCCTCGGAACACATTCACCTCGCCTGGACGAGAAGGGGCGGATCATCCTGCCGGCAAAGTTCCGCGAGGAACTGGCCGGGGGACTGGTGCTGACAAGGGGCCAGGAACGCTGCATCTACGTGTTTAGCCAGAAGGAGTTCGAACGGGTCCATGAGCAGATGCGGGAAGCTCCGCTTTCCTCGCGTCAGGCACGGGATTACATTCGGGTCTTTCTGTCGGGAGCCTCCGATGAAGTCCCGGACAAGCAGGGTCGGATCACCATTCCGCCGGCGCTGCGGGCCTACGCCGGACTCGGCCGTGAACTGGCCGTGATCGGGGCGGGAACAAGGGCGGAAATCTGGGACGCAAACGCGTGGCAAATCTACCTCGAGGAGCAGGAAACGGCGTTCTCGGAAACCGACGGGGACACCATGCCCGGTCTCTTCTAGTCCGGCAGCACCGCACCAGCACCACTGAACAACCAGCAAACAGAGACCGGACCGCAGCGGTTTCTTGCATGAGATCTCCAGCCGCCCCGCAAGGCCGGCACCTGACTCACTTCCCCGGAGCCAGGCGCAGGCAGTGCGAGGCGCGGATGGGGGTCTGATATAAGAACTACGCCGCCGTCCCAGGACGCGGAAGGACAGCAGATGAGCGAAGAACGCCCAACCGAAGAACGGCATGTTCCGGTGCTGCGTGACCGCTGCATTAATCTGCTGGCTCCGGCAATCGAAGAGCCGTGGCCGACCATGGTTCCGCCGTCGTCGTGGATGCCACGCTCGGCATGGGCGGCCACACGGAAGCCATGCTGGCGCGCTTCCCGCAGCTGCATGTGATCGGCATCGACCGGGACCGGCAGGCACTGGCCCTGGCGGGCGAACGCCTTTCCCCCTTCAAGGACCGCATCGACCTGGTGCATGCCGTGTATGACGAGATTGCCGACGTCGTCACCGACCTGGGCTTTGACGGCATCGACGGAGCGCTCTTTGACCTGGGGGTATCGTCCCTGCAGCTCGACGAGCGCGACCGCGGCTTCGCCTACTCCTATGATGCACCGCTGGACATGCGGATGGACACCAGCCGCGGGCGCACGGCGGCAGACATCGTCAACACGTACAGCGAGTCAGACCTCGTAGCCGTCATCCGCAAATGGGGAGAAGAAAAATTTGCCGGCCGGATAGCTTCCGCCATTGTCTCAACCCGCGCCGTGAAGCCGTTCAGCACCACGGGTGAGCTGGTGGACGCTATACGCACCGTGGTGCCCGCCGGTGCCGCCCGCACCGGGGGACACCCGGCCAAGCGGACCTTTCAGGCACTGCGGATCGAAGTCAACGAGGAACTGGACGTCTTGGAGCGTGCCGTCCCCGCCTCGCTTTCCGTCCTGAAACTTGGCGGCAGGGTAGTGGTGATGTCCTATCACTCGCTGGAAGACAAGATCGTCAAGGGCGTCTTTGCCGCCGGCGCGCGTTCGTCCGCGCCCAAGGGCTTTCCGGTGGAACTTGACGAGCACAAGGCGCAGCTGCAGCGCCTGACCAAGGGAACCGAGGTTCCCACCGATGCTGAAATTGCCGAGAATCCCCGTGCCGCCTCCGCGAAGCTGCGGGCCGTGGAGCGGATCCGAACCGCGAGCGACAGGTCGGGATCATGACGCAGGTACAGACGCGGCCGCACGCAGCCACAGGAGCTGTCCGCCGGGCAACCCACGGGAACACCGCGCGCGCTCTCGAGTGGAGCCCGCGGACGGCCCCGGCCCCTTCCGCTCCCCGCCGCCGGACGCCCCTGTCGGTGGTGCCGGCGTCAAAAGCCGCCGCCGGGCACCTCTGTTCATCTTTTGCTTTCTCGCCATGATCCTTGGACTCGGTGCTGTGCTGCTGCTCAACATCTCCGTTTCGAGCGGGCAGTACCAGCTGGTCCAGCTGCAGAACGAGCGGACCGAGCTGGCACAGCGCAATGAAGCCCTGACGCAGCAGCTGGAAAACCACCAGGCGCCCCAGGTTCTGGCCACGGCGGCCACTGATCTGGGCATGGTGACGTCCTCGACCTTCGGCAGCATTGATCTGGAAACTCTCGCGGTCACGGGGAACCCCGTGCCGGCGGAGGAAGGCACCCCTCCCACTGTGCTGATCGAAGCACCCAAAGTGCTGACTCAGCCGGTAGCGCCGGCCGGTGCGGCCCCTGAGCCGGCCGGGGAGTCAGCCCGGGCGGCCGAGGCCCGGGAAGCCGAGGCCGCCGAAGCGGCAGCGGCAGCGGCCGGCGCACCGGCCGGAGCGGAAACGGCCCCGGCCGAACAGGAAGCAGATCTGAACGGCGGAACCATCCCGGCTCCGGTCCAGAGAAGCGGATACTAATCTCCACCGAGCAGTGACGAGGATACGTTGTGGCAAGAGAGCGGGGTCCCGGACGGGACAACCACAGGGTAGCCATCGTTACCGGCAGGCTCCGGACCGGGTTGATCCTTGCCCTGGTCATGTTGACCGTACTGGGCGTGCGCCTGTTCCAGGTGCAGGCGGTCGACCCCGAGGGCATGGCGGAGGCCGCCGTTGCAAAGCGGCTGACCACCCAGACCATCCCGCCCCTGCGCGGCAGCATCCTGGACTCCGACGGCAACTACCTGGCCCGCAGCGTCGAACGTTTTGACATAGTGGTGGACCAGACCCTGTCCCACGATTACACCGGCGAACAGGAATACCCCCGCCGCAATGCAGAGGGGGTCCTGGAAGACATCAGCTTCGACCAGGCGTTTGATGAACTGTCCGCCATCCTGGGCCAGGACCCTGAGACCCTCCGCGGTTCCGTGCTGGGCGACAACACATTCAATTTCGTTGCCAAGACGGTGACCCCCGAAATCAAGGACAAGGTCCTGGCGGTCAAGTTCCCCGGCATTTACGCGGACCGCACCACCCTGCGCACCTATCCCTCCGGAGCCGTGGCGGGCTCCATCGTGGGCTTCCTGGGCACGGACGGGCCGCAGGAAGGGCTCGAACTCACGCAGGATGACGTCCTGGCAGGGAAACCGGGCAGCAAGACCTACGAAATCGGCGGGGACGGCATCCGCATCCCCTATGCCACCAACGAGGATTCCCCGGTGGTGGACGGCGATTCCGTCAAGCTGAGCATCGACCAGGACCTGCAGTGGTTCGCCCAGCAGACCATCGCGAGCCAGGTCCAGGAATACAACGCGGAATGGGGCAACGTGGTGGTGGTCGAGGTCGATACGGGCCGCGTCATTGTCATGGCTGAATCCACCACCGTCGATCCCAACAACCCCGGGCTGACACCGGCGGAGTCCCGGCAGCCGCTGTCCGTAACGGTGCCTTTCGAACCGGGTTCCACCACCAAGGTCATCACCATGGCCGCTGCCCTCGAGCAGGGGATCATCGATCCGCTTTCCCAATTCGAGATCCCGTCCACTTACACCGTTGACGGGCAGACGTTCAAGGACGCCTTCGACCACGGCACGGTGCACATGACGGCGGCCGGCATCCTGACCAAGTCGATGAACACCGGCACGGTCATGATCGGGCAGCAGCTGACGCCGCAGGAACGGTACGACTGGCTGCGAAAGTTCGGGATCGGCCAGCCCCTGGACGTGGGGCTCAACGGCGAGACGTCAGGCATCCTGGCCACCCCCGACCAGTGGGATACCCGGCAGCAGTACACGGTGCTTTTTGGCCAGGGGCTGGCCCAGACCGCGTTGCACACCGCGATGGTTTACCAGACCATCGCGAACGACGGCGTGCGGCTGGCGCCGAGCATCATTGACGGTTACGTGGCAGCCGACGGTACCGAGACTCCGGCGGAGAAGGCCGGGCCAGCCCGCGTGGTGTCCGAGGAAACGGCCCGTGAAGTCCAGCACATGCTGGAAACCGTGACAGCGGAGGGATCGGGGGCCGGGGGCAGGCTTGACCAGTACCGGGTGGGTTCCAAGACCGGCACGGCGGAGGCGCCGGGTGCCAACGGGGGCTACGACGGCTACACACTCTCCTATGCTGGTATTGCACCAATGGACGATCCCCAGTACGTGGCGGTCGTAACGCTGCAGCGGCCCGAGGGGTCGCTGCAGGTCCTGGACCCGGGAAAGACCTTTAAGAAGGTCATGGAACAGGTATTGACCACGCGGAACGTACCTCCGTCCGAATCGGCACCGGAGCTGTATCCCGTGGAGTACTGAGTCTCCGCGTCCCGGGCGGTCCGGGCAGCAGCGGCCCCGCCGGCGGTACGGGTCCATCCTTTTACGAGCACCACGTCAATTTTCTGGAGCAATGCAGTGCCTACAAGTGATCAGAGCAATCCGCCCCGTCCGGGAAGCGGAATGCGGCCCTCCGCGCAGGAACCCGTATCCCTCAGGGAGGCGGCCGGCGTCCTGGCGGCCGGCGGGCTGCCGGCGGCCACGCCGGCCCGGAACTCCGGCGGGGAACACGATGTCCTGTTGACCGGCCTCACGATCGACTCCCGCGACGTGCAGCCGGGCGACCTGTACGTTGCCCTGCCCGGCGCACGCCACCACGGCGCACGCTTCGCCCCGGACGCCGCTGCCGCGGGTGCCGCAGCCGTGCTCACGGATCCCGACGGCGCTGCCGGGCTGGGGCAGCTGCCGGTCCCGGTGTACGTGACGGATGATCCGCGACGCCTCGTGGGTCCGCTCGCCGCGGCAGTCTTCCGCAGCCGGCCTCAGGACGGAACAGCGCCCACACTGTTCGGTGTCACGGGCACCAACGGTAAGACGACCACAACGTACTTCATCAATGCGCTGCTCGCCGCCCTCGGGAAGACCACCGGCCTTATCGGCACGATTGAAATCCTGGCCGGCGGCGAACCCATCGCGAGTACCCTGACCACGCCCGAGTCACCCCAGGTGCACGGACTGCTGGCCCTGATGCGGGAGAAGGGCCTGGATGCTGCGGCCATGGAGGTCTCGTCGCACGCCATTTCCTACCGCCGGGTGGACGGCGTCCTCTTTGACGTTGCCGGATTCACGAACCTCACGCAGGACCACCTGGACCTGCACGGGTCCATGGACGAGTACTTCACGGCCAAGGCCGCCCTCTTCACGCCCGAACGCTCCAGCCGCGCGGTTATAACGGTTGACGACGAATGGGGAGCCCGGATGGCCGCGGAAGCGCCGGTCCCGGTGTGGACACTGGCCACCCGGGAGGACGCGGGTGAGGCGGACTGGAGGGTGACCGGCGTCGAGCGCGCGGGCCTGGGACACCGTTTCGTCCTGCGCGGACCCGGCGGCGCGTTCCTGCGGGCCGGAACCGGGCTGCCCGGCACCTTCAACGTCTCCAATGCGGCGCTGGCAGTGCTGATGGTGCTGGCCTCCGGAGTCGACCAGGAACAGCTGCAGGAGGCCCTGGACCGCAGGGATCCGTTCACCGTCGAAGTTCCCGGCAGGATGCAGCTGGTGGGCGGGCGCCCGCGGCAATTGTCGATTTTGCCCACAACCCCGATGCGCTGGCACGGACGCTGCAGTCGGTTCGCCGGGAAGCTCCCGCTTCAGGCGGTGGCGGCCGCTCCTCCGCCCGGCCGCAGCCGCGCGTCATCGTGGTCTTTGGCGCCACCGGGGAACGGGATCAGACTAAGCGGCCGCTGATGGGCGCCATCGCCGCCCGGCTCGCCGACGTGGTGATTGTCACCGACGACGACCCCCACGACGAGGACGAAGCGGCCATCCGCGCCGATGTACTGGCCGGAGCCCGGGCTGCCCGCGACGGGGAATCACTGCGCTGTGAAATCGTTGAAGTGGCACCCCGCGCCGCGGCCATAGACCGCGCCGTCGCCATGGCCCGCCCGCAGGATACGGTGCTGGTGGCCGGGCGGGGACACGAAGTATTCCAGGAAGTTAAAGGAGTGAATGTGGCCCTCGACGACCGCGTTGAACTGAGGCAGGCTTTGACAAGGTACGGATTCCCTGTGCTGTCCGGCGACGGGGTAGAGTCCTAATTCGTCATGATTGAACTTAGCGCAGCAGACATAGCGGTAATCACGGGCGGCGACCTGATCGGCGGAGCCGCACCGGCGCCGGATACGATCGTGAACTCGGCCACAACCGACTCCCGGGAATCGTTGCCGGGGTCCCTCTTCATCGCCAAACCGGGTGAGGCCTCCGACGGCCATCTTTTCGTCGAAGCGGCCTTTGCCCGCGGTGCCGTCCTGGCCCTGGTGGAGCGACCGGTGACGGATTCAAACGGAGACGTGTACCCGGCCGTCCAGGTGCCCGACGCCGTCCTGGCGATGGGTGCGCTGGCCGCCGAGATCGTCCGGCGGCTGCGTGCGAACGCACCCTGACCGTCATCGGCATCACCGGATCCGCGGGCAAGACCACCACCAAGGACCTGCTCGCCGGGATCCTGCGCGCCGAAGGGGACACCACGTCCCCGGTGGGGTCCTACAACGGGGAAGTCGGCGTGCCGCTGACCATTTTCGAGGCAGGCTACGGCACCCGCTACCTCGTGGTGGAAATGGGGGCCACCGGCGTCGGGCACATTGAGTACCTGGCCTCCATGGTCCGTCCCGACATCGGAGTCGTCCTCTGCGTGGGCACCGCGCATGCCGGCGAGTTTGGCGGCGTGGAGAACATCGCCAAAGCCAAGGGAGAGCTTGTCGAGGCCCTGGCCCCGGGCGGCACCGCCGTCCTGAACGCGGACGACATCCGTGTGGCAGCCATGGCGGCGCGGGCGGGATCGGACGTCAACGTCCTGTACTTCACGTCGTCACCGGAAGAAGCGCACGGAGCGAAATCCGCCCTGCGCGCCGTGGACGCCCGCACCGATGCCCTCGGCCGGCCCGTCTTCACCCTCCGGTTCCCGGACGGGAGCGAATATCCCGTGGAATCCGGACTGATTGGCGCCCACCACACGGCAAACCTCCTGGCCGCCGGCGCCGCCGCGTACGCCGCCGGTGTTCCGGCCGAACGGATTGCCGCCGGCCTGTCCGGCCAGAAGGCCGCCAGCCGCTGGCGCATGGAACGCACCGACCGTGCTGACGGCGTCACCGTCATCAACGATGCCTACAACGCCAACCCCGAATCCATGCGCGCCGCCCTGCGCACCCTGGCCGAACTTGGCCGCGGCCGGCGCACCTGGGCCGTGCTGGGCGAAATGCTGGAGCTCGGCGACGCCTCGGTCACCGAACACGACGCCGTGGGCCGGTACGTGGTCCGCCTCAACATTTCCAAGCTCATTGTGGTCGGCACCGGTGCACGCGCCATGCACACCGGAGCCGTCATGGAAGGGTCCTGGGGAGACGAATCCGTCTTCGTGGAAACAGCCGCGGATGCCGAGCGCATCCTGGCCGAGTCGCTGGAACCCGGCGACCTGGTTCTCTTCGAATCCTCCAACGGCGCTGCCCTGCGCTACCTCGGTGATCGGATAGCTTTGAACGCCCCATCTGCAACCTCCGCCACGCCGGACTCCCGGCCGCAGCACACGAGCCCGGACCGCTCCGGGGAAGCCGGAGGCATGCTGTAGTGGTTTCCCTGCTTATTGGCTCCTCGCTGGCCCTGATCTTTGCCTTCATCGGCACGCCGCTGTTCATCCGTTTCCTCGTCCGGAAAAGCTACGGGCAGTTTGTCCGCGACGACGGACCGACGTCGCACCACACCAAGCGCGGCACCCCCACCATGGGCGGCGCCGTCATTGTCGCGTCCGTGGTGGCGTCCTACTCCATTACGCACCTGATCAGCTACGCCATTAACCCGGGCAGCTTCGGACCCTCGGCCTCCGGACTGCTGGTGTTGTTCCTGATGGTGGGCATGGGGATGGTGGGGTTCATCGACGACTACACCAAAATCTCCCGCCAGCGCAGCCTGGGATTGAACGCCAAGGCAAAGATCATCCTGCAGACCCTGGTTGGCGTTGCGTTCGCCATCCTGGCCCTGAACTTCCCGAATGACCAGGGCCGGACCCCGGCGTCAACAAAGATCTCCTTCATCCGCGACACCAATTTCGACCTGGCCTTTGCCGGGACCCTGATCGGCGCCATCCTTTTCATCGTGTGGGCGAACCTGATCATTACCGGTACCTCCAACGGGGTGAACCTGGCGGACGGCCTGGACGGCCTTGCCGCCGGCGCCTCCATCCTCGTTTTCGGAGCCTACTTCCTGATCGGGATCTGGCAGTCCAACCAAAGCTGCGGGGCCCCGGGTTCCGGAAGCGTCTGTTACGAAGTCCGGGACCCCATGGACCTGGCCCTGCTGGCAGGGGCCATGGCCGGGGCGCTCGTGGGCTTCCTCTGGTGGAACACCTCCCCGGCCAAGATCTTCATGGGCGACACCGGGTCTCTGGCCATCGGAGGTGCCATTGCGGCATTCGCCATTCTCTCGCGCACCGAGCTGCTGCTCGTGATCCTCGCCGGGCTCTTTGTCATCATCACGCTCTCCGTGATCATCCAGGTGGGATATTTCAAACTCAGCGGGGGTAAGCGCGTCTTCAAGATGGCACCCCTGCAGCATCACTTCGAGCTCAAAGGCTGGGCCGAAGTTACAGTGGTGGTCCGGTTCTGGATCGTCGCCGGACTGTGCGTAGCCGTTGCCCTGGGTCTCTTCTACGCTGAATGGGTGGTAGGAAATTGAGCAGTTCCAATTCCCGGCTGGATGAACTCACCACCTGGGACGCGCCGTGGCGCGGACTGCGCGTGGCCGTCACCGGCATCGGCCTGTCCGGCTTCTCAGCCGCCGACACCCTGATCGAACTTGGTGCCCGGGTAGTGGTCGTGGACGCCCGGGACAATGAAGAGAACCAGGCCAAGGCGGACACCCTGCGCATCGTCGGCGCCGCCGACGTGCTGCTGGGTGCTGCCCATGCCGAGGCGCTGCCGCTTGTCGACGGCGAACCGGCGGAGCTCGTGGTCACCTCGCCCGGTTTCAGCCCGTTCCATCCGCTGATGGTTGCCGCCTCCGACGCCGGAATCCCGGTGTGGGGGGACGTGGAACTGGCGTGGCGGGTGCGCATTCGGGAAGGCCGCAGGACCGCCGAATGGCTGACCATCACGGGCACCAACGGTAAAACCACCACCGTGTCGATGACCGAAAGCATGCTCCGGGCCGCAGGCCTGCGAGCCATCGCCGCCGGGAACGTGGGCACTCCGATCCTCGATGCCATCAGGGACCCGCAGGGTTACGACGTCATCGCGGTGGAGCTCTCCAGCTTCCAGCTTCACTGGTCCGCCTCGGTTTCGCCCCTGGCGAGCGTGTGCCTGAACGTGGCGGAAGACCACGTCGACTGGCACGGATCCTACGAGGCGTACCTTGCCGACAAGGCGAAAATCTACGAGAACACCCGGATCGCCTGCATCTACAACGCCGAGCAGGCCGAGACCGAGCACATGGTCGAAGAAGCCGACGTCATTGAAGGCTGCCGGGCCGTGGGGTTCACCACCGGGATGCCGGCGGTTTCCATGGTGGGCATGGTGGAGAACCTCCTGGTGGACCGGGCGTTTATCGAAGAGCGCAAGGATTCCGCAGCGGAGCTCGCCTCGCTGGCCGATTTGGGCGAATACGCGCCCCGTCACCTGGTCGCCAACGCCCTCGCGGCAGCAGCGCTGGTCCGGGCGTACGGCGTCGAACCCGTGGCTGTCCGCGACGGACTCCGGGCCTACACTCCCGGGGAGCACCGCATCCAGCCGGTGGCCCGCCTGGGCGGTGTCCTGTGGGTCAACGATTCCAAGGCCACCAACCCGCACGCCGCTGCTGCCTCGCTCTCGGCCTTTGACCCGGTGGTATGGATTGCCGGCGGGCTGCCCAAGGGCGTCGAATACGACAGCCTGGCCCGGGACCACGCTGCCCGGCTGCGGGCCGTGATCCTCATTGGTGCCGATTCCTCCGCCCTGCGTGATGCGCTGGCACGACACGCGCCGCAGGTGCCGGTGATTGACGCCGTCCCGCCCCACACTGGTGGAAGGCACGTATCCAGGCCCATCGTCACCGGGGAGGACGTGATGGCCCTGGCCGTCACCGCCGCAGCCGCTGAAGCCCGGCCGGGGGACACCGTGCTCATGGCGCCGGCAGCGGCGTCCATGGATCAGTTCGCGTCTTACGCGCACCGCGGAGACGCTTTCATCGAGGCCGTCCGCGGGTACGTGGAAGGACAGGCGCAGACTTCTAAGGAGCCCTAGATGGTCACTACGTCCTCAGGGAATCCCCGCAAGCCTGTCATCCGGCCCAAACGGCCGGCAGCATCCGCCGCCGGCACCGGCCCTGCGGCACCCCGGCCGGCGCCGTCGCCGCCGGGCGCCCGCGGCTCCTCACGCGTTCCCCGCAGGCCGGTGAACCCGGACAAAAAACCGTCGCTGTTCGAGCGCGGCATCGTCCTTCTTGAAGGCAGCCGCCGCAAAGCCACCGGTTCGGCGTACTACACCATCCTCGGCGCCTCGCTGGCGCTGACGGCAATAGGGCTGATGATGGTGCTTTCCGCTTCCTCGGTGGAATCGATTGCCGCTTCGGCGGGGGAATCCGCCGGGAGCACCTTCAGTTTCTTCGTGAAGCAGGCACTGTTCGCCGGCCTGGGGGTTGCGGCGATGCTGGGCCTTTCCCGCCTCGGCCCCCAGGCGTACCGGAAGCTTGCCTGGCCGGCCTTGGTGGCAGCTTTCTTCCTGCTGATCCTGGTCTTTATCCCCGGCATTGGCAAAGAGGTTGGCGGCAACCGCAACTGGATTGAAATAGGTCCCATTACAGGCCAGCCCTCGGAAGCGGCCAAACTGGCCATGGCCATTTGGTTCGCCTCCGTGCTGTCCATGAAGCAAAAACTCCTGACCCAGTGGAAGCACGCCCTCGTGCCGGTGGTCTTTCCGGGCGGTGCTGTCCTGATCGGCCTGGTCCTGATCGGCAGGGACCTCGGCACCGTGATCATCATGGTCATGATCATGATCGCCGCCCTGTTCTTCGCCGGTGCGCCGCTGCGGTTCCTGGCGGTCATGGTGGCCGCAGGCGGCGCGGGCGGCGTCCTGATGTCGCTTGTCAGCAGCAACCGCACCAGCCGCATCAGCGCCTGGCTGGGGGAGGACTGCGGCGCCGGCCTTTGCGACCAGGCCAATGCGGGCATGTACGCCCTGGCCTCCGGGGGCTGGTTCGGCGTGGGGATTGGTCAGAGCCGGCAAAAGTGGAGCTGGATCCCCGAGGCGCACAACGACTTTATTTTCGCGATCATCGGCGAGGAGTTCGGGCTGCTGGGCACGCTGCTGATCGTGCTGCTCTTCGGTGTCCTGGCTGTGGCCACGATCCGGATGACCATGCGCCACACCGATCCGTTTATCCGCATTGTCTGCGGGTCCATCCTGGTCTGGATCATCGGGCAGGCCTTCGTGAACATCGCCATGGTAACCGGCCTCCTGCCCGTAATCGGCGTTCCGCTGCCCTTCATCTCCTACGGCGGGTCGTCCCTGACCTTCACCCTGGCCGCCGTGGGCGTCCTGCTGTCCTTCGCCCGCAAAATCCCAGAACCAAAACTTCCCGAAAGTGAACCATCAGCTCCATGACGCAACGTCCCCTGTCCCTCGTCCTTGCCGGTGGCGGCACCGCCGGGCACATCAGCCCGCTCCTCGCGGTGGCACGCGCCGTCCGGGCATCCGCGCCCGGGGCCCGCATCAAGGTTGTGGGCACCTCCGCAGGAATGGAAACACGGCTGGTTCCCGAGGCCGGCTTCGAACTGGCTGTTATTGACCGCGTGCCCATGCCCTGCAAACCCGGCCCCGATCTGTTCCGGCTTCCCGCCCGGCTGCTGCGCGCAGTGACCCAGGCCGGGAACATCCTCGATGAGGCAGCCGCCGACGTCGTCGTGGGCGTTGGCGGCTACGTCTCCACTCCGGTCTATCTGGCGGCCCGCCGCCGGAAACTGCCGATCATCGTGCACGAAGCAAACGCCCGCCCCGGGCTGGCCAACCGTGTGGGCGCGCGCTTTGCCGACGTTGTTGCCACAGCCTTCGCCGAAACCAAACTGCCCGGCGCCCGGCAGGTCGGAATGCCCATGCGGCGGGAAATCTCGGAGCTGGACCGGAACCGGGAACGGGCCGCCGCTCGGGCGGCCCTGGGGCTGGCCGCCGACCTGCCCACCCTGGTTGTGACCGGCGGATCCTCAGGCGCCGCCAGCATCAACCGCGCAGTGGAAGATGCGCTGCCCGCCTTAGCGGCAGCCGGAATCCAGACCCTGCACATCACCGGCCGCGGCAAGCAGCTGCGCACCGGCGGCGGCGCACTGCTCACCGCCCCCCGCTACCACCAGGTGGAGTACGTCGACGGCATGGAACAGGCCTATGCGGCCGCTGACCTGCTGCTGGCCCGCTCCGGAGCCGGCACAGTGTGTGAGATCAGCGCCGTCGGCCTTCCCGCCGTGCTGGTCCCGCTGCCCCACGGCAACGGCGAGCAGGCGCTGAACGGCGCCGGACTCGCCGCAGCGGGGGAGCACTCCTCGTTTCGGACTCACTCTTCACAGCGCAGTGGATTTCGGACAAGCTGATACCTTTGCTGGCCGATCCGGCGGCGCTGGAGACGATGTCAGCAGCGTCAGCCGCCCGGGGCATCCGGGACGCGGACCGGCAAATGGCCGGTTTCATTCTCGCCGCGAACGGAAGGCCCCGCGCATGAGTACCCCGAAACTGCAGGACCTGGGACGGGTGCACTTCATCGGGCTTGGGGAGCAGGCATGTCGGCCGTTGCGCGGGTCATGATCGGGCAGGGCGTGAGCGTCTCCGGCTCGGATTCGCGGGACTCGCCCGGCCTCCGTGCCCTTGAAGCCCTGGGAGCCGCCGTCTTCGTCGGCCAGGGCGCCGCGAACGTGCAAAACGTTGACACCGTGGTGATTTCCACGGCCATCCGCCCGGACAATCCGGAGCTCGCTGCGGCGCATTCCCGGGGCCTGCGGGTTATCCACCGCTCGGTCGCCCTGGCCGCGGCGATGGGCACGCAGGAAGTGGTGGCCGTTGCCGGAACGCACGGTAAAACGACCACGACGGCAATGGTGACGGTGCTGCTGCGCGAGGCGGGCCTGGATCCGTCCTTCGCCATCGGCGGCGATGTTGCCGCGCTGGGAGTCAACGCAGCGCACGGCAGCGGGAACGTGTTCGTCGCTGAGGCCGATGAATCTGACGGATCCTTCCTCAACTACCTGCCCAGGATCACGGTCATCACCAATGTGGAGGCAGACCACCTGGACCACTACGGCACCGAGGAGGCGGTTTTTGCCTCCTTCGACAGCTTTGTCCGGCTGCTGCCCGCAGACGGACTGCTGGTGGCGTGCGCCGACGACCCCGGAGCTGCCGACGTCGTGCGCCGCTCCGGTGCGGCACGGGTCCGCACCTACGGCTACACCGAAACCGCAGACATCCGGATCACGGATACGCGCCCGCTGGCCAGCGGTTCCGTTTCCCTGCTCCGCTTCAGCCTCGACGGCCTGGAATGCGAACAGGAACTGCGGCTCCTGGTCCCCGGGGCGCACAACATCCGCAACGCTGCGGCGGCCTTCACCGTGGGGCTGGGGCTGGGCGTGGACCCGGCCCGGGCTGCGGCCGGACTGGCTGTCTTCTCCGGCGCCGCCCGGCGTTTTGAAGCAAAAGGTGCCGTACGCGGTGTCCGGGTCTTTGACGACTACGCCCACCACCCCACTGAACTCGTGGCTGCGCTGGAGGCAGCGCGAACCGTTGCCGGGCAACACCGCGTGCATGTCCTGTTCCAGCCGCACCTGTTCAGCCGGACACTGGCCTTTGCCGGTGAGTTCGCCGCCGCCCTGGAACTGGCTGACAGCGCCACGGTGCTGGACATCTACGCGGCCCGGGAGGACCCCGTGGACGGGGTTACCAGTGAGGTGATTACATCCCGGGTGAACCGGCCGGGCGGATATGTCCCCGACGCAGCGCGCGCCGTGCAGGACATTTGCCGGCGGGCGGAGGCCGGAGACATCATCCTGACGGTGGGCGCCGGCGATGTGACCCGGTTCGGGCCGGTGCTGGTCCAGGAACTCGCCCGGACCGCAGAGACCGCTCCGGCGCCCGTCCCGGGGGACGGCCGTGGTTAGCAGGAAACCGCGCCGGCCCGCGGTCGAGCCGGGACGCCCGCGAAAGCCGCCCCGCGGCACGGACAGCGTCCGCCGCACCGCGGAGCACGGCGGCGAACCGGCATACCGCACAGCCGGACCGCATCGCGGGGCCGACCGGACCGCCTTCCACGGCGGTTCGGGAGGCAGCGGCGGCCCGGGCCCCGCGCGGGAACCGGTTCCGGCAGGGCCGGAGCCGATGTGGTGACAGCCACGGTGCTGCCCTTTCCGGAGCCGCCCGCCCGCAGGCGCCGCCGGGGGCTGCTCATTTCCGTGGTCTCGGGCGTGCTCCTGCTGGCCGGATTCCTGGCGTTCCTGTTCCTGTCGCCCGCCCTGGCGCTGAAGACGGTAACCGTGCAGGGAAACTCGCTGCTGGCGACCGAAGAAGTGCACCGTGCCCTGCAGCCGCTCATGGGCAAGCCGCTGACCACGATCGCAGACGGCGACGTAGAGGCCCTCCTTGCGGACCGGCCGGAAGTGGCCGGAGTGGACGTCGTGGCGCTGCCGCCGTCGGAAATCGTGGTGACCCTTGCGGAACGGGTTCCGGTGGCAGTCCTGCAGAGCGGGGATGCTTTCCTGCTGATTGACGATGAGGGCCGGGAAATCGGCACCGCGGCGAACCGTGCCGAGGCCAGGCTGCCGCTGATCGAGGGGGGAACCGAAGCGGTGAACAGCGCGGTTTTCAGCACCGTTACTTCGGTTCTGTCGGTGCTCCCCGAGGGGGTGCTGACCCAGCTGGACCATGCCTCCGCCTCATCGGTGGATTCAGTCCAGCTGCAGCTGCTCAACGGGCAGCAGGTATTCTGGGGGAGCGCCGAATCCAACGTGGCAAAGGCGCGGGCCCTGGAAGCTCTGCTGCAAATGCCGCCCCGGGATCCGCCGGTCCAGGTGTTTGACGTGAGCACCCCTACGGCCCCCGTGACGCGGTGATTTTTCCCTCCCGGGGGAAAGAAAAATCCGACACGCGGCAGAGGTAATTGCAGAACGACTTTCCGCCCCATAGCGTCACAGGTAGAGGATTACTTGACATAACTATAACGTTCAACTAGAAGCTTAGGGTTCTGGGCTGAAGGTTGGATGTAAGCTTCAAGGTTTTTCGGCCGGGACACCCCGGCCACCCAATGATCAGTTGCACAGATTCGAACAAGGGACACAGGACGTGGCAGCACCGCAGAATTACTTGGCCGTCATCAAGGTCGTCGGCATCGGCGGCGGTGGCGTGAACGCCGTAAACCGGATGATTGACGTAGGACTCCGAGGCGTGGAGTTCATCGCCATCAACACCGATGCGCAGGCGCTGCTGATGAGCGACGCCGACGTGAAGCTCGACGTCGGCCGGGAGCTGACCCGCGGCCTGGGCGCCGGTGCGGATCCCGAGGTGGGCCGCAAGGCAGCCGAAGACCACGCCGAGGAGATCGAGGAAGTCCTGCGCGGGGCCGACATGGTTTTCGTGACCGCAGGCGAGGGCGGCGGCACCGGTACCGGTGGTGCGCCGGTCGTGGCCCGTATTGCCCGTTCGCTGGGAGCGCTGACCATCGGCGTGGTCACGCGCCCCTTCACCTTCGAAGGCCGCCGCCGCTCCAACCAGGCGGAATCGGGCATCGATACGCTGCGCGATGAAGTCGACACGCTGATCGTGATCCCCAATGACCGCCTGCTGTCCATCAGCGACCGCAATGTGTCCATGCTGGATGCCTTCCGGTCCGCCGACCAGGTGCTCCTCTCCGGCGTGCAGGGCATCACCGACCTCATCACCACCCCGGGCCTGATCAACCTTGACTTCGCCGACGTCAAGTCCGTGATGCAGGGTGCGGGCTCGGCGCTCATGGGCATCGGTTCGGCCCGCGGCGAGGACCGGGCAGTCAAGGCCGCCGAGCTTGCCATAGCGTCCCCGCTGCTCGAAGCCTCCATCGACGGCGCACACGGCGTCCTGCTGTCGATCCAGGGCGGGTCCGACCTCGGCCTGTTCGAAATCAACGAAGCCGCACGCCTGGTGCAGGAAGTGGCGCACCCGGAAGCGAACATCATCTTCGGTGCCGTCATTGACGACGCCCTGGGCGACGAAGCACGCGTCACGGTCATCGCCGCCGGTTTCGACCAGGTGGACGTTACCTCCCAGCCGGTCTCGCACAAGCCGGCAGAACCTGCCGCACCGCCGGCCACCGCGCCGGCCGTGGGCGGCTACGCGGCTGCCGCCCCGGCGTCGGCCGGCCTGTCCGCCTGGTCGCAGCGTTCAAACCAGCACAGCGATGTTCCTGCCGATGCCGGCTTCGACGTCGACCTCCCGGCCGTCGTCGAGTCGGACCTGTCCACGGGCCGCAATGATGACCTGGACGTTCCTGATTTCCTGAAGTAGCACCCGGTCCGGACAACAGTCCGGAACGCCCGGCAGCAGCGAGGTTGTTCGACAATGTTTTGGTGGCAGACGCAGGCCGGTGACGGCCTGACGGTCGCGTTCACCAACACGGCGGCGGGCAACCTCGCTTTGCATGTCGGGGACGACCCGGCACGGGTCCTTCAGCGGCGGGCAGCCCTGGAACAGGCCATGGGGGTCCGCGGGGGAGCGCTGCGGTTCATGAACCAGGTGCATTCCGTCGACGTCGCCATGACGGAACCCGGCACCGCCTCGCCGGCCGCCCCCACCGCTGACGCCCTCGTCAGCTCCGATGGAAGCGCGCCGCTGGCGGTCATGGTGGCGGACTGCGTCCCGGTGGTCCTGGCGGGCCGAAAGCCCGGAGGCGGGGTTGTTACGGCGGCAGCCCACGCCGGCCGCAAAGGGCTCCTCGCCGGGATCCTAAACAACACCGTGGACCGGATGCGCCGGGCCGGTGCCGGCGATATCAGGGCATGGATCGGTCCGGCTGTGTGCGGGCTCTGCTACGAGGTTCCCGAACCGATGCTGGACGACGCTGCCGCCGCGATGCCGGAGCTGCGGTCGCAGACCCGGCGGGGCACCCCGCCCTGGACCTGCCGGCCGGCGCCGAGGCGCAGCTGGCCGGCCTGGGGGTGGCTGCCGTCCGGGTGGACGGATGCACGCTCGAGTCCGCGGACCTGTATTCACACCGGCGCACCAGCAGCGCCGGACGTTTCGCCGGGCTCGTGTGGCTGAGCTAGCCGGCCGGCAATCTTCTCCGCGGGGATGCCCGCGTCCGACCCAAGGAACCACCCATGACCTCACCTAACACCGGGCCAGCCCGGGCCGCCGAGCTTGCCGGACGCCTGGAGCGTGTCCGCAACCGTATCCGGGCTGCCGCGCCCGCAGGTTCCGCGCCCACACTCATAGTGGTCACGAAGTACTTTCCGGCGGGCGACGTCGAACTGCTCGCAGGCCTGGGGGTCACCGACGTCGGCGAAAACAAGGACCAGGAGGCTGCCGCGAAAGCCGCCGAGTGCGCGCGGCTCGGACTGTCCTGGCACTTCGTCGGCCAGCTCCAAAGCAACAAGGCCAAGTCTGTGGTCCGCTATGCCCGCGCCGTGCACTCCGTGGACCGGGCCTCACTCGTAGGTGCCCTGGCAAAGGCAATGGCCGGTGAGCAGCAGCGTCTTGCCGCCGCGGGGCTGCCGCCGCGGCAGGACCTGGAGTGCTTCCTGCAGGTGGACCTGCGGAGTCCCGCCGCCCTCTCCGGGGAGTCCGAAATCGCAGCCCCGTCCGGGCCGGCCCGCGGGGGAGTTCCGCCCGCCGGCCTTGCTGCCCTGGCCGAGGCTGCAGCCGCCGCTCCGGGGCTGCGGCTGGCCGGGCTGATGGCGGTGGCGCCGCTCGGCGGTGATCCGCTGGAGGCCTTTGGCAGGCTTCGCCTCCTGTCCGAACGGTTGCGGGAAAGCTATCCGGCAGCCGCCGGAATCTCAGCGGGCATGAGCGGAGACCTGGAGGCGGCGCTGGCCTGCGGGGCGACACACCTGCGGATCGGTTCCGATATTCTCGGGCCGCGGCCCCCGGTGCGGTAGCGTCTAATGGAGGAAAGTTCCTCATATGGCGAGGGACGGGTGCTACGGCGCTGAAGTTCTAGAAGGAGCAACCATGGCTGGCGCAATGCGCAGGACAATGATTTACCTTGGGCTCGCCGACGGTGACGAGCACTACGAGCCTGAGCCGAAGAGCCAGCGGGATGCCCCGGCACGCAGCGAGGAATACACCCCCGAATTCGAGCGTCCCGAGCGCACCGAACGCCCCGAGCGGGACATCGAGCCGGCCTCCGCCCCGGTGGTGCCTGCCCGCACCGAGGTCGAGGAGTACCGGGCACCGGTCACACCGATCAAACGAGCTCCGTCATCCCGAGAGGAAGTGGATGGCTTGCGCCAGATCACCACAGTTCACCCCCGTTCATACAACGACGCCAAGATCATTGGCGAGAGTTTCCGCGACGGCATCCCCGTCATCATGAACGTCACCGACATGGGCGAAGCTGACGCAAAGCGCCTCGTCGATTTCTCCGCTGGCCTGGTCTTCGGACTCCGCGGTAGCATTGAGCGCGTGACCAACAAGGTATTCCTGCTGTCGCCTTCCTACGTGGAGGTGCTCGGGGATGACAAAAAGGTCAGCGAGTCCCAGTCGGCATTCTTCAACCAGAGCTGACCGCATCCCCGCCGCGGCGGGGCCAGTGCGGGCTGCTAAGGCTTCCCCGGAAACGAAACCACACGCGTGAGTATTATTTTTTCCCTGCTGTACCTGTTGCTGGTGCTCTTTTATTTTGCCCTGCTGCTTCGGATTGTTTATGACGCAGTTCAGGCCTTTGCCCGCCAGTGGCGCTCCAAGGGGCCGGCGCTGGTGCTGGCATCTGTGATCTACGGCGCAACGGATCCGCCCATCCGGCTGCTTCGGCGGTTCATACCTCCGCTGCGGCTCGGCGGCATCTCCCTGGACCTTGCCTTCATTGTGCTGTTCATCGTGGTCGCCATTGCCAGGTCTATCGTTGGCAGCCTCATCCTCTAGGGCTGCGGCTGTACCGGGTCCGGTTAGTCTTCCGCACCCGAAAGATATACTGTGAAAAAGAATAAGACTCCTTAGATTTGTATGTTCGTTATTCTGTACGTAGAACCGTCTGCTTGACTCGCAGGCGAATCTTATAACCAGTGTGAGGTGACCAGATGGCTCTGACGCCAGAAGATGTTGTCAATAAGCGGTTCCAGCCGACCAAGTTCCGTGAGGGCTACGATCAGGACGAGGTTGATGATTTTCTCGATGAGATCGTCGTTGAGCTTCGCCGCCTGACCGCAGAGAACGACGACCTGCGCCGCCAGCTCGCGGACTGTGTCGCCGGAACGAGCAGCGAAAGCTCCGTCCCCGCGCCCGTCTCCGCCGCCGCTGCCAAGACCGACCAGGTCACGCAGCCGGTGAAGGACGAGAAGAAGCCCGAAGCCGTCAAGGCCGAAGAGCCCAAGGCCCCGGCCGCCAAGGCTGAAGAGCCCAAGGCTGAAGAGCCCAAGGCCCCGGCCGCGGCTGCCCCTGCTGCGCCCGCTCCGGCTGCAGCAGTAAGCAACACCGAAACCGCTGCCGGCATCCTGGCCATGGCCCAGAAGATGCACGACGACTACGTTGGTGCCGGTGTTGAGCAGCGCGACAAGATCATCGCCGAAGCCCAGATCGAGGCCAGCGGCCTCGTCAGCGAAGCCCAGGACAAGAGCCGCAAGATCCTCAGCAACCTGGAACAGCAGAAGGCTGTCCTGGAGCGCAAGGTCGAGCAGCTGCGAGGCTTCGAGCGCGACTACCGTGCACGCCTGAAGGCCTACATCGAAGGCCAGCTGCGCGACCTCGACGCCCGTGGTTCCGTTGCCTCGGAGACCGCTGACGCGTAATCCCGACGCCGCCGCGGCAGCGCAGGCGGACTAAACTGAGATAGAAGCACGGGCCGGCTGGCCGGGACGTCCCGGCACGCCGGCCCGATGTGTTTGATGCCGGGGCGTTCCGGGACACGGTACGCCGGCGAAAGCACCCTGACGAAGAAAGTTCCATGACGAAATCATCCGAGGAACCCGCGGCGGCAAGCCCCGAAGGCCGCACGGGCGCACACATCCGGCCGGCCTGGTCGGGGTACGCGCTGATCATGCTCGCCTTTGCCGTGGCGGCACTGGCGTTCGACCAGGCCACCAAATGGTGGGTCGAGAACACCATGACACTCGGCCAGGTGACTGATGTGCTGCCGCCGGTGCTGCGCTGGCACTACATCCTCAATCCCGGCGCGGCATTCTCGATCGGCACGGACTACACTTGGGTCTTCACGATCATCATGGTGGCCGTGAGCGCCTTCCTGGTGTACCTCATGCTTAAGGTGCGTTCAGTATCCTGGGCCATTGCGCTCGGGCTGGTGCTGGGCGGAGCCCTGGGCAACCTGACAGACCGGCTGTTCCGGGCCCCGTCCTTCGGACAGGGCCACGTGGTGGACTTCATCGCCCTGCCCAACTTCGCCATTTTCAACATTGCCGATTCCTGCGTGGTCAGCGGCGTGATCCTGGTCTGCCTGCTCACCCTGCGCGGCACCGGCCTTGATGGAAAGCGCGATACACCCCGGGACGCCGGCGCGTTGCCGGACGGGCAAGAGGACAAGGATGCCCCGAACGCGG
Source organism: Arthrobacter sp. ATA002 (assembly GCF_026898095.1). Classification (GTDB taxonomy): domain Bacteria; phylum Actinomycetota; class Actinomycetes; order Actinomycetales; family Micrococcaceae; genus Arthrobacter_B. The sequence continues at coordinate 2,656,819 of NZ_CP114015.1, read as the reverse complement.
GCGCCCCGGATACGAGGAACGGCGAAGACAAACAATGAACGAGCTCCACACCGTCCTGCAGGTCCCGGACGAGGCCGACGGCGGCCGCGCAGACGCCGTCCTCGCCAAGCTCCTGGACGTGTCGCGTTCAACTGCCGCGGCGTGGTTCAGCGACGGATACTTCAGCATCGCCGGGCGTCCGCTCAGCAAGTCTGACCGCCTCGCCGCCGGTGACAACGTCACGGTGGACATTCCGGAACAGCGGGATCCGCTGGCCGTCGTCGTCGAGCCGGTGGAGGGCCTGGCGATCCTGGCCGACGACGAACACTTTGTCGTGATCGACAAGCCGGTGGGCGTCGCGGCCCACCCGTCTCCGGGCTGGGTGGGTCCCACCGTCGTTGGCGGCCTGGCCGCCGCCGGCTACCGCATCTCCACCTCCGGTGCGCCGGAGCGGCAGGGCATTGTGCACCGCCTCGATGTAGGCACGTCCGGGGCCATGGTCGTGGCGAAAACGGAGCACGCGTACAACGTGCTGAAGCAGGCCTTCAAGGACCGCACGGTGGACAAGATGTACCATGCCGTGGTCCAGGGCCTGCCGGATCCGCTGCGGGGCACCATTGACGCGCCGATCGGCCGCCACCCCTCCTATGACTGGCGCTTCGCCGTCCTGGAGGGCGGGCGGCCCTCCGTGACCCATTACGAGGTGCTGGAAGCCTTCGGCAAGGCGTCCCTCGTGGAAGTCCATCTGGAGACGGGCCGCACCCACCAGATCCGCGTCCACTTTTCGGCCCTCAAGCACCCCTGTGCCGGAGATCTCACCTATGGAGCCGACGCCAAGCTTGCGGCCGAACTGGGCCTGACCCGGCAGTGGCTGCACGCCCGCAAACTTGGCTTTGCGCACCCGGCCACAGGCGAACACGTGGAAGTGGTCAGCGGCTATCCGCAGGATCTGCAATACGCCCTGGACGCCCTGCAGCGCGGCGACGTCTAACCGCCCGTCCGGGTCCGGGACCGGCGCGCCGTCCGGAGCCGGCCGCCGCCGGGCCTAGAATGGTTCGGTGGCTTCAGCAACTAGTTCTTCGAAATCGTTTGTCCATCTCCACAACCACACCGAGTACTCCATGCTGGACGGCGCGGCACGCCTGACGGACCTCTTCAGCCACGCTGAAGAACTCGGCATGAACGCCGTGGCAACCACCGACCACGGATTCGTGTTTGGGGCGTTCGACTTCTGGAACAAGGCACGCAACGCCGGGATCAAGCCGATCATCGGCGTCGAGGCCTATCTGACCCCCGGCACTGCCCGGGCGGACAAGACCCGCGTGAAGTGGGGCGACGGCGGGCGGAATGACGTTTCCGGCGCCGGTGCCTACACCCACATGACGATGTGGGCCGAAACCACCGAGGGGATGCACAACCTTTTCCGGATGTCCTCCCTGGCCTCGCTGGAGGGTTTCCTCTACAAGCCGCGCATGGACCGGGACCTGCTGCAAACCTACGGCAAGGGGCTCATCGCAACCACGGGCTGCCCGTCGGGCGAGGTGCAGACCAAGCTGCGCCTGGGCCAGTACCGCGAAGCCGTGCAGGCTGCCTCCGATTTCCGGGACATCTTCGGTGCCGAGAACTTCTTCTGCGAAGTCATGGACCACGGCCTGGACATCGAGCGCAACGTGCAGGCAGACCTGTTCAAGCTCGCCCGGGAGCTGAACCTGCCGCTGGTGGCCACCAACGACCTGCACTACACCCATGCCGAGGACGCCTCGGCGCACGCAGCCCTGCTGTGCGTGCAGTCGGGCTCCTCGCTGGCCGACCCCAAGCGCTTCAAGTTCGACGCTGACGAGTTCTACCTGAAGTCCCCGGCGGAAATGCGCGCCATCTTCCGTGACTACCCCGAAGCATGCGACAACACGCTGCTCATTGCCGAGCGCTGCGACGTCGAGTTCAACACCAACGCCAACTACATGCCGCGCTTTCCCACCCCCGAGGGGGAAAACGAGGAGTCGTGGTTCGTCAAGGAAGTGGAAGCCGGACTGCACCGCCGCTATCCCGGCGGCATTACCGCCGACGTGCGCCAGCGCGCCGACTACGAAGTGGGCATCATTGCGCAGATGGGCTTCCCGGGCTACTTCCTCGTGGTGGCCGACTTTATCAACTGGGCCAAGAAGAATGGCATCCGGGTGGGCCCGGGCCGCGGTTCCGGTGCCGGTTCCATGGCCGCTTATGCCATGGGCATCACCGATCTGGACCCGCTGCAGCACGGCCTGATCTTCGAGCGGTTCCTGAACCCCGACCGTGTGTCCATGCCTCGACTTCGACGTCGACTTCGATGACCGGCGCCGTTCCGAGGTGATCCACTACGTCACCGAGAAGTACGGCGACGAACGCGTGGCCATGATCGTCACTTACGGCACCATCAAGGCCAAGCAGGCCCTGAAGGACTCCTCCCGCGTGATGGGCTATCCGTTCTCCGTGGGGGAGCGCCTGACCAAGGCCATGCCGCCGGACGTCATGGGCAAAGGGCTGTCCCTGGCGGACGTGCACAACAAGGAAGCCAAGCGCTACGGCGAGGCCGAGGAACTGCGCGAACTGCTGCGCACCGACCCCGATTCCCAGCGCGTGTTCGACACCGCGCTTGGGCTGGAGGGCCTGAAGCGGCAGTGGGGCGTGCACGCCGCCGGCGTGATCATGTCCTCCGATCCGCTGATCGACATCATCCCGATCATGCGCCGCGACCAGGACGGGCAGGTCATCACACAGTTCGACTACCCCACCTGCGAAGGCCTGGGGCTGATCAAGATGGACTTCCTCGGGCTGCGGAACCTGACGATCGTGTCCGACGCCGTGGAGAACATCAAGAACAACCGCGGCGAGGACCTGATCCTTGAGGACCTGCCGCTGGACCTGAAGCCCGCCTACGACCTGCTGGCCAGCGGCGACACCCTGGGTGTGTTCCAGCTCGACGGCGGGCCCATGCGGTCGCTGCTCAAGAGCATGCGCCCGGACAACTTCGAAGACATCTCCGCCGTCATCGCCCTGTACCGCCCGGGGCCCATGGGCGCCAACTCGCACACCAACTATGCGCTGCGCAAAACCGGCCAGCAGGAAATCACTCCTATCCACCCGGAGCTTGAGGAGCCGCTGGCGGAGATCCTGGGCACCACCTACGGCCTGATCGTCTATCAGGAGCAGGTGATGGCCATTGCCCAGAAGGTGGCGGGGTTCAGCCTCGGCCAGGCTGACATCCTGCGCCGCGCCATGGGTAAGAAAAAGAAGTCGGAGCTGGACAAACAGTATGCCGGCTTCCACCAGGGCATGGTGGACCGCGGCTACTCCGAAGCGGCCATCAAGGCGCTCTGGGACATCCTGCTGCCCTTCTCCGACTACGCCTTCAACAAGGCCCACTCGGCCGCCTACGGCGTGGTGTCCTACTGGACCGCCTATCTGAAGGCGGTGTACCCGGCCGAATACATGGCGGCCCTGCTCACCTCGGTGGGTGATGACAAGGACAAGCTGGCCATGTACCTGAACGAGTGCCGCAAGATGGGCATCACGGTGCTGCCGCCGGACGTGAATGAATCCAGCGTGAACTTCACACCGGTGGGCAACGACATCCGCTTCGGCATGGGCGCCATCCGCAACGTCGGCGCCAACGTGGTGCAGTCCATGGTGGCTGCCCGTGAGGAGAAGGGCGCCTTCACCAACTTCAAGGACTTCCTGATGAAGGTCCCTGCAGTTGTCTGCAACAAGCGCACCATCGAATCTCTCATCAAGGCCGGTGCATTCGACTCCATGGGTCATGCCCGCCGGCCGCTGGCCATGATCCACGAAGAGGCGATCGATTCCGTCGTCGTGCTCAAGCGCAACGAAGCGGTGGGCCAGTTTGACCTCTTCGCCGCCATCACCGACCAGGAACCGGAGGATTCGATCAGCATCGACATCCCCGACCTGCCGGAGTGGGAGAAGAAAGACAAGCTCTCCTTCGAGCGCGACATGCTGGGCCTCTACGTCTCCGACCATCCGCTCCAGGGCCTCGAGGGTATCCTGAGCCAGCACGCGGACTCTTCCATCACCAGCATCGTGGGCGAGGAAGGCCCCGCCGACGGCGCCATCGTCACCATTGCAGGGATGATCACCTCGCTCCAGCGTCGAATCGCCAAGAACAGCGGCAACGCCTACGCTCGCTGCGAGATCGAGGACCTGGCCGGCTCGATGGAGGTCATGTTCTTCGGGCAGGTGTACGGTCCGATTGCGGCCGTGCTGGCGGAGGACCTGATCGTGGTGGTCCGCGGCCGGCTGCAGCGCCGCGACGACGGCGCCGTAACCCTGAACGCCCAGGAATTGACGGTGCCGGACCTCAGCGAGGGCCACTCCGGCCCCGTGGTGATTTCGATGGCCACCTACAAGGCCACGGAAACGGTGGTGACGCAGCTCGGCGACGTGCTGCGCACCCATCCCGGCACCTCCGAAGTGCAGATCCGGCTCAACGGATCACGCAGCGTGGAGGTCATGAAGCTGGGCGTGGACATGCGGGTCAATCCCACTCCGTCATTGTTCGGGGACCTGAAGGTGCTGCTGGGCCCGGCCTGCCTCGACGCCTAGCGGATCCCGGCGGGCCCTGTCACCGGTCCGTCCAACGGCCACCGGTCCGCCCGACGCCCTCCGGAGGGCGGATCCAGCGGCTTACCGCAGCGCCAGCCCGTGTTCCTTCAGGGCTTCTTCGATGATGCGCAGCGCCTTGGGGCCGACGCCGTGCAGCCGGGACACTTCAGCTCGGTCAGCGTCCGCGAGTTCCCGCAGCGACGCATACCCGGCAGCGCGCAGACCGCGCACTGCTGGTGCTCCGATTCGGGGAGGGTGTCCAGGGATGAGGCCGCCATCCTCCGACCCTACGGCCGGCGCCGTCCCGGGGAAGACCCGCCCCGCGGCGGCCAAACGCCCGGTCGTAGCCGGCACCGGACAGGAAGCCAAGAATCAGGGAGATTGCCAGGATCAGGGCCAGCGCCAGCACATCGGCGCCCAGCCCGGTGTTCGTTCCCGATCCGAAGTACAGGACGCTGCGGACGGCGTCGGCGATGTGGTGCAGCGGCTCCCAGGGAGCGATGGCCCGGAAGAATCCGGGCAGGGCTTCGAGCGGCACCACGGCCCCGGAGGACGGCAGTCCCATGAGGACCAAATAGACCATCGAGACCAGCAGTCCGGCATTGCCGAAGACGGTGAGCAGCATAAAGACGGCGGCGGACACCGCGGACATGGCCAGCCAGCTGATGAGGAACAGGATTCCGCCGTTGGGCAGGGGAACCCCCGCGGCGGACGCCACCCACAGCACCACTCCCGAGGCGGGCGCGGCGGCGGTAACGAAGATTCCCCACTTGAGCAGCAGCGTCTTCGTGCGGGAGAGGCTGGCCCGCGGCGACTCCAGGAAGGCCGGCCCCATCTCCAGCGGCGTGATGCCCAGCCGTCCGTCCACCAGTACATTCACGCCGATGGAGCCGGTGAGCCCCAGGACCAGGAGCAGGATGGCGAAGTAGAAGGAGCCCATGCCCAGTGCCGTGCCGTCTTCGACGTCGTGGTAGGTGGCGGAAACAATCCGGACGGGATCCTGCAGCAGAACCGCCGAGGCCGCACTGACCGTGGGCGCCAGCTGTCCGGACAGCTGCGCGGGAGTACCGGCCTGCTGCCGGGCGATCTCCCGGGCAAAGGCTTCGGTGGCCGGGCCTGCCTGCGCCGCGGCTTCCTGCATCCGGCGGGCCTGTTCGTCCTGCGATACCGTCAACTCCTGTTCGACGGCGGCACGCGCCTGCGCTTCGGCCTCGGCTGCTGCACTGCCGAGCTGCGCGCCCAGGGACGTGCTGGCCTCTGCCAAGCCGGGTTCCACGATCCCGGAGGCCAGCCGTGCGGCCAGGGCACCCGCCTTCGGATCGGTGTACACCGTGACGGTGGGCTGGGCGGCTGCCTCCCCGGACAGTGAGCCGGCAACCAGCCCGGCCGCATCGGAGGAGAAGGACTCGGGAATGATGACGGCGGCATACACCCCTCCGTTCTCGAGCTGCTCCCGGGCCTGCGCCCAGGAAAGGACCCGCAGATCGAGTTCGTCTCCTTCGGCGGCGCGGTCCGCAAGACCGTTCACGACGTCCCGCCCCAGATTTTGCGGCGCTGCGCCGTCAGCCGTTCCGTCCGTTCCGGAGTCCTCGTTAACCACCGCCACCGGAAAGTCCTTCAGGTGCCCCGTCGGGTTCGCCAGCCCGCCCATGTAGAGGCCGGTGCCGACAGCCGCCAGCAGGATGACCACGATTATGGGAAGGAGCCAGAACTTCGGCGCCCGGTAGGGGGAGCCGGGGCGCCTGGGTGCCGGGAGGGCAGCGTGGCGGGAGCGGGCCGTGGTGGACGTGGACATGCGGGCAGATCCTTTTGCAGTGCGTTGGATACGTTGGTGTATTGACTTCACCGACGATACACCCATGTATCGTAAGAAGGATGAACAGCGCAGAAGACGGCATCGCCATGGTGGCCGCCGGGGAAGAACCTGCCAAGAGGTCGCGGACAGCTACCCGAAGCCGCCTGCTGTCCACCTCGGCGGCGGTTTTCGCCGACAAGGGGATCGACGGAGCCAGCGTCGAGGAGCTGTGCGCTGCGGCCGGCTTCACGCGCGGAGCGTTCTACAGTAATTTCGCCACGAAAACCGACCTTGCCCTGGCCATGTACGAGGACCATGTCCGTCAGCTCGCCGACCGGTTGAACGGCCAGCTCGACCAGTGGCTCCGCCGCGGCGGGCTGGAACCGGCGGTTGTTGTCGAACGTGTCCTGGAGGGGATGGCCGATTTCACCTCCGATACGGTGTGGCACTCGGTTCGGCTGGAACTGTTGCTGGCTGCCAGGAGGTCCGGGCGGGTCCGCGACGTTGTTGCCGAGCAGCGCAGGGTGCTGGCCGGGGCCGTTACGGCTGCGCTGGTGCGGGTTGCCGATGCCCACGGTGCCAGCTTCACGGTGGATGCCGCGGAGCTGGCACGGCTGCTGCTGGCGGTCTACGACGGACGGTTGAATGAGCAGATCGCCGGCAGTGGCGGCAGTACTCCGCAGCTGAACCTTGTGGCCGTCATCTGGCAGAACCTCACGGCACCCCGGCCGCGTCCGGGGCCGTAACGCGTCTGTTCCGGTGCCAGCGCCGCCACCGGTGCTTGGGTAGACTGGAAGCGTGACTTCCTCCAGCTCAGATCCCGTCTTTAATTCCTTCCGCACCATCGACCTGCGCGGCCGGCACCTGACCCCGGCTGGACTGAAGCACGCCATGCCGCGGGCCGAAACCACCACGGATGTGGCCTCCGACGCCGTCGCGGCCATTATTTCCGATGTGCGCACCCGCGGTTACCGCGCCCTCAGCGAGCTGGCCGCACGGTTCGACGGCGTGGAGCGGCGTCAGCCGCTGGTGCCGCGCCGGGCGCTGCGTGAGTCGCTGGCGCAGCTCGATCCGGCCGTCCGGGAAGCGCTGGAAGAGTCCATCCGCCGTGCCCGGCTCTTCGCCGAGGCCCAGCGCCCGCAGGATACCGACCTGCGGATCGGCCCCGGCGCCGCTGTCTCGCAGAAATGGCTTCCGGTGGGCCGCGTTGGCCTGTACGTCCCGGGCGGACTGGCGGTGTACCCGTCGTCGGTCGTCATGAACGTGGTACCCGCACAGGCCGCCGGGGTCCGCTCGCTCGCGCTGGCCTCGCCGCCGCAGCGTGAGTTCGGCGGTCTGCCGCACCCGACCATCCTGGCGGCAGCAGAGCTGCTGGGGATCGAAGAGGTGTACGCGATGGGCGGGGCCCAGGCTATTGCCGCCTTTGCCTACGGCATCGCCGCGGACGACACGAACCCCGAGCTGGCCCCGGTGGACGTCGTGACCGGCCCCGGCAATGTCTACGTGGCCACCGCCAAGCGCCTGGTCAAGGGCGTGGTGGGGATTGACGCCGAAGCCGGGCCCACCGAAATTGCCATCCTGGCCGACAGTGCAGCGGATCCGCGCCTGGTCGCGGCAGACCTGATCAGCCAGGCCGAGCACGATCCCAATGCCGCGTCCGTCCTCGTAACGGATTCCCCGGAACTGGCCCAACGGGTCCGGAGCGAACTTGGCCGGCAGGTACCGGCCACCCGGCACAGCGCCCGCGTGGAAACCGCACTCTCCGGACCTCAGTCCGGAACCATTCTGGTGGACGGCCTGGAGCAGGGGATTGCCGTATGCAACGCCTACGGGGCCGAACACCTGGAGATCCACACAGCAGCCGCCGCGGAGGACGCGGCCCGGATCACGAGCGCCGGCGCCATCTTTGTCGGCAGCTACAGCCCGGTCAGCCTGGGCGACTACTGCTCCGGCTCCAACCACGTGCTGCCCACCGCGGGAACCGCAGCCTTCTCCTCCGGGTTGAACGTGACGACGTTCATGCATGCCGTCCAAGTGATCAACTACGACCGGGCCGCCCTGCAGGAGGTCAGCGCGCACGTCGTAGCACTGTCGCACGCCGAGGACCTGCCTGCGCACGGCGACGCCGTGTCCATTCGGTTTTCTTCGTAGACCGCCCGGGAACCACCACATGTAGTAGCACCAAGTACTACATGTGGTGACGAACAGTTGGTGATGTTGGTCCCGCGGCTCTAGAATGAGTGCGCGGCGCAGCTTTCGCTGTGCCGGCCCTGGTGCATCCGCAGCAGGCTTTGGATGCCTTCCGGCACATGACCTCCAGCGAAAGGACACCGGATGTACTGTCCGTTCTGCCGCAACGCTGATTCACGCGTCGTTGACAGCCGTCTGGCCGACGACGGATCCGCTATCCGCCGCCGCCGCCAGTGCCCGGAATGCGGCCGCCGGTTCAGCACCGTGGAGACCACGAGCCTCAGCGTCATCAAGCGTTCCGGCGTGGGCGAGCCGTTTAGCCGCGGGAAGGTCATCAACGGGGTCCGCAAGGCATGCCAGGGCCGGCCGGTCAGCGAGGATGACCTGGCGATGCTTGCGCAGGAAGTCGAGGAGACCATCCGTGCCAGCGGCGTGGCTGAGATCGACGCCCACGAGGTGGGCCTGGCTATCCTGGAACCCCTGCAGAAGCTGGACCAGGTTGCCTATCTGCGCTTTGCGAGCGTGTACCAGGCCTTCGAATCGCTGGAAGACTTTGAAGCAGCCATCGCTGAACTGCGCGGGGCGCCCCGGCACGCCGGCGCTGAGTCATCGGATGCCCGGCGGCCGGCCGCTGCCCGCTGATGCCGGTCGCCGAAGGGCGGCAGCCGGTTATCCTGCCGCCGCCCCTCGTTGCCCTCCCGGTGCGCCCGGGCAGCCGCCCTACTTGATGTACTTGAAGTGCAGGGCGGACTGAAGAGCCGCCCCGACAATCCCGGCGTTGTTCTTCAAATTGGCGGTAACCATCGGAGTCCGCAGGCTCAGCATCGGCAGGAAGTCCTCGCTGCGCTTGGAAATCCCGCCGCCGATTACGAACAGGTCGGGGGAGAAGAGGAACTCGACGTGGGAGAAGTAGCGCTGAAGCCGCTGGGCGTATTCCTCCCAGCCGATTCCGTCGCGTTCCCGGGCCGAGGCTGACGCCTTGGTTTCGGCGTCGTGGCCGTCAATTTCCAGTGTCCCAGTTCGGCGTTGGGGACCAGCATGCCCTTGTAGATCAGGGCCGAGCCAATGCCCGTGCCCAGAGTGATCACCAGGACCGTGCCGTCCACCTCGCGGCCGGCGCCGTAGCGGGCCTCCGCCAGGCCGGCCGCATCGGCGTCGTTCATGACCTGGACGTCGCGGCCGAGGGCCTTGGTCAGCAGCGTGTCGACGTCCGTGTCAATCCAGCTCTTATCGACATTGGCCGCGGACCGGGCAATGCCGTGCTGGATGATGGCCGGGAAGGTGACGCCCACGGGGACGTCGGGGCCGGGGCCGTCCGGCCGGGAAGACAGCTCCGCCACGATTTGCCCCACCACGCCGGCGACGGCTTCGGGGGTTGCAGGCTGCGGCGTCGGAATGCGGAACCGTTCGCCAATCAGCTTGCCCTTGGCCAGATCAACAATCCCGCCCTTGATGCCTGTGCCGCCAATATCAATGCCGATGACCGCGTTGGCGTCGCCGTGCTTACTCTTGTGTTTCTTGGCCATGGTTCTCCAGATGTAGGTCTGTCCCGGCGGCGTGAGTGCTGCTAGGGAGGGTCAAAACTTCAGCGCCGGTGTCCGTGACGAGCAGGGTGTGCTCAAACTGGGCGGTGCGTTTGCGGTCCTTCGTCAGGACGGTCCAATTGTCGTCCCACATGTCCCACTCGATGGTGCCGAGTGTGAGCATAGGCTCAATGGTAAACACCATTCCCGGTTCAATAAGCCGGCTGTAGGCCGGCGCGGCGTCGTAATGGGGGATGATCAGTCCGGTGTGGAAGGCCTCGCCGACCCCGTGGCCGGTGAAGTCGCGGACGACACCGTAGCCGAAGCGCTTGGCGTAGGACTCGATGGCGCGTCCAATGACGTTGATTTCCCGGCCCGGCATCACCGCTTTGATGGCCCGGCGCAGGGATTCGGACGTGCGCTCCACCAGCAGGCGGGACTCTTCATCCACGTCACCCACCAGGAACGTCCAGTTGGTGTCACCGTGAACCCCGTTGATGAACGCGGTGATGTCGATGTTGATGATGTCGCCGTCTTCAAGCACCGTGGTGTCCGGAATGCCGTGGCAGATGACTTCGTTGACCGAGGAACACAGGGACTTGGGGAAACCCCGGTACCCCAGGGTCGACGGGTAGGCCTTGTGGTCCAGGAGGAACTCGTGTCCCACCCGGTCCAGCTCATCGGTGGTGACGCCGGGGACAATGTGCCTGCCCACTTCGACGATTGCCCGTGCCGCGATTTTGCTGGCGTGACGGATCTTCTCGATGGTCTCGGCTGACTTGACCTCGGAACCGGTGAAGGGCGCGGGAGCTTCCTTGCCCACGTATTCCGGCCGCGCGATGGACGCGGGAACCGGCCGCCGTGGACTCACGGCTCCCGGAGAAAGGTGACCAAGGGGTGCAGAGGCAAGAGTGTGGGGCATACCATCGATCTTATCGCCGGACGGCTTGTGCCGCGGCACCGGGGCGCCCAGCCGGGGGGCACGGAAGCAATTTGGAGGAGCGCGCATCATGGCTGAGTACTGGTTCAACGTTGTCACCCACGAGGTCGAAAAGGGCCCGCAGTCTGACTGGACCAAGCTGCTGGGCCCGTATCCGACCCCTGAGGAAGCTGAGCTTGCCCTGCAGAAGGTCCAGCAGCGCAACGAGGCCTGGGACAAGGAAGACGAAGAAAACCGCAACTGGTAGCCGCGCGGCTGTTCAGAAACTGTGCTCCGGCCCGGGGAAGGTGCCTGAGCGAACCTCGTCAGCGTACGTTTTGGCCGCCTCGGACAACACTGAACGGACGTCGGCGAACTGCTTGACGAACCTCGGCATGGTCCCGCTGCGCATCCCTGCCATGTCCTGCCAGACCAGCACCTGGCCAGTGGTCGCATTGCCGGCTCCGATGCCAATGGTGGGAACGGCGACCGCGGCGTCCACCTCGGCGGCCACGTCGGCCGGAACCATCTCCATCAGGACACAGAACGCACCCGCTTCAGCCAGGGCCGCGGCGTCGTCGAGCACCGCCCGGCGCGCATCGCCGCGTCCCTGAACCCGGTAGCCGCCCAGAGCGTGTTCGCTCTGCGGCGTGAAGCCCACGTGGGCCATGACAGGGATGCCGGCAGCGGCCAGGGCACGGATATGCGGCGCATAGTGTGCTCCACCTTCCATCTTGACCGCGTGCACCAGCCCTTCCTTGAGCAGCCTGATGGAAGACTCAACGGCCTGCGCGGGGAGACTTCGTAGGAGCCGAAGGGCAGATCGCACACCACCAGGGCGCGGTGAGCGCCGGCCGTCACGGACCGGGCAAAGACAATCATTTCATCAAGAGTGATCGGCAGTGTGGTGGGGTGGCCCATGACGTTGTTGGCTGCTGAATCGCCCACCAGCAGCACCTCGATGCCTGCCTCGTCAAAGATGGCGGCGGTGTACTGGTCATAGGCGGTGAGCATCGCGAAATGCTGCCCGGAGTCCTTGAGCTGCTGCAGGTGCGGAATGCGGATGCGCCGCGGCTCGGGCTGCCCGGCGGCTCCGGGGCGGGCGGATCCGGCGGCGTAGGGAGCGGGCTGGTCGGCGTCGGTCATGTGCTGAGCCTACTAAAAACGGGAAGCCCCGCGGCAGTGTCACCGCAAGCCGGGCCGCGCTCCCGCCCCAAGCCCCTGGGACCGTTCCCGCAAACCCCGGCGTAGCCCGGCCGTAACCCCCGCCGTAACGCTGGGACCGCAGGGCACCGGCGGCGGTAATCCGCGCCGGGATGGGTAGAGTGAAGGAAGGCTAGAAACACTGGGACTGCCGCGGGAATCCGGGCGGTCCCACCGTCTGAAGAAAGAGGGCAGGGATGAACCGCCAGCAGGAATTCGTTTTGCGCACCATCGAAGAGCGAGACGTCCGGTTTGTGCGGTTGTGGTTTACCGACGTGGTCGGCACCCTGAAGTCCGTGGCACTGGCCCCGGCCGAGGTCGAAGGTGCCTTCGAAGAGGGCCTGGGCTTTGACGGTTCCTCGATCGAGGGCCTGGCCCGGGTCTTTGAATCCGACATGCTCGCCCAGCCGGATCCCTCCACTTTCCAGATTCTTCCGTGGCGGGGGGATTCCGAGCAGACCTCGCGCATGTTCTGCGACATCCTCACGCCGGACGGCCAGCCCTCCGCCGCCGACCCGCGCAATGTGCTGAAGCGCCAGCTGGCCAAGGCCGCCGACATGGGCTTTACCTGCTACACCCACCCCGAAATCGAGTTCTACCTGCTGAAATCGGATGAGCTGGGCGCCGACGGCGAGCCGGTGCCGGTGGACCGTGCCGGGTACTTCGACCATGTCCCCGGGGGCGTGGCCCAGGACTTCCGCCGCACGGCGGTGTCCATGCTGGAAGCCGTGGGCATCTCGGTGGAGTTCAGCCACCACGAAGCGGGCCCGGGCCAGAACGAAATTGACCTGCGGTACGCCGATGCGCTGCAGACCGCGGACAACATCATGACCTTCCGGACGGTGGTCAAGGAAGTGGCGCTGACCACCGACTGCTACGCAACGTTCATGCCCAAGCCGTTCTCGGAGCACCCGGGTTCCGGCATGCACACGCACCTGTCCCTGTTCGAAGGCGACACCAACGCTTTCTTCGAGGCCGGCGCCGAGTTCCAGCTCTCCAAGACCGCCCGCCAGTTCATTGCCGGCGTGCTCCGCCACGCACCCGAGTTCACCGCCGTGACCAACCAGTTCGTGAATTCCTACAAGCGCCTGTGGGGCGGCGGTGAAGCCCCCAGCTACGTGTCCTGGGGCCACAACAACCGTTCGGCGCTGGTCCGCGTACCGCTGTACAAGCCCGGCAAGGGCCAGTCAGCGCGGATCGAGTACCGCGGCATCGATTCGGCGGCCAACCCCTACCTTTCCTACGCGGTCCTGCTCGGTGCCGGACTCAAGGGCATCGAAGAGGGCTACGAGCTTCCCGCCGGGGCGGAGGACGACGTCGAGAGCCTGTCGGCCGCCGAGCGCCGCGCCATGGGGCTGAACCCGCTTCCCGCGTCCCTGCACGACGCCGTGCGGACCATGGAGGAATCGGAACTGGTGGCGGACATCCTCGGAGAGCAGGTGTTCGAGAACTTCCTGCGGAACAAGCGTTCCGAATGGAACGAATACCGCCAGCATGTCACTGCGTTTGAATTGAAGAAGAACCTGGGCATTCTCTAGCACGGGCTTTCCCCGGCACGCCGGCGGGCACGGGCGCTGTGGCGGAATAAGCGATATGGAGGACCTTCGATGAGTCTCACCCGCCGGCTGATTGCCGCAGGCTTCACCGACCTGGAAAAGAGCAGCCGTTTCCTTCGGGCCCCCGAACTTGAGGGGCTGGACGAGGCGGCGCTCTTCACCGGATTCCTGCAGGCCGCGGATCCGGATCTTGCCCTGCAGTCGCTGGTGCGCCTGCTGGACCGGGTGCCGGAACTGCGCGAACTGGTCCAGGGCGGCGAGGAGGACAGCGAGGCCCTGTTCCGGCTGCTCGGCGCTTCGGAAGCGCTGGCCGAGTTCCTGATGCGCCATCCCGAAGCCGCCGGGAGCGTCCGGGCACCGCTGCGCGCCGAGCCCTCGGAGGTTCCCGCCGACATCCTGCGCGCGTCGCTGCTGGAAGCGGTCAAAGCCGGCACCGGGGACGCCCCCGTGGCCGGGCTGACCGGCATTGAAGCCTATGTCGCCCTGCGTGCGCGGTACCGCCGCCATCTGCTGGACCTGGCCGTCCGTGACCTGGGAGCGGCGTCGCCCACCGATGTGCTGCCCGCCGTCGGCCGCGAACTCGCGGACCTGGCCGGTGCCGCACTGGAAGCCGCCCTGGCGGTCTCGCGGGCCGAACTTGCCGCCAGCTATCCGGCGGGGGACATCTCCCGGGTGCGCCTGGCCGTGATTGCCATGGGCAAATGCGGAGCGCGGGAGCTGAACTACATCTCCGACGTCGATGTGATCTACGTGATGGATTCCACCGGGCTGGACGGGGACCGCGCGGCAAAAATCGGCACGGCGCTGGCGGCCGGTATTTCGCGGGCGATCAATGCCTCGGCGCCCGAGCCGGGCCTGTGGGAAGTGGACACGAACCTGCGTCCCGAGGGCAAAGACGGTCCGCTGGTGCGTACCCTTGACTCCCACCTGAGCTATTACACCCGGTGGGCCCACACCTGGGAGTTCCAGGCCCTGCTCAAATCCCGCGCCGCCGCCGGCGATCCGGACCTGGGCCGGCGCTACGAAGAAGCCGTGGCCCCCCTGATCTGGTCCAGCACCGAGCGGGAGGGGTTCGTCGAATCAGTGCAGGCCATGCGCCGCCGGGTCACCGACAACATTCCGGCGCACGAGGAGGCCCGGCAGCTGAAACTGGGCAGCGGCGGCCTGCGCGACGTCGAATTTACCGTCCAGCTGCTCCAGCTGGTGCACGGGCGGACCGATGAAACACTGCGGGTGCGCTCCACGACGTCGGCCATCGCAGCCCTCAGCGAGGGCGGCTACATCGGGCGCACCGACGCCGTCGACCTCGACGCCGCCTACCGGTACCTGCGGGTCCTGGAGCACCGCATCCAGCTGGTGCACATGCGCCGCACCCACCTGATGCCGGACACGGCACCGGCGCTGCGTGCCCTGGCCAAGGCTTCCACCGGTTCGCTCTCCGTCGGACGCCCCACCGCTGAGCGGCTGACCGACACCTGGCAGCGCACCAAGCGGCTGGTTCGCCGGCTGCACGAGAGCATCTTCTACCGCCCGCTGCTGAACACCGCGTCCAGCCTCAGCGTCGACGAGGTGAAACTCTCCCCGGATGCAGCGCAGGCCCGCCTTGCTGCCCTCGGATACGCGGATCCCAAGGGTGCGATGCGGCACATCGAAGCGCTCACCGCCGGCATCAGCCGCCGCGCCGCCCTGCAGCGGCAGCTGCTGCCGGTGCTGCTGGGCTGGCTGGCCGACGGAGTGGACCCCGACGCCGGACTGCTGGGCTTCCGCCGGCTGAGCGAGTCCCTGGGGGAGACCCACTGGTATCTGGGCATGCTGCGGGACTCCTCGGCGGCGGGGGAGCGGCTGTGCTCGATCCTGTCCTCCAGCCGGTTCATCACCGACCTGCTCGAAGTCTCGCCCGAGGCCACTGCCTGGCTCGACACCGACAAAAACCTCGTGCCGATGACCTTCGAAGCCCAGTGGCAGGAAATCCGCTCCAAGATGTCCCGCCACCCCGATGCACGGGAGGCCATGCGCCTGATCCGCCTGATCCGGCGCCGCGAAATGCTGCGGATCGCGCTCGCGGACAGTGCCGGGCTGCTGTCGCAGGAGGACGTGGGCCGGGCGCTCGCCGACGTGGACCGTGCGGCCGTGCTGGGGGCGCTGCACGTCGCCGAGGGGGAAGTATTCAGCGGCGAAGACAAACTCACCGACATGCTCGTCGTGGCGATGGGCCGCCAGGGCGGGCGGGAAATCGGCTACGGGTCCGACGCGGACGTTCTCTACGTCCACCGTGCCGTGCCCGGTGCGGACCCCGGTGCCGCCCAGGCACAGGCTGAGCGCATTGTCGGCCAGCTGTCGGCGCTGCTGCAGCAGCCCTGCACGCCGGCCATCCTCGCCGAAAAGGTGCTGGTCCTGGACGCCGGACTCCGCCCGGAAGGACGCAACGGGCCGCTGGTGCGCAGCCTGGGCTCCTACCGCGAGTACTACAGCCGGTGGTCGCTGATCTGGGAGGCGCAGGCCCTGCTGCGGGCCCGGCCGATGGCCGGAAGCGACGAGCTGGCCGAAGACTTCATGGCCCTGATTGATCCGATCCGCTATTCCGCCGGCGTCAGCGAACACGACATCCGCGAGATTCGCCGCATCAAGGCGCGGGTGGAAAATGAACGCCTGCCCCGAGGGGCGGATCCTCCCGGCAGCTCAAGCTCGGCCGCGGCGGCCTCAGCGACGTCGAATGGCTGGTGCAGCTGCTGCAGCTCGAGCATGCTGCAACCCACCCCGGGCTGCGGACAACGGCCACCCTGCCGGCGCTTGACGCACTCACTGAAGCCGGGCTGCTTCCGCCCGCCGACACCGCCGTTTTGCGCGAGGCGTGGGTTCTGGCCAGCCGGATCCGCAGCGCCAACGTCATCCGCGGCGGCCGGAACCCCGACGTGTTGCCTTCATCACGCCGGGAGCTGGAGGCGGTGGCACGCTGGTGCGGCTACGGACCCGGCCAGGGCGGCGTTTTGGAAGAGGACTACCTGCGAATCACCCGCCGGTCGCGGGCTGTTTTTGAAGGCTGGTTCTACGGCTACAACTCCGCCTGAGGACGCCGCGGACGGTCCGTGCAGTCTCCCGGTTAGTTCCTGAGCCCCGCGCTGGGTAGGCTCTATGAGGCATTATCGGCATTTTTGTGCCGTTTCGGAACATCTAGGAGACATTTTCACCTTGCATACCGGCAAACGGGCCCGTCGAGGCCCGGCTAAGCTCGCCGCCACGCTTACAGCGGCGACCGCGGCCATCGCACTGCTCCTTGGCGTCCCCGCAACCGGGGCATTCGCGGCAGAAACCCCCAAGACCGCAGAGGGCGAAAGCTACTCCGTTGGCACCGACACCACCTTTGCCCCCTTCGAATTCCGCCAGGACGGCGAACTGGTGGGCATCGACATGGACCTGCTCAATTCCATCGCCGAGGAGGAGGGTTTCACCGTTGACATCCGCTCCCTCGGCTTCGACGCGGCGCTGCAGGCGCTGCAGTCCAACCAGGTGGACGGCGTCATCGCCGGCATGTCCATCACGGAAGAACGCCAGAAGACCTTCGACTTCTCCGACCCGTACTTTGAATCCGGCATTCAAATGGCCGTCGCGGAGAACAACGATGAGGTCAGCAGCTATGAAGACCTGGCCGGAAAACGTGTAGCGGTCAAGACCGGCACCGAGGGCCAGGCCTTCGCCGAGTCCATCAAGGACCAGTACGGCTTCAACGTGGTGGCATTTGCGCAGTCCGCGCAGATGTACGACGACGTCAAATCCGGCGGCTCCGTGGCAGTCTTCGATGACTATCCGGTGCTGTCCTACGGCATCAAGTCCGGAAACGGGCTCAAGACCGTCACGGAAAAGGAACCCGGCTCCTCCTACGGCTTCGCTGTCAACAAGGGAACCAACCCCGAACTGCTGGCTGCCTTCAACTCCGGCCTGGCCGAGCTGAAGGACAGCGGCGAGTATGACGAGATCCTGGACCGCTACGTTGACGCCGGCGCTGCCGACTCCAGCTTCTGGGCCTTGGTTACGGAGAACGCGCCGGCCTTTGCCAAGGGGCTGGGGCTGACGCTTCTCGCCACCGCCCTGTCCCTGGTCTTCGCCCTGGTGCTCGGCGTGCTGTTCGGGTTCTTCAAGGTCAGCTCCAACGTGGTGCTGCGCGGCATCGCCACCACGTACGTGAGTATTTTCCGCGGGACTCCGGTGCTGGTGCAGGCGTTCTTCTTCTACTTCGGCCTGCCGCAGCTGATCGGCACGGACGTTGATGTTCTACGGCCGGCGTCCTGACCCTGTCACTGAACGCCGGTGCCTACATGACGGAGATCGTGCGCGGAGGCATCCAGTCCGTGGATCCGGGGCAAATGGAGGCTGCCCGCAGCCTGGGCCTGGGCTACGGCAAAACGATGCAGAAGGTCATCATTCCGCAGGCCGTGAAGATCATGACGCCTTCCTTCATTAACCAGTTCGTTATCACGCTGAAGGACACGTCGCTGCTGGCGGTGATCGGCTTCGCCGAACTCACCTACCAGGCCCAGCAGATCTACGCCGTGAACTTCCGCACCGCCGAGGTGCTGCTGATCGTGGGCGCCCTGTACTTCATCGTCATCACCCTGCTGACCAAACTGGCCGATGTGCTGGATAAGAGGTTCAACAAGTGAACAAGATCGAAACCCGCGGACTGCGCAAGTCCTACGGCTCCAACGAGGTCCTGAAGGGCCTGGACGTGTCCATCGGCGAGGGCGAGGTGGTCTGCGTTATTGGTCCGTCAGGTTCGGGCAAGTCCACCTTCCTGCGCTGCCTGAACAAGCTCGAAGACATCACCGTCGGTGAGGTGGAGGTCAACGGCTTCAGCCTCACCGACTCCAAGGTGGACCTGAACAAGGTGCGCCAGAACATCGGCATGGTGTTCCAGCACTTCAACCTGTTCCCGCACATGAGCGTGCTGCAGAACGTGATGCTGGCGCCGCTGGAACTCAAGAAGGGTTCCAAGGCAGAGGTGCGGGCCAACGCCCTGCGCCTCCTGGACCAGGTGGGACTGGCGGACAAAGCGGATGCACGCCCGGCTCAGCTTTCGGGCGGCCAGAAGCAGCGTGTGGCCATCGCGCGGGCACTGGCCATGGCACCGGACATTATGCTCTTTGACGAGGCCACCTCGGCCCTTGACCCTGAAATGGTCGGTGAGGTTCTCCAGGTCATCCGCGACCTGGCCAAGGCCGGCATGACCATGGTGGTGGTCACGCACGAAATGGGTTTTGCCCGCGAAGTGGCCGACCGCGTGATCTTCATGGCAGACGGGAACATCGTGGAGGAGGGCGCGCCGGAGGCGCTGTTCACCCGGCCACAGCAGCCCCGCCTGCAGGACTTCCTGGCAAAGGTGCTCTAGCGCCCCACCCATCCCGCACCGGCACCGGTGCATTGCACGGACGACGGCGGCCGTACCCTCAGGGGTACGGCCGCCGTCGTCGTCCGCAGCAGTTGACCCGTGCCGGGCGGTCGGTCTGCGGGCGCTGCGGTTCGGCGGTGCTTCCGGTGACCAGACCCACGTTGAAGCGTGACAGTGCGGCTCCTAGACTTGATGGTGGCGGTGATTTGTTGGCGCAGCAGCGAAATAGAGCTGCAGGCCGTGCCCGCCCGGAGCACACGCGGCCATGGGCTGCCCCGGTTTTCGCTCCCTCCGGTACCCGACGGCGGTCCGCCGCACCGGAAATCCCACAGCAACCATTGGAGGTATTTATGCTGAAGCATGCCGCAAAGACCCGACAACGGACCCGGCGTTCGACCACCGCACAGATGACCGCGATCATTGCGGGCTGCGCCCTTGTCGCCGGCGGCGTATCGGCCGCCGAGATCAGCATGTTGAACAATTCGCGCGCCGACTCGTCGGTGAGCACCCAGACCGTGCCCTAGCGCAGTGCCGGCCGCGCTGCGGCCGTGATCTGAGCAGCGGTCCCGGCCTGC
Source organism: Arthrobacter sp. ATA002 (assembly GCF_026898095.1). Classification (GTDB taxonomy): domain Bacteria; phylum Actinomycetota; class Actinomycetes; order Actinomycetales; family Micrococcaceae; genus Arthrobacter_B. Next base: position 2,637,097 of record NZ_CP114015.1, on the reverse strand, counting down.
GCCGCGTTGACCGGTGAATCGGCTACCGTATGGAAGACGAACCGTTCACCCCCCGGTCCGCCACCCGCCTCAGGAGAAGAACATATGACATCGCCACGGCCAGGCTGGTATCAGGATCCAGAGAACCCGGACCAGCAGAAATGGTGGGACGGGCAGTACTGGAGCACCTATACCCTTCCGCTGGCAGGGGCCGAATCTCCCGCCTCCGGCGGATCCGAAGCCGCCAACTCAGCGGGGGAGGTATCGGCGGACGGAGCACCCCATGACCGGGCTGCGTCGGTCGGCCAGAACCTGGACAGTCCATTCACACCCGTTCACCAGAGCCCCGTTCAGCAAACCGCCGCTTACCAAACCCCCGCTCAGCAAGCCCCCGGCGGCCGGGAACAGGCCCGCCCCGCTTCGTCCGACAACCCCGTGCCGCAGTCTCCGGGCACCGCCGGTCCGGACGGGCATGCGGGTTATCCCGGCTACCAGCAGGGGTACGGAGGCCCGGCTCCGGCTTATGGGGGCTACCCCGGTTACCCGGGCTACCCCGGCCACCAAGCCTATCCGGGGTACCTCCAGGGCCCCGCCGGCACCAACGCCATGGCCCTGACCGGCTTCATTCTTGGGCTGGTGTCCCTCTTCCTGTTTTGGATCCCGCTCGTCGGGACGGCCGTTGCGCTGGGCGCCGGTATCTTTTCCGCCGTCGGGCTGGCCAGGCAGGGAAAGCGTGCACCCGTCTATAAAGTGCTGGGCATCATCGGGCTGATCCTCGGCATTATTTTCCTGCTCCTGTCGGTTCTCATCGCCGTCGCGGTTCTGACGCCCTCCTACTACTAGTGCACCGCCGGCGCGGCCCCTGCGCTGCAGCGGCCCGCCGGACCGGAAAGTAGGATCCATGGACAGGACAGACGGCACCGTGAACAACCATCACACAGTGCCCGCAGCCCCGGGAGATCAGACGACCGGCGGAGACCAAACCACCGGCGGAGACCTAACCCTCGCCGTCGGCCGGGCGTTTGACGCCCTGCCGAACGGGTCTTCCGCGCCCACGTCGACCCCAACCTGCTCAGGCAATGGATCGGCCCCCGGGGGAGCGACCTGCGAATCCGTGATTTCGTGGCGCGCACCGGCCCCCTCGCCTTGAGGTTTTCCGTTTCACCGGCCTTGAAGGGGAACGCAGCCGGCTCGACAGGCTTTCCGTCTTCACCTCTCCCGCGGACCGTGATGCCGCCGCGGCCGATCCGGACACCGGCGCGGACACGGGCATGGACGGCGATTCAGCCGGCTGGATGAGCTGCTTGCCACCGTCAATTGGGATGCCCGGGCGAAGCTTTTGGGGCAACATCGAACCACCGGCCCGGTGAACCCCTGCGGGAATGGGACTCCGCAACAGCTCAAGGGATTTGGCCCTGACGATCCAGGGCTCCGTCTCCGGAGAAGCAGTCGTGCGCCTGATCAACGGTGACCCGCTGTCCTCCGAAGACCTGATCGCGTTCGGCCGGCTCAATTCACTGTGCGTGCTCAACTGGTTTGAACCTTTGGTCATGCTCCTGGGGCCGGTAGGTCCGCAGGTAGCTCCCGCCCATGCCCGGCTGATTCGGGAACATACGCAGCTCTTCCACTAGGGACAGCAGGACAAGCAAAAGGCCCGCGCAGTTCGCCGGGATGCGGCGAACTGCGCGGGCCTTTTCAGCGGGCGGAGCCGCCGGCTTCGGCCAAGGCCTAGCAGCCGTAGTAGAGCTCGAACTCGTACGGGTTCGGGCGCAGCATCAGCGGCTTGATCTCGTTTTCGCGCTTGTACTCAATCCAGGTGTCGATCAGGTCCTGGGTGAAGACGCCGCCGGCCTGGAGGAACTCGTTGTCGTTCTCCAGGGCGTCCAGCGCCTCTTCCAGGGAACCCGGGGCCAGCTGGATGCCGCGGGCCTCTTCGGGGGAAGCTCGTAGAGGTCCTTGTCGATCGGATCGGCGGGCTCAATGCGGTTCTTGATGCCGTCAAGGCCTGCCATCAGCTGGGCCGCGAACGCCAGGTACGGGTTCGAGGACGCATCCGGGGCACGGAACTCGATGCGCTTGGCCTTCGGGTTGGAGCCGGTGATCGGGATGCGGATACCGGCGGAGCGGTTGCCCTGCGAGTAGACCATGTTGACCGGAGCCTCGAAGCCCTTGACCAGGCGGCGGTAGGAGTTGACCGTCGGGTTGGTGAAGGCCATGACGGCCGAAGCGTGCTTGAGCAGACCGCCGATGTACCAGCGTGCAACGTCGGACAGGCCGGCGTAGCCCTTCTCGTCATAGAACAGGGGCGTGGAGCCGTTCCACAGCGACTGGTGGCAGTGCATGCCCGAGCCGTTGTCGCCGAATACCGGCTTCGGCATGAAGGTCGCCGACTTGCCCCAGGCATCGGAGACGTTCTTGACGATGTACTTAAACTTCAGCAGGTCATCGGCAGCGTGCGTCATGGTGGTGAACTTGTAGTTGATCTCGGCCTGGCCGGCACCGCCCACTTCGTGGTGGGCGCGCTCAACCTCAAGGCCGGCGTTGTCCAGCTCCACGCAGATGGCGTCGCGCAGGTCAGCCTGCTTGTCCACGGGAGCCACGGGGAAGTAGCCGCCCTTGAACGGCGTCTTGTTGCCGAGGTTTCCGCCGGCTTCCTCCCGGCCGCTGTTCCACGGTGCCTCAATCGAGTCCACCTTGTAGAAGCTGCCCTGCGGGGAGGACTCGTACTGGACGTTGTCGAACACGAAGAACTCCGCCTCGGGGGCAAAGAACGCGGTGTCGGCAATACCGGTGGAAGCCAGGTAGGCCTCGGCACGCTCAGCCACGCCGCGCGGATCGCGGTGGTACGGCTCGCCCGTGCGGGGATTGACGATGGAGAAGTTCAGCGCCAGGGTCTTCTCGATGCGGAACGGATCCAGGAACGCGGTGGTCACGTCCGGAATCAGCTGCATGTCGGATTCAGCGATGCCCTGGAACCCGCGGATGGAAGAGCCGTCGAAGAGCTGGCCGTTGATGAAGAAATCGGCATCTACGGACTTCGCCGGTACGTTGAAGTGCTGCTGCACTCCGGGGAGGTCGGTGAATCGGATGTCGACGAACTTAACATCTTCGTCAGCGATGAACTTGAGGACTTCGTCCGCAGTTTTGAACATCGGTACTTTGCTCCTTTTACACAATTGGGTGGATGACTCCAGGCTGCCCGGCCAGACCTGCCTATGGACGGAAATGGCTTCCCTGTCAACTCCTTAGAACTGTAAGGGGAGCAAATTTCTCGACCGTGTCGGCCGTGTTTCAGGCAAGTTACGCAACCGAAGTCTCACCTCTACCCTAACGTGAACGGCTTCGCGGGGAGCATTTAGGGGGCGGAGCGCGGCGTCGCGGACGGCGGGTAGTCTTAAACGGTGGTAGATAGAAGAAGCTTAGGTTCGTGGCTGGAAGGCCCTCCCTCCGACGAAAACACCTGGCCCGGGAAGCGCCTTGGCCGGCCAAAGTCCGGCCCCGGAAGCATTGGACGGGTGGGTCCGCGCCTTGGCGCCATCATCATTGACTGGACTGTGGCTTCGGTGATCTCCTATGGCTTCTTCGGCGGATCAGCCACCGCCACCCTGGCGGTCTTTGCGATTGAACAGATCCTGCTGGTCGGCCTGCTCGGGTACAGCATCGGCCACCGCGTGTTCAGCCTCCAAGTGCAGCGCATGGACGGCCGGGCGGCCGGATTCCTACCCGCCCTGGTGCGCAGCGTGCTGCTCTGCGTGGTAATTCCCGCCGTCGTCTTCGACGCCGACCAGCGCGGCCTGCACGACCGCGCCATGGGCACAGTCCTCGTCAAGGTCCGGCACAAGCGCTAAGGACGACGCCGGCGGTTCAGGCCGCTGGATGTCGGGCTCCGGCGCGGCGGCCGGTGCCGGGCCGCGAACCCTGCCCCGTCACCGGCCCGCCTGCGCGGGAGCGGAGGGGCCGCTACGGGTTCCCCTCCAGCGTTATTCCTGTATCCAAGCGCCCAAAGGCCCCCTTTCGAAGCTGACATGCTTCGAAGGGGCCTTTCGTCATGCTGCGGCCGGCACTGTATTCCGGCGCTGTGTTCCGGCAGTGCGGATTAGCGTCCGCGGGAAGCTTTGCGGTCGGGGCGTGCCTTGAACGGGTCGATCCCCTTGGGGACCGGCAGGCGCGTGCCCAGAGCGGCCAGGCGTTTGTTGACGGCCTGGACTTCCTGCTTGGTCAGGGCCTTCGGAAGCTTCTTGGCTTTCTTGGCCACCTGGGACAGCGGTGTCAGGTTCTCGCCGCGGCCGGTCTGGATGACGTGCACCGGAACATTGGGGGCGATGCGGCTCATCCGGCGGCGTTCGCCGTCGGCCAGGGCCTTGGCCCGTCCCGGGAACCTTCGGTTACCAGGACGATGCCCGGACGGCCGATGGCACGGAAGACGGCCTCCTGGCTGCGCGGATTAATGGCAACCGGCTGCTCCTCGAGGATCCAGCCGCGGCGCAGGATGCTCAGTGCGGCGCCGGAAGCGCCCGTCTGGCCTTCGATCTGGGTGAAGGCGGCGCGTTCGGCACGGCGGGAGAGGATAAAAACGGCGGCCAGCAGAGCCAGCGGGACCGCGATAATGAGCATCGTGATCCAGTTGTCAATCAGCAGGCCGATGATCAGCCCGACGGCGATGATGCCCAGGAACGCACCTGCCATCACCCACACCAGGTTGGGGTCGTTGCGCCGGGTCATCTTGAAGACGTCGGCGATCTGCTTCATGCGGCCGGGGCCTTTTTTCTTCTTCTTCTCCGCTTTGGGCTTGCGGGAGAAGAGGCCGCGGCGGGCGCTCTTTGGTTCGTCGGAATCTGTGCTGTTGGCCATAGTGGTTCAATTCTACGTGATGGGAGCACCCGGTCTGCGCCCCCGGCACGGGCGAACCCTGCATCCGGGGGATCGGACGCACCAGGTTCGCGGCGGGCGTACGCCGGTCCGCCCGAAGGGACGGTCCGGCGGCCAGGAGCAGGCTAACGGCGGGCGAGGACGGAGGATGCTTCCTGCAGCGTGGTCCCCGAATCTTCGATGTGCGCCAGCTGCGGGGGAAGCTCCAGGCCCTTTTTGCGCATGGCGCCCGCCCACAACCGGCCGGCCCGGTATGAAGAGCGCACCAGCGGACCGCTCATTACGCCCAGGAACCCCAGTTCGGTGGCTTCTTCGCTGAGCTCCACGAATTCCTGCGGCTTGACCCAGCGGTCCACCGGCAGGTGCCGTTCGCTGGGGCGCAGGTACTGGGTGATCGTGATCAGGTCACAGCCGGCGCCGTGCAGGTCCCGCAGCGCGCCGGAGATTTCATCGCGGGTTTCACCCATCCCGAGGATCAGGTTGGACTTGGTGACCATCCCCAGTTTCTGTCCCTGCGTGATGACGTCCAGTGACCTTTCGTAGCGGAAGGCGGGGCGGATGCGCTTGAACAGGCGGGGCACGGTTTCCACGTTGTGCGCAAAGACTTCCGGGCGGGCATCGCAGATCGCCTCTATGTGTTCGGGCTTGCCGGAAAAGTCCGGGATGAGGATTTCGACGCCGGTGCCCGGGTTCAGCTCGTGGATCTTGCGGATCGTCTCGGCATAGAGCCAGACCCCTTCGTCCTCAAGATCATCCCGGGCCACGCCGGTGACGGTGGCGTAGCGCAGGTTCATTTTTTGCACCGAGCGCGCGACTTTGGTCGGCTCAAACAGGTCGACGGCTGAGGGCTTCCCGGTGTCGATCTGGCAGAAGTCGCAGCGGCGGGTGCATTCGGAGCCGCCGATCAGGAAGGTGGCTTCCTTGTCTTCCCAGCATTCAAAGATATTGGGGCAGCCGGCTTCCTCGCATACCGTGTGGAGGCCTTCCTTCTGTACCTGGTCCTTGAGGTGGACGTACTCGGGGCCAATGTTCACCTTCGCCTTGATCCAGTCCGGCTTGCGTTCCACGGGGACGGCCACGTTGCGCTGCTCGATGCGCAGCAGGCGGCGGCCTTCGGGTGCAAGAGTCATAGGAGGGCTCCTTTCGACCGGCCGGCTGGTGTACCCGGATCCGGAATGGGGGTGTCCGTTGCCCGAACAGGCTGTTCGCGGACAAGGTGCTCCCGGCGGCGGAAGAGTTCCTCTTCCACCCGGGCCACCAGATCGTTCGGTGTGACCGTGCGGCCGCTCTCGGCCGAGATGGTGGTGGTGCCGGCGTCCGTGATTCCGCAGGCAATGATCTGCCCGTACGGCGCCAGGTCATTGCTGCAGTTCAGTGCAAATCCGTGCATGGTGACGCCGTGGTGGACGCGGATGCCGATGGCGGCAATCTTGCGGTCGGGGCCCCCGCCCCGGACCCAGACGCCGGAGCGTCCAGCCACCCGTTCACCGTCGATGCCGTAATGGCCAAGGACGCTGATCAGGGCGTCCTCAAGTGTCTCCACGTATTCGCTGACCTTCGTGGGGTCCGGCAGCCGGAGGATGGGATAACCGACCAGCTGGCCCGGGCCGTGCCACGTGAGTTTTCCGCCGCGGTCCACGGGAATCACCGGTGTGCCGTCGAAGGGGCGTTCATGGTCCTCGGTGCGTTTCCCCGCCGTGTACACGGCTGAGTGCTCCAGGAGCAGGACAGTGTCCGGCGCCGAGCCGTCCAGCACCTGCGCGTGGAGGAACGCTGCCGGTCCCATCCATCCAGGTAATCCACATACTCCGGGGCAAGACCGATGCGCAGGAACTCCAAAGCCATGGTGACAGCCTAGACCGCCGCAGCGGAAGTTCCGAGTATGGCGTTGGTCACATCCTGCAACGCCGTGCCGGAGCCCCGGCGCAGTCTGTGGATAACTTCTGCATCCAGGCCGGATCAGGACTAGAACAGAGGGCATGGAGTTCAACGAACCGGCCGGAACAGCTTCCCCGCCGGCCGTGGAAAACGGCTATCGTGCCGGGCAGTTGCTGGGTGCGGGCCGCACGGCGCTGGTGTGGCTCGCCGTCAGGGAGAGTGACGGCACCCGCTTTGCGCTGAAAATATCGGCAGTGGCCGCCGGCGGGCCGGGCACGACGTTTGAAACCCGGCGCGAGCTGAATATCCTGTCACGGTTCGGGCATGAAAACCTGCTTCCGCTGCATACCGTGCTGGAGACGGATCAGGGCCCGGGGCTGCTGATGGAGTGGGCGCCCGGGGGATCTCTGGCAGAGATCTGCCGCGTCCGGGGCACCCTGCAGCCCGGGGAGGCCGTCACGGTTCTGGTCGGCATCGCATCGGCGCTTGCATATCTGCACGCCCTGGGCGTTTCCCATGGAGACGTTTCGCCGGGCAACATCCTCTTCACTGCAAACGGCAAGCCGCTGCTGGCCGATCTCGGAACGGCGCAACTGTTCGGGGCCGGCGCCGGAACCCGGCCGGCACCGGAAGCAGATGTTTTCGCCCTGGCATCGGTGGGGTGGCTCGTGCTTACCGGACGCGCACTGCCACCGGCCGAGCGCCGGCTTCCGCTGGCGGCACTGACGCCGGAGATTCCGCCGGCGCTTGCCGAGGCCATCGACGCCGGCCTGCAGGAGGAAGTCGCGCTCCGTCCGGATGCGGCAGAGTTTGCCCGGCTGGTTTTTGCCGCGGCCGTTGCGCAGCCCCTTGAGCTGGCGTCCGCTGAGCCCTCCCGCACAGCGGCCGGGGCACTAACCCGTCGTGCCGGCCGCAGGTCGGGCAGGACGGGCGGCAGAAGGCGGCGGGGCGGGGAGCGCAGGGGGACGTCCGCCAAACTGTTGCTGGCCGCCGCGGCTGTCCTGGTAGCGGGCAGCATGGGGCTGGGCGCTGTTGCGGTAGCGGCACCCGAACTGCTGCAGGGGGAGGGAGCGGAACAGCAACAGATCCGGGCGCGGAAACGGAAACCCTGCCCGCAGCACCCGGCAGCGGCGGGCGGGGTCCGGACCCGGATGCGGCATCCCGGGCCGGCCCGCCGCCGGAAACCGCCGGACCGTTTTCCCTGGCGCTGACGCCGGAGGACGAGCTCCGGCAACTCGCGCGCGGCGATGACCCGGTGGAGGCTGCACGTGCACTTGCGGAGTTGCGGACACGGGCGTTCGGCACAGCCAATGCGGATCTGCTGGAGGACGTTAACACGCCGCGCTCGCCGGCCATGGAAGCCGACCGGACGGAGATAGCGAAGCTGGAAGCCGCCGGGACGGTGCTTTCCGGCCTCGCTGTGGAGATCGTCTCCGCGGGTCCGGCGCTTCCGCGGGAAGAGGGGAGGATCAGCGTGCGGGCAACAGTCTCGACCTCCGGCTACACGGAGAGGGAGGCAGCAGGGGCATGATCCGGAATGTGGCATCAGGGTCCCGCCAGGAGGTTGTCCTGGTCATGCTGGAGACCACCGCAGGATGGCGGATCGAGGACGTCCTGGCACCACCCGCCTAACGGCAGTGATGGTGCTGCGGGCCTGCACGGCACCGGCTTCGCAGCAGGCACCCGGACCGGAACCGTGGCCGCAGGTCCGGGGCAGGCGGACGCCGGCCCGGCGGTCTCCGCCACGGCTTCGCAGCCAGCCGGCCCCTGATCAGCCGGAAAGCCCCTGATGAGGCGGCAGGTCCCGGCTGAGCCGAAAGGCCCCGGAAGATAGGATCGTTGCATGAGTCCAACTGCTTACCTCCGTTACCCCGATCTGCACGGCGACCTTCTGGCCTTCGTGGCTGAAGACGACGTCTGGATGGCCCCCGTCGCCGGCGGACGCGCCTGGCGCGTCTCCGCCATGGGATTGCCGGCCCGCAGCCCGAAATTCTCTCCTGACGGCGCCGGCCTGGCCTGGCAGGTAGTTCAGGGCGGTGCTCCGGAGATCGTCACGGCCGACGTCGGCGGTGGAAATTTCCGGCAGCTCACCTTCTGGGGAAGCCAAAGCACCCGCATGAAGGGGTTCAACGCTGCCGGAGAGGTCATTGCCACCAGTTCCGTGGAGCAGGAGGACAGCCGGCTGCGGTGGGCATTCACCGTCCCCCTGGACGGTTCGGCGCCGGTCAAGCTCCCTTACGGGCCGGTGGAAACGATTGCGGAGGGCCCCGCCGTGGGGGACGAGCGCCCCATGGTCATCGGAAGCATGCTGACCCGTGAACAGGCGTGGTGGAAGCGCTACCGGGGCGGCACTGCCGGCAAGCTCTGGATTGATGCCGACGGCAACGGCGAGTTTGAACGCCTCGTTCCGGGGCTGGACGGGAACCTCTCCGACCCGATGTGGATTGACGGACGGGTGGTCTTCCTTTCCGACCACGAGGGCTACGGCAACCTGTACTCGGTGACCCCCCAGGGAACCGACCTCCGCCGGCATACCGACTTTGACGGCTTCTACGTCCGGCACGCCTCGTCGGACGGCAGCCGCATCGTTTTTGAATCAGCGGGACGCCTCTGGCTCCTGCCGTCACTGGACGCCGAAGCGCAGCCGCTGGACATCGTTCTCGGCTCCGCCGGGACCGCCCGCCGCCCGCGCCCGCTGGATGCCGCCCGGCATCTGGCTGATGCAGCTCCCGACGCCGGAGGGGACGCCAGCGTGGTGGAAACCCACGGCACCCTGCACTGGTTGGCGCACCGCGACGGCCCGTCCCGGGTGATCGAGGCGGACTCGGCCATACGCGCCCGTCTCGGCCGGCCCCTGGGCTCGTCGCGGGTGGTCTTCGTGGCCGACCACCACGGTGAAGAAGCAATCTATATCAAGGACGTATTTGCCGACGTTGCCGTTGGATCAGCGCCGGATTCCCGCCCGGTCCATGATGTTCCCGCCGCACAGCCGGCGGGCGGGGCCGCAGACGACGACGGACTGGTCCTGCCCAGCCCCGTGTCAGCCTCCGGGTCCGCGGTTCGGGCAGCGCCGCCGGGCGCCCCCAAGCGGCGGAGTCCCGGACAGCGGGACAGGAAGAGACAGCGGGACAGGAGGACGAGCTTGCCGGCGGGCCCGGGAAGAGCGGCGAAGCGGTATCCGAGCGTGCGGCCGGGACCGCCGGAACCACCGTCCGCGTCGGCTTTGAGCGTCCCACCCGCGTCAGCCAGCTGGTCCCCAGCCCCGACGGCCAGCGTGTGGGCGTGGCCACCGAATACGGCGAAGTCTTTGTCCTCAACGTCGCGGCGGCCCAGCTGTTCCCAGTTGCGTCCACGGGGTTTGGAGCAGTGGATCAGCTGGCATTCTCCCCGGACTCGCAGTGGCTGGCCTGGGCGGAACCGGCCAGCGCCGAAGGCCGGACGCGCATCCGGCTTCGTTCCGTCCTGGATGCGTCGGCGTCGGTTCTTGACGTAACCGACGGCCGGTTCGCCGACCATGACCCCTCGTTCACTGCCGACGGCCGCTACCTGGCCTTCCTCTCCGAACGCAGCTTTGATCCGGTTTACGACACGCACCGGTTTGACCTGAGCTTCCCGTCCTCGACCAAGCCGTTCCTGGTGGCCCTGGCGGCGGAAACGCCGTCGCCGTTTGGGCCGGCAGTCTCCCGCAGCGCCGTGCCGGATGCCGCGGATGCGGGGAAGAGCGGGTTGTCCGCAGGGGACAAAACCGCGGCGGACAAGGTGCCCGCCGTTCGGGTGGACCCTGAGCGCATCGGGGACCGCATTATTGCCGTTCCCGTTCCGCAGGGGCGTTATGAGAAGCTTCGGGCCGCCCAGGACGCCCTGCTCTGGCAGGCCACGGATATTTACGGGGTGACGGGTGACGGGCGCGCGTCCGCGGCCGACCGTGAACCGGCCTCCCGGCTGGAACGTTTTGACCTCGGAAAGAAGGAAGTCTCCGTCCTGGTGCCGGCGCTGGACAGCTTCGAAGTCAGCGGTGACGGTACCAAGGTGGTGCTGCGCCACGACGGCTCGGTCCGCGTGGTTCCGGCAGCTGCCAAGGTGGAGGAGGATTCCGCCGAGAGTGTCCGGGTGGACCTGGACCGTATCCGGGTGCGGATCGATCCGGTCAAGGTCTGGGGTCAGGCCTTCGACGAGGCCTGGCGGCTGCAGCGGGACTTCTTCTGGGCTCCGGATATGGGCGGATTGGACTGGGAGGGCGTCCGCGCCCGCTACCGTCCGCTGGTGCAGAACCTCGGCAGCCACGACGACCTGGTGGACCTGCTGTGGGAAATGCACGGAGAGCTTGGCACCTCGCATGCCTACGTCACCCCGGCTCCCGTCACCGAACCGGGCTCGGGAGGCCAGGGGTTCCTGGGCGCCGATCTGCGCCCCGGACCGGGCGGCTGGGAAGTGGTGCGGATCCTCGGAGCTGAATCCTCGGATCCGCAGGCCACGTCGCCGCTGAGCGCTCCCGGTGCAGACGTTCATGCCGGTGACATCATTGCCGCCGTCGACGGGCAGCCCGTTCCGCCCCGCGAGGGACCGGCCGCGCTGCTCACGGGAGCGGCCGGGCGTGCGGTGGAGCTGACCATTGTCTCCACGGACGGCGGCGGCGCTCCCGTGCAGCGGCGCATCGCCGTCGTGCCGCTGCGCAGCGAGGAACGGCTCCGTTACCAGAACTGGGTTTCCGCCAACCGGCGCATCGTGCGCGAAGCCTCCGGCGGCACGTTCGGCTACCTGCATATTCCCGACATGGTGGCCAACGGCTGGTCACAGCTGCACCGTGACCTGGACCAGGAAGCATCGCTGCAGGCCCTGGTGGTGGATGTCCGCCGGAACCGCGGCGGGCACACCTCACAGCTGGTGGCCGAGCTGATCGGCCGCAAGGTAACGGCCTGGGAGAACCCGCGCGGAGGCAAGCCCACACCCTATCCGGCCCATGCTCCGCGCGGCCCGGTGGTCATCCTGACGGACGAATTCGCGGGGTCCGACGGCGACATCATCACCCAGACGGCCAAGCTGCGCAGCATCGGGCCCGTCGTCGGAACACGCACCTGGGGCGGCGTCGTGGGCATTGACGGACGCTTTCGCCTGGTGGACGGCACCGTGGTTCAACCAGCCGCGGTTCGCGTACTGGTTTACCGGCGGTGTGGGCTGGGACGTGGAGAACCGCGGCGTCGAGCCGGACATCGAGGTGGCGTTCCCGCCGCACGCATACGCGGCCGGAGAAGACCCGCAGCTGGAGCACGGCGTGGGCATCCTGCGCGAAATGCTCACCGAACTGCCCACGGACGAGCCTCCTGCGCTGTCCGGGTACCGCTCACTCCAGCCGGCTCCGCTTCCCCCGCGCCCGCAGACGGAGTCCGGGCCGGCGGCAGTACAGGGGGGAACCGTTCCCGGACCTGTCTCGGTTTCCGCCGCGGTTCCGGGCAGGCACTAGTTTCACGGGCCCGGCCGTCCTGCTCCCTGTTCCCCCGGATCCGGAGGGAACAGGCACGGCTGGGCCCGTGGACATGCCGTCTTCGGCCCTTCAGCGCTGCTGGGGTCTGGGAGCGTTGTAGGCAGAGGGACGCTGGCGTAGCGTCGAAAAGATGGGTATCGACTTCCATTCTCCCCAGACGCACCAGGTTATCGTCCGTGTTTCGCACGGCCCGCCGGCGAAAGTGGTTCCGCAGGCCGCCCGGGTTTCCACGCCATCCGACGCACAGCAGAGACGGAGTCAGCCATGAGTTCCAGTGTGCGCCCGTCATACCTGCGCGGGGCGGCGATAGCGCTCGTCTTTGTCGGCGGCGGAGCCGGTGCGGCCAGCCGTGAGGGTCTATCGCTCGTCATCCCCAACCTCGGCTCGGTGCCGATGGCGATCCCGGTCATCAACGTGATTGGTGCCTTCCTGCTCGGCTACCTCTACGAGGCAGTCACCCGCCTGGACAGTGCGCGCCCGACCGGCGCCAACCTGAAGCTTCTGTTCGGCACCGGCTTCTGCGGCGGCTTCACCACCTACAGCTCGCTGGCCACCGACACCGCAGTGCTCTTCCGCGACGGACTGCCGGGGTCCGCCATTTTCTACGCTCTGGCAACGGTGATCGTCGGCGCCTGCGCCACCTGGGCCGGCATCGCCATTGCTACCGCCGTCAATGACCGCGCCTCGGGACACCCGCGCAAGGATAAGCAGGAGGACGCAACATGACCCCCGGGATATTTCTGCTGCTCGCCCTGGCCGGCGGGGCCGGTGCCACGGTGCGGTTCATGGTGGACGGACTCATCCGTGCCCACCAAAAGTCCTCCTTTGCGTGGGCTACGACGGTCATCAATGTCTCCGGTTCCCTCGTGCTCGGTTTTCTTACCGGCCTCACCATTGAGCGCTTTGTGACGACTGACGTCAGCATCGTGATCGGTACCGGGTTCCTCGGCGGGTATACGACCTTCAGCACGGCAAGCTACGAGACGGTGCAGCTGATCAAAAGGCCGCTACGGCGCGTCGTTCATCAGCGGAATTGTCATGCTCGTGCTCTCCGTTGCCGCCGCCGTGATTGGCCTCTGGGTGGGTGCGGAGCTCTAGGGCCTCCATGCCTCACTGAATGTCCTGAATTGCAGACGCAGCAAGGCCCATCTCACGGTGTACGCGGTGGCCGTGACCGCAAAGGTTGGTTACGGCCGCTTGGCCGCATGGATGTAGTGGGCGATCACCAGGAACACCCAGGTGGTGAGGATGTACGGCCAGGTGTAAGTGGGAGCGTCCAGGCGGTGCATCACCACCGTGACCACAGCGGTCACCACGGTTCCGATCACGGCAAGCACCCATGACACCGGGCTGCTGCGCAGAAAGACCACGGAGAGCGCAATGGCGGTGAGGACGCCGGAGTAGCCGGCCAGACCGTTGGCGGTTTCGGTGAGGTTCTCTCCCATCGCGAGTGCGCACAGGCTGCCCACCACGCTTCCGAGCAGGCCGGCCAGCCCGACCTTCCAGCTGGCTACGAATAATCCGAGCAGAATGAGGGCCCCGGACCACTCGTTGTTGATGAGCACCACCTCGGACACGTTCGTCAGCAGGGACCGTGCGAAAGCGAGCGGCGCTGAGTCGATGGCCGACGGTGCCGCGCTCACCTGCAGCGCCTCCGTGCTGAGCAGGATCCCGGTTGCCACGATGCAGAACGGTGCCGTCGTCGACGGCAGTGCATAGATTTTCAGCGGTGTCTTCGTAAACAGGGCAACCACCAGCCAGGTTACGGGAGCGCAGAGTAAACCGCCGACAAACGCGATCGGATAGGCCGCCCACTGACCGCCGATGGCCGAGAAGGTCCCGGCACCGACGAGGGCCCCGCAGAATCCCTGCATTCCTGTTGTCACCGAGGTGGAGTCGGCCTTGAGCAGGCGCCCGCCCACGGTGTTGCCCGCACAGCCGATCAACACGAGCAGTGCCATGCGCCAGTCAGCGACGGTGAATGCGGCCAGAATCAGCAGTGCCGTATAAATGTTGCTCTGGAAGAAGATTTGCGAGAGCCCCTCACACCAACCCTTCAGCCACCCCGTGCCTGAGATGGACGGGCTCGGGGCTGCCGCCGCTGCGCTGCTCATGTCATGTCCTTTCCAGGGGCGTCGTTCCGCGGAGCTCCCGCTCGGGTTTCCGGCGCCGGCATTGGGCCTGAATCCGGGCCTGCCGCTGCGGCCGCGCCGCCCCCGCCACCGGCTCCGCCGCCCGCCAGTGCCCACCGCTCCTCCACATGGCCGAACCGCCAGTAGGCGGTGGAGGTAAGCCAGACCAGTATCAGCGTGGCCACGACCAGATAGCCCACATTCTCGAGGTCGATGCCGGCAACCCACCCGGTGAGCGGGTCGCTCAGCCCGAGCTTCTCGTTCAGCAGCCCGACCAGCTCAATGCCGCCGATCATCACGGCAATCATCACCGAGAGCCCGGTGATGGTGAGGTTGTAGTACAGCTTGCGCACCGCGTTGACGCTCGCCCATCCGTAGGCTTTCACCATGACGGCGGAATCGAGGGTGTCGATCAGGCTCATGCCGGCAGCAAAGATCAGGGGCAGGCACAGGATGGCGTACCACGGCAGACCGGTCGCCGCCCCGGTTCCGGCCAACACCAGCAGGGCGATCTCGCTGGCTGTGTCGAAGCCGAGCCCGAACAGAAAGCCGACGGCGTACATCTTTCCCGGCCGGTCAATCGACTTCAGCATCGGCCGGATGAGGCGGCTGATGAACCCGCGGCCCTGCAGGTGCCGCTCCAGCTCCAGTTCATCAAGCTCGCCGTTGCGCGATGCCCGCCAGACCTTGAGGATTCCCATGAACGCAACGGCGTTGATGAGTCCAATCAGCAGCAGGAAGACTCCGGAAACCACCGTGCCGAACACGCCCAGGCCGTTGCGCACGTCGTTTCCGTCATCGCTGAGCCCCACCGCCCAGCTGACGCCCATCGCCAACAGTGCCGCCATCAGGAAGACGATGGTGGAGTGCCCGAGGGAGAAGAACAGGCCGACGCCGGCGGCCGGCTTGCGCAGGTCGACGAGCTTGCGGGTGGTGTTGTCAATTGCGGCGATGTGGTCGGCGTCGAAGGCATGCCTCACACCGAGGACATAGGCCACCACGGCAATGCCGACCCCGAAGACGGAGGAACCGAGCTGCAGATGCAGTGGCTCGACCAGGAAGAAGAACAGCCCGAAACCTACAACGTGCAGCAGCACGACAGGAATAAAGGCGACCACCACCTGCGCCCGGTAGGAGCGCCCCGGTCCCGTTGCGGCCTCTTGCACGTCCACCTGTCTGCGCATCGTCGGACCCCCCCTAGCTCTTCCGAATCAGGGTGCCCGCTGCCCCGTCAGCAACTCGTGCACGGCGGCAGCAGCGGCTGTGTTGGCGGCCGCCACCGCCACGGTGTCGTTGCCCACCAGGCGCATCCAAACGCCTGCATCACCGGGTAGTGTGCTCACTCCGAAAATCACATCGCCCCCGCTGCCGCTGACGGCCTGGTGCAGGGTGTCTGCGAGCAGGGCAGGCGGAGCAAGCGGAGTGAAGACATAGAGCATTGCCAGCACGTCGTAGCCGGCGAGCACGCCGAGTCCGGTGACGCCGTCCGGCTCTCCCGCTCCGGGGCTGAGCCGCAGGCGGTCGAGGGCGATCAGCCGGCCGCCGGGCCGCCGGACCTCGAGGTCCGAGGCGAACACATCGTAGGCGTGCCGCTCACCGCGGGCGAGCCTGCCGGCATACAGGGTTTCACCGAGCAGCAGGGTGGCCGACTCGTCGATCACCACCGACGTCTGCTGGTAAAAACGGGAATCGGCGAAAGGCACAACGGGCTCAGGCAGGTACTCCGCGTAGGCGTCCTCCCCGACCGCGATGTTCATGACCGCCGAGGCGTAGTCGTGCTCCATGCGGTAGATCCGCGTCTGGGTCTGGGTGGTCACATACGCCGAAGTGCCGGCGCCGAAGCTAAGATCGGTGCGCAGCCGGTCCCCGTGCAGGATGCCTCCGCCGGCCGACATGAGGTAGGTGTAGGCCATGTCGGGGCGCAGCGGGTTGTAGTAGAGCGGATGCATGATCTGCAGCGGCGACTTCTGGTAGTGCTGCACCAGCTCGGTGCGGCCGCGGTTGCGGGCAAACCCGAGCTGCAGAACTCCCACCTTGCCGGGACTGCCCACCGGCAGGGTTGGCACCCCGGCGTGGCGGAGCACTTCGGCAGGCACCCGGGCCGGCTCATAGAACGCCGGTTGAAGCCGGTAACCGCCTGCACTTGGCGCCGGAACGCCGGGCGGGCCCCCGTCGCCGGGCGGGGAGCGGGCCCACACCGGAGGGGACGCCTTCCCCGGCCGGGAGGGTCGCGGCGGCGGCAGATGCGATGCGCGGTTCCGTTGCCTTGACCGTCATCCGATGAGCTCGGTCCTGGCGCCGTTCCACTGCGTCATAATCTGCCGGTGGAGTTCGTCGACCCCGACTCCGGTGAGCGAGTTCGTGAGCACCACGGGGCGGTCCTCGCGCACCCGGTGCGCATCCGCTTCCATCACGTCGAGGTTGGTGCGCACGTACTGCGCGATGTCGATCTTGTTGATCACCAGAATGTCGCTGTCGGTGATGCCCGGGCCCTCTTGCGCGGCATCTTCTCTCCTCGGCGGTATCGAGCACGAACACGAAGACATCGGCCAGTGCCGGCGAGAAGGTGAGCGTCAGGTTGTCGCCGCCCGATTCGTAGATGAGCGTGTCGATCTCCGGAAACCGCTCCAGCAGCTCCGCGCCGACGGCCAGGTTCATGGTGGGGTCGTCGCGCACGGCGGTATGCGGGCAGGACCCCGTCTCCACGCCGACCACGCGCTCGGGGTCGAGGATGCCGTCCAGCTCCCTGCGCACATGATGGGCATCCTCCTGCGTATAGATGTCGTTGGTGATCACGCCGGGGGTGCGGCCGGCCGCAATCAGCCGCGGTACCAGCGCTTCCGTCAGTGCCGTCTTACCGCTGCCAACGGGCCCGCCGATGCCGATCCTCAACACGTTCTCGCTCATCAGTTCCTCATTCCGTGGTCTCTGCTGGTTCAGTGTCTGCGCACCTGTTGGTGCTGCATCGTTTGTTGTCCCGTCCCGGCCGGCTTTAGCTCGCGAACAGCCGTGCCTCGGCCTTTTCGTGCCGGGCTGACATGATGTCGGCCATGGGTGCGCAGCCGCCAAGGTCGGCGAGGTTCCGGGCAAGCGCATCCTCGGTGGCCTGTTCTATGGCGCCGGCCGTTTCCAGCAGGACGGCCTGGGCATGCCGGTGGTCGGTCAGCCGCAGCCGCAGCGCCGCCCCGACAAAGCTCGCCGAAAAGGCGAACAGATCCGAGGCCACGGCGTCCCGGGTGCAAACCCCGTTAGCCGCGTACACCACCGCCGCCGCGACCGGCTGGCAGCCGGGAGTGCGGCGCAGCCGCACCCGCTCGCCGTACTCGGCGAGCAGCGCCTGCTGAATCAGTTCCGCGCCCAGATCGATCAGCTGGTGCCCGCTCCGCACGGAGGCCGTGCGCATTTCGGCGTTCAGCTTCGAGGCGAACAACCGCTGGTCGATCTCCTGCACAAGCTCAATGTCGCTGTCGCCTGCCGCGCGGTGCGCTGCCGCGAGAGCCGTTGCGTCCGAAGGCCCGACGGAGTGCAGCAGCAGCCCGGCCAGCAGCTGCTGCACTCCGCCGCGGGATACCAGCCGGTCCTGGCTGTACCCCTCCAGTCCGTGGGACATGGTGTAGAAGCCGCTGGGAAACGCCGAGTCCGCGAACTGGAGGCTTGCCAGCAACTGCCGTACATCTGACATCCGGCGCCCCTAGGCGAGGAAGAACAGCTGGGTCAGGGGCAGCGACTGTGCCGGCGGAATGGTGGCCAGCGTGCCGTTGTACGTCACGTTGTAGGTCTCCGGGTCCACCTCGATGTTCGGCGTAGCGCTGTTGCGCACCATGTGCTGCTTGCCGATGCCGCGGCAGCGGTGCACCGGCAGCACCTGGCTCTCCAGCCCGAGCTTTTCCGGCACGCCCTTGTCGATGGCCGCCCGGGACATGAAGGTCGCCCGTGTACTCTGCAGCGCCCTGCCCTGCGCACCGAACATGGGCCGGTAGTACACCGGCTGAGGGTCGGCAGCGAGGCGTTCGGATCGCCCATGAGCGCCCAGTTGATCAGCCCGCCTTTGACGATGAGCCGTGGTTTGGCTCCGAAGGATTGGACCGGCCAGAGCACGATGTCGGCCATCTTGCCCTCTTCCAGGGAGCCGATGTAGTCGGACACGCCCTGGGTGATCGCCGGGTTGATCGTGATCTTGGCGAGAAAGCGCAGCACGCGGAAGTTGTCGTTGTCCGGGCTGTCCTCGGGCAGCTTGCCGCGCTGGTCCTTGCAGTGGTGCGCGATCTGGAAGGTGCGCATGAACGACTCGCCGATGCGCCCCATTGCCTGGGAATCCGAAGAAACCATCGAGATGATGCCTTCGTCGTGGAACACGGTCTCGGCGGAGATTGTCTCGGCCCGCACCCGGGAGTCGGCGAAAGCGACGTCCTCAGGAATGTCGTGGGAGAGGTGGTGGCAGACCATCACCATGTCGAGCAGCTCATCGACCGAGTTGACGGTGTAGGGGAGCGTCGGGTTCGTCGACGACGGGAGCACGTTGGGGTGCCCGGCCACCTTGATGATGTCCGGGGCGTGTCCTCCGCCGGCACCTTCAGTGTGGAAGGTGTGGATGGTGCGCCCGTCAATGGCGTCCAGGGTGTTCTCGACATAGCCGGACTCGTTGAGGCTGTCGGTGTGCACCGAGACCTGCACGTCGTAGTGATCGGCCATGGCGAGTGCATTGCTGAGGGCTGCCGGGGTTGTGCCGTAATCCTCATGTACCTTGAGCCCGGCTGCACCGCCCTCAATCTGTTCCATCAGGGCTTCCGGCAGTGATCCGTTGCCCTTGGCGAGGAATCCCATGTTTACCGGCATTCCCTCGGCGGACTGCAGCATTCGGGCGAGATTCCAGACGCCGGGGGTGGTGGTCACACCGTTGGTGCCGTCGGTTGGCCCGGTGCCGCCGCCGAAGATGGTCGTGATGCCGTTGGAGAGGGTGGCCAGCGCCTGTTCCGGCGAGATGTAGTGCACGTGCGAATCGATACCGCCGGCGGTGGCGATAAAATGCTCGCCGGCCAGCAACTCGGTGCCCGGCCCCACCACGAGGCGCGGATCCACGCCGTCCTGGGTGTGCGGGTTGCCGGACTTGCCAACACCTGCGATTTTCCCGTCGCGCACACCGATATCGCCCTTGACCACTCCCAGCACGGGATCCAGGATGATGGCGTTCGTGATCACCAGGTCGAGCACGCCTTCCGCGGACGTCGCCTGGGGGTCGGCCGCCATGCCGTCGCGGGCGGTCTTACCGCCGCCGTAGACCACCTCGTCACCGTAGTGGCCCTCGTTGTAGTCCTTCTCAATCTCGATCACCAGGTTGGTATCGGCCAGGCGGACCCGGTCGCCGGTGGTTGGACCAAACAGGTCGGTGTACTGCTTACGCGAGATCTTAGCCATCACTTCTTCCCTTCTTCCGGGCGGCCCGTTTCAGCGGCAAGGCCCGCGTTGTTTGAACTGGGTGTGCTGCTCGGTTTGCCGTTCTGGAACTTGAGTTCCTTCATCCGGTCCATGGCCCGGATCTTCGTTGCCGCAGAGTCAAGCCCGCCGTCGACAAGGTTATTGAAGCCGATCACCCGCCGGTTGCCCGCGTACGCCGTGAGGGTCACCTCCCGGGTGTCTCCTGCCTCGATGCGGATACCGGTGCCCGCCGGCACGTCCAGGTGCATGCCGTAGGCGAGCTCGCGTTCAAACAAAAGCGCCTTGTTGGTTTCGAAGAAATGGAAATGGGAGCCGATCTGCACGGCCCGGTCTCCGGTGTTGCTGACCAGCAGCGTGACGCTCGGCCTGCCGGCGTTGATCTCGATGTCTTCTTCTTTGTGGCCATAAGTGGGGCTGCCCAGCATGGTTGTTCCTTCCCTTGCGGCGCAGCTTCGCTGCACGCGGTGTGACGGTGGGTCATTTTCCGATCAGCTCAAACCAATTGGTGCAGGGTGGTGATGCGTGTGGCCGCCGCCCGCCGCGCTGCCGTGCGGGTGGGAGTGGCCGTTTGCCTCCTCAAAGGCGTGCGAGTGGGCATAGCCGTGTCCGTGGTCGGCCTGCAGGCCTGCCTCAATGCCGGTGCGGCCGTGGTCGAGGGCATGCAGGGCATCGCGAACACGCTCGCGGATGACGCGCAGCACCGCCTGTTCGCTGAGCAATGCCCCGTAAAACCCGGTGTTGGCGAAACCGTCGCCGCCAAACGGAACCGGCTCGCCGTGCACCGTCGGCATCCGCCGGAACCCGGCGGGGACGACGACTGTCTCGGTGCTGCCGAGCAGCCGCAGCCGCTGCACGGACGAGAGGAGGGCGCCAACGTCGTCGACAGCGGCTGTCTCCACCGGGTTGCCGGCTCCGTGGGTGCGCACCAGATGCGCGATGCGGTAGAGGTCGGCGTCGTCGAAGGGGTTGGCAGCCTCCGCAATGATCAGCACGGCGGCTTGTGGTGCGCGTCGGCGCACCTCGGTGGCCGCGGCCCGAAGCCATGCCGTGAGGTGGTCGGTTGTGCCGAAAGGGTCGGCCAGGGCCAGCGGCACGGGGGAAGGCAGAGCGGAGGACACAGAGGGAGTTGTCTGCGCACCCAGCCAGCGAAGCGTCTTCGCCGTATCGGCAACAAGGGTCGGGTTGCGGCCGAAAGTCATGGGAAGTACGACGACGGGTGCGGGATTGGTGCCGGGATCATGTCGGCTCTGCCCGAGCAGCTGCGTGAGCATATTGTGCAGCGGCCTGCCTGCCGGTGTGACGAGAGCATCGGGAAGGGCCTCCGCCGCGAAGGAGAGATCCGCGCCGTTGTTGCTCTCGTGCCCTCCGACCAGCACCACCGTCACACGCGGCTCTGGGGGCTGGGCCAACCTAAACCCCGATGGGATCGTGGCAGGACACGAGCTTGCTGCCGTCGACGAACGTCGCTTCGACCTGCAGCAGCGGCAGGCGCTCACGCACGCCGTCCATGCACTGGCTTTCAGAGACGATCGTCTTGCCGAGCTCCATGACCTCCGCGACGGTGCGTCCGTCGCGGGCACCTTCCAGAATCGCCTCGCAGATCAGGGCGGTGGCCTCACTGACATTAAGCTTGGTGCCCCGGTCGCGCCGTTTGCGGGCCAAGTCGGCCACTTGGTAGACGTAAAGTTTGTCCATTTCTTTGGGAGTGAGGTTCATACCTTCACCTTCAGACGCAGTTGCGATCGTATCGGGACCGCTCGCCCGGCGTACCGCCCAGGCTCGCTTATCAATTACCGTACGCGCGCCCCTTGGGCCCGAATACCCCGCACCCCGGAAATGGTTCCTCCCGGAACGACTTCACCGGCAGTGGCGAAAATACGCTTATGAGCGGTCCCGCCAACGGCTGCCCGGCGCCGGGAAAAACACCGGCGGCCCGTGCTTCCTGAGGACAGGGAACACGGGCCGCCGGTTGTGGCAGGGAAGGCCGGTTAGGACTCGAGCGTCGCGTCCAGGGAGATCTTGATGCCGGCGAGGGCCTGCGAAACCGGGCAGCCGCTCTTGGCCGCTTCGGCAATGTCGCCGAACTCCTCAGCGGTCAGGCCGGGGACCACGGCAGTGACCTTGAGCCGGCTCTCGGTGATTCCGGTGCCGGGAACAAAGGTAACGTCAGCGGACGTTTCAATGCGTTCGGCTGTCTTGCCGGCCTCGGCCAGCCCGTTGCTGAAGGCCATGGAGAAGCATGCTGAGTGCGCCGCGGCGATCAGCTCCTCGGGGCTGGTCTTGCCGTTTGCTTCCTCGGCGCGTGCCTTCCAGGTGACGTCGTACGTGCCCAGGCCTGAACTGTCGAGGGTGACCTCGCCCTGGCCGTTGAAGAGATCGCCGTTCCAGACGGTGTGGGCTGAGCGGACTGTAGCCATGGGAGCTCCTTAAGAAGCGGATGGGGTGAAGTCCGGCATGCGCCGGCACTTCACCCCATCCTATTTCGAACGCAGTGTCTGCTACCACATGGTGGCGAGGGCGATGTTGACGATGGTCAGGATACCCACACCGTTCGCCAGGCCCTTGCCCACGGGTTCGTCCTTCTTGTACTTGCGCTGGCCGATGAAGGCCATCACGGCAATCACCAGGGCGATCAGGAGCTTGATGCCCACCTTCATGTGGTTGACATCGCCGTCGCCCATTTCCGCCACGGCGACCAGTGCCAGGCCGGTGACCAGCTGCAGCAGTGCCCCGTGGAACTGGCCGGGCATCACCGTGGGATTCTTGATCCTGGCGAACCAGAGGCCGACGATGATTGCTGCGCCGAGGATGTGCAGGAAGACAAGGAAGCTCTGTAGGAAGTCCATATATCCAGCTTACCGACACTCCGTCAGCATTCTGGCAGCGGGCGGGGCAGGGAGGTAACTTTTCTACAACATGTAGAAAAGTGTGTTGCTCCGGACGACGAAGCGGGCGCCTCCCGGAAGGAAAGCGCCCGCTTCGGTTATACGTTGGCAGGGCCGGAGCTACAGGCCCAGGTCTGCCGAGAAGTTGCCTTCTTCGAGCCGTGCCTTCAGCGTCTGCAGGAAACGTCCTGCATCGGCGCCGTCCACCAGGCGGTGGTCGTAGGACAGGGACAGGTACATCATGGAACGGATGGCAATGGTGTCATTGCCCTCGGCGTCGGTCAGGACGACGGGGCGCTTCACGATTGCGCCGGTGCCCAGGATGCCCACCTGCGGCTGGTTGATGATCGGCGTGTCGAAGAGAGCGCCCACGGAACCGATATTCGTGATCGTGAACGTTCCGCCGGAGAGCTCGTCGGGGCCGATCTTGCCGTTCTTGGTCCGCGAACCGACGTCGCCGATGCGCTTGGCCAGCCCGGCGATGTTCAGGTCGCCGGCATCGTTGATGACGGGAACCAGCAGGCCCTTTTCGGTATCCACGGCGATCGCGAGGTGCTCGGCGTCGTGGTACGTGATCTGCTGGGCGTCTGAATCGTACGAGGCGTTCAGCTTCGGGTGCTGCTTTAGGGCTTCGGTCACGGCCTTGGCGATGAACGGCAGGAAGGTCAGCTTCGCACCGTTCTGGGCGGCGAAGGAGTCCTTCGCGGAGGCGCGCAGCTTGGCGATGCGCGTCATGTCCACTTCCTGGACCTGGGTCAGCTGGGCGGATTCCTGCAGCGATTCCATCATGCGGCGGGCGATGGTCTGGCGGATCCGCGGTGCCTTAACCGTGGTGCCGCGCAGCTTGGCGCTGGCGTCGCTGATCTGTGCAGGGGCTGCCTTGTCCGAGGACGGGAAAGCCTGGGAAGCCGGTGCCGCGGCGGGCGTGGAATCGGCGGCCTTCTTGGCCTCGGCAGCCTCGAGGACATCCTGCTTGCGGATGCGGCCGGCGACGCCGGAACCCTTGACCGTAGACAGGTCCACGCCGTGCTGGTTGGCAAGCTTGCGCACCAGCGGGGTGACGTAGGTGCCTTCGGGCTCGGAGGCGGCGGGAGCGTCCTGCTTCGGAGCTTCCTGCTTGGGAGCCTCGGCCTTGGGCTCAGGCTTCTTCTCCTCCTGCTTCGGGGCAGGTGCTTCTTCCTTCTTCGGCTCTGCAGCCGGGGCTTCGCGCTCGTCGTTGGATGCTGCCGCTACGGGCTCTGCTTCCTTCGGCTCGGCCTTGGCCGGAGCGGCGGCACCGGAACCGATGACGGCCAGAACGGAGCCAACCTCGGCGGTGTCGTCCTCGTTGACGCGGATTTCCAGCAGCTTGCCGGCAACGGGGGAGGGGATCTCGGTATCGACCTTATCGGTGGAGACCTCCAGCAGCGGCTCGTCAACCTCAACGTCATCTCCCACGGCCTTCAGCCAGCGGGTAACGGTGCCTTCGGTGACGGACTCGCCGAGGGCGGGGAGGGTGACGTCGGTGCCTTCGCCGGCACCGGACTCTGCCGGAGCTTCCTCGGCTGCGGGAGTCTCCTCGGCGGGAGCTTCGTCGGCTGCGGGAGCCTCTTCGGCGGGAGCTTCCTCGGCCTCTTCGGCCGGGGCTTCCTGATTGGCGGCGCTGCCGCCGTCGTCCTTGGCGCCGGAGCCGTCGCCGTCGCCGATGCGCACCAGCGCCTCGCCAACTTCAGCGGTCTCGTCTTCGGCCACGAGGATTTCCTCGATGACGCCGGCGACCGGCGACGGGATTTCGGTATCGACCTTGTCAGTGGAAACTTCCAGCAGCGGCTCGTCTACCTCGACGCTGTCGCCCACGGCCTTGAGCCAGCGGGTGACGGTGCCTTCAGTGACGCTTTCACCAAGGGCGGGTAAGTTCACGGTTTCAGACATATTGTCCCCGTTTCTCCTTATTAGATCTTCTGGACCAGCCGTACCGCTGGTGCTGGTGGTGGAAAGCCTAGTGCACCCGGGGTTTGCGTTCCCGGGTGCACCAGGCGTTGGTTCTTGGCTTTAGCCGTGCAGGGGCTTGCCGGCGAGGGCCATGGCAGCCTCGCCGAGTGCTTCGTTCTGCGTGGGGTGGGCGTGCAGCAGGCTCGCGAGGTCTTCCGGGTAGGCTTCCCAGTTCACGATCAGCTGTGCTTCACCGATCTGCTCGCCGATGCGGCCGCCGATCATGTGGACGCCCACGATGGGGCCGTCCTTTTCGCGGACCATCTTGATCAGCCCGGACGAGCCGAGGATGGAGGTCTTGCCGTTGCCGGCCAGGTTGTACTCCTGGACCTGGACGTTATCGTCGCCGAGCTTGGCCTTGGCGGCCTTTTCGGTCAGGCCCACGGAAGCGATTTCCGGCTCGCAGTAGGTGACCTTCGGGATGTTGACGTCTTCGACGATGACCGGCTTGAGACCGGCAATTTCCTCGGCCACGAAGATGCCCTGCTGGAAGCCGCGGTGGGCCAGCTGCAGGCCGGGAACGATGTCACCGACGGCGTAGACGTTGCCGACACCGGTGTGCAGGCGGTCGTTGGTGATGACGAAGCCGCGGTCCATGGTCAGGCCCGCTTCTTCGTAACCCAGGTTTGCGGTGACCGGTCCGCGGCCGACGGCCACGAGCAGGAGGTCCGCTTCATAGGTCTTGCCGTCGGCGAGCGTGACGACGACGCCGTCGTCGTTCTGCTTGACGTTGTCGAAGAAGATGCCGGTGCTGAACTTGATGCCGCGCTTCTTGTAGGCGCGCTCCAGGTTCTTGATGATGGCGGCATCCTCGTTCGGGACCAGCGAGGGCAGGCCCTCCACAATGGTGACGTCCACGCCGAACGAGTTCCAGACCGAAGCGAATTCGACGCCGATGACGCCGCCGCCGAGGATGACCGCGCTCTTGGGAACGGTGTCCATCTTCAGGGCCTGGTCGGAGGTGATGACCTTGCCGCCGATTTCCAGTCCCGGCAGGGAGCGGGAGTAGGAGCCGGTGGCCAGGATGATGTTGGCGCCGGTGTACGTCTCGCCGTTGACCTCAATGGTCTTCTCGCTGGTGAGCTTGCCTTCACCCTCGATAACAGTGATGCCCTTGGACTTGATCAGGCCCTGCAGTCCGCGGAACTTGCCCGCAATGATGTTGTCCTTGTAGGAGTTCACCGCCGTCATGTCCACGGAATCGAAGGTGGCCTTGATGCCGTACTTCGAGGCCGACTTCGCATTCTCGGCGATTTCCGCCGAGTGCAGCAGGGCCTTGGTGGGAATGCAGCCGTTGTGCAGGCAGGTGCCGCCCAGCTTCCCCTTCTCGATGAGTCCTACGGAGAAACCCAGTTCCACGGAACGGAGGGCGGCGGCGTAACCGCCGCTTCCTCCCAGGATCAGGATGTCGAATTCTTGCGCAGTTGCCTTTTCGGCCACTTGGACGCTCCCTCGCGTAATCGGTGACGCACATGGGCGCGTCGTTTTAGTGATTTGGGCGGTTGTGATTGTCTCTCACACTATCCCGCCGGCAGGACTGCATCCACTCGGTGAAGGCCCGCCGGCGGGAAGTGTAACGAGAAACACCAGCCACACCAGTGGTTCCGGGTGGTCCCTGAACGGGGCCGGTGCTATACGCAGTATCTAGGCGGAGCGGGAGACAACGTCTTCCGCGTAGGCGACGAGCGTGCGAACTGCCACGCCGGTGCCCTCCTTGGGGGTATAGCCGTACGGTGCGCCTTCGTTGAAGGCCGGACCGGCAATGTCCAGGTGCGCCCACGGGATCTTCACGCCGTCGACCTCGCCGACGAATTCACGCAGGAACGTGGCAGCCGTCATCATGCCGCCGAACCGTTCACCGTGGTTGGCGATGTCCGCCACCTGGGAGTCCAGGGACGCGCGGAGCTCCTCGGGAATCGGCATGGGCCAGAACAGTTCGCCGGAACGGTCCGCAGCGGCCTTTACGGCGTCGCGTACGCCCTCCTCACCCATGACAGCCGAGACCCGGTTGCCCAGGGCGATCATCTGTGCGCCGGTCAGGGTGGCCACGTCGATCAGCACGTCCGGGGCTTCCTCTGATGCGGCGACCAGGCCGTCGGCCATGACCAGACGGCCTTCAGCGTCAGTGTTCAGCACCTCAACGGTGCGGCCGCCGTAGGTCGTCATGACGTCGCCGGGGCGCTGGGCCGTGCCCGAGGGCATATTTTCGGCCAGGCAAAGCCAGGCGGTAACCCTTACGGGCAGCCCCAGTTCCGCGATGGCCAGCAGTGCGTTCAGCACGACGGCGGCGCCGCCCATGTCGCACTTCATGGTCTGCATGCCGGCAGCGGGCTTCAGTGACAGTCCACCGGAATCGAACGTGATGCCCTTGCCCACCAGTGCGAGTTTGGCTTTGGCGCGCGCCGGCGAATATTCCACCTTGACCATGCGCGGCGGGCGGGAGGAACCCTTGCCGACACCAATCAGTCCGCCGAAGCCGTCACGCTCCAGCTTCTTCTCATCCATGACGGTGACCTTGACCTTTGCCGACAGCGGCTTGGCCAGGTCCTTGGCGGCTGCGGCGAAGGTCTCGGGGTAGAGGTGGCTCG
This sequence comes from Arthrobacter sp. ATA002, assembly GCF_026898095.1. Lineage (GTDB taxonomy): Bacteria > Actinomycetota > Actinomycetes > Actinomycetales > Micrococcaceae > Arthrobacter_B. Next base: position 2,609,877 of record NZ_CP114015.1, on the reverse strand, counting down.
GGGGATGGTTCACCAGCGTACGGGTGGCGTTGACGGCCCGGCCCAGGATCCGCGCCCGTTCCAGCGCCGGCTCCAGTGCCTTTTCGTCTGCAGCGGGGGTGACGATGACGATGCTGCGGACCGGGTCCTTGGGCATGGTTCCCTTGTCGGTGCGGTGTTCGCTGTAGCTGTAGGCGCCGAACAGGGCGCCCTCGGCAACGGCGGCGGCATCAGCGACGGTGGCAGCGGGGAGGGCCAGGGCCACCGTCTCGGTGCCGGCCAGCTGGCGGACAGCGGAGCCTGCGGCGCGGCGCAGGGCTTCTTCGCTGAGCGGAACCCCAGCGGTGACCCGCCCGACGCCGGCCAGGACCAGCATCTGGGCCTCAAGCTCGGGCAGCCCGGGCAGACGGTGAACCTCGTCCGCGGCACCGGTGACGCCAAGGAGGGGCAGGGAAGCGGCGAGAGCGGAAGCCGCCTTCGGGCTCAGCGGGCTTTCAACAAGAACGGGGCCGCCGGAGGTCTGCCCGATCCCGACCACCAGTGCCTGGGCCGGTACTTTCTGCACATCCCGGGAGACCACCGACAGATTTGGCTCGTTCGTTTTAACCACGAAGTTTCATCCTTACGTTTGCACGAATTGGTTGCTGGTGCCGCGTTCTCCCGCGTCCCGCGTAGTGCCGGCGCGGCCCCTCAGTACAGATCGTAGTCTCTTGCCGGCGCCGCAGCCGCCTGCGATCCGGGAGTGCGCCCTCGGCGGACGGGAATGAAACGCGTGGGCGGCGGCGTTTACCCTTGAGTAATCAACAGCGCACCCTGCGCCGCCCCAGCCGCGAGCGGAGAAGACCTCCGGAGCCGAAGCGGGGAACCATCGCAAATCTCGGGGGACCGAAGACCATGGAAGCATTGAAGGGGAAGACATGCTTGATCCGCTGACCCTGTTTAACTTGAATCCTGAGGTGGCTGACGACGCCGGCCTGCACGGGTTGCAGCTTCTGATGGGCTTTACCGGCTTTGCCGAGGCCGGCCACGTCGTCTCCCAGATCCGTGAGGAGCTGCTGGAAACACTCGACCATGACCTGGTGGCGTCCTTCGACGCGGACCAGCTCATCGACTACCGTGCCCGGCGCCCCCAGATAGCCTTCGCGGAGGACCATCTGGCCGATTACGAACCCCCGCTGCTGAATCTCTACCGGCTCTATGACGGGCTCGGCGAGCCCTTCCTTTTCCTGACCGGCTTTGAACCGGACGTGCAGTGGGAGCGGTTCGCTGCCGCCGTCGTGCACCTGGCGAAGACCTACGAGGTGGAGCGGGTCAGCTGGATCCACTCGATTCCGATGCCCGTACCGCACACCCGCCCGGTCGGCGTCACCGTTCACGGCAACCGGCCCGACCTTATGGCCGGGATCAGCTCCTGGCGTCCCAGCGCACAAATCCAGGCTGCCGTGGGGCACGTCCTGGAGCTGCGCCTGACGCAGGCCGGGATCGACGTCGTCGGCCATGCCATGCACGTGCCGCACTACCTGGCGGAGGCAGAGTTTCCGCCGGCGGCAGTGGCCGGCCTGGAATATCTGGGGGCCGCGGCATCGCTGGTGCTGCCCACCGACCGCCTGCGCGAGGCCGGACGCGACGTCGAACGCCAGATTGCCGAACAGGTGGAGGCCTCCGCCGAGGTCAAGGGCGTGGTGGCCACGTTGGAGAAGCGCTTTGACGAATACACGGACAGCACGGTCCGGCGCTCCCTGCTCGTGAAGGACAACGACGAGCTCGCCGACGCGGAGGAACTCGGCGCCGCGGTCGAAGCGTATTTGGCCAGCCCTCAGGCCGAGGAGGAATCCGAGGCGCTGTGGCCCGAAAATCACGACGATTCACACGAGGATTCAACGGAGGACGCAGGAACTGGTGGGAACACTGACACGTCGGGACAGCCGGGCCGGGAGCCCGGAACGGCACCGCGGGACTACCCCAGGGAATAACTGCACGGAGGTGCGGGGATGAACAGCGTCCGCGCCTGGTTTGTCTGGGGCATCAGTGTCCTCGCGTACCTTGTTGCCGTAACCCAGCGCACCACCTTCGGCGTCGCAGGGCTGGAAGCCACCGAGCGTTTCGACGCCACCGCCTCGATTCTCTCCGTTTTTACCGTGGTGCAGCTGCTGGTTTACGCCGGACTGCAGATTCCCGTCGGCGTGCTCGTCGACCGGTTCGGTCCGCGGCTCCTCATCGCCGGCGGGGCCGCGCTGATGGTGGCCGGACAGCTGCAGCTGGCCACCGCCGACTCCGTGGGCGGCGGGATTCTGGGCCGATCGCTGGTGGGCGCCGGCGACGCCCTGACCTTCATCAGCGTCCTGCGGCTGCTCCCGGCCTGGTTCAACGGCCGGCACATTCCCGTCCTCACCCAATGGACCGGAATCATCGGCCAGCTGGGCCAAATTGCCAGCGCGGTGCCGTTTGCGTTTGTCCTGCACGAATTCGGCTGGAACACGGCGTTCGTGTCCGCGGCGTCCCTCTCCGTGCTGATCCTTGTGCTGACCCTTCTCCTGGTACGCAACCGCCCCAGCGGTGCGGAGGCGCCTGCGCTGCTTCCCCTTCGTCAGACCGCCACGTCACTGGCCGAGGCCTGGCGCCAGCCCGGAACACGGCTGGGCATGTGGACCCATTTCACGATCCAGTTCCCGGGAACCGTCTTCGTCATGATGTGGGGCTTCCCGTACCTGGTCAGCGCCGAAGGGGTGGAATCTTCGGGCGCGTCGGCCCTTATGACCCTGTTTGTGGCGGTCGCCGTGGTCTGCGGTCCCTGGCTGGGCTCCTGGGTGGGGCGCCACCCGCTGCGGCGTTCCACTATGGTGCTGCTGATCGCGGCTGCCATCGCGGCAGCCTGGCTTGCCGTGCTGCTGTACCCGGGGCCGGCGCCGCTGTGGCTGCTCGCGGTGCTGGTTGCAGTGCTGGCTGTCGGCGGGCCGGGGTCGATGATCGGCTTTGACTTTGCCCGAACCTACAACCCGGGCCACCGGCTCGGTACTGCCACCGGCATTGTGAACATCGGCGGGTTCATCGCCTCGCTGGTCTCGATGTACCTGATTGGAGTCGTGCTGGATGTCCTGCACGCCACCGGTTTCTCCGGAGGAGACCTCTATGCGCTGGACTCATTCCGTCTGGCGTTGGCCGTCCAGTTCGCGGTAATGGGCGTGGGCGTGGCCGGTATCCTCCGGACCCGCGGCCGGGTCCGGGCGCGCATGGCCGATAACGGACTCCGGCTGCCGCCGCTGCGTGAGGCCATCGCCCGGGAACGGCAGGCGAAGCAGGCGGCCCGCAGGTCCCGGCAGGCCGGACGCGCGGGTGACGGAGACACCGGCGGCGGCTAGCGTCGTAGCCGCCTAATCACCGGCCGGGTATCCGAAGCCGCTCGACGACTGTTCCTCCACTGGGCCAGCGGCCAAAGGGCAGTCCGTCTCCTGTCCACAGCTGTTCGGCGGCGGCTGGCAGCGTGCCTTGCGTGCCGGGAAGCTCGACCCATGACGAACCCTCCCAGCGGCCGATATGTGCAGGAACCTTTTGCGGTCAGCGGACCCGTGGACATCCTGGCCTTCATACCCCACAGCCTCGGGTTCGTCCCGCACGAGTCACTGGTGCTCATGACCATGGATTCCTCGCGCCTCGGTGCCACTCTGCGGCTGGATTTGCCGGTCGGCACCGTTGATTATTCGGCGTTTGCGCTCCGGGTGACGGAGCTGCTGCGCTCGGATGAATCCGCCAACGGAGTTCTGATGGCCATGTACACCCACCGGAAGTGGAAGAAACCGGGCCTTCCTCCGCACCGGAAACTCGTCGAGCAGCTTGGCCGCCACCTCGCCGGGGCAGGTCTGCCTATTCGTGACGGCTGGCTCGTGTCCCAGACTGCCTGGCGGGAGTACTTTTGCACTGACAGTACGTGCTGCCCCTGGCCTGGCCACGCCCTGAGCCAGATCACCGACAGCACCCTCAGCGCAGAAATGATCTACCGGGGCAGCGCCTATGCCCGGTCCCTGACTGAGGCCGTGGATCTGGACCTGTCGCGGGAGTGGACAAGTGCCGGGGAAGCGGCGCGCTTCCGGGCGCACTACTCCCGCAGGCTCAGGGGACGCTGGTGCCGGCGTTCGCAGTTCGCCGGCACCCTCGCGGTCTGGGACGAGTTTCTCGCCGGAGCAGCTGCACTGCCGCCGGACCGGGCCCGGTCCGCCGGGGCCGCGGCAGGAACCGGCTGCCCGGAGCTCCGCGCAAATCCCGAGGCCGCCGGGTTCCTGCTGGCCAGCCTCCGTATCCGTCCGGTGCGCGACACTCTCCTGGTGATGGCCGCCCTGGGCAGCACCGCCGCTATGGGCGGTGCAGAGGCATGCGCTCTTCTGTCGGCCGGGGACGGACAGCCGCTGTTGCCGGCGGGACCCGGCGGGCGGTTCCACGAGTGGGAGCTGCGTGGCGGAGGAACACCGGGCGCCGGAGGTGGAGCAGGGCCGGCGCCGAAGGCGGGTCCGCCCGGTTTGCCGGGCCGCAGCGCCTCAGCGGATCCGGGGCGGGACTTCCGGGACGTTCTCGTCGGCCGGTACGCCGGTGTTCCAAACTGGGCCGGAATGGACGCAGCCTTTCGAGTTTTCAGCGAGCTGCTTGCAGCCGCGGCGGGAGGCGGCGCGCCAGGAGGAGGAGGCGCGGCTGCTGAACCGGACAGCCAAGCTGAACCGGACAGCCAAGCGGATCCGGACAGCCAAGCGGATCCGGACAGTCAGCCCGAAGTGGACCGCAAAGCCGCACCGGACGGCGAAGCGGCGGCTGCCCTGCTGAGCCTGCTGGCCTGGATTGAATGGGCCAGGGGAGGGGATCACGGGCCCAGCTCTACCTGGCCCGCTGCCTGGAGGCATACCCGGGGTACCGGCTGGCGGAACTGCTGGACGAGCTCCTGGCCACCGGCATCTTCCCGCTGTGGGCCCGAACCGCCGAAACGGCCTGGCGGGGAGCACCGGAACGGCACCCGGGCGATGCCCGCACCTAGGCCGGGCAGACAGGCCCTCCCCGCTCGCGGAACGCCCCGCCACCCGTACCGCCCTCGGCGGCGGTCGAGCCACAGTCCTGACCGGCGGTGGGATCACAGCGTCCACGGAGCCGGGGCAGACGGAGTGCCCCCCGGCACCGCGGTGGAGGCCTACGTGCGAAAGGGCGGCCCCGGTCCGGCTCCGGTCCTGTCATTGCTGGCTGCTGGGGGAAATCATGAGACAATGGGAACCGAGACCCGGTCGGGTTCGTGTATCAAGTATCGCTTTTGGGCCTTTTGCCGTTTGCGCAGAGGGAACAAAAACCGCCGCGCGGATGTTCCAGTAGGAGCACCGCAGTGGAGGGATCGCTTGAATTCAAGCACGGACTTGACAGGGTCATAGTGGTGTTGCCCCCAATGGCGATTCCACAGCCCGCCGTATGAAAGGTTTTCTGTGTCGCCGAGAAAGACAACTGCAGTCGAAGAGACTGACACTGCAAGCAAGCGCACTGCCGCAGACGAAGCTTCGGCTCCGATGGAATCCGCTGCCGGCGAAAAGACCGCGGTGAAGACAGTCCGCAAGGCTGCCGTGCGGAAGCCCGCAGCAGCGAAGTCAGGTACCACTGCAGCCGGCCGCAAAACCGCCGCCAAGACGGCCAAACCGGCCAAGGCCGCAACCGCCGCCGAAGAGGATGAGCCGCAGACCGAGGCCGAGCCCGCCGAGCCGGACCTCGATGCCCCGGACGCACCGGAGGCAGCGCCGACCGGTTCAGGGTTTGTGTACTCCGATGCCGACGACGACGACGCCCCTGCCCAGCAGGTCGTCTCCGCCGGCGCAACCGCAGATCCGGTCAAGGATTATCTGAAGCAGATCGGTAAGGTTGCCCTGCTGAATGCAGAGCAGGAAGTTGATCTTGCCCTGCGAATCGAAGCCGGGCTCTTTGCGGAAGAGAAGCTCGCAGCTGATCCGAACATGGACCCCAAGCTCAAGCGCGAGCTGGAGTTCATTGTCCACGACGGCAAGCGCGCCAAGAATCACCTGCTGGAGGCCAACCTCCGGCTCGTGGTTTCGCTGGCGAAGCGTTACACCGGCCGCGGCATGCTCTTCCTGGACCTCATCCAGGAAGGAAACCTGGGTCTGATCCGTGCCGTCGAGAAGTTCGACTACACCAAGGGCTTCAAGTTCTCCACCTACGCCACCTGGTGGATCCGTCAGGCCATCACCCGTGCCATGGCAGACCAGGCCCGCACCATCCGCATCCCGGTGCACATGGTCGAGGTCATCAACAAGCTGGCCCGCGTCCAGCGCCAGATGCTGCAGGACCTGGGCCGCGAGCCCGCGCCTGAAGAACTGGCCCTGGAACTGGATATGACCCTGAAAAGGTCGTCGAAGTGCAGAAGTACGGCCGCGAGCCGATCTCCCTGCACACGCCGCTGGGTGAGGACGGGGACTCCGAGTTCGGCGACCTCATTGAGGACTCCGAAGCTGTGGTTCCGGCCGACGCCGTGAGCTTCACGCTGCTGCAGGAGCAGCTGCACTCGGTGCTGGATACCCTGTCCGAGCGCGAAGCGGGCGTGGTGGCCATGCGCTTCGGCCTCACCGACGGACAGCCTAAGACACTGGACGAGATTGGAAAGGTCTACGGCGTAACCCGCGAGCGGATCCGACAGATCGAATCCAAGACGATGTCCAAGCTGCGCCACCCGTCCCGGTCGCAGGTTCTGCGCGACTACCTGGACTAAGGGCCGCCCCGCCCAGGAACCAGCCCGGCCAGGCATCAGCGGTGCGCGGCACCGCAGGATGTTTCTTCGGCCGGGTACTGCGCCCCTGTTCCGCTTCGTCGGAACAGGGGCGCAGTACGTTAAGCGCAGTGAGTTAATTCCGCAGGCCCGGCCGGTGGGCGGAAGCACCTGCGGCTGCAGTACCTTCGGTGACGCATGCGGACACGAAAAGGCTCCGGACCCGAAAAAGGCTCCGGACACGAAAAGGCTCCCCCCGCCAGGCGGGAGGAGCCTTTCAAGCTGTACCGGTGTCCGGTTATCCGGTTTCACCGTTCTTGCGGCACTAGTCTGCGGGGGCCGCTTCTGTCTTCTTCGTGAGGCGGGACGTCTCATCCTGCCATTCAGAAGTCAGCGGGCGGAGGTTTGTCTCCACTGCCCGTGCATGGTGGCCGCAGAAGAGGAGTTCCCCACCCGAGGATTCAAGTACCGCACGTACGTACGCCTGTGCGCCGCAGCGGTCGCAGCGGTCCAGCGTATTCAGTTCACGAGTAGCTACTGCTGCTGTCATGAAGGCCTCCTTAGGGTGTTGATACTTCATATAACCATCTTTGCGCGCCCACCCTTCGCACTCCGGGCGGCCTTTCGCTCTGCGCGTAGGAAACGGCAGTTCGGCTGTGAGGTGGTTCACCGCTGCTGAGTCGCTGGCGGGCAGTGTCACCGGCGGGCCTTAACCTTGGAAGTAGCCCGGTTTCGTCCGGGCCGCAGCCGGAGGACGAAACCGCCGACCGGATCTGCCAGCTAACGGTCCCAGGCCTGAGGAGTTTCAAACACGTGGCGCCCCGAAACACTGAGTACAACGCCCGCCACCTTTCCGTGCTGGAAGGGCTCGAAGCCGTGCGCAAGCGTCCGGGCATGTACATCGGCTCCACGGACTCCCGCGGACTCATGCACTGCCTCTGGGAGATCATAGACAATTCCGTCGATGAGGCCCTGGCCGGATACGGCCAGAGCATTAAGATCGTCCTGCATCCGGACGGTTCGGTGGAAATCCACGACGACGGCCGCGGCATCCCGGTGGACATCGAACCGAAAACCGGCCTCTCCGGCGTGGAAGTGGTCTTCACCAAGCTGCATGCCGGCGGCAAGTTCGGCGGGGGCTCCTACGCCGCGTCCGGTGGCCTCCACGGCGTCGGCGCCTCGGTGGTCAACGCTCTGTCCTCGCGCCTTGACGTACAGGTGGACCGCGCGGGCAAGACCTACCAGATGAACTTCCGGCGCGGCGAGCCGGGACACTTTGCGGACACGGGCAAGTCTCCGAGCCCCGAGGCCAAGTTCTCTCCGTTCGTGGAGAGCTCCAATCTGGAGGTGGTCGGCAAAGCGAAACGCGGTGTGACGGGCACCCGGATCCGGTACTGGGCGGACCGCCAAATCTTCACCCCGGATGCCAGGTTCTCCTACACCGAACTGCAGGCCCGCGCCCGCCAGACCTCCTTCCTGGTGCCCGGCCTGCGCATCACGCTGCGCGACGAGCGGCGCCTGCCGGGCACTCCCGGTGAGGCCGGACCGATCGAGGAAGTGTTCCAGCACGACGGCGGCATCACCGAGTTCGTCGATTTCCTGGCTGCCGACGCCCCCGTCACCGATATTTGGCGGCTGCAGGGCAGCGGGAAATTCAAGGAATCAGTGCCCGTGCTCGATGACTCCGGACACAGCAAGATTGCCGAGGTGGAGCGTGAGTGCGAGGTGGACATCGCCCTGCGCTGGGGCATCGGCTACGAAACGAACATCCGCAGCTTCGTGAACATCATTTCCACCCCCAAGGGCGGGACGCACCAGGCCGGATTTGAACAGGCGCTGCTGAAGACGTTCCGGAAGGTGATTGAGGCCAACGCCCGCAAGCTTAAGGCCGGCAGCGACAAGATCGAAAAGGACGACGTCTTCGCCGGGCTCACCGCCGTCCTGACGGTCCGGCTTGCCGAACCCCAGTTCGAGGGCCAGACCAAGGAGATTTTGGGTACCTCGGCGGTCCGGGCAATCGTGGCAAAGGTGGTGGACAAGGAAATCACGGCCCGGCTCAATTCGAGTGCCCGCGCGGATAAGGCCCAGTCGGCACTGCTGCTGGAGAAAGTCGTCTCGGAGATGAAATCCCGCATCTCCGCCCGCCAGCACAAGGAAACGCAGCGCCGGAAGAATGCCCTGGAAACGTCCTCCATGCCGGCCAAGCTGGCCGACTGCCGGATTGACGACAGTGAACGCTCCGAGCTGTTCATCGTGGAGGGTGACAGCGCTCTCGGCACCGCCAAGCTCGCCCGCTCCTCCGACTACCAGGCCCTGCTGCCGATCCGCGGGAAGATCCTCAACGTGCAGAAGGCCTCGGTGGCGGACATGCTCTCCAATGCCGAATGTGCCGCCCTGATCCAGGTCGTCGGCGCCGGATCCGGACGCAGTTTTCAGCTCGACGCCGCCCGCTACGGCAAGGTCATCTTCATGACCGACGCAGACGTCGACGGCGCGCACATCCGGACCCTGCTGCTCACCCTGTTCTTCCGGTACATGCGTCCGCTGGTGGAGGCCGGGAGGGTCTATGCGGCGGTTCCGCCGCTGCACCGGGTGGAGGTCATCCACCACGGCTCCAAGCCCAACGAGATGATCTACACCTACAGCGAGAAGGAGCTGCACCAGCTGCTGACCAAGCTGCGGAAGGACGGAAAAACTACAAGGAGCCCATTCAGCGCTACAAGGGCCTGGGTGAAATGGATGCGGACCAGCTGGCGGAAACCACGATGGACCCGCGGCACCGGACCCTGCGCCGGGTGCGCATTGACCAGGCGGCCGACGCCGAGCGCGCCTTCGAACTGCTGATGGGCAGCGACGTAGCTCCCCGCAAGGACTTCATCGTCGCCGGAGCCGCCATGCTGGACCGGGACCGGATCGATGCCTAGAGCATTCCCGGTGCGATCAGCAGGGTTGTGGGAACGGTCAGCAGCAGCGCCGCAATGATGAGCACCGCCGTCCGCTGCCAGGCCGGCAGCGGCGGCAGGGGCGTCAGCAGCCGGCTCAGCCGTCGGACGGTGCCCAGCCGCTCGTGTTCCTCGGGGCCGGCCAGCAGGGACGCGTCCCGTCCTTTCAATGCGGAGCTCTGAAGGCCACCGTCCGCGGGCTGCGCGCCGGTGCCCACGATCGCTACGGCCCGGATCAGGGTTTCGGGCTTCACCGTGCGCAGGGCCTCGTCGTCGGCCAGCATTTCGATGAGTTCGTTGACGGACTGCTGGGCCAGCTGCGAGGTCGGCAGCCAGGGGAGGGCAGCCCGCCAGGCGGCAAAGGCCCAAAGGAGCAGATGATGGTGCTGGGATAGATGCGCTTTTTCGTGGATGAGGACGGCTGAGAGCTCCTCGTCGGAGAGCATTTCCAGCAGCCCGTCCGAGAGGACCGTCACGGAACGCGCTCCACCGGGCAGGCAGTATGCCACCGGCGTGGGGTGGCTGATCACCACTGTGGCGGGCCGGGTGTCCGAGGGGGAGCTCAGCAGGGTGAGCATGCCGCGGTGCCGGCGGCGGGCGCGGCGGATCCGGTAGTACGTCAGCAGCAGGGTGAAAACCAGGTGGATGCCCAGCAGCACCGCGGTGCTGAGGGCGAAGACATGCACCAGGCCCAGTGTCGTGGCCGGAGAGCGGTCCAGCAGGATGTTCCACAGTCCGTGCAGGGCCGAGACAAGATTGTCGCCGAGGGGCTCAAGGCCCCAGGTCAGCATCGCCCCGATCATGGACAGGCCGCCGGCCAGTGCTATGGCCTGCCACAGGACCATGGCCGTGAAGGGGGACCGGACGGGCCACTTGGCCCGGGACAGGGCAATGGGAACCGGCCACGCCAGCACGATGGCAAGCGCAGCCAAATAGTATGAGGCCCAAAACACCGCGGCGGGTAGCTGTGGCTACCGGGTCAGGCGCCGCCGAGCAGCCGCCGGAGCGTCTCCGCCTCAGTGACGGAGACGGATCCGATGAACCGGGCCAGTACGGCTTCGCGGTCGCTGACGGAACCGAGAACCTCATGCATCAGTTCGGCCGTGTGTTCGGCTTTGGTGGTGACGGCCCGGTAGCGGTGCGGGCGGATGTTCCGCTCACGCTCCACCAGGCCCTTCTTCTCCAGGCGGGAGAGCACGGTAAGGATGGTGGTCACTGCCAGTCCCTTGCCGCCTCCGGCACCGGCTCCGGGGTTGCCCTGGGCCAGTTTTTCGCGCAGTTCATTCGCGCTGGCCGCCTCCGGGGACTCCCATAGGAGCTCCATTGTTGCCCGTTCCAGCTCGCCGAGGGTGGCCATCGTGTCCCGTCCTTCTCATCACGCATCTTCAAAACCTCCAGTGTCCGCTGCGGGCCGTATGCATCAGCGCGGCGCCGGGCGGAGGAGGTGTGGTGTTCCTAATGTACAGGCTTTTCAGCACTGGTTCTACATCACGTAGAAAACTTTTCGGAAGTGTTCTACGATCATGAACAGAATGATTTTCTACGCTCTGTAGAACTTCTGGCTCGACTGAAGGAATCCTCCCTTGAAGCTCTCGATATTGCCCGCTGGCAATTCGGCATCACCACCGTTTACCACTTCCTCATGGTGCCGCTGACCATCGGCCTGGGGCTTGTGGTTGCCACCCTGCAGACCATGTGGGTCCGCACCGGCAAGGACGAATACCTGCGGATGACCAAGTTCTGGGGAAAGCTCTTCCTCATCAACTTCATCATGGGCATCGCCACCGGCTTGGTGCAGGAGTTCCAGTTCGGCATGGCCTGGAGCGAGTACAGCCGCTTTGTGGGGGATGTTTTCGGCGCCCCGCTGGCCCTGGAGGCACTGCTGGCCTTCTTCACCGAGTCCGTCTTCCTGGGGCTGTGGATTTTCGGCTGGGACCGGCTGCCCAAGAAGGTTCACCTGGCTTCCATCTGGATTGCCGTCCTGGCCTCCGTCCTGTCCGCCTACTTCATTCTGGCCGCGAACTCCTGGATGCAGCATCCCGTTGGCGTGGAAATGGTGGACGGCCGCCCTGTCCTGAATGACATCTGGGCCGTTCTGACCAACAACACCCTCCTGGTGGCTTTCCCGCACCAGATCACCGCCGCACTCGCCGTGGCGGAGGCTTCCTGCTCGGCATCGCCTGGTACCACCTGTGGAAACGGCGCCGCGACGGCATTGACACCGTCAATGAGGACGGCACCGTAAACGTCGGTGAGCGCCCGGAGATTGGCCGCGACAAGGCCGACCACAGCGTGTGGATCAAGTCGCTGCGCATCGGGGCGGTGGTGGCCATGGTCTCCTTCGCCGGCACCGCCATCACCGGTGACCTGCAGGGCAAGCTCATGTTCGAGCAGCAGCCCATGAAGATGGCCGCCGCGGAGGCCGCCTGCCATGACGGAACCTCCTTCTCCATCCTTTCCATCGGGGACGTCGGAGCCCGGGACTGCGACGATGTCACTGCTGTGATTGAAGTCCCCGGTCTCCTGTCCTTCCTGGCCAACAACACCTTCGACACCGAGATCAAGGGCGTCAACACCCTGATCCCCGAGTACCAGGAGGCCTACGGCACGCACATCCCGGACGATCCCAAGTACGGCGAGCAGGCCGGCACCGAAATCGACTACCTGCCGGTCATGTCCGTGACCTACTGGGGCTTCCGGCTCATGATCGGCTTCGGCGGTATCGCCGCCGCCGCCGCAGCGGCAGCACTGTGGGTAACCCGCAAGGGCACCGTGCCGCAGTCGAAGTGGCTCATGCGCCTGGCAGTGTTCGGCATCCTGGCTCCGTTTGCGGCCAACAGCGCCGGCTGGATCTTCACCGAGATGGGGCGCCAGCCCTTCGTCGTGGCCCCCAACCCCAGCTTCACCGGCATTGATCAGGTGTTCATGTTCACCGCCGCTGCCGTGTCGCCCGGGGTCTCACGGGCGGAGCTGCTCTTCTCGCTCGCTGCCTTCGTCGTCGTCTACCTGGCCCTGCTGATCGTGGAGGTGCGGCTGCTGTTCAAGTTCACCCGCGGCGGCGTGCCCTCTGCGATGCCCGAGCTGCTGCACGGCGGCGACGGCGGCTCCTCCGGCGGACTCGACTCCGCCGGCGGTGACGACGGAACCGGCAGCGACGGGTCCGACGGACCCGGCGGCTCCTCCGGCGGCGGCAGGGCCAAGCAGCCCGACGATGTCCTCGGCTTTGCGTACTAACCCGGCTTTGCCTACTAAGCGATCTGGAGCTCAGAAGTGATTTCGCTATCCACACTATGGTTCATCGTCCTGGCCTTCCTCTGGACCGGCTACCTCTTCCTGGAAGGCTTCGACCTTGGCGTCGGCATGCTCATGAAGCTGATGGGCCGCAGTGAAAAGGACCGCCGGGTCATGCTCAACACCATCGGTCCGGTCTGGGACGGCAACGAGGTGTGGCTGATTACGGCCGGTGCCATGACCTTTGCCACCTTCCCGCTCTGGTACGCCGCACTGTTCTCGGCACTGTACATTCCGCTGGTCTTTGTCCTGCTGGGCCTGATCTTCCGGGCGGTGTCCATCGAATACCGCGGCAAGCACAACGATGACCGCTGGCGCAGCCGCTGGGACTGGGCCATGGCCCTGGGCTCCTTCATCTCGGCCTTCGGCGTTGGCGCGGCGCTGGCGCTGACCACCACCGGACTGCCGCTGAACGAAAACGGCGACCGGGTGGGAGGAGCCTTCGCCTGGTTCAACGGTTACGCGGTCCTGGGCGGCCTGGCCGTCGTCGCGTTCTGCCTGGTCCATGCCTGCGCGTTCCTGGCGCTGAAGTCCCGGGGCGACATTGAAATGCGGGCCCGCCGCGCCGTCGTGCGCTGGCTGCCGCTGGCCGTGCTGCCCATGGCCGCCTGGGCCATTGTGGTCCAGCAGCAGAACGGCAAGGCGCTGACCCTGATTCCGCTGGTCATCGCGGTGCTGGCCGTCGTGTTTGCCTGGGTCTCGGCGCGCCGCGGCCGCGAAGGCTGGAGCTTCAGCTGGATGGGGCTGTTCCTGGTGGCCGGTGTGTTCACGATCTTTGCCTCGCTTTACCCGAACGTGCTGCCCTCCACACTGGATCCCGCCTGGAGCCTGACCGTGGACAACGCGTCGTCGTCCGACTACACCCTGACCGTGATTTCCTGGGTCTCGCTCTTCGGCCTGCCCCTGGTGGTCCTTTACCAGGGCTGGACGTACTGGGTCTTCCGCAAGCGCATCACGGCTGAGTCCATTCCGGCTGCCCACACGGTGAACGCCCAGTGAAACCGGTGCTTCCGGTCAGCGCGGCCAGCCGCCGCGCGCTGTACCTGCTGGGACTGCTGGCAGCCGTCAAGGCCGCGGGGCTCGTGCTCCTGGCCACGGGTGTGGCCGCCGGAGTTGCCGGGCTCGCCTCCGGCGGCCCGGACTGGCGCTGGGTGTTCGCCAACGGCATCGCCGGCGCCGTCCTGCGCTCGCTCGCGGTCTGGGGCACAGAATCCGTATCGCAGCGGGCCGCGGCTGGCGTCAAGGAAGAGCTGCGCTCCTCGCTCACCTCCCGGGTGCTCGACGACGGAGGCTCCGTGCCCGGCATGGGCAGCGGCGCGCTGAGCGTCCTGATCACCCGCGGCCTGGACGGACTGGACAACTATTACGCCAAGTACCTGCCCGCACTGGTGACCTGCGCCGTCGTGCCCCTGCTGGTGGGGCTGCGCATCCTCTCCGCCGATTGGCTCAGCGCGCTCATCGTGGTCCTGACGGTTCCGCTGGTTCCGGTCTTCATGGTCCTGATCGGCCTGCACACCGGCGACAAGACCGCCGCCGCCGTCGATGCACTGAACCGCCTTTCCGACAACATGCTGGAACTGGCCAAGGGGCTGCCGGTACTGGTCGGCCTGGGCCGGGCCCGGGCGCAGACCCGCGCGCTGCGGGACGTGGTGGAAAACTACCGCATCCGGACACTGGAAACCCTGCGCGTGGCCTTCCTTTCCGCCCTGGCCCTGGAGCTGATCGCCACTATTTCCGTGGCCCTGGTGGCGGTGGTGATCGGCGTGCGCCTGGTCAACGGCTCCATGTCCCTGGAGCTGGGCCTGCTGGCCCTGATCCTGGCACCGGAGTGCTACCAGCCGCTGCGCGACCTGGGCACGGCCCACCATGCCAGCGAAGACGGGCTCGAAGCCCTCAAGCGCACCAACGCTGTCCTGGACGCCCCGGCCGGCGTTCCCCTGGTGCCGGCCGGCCGCCCGGCGGAGGACCGGGGACCGGTCCCTCCGGCCGCGCTCTCCGTGGCGGGGCTGACCATCCGTTATGCGGGCCGGCCCCAACCTGCCGTGTCCGGGCTCAGTTTTGACGTGCCCGCCGGCAGCATCACCGCCCTCACCGGAAACAGCGGCAGCGGCAAGACCTCGGTCCTGGAAACCCTCGCCGGGCTGCGCCGCGGCGGCGGCGACACCACGCTGGAAGGCACTGTCACCGGCGTCGGGCGCTCCGGCATCGCCTGGATTCCGCAGCATCCGGTTCTGGTCGAGGAGCACACCGCTGACGAGATCGCCCTCTACTCGGGCCTCGGCCAGGGAGAGGAAGGACGCCGGGCGGCAGCCGGCGCGCTCGCCGCCATCGACTCGCTGCACCTGCTGGACACCCGCACGGCAGACCTGAGCCCGGGCGAACAGCGCCGCGTCGCCGTTGCCCGCGCCCTGGCACGCGTTGCATGCCAGCCGCAGGTGAACGTGCTGCTGGCTGATGAACCCACCGCGCATCTTGATGAAGCAAGTGCCGCGGCAGTGATCCGTGCCCTGGACAACCTGCGCGGTACTGTAACCGTGCTGCTGGTGGCCCACGACCAGGCGGCAGCCGCCGTCGCCGACCGCCTGGTTCCCGTGGACTCCGGGCTGGCGGAGGGCCCGGAGGACGCTGCATCCACTGCGTCCGCTGCCGCCGCGGTTTCCGGGAGCATGCCGGCGGATGCCGCAGCCGGGTCCCCGGCACCAGGCGCCGCACCCGGCGGCGGTGTGTCCGACGGCCTGCCCGCCCCTGTCCGCTGGCAGGAGGACGCCGCCGAAACCGGTGA
Organism: Arthrobacter sp. ATA002; assembly: GCF_026898095.1. GTDB lineage: Bacteria > Actinomycetota > Actinomycetes > Actinomycetales > Micrococcaceae > Arthrobacter_B. The sequence goes on along the minus strand of NZ_CP114015.1, from coordinate 2,594,147 downwards.
CCGCCCCGGGCACCAGCCGCTGTGGAAGAACCTCATGGTCCTGCGGCCCTGGAGCAAGCAGTTCCTGCTGGCACTGCTGTTGGGGACCGGTGCCACGCTCTTTGCCGTGGCCCTCACCTCGCTGTCCGGCTGGCTTATCGTCCGGGCCGACGAACAGCCGCCCATCATGCTGCTGCTCACCGCGATTGTCGGTGTCCGGTTCTTCGGCATCGGCCGGGCCGTGCTGCGGTACCTGGAGCGCCTGCGCCTGCACGACGCCGTTTTCCGGGCCACCAACGCCATCCGGATCCGCCTGTGGAGCGGACTGCTGCAGCGGCCTGAAGGGTGGCGCCGGCTGGCCCGCGGCGGCGGGGCCCTGGAACGCCTGGTGGGCGACGTCGATGAGCTGCGGGACATTGCTCCGCGCGTCGTTTTTGCGCCGCTGACCGGGTTCCTGACCGCCGTCGCGGCGTGCATCGCCACCGGCCTGCTGCTGCCCGAAGCCCTCGGCGCGCAGCTCCTGGTCTGCGCGGTGGGCCTGGTGGTGGCGCCGCTGATCGCGCTCGGCGCCGACTCCGCGGCCCGGGCCGCCACGGTGCGGCTGCAGTCCCGGTCCATGGCGGCCATGGCCCGCCTGCTCGAGGCCGCGCCGGATCTGGAAGCCAACAGCAGCGCCGCGCCGGTGTTTGCCCGCCAGCAGGAGCTCGATGCACGGGCCTCCGCTGCCGTGCGCCGCAGTGCGTGGGCGCAGGGCCTGGCCAATGCGCTCACGGCTTTGGCCTGCTCGCTGGCCGCCCTGTACATGATCAGCGTGGCCGGAAATGTGCCGGCGACGGTGGCCGCCGTCGTCGTGCTCATGCAGCTGGCCCTGATCGAAGCCTTCGTGGCCGTCAACGGCTCCATCCAGCAGTTCTCGGCCTGGCGTGCGCTGGGTGACAAGGTGCTGCCGGAGCTGGGCACCGACACCGTGGAACCGGAGGAAACTGCCGGTCCCCGGGACAAGGTGGCCTCCGGCGTGGACACCGTCGAGCTGCGCGGGGTCAGCTACAGCTATCCGGGCCAGCGCACTCCGGTGTTCGAGGATTTGGATCTGGACCTGTACCGGGACAGCTGGCTGGCCGTTACCGGGCCCTCCGGCAGCGGAAAGTCAACACTGCTCGGTGTCCTGCTGGGCTTCCTCACTCCGCAGGAAGGTTCACTGCGGATCAACGGACAGGCGGCCGCGGACCTGCCGCCGGCGGCCCGGCGGATGGCCTGGTGCCCGCAGGAGGCGCATCTGTTCGATTCGTCGCTGCGCGGAAACCTGCTGCTGGCCCGGGACCGCAGCCAGGCGCCCACCGAGGCGGAAATGACGGCCGCCCTGCATGCCGTCGGGCTGGGGCCGTTCCTTGCGGGGCTGCCGGAAGGGCTGGACACCCGCGTGGGAGCCGGCGGACATTTCCTCTCCGGCGGTCAGCGCCAGCGGCTCGCCGTCGCGCGCGCTCTCCTGACCGAAGCCGACGTCGTTCTCCTGGACGAGCCCACCGCCCACCTGGACGCGGAAGCGGGGGAGCAGCTGATGGCCGATTTGTCGGCCGGACTGCGCGGAAAGTGCGTAGTGGTGGTCACCCACAACCCGGCTGATGCCGCCTGGTGCGACCGCAGGGTTGTCCTTGGCGAGCCGGTATGCGCCGGGTCACACGCATAGGGGTGTCCGGCGCCGGTGTCATAGGGTGGAAAAATGAGCATTTCTACACCACCGGAAATTCCCGGACCCGGCACGGGCCTGCGCTGGCGGGCCATCACGGCTGAGGACGTCGACGGTTGGCTGGGCCTGATCCGGCGTATAGCCGCGGCCGACAAGCCCGGCTACGTGAACCAGCGTGAAGACCTGGAGCATGTGCTGGAGGCCAGCTCCGACGACCCGGCCCGGGATACCCTGCTGGGGCTGGACCGGGACGGCGTGCCGCGCGCCTACGGATACCTGGTCCGGACCGAGGGGTCGGACAAGATCCACGGCGCCGGGGAGTGGACCCGCAGTGGCGCCGCCGCGGCATCGGCACTGCCCTGCTGCGCTGGCAGCAGCAGCGCGCCCGGGAGCGGCTGCTGGAAACCGGCCATGAGAAGGGCCTCCTGCGGTTCATGGCGGAGGAGGACAACATCTCCCATGTGGCGCTGTTCCACGCCGCCAACGCGTCAGTGGTGCGTTACTTCACCGAGATGAGCCGGCCGCTGGACGCGGACATGCCCGACTCCACGCTGCCGGACGGCCTGGAATACGTGACCTTCAACGAAGACATTTCCGAGGCGCTGCGCCTGGCCCACAACGAGGTCTTCCAGGACCACTGGGGGAGCGAGGAGCGCGACGCCGAACGCTGGCGGCACAATGTGGAGCACCCGCATTTCCGGGCGGACTGGACCTTCGCGGTCATGGACACCGCCACAGGGGAAATCGCCGGCTACAACATTGCCTCCTACGATCCGGAGGGCCAGAAACTCAACGGCTACACGGAGGGGTACACCGAACTGCTCGGCGTCCGCCGGAACTACCGGGGCCTGGGCCTGGCGCCGGCCATGCTCGGTGAGGCCATGCGCCGGTACAAGGCCGCGGGGATGGAGCGGGCGGGCCTGGGCGTGGACACCGAGAATCCGTCCGGTGCGCTCGGGCTCTATGAACGCCTGGGCTACGCGCCCACCTACCGTGAAGTGGTGTTCGACCTGCACGTACTGCCGTAACCGGCTGCGCAGCGCTCAGCCCTGCCGGCTGCCCAGCGCTCAGCCCTGCCGGCTGCCCTCCGCGGCGGGGGCAGGCAGGCCCTCCGTGGCAGGCGCCGGAAGGACCCAAATGGACTGCGCGGCCGGAAGGCCCAGCTCCAGCTGTTTCCCGTTTGCCGCCACCGTGAGGGTTCCGGCATAGGCTTGGCGTGAAAGCACATGCACCCGGACGTCCAGGTGCAGTCCCAATCCGGCCAGATACCGCAGCAGTTCCGGATCGGCGTCCGCGACCCGGGCAATTGTCACGACGCTGCCCGGCTCGCAGCCGTTGAGCCGCACGGCGGCGAGCGGCGGAAAGCTGCCGTCCCGAGTGGGGATGGGATCTCCGTGCGGGTCGCGCACGGGATAGCCCAGGCGGCGGTCCAAGGCATTGACCAGCTTGTCGGAAACCGCGTGCTCCAGATGCTCGGCTTCGTCATGTACCTCGTCCCAGCCGTAGTCCAGATACTCCACCAGGAAAGTCTCGATCAGCCGGTGCCGGCGCACCATGGCCACCGCTTCCCGGGTTCCTTCCTCCGTCAGTGCGATGGAACCGTAGCGCGCATGGGTGAGCAGCCCCTGGGCGGTCAATTTCTTGACGGCTTCGGAGACCGACGACGGCGAATTCCCCACGTGTGCGGACAGGGCAGAAACCGTGACCGGCGCATCGGTCCATTCCTGTGCGGTCCAGATGACCTTGAGGTAGTCCTCGGATGCGGCTGAAAGCGAATTGGTACCCACCCCTCCACCCTACGTGACGGCGGGTCGGCGGGCCCGGCATCCGGCGGCCTCCGGACTTCTCCCGGACGCCGGCTCCCGGGCGCGTGGGCGGCGCGTCCGCCGCGGCCGGGCATGACTGGAGTACATACGGTAGGCCAGAAGCGGCGCCCGGTGCCTGGCTCAGCTTAGATGCGAAGCAATTCCCTCATAGGTCGGCCAGAACTCGGCCATGGGCCGTGGACAGCCCCGGAGCAGGTCTTCGAGGTACAGCAGATGCGTGTGCCACCCGGTTAAATAGTTGGCCGTTTCCGCTCCGAGTCCCTCATGCGTGAGATCCAGGCGGGTGAAGGTTCCGTCCGGCGTGAGCGTGATGCGCAGATGCGAGAGCGGCTCGTCCGGGAATTCCCAGGTCATGGCCAGCAGCGCTTCCGGTGTGCAGTCCAGGACTGTGCTGATGCAGGAATAGTTCTCGGCGTGCTGCACCGTCACGGCACTGCCGGCGGCGAATTCGCCGGAGGTGACGGTTCCGATCCACTGCGGCAGGGCCGCCGGATCCGTAAGCCCCCACCACACACGGGCCGGGGAGACGGGCAGCAACCAGATCAGGTGCACGGCCTCCCGGGAAGCGGAGAGCGAACGGCTGGTCAGGGGCATGGCCGGAGCCTAACGCACCCATCTCAAACGCACCAGCACGGGCCGGCCCCGAATCGCGCTGTCCGGTTCTTGAACCGGACACCGGCTGCCTTGCAGCGGCAGGCGGGCACGCGTCGTCGTCCTTCGACGGCCGGGTCCAGCACCGCGGTGATCTGCAGGCACATGCGGCGTCCCCGCGGACCGGCGAGGAGCAGTTCGGTCTCAGCGTTCATCGGCATCCTTGCACAGGCACTCCCGGCCGGGTTCCGGTTACGCTGACCGTCATGTCGGCCATAATTTCGCACACGTCCTTTGACAGCCTCAACGCCTTTGCCCAGTCGGTTTTCTGGTGCGAAGTGCTCGGTTTCCACGATGACCCGGAGGACCCGAACCGTCCCGGCGATGAAGAGTGCATGATCTTCTCCGGGGACGGCAGCCAGCGGCTGCTGTTCATTGAGGTCCCGGATGCCAAGCGGGTCAAGAACCGGGTGCACCTGGATTTGAAGCCGGCCGCGGGCACCCGGGACCGGGAACTTGAGCGGTTGCTGGGGCTGGGTGCCCGAGAGGTGGACGACCGGCGCACGGCGGACGGTAAAGGGTGGGTGGTGCTGGCGGACCCGGAAGGCAACGAGTTCTGCATCCTGCGCAGCGACGCCGAGCGGGGGCTTCCGTAGGCAGAGCCGGACCTAGGTGGGACGTGGCAGGCGGGCCGGCTGGCTTCGAGCAATACCCCCAGGGGGTACTTGACGACATACCCTGAGGGGGTATATGTTTGGAAGAGATCGAGAGCTAGGAGCGGATATGGACACAATCCGGGAAGAGGCCGTTGCCGGCCCCGCGAAGGACGTCGCGGCCGAAGTGCCGGGCGTCGGGCAGAATCCCTTCGCTGACCATGACCACACCGGTGCCCACGGTTACGCCACCGACAAAGAGGCCTATCTTAAGCGGCTCCGGCGCATTGAGGGACAGGTCCGCGGGATTGCCCGCATGGTTGAGGATGACAAGTACTGCATCGACATCCTGACCCAGGTGGCCGCCATCAACAAGGCGCTGCATGCCGTGAGCCTGGGCCTGGTCCAGGACCATATCTCGCACTGTGTGGTGGGCGCTGCCCGTGAGGCAGACGCCACCGGCAACCCTGAACTGGTGCAGGCAAAGGTCCAGGAAGCCACCGATGCCATCGGCCGCCTCCTGCGCTGAGCCGCCGCACCGAACCGGCGGCCCCATCCCCGCGGCCCCGGACCGAATGGTCAACCCGACCCGCGAACGAAGGAAGAACCCCATGGAAACCACTCTGAACATCTCCGGCATGACCTGCGGCCACTGCGTCGCGTCCGTCACGGAAGAACTCGAAGCCCTCGACGGCGTCGACGGCGTCAGTGTCGACCTGAACGCCGGCGGCGTCTCCACCGCCGTCGTCACCTCCAGCCGGAGCCTTTCGCCCGTTGAACTCGGCGAAGCCGTGGCCGAGGCAGGCTACCTCGTGGTGGAACCCTCCGCCTAAGCGGGAAGGTTCCGCTGAGGTGGAACCCCGCACCCCGCGGGCAGCGCCCGCACCGCAATACCTTGGAAGGACAGCAGACGCATGAGCACCGACAAACTGCTCCAGCAGCCGCAGCAGCGGGTCATCGACCTGAAGGTTGAGGGCATGACCTGCGCTTCGTGCGTGGGCCGGGTGGAGCGAAAACTGGGAAAGATCGACGGCGTTGAAGCCACGGTCAACCTTCCGCTGGAATCCGCGCGGGTACGTGTCCCCGACAGCGTAACTGACGAGCAAATCCTGCAGGCCGTGGACTCGGCGGGCTATAAGGCCCGGCTGGTGCGCCCCGCAGGATCGTCGCGGGTCGACGGCAACGCGCGGCCTGCTCAAACGCACGACGGCGCCGGGCACGGCGGACACGATAGTTCCGGCCACGGGCAGCCCGCCGCGGAGCCGTTCGAACACGCCGGCTCCGAACACGCCGGCTTTGAACACGCCGGCTCCGAACGCACCGGTGAGGACCACATGGCCCACGGCGGAACGGCCGCCGCCCTGCGCCCCCGGTTGATCCTCGCCGCTGTGCTGACCGTTCCGGTGTTCCTCGTCTCCATGATCCCGGCCCTGCAGTTCAGTAACTGGGGCTGGTTCGCCGCACTGCTCTCCCTGCCGGTGGTCACGTGGTCCGCGTGGCCCTTCCACCGCGCCGCTGCCGTCAACGCCCGGCACTTCGCCTCGACCATGGACACCCTCGTGTCCCTGGGCGTGACCGCGTCCTACCTGTTCTCGCTGGGAACCCTCCTGACTGATCCGTCACTGACGGCCCACGCCGGCATGACGGAGATGCCCGGCATGACCGACAGCGGCCATGCGAACCTCTACTTCGAAGTTGCCGCCGTGGTGGTGACCTTCCTGCTGCTGGGCAGGTACCTGGAGGCCAACGCCAAGGCCCGCGCCGGTGATGCGCTGAAGGCCCTGCTCAGCCTGGGCGCCAAGGATGCTACGGTACTGCGCAATGGCACCGAGGTTCGGGTTCCGGCCGGCGACCTCGCAGTGGGCGACGTCATTGTGGTTCGCCCCGGTGAAAAGATTGCCACCGACGGCGTTGTCACCGAGGGGCACTCGGCCGTGGACGCATCGCTGGTTACCGGCGAATCCGTTCCGGCCGAAGTGGGTCCGGGGGACACCGTCACCGGTGCCACGGTCAACACCTCCGGCCGGCTGCTGGTCACCGCCACCCGCGTGGGCAGCGAAACCACCCTCGCCCAAATGGGCCGGCTGGTGAGCGACGCCCAGTCCGGCAAGGCACCGATCGCAAGGCTGGCGGACCGGATCAGCGCTGTCTTTGTCCCCATCGTGCTGGTCATTGCCGTGCTCACCTTCGTGCTGTGGCTGGTCTTCGCCGGAGACCTGCAGGCAGCCTTTACCGCCGCCGTCGCCGTCCTGGTGATCGCATGCCCCTGTGCCCTGGGCCTGGCCACTCCCGTGGGTTTGCTGACCGGCACCGGACGCGGCGCCCAGCTGGGCATCCTGATCAAGGGCCCGCAGGTGCTGGAGGATACCCGCACCGTGGACACCATCGTGCTGGACAAGACCGGCACGGTCACCGACGGCCGGCTGTCCGTAGTCCGGACCCTGGCCTTCGAAACGGCAGCCGCCGGGACTTCGCAGGCCGACAAAACCGCGGCGGAACAAGAACTGCTGCAGCTGGCAGGATCCGTGGAAGCGGCGGGGAGCACCCGATCGCCGTCGCCATCGCCGCTGCTGCCCGTGACGCAGCGTCCGGCGGCGCGCTGACTCCGGTGACCGGGTTCGACTCGGCCCCCGGCGGCGGGGTCCGCGGGACCGTGGACGGCCGCACCGTCGTCGCCGGGCGCCCCGGCTGGCTGGAGGATAACGGGATTCACCTGCCCGGCGATGCCTGGACGCTGCTGCGGGCCGAACAGGATGCCGGATCCACGGCGGTCCTGGTGGCCGTGGACGGCCGGGCTGCCGGCATCATCAGCCTGCAGGACAATCTCAAGCCGGGATCAGTAGCTGCCATTGCGCGGCTGCGGTCCCTGGGCCTGCGGCCTGTGCTGCTTACCGGAGACAATGCGGTGGTGGCCGCCAAGGTGGCCGACGCCGTCGGGATCGCCCCGGAAGATGTCCTCGCCGATGTCCGTCCGGAGGGCAAAGTGGAAGCCGTCAAGCGGTTCCAGGCCGAAGGGGCCACTGTGGCGATGGCCGGTGACGGCGTGAATGACGCTCCGGCACTTGCGCAGGCGGACCTGGGCATCGCCATGGGGTCGGGCACCGACGTCGCCATTGAAGCGGCTGACCTGACCGTGATGGGCAATGATCTGGGCCAGGTGGCCACGGCCATCGAGCTGTCCCGGCGCACGCTGGGCACCATCAAGACGAACCTGTTCTGGGCCTTCTTCTACAACGCGGTCGGTATTCCGGTGGCCGCTCTGGGGCTGCTGAACCCGATGATCGCCGGCGCCGCCATGGCCGCCAGCTCCGTGCTCGTCGTGGGTAACTCCCTGCGGCTGCGCAACTTCGGCAAGCAGCACGCGTAGGCAGGGCCGGTTTCTGCAGCGTCCGCAGGGTGTGACCGGAATCGTTTGTACAGATAACGGGTCTTGCTGGAATCGCTTGTACAGATAACGGGTCCACAACGCCCGAATAGCCCCGTTATCTGTACGAGGGATCCGAGGGGAGCCCCCATAGCCCCGTTATCTGTACAAGGGATCCGAGGGGGAGCCCCAGTAGCCCCGCACCTCGTCTAGCCGGCGGCCGGAGCCTCGCCCGGTTCGACCGGCGTATTGCTCGGCCCAACCTCATCCACGGAGCTGGTCAGCGGGATGCCCGAACCGTCCCGCCGGCCGTGTTCGGTGGGCAGCGCGCGGGCTACGCCGTTGGCGGCCGCGGCCTTCGCCGGACCGTGTCCGGCCCACGCCACCGCCAGGGCGTCCTCGCCCTTCAGGAAGCGGTGCGCTCGCACGCCGCCCGTGGCACGGCCCTTCACCGGATACTCGGCGAATTCGGTCACCTTCACCGATCCGCCGGGCGTGCCCGGAATAGTCTCGCTGCCGGTGGAGACGGTGACGACGACGGCCGCCGGATCGTTCTGCGCCACCACCCCGAAGAACAGCACGCGGTCACCGGCACCGAGCTTGATGCCGGCCACGCCGCCTGCGGTGCGGCCCTGCGGGCGGACCAGCGAGGCACTGAAGCGCAGCAGCTGCGCCTGTTCGGTAATGAACACCAGCTCATCGGTGTCCTGCTGTGCCACGGCCACTCCCACCACTTCGTCCTTGGGCTTGAGCGTGATGGCTTCCCAGTCGTCCCGGTTCAGCGGATAGTCGGGGTTCACCCGCTTGACGATGCCGTTGCGCGTGCCCAGGGCCACGATTTCGTTCAGCGGCACCAGACCCACCAGCTTCTCGCCCCTGGCCAGGGTCATGAAGTCCTTGACCGGGACCCCGCCGGCCATGTTCGGCAGGCCCGATGTGGGCGGCAGGGCCGGCATGTCCAGCACCTGCACCCGGACCATCCGCCCCGATGACGTCACGGCCCCGATCTCGCCGCGCGCCGTCGTTTTCACCACGGAACGGAACACATCGTGCCGCACCCGCTGGCCGGCCTCGGTGAGCGGCTCCTGGTTCGCCGTGCGGGCCAGCTGCTCGGAACTGGTGAGGATGACCCAGCACGGATCGTCGGCGATCTCCAGCGGCAGCGCGGCCTTGGCGCCCTTGCCGGTGGCGGCCGGAGCGGCGGCAGCACCCTTCAGCGGTGAGGATGCCTCGGATTCGAGCAGCACGGTCCGCCGGGGTGTGGCGTACTTGGCGGCCACTTCGCCGAGCTCGTCGGAGACGACGGCGCGCAGCCGCGGCTCGGAGTCCAGGATGGCCTGGAGCTCCTTGATGGCCAGCAGCAGGTCGTCCTTTTCCTTTTCGAGCTCAAGCCGGGAGTACTTGGTGAGCTGGCGCAGCCGCAGTTCCAGGATGTGGTTGGCCTGGATCTCGGTGAGGTCGTAGATCGCCATCAGCCGTTCGCGGGCCTGGGCCGTCTCGTCCGAGGACCGGATGATCTGGATGACCTCGTCAATGTCCACGATGGCGATGAGCAGGCCCTCGACCAGGTGCAGGCGCTCCTGCTTCCGGCGCAGCCGGTAAGCGGTGCGCCGGCGGACGACGCCGAGGCGGTGCGCCACATAGACCTGCAGCAGTTCCACCAGGCCCAGGGTCCGCGGCTGGCCGTCCACGAGCGTGACGTTGTTGATCCCGAAGGAGTCTTCCATGGGCGTGTACTTGTACAGCTGCGCCAGCACGGCGTTCGGATTGAACCCGTTCTTCAGCTCGATCACCAGGCGCAGGCCGTGGCTGCGGTCGGTCAGGTCCACAATGTCGGAAATGCCCTGCAGCTTCTTGGACGTGACGGCGTCCTTGATTTTCTCGATGACCTTTTCCGGCCCCACCATGTACGGCAGTTCGGTGACCACCAGGCCGGTGCGGCGGGCGGTCAGCTGCTCCACCTCCACCTTGGCCCGGGTCTTGAAGGATCCGCGGCCGGTGGCGTAGGCGTCGCGCACGCCGTCCAGTCCCACAATCCGTCCGCCGCTGGGCAGGTCGGGGCCGGGGATGAAACGCATCAGTTCCTCGAGGGTGGCCCCGGGGTTGGCAATCAGGTGCCGGGTGGCGGCGATCACCTCGCCGAGGTTGTGCGGAGCCATATTCGTGGCCATGCCCACCGCAATGCCGGAGGCGCCGTTGACCAGCAGGTTGGGAAACGCCGCGGGCAGCACTTCGGGCTGCATCAGCTGGTTGTCATAGTTGGGAACGAAGTCCACGACGTCTTCGTCCAGGTGGTCCGTCAGCGTCAGCGCCGGGGCGGCCAGGCGCGCCTCGGTGTACCGCGCGGCGGCGGGGCCGTCGTCCAGGGAGCCGAAGTTGCCGTGCCCGTCGATCAGCGGAAGGCGCAGCGCCCAGCTCTGCGCCATGCGCACCATCGCGTCGTAAATGGCGGAATCGCCGTGGGGGTGGAGCTTGCCCATCACTTCGCCCACCACCCGGGCGGACTTCACGTGGCCGCGGTCCGGCCGCAGCCCCATATCCGCCATCATGTACAGGATGCGCCGCTGCACGGGCTTGAGCCCGTCCCGGGCGTCCGGGAGGGCGCGTGAATAGATCACCGAGTACGCGTACTCGAGGAAGGAACCTTCCATCTCGGTGGTGACATCAATGTCGATGATGTTCTCGGCGATGACCTCGCCGGGTGCGGTTTTGGAGACGGTTTGGCGCCGGGCCATGCTGGTGTCGGGTCCTTGCAACTAGGGGGTTAACGGGTGTGCAGGGGGCTCCGGCGTGTCGGCCGGACGGCCCTGCAGACAGCGGAGAAAAATTCCCACTACTCTGAGTCTATGGCGGAGCAGGGACATTACCCCGAATATTGGGAAGCGGACGTGGTGTTGCGGGACGGCGGCACCGGGCATCTGAGGCCCGTGACTCCGGGGGATGCGCAGGCCCTGCAGGAGTTCCACATGAAGCAGTCGCAGAGCTCCATCTACCTGCGGTTCTTCACCTACAAGGCGAAACTGAGCAACAAGGAACTGGCCCGGTTCACGAATGTGGACTACCGGGACCGGGTGGCGTTTGTCATCACCATTGGCACGGAAATCATCGGCATCGGCCGCTACGACCGTCTGGACGATCCCACCGAGGCCGAAGTGGCGTTCAACATCGCCGACGGCCACCAGGGCAGGGGACTGGGGTCGATCCTGCTGGAGCACCTGGCCGCCGCCGCGCGGGAAAACGGCATCCGCCGGTTTTCCGCGGAGGTGCTGCCGGAGAACCGCAAAATGATCGGGGTCTTCGCTGACGCCGGCTATGAGGTGCGCCGGCATTTCGACGACGGCGTCATCGCCCTGGACTTCAACATCGATCCCACGGACAAGTCCCGCGCGGTGATGGAAGCCCGCGAACACCGGGCCGAGGCGCGCAGCGTGGCGGACCTGCTCTCCCCGTCCTCGGTGGCCGTCATCGGTGCCAGCCGCGAGTGGGGATCGGTGGGCTACCAGCTGCTCGAGCACATCATCGAGGGCGGTTTCACCGGCTCCGTTTATGCGGTCAATCCCGAAGCCTTCGAACTGGCGGGCATGGTCTGCCACGCACGGATCGCCGACGTGCCGGAGCCGGTGCAGCTGGCCATCATTGCCGTGCCGTATGACCAGGTGCTCACCGTCGCGGAGGAATGCGCGCGCGCCGGGGTCAAGGAGCTGCTGGTCGTCAGTGCCGGCTTCGCGAACGACGGCGAACGCGGCCTTGCCCGGCAGCGGCGCCTGGTCCGGCACGCCCGCGCAAACGGCATGCGCGTGGTCGGTCCCGCATCCCTGGGACTAATCAACACCCGCCCCGGCGTTTCCCTCAACGCCTCCATGGCTCCGTCCATGCCGCTGCGCGGCGGGCTGGGCCTGTTCAGCCAGTCCGCGGGCATCGGCGTCCTGCTCTATGCCGCCGCCCAGCGCCGCAGCCTGGGGCTGTCCTCCACCGTTTCGGCCGGGAACCGGGCGGATGTCTCCGGCAACGACGCCATGCAGTACTGGGAAGACGACACCGACACCCGGGTCGTGGGCATGTACCTGGAATCCGTGGGCAACCCGCGTAAGTTCTCCCGCATTGCCCGCCGCCTCGCCACCTCGAAACCCGTGATCGTGGCCAAGTCCGAAGTCACCGGGCTCAAGCTGCCCCCGGGCCATGCGGTGCGCACCACGCAGGCGCCGGCCGGGGCCCTGGACGCCATGCTGCGCCAGTCCGGCGTCATCCGGGTCAGCACGAATGAGCAGCTGATGGACGTCGCGCAGATTGCCGTCAGCCAGCCGCTGCCTGCCGGCCGTTCCCTGGCCGTGTTCAGCAACAACGCGGCGCTGGGCCGGGTGGTCGCGGATGCCGCGCTCGGCCTGGACCTGGAGCTGGGGAGCCTGCAGACCGACCTGGTCCTGGACACCGGGATGAGCGTGGCTCTGCCGCTGCTGCGTGCCGCCGTCACCAAAACCCTCGCCGACGACGCCGTCCACGCCGCCGTCGTAACCCTCCTGCCCTCGCCCGGGCTGACGGTCGAGAAAATCGCGCAGTGCCTGCAGGACTGCGCGGCGGAAACCGGCAAGCCGGTGGTGGCGGCCTTTACCGGCATCATGGATCCCGGCTCCCATGTGGAGGGCCTCCTGAACCCCGAAAGCGGAGGAGGCGGAAGCGAAGGACGCCAGCCCGGACTGCCGTGCTTTTCCAGCCCCGGTGCCGCCGTCGCGGCGCTCGCCTCCCTCATTCGCTACACCGAATGGTCCGCCCGGGACCACGGGCATTTCACGGAGCCCGCCGGCGCCGACCCCGACGGCGCCCACGCCTTCATCGCCGGTCTCGTATCCCGGGTGAGCGGGGACGGGCTGACCCGGCTGACCTCCGGGGAGACGGCGGCCCTGCTGCGCTTCTACGGCGTGGAACTGCTGCCCTCGGTGCCCTTCACAACCGCGGACGAGGCGGTGGCGGCCGCGGATTCCCTCGGCTGGCCGGTGGCCATCAAGACCATGGACGAGCACCTGCGGCACCGGCTGGACCTGGGCGGTGTCCGGCTGAACATTTCCACGCCCGAGGAACTGCGCAGCGATATCGCACAGATGAAGCAGGCCCTGGAGCCCTACGGGAACTTTGAGCTCGAAGTGCAGTCGATGGCACCGTCGGGGCAGGGCTGCACGGTGCGTGCGATCGAGGATCCGCTGCTGGGGCCGGTGCTGTCCTTCGGGCTGGCCGGAGACGCGGTGAACCTGCTGGATGACTGGGCGCACGGCATTCCGCCGCTGACGGATACCGACGTCGCTGATTTGGTCCGCGCACCGCGTGCCTCCGGAAAGCTCTTCGGCTACCAGGGCCTGCCCAGGGCGGACGTTGGAGCCCTGGAGGACCTGATTTCGCGGCTGGCCCTGCTCAAGGATGAGCATCCGGAAATTGCGCTGCTGGAAATCAACCCCGTGCTGGTCTCCACCACGGGCGTCACCGTGCTCAGCGCGGACATTCGGATCGGCAATCCGCAGCAGCGGACGGACAGCGCCCGGAGGGCGATGCGGAATTAGCGGCACCCGACAGGCCGGCGACGGCGTCCGGAAACGAACCCGAAAAACACCCGCGCGCCATTTAGGTGCTGGGGCGCTCTCTGGGGGAAACTGGAAGCATGTCGCCGTTACTTTCCGCTGAACGCCGCAGCCTGGACGCTTCCATGGAGCGGGCCGGCTTTTACCCCACGCTCCTGGCCGACGTGGTCCACGATGCCCTGGACGGCCGTGAGCCGCTCTCCCACATCATTCACCTGGAAACCCACTTCGAGCGCACCGAGGTGCACCGCCACATCACCGTGCTGGTCCTGACCGAAGACATGCTGGTGATTACGCACGTCGACGACCAGCAGCTCGACGACGCCGGCGAGCAGATGATGGCCCAGGTTTCCACCGAATCGGTGCCGGTCACGCAAATCCGTTCGGTGGTCCTGGGCTACATGTACGCCCAGCCGCAGGACTACAAGCCCTCCGACCAGGCCCGTGAGCTCACTCTGGCGATTGCCTGGTCCGGCGGCCAGCGGCTGGACATGGGACCGGCCGGCTGCGCCGATCCGCAGTGCGACGCCGACCACGGCTACACCGGCACGATCGCTCAGGAGGACATCGTGCTCCGGGTCAGTGCTGAAGCCGACGGCGCGCAGGCGGTGCAGAACGCGAAGGACTTTGCCCGGGCCCTGCGCAAGGTCAACACGGACACCCTGAACGTGCGGCCGTCCGAGTCAGGCGACGCGCGCCGGGTCCCCGGAATCGGCAGCCGGTTCAACCGCAGCCACCACCAGCGGTAAGGGGCCATGAGTTCGCCTTCCGGCACTGGTCCCGCCTCCATCCCTCCCACCGGTGAACGGCTGCCGCCGGCACCGGCGTACGGCCGCAGCAGCGTTGCCGACGTCCTGACCAGCTCGGCTGCCGTGCTTGGCGTTCCCGGTTTTGAGAACACCCTGAACCTGCCGGCCGCCAAACGCGTGTGCGTGGTCATGGTGGACGGACTGGGCTGGTCGCTGCTCAAGCAGCGCGGCGGGCACGCTCCGTTCCTGCGCGGCTTCCTGCCTTCGGCCCGCGTCCTGACGGCTGCCTTTCCGACCACGACGGCGGCGTCGCTTGCTTCGCTGGGCACCGGGCTGCCGCCGGGCGAGCACGGCATGGTGGGCTATGACGTACTGGATCCGGAGCAGGACAAGGTTGTCAACATGCTCGGGAACTGGGATCCCGGGGTGGACCCGGCGCGCTGGCAGCCCTGCCCCACCGTCCTGGAACGCGCCGCCGAGCACCTTCCGGTGGCCTCCGTCAGTCTTCCGCGTTTCGAGGACTCCGCCATGACCCGTGCGGCCCTGCGCGGCGGCGAATTCATCGGCGCCACCGGCGTCCATGCCCGGGTGGCCGCAGCGGCCCAGGCCCTGGCCGGCGCGCCGCGGATGCTGATGTACCTGTACTGGAACGAGCTGGATAAAGCCGGCCACAAGTACGGCGCCCAGTCGCCGCAGTGGGGCTTCCAGCTTGAGGAGCTGGACAGTGCCCTAAAGCTGCTGGCCGCACGCCTTCCGGCCGACACCCTGCTGCTGCTCACCGCCGACCACGGCATGGTGGACATCGCTCCGGAGCACCGGTACGACTTTTCCGGGGAACCGGCGCTGGTTGCGGGGGTGCGCCACACCGCCGGGGAACCGCGCATGGTGCATCTGTACCTGGAACCGGGCACCGGTGAAGCGGACCGGCAGCAGCTCATGGACGCCTGGCGCAGCGCCTACGGCAGCAAAATCTGGATCGCCACCCGTGAGGAAGCCGTCGACGCCGGCTATTTCGGACCCGTCGTGAGCGGGTCCGTGCTGCCGCGCATCGGTGACGTGCTGATCCTGGCACGTGAGCCGATCGCACTGTATGACCTGCGGCGCATGAAGTCCTCCTCACTGGAAGTGGTGGGCCAGCACGGCTCCCTGACCCGCGCCGAGCGGGAAGTTCCGCTGCTGCAGCTCGCCGCGCCCGAGGCACGGCGTAAACCCGGGGCACAGGCCGGCGGGAGAAAGAAGTAACGTTGGCCGAGCTCGTTTTCTTTTCCGGCACCATGGACTGCGGCAAATCCACATTGGCCCTGCAGATGGACTACAACCACAGTGCCCGCGGCCGCGGCGGCATCCTCTTTAGCCGCAACGACCGTGCCGGAGATTCAGTGATCTCCTCCCGGCTGGGACTGCGCACCGCTGCAGTGGAAGTCACTGATGCCACGGACTTCTGGGACGAAGTGACCGAGCGCCGGCGTGCGGGCTACCCGGTCGACTACCTGATCTGCGATGAAGCCCAGTTCTATTCCGCCGGACAGGTGGAACAGCTGGCCCGGGTGGTGGATGAGCTGTGCGCTGACGTTTTCGCCTTTGGCATTACCTCGGACTTCCGGACGCGGCTGTTCCCCGGCTCCCAGCGCCTGATCGAATTGGCGGACCGGATGGAAGTGCTGCAGGTCAGGGCCCTGTGCTGGTGCGGCCGCCGGGCCACCCATAACGCACGCACCGTGGACGGCACCATGGTGGTGGAGGGCGACCAGGTGGTCGTGGGCGACGTCGGCAAGCACGCCCCGGCCGCAGGATCAGCCGGCCTGGCTGCCGGCGTCACGGAGGAACCCCTGTTCGCTGCCGATGCCGTGGAGACCGTCCCGGTGGTTGGCTACGAGACCCTGTGCCGCCGGCACTACATGCGCCGGGTTACCGCGCACAAGGCCCGGTCCATTTCCGACGCGGCAGCGCAGGCACCGGCGGACTTGGACGTCTGCGCGGTGCATCCGCACGTGTCCTGAGCAAGCTCAGGTTCCGGGGAGTTCCGCTTTCAACGGCCGGATGTGGAAACAGGGTGCCCACGCCGGATGCCGCGCCTGCCGCCCCGGCTGGAACGTACTGCGGATCGAAACGCTGTTGGGCCGCCTGCCGGGTGGGTCTTCTGCAGGTACCGCAGGGTGTCGAGGGCATTGATGGCCACGGTCATGCCCTCGGGGTTAGTCGCCCTTGGTGCCGAAGACGATTTCGTCCCAGCTGGGAACCGATGAGCGCTTGGGCTTGATGGTCCGCTTGTCCGCGGGATCCTCGCCCTTGGGCGTGCTGTCGGAACCGGTGACGTCGTTCCGCGGAGAGCCGGAGCTCATCCGGTCCCAGGGGAAATCGGTGCGTCCGCCCTTCCGCCCGGCGGTCTTGGCCTTGCTCCGGCCGGCGGCAGGCGAGGCGCTGTCCGGAACGGCCGGCGGGTCATTGACCACCGCTGCCTCAGTGGTAGTCGGTGACTCCACGCCGGCCTTTGCCGCCGGCGCCTGCGGACCGGATGCTGCCGCGCCGGGTTCTTCCGCGGCGGGGGCGGAGGCAGCGTCGCCACCGGCCGTGTCTTCCTCGGAAGTACCCCTGCCCGGCGTTGCTGCCGCGTCGCCGCGGCGGCGGAACGGACGGGCGAGGACACTGATTTCCCGTGTTCCGGGGCTCACCCCGTCCGTCAGGCGGAGTGAATCGGGTGCGTCGGGCGCGTCTGCACTGTCTGTGGCGGCGGGCGCCAGGGAGACGCGTCCGGTGCGGGGGCGGGGCGATGCGGAGTCGTCGAGCTCGGTGTGTCCGTCGCGGGGATGGGCTGCCGGGATGCTGCCCTTGGCCAGCAGGGCTGCCAGGGCGTCGTCGCCGTCCTCATCGGCGCCGAGCCGCTGGCCGCGGCGGGAGCGCAGGACTTCGAGGAGGTTGTCGGTGTCCTCATCGCCGGCCTCGGCGCCGTCGGCTTCCGGCGGGGCTACGGCTTCGAAGTCGAACACGCGGTCGGCCACCGCGGTGAGCCGGCGGGAGGGCACGGGGGAGTCCAGGGGTTCCAGCTCGCTGAGCAGCTGGGCCCAGCGGTTGGCATTGGCCACGCTCTTACGCAGCGGGCTGAAGGTCCAGCGGGCCGGAGGCTCCTCGCCCACCGAAACCTGGGAATCGCTGCCAAGGTCAAACCGTGCCACCACATCCCAGGTGGAATCCGGCCGCCGCCATGCGTCCCATTCGACGCCGTCGGGGTCCACGCCGAAGGCCTTAAGGCGGTGGTTGACCATATCGCCGAGGTTGACGGGGCTGTCGCCGAACGTGCTGCGGTAGCCGTCGTGGGTGGCTGAGAGCGGGCTGCAACTTCCACGGCCTGGGCCTGACGGGCGACATAGTCGCGTTCGGCGCGGACCGGACCCTCGTAGCGGCGAATGTGCGCGAGGTCGAGGCCGGAAATCTCCGCGACCTCCTCGGCGCTGGCCCCGGAACGGATCCGGGCCTGGATATCGCGCGGAGTCATGGCCGGGCCCTCGGGCCGTTCCGGCGCGGAAGTGGTCCGGTGCACGGAGCGGGAAACCGCCACCCTGAGCGCTTCGTCCATGTGAAGCCGGAAAGTTTCCCCGCCCTTGCCGCTGAGCAGCAAATGCTCGCCACCCTCATGGACACCCACGAGACGTAGATCCTGCATGAACCAATCCTCCACCCGATAGCAATTCCTTCTGGAAACAATGCCACCCGCAGGGCCGAATGCCTACTGTTTGCAAGGGTGTGGCGCGAATCAGGGGGTCCCGGAGCCCTGATTTTTTGGCCGGGCGAACTTCGAAGGAAGAACCTTGGGCTGAGGGGAGGCGGCTGTGCGGCCCGGCTGTAGCTATTTGCTCCTCCGTCAGCAAAAATCTGGAGATTGCGGGCACAAACGGACACGCCGTTGCGTTGATACCTCCGAGCCAAAGAAGCAAGCCGGTCTAACTACCGGCGGGCTCGCCGCAACCAACCCAACTCAACCGGATGGTGAGGGTAAGAATTATGGCGACTGACTATGATGCGCCGCGTAAGACCGACGAGGACATCAGTGAGGAATCACTGGAAGAATTGAAGACCCGGCGCACTGCCGGCACCCAGTCGGCGGTCGTGGATGAAGACGAAACCGAGACCGCGGACAGCTTCGAACTTCCGGGTGCCGACCTTTCCGGCGAGGAGCTGCTGGTGCGGGTCCTGCCGCCGCAGGCTGACGAGTTCACCTGTGCATCATGCTTCCTGGTCCGGCACCGCTCCCAGATAGCACTGGAAAAAGACGGCCTCATTTTCTGCACAGACTGCGAAGGCTGAGGTGCCGGTGCCGGGGAAGCCTAGCTGCTGAGCGCGCGGACCAGCTCTTCCGGCCGGCGCGTGGAGGTGAGCCAGTACGGCGTCCGGTCGGCGGGATCGGTGATTTCGATCCGGACCACGGGGGAGATCCAGCCGCGGAAGCACATGAAAGCGGTTCCGTTCAGGCCGCGGCCGCGCTGGAACGTCGCGTCATCCCCGCGGAAGCCCTCCACGGAACCGACGAAGCGCCGTTCAATTTGTGCCCGCCCCACCTGCAGCGTGTCGGGCGTAACCCGGATGACCGGAGTGTTGAGCAGCAGCAGGGCCGTGATGATGATGGCCACGACGACGGCAGCGATGATGCCGGCCTGCAGGCTGATCGGCAGGAAAACGAAAATGGATGAGCATGAGGCGAAGAGGACAAGCGCCCAGATTCCAAACGAAGGCAGGAGCCGCTCGGAGTACAGTACGGTCTCGGGGGAGGTCTGGGCAGAGGGGGATGACATGTCTTTAGCTTGGCACCTTTGCGCCGGTATTTCATCTTGGGGGAGCGGCCGGCCAAATGCGGCCGCAGGGCGCACGGAGAAGCGTCAGGAAAACGCGCTAAAGTGAGGTGCGGTATTCCCGGGAAGCTTCCGGGAACGCCCACGCGGCCCCGAGCGGGAGGCGAAAAGGAACACTCGAGGGAAGTCGGAGATACCGGTGCTTGAACCAGGCCCCACCATGACCGTGCAGCTGAAAATGCTCGACGACGAACTGGAACCGCCGTCGTACGCGCATCCCGGTGACGCAGGTGCCGACCTTCGAACCCGGATCGATGTTGTCCTGGAACCCGGGGAACGAATGCTCGTTCCCACCGGCGTCGCGCTGGCACTTCCTTTTGGTTATGCGGCGTTTATTCATCCCCGCTCCGGCCTGGCCACCAAGCACGGCCTAACCGTGGTTAACGCCCCGGGCACCGTCGACGCGGGGTACCGCGGCGAAATCAGCGTTACGCTGCTCAACACCGACAAGTCCCGGCCGATCAGTCTTGTCCGGGGTGACAGGATTGCCCAGATGGTGATCCAGCGGGTGGAGACTGCGGCATTTGAACTCGTGGAGGAACTGTCCGGCTCCGCCCGGGGCACCGGCGGTTTCGGGTCCACTGGCGGTTTTACTGCACTGCCTGCCTAGAGCGGCTGTCCGGGGGGCAGCAGCGTGCGGCCCTCCCTATGAGAGAGAGGAACCCGGTCATGGCATTTGGGCGACTGAGGAAGAACAAGCAGGACAAGCACGAGCCGGACGGGAAGGTGCAGGACGGCGACGAACAGCCGGCTGCGGATTCCGGCGTGGATACGCCGGCCGGCGGCGGCAGCACCGCGCCTTCGTCCGGCCCGTGGGACGCGGCGGACAAGCCGTCCGAAGAGGGCTACGTTGACCTGGGTGCCCTGCGCATCGCTGCGGCCGAGGGGCTGCAGCTGCGCCTTGAGGTGGAAGAGAAGACCCAGCGGGTAGTGGCAGTGACACTGGACCTGAACGGTTCGAGCCTGCAGCTGCAGGCCTTCGCCGCGCCGCGGTCGGAAACCCTGTGGGACGACATCCGAAACCAGATCGGCAAGTCGGTGGGTTCGCAGGGCGGGACCGTTGACGAGCTTGAAGGCGTCTTCGGAACCGAACTGCTGGCGAAGGTCCCCGCCCAGGCGCAGGACGGTTCCAAGGGTTACCGCGTGGCCCGCTTTGTTGGCGTGGACGGTCCGCGCTGGTTCCTCCGCGGAGTGTTCGGCGGCCCGGCGGCCCTGGATCCCGCGGCGGCCGGTCCGCTGGAAGAGGTTTTCCGGAATGTTGTGGTGGTCCGGGGCGAGCAGCCGCTGCCGCCGCGCGACCTGCTGCAGCTGCGTCTCCCGCGTGACGCATCGCCGCTGCCCCGGCCTTCCGCCCAGGCGGCCAAGCCTGCTCCGCCGGAGCGCGGACCCGAGATTACGACCATCGGCTAGTCCATGCCGCCACAGCGGCCGGCAACTCCGGCCAACCGGGACAATCCCGTCCCCGTCAGTTCCCTGCCCGCGCGCGGCCGCGTGCACAGCGGCGGCTACGTGCAGTCCATCACCGTGGTCCCGGCAACGGAGCCGCCGCGGTTCAGCGCCATGGTGCAGGACGTTGATGCCGCATACCGCGATACGCCGGCACGGAATCCGCAGGCCCGTGTCCGGCTCGTGTGGGTGGGTCAGCGCCGCGTCCCCGGAGTGGTTGCCGGCACCCGGCTCGCCTTTGAAGGCATGGTCAGTACAGTGGACAGCTACCCCACGATCTACAATCCACGCTACGAAATTATCGGACGTCCGGAGAACGAAACATGACTGAGCGACCCGGCAGCGAGCTGCCCGAATCCCGGCAGGCGGCAGATCCTGCGGCCGGAAACCCGCCGGCCGGCGAGCAGCCCACCTTCGGCGACGTTGCCGGTGCCTACGCGGCCAAGGCCGGAGTCGAGCGCGGAGACGACGGACAAATCGACGTCCTGAAGTCCGTTGGCGGAGTGCGCGGACTCGCGGAAGCCATCGTGCCGGGGCTGCTGTTCACCCTGATTTTCACGCTGACGTCCGGACTGTACGTCTCACTGGGCGCCGCCGTGGCCTCGGCCGCCGTGTTCTCCGTGGCCAACCTGGTCCAGAAGCGTCCCCTGATGCAGTCCCTCACCGGGGTCCTCGGCGTCGTCATCTGTGCGGTCGTGGCGCTGCGCAGCGGAAGCGGCACCGAGTTTTTCCTGCCCGGTTTTTTCCTTAACGCCGGCTACATTCTGGCGTTCATTGTTTCCATCATTGTCCGCTGGCCGGTCGCCGGGCTCCTGTTCGGTTTCATCCGGGGCGAAAACCTGGACTGGCATGCGGACCGGAAACGGATCCGGGCGTACTCGGTGGCAACGTGGATTATCGCCGCCGTGTTTGCCCTGCGCCTGGGCGTGCAGCTGCCGCTGTACCTGGCGGACAATGTCGCCGCGCTGGGCACTATGCGCCTGGCCATGGGGGTTCCGCTGTATGCGCTGGGGCTGTGGCTGGCCTGGATGGTTTCGCGGCCGCAGGGCGCCCTGGACACCCCGGGCCAACCGCGCGGCTAACTGCCCGGAGGCCGCCCGGGCGCGCGCGGGACGGGATGCCGGGCCGGGAAATCCGGCTAGGGTGCCCCGGGCAGCAGCACGGTGCGCAGGTCATCCTCGGCCGCAATGGTGCAGATGAAGAACAGCTCGTCTCCGGGCTCGATCACGTCGTCGCTGCTGGGAGTGATCGGAGCGTCGTCGCGCAGGATGGCGGTCACCGTGGTGTCGGCCGGCCAGTCGATGGAGCCGATGGTCCTGCCCGTGAGCGGTGAATCCAGCGGCACGGTGAACTCCACCATGGAGGCGACTCCGCCCTGCAGGGTCAGCAGCCGCACCAGGTCACCCACTTCCACCGCTTCCTCCACGAGGGCCGTCATCAGCCGCGGCGTGCTGACGGCGACGTCCACTCCCCAGGAGTCGTCGAACATCCAGTCGTTCTTCGGGTTGTTGACCCGGCCCACGGTGCGGGCCACGCCGAACTCGCTCTTGGCCAGCAGCGAGACCACCAGGTTGACCTTGTCGTCACCGGTGGCTGAGACCACGACGTCGGCCTCGTCCAGATTGGCGTCCTTCAAGGTGGTCAGCTCGCAGGCATCGCCGATCAGCCACTGCGCATTCACCAACTCGCTCCGCCCTTCAACCTCGGGCTTCTCATCGATGAGCAGCACCTCATGGTGGTGCGAGAGCAGTTCCTTGGCAATGGATGATCCGACGCTGCCGGCTCCGGCTATGACGACTTTCACTGGTTCTCCCTTACCGGCGCAGCGGAGAGGATGCGGCTGATCTCGCTGGTGCGGTCCACGTTCATCATGGCGTGCAGGACATCTCCCTGCTGGTAACTGGTGTCCGGGCGGGGAGCGTCCCCTCGCCGAAGCGGGTGACATAGGCGATGCGAACCCGGGCCGCCTGTTCAATCGAGCTCAGTGTGCTTCCCAGCCAGCCTTCATGGAGCGACAGCTCGCCCAGGATGAGCCGGCCGGAGGACTCGCGGAAATCCCCGTTGATGCTCTGCTCCGGGAGGATGCGACGCAGCACCTGGTCCGCGCTCCAGCGGACGGCAGCCACCGTGGGAATTCCGAGCCGCTGGTAGATTTCGGCCCGCCCGGGATCGTAGATCCGCGCCACGACGTGCGGGACATGAAAGGTCTCGCGGGCTACACGGGTCGCCAGGATGTTGGAATTATCACCTGAGGAGACCGCGGCGAAAGCGTACGCATCCTCGATTCCGGCTTCCGACAGGGTGCCCCGGTCAAAGCCGACGCCGGTGACCCGGAGGCCGCTGAAGGTGGAGCGCAGGCGCCGGAAGGCCCTCTCGTCCTGGTCAATGACGGCCACCGTGTGCCCGGCATTGTCCAGCGTGTGGGCCAGGGACACGCCAACGCGTCCACACCCCATGATGACGTAGTGGGCCACCTGCTACCTCGGTTCTGCTCATTGATAACGAAAAAAAGCCAAAGCGCCAGCATAGACCCCGCCGGCCGCGCGAATATGCACCGGGGCCTGGGCATGATGTGATGGTCTTTTAGGCTCCATCAGGAAGTATCCGGCACTATGACGACCGACACCACCGCATCCGAGATTGAACTGACCATCGGTGCACCCGCGCACGGCGGCCATTTTGTGGCCCGCCACGAAGGGCGTGTGGTCTTCGTTCGCCATGCCCTGCCGGGCGAACGCGTCCGCGCGCGGCTCACCGACGCCGCCGACGGCGCCAAGTTCTGGCGTGCCGACGTCACCGAGGTGCTGGAACCGGCTCCGGGCCGGGTGGAGCATTTCTGGGCTGAGGCCGATGCGCTGCGTGCCGCCTCCCGCGGCCGGCTTCCGGTGGGCGGCGCCGAGTTTGGCCACATTGAGCTGTCAGTGCAGCGTGAACTCAAGGCGCAGATCTTTGCCGAGCAGCTGAACCGGCTGGCCTCAGTGGACCGCCCGGTCACCGTCGAACCCGCAGCCGACGAGCGCGCCGACGGCCTGCACTGGCGAACCCGCGCCAGCTTTTCGGTGGCTCCGGGCGGACGGCTTGCCATGCACGCGCACCGCTCGGAGGAGCTGATCCCGGTCCAGCGCATGCCGCTGGCAGTGGAAGCCGTCAACGGCCTGCAGCTCTGGGACATCGATTTCAGCGGCGTTTCCGGGTTGAGGTGGCCGTGCCGGCCACCGGCGCGCCCCTGGTGCTGCTGATTCCCGCTGCCGGCGCCCACCCCAAGGCGCTCGGACGCATCGCCTCCGCCCTGCCCGCAGGCATTTCCATTGCCTCCTGGGACCCGGAATCCTCCACCCTGACCCGCCTGCGCGGACGGACCTGGGTTTCCGAAAGCGCAGCCGGCCACGACTACCGGGTCACCGGAGCCGGGTTCTGGCAGATTCACCGCAGCGCGCCGCGCACCCTGGTTGAAGCAGTGCTCGACGGACTGCAGATCCAGCCGGGGGAGCAGATCGCGGACCTGTACGCCGGGGCGGGCCTGTTTACCGCACCGCTGGCCGACGCCGCCGGAGAGTCCGGCCGCGTGCTGTCGGTCGAGGCTTCCCCGGGAGCGAGCCGGGATGCCCGGAAGAACCTCTTCGCCGCACCGCACGTGGAAATCCTGCAGGGGAAAGTGGACAAGGCCCTGGCCGCCTACGAGGGCCGGCTCGACGTCGTCCTGCTGGATCCGCCGCGCGTCGGCGCCGGTAAGGACGTTGTCCGGCGGATCAACGCCGCCGCGCCCCGCGCCGTCGGCTATGTTTCCTGCGACCCGGCCTCCTTCGCCCGCGACGTGTCCTATTTCCAGGACCTGGGCTGGACGCTGGACTCCCTGCGGGTCTTCGACCTGTACCCGCACACCCACCACATGGAATCCTTCGCGGTCCTGACCCGCGCGGACCAGCCGGCCGGGTAACGGCGGGCGTGTCCGGCGGCGACTCCCGGGCACGCCTCCAAGGTCACAGGCGCGTGTAGCGGATAGTATAAGAGCAGTTGTGCAGATCCGCGCCGTGTTGGGGAGACTTCGCCTGCTTTGCGGCGGGGAAAGTTTTTCGTTCGGCAGGGGGTTTCCCGGCAGCGAAAATAGTCCACCATTTTCCCCGCCGTCCCCCGTGGCGGTCGGTTAGGGAGTCCTAACTGGCATGCCGCGGACCGCTGGACAAAGATAAAACGGTGGCGAGAGGAGTCCTATTATGACTAATGTGGACAGCTTCGGATCCAAAGGCGTACTAAACGTCGGCGGAAACGAATATGAAATTTTCCGGTTGAATTCCGTCGAAGGCGCACAGAGCCTTCCGTTCAGCCTCAAGGTCCTGCTGGAGAACCTGCTCCGCACCGAAGACGGTGCGAACATTACCGCAGACCACGTGCGCGCCCTTGCGCAGTGGGATGCCAATGCAGAGCCCAGCACCGAAATTCAGTTCACCCCCGCTCGGGTGATCATGCAGGACTTCACCGGTGTCCCCTGCATCGTGGACCTGGCGACCATGCGTGAAGCAGTGGCGGAACTGGGCGGAGACCCCAAGCGGGTCAACCCCCTCGCCCCGGCTGAAATGGTCATCGACCACTCCGTGCAGATTGATGCCTTCGGCAACGCCGGCGCCCTTGAGCGCAACATGGAAATCGAATACCAGCGCAACGGTGAGCGGTACCAGTTCCTTCGCTGGGGACAGACTGCCTTCGACGACTTCAAGGTTGTTCCCCCGGGCATGGGCATTGTCCACCAGGTCAACATTGAGTACCTGGCCCGCACCGTCATGACCCGCGAAGTTGACGGCGTGCTGCGCGCGTACCCCGACACCTGTGTCGGCACCGACTCCCACACCACCATGGTTAACGGCCTGGGCGTGCTCGGCTGGGGCGTTGGCGGCATCGAGGCCGAGGCAGCCATGCTCGGCCAGCCCGTTTCCATGCTGATCCCGCGCGTTGTCGGCTTCAAGCTCACCGGTGAGATCCCGGCCGGCGCCACCGCGACCGACGTCGTCCTGACCATCACCGAAATGCTGCGCAAGCACGGTGTGGTCGGCAAGTTCGTGGAGTTCTACGGAGAAGGTGTCGGCGCCGTTCCCCTGGCCAACCGCGCCACCATCGGCAACATGAGCCCGGAGTTCGGCTCCACCGCCGCCATGTTCCCGATCGACGACGTCACCCTGGACTACCTGCGCCTTACCGGCCGTTCGCCGGAAAGCGTCGACCTCGTCGAGGCCTACGCCAAGGAACAGGGCCTGTGGCACGACCCGTCCGTGGACATCCAGTACTCCGAGTACCTGGAACTGGACCTCTCGACCGTTGTTTCCTCCATCGCCGGACCGAAGCGCCCGCAGGACCGGGTGGAGCTGACCAACGCCAAGTCGCAGTTCCGCAACGACCTCAAGAACTACGTCCACGAGAGCGTTGAAGCCGAAGACGGCACCGTCGACGCCGCACTGGAAGAGACGTTCCCGGCATCGGACGCTCCTTCGTTCACCGAGGGCAGCACCAAGATCGAAGACAAAGAGCACGACCTGGTTGCCAAGCAGGATGCGCCGGCCGAGCGGTCGAGCAACGCTGTTCCGGTCACCATGGCTGACGGCCGCAGCTTCGAGCTGGACCACGGCGCCGTGTCGATCGCCTCGATCACCTCCTGCACCAACACGTCCAACCCGTCGGTGATGATGGCCGCAGCAGTGCTGGCCCGCAACGCCGTCGAAAAGGGCCTCGCAGCCCAGCCGTGGGTCAAGACGTCGATCGCTCCGGGCTCCAAGGTAGTCACCGACTACTACGAGAAGTCCGGCCTGATCCCGTACCTGGAGAAGCTTGGCTTCTTCGTGGTCGGCTACGGCTGCGCCACCTGCATCGGCAACTCCGGTCCGCTGGAAGAAGAAATCTCCACCGCGATCCAGGAAGCCGATCTGGCTGTCACCGCCGTGCTCTCCGGCAACCGCAACTTCGAAGGCCGGATCAACCCGGACGTGAAGATGAACTACCTGGCCTCGCCGCCGCTCGTCGTGGCCTACGCCCTGGCCGGCACCATGGACTTCGACTTCGAGAATGACCCGCTGGGCCAGGACGAAGCCGGCAACGACATTTTCCTGAAGGACATTTGGCCGAACCCGGTTGAGGTCCAGGAAATCATCGATGCCTCCATCAACAAGGAGATGTTCAGCAACAGCTACGACACCATCTTCGAAGGCGACGACCGCTGGAAGTCCCTGCCCACCCCCGAAGGCGCAACCTTCGAGTGGGATACGGAGTCCACGTACGTCCGGAAACCCCCGTACTTCGAGGGCATGAAGGCCCAGCCGGAGCCCGTCTCCGACATCGAGGGCGCCCGCGTCCTGCTGAAGCTCGGAGATTCGGTCACCACTGACCACATCTCCCCGGCCGGCTCCTTAAGTCCGACACCCCTGCAGGCCGCTACCTGCTGGAACACGGTGTCGAGCGCAAGGACTTCAACTCCTACGGCTCGCGCCGAGGCAACCACGAAGTCATGATCCGCGGAACCTTCGCCAACATCCGCATCAAGAACCAGCTGCTCGACGGCGTCGAAGGCGGTTTCACCCGCGACTTCAGCCAGGCTGATGCACCGCAGGCAGCCGTCTACGACGCTTCGGTCAACTACCAGGAAGCCGGCATTCCGCTGGTTGTCCTGGCGGGCAAGGAGTACGGTTCCGGTTCCTCGCGTGACTGGGCTGCCAAGGGCACCGCACTGCTGGGTGTCAAGGCCGTCATCGCCGAGAGCTACGAGCGCATCCACCGCTCCAACCTCATCGGCATGGGCGTCCTTCCGCTGCAGTACCCGGCCGGCGTCAACGCCGAATCCCTGGGTCTGACCGGTACGGAAACCTTCGCTGTCTCCGGCGTGACGGAACTCAACAACGGCACCACGCCCAAGACCGTCACGGTCACCGCCACGCCCGAGAACGGCGAGGCCATCACCTTCGAAGCGGTCCTGCGCATCGACACCCCGGGTGAAGCGGATTACTACCGCAACGGCGGCATCCTGCAGTACGTACTGCGCCAGATCACCGCTAAGTAGCAGTCGCCGTCCAAAGGACCGATTCCGGAGCCTTTGACGTGAAGAGCCCCGCCGGCCGAGATTTCCATCTTGGCCGGCGGGGCTCTTGCGCATTTGGAACCGGGGGCATGCCGTCAAGCGTTAGAGTTAAACCGTTGTGACGGTGTGCAGTGCCGTTGCCTGAAGCAGGGAGGCGCCCGTTGGGACTTCTGGAAACCATCCGTGATCCGCGGGACCTGAGCAGACTCTCCACGGAGCAGTTGGAACGCTTGGCCGGTGAAATCCGGTCATTCCTCATCAGCAATGTTGCCCAGACCGGCGGCCACCTCGGCCCCAACCTTGGTGTCGTCGAGCTGACCGTGGGGATTCACCGGGTCTTCGACTCGCCGCGGGACAGCATTGTCTTCGACACCGGGCACCAGTCCTACGTGCACAAGATCCTCACCGGCCGCCAGGATTTCTCCACGCTCCGGCAGCAGGGCGGGATGTCCGGGTACCCGTCGCGGGCCGAATCGATGCACGACATCGTGGAGTCATCGCACGCCTCGTCCTCCCTGTCCTGGGCGGACGGTATTTCCCGTGCCCGGCAGCTGACCGGCGAGGGGGACCGGTACACCGTGGTGATGGTGGGCGACGGCGCCCTGACCGGAGGCATGGCCTGGGAAGCGCTGAACAACATTGCCGCCGACCAGCGCCGCCGTGTTGTCATTGTGGTCAATGACAACGGCCGCTCCTACGCGCCGACGATCGGCGGGGTTGCCGACTACCTGGCGTCCATGCGGCCCACCCTCGACACCGTGCGCACCCACCGGGTGTACGAGAACACGCTGGGCTGGTGGAAGAGCCGCCTGCAGAACGGCGGCCCGGTGGGCCGTTTCACTTATCACAGCCTGCACGCCGCCAAGCGCGGCATCAAGGACTGGTGGGCGCCCAGGGGCTCTTCGAAGACCTGGGACTGAAGTACATCGGCCCTATTGACGGCCACGACATGGCAGCCGTTGAACGTGCACTGACGAAGGCACGCAACTACAACGGCCCCGTGCTGGTCCACGCCATGACGGAAAAGGGCCGCGGCTACGCACCGGCGCGCGCCAACGTGGCAGACCAGTTCCACGCCGTCGGCGTCATCGACCCGGAGACCGGCAAGGCCGTGGAACCGGGCAGCAAACAGTCCTGGACCTCGGTTTTTGCCACCGAGATCGCGGACATTGCCGATGAGCGGGAGGACATTGTCGGAATCACCGGGGCCATGCTGATTCCCGTGGGTCTGCACCGGTTCGCCGAAAAGCATCCGGAGCGGGTGTTCGACGTCGGCATCGCCGAGCAGCATGCCCTCACCTCCGCGGCCGGCATGGCATTCGGCGGGCTGCATCCCGTCGTCGCGCTCTATGCCACCTTCCTGAACCGTGCCTTTGACCAGCTGCTGATGGACGTGGCCCTGCACAAGGCCGGCGTGACGGTCGTGCTGGACCGCGCCGGCGTAACCGGCCCCGACGGTGCAAGCCACCACGGCATGTGGGACATGTCCATGCTGCAGATCGTGCCCGGCCTGCACCTGTCCGCGCCGCGCGACGCCACCCGGCTCAAGGAGGAACTGCGCGAAGCCGTTGCCATCAATGATGCCCCCAGTGTGGTGCGCTTCTCCAAGGGAACAGTCGGACCGGACGTGGAGGCGCTGGAACGCACCTCCGACGGCGTGGACATTCTCGCGCGGCGTCCTTCCGACGAGAAGTCCAACGACGTGCTGATCGTCAGTGTCGGTGCCATGGCCGAAATGGCCCTGCAGGTGGCGGACCGGCTTGGTGCCCAGGGCATCAGCTCAACGGTCGTGGATCCGCGCTGGGTTCTGCCCGTGCCGCGTTCGATCATCCGCATGGCGGCGGAGCACCGCATTGTCATTGTCATCGAAGACGGCGTGCGCGCCGGCGGCGTAGGATCACGGATCCGCCAGGAAATGCGGGCAGCCGGAGTGGACACGGCACTGAACGAAGTTGGGCTGCCGGTGGAGTTCCTTGACCACGGCACCCGGGGCGAAGTCCTGGAGCGGGTGGGCCTGACGGCGCGGCAGGTGGCCAACGACGTCGTTGCGCAGGTCCTCGGCACCAAGGTTCCCTTTGCCCGGCCCCTGCCCGGACAGGAAATGCCGACCGGGCAAATCCCGAAAATCCAGTAGGCTCCCGCCCGGCGCGGAGGCAACCGCAAGGAGGAACCGCCATGGCACAGGAACAACCGGAAGTGGCTGTCACCGGCGCCACCGGCGCCCTCGGCGGGGCGGTCGCCCGGCTGCTGGCCGGGGCCGGCATCCGGCAGCGCCTGCTGGCGCGGCACACTGCCCGGCTGCCGGAGCTGACCGGAACCCCCTCCTATGCGGTGTCCTACTCGGACCGGGAGCACTCTGTCCCGGCCCTCCAGGGCGTGCACACGCTGTTCATGGTGTCTGCCTCAGAGAGCATTTACCGCAGCCGGGACCAGCGAACCTTCGTTGATGCGGCGGTCGAGGCCGGTGTACGGCACATCGTGTACACCTCCTTCGTGGGCGCGGCACCGGCTGCGGTTTTCACGCTTGCCCGGGACCACTGGGACACGGAGGAGTACATCAAATCCAAGGGGGCGGAGTACACCTTCCTGCGGGATTGCCTGTACCAGGATGTCCTGCCCACGTTCGTGGGGCGCGACGGTGTGCTGCGCGGCCCTGCCGGTTCGGGTCGCGTGGCAGCTGTGGCAAGGGCCGACGTCGCACGGTCCGCCGCCCGCATTCTCGCCGATCCGCAGGCCCACCGGGGAGCCGTCTACAACCTCACCGGTCCCGAGGCGCTGAGCCTGGCAGAGATTGCCGGCATCCTCACCCGCGCCACCGGGTCCACGGTGACGTACCACAACGAAACCTACGAGGAAGCCCTGGCGTCGCGGAAAATGAGCGGTGTGGCGCGCTGGCAGGTTGAGGCGTGGGTCAGCACCTACACCGCCATTGCTTCCGGACAGATGGCCCAGGTCAGCTCCGATGTGCAGGACCTGACCGGCCAGCCGGCGGTGGGGTTGGAAGAGTACCTCCTGCAGCGCTGAATTGGCGTGCCGTCTTTACGGTATGACCAATTGGTGCCCCACGGCTTCCGGTTTGGTGGGGTTATTGCCTAGGGTCGGAGTATGGCTGAGCAGAATCTTGACCACGTATCCCGCTTCCTCGACGAATGCACTATGGCCGGGCTCGACGAGACCGAATCGGTCCCTGCATCGGACCTGTACGGCATGTACATCATCTGGTGCGAGAACGCCGGCAGGGAGCCGGCGTCCGTGCAGCACTTCTACGGGGCGGTCCGCGAGGCTGGCGTTCCGGAGGCGACCCGTCATTCCGAACGGGTTTACGAGGGCGTGCAGCCCACCGGGCCCATCCCCATTCAATACATCATGGAGACGGACAAGGCTCCGGGTCCCAATACGAACCCCTTCCCCTTCATGGGATGAGCGGCTTCGGCAGGCGCCGTCCCTGTCCTGACTGAGTCTGCCTGATCCAGTCTGATCCCGCCCTGTCCCGGCTGTCCCGGCTGTGTCGGGCGTCGAGTGTCGAGTGTCGAGTGTCGACTTGATGGTGCTTCGGCGCTTCGACTGTCGCGCTGTTTTCCCTTAGAGCGCGCGGGAACAGCAACATCTCGACTTTCGACGGGTAGATGCGGCATGATTGCGCCACTCGACAGCCGTTGGGCGCACCACCGGGCGGAATTCGGTACCGTGGGCACCATGACTTCATATAACAGACTTGGCAATTCCGGCCTGACCGTGTCAACCGTTGGGCTTGGCTGCAACAACCTGGGGCGCTCCGGAACCCGGACCGAAGACCAGGCGGGGACCGACGCCGTCGTCAGTGCCGCTATTGACGCCGGCATTACGCTCTTTGACGTAGCCGATACGTACGGTGCGGTTCCGGGCCTGAGCGAGGAACGGCTGGGCAAGGCCCTGGGCGCCCGGCGCGGCGACGTCGTGCTGGCCACCAAGTTCGGCATGGATATGAAGGGCGCCAACGGGCGGGATTTTGACGCCCGGGGTTCCCGGCGGTACATCGTGCGGGCCGCCGAGGCCTCGCTGCGCCGGCTGGGCACCGACTGGATAGACCTGTACCAGTTCCACACTCCGGACCCGCTGACGCCGATCGACGAGACCCTGGCGGCACTGGATGATCTGGTGACCAGCGGCAAGGTGCGCTACATCGGGCATTCCAACCGTTCCGGCTGGCAAATCGCCGAAGCTGAATTCACGGCCCGAATGGGCGGATACACCCCGTTCATCTCGGCCCAGAACCACTACAACCTGCTGGACCGCCGGGCCGAGCTTGAGGTTGTTCCGGCTGCCGAGGCCTACGGGCTGGGCATCCTGCCGTACTTCCCGCTGGCCAACGGCCTGCTCACCGGTAAGTACAGCTCCGGTTCGGCCCCTGAGGGCAGCCGCCTCACCCACTCCCGGCAGAACCTGCTGGACAAAGCGGACTTTAACCAGCTTGCCGAGTTTGGAACCTTCGCAAAGAACCGGGGGTTGACCGAGGTTCAGGTGGCATTCTCCTGGCTCGCCGCGCAGCCTGCCGTTTCCTCCGTCATTGCCGGGGCAACCACGGTGGAGCAGGTGCAGCAGAATGCCGACGCAGCGTCCTGGAATCCGTCCGAGAAGGATTTGGAAGAACTCGACCGGATCTTCCCCCAGACGCCGAAGGTTGCTTTGTTCTAAGCGCCTGCTTCACCCCCGGGTGTGCCGAAGGACCGGTTGCCGGGGCCTTCGGCACACCGCGGACGCGGCCATGCTTAGGGGCGGAAGCTAGGCGGCAGCCTGAGCAGCCGCATGGAACTTTTTCCGTTCACGCGCTCGGATGCGCCTACACGGTCCAGATACGGCGTGATGCCGCCCAGGTGCATCGGCCAGCCGGCGCCCAGGATCATGCACAGGTCGATGTCCTCGGGTCCTGCCACAACGCCTTCATCCAGCATGCGGCCGATCTCGTCCGCCAGGGCATCCTGCGTGCGGCGCAGGACCTCCTCGGAGGTGGACGGCGTGGTGCCAAAGGACAGCAGCGCCAGGGTTTCCTCCGGGATGTACGGCTTCCCGTTGTCGTCCTTCTGCCACAGCGACGTGATGCCGGCGTCGATGATCTTCTGCGAGTTCTCCGAGAGCCAGAACCGGTCTCCGAAGGCAGCGTGCAGGGACTCCTGCACATGCTGGCCCACCGGCAGGCCCACCAGGGCCAGAAGCGTGAACGGGGACATCGGCAGGCCCATGGGGCGCAGCGCGTTGTCCGCCGTCGCGGCGTCGGTGCCTTCATCGAAGACGGCGGTGATCTCGCCGAACATGCGGCCCAGGATCCGGTTGACCACAAACGCGGCGTCATCCTTGACCAGCACGGCGGTCTTCTTCAGTGCCTTGGCCAGGACAAACGCGGTGGCCAGCACGGCGTCGTCGGTCTTGGGGGCGCGCACAATTTCCAGCAGCGGCATCACGGCCACCGGGTTGAAGAAGTGGAAGCCCACGACCCGTTCGGGGTGCTGCAGGTCAGCGGCCATCTCCGTTACGGACAGGGAGGACGTGTTGGTGGCCAGGATGCACTCGGGGGAGACCACGGCCTCCACCTCGGCGAACACCTGCTTTTTCACGGAGAGTTCCTCGAAGACGGCCTCGATCACGAAGTCGGCGTCGGAGAACGCCTGCTTGGAAACCGAACCGGTGACCAGTGCCTTGGTGCGGTTGGCGGCGTCGGGGGAGATGCGCTGCTTGGCGAGCAGCTTGTCCACCTCCGCGTGCACGTAGCCCACACCCTTGTCCACCCGTGCCTGGTCAATATCGGTCATCACCACGGGCACCTTGAGCTGGCGGGCGAACAGCAGTGCGAGCTGGCTGGCCATGAGTCCGGCTCCAACCACACCCACCTTTGACACCGGACGTGCCAGCTTCTTGTCGGGTGCGCCGGCGGGCCGCTTGCCGCGCTTCTGGACCAGGTCCAGGAACGCGTAGACCGTGGAGTGGAACTGCGGTGTCTGCATCAGGTCAGCCAGTGCTGCGCACTCGGCATCGCGGGACTGCTCGGCGGTCCAGTTCCTGCCGGCTTCGAGCAGGTCCAGCACCTTCGCGGGGGCCGGGGCTGCGTTGGAGGTACGGGCTTCCACCACGGCGCGGCCGTGGGCGACGGCGGCGTCCCAGGCTTCTGCCGACGTGGCCGCATCGGCGGCGTTGGGGCGTGACACGGTTTCCTCGCCGGTGATGACGCGGGCGGCCCAAGCCAGGGACTGCTCCACGAAATCGGCCGGCTCAAACATGGCGTCGGCGATGCCGAGCTTGAAGGCTGCCGGCCCCGACAGTGTCCGGTTATTGCTGAGCGGGTTCTCGATCATCACCTTCACGGCGTTCTCGGGCCCGATCAGGCGCGGCAGGAGGTACACGCCGCCCCAGCCCGGAACCAGCCCGATGAAGGCTTCCGGCAGGGCCAGGGCGCCGGCGCCGGTGGAGACGGTGCGGTAGTTGGACTGCAGGGCAATCTCGAGCCCGCCGCCCAGGGCCACGCCGTTGATGAAGGTGAAGCTGGGCACGCCAAGGGTCTGCAGCTTTCCATAGACCTCGTGGCCGAGCCGGGCCATGGCCAGGCCGTCCTCGTAGGACGCCAGCTTCTGCGTAGCGGACAGGTCAGCACCGGCAACGAGGTAATGCGGCTTGCCGGTAACGCCGACCCCGACAATCTCGCCTGCTTCAGCGCGCGCTTTCAGGGAATCCAGCACCGTGCCCAATTCCAGCAGGGTGTTGGGGCCCAGCGTGGTTGGGCGGGAGTGGTCGACGTCGTTGTCCAGGGTGATCAGCGCAAAGGTGCCGGCCCCGCCGGGCAGGGCAATGTCCGAGACGTAGGAATGGGTGATGACCTCGGTGGGGAAGTGTCCGGCCAGCTGCTGGTAATCGCTTGAAGTCATTACTTTGTGGCCTCCGTGGACTCGGTGTCGGTGTTGTAGTCGGGGTGGTTCGGGTTTTCCCAGATGATGGTGGCGCCCATGCCAAGGCCGATGCACATGGTGGTCATGCCGTAGCGAACGGTCGGGTCTTCTGCGAACTGGCGGGCCAGCTGGTTCATCAGGCGCACGCCCGAGGAGGCCAGCGGGTGCCCGACGGCGATGGCGCCGCCGTAGCGGTTGACCCGGGGATCATCGTCGGCGATGCCGTAGAAGTCCAGGAAGGAGAGCACCTGCACGGCGAAGGCCTCGTTGATTTCAAACAGGCCGATGTCCTCGATGGACAGCCCGGTCTGCTTCAGGACCTTTTCGGTGGCCGGAACCGGTCCGTAGCCCATGACCTCGGGTTCGACGCCGGCAAAGGCATAGCCGACCAGGCGCATCTTCACGGGCAGGCCCAGTTCCTCGGCGGCGTCGGCGGAGGCGAGCAGCGCGGTGGTGGCACCGTCGTTCAGGCCCGAGGCATTGCCGGCGGTGACCCGGCCGTGCGCGCGGAAAGGGTGCGGAGTCCGGCAAGGTCCTCGACAGTGGTGCCGGGGCGGGGGCCTTCATCCACGGAGTTCAGGGTCCAGCCGGTACCGGGTTTCTTCGAGGCGACGGGCACCAGGTCCGGCTGGATGAAGTTGTTGGCGTAGGCTTTGGCAAGCCGTTCCTGGCTGGCCGCGGCGTAGGCGTCGGTGCGCTCCTTGGTGATGTTCGGAAAGCGGTCGTGCAGGTTCTCCGCCGTGTTGCCCATGTTCAGGGCGGCCGGGTCCACGAGGCGTTCAGTCACGAAACGGGGGTTCGGATCGGCATCCTGGCCCATCGGGTGGTTGCCCATGTGCTCCACCCCGCCGGCGATGACGACGTCGTACGCGCCGAAACCGATGCCCGACGCCGTGGTGGTCACGGCGGTCATGGCCCCGGCGCACATGCGGTCAATGGCGAAGCCGGGCACGGTGCGTGGCAGGCCGGCCAGCAGTGCGGCGGTGCGGCCGATGGTTAGGCCCTGGTCGCCGGTCTGGGTGGTCGCGGCGATGGCCACCTCGTCGATGCGTGCCGGGGGAAGCGAGGGGTTGCGGCGCATCAGCTCGCGGATGCACTTGACCACCAAGTCATCGGCGCGCATCCCGGCGTACATGCCTTTCTCGCCGGCTTTTCCGAAGGGAGTGCGGACTCCGTCTACGAAAACAACGTCCCTGATCTGCCGTGCTCGGCTTTGTGGGCTCACGTACAACTCCTCTTTGAGATATGAAACGGAACACTGTCCGGACTCCGATGTTACTCGTCGGTAACATGGCCTGCAAACAGTGGGGACTTTCGCGTCGACACTAACCGAAACCGGGGACAGGCAGGGAGATTTGGGGCAGGATCCTCTCATCTCAGAGCGAACGGAAGTGTTCCCAGCTTTTTCCTAGTTTTTTCACGTACTATCGTCTAACTATGGATGACCCCCTTCACATAAACCCTCGCCCCTCCATGCTCTGACCGATTCTTCGGCCACAACCAGAGAGGGCGCCCCAATGTATGAATTGATCATGCTCGCGGTTGGCCTCGTTCTTACGGTCGGCACGGGATTGTTCGTTGCCTCGGAATTCTCGCTGGTCAACCTTGACCGCAATGACCTGGAGGCACGGCAGGCTCAAGGCGAAAAGCGCCTTGCCCCCACCATCAAAGCACTCAAGATCACTTCCACTCACCTCTCAAGCGCTCAGCTGGGCATTACGCTCACGACGCTGCTGACGGGGTACACCTTTGAACCGGCGATCAGCTCCCTGCTGCGCGAGCCGATGCTGTCCCTGGGAATACCGGAAGCATTTGTGGGCGGAGCAGGTGCCGTTATTGGTATCTTCCTGGCCACGGTGTTCTCCATGATCATTGGCGAACTGGTCCCGAAAAACTTCGCGCTGGCCCTGCCGCTGGGAACCGCTAAGGTAGTGGTGCCATTCCAGACCGTGTTTACCACGGTGTTCAAACCCGTCATTCTCCTGTTCAACAACACTGCCAACGCGATTATCCGGTCCTTCGGCATCGAGCCGAAAGAAGAGCTCTCCGGAGCACGGACAGCCGAAGAGCTCAGTTCCCTCGTTCGCCGCTCCGCACTGGAAGGCGTCCTGGATCTGGACCACGCACAGCTGCTCAGCCGCACGCTGCGCTTTTCCGAACACACCGCGGCCGACGTCATGACCCCCCGGGTCCGGATGCGTTCAGTGGCGTCAACCGATACGGCGGAGCAGATCATTGAGCTGGCCATTTCGACCGGATACTCCAGGTTCCCCGTAATCGGACGCGACTCCGATGACATTCTGGGCGTTCTTCACGTCAAGCAGGCGTTTGCCGTTTCCCTCGCCGAGCGCGGCAGCGTCACGGCAGCCGACCTCAAAGTCGAGGCTCTCCGGGTCCCCGAGTCCATGGGCGTCGATTCCCTGCTGGGCCTCCTGCGCCAGCAGGGCCTGCAGGTCGCCGTCGTCTCCGATGAACACGGCGGAACCGCCGGAATCGTGACCCTGGAAGACCTCGTCGAGGAGATTGTCGGCGAGTTGGAGGATGAGCACGACCGTGCCCGCGTTGGCGTGGTCCGCAGCGGCCGGTCCCTGTCCTTCGATGCGTCGCTCCGCCCCGATGAGCTGCGCGAGCGCACCGGCGTCCTGGTTCCCGAGGGCGAGGAATATGACACCCTGGCAGGTTTCGTCACGGACCGTCTGGACCGCATTCCGGAACTGGGTGATGAAGTGCCCGTCAATAACGGTGTCCTGCGCGTGGAACGCGTCGTTGGCACCCATGTGGAACGGCTGCGCTACACCCCCACGGAGGGGGCGCTGCCCAGCACCCACGACCAGATTATTGACGAGCTCACGAAGGACCTGGCATGAGTGAATATCTTCCCGGAATTATCTGGCTTTTCGTCCTTTTGGCCGTCAATGCGTTCTTCGTAGGTGCGGAATTTGCCGTCATCTCAGCCCGGCGCTCTCAGATTGAGCCGAAGGCCGAAGCCGGCTCCAAGGCGGCGAAAACCACTCTGTGGGCCATGGAACACGCTACGCTGATGCTGGCCACAGCCCAGCTGGGTATCACTGTCTGCTCCCTGCTGATCCTGAACGTCTCCGAGCCTGCGATTCACCACCTGCTGGAAATCCCGCTGGGGCTTACTTCGCTCTCCGCCGAAATGATCAGCATTATCGCGTTTGCCGTGGCGCTGCTGCTGGTGACGTTCCTGCACGTGGTCATCGGTGAAATGGTGCCCAAGAACATCTCGTTCTCCGTTCCGACCCGCGCCGCACTCATTCTGGCTCCTCCGCTGGTGATGGTGGCCCGGATTTTCAAGCCGGTAATCTGGTCGCTGAACGGCATCGCCAACGGCGTGCTGCGCCTGTTCAAGGTGGAGCCCAAGGACGAAGCCACCAGCGCCTACACCATGGACGAAGTGGCGAACATCGTGGAGCAGTCCACTCGTGAGGGCATGCTCTCCGACACCAGCGGCACCCTCAGCGCCGCCTTCGAGTTCACCTCGAAGACCGTGGCTGATGTCGAGGT
This sequence comes from Arthrobacter sp. ATA002, assembly GCF_026898095.1. GTDB lineage: Bacteria > Actinomycetota > Actinomycetes > Actinomycetales > Micrococcaceae > Arthrobacter_B. The sequence goes on along the minus strand of NZ_CP114015.1, from coordinate 2,555,942 downwards.
TCCGATTGCCAGTATGGTGCTGCTTCCGGAGTCGGCCACGCCTGCGGACATTCAGGAAGCGGTAGGCCGCCACGGATACTCCCGCTACATCCTTACCGACAAAGACGGCGTGCCCAGCGGGTATCTGCACCTGAAGGACGTCATGGACCTGACGGTGCCGGAGAAGTTCACTGCCGCCGTTCCCGCCAAGCGCATCCGCCGCCTCGCATCGGCCTTCCGGGGCAGCGAGCTGGAGGACGCCCTGGCCACCATGCGCCGCACCGGTGCCCATGTTGCCCGCGTGTTCGACGCCGAGGGCAACACCACCGGCGTCTTGTTCCTCGAGGACATCATCGAGGAACTCGTTGGTGAGGTCCAGGACGCCACCACCGTGTAACCGCGGGTTTCCTTCCCCGTCCAACCGATAACCGGGCCGATGCCGCCGGTTGCCCTTGCGGGCAGCCTGGCGGCATCAGCATCGTTAACCGAAGGTGAAGGTGTGGTTCTGAAAGTCAGACCAACGGGAGAGTCGGGTGCCCGGCGGACACTTTTCGGGCATAAAATTTCACCATGCCGGAAGCCGCAGACGTGATTGGGTCCATCCTGGAATTATTAAGCTGGATGGGGCTGGCGGCAGGCATTCCGCTGGTGCTTATCGGCCGGGCCATCAGGAGGCGCAGATGTGTATGGATCAGCACCACGGCTGAAGTCTTTGAAGCCGGAGGTTTCAAGGGACTTCGCTGGTCAGACGGCGAGAGCACTCCTCGTCTTTCCCTGCACACCGCCGAACAAACCCGCGGGCTCGAGCCGGGAACCGTCGTTGCACTGCACTATGATGCCTGTCATCCCGCTCGATGGGGTCTGGGTGAACCCCGGGAAGAAAATCCGGCCCTGGCGGTGGGCTGGACGCTGACGGCCGTCGGCGCAGCCTGCACGCTGGCTGGTTTCTTTCTAATGCTGGTCTGAGACGTGCGTGGGTTCCTGCGCGTGAACTAAACGGTCTGTAAGTTGGAGGCACCGGGCGGTAAGGTCACCGACGTGCCGGCCCGCAAGGCCCATCCGGGCATCCTGGTCACCAACCTGGATGCTTTCGCGCGGTATGTGGAAGGGCGGGGGCTGGTGCCCGAGTGGGACGACGCTTTTCCAGGCATGCGCAGGTTCTATTTGCGGGACAACAACGGCAACCGGCTCGAGTTCCTGTCACCGGCAGGCTGAGCGCGCCGCCGGGGCTTTAGCGGCACCTCTTGCGTCCGCCGCAGCCGGTCGGTTTAGTGGGCGCATGGCAAAAATCATCTACTCCGTTGCCTCCTCCCTGGACGGTTACAACTCGGATGCGCAGGGGGACTTCTCCTGGGCATTCCCCGATGAAGCAGTGGTTGCGGCGCTGACCGCTGATGCGGAATCGGTGAGCACGTATCTGCTCGGGCGCCGCATGTACGAAACGATGGCGGTGTGGGAAACGGACCCCTCAGCCGCCGAGGGGTCACCTGAATCGGAAAAGTTTGCGCAGGTTTGGCAGCGCACCGGGAAGGTCGTCTTCTCCTCCTCCCTGGATGACGTATGGACAACAAATACACGGCTGGAACCGGCCTTCACGCTGGAAGCGGTTGAGCGCGCCCGGGCGGAGGCAACGGGCGACCTCACGGTGGAAGGCCCGACGCTGGCGGCAACCGCGCTCCTGCTGGGAGTGGTCGACGTCGTCGAGCTCCTTCTCTGCCCCGCCGTTGTCGGCGGCGGCACGCGGGTTTTTCCGGACGGACTGTCGCTGAACCTGCGCCTCGTCCGCGAACGCCGCTTCGACAACGGCATGGTCCAGGCCACCTACAACGTGAACCGTTAGTCGGGCGTGCGTGCCGCAGTGCGAAAACTTACCCCGGGATCCAGTTCGCCGGCATCGACACCTCCGGCGGCAGACGCGTGGAAGCGCTGCCTCTCGCAGCGCTGACCTGCGGCTGCGTCAGGTACAGCGCCTTCGACAGGTCCGCGCCGTCGAGCCGTGTGTCCCTTAGGTCCGCGCCGAGGAGGTCGGCGCCCGAGAGGTCGCTGCAGCGCAGATCGGCGGCTATCAGGTAGGCGCCCCGGAGATCCGCTCCGCACAGCTGCCGGAACCCGAGCTTGGCACCCATCAAGTCCGCACCCGGTTGCAGAGCGGCCTCCAGATGGTCGCCGCCGGCCGCAAAGTACGGCGCCCGGACTTCTTCGCTGACGTCCATCAGCGTGATTTTCACGCGGCTGTGAAGGTCCGGAACATCCAGCGGCAACAGCGCCGGCAGTCCACCCTGGATTGCGGTCCCGATCACGTGCTTAGCCGGGCCGCCCGCCCGGCAGCATCGGGGTCAAAGGTCCGCTTTGGGCTTCCGCCAGGTGCCACAGCATTTCGTGGAGCTGCCGGACGATTCGAAAGGCGGAGAACATCTCATCTGTCGTCTCCGGGCGTTCACGCCAGCTCTTTCCGGCGAACACTCCCTGGGACACGGTTTGGCCGGCACCAAAACAGTCAAAGACGGTGCAGCCGCGGAATCCCCGCGGGACCAGGCTCTCATGGATGGTGCAGGAAAAATCGTCACCAAGGTTGCGGCAGGGGATCCGGCCGGTTTGTCGAGGGCAAAGTCTGCTGACCGCGAGAAGCCAAAGGCGGTGCAGCAGAGGGCAAAGCAGTTGGCGCAGTCCGGCCGCAGGGGATGACCGGTCCCGGGCAGGAGGGAAGGAACCGGATGCGGGGGATGGCATTGAGGACATGGGATCTTCCAGACGGTTGGGTTTCGGTATGGGCCGGGAAGGGAAACCCCGTACGGGGTTTCCCATGACGGGCACACGAAAGCACCGCTCCTGAACGGAGCGAGCCGGAAGCGCTGTCGGAACTCTGGGTCACAGAGACATAGGAAGTATCACTGGTCACAGGGTAGCGGACCCACTCCGGCCGCGGGGCCTGGCGACATGCGGTTTTTCGGCTCTGCCGTGCCGGTCCCTAGAATGGATGGGTTCCCCTGTCCCTGCTGGAAATCCGTGGAGTCTGCATTGTCCCGAGGAAAACACCATCCGCCGCGGCCCAAACCGGCCAACAGTGAGGGGATGCTGATCGCCAACGACCTGAAAAAGGAGCGCGGCTGGACGGACACGCAGATCAAGACGTTCCTGCCGGAACCGGACCAGACCGCCCGGAACCCGTTTTCCCGCAAGGCCGCTCCCATGAAGCTGTACGCCCTGGAACGGGTGGAGGCCATCGAGGTCACGGCGGAGTATCAGCGGGCCCGGAGGCATCCCGGACCCGGCAGATCGCCGCCCGCACCCGTGCGCTGGCGAAAAAGAAGGAAGCCGTCGCGGCAGCGGAAGCACTGGAGCTGAGCATCGTTCCGGAACCCTGGGAACAGATGCAGGACAAAGCCATTGCACACTTCAACGGCCGGCTCCGCCGCAGCCAGTCCCCGGCCAGCCGGAACACCTCCAAAGCCAGGCTGGACCGGCTGACGGTGAACTACCTGCGGCATCAGCAGACCTCCTACGAGGAGGAGCTGAAGGAGTTCAAGGGCGTTGTCGGGGTGGGGGAGGCCTACCTCGTCGTCCGGAACCGGATCCTGGATCTGATTGCCGACACGTATCCCCAGCTGCGCACCGAATGTGAGCGGCAGAAGTTCGACGCCCCTGAGCTTCCGGACGGCGTGCAGCTGCCGGCCGCCGTCACGCTCTAGGCGGACAGCATGCTTATCATTTAGGTGCTCCTGCACGATCTCGCTAGGCTGAAACTGATGACTACCGCTGAGCTGTCCCCGGAAACTGCCCGCACCCCAAGCACTGACCCGAGCACCAACGGCATGGTCCGCGTCCGCGGAGCGCAGGAGAACAACCTGCGGAATATCGACGTCGACATTCCACGGGACGCGATTGTCGCCTTCACGGGCGTCTCCGGCTCCGGCAAATCCTCGCTGGCCTTCGGCACCGTCTATGCCGAGGCCCAGCGGCGCTATTTCGAGTCCGTGGCTCCCTATGCCCGCCGCCTGCTCTCCCAGGGCTCCACGCCCAAAGTGGAGGAGATCACCGGGCTGCCTCCCGCCGTCGCGCTCCAGCAGCGCCGCGGTACCCCCAGCTCCCGTTCCACCGTGGGCACGCTGACGACGCTCTCAAACTCCATGCGCATGCTGTTCTCCCGCGGCGGCACCTACCCTGCGGATGCCGAGCCGGGCAGCCTGGACTCGGACGCGTTTTCGCCCAACACCGCCGCCGGCGCCTGCCGCGAATGCTCGGGGCTGGGCATCGCGCACACCGTCACCGAAGATTCGCTGGTTCCGGATCCGTCCCTGACCATCCGCGACGGTGCCATTGCCGCCTGGCCCGGCGCCTGGCAGGGCAAAAACCTGCGCGACATCCTCACCCACCTGGGTTACGACGTCGACGTGCCGTGGAAGAAGCTGCCCAAGAAGGACCGCGACTGGATCCTGTTCACCGAGGAACAGCCCGTCGTCATGATTACCCCGCAGCGAGACCGCGTGGCCAAGCCCTACAAGGGCCGGTTCTGGAGCGCCAGGTCCTACGTGCTGCATACCCTTGCGGACTCGGGCAGCGAGCAGATGCGCAAGCGCGTGCTGGAATACATGGTCTCCGGCCCGTGCCCGGTCTGCGGCGGCGCCGGACTGCGGCCCGAAGCGCTCGCCGTCACCTTCGCCGGCCGGAACATCGCCGAGTTGAACGGTGCGACCCTGGGCGAGCTGGCCGAAATTATCCGTCCGACGGCGGAGCTCAAGGCCGCGGGCACGGCGTCCCGGGCCGCGGCGTCCAACGAAGACACCGAGGTTGCCGTCACGATCACCCGCGACCTGCTGTCCCGGCTGCAGGTGCTCATTGATTTGGGGTTGGGGTACCTGAGCCTGTCCCGGGCCACGCCCACGCTGTCGCCGGGTGAAATGCAGCGGCTGCGGATTGCCACCCAGCTGCGCTCCGGGCTGTTCGGGGTCATCTACGTGCTGGACGAGCCATCGGCAGGCCTGCACCCCGCCGACGCGGAGCCGCTGCTGGCCGTGCTGCAGGAACTGAAGGACGCCGGGAACTCGGTGTTCGTCGTCGAGCACAACATGGACGTGGTGCGCAGCGCCGAGTGGGTCGTTGATGTGGGACCGCAGGCCGGCGACGGCGGCGGCACCGTGCTCTACAGCGGCCCGGTGGCCGGACTGGCCGATGTGGAAGAAAGCGCCACCCGGCCGTTCCTGTTCGGCGAGGCCGAGGGGGTCGTCCCAGCACGCCGGGCCCCGGACCGGTGGCTGAGCCTGAAAGGCATCACCCGGCACAACCTGAAAGAGCTCGACGCCGACATCCCCCTGGGCGTGCTCACCGCCGTCACCGGTGTTTCGGGTTCCGGCAAATCCACCCTGGTCAGCCAGGTGCTGGCCGAAACCGTGGGGGAGCACGTCAACGGTTGCGCCGCGGCCGCAGCGGAAGCAGCCGCCCGGGCAGATGATCCGGATGCGGAAGCGCATGGCGACGCCGATCCCGGCGCCTCGGTGCGCGACATTGCCGGGCTGGAGCACCTGGACCGCCTGGTGAAGGTGGACCAGCGTCCCATCGGCCGTACCCCGCGCTCGAACCTGGCCACTTACACCGGGCTCTTTGACGCCGTCCGCAAGCTCTACGCCGGCACCGACGAAGCCCGCGCCCGCGGCTACAACGCCGGCCGCTTCTCCTTCAACATGGCCGGCGGGCGCTGCGAAACCTGCCAGGGCGAGGGGTTCCTCGCGGTCGAACTGTTGTTCCTGCCCGGCACCTACGGCCCCTGCCCGCAGTGCCGCGGCGCGCGCTACAACGAGGAAACCCTGGAAGTTACCTACCGCGGCAAGAGCATCGCCGACGTGCTGGGCATGCGGGTGGAGTCCGCCGCCGAGTTCCTCGCCGATGTGCCCGCCGCGGCCCGCAGCCTGAACACCCTGCTCGACGTCGGCCTCGGCTATCTGCGCCTGGGCCAGCCGGCCACCGAACTCTCCGGCGGCGAAGCGCAGCGGATCAAGCTGGCCACCGAGCTGCAGCGCGCCCGGCGCGGCCACACCCTGTACCTGCTCGATGAACCGACCACGGGACTGCATCCCCAGGACGTCCGCCTGCTGCTGGCCCAGCTGAACCGGCTCGTGGACGCCGGAAACACGGTGGTGGTGGTGGAGCACTCCATGAACGTGGTGGCTTCCGCGGACTGGGTCATCGACATGGGCCCGGCCGGAGGCGACGACGGCGGCCGGATCATCTGCGCCGGCACAGCCGCTGAGGTGGCGGCCTGTGCTGCCAGCAAAACGTCGTCCTACCTCGCAGCAGCGCTGAAGGCCCTGGGCTAGGGAGCTCGGTCGAACGTCCGGCCCGGGGACACAGCGGCCGCCGGCCACGGGGAGTAACGGCCCGGCACGGGGCTTGAGGGATGCTCCGGGGTAGGCTGTGGCGTGCTTACCGACCTGCAGTTGCCTGCTGCCACCCTGATCCACGGCATCCGGCTTGCTGTGCTGGATTCCGCCGATGCCCGCGCTCTCGCAGCTGCCTACCAGCGGAACCGCGCCTATCTGGCTCCCTGGGAGCCCCTGCGGGAGGATGCCTTCTTCACCCCCGCAGGACAGCGGTTCGTCATCGAATCCAAACTGGCGCTGCACGGTGCCGGCAGCGAAGTGCCCTTTGTCCTTTTTGACGGAGAACGGATCATCGGAACCGTCACGCTGACCGGGATTGTTCGCGGTCCGTTCCTTTCAGCGAATCTCGGCTACTGGATCGACGAGCAGTACGCCGGCCGCGGAATTGGCACCGCGGCAGTTGCCGCCGTCGTCGATACGGCGCACCGGCGGCTGGGACTGCACAGAATCCAGGCGGCCACCTTGGTACACAACACCGGATCTCAGCTGGTTCTGCAGCGGTCGGGTTTTGGACGCATCGGACTGGCTCCGCAGTATCTTAAGATCGCCGGCAGCTGGCAGGACCATCTTCTTTTTCAACGGATCCTGGACGCTTCGATGTGAACCGGGCTTCGGCCGCCGTCGCGCGGAAGCTCGGGCTGACGGCCACCGGCCAGGTGGACGCGGACGGCGAGGAGCGCGGGGACAACCGCACAGCGGCACCGGGCGCTCGGCAGCAGCCGCAGCAGTCCACATGAACTGCCGACGGCAGGCGGCTGAAGCAGTACACGCGGCGCGCGTTCCCTGAAACCGCGCACGCTGGTGGGGAAACCCCGTGATCGCTAGTGTTGGGCCATGCCCGGCTTCCCCCACCTGCTCCACACCGTCCTGGACACTCCCGACGTGCGGGGACTGGCGGAGTTTTACCGCCAGCTTCTCGGACTCCGGTACCGGCAGGGGGACGAGCCCGCGGCCGGGGGCACAGCCGATGACGCCGACTGGCTGGTTCTGACCGACGCGCACGGCAACCGCATCCTTGCCTTCCAGCACGTTGACCACCTCACGCGCACCACGTGGCCGCTGCCCGACGTGCCCATGCAGATGCATCTCGACCTCACCGTTCCCGACCGGAAGGCCCTCGAAGACCAGCACTCCAGGGCCTTGTCGCTGGGGGCCGAGCTCCTCTTCGACCGCACGGACGACTCTGACGAACCGTTATACGTCTACGCCGATCCGGCCGGACATCCGTTCTGCATCTTCGTGGGCTGAAGCGCGGATTCGGACCCGGGACTTTCCGCGTCGTGTGACGCGAAACCGGTGATCTGCGGAAATTACGAATAGGTAACACCGGTTCCCTGGACCGCTCATGGGGCTGGTGTTACGCCTGGTGTCTCGGTAGCGTCCTGTGAAAACTATCCGGGGCGCCATGCCCGGAAGCACGTGGCCACCACAAGGAAGTGAGCGGCAGATGGCTGTACTGACCCGACGGCAGGTACTGGGGACCGGCCTGGGAGCCTTGGCGGGAGGAATGCTTGCCGGCTGTGCAACGCCGGGCACAGTGTCCGTTAACACGGCGCCCACCATCGCGCCGGCCGGCGGTGAGAAGATCACCTTGACCTATTGGGCGTGGCTGAAGGACCTGCAGAAGGTCCTGGACGTGTGGAACGCGGCGAACCCCAACGTGCAGGTGGAAGCGGCCTGGATTCCGGGTGGGAACTCGGGCGGATACCAGAAACTCTATTCGGCGCTGGCGGCCGGAGCGGGACCGGACATCGGGCAGATTGAGCTGCGGTCCCTGCCGGAATTCATGCTGGTCAACGGGGTGGTGGACCTGTCCCGCTACGGTGCCAACGACTACGCCTCCCGGTATGACCCCACGCTTTGGCAGCAGGTCAGCTACATGGACGGGGTGTACGGAATTCCGCAGGATTCCGGGCCGATGGCAATGTTCTACCAGCCGGAAGTCTTCCAGACCGTCGGTGCCACCGGGGCACCGGCAACGTGGCCGCAGTGGGCGGAACTGGCCGCGGAACTGCGCCGGCTGGACGTGTACATTGACTGCTTCCCGCTGGCCGACGCCTCGGTCTTCGCGGCCCTCGCCGGGCAGGCCGGTGCCCGCTGGTTTAGGGCCGAGGAGGACGGCTGGGTCATCAACATGACCGACGACGCGACCCTCATGGTGGCGGACTTCTACGACCAGGCCATCGACAAGGACCTGGTGCAAATCGGTTACGGGGCCTACACGCCGGCGTGGTTTGCGGCGGCATCGCAGGGCAGCATCGCTTCCGTGGTCACGGCAAGCTGGGGCGATGCGCTGGTGGAGGGCGTCAGCGGCGGCGCCGGGAAATGGCGCGGCGCCCCCATGCCCGTGTGGGAAGGCTCCGGCTTCGGCTCCAGCTATCTGGGCGGCTCGACGGCGGCGGTCATGTCCAGCAGCAAGCATCCCCGCGAAGCCCTCGAGTTTGCGGTCTGGATGACCACCTCCCAGGAGGGCATCGACGCCATGATCAGCAACAGCGGCATCGGCTGGTCCCCGGCCCGGGACTTCATTGGAACCTCCCGCCAGGGCGGCTCCGAGTTCTTCAGCGGCCAGGCCTACAACCGGGAAATCTTTGTTCCGGCGGCAAAGGACCAGAACCCGGACTGGTCCTGGTGGCCCACCACCCAGCAGTCCTTCAACATCCTCAGCGACGGATTCCGCCGGAAAGCCTCGGGAACCACGCTGGTGGAATCCATCGGTGAGGCCGAGCGGCAGATCATGACCGTGTTCGAAAACAAGGGACTCACCATCCGGAAGGAGCAGGCATGACCGCCACACTGGAGCCGGTGCGACCACGCAAGCCGGTGACCAAACCGTCCACGGGCAGGAACAAGGCCACCGCCCGCGCACCCTGGATGCTGCTGGCGCCCTTCCTGGCCCTGTTCATCCTGACCTTTGTCCTGCCGATTATCGTGGCCATCGGGTCCAGCTTCACCAAGGTCACCCGCAGCGGCCTCTTCGGGGAATCCGGAATCTCCAGCGGATTTGCGGGTTTCTCCAACTACGTCCAGGCACTGGAAGACGGCAACTTCACCGCCTCCATCGGCCGGATGCTCCTGTTCGGAGCGGTGCAGGTGCCGGTCATGATCGTGCTGTGCACGGCACTGGCCCTGATGCTTGAATCGGCCTCGGCGAAGTGGCCGTCCTTCTTCCGTGCGGCCTACTTCCTGCCCTACGGAGTCCCCGGCGTCATCGCGACGATCCTCTGGTCCTTCCTGTACATCCCGGGCCTGAGCCCGCTCTTTGACGCCGCAGCCCTGGTTGGGGTGACGCCGGACTTCCTGGGGCCTTCGACAGTGCTGTGGTCCATCGCGAACATTGTGCTCTGGAGTTACACCGGGTACAACATGCTCATCATCGTCGCCCAGCTCAAGGCGATTCCCGCAGAGCTGTACGAAGCGGCCCGCGTGGACGGGGCCTCGACCTGGCGGGTCGCCCGCAGCATTCAGCTGCCGCTCATCCGCCCGGCCCTGCTGCTGACCACGATCTTCTCCATCATCGGCACCCTGCAGCTGTTCGCCGAAGCGCAGGTGCTGATGACTGTCTCACCGGCTATCGACAGCCAGTACACCCCGAACCTCAGCGCCTACACGACGGCGTTCGCTTACAACGACTACAACGTCGCCGCCGCGCAGGCCGTGCTGATCGCCGTTGTCGCGTTCGCCCTCTCCTTCACCTTCCTCAAGCTGACGAACAGGAAGTCCCCATGAGTATCCGGACAGTTCCCGCAGCATCCGCAGACGACGGCGCCGGGACGTCCGAGCCCGCAGCACCGCCGCGGCGTCCCCCGGAGCGCTCAGCGCCCAAGGATTTATCCTCCGGATCCACCCGGGCTTCGAAGATTATCGTCACCTCGATCCTGGCCCTTGTTGCCATCTATTTCCTGGTCCCGGTCTACTGGGTGGTGGTTGCCTCCACCAAGTCCACCGAGGATTTGTTCGGCACGAACGGATTCTGGTTTGCTCCCACCTTTTCCCTGTGGGAGAACCTGCGGTCGGTCCTCGGCTACGACGGCGGCGTGTTTGTCCGCTGGTTCGTGAACTCCATTCTGTACGCCGGGGTCGGCGGTCTGATCGCCACGTATTTCGCTGCCGCCGGCGGCTACGCGCTGGCCATGTACGAGTTTCGGGGCAGGAACCTCGTGTTCGGAACGATTCTGGGCGGTGTCCTGGTGCCGGGCACCGCAACGGCGCTGCCGCTGTTCCTGCTGTTCAGCCAGATGGGAATCGCGAACACCTATTGGAGCGTCCTGCTTCCCTCGCTCGTGTCACCGTTTGGGCTGTTCCTGTGCCGAATCTACGCGCAGGAAACCATGAGCCGGTCGCTGCTGGAAGCGGCCCGCATCGACGGTGCCAGCGAGTTGCGGATTTTCCACACCATCGGCCTGCGGCTGCTCACGCCGGCGCTCGTGACAGTGTTCCTCTTCCAGCTGGTGGGCATCTGGAACAACTACTTCCTGCCCCTGGTCATGCTCTCCGACACGAGCCTGTTCCCAATCACGCTGGGCCTGAACAACTGGCTGAGCCAGGTGGACCGGCTGCCTGAATTCTACGAACTCACCACCGGCGGTGTTTTACTCTCCGTCATCCCCCTGGCAATAGCCATGATCATCCTGCAGCGCTTCTGGCGCGGCGGACTTACGGAAGGATCCGTCAAGGCATGACCTCCCCAGCGGCAGAACACGCTTCCTATCTCATCGACCGCCGTCCGGGAGCGGGCCGCCGGGCGCCCGCGCGCTCCCGGCTGCGCTCGGATGCGCCGGAACTCTCCCTCAACGGCGGCTGGCGCTTCCGGCTGCTGTCCGGCGCGCCGGGGACTCCGGGCAGCGCCGGTGTCCTGCCCGCGGGCGAAGGAGCTGACGACGTTGGGCTGGAGGGCTTTGACGACTCCTCCTGGGATACGCTTCCGGTGCCCTCCCACTGGGTGCTTCAGGGTGACGGACGCTATGGGCGGCCAATCTACACCAACGTGCAGTACCCCTTTCCGGTTCAGCCGCCGTTTGTACCCGACGACAATCCCACGGGTGACTACCGGCGGACGTTTGAGCTGCCCGGGGAATGGGCGGACGCTGCGGCCGTGCTGCTGCGCTTTGACGGCGTGGAGTCCATGTACCGAGTCTGGGTGAACGGCACCGAAATCGGTATCGGCACGGGAAGCCGCCTGGCACAGGAATTCGACGTTACGGCTGCTCTCCGGCCCGGCCGCAACCTGATCGCGGTGCGGGTCCACCAATGGTCCGCGGGAAGCTATCTGGAAGACCAGGACCAGTGGTGGCTTCCGGGAATCTTCCGGGACGTCACGTTGCTGGCACGCCCCGCCGGCGGCATCGACGACGTCTGGCTGCAGACATCCTACCTCGGGGAGGACGCCGGTGCCGGTGACGGAGCCTACGGGACTGGACAAGTGGTACCCGAAATCCGGGCCGGCGAGGACGCTTTTCCCCTTACCCTCACGGTGCCCGAACTGGACGTGGACGTTACGTGGAACACGCCGGCCGACGTCGGGCCCGTCACGGTGCCCCGGGTGGAGCCCTGGTCTGCCGACCGGCCGCGGCTTTACGACGCCACGGTCGCCAACGCGGCAGAAACCCTCGCGCTGCGGATTGGCTTCCGGACCGTCGAAATACGCGGCGGCCGGTTCCTGGTGAACGGAAAGCGGGTGGTCTTCCACGGCGTCAACCGCCACGAAGCGAACCCGGACCTCGGGCGTGTCTTCGACGAAGAGTTTGTCCGCGCCGATCTGGCGATGATGAAGCAGTTCAACGTCAATGCCTTCCGCACCAGCCACTATCCTCCGCATCCCCGGGTGCTGGAACTGGCGGATGAACTCGGGTTCTGGGTGATCCTGGAGAACGACCTGGAGACCCACGGGTTCGAGGCGCACGGCTGGACGGGCAACCCCAGCGACGATCCCGACTGGCGTGACGCATGCCTGGACCGCATGGAGCGCACAGTGGAACGGGACAAGAACCACCCATGCATCATCATGTGGTCGCTCGGCAATGAGTCGGGAACCGGGGCCAACCTCGCAGCTATGGCGGCGTGGGTCCATGCCCGGGACACCGGACGGCCGGTGCACTATGAAGGCGATTATGCCGGTGCGTATACCGATGTCTACTCACGCATGTACTCCTCGGTCCCCGAAACCGAGTCCATCGGCAGGGATGACTCGCATGCCCTCCTGCTCGGCTGTTCGGCCGCCGAATCGGCGCGCCAGCGGACCAAGCCGTTTATCCTCTGCGAATACGTGCACGCCATGGGCAACGGTCCCGGCGCCATTGACCAGTACGAGGACCTGGTGGACCGCTACCCGCGCCTGCACGGGGGATTTGTCTGGGAATGGCGGGACCACGGAATACGCACCAACACCGCGGAAGGAACCGAGTACTTTGCCTACGGCGGTGATTTCGGGAAACGGTTCACGACGGCAACTTCATCACGGACGGCATGGTGCTCTCCGACTCCACTCCGAGCCCGGGCCTGCACGAGTTCAAGCAGGTCGTTGCGCCGGTCCGCATCACCTTGCAGGGGTCGGACGGCAAACCCTCAGCCAGCCTCATGAACCTCCGGCACAGCTCCGACACATCGGACCTCCTCTTCCGCTGGCACGCGGAGCAGGACGGGCACCGGATCGACTCCGGCGAGTTCGACGTCGTGGGGGCATCCGGCGGTGCGCTCGCCCCGGGGGAGACTGCAGTGGTGTCCCTGCCGCATATTCCCGGAGGGTCCGGCGGCGAACTGTGGCTGACCGTGGAAGCGGTACTGCGCGCTGATACAGCCTGGGCGGAGGCAGGGCACAGGCTGTCGGCGGTTCAGCTGGACCTGACCGAACGGAATGCTGCCCTTCGCCCCCGGACCGTTGTGAGGGCCACGGCAGGCAATACCCCCGGCGGCAGGATCGTCCTGGGACCGGCTGAATTCCGGCACGGACGCCTTGCCGCACTGAACGGCATGCCCGCGGACGGACCACGGCTGGAACTCTTCCGTGCGCCCACGGACAATGACCGCGGTGCCAGCAGGGGCTCCTACGACGGCTCCGATCCGGACGAGAACAACGGCAACGGGGTTCCCGCGCCTCCGGCAGCCGAAACCTGGCGGCTGGCGGGCCTGGACCGGTTGGTTGCCCGCGTGGAGTCAGTCACCTGCGGCGCGGACTGGCTGCGGCGGCGGACCCGGTGGGCTGCGGCGGAACAGCGCAATGCGGTTCACCTGGACGAGCTGTGGCTGCTCGACGGTTCAGAGGTGATGCTGCGCCTGGACCTGCTGCCGACGTCGGGCTGGGACCTGGTGTGGCCCCGTGCGGGAGTGCGCTTTGACCTGCCGGGAACCGTCGACGGCGCTGCCTGGTTCGGTGCCGGTCCGTTGCCCTCGTACCCGGACAGCCTTAACGCGGCCCTGGTGGGGCGGTACGCGGCCGGCATCGACGAGCTCGCCGTGGAGTACGCCAGGCCGCAGGAGAGCGCCCACCGCAGCGGATTGCGGGAACTGACGCTGCTCGAAGGACCGCACCCCCGGCTGCAGATTATGGCACTGGCCGATGAGCGGGGCCGGCGCCCCGGTTTCACGCTCTCCCGCCATACCGCCCAGCAGCTGGCCGCTGCGGCGCACCCGCACGAGTTACCGCCGTCGGAGCGGTCCTACCTCTACCTGGATGCGGCGCAGCACGGGCTGGGATCCCGGGCCTGCGGGCCCGACGTCTGGCCGGATTTCATCCTGAAACCGCAGGCCCGTAGTCTGCAGCTGAGGTTCGGTGCTCCGGCGTAAGCAAGGCGCCGGCATCCCGCCCGGCGCCATGCCCGCACCCACGAGGAGAACACTCACATGACCCAGGAACAGCAGGCCGTGCCGGACACCCGGCCGGAACCGCCCAACGCCGGAACCGAACGGGAAATCCTTACTGGTTTTCTCGATTTCCTGCGCGCCACCGCCGTGCATAAAGCCGAAGGACTCAGTGACGCCGATGCGGCCCGCCGCGTGCTGCCGTCACTGACCACCGTGTCGGGGCTGCTGCGGCATCTGGCCGACGTCGAGCGCTGCTGGTTCCGCGAGCGGCTCGACGGCGAGGCCGGGGTGCCGACCAGGTGGAGCGACGACGAGCCCGACGGGGAGTTCCTGGTCGGTCCCGGCGACAGCCTGGCTGCCATCATCAGCGACTACGAGGCCGCGTGTGCCGAATCCCGGGAAGTGCTCTCCCGCTACAACCTCGACGACGCCGTTTCCGGCAGTCCCTCCGGGCACAACGTGCGGTGGATCGTCACGCACATGATCGAGGAAACCGGACGGCACTGCGGGCATCTGGACATTGTGCGGGAACTGCTGGACGGCACTACGGGGGAGTAACGGGACGTGATGCCGGTTCGGCCGCGCCGGCATGCTCCCAGGCCCGGAAGTGTCCCATCGCGCTCAGGGCCAGCAGGGCCGCGGCAGTGAAAAACACTGCGGCGAACCCGAAGGGCGCGCGCAGGCCGAACGCGGTGGCCAGTACGCCGCCCAGCACTGCGCCCAGCGTCAGCCCCAACAGCCCGGCCAGCCGGCCCACCGCCCCGACCCTGCCCATGAGGTCCGCCGGAGTCAGTTGTTGCCGGAGCGAGGCGGCCATGATGTTCCAGACCACGGAATGGCCAATGTAGACCGCCAGGGCACCGGCCACCACCCACACATTGGTGGTGCAGGCAATAACGGCAAAGGCGGCGGCGCCGGCAAGGAGCGCCGCGGTTATGGTCCAGCCGTAACCGATGGCGCGGCGAATCCGGCTTGCGGTGAAACTGCCCAGCAGCCCGCCCACAGCGGAAAAAGACAACAGCAGGCCGTAGCCGGCGGCATCGAGGCCCAGCACGTCGCGTGCATAGAGCACGAGGTAGGAGAAGGGAATCATATAGCCGGTGCTTGCCAGCGCACCGATGATGATCAGGGTCCGGACGATGGGATGGCCCACCGCCCATGCCGCACCTTCCCGGATCTGTCTCCGGATTCCTCCTGTCGGCCGGACACCGGTGCTGCCGGGGGCGGCGGAATAGTCCTGCCGCAGCCGCCAGTAGGCGGCTCCGGCCAGGAGGAAGGCTCCGACCGTCAGCAGTGACGGCGCGAACACGGCCAGACCGAAAAGGAATCCACCCAGCGGCGGACCGATGAATTCATCCACCAAGCTCTGCGTTCCCGCAATTTGGCTGTTGGCCCGGTCCAGGCCGGCCGGTGCAACGGCCTGGGGCAGGACGGCGACGGCGGTGCTGTCGGAAATGGTTTCGACGATACCCATAAACGCATAGACGGCGTACAGGGCCGCCATGGGTGCTGCGTCGGCGGCCACCAGTGCGGTGAGAGCGGCAAAGACGGCTGCCCGGGAGAAGTTGGCCAGATAAAGCAGCCGGCGCCGGTCCACGCGGTCCACCAGGACGCCGATGCCCAGGACCGTCAGCAGGCGCGGTGCGGTATAGGCGACTGACAAGGCGGCAATGGCCAGCGGATCACGCGTGATGGCGGCCGCCAGCAGGGGGAGCGCAACAAACGTCACGCCGTCGGCGAGGTTTGAGGAGGCGCTGCCGATCCAGATCCGCCGGTACTCCGGCCCAAGCTTCATCGGTAACTCCGTTTCCCGGCTCCGGGCAGGGCGATTATGGCAGCAACAACGGCAATTCGTGGTCTAATTTTCAGTTGCTTGGTTCTCCTCAAAGGGCGGGGCCGAATACTCCAGTCCTCGGCCATGATTGGCTGAGCGACGGTGGCAAGCCTTGAATGCTCGACAATGGAATAGCGTTTTCGGCGGAAGTTTCCATGCGGCCAGTTGCTGTGCCTCCGGAATTTTCCCCTCAATGTGGATGCGGTCACATCGTGACTTGAATCAGTATGGACACATTTGGTGCCGACCGCAACTGAGAATCATTGGAAGTATTACGGTGCTGTAATTTACCCGGTAATACTTAGGGCGGGCATAAAAGAGGAGGCGTCATAAAGCCGGAAACGTACCCGATTGAGCGACTGCAACCGAGCTAACCGCGGCTTGGGACTAACCGCAGTCGTTGTCCTCCAGCCAGGACTTCATACCGGCATAAATATCCGGTGTGTCCTGCGCAGCGGCATCCGCCGTCACTCCGGTCAGGCCGGACAGCCGCACGCTGAAGACGGACTCGTGCTCTCCGGTGGGGGTAATAAGGTATTCCAGCTCTCCTGCCGGTTCGCCGGCCACCTGTTCATCCCAGCGCGCGTCGAAGGTCATCACGAGCCGGTAGGGGGCATCCGCATCCAGGACCGTTCCGACAATGAGGCCGTCATCCCCGCCCATCGAGTAGTCGGTGTCCGGCTCCATGGGACCGCGCAGGACGGAGTTCCACATCCAGCTGCGCGGCACATTGGTGGCGGTGATGGCGCGCCACACCGCCTCGGGCGGACATGACAGGGCCGTGGAGTAGATGATCTCCGTTGAGGCAGCGTGGGGCATGGCGGTGGCCTTTCCGTACAGCGCGGTATCGATATGCGCGGGCCGGAGGGTGGAAACGTTGCGAGACCCGGACCGGTGGCCGAGAATAATTCAGGCTCCCGCGGTGCACCAGCGCATGTTGCCGGATCGTTACCGGCCCGGTTGGTAAATTCCGTTCAGCATGTAGCCGCCGGTGAAATTTCCGTCCGGTTCGACAATGACGGTTTGGGCGCCGGAATAGGCAACAATGCGGACCCGGGTGCCCTTGGGGAGCTCCACCTTTTTGGTTGTCCCCACGGTAATGGCCGATATATCCCGGTCTCCGTCAATCTGCACACGCCCTTCCAGATTCATTCTTCCGTAATCGAGGCTGTAGATGGTTTTGGTGACCACACCGTATTTACCGATGTAGGACGGTGCCTCGTCCCGGCGAATGTCTCTTTTTCTGGTGAGGGCTGAGGCCCAGAAGTGGACAGCGGCGGCGGCAACCAACCCCACGGCGATGCCGGCGGCCGGGAGCGCGCCGTCAATGCGGTCAGGCCGCCAATGATGCCAAAGGGAAGGGTGGTCCACCACCATGAGGGCGGAAGGTAGCCGCGTCCGTTTTGGAAGTTTTTGAGAAGGGCCCACAGCCCTACGCCCCAAGCCATGGGGAAAACTGCATAAAGCACTGTCGGTGTTCCCTTATCCGTGCGGTCTAGGCATCAAACCGGACAAATGCCCGCACTGCCGGTCCGCCGTCGTCCTCTTCCCGCGCCTGCCGGTAACCGAGGGATTCATAGAAGGCCTTTTGGCCCGGTTCGGTATCCGTGAGCAGCACTTTTTGCCTCACGTGGGCATACGGCGCCAGGACACGTTCGACCAGGGTCCTGCCCAGCCCTGTTCGCTGGTACCGGGGGTCAACGAGGACATCCTGCAGGTAACAGATGGAGTGTCCGTCGGTGATAACACGTGCCAGGCCGGCCAGATCCGCGCCGTCTCGGGCCACGGTGAGCAGCGTGGAACCGGCGAGGGCGGCAGTCAGCTTTCCGGGGTCTTCGGTGTAGGCGGTCCAGCCTACTGAGTCGTACAGTCGTACGACGGCGGCAACGGGGAGGTCTGATCCGTCGGCATATTCAACTATTGGCATGATCACCAGCCTAACCGTCCGCCAGGCACGTGCACCCTAGCGGGTTCCGGCGGTGTCCTTTTCCTTCTCCACCAGGGGATCGGGGTCAAGGAAGGCAACCGTGATCACCGCGGCTGTCTGTTCGATCTGCCATTCCCGCGCGCCGAGGTCCCGCAGTGCGGCGCTGATGCTGTCCAGGTCGATGGTGGCCGGCGGACGCCACGCGACCCGGCGCAGGGTATCCGGTGTCAGCAGGTTCTCGACCGGCAGATTCAGCTTCTCCGCCACGGCTGCCAGCCGCGGTTTGGCTGTCTGCAGCCGTGCCGCAGCGGCCGGATCGTTCTTGGCCCATACCCGAGGGGGCGGCGGGGCGTGCGTGGGAATGTGCAGCGGGGGCAGGTCCCTCGTTGACCGGCCCGCTGAAATGCAGCGCATCCAGCGCGGAGCCTCTTTTTGAGCGGCACGGCCGTGGAAGCCGGGTGTTCCCAGCAGCTGGGGCACGGTGGTGGGCATGGCACGCGCGGCGGCCACGATCGCGGAGTCCGGGATCAGCCGTCCCGGTGCAGTGTCGCGGTTTTCCGCGAGGTGTTCGCGTTCGGTCCACAGCTCGCGGACGACGGCGAGCTGCCGGCGGTCACGCAGCTGGTGCATTCCGCTGGTGCGCCGCCAGGGATCGACCCGGGCGGCGCCGGCGGGGCGGTGCGGATCGCCTCGAATTCCTGCTCCGCGAAGGTGAGTTTCCCGGCGTCGTCGAGCACCTTGATCAGTTCAGTCCGCAGTTCCGCCAGGACCTCGACGTCCAGTGCCGCGTAGCGGAGCCAGGGCTCGGGCAGCGGGCGGGTGGACCAGTCTGCGGCGGAGTGTTCCTTGGCCAGGGTGAACCCGAGCAGGTTCTCGATCACGGCGGCCAGACCTACGCGGGGGAGCCCGGCCAGGCGTGCAGCCAGTTCCGTGTCGAAGAGCCTATCGGGCCACATGCCCAGTTCGGACAGGCAGGGCAGGTCCTGGGTTGCCGCGTGCAGGATCCATTCGACGCCTGAGAGGGCATCGTTAATGATGTCCAGATTGTCGAAGGGTTCCGGATCTATCAGCCAGGTACCGGAACCCTCCCGGCGGATTTGGACCAGGAAGGCGCGCTGCCCGTAGCGGAACCCCGAGGCGCGCTCTGCGTCGACTCCTGCAGGTCCGGTCCCTGCGGCGAGGGCCTTGGCTGCGCGTTCCAGTCCCCGGGGGGTGTCGATGATCAGCGGCACCCCGTCTTTTGGCGCCGCCAGGAGCGGGAGCTCCGGAGGTTCACCGTTCGGATCAGCGGATGGGGTTTGCGGGGCGGAGCCGGGTGTTTGCACGGTCATAAGGACCTCAGTCTATCGAGTCTGCCGGTGCCGCAGTGACAGGGCCGACGCCGGCAGGCCGGGGCCACGGGATGTTCCTGTTCGACGGACGGGGTTCTGAGGGATCAACTGCGGCGCACCCGCGGCAGGGGAGTGACGCCCTCCGGCAGCGGCGGCAGTCCGGCGAAGGTGCAGACCATGTCCGACCACGCTTCCAGATGTGCCTGGACGTCGGCGGCGTCAGGGTCCAGGAGGCCCGCAGCTCGATGTCGATGGCATCGCCGCGGCCCGCCAGGGTGCCGTAGCTTTCGGACAGGATCCGGGTCGCCGTTCCGCCCGCTGACGTGTAGCCGGCCTTGTGTTCCTGCAGGGCTTCCACCAGCCAGGTCCAGGCCACCGAGCCCACCAGCTCATCGTTGCCCATATCCGGTTCCAGTTCGGCGCGGATGTAGGTGACAATCCGGAAGGTTCCGTTCCACACGGCTGACCCGTCCGGGTCATGCAGCAGGATAAAGCGGCCCGTCGCGAGTTCGGTCTGCTCCGGAATGACGATTCCTGAGGGCCCGTGTCCGAGCCCTTCATCGCGCGCCAGCGGGCCGGAGGCGAGGACCTCCGCACCCAGGGACACCGCGAACGGTGCCAGCCGGGCGGGAGCCGGAATTTCGTTCAGGTGCAGCTCCGGGCGGCACTGGGCGCGCCGCAGGGAACCGAGGGCTTTCAGGAAGTCTGGGGGTACTTGTGATAAGTCACCGATTGCACTCACCTTCGCAGACTACGGGGGCCGCCTCCGGGCGGAGGATGAGGCTCGCCGACGTATCCCATTCGTTACCTGTCCAGCCTAGGAGGGGTTGCATCCGGCGGGAAGGTTCAGTCCGCCCGGCAAGAGGGGATTCCGCTTAGTCGTCCTGAAGTCCGGCCTCCCCGGGATGTGCACAGCGCATCCCTCAATCTGCCCCCAACGTCAGCGGCCCCGGTCCCTCCTGTGGAGAGAGTCCGGAGCCGCCGGGTAAAACAAAAAACTAGCTGATCGGCAGTGCGTCCGGGTCGCCGGGTGTCCCGGGAGCATGCGGACCGGCAGCAATCTCACGCGCGATGGCTTCGGCAAACGCGTCGACGTCGGCCTCGGAGGTGTCGAACGTGCACATCCAGCGCACCTCGCCCGTGGCCTGGTCCCAGTCGTAGAACCGGACGGAGGAGCGCAGGCGGTCGGCAACTCCGGCCGGCAGCTTGGCGAACACCGCGTTGGACTCGGTGGGCTGGGTGAGTTCCACGCCGTCGATCTTCTCCACCGCGGCCCGCAGCCGCTGCGCCATGGCGTTGGCGTGGGAGGCAGAGCGCAGCCACAGGTCATCCTCGTAGAGGGCGACGAACTGGGCGGAGATGAACCGCATCTTGGAAGCGAGCTGCATGTTCATCTTGCGCAGGTAATCCAGGCCGGGGGAGGCCTCGGGGTTCAGCGAGACGATGCACTCGCCGTACATCATGCCGTTCTTGGTGCCGCCCAGGGACAGGATGTCGACGCCGGCGTCGGTGGTCATGGCGCCCATGCCTACCCCCAGCGCTGCGGCGGCGTTGCCCAGCCGGGCGCCGTCCATGTGCAGGAGCATGCCGTGCTGGTGGCAGTGCTCGGCAATGGCGGTGATTTCCTCCACGGTGTAGAGGGTGCCGAGCTCGGTGGACTGGGTGATGGACACGGCCAGTGGCTGGGCGCGGTGCTCATCGCCCCAGCCCCAGGCCTCCTGGTCGATCAGTTCGGGTGTCAGCTTGCCGTCCGGTGCCGGGATCTGCAGCAGTTTCATGCCGCCGATCCGCTCCGGTGCGCCGTTCTCGTCCACGTTGATGTGGGCGGTGGAGGCACAGATGACCGCACCCCAACGCGGCAGCAGCGACTGCAGGGCGGTCACGTTGGCGCCGGTGCCGTTGAAGACCGGGAAGGCGCGCATCTGCGGGCCGAAGTGCGCGGTTAGGACCTCGCGCAGTTTCACGGTGTACACGTCTTCGCCGTAGGCCACCTGATGGCCCTGGTTCGCGGCGGTCAGCGCATCGAGGATCTCGGGATGCACGCCGGAGTAGTTGTCCGAGGCAAAGGCGCGGATGGATATGTCATGCAGCGGGGAAATGTTGGTCACAGTGTCCAGTATCTCTTACGCACTGTTCGGTTCGAACCGCGGCTCTGCCTGCGGGACCAGCGGGATGCGCCGGCCGTTCAGCTCAGCGGCATCCTCGCTGAACAGCCCGACGACGGCGGCGGCCAGGTCCTGCACGTCGGTGTAGGTGCTGAAATCCCGTTCCGGCTCGGCCGAATGCATCGAGTCGTCCACCAGTGCCTTGACCACGAACACGACGGCAGCCGAGTGCTGCGGCTGCGGATTGTCCTTGGCGCCTGCCTGCCCCCGGCGGAAGCCCTGCGCGATGGCCTGCACCCAGGCCTCCGCGGCGGCCTTGGCTGCCGCGTACCCGGCGCCGCCGGCGGTGGGGGACTCCACGGCGGTGGAGGACACGATGGCCAGCCGGCCGTCGTCGGACGCTGCCAGCTGGTCGTAAAAGCTGCGGCTGACGTTGCGCAGGGTCTGCAGGATGTTGGTTTGCAGGAAGTCCCAGTCATCCTCCTTCTGTCCGGTGATGCCGCCGCCGCCGCGCCAGCCGCCCACCAGGTGAATCAGGCCGTCGATTCCGCCGTACATCTCCTGCAGGTCCTGCGACAGCGCCTCCACATCACCGGGACGCGAGAGGTCACAGGTGCGCAGGTCGGCGTCGAACAGGTCAAAGAGGGTGGTTTCCAGCCGGGCGGCGTCGCGCCCAATGGCCACGACCTTTGCACCGGCCGCTTCCAGTGCCCTGCACACGGCGACGCCGGAGGCGGAGGTGGCACCGGCCACCAGGACGGTGCGTCCGCGGACGGACAGCGGAGCGTCGGATGTTCCCGGGGCCGGCTGAGTGCTCATTTAGTTCGAACTCCCTGTGATTCCCGAGGTGGACTCGATAACCGGGCCCATCTTCTTGGACAGCGCTTCGTAGAACATGGACAGCGGAAATTCGTCGTCCAGCACCTGGTCCGTCAGCCCGCGCGGCGGGCCGTCGAGCGGCAGCGCCTCCGGTCCCTTGGCCCACATGGACGCCGGATTGGGCGTCAGCGTCGCGGACACGAGATCATAGGCGGCTAACCAGTGGGCGGTCTTCGGCCGGTCAATGGAACGCCAGTACAGCTCCTCGATGTTCGCCCCCAGGCGGACGACGACGTCGGCCACGTCCTCCCAGTCGATGCTCAGCTTCCCGTCGGTCCAGTGCAGAACGTGGTTCTGGTGCATCCAGGCGAAGAGCAGCTGGCCGCCGAGCCCGTCATAGTTGCGCACCCGGCTGCCCGTGATGGCGAACCGGAAGATCCGGTCAAAGATCACCGCGTACTGCACCAGCGTGGCATGTTTGCGCGCTTCGGGGGAAGCGTCCTCGTCCTTTTCGATCTTCACGGCTTCGCGGAAGGCGGTGAGGTCGCAGCGCAGCTCCTCCAGGGAGTAGAGGAAGTACGGCATGCGCTGTTTGATCATGAACGGATCGAAGGGCAGGTCTCCGCGCATGTGCGTGCGGTCGTGGATCAGGTCCCACATCACGAAGGTTTCCTCGGTGAGGTGCTGGTCGTCCAGCAGCGCGGCGGCGTCCTCCGGCAGCTGCAGCGACGTGATCTCGGCGGCGGCGCGCAGCACCCGCCGGAAACGTGCGGCTTCGCGGTCGGCGAAGATGGCGCCCCACGTGAAGGTGGGGGTTTCGCGGACAGCAACGGATTCGGGGAACAGCACGGCCGAGTTGGTGTCATAGCCCGGGGTGAAGTCCAGGAAGCGGATGGGGACAAAAAGCTTGTTGGAGTACTCACCAGCCTCCAGTTCGCCGACGAAGTCGGGCCAGACAACCTCGATGAGCACCGCTTCCAGGCAGCGGTTGGTGGATCCGTTCTGGGTGTACATGGGGAACAGCACCAGGTGCCGCAGGCCGTCGGTGCGGTCCAGCTGCGGGGAGAAAGCGAGCAGGGAATCCAGGAAATCAGGTTCGCCCAGTCCCTCGGCGGCCCAGCGCTGCAGGTCCTGAATCACCAGCCGGAGGTATTCGGCGTCGTGCGGGAAAGCAGGAGCCAGGGCTTCGACGGCGGCAGCGGCGGTGCCAATCAGTGCCTCGGCAGCGCTCTTGTTGTCGGCGTCGACCGAGCCGTTCTTGTTCTGCAGCGGCTGCAGATCGGTGGCAGCCTGCTTGAGCGCCTGCCACGCCCGGGAGTCCACCGGGTCGCTGCCGGCAGCGACGTCCTCGAAACGGGTGCGGGGGAGCGAGGGGAACGCGTGCAGGGACATGGCGGCGACCTTCCGGAGATGCCGCTCCGAAAGCCGGGAGCGGCAGGTGATGTGTTGGGTCGAGCATACTCACGAAAAACTAACACTTACTCTGCGGCGGGGGTTTCATTAGGTTCTCTTATGCTGGATCGCGGGTGGCGGCGGGGACCATTAAAGGGTGCTGGCCGATGATCGCAGGTCGCCGGCCGATGCTGCGCTCAGCGTTCTTGTCCGCTCCGTTCCTGCCCGCGCCGGGCAGTACTGTTCCGCCGAGCTGCGGCGCGTGTTGCCCTTCTTCGCCGGGAGCATCGCAGGTCCGGCTGGCGGACTGCGACACCGTGAGGGAGGGTGCTAGCGGGTGCTGTCCGCATTTCGCACAACAACGAGTTCAGCGGCGCGGCTTGCCTTTTTGGCCGCCAAAAGAACCGCCACCAGGATGGCCAGGAGGCGCCGATGACAATTCTCCCGGCGACTTCCTCCGGAATATCCAGGGCGAGGATCAGAATTCCGCAGGCGGCAAAGATTGCGGCCGCCCCGTGGATCGGCCAGCGTGCAGCCCGGTGTCCGGCGGTCCAGGCTTCGGGTGAATGGGTCACATAGCCTACCCGAATACCCACAAAGGAATTCGGGCCCAGCTTTCCCCGCGCCGTTGCTTCCGCGACCCACGACAATGTCATTCCGGCTGCAATTAAAAGACTCCAATGATCCCCATGGGCCCACTCTAGCCGGTGGCTCGCACGGCTTACTGCCAGAGGGTACGCAGATGCGTGATCTCAAAGCCGTGGTTGCGTAAATTGGCGCTGCTTGGCGAGCCGACCGCGGAGGTAACCACGGTGAGATCGCTCGCCGCCGCAGCGTCCGCCAGGCGACGGTGAATGAGGGCTGACTGGCAGCCGCGGCGTCGAAAAGCAGGCAGAGTCGCGGCCCCGACAAAGAGGCTGAGGCCGCCGTGGACAAACAGGGCTGCTGCAGCTGCGGGTTGGCCGTTGACCGTGGCGAGATAGCGGCGCAGCCCCGGCGTGGCGTGTTCCCGGGCGAAGACATCCAGGGCTGTCACCGAGCTCGAAGCCATCGCATACCCGCGGATCAGGACGTCGCCGTAGTGGCCGTTGTCCCGGCCGACTTCCTTTACCTGCACTCCCGGCGGGAGGTCCGGGACGGCTGTGCGGGGCCGGGCATGCAGCAGGCAGCGCGGGAAACCGTGTTGCGGCAACCCGCCCAAACCGGCGGAAGGCGGCCTCGGGATAAACCGCTGCGGCGGCGCGGTAGTCCAGTTCCGACTTGACGGTAAGAATCGACTCGGCGACCGCGGCCACGGAATCAGCCACGTCTTTGCCTGGCCGGTCCGCTAGCCGGGACGGACGGCGGTCAGGCAGAACGGATGACCGGCCGGATCCAGCAGGACGCGCCACCGGTCGGGTGCCGGCTGCTGCTCAGCAGGCACTGCACCCAGAGCTACGGCTGCTGCGGCTGCGGACGCAAGCTCAGCCACGGCTACATCCAGGTGCATCTGCTGGTGCTGGGGGCCTTCGGGCCAGGACGGGGGAACATAGGTGTTCACGCGCATCAGCGTCAGCATCGGTCCGGCTCCCGCCAGGGCGACGACGCCGCGGTCGGGCGTGGCGAAGGCTTCTTCAAGTCCAAGAAGACGGGAATAGAAATCCGCCAAAACATCGGTATCCGGGCAATCAAGGGAAATGGATGCAAGCTGTCCAACGGGTTCGGTCATGGTCCTCAATCTACAGTCCCGAAGTATGCCTTATTTCCGCCGCATTGCTGAAGCACTCTTTTCTCCACCTGGCAGGACAGCCACACCGGGTATAGTCGGCGAAACTCATCAAGGAACGATCAGGGAAAGTGCACCTCTATTGACAGGAGCTGAATCAAGATTGCCGATCTTTACCGGAGTCCATATTTCCGCGCAATCTCTTAACCCAGCTCTTAACCCAGCCGTTCTTGGGCCGGCCGGATGGACGGTTTCGATATTCCTTGCCCTGTATTTGGCCCTGGTTGTCAGTGCTTTGATCAGCATCTCAAAAAGTGCACACCCTACGCCGACGGTCAGAGTGCTTTGGTTTCTGATTGTCCTCGTCGCTCCGTTTCTCGGTTCCCTCCTGTGGTTCATCCTCGGAAAGAAGAGGGTGCCCCGAAGCCCGGAACGCGGGCGCTAATGAGACGGTTTCTTGGTGATCCGCCAGGACCGTGAGCCGAGCAGAAAGCTGACAAGCACAAGCACGCCGGGCACTACGAGCCAGTTCCAGCTGCTGGTCCATCCGATGCCGACCCTGTCGGGGAATGAAAAGGCTTCAACGCCGACGAACAGGAAGGTTGCGTTGGCCTCCGCCGGTGCGTTCGAGTCGACGGCTGCGAGCATTCCAAGACTGAACAGCAGGAAAGCCACCCAGTAAGCGAAGAGTGTCAGTGCGGCCACTACGGCACCAACGGACCACTGCGGCCGGAGGGGGCTCTCCTCGGCATACTGCCTGGCCAGTGTGCTGGGGGCCCCGAGATCGGCGAGGGCCACTGTGGTTTCCCTGGGATCGCCGGCCAGCGCCTGGCGCAGTTCGCAGAGAGTGGCTTTACGTTCTCTGCCGGTGAGCACGCCCTCAAGGTGCCAGTCCAAACGGGTGAGGTACCAGTCGATGCGCAGCCGGTCACGAAAAGAACGGATTGGTGAATCTGCGGCCCGCAGACTGTGCTCAGTCATCTCGCGAATGCTCCTTGTCGGTGGCGTCGCGGACAGCCGTGGACACAAGGTGCCACTGCTCCTTCGCGGCTGCTCTTGCGGACTCGCCGGCTGTCGTCAGTGCGAAGTATTTTCGAGGCGGACCGTTGGTCGATGCCACCATCCGGGTGCTGACGAGGCCATCCCGCTCAAGCCGGCTAAGCAGCGGGTAGACCAGTCCCGTGGTCACTTCCAGTCCAAGGGTGCTGAGCCGTTCGGTGAGCTGATAGCCGTAGGATTCCTTTTCGGCGATCAGCGTAAGAGCCAGCAGGGGCAGGACGGCGCGGATCATCTGCGCGTCCTGCTGGGCCTGTATTCTGGACATGCTAGTAATAGAACATTAATAGTGTCCCCCGCACAAGGGTTTGCGGCGCAGGGGCTGCGGTACTAACGCCTCTCCCGGCCGCCAGGGGATTTCAGGTGCTCAGTAACCGCGGCTGTTGGGGGACTCTGTGCCGATAACCGTCAGCGATACCTCGGGGTGGTTTTTCTCCACCCGCTTGAGCGCCCACACATCATTGAACAGGGCCAGATACGCGCCGTCGGTGCGCTGGAGCACTTCGGCGCCGTGCACGTTGGCCAGCACCGCCGCGGCGTCGGGGGTGGTGAGCCGGGCCAGCGAGTAGGACAGCTGCTCGTAGCGCATGGGGGCGTTGAAGTCCTGCGTCATGCGGTCCTCGACCACTTCGAACTGCATGGGGCCGACGGCGGCCAGCACCGGCGCCTGGTCACCGCGCCGGTCCGAGCGCAGCACCTGGATGATGCCCTCGTGCTCCAGCTGGTCGATCCCGCGGCGGAACTGCTTGTAGCGGCTGGGGTCCTTGGACCGGGCCACGCGGAAGTGTTCCGGGCTGAAGAACGGAATCGGCGGGAACTCCACGGGTGCTTCCACGTACAGGCTGTCGCCCACACGGAGCGCCGACGCGTTCACCAATCCGACGACGTCGCCGGGCCAGGCCTGGTCGATGACCTCGCGTTCGCGGCCGAAGAGGTGCTGCGCGTACTTGGTGGCAAACGTCTTTCCGGTGTTGGAGTGCGTGACCACCATGCCGCGTTCGAAGACGCCCGAGCAGACCCGGATGAACGCGACATGGTCGCGGTGCGCCTTGTTCATGCCGGCCTGCACCTTGAACACGAAGCCCGAGAACGGTGCATCCACGGGACGCAGTTCACCGTCCTTGTCCTCACGGGGTCCGGCCGAGGGGGCCAGGTCCACCAGTGCGTCCAGGATCTGCTTGACGCCGAAGTTCAGGGCGGCGGAGGAGAAGAGGATGGGGGTGGCCTTGGCGTTGAGGAAGGCCTCGCGGTCAAACTCGCGCCCGTCAATGACCAGCTCGGCTTCGCCCAGAGAGTCCTCCCAGACCTCGCCTTCGCGCTCCAGGGCTTCCTCGGGAGTGAAATGGTCTTCCTTGGCCAGGGACGCTCCGGAGTTCTGGCGTTCAAACTTTACGTATTCGTCCTTCTCCAGGTCCCAGACGCCGCGGAAGTCTCCGGCGATGCCCACGGCCCAGGTCAGCGGCATGGGGGTGAGGCCGGTGCGCTCGGTGATTTCATCCATCAGCGCCAGCGGGTCCAGGCCCGGACGGTCCCACTTGTTGATCACGGTGATGATCGGCAGGTTGCGGGCGCGGCACACCTCGAAGAGCTTCATGGTCTGGGTTTCCAGGCCCTTGGCGGCGTCCACGAGCATGACGGCGCAGTCCACGGCGGCGAGCACACGGTAGGTGTCCTCGGAGAAGTCGGCGTGGCCGGGGGTGTCGAGCAGGTTGATGACGGTGTCCCGGTACGCGAACTGCAGTGCCGTGGAGCTGATGGAGATGCCGCGGTCCTTTTCCATCTGCATCCAGTCGGAGACCGTCTCGCGGCGGTTTTCCTTGCCGTTGGTGGCGCCTGCCGTGCCGATGACGCGGGCGTGCAGGGCCAGCGCCTCGGTCAGCGTGGACTTACCGGCGTCGGGGTGCGAGATTACAGCAAAGGTGCGGCGTCGGGAGGACTCGCGTGCAATTGCCGCAGTCGTTTTGCCGGCCGGACTGGTGGTGGCGCTGACGGTGGGCTGAACCTGTAAGGACACTCCGCTGCTTTCACATGTGGTGGGATGCGGCCGCAAGGTTGGACACTCGCGGCGGTGCTGCCGGCAATGACAGCCTTTCCATTCTAGCCGGTCGGTGCAGCCTCTCCAGACGGAGCAGTCCTGTTCCGGGGCACAGCAGCGGCGCTTCGCCCACGGCCCAGTAGCAGAGGCAGCACTGCCAGCGCGCAGAGTGCACTCATGGCGGCAATCAATGCCCGGTAATCCACGACGCCGGTCAGGGCAGCGTCGTAGTGCTCCGGGCGCATACCGGTGGTCGGGTGCCGGCGCCGCCGTGATCGCCTAGTGTGGTTTTCGACACCATCAACCCGGGCCTGCAACGGCCCTGCCTTCCATCGACGAAAGGCCTTTCCATGGCTGAAGCATTTATTATTGACGCAGTCCGCACCCCGGTTGGCCGCCGCAACGGAGGGCTGAGCACCATCCATCCCGCCGACATGGCCGCGCACGTCATTGCCGAAACGGTACGCCGCACCGGAATCGACTCCGCTGAATTAGACGAGGTTATCCTCGGTGCCATCGACCAGGTGGGTCCGCAGGCCATGGACATTGCCCGCACCGCCTGGCTGGCGGCGGGCCTGTCCGAACGCGTTCCGGGAACCACAGTGGAACGGCAGTGCGGGTCCGGACAGCAGGCCGTGTCCTACGCTGCGCAGGCGGTGATGAGCGGAACCAGCGACCTGGTGCTGGCCGGCGGAGTGCAGAGCATGTCCTCCATACCGATCGGCTACGCGAACACCGCGGCGAAGGAGCTGGGCTTCCCGGACCCCTTCACCGGATCCACGGGCTGGGCAGAGCGGTACGGGAACCAGAAGGTTTCCCAGTTCATTGGCGCCGAAATGATGGTGGACAAGTGGGGACTGACCCGCACCGAAATGGAGGACTTCGCCGTGGAGTCCCATGTCCGGGCGCTCGCCGCCCAGGCCCAGGGCCGCTTCGACCGTGAAATCCTGCCGCTGAACGGCATTAGCGCCGACGAGGGTCCGCGGGAACCGAACCGCGCCAAGATCGAGTCTCTGGTACCGCTGTCCGACGGCGGCCGTCTTACCGCCGCCACGTCGTCGCAGATTTCCGACGCCGCCGCCGTGCTGCTGCTGGCCTCCGAGGATGCCGTGCGGCGTTACGGCCTCAAGCCGCGGGCGCGCATCCATTCGATTTCCGCCCGCGGCGACGATCCGATCATGATGCTCAGCGCACCCATCGAGGCCACCCGCCACGCCCTGGGGCGTGCCGGCATGAGCCTGGACCAGATTGACCTGCTCGAAATCAATGAGGCCTTTGCCTCCGTCGTGCTGGCCTGGCAACGGGAGCTCGACGCTGACATGGACAAGGTGAACGTCAACGGCGGAGGAATCTCGCTGGGCCACCCGATCGGTGCCACGGGTGCCCGCATAATGACCACGCTGCTGCACGAACTGGAACGCACCGGCGGCCGCTACGGCCTGCAGACCATGTGTGAGGGCGGCGGACAGGCCAACGTCACGATCATCGAACGGCTCGACGAGGGGTTCCGGCTCTAGGGAGAACGCAGGCAAAGGGCATGTGTTCAGGTGCCTGCGCCTGCTCCGGCGCCAAAGAGCGCCGGAGCAGGCGGTCCGCCAGCCCTGCCGCCGCGGCACCGCCGGCGTAGGCGGGAAAGTCCCACGGATTGAACGTGGTCCCAAACACCAGGCGCAGCGGGGACCACTGTCCCGCCCACTGTGCCGGCCACGGAGTGAGCTGAAACAGCTCCACGGCGCAACAGAGGACGACGGCGGCCGCGGCCACGGCGGCGCAGCGTGCCCGGGGCGCGGCGAAAGCCAGCAGCAGATACAGCAGCGAGGCGTACAGGACTCCGCCTGCCGCATCTCCGGCGATCCCGGTCAACCCGGTCCGCGCCGTCAGGCCGGCAGCCACGACGCCCACTGCAGCGCAGGCGAGCGTTGCCCGGCGCAGCAGGGCCCGGCGCCGGTGCGGGTGCGGCACCGGGAGCCGGGGAGCCGGGTAGTCCGGCTCCCGGGCGGGTTGGGGTTGGAGGACGGCGGTAACTGGGACGGCGGCATGCCCGCAGGGTATCCCACCGGGACCCCGCGCGACCCGCTAGGGTGTTCCGTTGAAGGCAATGACACGTTGAAGGCAAAAGGTAAGAACTAGTTGTGCAGCCGGGCGCGACCGGCGGAAAAGGCGAACATCATGGCTACTTGGCTCATCACCGGCTGCTCGACGGGACTCGGACGAGCTCTCGCGGAAGCCGTCCTGGCCCGCGGCGACAACGCCGTCGTCACTGCCCGCGATCCGTCCACGGTTGAAGACCTCGCCGCGCAGTACCCGGAATCCGCGCTGGCCCTGGCCCTCGACGTCACCGACGTCGGCCAGATCCAGTCCGCGGCCGCCGGTGGCACGGAGAAATTCGGCGGGATCGACGTCCTGGTGAACAACGCCGGCTACGGCTACCGTGCCGCCGTCGAGGAGGGCGATGACGCCGACGTCCGCTCCTTGTTCGACACGCACTTCTTCGGGTCGGTGAACCTCATCAAGGCCGTGCTGCCGCAGATGAGGTCCCGCCGGTCCGGCACGATCGTGAACCTGTCCTCCATTGGGGCAACGGCGGCCCCCGCCGGCTCCGGCTACTACGCGGCGGTGAAGTCTGCGCTCGAAGGCCTGACCGGATCGCTGCGCAAGGAACTGGAACCGCTCGGCATTAGCGCCATGGCCGTGGAGCCCGGCGGGTTCAGGACGGATTTCGCCGGCCGCTCCCTTCAGCAGTCCGCGGCGGCGATTCCCGACTACGCCGAGACCGCCGGGAAGCGGCGCAGGAAAACGACACCACCCACGGCACCCAGCCCGGCGACCCGGCCAAGGCCGCCGCGGCCATCATCACCGCGGTGGAGTCGGCGGACACGCCGGCGATGCTGGTCCTCGGCGCCGACGCGACCGGAACCTACGCCGACATCCTGCAGGCCCGGCTCGCCGAGCTGGAGACCTGGCGGGCCGTGAGCGAGAACACCGGCATCGACGCCGACGCTCAGCTCTAGGGGCGCGTCACATCAAGCCGGCCGACCAGCGCAGCCGCAGGCTCTCCTCCAGTTCCTGCTCGGCGACCTTCCGCTCGATTGCGCCCAGCTGCTCCTGAAGCAGCGGAATCCACCTGTTCTCCACGGCCCGCTGCCGGGTGCGGGTGGCCTCCAGTTCATCGGAAACCAGCAGCAGGGCGCGTGCGGCGCCCGCCGCAGCGACGGCCGCCTGCAGCGCTGTCCTGTGGGCGGCTGCCGTGTAGGACAGCGCCGAGCTTCCTCCCGCGGCAGGTGCGTTCGGCAGGAGACACTCGGCGCCTTCTGGGTAGGAGATGCCCATTGCCCCGCCCCACTGCACCTGGACGGCAGCGGCTTCACCGGGGGCGGCGGCACTGATCCGGTCCCCGCCGTCCAGGCCGGCGCTTCGCCGGAGCCACCGGGCGGCTGCCGCGGCCTGCTCCTCCCACGCTCTCCGGGCGGTATCGGCCTGTTCCTGCAGTCCCTCGATGGCGCGCTGCAGGATGCGCTGCTTGCGGTCCAGCAGTTCTGCTCCCCGGCTCGCCGTGGCCAGCCGGCGTTCGACGTCGGCCCGGTCCGCCCGGGTTCCGCCGCTCCGAAATCCGCTCACGGTACGGACCAGCTCATAACTGCGCCCCGGCCGGCGGCAGGTGCGGGCCAGCTCCCAACTGCGCCCCGGCCGCTCACGGTGCGGACCAGCTCATGACTGGGCCCCGCCGGCCGGTCCGGGCAGGTACCTGTCCAGGAACTCGCCGGACAGCATGGTGAGCTCCCGCCGCGGCAGCAGTGACAGCGCCTGCCAGGCCAGGTCCATGGTCCGCTCGAAAGTCCGCAGCTCATCGCGGCCCTGGTTCAGCAGTTCCCGTTCCACTACCGAGCGGAAGTCAATGTAGGCGTTGTCCGTTTCGCTCAAAGCTGCCGCGCCCACAAGCTCCGCCAGTTCGGCAGCGGACCGGGCCCGTGCCATCGCCGACAGGATCTGTGCCGCGACATCCAGGTGGTCTTCCCGGGTGCGGCCTTTTCCGGCGCCGCTGCGCATCAGGCGCGACAGCGACGAGAGCACGTCCACCGGGGGATAGACGCCGCGCGCGTCGACCTCCGGATCCAGCACCACCTGCCCCTCGGTGATGTAACCGGTGAGGTCAGGAACCGGATGGGTAATATCCCCGGCCGGCATGGTCAGCACGGGGACTATCGTCACCGAACCCTCCCGGCCCTTGACCCGGCCGCACCGTTCATACAGTCCGGCCAAATCACTGTAGAGATAACCGGGGTAGCCGCGGCGGGCCGGAATCTCCCGCCGGGCCGCGGAGACTTCCCGCACCGCCTCCGCGTAGCTGGTCATATCCGACATCACCACCAGCACGTCCGATCCCTCGTCGTACGCCAGGGACTCGGCCACGGTCAGGGCGATGCGCGGTGTCAGGATGCGCTCGATCACCGGATCATCAGCGGCGTTGAGCAGCAGCACCAGCTCACCCGCGGCGGAGCGTTCCTCCAAACGGTCGCGGATATAGGCAATGTCGGCGTGCGTCATTCCCATGGCCGCGAACACGACCCGGAAGGCACGGCCCGCGGAGGTGGTGGCCTGCGCGGCTATCTGCGTGGCCAGGGTCAGGTGAGGCAGGCCGGGAACGGAGAAGATCGGCAGCTTCTGCCCGCGGACCAGGGTGGTCAACGCATCGACGGCGGAGATCCCGGTGATCACCGGGTCCTGCGGTGGTTCGCGGTACACCGGGTTCAGCGGCCAGCCGCCCACCGGCGCCGTCTCCCCGGCCGTGACCGGCGGACCGCCGTCGAGCGGTTCACCGCGCCCGTTGCAAACCCGTCCCAGCCAGCCCGGACCGGTGGGCACCGCCAGCGGCCGGCCCTGGAACCGGACCTCGATCCCGCCGAGGGCCATTCCTCCAGTGCCTTCGAGAATCTGCAGGGTGACTTCGTCTCCGTCCACCTCCAGCACCAGCCCGTGCCGGTCCCGCTGTCCGGCCACTGCCACCGTCGCGAACTCGTCCCAGCCCACGCCGTCGGCATCCCCGAGGACAAGCAACGGTCCGCGCAGTTCGCGCACCGCGCTGTACCCCACCCGCGGGATGCCGGAGGCCGGTTCCGTGCCGGGTATGCCGCCGCCGCTCATGCGAATCGCCTTTCCGTGGTTTCACCGGCGCCGTGCCCGGTTTCGCTGCCCAGCTGCCGGAGCCGGTGCAGGAACTCGCGCCCGCGGGCCGTGACGCCCTCGGCGTCGGCCGGTCCGGTGTCTTCACGCAGCCGCAGCACCGGGGTGAAATCGACGCGTTCGACGTCGGCCGGCGGCACTCCGCGCTCCACCAGGGCCTGGCACACGTCCACCACGTCCAGGACTGTCTGCAGCAGGGCGGCGCCCTTCGCCGCGGAGCTGTAGCCGTCATTGGGACTGAGCGCGTTCTGCAGCAGGACGCCGTCACGCACCAGGCGCCCGCCCAGCAGCACCATCTGCTCATGTCCGGGCAGGGAGGCGGCACCGATAATTTCCGCCAGGGCGGTGAGGCGGTCCGCTTCGGAGAGCAGCAGCGAAGCCGAGGCCCTCCGCCCGGTCCACAACGGATCACCGTGCGCGGAATACCAGCGGCCCAGCGCTTCGGCGTCGCGGGAGAAGGAACCGCGCCAGCTGACCGCCGGATAGTGCCGGGAGTAGGCCAGGTCCCGGTCCAGCATCCACAGTGAACGCACGAACCGCTGGGTGTCGGTGGTGACCGGTTCGCTCATATCACCGCCGGGAGGGCTGACCGCTCCGATCACGGTGACCGACGCCGTCGCCCCGCCCAAGGTGCGCACCAGGGCCGCGCGCTCATAGAAGGCGGCGAGCTCACTGGCCAGGGACGCCGGGTAGCCCTCCTCGGCCGGAAGGTCGCCGTTGCGGTTGGCGAACTCGCGCAGGGCTTCGGCCCACCGGGAGGTCGAATCGGCGATGACGACGGCGTCGTACCCCATGTCACGGAAGAACTCGGCAACGGTGACGCCGGTGGCAATGGACGCCTCCCGGGCCATCATCGGCATGTTGGAGGTGTTGGCGATGATCACGGTCCGGCCGATCAGCTTGCCGCCCGTGCGGGGGTCGTCCAGGCCGGTCAGTCCGTCCAGCACGTCGGCCATCTCGTTGCCGCGTTCGCCGCAGCCCACGTAGACAATGACGTCGGCGTCGGACCACTTGGCGATTTGCTGGAGCGTGAGGGTCTTGCCGGTGCCGAAGCCGCCGGGGACTGCGGCTGCCGATCCCCGGGGCAGCGGGAAGAGCAGATCCAGGACCCGCTGGCCGGTGTGCAGCGGCACCGTGTCGGCCAGGCGCTCGCCGAAGGGGCGGGGCCGGTGGACGGGCCACTGCTGTGCCAGCGGAATGTTCCTTCCGGCCACCCGTGCCACCGGATCCAGCGGATGCACACGTCCGTCCGCCAGCCACTGGACTTCGCCGGCAACGTTCGGCGGCACCAGGACCCGGAACTCCACAGTTCCTGCTTCCGGGACGGTGCCCAGGATCTGGCCCGCCTGAACGGTGTCACCGACCGCGACCGACGGCGTAAACCCCCAGGCGGTGTTCAGCACGGCCGGATCCTCGGTGGACGACATCCGGTCCTGGGCCAGCCACAGGGGAGCGGAGGAGAGCGGACGCAGCAGTCCGTCGAACACCGCTCCCAGCAGCCCCGGGCCCAGCAGCCCGGACAGCTGGTGGCCGGTCCGTTCCACGGTGTCGCCGGTTTTCAGGCCTCCGGTGTACTCGTAGGCCTGCAGGGTGGCGTCCGCGCCGTTGACGGCGACCGCCTGCGCTGAAATGCGGTCCGGGCCCACCGCCACGACTTCCAGCATGGACAGCCCCTCCAGCCCGGTGATTTCGACCAGCGGGCCGCTGACCCGGGTGATCGTGCCGGTTCCAGCGCCGGGGGTCCCGGTTCCAGTGCCGGGCGTGCCGGTTCCAGTGCCGGGGGTGCCGTTGACGCCGGGGGCGCCGGGCATGCCGCGCGTGCCGGGGGTACCGGGGGTGCCGGGAGAGTCTGAGCTGCTGCCGGAAGCTACGCGCCGTCCCATAACCGGTGCACCTCCCCGGCGTGCCGCTCCAGGGCCTGCTCGGCCAGGGCCGGCAGGGACAGATCCAGGTGCCGGGACCCGGCTGCCGCGGTGACGCCGCCCTTGTAGCTTTCCGTCACCGACGCCATCGGACCCAGGACCGCATCAGCACGTTCGGTGAGCCGCCGCAGGATCTGCGGATAACGCGGGTCGCTGCGCAGGTCCCGTGCCCGGTCCCGGACCTGCCGGCCCAGCTCGGAACGCAGGGCTTCCTGCCGGGCCAGTACGGTGCGCCGTGCTTCCCGGCGGATCCGCGCGGACCGCCCGGCTGCCTCCGTCCGTGCCGCGTCGGCACCTTCCCGGGCTGCCGTTGCCCGAATCTGCTCAGCCTCGGCCCGCGCCGAGGACAACAGTGCTTCGGCCTGCCGCCGGGCGTCCTCCGCCAGCCGGCCGGCTTCGGTTTCAGCCTCCCGGCGCAGTGCGAGGCGCACCGGTTCGAGGGCGGCGTCGGATCCTGCGGGCAGCCTGCTCATCCCGGCAGCACCGCCGTCAGGGTGAGGCCGGGTCCGCCGTTTCGGCGGCGAGTACCGCTGCGGCGTCGGGCGTCAGGATAACCACCGCGACCGTCTCCGGCAGGGCGGACCAGGCCGCCCGCACCTGCGCGGGACCGGTTGCCGGGTACAGGACGGCGCCGGCAAGCCGGAATCCCAGCAGCAGCGCGGGTTCGCCCAGCGCGGCCACTGTTCCCGTGCGGCGTCCCGTCCGGCGGGATCCGGCCTCCGGGGTTGCTGCCGGGCTGCTCATGCTTGTCCGATGAGGATAATCGAAATGATCAGGCCGTAAATGGCAATGCCTTCGGCCAGCCCGACCACCACCATGGCGCGGCCGAAGATCTCGGGTCTTTCACTCATGGCGGCCAGTGCCGCGGACCCTGTGTAGGCCACGGCGATCGCGGCACCGATGGAGGATCCGGCGACGGCGATGGCGGCTCCGATCAGGGCTGCCCCGCTGCTGTCGCCGCCCTCGGTTGCTGCCGCGACAGCGGTGGCCGCCGTTCCGCCGTCGCCCGCTCCCGCGCTTGCCGGCGCAGCGTTCAGCGCGGCGGCGAAAAGGGCCAGTGCCCCGGCCATGAGGACGGCGTTCAGGCCCAGCAGCGCCTTGATGCCGGTGCGGCGGTTGCGGCGCAGCAGCACGACGGCGCCGAGGGCCAGGAGGACGGCGAGGAGGAGGACCAGCGGAAGACCGGCGAGCCAGGGGTTCATGGGAGGTGCCTCTCAGCTGGGGCGGGTGGGCTGTGCACGCCGGAGCCAGCGTCCTGCGCGGTTCCCTGTCCGCTGTCCTGGTCCCGGGCGGTGCCCAGGCCGGTGCCGGGATCCGGATTCCAGGGCCAGAACCGTCTGCCTTCTTCCTGGAAAACGCGGGAAAACAGCTCGTAGTACTCGAGACGAAGCGCCTGGATGCCGGCGACCAGGCCTTCCAGCGCAAAGGTCAGGGCGTTGCCGATCAGGAAGACGACGACGGCGGCCACTGCCCGCCAGTCCGGCGCCCACAGTGCGGTGGTTGCCTGCCAGACCACCATCATCAGCGCCGCGTGGGTGAGGCCGAAGGCGGCCAGCCGGGTGAAGGACACCAGGTTGGAGCCCAGCTGCACCACGCTGTCCACCAGCTCGACGCTCGCCTGCAGCCCGCCGGTTGCGCCGCCGCCGGACTCGGCGAACAGTCCGATGAACATCAGCACCAGGGCGAGCAGCGCCACCACGCCGGCAATGACCAGGAGCACCGGCGCTCCCGCCAGCAGTCCCCAGGCGAGGAGCCCGACGGCTGTGAACAGCAGGGCTCCGGCCAGCCCGGACCGGGCATAAAGGGCGTAGCCCCAGCCGCCCTCACGCACCCGGTTGATGGTGCCCAGAACGTAGGAGCCGGCCAGCAGGACGGCGCCCAGCACCAGCGCCGCCACCAGCAGCGGAATTGGTTCCTCCAGCGGTTCCAGCCACAGCACCGGCAACACCCCGGTGGGACCGAAGAACTCGCCGTACAGGACGCCGAAAAACACTGCGGCCGCTCCCGCGCCGGTGATGAACAGCCAGGTCCGGCGGAACCGCTGCAGCCGCGGCAGGAAGCGCAGCAGCAGTCCCGCGATGACGAGCAGGGCGCCCTGCCCGGCGTCGCCGAACATCATTCCGAACATCACCACGTACGCCACGCCCGCGATCCGGGCCGGGTCAAGGTCCGCATACGGAACGGTCGTGTAGGTATCCACCAGCAGGCGCGACAGCACCGGTGCCTGCCGGCGGCGGGGCTCATCGCCGGTGAGCAGAGTGGGCGGCTGCACTCCGCGCGGCCGCCGCAGCGCGACGGCGGAAGCGCCGTGCGGTTCCAGGGCTGCCTGCAGGGCGGGCAGCTGTTGGGACGGTGACCAGCCCACCAGGGCTGCCACCGGGCCGTGGACGACGGCGGCCCCGGCCGCCCGATCGTATTCCTCCGGTCCGGTCCCCGGATCGTACGGCAGATCCAATTCCACGGCTTCGCTGCGGGCCACCTCGGTGAGCATCTCGTGCCGGGTCTCGATGGGTGCAACCAGCGCCACCCGTTCCATCCGCACCGGGCTGAGGGTTTCACGCCACGGCATCGAGCACCTCGCTTGTTCCGGCGTGCGCTGCTGCGGCGGCCAGGGCAGCGCGGACCCGCCACGCGTCGGTTGCCAGTACGGCCATGGCACCCAGGACCGTGTTAGGGCCGGGGAGTCCGGCGCGGATCAGGCGGAATCCGTCGTTTTCAACCCGTGCTGCCAGTGCCGCTTCGGCCCGCCAGAGGTCTGCGGGATGGTCCACGCCGGTTAGTGCCTGTGCAGCTGCCGGGGAAGGGCGCTGTGCAGGTTCTCCAGGTCTGGGAGGCTGGCGAGGTTTGGCAGGTCCGGAGACCCGGTGGTCCTGCTGCCGGTCCAGCCTGTGCCCAGCAGCGGCCGCAGCAGCGTGATCAGCCGCGGTGCCGGTGCAGCCCGCTCCACCAAAAGGATGCGGGCTGCGATCAGTGCCGCGGCTGCTGCCGCCCAGGGCCTCGCAGCTGGCGCTTCCGCGGCGAGGCGGCGGAGCCAGACCACTGTGAGGATGTCCGGCAGCGCAGACTCCGGTCCCGGATCACCCCAGGGTGAGGCTGCCAGTGCCGCACGCAGCTCGTCCTCCGTTGCTGCCCTCTGGAGACGCGGCCACGCCGTTGCCAGCCCGCCGAGGTCGAAGGGTGCAGTCCCGCCGGAGTTTTCACGCAGCCGGAGATCCAGGTCAAGGATGTTGTCGGCTTCGAAGGCCGCCGCCGCGGCCCGGACAAGGCGGGTTCCTCCGGCGGGAATCCAGCCGGCCAGGACCCGCAGCTGCCACAGGACGGTTTTGCGGGTTGCCCGGTGCGCTTCCGGCAGTGTGTGAACGAACGCGAATTCCCTGCCGTAGACCGTGTCCGCGAGGTGATCGAGGGCTGCCCGCAGGCCGGGTGCGGCGGCGGTCTCCCGGCAGGTTCCGGCACCGGCACGGCGCTGGGCCATGGACCGGGCACGTACTGATGCAGCCACCCAGTCCGATCTCATGAATCCGTGTCCCCGAGCAGATCCGCCACCATTTCCGCGACAATGGCCGCCGCCAGTTCCGGAATCCGGGATTCGCCCCGCTCCTGGAGCTCGGTGGCCTCTGACCCGGCATTCGAGAGCATCAGGGCATCTTCGGCCCCGGTTTTTTCTGCCACCTCTGCCGCGGCCCGTGCACGTACGGCACCGCTGTCCATCCGGGCCTGTTCGATCAGTGCTGCGGCCCGTGAACGGGCCTGTGCCACAGTTTCCGCTGCCCCCGCTGAAGCATCTTCGGTGCGGCCGCGCGCATGACGGATGGTGGGATCCAGTGATTCGAATACCGGAATGAGCTCGGCCTCCGGGCCTTCCTCGTCACCGGCCGGAACGCCGGCAGGACCCGCCGGCCCCGGGGAACCTACGGGCCGGAACCTGTCCAGCAGACTGTTGCGTGCCATCGAAGCACCTCCTGGTCAAGTGCATGGTGCATTGTGAATCCTGCAGGGAGCTCCCGCCGCGGTCCTCCCAGCCGTCTCCTAGTCTCCGGTGGCTTCGGCCTCGGAGGCTTCGCCGTGCTGCACAATGTCACCGTCGGTAAAGAGGATGCCCTTGGCGATCTCCCGCCAGAGCGGCGTCCGGCGGAGCAGGAACTCCAGTTCCATGCTGAAATGTTTGAACTCTTCGCCCAGCGAATCGTGCATGATGGCGCGGGACTCGGCATCGGGCTCCACCGCCATGCGCTGGACATACCAGCCGATCGCTTCGGCCTCTTCGCTGAGGCTGGCGCACATCCTGGCGAAGGTTCGGGTTTCCGCGGGAGTTCGGCCGGTGGTTCGTGATACTGCTCTGTGCCCATGGTGGTCTCCTGGTGATGAGTCCGCAGAGGCGCCGGCCCCCGTCCATGAAGTCTGGTGAACGGCCCGTGGACCGGGCCCGGGATCAGCCGGCTCTTCCGTTTGTCCCCTGTCTTCGAGGTTACGGATGGCCCTGCAGGGACACAATGGCACGCCCGGCGCCCCTGCCGTACGGCAGCAAAGGTCCGGATGCCTTGGCATCCGGACCTTGTGCGCTTTGCTCCGCCGTGCGCGCTGTTCCGCCGGTTATCCCAGACGGGCGTAAGCCGACGCGAAATGCACCAGGGGATCGGCCTCGTCCTCAGCTGTTGCCCGCCGTCCCATGGCAACGACTTCACCGACCACCAGCTGGTGGGTGGCCGCCGTCGTGACCTGCGTGGTGCGCACCTCGAACCAGGCAATGCAATCCTCGATCACCGCAGCTCCCGTGACGGGTCCGCGGCCGAAATCGACCTGGCTGAGAAGCCCCTCCAGCGGTGAGCCGGGGCTGGCGAGCCAGTTTGCGGTGCCGCGCTGGCGTGCGGAGAGCAGGCTCAGCGCCCAGGTGCCGCTCTCCACCACGGCTTCGGCGATCCGTGATTCCGCGTAGAGGCTGACCAGGAGCGTGGGCGGATCATAGGACACGGACAGAAAGCCGCTGACCGTGGCGGCGTAGTCCCGGTCCCGCAGCCGGGTGGACACCACAGCGACGCCGGAGGCGATGTCGGCGCTGAGCAGCCGGTAGCTGTCGATGGCTTCTTCGGTGATATCCGGCAGGGGAATCCGTTCGCCGGGAAACACACCCTGTTCCATGAACTCCTACTTGCCGCCGGCGGACTGTGTGCCGCTGCCGGCCGCGCCGGCATCAGCGGGAACCAGCTTCACGGAGATGGAGTTAATGCAGAAACGCTGGTCGGTGGGGGTGTCAAACCCCTCGCCCTCGAACAGGTGCCCCATGTGTGAGTCGCAGTTGGCGCAGCGGACCTCGATGCGGTCCATGCCCATGCTCCGGTCGTGCAGGTAACGGACCCTGCCTTCGGCCAGCGGGGCGAAGAAGGAGGGCCAGCCGCAGTGCGAATCGAACTTCTCGCCGGAGGTGAACAGGTCGCTTCCGCAGGCGCGGCACTGGTACACGCCGGCGGTCTTGGTATCCCAGTATTCGCCGGTGTAGGGGCGTTCGGTTCCGGCTTTGCGCAGGACCTGGTACTCCTGGGGAGTCAGTTCCTCGCGCCACTGATCGTCTGTCTTTTGTACGGGCACAGTTCCGGTGGTGTCTTCAGTCATATTCGCGTCAACGCTTAAGAGTCGCCAATAAATCCCGAGCCGGAGTAGAGGTGCAGCACGGGCACTCCGAGCCGGTCCTGGGCTTCGTTTGCCCAGTCGGTGCGGAAGGTGTCCTCCACGGCGTGAGGGT
Organism: Arthrobacter sp. ATA002; assembly: GCF_026898095.1. GTDB lineage: Bacteria > Actinomycetota > Actinomycetes > Actinomycetales > Micrococcaceae > Arthrobacter_B. The sequence goes on along the minus strand of NZ_CP114015.1, from coordinate 2,514,742 downwards.
GGTAATCACCACCACCTGCTGTGCTTCCGCAGCTTTTGCTGCGGCAACCACTGCCTGGACCGGGTCCTCGCCGGTCACCGAACCGGTGGCTTCCAAGCCGGAGGCCTGCAGCAGCTGCAGGGATTCAGCGAGCTCGACCTCGGCGGCCTTCGTTTCCTCGTCCTTGGTGGGTTTGCCGCCCGTCAAGTCACGGAAGGCTGCAGCGAATTCCAGCAGGCTCAGGTTGTCCAGCACGTCCACCAGCAGGTTGCGGCCGGTATCCGAAGGCACCAGCACAGTGAAGCGGGCGGGATTGTCCTGCACCAGATACCGGAGGTTGGAAATGTCTACGTCATTGAGCGACTCTTCGGTCAGCACCACGATAGTTGCAGTCATGCGGCCAGCTTAGTCCCAAGCCAGCCTGCGTTTCCGGCGTCGGCCCCTTCCGGTGTGGCGGCTGTGACACTTGTCCTCCGGCGGCACGCCCCCGCGGTCCGGGTTGATTCCATCAGTAAGAATGGAGGTATGGCTATCTCCATCCCCGCGCTTCCGTTCCCGGCTGTCTCCGACGTTCCCGAACCTGCAACCGGGCTGTCCGCTCCCTGGATTAAGTGGACGGCGTTCGGGGCGGGAATGGGTGCAGCGGCAACCGCGGCGCTTTTCGCGGCCACGTCCGGACTCGGCGTCTATTTTGCCCGGCAAGTGGTCACTCCCCGCCGAACCCGCGATGCCAACCTCGAGATCCTTGCCGTCTTCGATTCCGAGCACGGCAAGCAAATCATCCTTCCGGCCAACGAAGACACAACGGTGGACGGCACCTACAGCCTCTACTTTGACGGCGGCGCCAGCCACGCCCGGATCGGCACGATCCGGTCCTATGTGCCGCGCGAAGGCACAGTGCAGCGCGACGTCGAAGAGATCTACAGCGGTGACCTCGCCAAAGCCCTGCGCGGCTGGTGGAGCGGCGCCATCTACCCCTCACCTGCCGCCGTCGGCCTCGCGGAAGAGGAAGTCAACATTCCCGTGGACGGCGGTTTGGCGCCTGCCTGGCTGGTCCGTGCGGAGCCGGATGCCGCCACCTGGGCGATCATGGTCCACGGCCGCGGGGCGCAGCGCACCGAATGCCTGCGCGCGGTACGCACGGCCCGCGAAGCCGGGCTGACGAGCCTGCTCATTTCCTACCGGAACGACGGCGAAGCCCCCTACGCGTCCGACGGCCGGTACGGGCTCGGCCTGACGGAGTGGCACGACGTCGAAGCCGCGATCAGGTATGCCCTCAACCACGGGGCTAAAGACGTTGTTCTCTTCGGCTGGTCGATGGGCGGTGCCGTCAGCCTCCAGGCAGCCGACCGGTCGCCGCTGCGCCGGCACATTCGGGCCCTGGTGCTCGACGGGCCCGTGATCAACTGGCTGGACGTCCTGACCCACCACGCCCGCCTGAACCGGATTCCCGTCCAGTCGGGCCGGCTCGGACAGTGGCTCATCTCCAATCCGGCGGGCCGCGCCCTGACCGGACTTGCCGCTCCACTGGACCTCAAGAGCATGGACTGGGTGTCCCGCGCCGAGGAGATCCGGATTCCGACCCTGATCCTGCACAGCGAGGACGATGAGTTTGTGCCGTCCGGACCCTCGGCCGAGCTGGCGGAGAAGAACCCCGGAGTGGTGACCTTCGAGCGGTTCTCCAAAGCCGGTCACACCAAGGAGTACAACGTGGATCCTGAGCGGTGGGAACGCGTGGTGCTGGGCTGGCTGAACACCATTCTGGGCCGGACGAGGCATCCGGCCGAGCGCCGCGCGGACCAGCCGAAGGGCTAGGCGCCGACCCACCGGCGCGGCCGCTCTGTCCGGCAGTCTTCGTGCTGCCGGCAGCGTGGCCTGCTGCTATCCCGGGGAGGCGGCGATCGGAGCCGTCAGCGCCGATGTCAGCCGGATCAGGTCAAACGGGGAGAGCCCGATCTGCAGGCCGCGGCGGCCGCCGGACACATACACCTCGTCCAGCAGCTCCACCTGGCTGTCGATCCCCGCGGGGGACGGATGTTTCTGGCCCAGGGGCGAAATGCCGCCCACCACGTAGCCCGTGCGCCGTTCGGCTTCGCGCCGGTCTGCCATCACGGCCTTGCGTGCGCCCATCAGGGCGGCGAACTTCTTCAGGTCCAGGTTCAGCGCCACCGGTACCATCGCCACGGCGAGCCGTCCGCCCAGATCCACCATGAGCGTCTTATAAACGCTTTCCGGCGGCAGCTCCAGTTTCTCTGCCGCCTCCAGCCCGTACGAGGGCGCGCCGGCGTCGTGCTCGTAGTGACGCACCGTGTACGGAACGTTGGCGTCGTCGAGCAGCCGGGTGGCCGGCGTCGCGCCCTTGCCTGACTGCTTCTCCCGGTTCGCTGCCATGCTGCGCCCTTTCCTCGCTGCGGCGCCTGCTTACTGGGCGAGCTTTTCGTGTTCGGCCAGGCGGCGCTTGATACGTCCCAGCATGGCGGACATTCCGCGCATCCGCAGCGGTGTGATGGCGCGGGTAAGGCCCAGCCGGTCCGGAACGTCTGCCGGCACGGCCAGGATCTGTGCCGCGGGCAGGCCGTTCAGTCCCTCGTAGAGCACACCGGCGAAGCCGCGGGTGGTGGGGGCCTCTTTCGGTGCCTTGAAGAACAGGGTCACGAGCTGCTCGGGGGAGTCATCCACATCCAGGCTCAGGAAGACCGGCGACTGGCACTCGACCACCTGCTCCATCAGTTCGGGGCGGTCGGCGATTTCGGCGGGCAGGTCCGGCAGGTCGCGGGAAAATTCCAGCAGCAGTTCAAGCCGCTCGGCTTCCTCCAGGGCCTGGAAGTCATCGACAATCTCGGCCAGCTGCTCCGGGACGGACGTTTCGGGGGTGGTGGCACTCATGGGTGTGTCTCTCTGGTGGATCGGAAAAACGGCTTCAGCTGGGGGCGTTGCCGGGCTCTTCGCCGCGGGCAATCGGCACGCGTACGGCGTTGCCCCACTCGGTCCAGGAGCCGTCGTAGTTGCGGACGGATTCGAAGCCGAGGAGGTGCTTCAGCACAAACCAGGTGTGGCTGGAACGTTCGCCGATGCGGCAGTAGGCCACGACGTCGTCGCCCTCCTTGAGGCCCGCGCCGTCCTGGTAGAGCGCTTCGAGCTCATCACGGGTGCGGAAGGTGCCGTCTTCTGCGGCTGCTTTGCTCCACGGCACGGACTGGGCGGTGGGAATGTGGCCGCCCTTCATGGCACCCTCGTCCATGTAATCGGGCATGTGGGTGCGTTCGCCGGTGTATTCGGCGGGGGAGCGGACATCGATCAGCGGGCCTTTGCCCAGGTGGCCGACGACGTCGGGCAGGAAGGCTCGGATCTTCTCGTCATTGCGCTCCACCACCGGGTACTCGGTGGGTTCCACGGAAACCTTGTCCGTGGTCATGGGACGGCCCTCGGCAACCCATTTGTCCCGGCCGCCGTCGAGCAGGCGGACATCCTCGTGGCCAAAGAGGGTGAAGACCCAGAGGGCGTACGCGGCCCACCAGTTGGACTTGTCGCCGTACAGGACCACGGTGGAGTCGCGGGTGATGCCCTTGCGGGACATCAGCTGCGCGAAGGCTTCGCCGTCCACGAAGTCGCGGGTGTCGGCGTCGTTGAGGTCGGTGTGCCAGTCGATCTTGCGGGACCCGGGGATGTGTCCCGTTTCGTACAGCAGGATGTCTTCGTTGGACTCAAGGACCACCAGGTTGCCGGCATCCGGAGCTTCCAACTGCTCCGCCAGCCACTGCGTGGACACAAGGCGCTCCGGGTGGGCATAGGCGGCAAACTTGGGGTTGCTGTCAGCAGCGATCGGCATTCGCGAAACTTCTTCCTCGGCTTTTACGTTCGGGCTTCCTATAAGCCTAACGACGCCGGGCGGCGAAAACTTCCAACGGCAGCCGGCGGCTGCTAGCCGCTGCCGGCAGGCGCAGCGCCAGGACCACGACGGCGGCTCCGACTCCCGCGAACACCAGTTCCAGGAGCTGGTATTCGATGACGGCGATTTCCCACGCTTCCAGCCCCACCAGCGCGCTGCCTGCCGCTACGGAAACGAAACGGGCTGCCCTGCTGCGCCGCGCGTGCAGCACTCCGGCAACCGCGTAACCGCCGCCGCAGCCGGCGGCAAGGAGCAGTCCGGGAATCCGCCAGGTGGAGAACGGGGTCCGCCGCAGGACCGCCGGACCGGCATGCAGGAACGCGCCGTCAGGCCGCAGTGCCAGGAGGACGCCGCCGGCCAGCGCGGCAGCGGCCGTACCAAACTCGATCCCCATCAGTGCCCGTTCCTGCGGTAAATACCGTCCGGACCGGGCCTTCTTTCTCCGCGTCGTCATAGTTGAAGTGTCCATCGCGGACGATGCCGCCGTCCATGTGCCGCATTTCCGAATGCCCGCACATTTTGGCGTATCGTTGCGAGGGCGGCAGAACGCCGCCACGAATCACATGCAGGACCGGCGTATTGGGCCGGACGCAGGCAACAAACGGACGGATTGCGCACAGTGGCACAAGTGGAGCACCTTGCGGAGCGGACTCCCCAGGTTTCGACGGATGAACTGCTGAAGGGATTCTTTCCCTCTCCCCGGTTCGGTTCGGTTTCCTTTGACAGCTACCGCCCGGATCCCTCGCAGCCCTCACAGTCGCAGGCGGTGAGCTCGATGCGGAACTTCGCCTCCGCAGTCGACGTTCCCGAGCCCACCGGGCTGCGAAAGCTGTTTGGCGCCAAAAAGGCCGACTCCAAGGCCGGCTTTTATCTGGACGGCGGCTTCGGCGTCGGTAAGACGCACCTGCTGGCCAGCCTCTGGCACGCCGTCGAGGGCCCCAAGGCTTTCGGCACCTTTGTTGAATACACGAACCTGGTGGGCGCCCTGTCCTTCCGGAAAACGGTGGACGCCCTGAGCGCCTACAAACTGGTGTGCATCGATGAGTTTGAGCTGGATGATCCGGGAGACACGGTCCTGATGTCCCGCCTCATGCGGGAATTGGCCGACGCCGGTGTGAAGCTCGCTGCGACATCCAACACCCTGCCCGGTTCGCTGGGGGAGGGGCGGTTTGCCGCCGTCGACTTCCAGCGGGAAATCCAGGTTCTGGCCGACCAGTTCGACGTCGTGCGCATTGACGGCGAGGACTACCGCCACCGCGGGCTGCCGCAGTCTCCCGATCCCGTTGCCGAGGAGGATCTTGCCGGCCGGGTTGCGGCGGAATTCAGCGGAAAAGTCGTGGCGGACGATGATTTCTCGGCACTGATCAGCCATCTCTCCACCGTTCATCCGAGCCGGTACCGCCAGCTCATTGACGGTGTCGACGCCGTCGCCTGGCACAACGTTGAAACGATCACCGAGCAGTCTGTTGCGCTGCGTTTCGTGGTACTCGCCGACAGGCTGTACGACAAAGATGTGCCGATTCTTGCCAGCGGTGTTCCTTTCGACCAGCTGTTCACCGAGGAAATGATGAACGGCGGCTACATGAAGAAATACTTCCGTGCCGTTTCGCGGCTTACCGCGCTGGCCCGCGAAGGCCAGACCGGAGAATCAGCCTAGTCCCGGGTTAGCTTCGGCGGGCCAGAGCGGTTCCGCTGAGCAATGAAAACATCGGACTCAGACCGGGCGGTACAAGAGTGGCAGCGGGTTTCGAGCAGCGGCGGCATACATGGGGGTCTTGTTGCGCAGAGCGGTTGTCCTGGGCGGCAGCGGCCTAATTGGCCGTTCCGGTGCGGATTATTTTGGGCACCGGCACGAAGATGTGCTGCTGGCCGACGGAAGCGATTCTGATGGTGGCGTAATTCCGGGGAATAGTAACGAAACACCTCTCCGTTGTACAGATAACGGGCCTTAGCACCCTCCCAGCTCGTTCCTTGTACAGATAACGGGGTCAAAACGTCCTTTTAGGCCCGTCATCTGTACAACAGACGCCGCACGTTCATCGAGTGTGCAGATCTGGCGGGTCGACGGCGCCGAGGCCCCCATACCTGCATACCAGGTGCCCGCAGACCCGGAGCACCCCTCCTCCGCTTCCGCCCCGAAGCGAGAACGCACGAAAAACCCCGCCCGCAGACCCGGAGCACTCCCGGCACCAGGCGCATCAGGCTCCCGAACTCACAGAGCGGGGGATGCCGTATAACAGCGCCTTCTGCCTGAACCACTCTTCCGTAACGCCTGAAGGCGTGGAACTGTGCGACGGCACCGTTGATGGCACCGTGTCGTTCATCAGCGGCGACTACATCGGTTCCTTAAGAGGGCCTGAAGACACGGATCTGAAGGCCACTACTTATCCCAGCTGACGGTTAGCGGTTGAGACGGAACTGGCCGCGCGTAATTGGCCTCCGGATCTTTGAGGAGACCGAACAGTAGGCCCCGGATACGTGCTTGGGGGCTTAAAGGACGAAGGTCCCGGCACCTGCCTTTCGGCGGGTGCCGGGACCCCTGTCGTGCTCTGAAGCTTATACGGCCGGAGGAGTCGGTCCGGATTCGGTTCCGGAGTCCGGGCCCTGCTTGCGGTCGACCTTGTCCACCGCTTCCGAGGCCTTGCTCTGGAAGCCATCGATCTTATCCGAGTACTTGCCGCCGGTCCTCTGATCGACGAACTTTCCTGCGTGATCGATGCCGCCCTTGATCTTGTCGGCGTTTCCGCCAACAAGCTCGGTAGCCTTGCCCTTCAGCTCTCCGGCCTTGCCCTTGAGCCCGTCAAATACAGACACGGACCACCTCCTTTCGCAGGGGAAACCACACGTTTCCCGTTCAGTTCAATGGTAAGCCTCCTGAGCAGCTGGGCCAAGGACGAAAACCGGGGAGTGGAGCCGACCTATGGTCCGGGATGATTACGCGGTCTTCCGACCAGATGCCGGCTGCTCTCCAACAGAGCCTGCGGCGCCGCCTAAAGCTGGCGGACAGGCTGAGAGGTCAACGTTCCTGCTTCCGGTGATCCTTGCCTGCCCGGGTGAAGGACTCAGGGACGACAACAATGAACACCAGGACAAAGAGTGCGACGGCGGCCGGAATTGCCACCTCCGGCGGGATCACCCCATTTCGGTCGAGGATATCCAAAAGGAAAAACGCTGCTAGCAGGATGGCTGCATACCTAATTCGACGATCCATGCGGGACACAGTATCACGGTAACCTTTGATGCGAATTATCGAAGTGCTAGCTTTATCTGCTTATTCCAAATAAATGCTCAAAGACGATTAAATATGAGCAAGGCAATAGGGGAGGACCATGAGTTCCGGCCCTATGACCTACCCATTGTCGGCTCGGTGGATTTGTTTGGAGGTAAGCGGGAAATGGCCCATTATGGGCACTGCGGAGACGGAAACGTGCGCATCACGGTGAATACTGCCGACGGTGACGAATCCCTCTGTGTCCAGCCGGGCGACACCGTCTGGGGTTTGCGACTATGGATCGAAAAATAACGTATTCGTACTACACTGGGGGTTGCTAATGTCCGGCGGTCATCGGAAAATTGTCCAATTTGCGACAACTGGACTTCTTATGGCGGGATTCATCGCAGTCCCCGCAGTGGCCCATGCTGCAACTCCGTGCGGGTGGCAGGCAGATGAAAAGTGGTACAGCAGTCCGTGCGCCGAAGCCGGCACTTATTTTCACTGCACGGATTCCAATACTCCGGTGAAAATTCACATTGAACATACATACGCCTCACGGGAAATGTGCGTAGCGCCCCGGGAGACGCGCCTCTATGCTGATCCATCCATCGGCGCATTGAAAAATGTATGGGCCATAGGTGCCTGCTAGTTGCAGGAAAGCTTAAAGCACTGAAGGAGCAGGCTGGGTAGCCTGCTCCTTCAGTTGCTGCCTTTGCAGCGTTGCGAGCGGACGACGGGATTCGAACCCGCGACATCCACCTTGGCAAGGTGGTGCTCTAGCCAGCTGAGCTACGTCCGCAAAACAGGACAACCAGGGTTGTCCGTGCGCGATACTGGGATCGAACCAGTGACCTCTTCCGTGTCAGGGAAGCGCGCTACCGCTGCGCCAATCGCGCTTGACGCACCAAGTCTCCAAAGGAGTTCCCGGTGCAGTCAAGAGAGCGGACGACGGGATTCGAACCCGCGACATCCACCTTGGCAAGGTGGTGCTCTAGCCAGCTGAGCTACGTCCGCATAAAACACAGTTGTTCGTCAAAAACGTCTAACTGTAGTGCGCGATACTGGGATCGAACCAGTGACCTCTTCCGTGTCAGGGAAGCGCGCTACCGCTGCGCCAATCGCGCCCAAAGGGCTTGCAAGTCCACCGTGGAGGTGGGGACGGGATTCGAACCCGCGTATACGGCTTTGCAGGCCGCTGCCTCGCCTCTCGGCCACCCCACCGTGACCACTGCATAAGCATAGGCCGGCCGGTCAGAATCAACCGGTTTACAGTGACTTGCGAGCGGACGACGGGATTCGAACCCGCGACATCCACCTTGGCAAGGTGGTGCTCTAGCCAGCTGAGCTACGTCCGCATGCTGAGAAAGTTAGTGTTATCGACCCCGAATCGCTTTCGCTTTTCGCGGCGAACTCCCGCTTTCCAACGAAGAAAAACTCTACTGGACGTTTCGTGGTTCGTCCAATCGGGGCAATTTCCGGCCCTGGGCGACGGGCTCAGCCAAGAGATGTACATCGTCGCAGGTGGGGCGGGAGGTGGGGGGTCCGGCTGACAAACAGAGATGACGACGACGGGTGTGGGCCCCTGTGTTCCCGCGGCGAGACATGGCGGATGGTCGATAACCGCTTACCGGGTTGGCGGATGGCGGATAACCGCATGGCGGATGGCGGATGGCGGATAACCGGTTGCCGGGTTGCCGGGGTGGGCGCTGTGTACTGGTGAACATCCACTGCTGCGCCGCGACCTGCGGGAGTTCGCGGCGCGTCCCAGTACGACGGTTGCCGGTGCGCCCGATTCCGGTAAATTCCGCCGGTTTGGAGCCAGGTCCAATCTGGGCTAGCATCTTTAGACGTTGCGGTTGTGAAAACAACAGCGGCAAGGGGGCGATTGGCGCAGTGGTAGCGCGCTTCGTTCACACCGAAGAGGTCACTGGTTCGAACCCAGTATCGCCCACCGGCAAGGTCCTCACCTTCCCTCGGGAAGGTGGGGACTTTTTTGCGTATGCGCTGTATCGTGTTTGGAGCGTGTGCGCACCGCATGGGCGGACCGCAGTCCCAGATGACACCCCGGGCGTCGGAAACGGGACTGTCGGTGCCGGATGGCAAACTGGAAGCATGACTGAACCTGCACTGGCACATTCAACGGAATTTGGGCGGATGTACTCCCGCTCCCTCTCGGAACCGCCGTCGGTACCGTCCATTACGACTGTGATTGCGCAGGGTTCCACCTCGCTGGACGGCTGGCACAGCCACATGGCCGCCACTGCTGTGGTCAAGGACCCCAAACTCCCGGCAAGTCTGGGCAATCCGGGTGCGTTGCGTTCCCTCGTCAAGGAGGCTTCACGCGCTTCGGAGCGCTACCGGGACCAGGCGGCGGAACGCGGCACGCGGGTGCACTATTACTGCGAACAAGTTTCCCTGCGCGCCCTGGACCTTCCGCATGAGTTGGAAGCGGCCCGCACCGCGCTTCAGGAACACGGAGAGCATCAGTTTGCCGACCGTTTCGACGAGTGGTGGGACCTGTACCAGGTTCAGCCTCTGGCACCCGAGATCACCGTATGGAATGACGAACTGGGATACGCCGGAACGCTTGATCTGGTGGCACGCATCAACGGCAGGCTCTGCCTCATCGACTACAAGACCAAAAACACCGACCGCGACGGCCAGGTCAAGCCGCTCGATGACAAGGTTGTCATGCAGCTGGTGGCCGGAATGAAGGCGAAAGAGTCCCTGGTTGATGCCGGAAAGGGCGAGTGGGAGCCCTGGGCGTACGGGGAGGATCCGCTGCTGCTCGGCGTCGCGGTGGGACAGACCGAAGTCCGTCCCATGCGCGCAAACCCCGAGGTGCTGCCGCAGCACTGGTTCAAGTTCTGCGCTCTCCGCCGGCTCTGGCAGACCTCGTACGACGTCGCCGCCGCCGGACGCGCACTGCTTCCCATCGCGCCGCCCCCGGTCGGCGCCCATGCGGTTCGGGCTCCCCAGACCTCGTCCACCTAAACGCACCCGCGTCGAAAGGACGCGCACGCACGGCACGTACGCACCGCACGAAGGCACCACACCGCGCACCGTGCGCACGCTGTGTGCGCCTCCGCACCGCGCGCTGTGCACACGGCACCCGCCGCGCCGTGCGCTGTATGCCCGCATCACCGCCGCATCCGTGAGCGCGGGGGAGCAGCAACGTGCCCGGCCCAACTAGACTGGTTCTGAGCAACAATCAGCGGCAGAGCAGCAACAGTAAGGAACGAACCCTAGATGGCAATCCTGAACATCCGGATTATCGGCGACCCAGTCCTGCGGACCCGTGCCGAGGAAGTCACGGACTTCGGGCCTGAACTGGCCAAGCTTGTTGCCGACATGGAAGAAACAATGGAGGACGTTGACGGCGCAGGCCTTGCCGCACCTCAGGTGGGCGTCAGTCTCCGGGTTTTCACCTACCGGATTGACGGCCACGCGGGACACGTGGTGAACCCCGTGCTCGAGCTCAGCGAAGACCGCCAGGAAGACCACATGGAGGGCTGCCTGTCGATCCCCGGCCTGGGCTACCCGGTGCCGCGATACCGCTGGACCCGGGTTACCGGCGTCGACAAGGACGGCAAGCCCGTCAGCGTTGAGGGCGAAGGAATGCTGGCCCGCGCCTTCCAGCACGAAACCGACCACTTGGACGGCGTGCTGTACATCGACCGGCTGGAAGGCGAAAACCGGAAGAAGGCACTGCGCGCCATCCGCCAGGCGGACTATGACGCGATCGCGGGCCGCACGACGGCGGAGCGCGCCCAGACGGTCGGTTCGGCCTTTGGCGCCGGAGCGTCCTTCGGCAGCGGTGCCTTTGGCGGCACCTCCCGCACCGGCGGACAGGCCTAGCGGCCCGTGGTCATGCGCGTACTTTTCGCCGGAACCCCCGCCGTCGCCGTCCCGTCCCTGAATGCCCTGCTGGAAGCGGGGTTCGACGTCGTTGCGGTACTCACCCGCCCCGACGCGCCGCTCGGGCGCAAACGCGTCCTCACACCGTCGCCCGTTGCCGCCCGCGCTGAAGAACTGGGCCTGCCCGTCATCCGCGCAGCAAAGATCGACGACGACGCCGTCGCGGCTATTCGTGCCGCCAATCCGGACGCCGCGGCCATCGTGGCGTACGGGGGACTTATCCCGGAGCGGGCCCTGACGATCCCCGCCCACGGCTGGATCAACCTCCACTTTCCCTGCTTCCCGCCTGGCGCGGCGCAGCACCGGTGCAGCACGCCGTGATCAACGGTGACGACGTCACCGGCGCTTCCACCTTCCTCCTGGAAAAGGGACTGGACACCGGTCCCGTCTACGGACAATTAACTGAAACGGTGCACCCGGGGGACACCAGCGGCGCTCTCTTGGAACGGCTCTCGCACAGCGGCGCCGTACTGCTCGCACAGACCCTGTCGGCCATCGGGGCCGGTGCGGCCCACGCCGTACCGCAGTCCGGCGATGTGACGCTCGCACCCAAACTTACGATCGATGACGCGCGGGTGAACTGGACCCAGCCGGCACTGGCCATCCGCCGCCGCATCAACGGCGTAACGCCGGAACCGGGAGCCTGGACCACGTGGGACGGCGCCCGGTTCAAGATCGGCTCCGCAGTACCGCGGCCCGACATCACCGATCTGGCCCCGGGCCAGGTCCGCTTTACCGGAGGCGCACAGGCTGCCGCAGTGGTGGGCACCGGATCGACAGGCGTGGAACTGCTGCAGGTGCAGCCCGCCGGCAAGAAAATGATGCCGGGGGCCGACTGGGCCCGCGGCTTGGCCAACCGTGAGGACGTGGTCTTCGAGTGACCCCCCAGAACAGCGCTTCCCAGAACAACACCCCGCGGAACAACCCGCAGCGGAACAACGAGCCGCGCAGCAACAAGCAGCGCAACGAGAAGGGCCACGAGCGCAGCCGCCCCGCAGTGCGCAGCCGCACCGCCCAGGCTCCGGGTCAGCGCACCGTTCCGCCGATCCGGCCCGGCTGGTGGCCTTTGAAGTCCTCCGCGCCGTGTCCGAGGACGACGCCTACGCCAACCTCGTGCTGCCCAAGAGCATCCGCAAACACCAGCTCGACAAGCGCGACGCCGGTTTCGCCACCGAACTTGCCTACGGCGCACTGCGCGGACAGGGCACCTATGACGCGATCCTGGCCAAGTGCGTGGACCGTCCGCTGGAGCGGCTGGACCCCGCCGTCCTGGATGCGCTGCGCATCGGCGCCCACCAGCTGCTGGCCATGCGGGTTCCGGCCCACGCTGCCCTGGACCAGACCGTCGGACTGGCGCGCGCCGTCATCGGAGCCGGACCGTCGGCACTGATCAACGCCGTCCTGCGCAAAGTCGCCGCGCGCGACCTGGACACCTGGGTCGCTGAGTTGACCCGCGACGAAACCGACGCCACGCGCCGCGCGGCGGTGGAACACAGCCATCCCGAGTGGATTGTCCGCGCCCTGCGGCAGTCGCTCGTGGCCCACGGCCGCAGCGTCGAGGAAATCACGGACCTGCTCAAGGCCGACAACGACGCCCCCGTGGTGAACCTGGTGGCGCTGCCCGGACTGGGAAACCTGGACGAGGCCCGGGAAGCCGGAGCGGTGGACGGCGAGCTGGTCGAGGGTTCGGCACTGTACTCGGCCGGCGACGTCGGACGCCTGGATTCCGTGCGCGCCGGCACTACCCGCGTCCAGGACGCCGGGTCGCAGCTGGTGGCACGGGCCCTGGCCGCCGTGGATATCGGCGACCGCACTGCTGACGGCAGCCGCGACGGTGAGCAGTGGCTGGACCTGTGCGCCGGACCTGGCGGCAAGGCAGCCCTGCTGGCGGCGCTGGCCAACGAGCGGGGCGCCATTCTGCTGGCCAACGAACCCGCGGCGCACCGCGCCAAGCTCGTGCAGCAGGCGCTGGAAGCTGTTCCGGGCGAGGTCTGGGATGTGCGTACCGGAGACGGTCGCAGCATTGCCGAGCAGTATCCGGACACCTTCGACCGGGTCCTCGTGGACGCTCCCTGCACCGGCCTGGGTGCCCTGCGCCGCCGGCCGGAATCGCGCTGGCGGCGGAAGCCGTCGGACGTGGGGAGCTGGGTGCGCTGCAGCGTGAACTGCTTACTGCGGCAGTGGACGCCGTCAAGGCCGGCGGCGTGGTGGCCTATGTGACCTGCTCGCCGCATCCGGCGGAGACCACCGCCGTCGTCAGCGACGTGCTGCGCCTGCGCAATGACCTGGAACTGCTCGACGCCGGGGCGGCCCTGGACGCCGTCAGCCTGACCGGAAATCTGGGCGCCGGCCACGAGTCCACGGCCCAGCTCTGGCCGCACCTCCACGCCACCGACGCCATGTTCCTGGCTCTGATCCGCCGCAAGCCCTGACTTTAAGCCACAGCAAGTCCACAAGGAGAACCATGAGCAAGTGCTGCATCAATCCGAGCATCCTCTCGGCCGACTTCGTTAACCTCCAGGCCGAGCTGGAGCGGATCAGCACTGCCGACGCCGTCCACGTGGACGTGATGGACAACCACTTCGTGCCGAACCTGACCATCGGCCTGCCCGTGGTGCAGCGGATCCAGGAGGTCAGCGCCCTGCCGCTGGATGCGCACCTGATGATTTCCGACGCCGACCGCTGGGCCCCCGCCTACGCGGAACTGGGCCTGGCCTCGGTGACCTTCCATGTGGAGGCCGCGGCCGCACCGATCAAGCTGGCGCGGGACATCCGCGACCGCGGAGCCAAGGCCGGCATGGCCCTGCGCCCGGCCACTCCGGTGGAGCCGTACCTGGACGTGCTCTCCGAGCTGGACATGCTGCTGATCATGACGGTGGAACCCGGATTCGGCGGTCAGAAGTTCCTGGATGTCACGCTGCCCAAGATCCGCCGCGCCGCCGAGGCCGTCCGCGGCTCCGGACTGCCGCTGGCCATCCAGGTGGACGGCGGAATTTCCGCCGACACCATTGAACGGGCGGCCGAAGCCGGGGCCAACGTCTTCGTGGCCGGATCAGCGGTCTACGGCAGCGGGGATCCGAACGACGCCATCAGCAAGCTGCGCGCCGCCGCGGAAGCCGTGTCCGCCGGCTAAGCACGGGTAAGCACGGATGGGCGCGGAGTTCACGCGGCGCTGAACCGGCGTCCAAAACAAGCTAAAGTGTGACAAAGATTACTTGATGCTTCAACGGGATTGGCGCTTCGCCGGTCCCGCTGTGTAAGAATGTATTTAACAATCGTGCTCCGGGGTCGGTGTAATTCCGAACCGGCGGTTATAGTCCGCGACCCGCACTGCAGCTCCCGAACCAACGGGAAAAGCAGTGTGGTTGAACTGGTGAAATTCCGGTACCGACAGTTAAAGTCTGGATGGGAGAAGCACGTGCAGTTTGTTGAACCGACGGTTAAGCGTCCCCGCAAGCGCGGACGCTGCTGTCGATGCACCGTACTGTCGTACCCCCGGAGCCGCCGCTAAGGGATAGGAACGACATGGATTTTTTGCGGTGGCTCTTTGACGCTCAGGTACCGGTGGGGTCTTCATCCCTGCTGGTCCGAGAGGTCGTAGGCAACATCTTCGGGCTCCTCAGTGCCTTCGGCGGCATGCGCCGAAAAATCTGGGCCTGGCCGGTGGGCATCATCGGCAACCTCCTGCTGCTGACAGTGTTCCTCGGCTCCCTGTTCGGCTCCGCCGAGTCCGCCACCCTGCTGGGACAGGCCGGCCGGCAAATCATGTTCATCGCCGTTGCCGTGTACGGCTGGCGGCGCTGGAAGCAGAGCCAGGACAACGGCGGCGAGGCGGTCACACCGCAGTGGGCCTCCGGCAGACAGCGGCTTGGCCTGGTGGCCGGCCTCCTGATCGGCACCGTCGCCCTGACACCGGTCTTTGCCCGGCTCGGCTCCTACGAGCCCGTGTGGGCCGACGCCTGGACGTTCGTGGGTTCGCTGCTGGCGACGTACGGCATGGCCAAGGGCTGGGTGGAGTTCTGGCTCATCTGGGTGGCGGTCGACGTCGTCGGCGTGCCGCTGCTGTTTAGCACCGGCTACTACGCCACAGCGTTTATGTACCTGTTCTACGGCATCTTCACGCTGATCGGCTTCTTCGTGTGGTGGAAGGCCAAAAACAACGAAAAACCCCGGGTGGACGTGCTGATGCCGGACCCTAGGGTCCGCTGATGGACGGCTATCCGGCTTCGTCCGTGCCGCAGACGCCCACGGACACCCTCACCGAGACCGAAGCCATGATCCGTGCCCTGGACCTGGCCCGCCGCGGCGTGCGGGGAGCCAACCCGCTGGTGGGGGCCGTAATCCTGGGCCCATCCGGGCAGCTGCTCGGCACCGGCTACCACCGCGGCGCCGGCACTCCGCACGCGGAGGCTGATGCGCTGGCCGCCGCCTCCGCAGCCGGCGTGGATGTCGCCGGCGCCACCATGGTGGTGACGCTGGAACCGTGCAACCACACCGGACGGACCGGACCCTGTGCTCAGGCGATCCTGGCGTCCGGAATCTCCCGCGTGGTCTATGCAGCGGCTGACCCAACCGCCGAAGCCGCGGGCGGCGCGGCAGCCCTGGCCGCTGCCGGGGTTCAGGCCCGGGGCGGCCTGCTGGCGCCGGAATCCGAACTCCTGAACCACCGCTGGACCCAAGCCGTACAGGAGCAGCGGCCGTTCGTCACCGTAAAGATCGCCCAGTCCCTGGACGGACGGACCGCCGCCGAGGACGGCACCAGCCAGTGGATCACCGGCAGCGCCGCCCGCACCGACGGGCACACGATCCGTTCCCGGGCGGACGCCGTCGTCGTGGGCACCGGAACCGTACTGGCCGATGATCCGCAGCTGAGCGCACGGGACGAGCTGGGCGGCGCGGCACCCCGGCAGCCGCTGCGGGTCGTCGCCGGCCGGCGCCCGGTTCCCGGCCATGCGGCGATCCGGGGTACCGATGACCGGTTCCTGCAGTTGAAGGAACATGATCCCGCTCTGATCTGCCGCGAACTCTATGCCCGGGGCGTGCGCCACCTGATGGTTGAGGGCGGCGCGACGGTCGCGGGCGCCTTCCTGCGCGCCGGCCTGGCCGATGAACTGGTGGCTTACGTGGCTCCGCTGCTGCTGGGCGCCGGCACCTCCGCCGTCGGCCCGCTTGGCGTGCATACCCTGGCCGACGCCTCCCGCTGGCGCTGGGACGAAACCGGCGGCGGTGCGGTGCGCCGCGAAGGGCAGGACCTGAGGCTGCGGCTCGAACCGCTGCCGGCGGCCGGTGCCGCTCCCAACACCTAATCCGACGTAAGGACTATGAATGTTTACCGGAATTGTCGCTGAACAGGGCAGTGTTGAATCCCTGGAACCGAACACAGCGGACGACTCCGCCGTCCTGGTCATCAGCGCCCCGGCCACGGGGGCCGGCCTGGAGCTGGGCGGGTCCATTGCCGTGAACGGCGTATGCCTCACCGCAACCGCCGTCGACGGTGACCGGATATCGCTGGACGTCATGGGCGAAACCCTGCACCGCACCACCACCGGCGGGCTCCGCCCCGGCGGCACCGTGAACCTGGAGCGCTGCGTGCCGGCCGGCGGCCGGCTGGACGGACACGTCGTCCAGGGGCATGTGGACGGCGTCGGCGAACTGCTTGAGCGCGAGAACCGGGGCAGCTGGGAGCGGCTCCGGTTCGCCGTTCCGCAGCGGCTCGCGCGGTACATTGCCGAAAAAGGATCCATCGCCGTCGACGGTGTGTCGCTCACCGTCACTGAGGTCAGTGACGCAGGCGACCCGGAGCAGTGGTTTGAAGTAGGGCTGATTCCAACGACGCTCGCCGAGACCGGACTGGGTGCGCTGCAGCCCGGGGAGCGGTGAACCTGGAAGTGGACGTGCTGGCCAAATACGCCGAGCGGCTGCTCGCGTTCACCAGCCCGCGGCAACCGGCGCACTCGGCTGAGGGCCAGCCGGAAGGGCGCCGCATGAGCATCCGCCTCGACAGCATCACCGCAGCAGTGGAAGCGGTCGCCGCGGGCCGGCCCGTCGTCGTCGTGGACGATGAGGACCGCGAAAACGAAGGTGACATCATTTTTGCCGCAGAGCACGCCACCGCCGGGCTGATGGGCTGGACGGTCCGCCACACCTCGGGCGTCATCTGCGTGCCGCTGCCCAACTCCTATGCGGACCGGCTGAACCTGCCGCCCATGACCGCGGTTAACGAGGACTCCAAGGGCACGGCGTACACGGTGTCCTGCGATGCGGCGGCAGGCGTCACCACCGGTATCAGCGCCGCCGACCGCGCTGTCACTGCGCGCGTCCTGGCTGATCCCGCCGCTGCGGCGCCGCAGCTCACCCGGCCGGGACATATCTTTCCGCTCCGGGCGCACGACGACGGCGTCCGCGGCCGCCGCGGCCACACCGAGGCGGCGGTCGAGCTGGCCCGGCTGGCCGGCTGCACTCCGGTGGGCGTCATCGCCGAACTCGTCCACGACGAGGGGACCATGATGCGGCTGCCGGCCCTGCGCGGCTTTGCCGATCTCCACGGCGTTCCGCTGATCTCCATCGAGGACCTGGTGGCGTATGTGGAGGCGCGGGACGAATCCGGCGGCGCAGCGGCTTCGGCGGCAGCCGCTGCGGATGTGCGGAACGGGTTTGCTGCCGGAGCCGGCGCCGGCGCCGCCGTGCCGGGGCCGGAAGTCCAGCTGCCCACCGCCTTCGGTGACTTCACCGCCCAGGCCTGGACCGATCCGCGGACCGGCGCCGAACACCTGAGCGTGTCCGCGCCGGGAACGGGGCTGCAGGCGGAGACGGCGGGAATGGGCACCGGTGCTCCGCTGGTGCGGCTGCACTCGGAGTGCCTGACCGGTGACGTGTTCGGCTCCTACCGCTGCGACTGCGGGGAACAGCTGGAGCAGGCGCTGGAACTGATTCACCTGCACGGCGGCACGGTCATTTACCTGCGCGGACATGAGGGACGGGGGATCGGCCTGGCAAACAAACTGCGGGCCTATGCCCTGCAGGAAGCCGGCGCCGACACTGTGGAAGCCAACGAACAGCTGGGACTTCCGGTCGATTCCCGCGAATACCAGGCCGCCGCGGGCATCCTGCACACCCTGGGGCTCAACCGGATCCGGCTGCTAAGCAACAACCCGCTCAAGCGGGACCGCCTGCAGCAGTACGGGATTGATGTGGAAGCCATGGTCCCCTCCGAAGTTCCCGTGCGCGCCGAGAACGAGCGCTACCTGCAGACCAAGCGTGACCGCATGGACCACCATTTGACGCTGCTGCGGACCCAGCCGGTTCACCAAAGCTAGTTCCCCGGACCCGGCGGGTGCTGGCTGCAGCACGGCAGGCCTACCTCCCCGCACCACACCCCATTCACGAACCATCAAGAAGGAGCACACCCCATGAGCGGACACGGCGCACCCGACAATGACGTCAGCAGCATCAAGACCCAGGCCCTGGATATCCGGGTGGCCATTGTGGCCGCAAGCTGGCACACGGAGATTATGGACGGATTGATCGGCGGGGCCCTTCGGGCCGTCGGGGACGCCGGGCTGCGGCCAAAGCTGATTCGGGTTCCCGGCAGCTTTGAGCTGCCCGTGGCTGCCGCGCGGCTGGCACCGCACTTTGACGCGGTGGTGGCGCTCGGCGTCGTCATCCGCGGCGGCACCCCCCACTTCGACTACGTATGCTCCGCAGCGACCACCGGCCTGACCGATGTCAGCGTCCGCACCGGTACGCCAATCGGCTTCGGCGTGCTGACCTGCGACACGGAGCAGCAGGGCCTGGACCGTGCCGGCCTGCCCGGCTCGTCCGAGGACAAGGGGTATGAGGCGGTGGCCGCCGCGGTGAACACCGTGGCAGCCCTGCGCGGCGCCGGGGTCTGAACCCCACGGGTTCCAAGGGCTGCCCCTCAGGAATGCCTGGGGCGGAAAACCGCCACCGGGCAGCGGGCGTGGTTGACGACTTGATGGGCCACAGAGCCGAGATGCAGCCCTTCAAAACCGCCGTACCCGCGCGCGCCGACAACCACGAGGTCCGCTTCCAGGGCCCCGTTGAGTATCGCTGTGGCCGGTGAATGGGCGTGGATGACCTGCCCCGTAGCGGCTGCGCCCCGTCGGCGGCGAACTTCAGCGCCTCGGCGTTCAGCTTGCCGGCGTCGTCCTCAGGCGAAGGTTCAACGGCAATTCCGCCTGCCGCCGTTTCCAGCACTGCCGGATACCATTCAAACGGCGGCTTGTTCCAGGCCGTGATCAGGCGGAGCTGGCCGTGGCGCTGGTGGGCCTCCTCCACGGCCCATTTCAGTGCCAACCGGGAGTCGGGGGAGCCGTCAACGCCAACAACAATCGTGAATGAGCCGCCAGTGGTCATTTGTCCGATACCTTTCATGGGCCTTATCGAGCATCGTAGACCCGTGCCGGTGTGCTGTTCAGGGCCGATGGTGTTTCGGCCGGCCCGGACCCGAAAACGAGCCAAAGGCAGCGGTACGGAAATTGTGGGCCAACGGTCGCGGTGAGGAGACGGAACTGCCGTGGCTTCCGTCAACGCCCGGCGGTCCCGGGGTTGCGGATGCCCAGAAACGCAGTTGCGGCTGCCGTTAGAAACAAGGCGGCCGTGACCACGGCGGTCTGCCGGAATCCGGGGTAGTCCAGCGAGCCGGCGGAAATCGTGCCAACCAGGGCAACGGACACCAGTCCGGCCACCCGGGATACGGCATTGTTGACCGCCGAACCGATCCCTGCGTCCTCCGGCGGGAGCGCGCCCAGAACGGCCGAGGTCAGCGGGGCCACCATGACCGCCAGGCCAAGGCTGAAGAGCAGCAGCCCGGGCAGCAGCTGCGTGAGGAAGTTCAGCGGTTGATGCACCGTGAGCATGAGCAGGAATCCGGCACCGCAAAGCATCGGTCCGGCGGTCATGAACAGGCGCGGGCCGTGGATGCCCGCGAGTTTGCCGAACTGCGCGGAGAGCAGCAGCATGGCCACCGGCAGGGAAGCGCCGCAAATCCGGCCTCCGTGGCGGAGAAACCGCCTGTCTCCTGGAGAAAGACGGTGACGGCAAACGAACCCAGCGAAATTCCGGCGTAGGCGGCGGCGGTCACCAGGTTGCCGAACCGGAAGTTCCGCGCCCGAAAAAGGGACGGCGGCATCATCGGCGCCGGTGTGCGCACTTCGCGGAGGACGAAGAGCCCCAGCGCCAGGATTCCCGTGGCCAGGGGAACGACGACGGCGGGATGGGTCCAGCTGCGCCGGTCCAGTTCGATGAGTGCATAGACCGGACCGGCGAGCCCCGTCATGGCCAGAAGCGCGCCGGGGAGGTCCAGGGCGGTTCTCCGGCGCGCGGAGCTGTCCTGCATTCCGGCCAACAGGAACAGGGTGGCAGCCACCGGCAGCACGTTCACCGCGAAGATCAGCCGCCAGCTGACCAGATCCACCAGGACGCCGCCGAGCAGCGGGCCAATGATTGCGGCCGTTCCGGTCCAGCCTGTCCACCGGCCGATGGCGCGGGACCGCTGCGGCTCCCGGTACGCCGTCGTAATCAAGGCGAGGGAACCCGGTACCAGCAGTGCCGCCGCGGCGCCCTGGACGGCGCGGGCCAGGATCAAAAAGCCCGGGCTCCACGCAACGGAGCAGGCGACCGATGCGGCGGCAAAGCCCAGCAGGCCGATCCGCAGGATTTTCAGCCGTCCGAAGGAATCAGAGAGGGACCCGGCGAGCAGGATCAGGGCGCCGAGGGTCAGCAGGTAGGCGTTGACGGCCCACTGCTGGGTGGACAGTCCTCCGCCCAGGTCGGCACTGACGGCAGGCAGCGCGACCGTGACAATGGAGCCGTCCAGAAACGCGACAAAGGACGCCAGGATGGCTACCGTCAGGATCCGGCCGGGGTTTGCCGGGCTGCCGGCTGCGTCTGCCATCGGGTCGGTCCTCCCTGCCGGAGTTTTGTCCTTCATGCTGGCACCCCGGCGCCCGCCGGGACAGGGTTACTGCGACAGCTGACCTCCGGCGCCTACCTGAGCGCACCGTATCCTTCCAGGAACCCGAGGACGTGGCTGAGATAAGCGATCCCGCCGAGCACAAGGATGACGGCTCCTGCCATCAACCAGTCAGCACGCAGGAGCGGGACCTTGCGCCAGACTGTTCGCGGGGTTAGCCCCAGGCCGCGGGCCTCCAGTGACTGGGCCATCCGCTCGCCTTTGCGCACGGAGACCACGAGCAGGGTATAGGCCGCCCGCCCGTGGGCGGACAGCCCGCCGGGCAGGCTGCCGTCGGGGCGGAGCGGTGCCCGCACGGCGTGTGCCTGCCTGATGGTCTGCCACTCCCGTGGCATTTCCTGCAGCATGCGGTAGCCGGCCAGTACCGCATAGGTAATTCGGGAGCCGAGCCGAGCATGTTGATGCAGGCTTCCCATCAGCGCCACACCGTCGGTGGAAACGATGAAGCCGATGGCGAGAACGCCGATCACCAGCGTCCGCAGGGCCAGGGAACCACCCACCGACAGTCCTTCGACGGTGACCCGCAACGGCCCGGCCTCCCAGAGGACCCGGCCGGGGCGGCTGAGTGCATTGACCACGAGGATCCCCAGACCGAAGGCGAGGAAAGGAACGTGCCCCAGCGCCATGGTTTTGACGGCCAGGCGGGTGGAGGAGCCGATGGCCGCGAGGGCCACGAGATAGAGGGCCGCCGGGGTGACCGGATCGAAAATGAAGACCAGCACCAGCGAGACGACGAACAACAGTGCCAGCTTGACCGTGGGGTTGCGGCGGGCGAGGGTGCCGCCGGCGGTCAGCGGCCAAACAGGTGGGGCGGCGGTCACGCGCCGCGCCTGGTCGGGCGCTGCGCGGGGGCTTCAGCGGACACTGCCGCATCCAACCCGCGCAGGACACAGCGGATTTCAGCTGCCGTATCAAATTCCGCGAGCAGCCAGTCGAGCAGGGGCGGCATCCTGAGCCCGGCCCGCCGCAGGATATCGCGGTCACGCAGCACATCGAAGATGGGTCCGCGGGCAATTACAGTGCGCTCTGCGATGACGATGGCCTGGTCGGCCAGTGCGGCAACGGTGCGGAGGTCGTGGCTGGAGAAGAGAAGGGCGCGTCCGGCCTCCGCCGCCTGCCTGAACGCTGCGGCGGTGGCAATCGTGTCCCTGCGGTCAAGACCGAACGTCGGCTCGTCCGCCAGCAACGAAGGCCGGTTATGGGCCAACATTGCGGCGACGCTAAGGCGGCGCTTTTCGCCGCCGGACAACCGGAAGGGGCTCTGTTCGGCCACGTGTGTGAGCCGGTGCTGTTTCAACAGGTCTGCGAAGAAGCCCTCAGAAGCGTCCGTTCGACCTTGCCGAACCTCATCAGCGACAGTGTGGGCCACAAACTGGTGCTCGGGATTCTGGAATACCATTCCCGGACGCGGCCCAAGCACGCTTCCTCCGGCGGGTGAAAGGAGCCCGGCAAGAGTGAGCAGCAACGATGTTTTTCCCGCCCCATTGGCTCCCAGCAGGGCAGTGATTTCGCCGCGTCTTAGGTCAAAGTTCACGTTCTCGAGGATGGGCGGTTCCGGTCCGGCCATGGTCGGGGTGATGTGCCGGGAACGCCCCCGCTTTTTCCGGTCGGCGCCGCGGGAGACACAGACATTACGCGCGGCCATGACGGTGCCGCCGGCACTGGGCACTTTCGGAGCGCCGCCGTCATTCGCGAAGGCCAAGTCCCGGAGAGCCGATCGGACGCAGGACTCTTCCAAGCCGCCGGTCCGGCCGGTCACCGCGAAAAGTTCCGCCTCCAGGGGCAGCCAGCATCCGTGGGCATTGAGCTGCCGGGCGTTGCTCACCAGCACCTCCGCGGTGGTGCCGTCGGCCAGGACCTGGCCGGCATCCCCGAGCACGACCGCCCGGCCCGGCAGCCCTGCGATTCCGGCGCGGCCGGCATAGTCATCGAGCCGGTGTTCGACCAGCACCACTGCCGGGCCGTAGGCGGCGGTGGCAGCGTCGATCGCCTGCCGCACGGCAGCGAGACCGGATGGATCGAGCATGGAGGTCGGCTCATCGAGCAGCAGGATCGCCGGTTCGGCGATCAGGCTGGCGGCCAGCGCCACGCGCTGGCTCTCTCCGCCGGAAAGCCGGTCCGTCTGCCGGTGCCGCAGGCCGGCCGCATCAACCGCCCTGAGCGCGCGGTCGATGCGCTCCGATATCTGTTCCGGAGGCACGGCACGGTTCTCCAGCGGGAGGGCCAACTCCTGTTCCACGTCGGGAAGGCAGACGCCGGAGGATGGATCCTGGGCAAGGACGCCGACATGGCGCGACAGCTCGACGACGGACGCATCAGTCGTGACGGTCCCTTTCACGGATACGGAGCCCCCGAGCGTGGACAGCACCGTGTGCGGAACCACCCCGGTAATCGCCTGCAGCAGCGTGGACTTGCCGGACCCTGAGGCCCCGAACACGATCAGGTGCTCGCCGGGGTTCAGCCGCAGGGTGACACCGCGCAATACCGCGGTCTTCCTCCGGGGAAACTCGACAGTCACGCCGTCGAGCAACAGGGCCGGTTCAACGGGCATTGATCTTCCCCCAGACGTGCGCGCCCGATCGCAAAGTTATCCACGACGCCGGTCTTCGCCAGGGCGTCGACGATCACTTTCGCCAGCAGCCCGCCGAAAACTACTCCTGAGATCAGGTGGATGACCAGGCGGGTGAGAAACAGATCCTGGCCATACCAGCCGGAGCGGAAAGCCGAGTAGAAGAAGACCAGCCCGGCTCCAAGAAGCCCGGACAGGGCGTATATCATCCAGCCATAGGAACGGTAACGGGTGGCCGCAAACGGGAGTTCGCTGCCGATGCCCTGGATGGCCGCCGCGATGAACAGCAGCGGGCCCACGGCCGAGCCCAGGAACACGACTTCGATGACTGATGCGAGAACTTCGGCGATGACGCCGGCGAATGGACGCTGCACGATGGCAATGGCGATCGGCGCAACCAACAGCCAGGTTCCGGCAAGAAGGTGCTGAGAGAGGTCTCCGAGAGGCCCCATCAGAATTGACAGGCCGGTCCAGGCCTGGACGAAAACCCAGTAGAGAAAACCGAAGACGACGCCGAGGACCACCAGCAGGACGAGGTCCTTAAGACTCCAGGAAGACCGTGCACGGGCAGGGCCAGATGATGTTGACACGTGGATTCCTTCGCGGCCGGCGTCAGGACGCACTGGGGCTGTTGATGGACAGGGTCGCGTGCGTGACGACGTGTTGGACCGAGCGTCCGACCAGGACCCAACCCGCCGCGATGGTCTGCAGGACCTGGGCCAGGTCTCCGTCCAGCCGGGTGATGTAGTGGTCTTCGGTGACGGTTACGCCGGTGGATTTGGCGTGCTCGATGGCAGCGTAGATATCGCGCATGTGATCCGCTGCGGCGCTGCCGGTTCCGCCGTCGGCGAGCGGGTAGATCGCCCAGTCCGCCGTCGCCGATATGCCTGTTATCTCCACATGCGGGATGTCCGAGTACAGTGCTGCGCCGCCCTCTGGTATGTCGCAGGTGACGCCGCCGGGGCAGCCCCGGGACAGATGGACAGCGGCCGACACGTGGGCTCCGCTGCGTCCGGCCGCGGCAATGACTTGGCTCAGGTAGCGCAGCACATCCTGCTCGGCGCCGCTGACGTACGTGCTGACCTTCCCGGTTTGGACTAGGAGTCCGGCGGCGTCGGCTTGCTCCAGCGCTTCCAGAATGACGTCGGCGTAGCTGTCTGCCATGACAGCCAGGGTCAGTCTTGCTCCCACACCGAACTCGCGCGGGGTAGCTGTGAACGGCGTTTCATCCCTGCCGGGGGAGGGGCGGTTCGCAGCCGCGGCGGTAGTGTCAGTTGTTTGCATTTTCGTGCCTTTCTGTTGAATAAACAGGGCACGGGTTTGAGGGTTGCTCCCTGCGCTGGCATGATCCAGATCAGGTTCAACGGTCGAAACTTGAGAAGTTTCCTCTCAGCCCGGCTCACCGGACTCCCGTGTACAAGCCAGCAGCCTACATGAAGGCTGGCCGAAAGAGCGCAGGTAGGACGAAGTTATTCCCGCGGTTGTGCTGGCTGGGCGGCACACCAGGTTCCGGCGGGAGCGGGAGCCCGGCGGTGTCTTCACTTTCGACGCCGATAAGGTTGCAGCATGCCGGGGGCGGGGGTGGGCGTCGAAACGACTGGGTTGGAATTTCCTTGCCCGCCGTGCGACACACGTGGGCCACTGGCGGACAGGTACAGGTATGAGTGATCCTTCATCACCCTGACCGGGCGGATGCATTCCGGGCCCTGTACGAAGCGGTGTACCCGGACCTGCTCCGGTTCGTTCAACGGCGCACAAACACAGCTTTGGCTGAGGACGTCGTGTCGGAGGCGCTCCTCGTTGTCTGGCGCCGATTTGCCGAGGTGCCGCGGAATCAGGACGACGCCCGGGCATGGACGTTTGGCATTACCCGGAACATCATGCTGAACGCCCATCGCGGCGAGCAACGCCGGCAGGCCCTTGGCATTCGTCTCACCGACACAGGCTCCGAGCCTCACAGCAGCTCCCATGAGGATGCGGTGATGAGCCGGGTTGACCTGAGCCGCGCCTGGCACCTTCTCTCTGAACTTCATCAAGAAGCACTCGGCTTGGCAGTCTTCGAAGACCTTTCCGCGGCTCAGGCCGCCGTGGTGCTCGGCATATCGCCGGTCGCGTTCCGGCTCCGCCTGAGCCGGGCGCGGCGTGCCCTGCGTCTGCTTCTGGATCATCTTCCCCCTTCCGCCAACATGTCCGCATCAGCATCGGAAAGGACGGCAACCCCGTGACACGTGACCAGGACATCGACGCACTGCTGCGAACTATGGACGCTTCCAGGGAAGCGCCGCCGGCCCGTGCGGCGCGCTCGCAGGCTGACCTCGAGCGGATTCTCTCCCAAAACCCTGCATCGGCGGCGCCCGCTGCGAAGGGAAACGCCATTCGGGCCCCGGGCAGAAGCCCGGCACGTTCGACCGCCGTCGCCGGGCCATCGTCCTGGGAGGGTTGGTGGCCGCCACGACTGCCGGACTGCTCGTCGTCCCCGCCCTCACAGGCGGTGATCGAGCTTTCGCTACGTGGACCGCGAACCCCGTATCCCTGAGCGGAACGGACCGCGATGACGCCGTCACGGACTGCTTGGACGCGAATGAAAGCACCGGCGACGGCATGTACTCGGATGACCTTGCCGCCGCGGAAGTGGCCGTCGCGGAACGCCGCGGAGCATGGATGACTGTCGTCCTCGCAGGCCCGGGCGGTTTCGAAGCGACATGCATTACGGATGCTTCAGCGCCGTGGTTCGATAAAGGCATGATCGGTTCCATCGGAAAGCTCGGTGCCGAGACCGATCCCGGCCCCCGATCCCTGAAACCGACGCAGCTGGGAACCGGGATGATCATGAACAAACCCATCTCGGTGGCTTCAGGACGCGCCGGCGACGACGTCGTGGGCGTAACGTACACCAGCATTACCGGCGAGGAAGTGACAGCGACCGTATCCAAAGGACAATTCGCATTTTGGCTGCCGGGAGACGAACTCCAAGATGCGTCTGACGGTGGCAGCACCGTGGTGCTGACCTATCGTGACGGAACCACCGGGATCCAGGAACTCAGCTTCTAGGATCACGTGCCCCAATGCCGGCACCGGGCCATAAACGTCTGGAGCTGCTGCGCACGGCCGCCGCGGACCCGTCCACACCGGCGCTGGAACCTGTTCGAGCCGTGCTGGGGGACGGGGCAGGCCTCGTCGCGCAATATGCGGGTATCGCTGTCTATATGACCGAGATGTTTCGCGCCCTCATGCAGGATGCTCAGGCGGTGCGATACCGGCGGCCCCCTGCCGTCAGCATCGGCATCCGTGACCCGCGGCGACACTCGACAAGGGGAGAATTACCCCTGCTCCTGAATGAGCCGCCGATTCCATGTAGCGGCGACAGCGAAACAGGCTGCCCCTGCCAACAGGCCCAGAATCGTGACGAAACGGCCTATTCCAAACTCTTCGAACAATCCCGGTATCAGCAATACTGCAACGGCGCTGAGGAATCCCACACCAAGAATGGAGAAGGCTGCACGGTAGTCATGCTTTCTGTTCATGCACCTCAGCATAGGCACAACCGGAGAAGCCGTGCATTTTCCCGTTGGCAAGCCGGTGATTACTGCGGCAGGGCGGGATGCGAAAGCGGGAGCAGCAACGGGTGGTGGCCGGCGGGTCCTTCACCGGCCCTCAGGAGCGGGGCAGCCGTTGAAAACATGAGCGGGGACAAGGGCTCTTCGGACAGCGGATCCCGTTGGAAGGAAGATGACGAGCGTCCTCGGAGGACTTCCCGAACTATCCTCAGGACATGGAACATGTGCCCCGCGATCCGCCGGGAATGCCTGCCGGCGACGAAGAAGTCCGCGTCAAGGTGCAGCGGCGGACCCTGACCGTTGTTATTGCCAGCCAGATCCTTGGCGGGGCAGGGCTGGCCGCGGGCGTGACGGTCGGTGCGCTGCTGGCCCAGGAGCTGCTGGGTTCGGACGGGCTCGCCGGCCTGCCGGCAGGCCTCTTTACCCTCGGCTCGGCCCTGACTGCCTACCTGGTGGGGCGGGTGACCCAGCGGTCGGGGCGCAGGCTCGGCCTTGGGGCCGGGTTCGCTGCCGGCGGGCTGGGCGCGCTGGGAGTGGTCCTGGCTGCCGTCGTCGGCAGTCCTGCCCTGCTGTTTGCCGCCCTGTTTGTCTACGGGGCAGGCACTGCAACCAATCTCCAGGCCCGCTATGCGGGTACCGATCTGGCGCTTCCGGCCCGGAGGGCAAAGCGATCAGCATCGCGATGGTCTCCACGACGCTGGGCGCGGTGGCCGGCCCGAACCTGGTCACGCCCATGGGCGGACTCGCGGGCGCGCTCGGTATTCCCGCGTTGGCCGGGCCCTTCCTGCTGGCCGGGGCGGCATACCTGGCTGCCGGCGTCGTGCTCCTGGTGTTTCTGCGGCCCGATCCGTTCCTCCTGGCCCGCAGGCTGCGGAAAATGCCGCCGCCGACGACGGCGACGGCGCCGCGTCCGCGGGCGCTGCGGTGCCGGTTACGGAAGCCGGCGCACCGGGGGCCGGAGTGTATGTCGGGGCGGCGGTGATGGTGCTAACCCAGATTGCGATGGTGGCGATCATGACAATGACGCCGGTGCACATGCGGGTCCACCACCACGGCCTGGCCGACGTCGGGCTGGTGATTGGAGTCCACATTGGATCGATGTATCTGCCGTCCCTGGTGACCGGTGCCCTGGTGGACCGGGTGGGCCGCACTCCGATGGCTGCTGCGGCCGGGCTGACCCTGCTGCTGGCCGGCGTTACTGCGGCTCTGGCCCCCGGGGAATCGCTGGGGCTGCTGATTCTTGCGCTGGCGCTGCTGGGGCTCGGTTGGAACTTTGGGCTCATCTCGGGAACGGCACTGGTGGTGGACAACACCGCACCGGACATCCGTCCCCGGGTCCAGGGCAAGATCGATGTCCTGGTGGCCCTTGCCGGTGCCGGGGGCGGAATGCTCTCCGGTGTCGTGATGGCCGGGACAAGCTACGCCGTGCTTGCGCTGGCTGGCGGTGTTTTGGCGCTGCTGCTGCTTCCGGTGCTGCTCTGGGCGCGGCGCGGAGCCGTTGTAGCTGAACCGGGCCGGTAGCCGGCGTTGCTCCCAGCGCGCCTACTCTGGCCCGCCGCTCCCGTCTGCACCACAATGAGGAATCCATCCCAACCGATTCGAAAGGGACACCGTCATGCCCACGAAAATCACGTTCATCTTCGATAACCCCGCCGACCCCGCCGCCTTCGAAACCACGTACAAGAGTATCGAGGACACCGCCAAGCAGTTGCCGAAGCTGCGCCGGTACGAAGCCGGCAAGGTGTGGCCCAAGGAAAACGGCGCACCCACCCCGGCCCACCGGACACTCGATCTGTATTTTGACAGTTACGACGACGCCTCCGCCGCGGTGGCAGCCTCTGCCGGGACTGATCTCATGGGTCAGCTCAGGGCCTCCGGAACACCATTTACGGGGTTGTTTTCCGACATAGACAACGGCTGAGTGCTGGATCGGTGGTGTCAATGCCGGGCATTTAGCCGGGCGGCCTGACGGGCCAGATGCTGCCGCTCGGACAGGTTCGGTGCAGCCAATGCCGCCTCCGCGTACAGCCGGGCCGCTGTTCCGGCCTCGTCGCCGCGCTCGTGCAGGTACGCCAGTGCGGCGGTGTGCCGGGGAGCGCCGGGTCCAGTTTCGCCAGCGCGGCCAGCCCGGCGCGCGGCCCGTCCGCCTCCCCGAGGGCGACGGCGCGGTTCAGCTGCGCGACCGGGCTGCCGGTGAGCCGGACCAGCTCGTCATACCATTCCACGATCTGCGGCCAGTCCGTTTCCGCGGCTGTTAGCGCGTCAGCGTGCAGGGCCGCCACGGCGGCCTGCGCCTGGTATTCGCCCAGCCGGTCCCGGGCCAGGGCCTGCTCCAGGATGCGCACCCCTTCGGAGATCAGGCCGGTGTCCCAGCGGCTGCGGTCCTGCTCGCCCAGCGGCACCAGCCGGCCGGCGTTGTCGATCCTTGCCGGGCGGCGCGCGTGGTGGAGGAGCATCAGGGCCAGCAGCCCCTGGACCTCGGGATGGTCGATGCGGGCGGCCAGCTGCCGGGTGAGTCGGATGGCTTCGGCGGCCAGATCCACGTCGCCCGAGTAGCCCTCATTAAGGACCAGGTACAGGGTGCGCAGCACGGTAGCCACCTCGCCGGGGGAATCAAACCGGACACCGGAGACGGTGCGTTTGGCCCGGCTGATGCGCTGTGCCATCGTCGCTTCCCCTACCAGATAGGCGGCGGCGATCTGCCGGGTAGTCAGCCCGCCAACCGCCCGCAGGGTCAGGGCCACGGCCGACGACGGGGGCAGGGTCGGATGGGCACACAGGAAATACAGCTGCAGCGTGTCATCGGTGCCGCCCGCGCTGCCCGGCGGAGGTTCGGCGTCGACCGTGAGCTCACGGCGGCTCCGGGCGGACTGTGCCCGGGCCATATCCAGGAATTTCCGCCAGGCAGCAGTGACGAGCCAGGCCCTGGGCTCCCGCGGCGGGTTCTCCGGCCAAATCCGCAGGGCTTCGATCAGGGCGTCCTGCACCGCGTCCTCGGCCGCTGCGAAATCCGCTCCGCGGCGGACGAGGACGGCGGTCACCTGCGGGGTGAGGCTCCGCAGCAGGTTTTCGTCCACTGGTTTCTCCTCCACGGGCGTTCCTCGTGGGAGCGCTTACTCCGTGATGGTCATGGGCTGCGCAAGGAACGGGCGCAGCTCGATCCATTCGTGCAGCGGCTTCCTCCTGCCGCCGGGGCAGCGGAGAGTTCTCCGGCGAGTGTGAGGGCGCGGTCATAGTCATCGACGTCGATCACCATCCAGCCGGCGATCAGGTCCTTGGTTTCCGCGAAGGGGCCGTCCGTCACCGGCGGCCGGCCCTCGCCGTCGTACCGCACAAAGGTGCCTTCCGGTGCGACGGCCTGCCCGTCGATGTACTCGCCGCTGGCCTGCAGCCGGTCGGCGAAATCCTGCATGAACTGCATGTGGGCCGAAACCTCATCGGGCGTCCACTGGTCCATCGGCACGTCATTCAGGGGTGCCGGTGCGCCGCGGTAGTGCTTAAGCAGCAAATACTTGGCCATGACGGTCTCCTAGTTCTCCTGCATTGACTGGGTCTCCAGCAACACAGCCATTGTGGCTGCATTCACCCCGTGGACGAAGCAGCGGACGGAATTTCGACAATGCCGGCAACGGGTTCCAAGAATTTGTCTCCGGTACCCCTGTCCATTAGTCCACTAATGGACTACGTTGGTCCCATGTTCACCGGAGAAGGGCCGATCTTCCAGCAGCTCGCTGCGAAGATCGCTGACGACATCGTGGCGGGAAGCTATCCCGAAGAGACCGCGGTACCCTCGGCCACCGACTTCGCCGTGTTTCACCAAATGAACCCCGCCACCGCGAGCAAAGGCGTGAACATGCTCGTTGACCTGGGCGTGCTCTACAAAAACGGGGCATCGGGATGTTTGTCGCAACCGGAGCGCGGAAGATCCTCCTCACCCGCCGGCGCGATGAGTTCCGGAAACAGTACCTGCAGCCGCTTCTTCGGGAAGCTGCGGTCCTCGAGATCCCGGCCGCCGAGCTGCATTCGATGATTGACGACGAACAGGATCCGGCATGACCACTGCAATCGATATCCGCTCCGTGAGCCGGGTCTTCGGCCGCTCCAGGGCGCTGGACGACGTCACGCTCGCCGTGCCGGAAGGTTCCATCTGCGGGCTCCTCGGCAGGAACGGTGCCGGCAAAACGACGATCATGTCGATCCTCGCCGGCCAGGACCGGCCCAGTGCGGGCACGGTGGAAGTGTTCGGGCAGAATCCCTTTGAAAACCGGGCGGCCCTGTCCGGGATCAGCTTCATCCGCGACAACCAGCGGTATCCGGACAGCTACCGGCTGCACCATGTGCTGCGGATTGCCCCCGAGTTCGCGCCGAACTGGAACGCGGACATTGCCGCGGAACTGGTGGAGGATTCCGTATTCCGGGCAGGACCCCGGTCAAGAAGTTCTCCCGGGGACAGCTTTCCTCCGTCGCGATTGTTCTGGCCCTGGCTTCCCGGGCGCCCCTCACGCTGCTGGACGAGCCCTACCTCGGCCTTGACGTCACAGCGAGGGCGCTCTTTCACAACGTTCTTCTCCGTGATTACACGGAACACCCCCGTACCGTCGTCCTCTCCACCCACCTCATCGAGGAATCCGAAGCCCTCTTTGACCGGGTGGCGATCATTGACCGCGGCAGGGTGCGCGTGAACTGCGCCAGTGAAGAAGTTCCAGGCCTTGCCTTCACCGTCAGCGGTTCCGCGGAGGCTGTCGAACGGCTCGCGGAGGGCCGGACGGTCCTGCTTTCGCACGCGGTCGGCACCCTGAAATCAGCCACCATCAGCGGAGCGGCCGACGACGGCTTCCGGGCCCAGGCGCAGGCGCTCGGAGCCAGCGTTTCGCCGGCAACCCTGCCGGATCTCGTCGCCGGGTTCGGAGCCGATGCGCCGGAACCGGTCCACGGCAGGAAAGAGGCACACGCATGAACGCCGTCATCCCGACCGTCAGGATTCACCTGAACCGGCGGACCGAAACCTTTATCGTGCCGCTCGTGATCGCCGCGGTCGTCGCGGTCATCTCCGTGCTGATCGCGCTGATCTTCTGGCGCTCCGGCAGCCAGCCGGGCAGCGCGGAATGGATCCAGGGATCTCAAGCAATCCCGGAATTGTCTACGCCTTGCTGGGATTCTTCGGCTACCTCGGCGTGGCGAGCGTCGGCACCACTTTTCCGTTCGCACTGGCTCTGGGTGCAACCCGGCGGGCCTTCGTTGCCGGGACGCTCATCTGGAACGCGATGACCGCCGCCTACGTGGCCCTGATCCTGGCTGTGCTCACTGCTGTGGAGACCGCCACGAACCACTGGTTCGCCGGCTTCTATATCTTTGACATCTACGTTCTCGGCGGCGGCGACATTTTGCGCCTGCTGCCGATCGTCTTCTTCGGCGTCCTCGCCACCCTCACCATCGGCGGAGTCTTTGCCGCGGCCTGGGTGCGCTTTGGATCGCTCGGCCCCCAGCTCATCGCCGGCGGCGTCGTCCTCGCCCTGGCCGTAGCAGCAATCGTCCTGGTGCCTCAGGCGGCCGCAATCGCCGCCGTCTTCCAGCTCTGGTGGCTTACGGCCGCGGCAGTGGGTGCAGTGGGGCTTTCCGCCGCCGGAACGTGGCTGCTGCTGCGTCCGGCCACGGTGCGCTGACCGGCTTCCGGAAGGAACTGCAAGGCTCGGCGGCGGCGGTCACTCCACGTCGTAGACCCGGTCCGGGTCCCGCTCGAGAATCCGGTCGCGCATTTGAACCTTGAGGACCTCCAAGTGGGCCAGTTCTGCCGCCGTTTTGTCCGGCCTAGCTGTGAGCTCGATGAATTCGTCGGCGACAATGCCGTCGTCGCGGAGCACACAGGTGACCCGGGCATCCCCGGCGCTCAGCTCGAACACATAGCGGGCCAGGGTGTTCCCGCGCTCGGGGTGGGCGAGCTCCGGCAGCACGGCATAACGGTTCCCGGTGACCGCGCGGGTCACCAGCTCGAAGGCGTCCCGCGCGCCGGGACCGCCGAAGGGAGTGCGGACCCGGATGCCGCGGCGCTCGACCCGGCCGCCCGGGGTGCGGGCGGCGAGTTCCGGCAGCGCCCGGCCAAGCGCAGCGAAGGCATGCGCGACACCGCCGGGGAAGCCCGGGCCGTGGTATTTCATACAGTCGTCAAAGGTGAAGTCCAGCCGAACGCCGTCCTCCCATACGGTGAGCGCGCGGCCCGCGTTGGGAACCGGCGTGGGTTCGGGACGTTCGGTGTGTCCGGACGGGATGGAGTCATTGGTCACTATGCGGCCTCGATTTGCTTATTGAGCGGTGTCGGTTGGGTGGAGCCGGCGGATTTCGGCAGAAACAATTCTGCCACTCCACCCTCCCGCTGCCACCGCGGGAACGGGAGACTGATGGGGGCACGCGGTGTGCGGGCCGCGTACACGGCCCGCCCGCTTCGGGTGAGCATGCCGGCACGGACTGCAGCGAAATGAGGATTCACCATGGCCAGCAACATCGCCGGGAAAGTCGTTGTCATCACGGGAGCATCATCGGGAATTGGTGAGGCGGCCGCGACACTGCTCGCACACAGGGGCGCCAAGGTGGTGCTCGGCGCCCGGCGCCGGGACAAGCTGGACCGGATCGTCACGCAGATCCGGGACAACGGCGGCGAAGCGGTCAGCCAAAGCCTGGATGTCACTGTCCAGGCGGAGAACGATGAGATCGTGCAGCTGGCGCAGAAGGCATTCGGTGGCCTGGACGCCGTCTTCCTCAACGCCGGGCTGATGCCCAACAGTCCGCTGTCCGCGCTTAAAACCGACGAGTGGCACCGGATGGTTGCGGTGAATGTCAACGGAGTGCTCAACGGCATTGCCGCAGTACTGCCCACCTTCATTGACCAGAAGTCCGGGCACGTCATTGCCGCCTCCTCCGTCGCCGGGCTCAAGGCCTATCCGGGCGGCGCGGTCTACGGCGGCACCAAGTGGTTCCTGCGCGACTTCATGGAAGTCCTGCGCATGGAGTCAGCCGCCGAGGGAACGAACATCCGCACGGCCACGATCTACCCCGCAGCCATCAACACGGAACTGCTGGACACGATCAGCGACAAGGACACGGCAGAAGGGGCGCAGTCCCTCTATCAGCGGTACGGGATCGCCCCCGGGCGGGTGGCCGACGTCGTCGCGTATGCCCTTGCTCTGCCGCCGGACACCACGGTCAATGAGTTCACGGTCGGACCGGCCAACCAGCCGTGGTAACTGCCGTTGACGCCTTGCCCCGCCACCGGTGAGGCACTGACCTGACTTTTGCCGGCCACCCGCAAGTGCAACAGGTGCTAGACCGCTTACAAGTCCCTTTTCGCCTCCGCCGGACCATTGACACGAGTTTATCCATTCGCTTTACTTATGCGCACGTTCGTCAGTTCACGTCCGACGCCGTATCCCACGGTCCCGGCGCCGCTCATCTTGGAGCGCTCCCGCAGGCACAGTGGGTCCCGAGTGGAGCAAAGGAGCACCATGCGAAGGTCCATCTCACGGGCAGTGCCCATCATCCTCATCCTGACCCTCGGAGCCACTGGCTGCGCCCCTGAGGGCAGCGGAGGAAGCGAAAACGCCGACGGAGAATCCATCACTGTGGCGTACCAGACGACTAGTGCCTTCATTCAAGTCGATGCCTTGATGAAGAAGGCAAAGGAAGACTTCGAATCGGCAAACCCGGACGTCACTGTAAATCTGGAGCCGATACAAGCCGAGGAAAACGACTACGCAACCAAGCTTGCGCTGATGCAGCGGTCCCCGGACACAGCACCCGATGTCTTCTACGAGGACAGCTTCCGCGTCCGGCCGGACGCGGAAGCGGGTTACCTTCTGGCGCTCGATGACTACCTCGCAGAGTGGGAGGACTGGGACACCGGCTTCATTGACAGTGCCAAGCAGGCAGGAGTCGGGTCAGACGGCAGCACATATGCGGTTCCGATGGGAACCGACACCAGGGCACTCTGGTACAACAAAGAGGTCTTTGCGCAGGCAGGACTACCCGTACCGTGGGAACCCAAGACGTGGGACGACATTCTCTCCGCAGCGGAAACGGTAAAGGCGGCAATCCCTGAAGCGGTTCCCTTCAACATCTACTCCGGCACAGGAATGGGTGAAGCAGCCTCCATGCAGGGCTTTGAAATGCTGCTCTACGGCACGGAGGACACACTTTATGACGATGATGAAGGCAAGTGGATTGTAGGCTCACAGGGTTTCAAGGATTCCCTCCAATTCGTATCAGACGTCTACGTCGGCGGGCTGGGGCCGGAAGTAGCGGAAGCCCTGGATTCGAACTACTACCAGCAACTCAACGGCGAGTGGTATCCGGCCAACCAAGTCGGTGCGTCGATCGACGGGTCGTGGATCGCGGGAAACTGGCTTGCAGACGGTCCAACGCCATGGCCGGAATGGTCCGAGGTTATGGCGGTAACTCCGATGCCGACTCAGGACGGCGGGGAGCCCGGCGCCACAAGCATGTCCGGAGGATGGACCCTTGCGGTGGGGGCAGGCACCGATAACCCGGATGCGGCCTTTGACTTTATCAGCACGGCATTGAACAAGGAGAACAGCCTCTCCTACAACGTGAACGCCTCCCAGGTTCCGGTACGCAGTGATGTCGCGGAAGACCCGGAATTCACTGAGTCCAGTCCGGTGAGCGGCTTCTTCAGCGATTTGGTGGAGGTAACCAACTACCGGCCCACAACGTCCGATTATGCGGAGATTTCGGGCAACATCCAGCAGGCCATGGAGGCGGTCATGACCGGTGAACAATCGGTGGATGAAGCCGCTGCGGCGTATGACGAAGCCGTGACCTCCCTCGTCGGCGAAGAGAACGTCAGCCAGGGATGACAGCCACACCCACTCATCCCGTCGAGGAACGCGCTTCACGCTCTGCCGTTCCGGCCGGCCGGAAGGCACCACGGGGACGTTCGGCGCGCCGGGCTGTCCCCTGGTGCCCGCCGTTCTCCTGCTTCTGCTGTTTATGTTGGGCCCGGTCCTGTGGTCCATCTGGGGCTCATTTACCAACGCAGCGCTCTCAGGCAGTGCCGCTTCGGAACCGCGTTTCATCGGCGTCGATAATTATGTTGCGCTGCTGACGGATCCGGATTTCCCGAATGCTGTCTGGTTGACCGTTGTTTTCCTCCTGGTATCAGCAGTCATCGGCCAGAACTTCTTGGGACTGGGGCTCGCGCTGCTGATGGCCAAGGCGCCGAAAGCCGTCCGCTCAGTCGTTGGTACAACGGTCGTCGCGGCCTGGGTCCTGCCGGAGATCGTGGCGGCTTTTGCCTGTTACGCATTCTTCAGCAGCGATGGGACGCTGAATGCGCTGACAGGCCTGGCCGGGATCGAACCGGTCGAGTGGCTGTTCGCCTACCCGATGATCGCAGTGATCCTGGCCAACATCTGGCGCGGCACCGCCTTCTCGATGATGATCTACGAGGCCGCTCTGAATGACGTCGCGCCGGAGATCACCGAAGCAGCGGTGATTGACGGCGCAGGCAGCTGGAAACGACTCGCTTATGTAACCATCCCGATGATCCGCAACAGCATTTCAACGAACCTGATGTTGATCACGCTGCAGACCCTTTCGGTCTTTACCCTGATCTTCGTGATGACCAGCGGCGGCCCGAACCAGCGCAGCACCACGCTGCCCCTGTTTGCCTATGCGGAAGCGTTTGGCCTCGGCAAAATCGGCTACGGTACCGCCATCGCCACGGTGATGCTGCTGCTCGGCGCCGTGTTTTCGTTCCTCTATATCCGCGTCCTCAAGCCGGGAGGCTCCTCATGAGCATCAGTACCGCCACTCCGCGGCGCAGCGCTTCCAGGGCTTTGGCCTCCGGCGTGCTCCTCGCTGTCGCCGCGTGTTTCCTGCTGCCTCTGGCGTGGCTGGTTCTCGCGTCCCTCGACACTGGGGCGAGTGCATCGCTGAGAATGCCCGAACAGTTCTCATTGGCGAATTTCTCCGCGGTGCTGACTCCGGAGCAGACACTGTGGCCGCTGTGGAACAGTTTCCTGCTTTCGGCCGGGTGCGCTATCATCACCGTCGTTGCTGCGGTGCTCGCCGCGTATCCCCTGTCCCGGTATCAGGCCCGTTACAACAAGCCCTTCCTCTACGCAGTGCTGTTCGGGACGGGACTGCCGATCACCGCGATGATGGTGCCGGTCTACAGCATGTTTGTCCGCCTGGGACAGCTCGACAGCGTCCCTGCGGTTGCGCTCTTTATGGCCGCGACCTCCCTTCCCATGGCCATATGGATGACGAAGAACTTTATGGACTCGGTGCCCGTCAGCCTGGAGGAGGCAGCATGGATCGACGGTGCCAGCGCGATGAAGGCGCTGCGGACTGTGGTGGTTCCCCTGATGCGTCCGGGCCTGGCCGTCGTCTTCATCTTCGTGTTCATCCAGGCCTGGGGAAATTTCTTTATTCCCTTCATCCTGCTGCTGTCGAGCCATAGGCAACCCGCAGCCGTGACGGTGTTCAACTTCTTTGGCCAGTACGGGAGCGTTGCCTACGGCGAACTGGCGGCCTTCTCACTGCTGTATTCCATCCCTGTGATCCTCCTGTACGTCCTCGTAACCAAGGGCATTGGCGGATCCTTCGCAACCGCCGGCGCGCTCAAGGGCTGACCCTCTCGCGCCCGAACCCGCATACCAGCCCCCTGAAAGGCAGTCCACATGCACTATGACTCCGCCCTTGTTGAAGCCCGTGTCCGGCGATTCCTGGGGGAACGGCTGACTCCGGCCCTCTACCGCAGTACTGAGCCGCTCGATCTATCCTTCTGGGAAGTTCCCGATGAACCGGTTCCCTTCAATGCCGCGGTGGGGGAGCATTACCGGCCGGCGGAACCCGGCATGGCATGGGGCAGGCCGTGGGAAACCGTCTGGTTTCACGCCGAAGGCAAGGTGCCGACGGCCTGGGCGGAGGAAAAGGACGTGCAGGTGGAACTCGTCGTCGACCTGGGATTCACCGGGGCGCAGCCGGGCTTCCAGGCAGAGGGGACGGTCTATTCCTCCTCGGGGTCGATCATTAAGGCCGTGGAACCTCTGAACCGGAGTGTCAGGCTGGAGGTTGGTTTCGGCGGTGGAATCGACGTCTATATTGAGGCAGCAGCCAATCCGAATGTTGCGCAGGATTTTTGTTCCTTCCCACCCCCTATGGAGACAAGGCGACTGCGGGTGAAGCCCGCCTCTACCGCCTGGCCCAGCTCGAGGTCGGACTTCTTGACCTGCCCGTATGGGAGCTCAAACAGGACATCGAGGCTCTCGTGGGACTGTTGGGGGAACTGTCCCCATCTTCCCAGCGGCGCGCCGAAATCCTTCGTGCCCTCGACCGGATGGTGGACACCATGGAACCCGACGACGTCTCCGGAACCGCCGCCGTCGGCCGCTCGGTCCTCGCGCCGGTGCTGGGCAAACCCGCATCCGCGAGCGCGCACCACGTGCGCGCCGTCGGACACGCGCATATCGACTCAGCTTGGCTGTGGCCCACACGCGAGACGGTCCGCAAAGTGGCCCGCACCTTCTCCAACGTGTGTGACCTCATCGACGAAAACCCCGACTTTGTTTTCGCCGCTTCCTCGGCCCAGCAGTACGCGTGGCTCAAACAGTCCTATCCCGGGCTCTTCGAACGGGTGAAGGAAAAGGTCGCCGCGGGGAATTTTGTCCCGGTGGGCGGGATGTGGGTCGAGTCGGACACCAACCTGCCTGGCGGGGAGGCTCTGGCCCGTCAGTTCGTCGCGGGCAAGAGCTTCTTCCTGCGGGAATTCGGGGTCGACTGCGAAGAGGTCTGGCTGCCCGATTCCTTTGGTTACTCAGCTGCCCTGCCACAGATTATGGAAGCTGCGGGTGCCCGCTGGTTCCTGACGCAGAAAATCTCCTGGAACGAGACGAACACCATGCCGCATCACACCTTCCGGTGGGAGGGCATCGACGGGTCACGGATCTTCTCCCATTTCCCACCGGTGGACACTTACAACTCGGACTTGGGTGCCGCGGACCTTGCCCGGGCGGAAAGACAGTATGCCGAGAAGGGGATCGGCACGACGTCGATGGTCCCCTTTGGCCATGGTGACGGCGGGGAGGTCCCACCCGGGAAATGATCGCTGCTGCACGCCGAACCCGGTCCCTCGAAGGTTCACCCACCGTTGAGCTGTCGAGCCCGCGAGCGTTTTTTGAAGCTGCGGAGGCTGAATATCCGGAGCCTCCGGTCTGGTCGGGCGAGCTGTATCTGGAATTCCACCGCGGCACCTACACGTCCCAGGCCCGGACGAAGCGCGGCAACCGGCGCTCCGAGCATCTGCTTCGCGAGGCTGAACTCTGGGCGGCGACGGCAACCATCCGGACCGGGGCGCCCTACCCGGCGGAGGAGTTGCGGCAGGCATGGGAGACGGTGCTTCTGCAGCAGTTCCACGACATCCTGCCGGGCACGTCGATCGCCTGGGTCTATCAGGAAGCCGAACGGAACTATGCCGAGGTGGCCGCAGCGCTCGCAGCAATCATCGAGTCTGCGGCTCATCAGCTGCTCGGCCGCGGCACTGAGTCGGCCGCGCTGAACGCGTCGCCATATCCTGTGGCCGGGGTGACCGCTCTTGGTGCAGGCGCTGAACCCACTCCGCTCAGCAGTACGGTCACACGCACCGGGGACGGTTATGTCCTCGAAAACGCCAACGCACGGATCCATGTCGACGGGGCAGGGCTTATCCGCTCAATGTATGACAAGTCCGCAAAACGGGAACTGGTACCGTCCGGCTCTGCCGCCAACCTGCTGCAGCTGCACCGGGATACTCCGACCCAGTGGGATGCCTGGGACATCGACGAGCACTACCGCCGAAACACACTTAACCTCGTGGATGTGTCATTGGTGGAAATTGTCGACGGACCGGCAGGGCAGGCACTGCGCATCGAGCGTTTCTTCGGGTCCTCGCGGGTAATCCAGCATCTCTGCCTCGACAGCGGCGCCCCGAGGCTGGAGATCAGCACGGAGGTGGACTGGCACGAGCAGAAGAAACTCCTCAAGCTCGCCTTCCCGCTGGACATCCACGCTGAGCGGGCGACGTCGGAAATCCAGTTCGGGCATATCCACCGGCCAACGCACGCCAACACGTCCTGGGATGCGGCACGCTTTGAGACCGTTGCACACCGCTGGGTCCACGTGGGCGAACCGGACTACGGGGTGGCTGTTGCCAACGATTCCACCTACGGGCACGACATCACCCGCTCCGCAGACTCAGGCCGCGCCACCACGACGACCGTGCGTCTGTCCCTCCTGCGGGCACCCACATTTCCCGACCCGGCGGCCGATCAGGGACAGCACCGGATGGCCACCTCAGTGGTCTTTGGTGCGGGGATCCCCGACGCCGTTGCCGAGGGCTACCGGTTGAATCTTCCGCTGCGCACCGTGAAGGGGGTGGCGCGGACCGTTCTCGATCCTTTGATCCGGGTCGACAACCCTGCCCTCGTCGTCGAGGCCGTGAAGCTGGCCGAGGACGGTTCCGGTGACGTCGTCGTGCGTCTATACGAGGCCCACGGGACGAGAGCACACGGCACGCTGACCACAGACTTCGGGCACTTCGACGTCGTGGAGACCAACCTGCTGGAGAACCGGATGCCGGTTTCGGCCATCCAGCGTCGAGACGGGAACAGGGTGGACCTCGCGCTCCGGCCATTCCAGCTTGTCACGCTAAGATTTGTTGTCACCGGTCAATGAAACCGCCCATTCCTACACGGAGGTCCTGCCCTGAGCGCTGCACCGGGAGCTGTCGGTCGCCGGGGAACAAATCTCCCTCGAATGGGAAGCTTCAACCAAACGGTGGTCCTTGACGCGATCCGCCGGTCGCCCAATGGCCTCAGCCGTGTGGAACTGGCGGAAATATCGGGGTTGTCGGCACAGACCCTCAGCAACATCGCACGCCGACTGCTCGAACAGGAACTCATCACCGAGTCCGGAAAGGTCCAGCTGGGTCCCGGTAAGCCCCGCACTCTGCTGACCCTCAAACCCTCGGCCCGGTACGCCGTCGGTGTTCACCTGGACCCGGCCGTGATCACCGGCGTGGTTCTCGATCTCAGCGGCCGCGTGGTGTCCCGTGCAACCCGGCGGATGCCGCAGCCGATGGACGTGGACGTGGTGATCCGTGCGATGGTCGAGGCCGTAACGGATCTGCTGGCCGAGGCAGGAGTGGAAGACGGGCGGGTTCTGGGCGTCGGTATCGCTTCCCCTGGACCAATCGATTCAGCGCACGGAATCGTCGTCGACCCGCCGCACCTGCTGGGATGGCAGCGTGTCCCTCTGCGTGAGGCTCTTGGCAAGGCCACAGGGTTTCCGGTAGTGCTTGAAAAGGATGTGGCGGCTACCGCGGTCGCTGAAATCTGGGGCAGCCACAGCCAGTCGCCGGAAAACTTCATCTTCGTGTACCTCGGTACGGGCATCGGCATGGGACTTGTATCCGGCGGTGTCGTCCTGAGGGGGGTCAGCCGGAATGCGGGTGAGGTGGGACATATTGTGGTTGACCCGGACGGTCCGGATTGTTTCTGCGGTCTCCGCGGCTGCGTGGCCGTGACCTGCATGCCGCGAAACCTGGTTGCGGAGGCGATCGGCGCGGGTGTCCTGACACAGCCTGTGAATCTAGAAGATCCCTTGGCCGTCGAGGCTGCCTTTCTGGAGCTTTGCGCGAAGGTCCGCCAAGATGATTCCGGAGCCGGAGCGATCATTAACCGCTCTGCCGTCCGGCTGGCGAAGGCAGTGTCCGTGCTTACCAATGCCCTCGATTTTGACCGGGTTGTTTTCGGCGGCCCGTACTGGCCGGTACTCTCCGAGGCATACCTTGCCCTGGTGCCTGATGCCCTGCGGAAACTGACCGTTGCTCCGCATGCGGCGGGCCCGAGGGTGGAGGGCACCACCCTCGGTACGGATGTTGGAGCCATTGGCGCCGCCTGTACGGTCTTCGACGGCGCTATTTCGCCCGATACCCGGCGGCTGCTGCTCCAGCACTGAACGGAGGGAGCCGCTCTTTCGGGCGGGGATCATGGGTGGGCGGGACAACCGGATGGCGGGTAACGGACCCGATGAAATAGACCGGGCCCAGGTGCAGCCAGGGCTGAGGATATGCATTATTTGGTCCTGACCGTGTTTATGATGCGGCTCAGGCGGGCTCAGGAGCAGGTCTGCGGGAGCGGCCTGGCTCTGCCGGGGACTACTCCAGAGTGGTGCGGTCCGCGAGGCAGGATTCAATGTCGCCGACACCGAGCGCAACGCGGGCCAGGAGGCGGCGCAGCTGCGTCTGCTCACTCTCGGTCAGGTGCCGCATGAGGGCATTCTCCACGTCACGCAGCGCCCTCCGTGCCGAGATGAGCAAGGAGCGGCCCGCATCAGTGGCGTATACCTGACGGACACGCCGGTCGTTCGGGTCGGGGCAACGCTTTACAAACCCGCCTGCCTCGAGGGCGTCGATCACGTAGGTCATCTGGGTCTTGTCGATCCCGAGGCGGTGAGCGAGGGCCAGCTGGGAGGAAGGCTCCTCGGTTGTTGCGGCAACCAGAACCTGATATCCCCGGGGTCCGCCGGGAACAGCGGCAACCGCGCCGATCGTGGACCGTGAAAACCCCTGATACACCGCCGGCAGCGCCCAGCCGAGTTCGGTCTCGATTCCTCCGGCGTCCCAATCGATCTCCGGAAGGGCGTCCGCCGCAACTAACCTGTCAGA
Source organism: Arthrobacter sp. ATA002 (assembly GCF_026898095.1). GTDB lineage: Bacteria > Actinomycetota > Actinomycetes > Actinomycetales > Micrococcaceae > Arthrobacter_B. The sequence continues at coordinate 2,471,907 of NZ_CP114015.1, read as the reverse complement.
ACTTTCCATTGGAAAATCGTATCGGAAATAGATCGTCTCGTGTGAAGATGATCACAGCCCATGACGAAATGAGGGGCTGCCCGCGGCGTGCGGGCCCATTTCATTCAACCGGAAAGACGGCGCCATGAGCATCAACACCTCGATCACCCCTTACACCCTCCACATCCCCCAGACGGAGCTGGACGATCTCAAGCAGCGCCTCGTGAATACCCGGTGGCCGGACCGGGAGACCGTTGGAGACACCTCGCAGGGACCGCAGCTTTATAAGATCAAGGCGCTTGTTGAACACTGGGCAACCAGCTATGACTGGCGTCAAACCGAGGCGCTTCTCAATGGCTGGGGCCAGTACACCACCACTATCGACGGCCTCAACATCCACTTCCTCCACATCCGGTCCGCTGTGCCGGAAGCACGCCCGTTGCTCCTGACGCACGGCTGGCCAGGTTCCGTGCTTGAATTCCGTCATGTAGTGGGCCCACTCACCGACCCTGAAGCTTACGGCGGCGCGGCCGAGGATGCCTTCCACCTTGTTATTCCCAGCCTGCCCGGATTCGGTTTCTCCGGAAAGCCCACCGAGCCCGGTTGGAACCTCAACCGCACCGCCAAGGCCTGGGCGACTCTGATGCAGCGCCTTGGTTATACGAACTGGTTTGCGCAGGAGGGGACCTCGGCGCTTCCGTCACCGCGGAACTCGCCGCGCTCGAGGCATCTGAAAGCATCGGCCTCGCCGGCATCCACCTCAACATGGCTCTGTTCATGCCCACCGATGCCGAGGCCCGTACAGCCACTGAGGAAGAGCAGGTGATGCTGCAGGAGAGCGGCTACTACTGGCAGGTGCTTTCGGCGTATTCCCAGGAGATGTCAACCCGTCCCCAGACCATCGGGTACTCGCTTACCGATTCTCCCGTGGGCCTGGCGTCCTGGATATATGCCATGTTCCAGGACGTTGGAGGTTCCCACGGCGAACATGGCGACGCCGAGAAACTGTTTACCCTGGACGAGATGATCGACGACATCATGCTGTACTGGCTTCCCAATACTGCTGCCTCTGCGGCCCGGTTGTACTGGGAAACCAACAAATCAGGCTGGGCTGCCCCCGGCACCATTGAGGAACCCTGACCATCCCCGTCGGGCTCAGTGTCATGCCGGGAGAGTATGTCCGCCGATCCCGCCGATGGGCAGAGAAGCGCTACATCAACCTCGTCCACTTCAACGAAGTCGCCCGGGGTGGACACTTCGCGCTCCTTGAACAGCCTGAACTGCTTGTAGCCGATATTCGAACCAGCTTCCGCCTCATGCGCTAAGCCGGCGGCGTGCTGTTGAGCCGGGCGGCCTGCCAGGTCAGGTGCCCGCGTTCACCCAGGTCCGGAGGCCAGGGCCGCCCAAGGCGAACAGCCGTGTGGCTGTCCCGTCGTCGCCGTCGCGCTCGTGGAGGTCGCCAGCGCGGCGGTGTGCCGGAGGAGTGCGGGACCCAGGAGTGCAGAAGGCGGCACCGCCGCGGTGCGTCGTTAAATGCGGTTGCATGTTTGGTCGGCGATCCCACTCGTCCTGACCGTTCCAGTGTCACACCCGCTCCGCCGATTCCACGCCACACCGCGCCACAGCGTACCCTTGTCACTGTGAAAACCTTCGAAGACCTCTTTGCCGAGCTGAGCCGGAAAGTTCAGGACCGCCCCGCCGGGTCGCGCACCGTGGCCGAATTCGAGTCGGGCGTGCACGGCATCGGTAAGAAGGTGGTTGAGGAGGCCGCCGAAGTGTGGATGGCCGCCGAATACGAATCCGATGCCGAATGCGCCGAAGAAATCTCCCAGTTGCTGTACCACCTCCAGGTCCTGATGCTCGCCAAAGGCCTGACCCTGCAGGACGTTTACAAGCATCTCTAGCCACGCGCTGATCCAGTGCGTGGCCCCGCCGGCAAACCTCACCCCACAAACAGTGACTTCCAGCGAAAGATGCCTCCCATGCTCCGTGTAGCCGTGCCCAACAAGGGTGCCCTGTCCGAATCCGCCTCCGCCATGCTCAACGAGGCGGGCTACCGCCAGCGCCGCGACTCCCGCGAACTGGTCATGGTGGACCCCGACAACGAGGTTGAGTTCTTCTTCCTCCGACCCCGCGACATTGCCGTGTACGTCGGCGCCGGAACTCTCGACGTCGGCCTCACCGGGCGCGACCTGTTCTTGGACGCCCAGGTGGACGCCGAGGAACTGATGAGCCTCGGCTTCGGCGCCTCCACCTTCCGCTTCGCCGGCCCGGTGGGGGACTTCACCTCCATCGACCAGCTTGAAGGCAAGCGCGTGGCCACCAGCTACGACGGCCTGCTGCGCGCCTACCTGGCCGAACGCGGCATCAGCGCCTCCGTGGTCCGGCTCGACGGCGCCGTGGAGTCCTCCGTGCGCCTGGGCGTCGCGGACGCCATCGCCGACGTCGTTGAAACGGGCACCACCCTGCGTGCCGCGGGCATGGAAATCTTCGGCGAGCCGATCCTAAAGTCCGAAGCCGTGCTCATCGGCCGTAAGGACGCCGAACACCCGGCCGGGCTGGACGTGCTGATCCGCCGGCTGCGCGGTGTCCTGGTGGCCCGCCAGTACGTGATGATGGACTACGACGTGCGCCGCGATCTCCTTGAGGAAGCCGCTGCGCGCACTCCGGGCCTGGAATCGCCCACGGTTTCCCCGCTGCGGGATTCCGACTGGGTGGCCGTGCGCTCCATGGTCAAGCGCACCGATACTAACCGGATCATGGACGAGCTGTATGACATTGGCGCCCGCGCCATCCTCGTGAGCACCATCCACGCCTGCCGGATCTAGCGAAGGAACGCCATGAGTGTTGCGATCCGCGTCATCCCCTGCCTGGACGTCGACGCCGGCCGCGTCGTCAAGGGCATCAACTTCGAGGGCCTGCGCGACGCCGGAGATCCGGTGGAGCTGGCACACCGCTACGACCGCGCCGGAGCCGACGAACTGACCTTCCTGGACGTCACCGCCTCGTCCGGGAACCGGGACAACGTGTTCGACGTCGTGTCCCGGACCGCGGAGGAAGTGTTCATTCCGCTGACCGTGGGCGGGGAGTACGCGGCATCGCGGACGTTGACAAGCTGCTGCGCTCCGGCGCGGACAAGGCCTCCATCAACTCGGCCGCCGTGGCCCGCCCCGACGTCATCGACGAAATCACCCGGCACTTCGGTTCGCAGGTGCTGGTGCTGTCCGTGGACGCACGGCGGACGCACGACGGCGCCACGCCGTCGGGCTTTGAAATCACCACGCACGGCGGCCGCCGGGGGACCGGGATCGACGCCGTCGCCTGGGCCCGCGAGGCGGCGGACCGCGGCGTGGGGGAGATCCTGCTGAACTCCATCGACGCCGACGGCACCCGCGAGGGCTTCGACATTGAAATGATCAAGGCCGTCCGTGCCGCGGTGCAGGTTCCGCTGATTGCTTCCGGGGAGCGGGGACGCCCGAGCATTTCCCGGCCGCCGTGATCGCGGGGGCCGACGCGGTTCTGGCCGCCTCGGTGTTCCATTTCGGGCCCGACGATGCAATCCATCAGGTGAAGCAGGCCATCCGCGGGGCAGGTTTCCCGGTCCGTTAGGGCCGGGCCTGCCCGCGGCACCTGCCAAGAGATGGTGAACCAATGCCCGACTGTGCCCGCTTCCTCACGCAGTTGTCCGCGGCCGCCGCCCATCTCGGAGTGATCGAATCCGAGGGCGGCGGTGGGGCCGCACGGGTTTCGCTTCGTAGCAACGACGGCCGGCTGTTCTCCTTTGACGAGGATGCAGCCGGTATTCACCGTGCCGTTGAACGTATCGATGCCGGGGGACTGTGGCCGGGTGAGGATGCCTCATCTGCGGCCATCAAGCTTCGGCTCTTCTCGGTCCACCTTGACGAGGCGCTGGAAACGGCCCCGGGAGATGCTCACCGGCTGAGCCTTCGCAGCTACGGCGTGGTGGCTCACTAGGAGTTCTGGCAGAGATTGTGCCCTTCGGGAAATAAATAGACGCAAAGTAGGCTTAGCTTTTATGTGCCCTCTGGCACACCAGCCCCACAGTATGGAGAAACATTGAGCACCGCACGCGCTTTAGCCGCCACCTCGCCCACCGATGATCTGGTCCCCACCACCATTGAGCGGCGTGACGTCGGCCCGCACGACGTCCTCATCGACATCGCCTACGCCGGTGTCTGCCACTCGGACATCCACACCGTCCGCGGCGAATGGGGTCCCATTGCATACCCGCAGGTCGTCGGACACGAAATTGTCGGAACGGTCGCCGAAGTCGGCGTTGACGTTACCAAACACAAGGTCGGCGACCGCGTGGGTGTGGGCTGCATGGTCAATTCCTGCCGTGAGTGCGAGAACTGCAAGGCCGGCATGGAGCAATACTGCCTGAACGGCAACATCGGCACGTACGCCAGCAAGGACGTGGACGGCACCATCACGCAGGGCGGTTACGCCACCTCCGTGGTGGTCAACGACGACTTCGTGCTCCGGGTCCCGGAAAGCATTCCGTACGAGGCCGCGGCTCCGCTGCTCTGCGCCGGCATCACCACCTACTCGCCGCTCGCGCACTGGAATGCAGGCCCGGGCAAGCGCGTCGCCGTCGTCGGCATGGGCGGACTGGGCCACATGGCCGTCAAGATCGCCGTTGCCATGGGCGCCGATGTCACGGTGCTGTCCCAGACCCTGAGCAAGCAGGAAGACGGACTCCGGTTCGGTGCGAAGGACTACTACGCGACCAGCGACGAGAGCACGTTCGAGAAGCTGGCCAATACGTTCGATCTGATCATCAACACGGTCAGCGCCCCGGTCGACCTGCAGCAGTACCTCTCGCTGCTGCGCCTGGACGGCACCATGGTAAGCGTTGGCGCCCCGCCCGAGCCCCTGCCGATCTCGGTCTTCGCCCTGATGGGCCAGCGCCGCTCGTACGCCGCCTCGAACATTGGCGGCATCCGCGAAACCCAGGAGATGCTGGATTTCTGCGCCGAGCACAACATCGCCCCGGAGATCGAACTGATCGACGCCAAGGACATCAACACCGCATACGAGCGTGTCCTGAAGTCCGACGTCCGGTACCGCTTCGTCATTGACGCGGCAACCATCTAGGACCCGGATTCCGCAGTCCGCAGGGGCGCCTCACCGATTGGTGGGGCGCCTTCGCGTATGCGGGGTTTCATGTGGGTATTCTTTGACGCATCCGAACCACAGTGTTGCAAGCCTGAGAGGTCCGTGCCCATGACTACCCGTCCAACGACGCCCGAGATCAGCCGCGTGTTATCCCACGCGCTGCGTCATGCGCCCGCAGAATACGGACTAGCCCTCGACGCCGAAGGGTGGACACACGTGAGCGGGGTGCTTGAGGCCCTCCATGGCTTGGGCCCCCAGTGGGAGTTTGTTGATCAGGGCGTGCTGCACGAGGTGTTGGCCGGGACCGGGAAAAAACGGCATCAGATAGAGAACGGCCGGATACGCGCAGTGCACGGCCATTCCGTCCCGGTGCAGCCGTCATCGGCGCCGGTCCAACCTCCGCCGGTGCTGTTTCATGGAACGGGCCGCGCCGCTGCCGCGATCATCCGGGAGTCGGGCATCCTCCCCATGCGGCGGCAGTACGTCCATCTGGCGGAGACCGCGGAACAGGCCCGGGAGGTGGGACGGCGTAAGGACGCCGAACCAGTGATTCTCACTGTTGATACCGGAATCGCCCAGGCTCAGGGCATCAGTTTCTACCGGTCGGACTCGGGCGTATGGCTCGCCGGCGGCGTGATTCCGGCGTCGGCGGTGCGGGCATGAAAGTACTCCTGGACTGTGTCGTGTTTGCCTAGCTGCCGGCAGTGACGCCGGTTACCGGGGGCCCCGCCCGCTCATATTCAAGGGCCACGGCCCCCGTGGAAAACGCGCGCGGTGGCCGCACAAACCGGAAAGCGGCCGGAATCCCTGCATCATGCGCGAACAGCCGCTTGCCCGTGCCGAAGGTCAGCGGATACAACAGCAGGTTCAGCCGGTCTACCAGATCGGCGTCCAACAGCGCGCGGGCCAGGCTGCCGCTGCCCACAATATGCATGTCGGCAAACCGGTCTTTCACCTCCGCCACGTCCCCGGCGGAAGTGAGCACGGTGGTGCCGTGCCAGACAGGACCGGACAGGGACCGGGACACCACAAACTTGGGCAGCGAGTTGAATTTTGCCGCGATGGGATCATCGTTTCCCCGTGCAGGCCAGTGGGACGCAAAAATGTCGTAGGTCCTGCGTCCGAGCAGCAAGGCATCCATCCGCTCGATGTTGCCGCCAATCCAGCTGCTGGCTGCCTCATCGGTGTAGGGTGCCTGCCAGCCGCCGTACCGGAAGCCGCCCCCGGGATCTTCGTCCGGGCCGCCGGGCGCCTGGTAGACGCCATCAAGGGTCATAAAGAGGTCAAGCGACAAGTTGCCCATGGGTTCGCCCTTCCGGTTCAGTTCCTCCATCATCAGCCCGGAGTAGGAGCCGAGGGAACCCGGAGCGGAAATCTACCCGGGCTCGCGGGTCGACGGACGAAGGATCTCGATGTCATCGCTGAACAGTGCGACGGCAACGCCGTGCTTGGAAGCCAACGACGTGAATAGGGCCCGCGCTCTCCCGTCCTGACTCCACGCGAACGCCGCGTAAACCACAGCCGTCCCGATGGTGTAATCGGTAAGCCGGCTTTCCAGATCCGGATCCTCATCAATTTTTTCATTCGACGGAGCATCGGGTCCGTTCATCGGCGGGAAAACCGAAATCAGTTCCCGGTAAAACGTCCTCAGGGATGGGGTTGTCACGGCCGCGTCGTCGTACGAGTGACTCTCATGCCAGCTCGATTGCTCTTCCCACCAGGCCGGGAAATCTTCATCTGTGACAGTGTCCGGATCAAACGCCAAAATGTCGTAGGTCATGACCCGCAGAATACCCCTGCCCAGAGATTTGGAGCGGGCTGGCGGGCTGGCGGTGTGGCGGAAGGCCCGCGGCGGTCTAAGTACGCAGGTCCACGGCTCATCGCTTTCACAAGCCGTGTCTCCGGGCGGGAGCCGGGAACAGCAACCCTGCGGTCCTATAATTTCGATATGCCATGTACCTATTTCCATCGAAGCTTCTCCGCGCGGGCCGCCCATGACCTCGGAGGCGTTCGATGAGCGGCGGGCTCGTCGCCCTGCTGGACGACGTCGCTGCCCTGGCACGAATCGCCGCCGCGTCCGTTGACGACATCGCTGCCGGAGCCGCGAAAGCGGGAGTCAAGGCGGCCGGCGTCGTTATTGACGATGCCGCCGTGACGCCTCAGTACGTGTCCGGCGCGGACCCGTCCCGCGAACTGCCCATGATCAAGAAGATCTTCTGGGGCTCGCTTCGGAACAAGCTGTTCATCATCCTGCCCGCCCTGCTGCTGGTCAGCGCCTTCGTCCCCGGCATCATCCCGTTCATCCTCATGCTCGGCGGCACGTACCTCTGCTACGAGGGCGCGGAGAAGGTTTGGCACAAGTTCTTTGGCGGCCACCATGAGGCCAAAGAAGCGCCTGCGGTGGACCGCGGTCCCGGCGCTGAGTCCAAGGTGGTCAAGGGTGCCATCACCACAGACTTCATCCTGTCCTGCGAGATCATGGTCATCTCGATGAACGAGGTGGCGGCCGAGTCCATCTGGGTCCGGGGGGCCATCCTGGTGGTGGTTGCCGTGGCGATCACGGTACTCGTCTACGGAGCCGTGGCACTGATCGTCAAAATGGACGACATCGGGCTGCATATGGCGGCAAGGACTCCGCCGGATCCAAGCGGATCGGCGGGCTGCTGGTCAAAGGCATGCCGTCCGTCCTGGCTGCCATCACCCTTGTCGGAACAATCGCCATGCTCTGGGTGGGCGGCCATATCATGCTGGTGGGTGTCTCAGACCTGGGCTGGCATGCGCCGTATGACCTGGTCCATGCACTTGAAAACCCCGTGGCAGGCATTGCGGTTGTTGGCGGCTTCCTGGGCTGGCTCGTGAACACCCTGTGCTCGGCCGCCGTTGGACTGGCCTGGGGGCTGGTTGTCATGGCCGTTCTCCTTCCCCTGAAAAAGGTGCTGCCGTTCGGCAAGAAGAAAGACGGGCACGACGACGGCGATGTCCGGGCAGCTGCTGCCGGCCACCGGCCGGAGAAACCCGGCACCGATCCGGCCGGCTGAATGAGCGTCCCCGGGCCGGGTTACGGGCCCGGGGATCAGGCGAGCCGCGGGCCGCGGCCCGCAGGGTTGCGGGCCCGCGGCGGGACGCTTAGAGGCCGATGTCGGCGCTTTCCAGGAGCGCGACGGCGTCAGGCTGGCCTTCGAACATCACCAGAGCCTGCTTGGTGCGGCCGTGGGCATGCATCAGCAGCTCGCCGGGCTCGCCGATAATGGCAACGGACACCGGCGCCCGCTTGGCCACGTGCCGGGGACCGTCGGGCCGCACCAGGACGATGCCCAGATCCACCCCGCGGTACAGGAGCGCTGCGCGTTTGATCAGGTCCGCCCACAGGGCGTCCGAGTAGTCGCTGTCCAGCGCGCGCGGAGCCCAGCGGTCACCCGCCCGGCGAACATCTTCGGTGTGGATGAAGTACTCCACGAGGTTGGCGCTGTTATCCACGGACTTCAGGTGCATGGGGGACAGGCGTGGCGGCCCGGACCGGAAAGCGCGCACAAGCTTGGCGTAGCCCTCGGCGGTGGACGCCTGGGCAGCGGTTTCCTCCATGACCCGGTCCGTCTTCGCGGCAAACGGCTTCAGGAAGAAACCGAGGGCGGCGGCGGGCTTGTGCTCCCGCAAATACAGGTGGGCGGCCAGATCCCTGGTCAGCCAGCCTTCGCACAAAGTGGGTGCTTGAGGACCGGCCGCAAGCAACGTTTCGGCCAGGACTTCACGGGAGGGCTGTACAAATCGCATCACTGCTGAAACTAGCACGTTAAGCGCGGTTTGGCGCGGGTGACAGGCCCGGCGGGAAGGTTCCGCACCGAAGGACGCCGGGAGGAAGTCAGTGACGCTGGTCGCTGGGACGGACAACGACCTCATTGACCGACAGGTGCCGGGGCTGCGCCAGGACAAAGGCGATGACCCGCGCCACGTCCCCGGGGGTGGCGGTGACGTGTGAATACAGTTCCTCAGTGGACCGGCGAGCTTCATCATCGGTGATGTGCGTGGGCAGGTCAGTGGCTACGTACCCCGGCTCAACCACGGTCACCCGGACATCCGGCAGCAGCTCCTGGCGCATGCATTCGGAGAACCCGATCAAGCCCCACTTGGTGGCAGCATAAACGGCATCCCCGGGCCGGGCCGTGCGTCCGGCCACGGAGGACATATTGACCAGGTCGCCGCCGCCGTCGCGAAGCTGGTCAAGGAACACTTCGGTCGCAGTGATGGCGCCCAGCAAATTAACGTCCACCATGTTCCGGTAGTCGCTGTGCCGGTCCGGACCAAAAGCGCCGAGCAGCATGACGCCCGCATTGTTCACCAGGACATCGGTGCCGCCGAGTTCGCTTTTCACCCGCCCGGCAGCTGCCTCCAGATCATCCCGCCGGGTCACGTCCGCCTGGATCGGAAGGGCGCCGTCCCCGAGTTCGGCAGCCAGGGCATCAAGGCGCCCGGTCCGCCGGGCCAGCAGCGCCACGCGGTACCCGGCGGCGGTTAACTCCCGTGCCGTTGCTTCTCCGATCCCTGACGAAGCGCCGGTGATGACGGCGACGGGACCGGGTGATGCCTGAGTGGTCATGGCAGCTGTCCTTTCCAGGCTTATCCGGTGTTTCCGGCGCCAGGCGGGGTTCCTTCCACGGTAGCGGCGGGGCTCCGGCACCATAAGCATCGGCTCCCAAAACGGCATGTGAAGCGCCGTGAACCGGGCGAAACGGGTTCAGCGGCCGCGCACCGCCCCGACCCACTAGAATCGATACGATGTCTTCCTTAACTCCTTCTTCCGACTTCCCGCCGGCGCCCGGCCTCGATCCCGCGGTCAGTGCCGCCCTGAAGCGCGACGACGCCGGCCTGGTGGCCGCCGTCGTCCAGCAGCATGACACCGGTGAAGTGCTGATGCTCGGCTGGATGGACGACGAAGCCCTGCACCGCACCCTGACCACCGGACGGGTGACCTTCTGGTCGCGTTCCCGGCAGGAATACTGGCGCAAGGGCGATACTTCCGGGCATGTCCAGTGGGTGAAGTCCGTCGCCCTGGACTGCGACGGCGATGCCCTGCTGGTCCGCGTGGACCAGGTGGGAGCCGCATGCCACACCGGAACGCGCACCTGCTTTGACGGCCGGGAACTCCCGGTTCTGGCCGCGACCGACGCTTCCAGCTGACCGAAAGAAACCATACATATGCAGGATCTTGGAGTTATCCGCCCCGGCCTTGAGGAATTCCGGGCACTGGCCGCCGAGCACCGCGTGGTGCCGGTGCATCTGAGCGTGCTCGCCGACGCCCACACGCCCATCGGGATTTACCGCAAGCTCGCGGCCGGGGCACCGGGGACCTTCCTGATGGAGTCCGCGGCCGCCGGCGGCGTCTGGTCCCGCTACTCCTTCATCGGTGCCTCGTCGCGCGCCACTCTGACCACGCATGACGGTGAAACCCACTGGCTTGGGCGCCGCCGGCCGGGGTGCCGCTGGACGGAAACCCCGTGGAAGCGGTGGCCCGCACCATTGAACTGCTGCAAACCGAGCGCCTCGACGGGGTTCCACCGTTCACCTCCGGGCTGGTCGGTTTTGTAGGCTGGGAAACCGTCCGGCACTGGGAGAAACTGCCCAACCCGCCCGCCGACGACCTGGACCTGCCCGAACTGGCCATGAACCTGGTCTCGGACATGGCCATCCACGACAACTCCAACGGCACCGTCATGCTGGTGGCCAACGCCATCAACATGGACGGCTCCGACGAGAGGGTGGACGAGGCCTGGCATGACGCCGTGGCGCGGGTCGAGTCCATGCTGCAGCGGCTGGCCGAACCCACCCCGCAGCCGGTCTCCGTGCTGCGCGGCGGCACCGTGGACCTGGCTGCCCTTACGGACGGAGTGAAGGAATCCTGGCCCAAGCCGGAGTACACGAAAGCCGTGCAGCGCGGCAAGGAAGCCATTGTGGACGGCGAAGTGTTCCAGGTGGTCATCTCCCGGCGCTTCGAAACGGAGTGCGGAGCCGGTCCGCTGGAGGTCTACCGGGTGCTGCGCAACACCAACCCGAGCCCCTACATGTACCTGTTCAACTTCGAGGACTCCCGCGGCAACCCCTTCGCCGTCGTGGGTTCCTCTCCGAGGCACTGGTCACGGTTACCGGCAGCGAAGTGATCACGCACCCCATCGCCGGGTCCCGCCCGCGAGGCAAGGGCACCGACGCCGACCGCGTCCTCGCCGAGGAGCTGCTGGCTGACGAAAAGGAACGCTCCGAACACCTGATGCTGGTGGACCTGGCCCGCAACGACCTGTCCAAGGTGTGCGTTCCGGGCAGCGTGGACGTCACCCAGTTCATGGAGGTGGAGCGGTTCAGCCACATTATGCACCTGGTCTCCACCGTCGTCGGGGAACTGGCCCCGCACCGCAGCGCCTATGATGTGCTGGCCGCGACCTTCCCGGCCGGCACCCTCTCCGGTGCGCCCAAGCCCCGCGCCCTGCGCCTGCTGGACGAGCTGGAGCCGCACCGGCGCGGCATCTACGGCGGCGTGGTCGGTTACCTGGACTTCGCGGGTGACATGGACATGGCCATCGCCATCCGCTCGGCGCTGCTGCGCGGCGGCAAGGCTTTTGTTCAGGCCGGCGGCGGGATCGTTGCCGACTCCGACCTGGAAGCCGAAGCCCAGGAGACAGTGAACAAGGCAGCGGCGCCGCTGCGCGCGGCCCTGATCGCTGAAAGCCTGGAGACCGTCACCGGCAGCGCCTCCGTTCCGGCACCCCTGAGCCCCGTCCGTAATACCGCCCCACCACCAGAGCAGGAAGTACCGCAGTGAGCACACCCATGAAGAGGTGGCAGCGCAAGGGAACCGTCATTATGGCGGCGGTGCTCTTTGGCATCGCAGCCTTTGCCACCACCACGCGCACCTGGCTGAACGTCCAGCTGCCGCGGACGGCCGTCCAAACCCCCGACCTGGCCGTCTCCGGTTCGGACGCCGCCACCGCGGTGACCGCCTTCGCCGTCGTCGCCATTACCGCTGGCCTGGCGGCATCCATCGCCGGCCCCGTGGCCCGCTGGATCGTCAGCGTGATCCTGCTGGTGTCCGGCATCGGGGTGGCTGCCGCCAGCTACACCGTGATCAGCGATCCGGAGCAGGGAGCCGCCGGTGCCATCGGACAGGCGATCGGGGTCAGCGGCGCCACGGGCACCGTGGTCACCCCCACGGCTCTGCCGTGGGTTGCCCTCGTTTCCGGTGTCCTGATCGCCCTCACCGGCATCTGGCTGGCCATTGCCAGCCGCGGCTGGAAGTCCTCGCGCCGGTACGCCCCGGCCGCCGCTGCCGGCAAGACGCCGCCGTCGGCACCTGCGGCCGGTGCTGCGGCGCCGGAGGCCGCAGCACCCGGCACCGCTTCAACCTCCCCATCCGCCGCGGGCACGCCCGCCGCGGACGAGGACGACGGCGCGGAACCGATTGACGACATCGACAGCTGGGACCGGCTGACCCGCGGAGACGACCCCACCAACTACCGCTGAGCCGGCGCAGGGGGCCGGGCGCCGGAATTCCCCAAGCGCCGCAACACGTGAAAGAGTTTCCGTCAGTCAATGGCAGAATGGAAACAGATTCGTTTAGAGGAGATTCACCATGGGCTCAAACGCCACTGACACCAACGTCGACCACAAGCCGGAAAACGCGGCCGAGAGTCACGCCAGCATCCACGATGAAACCATCGGCCACGGCAACACGCCCGCCGCCTGGACCTGTGTCCTGATCATGATCGTCGGCGCCGGAATTTCCAGCTTCGCCTACATCATTGCCAGCGTGCTCTGGTTCTGCGTCGGCCTGGGCGTCATTGCGGCCGGCCTGCTGGTCGGCTTCATCATGCGCAGGGCCGGCTACGGCGTAGGCGGTTCGAAGCTCTCCAACAACGGTCACTAAGTGAGCGTTCTGGACGACATCGTCGCCGGCGTTGCCGAAGATCTCGAGGCACGCCGGCGCACGGTTCCGCTGGAGCAGATGCAGGAGCGCGCCCGTGCGGCGGCTCCCGCCCGGGACGCCTTTGCCGCTTTGGGCGGCAACGACACCCCGCGCAGCGGCCTGCGCGTCATCGCGGAGGTCAAGCGCAGCAGCCCCTCCAAGGGCGCCCTTGCCGAGATCACCGACCCGGCAGCGCTGGCGGCCCGCTACGCCGACGGCGGTGCAGCGGTGATCAGCGTGCTCACCGAACAGCGTCGCTTCGGCGGTTCGCTCGCCGATTTCGACGCCGTCCGCAGGGCGGTGGACATTCCGCTGCTGCGTAAGGATTTCACGGTCGACGAGTATCAGATCTGGGAGGCCCGCGCCCACGGCGCCGACCTTGTGCTGCTGATCGTGGCCGCACTGGACGATGCACGGCTGAAGGGCTTCCTGGCGCTCACTCATGACTTGGGGATGAATGCCCTGGTGGAAGCTCACACCGCCGAGGAAATCGAGCGAGCCGTTGCCGTGGGTGCGCGGATCATCGGCGTAAACGTGCGCAACCTGAAGACGCTGGACGTTGACCGGGCGATCTTCGCACCGCTCGCCGGCAGCATCCCGGCGGAGGCCGTCATCGTGGCCGAATCGGGCGTGCGGAACGCGGCCGACGTCGGACAGTATGCCGCCGAAGGGGCAAACGCCGTCCTCGTGGGCGAAGCACTGGTGCGGCACAACGATCCTGCAGCCACCATCGCCGGGTTCATGCAGGCCGGCAGTGATGCGCTGGCCGCCGGCAGGCACGGCAACGGCTGACGAGAACGCAACAAATCCCCGTCCGGGCGCCCGCCCGGACCAACGCAGGACAGGAACCAGGCTCATGACCGGCAATCCGGAACAGACAGGTGCAGCTGAGGCTGCCCCCACGTCCAAGGACCCTTCCACCGCCCCGTCAAACGCCGCCAAGGGCGCCGCGGCGGACGCCGTCACGGAGGAGGTGGCCGACGCGTTCCTGAACACGCACGGTTCGCTGCGCCATGCCCCCGGGCCCTACTTCGGCGAGTACGGCGGCCGCTGGATGCCGGAATCCCTGATTGCTGCCCTGGACGAGCTGGAAGACACCTTCGAAAAGGCCAAGGCCGATCCGGACTTCCGTGCGCAGATTGCTGACCTGAACAAGAACTACTCCGGCCGCCCCTCCCTGCTCACGGAGGCCAGGCGCTTCGCCGAACACGCCGGCGGCGTCCGGATCTTCCTCAAGCGCGAAGACCTGAACCACACCGGCTCGCACAAGATCAACAACGTGCTCGGCCAGGCCCTGCTCGCCAAGCGCATGGGCAAGACCCGGGTCATCGCGGAAACCGGCGCCGGCCAGCACGGCGTGGCCAGTGCCACGGCCGCCGCCCTCCTGGGCCTGGAATGCGTGGTCTACATGGGCGCCGAAGACTGCCGCCGGCAGGCCCTGAATGTGGCCCGCATGGAACTGCTCGGCGCCACCGTCATCCCCGTAAGCCATGGATCCCAAACACTCAAGGACGCCATCAACGAGGCGCTGCGTGACTGGGTCGCCAATGTGGACACCACCCACTACCTGCTCGGCACCGCCGCCGGGGCCCACCCGTTCCCGGCCATGGTCCGCTTCTTCCACGAGGTCATCGGCGAGGAGGCCCGCGGGCAGATCCTGGAGCAGGCCGGCCGGCTGCCGGACGCCGTCTGTGCCTGCATTGGCGGCGGATCCAATGCCATCGGGATTTTCCACGGCTTCCTGGACGACCCCGGCGTCAAAATCTATGGCTTCGAAGCCGGCGGCGACGGCGTCGACACCGGCCGCCACGCCGCCACCATCACGCTGGGACGCCCCGGCGTGCTGCACGGCGCCCGCTCCTACCTGATGCAGGACGAAGACGGCCAGACGGTGGAATCCCACTCGATTTCCGCCGGCCTGGACTACCCCGGGGTCGGCCCGAGCACTCCTACCTCTCCGACATCGGACGGGTCTCCTACGAACCGGTCACCGACACCGAAGCCATGGATGCCTTCCAGCTGCTGTGCCGCACCGAGGGCATCATTCCCGCCATTGAATCCGCCCACGCCCTCGCCGGCGCCATCAAGGTGGGACAGCGGCTGGCCGCCGAGGCCGCCGCCGCCGGGAACCCTGACGCCGCGGACAAAATCGTGCTGGTGAACCTCTCGGGCCGGGGCGACAAGGACGTAGCAACGGCCGCCGAATGGTTCAACCTGCTGGACGACGAGTCCGCCGAAGCCGAAATCGCCAAAGAAGGGGAACAGCTGTGAGCACCGCCGTTCACAACACGCCCGGCCCGGGAACCGGCGCCGGCAGCAAGGCCGCGGCAGCCATTGACCGGGCAGCCGCCGACGGCCGCGCCGCACTGATCGGCTACCTGCCCGCCGGCTTCCCGTCGGTGCAGGAAACCATCGCCGCAGGCATTGCCCTGGCTGAAAACGGCGCCGACCTGATCGAGATCGGCATCCCGTACTCCGACCCGGTCATGGACGGACACGTCATCCAGGCCGCCACCACACAGGCCCTGGAACAGGGCTTCCGGGTTGCGGAGGTGTTCGACGTCGTTGCGGGCATCACCGCCGCCACCGACGCCGCCGTGCTGGTCATGACCTACTGGAACCCCGTGGTGCGCATGGGCGTGGACGAATTCTCCCGCCGCCTGGCTGAAGCCGGGGGAGCGGGCCTGATTACCCCGGACCTCATTCCCGACGAAGCCTCGGAGTGGATGGCCGCGTCGGACCGGTACGGCCTGGACCGGGTCTTCCTCGTAGCTCCGTCCTCCACCCCCGAACGGATGAAGAGCACTGTGGAGGCCAGCCGCGGCTTTGTCTACGCGGTGTCCATCATGGGCGTCACCGGTGCCCGCAGCTCGGTGAGCACCGCAGCGAAGGACGTCGTCAGCGCTGCCCGCGCAGCCGGCGCTCAGCACGTCTGTGTCGGCCTGGGCGTCTCCAACTCCGGCCACGTCCGCGAAATCGGAGCCTACGCCGACGGCGTGATCGTCGGCACCGCACTGGTGGCTGCACTGCGCGACGGCGGCGTCCCCGCCGTCGCCGGCCTCACCCGCGAACTCAGCACCGGAACCAGAAAGAGCAGCTAAATGAACCTGATGTCCGTGACGGCTCCGGCCAGCATTCCCAGCCCGCCCGCGGACTTCAGCAGCTTTTCGCTGGGCCCCCTGACGATCCACACCTATGCCCTGTGCATCCTGGCCGGCATCATCCTCGCCCTGTGGATGACTTCCGTGCGCTGGAAGCGCCGCGGCCTGCCCGAGGAAGCCGTCTGGGACATTGCCATTTGGGCAATTCCGTTCGGCATCATCGGAGGCCGGCTCTACCACGTGATCTCCTCCCCGGACGCCTACTTCGGTGCCGACGGGGACCTTTCCCTGATTCCGCAGATTTGGCGGGGCGGGCTGGGCATTTGGGGCGCCGTGGCGCTCGGAGCCGTGGGGGCATGGATCGGCTGCCGGCGCGCAGGCATCAAACTGTCCACCTTCGCCGACGTCGGGGTTCCGGGCCTGCTGCTGGCGCAGGCCGTGGGCCGCTGGGGCAACTGGTTTAACCAGGAACTGTTCGGCAGCCCCACCGACGTGCCCTGGGGACTGGAAATCGATGCCAACAACCCCAACTTCCCGGACGGAACCGCTCCCGGCACCCTGTTCCATCCCACCTTCCTGTATGAGTCGCTCTGGTGCCTGGCCGGGGTTGCCCTGCTGCTGGCGCTGGACAGGAAGTTCCGGCTGCGCGGCGGGCGCCTGTTCTGGCTCTACGCCGCGTACTACACCCTGGGCCGGCTCTGGATCGAGATCCTGCGCATTGACGACGCCGAAATGATTACGCTCTTCGGCGTCACACAGCGGTTGAACGTGTGGACCAGCGTGCTGATCTTCGTGTTCTCCGTGGTCATGTTCATTTACCTGTCATTCCGCGCCCGGAAGGGCGGCTCCGGTTCCCTGTACCTGCCCGGACACGAACCGGCCGCGGAAACGGAAGCGTTACCGGAAGATCACAAGATCGAAACAGAACAGCGAAATTCGGCCCGTGCGTCTTCTGCGTCACAGCCGCATGCTAATCTCGCAGAGACAAAAAACGAGGACACCGATCCTCGCAAGCCCGGAACTCCGGGTACTGCCAAGTAGCGCCGGCCGGGTTACCTCCCGGGAGGTGCTCCTGCCACATAGCCGTGGCCGCCCCTGAAGGGACCACGGGATACAAACCGGACGCCCTTTTGGTGAAGTACTGAACACCGCGGAATGTCTCTGCCTTCCGCCGTGGGGCCAGCGTTGTCCCCTCCCACCGCTCAATCAGGGGGAAGGACTTACCTCTCATGACTGATTCTTTTCCGCCCGGCGGAGCTTCCGCTGTTTCGCCGTTCACCCGCTTCGCCGGTTTTCCGGCCGACACCGGACTGTACCGCGCCGAGAATGAAAAGGACGCGTGCGGCCTGGCCGTCATCGCCACCCTCCGCGGGGAGCCCGGGCACGACATCGTTGACGCCGCCCTGACCGCCCTGCGCAATCTGGAACACCGCGGCGCCGTCGGTGCCGACGAAGGAACCGGCGACGGCGCCGGACTGCTCACCCAGGTGCCCGATGAATTCTTCCGCGCAGTCACCGCCTTCGACCTTCCCGCGGCCGGCACGTACGCCGTCGGCACCGCGTTCCTGCCCACCGAGGCCCGGGAGCAGGAGACCGCCCGCGCCGGCGTGGAATCCATCGCCGAATCCGAAGGCCTTGAGGTGCTGGGCTGGCGTGAAGTGCCAATTGTCGCGGACCTCGTGGGCGCCATGTCCCGCGCCTGCATGCCGCACTTCGTCCAGGTGTTCCTGGCACCGGCCGACGGCGACGCCTCCGACCTGGACGCCCGCGCCTTCCGGGTCCGCAAGCGCTCCCAGAACAAGTTCGGCGTGTACTTCCCCTCGCTGTCCTCCAAGACCATGGTCTACAAGGGCATGCTCACCACCGCGCAGCTGGAACCGTTCTATCCGGACCTGTCCGACCCGCGCTTCAAGACCATGCTCGGCATTGTCCATTCGCGGTTCTCCACCAACACGTTCCCGTCCTGGCCGCTGGCCCAGCCGTTCCGCACCATTGCGCACAACGGCGAAATCAACACGGTCAAGGGCAACCGCAACTGGATGCGCGCACGCCAGTCCCAGCTGAAGAACCCGCTGCTGGGGGAGACCCCCGAGGAACTGTTTCCGATCTGCACCCCGGCGCCTCCGACTCGGCCTCCTTCGACGAGGTGGCCGAGCTGCTGATGCTCTCCGGCCGGCCGATCACGCACGCCATCATGATGATGATTCCCGAGGCCTGGGAAAACCACGCCACGATGGACCCGGCCCGCCGGGCCTTCTACCAGTACCACTCCATGCTCATGGAGCCGTGGGACGGACCGGCCGCCGTGTCCTTCACCGACGGCACGCAGGTGGGTGCGGTCCTGGACCGTAACGGCCTGCGTCCGGCCCGCTACTGGGTGACGGAGGACGGCCTGGTGGTCCTGGCCTCCGAGGTGGGCGTGGTGGACATCGACCCGGCCACGGTGGTCCGCAAGGGCCGCGTGTCGCCGGGCAAGATGTTCCTCGTCGATACCAAGGCCGGGCGGCTCATCGAGGACGCCGAGATCAAGGCCGAGATGGCCGCCGCCAATCCGTGGGCGGACTGGGTCCGGGAAAACCAGGTCTCGCTGGAGGAGCTGCCCGAGCGCGAGCACGTGCTGCACACCAAGGCGTCGATCAACCGCCGGCAGCGCACCTTCGGCTACACCCAGGAGGAACTGCGGATCCTGCTCGGTCCGATGGCCCGCACCGGCGCCGAACCCCTGGGCGCCATGGGCTCTGACACGCCCATCGCCGTGCTCTCGCAGCGCCCGCGGCTGCTGTTCGATTACTTCGTGCAGTCCTTCGCCCAGGTCACCAACCCGCCGCTGGACGCCATCCGCGAAGAACTCGTCACCTCCATGCGCGCCTCCATCGGTCCGGTGGGCAACCTGCTGGCCACCGGCCAGGTCCGCAACCGCCAGATCGCCCTGAACTTCCCGGTCATCACCAATGACCAGCTGGCCAAAATCGCCAAGCTGACCAACAGCGACGGCGAGAAAATCGCGCTGAAGGTGCGCGGCCTGTACCGGCCGCAGGGCGGCGAAACCGAGCTGCGGGCCCGGATCGCCGAGATTTGCGAGAAGGTCTCCGGCGCCGTGAACCGCGGCATCGAATACATTGTGCTGTCCGACCGTGACTCCAGCGCCCAGTGGGCGCCGATCCCGTCGCTGCTGCTGCTCTCGGCGGTGCACCACCACCTGCTCAAGAGCGCCAACCGCACCAAGATCTCGCTGCTGGTCGAAGCCGGCGACGTCCGCGAGGTGCACCACGTGGCCGTGCTGATGGGCTACGGTGCCTCCGCGGTCAACCCGTACCTGGCGATGGAAAGCTGCGAGGAGCTGGTCCGCAACGGCGACATCACCGGCGTGAGCCGCGAAGAGGCCGTCTCGAACCTGATCAAGGGGCTCGGCAAGGGCGTCCTGAAGATCATGTCCAAGATGGGCATCTCCACCGTGGCCTCCTACTGCGGCGCGCAGACGTTCGAAGCGATCGGCCTGGGCCAGGAGCTGGTGGACGAGTTCTTCCACGGCACGCAGTCCCAGCTCGGCGGCGTCGGCCTGGACGTCATTGCCGCCGAAGCCGCCGCCCGGCACACCAGCGCCTACCCGGACGACGAAATCGAGGATCCGCACCGGTCGCTGGACAACGGCGGGGAATACCAGTGGCGCCGCGAAGGGCCGCCGCACCTGTTCAACCCGGAAACGGTGTTCCGGCTCCAGCACGCCACCCGCGAACGCCGCTACGACATTTTCAAGAAGTACACCAGCGGTGTGGATGACCAGTCCAAGTCGCTGATGACCCTGCGCGGCCTGCTGGACTTCCGCACCGGGGAGCGTCCGCCGGTCCCGCTGGCGGAAGTCGAGCCGGTGTCCAGTATCGTGAAGCGCTTCTCCACCGGTGCCATGAGCTACGGCTCCATCTCCCAGGAGGCGCACGAAACCCTGGCTATTGCCATGAACCGGCTCGGCGGCAAGTCCAACACAGGCGAGGGCGGCGAAGACCCCGAGCGGCTGCTGGATCCCGAACGGCGCTCCGCGATCAAGCAGGTGGCGTCCGGACGCTTCGGCGTCACCAGCCTGTACCTGACCAACGCCGATGACATCCAGATTAAAATGGCGCAGGGGGCCAAGCCCGGCGAGGGCGGCCAGCTGATGGCACAGAAGGTCTACCCGTGGGTGGCCCGCACCCGGCACTCCACGCCGGGCGTTGGGCTCATTTCGCCGCCGCCGCACCACGACATCTACTCCATTGAGGACCTGGCCCAGCTGATTTACGACCTCAAGCGCTCCAACCCGAGCGCCCGGGTCCATGTGAAGCTGGTGTCCGAGGCCGGGATCGGCACCGTGGCGGCCGGCGTGACCAAGGCGAAGGCCGACGTCGTCCTCGTCTCGGGGCACGACGGCGGCACCGGCGCATCGCCGCTGAACTCGCTCAAGCATGCCGGCGCCCCGTGGGAACTCGGCCTTGCCGAAACCCAGCAGACGCTCATGATCAACGGCCTGCGCGACCGGGTGGTGGTGCAGGTTGACGGGCAGCTCAAAACCGGGCGCGACGTCGTGATTGCGGCGCTGCTCGGGGGAGAGGAGTTTGGTTTCGCGACCGCTCCGCTGGTGGTCTCGGGCTGCATCATGATGCGCGTGTGCCACCTGGACACCTGCCCGGTGGGCGTGGCCACGCAGAATCCGGAACTGCGGGCACGCTTCTCCGGCAAGCCGGAGTTCGTGGTGAACTTCTTCGAATTCCTGGCCGAGGAAGTGCGCGAAATCCTCGCCGAACTGGGCTTCCGCTCACTCGAGGAGGCCATTGGCCACACCGAAGTGCTGGACACCAAGGCCGCCATCGACCACTGGAAGGCCGACGGCCTGGACCTGGAACCGGTCCTGCGGGGTTCGGAGGTGGTTGAACACGGCGCACCGCTGCGCAACATGGTGCCGCAGAACCACGAGCTGGACGCCCACTTCGACAACAAACTGATCGAAATGAGCGCCGACGCGCTGCAGAACCGGGCTCCGGTGCGGATCGCCCTGGACGTGGTGAACACCGACCGCTCGGTGGGCACCATGCTCGGCCACACCGTCACCAAAACGTTCGGCATCGACACCCTCGCCACCGACACCATCGACGTGACCCTCACCGGCCAGGCCGGACAGTCTCTTGGTGCGTTCCTGCCGGCCGGCATCACGCTGCGCCTGCTCGGAGACTCCAACGACTACGTGGGCAAGGGCCTCTCCGGGGGCCGGATCATCGTCCGCCCGGACCGCACCAACGTGTTCGACGCCGCCCGCAACGTCATTGCCGGAAACGTGATTGGTTACGGCGCCACCAGCGGGCAGATGTTCCTGCGGGGCCAGGTGGGCGAACGCTTCCTGGTCCGCAACTCCGGAGCAACCGCCGTCGTCGAAGGCATCGGTGACCACGGCTGCGAATACATGACCGGCGGACAGGCGCTGATCCTGGGCCCCACCGGACGCAACTTCGGCGCCGGCATGTCCGGCGGCACCGCATATCTGCTGGACCTGGTGCCGGAGCGCATGAATAAGGAATCGATCGAAAAGGGCGAACTTCGCCTTGAGCCGCTGGACGCGGAGGACGCCGACATTGTCCGCGGGCTGCTGATCCGGCACGCCGAAGAGACCGGATCCGTCCTGGCGGCATCCCTGCTCGAGGACTTTGCCGCCACAGCCCGCCGCATGACCAAGGTGCTGCCGCGCGACTACGCGGCCGTGCTGGATGCCCGCGCTTCCGCCGCCGACGCGGGTCTCGACCCTGACGGCGCCGAAGCATGGACCCGAATTTTGGAGGTAACCGGTGGCTGACCCACGCGGATTCTTGAAAGTACGTGAACGCCAGACCCAGCCGCGCCGCCCCGTGCCCGTGCGCATCATGGACTGGAAAGAGGTCTATGAAGCCCAGGAAAAGGGTGTCCTGAAGGAGCAGGCGGGGCGCTGCATGGACTGCGGCATCCCGTTCTGCCACCAGGGGTGCCCGCTGGGCAACCTCATTCCGGAGTGGAATGACCTGATGTACCGGGACAAGGGCCGCGAAGCCATTGAACGCCTGCACGCCACGAACAACTTTCCGGAATTCACCGGACGGCTGTGCCCGGCGCCGTGCGAGGCCTCCTGCGTACTGGGCATCAACCAGCCGGCAGTGACGATCAAGCAGGTCGAGGTCTCGATCATTGACCAGGCCTTCGACGAGAACTGGGTGACCCCGCATGCTCCCGAGCGGCTGACGGACAAGACCATCGCCGTCGTCGGCTCCGGCCCGGCGGGTCTGGCCGTGGCCCAGCAGCTCACACGCGCCGGGCACACCGTGGCGGTCTATGAGCGCGACGACAAGATCGGCGGCCTGCTGCGCTACGGCATCCCCGACTTCAAGATGGAAAAGCTGCAGGTGGACCGGCGCCTGGATCAGATGCGCGCCGAGGGAACCCGGTTCCGCACCGGCGTCGAAGTGGGACGGGACATTAGCTGGGAGCAGCTGCGCCGGCGGTACGACGCCGTGGTGGTGGCCACCGGGGCCACCGTGCCGCGCGACCTGCCGATCCCCGGCCGTGACCTGAACGGCGTGCATTTCGCTATGGACTATCTGGTGCAGGCCAACCGCGCGGTCGCGGGGGAGCCGGTCCGGAACTCCATCTCGGCGGAGGGCAAGCACGTGATCATCCTCGGCGGCGGCGACACCGGTGCGGACTGCCTGGGCACTGCCCACCGCCAGCAGGCTGCGTCCGTGACCACGCTGGCTATCGGACAGCAGCCGCCGGCTGAGCGTGCAGGACACCAGCCGTGGCCGATGTACCCGACCCTGTTTGAAACCGCCAGCGCGCATGAGGAAGGCGGGGAACGCACGTACCTGTCCTCCACGGTTGAGTTTGTGGGGGAGAACGGGCAGCTGACCGGCGTGAAAGTGGCCGAAACCGAGTTCGTGGACGGGCGGCGGGTACCGAAGGCAGGCACCGAGCGGGTGTTGCCGGCGGACCTGGTGTTCCTGGCCCTCGGGTTTACGGGGCCGGAGCCGGCCGGGCTTGCCGACCAGCTCCAAACCGAGTTCGACGAGCGGTCCAACGTGGTGCGCGACGGCTATTACATGACCGGTACTCCGGGAGTGTTCGCCGCGGGCGACGCCGGCCGCGGCCAGTCGCTGATCGTGTGGGCGATTGCCGAAGGGCGGGCCTGCGCCGCAGCCGTGGACCAGTGGCTGATGGGTTCCACCCGGCTGCCGGCACCGGTGGCGCCCACGGACCGGGCAATTTCGCTGCTGTAGGGGACAGGGTCTGCCGGTGCTGAAGCAGGTGGCCCCCATGTGCTCCAGCAGGCCTCTTCCCTAGGTAGTGTTCCACTGGTACGGTGCCTGCATGACGACGCAAACGCTGCCCTCGCCCACCGTCAACGCTCGTTCACTGCTGCTGCCGTACCTGCTCGGCCTGGCCGCCGCCATGGTGCTCGTCCAAACGGCCATTGCCCTGGCCGGGGAGGGATCGGCGTCCTCGCCGGGGTGCTCACCGCCGTCGCCGCGGCTGGAATTGCCGCCTGGATGGCGGTAAACCGGCGCAAACTCCTGCACGTGCG
Source organism: Arthrobacter sp. ATA002 (assembly GCF_026898095.1). GTDB lineage: Bacteria > Actinomycetota > Actinomycetes > Actinomycetales > Micrococcaceae > Arthrobacter_B. The sequence continues at coordinate 2,448,167 of NZ_CP114015.1, read as the reverse complement.
CTTTGGATTCGCCATCGCCCACACGATCGCCTTCCTCACCGTCACGGTCTCCTTCACTGCGCATGCCGTGGTGCGTGCCGTCAGCCTGGGAGCGACCGGCGGTGAGGGCGCGGTTGCGCAGGAGCTCCTGGCGACACCGTGGTTCGGAGCAACACTTCTCATGAGTGCCGCATGGGGAGTGGGGCTGCTCATCCATCTCACGGGCAGCATCCTGGGCCGCGGATGGGAGGACTGAGCATGCCCCGCTCCACGGAGGAACGCTCCACGGAGGAACAGGAATGGGTGGAAGCCAGGATTGAGTCCTGGGTGGAAACCTACAAGAAGTCGATGCTGACACCGGTAATCCTGAGCGCCGTGGCCGCCCGGGAGCCGGCAACCGTGGCAGCAGTCGCAGCAAACGTTGCGGCTGCCACTGGATGGACCGTCACTGAGCGCAGCCTGTACCGGAGCCTCAAGCGGCTCCAGGACACAGGCTTTCTGCTCAGCAGGGAGGTCGATGCGGCGCGTACCGGTGCCAAGCGCAAGGAGCTTACCCTGACCCGGGCCGGTGCGCAGTTCCTCGCCGGAGTCGAGGCGAACATGATTGTCCTTCGGGCACCGGGGTCCGCTCCCGCCGGGGAAGCGTGAGAGAAAGAACACGGGCCACACTTTCCACCGGTCACGACGTCTGCGGCCCGTCTCCATGCGTAATTGCCGCCGGGCGACTAGGCTGGAACATATGAGACGCGCAAAAATTGTGGCCACATTCGGCCCCGCAATCGCAAGCTACGAAAACACCGTCGCCGTTCTGCGCGCGGGTGTGGACGTTGCCCGCATGAACATGAGCCACGGCGACCATGATGTGCACAAATCCGTGTACGACAACGTCCGCCGTGCCTCCGAGGAACTGGGCAAGCCCGTTGGCATCTTCGCCGACCTCCAGGGCCCGAAGATCCGCCTGGGCCGTTTCGTGGACGGTCCGCATTTCCTCAACAAGGGTGACGTTTTCACGATCACCATCGAGGACGTGCCGGGTACCAAGGACATCGTCTCCACCACCCACACCGGCCTGCCCAACGATGTCAGCGTGGGGGACACCCTGCTGATCGACGACGGAAAAGTGGCAGTCCGCGCCACCGCAGTGGACAACGTTAAGGTTGTCACCGAAGTGACCGTTCCCGGCACCGTGTCGAACAATAAGGGCCTGAACCTGCCAGGCGTTGCCGTCAGTGTTCCCGCCATGAGCGACAAGGATGAGGCCGACCTGCGGTGGGCCATCCGCACCGGCGTCGACATGGTCGCCCTGTCCTTCGTCCGCAACGCCGTCGATGTGCGCCGTGTCCATGAAGTCATGGACGAAGAAGGCCGCCGCGTGCCGGTCATCGCCAAGGTCGAGAAGCCGCAGGCCGTCGAGGCCATCGAGGAAATCATTGACGCCTTCGACGCCATCATGGTCGCCCGCGGCGATCTCGGTGTCGAGCTTCCCCTGGAAGACGTGCCCCTGGTCCAGAAGAATGCCATCGAGCTGGCCCGCCGGTGGGCGAAGCCGGTCATCGTGGCCACCCAGGTGCTGGAATCGATGATCGACAGCCCGCGCCCCACCCGCGCCGAGGCCTCCGACTGCGCCAACGCCGTCCTCGACGGCGCCGACGCCGTGATGCTGTCCGGGGAAACCTCCGTGGGCAAGTACCCGATCGAAACCGTGACCACCATGGCGCGGATCATCGAGTCCACCGAAGAGCACGGCCTGAACCGCGTTCCGGCCCTGGGCTCCAAGCCCCGCACCCGCGGCGGTGCCATCACCCGCGCCGCCGTCGAAATCGCCGACCAGCTGGACGCGAAGTTTGTCTGCACGTTCACCCAGTCCGGTGACTCGGCCCGCCGGCTTTCGCGCCTGCGCCCGAAGAAGCCGGTACTTGCCTTCACGCCGGTGGAACAGACCTACCGCTACATGAGCCTCTTCTGGGGTATCCAGCCGATGCTCGTGGAATTCGCCGAGAACACCGACCAGATGACGGCCCAGGTGGACCGCACCCTGATCGAGAATGACCTGGTGGATCTCGACGACCTAGTGGTCATTGCCGCCGGTTCGCCTCCCGGGCAGGCCGGGTCCACCAACACCGTCAAGGTGCACAAGGTGGGGGACATCGCCGACGCCGGTCAGCGCCTCGAAGGGCAGATGCGGGTCAAGGAGAAGGTTGGCCCGTGGCCGGTCAAGAGTGCCAACAAGGGCAAGGCAAAACCCATCTAACCTGGTTGCCCCTGGAACATTAGTGCTGCCCGGCCGGTCATCCGGCCGGGCAGTCTTTTGTGTGTGCACTATCCACATTTATAAAGATATATCAAATTTTCCGGATATGGCTGCTAATCGTCTCCGCATTCCGTCCGCCGTAGCCCGCAACCAGTCAGCACATCCGCCACCTGCTGCTCGTCCACCGGACACAGCATTGACCCCGCGGGCGAAGTGGCCGATGCACGGTTCGCGGCAGCCTTCTGCCGCCGGAAGGGTGGTTCTGCTGATACGGGGGACCGATACTGGGATCAGCCTGTTCGGTCACGAGGCGCATTCATCACGCTCAAAGGCAACCACCAGGTTTCACACCCCGAATGAAAGTGGGCATCCGAATGAGTTTTTGGGAGAATTTCTGGGACATCGTGTGGTGGGCCTTCAGCGCCATGGTGTTCTTTGCTTATCTGTTCACGCTGTTTGCCGTCATCGGCGATCTCTTTCGCGACCAGAGTCTGAGCGGCTGGGCGAAAGCCATCTGGATCATCTTCATGGTCATCTTCCCGTTTCTGACCGTCCTCGTGTACATCATTGCCCGGGGCAAGGGAATGAACGAGCGCGCGATGGAACGCTCACGGGCCGCTCAGGAGTCCACTGAGGCGTACATCCGCAGAGTTGCAGCGAGTCCCAGTGAGGAGATTTCCAAAGCACAGGATCTCCTGAACTCCGGATCGATTAACCAGGAAGAATTCCAGCTGATCAAGAACCGGGCACTCACAAGCGTGTAACGGCGGGATGCGTGCATTTCCGGGCGCGGCAAAAAGCCCTGCCCGACGTTCGCCGGGCAGGGCTTGGGCTGCAGGTGCCGTTGAGCGCGGCGCGGGCGGTCCCGGGCCGGGGTTTTAGTTGACCTGGTTGATGATCGTTTCGGCGACTTCCCGCATGCTCAGGCGGCGGTCCATGGAGGTCTTCTGAATCCAGCGGAAGGCCTCGGGTTCAGTTAGGCCCATCTTGGTGGTCAGCAGCGACTTGGCCCGCTCCACCAGCTTGCGTGTGGCGAACTGCTCCTTGAGGTCGCTGACCTCTTCTTCGAGGGCCTTGATTTCCTCGTGGCGGGACAGGGCGATCTCGATGGCCGGGATCAGGTCCGCCGGAGTGAACGGCTTCACCACGTACGCCATGGCTCCCGCCTCGCGGGCGCGCTCCACCAGTTCCTTCTGGCTGAACGCCGTCAGCAGGACCACCGGGGCGATGCGCGCCTTGACGATCTGCTCAGCTGCGGAGATGCCGTCCATGACGGGCATCTTGACGTCCATCAGGACCAGGTCGGGCTTGAGTTCGGTGGCCAGGGCGACGGCCTTCTCGCCGTTGTCGGCTTCTCCGACGACCTCGTACCCCTCGCCGGTGAGGATTTCCACGATGTCGAGGCGGATCAGGGTCTCATCTTCAGCGACGATGACGCGCCGCGCCGGCGTGTTGGAGGGGCGGGCTCGGTTGACTCAGACACAGGTGCTCCTCAGAATGCGGTTGGACTGCCGTGTGCGAACTGACAGTTCACAGAAATAGCCTATCCGCATGTAGAGTAGATTCGCGCCCAACACGGATTGTGAACTTTGTGATTCACACCGCAGGGCCGGCCCGAATGGCGGAATTGGCAGACGCGCTGCACTCAAAATGCAGTATCGAGAGGTGTGTGGGTTCGAGTCCCACTTCGGGCACCGATGTGATGAGTCGAGACATCGTTTCCGGATGAGTCGCGACATAGGTAACACCCCGGTCTTCGGACCGGGGTGTTTTCTTTTGCCCGGAGGTGTCGATGATCTGCAGTCGGCAACCATGTACCTGCAAATGGGTATCGGGATACTCGGACTGCAGGGTCTTCCTGAATGAGGCACCGAGGGTTAGCTTGGCGGCAAACCTGCTCCGACTGGCGACTCAATGACACGGGCAACTTCCAGGGCGGGGAACGGCTCATCTCCTCAAACCAGCCCGGTGGCCGGCCAAGGCCCTGCTCGTCCTAGCTGAAAGTCCTAATTATGACAGGACATATCCAGCAGTTTAAGGCGTGCACTGTCGATGTGCGAACAGGAAAAATGGCCGCAGGGTGGGCTAAGCCGGAGGGAAGCAAGGTGTTTGGTTAAAAGGTTTGACAGGACAAACTCTGGGCGGCAGAGTATGGGTGTGGCTTCGGTCACATCCATAGCCAGAATCGGGCGGGGCTTTCCGTCCGGAGCGGAAAGGCCGGCGGATTACAGTGGCTCACGACGTGCTCACCATGGGGCGGATCAGCGTTGACGTCTACCCGCAGGACATCGGCGTGGGCCTGGCCGACGTCGCAACCTTCGCCAAATATCTGGGCGGCTCGCCGTCCAACGTGGCGGTGGCGGCGGCCCGGCACGGACGCCGAAGCGCCGTCATTACCCGCACGGGTCAGGATCCCTTCGGGGAGTATCTGCACCGGGAACTGCAGAAGTTCGGCGTCGACGACACCATGGTGAGTGCTGTGGCCGGGCTGCAGACGCCGGTCACATTTTGCGCCATTCGTCCGCCCGATGATTTTCCGCTGTACTTCTACGGACGCTTCCCGACCGCTCCCGACCTGCAGATCACGGCCGGTGAACTGAATCTGGAGGTCATCCGCGACACTGGCATCTTTTGGTCCACTGTGACGGGGCTGTGCCAGGAGCCCAGCCGCTCCGCACAGCTGGCGGCGCACGAGGCGCGCCCCCGGGACACCTTGGACCCGGGCCGGCACACGGTACTGGACCTGGACTACCGGCCGATGTTCTGGCCGTCCGTTGCGGCGGCCCGGGAGCAAATTGCCCGCATCCTGCCGTACGTCACCGTAGCCGTCGGCAACACCACTGAATGCGCGGTGGCAGCCGGCGCAGGGACACCCGATGAGCAGGCAGACCGGCTGCTCGAAACAGGGGTACGTCTGGCCATCGTCAAGCTCGGCCCCGACGGCGTGCTGGCCAAGACGGATTCAGAGCGCGTGGTCTCCGCCCCGGTCCCCGTGCAGACCGTCAACGGCCTGGGAGCCGGAGACGCGTTTGGCGGCGCGCTCTGCCACGGGCTGCTGGGGGGCTGGCCGCTGGCCGCCGTGCTGGAGTATGCCAATGCGTCGGGCGCACTGGTGGCGTCCCGGATTTCCTGCGCCGACGCGATGCCGACGCCGGCGGAGGTCACCGGCCTGCTCGCTGAGCGCGGCCGCATGGTTCCGGAGCTGCTGGAGGCCTTGCCATGACGGGAGCCGTGAAGGACCCCCGGCGTTATGAGCACCTGTCCCGCATCCGGCTCGAGGATCCGGACGCCGTCCGCCGTGCCGCAGCCGGCCGCACTCCGCACGCCGGGCCGTCGGCGGGCCGGCAGAACCTCATCGTCGCAGCGGACCATCCCGCACGCGGTGCGCTCGGCGTCGGGGACCGGCCAACGATCATGGGCAACCGCCGCAGGCTGCTCGACCGGCTGCAGGAAGCACTGGCCAATCCCGCCGTCGACGGCGTGCTGGCGAGCCCCGACATCATGGACGACCTGCTCCTGCTCGGCGCCCTGGACGGCAAGCTGCTGTTCGGGTCCATGAACCGCGGCGGCCTGGCCCGGTCCGTCAATGAAGTCGAGGACCGCTTCACCGGACACACCGCTGCGGCACTGCAGGAAATTGGAGCAACCGGCGGAAAAATGCTGACCCGGATCTGCCTCGGCGATCCTGCCACGCCCGCCGCGCTGGAAGCCACAGCTAAGGCCATCAACAGTTTGGCGCAGCGGCGGCTGGTCGCCATGGTGGAGCCCTTCATGTCGGTCTGGGAGAACGGGCGGCTCCGCAACGATCTCAGCACGGATGCGGTCATGACGTCGGTGGCGATCGCCTCCGGGCTCGGTTCCACGAGTGCCTACACCTGGCTGAAGCTGCCGGTCGTCCGCGATATGGAACGGGTGCTGGCATCCACCACCATGCCCACTGTGCTCCTCGGGGGCGACCCTACCGGTTCCCCGCAGGAAACGTACTCGCTGTGGGAAGAGGCCTTAAAACTGCCCGGCGTGCAGGGCCTGACCGTGGGTCGGACCCTGTTGTTCCCGAAAACCGGCACCGTCAGTGAAGCCGTGGCGGCCGCGGCAGCGCTGCTGGACACCGGCACCGCATCAAACACCCGCAGCGAGCAGGAGGTTTCCAACTGATGGCTACCCGCAGAATGACCGTAGCCCAGGCAGTGGTGGAATTCCTGGGCAACCAGTACACAGTGGACGACGCCGGCGGGCCCGAATACCGCGCACGCCTGTTCCCGGGGATGTTCGGCATCTTTGGCCATGGCAACGTGGCCGGCGTGGGGCAGGCGCTGAAGCAGGCACAGGTGCGGGACCCGGCGCTGATGCCCTACTACCAGGGCCGCAACGAGCAGGCGATGGTGCACCAGGCCGTGGGGTATGCCCGGCACACCCGGCGGAGGGCCACCTATGCGGTAACGAGTTCCATCGGTCCCGGAGCCACGAACATGCTCACCGGCGCCGCGCTGGCCACCACCAACCGGCTCCCGGTGCTGCTGCTTCCTCCGACACTTTCGCCACCCGCGCCCCCGACCCGGTGCTGCAGCAGCTGGAGCGGCCCGAGGCCTACGACATCACCGTCAATGACGCTTTCCGTCCCCTCTCCCGCTACTTTGACCGGGTGGTCCGCCCCGAGCAGCTCTTTTCGGCGTTTCTCTCCGGACTGCGGGTGCTGACGGATCCGGCCGACACCGGTGCGGTGACCATTTCCCTGCCCCAGGACGTGCAGGCCGAAGAGATGGACGTACCCGAAGTGTTCCTGGCGGAACGCGACTGGCGCATCCGCCGGCCCGCCCCCGACGAGGAGGACATTGCACTTGCCGCCCGCTTAATCCGCGCGGCCAGGCGCCCGCTCATCATCGCCGGCGGCGGCGTGCTGTATTCCCTTGCCGCGCAGGAGCTAAACCTGCTGGCGAAGCAAACGGGCATCCCCGTCGCCTACACCCAGGCGGGGACCGGCTCCGTACCCTGGGATGCGCCGTACTGCCTGGGCGCGGTGGGCTCCACGGGCACGACGGCGGCCAACGCCGTCGCGCGCGGAGCCGACCTGGTGATCGGGATCGGCACCCGGTACGAGGATTTCACCACCGCCTCGCACACTGCCTTCCAGAGTTCGGACGTGCAGTTCGTGAACATCAACGTCGCCCCGATCGATGCCTACAAACTTGGCAGCAGCCTGCCGATTGTTGCCGACGCCCGCAAGGCCCTGGTGCGCCTGGCAGAGCATTTGGGCGGTTACCGCGTCGGCGCGGACCTGCAGCGGCTCATGGCAGCCGAGAAACGGCGCTGGAACCGCACCGTCGATGCGGCCTTCGACGAGCGGCACACTCCGCTGCCGAGCCAGAACGCGATCATCGGCGCGGTGAACCGGGCGATGGAACCGCGCGACGTCGTTGTGTGCGCCGCGGGCTCGCTGCCCGGGGACCTGCACAAGATGTGGCGCATCCGTGACCCGTACGGCTACCACGTGGAATACGCCTTTTCCACGATGGGGTACGAAATCCCCGGCGGACTGGGTGTCAAGCGCGCCGCCATCGACGAGGCGCAGCGGAACGGCGACGGCGAAACGCCGCGCGACGTCGTTGTCATGGTGGGGGATGGCTCCTACCTGATGATGCACACGGAGCTGGTCACCGCCGTCGCCGAAGGCATCAAGCTCATCGTGGTTCTGATCCAGAACCACGGCTACGCCTCCATCGGGGCGCTCTCGGAATCGCTGGGCTCGCAGCGGTTCGGCACCAGGTTCCGGTCCCTGGACGCCAAGGCCCATACCTTCGACGAGGGCGGGACGCTGCCGGTGGACCTGGCCGCCAACGCGGCGTCCCTGGGGGTTCGGGTGATTCGGGTGGACCCCGGGCCGAACGGAATCGCGGACCTGGAGACCGCCGTGGCAAAGGCCAAGGCTGAACCCGAAGGCAGCGGGCCGGTGCTCATTCACCTTGAGTCCAATCCGCTGATCGACGCTCCCGATTCCGAGTCCTGGTGGGATGTTCCGGTGGCGGAAACATCGGAACTGGAGTCCACCCGGGCGGCGAGCGCCACGTACTCGGACTCTAAAGCCCGGCAGCGGCCGCTCATCGGGTAGGCAGCCGCAGCTCGGCTGGAGGTTTCAGCAGGAGCAGGACACGCTCAAGCACACTGACGAAGGCAGGACCAGCATGGACGAGAACACAGTCATCATCGGCACCGCACCCGACTCCTGGGGTGTCTGGTTCCCCGATGATCCCCGGCAGACTCCCTGGCAGCGGTTCCTCGACGAGGCGGCCGGTGCCGGCTACTCCTGGATTGAACTGGGCCCCTACGGCTACCTCCCCACCGATCCGGTCCGGCTCGCCGACGAACTGGCACAGCGCGGCCTGAAACTGAGTGCCGGGACTGTATTCACCGCCTTACACCGCGGCGGGAACCACGGGGAAAGCACAGGGGCACCGCGGAGGAGCCGGTCCGGAAAGTCGCGGAACTGACGGCCGCGCTGGGCGGGGAGCATCTGGTGGTGATTCCGGCGATGTGGCGCGACGACGTCAGCGGCGAGGCGCTGGAGAGTTCCGACCTGTCCGCTGATCAATGGAAGGACCTGCTCGCCGGCCACGACCGGCTGGGCAGGGTCCTGGCCGAGGACTACGGGCTGCAGCAGCAGTTTCATTCCCACGCCGACTCCCATGTGTGTTCACAGCCGGACATCGAACGTTTCCTGCAGGGGACAAACCCGTCGCTGGTCTCGCTGTGTCTGGACACCGGGCACGCCGAATACGGCGGAGCGGACAGCGTTGACCTGATCTCCAGATACCCCGACCGGATTGGTTACCTGCACCTGAAACAGATCGATCCGGACATCCTGGTCAACGTGCGGCAGCAGAACCTGACCTGGGCGGCGGCAAACCTCGCCGGCGTCATGACGGAACCGCCCCGCGGCCGGCCCGATCTCTCCCGCGTCATCGCCGCCGCTGAAAACCTCGGCCGGCCGCTCTTCGGAATCGTGGAGCAGGACATGTATCCCGTCGCCGACTTCGGCGTCCCGCTGCCCATCGCCCGCCGCACCCGCGACTACCTGCTCGCCTGCAGTTCCCGGACCCGGGTCGCCTCACCACCGGACGCCTAACCCCCAACTCTTCAAGCCCGACTCCCTAAGGAGGCTCAGATGAGCCAGAATCTCCGCGTCGCCGTCATCGGAGCCGGCCGCATGGGCGTTGACCACATTCAGCGCCTGCACCGGCGCATCCACGGAGCGGAGGTGGGCGCCGTCGTCGACATCGATCCGGAGCGCGCCGCTGCCGCTGTCGCGGGAATCCCCGGCGCAACCGCCCTGAGCAACGTGGCCGAGGTGCTGGGGAATCCGGACACGGACGCAGTGCTGCTCGCCACCCCCGGTTTCCTGCACGAGGAGGCGCTGCACACCGTCCTGGCCCGCGACCTTCCGGTGCTGTGCGAGAAACCGTTGACGCCGGACTCGGCATCGGCCTGGCGGGTGGTGCAGGCCGAGGAAAAGCTGGGCCGCCAGCGGATCCAGGTTGGGTTCATGCGCCGGTATGACGCCGAATACGCCCAGCTCCAGGCGTTGATCCGCGGAGGCGAGCTGGGGGAAGTGCTGATGCTGCACCACCAGCACCGCAACCCGTCAACGCCTCCCGGCTTCACCAACGAGATGCTGATCAATGACTCCGTGGTGCACGAGTTCGACGCCGTCCGCTTCTTCACCGGGGAAGAAATCATCTCCGTCCAAGTTCGGACCGGCAAGGCCACCCGCGGCGCTCCTGCCGGCCAGCACGACCCCCAGCACGTACTGCTCGAAACAGCGTCCGGCGTGCTGGCGGACGTGGAGATCTACGTCAACGCCCGGTTCGGCTACGAGGTCGCCACCCAGGCGGTGTTTGAGCAGGGCATTTTCCGGATCGGGAACGACGCCGGTCCGTACCTCAGCACGCAGGGCCGCTGGGGCGGCCCGGTCAGCCCCGGGTTCGCCGCGCGGTTCAGCGCCGCTTATGACCGGGAGGTCCAAGCCTGGGTGGATGCTGCCCGGCAGGGCGGCATTGACGGGCCCGGCGCCTGGGACGGGTACGCGGCCGCTTCCTGCTGCGAGGCCGGAGTTGAGGCGCAGCGGACCGGTCAAAAGGTGGACGTCGTCCTCAACGACAAACCGGCGTTGTACCTCCGGGCCTGACGGAAGGTTCTGCCATGAAGATCGCCCTGGATCCCACACCGTTCGTCCGCACCCACAACCTGCTGGAATTTCCGCGGCTCGCCGCTGACCTGGGGTATGAGTATCTCCAGCTCACGCCGCACCCCGACGTGCTGCCCTTCTTCACCCACCCCAAGGCCGACGACGCCCTGGTGGCGGATCTGCGGAAGGCCTGCGCTGAAGCCGCGGTGGAAATCGCTTCAGTCCTGCCCGTGCTGCGCTGGTCCTCCCCGGACGAAAATATGCGCCAGGCCGCCGTCAACTACTGGAAGCGCGCGGTGCAGATCGCCGTCGGCCTCGGTGTTTCTCAGCTGAACACCGAGTTCAGTGGCCGCCCGGAGCAGCCGGAGGAGTCCGAGGCAGCGTTTTACCGGTCCATGGAGGAATTGGTGCCGCTGTTTGAGCGCGAGGGCGTGCACGTGGCCATCGACCCGCACCCGGACGACTTTGTGGAGGAAGGCCTCGCCGCCTGGCGGGTGATCCGCGGCGTCAACTCCCCGAACCTCGGAATGGTTTATGTGGCCGCCCATACCTTCCACATGGTGGACCCCCCGGAGGACATCATTGCCGCTGCAGGGGACAGGCTGCGGGTGGTCCACGTCGCCGACACGATGAACCACACCGCGTCCTCCGGACTGCGGTACATCACCAACCCGCCCGGAAATCGTGTGCGGGTGCACCAGCACCTGAAAATCGGCGACGGCGATGTGGACTGGCCGGAGCTCTTCGGTGCGCTGGCCGGCAACGGCTTCCTGGACCGGCCGGAAACCGTGATGGTGTCGAGTGTTTTCGCCGAAAACGAGAATGCCGCTGAAGTATCCCGCTATCAACTCAGCACCATGAAGGATTTGGTCCGCGGACACGGGGGAAGACACAGAGCGAACCGGGAAGGGACGGAGGAACCATGAGCGCCACCAGCCAGCCCAACGAGGAACTTCAGCCGGACAGTCCGGCCGGAACCGGAACGCCCGGGCCGGTCGATGAGCGGAAACCCAACAGGGCACTGAAGCGGATCGCGGCCGTCAGTACCCTGGGCGGACTGCTGTTCGGTTATGACACCGGCGTCATCAACGGTGCCCTGCCCTTCATGGAGGAGGACCTGGGCCTGACACCTGTCACCACCGGCCTCGTGACCAGTTCACTGCTGGTGGGCGCAGCATTCGGCGCGATCACCGGCGGGAGGCTCGCGGACCGGTTCGGCCGCCGCCGGCTGATCATGGGTCTGGCCGCGGTTTTCCTGCTGGGCACCATCGGGGTCTCCCTGGCGCCGAACGTGGAAATCACGGTGCTGTTCCGGTTCATCCTCGGGCTGGCCGTGGGCGGAGCCTCAGCGATGGTCCCGGTGTTCCTGGCCGAAATGTCCCCGGCCCACCTGCGCGGCCAGATGGTGACCCGGAACGAACTGATGATTGTCTCCGGCCAGCTGCTCGCCTTCATCACCAACGCCGTACTGGGCAACATCTGGGGAGAAAACCTCGGCATCTGGCGCTGGATGCTGGTGCTGGCCACCCTGCCGGCCATCGGCCTCTGGCTGGGCATGCTGCGGGTGCCGGAAAGCCCGCGCTGGCTCGCTTCCATCGGCAGCTTCCCGGAAGCCTTCGAGGTGCTGAAGAAGATCCGCACCGAGGCCACCGCCCGCAGGGAGTTCGACGAGGTCCGTCACCTTGCCCGCGAGGACTATGAAGCAAAGAAGGGGTCCATCCGCGACCTCAACGTTCCGTGGATGCGCCGGATCTTCCTCATCGGCGTTGGCGTGGCCATCTGCCAGCAGATCACCGGCGTGAACTCGATCATGTACTACGGCACGGAGATCCTGAAGGAGTCGGGGTTCGGCACCGAAGCAGCGCTGACGGCCAACATCGCCAACGGGGTGATCTCCGTGCTGGCGACCTTTGTCGGCATTTGGCTGCTCGGCCGCGTTGGGCGGCGTCCGATGCTGATGATCGGACAGCTGGGCACCATAGTGGTGCTCGCCCTGATCGGGCTGTTCTCACTGGTGTTGCCGGAAGGGACCGGCCGGGGATTCGTTATCCTGGCGCTGACCGTCTCCTTCCTGGCCTTCCAGCAGGGTGCCATTTCGCCGGTGACCTGGCTGATGCTCTCAGAGATCTTTCCGCTGCGGATCCGCGGTCTGGGCATGGGCAGCACCGCGTTCATCCTGTGGATGGTCAATTTCGCCGTTGGGTTCAGCTTCCCGGTGCTCACCGCGGCCATCGGGATTTCCGGGACCTTCTTCCTGTTCGCCGGCGTCGGTGTCTTTGCCGTGCTGTTCGTGAAGGCCTATCTTCCCGAGACCCGGGGGAAGTCACTGGAGGAACTCGAGGAGCAGTTCCACGCCCGGGACGCCGTTGCACTGCGCCGGCAGGGACCCGCGGCGGCTCCGGCCCTCGGCTAAGGGCAGGGGGCTTCAGCGGAGGGCTCTCCCTCCGCCGGGGAATCAGGAGGTGAAGGGGAGCCGGGGATCCATCGGCTCGGTGTCCCAGGTTTGCCGAATCCAGCCGTGGTGCGGGTCGTCGCTGATCAGCCATTCCCGGACCCTGCCGGGGCCGGCCATGACGTTGAGGTAGTAGAGATCGTAGCCCGGCACCGCCATCGCCGGGCCGTGCCAGCCGTAGGGCACCAGGACGACGTCGCCGCTGCGCACCTCCGTGCTGACATCAATGGGCCGCTCGTCGGAGGCGTAAACCCGCGCGAATCCGACGGGATCGGCGGTCCCTGAGTCCGGAGCGCCGGCGGCGGTCTGGGTCTCGAAGTAGTAAATCTCCTCGAGGCTGGTCTCGCCGTCCTTTTCCTCGTCATGCTTGTGCGGGGGATAGGAAGACCAGTTGCCGGCGGGAGTAATGACCTCGCAGACGATGAAGCGGTCCGCCTCAAGCGTGCCGGGCGTACCGAAGTTGTGGACCTGGCGGGAGCAGGCGCCGGATCCCCGCAGTTCCACCGGTGTTTCCTCCGCCCTGATGAGCCGGACCGGATAGCCGGCGGAAGCCGGTGCCAGTGCTATGGCAACCCGTCCGCCGTCCTCGGAGGAAATGGTTAGAGAAGTCCGGATTCCTGAATACAGGACGTCCGCAGGTCCGGCAAAGACCGATCGTCTGCCCCGCAGCTCATATGTGGTGCCGTCGATGGTGACCGAGAAGGCGCCCTCGAGTGGAATAACCAGCCGCTCTTCAGCTTCAGCGGCCAACGACACGGAGCTCCCGGGGGCAAGCGCGGCCACCTTGATGCCGGTGTGCGCCCAGCCCGGAACCCGGGCGGCACTGTCGGACGCGCCGAGCGACACCTGCCAGTCGCCGTCGTTCGCGGAACCGAGGGGATAAACCCATTGAGGTGTTTCCGGCATGGTCGCGCTCCTTTTCCTTGTCTCTACGGGCCGGCCGGTTGCCGGAGGGCCGCGGCCGCGTCCAGCAGCACCTCTGCCGCAACCTGGATGCCCTCAACCCGGCCCAGTGAAACATCCTCATGTTCGATGTTCACCGCCATGTCCGGATCCACCGTGTACAGCGCCGCGATGAACGCGTTCCAGAACTCCTGGCCGTGGCCGCGGCCCAGAGCCACGAAATCCCAGGCCGAGTCTTCGGGCCACCGGTAAGCGAACTCATGGCCGCCGAGGTTGGTCCTCTCCTCAGCCGGGTCGATCCGTTCGAAGCGTTCGTCGAGCACGCCGTAAATACGGGCGTAGTCCGGATTGATCCGAACGTCCTTGGCCGCGGCGTGGAGGACCAGGGGGCCGAGGTAGTTGACGGCGGCTATCGGATCCATGCCCTGCCAGAACAGATGCGACGGGTCCATCTCGGCACCGACATTGGTGGTGCCTGCACGCTCGACGAGGCGCTTAAGGGTGGGAGGGTTGAAGACAAGGTTCTGCGGGTGCATCTCAATGGCGACCTTGACGCCGTGGTCGGCAGCCAACGCATCGATCTCCCGCCAGAAGGGCAGCCCCACCTCGTTCCACTGATAGTCCAGGACGTCCAAGGATCCGGAATTCCAGGCGTTGACAATCCAGTTGGGCACCGTGGCGCCGCACTCGCCGCCGGGAAGACCCGACATCGTGACCACCCGTTCCTGCCCCAGAAGGGAGGCGGCGCGGATGGCCTGCCGCAGGTCCTCCGCGTGGCGGGGACCGATCGCCGGGTTTGGGTGCAGCGGGTTGCCGTTGGCGTTCAGGCCGGCCAGGTGAAGTCCGCGTTCTGCAAAGAGGCCCAAGTAGTCGTCACGGGCGGCTTGGCTGGTCAGGATCTGTTCCAGGGGCAGGTGGACCGGAGGCAGGAATCCGCCGGCGTTGATTTCTGCCGCATCCAGTCCGAGCGAAGCGATGACATCAAGGGCCTCTTCAATGCTCCGGTCGTGCAGGACGGCGGTATAAAGTCCGAACTTCACAGGTGCACCCGCTTTCCCTCGGCCAGGGCGGACTGTGTGGCAGCCTGCAGGACTTCCATATTGTGCACTCCGTCATCAAAGGTGGCACAGCGCGGCAGCGACCGGGACTCGTCCAGCCCGGCGACTTCCTCCAGAAAGGCGCGTGCCTGGTAGGCAAAGGCGTCATTCTGGCCAAAACCGGCCCCCGGCGCATCCATCGCGAGGCCGCCGGCCAGGTACGGATGCTCCGGCCCCAGGATGATCTGGGAGAAGCCGTCCGTTGCACCGGCGCCGCGACTGAGGAACAGTTGAATTTCCGCGGGACGCCGCTGGTCAAAGACGGCGGAGCCGTTCTCGCAGAACACTTCAAACGTGAGGGTGTTGGGGTGCCCGGCCGCAACCCGGGAGACTTCGATCGACCCGGACCCCTGGGCGAACTCCATGTTGAACGCCGCATAGTCATCGTTTTCGACCGGAACGGACTCGTCGCTCACGGCGCTGTGCTCGTGACCCATGACTGCGCCAAGTGGTAAGGGTCTTTCGCCGATAACGGTGGCCAGACGGCCGCCCGACACATTGGTGATGGGACCACACAGGAACTCGGCGACGTCGGTGAGGTGGCTGCCGACGTCGGCGAGGGCACCGGTTCCCGGCCCACCGGCGAAACGCCAGCTCATCGGTGCGGTGCGGCTGCAGGCATAATCGGTCCAATAGCGGCCGCTGAAATGCAGTACCTGACCCAGCGTTCCGGAGGTAATGAGCCCGCTGATGTACGCGATGCCGGGGGAACGCCGGAAGGTGAAGCCGAGACGAGCCAGCGGACCGGCCTCCGCAGCGGTTCGAGCCATGCGCACGGCCTCGTCAACGTTGTCGCTGAGCGGCTTCTCGCAGAGCACATGTTTTCCCGCCGCCAGGAGACCCTCCACGATGGGGCGGTGCAGCGCATTCGCGACGACAACCGAGACGACGTCGACGCCGTCGGCCGCAGCGACCGCCTGCCAGTCGCTTTCATACCGTTCGTAGCCGAAGCGGCGGGCTGCTGCAGTGCCAAAATCGGGATTGATGTCCGCAATGGCCGTGAGCCGGAGCGGCGGAAGCGTGGGTTCATACAGTGTCGACGCCGTGCGGTAGGCGGCGGCATGCGCCCGGCCCGCCATTCCAGCTCCGATGACTGCGATGCCGAGTCCTTGGGGCATGAATCCTTCTCCTTTGAAGCGGGCCCAGCCAGTCGGCGCCGGACACTGGAAGATGCGTCGATTCTTGCTATGTCAGTATGTCCTGTCAATACGTGGACTACGACTGAACAAGGGTCATCTCAAAACTGTACGAGTCGCCGCGGTAGACGTGACGGCCCGTCTCCACATTCCGGCCGGCGTCGTCCACGGCTGTGCGTTCCATGGTGACCAGGGCGGCACCGGGTGAGGTGTGCAGCAACTCTGCCTGTTTGGCAGTGGCAACCGTGGCACCCACCCTCTGGGTGGCAAGGCGGAAGTTGACGCCGGCGTTTCGGAGGATTTGGTAGAGACCCTCGCGGCGGAGTCCTTCTTCGGTGATCTCTGTGATGTCGTTCCGGACCCAGTTTTCCATCAGTGCCAAAGGCTTGCCGCCCACGCTGCGCAACCTCTTCAAGTGGTACACGTTGACGCCGTCGGGCATTTCGAGGGCCTGGATAATTTCGGCGTCAGCCGGTCCGTGGCGGAACTCCAGCACCTCAGTGGAGGGCTTCTGGCCGTCCCGCTGCAGATCGTCGTACAGGCTGGACAGTTCCAGCCGACGCCGCACCTGGCTGGAGACAACCTGCGTCCCAACGCCCCGCTTCCGCACCAGCAGCCCGGAGCGGACCAGCTCATCCATCGCCTTGCGCATGGTCGGACGGGACAGGTTTAGCTTGCCGGCAAGTTCGATTTCGTTGTCCAGCCGGGAGCCGTACTCCAGCTCACCGCTGTGGATGGCTGCCTCGATGCCCTGAACCACTTGGTGGTACAGCGGCACCGGGGAGGATCGGTCGATTTTAATGTTGAGTTCCGCACCCATGTGCCGCTCCTTCGCGTACCATCCCCGACATGTCAGGACAAAGACTGTGTGTCGATTGTAGCAGTGACGCCTGTCGCGGCCGTAAGTCCCACTAGATAGGCGGGCAGACGGGCCCGTATCCTGCGCGATGTGTATATGTCCTGACAATCTATTGACTCTGTGAGGCCGGTCGCTATTCTGGACTTCCCGGCTGAAGTGAGGTCCTGGCCTCCGCTGGCCGGCCCTTGGTTCAGGGCGGGGATCACGAAGACAAAGGAGACTCTCGTGTCACACAAGCTTTCCTGGCGGAAACTGGCGGCGGCCGGTGTACTGGTTCCGGCCCTCGTTCTCACGGCGTGCTCCAGTTCGGGAGGACGTGAGCCGGAAACCGGAGGTGAGGGCGGCGGCGAAGTCGCCGGAACCGACCGGATTACGATCGCCCTGATTACCCATGCCGCCCCCGGTGACACCTTCTGGGACATCGTGCGCAAGGGCGCGGAAGAGGCGTCGCAGAAGGACAATGTGGAGCTGCAGTACCTCTCCGATCCCGAAGGCGGCCGGCAGGCGCAGCTCATCGAGCAGGCAGTCCAGCAGGGGGTGGACGGCATCGCCGTCACCCTGGCCAAGCCCGACGCCGTGGCCTCTGCGCTGGAGCAGGCCCAGGCCGCCGGAATTCCGGTGGTGAGCCTGAACGCCGGTGAAGACCGTTCGGCCGAGCTGGGGGCCTTCACCCACTTCGGATCCAACGAGCGCCTGGCTGGAGAAGCCGTAGGCCAGCGGCTGGCAGCTGACGGCTACACGCACCCCGTCTGCGTCATCCAGGAGCAGGGCCACGTCGGGCTGGAAAACCGCTGCGCCGGTGTCCAGGCCCAGGTTCCGGGAACGGAAATCCTCTATGTAACCGGCACCGACATGACCCAGGTGGAGTCAACCGTGACCGCGAAGCTGCAAACAACGGAAGCCGCCGACGTCGTCATCGGGTTGGGTGCCCCGTACACGCTCACCATCCTCAACGCCGTCGGGACCTCCGGCAGCGACGCGAAGGTGGCGTCCTTTGACCTGAACGCTGAACTGGCCGAACGGATTGTCAACGGCGAGGTCATTTTCACCGTTGACCAGCAGCCGTGGATGCAGGGTTACGGCGCAGTTGACGCGCTCTGGCAGCACACCCGCGGCGGATTCCAGATCGGGGAGGGCAGCCGGTCCTGACCGGTCCCACCATTATCGATTCCACGAACGCCGAGCAGGTGGCTGCGTTCGCGGAAGACGGCATCCGCTGACGGACCCAGCCAGCTTCCGGCCCGATACGGGCCGAAGCACAGAGAAAGCGAACGTGACATGGCAAACGCAATTACTGTTGCAGCACCGGTGGCCGACGAGCGGGTGGCCGCCAAAAGCCCGCTGGCCAAGCTGCTGGGACGGCCGGAGATCGGGGCGCTCGTGGGCGCCATTGCGCTTTTCGTTTTCTTTTCGGCCGTGGCGCCGATCTTCCTCCAGCCCGGTTCCATTGCGACCGTGCTGTACGGGGCGTCGACCATCGGGATCATGGCGGTGGGGGTGTCCCTGCTGATGATCGGCGGGGAGTTCGACCTGTCCACCGGTGTTGCCGTCATCAGCTCGGCTCTGATGGCGTCGCTGTTCAGCTGGTATTTCTCAGTGAACGTGTGGGTGGGGGTGGCACTTGCACTAGTGATGTCACTGAGTATCGGTTTCATCAACGGCTGGATCCTGATCAAGACCAAGCTGCCCTCCTTCATCGTCACCCTGGCAACCTTCCTGATGCTCACTGGTCTGAACCTCGGTCTCACCCGGGCCATCGGCGGCAGCGTTTCCACGCCGTCGATCTCCACCATGGACGGCTTCGAGTCCGCCAAGGCGGTGTTCGCGTCTTCGGTAAACATCGGCGGAGTGGACGTGCGGATCACCGTTTTCATCTGGATTGCCCTCGTTGCCGTGGCCTCCTGGACCCTGCTGCGCACCCGGGTCGGGAACTGGATCTTCGCCTCCGGCGGGGATGCCTACGCCGCCCGCGCCGTCGGCGTTCCGGTGGTGAAAACCAAAATTGGGCTGTTCATGGGCGTGGGATTCTGCGCCTGGCTGCTGGGAATGCACAACCTGTTTGCCTTCTCGACGGTCCAGTCCGGTGAAGGCATCGGCAACGAGTTCCTCTACATCATCGCGGCCGTCATCGGCGGATGCCTGCTGACCGGAGGCTACGGCTCGGCCATCGGCGGTGCGATCGGTGCGTTCATTTTCGGCATGGCCAACAAAGGCATCGTGTACGCGGAATGGAACCCGGACTGGTTCAAGTTCTTCCTCGGCCTCATGCTGCTGCTGGCCACCATCGTGAACCTGGTGGTCAAGCGCCGGGCCGAACAGAGTTAGCGGAACGGAGATCGTTATGGACACCTTGGACAGCAGCGCGGCGGCGCGGCCGGCCGGAACACAGGAGGGCGGGGAGGCGGCAGGCGGGCACCTGCTCATGCTCACGGAGGTGAGCAAGCACTACGGCAATATCATCGCGCTGCGCGACGTCACCATGGCGGTCGACGCCGGCCGCGTCACGTGCGTTCTGGGCGACAACGGTGCGGGTAAATCCACACTGATCAAGATCATTGCCGGCCTGCACCCGCACGACGGCGGAACCTTCACCGTGCTGGGGGAGGAACGCCGCTTTTCCTCGCCCCGGAGGCACTGGACCTGGGCATTGCCGCCGTTTACCAGGACCTGGCCGTGGTATCGCTGATGCCCATCTGGCGCAACTTCTTTTTGGGTTCCGAACTCACCTCCGGTGCCGGTCCCTTCAAACGCCTCAACGTGGAGCGGATGAAGGAGATCACCCGGAAGGAACTGCAGGACATGGGCATCGACCTGCGCGACGTCGAACAGCCCATCGGCCAGCTCTCCGGCGGCGAGCGCCAGTGCGTGGCAATTGCGCGCGCAGTGCACTTCGGCGCCAAGGTCCTAATCCTTGACGAGCCGACGGCTGCCCTGGGGGTTAAGCAGTCCGGAGTGGTCCTGCGCTACATCCTGCAGGCCAGGGACCGGGGTCTGGGGGTCATTTTCATTACCCACAATCCGCACCATGCCTATCCGGTGGGGGACAGTTTCCTGCTGCTCAAGCGCGGCCGGTCCATCGGTTACTACGACAAGAAGGATGTCACTCTGGAACAGCTCACTGCCCAGATGGCCGGTGGTGCGGAGCTGGTGGAGCTGGCGTCCGAACTGGAGGAACTGGGCAGCCACAAGGATGTCGTGGCCGAGGTGGAAGCCGAAGTTGCGGGCAGTGAATCCGGACGCGCGTAGAGACCGGGGATCCGGCGGCGCGAAGAGCTGCCGCGGGGGCTCCGGGTGAGGATGCTGCGGCTGGGGCTGGCCGGCGTCGGCCGGATCGGCGTCCTGCACGCCGGGAACCTGGCCGCGTTTCGCGGCCATCCCCGGCTCGGAGGCGGTCGAATCTCCTTGATGATCTCGGACCCGGATGAAGCCCGCGGGAGACAGGTGGCGCAAAGCCTGGATGCGGAGTTTCTTCCATCGGCGGAGGAGATGCTGGCCCGGGGCATCGACGGGCTGGTGATCGCCGCCGGTACGGCAACGCATCCGGAGCTGATCCGGGCCGGAGTCGACGCCGGGGTGCCGGTCTTCTGCGAAAAACCCGTCGCCCTGGATGTTGCCGCCGCACTCCCCGTGCTGGACTACGTGAGGGAGCGGCGGGGAACTGTCCAGATGGGGCACCAGCGGCGTTTCGATGCCGGGTACCTTGAGGCCCGGCGCCGGCTCCTTGCCGGCGAACTCGGGTGGATCCATTCCTTCTCCGCCGTCACCGCTGACATGTTTCCGCCGCCGGTGGAGTTTCTGGCGGCGTCCGGGGGCTATTCCGTGACTGTTCCGTGCATGATTTCGACATCCTCCGATGGCTCACCGGACGCAGCATCGTGGAGGTGTATGCCCGGGGCTCCAACAACGGCGACCCTGGCATTGGCCAGGCCGGCGACATTGACACCGGGCTGGTGGTGGTGACGCTCGATGACGGAACCGTGGGGGCCGTATCGGCCACCCGGTACAACGGCGCCGGCCATGATGTGCGCCTGGAGCTGCGCGGATCCCTGTCCTCGGTCATGGTGGGCCTGGACGGAAGAGCCGCGGTCCGCTCCGCCGAGGCGGATTCCGCCCTGTCCACCCAGCCGCCGTACAGGACCTTCGCGGAGCGGTTTGCTGCCGCCTACCAGGCGGAGATGCTGGCTTTGCGGAGCTGGTCCTGGGCCGGCGCGAAAATCCGTGTCCTCCTGAGGATTCTGTGGCGGCGTCACAGGTTGCCGACGCCGCTCACCTGTCGCTAATGACCGGCGCACCGGTGAAAGTGGCGGGCCGTGGGTGCAGCTGAGGCGGTTGCGGCCAAGGAGATAAATCCTGCCGGCGACGGTGTTGCAGCACCGGCTTCGGGCAGCAGTAGCCGGCTGTCCAGTGTCATAAGCGATCCTTATTCGTGCACCCGTTAGGTGGACTCAATCTCACCCCACTTTGTACTTGAATCCGCGATGCGACCCAACAAATCCCAGGCGTTCATAAAAGCGGTGCGCATCGTGCCGTGCCTCATCAGAGGTGAGTTGCACGAGATCAGCGTCGATCATGGGTGCTGCTGTGCCGGTAACCCAGTGCATCATCGCGGATCCCACCCCGCTTGATCTGCTGTCACTTCGTACTCGAACTGGCTCGACAAGAAGCCGAGTTGCACCGCGTCTTGCCATTCCAGGAATTCGGGTCAGCTGCATGGTCGCCAGAAGCCCGTCCTCATCGTCGACGAGAACGATGATCTCGTTGGATAGATCTTCGATAATCGCCGTTAGAGCAGATCCGTATGCGGGAGCATCAGAGTTCCTAGCCTTGTCACCTCTACCAGCGCTAATCGGATCATCGGCGAGTAGAAGCATAAGTGCTTCAAGATCATCTTCGGAAGCTCTCCGCAGAGTGAAATCCCGGCCCTTAGCACTCAGGGTGACTGGCAAGTTCAAGGTTGTGATCATCCTCGTAGTGTGCCATTACCAATCTGACAACCTGTCGGCACAAGGATCCTCCACAGGGCGTCAGGGCCCTACATCCATTTCTTGTATCGGAAGATGATGAACAATGCGACGCCGAGTGTGACCATGGCACCAATCGCCAGTGGGTGAGGTGGTCTGCGACGTCCTGCAGATATGCCTGCAGGGGGTCGGGGACCTCGTAGCGGCCGAATCCTTTGCGGAGGGTAGTTAGGACGTCCGCCATGGATGAAGTGGCGTGCTGCAGGTCGATGACTTCCTGACTCAACCGGTAGATACGTTCGGTAACGGCAGCGTCTCCTCTGAAGACCTGGCGTTCAATCCGTTCCTTATCGATGGCCAGTCCCCGCAGAACCGGGGTGTAACCATCGACAATGGCGTCGAGGAGTCGGTAGGCGACGGCTTCAGGGCCGAGGTTGAGCAGATGCTCATCGTCGAGCAGTGTTCGTCCTCCCCGGTCACCGATATCAGTGGAACTGTCGGTCATGGTTGCTTCGTCAGTGCCGTCGATCCACCGTTTGTCCTGGCAGAGGACGGCGATGGCATCAGCTTTCACGAGGACGTGGAACTCGGAGAAGTCGACGTCCTCGGCGGCGTCGTTGTAGCGGGCGGAGCGTACGACCATGAAGAGGGCCGCCAACCCGAACGCGGTGTCATTCATCATGACGTTCACGCAGGGGACGACCCTTGTCGGCTACCCGAAAGCACACCTGTTCGTTGAGGCGCGCGGGGCCGACGACATGGACCTGTTCGTCCTGATCCAGAAGCTCAACCGTTTCGGCACACCCTGCAAGCCTTCACGGTCCCGAACCACAGCCCCATGGCCCACGACCTCACCGACCACGGTGCGACGATCCTCCGGTACAAGGGCTCCGATGGGCGCCTTCGCGTTTCGGCCCGCCATCTCGACGCGGATCTCTCGACCGAGGACGTACCAGCGCACTCCTTTGACCGGGTCGAAAAGCTCAAGGCCGGTGAGATCGTCGAGATTGACATCGATCTACTGCCCCTCGGCCTGGCGTTCCACCCGGGTGAGCAGTTGCGGTTCATCATCAGCTCCCGGAATCTCCTCGGCACTCTCATGCCGGGCATCCGGGAGTACGTCGGCGCGAATGCGGGAACACATGTCATCCACACCGGCGGCGAGCACGCCTCCTACCTCCGGCTCCCGCTTCAGAGGTGACACAGTCACCCGGAACGGCTTCAAGGCAGATATGCCCTCCGTCTGGATATGCGGGCAAAGCAACCAACCCAACAAACCCGACCAACCATGGAAGCGGATTTTTTGTCACTCCGCGCGGCTCCGGTCCCGCATCCCCAAGTGCCAGGTTCGGCCGCTGAAAGGCCCGCATCGGACTGGGTAAAGGACAGTCCCCACGGCGCACGCCCCTATTCGGGCGGGCAGAAAAAGCTCGCGTTGCTCCACACGGTCGGCAATCAAAATATGGCAGGCAGCTTCTAATAACCCTGGCGGCCATATTAGCGGCCCGTCTCAACAGCCCGTCTCAACAGCCGATTGTCATGCGGAGCGCTGCACGACCGGGCGGTTGCCTATTCTGAACATATTCAGAATAATGGAGGCATGAGTACTGAAGCCATCTCCCACACGGCGACTTCATCGGACCTGTCCCGCAACCCGGGCCAGGTGTTTCGTGCCGCCGACCACGGGCCGGTCACGATTACCCGGCGCGACGGGGAACCCCTGACACTGCTTCCCTCCCGTATTGTCGAGCGAGAGCATGAAGCCCTCCGGCTCGCCTCCCACCTGGTGGCGGCCTCGCTGGCTCCGGGGAGGAGAGCTTCACGACTCGACTGCTGGGCCCCTTCCCCTGGCTGGGTTTCCTGCCCGGGGAACAGCGAGAGGCTTTCGCAGCGGAAATCGTTGAGGTCGCCCGTGCCTGTGCCGCGATTTCCAGTTTCGACCGGCTCTTTATTGTTCTCGCCGAGTGGAAAGCTACTGCCGAGGCTGTCGCTGCCGGCTACACCCACGAGGATGATCTTGATTGGCTGGATGAACCAGGAACCGTCGAAGACCCCCGCGGATGAGCCCGAGGCAAACATCCGTACCCCGCCCGCTGCGGCGCAGCGAGTACCAGATCACCTTCGGCACCAGCAACGCCCAGAAAGGCTGGACGGATGTTCTGGCCACCCAGCGCAATGCCGTCGTGGCCGCTTGGGAACGCCTCACGTCCGATCCGCTGGCAGATGACACGACCTGCCATGGGATGAAGGGCGACTTGGAATTCATCGCCCGCGCAGGAAAGACGCACCGGAGGCGACAGTACGAATTGAACAACGGAGCCCGGATCTGGTTCTACGTCCATGAGCAGTCAGTGGTCCTTACTGACGTCCATACTCATCACCCGAACAGCACAAAGTAATCCCCTATAGCTTTGCGCCGCTAGGTTATGCCGCTCCGGGTGCTGTGGTGGACGCACCCGGATGAACGCGCAAACCCGCCGGCTGTGGAGGTGTCCGCTAAGGACCGGCTTGCGGGCGCGCGAAAGACACCGATATCCCGGCGAAGCAAGTTCACCCCGGAGAGCTTCTTCCTGGCCCGGTTCAGGGCCACGGCGTGGTGACCGGTCTTGCCGACGTCCAGGCCAAGGAAAACGTCGATGCTCTCTAACTCCAGAACCTATTCGCAGTGAGACTGACGGTGTTGACTGGTCAGGGGCGGCAGGAGTCACCAACCCCCGGTTTGGAAGCAACAAGAAGGCCGCGGTCGCGGTGGAGATTCCCGCCCCCGACCCGGCGGCGGCGCCAATGGGCGGCTTTGATCCCCCGGGTTGTGCCTTTTAGCGGAGCAGCAGTCCACCGGCTGCGCCAAGGAAGCTCACCAGACCGGCACCGAAGCCAATGACGGTCCCCATGTTTGTCGAGCCGGTTTGGGAAGCCGGTGAACAGGATGGGTTAACCTACAGGGCACTCGACGTCCGCCCAGACAAACACAGGTAAGTGCTGGTGTCCATGGAACCAGCACATGGGGAGGGTCGAAGGGTCAATGAGCGCCATCTAGGTGGCCGCGGTGACTGACGGTGACAACACAGCGATCTTGGGTGGCCTCGTCCTCGCGCAAGTGCGTGGGACAGAGGCGGCTTCGAGGTAATGCTGGAGGGCACCGGCGCAGCACGGCGATGCGCCACGGATCCAGGCCCTTGGTCCACATGTAGAACCACTCTTGGCGGGACCAGAGCTCGCCCTGAGCTCACTTCAGCCGGCCGAAAGCCTCCAGCAGCCGGGTCACCGAGCCGCCCAGATTCCACTCGTCGCCGAGCCGCTCCAGCTCGGCCCGCGCGCCCCCGGTGATCGGACGCAGCTGCGCCCCGGCGTCGTCGAGCGTGGGAAGATCCAGGTCGCGGACCACCCGCACCACGGTCGGGGCCACTGCC
This sequence comes from Arthrobacter sp. ATA002, assembly GCF_026898095.1. GTDB lineage: Bacteria > Actinomycetota > Actinomycetes > Actinomycetales > Micrococcaceae > Arthrobacter_B. The sequence goes on along the minus strand of NZ_CP114015.1, from coordinate 2,422,940 downwards.
AGATAGTCGGCGGCCGCTGTCAGCTTTGCACGCATGGGAGCGGACAGTCCGCTCTGCGGATCTTCCGCTGCCGCCAGCAGCGACTCCAGGGAACCGTACTCGCCCAGCAGCGACGCCGCCGTCTTTTCGCCGATGCCGGAGACGCCCGGCAGCCCGTCGGAGGCATCCCCGCGCAGGGTGGCGTAGTCCGCATACTGCACCGGCAGCACCCGGTACTTCTCGACGATGGGCGCCTCCGTCAGCACCTCCAGATTCTTCATGCCGCGGGCGGTGTAAATCACGCGGACTGCACGCTCGTCGTCGATCAGCTGGAACAAGTCCCGGTCGCCGGTGACCACGTCCACCGGCATGTCCGCGGTGCTGGCGTAGGTGCCGATCACGTCGTCGGCTTCATGTTCCGGAGCGCCGACGACGGCGACGCCGGCCAGTTTCAGCGTGTGCAGGATTATCGGGATCTGCGCCTCGAGCGGATCCGGCACGACCTCGACGTCGGGCCCGGCCGGCACCACCTCGGCGACCCGGTGGGTTTTGTAGCTGGGGAGCAGGTCCACCCGCCACTGGGGCCGCCAGTCGTCATCCCAGCACGCGATCAGGTCCGTGGCCCCGTAGTCAGTGGTGAGCCGGGCAATCATGTCCAGCAGTCCGCGCACCGCATTGACCGGGGTGCCGTCGCTGCGGCGGATCGTGTCGGGCACACCGTAAAAGGCGCGGAAATACAGGGAGGCAGTATCGAGCAGCATCAGTCGCCGGGGCATACGCTGATCCTTGCACGAATCATGTAACCGCGGGAGGGCCGGGTTCCGGGCTGTGCAGCGCGGGGCCGCCGGTGACCCGACGGAAACAACGTCACGGCCCCGGAGGATGGTCCGGGCTGTGGGTTGGACACAGCGGAAAGGGTGGAGGGATCACGGTGATTACCAGCGCTGGAATCCTGCTGTACCGGCGGCCCTCCGCCGGTCTTGAGGTGTGGATCGGGCACATGGGCGGGCCGTTCTGGGCGCGGAAGGAGGCCCACGCCTGGTCGATTCCCAAGGGGAGTACCTGGAGGGCGAAGAGCCGCTGGCGGCGGCCCTGCGCGAGTTCGGCGAGGAAGTGGGTTCGCCGGCGCCCGACGCCGAATACGCCTTGCTGGGCACATTCCGGCAGTCCTCGAAAAAGTCGATTACCGTGTTTGCCGCTGAGGCCGGGTTTGCGCCGGACCGGATCGATAGCAACACCTTTGCGCTGGAGTGGCCGCCGGGTTCGGGCAAGGTGCGGGAATATCCGGAGATTGACGATGCCGGGTGGTTCCCCGAGTCCGTGGCCCGCACCAGGCTGGTCAAGGGACAGGTGCAGGTCCTGGATGCGCTGCTGCGCAGCCTCGGCGGGCCTTCGGCAGGGATCTGAAAAGTTGGCAACCGGAAGGACGCAGCCATGAAAATGGGGGTCATCGGAGCGTGAGGCGTGTCATTGGGCCGCGATGCCGTAATCATCGCGCTGTAAAGCGGGCTCCGTGGAAGAGGTCTTGGCGGCAGGCCCTGCAACAGCCCAGTTTTCCAGATCACCTCATGGAGAATGACGCTTCTGTCCCAGGTGACGACGCAGTGCGATAAAAAGCGCCGCGGGTAGAGCTCCCGGGGATGGGCGATGGCGTCATCAATGACGCGGGCCGCGTCGATGGACGCCGACATTTGCTAATGAGAATCATTTGCATTTAGGTTGTAGTCATGTCGATTTCTAAACCACCACTTGCACTGTCCGCGGCCCTTTCCGCGGCACTTCTTTTATCCGCATGTTCCTCCGCCGCTTCCGGCGGTTCGGACGGCTCCAAGCCCTCGGCTGCGGGTTCTGCCTCCGCAGCAGCATCCGACCGGCATCACACCGAAGGGGAAGGCCAGACTGAGGTTGCGGCGCTGGTGCCCCGCGCCGTTCTCACGTACAACGGCGGCCTGATGACTGTTGACACCGAATCCGGTGAGGTCCTTGCCACCACCGACAAGGAGGGCTTCCTGCGCATCAACAACGCCGGAGACGGGCGGCACGTCATGGTCAGCTCCACCGGGGGGTTCAGCCTCTTCGATTCGGGTCTGATTGTTCAGGGTCATGGGGACCACAACCACTACTTCGAGAGCGCACCGGCTCTCACCGGGGAAACCGTTGAGGCTCCTGAGCCTGGCCACGTAGTGGTCCATGACGGTAGAACCGCTCTTTTCTCTGACGGAACCGGCGCTATCACGGTGATGGACTCCGAAGCCATCACCGATGGCGAAATCAGCGACGACGAGATTGAGGAATACTCCACCGACAGCGCTCACCACGGTGTGGCCGTTCCTCTGTCCAGCGGGGATCTTCTTCTCACGCAGGGCACCGCTGACGCCCGCGACACCGTTCAGGTGCGGTCCCCGGAAGGCGATGTGATCGCCGAAACCACTGACTGCCCCGGCGTCCACGGGGAAGCCGCCGCCGCACCCACGGCTGAGGGCGATGTGGTCGCGCTCGGCTGCGAGAACGGACCTGTTGTCTTCCGGGACGGCGAGTTCCATAAAGTCCCTGTCGAAGAGGACTATCAGCGCTCGGGTAACCTGTTCGGCCACTACGCATCATCGGTCATCCTCGGCGACTACAAGGTGGACGCCGATGCTGAGAAGGAACGCCCCACAAGGATCGGCCTGTTTGACACACTGTCCGGCTCGGTCACCACGGTGGATCTCGGGTCCGCCTACTGGTTCCGCTCACTCGCCCGCGGCGCCGACGGCGAAGCCCTGGTCCTGACCTACGACGGACAGCTTAACGTCCTTGATGAGGAGACCGGCCAAATGATTCACGAGATCGATGTGGTTGGCGCGTGGGAAGAGCCGGATGAATGGCAGTCACCGGGCCCGATCGTCAAGGTGGGCGCGGACGGATTCGCCTACGTGACTGATGCCGCCGCCCGGAAGCTCCACGTCGTCGACGTCGAAGCCGGCACTGTCCTGGATAGCTTCGACCTGCCTGAGGCACCGACCGAGCTCGTTGTCGTCACCGGCGGCCCGGAGTCATCAAGCCACGAAGGCCACGACCACGCGGATGAAGAGCACGGGCACTAGGACACGATGAGGATACCGATGACGGCCTTACCGCGCCGCTCACTAGTAGCACCCGCTGCAGTATTCACCCTGGCTCTTTCCGCCTGCGGCTCGGGCGGGGGCACCGCTGGCGGCAGCGGCAGTGAAACAGCTGTGAAAGCGTTAGCGTCTTTCTACCCCCTGCAATTTGTCATGCAGACCGTCGGAGGGGACGCCGTCGACGTCGGCTCCCTAACGCCTCCGGGCGCGGAGCCGCACAACCTGGAGCTCTCCCCGGCCATGGTCGGGGATCTGGGTGAAGCCTCGGTGGTGGTGTATTCGTCCGGCTTCCAGCCCGCGGTTGATGAGGCAATCGAACAGACCAATCCGGACCACGCCATCGATGCTGCCGAGTCAGCGAATCTGCAAAACGCTGACGGATCCAGTCTCAGCGAAGGAGCGGGGAACAGCTCGGCGGATCCACATTTCTGGCTTGATCCCAACCGGTTGGCTGCGGTCGCTGAGCAAGTCGAAGTAACTCTCAGCGACGTCGATCCCGAGAACGCGGCGACATATGGAGACAATGCGGACCAGCTCATCCAGGAACTCTCGGCCCTGGATGAGGAATATACCGCCGGCCTAGCCGCGTGTGAGCGGGACACGATTGTCGTGTCGCACGAAGCCTACGGATATCTGGTCACGCAGTACGGCCTGCAGCAGATGGGCATTGCGGGAATCGATCCCGAAGCCGAACCTGCTCCCGCGCGAGTGGCGAAGATCCAGCGGGTCGTCGACGGTGAAGATGTGTCAACGATCTTTACCGAGTCGCTGGTCAACCCCAAGGTCGCCGAAACCATAGCCGCCGACCTCGGGATCCAGACCGCGGTGCTGGACCCGCTGGAAACCTTGGCCGATCCCAGTACCAACTACCTCGTGGTGATGCGTTCCAACCTGGCCGCCTTACGTGAGGCGCTCGGCTGTGAATAGTCAGACTAAGGCTGCGCCCGCGGTCCTCCTCGAAGATCTCTCTGTCGACCTCGGGGCTGGTGCAATCCTCAGCGGAATCAACCTGCAGGTAGCCGGCGGTGAGACAGTGGCACTTCTGGGCGCTAACGGTTCGGGTAAGACCACCTTGGTGAAGGCGCTGATGGGTTTGGTCCCGCTCAGTTCCGGGAGCGCGGCCCTGTATGGCTCCGATGTCTCGGCCCGGAGCACGGTCCCGTGGTCACGTATCGGATATGTGCCCCAACGCGTCAACTCAAGTCCTTCGATGTCGGCAACGGCCGAAGAGGTCGTAATGTCCGGGTTGCTCAGCGGCCGGCACCTACGTCCGGGGCCGGGGAGCCGGGACCGAGCGCGGAATGCCCTCGCGGAGGTGGGTCTGGCCGAGCGTGCAGACGAGAGCGTGCACTTGTTCTCCGGTGGACAGCAGCAGCGTGTCCTGATCGCCAGGGCCCTGATCCGTCAGCCGGGGCTGCTGATCGTGGATGAACCACTATCAGGCATCGATCGAGCGTCCAAAGCTGCGCTGGCTGCCAGTCTGCAGCGCCTACGCGGCGCCGGGACAACCATCGTGGTGGTTTTGCATGAGCTGGCCGAACTCGGCAGCATGATTGAGCGTGCCGTGGTCCTTGATCAAGGAAAAGTACTCCAGGATGGCCCGCTTCACGGTTTCGCGGCAGGGATGCATAAATGAGCGCGGATTTCTGGGATACGTTCGCGGCAATGCTCGCAAGTCCGCTAATGCAGCGCGCGCTGATAATTGCTGTGCTGGTCGGAACGACGGCACCGGTGATTGGGACCTACCTGGTGCAACGCAAGCTGGCCCTCGTCGGTGACGGCATTGGGCATGTTGCGCTCGTAGGGGTCGCAATGGGCTGGCTGGTCGGCGCGGCGGCGGGCAGCACATCAGTGGACGCTTGGGCCGTACCCGGGGCGATCGGCGCCTCCATCACTGGAGCTCTCATGATCGAATACGTCCGAGGGAAGGGCAAAAGCAGCGCTGACGTGGCCCTTGCCCTTTTGTTCTACGGCGGAATCGCCGGCGGCGTGCTCATCATCGGCCTTGCCGGGGGCACCTCAGCTAACCTCACCGGGTACCTCTTCGGCTCCATTTCCACGGTGGATCAGCTCGATGTCTGGTTGACCGGGGGCCTGTCAGTGCTCATTCTCGGCGTCGGTCTGGGACTTCGACCGGCGCTCTTCGCCCTCTGCCACGATGAGGAATTCGCCCGGGCAAGCGGGCTCCCCGCCCGGAGCCTGAACATTCTTGTCGCAGTCACTGCAGCACTGACTGTCGCGATTTCCATGCGGGTGGTGGGAGTGCTCCTGGTGTCGGCGCTAATGATCGTACCGGTGGCAGTCGCGCAACTGATCGCCACTTCATTCCGCCACACGATGGCATTGGCCATGGGTATCGGCGGAACCGTCTGCGTTATCGGACTATCCATCACGTACTTCCACCCACTGTCCCCAGGCGCCACGATCACCATGACCTCGATTGCTCTCTACGCGGCTCTCGCAGTGTTGCGGCCTGTCATTCGACCCTTGCACAGGCACGCGAAGCCACACTGGCATAGAAGTGAAAAAACGCACGTGTGAACTATTGCCTGTTGATGATGCCTCATTCGACCTGATCCTCAACCGCCACGGCTACCTAAATCTTGAGGAGTTCCGCCGGGTGCTAACCCTGGGGGATTTCTGCTGACGCAGCAGGTTGGACTATTAAATGACCTCGAGTTCAACGAAGCACTGGGGATCCCGGCATCAGCTAACATCAATGCGCCAGCCTCTACTCAAGAGCTTCAAGACATCATAAGCCGGGCGGGATTCGTCAACTGCCAAGTGATCGAAAAGCTGGTATCAACGCGTTTTCTCGATGTGGGAGCTGTCGTGTTCCAGCTGCGGGCGGTTCCCTGGCAAGCACCTGGTTTCGATGCCGTGAGTCACCGCGAGCATCTCTGGCGCATTCACGAGCAGATCGCACAAACCGGTGGGTTCGAAGTTCGCAGCCGGCGTTTCCTCGTCAAGGCATCCAGGCCCATGGAGTCGGTATACGCCGGAAACAGCACGGAAGCCAGCGCCAGATAAGGGTGTGCCCCTTCAGCCCTGCTGGAAGGTGACGTGCATGAGCGGGCTGCCGGTCATCCACTCTTCGATGGGCTGGACTCGCTGAGAGATGTAGGCGCGGTGCAGCGGCTGAGTGGTGAGGTAGATCTTGTCGTGGACTCGATAGAACCAGATCTCGATGCGGCGTTTGCGCCCGGTCTTCGCCCCGATGGTCGTGATCTCGACAGTGCGCGCGGCGGCCGACGACGACGGAGTGATGGCTAGGGCGTGCTCGATACGTTCATCCATTACAACAGCACTCCACCGGACACCTCGATGCGCTCACCTGTTGCCCAGCGGAACTCGTGGGACGCCAGGGCAGAGATGGCGTCCGCGATGTCCGCTGGGTCGCCCACCCGCCCGAGAGCGGTTTGGCTGGACAGCGCGGCGCGCATGTCTTCGCTGTCGCGCATGGCTCCACCGTTGAAGTCGGTTGCGGTCGGTCCGGGGGCGATCGAATTGACCCGGATACCCCGCGGACCCAGTTCGACGGCGAGGCTCCGGGTAAGTGCCTCGAGTGCCTTCTTCGATGCCGCATACACGGAGGTGGCCGGGCTGACGTGGCGGCTGAGTGAACTCGAGACGTTCACGATGCTTGCTTCCTCCGACAAATGGGGCAGGAAGGCCTGGATGACGAAGAGTGGACCACGGACGTTGACGGCGAAGGTGGTGTCGAAGTCTTCTGCCGTGATGGCGCCCAGCGGTGCGAACAGTCCCACCCCGGCATTGTTGACCAGCACATCAATAGTGCGGGCGTTCCACTCCTGCCTGATCCCGGCGAGCACCGCGGCGCGGGCCGCCTCGATGGAGGACAGATCTGCGACGTCCAGCTGGACGGCGAAGGATTCGCCGCCCATTTCAAGGATTTCGTCCACGACCTCGCCCGCACCGCCCCTCGAGGCGGCGACGACGTTGATCTTGTTCCGGGCCAAAGCGAGCGCGGTGGCCCGGCCGAGTCCACGGTTGGCTCCGGTTACCAAAGCAATGCGGGTCATGTCGACTCCTATAAGTAAATGGATACTTACTTGTAAACTAGTGTCCGGGCACAGGCCCGTCAATACCTACCGAGGGGAAACGCATGGCACGTGACGCTGAAGCCACGAGGAGCGGATACTGGCCGCCGCGACCGCGGAATTTGCGGCCCACGGTTTCGCCGGCGGACGCGTGGAGCGGATCGCAGGCCAGGCGCAGAGCAACGTGAGGATGATCTACGCGTACTACGGCAGCAAGAGCGGCCTGTTCGATGCGACAGTGGCCGAGGCGCTGCGCCGCATGGCCGAGAATGTCCCCCGCGACCCGGGGACCTTGCCGGCTGGGCCGGGGACGTCTTTGATCATCATCAGCGCTTCCCCGAGGTCCTCCGCCTGAGCATGTGGGCTCAGCTCGAGCGGCCGGAGGCCACCGCCGAGCCGGGCGATGTCTATCGGAACAAGGCGCTAGCCGTCGCGGCGGCAGCACGCCCACTGTCGGCCGTCGACGTTCTGGTCTTCATTTACGCCATCGCGCAGGCCTGGCAGCTGTCGCCGGAGGGGCTTACCGGTCTTGTGGAAAACCCGGTTCGCGGCGAGGAAATTGCCGCTCGCCGGCAGGCGGTAGTCACCGCCGTCGAGCGCATGCTGCAGGCCGGCACCCAAGGCGATGAAAGCCACAGGGCTGAGCCGCCGCGAAACGGACGACGCCGCTCACCCGGAGTTCGCGGGCACTGATGCGCGGTGGCGTGTTTCGGCCCGCAGTCCCAGGTAGGTCCCGGCGATGATGAGTGCGGCACCGGCGGTTCCCGGCAGGGCGAGAGTTTCCCGGCCAATGGTGACTCCGATGAGGACGGCCCAGATGGGTTCGGTTCCCATGAGGAGGCTGACCCGGGACGCTGATGTTTGTTGAATGGCCCAGGTCTGGACAAGGAAGGCGAACACGCTGCACGCCAGCCCAAGGTAAAGAACACCCGTCCATTCACCCGCATCGAAACTTTGCACCGCCCGGAGCACGCCCGGGTAATCAGCGGAGGTGTAGATAACGGCGCAGACCGCGCTCTGGATGAGGGTCAAATTCAGTGCGCCGTAGTCGCGTCCCCGGGTAAGAGCGGAGACTGCGGTGACGTGGATGGCGCGTACGAAGGCTGCCGCGAGCACGAGCATGTCCCCAAGGGTTGGCGTGGCGAACCCGTCGCCGGAGACCAGCAGGCAAACACCCGTGACAGCGATAACGCCGGCGGCGAATACCGTGCGCGGCACCCGTACCCGGAAGGCCGCGCTTTCAGTAAAGGGGGTAAAAACAATGACGAGACTGATGATCAGCCCGGCGTTTGTGGCGCTGGTGCCGGCGATCCCGTGGGTTTCGAGGATGAGTACCGCAGCCTGCGTGAGGCCCAGGATGACGCCGACGACGATTTCGCGGGGTCCGCTTCGGCGGCGGTTCCAGATCAGCCAGATTAATGCCAGGGCCGCCGTGGTGATGAGGAAGCGCAGCGAGAGGATTACGCTGACGCCCACCGTGTCGGTGAGGGTTTTGGCTGCGAGGTAGCTGCTGCCCCACACAATGGCGACCAGGAGCAGGAAAAGGTCCACCCTGTGCGCTGCAAGGAGCGAGGCAAGCGGGCTTTGTCGTCCACCGTGTTTTCGCTGGAGGGGAGTCTGTAAGGGAGGCACCTTCTAAGTTTGTCGGCGCCGCACAGGTAAGACGAGAGGGCAATTGGTGAACTAATAGTTTAGGTTGTCCTTATGGATCTCCATCAGTTGCGCTTGCTGAGGGAGCTGGGTGACCGAGGCAGCCTCGCCGCCGTCGCCCGCTCCCTTCATGTCTCGGCATCGGCGGTTTCGCAGCAACTCACGGCACTGCAGCGCCGGGTAGAGGTTCCTCTGACCGAACGGCGGGGCGGAATCTCGTCCTGACCGGTGCCGGTCAGGCGCTGGCCCGAGCCGCCGTCGACATCAGCGCCGCGATCCACTCCGCCGAGCAGGCAGTCAGCCAGTACCTTCAGGATCCCAGTGCGACAGTGAGCCTCTGCGCGTTCAACAGTGCAGGCCTGACCTACTTCGGCCCCCTCCTGCAGGCCCTGTCCGGTGCTGGCAGCCCGCGGCTGATCTGCTGCGACAGGGACGTGGGACAGGAAGATTTCCCGGCCCTGACCGCCGATTACGACCTGGTCATCGCGCACCGCCTCGAGCACAGTCCGCCGTGGCCCGACTCGGTCACCGTCCGGCCGCTGGTGCGCGAGCCCCTGGATGTCGCCATGTCGGACCAGCACCGGCTCGCCGGCGAGCCAAGCGTCAGCATTGCCGACCTCACCAATGAAGAATGGGTGTCCGTTCAGGACGGTTTTCCGCTCCTGCCAGCCCTGCAGGCCATTGCCGTCCATACGGGTCAGCCCCTCAAGATCACGCACCGGATCAACGAGTTCTTCATTGCCGCCGCGGTCGTGTCCGCCGGCCCGGCCATCGCGCTGATGCCCCGCCACACCGCGTCCCCGCCGTCCGGCAGCGGAATTGTGCTCAAGCCGATTCGTGATCTGCCGTTGGCCAGACGCGTTGACGTCCTCTGCCGGCCGGAAGCCCTCCAGCGGACCGCAGTCCAACAGGTTGTTGGCGCCCTTCGAGGGATGCAGGCGGACGATGCGGGATGCTCGGGTTCATGAGCACATCTCGCCTTCGCCCAGCGGAAGTAAGCGATCTGCCGTTCATCTTCCGCCAGGAGCGGGAGTACATCGAGACCATCGAGCCGGATGCCCGTCAGGGGTGGCTTGCTGCTCGGACCTAAACCTGACAAGATCCTCAGCCGCCAGTAACCAGGATCGGTGAGGCAGAATCCGGTCCGCCCGCCGGCATGCTAGCGCGTTGACGCGACGAAGATCTGGGCCGGTCCGGTGAGTGTGGCCGTCACAGGTTCCCCGGCGTACAGGATTTTCGCTTCGGGCTCCATGTCCGCGGTGACCTCGTTGACGGTGATGGCGGCAGGCTCCATCGCGGCCAGCACAACGCTGAACGGCCCCACCCGTACGGGTTTGGGATCATCGCCCACGACCACACGCCGCAGATCCAGATCGTCACTCCAGAGCGGAATCCGCTGCTCACCGTCGCCAACATCGAGAACGGGCAGGGGGCAGGGCTGGGGCTGTCCGGCGGACGTCAACTGCTGCAGTTCGCAGAGATCCACGCACCCCTTGGTCAAACCGGCGTGCAGCGCATTATCGGAGACGCCCATAACCACCACGGCCTGGCCGGACAGATAGGTATGCATGCACCCGGGAGGTATCACTGCCGCATGGCCGGGTTCGAGATGGATCAGCTTCATGCAGATGGCCAGCAGGATACCTCGGTCGTGGGGGAACTGCTGCTGCAGGCGCCGTACTACGGTCACCGCTTCGGCGGCCGGTCCTTCGAGGGGGTGGACCCGGTCCGCGGCGTCGGCCGTTTCCCGCAGCGCAGCGGCCAATTCGGAGGGCGACATGCGCAGTATCGAGTGGATGGCGGTCTCATGGCGGAAGGAAAGGTAGGAACGAAGCCAGGGCAGTTCCAGTGCCGAAGCGATGGATTGAAGCTCCTCTGTGGTCCGCTCCCCGGCAAGCACACGCAGCGGCGTGAGGGCTACGGCGACCTCACACTTTGGGTTGCGGTCCTTGTAATTGCGGTTTCCGGCGCCCATCGGCACGCCCCGGGCCTGTTCCCGGACGAATCCGGCCAGGGCCTGTTCCCAGTGCGGGTGCAGCATGATCGGCGGCGGAACATCGGCGTCCAAGACCTTCAGGCGGAACGGAAACGGCGAGCCTGACCCGGACTGCGTGGGCGGGACGGCGAGCGGCTGTTCCCCGGCGAACCGCTCCAGTGTTTGCCGATAGGTCGCGGGATCCCAATCAAGGAGCAGCCCGCGTGAGGGCAGCGGTGGCCTGCTGGTGGGTGCTGTGGACCTTGAGAACTCGGAGCCAGTACGCACGAGGGGCACTTGAATCACCAGGTGGGACAGAAACGGACCATTGGATCGGCCGGAGGGGCCAGCGGCCACACAACCGGATCATTTAATTATAGGCATTCCCATTGCTGAGCGAGTGCGGATCCAGGGGCAGCCGCCCGTGATTTCCTGCGCACGGCATCGAGACGGGCAATGCTCCGTGGGATGTTGGCGGTGCTTCCAGGGGAAAGCATGAAAGGGTGGCCGGTTTGAAACAGCCCAACGCCTGCGGCCTGCATGACGGCGGCGGATAGTGGTGTGCCCGCCCGACGGTTTCGGGGCAAACGTGTATCCGCAGCACGGCGCCGCCGATACGCTCGAAAGGTAGGTCAGCGCGAGAACTCCTGCTTCTGGAGGTACGCCCCATGCCCGCCCACCCCATGGACTCCGGTTCAACAAATGGCTCAGGTTCCAACACAGACTCCGGTTCCAGCCCCCGCCGGGTCCGCCATGCCAAGGAACATCATCCGTATTTGTCGCCCCGGCTGTGGCTGCTGCCGCTGCTGGTGCTTCTGCTGCTGGGCGGAACCGGCACGGCACTCTACATCGGCGGCTTGGGCAGTCCGGGCAACAACCTGAACCACTTTCCCATCGCCGTCGTCGACGAGGACGCCGGCGCCGAGGCAACCGGGGGCGGCCGGGAAGACCTGGGTGCCACCATCACCGACCAGATGAGGCAGGGCTTTTCCCGCAGCGACGAGATTGACCTGCGGGTGCTGTCCTGGGACGAGGCCCGGGACCAGCTGGAAAAGGGCCAGATCCATGCCGCCGTCGTCATCCCCGAGTCTTTCTCCGCGGATGCGCTTGCCCTGGTAAGCGGAGCCCTGTCGGATTCCGAAGTGGTTCGCCCCTCCATTACCGTCTTTACCAATCCGCTGGCCGGCCCGCTGGCCAGCAGCCTGGCCACCAACGCCGTGAACCCCGCGCTGGAACAGGCCAATAGGAACGTGGGGGAGCAGCTGACCTCCGCGGCGCAGGAGGCCCAGTCGGCAGCGGCGGCGGAACAGGACCGCCGGCTGCGCGCCGCCGGAGCCGACCTGCCGACGCAGCTCGAGCAACAGCTCGCACCGAGAGTGGCCGGCACGTCAGCCGATCTGCTGAACGACCCGATCCAGGTCACCACCACTGCGTATGAGACACCGCAGGAAGGGACCGCGCTGGGCATGGGTGCGTTTTTCTATTCGGTGCTGCTGATGGTCGTGGGTGTCGCCGGTTCCGTGGCCATCCATTTCCTGGTCGACTCCCGGCTCGGGGTGCTGCCGATCGAGCTGGGGCCGCGCTTTGTCCTGGGACCTCCGGTGCGGCCGCCCCGCTGGGTCACGTTCCTCACGAAGTGGGGCATCGTGGTCCTCGCTGCCCTCCCCACGGCCGGGCTGATGATGTGGGTCGCTGCCGCCGTCGGCATGCCGCTCCCGCACGGGGTCTGGTATTTCTTCACCACGTGGCTATCCATTGTGACGGTGTCAGCGGTGGCGTTTTCGCTGATCACGGCGCTGGGCAGCGCAGGAATGATCCTGTCGATGATCTATGTCGTGTTCATGGGGCTGCCTGCGGCAAGCGGCGTGGTGCCGCTGGAGGCCCTGCCCGGGTTCTTCCGTTTTATTGCCCGCGGCGAGCCGCTGTATCAAATGACCATGGCGAACCGCGCCGTGCTGTACTTCGACGCCGATGCGTCCGCGGGACTGCAAAGCGGCATCATCGGCATGCTGATCCTCATCGCCATTGCGGTGGCGGTGGGATTGGTCTTTGCCTTCGGGTACGAGCGGGCCTTCGGCCGGCGGCGGATCCCGGCGGTTTCGGCCTGACCGGCGCCGGGCAGCTGGCCGGCGTCATAAACCGGTCCTCCGCCCGGGCCGGCACCCGGCCTCCCCAGACCCGGGCAGGAACGAAAACAACCATCTGGAAGGAGCCTTCCCATGAAGGCATGGCAGTTCACCGGCACCAACAATCCACTGGAGCTCAACGAAGTTCCCGAACCGCACGCCGGACCCGGGCAGGTGGTCGTCGACGTCAAGGCGGCCGGCGTGTGCCACTCCGATGTCACGGCCCTGGACGATCCCGGCTGGATGCCGCTGTTCTTTGAGCTTCCGCGCACCATGGGACACGAGAACGCGGGTGTCATCTCCGAAGTGGGTGAGGGAATGGAGCGTTGGAAGGTCGGCGACCGGGTGGGACTGGCGCCGGTCATGAGCGACGGCGACGCGCTCGGTTACGGGAAATGGGACGGAGGATTCGGCCCCAAACTCCTGGCCACCGACGACAACCTGGTCCGGCTGCCGGACGAGGTTCCCTTTGACCTGGCGGCAATGGCCACCGACGCCGGACTCACCGCCTACCACGCGGTCATGGCCGTGGGCGGCGCCAGGCGCGGGATGAAGGTGGGGATCATCGGCCTCGGCGGTCTTGGCTACATTGGTGCGCGGGTGGCCGTGCTGGCCGGCGCCGAGGTGTACGGCGCTGAGATCAACCCTGAAACCCGCAACCTTGCCGATGAGATCGGGCTGTCCGGCGTGGCGGAATCCATCAGTGAGTTCAAGGACAGGAACCTGGACCTGATCGTGGACTATGCCGGTTTCGGCACGACCACCGCCGCCGGCGTTGAAACGCTCGCGGAGTTCGGCACGCTGGTCCAGGTGGGCATGGGCCGGTTGGAGGCCACCATCAACACCTATCCGATCATCATCAACCAGCTCTCCATCAAGGGCTCCAAATCCGGCACCAAGGACGATCTCGAGGCGCTGTATGACCTGATGAAGTCCGGCAAGCTGAACCCGCCGATGAACATCATTACGCAGGCGGAGATTCCGGAGGCGATCAACAAGCTGCGGACCGGCGGCGTCGTCGGGCGTTTTATCGCGGTCTATTAGGCCGGGCACTGACTTGCCGGGCACTGCGGAGCCGGCGCCCGGGTGACTTGCCGGTTTCGCCCGGTCAGCCCGCCGGGCGCCGGGTCGGGGACGGACGGGCCCGCAGGTGGGCGCGCTCGCCCTGCGGGCCGAACAGGGTGATGAACTCGACCGCCTTCAGGTCTGCAGTGCCCAGCCAGTGCGGCAGGCGGGTGTTGAACTCCGCGGCTTCGCCCGGATGCAGGATTAGTTCCTGCTCGCCGAGGACGAGCCGCAGCTTTCCGCTCAGCACATAGAGCCACTCGTAGCCCTCATGGGTGCGGGGATCAGGCACTGAAGGTGTGCGCTGTGCCGGCAGAATGTACTTGTAGGCGCTGATGCCCCCGGCCTTTTCCGTAAGCGGAATGATCACCGCCCCGCCGCGTTTGATCGGCTGCATGTGTACCCGCGGATCTCCGGTTGCCGGCCCGCCCACCAGTTCGTCGATGGTGACGCCGTAGGTCCTGGCCAGCGGCAGCAGCAGTTCGAGCGTGGGCCGGCGCTGCCCGGATTCCAGCCGTGAAAGCGTACTCACCGAAATACCGGTGGCGGCCGAGAGCGCTGCCAGCGTGGTGCTGCGGTCCGACCGCAGGGTTCGGAGCCGGGGACCGACTCCGCTGAGGGTGTCATTTTCATCTGTGCTCATGGCTTGATTTTGCCATACCAGCAAGAAACATTGCTGCCCTGATGGGCGGGATTCAGACTGGAAGGACAGCCGGGAAGTCCCGGCACCACGAATCCGGAGGACATCATGGCAGGGAATAAAAGCTCAACGGCGGCACGGACGGAAGAGTACGACGTCGTCGTGGTCGGCGGTGCCGCAGCCGGACTCAGCGGGGCCCTGGCACTGGTCCGGGCACGGCGGTCCGTAGCGGTGGTGGATGCCGGAGATCCGCGCAACGCCCCCGCGGCCCATGTGCACAATTATCTGGGGCGTGAGGGTACGGCGCCGGGGAGCTCTACGAGGCCGGCCGCGCTGAAGTGGCCGGTTACGGCGGCACCCTCGTGGCGGGCGCGGTGTCCACCGTGACACGGAATCCGGACGGACGGTTTGATGTCCGGCTTGAGGACGGGCGCGTGCTGCGCGCACGCCGGTTGCTGGCTGCGTCCGGCGTCCGGGACGTGCTGCCGGACGTTTCCGGGCTGGCGGAACACTGGGGTACCGGAGTGCTGCACTGCCCCTACTGCCACGGCTGGGAAGTTCAGGACCAGGCCATCGGTATCCTGGCCACGGACCTTGGGACGTCCATCCACCAGGCTCTGCTGTGGCGGCAGTGGAGTGACGACGTCGTGCTGTTCCTGAACGGATGCGGCGAACCGGACGGCGGGCAGGCCGAGCAGCTGGCCGCCCGCGGCATCCGGGTGGTCGGCGGCAAGGTGGCTGCAGTGGAAGGCGGCCCGCAGCTGGGCGGTGTCCGGCTGGACTCCGGGGAACTGGTGCCGCGGCAGGCCGTGGTGGTGTTCTCGCGGCTCAGCGCGCGGGCCGGATACCTGGCGGACCTGGGGATTGAACCCGAGGAACAGTTTGCCGGCGGACTGTATGTCGGGACGGCAGTGGCGGTCGATGCTGCGGGGGCCACCGGAGTGCCGGGACTCTATGCCGCCGGCAACCTCACGGCACCCATGACGCAGGTGATGGCGGCGGCTGCAGCAGGGCTCGCGGCCGGCGCGGCGATCAACGGCGATTTGATGGCGGAGGACACCCGGCTGGCCGTGGAGGCACACCGGCGGTGAGGTCCGACGAGAGAGGGCCGGCTACAGCAGATAGAGGGGGAGGGCTGCGTGATGAAATCCCCCTGGTGCGTCACCGGAGCCGAGAGCATCCCCGAACAGGAATCGATGAGGAAGTAGCCGACGCCGGTCCAGTTGGGTTCTTCCGCGCCGTCCTGGATTCTCGCCTCGTACTCGGCGCACACCCCGAGCACCATGTTGCCGAGAATCCAGGACCGCCCGTGCACCACGGAACGGGGCGTGGCGACGAGGGCACCCTGAGCGCGCCGGATGAGGTCCTCTGTCAGCGGGCTTGCGGTGGCCGTGCGGGTGAGAATTCCGTGAACTGAAGGTACGGTCCGGACCTGGTTGAGAAAGCGTGCGCGCCAGCCGGGAACCGGCAGTGAGGCCAGATGCTCGGTCCAGGGCAGGATCAGGCATGCCAACAGATCACTCAGTGATGGATCGTCCCCCAGCCCGCGGGCCAGGTCCGTACGGCGCCGGTTCGTCTCGTCAACGTGGCGGGTCACCAGGATGCGCAACAGATCTTCGCGGCCGCCAAAGTGGTAGGCGACGGCGGAATGGTTGGCGGTGCCGGCATGTTCGGCGATTCGCCGGTTGGACACGGCGTCAATCCCGTGGCGGGCAAAAAGCTCCTCGGCCGCGTCCAGCAGGATTCCGCGTGCATGATCGCCGTGCTGGCCCATGGATGTGCCTCATTCGTAATGGTTGCCTCGATTAACCAACTTTACGCCACATGGCGTAATTTTGACGAGTCGGTCCCACAGGCCGCGCACCGGCCGTCCGGCCGGTGTGTTCCTCGCACCACCATCGAACCACAGCACAGGAGCGCGACCTTGAGTTCCAATTCCCCCACGTCCACCGACTACCCGCCGGGCAAAGCCCCGGGGAACAGGACGGGGACCCGGCTGCTGCCGACGGTCTCGACGCCGCCGCGCTGAAGCGGGCCAGGGCCGAGAAGATCGGCCGCTATGTCGCCATGTTCCTCATGCCGCTCCTTATGGTGTCCATGCTGGTGGGCGGGTACCTCGCGGCCATGCACGCTCCCGCTCCGAACGACATGCCGATCGCCGTTGCCGGCACCGCTCAGCAGGCCTCCGCGTTCGCGGACGCATTTGAGGCCGCCGATCCCGAGGCAGTGGACGTCCGGGTCACCGGGAGTGCCGGGGACGCACGGGAACTGGTGATGGACCGCGAGGTCGCGGGCGCCGTCGTCCTGGCCGACGGCACCGCCACCCTGTACACGGCCGGCGCCGCCGGAGCCTCGCAGGCCGGATCGGTG
The DNA here is from genome assembly GCF_026898095.1 of Arthrobacter sp. ATA002. Taxonomy (GTDB): domain Bacteria; phylum Actinomycetota; class Actinomycetes; order Actinomycetales; family Micrococcaceae; genus Arthrobacter_B. The sequence goes on along the minus strand of NZ_CP114015.1, from coordinate 2,405,970 downwards.
ACTGCCCTCGTGGCACCGCAGGTCCTGGCGCAGGGCCTGGCCCTGCAGTCCGAGGACCTTGCCCCGCTGCCGGAGAACGACTCCGCCGGCCTGGGCGCCATGTTCATGACCACGGCGCTGATGCTCGCGGGGTACATGCCGCTGAGCCTGATGCTGTCCAACTCCCCGGAGCTGATGAGGTTCCGGCGCTTTGTTCCGCTGCTGGCCGGCTGGTCGGCGCTGATTGCTGCGCTGGTGTGGACCGTCGTCGGGCCCGTCATGGGAGTGGTTGAAGGCCACGCCGCCGCGGTGCTGGGTATCTGTGCGCTGTCGGTTTTCGCCGTAGGCAGCGTGCAGCTGCTCCTGACACGCATTTTTGGGCCGATGGCCGTGCTCGTGGGCATGCTGTTCCTGATGGTGCTGGGTGTTCCGGCCTCCAATATGAGCATGTCGGTGCATACGCTGCCGGAGCTTTACCCGTTCCTGCACAGCTTCCTGCCCGCGGCCGCCACCGGCGAGTCGCTGCGGTCGGTTCTCTTCTTTGACGGAAACGGCGTCGGCAGGCACCTGCTCGTGCTGGCCATCGGAGCCGCGGCTTCGCTGCTGCTCACCCTTTGCCTGGACGCGCTGAAGCGGCGCCGCAAGCCCGACGCCGCCCCGCCGGCAATCAACGTGGCCTCGCTTCACGGCGGGCCGCGCCCCAGCGCCGCCGCTGGCGCTATGTCGCACTGGCCGGGTTCCCGCTGGCCATGGTCACGATGATGCTCTCGTTCATGCTGGGCGCGATGTACCAGCCGGCACCGCGCGACATGCCTGTCGCCGTCGTCGGCGCCACGGCCGAACAGGCCGGGCAGACAGTGTCCGGACTGGAGGAAAGTATGTCCGGGCTCTTCGACCTGCGCGTGCTGGACTCCGTTGTCGAGGCGCGGGAACAGGTTCGGGACCGCACCGTCGTTGCCGCCTTCGTTCTGCCGTCCGCGGAGAGTCCCGCGGCAGCGTTGATCAGCAACGAAGCAGCCGGCATGAGCCAGCAGCAGGTGGTGAACTCAGTGTTCGGCCAGGTTGCCGCCGGGCAGCAAATGGAGCTCAAAGCCGAAGACGTTGCGCCGCTTCGCGACGGCGACTCCATGGGCATGGCCACCATGTACCTGGCCATGGGCTGGATCATGGCAGGGTTCATGATCATTGTTGTGGGTTCCACCGCGGCTCCGGCAAGCCGGCCGCTGCGCAAGCTGATCCCGATCGTTGCCGCCTGGGCGGTGGGCATCTCCGCTTTCCTGTGGGTGATTGCCGATGTCTTTGTGGGTGCTATCGACGGGCACTTCTGGCCGCTCCTGGGCGTGGGCGCCGTCACGGTGTTCTGCGTGGCCATGTTCACCGCGGTCTTAGAGCGGTTCATGGGCATGCTGGCCATCCTGCCGGTCATTGGCATCCTGATGTTCCTTGGTGTTCCGGCCTCCGGCGCCGCCATGTCCATTTACATGGAGCCGGACATCTTCCGTTTCCTGCATGAAGTCCTGCCGATGCCCGCAGCCGTGGAGTCCATCCGCTCAATCCTGTACTTCGGCGGCGACACCGTGGGAACGCACCTGCTGACCCTCGGTATCTGGGGTGCTGTTTCCCTGGTGCTGCTGGTCGTGATCGACCGGATCCGGCCGCCGCGCACCGAACCCTATCCGGTGGACGGACCGGCCGCCGGAGACGCGGCTGCTTCAACAGCCCCGCCCAAGGAAAAGAAGTGCCTTCGGTTTAGCGGGAACCTGCACAGCCGGTGTCTGCGGTCGACGACGAAGGGCCGCTGCAGCTGCAGCGGCCCTTCGCTCTCTGGGGAGTTCCGGAAGGCCTCCGTTGGTCTCAAACGAAGGCCTCCCGCGGATCCCATGCCGGGTTTCCCCGGGCATGCGCTCCAGGCGGGGGTCTCTACGTCCCGCCTAGGACACCTTCCCCGGCTGGATGCTGTTTATGCTCAAGATTGGCGCAGGATATGCGCAAGAAAGACGGCCGCCGCCGGTGATGCGCGCCGGCCCGGCGTTCGGCCCGGCGGAGCTGACGCCGAAAGGCCGGCTGCCGGTCACAACCGGTCACATGCGGCGTCATAAATAGCGTGCGGGGGCGTGCAGTGCCAGCATGTGGGCATGTCTCCGAATCCTGTTTCCGCAGCGCCGCCAACTCCCCGCACGGCCGAGGAGCGCAGCGCCCGCGTGGCCGTCACCGTCTTTCCCCTGCTGATCCTTGCCGGGGGAGCGGCGGCGCTGTTCTTCCCGGAGCCGTTCACCGACGCAGGGTTGTCTGCCTACGTCAATCCGGGACTGATGCTGATCATGTTCGGCATGGGCCTGACCCTGACGCTGCCGGACTTCGCGCTGGTTATCCGGCAGCCGCTGCCAGTGCTGCTCGGCGTCGTTGCGCAGTACATGATCATGCCGCTGCTCGGAGTTGCCGTGGCGTGGGCACTGCAGCTGAGTCCGGAGCTTGCCGTCGGCGTGATCCTCGTGGGCTGCGCGCCGGGCGGAACAGCCTCCAATGTGGTGACCTACCTGGCCCGGGAAACCTGGCCCTTTCGGTGGCCATGACCTCGGTGTCCACCCTGCTCGCCCCCATTTTCACGCCGCTGCTGGCCCTGTGGCTGGCCAACCGCTACATGTCCGTCGACGCCGGGTCGATGGCGCTGTCCATTGTCCAGATCGTGCTGATTCCCGTGGTGCTGGGGCTGGTCATCCGGTATTTGGTTCCGAAACTCGTGGACCGGGTGCTGCCGGCGCTGCCGTGGATTTCGGTCGCGGCGATCACGTTCGTGGTGATTGCCGTGGTGTCCGGAAGCTCGGAGGCCATCTTCACAGCCGGGTGGCTGATCCTGCTGGCCGTGGTGCTGCACAACGGACTGGGACTGGGCGTGGGATACGGCGCCGCCAAACTCTTCCGGCAGCCCGTTCCCGCGCGGCGCACCATGGCCGTTGAGGTGGGCATGCAAAACTCGGGGCTGGCGGCCGGTCTGGCGAAGGACTACTTCTCGCCGGAGGCTGCCCTGCCCGCTGCCGTGTTTTCGGTGTGGCACAACGTGTCCGGCGCCCTGATGGCAGCCTTCTGGCGGCGCCGGCCCCTGGACTAAGCGTCCGGCGGCCGTCCCGAACAGGATGAACCATCTGGTCCGCAGCGGGCCCGCCCCGTTAGGGTGATGGGCCCGGGTCCCATCGAGGAAAGCGGACTGTCGTGGTTTCCAGGACCATTGTGATCACCGGCGCGAGCGACGGGATAGGGGCGGCCGCAGCCCGGAAGCTGGCCCGGGACGGCCACCGGCTGGTGGTGGTGGGCAGGTCCCCGGATAAGACGGCGGCGGTTGCCGAAAGCCTCGGCGGCCATGCCCTCTCGGCCGATTTCGCTGACCTGAACAGCGTCCGGAACCTCGCCTCGGAAATCCTGCAGCGTTTTCCGCGGATCGACGTGCTGGCGAACAATGCCGGGGCCATTTTCGGCCGGGAACGGCAGGTGACCCGGGACGGCCACGAGATGACCTTCCAGGTGAACTACCTGGCGCCGTTTCTGCTGACCCGGCTGCTGACCGACCGGCTACTGGAATCACGGGGCACAGTCATCAACACTTCCAGCACGGCGAACCGGTTCGGGCGGGTTGACCTGGATGACCTCGAGCACGAAAAGGACTACGGCCCCTTCCGTGCCTATGCCGCCGCCAAGCTTGAGCAGATCCTGTTCGCCGGGGAGTTCGACCGCCGCCACCGCTCCCACGGAGCCACCGCCACAGCCTTCCACCCCGGTCTGGTGGGGTCCGGCTTCCTCAACGGGCACGGCGCCCTCGCGCGTGCCGCCTACCGCTCGCCCCTGCGCCGGCTGGCCGCGACGCCGGACACCGGGGCCCGGACGCTCGTGTATCTGGCCGAGGGCATTCCCGTGAAGGACTATGAAACGGGCAGGTACTACCGTCGCAGCAAGGTCGCCCGGCCCAACAGGCAGGCGTACGACGGCGTGCTGGCGCTTCGTCTCTGGAACCGGACCATCGCACTGCTGGGGCGCTGACGGCCGACCGAGGCGCAGTTCTGCCCCGGGCCCGGACCGGCTGCTGGCGGAGCGGTCAGCCTGCGGGGTGACTGCTCCCATGCAGGACAGTGTCCACCGTCAAAAGCGCCGCATGGGCGATTCACAATTCTGGCTGTGGATGATTGCCGTTAGCGGGTACGGAGAAATCTCCGTGGTTATAGTATGACGCAGATCACCTTTTCCTTGCCCCTCCGGCGCAGGTTCGCCGCTCGCCTAATGCCCCAGGAGTTTCCGTGACCGCAGTAGTCCTCGAGCCGACCTCTATCCTGGACGCCGCCGGGCCCTGCCAGCTGCATTTGCGCAGCGGAGGCGTCTCGGTGCTGCTGGATCTTTCGGAGAACCAGCTGCCGTCGGTGGCGCATTGGGGAGCGGAGCTGCCCGGCCTTGACGCCACGGAGGCAGCAGTGCTGGTGGACGCGGCCCTGCCGCACCTGTTCGCCAACGGGCCGGACGTGCCGCTGCGCCTGGATCTGCTTGGCTCGCTGCACACCGCCTGGACGGGGACTCCGGGGCTGGCGGGGGACCGCGGCGGGCGGGACTGGTCGCCCTGTTCCGCGTACGCGAAGCCCGGCTTGAACCGCAGGCGGCGCACGGGGTGCAAACAGAAGGATCCCTCACCAGTGCCGGAGCGGCCCGCCTGTCGGTTACCGCCGAAGATGTCGAGGCCGGACTGCAGATCCTGCTCGAACTGGAGCTGGCGCCGTCGGGCCTGCTGCGTGCGCGGGCGGAGCTGACCAACACGGCCGAGGAGCCTTACCGGCTGCAGGAACTGGGAATTCTCCTGCCCCTTCCCTCGCAGGCCCGGGAAATCCTGGATTTCGCCGGTCACTGGGGCGGCGAGCGCGCACCCCAGCGTACGCCGCTGCCGGTGGGGGTTCACCTGAGGGAGGGCCGCAAGGGCCGCACGGGTGCGGACGCCGCGTATGTCCTTTCCGCGGGTGAGCCCGGGTTCGGTTTCGCCCGCGGCGAGGTTTGGGGCTTCCACGTGGGTTTTTCGGGCAACCACCGCACCTGGGCTGAGCGCCTGTCGAACGGCCACCAGGTGCTGGGCGGATCCGAGCTGCTCCTGCCCGGGGAGGTTGTCCTCGGCGCCGGCGAGAGTTACAGCTCGCCCTGGATCTACGGTGTGTGGGGAAACGGGCTGGATGAGCAGGCGGCGCGCTTCCACGAGTGGCTCAGGGCCCGGCCGCAGCATCCGTCGCGGCCCCGGCCGGTTACCCTCAATGTGTGGGAAGCCGTGTACTTCGACCACCGGCTGGACCGCCTCACCGAGCTCGCCGACCACGCGGCGAAGGTGGGCGTGGAGCGGTACGTGCTCGACGACGGCTGGTTCGGTTCACGCCGCGACGACACCTCCGGACTGGGGGACTGGGTTGTGTCGGACCAGGTCTGGCCGGACGGCCTGGAGCCGCTGATTGACCACGTGCGGTCCCTCGGCATGGAGTTTGGGCTGTGGTTTGAACCGGAGATGGTCAACCCGGACTCCGACGTGGCCCGGGCGCACCCTGAGTGGATCATGGGCCCCGCCGGCCGGCTGCCCGTCGAAGCCCGCCGGCAGCAGGTGCTCAACCTCGGCATGCCGGGTGCCTATGAGCACGTCCGCAACCAAATGGTCGCCCTGCTGGAGCGCTATCCCATCGCCTACATTAAATGGGACCACAACCGGGACCTTACCGAGGCCGGCAGCCGCCCCGACGGACGACCGGGGGTGCATGCCCAGACGCTGGCCGCCTACCGCCTGATGGCCGAACTGAAGGAGCTTTTCCCGGGCCTGGAGATCGAATCCTGCTCCTCCGGCGGAGCGCGGGTGGACCTGGGCGTACTGGAGCACACCGACCGGGTCTGGACCTCCGACTGCATCGACCCGCTCGAACGCCAGCGCATGCACCGGTGGACGCAGCAGCTCATTACCCCGGAGCTGATGGGCTCGCACATCGCGTCGCTGCGCTCGCATACCACCGGCCGGATGCACTCCCTGCATTTTCGGGCCGGCACGGCAATCTGGGGCCACCTGGGCATCGAGTGGGATCTGACCCGGGCAACCCCCGAGGAAAACCGGGAGCTCGGCGACTGGGTGGCATTCTATAAGGTGCACCGCCGGCTGCTGCACGGCGGCCGCATGGTGCGCATGGATTCCTTCGATCCGGCGCTGCATATCCACGGCGTCGTGAATTCAAACGCCACGGAAGCGCTTTTCGCCGTCGTCCGGACGGCAGTGTCCGACGTCGAACCGCTGGGCAGGTTCCGTCTGCGCGGCCTGGACCTCACGAGTTCCTACCGCCTCCGGGACGTCACGCCCGGCCCGGATCCCCAGGGTTTCCGGCGTCCGGCGTGGTGGCCGGGGAGCGAAGGAACCGTCCTCCCGGGGCATGTCCTGGAACAGGCCGGCGTCTTTGTTCCCGGACTGCTTCCGGACCAAATGCGCATTCTCCATCTTGAGACCGGATCCTCCTCCCAGGACTGAGGCCGACATGTCAGCCAGTACACCGCTGCAACGCGTGCGTCTGGACGTTCGGGCAGGCAAATTCCGGCCCGGGCGTGCCGGGTCCGGTCAGCTGGAGGCCAACCGCCGGGCGGAGTTTTCGTCCAGGATCAGATCCGTCACCAGCCCGGCGCGGAGCGCCCCCAGCAGGCTGGTGGTCTTGGCCTCGCCGGCCACGATGCAGATCCGCCGCGGAACCAGGCGCAGCACGTCCAGGTCCGGGCCGGTGCTGCGGTCGTTGAGCCGGATCCCATCCCAGGTCCCGTCGGCGCGGTAGAACATGGTGGCGACGTCGCCCACCACATCCTCGGCCAGCAGATCGTCCAGATCCTCGTCGTCCAAATACGCCCCGTTGTACACGTGGCTGGGGACACCGGCCTCCATGGAACCCACGCCAAAGATGGCGGTGTTCATCCGCGCCTGCAGGTCCAGCACACGCTTCACCGGCCGTTCCCGCCACATGGCTTCTTTGGTTTCCGTATGGTCGAAAAAAGCAGGCACCGGGAACTGCACGACGCGTGCGCCGTAGGCGTGCCCGAACCGCTGCAGGATTTCGCTGGCGTAGGTGATGCCGGACGTTCGGAAGTTTCCGGCTCCGTTCATCTGCACAATCGTGCTGTCATGCGTGTTCTTCACTGAGAGGTGCTGGCTGACCGCGGTCAGCGTGGAGCCCCACGCAACCCCGACAATCGCATCCGAATCAATCAACGGGTTGATGAGGTGGGCGGCCTGCACTGCAACCCGCTGCAGGATCTGCGCGGGGGATACGCCCTCGGCAACCGGAACCACCTTGGCCTGGACGCCGAAACGGGCACTGATCTCCCGTTCGAGAGCCGGGGCCCGGTCCGCCGCGCTCTGAATCTTAATTTCCACCAGCCCGGTGCTCCGGGCGTGGGAAAGCAGCCGCGACACCGTGGACCGTGAAATCCGCAGCTCCCGGGCGATCGCCTCCATGGTCAGGTTCTGCAGGTAGTACATCTGTGCGGCCCGGAGGGCGTCCCGGGTCCGGGTTTCCGATTCCGCGCGGACGGTTCCTCCGCCGGACCGGGTTCCGGGCCGCGGACTGACACCAATGTTCACTTCTGCTCCCGCGAAAGCGCTGTGTTGCTCATGCATCCATTATGACAGCGTGCACGTTTGTGCAATCGTTCGGCACTGCGGCCGTCCGGCTTCGACCATTGAGGGAATGGCAAAGCCGCCACAGAAGCGTTTGGAGATAGTCGTGGACAATTCCGTGAACCCCATTAAGGGAAAAACTGCCGCCCGTCCGGTGGTTCAGCAGCTGAAGGACCGCCCCCGGGCCTCAGTGCTGATCGTTGGCGGCGGCATCAATGGCGTAGGCACCTTCCGTGACCTGTCGCTGCAGGGCGTGGACGTAGCCCTCGTGGAACGCGGGGACTACTGCCAGGGCGCTTCCGGCGCCTCGTCACACATGATCCACGGCGGCATCCGCTACCTGGAAAACGGCGAGTTCCGCCTTGTGCACGAGTCCGTCGTCGAGCGCAATGCGCTGCTCCGGCTGGCCCCGCACTACGTCAAGCCGCTGCAGACCACCATCCCCATCACCAGCACCTTCGCCGGCATCACGGCAGCGCCGATGCGCTTCCTGACGCACAAGCAGGGCAAGCCGAACGAGCGCGGCGCCGTGCTCATCAAGGCCGGCCTGCTGATGTATGACTTCTTCTCCGCGGTGGCCGCGTAGCACCGCGCCACAACTTTGTCGGCAGGAAGAAGTCCCTGCAGGAACTGCCCAAGCTGCGCTCCGACGTCAAGTACACCGCCACGTACTTTGACGCGTCGGTGCACAACCCCGAGCGCCTGACCCTGGATGTGCTGCGCGACGGCCTCGAAGCCAACAAGCAGTCCCGCGCCAGCAACTACGTTTCGGCCGTGGGAACCACGGACGCCGGCACGCTGCTGCGCGACGAACTGACGGGTGAGGAATTCCTGTTCGACGCCGACGTCGTCATCAACGCCACCGGCGCCTGGGTGGACGAGACCAACGACTCCTTTGGCAAGCGCACTTCCTTCATGGGCGGCACCAAGGGCTCGCACATCGTCCTGGACCACCCGGAGCTGCTGGAGGCCTGCAACGGCCGCGAGCTGTTCTTCGAGCACACCGACGGCCGCATCGTCCTCATTTATCCGATGGGTGACCGCGTACTGGTGGGCACCACGGACATCGACGCCGACATCACCGAGGACTCCATCTGCACCGATGAGGAGATCGAGTACTTCTTCGAGCTCGTCGCTCATGTGTTCCCGACCATCGACGTGCGCCGCGACCACATCGTCTACACCTTCTCCGGCGTCCGCCCGCTGCCCAAGCACGATGACACGCAGCCCGGCTTCGTGTCCCGTGACTACCGCATCGAGAAGCGCACTGACCGCCGTGCCGGCAAGAACGTCACCACCCTGTCCCTCGTGGGCGGCAAGTGGACCACGTTCCGCGCCCTGTCCGAGAACCTGGCCTCCGAGGCCATGACCGCACTGGGCATGCCGCGCAAGACGACGACGTCGGAACTTCAGATCGGCGGCGGCAAGGACTTCCCGCGCACCCAGGCCGAGGAGCGCCTGTGGGTCAACCGCACCGCGAACGAGGTTGCCGACCGCGACCGCGTCCGCGTGCTCCTGACCCGCTACGGCACCCGCGCCACCGACGTGCTGGAATTCCTGGGCCAGGGCGGAGACCAGCTGCTGGCTTCCACCAATGAGATCAGCACCCGCGAACTGACCTACATGGTGCAGAACGAGCAGATCACCCGCCTGGCCGACGTGCTCATCCGCCGCACCTCGCTGGCCTTCCGCGGCCTGGTCACCGAGGCCATGCTCACCGAGATGGCCGAACTGCTCGCTCCGCAGCTGGGCTGGAACGAGGCGGAGAGCCGCCGCCAGGTTGAGTCCGCTCGTGACCTGCTGGTCACGATGCACGGCATGAAGATCGCCGCCGCGGTCTAGCCAGACGTTTCAACAGCAGAGGCGGGCACCGAACGGTGCCCGCCTCTGCTGTTTGCTTGGCTGCGGGGTTAGTTCTTCACGCTGCCCGCGGTGAAGGGCAGTACGAGCCGCGACGGATGCTCGGCGTCACGGTGGATTTTGTGCGTCACCGGACGGCCCACTGGGAGATGGAAGGCATCCGGAGGCAGCAGCGCGTTGTGTTCATCCGCCAGCGGTTCGGCGTTGGAGAGCTCTGCCACCAGCTTGTGTCCGGGAAGGAACGTGGTCGCGAACGGATACAGGCGCACCACGTATTCCTCAATCTTCCCCGGCTCCACCGGCACTGCCCGTGTGTGCGGATGGAACGGATTCCCCTCGGTGGTGCGCTCCGCATCCAGCTCACGGTGCGAGGCCTTGAGGTAGCCGGTGGTGATGAGCTGGCGTTTGCCGGTGGGAGCGTAGTCCCAGAGGCGCAGGATGAAGTTGGTGTCGGGCTGGTCGATCTCGGCGAAAAGGTGCGCCGCGCCGGATCCGATCAGCTCGGTGTCCTCCTCGAACACCTCAGTGCTCCAGGAGAGAATCTCCACCTTGTCCGTCACCGTCAGCGGCGCCTGGTAGAAGCCGTCCGGAGCAGCATGCCGGACGCCCATCCGTTCAGGGTCGGCGCTCAGTTTGCCGCGGGGACGCAGGTACAGCGGCTTGTACTCGACCTCCTTCGGCGGCCACGCTTCGCCGGTGACGTGCTTCCGCGATCCCTCCACGAAAACGCTGACGGCGGGCTCGTCCATCACGCCGTTGTCGATGCCCTTGATCCAGTAGTCGTACCAGCGGAACATCTTGTCGTGTTCTTCGATGAACGGCCGCGACTGCATGGGCGGGTAGGGGCCAATATCGAGCTTCCGCGGACCTTGAAGGGCGTCGAACAGTTCGATCGTGCCGTCCATCGTCCAGCCGCGGCCCTGGTCGATCTGCAGGTACACCGGGATGTCGATATTCGGCGCCAGCGTGATGGGGTTGCGCTCCTCGTACCAGTCGCCGTCGAGCTCGTTCATGACGATGTCGAACCAGGCCTCATGGTTCTTCGGGTAGTTCAGCACGTGCACCAGGTTTGGCCAGGCGGCGACGTCGGGATCCGCCAGGCGCTTGGCGACCAGCTCCTGCAGCTCGCCGGGGGAGTACTTCTCGATCATCCGGGACTTCACGCGGTCGGTGAACGCCCAGCCGGAGTCGCCGCCGCGGCCTTCGCGGGCGGCGCGCGGCATGAACCACATGACGCCGCCGTGGTAGGTGGTTTCGTAGAAGTCGTAGTGTCCGCCGGAAACGAAGATGGCCTTCAGATGCGGGGGACGCTCGGCAGCGGCTAGCACCTGCATGGAGCCGAAGTAGGAGATGCCCACCATGCCGACGTTGCCGTCGCACCAGGGCTGGGCCGCCACCCATTCAATGAAGTCGTAGGCGTCTTCGCCCAGGGAAACCCCGCCGGCGTTGTAGTTGCCGATGTGTTCGCCGCCGGAGTGCCCCGAGCCGCGCAGGTCGCCGATGACGTGGACGTAGTCCTCCTCCACGATGCGGGCGATGTCGCCGGCTTCGATGCACCCGTCCCACATCGGGCTGGGCCTGCGCTGCGGCGGCATGGTCAGCGCAAGAGCCTGCAGTTCCTTGCCGTAGGGACTCAGCGCGACGAGCGCGGGCCGCGGCTTCTCATCCGGGGCCGAGTAGGCATCGGCGGCGAGCTCGACACCGTCCCGCATCGGAACCCGGAGGTCCTTGCGGACCGCGATCGGCAGGCCGCCGGCGTCGATTGTCTGGTAACTGGCCATCTTCGGAAAAGCTCCTTGCATCAGGACAACAGGTTCAACTGGGTGCGGTAGCCGTCAAGTGTGGTGAAAAACGGTGACGGCTCGAGGGTGGGGTCGGAGGTGTAGCCGAGGTCGGCGGCCACCCGGGCGAACGGGAAATATACGGAGTCCACGTCCTCCGGGCCGTCCTGCAGCCCGGCGTCGGACATGCTGTTCCGGATGCGTGCCTCAAGATCCAGGCTTTCCTGCAGTGCCCGCCGGGCCCGCTCACGGTCCAGTTCGACGCCGTTGGGCTCGCCGTCCGCCCCGCGGTACGGGTGGCCCAGGTACAGGCGCTGCGGCCGGACCTCATCGCGCAGGTATTCCAGGCTGGCCCGGTAGGCGTTCGGATCCGTATAGCCGGGAAAGCGATTGGCGGCTCCGTGGATCTGCACGGCATCTCCGGTGAAGACGGCATCCTGCCCGTCCAGGACATAGGCCACGGACCCCGGTGTGTGGCCGGGAACGTGGTGAACGGAGACGGTCACGTCACCGCCGAGGGAGAGGGTTTCCCCGCCCTGCAGCAGCACTGCCGGTTCCATCTCGCCCGAGATCACGGCCTGCGCCGTCCTCGCCTGGTTCTCGGCTCCGCCGGGATCCTTGAGGTAACGGCTGCGGCCGTTCACGTAGTCCTCCACGTGTACCTGCCGGGACCGCAGCAGGGGTGCGTCCGCGGCATGAATAACGACCTTCGCCTTGCCTCCGGTAAGTTCCCACAGAGCCTTGGCGCCGCCGAGGTGGTCGATGTGGCCGTGCGTCAACAGGATCCAGCGGACCTCCTCGATGCTTCGTCCGAGTGCTTCGAGGGCCGGAATCAGGCCTTTAGCCGGGGACGACGCGATGCCGGTGTCCACGATTGCCGGTTCCGGCGCGTCAATAAAGTAGCTGTACAGGCCGAACCGTCCCCAGGGCGAGAACAGCGGATGAACAGCGGCGCCGGTCATGAGGCGCGGTCCTGCCCGGCCGGAGCGTTGCCCGCCAGGAAGTTCCCCGCTTCCCGGAAGGCCTGATAGAACTCCGGAAGCCAGGAGAAGTTGGCCACGAAGCCGTGGTTTGCCCCGGCGTAGCGGCTGACCGTTGTGTTCACGCCTGCTTCCTGCAGCCGCTTCCCGTACAGCTCACCCTCGTCGCGCAGCGGATCGTGCTCGGCGGTGATGACCAGGGCCGGCGGCAGGCCGGTGAGGTCGCGGCGCTTGATGGGGGAGACCAGCGGATCCGCGGGATCCGCTCCGCTGTTGAGGTAGAACGCGTTGAAGGGCGCCAGGCCTGCGGTTTCCAAGCCGTAGCCCTCGGCGTTCTCCCGCATCGAGGGATAGCGGTCGACGTCGAAGTCCAGGTCCAGCGACGGGTAGAAAAGGATCTGGTGCGTGACGGCGTCGAATCCGTCCTCGTGAGCCATGGCCGCCACCGCGGCTGCGTAGGTTCCGCCGGAGCTGTCACCGGCGACGGCGAGGGTGGCGCCGTTCCACGCCAGCTCGCTGCCGTGCTCCGCCGCCCAGCGGACCACGCCGTAGCAGTCCGAGAGGCCGGCCGGAAAGGCCGCCTCCGGTGCCAGCCGGTAGTCCACCGAGATGACCTTGTGGCCGGTCTCCTTGGCCAGGGACCGGGCAACGTGGTCGTGGGTATCGAGGCTGCCCAGGAAGAAGGCGCCGCCGTGGAAGTAGACGATCAGGCCGTAGGACTCCGCCTCGGCGGGGGTGTAGATACGCACCGGCACCTCGCCCGCCGAGGTGGAAACAATTCTGTCCTCCACGCCGTGCAGCGGAAGCCGCTCCTCAAGCGGAGGAACCTGGGCAGCCTCGCCGGCACGCATGGCCTGCGGATCGAGCGGGGAGCCGTCGGGGGCGGGAATAGTGCTGAGAATCTTGGCAATTTCGGGGTGAATCGTCATGGCGTGTCCTTGCGGTGTTGCTGGGATGCTGCGGTCGCGGTGAGCGGCCGGCTAGTTGGCCGGGGTCTGCTCGGGGAAGGCGTTTTCTGCTGATTCCGGCGTCCAGCCCAGCCGGGAGAGCCGCTGCAGTTCATCGGTGACCGGCTTGCGGGTGGCCTGGAAGAGAGCCAGGGCCTCGGGGACGGAACCGGCTTCCAGCAGGGCGTCGGCGAGCGCGCCGGCATCCTGGATGGCGGAGTTGGCGCCCTGGCCCTGGTGGTGGAGCATGGCGTGCGCCGAGTCGCCCAGCAGGGTGACGGAATTCGTATGCCAGACATCGATCGGATCGATGTCGTATACCGAACGGCTGGTGACCTTGCTGATGTCCAGCGTGCGGGCAACGTTCACAACCCGCTCGTCGAAGCCCTCGAGGAGTGAGACGAGGTATTCATTGGTGATGACCGGCGCCCAGGTGTCGTCCTCGGAACGGGCAGTGATGTCGTACGAGACTTCGTTGCGGTGCCGCAGCGGCAGGTTGTAGGCAACGGTGCCGTTCTGGGCGACAAAGAAGCGGGGGTTGTCATCGGTGACCAGGTCAAAGGCGTCGTCCATGGAGATCACGGTGCGGTACGCATGCTCGCCGGCGAAGACCGGAGCCTTGTCGCTGAACAGCTGCTGGCGGACCAGGGAGCGGATGCCGTCGGCGCCGATGACCAGGTCCGCGGTGACGGTTTCGCCGTTTTCGAAGGTGAGCGTCGACGTCGTGCCTTCATCCGCAATGCCGGTGAGCTTGTAACCCACGTGCACCATTTTCGCCGGAAGTGCGCCGAAGAGCGCGTCGATGAAGTCGCCGCGGTGAATGATGCGGGTGTGGTTGGTCTGGGCGTACCCGTGCAGCATCGGCCATTCCTCCTGGACGATCACGTGTCCGCCGTCGGCGGTAATGATCTCCAGGTGCTCGCTGGGCGAGCTGACGGCCGCAACTGCGTCAAAGATGCCCCACTGCCGGAACAGTTCAACGGTGGTCGGGCGCAGGCCGATGCCGGCGCCAACCTGGCCGAAGGCCGGTGCCTGCTCATAGACATGGACGTTTTCCGCGCCGATGCTCTTCAGGGCAATGGCTGCGGCAGCTCCGCCGTAGCCGCCGCCGACAATGGCGATGTGCAGGTCTTTGAACTCGGAAATCTTCATGGCTTTCGCTTTCTGTATCCGGCGCGTCGCTGCGCCGTGGACAAATGGGGTGGGGTCTTGGCCGGTCAGGCAGAGAGGGACAGGAAGGCAGCGGGATTCTCGACAAAGATGCGCCGGATCTGCGCGTCGTCAATCCCGTTGCGCTGCAGGTCCGGGATCAGGGTTTCGAAAATGTAGTTCACCGTGTGGCCTTTGACGCCGGGCCAGCCCAGCGGACTGCAGTTGGCATCCGCGGAGACGAGAAGCTGATCCAGAAAGCCCTTTTCCACCAGGGACAGGAAGTGATCCAGGCGTTCCTTGCGGGGACGGGCCCAGAACGGCGGGTCCGGCAGCTCGGTTTCGTAGCCGAAGGTGTCAAAGCCGATCCGGCCGCCCTGGCCCATGATCCACTCGCTGGGGGTGTCCGCGGCGTTCAGTCCGTCGTCGGCATGTCCGAAAAGCACGCGGTCCAGCGGCAGCCCTTCCTCGGCGAAGATGTCGATGGCCGGCTGCGGATCGATGGCAAGGTGGGTGAGCACCGGCGCTCCGGTGACGACGGCTGCGCGTGCCGCCGCCCGGTAAATGCGCTTGTCCAGCTCCGTCATCCGCCCGCCGCGGCTCACGCCAACCTTGATGACGCCGGCTTTGCTGCCGGTGTTTCCGATGCCCACGGTGATTTCGGAGATAAAGACCCGGGCCAGATATTCCACGCTGGCCCGGGAGAAATGCGGCAGCGCGGTGTCTCCGCCCACGAAGCCCGTGCAGGCCACAATGTTCACGCCGGTCTTCTTGGACAGGGACTTGTAGTAGTCGATGTCGCGGCCGTTGCAGATGCCGGTGGCATCCACGAAGGTACCGCCGCCGTTCTCATGGAACCGGCGGAGCTTGGGCACCGTTTCCTCGTAGGCCTGCTCGGGCGTCTTCCACCACTGGGAGTCCAGCTCGCTGCCGGGCATCCCGTAGCCGATGTGCTCGTGGACTGCCACGAGGCCCAGTTCTTCGGCCGGAATGGTTCCCAGCACTGTGTTTACCTTGGACAACTGCTTCACCTCAAAATTAGAAAAGAATCCGGATCATTCGCTGGCGGTGCTTCAGCGCACCGAGAGCAGGTCCCGGGGTTGTCCGCGAGGATGCGCCGGGCATCCTCGTCGGTCAGGCCCAGGGACGCCAGGAAAGGCATGAACGTGGACAGGACGTGGCTGTACGGCAGGTCGTAGGACGGGATGCCCTTGGCCACGCCGACCGCATTGGTGGAGAGCAGGATCCGGTCCGCATAGCCGGCCGCGACCAGCTCGAGCACCAGGGCCGCGCGTGCGCGGTCGCTGAGGTAGGCGCCGTCGTCGTTGAGTCCCACGTGATCCAGGACGACGTAGGCGCCGCGGCGGGCCACCTCAAGGGCGGCGCCGGCAGCGTCGCGGCGGTCCAGGCCGCCAACCATGACGCGGTTTGCCGGCAGCTGCTCGCTCAGCACGATGTCCAGGTCGTGGACGGCGTCGGCGCCGAACCGGATGGACACCGGGATGCCGGTGGCGGCAGCGGTGCGCGCCGCCCCGCGGAACAGGCTCTCCTCCGTCGCCGTCATGCCGTTTCGGTGCGCCACGCTGGCCACCAGGCCGGCGGCGGCGCGGCGTTCGACGCGCGGAACCACCATGCCTTCGGTGACCTCTTTCGTGAACAGGGAGGCGAACTTCTCGGCCGGCCACGGGGTGGGCGGGTTCGTCTGCGGAGTCAGGAAATAGCCGCCCAGCATTTCCTCGGGACCCATTCCCGTGGAGGCAATGATGTTTACTCCGGTGGTGCGGGAGAGAGCTTCGTAGAGTTTGAGGTCGCGCCCGTGGAACATTCCGGTGCTGTCGACGATGGTGTTTCCGCCGTGGGTACGGAAGTCCGTGAGCTTGGCCGCCAGGATCTCGAAGATCTCCGCCCGGTCAAAGGTGATGTCGGGGGCGTGCTCAGCGCCGGGAAGCACGCAGAGCAATGCCTCGTGAACCGCGACCACGCCCAGTTCGTCAGCCGGCACGGGTCCGAGGACGGTGTTGACTGTGGCGGTTTTCAGTGCGGTGCTGGGCGTCATGCCGGCAACACCTGTGTCTGCTGGGTGGCTCACTGGCCCCTCCTTTGGAGCTCGATACTGCGGAGGCGGGGTCTGATGAGACTGCCGTCACTTCCGTGGAAGTGCCAAGCATCACAGATTTCTTTACACGATGTCAAGAAAACTGTCCGGGTATCACTAGGAGGTGTCGCTGGAGATGTTGGTGGCAAAACGACCACAAACTGAACGACGCGTCCCGTTTCTTGACATGACGTAAAGCTACCCGGCACACTTCTCATGTGACTTCCGCCACATCCTCCTCGGCGCCTGCAGCCGGGCCAACAAAGACCTCCGAAAGGAGACACCATGGCAGTACCGACTGAATCAAACATTGATATCTGGGCCGACGACGTCCTGGTCAACCCCTACCCGACGTACGCCGCGCTGCGTGAACAGGCCGGCGTTGTCCACCTTCCGGAAAACGGAATCTATGTGCTGACGCGTTATGACGTCATCCGCGACGTCCTGGGGGACCCGGAAGCGTTTTCCTCCACCTCGCTGGGCTTCAATGCGATGGTGAACGAGGCACTGCAGGGCACATCGCTGGCCTCCGACCCGCCGCAGCACACGCAGCTGCGCGCGGCCCTGTCACAGAACCTCACGCCCCGTGCCCTGCGCGGGCTCAAAGTCACCATCGACGAAAAGGCCGACAAACTCGTCGCAGAGCTGGTCAGCGGCGGAAGCTTTGAAGCAGTCGACTCTTTGGCCCGCGCCTTTCCCTCGAAATCGTTGCCGATCTCATCGGGTTCAACGGCCATGTGAAGGAGAACATGCTGCGGTGGGGGCAGGCCGCCATGCAGGTCCTGGGTCCGATGAACCGCCGGACCGGAGAGAACTTCCCCATTGCCGGCGAGCTCTATGCCTGGTGCTCATCGGTGAGCGCCGGTGACCTCGCGCCCGGCTCCATCGGCCGCGGAATTTTCGATTCCGAAGCCCGCGGCGACATTCCCGCAGGCTCCGCAGGGCACATCATCCATCAGTACCTCGGCGCCGGCGTCGACACCACGATTGCCTCGATTGGAAACACCGTTGCCCTGTTCGGCCGCCACCCGGAGCAGCTGAAACTTGTCCGCGACAACCCGGATCTGGTTCCCGCAGCCTTCGCCGAGGTCCTCCGCTACTGGGCTCCCATGCACATCTGGGGCCGAACGGCAACGCGCGAGGTCGACATCGGTGGTGTCACCGTTCCCGCCGGAGCCCAACTGGGCCTCCTCATCGGTGCCGGAAACCACGACCCGAGGCACTACGAGAATCCGGATGCTTTTGAGGTGAGCCGCAACCCGGTTGACCATCTCTCGTTCGGCTACGGCCCGCACGGCTGCGCCGGGCAGGGCCTGGCCAGGCTCGAAGGCCACGCCATCATCGCAGCGCTGGCCCGCCGCGTGAAAACCATGAGCGTGGGAAACGGGGAGCGGATCCCGAGCAACATCACCCGCAGCTTTGAAACCCTGAACGTTGCGGCGGTGGAGGCAGCATGAGGATCGAACTCGATCAGCCCCGATGCGAAGGCCACGGACTCTGCGAGGAAGCGGCACCGGAACTTATGCATCTGGACGATGACGGCGACCTCGTGATCGATGTCCCGGACGTGGAGGGACCGCAGCTCGAGCCTGCCAAGGCGGCGGTTCGGGTCTGCCCGGTTGCGGCCCTCCGCCTGGTGCAGGCGTGACGGCGGGGCGGGCATGAAAATGGACCGCATTGTCGTGGTCGGCAACGGCATTGCCGGGCTGACCGCTTGCGACTCTCTGCGCTCGGCGGGTTTCGACGGCGACTTGACGGTTGTGGGCACCGAACAGCACCAGCCCTACAGCAGGCCCGCACTGTCCAAGGCGCTGCTGCACGACGGCGGCCTGACGGCACACGAGCTGCCCGACCCGTCCCACGGGGCAACCGAGATGCTGGGCGTCAGCGCTGACGGACTGGATCCTGAAGCACGGATTGTCCGGCTGGCCGGGGAGGGGGACTGCCGTATGACGGCTTGGTCATTGCTTCCGGGTCCAGGGCGAAACGGCTTGCGCCGGAGCACGACGCCGGCCGGTCCGGGGAGGCTTCGCGTGAACTGACGCTGCGCACGTTTGAGGATGCCCTTGCGCTGCGGGAGCAGATTGTGCGGCGTCCTTCGGTTGTGGTGGTCGGGGGCGGGGCTCTCGGCATGGAAGTCGCGTCCGGCTGCCTGCAGGCGGGCTGCAGCGTCACGCTGGTCTCCGACGCGCCGCCGCTCACACGCCAGCTCGGCGGTTTTCTGTCCGGAGTGTTCGTAGCCGCTGCCACCCGCCGTGGGTTGCGGCTGGTCTCCGGAACGAGGGCGCGGATTGCGGATTCCGGCTCGGGTCCGCGCGTCGTTCTGGCGGACGGCACTGAGCTGGAAGCGGAACTCATCGTGAGCGCCATAGGTGATGAACCCAATGTCAGCTGGCTGGCCGGCACGGGACTGCTCGTTGGCGGCGAGTTGCGGGTCGACTCCCGGGGACGGGTAAGGCCGGACATCGTTGCCGCCGGCGACGTCGCGTCAATACCCGCCCGGCAGGGAACAGGGCGGGTTCCGCTGTGGATCAGCGCCATTGAGCAGGCGAAAGCTGCAGCCTTGGGCCTGCTCCTGGGCGACCGGGCCCCGGCGCTCGATTTCCAGCCGTATTTCTGGACTGAAGCGTTCGGTGTATCGCTCAAATCGGTGGGTTTCACGCCCGTGGAAGGAATCCCCGGTTACTGGGAGCCGGGCGCGGACGAGGAATCGATGCTGGTCAGGTGGGAGAACAGGGACGGCACCGGAACTGCGGCCGCACTGAACTACCGGATTCCCGTGCCAAAGCTCCGCCGTCTGGCCAACACCGGCCCTGCGGTTCAGGTGGCCGTTTGAAGCGACTGCGCCCTGTTAAGGTTGTGTCATGCCGTCGCTAAGAGAAGCCCAGAAGCAACTGACGCGCGACACGATCGTCGAGCGGGCGCTGGAGCTCTTCACTGGCAAGGGATACGCCGCCACCACCATCGATGAAATCGCCGCGGCGGCCGGCACCACCCGGGTGACGTTCTACGCCTATTACCCTTCACGCACGGACCTGATGAAGGATTTCATGGCGCGCGTGAACGCCGTCCTGGACCGCAGCAGCGGACCCGGGCGCCCGTCAACGGCTGCCGAGCTGGTCGACGTCGTATGTTCCGGAGAACTGGCCGGCATCCTCGCCTGGATCGAATCGCGGGCCGCGCTGTGGCCCGTGTTCCGCCCCTATCTGGATGTGCTGAGCGACGCCGCCGCGGTGGATGCCGACGTCCGTTCCATGCTCGAAGCCTGGAATGAAGAGGTCATTTCGGACATGGTCCGGGGCATGGAGCTGGCCGGGCGCTTCCCCGCGGAGACCTGGCATCTTCGCGCAACCCTGGCCTACAAGCAGCTGGACTACGTTGCCACGCTGTGGACCCGCCGGCGGCTTGAGCCCAACCGGGAGCACGCCGTCGAGGTCCTGGCCGACAGCTGGCACCATCTACTGTGCGGCGCAGGCAGCTGACCCAAGAGGCAGCAGGGGCAGCAGCGCCCCTAGGCCAGCGCCCGGAACGGCGGCCACAGGCTGTCGAGCCGCACTCCGGCGTCGTCCTCGGAAATCCCCAGCGCCAGCGAAATTTCAGTCAGCAGCGGCCGTCGTGCCTGGCGGAGCATGTCCCGTTCGGCCTGCGAAAGTCCGTCTGCGGCGTTCCGAAGCATGAGGTTGCGGACGACGGCGGCGATCACCAGCGGATCCCCGGTGGCGAGTTTTTCGGTGTTGTCCTTAAACCGCCGGGACCACTGGACGTCCTCCTGGTCGGCCGGCGCGCCAAGGACCCGGAACAGGGCCTCCAGGCCGGCGGCATCCAGCACCGGCCGCAGGCCGACGCGGTCCATCTGGTCCACAGGAACCCAGACCATCAGATGCGAGGCCTGCACCTCGAGGACCACGCACTCCTTCTGAAGGCGCGGGTGCATTTCAAACGACATGACGACGGCGGGTCCATGGTGGGGATGGACCAGGATCTGGCCCTTGGAAAGTGGCAATGTGCTACCTCCGACCACACGATATCCGCAGGACGGTTCGGATCGAACGGTCATCATCTGCGGGTTTTGGTGAGTCTCCATTTTACTCCGCCGGGCTCCGCGGTCACCGGTGAGGAGCTCCTCAGGGCGGGGTGCAGCCGGAAAAAATACCGGCGCCTTACTTGGACCCGAATGGCGGGCCCTGACGCCGAATGCGCTTTTGTGAACTGTTACCCCTTTCCCCGGCAAGAAGGCCCCATCCCGTGAGCCTTGGCGGCACCACCGAGAACCCGGCCACAACATACATCCCCAACGGCAACGCCCTGGACCTCTTTTTCCGGACTACGACTTCGCCACGGCCACCGTTTAGCTTCCGCAGTACTGAGGAGACGACGGCGGCGGCGGCCAGCCGTTGTTGAGTATGTGACATATTAGTTTTGCCGGAGGCAGGGGCAGCCTCTCCGCTGGCTCGACGGAAGGACAAATGAAATGAGTGTTATCGCAGGCTGGACATTGACCGTGTTCCTCATGATTCTCCTAATTGCCGCGGTGGTCCTCGGGATCGTCTACGTCGCGCGAAAGGGTGTGCCGCAGCGCGTTGTCAGGCGCACGGCACGCCGCAGAGAATGAGCTGACGCTCAAAGCCCCGGTTATGGCCGGGGCTTTGTCATGTCCCGACTGGTTCCGTCGGGGTCGAGCTGCTCGTTCGGCACCGCGTGCTAACGGGGTCATAAGGCCCGCCGTTCTCCGCGACAAATGCCAGATGAGGGATGGTGAACATTGTGGACCCCTAGTCGAAAGTGCCCGCCAGCGTCGGAGCCTACCGGAGACCCCCTGGTGCGGGCTTTTTGGTCAGCCCGGCATTTCTCCCGGGAAGGGCAACGTGTCTCTGGACACTTAATAGTTGATATACGGCAACTACTTTATATAGTTGACCTTAGTCAACTACTAGCAGGAGCCAGATGTCCCCGGATAAGCGTCCCGTACAGACCAAGCCAAAGAAGGAACGAAAGGCCAAGGCACCCAAACCGACGGCCTCGCCCGACGGCACCATGACCCATAAGCAGGTGCTGGAATCACTGTCAGGGCTGCTGCTGGGCATGTTCGTTTCCATCCTGGCCGGCACCGTGGTCTCCACGTCGCTTCCGCTGATCATCTCGGACCTCGACGGCAACCAGTCCGCCTACACCTGGGTGGTGACCGGAACGCTGCTGGCAACCACCGTTTCCACCCCGCTGTGGGGTAAGTTCGCGGACCTCTTTAACCGCAAGCTGCTCATTCAGCTGGCCCTGGGCATCTTCGTGCTCGGCTCGGCCCTCGCCGGCTTCTCGCAGGACACCAGCACCCTCATTGTCTTCCGCGTCTTCCAGGGCCTCGGTGCCGGCGGTCTTGCCGCCCTGAGCCAGATCATCATGGCGGACATCATCAGCCCGCGCGACCGCGGCAAGTACGCCGGTCTGTTCGGTGCCGTGATGGCTGTGGGCACCGTCGGCGGACCGCTGCTGGGCGGCGTCGTCACCGACGCCTTCGGCTGGCGCTGGAACTTCTTCATCGCCCTTCCGGTGGCCATTGCAGCGATCATCCTGCTGCAGCTGACCCTGCACCTGCCCAAGCACCCCAAGCGCAAGGTCCACATCGACTACCTCGGCGCAGTCCTGATCGCCGGCGGCGTGTCGCTGCTGATGATCTGGGTCACGCTGGCAGGCAACCAGTTCGGCTGGGCCTCGCTCGCCTCATTCCTGATGGTGGCCGGCTCCGCTGTGCTGCTGATCGCTGCTGTCCTGGTGGAGTTCAAGTCCCCGGAACCCATCATTCCGCTGTCCATGTTCAAGAACCGGACGTTCACCCTTTCCGTGGTTGCCAGCATCGCCGTCGGCGTGTCCATGTTCGGCACGTCGGTGTTCCTGGCCCAGTACATGCAGCTGGCCCGCGGAGCCACCCCCACCGAATCCGGCCTGCTCACAATTCCGATGATGGCCGGACTGTTGATCTCCTCGACTTACTTTGGCCGCGTCATCAGCCGCACCGGCAAGTGGAAGGCCGTGATGATCGTCGGTGCCGTCCTCACTGTGGTGGGTTCCGTCCTGCTGGGCACCCTGGCCTATGACACCAATCTGGTGCTCGTGGGCATTTACATGGCCGTGCTCGGCGCCGGGCTGGGCATGCTGATGCAGAACCTGGTGCTCGTGGTCCAGAACTCCATCGAGGTGAAGAACCTCGGTGTGGCCACCAGTGCCGTGACCTTCTTCCGCAGTCTTGGCGGCACTGTTGGAGTCTCGGTGCTGGGGTCGGTCCTGGGAACCATCGTGGCGCAGGAAATCAAGACCGGCATCGCGGACCTGGCGCCCGCGGACCAGGCGGCCGCCGCCGCTGCTCTAGGCAGCGGAAGCATCCCGCAGGTTTCAACGCTGCCGGACGCCGTCGCCGTCGTGGTTGAAAGCGCCTACGGCGTAGGCGTCGGCTCGGTCTTCCTGTACAGCGTTCCCTTGGCCGTCATCACGCTTCTCGCGGTCATCTTCCTGCCCAACGCCCCGCTGGGACGGCAAAACGCCGTGCAGCTGAAGAAGGCCGCCGCCGAGTCGGAATCCGCACCGGAGCTGACGCTGGCGGAGGTCGCCACGGGGGCCGTTGCCCTGGTGGATCCGATGTCACCCGTTCGGACCGCCAGCCCGGAGCATCCGGTCAAGTGACTCCGCAGCAGGCCGCCCACGCCGAGGCTGTCCACGAGGTCGAGGAAAACCTCCGGCTGCTTACCGAAATTGTCCGGGCCAGCATGCGGGACGCGGCCAAACGGATTGATCCGGCCCTGTCCCTGTTCGGACTGAAGATGCTCCAGCTGCTCAAGCGCGAGGGCCCGCTTCATTCTGGTGCAGCCGCGGAACTGCTGATGGTGGACAAGAGTGTCATCAGCAGGCAGTCGCGCCAGCTGGAGGAGCTTGGCCTGATTGAGGTTCAGCCGGACCCGAACGACGGCCGTGCCCGGCTGCTGCTGCTCACACCCGTAGCCGACGCACAGGTGGCGGCAGTTCGAACCGGCATCATGCTGGACCCGGATGTGCTTGATTCCTGGTCAGCGGATGAACTGCATCAGTTTGCGGAGTATTTGTCCCGGCTGGGCCGGCGGCGTTCACCGGACGCGGCGGGCGCCCCCGGCTCCCCGGGCAGCGGGGGTTAGACCCGGCCGGCTGCCCGAACCGGACTAAGACGGAATGAGCCGGACCCTGAAGGGTCCGGCTCATTTTTGTAAGCGGCTGCGTTCTGTAAGCGTCCGGCGGAGCCTACTCCGCCGGACGCTCCGGTCCGTCCTGGGAAGCTGCGGAACCGCCGGCCGCGGGGCCTCGGGTCTTCGACGCCTTCCGGCCGCGCCCCGAGAGCAGGGAGAACGCGGTACTCAACACAAATAGCTCGCTCACCAGGCCCATGGGGCTGGCGGGCAGCGGCACAAACTGGTGATACAGCACCAGCGCCGAAACCATCAGAATGGCCGGGTGCGCACGGAGGAGCCATTCGGTGGGCACTTCGCGCGGCCACGGAAAAAGCCCTCTTCGGCAACGGTGTCGGCGCGGGATGTTTTCATGGCTCTATCTTGCCAGATCCCTGCCCTGGGCTTCTGTTTCCCGCCACGGCGCACCTCCTCCACCTGACCGGGTGGTTAGGACCTGCGGTCAGCTCCGTGCCAGCTCGTGACGCGCCGCCAGCCGGGCAAACGCGCCGCCCGCCGCCCGCAGCCGGGCTGACGTGCCGCGCTCCACGATGCGTCCGGCGTCGAGCACCACCACCTGCTCCGCGTTCTCCACGGTGGAGAGCCGGTGCGCAATGGTCAGCGTGGTTCGGCCGGCCGCGAGCCGCTCCAGCGCCTGCTGCACCTGGGCTTCAGTGGTGTTGTCCAGCGCGGAGGTGGCTTCGTCCAGCACCAGCACCGGCGGGTTGCGCAGGATGGTGCGGGCAATGGCCAGGCGCTGCTGCTCGCCGCCGGAGAAGCGGTGCCCGCGCGCGCCCACCAGTGTTTCCAGCCCCTCCGGCAGTGCGCCGATGGAATCGGCAATCTGCGCGGCGGCAAGTGCGCTCCACAGCTGCTCGTCGCCGGCGTCCGGCGCCGCCAAGAGCAGGTTCTCGCGCACCGAGGCATGGACCAGGTAGGTCTCCTGCGAGACGACGCCGACAATCCGGGCCAGGTCCGCGGGCGCAATTTCGCGTACGTCCACTCCGTCGATGGTGACGCGGCCGGCGCTGACCTCGTTCAGGCGCGGCAGCAGCGATGCCAGTGTGCTCTTACCGGAGCCGGTGGGCCCGACGACGGCGGTGGTCGTCCCCGGTGGCAGCGCCAGGTCGATCCCGCGCAGGACGTCCGCACCGCCGTCGTATGCGAAGCTGACCCCCTCGAACCGGACCTCGCCGCGCACCGAAGCCGGGTCCATCCGGACCGGATGCTTCGGCGCCCGGATGGCCGGCACCAGATCCAGGTATTCGAAGATCCGGGAAAAGAACGCCAGCGCCGTGACCCACTGGACGCCGATGTTCAGCAGTCCCATGACCGGGCGGAAGACGGCGGCCTGCAGGCCAGTGAAGGCCACGAGTGTACCGATGGTCATGCCGCCGCTGGTGGCCGGAAAGCCGGCCGCAAGATAGATGACGGCCGGAATCGCCGCAAAGACAATCTGCATGGTGGCCATCCGCCAGCTGCCGGCGAGCTGGCTGCGCAGCTCCAGGCCCACCAGCTTTTCGGACCGGTCGCGGAACTTGTCGGTGTCCCGCGGCACGGTGCCCAGGGTCTTGGCCAGACGGACTCCGGAGACTGACAGTCCTTCCTCCACCTGGGTGTGCAGGGCGGCAAGTTCGCGCTGGCGCTCGTCGGTAACCGTGCGGCGGATCTGCGCCACGCGGCGGGAGAGCCAGACCGCCGGCGGCAGGACCACCAGGGAGATGAGGCTCAGTCCGGGGGACAGGGCCACCATCGCGACAACCGTGGCCACCGCCGTCGTGAGGTTGGAGGCGACGCCGGTGGCAGTGGTGGTGACCACCGACTGCATGCCGGAAATATCGTGGGTAAGCCGGGACTGCAC
The DNA here is from genome assembly GCF_026898095.1 of Arthrobacter sp. ATA002. Lineage (GTDB taxonomy): Bacteria > Actinomycetota > Actinomycetes > Actinomycetales > Micrococcaceae > Arthrobacter_B. The sequence goes on along the minus strand of NZ_CP114015.1, from coordinate 2,380,483 downwards.
CTCGCCGCCGCGGGTGCGGGTGAAGAAGCCCAGCGACTGCGCCTGCAGGTGGGTGAACAGCCGCACGCGCAGGGCGTGCATCACCCGCTGCCCCATGCCCGTGGCCAGCCAGGTCTGTATGACGCCGATCACCGAGGTAAGGGCGGCCACCGCCACCATCGATGCCGCCAGGACCAGCAGCAGCCGGATGTTTCCGGACGGCAGGGCGTCGTCAATCACGGCGCGGACCAGGAACGGCTGGGCCAAAGTGATGACCGAGGACAGCGTAATGAGCGCGACGACGACGGCGATGGTTCCCTTGTGCGGGGCGAACAGGGCCGCGATGCGCTTCAAGCTCACGGGGTGCCGCTTCAACTGCTTCTTATCTGCTGGGTTCAACCGCGCAGGGCCGCGGCCGCCGCCGGATCCCCTGCCGCTACCGGGGCCCGCCGGGGCCGCTTCGGGAATTGCCATGGTTCCTCCTGAGGCTGCGGGTATCTGCGCCGCAGCTAATAGAGAGGTTACCTCACTATGTGGCTACCCGCTACATGGGTAGACTGTTTTTCATGACGAATGCTTCCGCCGATCCGGCGGCCCTGGGTGAACTGATGCACGCCGCATTCCGCGGCCTGCGAAAGCGCTGGATGCAGCAGCTCGCCCCCTACGGGCTGACGCCCCACCAATTCCGGGCCTTGAGCGCGGTCGCCCGGAAAGCTCCCGGCGGGAACGGGCCGGGCGATCACGCCGGCGAGCACGGCGGCGATCCCGCCGCGGCCACCGGCACAGGCAGCGAGCCGGGACTGCGGCTGAAGGAGCTGGCGGAGCGGCTGCGCATCGCGCCCCGGTCGGCGACCGAGGTTGTTGACCAGTTAGAGGGCAAAGGGCTGGTGGAACGACGGGCCCACCCGACGGACCGGCGTGCGGCGCTGCTGGTGCTGACCGGGGCGGGGGAGCGGCTGTGGAAGACCGTGCTGGCTGACCGGAAGCGCGAGGCAGACGAGTTCTTCTCAGTTTTAGAGCCCGGCGATCGGGCCGAGCTGGCCCGCCTTCTGGGGCAGCTGGCCGGGAACGGGCACAAGCCGCGGTCCTAACGGTGCGGATTCCGTACCGGGATTGGACCGCCGCGTTCACCACCGCCACAATGAAGCAGGCTTAGTTTCCGCTTCCCGAGGGGCACTGATGAGCAACACAGGGCATGGTTCGTCGACTTTCCGTCCGCGCCACCCGGGACCGGAGCCGAGGTTCCGTATCAACCGCGAGTCGCTGCGGGCATCGCTGTGGTTCTGGCCCGCCTGTGCTTCCCTGGCTGCACTTCTGTTGTCCCTGTTGCTGCTCCAAGTGCGGCCCGGTGAGGAGGCGGAATGGGCGCAGTGGATCTGGCCGTCCGGCGTCGCCGCCGCGAGCAGCCTGCTCCAGACTGTGGCCACCAGTGTGATGACCGCCGTCACCGTGACGTTTTCCCTGACCGTGGTGGCCCTGCAGCTGGCATCCCAGCAGTTCTCTCCCCGGCTGCTGCGTGACTTCGCCCGGGATACGCGCACCCAGACGGTCCTGGGCGTACTCCTTGGCACCTTCATGGTCAGCATGACGGGGCTGCACGGCATGGATCCGAACCGGCCGGTCCCGGTGCTGGTGGTGGGCCTGGTCTATGTGCTGGGGATTGCCAGCGGAGTGGTGCTGCTGCTGTTCATCGGCCACATCACCCGCTCGCTGCGGGTGGACACCATGATGCTCAACTCCCATCAGGGCTGCCTGGCCGTGATGGACGAAACCTATCCCGCATCCGAGACCGGCGAAGTGCAGTACTTTCCGGAGCCCGGCGGCGGCACTGCGGTTCCGGCGCGGCGCAGCGGGATTATCCAGGCGGTGCGGCCCACGCCCTGGTGGACATGCTCCGCCGGTACGGACTGACCATGCGGATTGACGTGCAGCCCGGAGACCAGATCACGGTTGGTACGCCGGCGGCCCGGGTCTGGAGTGACGGCGGCGGCAGCATTCCCATGGGCGCAGTGCGGAAAGCGCTGGCCGACGCCATGGAGATTGGCTACGAACGCACCGCAGAGCAGGATGCGGCGCTGGGGCTGCGCCAGTTGACCGACATCGCGGTGAAGGCGATCTCGCCCAGCATCAACGATCCCATTACGGCGGCCCACTCCATGGGCTACTGCGCCGACCTGCTGGTGGCGCTGCAGCGGCGGCTCGGGCCGGAGGGCCACGAAGACGCCGCCGGGGTGCTTCGGCTAGTCACGGTGGGACGCGACTACCGCTACTTCCTGGACCTGGTCTGTGGGCCGGTAAGGCGCTTCGCGGATTCGGAGCCCCTGGTGCTCACCGCCGTCCTGCGGCTGCTGCGGGACTGCGCCGCCAACGCCGTCAACGACGGCCAGCGGGAGGAGATCCGCCGCCAGTCGGCCTTGGTGTTGGCGACCACCCGCGACCATCTGGTGGTTGCCGACGACCGTGAGATCCGGGACATGGCCCGCCGGGTGGAGGAGGCCCTTGCCGGGGACCTCCGGGCGGCCTTCGCGGACCGGGCAGGGAGACGCGGTCGGTGTAGGCACGGGTTGCTCCGCCGCCGGCCCATCGGCTGTGGCAAGCTGTGGCCATGGAATCGAACGCTGCATTTCCGCCGTGGCCCGCCGTCGACCCAAGCTGTGGCGGGGTGCGGCTGCGGAAGTTCCGGGATGAAGATGCGGCAATGGCCGTGGAGCTCTCCCTCGATGACTACGTTCCGACAATCGGCACCCTTCCTCCGCAGGCATCGGCGGAGCAGGCCCTGGCCTGGGTCGAACGCCAGCGGCAGCACCACATCCGGGGAACAGGGTTTGCCTTTTGCATCGCCGATGCCGCCACCGACCAGGCTCTGGGCCAGTTGGGACTGTGGCTCCGTGAGTTGGACGCAGGCCGCGCCCAAGCCGGCTACGGCGTCGCGCCCGGTGCCCGCGGCCGCCGCGTCGGCACCCGTGCGCTGCTCTCCCTGCTGGACTTCGGCTGGACGATCCCCGGGCTGCACCGGGTGGAACTGTTCATCGAGCCGTGGAACATGGCCTCGACGCGTACCGCGGAATACTCCGGCTTCACCCGGGAAGGTCTTCTCCACAGCCACTCCGAAATCGCCGGAGAACGGCGGGACATGCTGCTCTACGCCGCAGTGCGGGGCCGGCAGCCTCGGCCGGATTAACGCGCCGAGCACCGTTGACTCTGCGGCTTTGGCTGCCGGACAGTGGAGGAATGCCTGAATCCGCCGCATCGTTGTGGAACAGCCTGGCCGAAACCGTACGCTCGGGCTGGTGCCCGGGACTCGTCGCCGGCATCAGCATCAACGGGAAAACCGAGGTCTTTGCCACTGGAACGCTGGATTTCTCCCGTCCGGAACCGATGGCCGAGGACACCCCGTTCCGCATCTCCTCGCTCAGCAAGCTGTTTGGCGGCGCGCTGGCGCTGAGCCTGGTCGCTGACGGCACGCTGGGCCTGGACGACGACGTCGGACGCTGGCTTCCGGCGCTGGCCAACCTCCGCGTCCTGGTGACCCCCGATGCGCCGCTGTCGATGACCGTGCCGGCGCGAGGACCCGTTACTGTCCGGCAGCTGCTGACGTTTACGGCCGGGCTGGGCATTGACTTTGGATCCACCCCCTACCAGACCGCCACCCGGGATCTGTTGTGGGGGCCAAACCCGCCTGCCATGGATCCGGAGGAGTATGTGGCCCGGATTGGAGAGCTGCCACTGGCGCACCAGCCCGGGGACCGCTGGATGTATCACGCCTGCGCCGACCTGCTCTCCGCGCTGCTGCCGGCTGTGACCGGAACACCGCTGGGCGAACTGGTCCGGGAGCGGATCAGCGAACCGTTCCATCTCGCCGGCACGGGCTTTCCTTCCGGTGTCGAGCGGTACCCGACCGTTTATGAGGCCGACGGCGGCGGCGGGCTGCGGGAGGCGGTCTCCTACCGAGACGCCATGGCCGGCCCGCCGGAGTTTCCGTCCCTGGCCGGGGGCATGGTTTCCACTGTTCCCGACTACCTCACCTTCCTCTCGGCGCTGGCGAGGGACACCGTCCTGCCGCCGGTGCTGCGCCGGCAGATGACGGAGGACCAGCTAACCTCCCCACAGCGCGCCGGCATGGCGGAGATGGCCGGACCGGACGAATCCTGGGGGTTCATGACCGCCGTGCAGGTCGGACCGGGTGCGCCCTGGTCAGCGCCCGGAATGTGGGGCTGGGCCGGGGGCACCGGCGTCAGTGCCGCCGTGTACCCTGACGGGGACATCGGCGTCGTCTTTACCCAGCGCTTTATGGGGGGACCGCAGGACAACTTCGACTTCTTTTGGGAACCCTTTGGATCGTTGCGGCATTAGCAGCAGCAGGCCCAGGGCAGCTCCCCAGAGCGTGAGGGTGTCGAACGCCAGGCGTTCCGTGATGCCCAGGCCCAGTGCCAGTGACGGGCCTCCGCTTACCGCATCGATAAACAGAAGGAAACCGGCCACTGAAACGGCCAGGCTCACGGCCGTCAGTACGGAAGCAGTGCGGGCGCCGGGATGGCCCCGCAGGGCGACGAGCAGGAGGATCATTCCCACCCACTGCACCGCGGCCTGGGCCAGGGCCACTGCGTCATGGGCGGCAGGCTGCACATCCCAGGGCAGCAAACCGACCAGCATAACCAGCACGCCGCCGGCAGCCAGAAAACCCATGGCCGACCGGCCTGCACGGCGGCGGGGCCACGCGGACCAGAGCAGAACCGCGCCAAGTGCCAGAAACGCTCCGTTGGCGATGGTGGAACCGTTGGCCAGCAGATGGGCAGGCGAACAGATGTACCGCTCCACCCGGGTGCCGGCGTCGAAGGTCGCACAGGCCGTCACGCCCAGGTCGCTGATGAAGTTGGCCCGCCAGGAATAGGGGCGGGTCCACATCGCTGCCGCGAAAACCTGGGCCGGAAGCATTATCAGGCCGCAAATCCAGAGGGTCGCGCCCCATCGAAGTCGTGTCATGCCATGAGCGTACAATACGACTGTATTGTTAGCCAGCAAGGTAGTGTCGAATGATGACCTCCGCCGCCCAGCGCATCCTCACCGCGGTACAGGAGATCCTGATGAGCCGCGGGATCGAGGAGGTGTCCATCCGCAACGTGGCCGCGGCTGCCGGCGTCTCCGTTGGTGCCGTCCAGCATCACTACAAGACCAAAGATGAACTGCTGATGGCCGCCATGGACCAGGTCTCCGAGGCCTTCGTCGCCGACGTGACCGCAGTGCTGGATCCGGACGCACCGGCCCGATCCAATCTTGAGGCCGTGTGCCGGATCCTTGGTTCCGTGGACGCGGAATCCCGGCCCGCCTCGGTTATTTGGCTGGCCTACGCGTCCAAGGCGGCTACAAGCGACGCTGTGGCCCGGGCCCACCGGCAGTCCTGGCGCCTCATGGAGCAAGGACTGACCGCCCTGCTTCAGCGGCTGGATCCGGCGTTCGGAGCCGACGACGCTGCGCTGCTGATGGCCTTTCTTGACGGCCTTGCCGTAGCGAGGGCCACGGAGTCTGACCGGATGACGCCGGAGCGCGCGCAGCGGCTTCTGGACCGGTTCCTGGGACAGCTTCGGCCGTAACCGAAATCCATTGGCGGGACCCGTTGTGGGCAGGCAGCATCATGGCAGTGCCGGGCACTCATCCGTCCTCAGGGGCCCGGTGCAGGTCACGCACCAGATAGAGCCACGGAAACGCACGGCAGCCCACCTGCCAACCGTCCGTTTCATAATGCTGGGCCGGGCGTGCCCACAGCACCCGGCGGTGCTCCCACTGGGTGTCGGTCCGCAGCATCCGGTGCCTCAGCATGTCCACGCCGATGGTCCGCCAGCCCAGCCTTCCGGCGAGCTCGAGTTCGGCCATTTCATCGAATGCAGTGACCGGGCCGAGCCAGCGTTCCCGGTCATCCGGTGCCGGCTCCTCCGGCCGGCCACCGAAACGCTGTTGTGCAGCCTGCCGGCTCATGCCCAGTTCACGGCCCAGGGCGGCCCAGCTGACCCCCGCGCTGCGTGCGGCCGCGACGGCGAGGTGCTGCAGCCGCTGACTGGCCTGCTCTGCGGCGCCTGCCCTGCGGACCAGGACGAGGTGGTCTGCCTCGGTAAGGTTGGCCCGGTCGTTGCGGTCGCCGAGGATGAGGGCGCCAATTTGTTCCTGCAGGTCCGCGCCGGACTGGTCCGTCACGGCCGGTCCTTTCGGTCCCGGCTGGGCAGCCAGTCGTTGCGGTCGCGGCTGGGCAGCCAACCAGTGTTGCCGGCGCTGCCCCGGCTTCGTTCCCACCAGATGCAGCGGGCGAAGATATACGCGGCAATGATCATCAGCATCACTGAGGCGCCGGAGCACATGCCACCCAGGAATCCGTCCAGCCCGAGGAACAGGTAGAGGCTGCCCAGCGCGAGACCGAGGGCCAGCAGGAGGAATCCCATCCAGAAAAAGGTGCGTCGAGTAGTCATGTGTCAATTAGAGCTTGACGGCTATAAGAGCGTCAACAGCCAGTTGACACCTTTTTGCACCTTTTTACCGCCCCGCAGCGGCCGGCGGACGCTACGTGGCACCTCCGGATCCGGGCAGCTGCCGTGCAAGTTCGGCACACAGCTCTGCCACGGCCTGCGGAGCGCTGCGGAAGAGGCGGGGAAAGGCAAGATACCCGTGCGGCATCCCAACGTAGGTGGTGACGCGGACCGGGACGCCGGCGGCGCGGAGAGCATCGGCATAGCGCAGCCCGTCGTCGCGGAGCGGGTCGTGTTCGGCCACCTGGATGAGGGCCGGCGGCAGTCCGGAATGGTCCGGGGCCAGCAGGGGAGAGGCATAGGGGTCGCCGTACTCCTTTTCCCGCGGAAGGTAGAGGCTGCGGTAGCGGAGCATGTCCTGCTTGGTGAGAAGGGGCGCGTTGGCATTCTTCTCGATGGACGGGCTGCCCATCGTCAGATCGGTCGCCGGGTACAGCAGTCCCTGGAAGGCGATGGCTGGCCCGGACCGGTCCCGGGTCATCAGTGTCAGCACTGCGGCCAGGTTGCCACCGGCACTGTCACCCACCACAGCCAGCCTGCCGGCGTCGGCGTCCCACTCTCCGGCGCGGGCCGTGAGGTCCAGGAGTGCGGCGTAGCAGTCCTCCGCTGCCGCGGGGAACGGATGCGCAGGCGCGAGCCGGTAGTCCAAGGAGACGACGACGGCGCCTGCGTCCCGGGCAATGGTGCTGCCCAGGCCGTCGTAGATATCCAGGGTGCCGAAGGTCCACCCGCCGCCGTGGATCAGGATCACCAGGGGGAGCGTGCCCTCGGCACCCCGGGGCCGGTAGACCCGGACGGGAATCCGGCCCTCGGCGCCGGCGGCAGTCCCGTTGCGAACCTCCACTCCCGGAGCAAGCCCGCCCAGCACCCAGTCGACCACGCGGTTGTGCCTGATCCTGCGCCGCTGGTCAGCAAGGATCTGTGAATCGCTCTTGTGCGCAACCGAGAACCGGTCCATCACCGCGGCGGCCAGTCGAACGCGTAAATCCATCCGTGCCATGTTGTGTCCCCTTCCTGGTTCTACTGTGCCGGGTTGGTGACCGTGTCCTGAAGGAGGTCCCTGCTTCCCAGTGCGTCCCAGGCGAAACTGGCCAGCCAGTGCGAGGACATGAACTCGGCGCTGACCGCCGCGTCCAGGCCGGCGGCGAGCAGCGGATCCACGGCCTGCGCCAGGGCGTCTGCGCTTGCGGTGCGTGCACCGGCGCCGTCGAGCACGCTGATGATCCGGGCCGCCTGGCCGGCACGCGAGAGGTTCAGCCCGTGCAGGTGGACCATGTGGCCGTCGGTCTCGTCCCGGACCGAGACCGGCTGCAGGATCCGCGATGCCGGTGTCAGGCCGGGCAGGAATGCCTCAAACCATGCACTGAAAGCGGCAGGTTCCAGGATGCGGGCCATCAGATCCGCCTCGCTGAGGCCTGCGGAGAGGAAGTCCTGGCCGCTCAGCTCCCAGTCGGCGGCCCAGCCGGTGTCACCGCTAAACCACCGCCGAGCTGCCGCAGCGCACGTTTCCGCAGCCTCGAACCGGCCCAGGGACCGGAACGAATTGTGCAGCATGCCCGCGCCGAACGCCGTATTGGTGTGCACGCCGTGTCGCACCGGATACTCCACCCGTGCCGTCCAGCCGCTCACCAGCTGCGCTGCAGCATCCACGAGCGGATCCAGGGCCGAGGCCCAGCGGCGGATCTGGGGATCGGAGGATGCCGATGCGGCATCCGCGAGACGGACCAGCCAGGCCCATCCGTAGGGGCGTTCCCAGCCGGGGTTCGCCAGCAGGTAGGCCCCTTCCGTGGCCAGGTTCTCTGCGGTCAGGGTGGCCTCCAGCTCCATGCGGAGCGCGGCGTCACGGCCGGCATCAAGCCCGTAATCCAGCAGGCTCACTCCCAGCCAGTGCATGTGAACGCAGGAGTGCCAGTCGAAGGATGTGTGGAAAGCCGGGTGCAGCTCCCGGGGGTCCGGCCGGTCCGCCGGTGACGTTTGGACATGGTGGGAGGCATACGGGTAGGGGCGGCGCAGGTTGTCGAGGACGACGTCGGCGTAGACGGCGGCGAGCCGGGCCCGGCGCGGACTGCCGGCTGCCGCGGCCGTGCCGGGTGCGGTGCCGGCGTGGGCACCGATGGATGTGCCGCTGTGCGTGCCGGGGGCGGAAAGGAAGGACTGGGGCATGGTTTCTCCGTTCCCCGGTCCGAACCGGGATGTGCCTGGGACGGGTCCGCGCCGGCCGGTGCGCACCTTCAGAGGAATCATCTCACCGCCGGTTATTTTGCGGGGTGCGGGCGTAACCGGGCCGCGCCCCTCCCGCCGTCCGGACCCCCGCTTGTAGTGTCGAAGGGACCGAAAGGAAATCACATGGAGTATGTCACCCTGAACAACGGCGTTGAAATGCCGATCCTGGGATTTGGCGTGTACCAGGTTCCACCGGATCGAACCGAAGAAGCGGTAAGCAACGCCCTGGCTGCGGGCTACCGCTCCCTCGACACCGCCGCCGCGTACCAAAACGAGGATGCAGTGGGCCGTGCTGTGCAAAAGAGCGGCATCCCGCGCAACGAATTGTTCATCACCACCAAACTCTGGATCCAGGACAATGGCGAGGCAGCCACCCAGCGCGCGTTTGACGCCTCCCTGCAAAACCTGGGCATGGAATACGTGGACCTGTACCTAATCCACCAGCCCTTTGGGGATGTCTACGGTGAGTGGCGGGTCATGGAGAAGCTCTACAACGACGGCGGCACGCGGGCCATCGGGGTTTCCAATTTCACCTCCGACCGGCTCGTGGACCTGATCATTCACAACGAGGTCGTACCTGCGGTCAACCAAATCGAGACCAACCCCTTCTACCAGCGGGCGGTCGAGAGCCAGTTAATGAGTGACCGCGGCGTTCGGCACGAGTCCTGGGCGCCGTTCGCGGAGGGCAAGAACAACCTCTTTTCCGATCCGACGTTGACCGACATCGCCGGCGCGCACGGAAAGTCGATTGCGCAGGTGGTGCTCCGCTGGCTGATCCAGCGCGGCGTCGTCGTGATCCCCAAGTCGGTACGGCCGGACCGGATGGCGGAAAACATGAACGTGTTCGACTTCGAGCTCAGCCCCCAGGAAATGGCCTCAATCGCTGATCTGGACACCGGCCGTTCGTTGTTTTTTGACCACCGGGACCCGGAAGCCGTGGCCCGGCTGAGCGGAGTGACGATGGAGTAGCCCCCCGGGCGAGCCGCGATGAAGCACTGCGGGCCATGTCGGGAGGAAGTCGTGATCAAACGGGGGAAACGTCGGTTCACATGACCCCTACCCCCTGAGGCAGAAATACGCCATCCCGAGTACGCCTCGATAGCCCTCTTCATATGCAGCGCGCTGATCCTCGTATTGCCGACGGACCTGCCCTGCGGCGGGATGGTGAGCGTCGTGTGCTTCAAGCCAACGGGTAAACCTGTCGCGATATCCGGCCTCGAAGACGTCCCACTCCTGAACGCTCGCAAGGTCGTCGTCCACCACCTCGAAACCAGCGGCGCGGATCTGCTCGCGTAACGCATCTGCGCTCAGGTACTCGTCATCACGTCCAGCCAGAGGGGCCGTAGCAGCCGGATGAGGTGTCGCCGACCAGATCGCCTCGCCGTAAACGAGTCGGCCGCCGGGGAGCACCAGGGCTCGAAGAGCGCGCAGGGCTGCGCCGTAGTCGAGCGGCTGCGCGTCCTCTACCGGCGGCCCCCAGATCTGGCTCGCGCCGATGCAGATGACGGCGTCTGCGGGGCGGGCCTGCGTTTCTGCCCCGGGCATCGCATCAAACGTCGCTCTGTTGAGCAGCCCACGGGTCAATGCCTGTTGCCTCGCCCGGTCGATGGACGCGGGAGCACTGTCCACTCCGCGTCCACGTGCCTGCGGGGCCGACGTCAAAACCCGAAGCAGCAGTTCACCCCATCCACACCCCATGTCCAGAACCTCAGCCGGCGCCGGGTCGGACAAGAATGCCACAAGGTGGCCGGCGCGTTCCTCGGAAATTGGGGTGAGCCAGGTCAGGGACTCATACAGGGGCGGCAGTTCTAGCGAAGTCTCGTCGGTCACTCCGTGATGTTCTCACTGGTTGGGGCCCCGGTCATCGATATGGCCGGACCGCAGGACAGTGACCTGGGATATTTTTTGGGACACACACCTGCTTAGCTGCACCGCTTCTTTAGGTTCACGCGGGGAAGAAGCGCGCAGGAAACTGACGCACCAGCTGGATTCGAGGATTATTCCAGCACATCGGCTCATGGCGGCCGTGGCCTCGGAGCCCTCTGTTGATCTCTGGCGCAAGCGCTGGGCGCGGGCCACCGATATGTACCTTTACCGGGCAGACAGGACAGGGGTGAGCCGCAGTGCAGCAGCTGGTCATGATGGAAAGCCGCGGCTTACTGAACCGGTTTGGCATTTCCGTCACGGATGAGGCCGCGCTTGGGTTATACGCACGTTCCTGGAACCACGATCTGGAAGGCCGACCTTCCAAGAAACGTGTCAGATGACCCCGGCAAAGTCGGTAACAGCGGCAACGGGCTCGCCGCTATCGGACAGGAAGACCTGCCTAAGCGGGCTGTTTTAGGATCTATCTGCTTAGGAGGGCGGGACACCATACGGCAGTGAAATCCCCGGACACTTGTTTGACTGCCTTCTGTGTCCGCATGGGATGCGTAGCCCGCCACAGACCTGGCACATCATCTTGAAGCTGAACAGGTGCTCCCCGCATGCTTAGGTCCGGATATTGTGCGGGCCCGGACGCTGTCAGGGACTTCGCCAACAGGTGGTCGGGCCCGCCTTAGTGCTTCTGGGGTCGACCGCGGGGGCGACGGCGGCCTTCTCACGGATAGTGCCATCTTCACCATGAAGCTTCAGTTCACCGCTGCGGCTGATCAAATCGAGCACGCTGATAAGCCACGGCCTGGGTATCAGCAGAGGCCGAAGCGCGGGAAGCATCCTCACGCTTGTCGGCCTACTATCGCCTTGTTCGAATCGTCGTAACTGGCCATATCGAGCACTCCCAATCACCGGCTGCAACCACGTGCCGGCCATAACGCCCGGAAGCGGCTGGCAGGGGCGGGCCAGTTCAAGCGTGCCGGCCCGTTATCGGCCGGGAGGAAATGATGTCCCGGGCAGTTGCCCGCAGCTCATCGGTGCCAATGCCATGATCTGCGCCCCAATAATATTGGATTCGCTCTTCCAGCTGGCGTGCGACGTGCTCGACGTCGATGAGCGTTTTCTTTCCTGACATGTCCTGCGCGGCTTGTTTCACCGCCGCGACCAGAGTGTTGCAGCGCCGGTGCGGTTCACTGGTGCCGGAACCGGTTCCGGCGGTTCCCACCTGGTCAGTGGAGACCAGCCGGTATTCCGGCGGGCGTGCCTTTCCGGCCCCGGACGCTGATCCGCCGGACTGGGACTTGGAGGATGCAGGGTTATGAACTGGTTGCACATTCACTACTCTCTACCTCCACGGGGCCGCTCCTCAAGGGGCGGGGGCAGGCTGATCCGGTGTTGCCCGAGGTGAGGTTCAGAGCTGGGGGAATCCTAATGTGCTGTTGGGTCCCGGAGCTTTATCGGTCTCGAGGATGTACTGGATGGGAATGGCACCGGTGGCCATTACTCCCTTGACGACTTTTCCTTGCGCAGCACCCCTGCCTCGATTCCCTCCTGCCGCATCATCTGCGAGAAGACCTGGACGGCCAGCGGGGCTGTGTCGTGCTGCTCGCACCAGATGATGTACATGCCGTAGAGGTCCGCGACGGGCAGGACTTCACTGTCATCGAGATCCCGCACGGTGCACTCGGTGAGGAAATGGCGGACGTGGCTTTCGTTGTCCATGGCGTCTCAGCTTTCAAGGGGTCAAGCGTGGGCGGCGGCGGTGTTCTTGGGGACAGTACTAACTCTGATCGCTGCTACAACCATGTCGAGAGTCTCTCTGCATTTTAGATTCTGGCAAATAGTAAGCAACCGTAGATACCAGCGGGCAACGCATTCCTGAGCTCCGCAGGTACGTAACGCCCAAGCCGGAGATTCACTCCGGGTGCCGCCGATTGCTCCTTCCGTTCAGCGGGAGGAGAGCCCCAGCAGGGATAGGGCAGCACGGAGTTCGGGGGTGTTGGAGCTGAGGTCCGCGAGTTCGATGCCGGTGATGTGCGCACTGGTTTGTCCGTCGGTGTCGCGCTCATAGACGGCCCAGAGCAGCAGATCATCACCATGTCTGGAACGGAATTGGATCCCGTCGCAAAAATCAGTGCCGTCAGAATTTTTTCCGGGTCCACAGGAACTGTGAAACTTCCTGGGTGAGCAGCCGGTTTTCTGCGTTCTTCAGGGCAGCGGCGTCGAAGTCCTTCAAGTTGTAGGCCAAAGCCTTGCCCTTGAACAGCGGATACAGGGCCGCGACTGTCTCGGCGGCGGTGATATCAACAAACAGGCCCGTCAGATGAGCTGTGCCGGCAACCCGGTTCGCCAGCCACTGGTCAATGTCCAGTTCCCCGGGACGTGCGCTGGGGAACTGCTCCGCATCGGAGTCATCTTCAACGATGTCATCGATCTCTGCCACGAGGTAAGGGTCGGGCCGGTGAGGTGCCAGGAGCTCCACCAGGCACGCCAGGAGTGAGTCTGCCGCGTAGATCGTGCGGTAGAGGCCATGATCGAGCGGATCCCACCGGCCGTTGAACCGTCCGTCCGGGCCGGCCCACCGCCAGCCTGACCATTCCCAGGGCTGGGGTAGGAATCCCACACGTCAGACGCGCTGATCCAAGTCTGCGAATTTCATCCCAGACGGGCGAACGCGCGGGCCGCGGCCAGAACTTCAGGACCGGACTGATCCGGGTGGGTTTCCCGGATTATGCGCGCGGGGAGCGGTCCTCCAGTTGCGGGTTCATGCCCTGAAACCAGGTCTGAGCAATCCGGGGGCCGTTTGACTCCAGGATGATCCCTGCCACGTGATAGGCCAGCCGCAGGCGCGCTTCGGTTTCGGAAGGCATCCTGCGGGTGCCTTCAGCCCATTGGCGGACCGCCCGGGTTTCACCGACTCCTGCCAGGTAGGCAACAAGTCTGGCGCCGAGCATGTCACGGAGCTCCGCCACCAGGGGAGCAACCTCAAGGTTGATGGACTCGCGGTAGGCACGGATGCCCGGAGATGCTGTCTGGCTCATAGCCTGACCATCTCCCGGATCCGGTCCGAGTGCAAGCGGACACCCCTATGTATCCCACCCTAAATCCCATGTATATGAGGCAGGGTCGGCACACTGTGTGGGGAGAGTACCGATCAGTGAGTGACCGCAGCGGCACGCGGCCGAGATAGGCAGTAGAGTCCGATAAATCCCTCATCCGCTGCACCTGGCCGGCGGGACCAAGCAGAAAGGCAACCGCACATGTGGTTTGACTCCCTGGATGACCTGCTGCGCATCGTTCTGGTGGGAGCGGCAGCATACGTTGTACTCATTGTGGTGCTGCGCATGTCCGGCAAGCGCACGCTGGCACAACTGAACGCCTTTGATTTCGTGGTTACGGTTTCATTCGGCTCGACCCTGGCCACCATCCTGCTCAGTTCCGAGGTTTCCTTTTCCGAAGGCATTACGGCCCTGGTGCTTCTGGCTGCGCTGCAATTCCTCGTGGCCTGGCTGTCGGTGAGGTGGCCGGGTGCCCGCGGCACCCTCACTGCCAAACCGGCGCTGCTGTTGTCCAACGGGCGCGTACATCAGGACGCCTTGCGTCGGAACCGCCTTACTGAAGCCGAACTCCGCCAGGCCATCCGTATGCAGGGCACCGGTGACCTCTCCGACGTGAAAGCGGTGGTGCTGGAAACCAACGGGAAAATTAGCATCATCAGCACCGCAAAATACGGCAGCGGAAACGCACTGGAAGGTATCAGCGGGACCGAGGATCTGTGAAAGAACCCATACGGAAGATGTGTACGGTTCGTGGGTCAGGGATGAATTACTGGGGATACTGTGTATTTGAGTGGGTGCGACCCGTGCGCGTACTTTTCCGCACGGTATGACTTTGCCGGCCGACCTGACGCTGCGCTGTGGGCCCGGAGCGGAGCGGCCACACTGAAGCGCGTCTTTCAACGGCCGGTCATTCGCTGGGGCGGCTGCAGTAAACAGTAGCTGGAATTCCGTCGTCCCAGTGGCCCGTCTGATACCCATGGGGCAAGGATCAGTTACGTCTCGCTAGTCATGGTTGCATGCGACCGGTCTTGTCTTGAGACGGAACCGCCGCACGTCCGGGCTGGGGAACCCGGACATGCGGCGGGAGTTGCGTGGTTCAGGCGCGTGCTGCGGTGTCCCGGTGATTCCTGGTCAGCGCCAGGCCGGAGCCAATCATCGTGACGGTCAGAACAGCGTGCAGCCAGTTGTCCGCAGTATTCAGCGGAACGAAGTTGGCCGAGGAATCGTGGTCGACAAACAGTCCGTAGATCAGGAGCAGCGCGTAGATCACGCCGCCCCAAATGAGGTATCCGCGTGCTGCGGAGATGGAGCGTGCGAAGGCAAGCCCGGCTATTCCGAACAGAAGGTGAACTATGTTGTGCAAGGCGGACACCTGAAAGATGCCCAGGAGCTTTGCTTCTGAATGGTGGCCGGCGAAGGAAAGCTCATCGTAATTGGTGGTTGCCCCCGGAATGAATCCCAGAATGCCCACCAGCAGGAAAACGACGCCAAAGATCATCGCCGCCTTCTGGACATTGGTGCGCCCGGAGTTATTAACGGTGTTGCCTGAATTAGACATTGCTCCTACCCGTCTCTTGCGTCCAATCACCGGTTACCGGTGAAGCTGTTCGCTTTCATGATAAGCATACTTAGTAATGAGGTGGCTACTGCTTGGGCATGTGAGACCAGATCGTTAGGCGGGCCGAATCGTTGACGGAAGCGCTGTTATCGGCGCTTCCCGTTCCCTGCTGGAGGAACTGAAGTCGGTTGAATGCGACTAAGGTCGGCCGGAAGGGTGCCTTCAGCCACACACTGGTGCTCAGGGTGTTTCTCCTGATAGGGATATGCGAGCTTGCCGGTGGCCGGTGGAGACAGAACGGATGATCGGATTGCTATCTTGGGCAAGAGGGTTGAGGACGGTGTTGGGGACGTCAGGATTCATGGTAATGAGGACAGCGAGGTCGATACTGCGGCCGGCTAGCTTTGCGAGGAGAGTCCCCGGGGTTGCACCATTGAAGGCGGCTGCCTGGCGAACTTGGTCGTCTTTGTCGTCGGCAAGTGAGCGCAATACTGCTACGGGCGTGTTCGGGTTGGCAGCGACGGCCCGCCGAACATGGGCACTTCGTCGTTCCCCTCCAAATAGGGCGAGCAGATCGGCGTCAGCCGCGGGGCTGAAGGCAACTTCCATTCGCACCACAGCGCGGCGGTTCGCGACCATCTCCTCCAAAGTCGCACGGTCGGGCCCTGGGCGTCTTTGAAGGTGACCGGTTAGGCGCTATACCGGTACATGAGGCTAGCCGCTTCGCTAGGACATAGTCTTCAGGCAGCCAGCATGGAATGAACAGTCAGGGCATGCTCAGTTCGACTTTCGTCCAGCCCGGTTCCCGCCGGTCGAAGGCCTCGTAGGCGTGGATGGCTGAGGTGATGTTCTCGTGTTGGGTAATCAGTGCGGTCGGATCGAACTGGCCCGCGGCGACCATGTCGATCAGCGCCGGGGTGACAGAGTGATGATCACAGTTACCCATACGGATAGTGAGGTTCTTATTCATGGCCTCACCCATGGGATAGGTCTGGAATGAGGGCGGGTAGACGCCGATGATGCCGATGCGGCCGTACTTGGCAACAGCCTGCACTGCCCAGCGCGAAGCCTGGGACGGGCCGTCCCCGGGAACCCATGTGCCGCCCTGCGGATCGGCATCCGGTGCCACCTGGGCCACCTCGGACTCAAACCCGGCCTTCTCCTCCGCCGACGGCGCGGCCGGCCCGCGGGAGGGGTGCTGGGCATCAACTCCGACGGCGTCAATAACGGCGTCAACCCCGAACCCGTTGGTCAGGTCCTTAATGACAGCAACCGGATCTTCCTCATTGAAGTTCACAATCTCCGCGTTCTGCGTGCGTGCCTGGGCGAGGCGGGATTCGATGCCGTCCACGCAGATGACACGGCTGGCCCCCTGCTTGAAGGCGGAGGCGATGGCGAACTGCCCGACAACCCCGGCACCGAACACCGCCACAGTATCTCCGCGGGTGATGCCGGCGAGTTCGGCACCGAACCACGCGGTGGGGAAGATATCGCTGAGCAGGATGGCCTGCTCATCGCTGACGTTCTCCGGCAACGGATGCAGGGTGCCCTGCGCCCAGGGGATACGCGCATACTCGGCCTGAAGCCCATTGACGGGGCCGGTGGATTCAGGGCCGCCGAAGAAGCTGGTTCCGGCCTCGGGACCGCGGGGGTTGGAGATATCGCACTGCGCTGTTTGGCCCATCCGACAGTGACGGCACGCTCCGCAGGAGATAGTGCTGTTAACAAGGACACGGTCCCCGGGACTGAAGCCGCGTACCTTATCGCCTACCTCGGTGATGACACCGACAGCTTCGTGGCCAAGGATCGTACCTTCCTGCATTGGTGCCATGGTCCCGCGGATGAAGTGCAGGTCCGTGCCGCAGATCGCGCTGCCGGTGATGCGCACGACCGCATCGTGCGGGTCCTGAATGGTTGGTTGGTCAACCTCGTCAAGACGGATATCTCCAATGCCGTGCCAGACCACTGCCTTCATCTGATGCCCCTTCCGTTTGGGTCATACGGCGGTGCCGCCGCATGTGAACCATAGTAGGTCAGGCCCGCACCGCCCCCGGCAGCAGTACCGGCCGTACCTGCCTGGATGATGCTGAAGCCCGGCGGCAACACAGGCATCCTGGTGGTTGATGCTCATGATTCGAGCCTACCCATCCCGTCGACCAATCCGGCACTGCGGGTCCGGTCCGGGCAGCAACGCACAGCACGGGAGGCCCCGGCGCCGTCCTAGGTATGGGGTGCGCCCTGGTCCTGGTCGTGGATGGTGAACCGTAGAGAGAAGTGGTCCAGGGTGCCGGGCAGAAGCGCCTTCGGGGACAGGTGCTGGCTGGAGGCCAGGGTGAAGGTTCTGTTTTCCAGCAGGGATGCGAGCATGGCGCTGGTCATCATCAGTACGAGCTGGCGTCCCGGGCAGATGACCGGGCCTTCACTGAAGGGCACCATCGGCCAGTCAGTATCCTCGGCGTCTGCCAGCCAGCGTTCTGGCCGGAAAGCGTGTGCGTGCGGAAGGTTGTCCTCATCACGATGGAAATACGGGGTGTAGATCAGTACACCGCAGTTGCCCGGCATGGTCCCGTCTGGCCAGTGCACTTCCCGGGTGCTTTGGCGCAGGATCATGGGTGTGGTGGACCATAGCCGCAGGGATTCCAGGACGCAGGCGCGCAGGTACGGCAGCTGCTGACCTCCGGTGGTGTCTTCCCGGATTTCCGCCACTGCCCGGGCCTGCTGCTCAGGATGGGTGGACAGCAGCGCGAGGGTCCTGAACGCTGCCATGCCCGCAGGGTCAAAGGCGAACAGCCACTGCGGTATCTGCTCAACCGGGGCAGCGTCCTTGTGTTCTGGCAGGTTCCTCAGGGTGTGTGCCAGGCTGCCCGGACCGGCGGTATCCATGCTGTCCCGGACCCGCTGCAGGAACCGTGCCCGGAGCCTGCGGTGAGGGGGCTTGAGGAAGGACCAGTTCCCGTCCCGGCGCAGTTCGGTGATCATGTGCGTGAGTTCTTCATCATCGCGGGCATGATCCCCAAACACGGTACGGCGCACAATCCGGTACCAGGCACTAATGAAGTCCTCCCAGGCAAGCGTGTTCCCGACAGCTCTGCCTGTGCGCTCAATGTCCTCCAGCAGCTGGGCCGTTTCCTGGTCTATGACCGGAAGGAAGGAGGAAGCAAGGCGGTGAACGGGGCTGTGCGTATCCAGGACCTGTTCCTGCAGGGCCCTTCGTACGGTGCGTTCCCTGCCCTGTGAAATCAGGACATTCCGGGGCTCGAAGTGATTCAGCGCGGCCTTCTTTTCGCTGCTTGCCGGAGAGAAGGGATCCGGGGAATTCTCCAGGACGTAGTGCAGCTGGTCGGGCTGCAGGATTACTGCCTGTCTGCGCACGGGCAGGCGCAGCAGCAGCGGGCCGGCCTGGTATTTGCCGGCGAGCTTTTAACCCTGCGCACCGCCCGCTCATCCAGGCCCAGGCGCCCGGCCAGAGCCACCGCCCGGGGACGGCGGATAATCGGACCCTTGGCCACGGTGGGCAGGAACACCTCGACCAGAAAAGCCGCTGTCTCCCGCACCGTGGCCCGGGGAAGTGTGTTGGAGGATTCCATCCCAGACTCCTGTCAGTGCACGTATCTACGCGTAGTGGAAATTGCGCGGTTCCCGGGCCCCGGCACCAGGGGCTGGCCCGAAAGCAGGTGCCGGGCTTCCTCCGGCAGAAACGTCCGTCCGAAGAACCATACTAAAGACCCGGGCCCAAGAATCAGACTTTTGGAGCCCCGCACTTTAAAAAGAACGGAGAGGAGGTAAAGTCTCCTCTCCGTTCTCTTTTAGCGGGTACTAGCTGCCGTTGTGGCTGTTTTCTCCGCCTTGAGCCTTGGCCTCGGTGGGCTGCGCCTGGGCGCCCTTGCGGCCGGCCTCACTGGCATCGGCAGCATTGTCGCTGCCGAAACTGCCGGTGCTGGCCTGCCCGCCCTTGGAGGCCTGCTCCTCAGTGTCGCTGCGGTTTCCGAACTGTCCGGGATTGTTCTGGTCAGCCATCACTCTCTCCTTCATTTCGTCTTCGTATCGACAACTACACAACCCACCGTAGGGACGAATCCAAGAGAAAGCAAAATGTAATAAGTTCCCTTATCATCGTGCCGGTGGTCTCTGCTAGGGTCGGAACAGCTGGTGTTTCACAGGCAGCGGGGGAAGAAGAGAGCACCCCGTAGAGGCCTCCGGGAGTTTCATTAAAGCCGAAGGTACCGGTTCCCATGGCCGCCCCGGAACCCCGGCGCAGTCTTATGAGAGGGGCCGAAGATGTCCGAAACCATACCCTGTCACACCCTGTTCGAGGCCGTTGTGCGGGCGGTGCGTGAAGTCGCTCCGGCTGCGGCCGCATTGGATCAGGAGCACACCGCAGACGAGTTGGAACAACGGATTAGAACTTATTGGGGTCCGGAGCACGGCATTGGCAGAACCGAGATGCTCGCCACCGCCCGCGACACCGTGAACGCCGCCGGCTCTGAGCATTAGAGGCCTCCGGCAAGGGTAATTGCGGACAGGCTGCGCCAATGCTCCGGTCCCGGCGGATCATCCCGGCGCATGGCCCGCCCTTGTTATTTCCTGACACCTTATTTCCTGGTGCCGATATTTCCTGTCCGGGCTTATTCGCCGATACCGGCCGGCGACGGGATGCTCCAGCCGGAACCACTGGGAATCAGTGCCGTCGTGGAACGAGGCGAAGAAATCCCTCCCGGGAACCTGCACGTCGGGCACAGGGCAGGCAGGCACCGTTTACCGGTTCGCCACCACCAGAGACAACGGAGAAACTAGGAACAGAATCCGGTACAAAGGAACCCAGATTACCGCCCGGGTCGTTCAGCCCGTTTGCCAGCCGCCGGCGGTGGTCCGCAACGTTCACGAATCGACAGCTTCCTGCATTCGGGAACACTGTTCACCATCGCAGAATCAGCGCTTATAGTGCTGGGCGTCCTGGCCGGGGTTGTCCTGACAGCTGTCGCCATCCTTTTCCCGCCGGCCTGATGACCTGTCAGCAGGGAAGGAACACCAGATGACAGGAAGTGACGCTGACACCGGCCCTCCGGACGCAAGGGGTGAAGGCCATGGCCCTTGCCGGCACACTGCTTGCTCTTACGTCAGGTCTGCAATATGAGCGGTGGAAGCGCCCTCACGCACCCCTTCGATGCCTTGGGCTGCTGTTTGTTTATCAGCGTAGGGTCCGCTTGTCGCAAGGGTCTGGCCGTCATCATCGGTGAGCCGGAAGCTGAATTTTTCCTGACTATCGGCACATACCTCGAACATGCCTGCCACGTTCCCTTCCCTGCCACGTCAATGCGGGAGCGCCTGAGAACCCGCCGCTGCCGGCCGGGATCATCGTCGTCCCCTAGTAAAACAGCTAAGCATATTATTCACTGCAGTAAGAAATTACTTACGAGGAGCAGGGTATTTAAAAGGAACAAGGCAAACGGAGGCGGGGCCAAAGCCGGTGCGAACGAGAGCTTCCCCCAGGGAAGCCCGGGTATGGGATAGTTCGCCGGAAAATGCGGGGCGGCGGGTTTTTAGGGGGTGCGGCCCGGAGTGAAGTGCTCTTCGTACAAGTGTTCAGCTTCATTCAAAAGGGTGTCGCTCAGCCGTCCCAGCGGACGCACACCGGCCAGGAGGGATTCACAGTCCGGCCCCGGCCAAGACAGGTGCCGGTCAGGGCCCAGGCGTACCGGTCCTGCTCTTCATTCAGGTGCATGTAGTGGGATATCTGCCGGGCCAGCTAGTGCCTCAGGGGTCTTGTCCACCAGGGTTCAGGTGTGAGCGGGTTCACGGGACAGGCCCGGGAGCCGCAGTCCGCTTTCCCCGTCCAGGCTTCCTGAACCTCTGTCTGCTGCGTATCCCCTGGAGTAGCGCAGATACACGTCCTTCTCCGCTATGACCGAATGTTCCAGGTCCTTCAGATTGTCAATGAGCGGTTCACCGCTGGTGTTCATGGCTGTCCTTTCCCCCAGGCCTGCGGCACCGCCGCCTTCGGCGAAGTTACTGCCCTTCCCCTATAACCAGCCAGGGCAGAGCAGGGGAGGGCGGGGCACAGATGAGGCGGCAGCGGCGGGTCTTTTCCTTCGACGTTGGTGGCATCATGTGGTTCTCCGACCGGTTTGGACTCAGGGGATCTGTGCTGGCGCAGATAAACGCTGAGGATGACCATGGATGCCACGGCGAGGAATTCAGACTGCCAGTTCTGCAGGGTCCTGCCCCCAGAAGTCCGCTGATCCCACATACCCGACCCAGGTGCCGGGGTCCTGCAGGTTGGCCAGCTGCTTTTCGGCGTAAGCGCTGAACCCTGCAATGGACTGCGCCAGCCAGGACGGCAGGAAAACCGTTCCCAAGACTAAAGCCAAGGAGTTTGAATACACTGCGGTGCGCCACCGGCCGGCACGCACCCACGCCGGTGAGTTTTTCCGCGCATGGGCACCGACCAGCTGGTCCTTATCCGATTCCAGGTCCGGCCGGCCGGGTTTCTTGGACTCCGGGGGCCCTTTCTGCATGAACCACACCGGGCCAGGATCAGCAGAAGGAACTGCAGGAATTCGGACTGCCAGTTCTCGGACACGTCCACAGCGGAACTTGAGGACGTCACGTACTGCCAGAAACTGATGTTCTCAAGCCCGGAGGCTGTCTGCTGTTCATTGAACAGGTAAACCCCTGAGAAAGCCTGCCCGGGTCAGGGACGGAAGAAACAGGGCGAAAAAAATAGTGAACAAACCGTTTTCCTTCAGTGTTTTGACCGGCCCAGCACTCCGATCAGGATCACGTACACCAGACCCAGACCGATAAAGCCCAGGGATAGGACGAAAGCCCACAGTCCGCTGTTTCCCCGCACGTCAGTCCCCTTCCACACTGCAGTTGTAGGGCCGCTCCCCACAGGCCGTGCACCCGGCTCCCATGATCTTCCACCTGCCCCCGGAGAGGGTCAGGAACACGGTATCGGTGTCCATGAGGACCTGGGCGTTACGCCCGTATGCCTTACTGGAGAGAACCGTGCCTGCCCCGCCCAAACCTTCTTTGGCCAGTTGGGCGGGGCAGGTGCCTTCCTCCTGGTCCTCCACCTTTTCCAACCGCCGGGGTGAGCATGGAACGCGCCGCACCGTAATCGGAGGGGCGGCAACTGCCTCATGGAACGCCAAGGCAGCATCAGCAGCCGCCGTCGTCGTTCCGGGATTAGCACCCGAGCATCCGCTCAGAGCCGCACCGCATACCAAGGCCATGACAGGTCACAGCACACCCCTCCGCGCAGAACCTCCCTCGGTTTAATCCACACGCTTCCGTGTATCACCGCTGCCTATGACAGCCTGTTCACCCATACAGGGCCGGCGCCGGTGCCCGTCACCGCGGAAGTCATCGATGCCGGCACGTAAGCTTCCCGGACCGGCGCCGTGCCGGCCGGGCCACAGCAATCTTTGCATCCGGCAGTCCTCACTGATGTGAGCATCCTGGCAGGGGCCCGGCCCGGTAACCCTTCGGCTTAGGCCCGTACACATGGCCGCCGGCAGCGTACCGGATGCGGCAATGGTTTTCACGGCCCTCCCCGGAGCCTGGAGTCAATGACGGGTCGGGACAACAGTCGGGTATGCGCATCAGGCGTTGCTATGCGCACACCTGCCCGGGTGGAACAGCTGCACGGCTTTAACCGGGGATGCTCCGCGGGTCGTGCCCGTAGCTGTTCTTCTCGGCAATGGTTCCGTCCAGGTTGCGGATGATGTGTTCGTCCTTGTCCTGCCGGGCGGCGGCGCGGCCCATGCGTACGGCTTCTTCCTTGGTGCCGGCCTGCCCGAACAGGCGCCGCCGGTGGATTCGCGCTTGGACTGCCAGGTGCCGTTCTCGTGGTAGGTCTCGATATCGCCTTTGGACACAGGGTCCTCCTTCAGTGGGTATGGGATCCACCGTAATCGGATCCGCCCGGCTCCTGACCCCAGGCACCGCCGAACGTCTTCCCGGACCGGAGACGGATCTGTCCTTCGTCCTGGGCAGGAACACACCGGCGGGATCGTCTCCCGGACAGCGGCGAAGCAGGATCCAGGTATCGGCCCATAATACCGGTTGCCCCGCACAAATTACTAAGTGTACTGTCGATCCAGTGATGGAACAGACACCCTGACCCGCAGAATCTTATCGAAGGAGGCATCAATGACGAACGTGCAGGACATGCTGGAGACCTATCCCGGGGACCTTGGCACCATTGACCGGGACGCGCTGGCAGAATGCATCCAGGCCTGCTTCGACTGCTCCCAGGCCTGCTCTGCCTGCGCTGATGCATGCCTGGCCGAGGACATGGCCGCCGAGCTGAGGGTATGTATCCGCACCAACCTTGACTGCGCGGATCTGTGCGCTGTCACCGGCAGGATCCTCTCCCGGCAGACCGGGAATAATCTCGTCATGATCCGCGCCGCCCTTGAAGCATGCAGGACTGCGTGCAGGGCGTGCGGTGATGAGTGCGCACAGCACGCCGACATGCACGAACACTGCCGTATCTGCGCCCAGGCCTGCCGGCGCTGCGAGCAGGCCTGCCAGACGCTGCTGTCCTCACTGGGCCGGTAACCCTGGGCTGAGAACCCTGGGCTGAGAACTCTGGGCCGGTAACCCGGGGCGGGGAACCGCCCGGCCGGGCGCTGCCCAGTTGGTGATTGAGCATCAGTTGCAGCCTCCCCCCACGTTCTGGCTGACGCTTTATCCATTACCTGTCACTAACGCTTCCCGCCACCCGGGGGCGCCGGTGCGGTTGCGGGTGTTTAGGCGACGAAGTGGGTTTTGACGGTCTCGGCCGTGACGGCCTGCACGACCCGTGAAACGAGGTCTCGGAGCTTGACGTTGCGGTTACCCGCGGCACGGTGCAGGATCGCGAAGGCTTCGTCCTGGCTGCATTTATTCTGCACCATGATGATGCCCACGGCCAGGTCGATGGTGGTGCGGGATTCCAGGGCAGCACGCAGATGCTCTGCGGTGCTTTTATGCCCCACGGCCCGTACCGAAACCGTACTGGACCTCGTCCAGTGCCCGGGCAGACCCGCTGCTGCCGGCAACGGTGGTGCCTTCCTTGTTTCGCAGCAAAGTCACCTCCGCGAGCACCTCGATCCCGCCGCTGACGAGCCCGGCGGCGTGGACGGCGAAGGCTTCCAGGAAAAGTTCCACGGACTCCGAGCCGGCAATCAGCTCCTGGAGTTGGCCGGCTACGGACTTGGACAAGGGAACAACATTCATCCAGGCAGTCTATCGGCCGCCGTCTTTCACCCCGTCGAGGGCAGGACCGGATGCCCCAGGCGCTGCGGGGACCGCGGGTTGGGTGGTTCGGGACGCCCGCGCCCGGTTGCGGGGTCCGGATGCATCACGGTTGCATATGGTTTCCCGGATTGTCGCTGCCCGGGGTTTGCGGGCAGCCCGGTGCTGGTAGAAAGAGGGCACAGACAGGTAACCGGGAGGGAGACCGAAGGTGTTCGTGAATCTGGAAGAAGATCCCCAACGGGCCGTGCAGCTGTGCTGCGAAGCCCAGGCACGGCTGATGCGCACGGTCCTCAAGCTCACAGACCAGGACCTGCAGGCCACCAGCCTGCTGCCGGGCCGTAGCGTGCAGCTGTCCTGGTCCATCTGGCACGTGATGCCGATGCGCTCACCGGCCGGCTTTCCGCTGCCCTTGACGGGTACGACAGTCCATCCCGGGCACCGCAGGACCAACAACGTGAAGCAGCTGCCCGGCCGGCCGATGAGGTCATCACTGACCTCAGCATCAGTTTGTCCCGGCTTGAGGAAGTCTTCGCCCTCTCATCGGCAGCCGGGTGGCCCCAAGACTGCCGTGCAGGTGAAGACAGCCGGGCCGTGGCCGGGGCTGCGGCGCACCGCCTGCACGAAGTGGAGACACACCACACCGATTTAGGGCTTGGTTATACCGCCCTGGACTGACCTGAGGAATACCTTGCCGGGCACCCGGAGGTTCAGGCCTGCGTCAACGCCTGAGAATCCACTAATAAGTGCCCGGCCGGGGGTCCGCAGGCGTGCCAGCCGCGGCAGTGATGGGCATACTTACCGGCTGTCCTGTCCGGCCTTATCGTTTCGGGGGCGCCGGAGGATGGTGATCATGACGATCACCATGGCCAGGGCGCTGGCCCATCGGGGGCCTTGCCCCTGCAAGGCACGAACAGCGCAATAGATCAACAGTGCACTGCAGAGCAGGAAAAACGCCCACCGTCCTGTGCCCATCATCTTCCCCTTTAATGGAAGCCGGCACCTCCCGGATTTCCAGCCGCCCACAACCAAAGACCGGCCTAACTCTCACACTCGATGCAGTACAGGTGTCCGTTGCTTTCCCGGGCCAGCTGGGACCGGTGCCGGACCAGGAAACATGAATAGCAGCTGAACTCGTCCTCGGCCTGGGGAATGACCTGAACAACGAGTTCCTCGGCAACGATCTCCCCGCCGGGGACCAGGCCCTCATCGAGTACATCGGTTTCCTCCAGCGCGGTAACGACGCTGCGGGCATCCGGGGCATTGGCTGACTGCAGGGCCTCCAGGGAACGGTCCTGGGAATCTTTGACCTCGGGTCGGGTTTCATCGTAATCGGTTGCCATCAGGGGCGGTTCTTCTGCGGGATATCACATCATCTGTTGATGAGGCTGAAACCTACACCCGTGCCCCGATTGTTCCCAAGGTCGGGCAGCATCTCTAGGCTCAGGGCAGTCCCTTCCGCCGGCAGCACGGACATGCTCGGTCACCATGCCGTGCCCGGGGCCGTACGGCCGGGCAGAGGATACGGGCCCGGGTCAGGATCCCTTTCCGGTTCAGGGCTCCGGCCCAGGGGTGAAGGTTCCCGGGACGCGGGCATACGACGGGCTCACCACCGCCCGCCTCGGCAGGGCGCGCTGTGGTAGTGGTAGAACGGAGTATGGCCATTGATGCGTTTGAACCCCATCCGATCGTCCGCCTGCTCGGCAAACCCTCGGCCGACTTCACCGCCGGTGACCTCGTGCGGGCAGTCGAACAGCTAGGGCTGGGACAGGTGAACCTGCGCTATGTTGGCGGTGACGGGCGTCTGAAGACCCTGGCCTTCCCCATCAATTCGCGCGAGCACCTCCTTCAGGTGCTTACCCGGGGTGAACGTGTGGACGGCTCAAGTGTCTTTGCCGGCACCGATACCGATAGCAGTGACGTCTACATTGTTCCCCGTCACCGCACCGCTTTCTTGAATCCTTTCGGTGAGCGGTGCTCTCTTGACGTGTTGTGCTCCTTCTACGACGAGGCCGGCAAACCGCTGCCCTATGCGCGCGAGCAGGTTGTGCGCCGGGCG
Organism: Arthrobacter sp. ATA002; assembly: GCF_026898095.1. Classification (GTDB taxonomy): domain Bacteria; phylum Actinomycetota; class Actinomycetes; order Actinomycetales; family Micrococcaceae; genus Arthrobacter_B. Next base: position 2,353,972 of record NZ_CP114015.1, on the reverse strand, counting down.
GCGGAGGTGCTCACGCAGCAGACCGGGATGAGCCTTGAAGCCTTCGGGGAGCTGGAGTACTACCTCGCTGACGCTCCCGAGCGGATCTATCCTGTGGAGGAGGAGCGCGGTTATCAGGAGTCCGGGCCCTTCTCCAAGGGTCAGCGGATCCGGGAGCAGGTGCTGGGCCACCTCAGCGCCATGGGGGTGGCGTTGAAGTATGCCCACGGGGAGGTCGGCAACATCCTTGAAGACGACCGGCAGCTGGTGCAGCACGAGATCGAGTTACAACCCGTGCCCCTGGAGCAGGCGGCCGACAACCTCGTCGTGGCCAAGTGGGTGGTGCGCGAGGTCGCCTCCGCCCACGGCCTCGAGGCGACCTTCGCCCCCTTGGTGAGCGGTCAGGGTGCAGGAAACGGCCTGCACATCCACAGCCGGCTGGTACGCAACGGCGTCAACAAAATCATCGGTGAGGAGGGGATCAACGATACCGGGCGGCAGCTGATCGCCGGCTACCTCTCAGCGGCCAGGGCACTGAGCGCGTTCGGCAACACGGTTCCCACGTCCTACCTTCGGTTCACCGGCGGGGATGAGTCCCCCGAGGACATCTGCTGGGGTGAGAAAAACCGCTCCGGTCTGGTCCGGGTCCCGTTGGCCTGGAACGGGGACGTGCTGGCCGGTATGATCACACACGCCAATCCCGGCAGCACCGAACCCGTCCCCGAACCCGCCACACACCCCCAGACCGTCGAGCTGCGCCTGGGCGACGGCTCGGCCGACGTGCACCTGCTCCTGGCCGGCATGGCCGTCGCAGCCAGACACGGGCTAAGTGATCCCGGGAGCCTGGAACTGGCCGAGGAGCTGAACACCGCCAACCACGATGACTTCGGGCAACTGCCCACCTCATGCGCGGAGGCCGCCGACGCACTCGAGACCGAACGCCAGATCTTCGAGGCCGACGGCGTCTTCCTCGGCGCACTCCTCGACGCCATACTCACGCGCTTACGCGACACAGGGGACGCCACGCCGGGCGGGGACCCCGGCAAAGACGACGCTGCCCGTGAAGAACTCATCCGCCGCCACTGGCACATCGGCTGAACACGGCGGCCCGCCCCGACCGCGGACCTGTTTGCACCCAGCCCGCATTTCCCGCCCGGCCCCACCAACCCATACCCGCCAGCCACCGGTGGCATAGTCCTGGGCCGGGGCCAGGATGTACCTCTCCCGCACGGTAAAGACCCCCTGATGAAGCACACATACTCAGGGCGTATGGGGAGCCCTATCGCCTTATTGGGCTCTTCGGAAGTCTTTTGTTTTCTGAACGCCGGCATGACAATGACAGTACGCTTACCTTTCATCGCCGGGGCCGTTCTCCTGACCGGATGAACTGAGACACAATGCTGCGGCAGCTGCGGTTTCCGGTAATTCAATTGGGGGGTTGAATCGTGTCCGCAAATGAAAACCGTATTACCCGTCCGGTTGGTGAAACCGTGACAGCACTGGTCCGGGACGACGAATGCCGCTGCGCTCAATGCTGTATAACGGTCAACCTCCAATTACTGTCCCTGCAGGTTTGCGAATATGTGCAGGGATTGAACCTGCACCGAGACAGTGCAGCAGCAGCTAGAGACCGGGCAGGGCTGGAGTCGGTCCTGCAATCCCTGGGGATATAGAAGCCACCATTACCGGTATAGCCCGTGCCAGGGCAGCTTCATCATATACATCTGCGTACTGCGTGGTGGCCGGCACTGGGGTACCGGGTCCGTGAAGAACTAAGCGTCGACCCGGAGAAGGCACGCAAGGCCGGCAGCAGGAAAGAGGCGAAACCACGGCCCGCAGCCCTTGCCCGGGAAGAAACCCGCTGTATCTGGCAGTGGGCGCAGGAGAACGGATACCACCCCGGCAACCTGAGCCGGATCAACAAAACCATCCTCGAGGCCTACAAAGCCGCGAACTCCTGAACCGGTCTTGACGCGTCCTGCCGGTGGATAATCCCCGCATCATCGTCGGCCCCGGGATTCATCCCGGAGGCCGACGATGATGGTGGGTCGGCGTACACTGCGCGCCGGATATTGCCGCGTTCCGCGAAACGGAGCAGGCGGGCCGGGCGAAAGGAATGGCACGACGGCGGGCGTTGAGCAATACATCGGAACCCGTTATGGCTTCCAGTTCAACCCCACGGAACGGTCCACCGGCGGCTCAATAAATAGGGACCGGGTTGCGGGTGCTAAGGCGTCCGGTACCGCGCCCAGGGATCCCTCGCCGCGACATCTCAGCCCCTCCTCCCGGCACCAAAGCTCATGTTATTGGTCCGGTGCCTTGCAGCGTCTGATGAATGAAGTCGAGTGCATTCATTGGTTTCCGTTCAAGGAGGGCCTCGAGGTCCGTCCCGGTTTCTTCCAGGAATCCTCCGGCGATAGCGGAGTGGATGGATACCAGCATTCCTGGCTGGAAAGGCAACATACCGGCGCCGTCGAAAGACGCCCGAAGATGCTCAAGCGACGTCGGCTGGAAATCGACGCAAAGGGCTTGAGCTACGTGCGCGGCGGTGATGGTTTTGGCTCCGACAAGGTCATAGATATTCCCGGTGTGAGGGAGCGGGTTTGTTGCTACCTTGGCTGCCGCCATCGCCAGATCATCCCTGACCACGGGTGCCACACCATGAGGACCGAAGGCTGCCGTGATAGTCCCGTCCCGTGGGGAGAGCAGATCGGCGATGAGCTCGGCGTAGAGGCCGTTGCGCAGAATGGTCCAGGGAATCGAGCCGCGTCGGATGCGTTGCTCCGTCCACCTGTGCGCTAGGGCAAACCCCAAATGATCACCGGCGGCGGTCAGACTCGTATACACAATGTGTCTTACTCCGTCTCTTTCTGCCGCCTGCAAGGTGCGTCCATGGCGGGCAATGACAACATCGTCCTCTGCTGCCCCGGCGGAGATCATCACCAGAGTGTCCACGCCATCAAAGTGAAGGGTGTTCGCGTCATCGAAATCGATTCTTCGCAGGGCAGCATGGTTCGGCATCCGGGTCCCTCCCACCGCTTCCGCCCCCAGGGCATGGAGGTGGTCGAGGGTCGCGCTGCCAAGTGCTCCGGAAGCTCCGGTTACGAGAATCATGGTGTCCTTTTGGTGGTTCTGAAGAGTAACTAGACTCATCTTCTGTAACCAACAGCCGGGGCACAAGGAGGCACTTTCATGTCAGTCAGCCACACCGAAGTAACCGCTGACCTCGAGCCATGTGGCCTTCCAGAGCATCCTGACTGCGGTATCCGCGATGTTCTGGACAGGGTTGGTGACAAATGGTCTGTCCTCGTGATCGTGGAACTAGCGTCTGGAACCCGCCGTTTCCGTGAGCTCCAGCGTGCCATCGATGGGATTTCCCAACGTATGCTGACTCTCACGGTCCGCAGACTGGAGCGTGATGGACTGCTCACACGAACCGTTTACCCGACGGTTCCGGCACAAGTCACCTATGAACTCACCGACCGTGGCGCCAGCCTCACCCACCTCGTGAAGCAACTCGCGGACTGGTCTCTCGGCAGCCGCAACGCCATCGCGCGGTCCCGAGCCGAATACGACCAGAACAACCCCGGCCACAGCATCCGCTAAGAACGATCTGCAGGCCGATCGGCATCAGAGCACCGTTGACGCAGCGTCGCTGTAGAAGAGGTGGCCGGACAAGCTCTTGGCTGAAGTCAGAGGTAAAGGTCCGTGAGGAGGGTGAGGATCTCTTGTAATGCGGCCGGCGGGTCGGTTGTCGGCCATGCCGCGTAGATGGGTACTGGCGGCGCGTCGCGGACTCTCCGGTAGGTGAGGCCTTCACGGCGGTATTGGTGTGCTGTTGACTCCGCGGTGACGCCGCGGGCTGTGCCGCTGCTGATGATGGTGAGCCAGTCATCGACGTCGTGAGTGCTGATGGTGTGTTCCGGCTGTTGCCCATCCGGCCAGAGGTCCGGGCGGGTGCTTCCGGTGCCGTTATCCATGACCACCGGAATAGTCGGGATATGGGCGAGGGTGACAGTGCTTTTTCGGGCCAGCGGGTCATCGATGGACATCGCGCAGTAGCGTTTCTCGAAGGCGATCTGGACCAGCGTGATGCCGGTGGCATCTGGTACCCGGCGCAGGACCGCAAAATCAGCAGTGCCTTCGGCCAATCCTGCGGTGGGGGTGTTCGTGCGGATCAGGCGCAGGTCGTTGTGGGGCAGGGCTGCAGCCCAGCGGCGCTGGAGCTCAGGTGTGTGCTTGCCCAGGGCGGACCATGCGTATCCGATCCGGAGCGTACTCGCGCCGGCGGATACTTCCTGTTGAAGGTCACTGATCGTAGACAGCACCCGGCGGGCGTGGCGGATCACCCGTTCGCCGGCAGCCGTGGGTTCGACGCTGCGGGTGGTGCGGTGCAGGAGCCGGACGCCAAGAATCGATTCGAGGGCGGCGATATTGCGTGATACGGCCGTCTGCGAGATTCCGAGGTCGATCCCGGCGTCGGTGAAGGTGCCGGCTTCGACGACGCCGATCAGGGACCGAAGGTGACGCAGCTCTACTTCCATCCCCGCAGTGTATCCATGCATTTGACGCATCAATGTTGTGGTTCGTGCATTATGAGCAGGTAATTGGCGGCGTGCAGAATCCGACCATGACACAAGCATCAGGCACCGGTACGGGCAAACATTCCGGGAAGAGCGGTCGGCGTACCTCGGGGATTGCTGCCGCTGCGGTCGGGGCGCTGTCGAACCAGCTCGGGGCGGCCAGCGGTTCCTTGGCCTTCCCCGTTATCGGACCGGCCGGCGTCGTCGCTGTCCGCCAGCTTGTCGCCGCCATGATCTTGCTGCCCCTCGTCAGGCCTCGGATCCGAAGCCTGACCCGGACGCAGTGGTGGCCGGTGCTCTTATTGGCTGTGGTCTTTGGAACGATGAACCTCACCCTTTACCTGGCCATCGACCGTATTGGGCTTGGTTTGGCCGTGACCCTGGAATTCTGCGGCCCCCTCGCAGTCGCTCTTCTGGGTTCCCGCACCAGGAACAGTGCGGTCTGTGCCCTCATCGCAGGCGCCGGAGTCATCGCCATCACCCGCCCCCAACCGAGCACCGACTACCTCGGTATCGGCTTCGGTCTCATCGCCGCGTGCAGCTGGGCCGCGTATATCCTCCTCAACAGAACCATCGGAGCACGCATCCCGGGCGTGCAGGGGACAGCAACAGCAACAGCAGTCTCCGCCATCCTCTTCCTGCCTATCGGCGCCTGGATACTTATCACTACCCGCCCGGACGCTTTCACCCTCCTCTGCGCTGTCGGCGCGGGCGTCCTTGCCTCCGCCGTCCCTTTTGTCGCGGACCTGACCGCCCTGCGAAAGATTCCCGCCAGTCTCTTCGGGACCCTCATGAGCCTCAACCCTGTCCTGGCAGCACTCGTCGGAGCGCTCCTGTTCAAGGAAGGACTCGGCGGCATCGAATGGGCGGGAATAGCGCTGATCGTCACCGCGAATACCATCGGCCTGCTCCTGCCGAGCCGCACAATGTCAGTGACGAACAGGTTCAACAAAAGCTGATCCTGCCCAGGCGCCCCAGCGTGTCGGCGAGTTCGTCGAGGCGGGCAGTGTTGCGGCCCAGAGCCAGGATGGCGGAAGGCGCGAGAACACCCAGGCCCTGATGACCGGCGACCTCGCCAAGCTCCTCGGACGCCCCACCACGCCGCTGATCGATACCCTCACCAGCTGGTGCTGATCCGCGCCACCGGCTGATCCGCGCCACCGGCTGAGCCGCCGCCACCGGCTGAGCCGCCGCCAGCGGCCGCCACGGCCGCCGCGCAGTCCGGCAAGGGTGTTGGCCACCACCGCACCCTGCCGGCGCACCGGCACAACCCACTCCAAGGAGCCACCCGTGACCACGTCACCCCACACCGGACCCGGGACGATCGGCATCATCGGAGCCGGCAAGTCCGGGGTCGCGATCGCGCGCCTCGCCCTTGACGCCGGTTACACGGTGAAGATCGCATCCTCCGGCCCGGCACGACAGACCGCACTGATGACCGACATCGTCGCCCCCGGTGCTATCGCGGTAGACACAGCCTACGTCGGAGCCGGCACCGGCATTCTCTGACCTGCCCCTGCACCTGTTCGCCGGGCACATCGTCATTGACGTCATGAATTACTGGCCGCCCATCGACGGGGTCCTTCCCGAGTTCGATTACTCGGACCGCCCCTCGAGCGCGATCATTCAGGACGCCCTGCCGGCGACCACGCGGCTGGTGAAAACATTCAACCACCTCGGTTACCACCAGATGGAAGACCTCGCCCGGCCAACCGGCGACCCGGAGCGGGTCGCACTCGGTGTGGCCAGCGACGACGCCACCGCCGCACACGCGGTCATGGACTTCCTCGACGCCACAGGCTTCAACTCCGTCTACATCGGCGGACTCAGCCACAGCACCATTCTGCAGCCGGGGACCCCACTCTTCGGTGCCGCACTCAACGCACAACGGTTTCGGGATCAACTCACCCCGACGGCCCTATAAGCAGCAATGTCTGCGGCGGTACCGGCGTCGCATCTCAACATGTGCGGTGAGGGATCCATCACCGCGGCACCTCTGCCCACTCTTCCCACCATTTCCCAGAGCTCCGTCTCGCTGTCGTTGCACAGAACTAGTCACCCTCTGCCGCGTCAGTTCGCTGCGCCGAGACGGCTGAGGCCTGAGACGATGATGTTCATGACGAGTAGCGCATAACCGCCCTCGGGGTCGAGGTCTGGGTCGAAGACCGTCACAGATGCACCGATCGCGCGGGGTGCGAGTTGTTCAAGGAGTGCTATTAGTTCGTTAGCGTCAAGCCCTCCAGGGTCGGGGCTATCGACGGCTGGCATGACGGCTGGATCCAGGACGTCGACGTCGATCTGAAGCCAGTAGCCAGCTCCTGCAATCGCGTGCGCCCTTTCAGCGAGGTCCTCCGGGGCAGCCGTCGTTGCTTCCCTAGCGGAGATGACTAACCCCAAGGCTTGGCGCGCCTCTTCAGCGTGCTCATCGTTCTCCCTGTGGCCGATATGGGCGGCGCGGCCGGGAGCGAAATATGGGCCTTTGTCGTCGATGTTCGATATAGCCGGCCAATGCATCTTCACAGCTGCGGCGAGATCCTCGCCAGCGACACTTGCGCATTCATCGCTGTTGCCTGGGTGTCGGAAGTCGGTGTGCCCATCGACATGTACCAGGCCGGAGCGGCTGTGCTTGGCCAAAGCCAACCCGATCCCGAGAAGAATGCTGCAATCTCCTCCGATGACCAGAGGCGTGTCTCCTGCTTCGAGGACCCGGTCCAGCCGATCCGCAAGCCGGCGGGCATGGTCAATCATCGCCTTCTCGTTCCGGACATGGCCAGCTGGACGTGTGGCGTCATCGTCGACGTATCGACCGGGGATGATGACGCCTGCATCCCTGGCATGGTTCTCCAGCAGGCGGTCGGCCAATCCAGCTTCCCGGAGCGCCTCCGGTGCTTTACTGGTCCCGGGAATGCTACCCGGCACTGGAGGGCGCAGCCCGAGACCGGTCGGCGCAGAGAGGAAAGCGATCACCTGCATAGCTTGGCAGAGACGAACGGTTTTCTAAGGCACCATGCCTCCTAACGCCGCTGTGGTTCCGTAAGTCGATCCGCTGACGGAACTTGTTGGTGAGGCAGGATGAAAGCATGTTTGAACAATTCGTTGAATCGAACGTTGATGTTCGAGATCGAGATTCTCAGCTCTTCGTTCGAGTTGGAGGGAAGGGCCGCCTGTTTTGCTGCTTCATGGCCACCCGAGAACTTCGGCGACGTGGCACCGAGTAGCACCTAGGCTGGTCGAGGCCGGGTTCCAAGTTGTTTGCCCGGACCTACGCGGATACGGGCGGTCCAGCAAACCGGAACCCACTCCTGATCATTCAGCACATTCCAAACGTGCCACCTCGCAGGACATGCTTCAACTCATGAACCAGCTGGGCCACGAACAGTTTGTTCTGGCCGGCCATGACCGGGGCAGCTACTCCGCACTCCGTCTTGCCCTTGACTACCCGTCAGCGGTGTCAAAGCTCGCACTGCTGGACTGCATCCCCATCAGCGAACATCTCGCACGCGCTAACGCGAACTTCGCAACAAGCTGGTGGCACTGGTTCTTCTACGCGCAACCGGATATTCCTGAACGGGTCATAACCGCCGACCCCGACAGCTGGTACCAAGGTGATCCCGCGATCATGGGGCAGGAGAACTACGATGAGTGGCGTCAAGCAGTCCGAAACCCGGCGACAATCCGGGCAATGCTAGAGGACTACCGTGCCGGCCTAACGATCGACCGGGAACACGAGGAAGCGGATCGCACCGCTGGCAAGATTCTGCAGATGCCATTGCTGGTGCTTTGGTCCCTGCGGGATGACTTGGAACTGCTATACGGTAATCCGCTCGACATATGGAAGGACTGGGCATCCGACCTTCGCGGGCACGGCGTCGAATCCGGCCACCATATGGCAGAAGAAGCCCCCGACGAACTTGCAACGACACTCATCAACTTCTTCTGACTCTGCGCAGTTTCCCACCCCGGGAATCAAAGAGTTCCAAGTTCCGCCGCTGGGCGTCTGGTGAGTCGACGGTGAGTTCAGCCCATCGTTGTAAAACCGAGACCATGAGCAAACTGCGGCTCAAAGATTTTGTCTTCCACCTCAGGCCACCCAGAGGCGTCCTAGTGGGGATCCCTGTCCGTGCGTCGCATCTGATCCGACTCAGCCCAGCCCCTTTTGTCCCTACGCATCGAGCGGATCCAACGCGCTGTGCTGGGCACCGCCGGCTGAGAGGGCCCTTCCATGACAGATATGTTCTCTTCTCTCTGATTCCTTCACGAATCGTGTGAGCTCGGCAGATTGCTCTTCGAATGTTGGATGCATCGCTATATGTGAGAATGACCGGATGAATGAGAAAATGCCCTACATTCCTTTCCGCCCCGTATCCAGAGACTTTCCTGGACACCCGATGCCGGCATCGGTGCCCAACGGACTTCAACTGCAATTGAGTCGATCACGAATCGTGGAAGGGATGGAAGAAGAGTTCGATGAGTGGATGAGCATGCTCAACACTCGGTACGACGAGTGCGTGGAGACGCTACCGGCGGAGCGTGCTGTTTTCGAAGCAACCTTCCGGCACGAGGAAGCAGACGGATCAACTTGGATTTACCATTTGAGCCTCATGGGGGACGACGGATCCGGACTGGACGAGAGTAATCCCGTTGACGCAGCACACGCTGAGTACAATCAGCGTGTTAAGGAACGCGGATGGGAGGAGTTGATCCCTAAGTTCATGCTGACCCCGACTCATCTACGTGATGCCATGGCCCATTGGGGCCGGACGGGCGAAATACCAAGTTAGGAACTAGCTCTCGTGCTATTGGGGATGAGGAACCACCGCTTCCGTGCGGAAGATCGGCTCGTTCCCTGAGCTACCTTTACCCCATGCCTGCGAGTCAATATCCTCTTTTAAGAGGTCACGACCGAGCTCGGGGGAGTGACCATGGGCGTCACGGTCAGGGGTCGCCTTACGGATACCACAAGCACTTCGGTCTTTCCAGCACCAAAACTAGGCTCAGATCATTGAGAGCTTTATTCAACCGTTATACCAATATGTCTCATGTTTACAACTTTGTTTATTTATCCAGGCGCAGAATAAACAATATCGGTGACCGTTTGTCGTTCTGGCAACCACGAGGAGGAAAAATGCGGGGCTACATATCGGTCCTTAGCCTGCCGGGGACAACTCGCTTCATGACTGCGGGACTCATCGCACGAGTTCCCATCGGCATGCGCACTGTCGGCACTATTCTTCTCGTTTCTGCCTTTACCGGCTCTTTTGCCTTGGCGGGGGCCGTTGCAGCTACTATGACGATCGCCAGCGCAATCACAGCGCCGGTCATCGGAAGGATGACTGGTCGCCACTGGCAATCGGTTCTCATCTTTTGGACTCTCCCTGCGCATGTTTTGGCCACAGTAGCGTTGGTCCTGTTGGTGTCGCAGCAAGCCCCCGCATGGACATATTTCCTGTCAGCGGCAGTGGCCGGACTCGTTACCGTTCCCATCGGTTCATTGATCCGTACCCGCTGGAGCGAGGCAACGTCGGGCACCGATTACCGGCCCTCCGCCTATGCCTTGGAGGGGTTCTGGATGAACTGATCTATATTGTCGGACCCGTTGTTGTTACGGCCCTGGCAGTTGGCGTACATCCGGCAGCTGGCCTACTGGGGGCTTTGATCCTGTACGTACTTGGCTGTATCGCTTTTTCGTTCCTGCGAGCAACCGAACCCCGCATCCGCCCAATAAACGTGGCCGCGGCTCCAGGGCGGTTCATTGCTTCGGGGGTCGGCGTATTAATGTGCGTTTACTTCTTAGCTGGCCTGTACCTTGGAACCCTGGATATCGGTGTCATTGCCTTCGCCGAGGAAAGGAGGCTCCGGCCAGCGCTGGGTTGCTTCTTGGTTTGCTGGCGGCGGGCAGTGCTTTATCCGGTCTCATCTATGGCTCACGCGGCTGGGCCAAACCCCTGCCGGTTCAACTACTCGCCGCGGCTGTAGTGCTAACTGTCGGGTCGTTGCCTTTGCTCGGAGCACAAACGGTCACGTCAATGGGTATCTTCATTGTGGTAGCCGGCGTTGGGCTGGCTCCCGTTCTGATTTCGGCCAGCTCCCTGGTTGGTGACTTGGTTGCTGATCGATCCCTCACCGAGAGTCTTGCCTGGCTCTCAAGTGCGGTAACTCTTGGCATGGCTTTAGGAGCCAGTGGTGGGGGTGCCTTGGTAGATCAGTTCGGCAGCACCGCGGCCCTTAGCCTTGGCGCCGCCAGTGCAGGGCTAACAATTCTGGTAACAGCTTCGGGTCTACGAACACTGAGCAAGAAACAACCGAGTCCCAGCTAATTCTCTCGAATTTGATTCTCCGCCATAGGTTTCTCCTCGACCGCTGACCCGTTTAACAGAACAGATTGGGTTCTGCGTCAGTCATGTATCCCGGTGAGGGATCGGCTACCGCCATACGACGTTTCTCCTTACTTCGGTGAGAGCATGGCGGAATGGCTACTCTCGATGTTCGCCCTCTGCCGGCAGGAACGGTGGATCTGCATGACGCACGACGCCGACGTCACTGGTCCGTGGAGCTCGAACCGTTCTCCATCGGAGTCGTTCCCGTTACTGAGGCCAAATACGCCCAGGTGATGGGCGATGATAAATCAAGTGCCATGTCGCCCGTGGTGGATCTGAGCTGGCTGGATGCAGTCAGGTTCTGCAACGCCGCATCAATTCACGACGGACTCGTGCCCGTCTGTGTAATGGATGATGGCAAGGTGACTTGGCAGACGGAAGGTACCGGGTACCGGCTGCCGACGGAAGCCGAATGGGAGTATGCCTGCCGGGCCGGAACGACGGGGCCGCACTACGGATCCCTCGGTCGGATCGCGTGGGCTGCCGATGATCAGGTGGATGAACCTCAAGCTGTCGGGTTGAAGCAGCCCAACGCTTTCGGCCTGTATGACACGCTGGGTAACGCTTGGGAATGGTGCTGGGATCTGCTCGACCCAGCACGCTATGGCGACTACCGAGTCTTTCGGGGAGGTGGATTTGCCGACAAACGTTGGAGTGTTCGAGCGTCCACGCGGCGGGGAGGAGCGCCCGGGATGAAGCATCCCGACGTTGGCCTGCGAGTAGCCACAGGCCTTTTTCATAGGGGGCAAACTGCACAGGGCTGGTCAGCTCAAGTAGACGCCAAGCGAGGGACCGTCAGGGGGCCTTTACCGTCAGGCTGGACGCCTTTACGTAAGTAGTACGCCGCCTAGCCCTGCTAACCCGCGCGGTGACCCTAAGAAGGATCGTCATAATCCCTGCACCGTAGCTGCTTGGAGGCGTTCCCCCCAGCCGCGCATGTATTCAATCGCTTCAGGAGGTCCATGGACGGTAAAGCTGACGCCGAGGGCGGCCAGGCAGAACGCTGCCCACTCGAGAGAATCGGCAGCGATCCGAACCTCACACCGTCCCTCGTCTGTCGGGCCAACGCTGCCGTATTCTGCAACTTGCTGCCGCACCCGGTCTGCGGGTGCCTGGACGCTCGCGTGGACCAGGTATTTCGCTGGCATGGACCTAATCTGACGGTGCACATAATCCACAGGATCGTCATCAGGCAGCTCACGCGGAGCGAAGGTTGCGCCCGTCCGGGTCGGATTCGTAATGCGATCGAGGCGGAAGGTGCGCCAGTCAGCGCGCCCCTGATCCCAAGCGATCAGATAAAGACGTTGCTCGACCGCGACGGTTCGGTGCGGGTGTGTGGTCCGCTCCCTTGTCCGACCATCGCGTGAACGATAACCGAAGGTCAGTACGTCGCGATCGCGGCAGGCCAGGGCCACCGTGGTCAGGCAGGTGACGTCAGCGATGTTATTCCGTGGGCGGTCCGTGCGTGGGCCGGCGACGCTGGACAGGCTGTCGATACGACGGCGGATGCGTGCAGGGAGCACCTGGACGACCTTCGCCATCGCGCTTATTGCGGCGTCGCCCGACGGAGCATAAGCCCCCGACGCCACCTCCCGGAGGCCCATCACCACAGCTGCAGCCTCTTCCTCGCTGAGCACCAGAGGTGGCAGCGATGCACCGGAGCTCAGCTGGTAGCCGCCGCCCGTGCCCCGCGTCGTCATAATGGGGTACCCGTGTTCCTGGAGCCCGTCAACGTCGCGCCGCAGAGTGCGTGGGCTCACGCCGAGTCGGCGCGCGAGCTCGGCTCCGGGCCAGTGCCGCCGATTCTGGAGTAGACCAAGCAACTCAAGGGCACGGGTGCTGGTTGACATGCTGCAAGGCTAGTTCACCTTGCGGACATATGGTGGCCACAAGCCCTGCCACGATGGGAACCACTACTCATCGGCAGGAACGGAGCATGGATCCATGATTGAGACCGACAGTCTCTCGCGCAGTTTTCACGCACCGGACGGCGAGGAGGTGTTTGCTGTGCGGGGGATCGATCTTCGCATCGAGGCAGGGGAGACCGTGGCTGTTCTAGGTCCTAACGGGGCCGGCAAGAGCACCCTGATGCGGATGCTCTCCACACTCCTTCCGCCCTCGAGCGGTTCCGCGAGGGTAGCCGGGTTCGATGTGGCAAGCCAGGGTGGGATGGTGCGGGAACATATCGGCTACGTCGGCCAGGGCAACGGTGCCGGACACACCCAGCGCGCCATCGATGAGGTGGTTACGCAGGGGCGGATCTACGGGCTCGGCCGGGCTGCGGCTCGTCAGCGGGCAGGAGAGCTGCTTGCGGTTCTCGGGTTGGAGAACCTGGCCAAGCGTAAGACGCAGGCGATGAGCGGCGGCCAGCGGCGTCGGCTCGATCTCGCGATCGGCTTGGTCAACAAGCCCCTCTGCTTTTCCTGGACGAACCGACAACAGGCCTGGACCCGCAGAACCGCAGCAACCTGTGGGATCACATCATCAGGGTCCGGCAGGAGGCGCACATGACGGTCCTGTTCAGCACCCACTACCTTGAGGAAGCAGGTCAGGTCGCGGACCGCATCGTCGTGGTCGATCATGGCCGCATCATCGCCAACGGTTCGCCCGGGGAACTCAAGCAGCGTCACGTTGGCGACCGATTTACTCTGGACGTTCCTGACGCCGAGGACGCTGACCGTCTGCGGCCGCTGTTGATGCAAATGCGCGGAGTCCGCAGCGTCACCGTCGACGGTTGCACTGTGACTGCGCAGGCCGACGACGGCCGCGGCACCCTCGCGGCAGCGATCTCCTGTGCTCACCGCCACAATATTGCTGTCACCGCCGCAGATGCCCAGCTCCCCACCCTCGACGACGTGTTCCTCGAGCTCACCGGTCGGAGCCTGCGTGATACCGGCGAACCTGCTGTCGAGTCCAGCCATGAGAACGACGAGCCCCAGGAGCAGTCGGCATGACAACAGCCACCGCGACTCCAACCCGTCCCCGGAGCGTCCTCAGCGACAGCGTCATCGTCATGGGACGCGAGCTGCGCCCCGTGATCAGCGATCCGTTCTCCCTTGTCGCGGGCATGGTGCAGCCGCTGTTCTTCCTGCTCCTGTTCGGACCGCTCATCGCAGCAGGCGCACCCCCAACCGATGGATCGCCCTGGGCTTGGTTTGTTCCCGGCATTCTCGTGATGACCGCCTTGTTCGGCACTGCAGGAACCGGTTCCAATCTCCAGTTTGACCTTCAAAACGGCTCCCACGAACGGCTCCTCGTCACGCCGTTGTCGCGATCCTCGCTCTTCATTGGCCGCGCGCTCAAAGAGTTCATGCCCCTGGTGGCTCAGGCCGTCATCGTGGTCCTGGTCATGATCCCGTTCGGCTTCCGGCCCAGCCCAGCCGGCGCCGTTCTCGGGCTGGTCCTGCTCGGCATCCTCGGAATCGGCATTGGGTCCCTGAGCTACGCACTTGCCATCGCAGTCCGGCGCCAGGACTGGGTGTTCTGGACCGTGCACCAGACCGTGCTGTTCCCACTCATGATTCTCTCCGGGATGCTCCTGCCCCTGGAAAACGGCCCGGCCTGGATGCGCACCCTCTCCCGGCTCAATCCCCTCACCCACGTCGTCAACGCCGAACGCGAGCTCTTCGCAGGCCAGCTCAGCCCCGACGTCGGACTCGGGTTCCTCGCTGCCACCGTCACCGCAACCCTCGGCCTGCTCCTCGGGCTCCGAACTCTTCGAACCAGCACCAGCTAACCCCCCTACGAAAGGACTCACCCATGCGCATTCTCGTCACCGGAGCCACCGGCCAGGTTGGACGCAACCTCGTCGCCCAGCTCCAGGAAGCCGGCCACACGGTTCGTGCTCTCACCCGCGATCCCGCCAACGCCGACCTGCCCGCCGGAGTCGAGGCGGTAGCAGGCGACCTCACCGACACCACCACCCTGGAGACAGCGTTCGAAGGAATGGACGCCGTCCACCTGATCACATTCGGCGGCGACGAGCGCGAAGATCTCACCAATGGGAAGGAGATCGTTCAACTCGCCGAGCGCGCCGGCATCAGCCGGGCCACGGTCCTCGGCGGCTGGGAACCCACCAACGTCGAAGAAGCCCTGCAGGCCAGCTCCATCGCCTGGACCATCCTGCAACCGGCCGAGTTTATGGCCAACGCGCTCGACTTCGCTCCCGAGGTCCGTGCCGCACGCACAGTTTCCATGCTCGCTGCCTATCCCAGCGCCGTCGTGCATGAAGCCGACATCGCCGGCGTCGTCGTGACAGCCCTCACGACAGATGGGCACGGGGGCAAGGCCTACCCGCTGACCGGGCCGGAGGCACTCACCCTGCTGAGCGAACACATTTCCTCGCTGAAGCAATCGGTGAGCCGATCGAGTTCGTGCAACTGAGCGAGGAAACAGAACGCGAACGGCTGCGTGGCTTCGGGTACGACGACGACTACGTCGAATTCGGCATCCAGTTGGCCACCAACCCGCCGGAGGTCGCCGACACGATCCTGCCCACTATCGAAGAGGTAACCGGTCGCCCGGCGCGCACCTTTGCCCAGTGGGCTCACGAGCACGCCCACCAGTTCCGGACCACGCCCTGATCTTTAGCTCACTTGCAAGGTGTCCTACCCTTGATCAGGACCGTCATCCCTCAGCAGCAAGTCCAAACAGTCTAAATAGTCCGGTCTCGAGAAACCGCCCGCTGAAGGATCCCTCGGCGGTGATCTAGAACGACTACTTTCGAGTGATCGCGGAAACATGCAAGGTCGGCTGCATGGACCCTGATCCAATGCAGAGCTTTCGTCGGCGGCGGGCACAACGTAGTGGGCGGACAGCAAGGTCAGAGTTGCAGGCCTCGGGAGGAAAATGTGATCAAGCGGGGAAAACGTCGTTTCAACTGGCTACTTGCTGCCATTGCGGCGGCAATTGCAGGCGTTGCGGCGATGTTCTCGCGGTCGGGAACCTGTACTGACTTTGTTGCGGTGGCGAGTGAATGCAGTATTGGCCCTTCCCCGTCCACCATCATCCTGGCGGCACTCCTTTGGGGCATGGCGGTGTGGCTTCTCTACGTATGGTGGCGCGACGATCGACGAGCATGAGGCTGGGCCATGGAAAGTGGAGAGTGCCGGGAGGAGCTGGTGACGCGTTCGGCCAGGGATCCTAAGCGGACACCATAGCGTCCTAGGATCCACCGGGTGACGGACGTGCCCGTATTTTCGTGCAAGAGAGTGTTCGGATTGAGGGTTTCGCGGTGAGCTGGACCTGTCGCTGAGAGGGAATCACGAGCAGAAATATATAAGCCCTGTTATATTAGCGCTGTGATAAATAGTGAAGATCCTACGGAGTTCAGTCATCTGCTTCCCCTAAAGCTCCTGCTCCATGGCATGGACGCTGACATCGCATCACTGTATCCAGCTCAGGGAGCCGGTGCCGTCAACACGCGGTTCAGTATGGTGCTCGTTCGGTTGAAGTATCGGGGACCATTGACCATCCGTGACTTGGCAGCCCAGGTCGGTGTCACCCACTCAGCGATGAGCCAAACGGTTGCAGCCATGAAGAAGCACGGATTGATCGAGAGCTCACCCGGAATGGATGCCAGGACAAGGCTCGTTCAGCTCACCGACGCAGGTCTGGCTCTGGTGCCGTTTCTTGAAGCGGAATGGCGGGCGACGGAAGCGGCGTGGGCGGAGCTCGAGAAGGAAATCCCTTACGCCCTCGCTCAGGTTGTTGATGATTTGAACACCGCGCTGGAACGCCGGTCCTTCCGGGATCGGCTTCTCGCGCACCTCGATCCACGGTTCCGCTCGTGAAGGGGGCCAGTGGGTGGATGGACCTTCGTCCTCTGCGTACCAGCCCGACCTTCCGGAGGTTGTGGATCGGTACCTCACTGCAGTCACTCGGACGGCAAATTACGGTCGTAGCGGTGCTGTATCAGGTGTGGGAAGTCACTGGCAGCTCCTTCTGGGTCGGCGTTGTCGGGCTCGTCTACGCCGTACCGACAATCGTCCTGGGCCTCATTGGCGGGTCGCTGGCCGACGTCGTCGACCGCAAAAAACTCATCCTCTGGACGACATGCGGTGCCCTGTTTGCCTCCGTCCTCCTCGCGCTGCAAGCAGCATCAAACCTCAGCTCGTTACTGCTTCTCCTGGGGCTGGTCTGCCTGCAGACAGCCTTTACCTCACTGGGTAGCGCGGCCCGTCGCACGGTCGTCGTTCGACTACTTCCTCAGGATCAGGTGGGCGCCGGCATCGCGCTCTCCCATATCAGCTTCCAGGCCGGCACGCTCATGGGGCCGGCCCTTGCCGGTCTACTCATCGCGTGGGTAGGCCTTACTGGCTGCTACGTAATTGAGGCTCTGTGTTTCGGCGCTGCCCTTTACGGGATCGCGGGATTACCTTCCCTTCGGCCGATCGACCAGCTCGGGAAAGCAGGAGCGTCCGCCATCATCGACGGTATGCGCTTTATAAGGAGAAATCCGCCCTTGTCGGGCTCATTTCTCAGCGATCTTGCCGCCACCCTGCTTGCCATGCCCATCGCTCTCTTTCCCGCAATGAACGAAGAGCGATTCGCCGGGAACCCCGAAACGCTCGGGTTGTTTCTCTCCGCCATCGCCGTCGGAGGAATCGGGGCCAGCGACCTCTCCGGGCTCGTCACTAGACAAGGCCGGCCCGGCGTCGTTCAACTGGGCGCCGCAGCAGTCTGGGGCGTAGCCCTGGCCGCGGTAGGACTAGTCGATGGCCTGCTACCAACGCTGCTCTTCCTTGCAGCAGCCGGTGCCGCCGACACCATTGCCGTTATATCCCGCGGAACCCTCCTCCAACTTGCCACCCCAGATCACTATCGCGGGAGAGTCAGCGCCGTGGAGAACGTTGTCGGTGTCGCAGGCCCTGAACTAGGGAACTTTCGTGCAGGAATCGTCGCGAGTATCGCATCCCCTGCGGTCTCACTGACCTCAGGCGGCATCCTCTGCGTGGTCGCCATCGCAACCATCGCTGCACGCAATAAGCCCCTCACGCGCTACCGCATTGACACCACGTAGGCAGAAGCGACTCACACCTCCCCATCAAGGGATCCCTCACCGGACGGGCTCGCCCGCAAACACCGAAGCATAGGTGGCTTCCACCTTTCCAATGATTGGTGCACGGATTGATCAAAGGCATTCCAGTTGTGCTGCTGTTTCGCCTTTCCACATTAGGTTGGTACGTATGAATATTCGCCGTTTAGATCTTGCCAATAACCAAGCACTGGCAGACGCGTATGAGGTTGAGCGTGCAGCGAACCTCAAGTCGCGGCCTGATTGGGTAGGTCGGGGTTTAGATGCCCGCATCCTCGGGTGGCGTGCTGAGGACGGTTGGGTCAAGCGCCTCCTTGGGGCATGGGACGGGTCGACGTTGCAGGGGTTTGTTGCGGGCATGACCTCCGAAGACGAACCAGAGACGACGTGGATTTTCATCTGGGTGCACCCGGAGTACCAGGACAATGGCATCGGCAGTGCACTGATAGTTGCCGCTGAAGCTGACTCCCCGTCAACAACCACACGGTTCGTCACCAGTGCTTACCGGCCGACAGTGGAGAATATCGCTGCCCTTGAGAAGCGGTTCCTCAACCCGCTCGGCTACACGGTCGCGACGACCGAGACGGTCGTCGAGTTGGACCTTCAAGCCGCGGATCTGCCTCCGATTCCAGCAGTAGAGGGCTACACCATCTCCACACACCTCAATGGAGTGCCCGTCCGATACCGCGAGCAAGTAGGTCAGATCAAAGGTCTGGTCGACGCGGAAGCTCCCAATGGTGAACTCGGATGGAGCGAGACTGCCGTGTCGCCAGCAGAATACGCGCGCGAGATCGACAGGTGGGTCGCACAGGGATCAGCGGCAGTGGAGTCAATTGCGGTGACCGAGAACGACGACGTGGCGGCCTGGACTTGCCTCGTAAGCGCTGCGACCGATGAGCGTCCGGCGGACATCGAGGGGACCCTCGTCCTTCGGGAACATCGCGGCCACGGATTGGGAGCTGCGGTGAAACTGGCATCTCTGTACGAGGCGAAGAAGCTCGAAGCAGTAAGCCGCGTGAGGACAAGCAGCGACGACCAGAACACATGGATGCGATCTATCAATACCGATCTTGGGTTCAAGCCCGTGGAATCAGAAGCCATCTTTCATAAGACTCGATAACCCGACCCGGTCAGCTGGCGTCCCGCAGAACGATCGGCTTACGAGCGGTGTCAACACCGGATTCGGCCTATAGGCTGTGGCAGAGCCTGAAGTCTTGAAGCGCTCGTTCTAGCCCGGCACTGGATTGCGGAACGCTATGACTACTGTGCTCAGAAGCTAGTCACGTACGGGGGGACAAGATGAGCAGCATCGTTGTATCAGTCAGCCGGAGCGCTGCGCACAATTTCACGAAGGAGCCGCGTCCATCCATTGTGCTTGTGGAAGGGCTAGGGGTAGAAGGTGACGCCCACTCCGGGACTACCGTCCAACACCTCTCAAGAGTTCGGGCTGACCCTACACAGCCCAACCTGCGGCAGGTGCATCTGATTCACGCGGAACTGTTCGAGGAGCTCGCATTGAAGGGCTTTGCGGTGCACGCCGGTGACCTCGGAGAGAACATCACCACCAACGGCCTTGATCTCTTGGATCTGCCTGAGGGAACACTTTTGCGAGTAGGAGCAGACGCTGTTATTAAGGTGACTGGTCTTCGTAATCCCTGCTTGCAGATTGATCGCTTCCAAACAGGTCTTCTGAAAGCAGTGCTGCCCCGAGATTCTAAAGGGCATGTGGTCCGCAAAGCAGGAATCATGGGCGTCGTAGTCATGGGCGGCGAAGTAAGGGTCGGAGACAGCATTGCAGTAGAAGTCCCTGCTAAACCACATCGTCCCTTGGCGCGCGTTTGAACCACCCCTTTCCAGCTGCCTGCAGTCTGACCCCTGATCTGAGTGTTTCTTGAGTCTCAACTGACGCAAGAAACCAGAAGCGAGTTGGCCGTCCCGTGCAAGGATCCCTAAAACAGAGCTCCTGAGGTGCGTCGTCCGGCGCTGCTTAGGCGTCGCGACGAACGACCGTTCTACGGAGCGCCACTTCATGGAACGGTAAGTACCTGCGCCTTCTGCTAATGGGCCTGCGTCTCAACTCCGAGTAAGGACGATTTGAGGAACGCTGGTACTTCATCCTTGACGCAGGCTGCACCCAACCAGTCGTCGGTGACCACAGCCATCGCAGCCTGGATGCTCTCTAGGGCCGTTGTGTCGGCCCGTTGTAGGGCAGTATCCAGTTTCTCCACGGCGCCTGGTTCGCGCGCTTGAAGATTGCGGGCGCTGAGAAGATAGTCCTCTGCAATTCCTTCTGCTGTCGCGCCGGCGAGGGTGAGCAGGAGCAGCGACATGATGCCCGTCCTGTCGTGGCCACGACCGCAGTGCAAAAGAACTGGCCGCTCTACGTCAGCAAATGCATTCAGAGCGGAGCCGTACAGATCGGGCCAGCGTTCCAGGGCGTCTTTGAAATACAGGGGTTGCCCAAAGGCCTGTACACGCCCACCGTTCCATAAAGTCGTCGTCTGATCCGTCTTCGATCGGCAAGCGAAGCAGCTCCGCCGATATGCCCTCAGGGACTTCAACGGGGCGGTTTGCACGTAGGGCGGCTTCTCCTTCCAGGCCTCCTGTCTCCAGAGAAACGATCGTGCGAATACCGTAAGAGGCCAGTTGTTCCCACCCTGTCGGCGTAAGCATCAGGGGATGGTCCGAGCGCGCAAAAGCCCCTGCAACTGTGTAACCGCCGCCCTCCAGCGGGATTCCACCCAGATCTCTGGCATTGACCAGCCCGGACCAGTCCAACTTCATCGTCACATTTATCCCCTTCAAGGCAGCGGTAGATTGGTGACGAGCATACATGGATGGCCCCAAACCTTACCGGGAACAAACAGCTAGATAACAAGATGGATTGTTGGCACGAAAACGATCCTTCCATGCCGCTGGCTTCCAGGCAGCTGGATCCCTCGTTACGTCCAGCGCCCTTGACCGTATGCCTCACGTCTCCAGGGGATCGATCTGGACGCAGAGGCTGGATCCTGGCCAGCCTGGGCCGGAATGACCAATTAGATAGCATCCTTTTCAAGATCGCTAAGAAATAGTTTGAACGCTTGGTTACCCTTTGGTGGCTGCCGGACATTAACAGGGCATGAGCTTACAAACCGTCCGGAAGGAACAAGTGGTCTCGGAGAGGGAAAACGCTTCTTGGCCACCCACACTGCCTGTCACGACCGTGTTTACCGCTATTTTCGCCGTCGAACGGATAACGCCACCACCGCAGAAGATCTTTGTGCCGAAGTTTTCAGGATCACCTGGGAAAAAACGGGGCAAGACGCGGGTCTCTCGGTCATGGTGGTCTTCGGAATTGCGAAAAACGTGCTCCGCAACCATGACCGGTCAGCACTTCGGGCCTCCAGCCTCCTCGGAGCTCTGCAGCTCGAACGGGACAGCGTCCGCGACCAGGATGAATCGCGGATCCAGGAGGCCTTGAGCAAGTTGGGCGCCGACGACCGCGAAGTCCTGCTCCTGACATATTGGGACGGCTTTAGCTCCGTCGAGGTCTCGGACCTGCTCGATACCAGCGCCACCGCAGTCAGGATGCGTTTGCACCGCGCACGCAAGGCACTGAGTCGCCTGTTAGACGAGGAAACACAGCCACAGGGAGCCAAAAAATGAGGACAGCAAATACACCGGACGACGTCGAACGGCAGCTTATTGCGGCCGATCCCGGGCGCGCCATCACCGAAACAGAACTTGCCGCCAGCAGAAGCAGATCCCTTGCGGTCATGGGCTCTGCGGCCATTGGGGTCGGGTCCGTATCCAGGATCAGCGACCATACCCGGCTGCACACCCGATTCGGGCCAGCCCGCCGCGTCGCGGACGCCGTGTACTGCTGGCCTCGGCGGCCGCGGCTCTGCTCGTGGGCGGCGTTATCGTGGCCGACGTCGTCCGGCCTGGCAGCCCCGGTACCACCGCCGAAGCCGCCGAAGTCCTGAACAACGCCGCAGATGCCACCATCCGAACCTCGGATCCTGTAATAGGTCCAGGCCAGTATCTGCTGGTGGACACCAAGGCAGTCTATTCTTACGCCAACATGACCGTGCCCGGGGAGGTGTATACGTGGCTTGTCAGCGGGAATGAGCAGTTGTACGTGCCCGCAGATCGGTCAGGAGAGTGGATCTTGAACCAGGATCCGAGTGTCCCCGTCCAGTTCTTCGACGAGGCCTCACGCCAGTTCGCCGAGAAGCAGCGAATGGAACGTGAGGACCCCGCGCGTGGGCCGATCGCGACCACGCCTTACACTGATCCTCTGATGCGCGCTCCCGGAGGCAACTTCTATGACGATCAACAGACAATCTTTAACAACATGCCACTAGGCGAGGCAGTGGACACTGCACCCCGGGATCCTAAAGCGTTGTTGGATTTCATTTATCAACGCAACGCGGGGAAGGAGCCACAGCAGAGGAGCAAGCCTTTAAAACCATCGCCGAAGCGCTGGGCACAGGTGTGATTCCGGCCGATCTGCGCGCTGCACTGTATGAAGCGGCAGCTCTGATGCCCGAGGTGACGGTGCTGGACCGTCAAGCGACACTTGATGGACGGACCGGTATCTCGATAGGAATGAACAATGCCGATCATGTGGCACGGGTCGAGATAATAATCGATCCGGACACCGGTTTGCTGATAGGGGAACGCGAGGTCCTCTTGAAGGATTGGGCAGGCATGCCAGCCGGAACCTCTCCGGTCTGGACCGCGGTGACCACTTCCGTGGTCGCTGAGGCTCCCTGAAAGTGTGGACCGGGCCGTCCAGTGGGCGGCTCGGTCCAATGAAATTGCCCGCTTCGATGCGGAACCCGGCCGTCTACTAGCAGGTCGCGGTGAGGGATTGGATTACGGGCGCTGCGTCAGGCAAAGTTCCTGCAATCCCTGAGACGATCGGGTCATGGACGCAATGTTCGTGAATGGAACCGTTGGCGCTGGAAAGTCGACCCTCTACGGGAAGTGCAGTAGCCGGCGGTTTGGTCGCCTTGGTAACGGCACCTTTCGCTCTCCTTCTCGGTGCAACAACTCACTTCGTTTCCGGAGTGGTACTGCTGTCCCTGAAACACGCCGCGACTGATAAGCCCCCCTTGCGCACGGAAGGTTCCGTGCGTCGCAAGGTCGGCGAGGGTTTGCGCTGGATCTACCGCCACCCTCGGCTCGGACCATTAGCTTGGTCCAGTCACGCCTGGTTTATCGGCTCCGCGATGATGGGGGCAGTCCTTCCGGCGTTGGTATTGGATGACCTGAGGATCGGTGCGCTCGGACTTGGCCTGGTTCTCACTGGTGCAGGAATCGGTTCTGTCGTGGGAACCCTCATCTCGATACGTATCGGGCAGAGGTGGGGTACCGGTAGAACGATGGTCACTGCCCGACTCATCCAACCGGTAGCGCTGGCGCTGATCGCCTTCTCTCCGCTGGTGGCTGTCGCATACGGTCCACTGACTGATCAGGCCTATGGATCGCCTGCTGACTGGCCGACGCCGCTCTGGGCCGCGTTCGCCGTCGCTGTGGGGGGACAGTTCCTTTTCTGGATGTCGATGGGCGTTGAGGGCCCTCTGGAGATGGGTTATTGGCAGGCTGTAACGCCAGACAAACTCATCGCAAGAATGAGTGCCACCAAACGCTCGATGAACCGGGGAATGATCGTCCTTGGCGCACCCCTCGGAGGGTTCGTTGCCACCATCACAAGTTCCTCCATCGCCCTCTGGGCCGCCGCCGGAGTCATGTTGCTGTCAGCCTCGATGCTGCTGTTCTCCAAGTTCCGAAACGCAAACGTCGAGAACGATCAACTCACCGACGAAGAAGCCCTGACCTGACCTGATCGCACACTAACGGATCCCTCGCCGTCCACAGGGGGATCCCCAACGGGCGGGCTGTGCAGACGACTTTGGACATTCTGTGCAGTCGACTTCGGAAACTGACAGGTCCGACGACGGTGCAGCGGACACCGCGCCCCGTCCTTCCTACGTGCGTGACGCCGCGCCGGTAAGGCTGCCGCTAATCGGATTGGCCGCTCTGGTGGCTACGGCCCGCGTCACCGTGAGCGGGGTCTTGGCAGTGAGCCTGGCGCTGTTTGAGCGGCTCGAAACATGGTTGGTCCGGCACGGGGTGGATCGGCCGCGGCATGTGATGGCGGTTATCGCGGCCGTGGGCTCCCTGGTTCTGGACCAGGTGGCGGGCTCAAAGGACTCCAAGGGTGCCAGTCAGTAAAATCACCGAATCGCACACGCCATAGCCGGCCGGACGAGGCTGGAACCCACGGGGTTAGCTCCGTTCTAGGCCTCGCGTTCGGCGTCGAGCAGGGCCTGGGCACGCCGGGCAACATCGGAATCGCGAACCGAGAGCACCGAGACCAGGTATTCGAACCTGCGGATCTGGTCCGTGTAATCCGGGCCGAGACGCTGGGCCAACGGCCGGGACGCGAGCTCCTCGGCCATCCGCCAGGCCACGGCCAGCGCACTTTCGAAGAGCCGCTGGTCGCTGTTGGCCGCCAGCGGCGCCGAACCGCGATCAAACATGAACACCGCGTTGAGCCGAGAATCGTCCAACCCCAGGGTCAATGCCTCCAGCTCCTTGCGGACGGTGCGCAACCTGGCAGCGTCCTTGCCGAAGCGGCCCAGACGCATGGACATGCTGCCGCCGTAGCGCAGCACCTGATAACCGATGAACAGGACAATCCCAAAGATTGGGAACAGGAACAGGATCAGGGCGTCCGAGTCTTCAATCTCCCAAGCGTTGCCATTCCACTGTTGCCCTTTCGCAAATTGCTCCAGAGGATAGGACACCGATTCCTCAGGCTCACCAATGAAGAATTCACTGGTATCCCAGTTGAACGCGCTCATCCGGCGCGCATCGCCAGAGTAGACCGCCGACGTCATCCACGCGGGCACCGTCGTGTACCCGTTATCGAAGAAATATACGGGCACCACCGCTTGCCCGGGGAGCAGTTCCCCGGTGCTCCCGTCAACCAAGTGGGGGTATTCGGCCTTGAGCTTCCACATGGTTTCCAGCAGCAGGTTGGCGTCGACGCGCGAGGCCGCCAAAGGGTCCTGCGGGTCATACTTCCCGGCGTTCACCTCATAATCCCTGCTGAGTTGCAGGTCATCCTCCGCGTCCCCGACAACTACCGTCACTTCGAGGTCCTCAAGGTAATTGTCCTGTAGATTACGGCGGATTTCTTCCACATCGAACTTGCTGTCATCCGGCTCGAAGCTCAACGCCTGCAGCGGCCGGCTTCCGGTCGGCAAATTTCCGGAAGCATCATCGATAGTGAAAACGACCATCAAGCTCAGGAAGAGCGCGGCGAACGCCAGGATGATTCCGGCCAGCACCATGGCGCCGGTGCCGATGCCCTTGCGAAGTTTTGGACTCACCGGGACCTTGCGCCGTGCCTGTTCCGGCGCGTCATCGAATTCGGGGAGGCTGCCGAACACTTCGCCGGCCATGGCATTCGCCGCGTCCAGCGCATTCAGGGAACGCCTTGAACCCTGGGGGGTCAGCCCAAGGCTTGTGCGCAACACGCTCAGGTCCTCGGTGGGCCGCTGGATCACAGAAGGACGCCGCTCCGCCAGGCGGCGCAGCTTCCGCCGGGGCAAGGTGCGGCGCAACTGCCGCGAGAGGGCACTCGCTTGGCGTTTGAGTCCGCGCTCCGCGCGCTCCCACCTGCGTACGGCAGGTTCGGCTCCAGCCGTCTCGCCGGTGCTGGCCTCAAGCAGTGCGTCCAGCGCGGATTCGAGGTCCATGATGATCCGGGGCTCGACGGCACCGTTGGGGGCGGCGCGCAGGCGCGTTAACAGTTCCCTGGTGGCGAACGTTAGCGGCGCGGCGAGCCGCTGGAGAGTGTTTTCGCCACTGCCGGAGGGTCCGATGACGGCGCCGGCACCCATCACTGCATCGGCCGATGCCACCAAGTCCGACACCTGGGACTCGAACCTTTCAACCTCCCGAGCGGTCTTCGATGTCATGCCGCTGGCGCGCGCACACACCGCTGCGACGACTTTTTTCTCCATGCGGGCCAAATCCAAAGACGCGTCACGCACCTTGGTCCAGGCGGCGGTGAACCCCGGGGGCGTTGCTCCGGATCGATGGCCAGATAGGTCACCTCGAGAGCCTCAAGATCCAGGACCACCCCTGCCAGACGTCTTTGAGCGGCTGTAAGCCGACGAAAGCGGGCCTCCCAGTTAGAGCGGTGCCGCAGAGCCTGGGACATGGCAAACGCGGTCAGTACCAACCCCAGGATGGTGCCCATGAGCCATGGCCAGAATGATTGCTCCGGCCCGTCGGAGAGCTGCAGGGACGCTTCTTGTGCCGCGGCGACCACTGCCAACGGGCCATGGCCCAGCCCAACATTAACCTGGTACGCATCGTGGACGTCCTGACCGGCAACGAGGTCTTGGGCCGGATCTTCGAAGACAGGGCGGATTCCCACTTTGTCGAGGGCCTGGGTCTGCCTGATCGTGTCATAGCGGGCACGGTCCTTGCTGGGCTCCGGCAGCTTAGTGCTCAGCAGGATATCGGTGCCTGGAGCGAGGTTCCCCTGCTGTTCCTCAAGACTTAATGTCCGGTCGGTGACCACGAGGGTAAGTGGCCGCCATGAAGCGACGGGTTCATCAAGTGCGGCCTCGACCGTTTCCTGGGAAATATTCCACGGGTGCTGGCCCTCAACAACGATCCGGACCTCGGAGCGCGGCTGCATCGTGGTGACCACGACCCCGGTCATTCCGATAACCAAGGTGACAACCCCGAGAAAAATCGGAATCCAAGGGAGGCCGAAGTCCGGCCTGTTATGGGAACGGATCAGCTGTTTACTTTTGCGGCTCATGGACTCAATCCCGGGTATTTGGGTGCGAACCAGCCAATCCTAACGACAATTCAGTAAGCGCCCGGACCAGGATTACCACGTCCACGCTTATGGGGGCCTCTGAACCTTTGCCACCTCTTCTTTCAGTACTTGGCCCCTCCTAAACGGAAGCCATAGGGCGACCAACTTAGTGAAAGCAGAACAATACCGATGATGAGTGGAAGCGGCAGAAGCCGCGCGAGCACGAGGTGCCAAATCATCCGCGCCGCCAAGACAACACCGCCGGCGGCTGCGTTATCCGTTCGACCGCGAAGATAACGGTAAACACGGTCGTGACGGCCAATAAGGGTATTCACACTATTTCAGAGCGATCGTCTAAAGAAACATTTTCCTGCGAGAGCATAGTGCCAAGTAAGGCGCAAAATCCTGTTGCCGGGACGGGTGCGTTTGTTGGAAGTGGCGCCGCTTGCGACGTACCCCTCCATGACCGTGCGCATGTGATCTTCCGCCGGGGAGCCGGTGGGGCGGATAAACGGGTTCGCCGCCATCGAGGTGCCCAGATCCTTCACCGGGTGCTATCCCGCAAGTTCAAATGAGGACCCCTAAGCATTGCTAATTGTGAGCTGCGTCATGCGTCGAGTAGTCTGCTTACACCACGTGCATTCGACTATCGAACATGGTGTTCAATTATCGAACAGATAGGGCGTTGCACGGACGACAGAGAACACAACGAAGTGAGGACAACCGTGCAGTTTCACCACCACGGCTACGTATCCGGAGACCCGCGCATCGAGCCGGCGGCCGGCGTCGGCATCAACCGCCCCGACGAGTTGCCGGAGGAGGTGGACGTCCTCATCGTGGGTTCCGGACCGGCGGGCATGCTGGCCGCAGCCCAGCTGTCCCAGTTCCCCAACGTCACCACCCGCATCGTGGAACGCCGCGGCGGCCGCCTTGCCATCGGCCAGGCTGACGGCATCCAGGCCCGCAGTGTGGAGACCTTCCAGGCTTTCGGGTTCGCCGAGGAAATCACGGCCGAGGCCTACCGGATCACCGAAATGGCCTTCTGGCGCCCGGACCCGGAGCAGCCGGAGAACATCGTCCGGTCAGGGCGGGCGCTCGACGACGAAGGCGGCATCAGCGAATTCCCGCACCTGATTGTCAACCAGGCCCGCGTGCTGGATTACTTCACGCGGTACATGGCGTATTCGCCCACCCGGATGACTCCCGACTACGGCTTTGAGTTCCGGGGCCTGGAAGTCGACGACGACGCCGAGTACCCGGTGACCGTGACCCTGGTGCACACGGCAGGGCCCCTGGAAGGTTCCGAGCGCACCGTGAAGGCCAAGTACGTGGTGGGGGCCGACGGCGCCCGCAGCCGGGTCCGTGCCGCCATCGGCTGCACCCTGGCCGGCGACGCCGCCAACCACGCGTGGGGCGTCATGGATGTCCTCGCCAACACCGACTTCCCGGATATTCGCACCAAGTGCGCCATCCAGTCCTCCGACGGCGGCAGCATCCTGCTCATCCCGCGCGAAGGCGGGCACCTGTTCCGCATGTACGTGGATCTGGGAGTGGTCCCCGAGGATGACAACGGTGCGGTCCGCAAAACCACCATCGACCAGATCATCGCCACGGCCAACAGCATCCTGCACCCCTACACGCTGGATGTCCGCAATGTGGCCTGGCACAGCGTGTACGAAGTGGGCCACCGGCTCACCGACCGGTTCGACGACGTGCTGCCCGCCGACGTCGGCACCCGCACCCCTCGGGTGTTCATCACCGGCGATGCCTGCCACACCCACAGTGCCAAGGCCGGACAAGGGATGAACGTGTCCATGCAGGACGGGTTCAACATCGCGTGGAAACTCGGCCACGTGCTGGACGGACGCAGCCCGGAGAGCCTGCTCGCCACCTACTCTGCCGAGCGCCAGGTGGTCGCGAAGAACCTCATCGATTTCGATAAGGAATGGTCCACCCTGATGGCGAAGAAGCCCGAGGAGTTCGAGAACCCCTCGGATCTGGAGGACTTCTACGTACGCACCGCCGAGTTCCCGGCGGGCTTCATGACGCAGTACACGCCGTCGATGCTCATCGCGGATTCCGCCCACCAGGACCTGGCCTCGGGATTCCCCATCGGCAAGCGCTTCAAATCAGCGCCGGTGACGCGTGTGAGTGATGCCAATCCGGTCCAGCTCGGGCATCTGGCGAAGGCGGACGGCCGCTGGCGGATCTACGTATTCGCCGATCCGGCCCGGGCGGGAGAACCGTCACCGACCGCCGATCTTGCCGAGTGGCTCACGACCGCACCGGACTCGCCGCTGGCAGCAACCCCGGAGGGCGAGGACCGCGACGCCTGGTTCGATGTGAGGGTCATCTACCAGCAGGATCACACAGGCATCGACATCGGAGCCGCGCCGCAGGCATTCAAGCCGAAGGTCGGGCCATTCGGGCTCACTGATCTCGCGAAGGTGTTCGGCACCGATCCGGCCACGGACATCTTCGATGCGCGCGGACTCGACCGCTCCGGCGTCGTCGTCGTGGTCCGTCCGGACCAGTATGTGGCCAACGTCCTGCCGCTGACGGCCACGGCGGAACTGGCGGCCTTCTTTGCGCCGCTGCTGTCCGGCCGCCGGGTAGACACCGTGTGAACGCGGTGAAGCAGACGGTGGCCGCGTCCACCAGCCAGACCCTTTCCCGCGGCATCCGGGCCCTGGAGGTCCTGGCCGATTCCGCCGCGGGCCTTAGCATCGCCGAAATTGCGCAGGCCCTGGAGGTGCACCGGTCCAACGCGTATCGGATCCTGCGCACGCTGGAGGACCATTCTCTCGTATACCGGGATGACGCCGGCAAGTTTTCCATTGGTCCCGCGATGGCGGCGCTGGCACGCGGGGTAGCCCACCGGCTGCAGACCGCCGCCGTTCCCGAACTCACCGTTCTGTCCGCGGAACTGCAGATGACGGCGTTTATTGCCGTGTGGGACCGGCGCCAGTGCGTGACCCTGGTGTCGGTGGAGCCGCCCCGCGGCGAAGGGACGATTGTTCAACGCCCCGGAACCCGGCATTCATTTGCCGCCGGAGCAACGGGAATCGCGATTCAATCGGCCGTGACGGAAGCGCAGTGGGAGCAGCTGGCACCGGGGGAGCCGTACCGGGCGGAATCGCGGACCGCCGCCCGGACCGGATTCGCGGTCAGCCGCGACGAGGTCCTTCCGGGCGTCAGCTCGGTGGCCGTCCCGGTCCGCGTTCACGGACAGCTGCCGGCTGCCCTCGCCGTCGTGTACGTGACCAGCGACGTTCCGGCTGAAACACTCGGGGCGCGGGTGAAGGAGTCGGCGGCCGCCCTCGAGCAGCTGCTGCGGTAGCGTCAGCCCGGGGACTGGGACTCAGCCGCAGTCCATCGCGTTACTGTGAGGAACCCCGGTTCCGTCAGATCGATATCCACCTCCAGGTCCTGGCGGAGGCTCCCCGCAAAGGGCGCTAGCAAGAGGGTGCCCACCCGGGCCATGCCCGCTCCTGCGGTCCCGTTCCAGCCGATTTCGGCGGAGGCCGCCTGCCCCGGCTCGAGGATGACGGGCCCGGCGGCGGTGTCTTGGGTCATGAAGGATCCGCCGTGCACCGCGGTAATGTTCATGACCCATCCTTCGGTGTTCTCGAACGCCAGATCCGGGTAGTCCTGGACGACGCAGGCCCGGTCTCCGGTGTTCGTGACGGTCAGGCGGGCCCCGCGGTGCCCGGTGGCTGCGTCCCACCCGTCCACGCCCGCCAGCACCTCTTCTCCGGTACACCACTGCGGGTCCGGCGGCGCCAGCGACGGGCCTACCGGTTCGGCGCCGTACACCACGGGTTCCTGCGTCGGCACCACTTCGGGCTCGGTCATTGCCTGCGGGGCCGCCGCAAGCATGGGCGAAAGGATCAGCAGGGCAACGGACGCAGCGGTGAAGACGCCCAGCGGCCCGAACCACGGACGCGCAAAGCTGCCCTCGCGCTGAGGGCGGGCCGGGGAACCGGGAAGAGCCGGGGAACGGCGCCGGCCCGCAGACCCCGCGGACAGCAGGGCGGGCAGCCAGCCCCAAGCGACACCCCAATAGGCTCCGGCCAGCAGCAAAGGCGTCAGGGACTCAAAGAGGTAAATTTTCCGTGCCGGCGGCCATTCCGCCAGGACCAGACCGGCACCGAGGACAGCGGAACCGGCAACGGATGCCAGGATGATGCAGGCCCAGCCGGCGAGGAAAGCGGTGCGCCGGGAGGCGCCGGCGTCCCGGCCGGCGGAAGGGAGCAGCACGGCAGAAAAAGCCGCGACGGCCAGCGCCGCGAGGCCTGCCACGACTGTGAAGCCGGTACCGTCCAGCACGTACCTCAGGCGCTCGGGAAGTGTATCGGGGAAGACCAGCGTGACCAGCGACGATGCGCCGGCCAACGGACCGGAGGCCAACAGCAGGTTCCTGGCCAGCGCCGGCAGGATCCACAGGACGGCGACGGTGGCCGGAAGCAGCAGCGGGCGCAGACGATGCGCGGAGTTCCCCATCTGCGTCATGCTACTGGACGCAGCCGCCTAACCCAGGAGGGCCGTGTCTCCCAGCCACCGCGCTGAGAAGGGCGTCCAATCCGCCGGACACCGTGGCGGCTGCCGCCGGCCGGCGGTAGCCTGAGCGTCTCCAATCCAGTAGCGGAGTGGAAACGCGGGCGCATGAAGGCACCTCGGGACAGAGCAGTGGGACAGGACAGTGGCCGAAATGAAGAGCAGCAGTGAGATGGCAACCCTGTGGGCCTTAGTCCACACGGAACGGGCGCGGCTGGCCGAGGATCTCTCCAGTTTGTCCAATGAGCAGTGGCAGCACGGAACCCTCTGCGGGCAGTGGAATGTGGAACAGGTCCTTGCCCATCTCACCGCTGCAGCCAGCCTGAACCAGCGGCAGTGGCTGCAAAGCATGGTTGCCGCCCGCTTCCGCCCCGACGTGCACAACCAGCGGCGCCTTGCCGAGCACCTTGGCCGCACCCCGGACCAGACCCTCGCCCGCTTCCGCGAAGTCATCGACAGCACTGCCGCCCCCTCATCCCACACGGCCGCCTACCTCGGAGAGGTCGTGGTCCACGCCCAGGACATCCGCCAGCCGCTGGGTTTGCCGCGGACTCCGGACCTGGAAGCGCTGGCCCCGGTGGCCGAATTCTTTGCCGCACGGGACTTCACCGTTCCCAGCCGGTCCTATACGGACGGCCTGCAGCTGCGCGCCACCGACGCACGGTTCACGGCCGGCTACGGGCTGCTCGTTACGGGGCCGATCCTCGCCCTCGTCATGAGCATTGCGGGTCGCGCCGCCTACCTGCACCAGCTCACCGGGCCCGGCGCCGCGCTCCTGCGGGCGCGGGTGCAGCGCGGGTTAGGTGCCGGCGCGGGAGGCGGGAGGCTCTCGCCCGGGCGGCCGTCCGGGAAGAGTGAGTTCCACCGAAGCCGTCCCGGCGGAGCCCCGTTCGTGTCCTAGCTGCTGCGGCGGCGCCGGCCGCGGGCGTAAATCCTGGCCCGGCTGCTGGACAGCGCCAAAATGAGCAGGATGTCGAACGAATAGCCGAAGATGTTGCTGCCCAACGTATCGGCGGGACCGGTGAACACCGCGGCTACCTGCAGCACGATGGCACCGGCACTTAGGGACATGGCCGTCAACCGGGCAATGTTGCTGCCGCGCAGAATCAACACCGCCAGCACCGCCTCCACACAGGCAAACACGGCCAGCGTTACGCTGGCGGGAGCATATCCACTGCCCAAATCCGCCAGGCCGCGGCTCTGGGTACCGAGCAGCTCGGTCACCCAGACGGCGTCGGCAAACCGCGCCAGGAACGGTGCCGCCACGGTCAGGGCCGCTGCCCCGCGCAGGAACACCAGGACGGCGCCGAAGACGATGGGAGCGGGCCTGCGGCCCCGGCGCTTCATCCGGTGCGCTGCCCTGCGGTGCGGGCAGCTCCGGGCCCGGAGGCCGGGTTGCCGGCAGCCGGGAAAGGTCCGTCACCGGCAGATCTCCGTCGGTGGCAATCGAATCCCCGCCGCCGTTGC
The DNA here is from genome assembly GCF_026898095.1 of Arthrobacter sp. ATA002. GTDB lineage: Bacteria > Actinomycetota > Actinomycetes > Actinomycetales > Micrococcaceae > Arthrobacter_B. Next base: position 2,321,137 of record NZ_CP114015.1, on the reverse strand, counting down.
GGGAGTGGTAGCCGGTGGAGAAGTTGCTGATAACTTCCACGGATACCTCAGGGGAGGACTGCTTCAGGGACGCGACCAGATAGTCGCGTTCGGCGTCGATATTCTCCCCGACCCGGTGGGTGATCTGCAGCGTGAACAGGGACAGGCCGACGGCACGGTCAAAGGACGCTGCGGCCAGCCAGTCCGCAGCGATACCGCCCGGCAGCAGCCACCCGTCCGGGCAGCGCCAAAACCGGACGTGGTGGCGCTGCCGCGGATTGCCGTGCAGTTCCTGCTCGTACGCAAAGTCCTGCTGCCGGTCAAAGAGCAGCAGCGGGCTTACCGGTGCGTGGGGGTAGCTGCGGTGCAGCAGGGTGGAGGACACGATGCGCCAGGTGCTGGCTACGGTGACCGGATCCGCGAGCTTCCAGCCGGCCCGGTCCAGAGCCCCGCGCAGCTGGTCTCCGGTGCCCAGGAACGCGAGGTTGACGGCGTCGCCAAACAGCCCCGCGTTGGTGCGGGTGCGTCCCATGAAGTAGTTGGGGATGAAAATCTGCGACAGGATCCGGTACACCCGGGGCAGCACCAGGTAGGCCAGGGCCGCCCAGAACACCACCAGGAATCCGATATGCCGCACCTCCAGCGATTCGCGCAGCAGCAGCACGGCGAACCAGAGGGCGGCGAGGCCGCTAAAGGCGAAGAAGACCCGGTCAATGACGGTGGCAGCCGTGCCCGGTCCGGGCCCGGCAGCAGGAGGGCCGCCGCCTTCCGCCGCCGTCTGAGTCATAGGCAAACCTTTCCGTGCGCGGCGTTCGGACGTCAACACCCCCGGCGGTCAACACCCCCGGGGCGGGAGGCCGCGGTGGGTGGTGTGGACCGGTTAGGCGCCAGCCAGAATCATCGCGGCGGCGCGCTCGGCGATCATGATGGTGGGCGCGTTGGTGTTGCCGGTGGGCACCAGCGGCATGACGGAGGCATCCGCCACGCGCAGCCCCGGCATGCCGTGCACCCGCATGCTGCGCGGATCCACCACGGCTTCGGCGTCCAGGCCCATCTTGCAGGTGCCCACCTGGTGGTGGTACGTCACAGCCGTGTCCCGGACGTACTGTTCCAGGTCTTCGGCGCTGTCCGTGACCTGCGGGCCGGGATAGATTTCCTCGGCGCCCCATTCCCCGGCGAGGGCTGAGGTCCGGCCCAGTTCCCGGCACTGCCGCACCGAGGCGGCGAGGGAATCGACGTCGGCCTGCTCGGTGAGCGCACCCAGATCGATGCGGATCGGATCCTCCGGAGCCGGGCCGGACAGCGTGATTTCGCCGCGGCTGAGCGGGCGGACGATACCGGCAACCAGGGAGAATCCATTTTCCGGGCCGCTCATGGAGTCCAGGAAATACATGGGCAGCGAGAAATGAATGGGCTGGGTGTCCGGCACCGCCAGGTCCGGATTGGACTTCCAGAACAAGTGCGTTTCCGCCGCACCGACCTCCGGTGCCGGCACCGGCTTGGCAGTGGTGGTGAAAATGACCGGGGAGAGCAGATGGTCGTGCAGGTTCTTCCCGACACCGGGCAGGTCCAGCACCGGCTCGACGCCGGCCGCGCGCAGCTCCCCGGCCGGGCCAATCCCCGAGCGCAGCAGCACCTCGGGGAGCCGACCGCCCCGCCGGCCAACAGCGTCTCGTCTGCGCGCAGGGTCTGCACCGCGCCGTCCTGCAAGAACTCGACGCCCGCCACGGCACCGTTCTCAATCAGCAGCTGCCGCACGGTGGCACCGGTGAGCAGAGTCAGGTTCGGGTTATCCATGACGGGCCGCAGGTAGGCCTGCCAGGTGTTGAACCGCTTGCCTCCGCGGATGTTCAGCTGCATTCTGGACGCGCCTTCGACATCGCCCGAGTTATAGTCCGCGTTGATCATGATGCCCATTTCCGCGGCTCCGGCGAGGATGGATTCCTGTACCGGATTCATCGGAAAGTCGGCGACAACGTCGAGCGGACCGCCGGTGCCGCGGGACTCGGAGGCTCCGCCGTCGTAGTTTTCAATGGCCCGGAACACCGGCAGTACGTCCTCCCAGCCCCAGCCGGGGCAGCCGAGGTAGTTCCAGGTGTCGTAGTCCTGTTTCGCTCCGCGCACCCAGATGGTGGCGTTCAATGCATGTGAGCCGCCGAGAACCTTGCCGCGGGGCAGATGGATGCTCCGGTTCGAGCAGCCGGGCTGTTCCACGGTGTAGTAGTCCCAGTCCTCCGGGCCGTGCCAGAGTCCGCCGGCCTCGTGCACGTTGGCAATGATCGGATTGGTGTCCTCGCCGCCGGCCTCCAGGACGGTGACGCGGTGGCCGGCGTCGAGCAGGCGGCGGGCAAGGACGCAGCCGGCCGACCCGGCGCCGATGACGATGTAGGAATCCACGGGGAGGAGCCTTTCGGTAAAGCGGTGGGAGGTAAGGCGGCGGAAAAAGGAGCGGTGCCGGACCGGAGGGGGGACGGTCCGGCACCGCGGTCTGTGGGGGGAAGGAAAGAAGCGGGTGGCCTCAGTAACTGATGACCTGGGGTGCGCCGAGGTGTTTGAGGCCCTCGACGCCGAATTCCAGCCCGTAGCCGGACTGTTTGGTGCCGCCGAAGGGGATCCGGGGGTCCACGGTGCCGTGCTTGTTGATCCACACGGTCCCGGCCTCGATCCGTGCCGCGACCCCGCGGGCGGCGTCCCGGTCCGTGCCCCAGACCGAGGCGCCCAGGCCCACGTCCAGGCTGTTGGCCAGTTCCACGGCCTGGTCCACGGTGGAGTAGCGGATGATCGGCAGGGCGGGGCCGAACTGTTCCTCGACCACCAGGGCGTTGCCCGGATCGATGTCCGCGATCAGAGTGGTCGGATAAAAGTAGCCGGGCTGTTCGGGGTCCGGGTTGCCGCCCAGCAGCACCCGCCCGCCGGACGCCTTGGCCTGTTCCACCAGGTCCGCGACGATCTGGAACTGGGCTTCGTTCTGCAGCGGACCCAGCACATTGTTCTCGTCCAGGCCCACGCCCATCGGCATCCGGGCGGCAACGCCGGTGAGCGCATCGCAGACCGCGTCGTACAGGTCCTCGTGCACGTAGAGCCGTTTCATGGCGGCGCAGGTCTGCCCGGTGTTGATGAACGCACCCCAGAACAGGTCCTCGGCGATGGCCTGCGGATCCGCGTCCGGGAGCACGATGCCTGCGTCGTTGCCGCCCAGCTCCAGTGTCAGGCGTTTCACGGTGTCCGCGGAGGAGCGGATGATCGCCTTGCCGGTGGCGGTGGAACCCGTGAACATAATCTTGTCCACGTCCGGATGCGCGGCAAGGGTCTCTCCGACGCCGCGGCCGCCGGAGACCACCTGCAGCACGTCCGCGGGCAGCGCCTGGTTGATCGACGGCGGCCAGCGCCAGGACGGACAGCGGCGTGTACTCGGAGGGTTTCATCACCACGGTGTTGCCCATCCGCAGGGCCGGGGCGAGCTGCCAGACGCTGATCATCATGGGCCAGTTCCACGGACCGATGGCGCCCACGACGCCGAGCGGACGGTAATGCAGTTCGGCCCGCCCGCCGTCGTCGTCCACCAGCACCTCGGGCTCCAGATCGAACGACGCCGCGGCGCGCAGCCAGGCGGCGGCGCCGCCCACCTCGAACCGGGCATTGGGGCCGTTGAGCGGTTTGCCCTGCTCGCGGGACAGGAGTTCGGCGAGCGCTTCAGCCGAGGCATCCACGGCGCCCGCAGCCTGCATCAGGGCCCGGCACCGGCCGGCGTGGCCGAGTGCGGCCCAGGCCGGCTGCGCCGCGCGGGCGGCGGACACGGCTTTTTCGAGGTCCTCGACGGTGTGCACCGGGGCCCTGCCCACCAGCTCGCCGGTGGCCGGGTCGTTGATGTTCCGGCCCTCCCCGGCTGCCGAAACGGCGGCCAGAAGGTCCGAACAAGAGGTGAGGGTTGGGTCGGCGAGCGTCATGTCCTGCTCCTTTGCTGGATGTTCGGCCGGGTGCTCCATTCAACTGTGGCGCACACCATAGTGCCAGCGGTTGGCTTTGCGTGAGCAGTGCTTGGCAAATCGTGCACGCCCTGCCTCTCGCCACCCTTGTGCAGGGAAAGTGGCCCGTGAGCGCTGGTTACGTGCGCTGCCGGTAGGCGGAGGGGGAGCAGCCGTGGGCCGCGCGGAAAACCCGGCTGAAGTGCGCCGGATCGGGCAGGCCCCAGCGGGCCCCGATGGCCGCGATGGGTACGTCGGCCAGGAGCGGATCGGCAAGGTCGCGCCGTGCTCCGGCCAAGCGGCGGCCGCGGATCCAGGCGGCCGCAGTGGTGCCGCTGTCCTCGAACAGCTTGTGCAGGCTGCGGGTGGAAATGTAGTGCGCCGCCGCCACGTAGCCGGGGGACAAATCCGGGTTGGACAGCTGCCCGTCAATGAACAGCTGGATCCGGCGCAGCATCCTCGCGTTGCCTGTCCCGTCCGGTACAGGCCGGGAGTAGGCCTCGTCAGCGAGCAGGGTGGCCAGCAGATCCACGGTATTCATGGCCAGCCGGTGCGCGATCGGCCCGTCCAGCTCCGGCAGCATCCTCGCGGTCTGGGTCAAAAAGGGCACGACGGCGCGGCCCAGCCGGTGTTCCCTGCCCAGCGGGACCGCCGTGAGGCCCTCATCTGATCCGCGGACAGCCCCACCAGATGTTTGGGGAACATCAGCACCAGGGTGGAGAAGCTCTCGTCGAAGCGCAGGGTGTAGGGCTGGCCCGTGTCGTAAATGGCCAGCTCGCCGGTGCTGAGGACTGTTTCGCGGCCGCTCTGGCGGAGCACCCCGCTGCCGGAGAGCTGCAGGTTCAGTTTGTAGAAGCCGGAGCCCCCGGCTGTAACCAGGTCCGGCGTGCGCTCGACGGCGTGCGCCATGGCATCCACCTGGACGATGGCCAGTTCGCGCAGCTGGTGGCTGGTGAGCTGCCCGGTGAACGCTCTTTCTCCGCGGATTCCGGCCGGGGCGGTTTCCAGCGGTACAAAGGATGCCGAGATCAGCCGCTTCCATTCGTTAGAGGATCCGGCGCGGGCCACGGTGCCCGTTGCCGTGCGGACAGGCCCGGTGGGGAGCGCAGCCGTCATGGACCCCTTCCCGTCTGACCGCCTCCGGTCATTCTTACGACGGCAATCCTAGCGGTGCGGTGCTGCCCGAACGGCGACGGCGGCACAGTGTTACGGCCGGCGGTCCGGTGCGGTGGACGGACGGGTATGCCCGCAACGGCCCCTCAACTGCCGCAGCCCTGTAACTCCCCGCCTAAGCGGTGTTAGCGTGAGGCACGGATTGCATCGATGCGCGGCCGCCCCTGTGCGTAAAGGAGATCGACATGACGGAGCACCTCCACAAATTTGCGGATCTTTACCGGAAGCCGGGGCCTTGGTGCGTCGTCTATGTCGATGCCGGGGCCGGGGGCGCGCAGGGGGCCGAAGCAGCCGAAGCCCGTCGCGGCGATGTCCGGGCGGCACTGGCCCGGCAGGGGGCTGCTGCGGCGGATCTGGAGGCCATGGAAACTGCGGTGGAACCTGCGCGCGGGCTGCCCGCCCCGATCTCACGCTTTGTCCTCGTCCGGCAGGGAACGGCGGAACTGAACGAACTGCTGCCCGGACCGCTGGTGGCGCCGCCGCATATCTCCGTGGGCCCGGTTCCGGATCTGCTGCCGCTGCTCAAGCACCGCCCCGAGGAGTTTCCGTACGTGGTGGCCGAAGTGACGCGGGAGGACGCTGAGATCCGGCTGGAATACGTGGGCCGGCCCGGCTCCGGGACAGTGGCGGATGTCGAGGGGTCCAGCGAGGACATCAGCAAACTCCCCGGCGGTGAGGGCTGGGCGCAGGACAAGCAGCAGCGCCGGACCGAGGAGACCTGGCGCCGGAACGCTGACGAAGTTGCCGGACAGATCGACCGGATTGTGGACAGCAGCGGCGCCAGGCTGATTGCGCTCGCCGGCGACGTCCGTGCCCGGGGCCTGGTGCAGGACCAGCTGGCGGAGGCCCACAAGCCGCTCGTCAGCATGATCGATTCCGAGCCCCGCCCCGAAGACTCGCACCAGCAGATGTTCGAGGATAAGGTCCAGGAACTCATCGCCCTGCAGTGGGCGGCCGAACAGGCGCAGGTGCTCGACCGCCTCGCCCTGCAGGAAGGGCAGGCCAATCCCGAGTCGGCTACCGGTGTGGGCGCCGTGGTTACTGCGCTTCAGCAGGCCCAGGTGGAGGTGCTGATCCTGAATGACAGCGCGCTCGCCGACCGGCAGCTGCTGGCCCTGGGCGCCGAGCCGTGGGTGGCCACGGCGGAGGAGCAGACGCTCGGTGCGGAGGTGCTGGGACAGGTTCCCCTCCCGGCGGCGATGCTGCGCGCGGGCGCCCTGACGGACGCCAGCCTCCTGCTGGTGCCCGACGGCGTCCTGCCCGGCGGCGTCGACGTCGCAGCGCTGCTGCGCTGGCCCGTGGGCCCCGAAGCTCCCGGCGGCACCACGGTGTAAGGGGTGCCACATGGACCAGCCCATGGGCCAGTGTGTCAGTCTCATTCAAAATCAATCATTGGTCCGGCTTCTCTCAGGTTGGCGGAACTGCCTGGTCCTCCTTCGCCATGGTCCTCCCGGTCGCCGGCTCCCGGAACGCCCGGCGGAAGTTCCGGCGCCGCGTCGCAGGAGACAGTGCTGCAGCGGGGCCGCGTCCGGCCACCGGCGCGAGCTGAAACCGCGTGCTTAGTCCGCCGCCAGGGAAGCGGACCGTCCGCTGGACCTCGCGGATTGTGCGGCGGTGGGCGAGGATGAACGCATTCCGCCAGCCACAATAGAAGGAGCCGCCCCATGGCGAAGTACCTGATCTCGTTCCCCAGCAGCGCCATGGTTGTCCCGCGGGAGGAGCTGCCGGCGGTGGGGGCCGCCGCCCATGCCGTGCTTCAGGACGCCAAGGACGCCGGTGTGTGGGTGTTCGGCGGCGGTATCGATGAGAGCATTCCAGCGGTCCTGGTTGACGGTGCGGGGACCGTCATCGAGGGCACGTATCCGCAGACGCGGCAGATCGACGGCGGTTACACGGTGCTCGAGGTGTCCTCCCGCGGGGAAGCACTGGAGTGGGCGGCGAAGTTCGCTGCAGCCTGCCGCTGTGCTCAGGAAGTGCGTGCCTTTCAGTACGACCCCGCCAGCTGACGCGCAGGCCCGGATCTTTCGGCCGCCGGCGCTAACGCCAAGGCCGTTGGAGACGCGTGCACACAAGAACGGCAGGCCCCCGCATCGCGCGGAGGGCCTGCCGTCGTCGTTCTGTTGTAATCGTTGCTTAGGAAGCGACCGTCTCCAGAAGCGCGTAGTCCGTGTAGCCGGCGGCACCGTTGGTGTAGACGGTGGCCTGGTCCACCTCGTTCAGCGGCAGGTCTTCCTGCCAGCGGCGGGCCAGGTCCGGGTTGGCGATGACCGGGCGGCCGACGACGACGGCCTCGGCCAGATCCTCCTCGAGCAGCATGATCGCGTCATTGCGGCTGGTGACGGTGCCGAAGCCGGTATTCAGCAGCACCGGGCCGCCGAAGCGGCGGCGCAGGTCCTGGATCATCTCGTCAGCGGGATCCTTGTGCAGGATGGAGAGGTAGGCAGGCTTCAGGTCCGCGATGCCGTCCACCAGCGCGGTGTAGGTGGCGGTGACGTCGGCGCGGTCGGTTTCCAGCACGCCCTGGATGTTGTGCTCGGGGGAGATGCGGATGGCGGTGTGCTCGGCACCGACGGCTTCGGCCACGGCGCGGAAGGTCTCGATGACCATCCGGGCGCGGTTCTCCGGGGAGCCGCCGTAGTTATCGGTGCGGGTGTTGGAGACGGGGGAGAGGAATTCCTGCAGCAGGTACCCGTTGGCACCGTGCAGCTCCACGCCGTCGAACCCTGCCAACATGGCGTTCCGGGCGGCGGAGACGAAGTCCTGTACGACGCCGGGGAGTTCGGCTTCGGTGAGGGCGTGCGGCACTGGGTAGGGTGCCTTGCCCTCGTAGGTGTGGGCCATGCCTTCGACCGCGATGGCGCTGGGGGCCTGCGGCTGGTGTCCGCCGTTGATGTTCTCGTGGGCGACGCGTCCGGAGTGCATTAGCTGGGCGACGATCCGGCCGCCGGCCTCGTGCACGGCGTTAGTGACGCGCTTCCAGCCGGCGATGTGTTCCTCGGTGACCAGGCCGGGCATGAGGGGGTTGCCCTGGCCGGGGAAGGAGGGGTAGATGCCGTCGGTGACGATCAGGCCCAGGGAGGCGCGCTGGCGGTAGTGCTCGACCATGATGTCAGTGGGCACGCCGCTGCGGTCGGCGCGCACGCGGGACATCGGTGCCATGACCAGGCGGTTGGGCAGTTCCATGGTGCCGATGGTCAGCGGGGTAAAGAGTTTCACGTGGTGGTTCCTTTTATAGCTGGCATCAGGGCCGGGCGGTCCTGAGCTGAAGTTGGTATAGCAGCGACAACCGGGGGAAGGGCCCGCACTATTCCGCGAAGCGTGCGAGGTCACACGGCCCGCTCCTCAGCGGGAGAGCGCCAGAATGCCGCCAATGACGAGGGGCAGGACCACAAAGACAGCGAGGAAAACGGCGACGGCGGCCCGCCCCTTGGCATTTCCCACGTTCACCGTCATCCCGGTGCCCGAACCGGATCTTTTCGGAACCATGATGTGGGGGTTCTTCGGGTTGTTGTGGAGCCCTCCTGCGATCCACAGCTTGTCTTCTTCCTGCTCGTCCGGCGAGGGAGAGGCCCCGTTCCTTGACGCGGCACGGCAGGCCCACCGGGAGGACAGGGAATACGCGGCGAAAACAACGGCGAGGACGAGGGCGATCAGGATCAGCAGCGGCCCAACCGGAAGATTGTCCGGACTTCTCCACCCTGCCACCGACACGAAGCCGAACACTGCCGCCATGAGGACGGAGGTACCGCCCATGGCGGCCACGGTGCCCCGGATGGTGCCCTCCCGGCGCCACAGCTCCCACTGCGAGGCGTCTTTTCCCGGTGGCACCATCACGGGAACTGCGGCAGTGAAATGGGCTGTCCGGTCCACCGCGTGCGGCGAACCGGACAATGGGGCCCGTTTATTGAGGGCAGGGACGTGAATTGGGAAGCGGCGGCCTCCACGGCCGGTGATGCCTCCGGTATCCTCCTTCCCGCGTACCTTCTAGAACCGGCGTTCAGCCACATCCACCCGGGCGGCGGCGTCGAGCGCGGACCGGACCTGCTCCGCCGGCGTCGGCCCGGGAGGGGTGTCCATCAGCTGCTCATCGGAGACGTCCGGGTCCGAGAAGTAGATCCGCCCGTAGGCCGGGGTTTCAGGTTCGAACCGCCAGCTTTCGGCCAGCGTCCCGGCATCAACGGTGTTGAAGCCGAGCCGCTCAATAATGCCCGATGCCTCGGCCTTGGCAGCGGCGCCGTCGCCTGCGATCGGCAGTGCGGAGCGGTCCGCGGCGCCGTCGGGCCGGGCCAGTGCCGGGATGTGCGCGGCGGTAATGTTGTTGAAGGCCTTCACATACTGGTCTGCGCCCAGCTGGTCGCGGACCATTTCGCTGCTGGTGACGGTGTGGTCGACCAGTTCTTCGATGCGCCCGTCACGGGACGGGTAGTAGTTGCTCGTGTCCAGCACCAGCTTGCCGGCAAGCAGCCCGTCCGGGAGGTCCTTTACCGCTTTGAGCGGAATGGAAAGTACGACGGCGTCGCCGAGTGTGGCTGCCTCTTCCACCGTTCCGGCCCGGGCCAGCGGGCCAAACCCGGCGGCCAGGTCCTGCAGAGATTCCGGACCCCGCGAGTTCGCGATGATCACGTTCAGGCCCGCTGCAACCGCGAGCCGTGCCACGGCCGATCCAATGTTGCCGCTTCCAATGATTCCCAGTGTCTGCATGTCCGCATCCCTTCAGTGGTGTTGTTTCGGTGGTGTGCTGTGCAAGCAAAGAGCGGGGACGGGAAATTCCCGGCGGGCAGGCGGGACAGGCGCCCGGTCAGGCAACGGGCGCGGGCGCACCTGTCAGTGCTTGCAGCTGCGCAGCGGTCAGCCGGGCCCCGAACGCCGGCCCGCCGGGCTCCAGGAACGCGGTGCCGGCGAGGGAGGAAACGGGAACGGGGTCATAGCCGATCCGGTCCACCACCGCCGACACGAGCGCGACGGCGCCGGGCCGGTTTCCGGCCACGGCCAGGCCAAGCCGCTCCGGATGGCCGGCCGGCCGGCGGTCAGGTTCCAGCGAGTGGTAACCGGTGTGGTTGAAGGACTTCACCACGTCGGCGTCCGGAAACATCTCCTGCACCACTGCGGAGGAGCCCTGCGTTCCGGCGGCGAAGGCCGGAATGTCTCCGTCCACCGGCGGCCAGTAATTCATGGCGTCCACTACCACGCGGCCGGCCAGCAGTGCCGGGTCCACCTGGTGCAGCCGGTGCAGCGGCACCGCAAGGATCACCAGATCGGTACCGGCGACGGCGTCCCGGGTCCACTTCGGTTCGGCGCCGGGGGTCACGATTTCGGCCAGCAGCGCCAGCTGCGCCGGATCACCGGAGGCGGACAGCGAAACCCGGCAGCCGGCGTCGAGCAGGGATCGGGCGACGGCGGTGCCCACCCGCCCGGCGCCCACGACGGCCACATGCAGGTGGTCGGGAACGGAGGGCGTGATCGAGTCCGGGGTTGCGGGCGGGGTGCTGGGCGGCTCAGTGGTCATGCCTGCGGCAACACGCCCGGTGCCGCCGTCATTCCCCGAAGGGCCTGCGCGGCGCCCGGCCGGTAAGGCGGCGGCGGTTTCGGATAGGTTGGACGCATGACTTCAGTGGGGGCTGTGCTCGAGATTTCCAACCTGTCCGTGGGCTACGGGGGCACTGCCGTGTGCGGGCCCATCACCGCGCGGGCGGAGGCCGGCGAAATCCTGGGAGTGGTGGGCTTCAACGGGGCGGGTAAATCCACAGCGGCCCGCACCATTGCCGGCAAGCAGCCGATGATCGACGGCGAAGTGCGGGTGCATGGGCTGCCGGTGAACGAAGACGCACTTTCATTCCGGCGGCAGGTCGCCGCCCTGTTCGATGAGGACGCGTTCTTCCCGTCATTGTCCGTACGTGAGCACCTCCAGTTGGTGGCCCGCGGACACTCGGTACCGAATCCGGACTCCGCCGTCGATGCGGAACTGGACTTTTTGCCCTGCAGGACCGCGCCGGCGCCATACCAGCCTCCGTCTCCTCCGGGCAGCGCAGGCGGCTGCTGCTGGCCTCCGCCCTGATCCGCCCGTCCTCGCTCCTGATCCTGGATGAACCGGAACAGCGTCTGGATCCGGTGATGCGCGAACGGCTGGGGGAGCGCATCACCGCCTATGCCGACGCCGGCGGCACGGTGCTGCTGGTGACCCACGACCCGGCGCTGCTCCTGGCGACCGCTGGACGGTGCCTGGTGATCGACGACGACGTCCGGGACATCGAGCCCGAACGCGCCGCTTCCGAAATCGCCGGACGCTAGCCGTGACGCCCGGAACTGCGGTGGGCAACGCGCCCGCAGTCTTCAATCCGGTTCAGTTCACCCGGCGGGCATCACTGGTCTTCAACCGGGGCCGGACCCGGTTCCGGGACGCCTTTGTGGACGTGTACACCGCTGTGCTGTCGATGGGAACCGTCGGGGCCTTCGCCGCGGGGCTGGTCCTGGCCCTGCGCGGACAGGTGGCCCGGGCCTGGAGCGGGGACGCTGCCCAGGCCGCCCTGGTGGCTCCGCCGTCGTTCGCCCTGCCCGGCGGTGCGGCGCCGACCGTACTGATGTTCGCGGCTCTGGCCGCGGTGATGGTCGTGGCCCGGAAACTAGGTCCGGTGGCGGTCGGCCGGCCGGAGGGATATTGGTGGCTGAGCCTGCTGCTGGACCGCCGGCCGATGGTGGCCGGGCGGCTGGTCCGCCGGCTGGTCCAGGTGTGGGCTGGCGCATCGGTGCTGTACCTGCCCTTCGGCTTCGTCACGGACCTCGCGGCCACCGTGCAGGGCCAGTTCTCCGGGGCCGTCGTGTTTGGTGTGGCCGCTGTCTGCGCGGTGCTCATGGCAGCGCTGCGGCAGGCGGGAGCGGGGCCGGTGCGGCCTGCGGGGCCGGTGCGGCCTGCGGGGCCGGTGCGGCCCAACGGTTCCGTGCGCGGCGTCTTCCGGCGGACGGCCTCGGGCCCGCTTCCGCGCCTGCTCCTGCTGGCCGTGCTGAGTTTTGTTCCGCGGCAGGCGGCGGCAGGAGAGTGGGGGCCGGCCATCGTTGCCCTTGCCGCCGCCGTCGGGCTGTGGCTGGTCCTGTGGCCCCGGCTGGGCGGCATTCCGGGCCGGGAACTCCTCCGGGGAGGTGCGGTGTCCGGGCACGCCGGGGCTGCGGTGTATTTCATGGATCTGAACGAAGTGGGGCGGGCACTGGCCGCCGATCCCCGGGGCGTCGGCTCATCCCGGGCTGCCCGCTGGTATGCGGGAGGCGGACGAACGCCGTTTGCCGCGTTGCTGCGTGCCGACACTGCGGCGTTCCTGCGGACGCCGGGACTGTGGGTTCGGCCGGTGCTGCTGCTTTTGCTCTGCCTGGCCCTGATGTTGGCCGGCGGACGGCAGACGGCAGCGGCGCAGCTGGCTTTCATTGCGGTGACCGTGTGTGCCGCACTTCCGGCGCTGGGCGCGGTGGCGCGGCAGACCGCGATCATGCCGGGCCTGGATCTGCTGCTGCCCTTCCGCCTGCCATGGTCCGGCTGAGCCGGATGGCTCTGCCGGCAGCCGCCCTGGTGCTCTGGACGGCGCTGTTCTGTACGGCCCTGGTCCTGCTCGGCGCCGGCACACCGGCACTGATCGGCCTCGGCGCCCTCGCCGGGGTGGGGTTTGGCGCGTCCGCGGTGCGGGGAGCGTACCGGGTCCAGCCCGACTGGACGGTTCCGCCCGTGGACACCGTGTTCGGTCCGGTGCCGAACGCACAGGCCGGAGCGATGATCCGCGGACTGGACACTACGGTGCTGGCCCTGGTTCCCCTGCTGCTGGGCCTGTTCCTGGGATACGCTCCCGGTGCCCTGCTGCTGGCGCAGGCGGGATTTTCCGCCGTGTGCGTGCTGATGGTGATGTACTCGAACCCGAAATAAGCCCGCGTGGCCGGACATCTTCCTGCGTATTTGACGGTTCTTTACCATTCTGAAAGCGGGCCACATTACCTCCCTTGTCGAACTGCAATCCTGCGACCGTGATTGAGCACGTTTTATGGAGTTGGTTGCGGCAGCTCGTGCAACCGGCATCAAAGTCGATCGTGACGGTGGGGTTGATTCGCAGGATGACCCAAGAATTGGTGACCTCTATTTGATAGCTCAAAAGGCGCTTACCAACGTCCTGAAGCATGCACCCAACTCTCCGGTCACCATCAGTTTCAAACAGGAGGACTTTCATTCTCGCGGTTCTGAGTGATTTCCCACCCTCGTCAAATAACGGGCACGGCACAGCAAGCAGTTTGGCGCGGTGTGGAAGCGGCCAAGGGGCTCGATAATATGCGGGCCCGCACCCAAAGCCGGCGAGGGGCGTTCTTTGCGGGCGCACAGAGAGTGGTGACGGCTGGATGGTCCGTACGGAATTTAGGTAGATCCGGATTTCGCCCTCCCGCGTACCGCTGTGAACAACGCGGGGACAGTTTCTTGTTGCGCGGGGCCGGAGGGTTGACAAGGAGTGGCCTTAAGTCGACGGGACTGAGTCGAAAGGAGGATGCAGTTTCAGCTCGTGTCCGGGAAACTAATGGTGCAGTCAGGGAACCTAAGCTCATCATCGACACCGAGGGTTGGAGCAATTATGCGTATGGCAACAGGACGCCGAGAGATTCTCTGGGGAATCTCATGTTCAGTACTCGGATTTGTTCTATGGCAGTTTGCCACTGACATCGACACTCCCATCATCACGCTAAGCAAAGTGGGAGTTGTGCTGTTGGTTGTAGGTATTGGCGGAGTCCTTTACGGGAGCTACTTGGTTGCCACTTCGAAGGAGCACAAAAAGTAGCTTGCACGCCTTATGTGGAGAAAAGAGCGGTTATGGCGTGGCTAACCAAACCGGAGTCGCTGATACTTGTCGAGTGTCACAGCCCAACAGGTCGATTCGCGTCATGGCCGTCGACGACCCATTCGTTCGATCAGCCCTCTAATGACTGCTGGATCATAGTGTGGGTGTGGAGTTCGTGGGGTCGGTTTCAACAGGCGTCGAAGCCGTGTCAACGGTCGGAGACAGAGCCCCCGACGTTATTCTCACGCCCCGGCGGGGGATGGGACGGTGGACGGATCACCGCCACCGGCACCCCCCGCCGAAGCCGCTGCCAACCCCGGGTTAGACCGTGGTGAGCGAAGACTCCTCCTGAGCAGGCCGCGGGTCGCTGACGGTCCATTCGTGAAGGCCCGAGCCCACTTCCACCGGTTCCGCCCCCGGCAGCACGATGATCGCCGTCGTGTTCGCAGGGACCACGGCGCGCACCTGAACCTGCCCTGCCGACGCAGTCCAGCCAGCCTCGGCCATGCCGTACGGAGTTTCGTGCCGCGCCCAGGCGCGGTCGAGCCCCGCTATCAGTACGGGTGCGATGCGCAACCTGCGGTACCCGGGGAGTCCGGTGCAAGGCCGGCAAGACGACGGTACATCCAGTCGGCGACGGCACCGAAGGCGTAGTGGTTGAACGAGGTCATCTGCCCCGGATTGATGGTCCGGTCCGGGAGCATGGAGTCCCACCGCTCCCAGACCGTGGTGGCTCCCATGGTCACCGCGTACAGCCAGGACGGGACCCCGGTCTGTAGCAGCAGCTTGCCGGCAACATCGGCATGCCCGGTGTCAGTCAGCGCGTCCGCGATGATGGGCGTACCGACAAAGCCGGTGCCCACATGGAAGTCAGCGTGCTGCACCCCTGACCCTGCAAGCCGGAACGAGCGTTCCCCTCCGGCCTAGGAGCGCAGTGCGGCACGCGCCAAGGCTTGGCCCTGCGGAGTGACGGTGTCCAGGTCCGGCCAGCCGCCGTTGCGGAACACCCCGAGGTTCTGAAGCACTTCACGCGGTGCCTGGAGGAGCCCGCGGACCGAATCGAGCGGGAGCTTCTCTCCGGAGCGGGTGGCCCATCCGAGCATTCCCAGCCCGAATGAGACGGCTTCCAGATAGTCCTCCCAAGCAGTACGTTTTCCTGCTGCGACCTCCAGGAGGAGGAGCAGCGCCGCGTCCTGCTCCGCATCATGACGATGCCGCCAGGCCAAAGCCCGCGCCAGAAACAGCCACAGATCCGCAGGGTTATCGAGCAGCTTCTTGGCGGCAGCGGAGAGGACGAGCCGGCCTTTGACCTTTCGGATCAGGCCAAGCTGCTGTGCGCTTTCGCGCAGCCGGCGGACGGGTGGGGTGACATCCTCGCGGTTGGCCTTGCCGATCCAGCGCCGGTCCCGGTCCACCACCGTCATTGCCTCGCTGACCATGGCTGGAGGCAGCCAACCCGCAGCGGTGAGGGTCACGCCGTCGTGCCCGATCCGGCGGACGAGCCAGAGATAGGGGGCAGTCATCGCTTCGGCCACTTCCGCTTCCACCCGCGCAGGCCCGTCAAGGCGCGCGCCGGCCAAATAGGCCTGAAAATCACGGCGGATGCCCGGCGGCATCCGCTGCGCCAAGTCCTGGAGCACTGGCTGCTCAGCGTCCCCGGCGCCCGGCAGCGTATCGTCGGGGAACAGTGCGTTCAATGCGTTGTTCGCAGCGTGAATGTCCAGCCATTCCGGGTCGAATTCCTGCCATGGTCCGGTGGTCCAGGCGACCCAAGCCGAGAGGTTTTGATGTTCCTCGTGGTTGGGATCGGCGAGGGCTTCGAGCAGGTCCTGGTAGCCGCCAATCCCGCCGGAGTCTTCCAGCGGCGCCCGGCGTGAACCGTCCACCAGCCGTGCCCGCGGGGCCGCGGCGGGTGCGCGGAGGCTTCCGGTGAGCTCGAGCCGGTGGGTCCAGCCGTCTCCGAAGTCGTATTCGTAGAACAGGCAACGTGTCTCTTCGGTGAGGACCTGGCCCAAAGTCCACTCGGATTCGGGCAGGTCATTGTCGTTGTCCTCCAGCAGGGGCTCGGGAACCCAGCGCCGGGGTTTCTGTGCCTTCCCGGCAACGGCACGCGGACGGATACAGGGATCTGTGTCCGTGAAGGCGTGCAGATGCGAATCCCGCCAGCCGACTGCGGCTTGGAGGATGTCATGGATTCGGTCCAGGGTCAGGGAAGAATCGACTTCGAGGAGGCGCCAGATGGCCGGGTCGCTGCCCATCAGTGAAACTTTCACACGCAGCAGCGCCGGGCGGTTGTCTGCGTCAGGAGCTTGTTTCATCACAGTGTTATCCTGCCAGATCGGCGTGTCCGTTCGCGCAGCAGGCTTGTCCAGTGCCTTAGAACAGCGGCCAGGGCACGGCCGGCATCCCGCCGCTCGGAGCGGGAAAGCACCCGACGCTGCGCAACCGGGCACAGCGCGCGGCGAGGGACGCGGTTTCCTCGGGGGTGAGCAGCTCCGCGAGCTTCCGGCCCAGCCCGCCGTTCAGTTCTTCGATAAGACGGTCGATGCCCGCGAGTTCCTCCGCGCTCAGCTCGGCGCCGATCCAGCCCCACAGCACCGTCCGCAGTTTGTGCCCGCTGTGGAAGGTCAGCCCGTGGTCCACTCCGTACCGGTGCCCGCCGCCCACGGCGAGAATGTGGTCGCCCTTGCGGTCGGCATTGTTGACGACGACGTCGAACACCGCCATCCGCCGCAGCGCCGGGGTGTCCTCGTGGATGAGGGCGACGATCCGCCCGCTCTGGTCCTCGCCTTCGAGGACCTGTTTCCAGCCGGTGGCCGGCACCTCGTCCGCCGGCACGAGGTCTACGGCGTCCTCCCCGGGGTCGGTTTCCTGCCAGAGCTGCACCATGCCCCGGCCGAGCGGCCCGTCCCGCAGCCAGGTCCTGGGCACGATGTTCCAGCCCAGCACCTCCGACACCAGGTATGCGGCCACCTCACGGTGGGCCAGGAACCCGTCGGGAAAGTCCCAGAGCGGTTTCTCGCCGGCTATTGGTTTATAGACGACGGCGGCGCCGCCGATGCTGCCCAGAAAAGTGGCGTTGGACGCCGTCGTAATGCGGCCGGTGAGTGTCAGCTCGTCGGTGACCAGGTCCGGCGCGGGCATTAGGCCTCGGGAAATTCGCAGGTGTGCCCGTCGGCGTCGATCGGCTGGCCGCAGATCACGCAGATGGGACGCCCGGCACCGACGACCTCCCGTGTGCGCTTGGCAAAGGCACGGGCCGTGCCCACCGGCATGCTGACCCGCAGTACTTCGGCTGCGTCGGTATCGTCCTCGTCCTCGAGGAATCCGTTGTCGTCTTCGTCCACCTCCGCGAGGGGGTAGGCCTCGATGACGAGCTGCGTCGTCGTCGGATCCCAGCCCAGGCTCATCACGCCGGCGCGGAACTGTTCCTGCACGGCCTCGAGATCATCATTGTCTACGAGCTCGATGGGTGTGCTGGCGGGAACGTGGAAGGGATTGCCGTCGACGGTCATGAGCTGGTCGAGGATCTCGTCGATCTTCTCGGCAAGCTGGGCAGACTGCTGCTTTTCCAGTGCGATGCTGAGGAGCTGCTTCCCGGTGCGCACTTGAAGGTAGAACGTGCGCTGCCCCGGGACGCCGACAGTTCCGACGACGACGCGGTCAGGCCAGGCAAACTCGTGAACGGTTGTAGGCATGGGACTATCTTAGGCTCATCGTGCCGGTGAGACGGTGTGCCCTGCGCCACCGCCAACCGGAGCGTCGTCCGGCGCTGGCGGAGCGGCCAGCCAGGACAGGTCTCCGGCGTCGGTGTTGGTGGCGAAAACGGTGGGGCGTCCCTTGCCGTAGTGCACGATCGACACGGACGCCGGGCCCACGGTGATGCGCTGGAACAGGTCCAGGTGCATGCCGAGCGCGTCGGCGAGGACGGACTTGATGATGTCGCCGTGGCTCACCGCCGCCCACACGGCGCCGGGCCCGTGTTCGGCTTCGAACGCGGCGTCGTGGCGCCGGACCGCGGCCACCGACCGGGCCTGCATTGCGGCCATGGACTCCCCGCCGGGGAACGTGACGGCGGAGGGCTGGGTCTGGACCGTCTTCCAGAGCTCCTCCTTCGCGAGCTCCTCGAGCGTGCGGCCCTGCCAGGAGCCGTAGTCACACTCGGTCAGCTCTGACTCGACCGGCGCGTGCGGGGTGCCGGGCTGGCGGTCCAGGATGAACTGCGCTGTCTGCCGGCAGCGCTCGAGCGGGCTGGAGACCACACCGACCAGGGGCACGACGGCGAGCCGGCCGCCGGTGGCGGCGGCCTGGTCGCGGCCCACCTGGTCGAGTTCGACGCCGGGGGTGCGGCCGGCCAAGAGTCCGGACGCGTTCGCTGTGGTGCGGCCGTGCCGCACGAGGATTACCGTTGCCATCCCCCCAGCCTAGCCGCGGGGTCCGACGGCGGGGTGAACCGGCCCCATGAGCTAACTGGGCTGGGGGCTGTGTTCGCTGAACGATGCGGTACACCGTGCTGCGGGCGACCTTGAAGAGTTCGGCGATCTCGGTGGTGGTGTGTTCACCCGCATTATACAGGAAGGCCACGTGTGCCTCCTGTGATTTGGAGAGTTTGGGCTGCTTGCCGCGAAGCCGGCCTTTGGCTTTGGCAATCTGCATGCCTTCCCGGGTGCGGGCCCGTATGAGGTCGGATTCGAACTCGGCAACCATGGCGAGGACGTTGAACAGCAGCCGGCCGACGGGGTCCGACGGATCGTGGATGGATCCGCCGATACTCAGCTTTACATTCTTCTTCGTGAGTTCTTCGAGGATGTCACGGGCGTCGGGCAGGGAGCGGGCCAGACGATCAAGTTTGGTGATGACGAAGGTGTCCCCGTCCCGGACAGCGGCCAGGGCCTGACGCAGGCCTGGCCGGTCACGGTTGGTGCCGGTCAGCCCGTGATCGGTATACACCAGGTCCTTGGGGACACCGAGGGCCGCGAGGTGGTTCTGCTGGGCCGTGAGGTCTTGCTCGGTGGTGGATACGCGGGCGTAACCGACGATGTGGGCACTCATGGATCCGAATGTAGCGGTTGAGCTACGCGAGATTCTGTTGATCGAAGCAACACCCATTCCAAGGTGGTTCGATCATGTATTTGAGTTCTTCCTCCCCAACAGGGATCCGTTTTCTGGCCTCGATCAAGCAGGGAAATGGTCTCAAGCCATCCGCCCGTGCGGCTGGCATCAACAAGGAAATCGGCTACCGCTGGCTGCGCGAGAGTTACCTGCGCTTCCGCAGTGAGGGATTGGGCCCCGCCGAAGCCTCTGAAGCTCTGGGGTTCACCACCTCGCGGTTACCCACATGGGAAGCGGCAGTGGGCGTGGGCACTGGCCGCCACCACCGTCAGACAAATGTCGGGGACGAAGCCTTGTTCTGGGCGGCCTTTGAGCGCGGAATTAGGGTGGACCGGGCGGCCGAAGCCGCCGGGGTGAACCGCTCCACGGCCTACCGGTGGATCCGTTCCCGGTTCGATGAGCTCCGGGAATCCAAGACCACCCGGAAGCGATGTCAGGCACTCCTGCGGTTGACAGACCGGCGCTGCCAGGGTCTTGAACGCGAACGGCTCGCCCGGCTCGCGAAGGAAAGGAACACCGCCGCCGCGGCCCAGCGCGCCGCCGTCTTGTCCTCGAACCGCTACGCAGATGCGGTGCTCGCCTCCACCGTCTCCGAGGCGAAAGTTCGCCGTGCCGCACGGGACACGAAGTACTGGCAGCTGATGCGCGAGGGCAAGAGCAATGCCGAGGCATGCAGACTTCTGGGTATGCCTATCAGAACGGGCGCGTTGCTCCGGCGCGCGCATAACTACCAGATCCCCTCTCTGCAGCCCCGGCCGGCGACGGGCCGCTATCTCGACGTCCGGGAGCGACTGCAGATCGCGGACCTGTTGGACCTGGGTCACTCCCTGCGGCAGGTGGCCCATGAGCTGGGTCGCCAGCCCTCCACCATCAAGCGGGAGCTGGACCGCCACCGGGATGCCGAGGGCCGCTACCTGCCCCGTACAGCCGACCACGACGCCCGTCTGCAGCGATCCAGGCCCAAGGTCCACAAGCTCGTTGCCAATCCCCGGCTGCGCGGGCTCGTGCAACGCAAGCTCAATCGTTGCTGGTCGCCGGACGAGATCAGCGGCTGGATGAAGAAGGCCTACCCCGAAGACCGGGAACTGCGGATCTGCCCCGAAACGATCTACCGGTCGCTGCTGCTGCCCCAGGGCCAGGGTTTGCACAAGCGCTACGCGGCCAAGCTGCGAACCGGCCGGAGGATCCGCAAGACCCGTTGGCGCACCCGTACCGGGCGCGGCTCGCGTATCCGCAATATGAAAATGATCGACGAACGGCCTGCTGAGGTTAAACCCGTCTGGAGGCTGGTCACTGGGAAGGGGACCTCATCGTGGGGGTCGGATCCGTCTCGGCCATGGTGACCCTGCGGGAACGTAAAACCCAGTACGGGATCATCGTGAACCTGCCCCATGACCACACCGCCGTAAGCGTCAATGCCGCCATCACCAATGCATTCGCCGGGTTTCCGCCGTCCCTAAAGCGCACCTTGACCTGGGACCAGGGCGTGGAAATGGCCAGCCATGAGGTGCTCACCTTGGCCACCGGAATTCCGGTGTTCTTTGCCGAACGTTCCAGCCCTTGGCAACGCGGTGCCAATGAGAACTTTAATGGGCTAGTTCGCCAATACTTTCCCAAAGGCACCAACCTGGCCGTGCATAGTGCCCGGCACGTCAACCACGTGATGAAAGAGCTCAACACCCGACCCCGAAAGAACCTGGCTTACGACACCCCGGCCGCACGGTTCAGGGCCGAACATTATGCCCAGGAAAAGCCAGTGAAGTAGTCTCCATAACACAGGGAAAAACGCCCCTGTTTAGTCTTTTTGTTGCGTCGACCGATAAAATCCGCTCTACCTTCACGGGGCATATGTGCGGGCAAGGTTTACGCGAACCCCGAGGTCAAACAGGTATATGTACTGTCAGTTTCCTAAGTCGACTGCACAGAATGTTCTAAGTCGTCTGCACAGCCGCCCGTTTGGGATCATGGAACGGACACCAGAGCGTCCGATGGTCCACCGGCTTACGGGCCGGCAGCAATGGCACTCTTGGCGCCTGAAGAGAGAGTTCGGTCCTCCGGATCAGCTGCATCGTCCTCCAGGAGGAGGGAAAAGCTCATCCTCCGGGGGGAACCTGACGATGAATGGCCTATTTGGCAGCAACGCCCGCCTAGGGTGAAACCATGTTTACGTCCCGGTCTCGCTTCCATTCTTTCCTAGGCCCATTTATGGCGCCTGCATACGCAACTATTTTGTTGCTCGCACTATTCGCCGTCGAAAATCGTGGATTCAACAGTGGCAGCGCCCTCTTAATCGCGTTGGCAGCAGCCATGGCTGCTGCTCGGGAGTTGCCGACAACGTCACTTTCTTTCGCGCTGGCCTCGCTGGCTGGCCAGACATTGGGTCTGTTTCCCGGCGTTCTTGAGTCGGGCGCCCTGACATATACGGCCGTACCACTGTTGGTGTTTTTCGCTGTCCTTGGACTGCCGTCGCACAGACGTTGGTTTGGCCTTGTTGCGGCAGTAGTTTTGGCCGCACTGACTACTGCTGCATGGTTCTTGGACAGCACATGGATCAACTACCTCTTCGGCAGCCAGGTACGTGAAGGCTCCGCAGCACGCATCGCGCTTCAGATATTCCTCGTTTTTGCCGCGTTCTTGGTCCTTGCCCTGGCTGCTTGGACTGCCGCGTATGCGGTGCGAAGAGCTTCGGCCAGCGCCCGGGCACAGGCCGAAGTGGAAAGCCGACTCGAGCGGACCGCCACAGCCTTGGAAGTAGAGCAGGACCGCAACAGGATTTCCCGCGAGTTGCACGACGTGCTGGCACATTCCTTAGCGGTGATCATCGCTCAGGCCGAGGGACTGCGCTATATCCATCGAAGCGAACCGGAAGCGGTGGACGAGGCGGCCTCTGTGATTGCCGACGCTGCCCGCAAAGCCCTCACGGAGACCCGTGATGTCCTCACCGGGCTCCAAACGGATTCCCAAGATCCGCTGGAACAGCGTCTGGCTGCCCTGGCGGTCCAGTTTTCGACCAGTGGTATGCCCGTCACCCTGCGTCCCGCTGCAGGCCTCGCCCTGTCCACCTCGCCGGAAACCAGCCATGCGGTCTACAGGCTTATCCAGGAGAGCCTGACCAACGCCTTCAAACACGGCGACAGGGAGGCCGGCGTCGAAATTTTCCGTACCTGGACGCCGGACGGCCTTGAGTTGGGCATTTCCTCATCAACGGATACCAGCCGACAGCCGGGACAGCCACTGCCACCGCCTGGACAGGGAATGCGGGGGATGGAGCGGCGGGCAGCTGATGCCGGCGGGTGGTTCACAGCCACGGCGGACGGCGGCACCTTCCTCGTGCGGGCATTCCTGCCTCTGTCAGCAGGAAAGCTCGAACTTGAGGAGGTAGGCGCATGACGGCCCCTGCCGCTGCCGGTATCCAGTCAGTGTCCACCATTCGGGTCGCGATGGCTGATGATCAACCGCTGTTCAGCGCAGGGTTGAAGATGATTCTGCGCAGCCAGCTGGACATCGAGCTGACAGGCGACGCAGTCAACGGTGAGGACGCCGTGCGGCTGGCCGAGGAAACGAGTCCCGACGTCATGCTGATGGATATCCGCATGCCTGTGCTGGATGGATGCGAGGCCACCCGCAGGATTGGGGAGTCCTGTCCCCAGACCCGGGTCATTGTCCTGACCACCATCGCACACGACCAGGCCGTGGTGCGCGCCATCCAGTGCGGGGCCGCAGGGTTCCTCACCAAAGATGCGACGCCGGAATTCCTTCTCGCTGCCATCCGGACCGTGCATTCCGGACAGTCGGTCATCGCTCCTGCCACTACCCGGGAACTGCTGCGGGACTACAGCACGCCTACCAGGCGGAACACCCAGGCATTGGCACCTTTATCCGAACGGGAGCGGGAGGTCTTCCGGCTGGCGGCAACAGGGCTGGGCAACACCGAAATTGCCTCGACACTGGTCCTGGCCGAAACCACCGTGAAGTCTCACGTGGGCGCAATCCTCGCCAAACTCAAGCTGCGCAACCGGATCCAACTTGTCGCCTTCGCTTACCAAAACGGATTGGTCTAACCCTTTCCCATTCGCTATCTCAATCACACCCGAGGAGTTCTGACATGCAAAACTACGGAAACGGGACAAGTAGAAAAGTCCTTCCCATCAAGCGCCTGACTGCCGCGGCTATTCTCGTCGCCGGCGGCGCCGCAACTCTCATTGCCGCCGCCTTGCCCAACACTCCGCTGGCGGCCGCACCGGAACCCGTATCAGGTATTGTCCGTGACGCCGAGGCCTATATGGCACCGGACCCGGTCGCCGAAGAAGGTGTGCGGCAGCTAATTTCCGAATGCATGGCCAACTCCGGATTCGACTACACGCCGGCCGCTGAAACAGAACGCACGGGGGGCCTCAGCGAATGGATCGGTTTCGAGCGCCTTGATGCCGCTGTCGCAAAGGCGGAGGGCTACGGCGGTCCTGTAGCGGGTACTGAACCGGCACCGGGCAGTGATCAGGCAATCATGTTCAGCGACCCTGCCTTCGATGCGGCGCTGTATGGTCCGGCTGATGAGTTTGCTGAAACAGGAAGTTATGAAACCCGGGCCGGCGGCTGCCGGGGTGAAGCTGTGACCGCCATCTATGGGGACATAGAGAGATACACCCTGGCCACACTCGCCTCCATGAACGCCTTCCCTGCATCGAGGGACGCTGCCTCACGGGATCCTGAAATCCAGGCCGCCAACCAAGATTGGCAGGACTGCATGGCGCAGACTCCCTACAGTGCACTTCGGACCCCGGGCGAGGCCAGGACAGCCGGTGAGGCGGCAGGTGGCCAAGAGGAAATCAAGATAGCTGTCACCGACGCCGTCTGCCGCGAAGAAACGAATCTCCAAACCCGCATCGACGCAGTGTTCGATAAATACCTGACTACCGAAATGCAGCAAATGGCAGCGGAGATGGCAGAAGTAACGGAAATCAAGGCTCAGGCCGCGCAGCGGCTCAGGAAATCAGTATGTCTTCCAACTGATCTCATGGCCGACATAAGGGAGGCAGCGGGACTACGAAAGCCCCGCCGCCTCCCTCGTCCCCGACAGCGTTGGTCTCCTGCCCGTGGCGGCGGGCGGTGTCCGCTGAAGGATCGGGTTGTGTACAAAGCCAAGGGCGTCCACCACGCTCACTGGGCCACCCGTGCCGGGGTACCTTTGATCTGGTGTGGGATTCCGCCGGCAGTTTAGAGTGTTGGCGTGAGGACCTTCTTCAATGGCCGATTGCGGGTGGATTATGGCCAGGCCTACTTCGTAACAGGGAACGACTTTGCGCGTGACTTGCAGCTCTCTTTTTGGGGCCAGTCCAACGGCCTGTGCGGAGCATCCAGCCCAACCCTCCTTTTTCTCATCACAGGTCTGCACACCGGTGACGTGAATTTCAGTGTTGGATTCTCCGATGCGGAACCGCCGCTGGACCGAAAATGGGAGGACGTCGTCGAAGTTTCATTCATAGTGGACGAACCTCCCTTCCTGGAGGAGTGGGCAGGGCAGGCCTCGTATCCAATTGATCTAGCACCTGGCACCTACCGCGTGCGGTACTCAGCAAAGGGAATGGACTCTGGCCGCGCAGCCGACACTACCTTTGAACCAGGGGAGCCCGTCGACAGCTATCAGCTCATCTTCTGGCCCGCTGAGCGCGTGGCGCCCGACCGCGTGATTCGTCGGGAGAGCCAAACCGCCCAGTACTGGAATGGCTGGGCTGGCTCCCGCATCCGACAGCTGAAGGCAGATAACAGGCCTGGCTCAAATAGGGATCCCTAAAACAGAGCTCCTGAGGTGCGTCGTCCGACGCTGCTTAGGCGTCGCGACGAACGACCGGCTTACGGTGCGTCGGGTCGACGCAAAGTTTTACTGGTTATGCCCTGGGGAGTTGGTTAACCGCTTGGCAAGTGATTCACTCAACAGTATGGAAAATGACTTTGATGTTAGAGAAGCGCTCGACGCTATGGAAGCGGACCGTCACGTACTGGGCCAGCGGATGACCGCCGAGACTCGTTGGGCGGCGCCCGCGCAGGGCCTTGCCGCTGCATTACTCATCGCCGCACCCGCTGCTGGTGTTCCCGGCGTGTTCTTCGTCCTGGCGCTGAGTGCGGGACTATTCCTCGCCGTCGAGTTGGTTTTTCGCAAACGCAGCGGCCTGTCAATCAGCCGCCCTGCAGGTCCGCGAGGCATGGCGCTGCTGGTGCTGCTTATTGCGCTGCTCTGTGGCCTCAACGTGCTTTCCTGGATTCTTTGGGCGCTTGATCTCCTCGTCTGGATTCCGCTCTCCGCTTTGGCTGGGGGCCTCATCGTGGCACTCGGTGTCGTGGGCTACGACCGCGCCTACGCCGCGGAGGTACGCCATGAGGGATGAGGAACTCTTCAGCGGCGGTGTGAATCAGGGCCGGCATGCCCGTTGAGCCCCGATTCGACGAGGCAATACATGCGCCCACCCGGCTCCGGCTATACGCCATACTCCGGCCACTGGATGGGGCCGAGTTCAGTATGATCGCCGGGATGCTTGAAGTTAGCGAAGCAAATCTCTCGAAGACAGTGCGAAATCTCGTTGCTCTCGGCTACCTGGATATCAGCAAGCAAGCTTCACCCAAGCGATCAGATGCGCGCCGCACTACCACTGTGAAGCTGACACCCCACGGCCGTCATGCCTTCGACGAACACCTGGCGGCCCTTCGCGCGATGACTGAATAAAAGAAGGGAAATTCTATCTTCAGATCCCCGTCAGGGATCGGGGTACGAATGTAGCTATAGCTAGGAGATGAAGCCGCCGTCGTGCCAGAAGTGAGCGACATTCGACGTGCAGCGAAGGATGGCGTCAGGCGCGTGGGGTGCAGGCCAGAGGGATAGGTCATATCGATCGGGTGCGGGCTGTTCCTCGCTCGCGACATCCTGGGCTTTGCCCTCGTCCATACCTGACGCTGACCACCGCACGCGGTAGGACGGATGAGGGAGATCAAGAACGACGCACGCGTCTGTGCCCCAACCGTAGAGACCGGTCCGCGAATCTAGGGGTTCGAAGCTGATCTCGACAATTTCCTCCCAATCGCCAGGGGCAGGTGGGGTGTCGAGTATCTGCACTCCTATTGGAATCAGCCCGGTATGCGTGCCGGTGATCAAGAATGCGGTGCCGTCGACGCTTCCGCCACACAGCCCGTTCTCCTGCCCCACGAAAGCATCCCCGGGCATCACTGGCTCGGCGTCGCCGCTGAGGAGGTAGAACTGCGCATACGACGTCCAAGCTAAGCCCTCGAATATTTGCCCCATAGAGCTGCATGGTGTCACACGCTGCTCGACGAGACAGGCACGAGCTGAGGGTTCCCGAAGTTCTACCGCTGGGCTCGGCCCCTGTTCACCATATGCACGAAACGCTCGACAACGCGGACCGTAAGCCGATCGCCTTGAGGAACGGAATCGTGGCACCTGGGTATGGTTAAGTCATTGGGCACCGGATCTTAAATATGCTTGTCACAGTAATTGCTGCCCGAGTGGCCCAGGTGATTTGGGGGGAGTCATGAGCACCTTTACTCAAGTCGCCCCATTTTTTGTTTTCCCCGCCTTGGCCATGGTCATCGGTGTCTTCAGGTCCTGGCAGGGTTTGCTGGACCGGGAGGGGTATCTTGCCTGGGGGGTTGGGCCTGACCTTGGGAATCCCCGTGCTTGTGACCGCGATCGTCATGCTGACGACTGATCCAGGCACACAGAACGAGGCCGACCCGGGGCTGGGTTGGTTCGTGTTGGCGTGGATCAACGGCGTTCTTGGTGCCGCAGCTGTGGCTGCGGTTGCGCTCCTCGACAAGATCTCAACAGGCAACTGACAGCGGCATCCGTTAAGCGGGATCGCCAGCCGGGTTATCTTTCATCTTTTGCCACCGTCCGCATGATCCCACTTGCGTCTCGGTCAGGGTGTGCCGACTTTGCCGCAATCTTGTCCCACTCCGTGATCGTCCTATGGGCCGTACGAGATGAACCAGTCTGCTCAGTGCGGAAGAATGGTGGCAGTTCCGATCAGGAGGCAGAAGCTATGAATAGGTTCTACGTTGCATCGAGCTTCAGGAATATCGATAACGTCCGGTACATTGCTCAAGGCTTAGAAAGCAAGGGGTACATCAACACGTACGACTGGACCCAGAACGCCTCATCACGCGATGCGGGCACCGTCACCCTCGGTGACCTGTGCTCCATCGGACAGCATGAGAGAGATGCTGTGGTCGGTGCCGACGTCGTCGTAATCCTGCTTCCAGGCGGGAAGGGCACGCATGTTGAGCTTGGCATGGCAATCGCTCAAGGCAGAAGGATAATTTTGCATTCGACGGACGAAGTCATCACCAACATTGAGACCACCAGCACCTTCTACCACCTTCCTGGGGTGGAGAAGTGCCACGGAACTCTAGACGACCTCCTAGCCATGATCGTGGGCCGAGAAGCGGCCGTTGCCGCTGACTGACTCGATTCCTGTCACGGTTGCGGATCCGCCAGTGGACGCTGACTGGGACAGTTAGTCACCTTAACTGTGCCAATCTGCGAATAGACATGGCATAAGGGTGGACTGCGTTGAAAACTCCGCTCGCGTACTGTTGACGGATGCAAACCAAACACGGAATGTTCAGCTGGAAAATGACACGCTTCCTCTTCTCCAGCGGTAGTTTCGTTGCCATGGCTGGAATTCTCCGAATCGCGACTGCGGCTTCGTGGGGGTACATCTGGTTTGTACTGCTCGGGCTTGCTCTCGTAGCACTGTCCACCCGTGGCCCGTGGGATAGCGAAGCAAGTGGCCGCAATCGGTCAGTTTTGGGTTTCCGCGTCCGTCAATAGCAGGTCCGTAGCGACAGGCTAACTACAAACCACGGGGTTAGCATGAATAGCCCGCAGGGGATATCTTGTGACACGTACGAGAATGCCGCGAGTTAGGCCATGCGTATGACTGCATGGAGCCGCTACCTGTTCGGGGTCTCGTTCGTTCTCGGGGTGGGCACGATGCTACTCGCTGAACAACTGCCGGATTGGTGGCGGCCGGTGTCGGTCCTTTTCATGGTCCTGGCAGCATCCGCGTTCCTCATCTGCTCCGTTCTTGACTACCGACGCGGCCGCACCGCAGCCGGCAGTTTGGATCATCAGCTCCACTCTTAGGGGCACCATGTCTACGACCGGGCGCCGACACGATCGGTGAAGGATCCCGAACTGCGATTCATCCCGCCGTACCGAGCATCTGTGCCAGTTCCGACGGACATCAAGTACCTCATCATAGGTACGGAGAGACGCATGTGCTGGGACCCAACCAGGAAGCTAGGGTTGGCACCATGGACTCCCAAATTCTGACGCCTATCCTAACGGGGAGCTTCACCCTTGTGGCGGGTGTTCTTGGCGCCGTTCTCGCAGGTATTTTCGCGCGGCGGGGAGAAAGAAGTCGACACCAGGCCGAGGTTGATCGTCAGTGGGTCACAGATAGACGAGCAGTCTATGCAAGGTACTTGGCCTTGGCCGAGGTCATGCACCGAGAAGTCGATGCCATAGCTGTGTTCTTGTCTTACGACGGGAAGAAAGAGGTCAAGCAGGAGGATGATGACGTCATCTCGGAGGGGCTGACCGACTATTTCATCACTTGGGATGATGAGCTGTCAATGGCCAATAGTTTGTGCCCATGGGCGGCCAGCAAAAGTGCCCGCTGGTGGACGTGAAAACTGCCTACTCATGGCCACCAGATCTGCCCACCGGGTATTCGGTGGCGTTGGCCATGTTGGGGTGTGGGTTTAGCTCATCGGGGTAACTCCTTCCCGGCCAAGGCCTGGCTGAGGCGGATCGATTCCCCTGAGGTCTGACAGAGATGCGCGTGGTGCAGCAGCCGGTCGACGGTGGCGGTGGCCAGGGTCTTGGGCATGAGCTCGTCGAAGCCTGCCGGATGCAGGTTTGAAGAAACCGCGATGGAGCGTTTCTCATACCCGGCGTCAACGAGGCGGTAAAGGCCCTCGGCCGCGTCCGTGCCCACCGGCAACAGCCCGATGTCATCGACCACCACCAAGTCTGCTCGCAGGATCCGGGCGACGACTTTGGTGACACTGTCATCGGAGCGGTGGGCTCGCATAAGAGCCCCGAGATCCTCGAGCCGGAACCACGCCACCCGCAGGCCGGCCTCGACGGCCTGCTGCCCGAGGGCTTCGAGGAAGAACGTTTTACCCGTGCCCGAGGGCCCGCAGATCACGACGTTTTCCTTCCGCCCGATCCATTCCAGCGTCCGCAGCGCCTGCTGCGTCGGTGCCGGGATCGAGGAGGCCGCCGGATCCCAGGTATCAAAGGTCTTCCCGGTCGGGAAGCCCGCGGCCTTGCGTCTGGTGGCGAGCATGGACCGGGACCGGCCGGCGACTTCCTCAACGAAGAGCGCTTTGATGACCTCGGCCGGTTCCCAGCGCTGGGCGCGGGCGGTTGCGATCAGTTCCGGGGCCAATGCCCGCGCATGAGGCATCTTCAATTGCCGCATCAACGCTTCCAGCTCCGCCGGCAGCGCCGGTGCGGGGACCGGGACCGGGCTCATGCGCTTTCCTCCAGCTCGTCATCAGCACGGGCTGGAACGGGTGGCCGGCCGATCGCTGCCCACCCGGCGGTGCCTTGAGTCAGGGACCGGGTTTCCCCGGCGGCATGGGTGATGATGCGTGTGCCCGCGGCGTTCAGGATCGAGGCCAGGTCGTTGTTCGCGAAGCGGCCATGGATGGCCGCGGTCCCCAACGCCTGATCGACTTCGGGCTGCCCGGCGATCTTGGCCAGAGCGACTGCTTCGGCCATCTTCATGTTCATCCGGGCCGTGCCCGCCGCGGCGGCCTCGAGCAGCCATGCCCGGGCACCGTCACCGATGCTCAGGAACTCCGCTTCCGCGGCGGTCCTCGCTTTGGCCGTGTATTCACCCGGGACCCTGGGCCGGTGGCCGGGGAAGTGGGCGTCGTTGATCGCCGGGATGCCGGGGCGGGCGCGGCGGTGGCGGGCAACTTCCACCGGGCCACCGCTGGCGTGGTGGACGATGATGACCTGCTCGTCGGCACCGGCACCGTGGGCCCGGACGAACACCCGCGCGCCGAGCAGATGCGCCGGGACGGAGTACTGCCCGTTTTCGAAGGTGACCATCGGCGTGTTCTCCGGGACGCTGCGGGAGAGCCCGAACGCGACGGTGTGCGCGGTCTCCGGGACCCGGTGCAACCGTGGTGCCTCCTCGGCCAGCATCGTGGCGGGTTTGCGGCGGGTGGTCCGGTGCTCACGGTTGTTGACCTCGTCCGTGAACGCCTGGCAGGCTGCTTCGATCTCGGCGAAAGAAGCGTATTCGGCACGCAGGTTGGTGTCCTTGGGCACGATGTCTGCTTTGGCGAGTTTCACCGAGGACTCCACGCCGCCCTTGGATGCTGGGTCCGCCGGCTGGCAGGTCAGTACCGTCACCGCGTAGTGGCGGGCGAAGTCGACGGTCTGCTGGTTACGCACCGGGACCCCGGCAAGATGGGAGACCGTCACGGTCTTCTCGTTATCGGTCAATACATACGTCGGGGCGCCGCCTATGACACGGAAGCTGCGGTCCAATGCGGCGAACACGCTCGGCGCCGTGCGGTCCCGCAACGCGATGACGATCCTGAAGCGGGACCATGCCAGCCACGCCACGAACAAAACGGTCTTCTTCCCCTCGATCACGGGGCCGTCGCCGAAATCGTACTGAAGCCACATGCCCGGTTCCGTGATCCAGGGCCGGTGCACCCGGACATGGCCAAGACGCCAGGCAGCGCGGATCTGGGCGACGGCCCGGCGGGTCGAGCGCTCCGAACCCTCGTAGCCGAGGGCAAGGAGTTTCTCGTGGGCTTTGTCGGCGCGGATTTTGCCCTTGGAGGCCTCGATCCATTCTTCGATCTTGGGCAGGAACGCATCGGTGACCCGGCCCCGGTAGACGGGTTCGGCGATCGGCTGACCGGCGTCGCGGGCAGCGACGTGTCTGGCAACGGTGTGGTGCGAGCAGCCGGTGAGTTCCGCAGCGGCGCGCAACGATCGGGTCAGATCATACGCAGCGAGTATTTCCATGATTTCTCCGTCAGACTTCATTAGGGCCTCTTCCCGGGCGACTTTGATGCGACTTAGACACCGTCATCAAACCCCGGGAGAGGCTCCCGCCGCTTAAGCGGTCGGGTTCAGTAAGGAAGTGGGCAGATCTCATGGCCACCGGCGGGCAGTTTTGATGGCCGTCAGTGGGCAGTTCCGTGGCCGCCTATGGGCAGTTTTCCATGGCCGCTAACAATGAGCTACAGCCACTGCTGGGAGAGGTACAGCTCGTGGCATCGAAGAACGTGGCGGACATTGCCGATCGTGTATCAGGTGCCTTGATGGAGCTAACAAGTTTTCTTGAAAGTCGTCAGGCATTTACCTCGTATTACCCCGTATGGTTCCAAACTCGAGATCTCATTCACGTCCTGCGTAATGAGATGAGGGTTGAGTTGGGGCTCCCGAGTCATGGGGACTCCGTACACGGTAAGGACTGGCCTTGGCTTAAATCTAGGCCTTCCACTGAGTCCTATGTCCAAGATCACCGGGGGCAGGAGGGCGCGAAAGATGCGCCACGGAAGCCGCGTGGGAGTAGCGGGGCCTGATAGCCGGTAATCACCGTACCGAAGTCAGGTCGAGGATCCAGCCAAGCTAGCCGAGAGAGTGGATTGGGACTGTGGCTCAGTGCTGCGCGGGCGGCTAGCCCGGTCAGGCATCATTGTCCTGTGACCTCAAATCTCCGCGGACGCCGCGCCACGAGAGCATTTCCCGGATTCGCGAAGCGCCACGTTGGTGGTGGTTGGGTCCCCGTTAGCAGTCCAGTGCTTATGCGATTGCTAATTGGTTTTCGAGCGTCCAGGTTTCCCAGTAGCGCTTCGGTGTCATACCGTTCAGGGATCGGCATCAGAGCACCGTTGACGCAGCGTCGCTGTAGAAGAGGTGGCCGGACAAGCTCTTGGCTGAAGTCAGAGGTAAAGGTCCGTGAGGAGGGTGAGGATCTCTTGCAATGCGGCCGGCGGGTCGGTTGTCTGCCACGCCGCGTAGATGGGTACTGGCGGCGCGTCGCGGACTCTCCGGTAGGTGAGGCCTTCACGGCGGTATTGGTGTGCTGTTGACTCCGCGGTGACGCCGCGGGCTGTGCCGCTGCTGATGATGGTGAGCCAGTCATCGACGTCGTGAGTGCTGATGGTGTGTTCCGGCTGTTGCCCATCCGGCCAGAGGTCCGGGCGGGTGCTTCCGGTGCCGTTATCCATGACCACCGGAATAGTCGGGATATGGGCGAGGGTGACAGTGCTTTTTCGGGCCAGCGGGTCATCGATGGACATCGCGCAGTAGCGTTTCTCGAAGGCGATCTGGACCAGCGTGATGCCGGTGGCATCTGGTACCCGGCGCAGGACCGCAAAATCAGCAGTGCCTTCGGCCAATCCTGCGGTGGGGGTGTTCGTGCGGATCAGGCGCAGGTCGTTGTGGGGCAGGGCTGCAGCCCAGCGGCGCTGGAGCTCAGGTGTGTGCTTGCCCAGGGCGGACCATGCGTATCCGATCCGGAGCGTACTCGCGCCGGCGGATACTTCCTGTTGAAGGTCACTGATCGTAGACAGCACCCGGCGGGCGTGGCGGATCACCCGTTCGCCGGCAGCCGTGGGTTCGACGCTGCGGGTGGTGCGGTGCAGGAGCCGGACGCCAAGAATCGATTCGAGGGCGGCGATATTGCGTGATACGGCCGTCTGCGAGATTCCGAGGTCGATCCCGGCGTCGGTGAAGGTGCCGGCTTCGACGACGCCGATCAAGGACCGAAGGTGACGCAGCTCTACTTCCATCCCCGCAGTGTATCCATGCATTTGACGCATCAATGTTGTGGTTCGTGCATTATGAGCAGGTAATTGGCGGCGTGCAGAATCCGACCATGACACAAGCATCAGGCACCGGTACGGGCAAACATTCCGGGAAGAGCGGAAGTGGGGCCGGTCAGCGCACCTCGGGGATCGCTGCCGCTGCGGGCGGGGCGCTGTCGAACCAGCTCGGGGCGGCGTGCGGGTCCCTGGCCTTCCCCAGCATCGGACCGGCAGGTGTCGTCGCTGTCCGCCAGCTTGTCGCCGCCATGATCCTGCTGCCCCTCGTCAGGCCTCGGATCCGAAGCCTGACCCGGGCGCAGTGGTGGCCGGTGCTCTTATTGGCTGTGGTCTTTGGAACGATGAACCTCACCCTTTACCTGGCCATCGACCGCATTGGACTCGGTTTGGCCGTGACCCTGGAATTCTGCGGCCCCCTCGCGGTCGCTCTTCTAAGCTTCCGCACCAGAAACAGTGCGCTCTGCGCCCTCATCGCAGGCGCCGGAGTCATCGCCATCACCCGCCCCCAACCGAGCACCGACTACCTCGGTATCGGCTTCGGTCTCATCGCCGCGTGCAGCTGGGCCGCGTATATCCTCCTCAACAGAACCATCGGATCACGCATCCCGGGCATGCAGGGGACAGCCACAGCAACAGCAGTCTCCGCCATCCTCTTCCTGCCCTTCGGTGCGGGGATTCTCATCACTACCCGCCCGGACGCTTTCACCCTCCTCTGCGCTGTCGGCGCGGGCGTCCTTGCCTCCGCCGTCCCTTTTGCCGCGGACCTGACCGCCCTGCGAAAGATTCCCGCCAGTCTCTTCGGGACCCTCATGAGCCTCAACCCTGTCCTGGCAGCACTCGTCGGGGCGCTCCTGTTCAACGAAGGATTAGGCGTCATCGAATGGGCGGGGCTAGCGCTGATCGTCACCGCGAACACCATTGCCCTGCTCCTGCCAGAACGCACGAAAGCAGCGACGAGCAGGACCAACAAGAGCTGATCCCTGCTGAGGTGACCCAAAACCGTTGCGGTGGGCGATCCTTTGATCAGATAAAGGCGTCCCAATTGGGCATGGGTGTCCTCGGAATGGTCTTTCCTCTGCCAAGCTATTGAGGTGATCGCGTTCCTCTCTGCGCCGACGGGGCTCGGGCTACGCCCTCCGGTCCCGGGAAGCGTCCCTGGTGCCAGCAAGGCGCCCGAGGCGCTCCGCGAGGCTGGCTTGGCCGGCCGACTGCTTGCAAACGGTGCGAGGGACGCAGGCGTCATCATCCCCGGTCGATATGTCGACGATGACGCCACGCGGCCCGCCGGCCACGTCCGGAACGAGAAGGCAATAATTGACCACGCACGCCGGCTCGCTGACCGCCTGGACCAGATCCTCGAGGCAGGAGACGCGCCGCTGGTCGTAGGTGGAGATTGCAGTGTTCTTGTCGGAATCGGGTTGGCTCTGGCTGCGCGCGCTTGCACGGGCCTGGTGCATGTCGATGGACACACCGACTTCCGCCACCCTGGCAACAGCGACGAATGCGCAAGCGTAGCCGGTGAGGACCTCGCCGCAGCCGTGGGGATGCATTGGCCGGCCATATCGAACATTGATGCCAAAGCTCCGTATTTCGCTCCTGGTCGCGTCGTCCATATCGGTCACAGGGCGAACGATGAAGAAGCCGTCGAGGCGCGCAGGACTTTGGGACTGGTCATTTCGGCAACCGAAGCAATGGATACGACCGCCGCCGACACGGCTGAGAGGGTGCACGCAATTGCAGGAGCCGGTTATTGGTTGCAGGTCGACGTCGACGTCCTGGATCCAAGCGTCATGCCTGCGGTCGATAGTCCTGACCCTGGGGGACTGGGCGTTGATGAGCTAACAGCGCTTCTTAAACAGCTCGCGCCTCGAGCGATCGGTGCATCGGTGACGGTCTTCGACCCGGATCTGGATCCCGAGGGCTGCTATGCGCTACTCGTCGCGAACATCATCGTCTCAGGCCTCGGCCGCCTGGGTACAGCAAATTGAACTGTTCAGATACGTGGAGCACTCACAATGATGCAACAGTGCCGCACAGCCCGTCACCTCTGACTGGAGTGCCGTCCCATCCACGGTGACAACTACGCATTCTGCCGCATTTGTCGGGACAATGCTTCGGTTACCGCGTTGTTCTACCTCTGACCACTTTCCAGGACTTCCAATCGGTTTCAGACTGACCCCGAATTGAGGCCCGTGCAGCGGCCGTGCCCTGTTCACGAAGATCCTGGTGTACCGAAGTCACGCCAGCGAGTGTTCCTGCATCGGAGGCATCCCAGCCAGTGATGGCCAGTTGTTCCAGCACCGCTATTCCGCGCCCTTCCGCTGTCTGGAGGGCTCCCAGCGCCAGTTCGTCACTCATCGTCAGGAGCAGGTCAGGAACAGCCGGGGCACTTAGCAGGATCTGGGCAGCATGTGCCCCTTCACCGAAGGTATTGGTCGAGCAGAAAGCCACCGGGATGCTGTTCCAGTCCAATCCGGCGGCGACCACTGCCTCTTTGAAACCCTGCAGCCTGTTGCGGGTCACCGGGAAGGTTGACGCGAGCGGGTCGGGTCCGCTGCTGACACTCCTGAGGCGCGCCTTGGTGGAGGGGAACGCGATGATGGCGGGTTTTCGGCTGCCGCGGAGGCAGTCTGCAGCGATCGCGCGGGATGCTGCCCGGTCATCGATACCAACCATGCCGAATCCCTCCCGCTGCGGGCCGGCGTGGACGACTACCGATTTACCGGTCAGGGCAAGGGCGTCGAGCACCGGGTCATCCTCAGTGGTAGTCCACACCACGAAACCATCCACTGCCGCTGCGCGGATTCTTTGATCGTCGTCGGCTGACCCATTGGTGGGCAGGATGGTCATGGCCAGGCGGTGTTCGGCACAGACGTCGGCAATACCGGCCAGGAATCGTGCCGCCTGAGGGTCCTCGAATGCATAGGGGAGGGTCTCACCGAGTACGACGCCGAGGGCACCGCTGGTGCCTTTGCGCAGGGATCGGGCGCTCGGGTCCGGTCCTGCGTATCCCAGGAGTTCGGCTGCGGAAAGTACCTTCCGGCGCGAAGCAGCAGAAACGCGGGACGGCTTGCTGTATGTGTAGGAAGCCGTCATCGCCGAGACGCCGGCTTGCCGGGCGACGTCGGTGAGGGTCACTTTTCGGGGTTCGCTGGCTCTGGCATGTAGCCAGTGTATCTGTGTATCGTTACACACATGGCTTTCCCCGCGGTTCAGACAAAACATAAAGGCGCCCGTGTCTCGTACGCCGCTTTTGCAGCCTTCGGCGTCTTCTGGGGAACCTGGGGAGCGAGTATTCCGCGCATCCGGGACCAAAGCGGTCTCACCGACGGCCAGCTGGGAACCGCCTTGCTGTTTATTGGAGCAGGCGCCCTGCCTGCCATGTTTATGACCGGACGCCTCCTGGACAGGGCCGGCATCCGGATAACCACCGCCGGGGCTCTAATCCTGCAGGCCGCTGCCGGTCTGTTCGTGTCCGTCACCGCCACCGGGATGACGAGCCTTTGCCTGGGCCTGCTGCTGGTGGGCGCATCAAGCGGAGCAGTCGATGTCGCCATCAACACAGGAGCCGGATCCGCAGAGAAACAGACCCACCGACCGGTCATCACCCGTTCCCATGGCACATTCTCTGCCTTCGTCGTAATTTCGAGCCTTCTCACCGGTGCGCTGAACAAATTCGAGATGACGCCCGCCGTCAGCTTCAGCCTGGTCGCTGCCTCTATGGTCCTCGCCGCCGGCTATCTGCTGTCCGCTCCTCCGGCTGGGCCTGAAAACCACCGCGTCACATGGCACCCCAAGCAGTCAGGATCAGAGGAAACCACGGCTGCAACCACGCCGCGGGCCGCATTTCCCGTTCTGCCGGTGATGCTCGTGGGGCTCCTGGCTGCTCTGGCTCTGGCCGGCGAAAACGCCCACCAAAGCTGGGCGGCAGTGTTCTTCGAAGACATCCTCAACGCCGGTACCGGGTTCAGCGCTACGGCCCCGGCCATGTTCGCCGCCGTCGCCGCTGTCACCCGATTCAGTACCGCCAGGCTGAACCCGGCCAACTCGACACGGACCATAGTCCTGGGCGCTGTCGCTGCAGCTGCCGGTTCGGGCCTGCTGGCAGGGTCCACGAACTTTGTTGCGGCCTTGGCCGGACTCGCCATCGCCGCAGCCGGAACGGCCGTGCTCTATCCAACCTTGCTGGGGGTCGTCTCGCGAACCACCAGTGAAGCCACACGAGGGCGGGCCACATCACTGCTCGCGACCGTCTCTTACCTGGGATTCCTGCTCGGGCCGGTTTACGTCGGGCTCTGGTCCGAGTCAGCGGGTCTACGGGGTGCGATGATCGCTGTGGCTGCCCTCGGCGCACTCATCTTCTTCCTCGCTCCACCCCTGCTTCGCCGCATCACTACCATTTCAGCGCCTAGAGAAGGATGAACATGTTCGAGAACATGAAATGGCTGAACGAGCCCTCGCGTTGGAAGCACAGCGGAGACTCGCTGACTCTGGTGACTGCCGCCGCAACAGATTTCTGGCGGGAAACACACTACGGGGTTCGCCCGTGACAGCGGGCATTTTCTCTATAGGGAAGTGGCCGGAGATTTTGAAGTGACTGTCACATTGTTCGGTGACTTCACCTCCCTATATGACCAGGCTGGTCTGATGATCCGGATCGATGAGCGGATATGGGTGAAGGCCGGAGTCGAGTACAGCGACGGGGCACTTCAGCTAACCACGGTCATTACCAACGGCACCTCGGATTGGTCGCTAAGTCCTCTGCGAACAAATCACGGTGAGATAACCCTGCGGCTGACGCGCCAATCCAGCGCAATCCACGTGCAGTACCTCGACCGCTACGGCTTAATCGGACGGTGGACCAGCCTGCGCCTGGGGTATCTGCCGATGACCAGCGTGTGCCAAGTGGGACTGATGGCGTGTTCACCCGAACGAGGTGACCTGCATGTTGGATTTACTGACTTCAGCGTCTGTCCCTCGGCGGGCATTGAACTGCATCCCTGATGGTCAGCGAAGATAATGATAAACGGGCGGCTTCCGCTACTGGGAGAGTCCTCTGGGTCGTAGTGAGGGGCCCTTTCGGGTCCTGAATCGCCGACCACGTGATTCCAGCGTTCATCGTTCTACGAAGAACTGTGATCGTCGCGCCGGCGTGCAATGACGGCAGCATGGGGTCGGTGTTCTGGATCTGATCTCCTGTCCGTCCGCACAACATCGAACCCGGCAGCAGATAACTTATAGTGCATCTCTGGGACGGGCCAGTAGTAGGCGGCCACGACAGCGTGGTCGAACCTCTCAACGCGTTCCCCCTCAAAGAACCCAAGGAGTAGAGAACCACCAGGGCGAATGCAACGGGCGAATTCGCTCAGCACGGCACCAAAGTCGCGGGGCGGAGTATGAATAATGGAGTACCAGGCCAGAATTGCACCGAGGCTGCTGTCTTGGACGGGTATCGCTTCCAGCATCCCGACGCGAAACATGATTTCGGGGAACTTGCCGGCAGCAATGTCTACGAACTGCTCGACCATGTCGATGCCCTCAATTTGAAGGCCATGCTCGTGTAGGAATTTTGTCCAGTGACCCGGGCCGCACCCGATATCAAGGGCCGGTCCTTGGATTTCATGAGCCCACTGCGCAATGAAGTCGACATCGTTTCGATTCATCGCTGACAGTGAGCCCAACGCTTCCGAATATTCGCCAGCGCGGGACGCGTAGGCTCCTAGCACTTGATCCTTTGACATGCCTGACCTTCCCATTGTTCAGTCTCCGGGTTCCCTAAGTCTCGATTGTTAAGTCCATAGTCACCAGTTAGTCCCGGAGCGGCGGCGCGGCTCCGCCCAAGAGAATACCTAGCTCACGGATTAGCGGTCCTAGGAAGGCGACGCCGAACCTATTCGTTGCCGAGTCGTCTGGCTGCACGAAGGTGTGGAGAACGGAGGGCGACTGCGGCGATAACGCCTAGGGCGATAGCACAGAAAAAAGAGCGACCTTGGCTCCTGCCGCCTGAGCAAGTGTGCCTAGAGCAACATTGGTGAAGAGCAGTGGCAGGCTTTGAGCCATCGCGACCACGGCCTGTACCCGTCCCAAGTGGGTGTCAGGTGTGCGACCGAGCACGAGAGGACCAAGGTGTGTGCTGAACAGGCCAGCGCCGACTCCGATGAGAGCGCCGGAGATCATAGACGGCAGGGGCTCAGAGAAAATCCCAAGACCAAATACTCCCAGCCCAGCCGTCACAAGCCCAGCGCACCCAGCCAATCCTGGCCTAGGCAGACCGCCAGTGAAAACCACAGCCAGGGCAACGACAGCTGTTCCAGCGCCGGCAACGCCAACAACAAGGCCGGCGCCGGTAGGACTCCACCCCTCTTGGCGGGCAAGTACCGGCAACAGCGGCGCCAGCACAGGCAGGAGAAAAGCTGCAGACCCTATCAACATTAAGAGCACCGGCCGGAGTAGAGGATCCTTCATCGATAGCCCGAAACCGGCCAGAGCATCCTGAAAGACCGTTTGTCCCGTGACACGGGCACCCCCAGATGCAGGACGTGCAGGATTTCTCGGCCGGATCAGAATGAGAAGTATGAACATCACCGCATAAGCCGCCGAATTGACGATGGCCGCAGCGAAAAGTCCGAACGTGGTTACGACAATCGATCCCAGAGGGCCGCCAAGCACTGAGGAGAGCTGCTGACTGATTTGCCTGGCCGACATGGCCTGGGTGAGCTTGGCACCAGCTACGAGACGTCGAGGCATGGCTCCGGCGGCCGGAATGTAGAAGGCGTCCACGATACCTATCAAGACTGCAATGATCAGAAGCAGCCAAACATTGGGACCCCATGCCAGCAGCGAACCCGCAAACAACGCGGTCACAACCGTCATGGCAATATCGCCTGAGATCATCACCCGCCAAGCTCCAATACGGTCAGAGACTGCACCCCCTGCAAGAAGCAGTACCGTGCGGGGAAGATTTACCGCGGTCAGTACGAGCCCGGCAAATATTCCACCGTAGCCGGCAGCGACCCACGCCATGCCGAAGCTGAGGATCTGAGTTCCGACAGAGGAGAGAGTGACACCGCCGAGCCAAACCCAGTACCGTTTCGGAATCCGCATTTCTGACGATCCGACGAGGATATCTGAATTCATTGCTTATCCCGGAGGATAGGCATGATCACCGAGAACGAATGCGGATTATCTATACTGCGGATCGCCAGAGGTGCTACGGGCCCGTTCACCTCAAGACTCAATATCTCCCCGACCGCAGATTCGAGAGCATCTGAGAGGAACCGTGCGTTCAGCAGGAGGGCATCATCATCGGGAGCGCCATTATCGAGCCTTACTAAGAGCTGCCCAGATGGATCGATTTCGAGTAAGCGCCGTTCCACGGTTGAATATTTGCCGAGGACACTGCGGAACCATTGCCTTTTCACGGTTGCGCTTACAGCACGGGACGATGATTGGACTTTTTCTGTTAGATCTGGGAAATCGGTATCGAGCAGCGGCAGGTTTATGGTCTTCTCACGGACGGAGATGGTGAGTTCGGAAGTCTTTGACAAACATGCGGTGCCGTCTTCCTGGAGCAAGTTTAGTAGTGCGTCCAGTCCTGATTGAGCCAGAACAAATTTGAAGTCCTGTGAGTCAGAACAGATATCGAGCGCGTAGAAGGCAGCCCGGTGCCGGTCAGTGGAGGTGAGCTGAAGCTGCCCCTGTCGTACTTGCATAAGGATCCCGTGAAGATGAGGGGATTCCTCATCGGATCCGACCGCGAACCGAACGGAGGACAGGGCCCTTCGGAGCTCATGGCACTCGACGCTAAACCTGTGGGACTGAGCCCCTGTATCAGCGTCCCATTGCTGCTCGATTTTTCCGATCACCGTCTTCGCGGCGGCCAGGCCCTGTTCGAGTCGAACAATGTGCTCATCAAGCACATCACGGAGCACTCTCGCGTCACCATGATGCGCCAGGACCGTCGTGACTTCAGGAAGGGGTAAACCTATACGGCGTAGCTCAGCGATCAGTTCAGCAGAGCGAAGCTGGGCCGGTGAATACCATCTGTAAGCCGTATTGGAATCCACCATGACTGGGCTCAGCACACCGACCCGGTCATAGAAGCGAAGTGCGCTGACGCTCAAGCCACTGGCCCGCGCGACATCTCCGATACTGAAGAGGTCGTTATCCATGTGGACAACAATGGTGCCTCAACCTACTTCACTGTCAAACAACGATAAACACCACCGCAACTGCCCATCTCCGTGAGGGCACGCTGTCGGAGCCGGCGCCGGCTGAGGTTCTGGACATGGGGTGCGGTTGGGGTGAACTGCTGCTTCGGGTTTTGACGTCGGCCCCGCAGGCACGTGGACGCGGAGTGGACAGTGCTTCCGCGTCCATCGACCGGGCGAGGCAACAGGCATTGACCCGCGGGCTGCTCAACAGAGCGACGTTTGATGCGATGCCCGGGGCAGAAACGCAGGCTCGCCCCGCAGACGCCGTCATCTGCATCGGCGCGAGCCAGATCTGGGGACCGCCGGTAGAGGACGCGCAGCCGCTCGACTACGGGGCAGCCCTGCGCGCTCTTCGAGCCCTGGTGCTCACCGGCGGCCGACTCGTTTACGGCGAGGCGGTCTGGTCGGCGACACCTCATCCGGCTGCTGCGGCACCTCTGGCTGGACGTGATGACGAGTACCTGAGCACAGATGCGTTACGCGAGCAGATCCGCGGTGCTGGTTTCGAGGTGGTGGACGACGCCCAGGCAAGCGTTCAGGAGTGGGACGTCTTCGAGGCCGGATATCGCGACAGGTTTACCCGTTGGCTTGAAGCACACGACGCTCACCATCCCGCCGCAGGGCAGGTCCGTCGGCGATATGAGGAACAGCGCGTCGCCTATCCTCCAGCTCGACCCGGCGAGCTGCACGTCGCGATCAGGGAACTGCGCGGTGGGTTTCTGCGGGATGGGGTTCTTGCTTGCATCCATGAACAGCGCTGTTTCGTTCCAGCGTGGGTCGTGAATTCCAGATCGCCCTCATGCCGTGTCAGGTAGGTGCAGCGCCGGAGGATGCTGGCCGAGGGAGAATCCGGTGTTGGCCTATCTATGAGGAATGGGGCACGTTCCCAGAGCCGGGCAGCATCGAAGGGCCGTGGGCCGTGCGGCATGTAGCGTGTAGGCCATGAAGAATCTTCCGCTGTCGCTCACGCTTGCCGCTGTATCCGGTGTGCTCACCCTGAAAAGTCCGGCCGACTGGTCCCCGCGGATGCGCCGCGCCTTCGTTGTTGCTCCTGGCGCCGCCATTGGCCTCATCGCCGCCGCGGCCGTGCGGCAGGGCAGTCGGAAAGGGCAGGACCTGGCCGCTGCCGGCAGAGTCGATCTCGTCACCCCTGCCGCTTCCATGTCAGGCGACGGCGCTGCGGGCACCGCGCCACTTCCTTCCTACGTGCGTGCAGGCGCCCGCCCGGCAGGGCTGCCGGCAACCGCATTGGCCGTACTGGCTGTGACGGTTGGCGTCACAGTGAGCGGGGTTTTGGCAGTGAGTCTGGTGCTGGATGAGCGGCTCGAAACGTGGTTGGTCCGGCGCGGGGTGGCTCGGCCGCGGCGTGTGATGGCCCTCATCGCAGCCGTGAGCTCCCTCATCCTGGACCAGATCATGGATTCGAAGGATTCGAAGCACTCCGAGGATGCCCGCCAGTAGATCTGCAGCACTACCTCCGCTTAACCGGTTAGCCCAACGTACTTCCGCACGGCATGAAGGGCCGGTGTATGACGCATGCCCGGCGCCAAGCGCCGGCACACTGCCGCCGGACCAATGAGAACGAGGGAGGGCGGCGTGTGCATGGCACGACCTGCCATGAAACGACAGGCCGGTTGCCCGAACAACCACTGCGGTTCGTGCGGGAAGTACAAGTCGAAGGGATAAAGGGTAACCACTAGCAAGTAAGCACTCACGGGCGAAGCAAAATTGTCCAGGTGAAGGGATGGGTTACTAACTGCTCATCAGAGGTGTCTAGTCGTCGAAGACGAACCAGCAGATGTTATTCCTGCGGTTTTGGTCGTCCAGGACAAGGGTGTGGAGGTGGCCGGGAATCTGCTGACGCTGCCAGTCACGCTCAGCACGCGCGGCGGCTCGTTGCTGGTTGCGGGGTGCCGCAGCTGCAGCGGCCTTGATGGCATACGCGGCGGCCCCCAGATCGTGTTCGGGAACGTGGGCCACACAGGCCGCCTGGCCGGCCGCGTACGCCGCGAAGCGGGAAGCACCACTGAAAGGACGAGCAGCGCCCATTGCATGTCCTCCGGCTGCACGGGTGGCCATCATCTTCGCCTCGCTGCGTGTCCAGGCTCGTACCGCTTCAATTGCCCTACGAGGCCGATCATCCGCGCGGTTGGATCTTTCGAACAGCTCCAGAACATGCTCGGCGCAGGTAGCGGCCCACAATGCCAGGACCTGGTGGTCGGCCTCGGTCAGGTGTCCACCTCGCCGGATGGATACGAGACGAGGATCGCGAACAGCAGGAAGGATCATAAGACTGTTCCTACTCCTACCCGTCGCGCAGCGACACCCTCCCGGGTTGGTACGCACCGCAGGGGACCGGCCTAAGCGACAGCCCAAAGAAAGCACCTGGTTAGACTCGGTGCATGACAACGGGGGATCGACGAACCA
Organism: Arthrobacter sp. ATA002; assembly: GCF_026898095.1. Taxonomy (GTDB): domain Bacteria; phylum Actinomycetota; class Actinomycetes; order Actinomycetales; family Micrococcaceae; genus Arthrobacter_B. Next base: position 2,277,592 of record NZ_CP114015.1, on the reverse strand, counting down.
GAGCAGCAGATACCGGGATGAACGCCGATACGCGGATCAGGTTAGCGAGCTGCCCTCTCCACGCAGACACTGGGCCTCTGCCGTTCGACCGCAGCCCCTCATCGCTCTTCGCGCGTCGCGCGGTGTCCGGGAGATGCGATGGCAGCACCTAATGGACAGGCCGGCTCGGCGGCTTTGGGTCTGGTGTTCGGTCTCGGACTGACGGTGGCCGGCTGGTTCGCGATAGGACCCGATCACCTGGTATATGCGGTCGTTGTCCAGGGCGCTTTTCTCTTCATGGCGCTCCTGGCCGGTCCGGCACTGGTGGATGTTGCCCGCCAGCGCTACCGGGTCAGTCCAGTCGAGCCACGAATTTACATCCTGCTGGGAGCGGAGGCACTCCGGCGCTTGCTCGGCGTCGTCGGCTGGAACAGGATCATCATGCAGATGCGGCGAACAGAGCAAGGAGCATCCGGCAAAGCCCGCTTCCTCAGAGGAACCGAGCAGTCCGAAACCGGTCACCTTCTCGGCTTCTCCGCTACCGCAGTACTGGCGATCATGGCCGCGGCTACATCACATCCTCGAGGTGCCGCCCAGATCCTGCTTCTCGGGATGATCCTTCACCTGTATCCCGTCATGATCCAACGCATCACCCGCTATCGGATCAACAGCCGTCGAACCAAACCAAGGGAAGCGCGCGCTGAAGGATCCTGAGGAAACGTGAGATCAGTGGCTAGGGTGGAGATGGCCTTCGTATTTCGCGGGGCCATTCAACATGGGGGACTGTAATGCTGGCATTGAGAGCAGCTGAAGGCGCAAACCCGGTCATTCCCGCTCAGTGGGAGTTCACCGTCCTCGGGATTGGGATACTTGCTCTGCTCCTGTTTGCAGCGGCTGTCATCGGCATTGCGCGCTCCCACCACCTCACCGGCTTCGCGCAGGCGGTATGGGTGCTCGTGGTGCTTGCCTTCCCCGTAATCGGTCCGCTTCTTTGGTTCCTCATCGGTCGCCGTGCCAACACCTCTAGCCGCGACGCCGGTAGTAACTCGGCAACCGGCGTCAGGTGACCGACCCCGACCCTGCTAAGGGAGGACGGATTGTGACTGGAGTACTGGCCCACCAGGGGCTGGCAATGAGTATGAAACCAGAGATTGGTTTAGCCGCTTGCCTCCGCAGCAGTGATGGCTTTGTCCGTGAGGATCGGCATCATCACCAATAGAGCGAGGGTGAGTACTCCCATAATGCCGAACATGGCCTGGAGTCCCAGCCATTGGCCGAGCAGCCCTCCAGCTGCCGCCCCAAGGGGCATGGATCCCCAGGCCAGAAGGCGGTAGGCGCTGTTGACGCGGCCCAGCAACCGGTTTGGGGTGATTCGTTGCCGCAGGGAGACTGTGATGACGTTCCACAGCACAATCAATACGCCGCCCACGAAGAATATGGGCCCCAATACATAGGGGTTGCTGGTGAGTGCCGGCGCTCCGACGAACAGTGCGCAGCCAAGGATGGTGAGCGCCAGGGATTTGGATCGGCCGAGTTTGGCTTCCACTGGTTCCGCGATGAACGAACCCAGGAAGGCACCGACGGCGGATGCCGTGAGGAGTAGACCGAATCCGATTTCGGACAGCCCCATTTCTGAGGCGGGCCCGACGGCGAACAGAACGAAGACGGCGGAAGCCGCGCTGGACGCGAAGTTGAAAATCCCGGTCATGAGCGCAAGTATGCGAAGGATCTTCTGGTTCCAGAGAAACTTCAGTCCTTCCTTGATGTCGAACCGCAGCGTCGTTTTTTGTTCCCGTTCTATCCCGAAGCTGCCCGGCAGCAGGAGCAAACCGCCAACCGCGGCAAGCCATAGCGCTGCCGGGACAGCGAAGCCTGCGATGACGCCAATGCCTACGAGCAGCCCGCCCAAGGGCGGCCCAATGAACTGATTCGCGGTGAGTTCGACGGCGTAAAGCCGGCCGTTGGCGCGGGAAAGCTGATCCTTGTTGACTACCTGGGGCAGGATCGATTGCGCTGAAGTGTCGTACAGTGTTTCGGCCACCCCCACCATCAGTGCGACGACGTACAGGGCCCAGATGGACCCAAGGTCGAGAAGGATCACTGCTATCAGCAGAGCGGGCAGGACAGCGCGGCTAAAGTTGGCCCACAGCATCAGATTCCGCCGGTCCAACCGGTCCGCCAGTGCTCCTGCGGTTAATGCGAAGAAAAGCCAGGGAAGGGTTGCAGCCACAGTGAGCCCAGCGATCAGCGTTGGAGACTGCGTGAGCTGAACCGCCATCAGCGGCAACGCGATCTTAAAGACTCCATCCGCAAGGTTGGACAGGCCCGATGAAGTCCACAGCTTCCAAAAGGAAGCCCCGAGAGACAACCGATCCCTCATTTTCGCCTGCGGCGCGCTATTCGTCATGCGCTGAACCATGGCACACCAATTGAGAAAGTTCAAGGGAGTTGATTTTCCTAAATCCCACCTAGAATGGGTTTATGACCGACTCGAAGCGGCCGGACGCGAAACGGAAGAATCCCGCTGCCAACGCTCAGGAAATCAAGGCGCTGGCTCATCCGCTGCGCCTGAGGATACTTCGCCTGTGCGGGCTCCACGAGCTGACCAATAAACAGCTCGCTGACCGTTTGGGACATGATCCGGGGACCGTCCTTTACCACGTGCGGCAGCTGCTCGCCGCGGGATTCCTTGAACCCGCTGAAGTTCGTACAGGCATAAGTGGTGCGCTGGAGAAGCCATACCGCTCGACCGGGCGATCGTGGAACCTGGATACGGCATTGCATGATGCCGGCCAGGATGGACCCCTCGCCCAGTTGGACGCGTTGCGCGAGGAAGTGACCGAAGCAGGTCCGGACGCACTCGCCAACCTTTCACGCTTCGTGCTGCACCTCTCACCACAAGACGCCGAGGATCTCGTCACCCGGGTCCACGCCGTGCTCAGCGAATACACGGACACCGACCAGCAGCGTTCCGATCAGCCCTCGTACGGGGGCCTGTTCATCCTTCACAAAACGGCGGACCAGATAGGCGACCGCAGCGAAGCAGGGACTGGAGGTTAACGACGTCGGATGCCGGCACCTCAGGGGGAGTCAGGCGAGAACGACGACGTGTTTCCCCGGCCGGCCGCCGGAGGCGAGGGCGCGGTGCGCCGCCGCAACGCCGTCGAATCCCTGGTAGGTGCCGGCAATGGTGACATGGAGGTTTCCTGCTTCGATCGCCTTGAGATAGGAGTCGAACGCGGCGGCCGGGAGGTCCCGGGCGGCGCCGGCGTAGCTGGTGAGTCGGACGCCGGAGGGAATGCTGAACGGTGAGAAGTCCGGGATGGTCCACTGTCCCGTGAGTGCGCCGACGAAGCAGACGGTGCCGGCTGGGCGGACCAGGGCCAGTGTGGCCGGGAGTGCGGCGGCGCTGACGAACTCGAGCGCCGCGTCCAGCCCCGCCGGGGCAAGTCCCCGGACGGTGTCCGGCAGCGCGGCGTTGTCCAGGATGGCGTGATCGGCGCCGGCGTGTGTGATGACGTCGAAATGGGCGGGGTTGCGGGTGGTGGCGATGACGGTGGCGCCGAGGTTGTGCGCGATCGCCGTCGCGGTCAATCCGACGGTGGAGGTCCCGCCGTGGATCAGGATGCTCTGCCCGGGTTGGAGCTGCACCGCGGTGAGGGCGCCGTGCGCGGTTTGCATCATTTCAGGCAGGGCTCCAACGATGTCCCACGGCAGCGAGGTCTCGAAGGGGATCACATTCGCCGCGTCGACGACGGTGTATTCGGCGTAGCTTCCGTCGATGGACCGGCCGAGTCCGCCCATCATCGTAGCGACCTTCGAGCCGGGTTCGAGGTCAACACCCTCTCCGACTGCGTCGATCACACCGACCGCTTCGATGCCGAGGATGCGGGGGAAGGCGAAGTCGGCGTCAGATTTGCCTTCGCGGCTCGTCTTTTCGGATTCGTTGATCCCGAACGCCGTCACCCGGATGCGGACCTGTCCGGGTCGCACACCGGGGATCGGCACCTCACTGATGGTGAGACCGTCGACGTCGACGGGGCCGGTGAGGCGGATTGCACGCATCGTGTCGGGCATGGTTCTGTTCCTTCGCCGTCTGCCACCTTGGGGGGTAGGGTCCCCGCAGCGGTGTATTTGCTCGTAATGTATCTCTGGACGAAATGTAACTCCGTGCGAAGGAGATCGGATGATTGGCGGGAAATTGCAGCAGCACACGCGGGCTCGGGTTGACGTGCTCCCCGCAGCGGGTCTGGAGCAGGCCGGGCGGACGTCCCGGTGACGCTCTCCGGGACCCAGCTGCAGCAGGTCGCCCGCGACACAGCGCAGTCGCTGAAGGTCGGCGGCCACACCCGGGAACACTCGTGAACGACGCACCGTCCCTGTTTGAGGCCGACGACGCCTCGCGGCCTCTGGCTGACCGGCTCCGGCCCCGCACCCTGCGCGGCGTCGTCGGGCAGGACCACCTGCTCGCATCGTCTGGTCCGATCGGCCGGATGGTGGAGGCCCACCGGCTGGTGTCGATGGTGTTGTGGGGTCCGCCGGGGTGCGGGAAGACGACGATCGCTCGGCTCCTCGCCGAGCAGACCGACCTGGCGTTCGAACCGCTCTCCGCCACCTTCTCCGGCGTCGCCGACCTCCGCAAGGTGTTCTCCGCGGCGCAGCGCCGGCGGGAGGTCGGCCAGGGCACAATGCTGTTCGTTGACGAGATCCACCGGTTCAACCGCGCCCAGCAGGACTCGTTCCTGCCGTACGTCGAAGACGGCACCGTCGTCCTCGTCGGCGCGACGACGGAGAACCCGAGCTTTGAGCTCAACGGGGCGCTCCTGTCCCGGGCCCAGGTTTTCGTGTTGAAACGCCTCGACGACGTCGCGCTCCAGACCCTCATTGCCCGCGCCGAGGAGCTCCTCGGCGCACCGCTGCCGCTGACGAATGATGCCCGGCAGGCGCTGGTTGCGATGGCGGACGGTGACGGCCGGTATCTGCTGAACATGATCGAGCAGGTCCATGCCCTTCCCGCGCCCGTGGACACGGCGGCGCTTGCTGCGGCGGTGCAGAAACGGGCACCGCTCTATGACAAGGGGCAGGAAGGTCATTACAACCTGATCTCCGCGCTGCACAAAGCCATGCGGGGCTCGGACCCGGACGCGGCGCTGTACTGGCTGGCGCGGATGCTCGACGGCGGTGAGGACCCCCTGTTCATCGCCCGCCGCATTACCCGGTTCGCGACCGAAGATGTCGGCATGGCCGACCCCCAGGCCGTGCAACAGGCCCTCGCCGCGTGGGACGTGTACGAACGCCTCGGCTCACCCGAAGGCGAACTCGCCATCGCGCAGGCCGTCGTCTACCTCGCCACCGCGCCCAAGTCCATCGGTGTATACCGCGGGTTCAACAGGGCGCGTGCTGCGGCGAAACGCACCGGGTCGCTGATGCCGCCGGCGCACATCCTGAATGCCCCGACCCGGCTGATGAAAGACCTCGGCTACGGCGACGGCTACCAGTACGACCCCGACACCCAGGCCGGATTCTCCGGCGCGAATTATTTCCCAGACGGCATGCCCCGGGAAACCTTCTACCAGCCCGGCACACGCGGGTACGAGCGGGCCATTTCCGAACGGCTGGCCCACTGGGCGCGGCTCCGGGCAGCGGCACCTGCATCGGCTAAACCGGATCCACCCGGCACCTCCTCGAACGGACCGGTTCGTGACTGATAACGCGACCGGCTCCGCGTGAGGTAATTGGAGCGGCGCCTTCCCTGTATGTGAGGATGGACTCACGTCCTGCCCGCCGAGGAAGACCCCGCTCATGCTGGACGGCCTGCTGGTCATGGAGCGGATCTTCGGTCCGCTCGGCACTGCCGTTCACGCCTCCCGTTTCATCGCTTTGGCCACCAACCCGGACCTGCGGGAGGAATCCGGCCGCGTTGATGCCGCCGAGGAAGCCCTCGATGACACGGTTGCTGTCGACGACCCCCGCGTGGCACAGGTGGCTGCCGAACGTCACGCCTTCGAACTGGTGCTGGAGGCCGTCATCGCGGATTCCGGTCTGGCTGCGGGCGACGACGCACTTTTCGACTCCTGGGAGGAATTGCACCCGGCTACAGGGGATGAGGGGAGCGGTGAGGTCTGCCAAAGCTCCAGCAGCGGGCAGGAAACTATGAGAGTATTCGAAGCCGTCGGCAAGATGCCCTACGACTTCTCCCCGGCCCGCCTTCGCTGCATGGAGTTGTACCAGGAACTCGCCGCCGCCCGCGACTCGCGCGCTTCGAGCTGACGGAGGATACCGGCGGTGCTCGCCGGGTATCTACCAATAGGGTGTCAACATGACCTATCCGGATGTGGCTGACTACGCGGGCTTCCTGCGCCGTTCCTGGCGTTCCTGGCGTGGATCAGGAGCCGGCCAGTACATGGTGGAACTGGAAAGGGCACAAAGTCCACGTGCTCCGCCGCGTTGATCCGCATGCGCCAGTGCGGGTGCTGCTCCTGCACGGAGCCGGTGGACACAGTGCGGCTCTCTGGCCGATTGCCTCACTTCTGCCGCATGATCAGGTCGAGCTGGCCGCCATCGACATGCCGCTGTACGGCGGGACGATTTCGCCGGATCCTGCCGCTGTGCGCTACCAGGACTGGGTCGCGCTGCTCTGTGATTTCGTACTCGCGGAGGACGACGGCCGTCCCCTGGTGCTATTGGGTGCCAGTATCGGTGGGATGCTGGCGTACGAGGTTGCCGCCCGCACCGGCCGTCCGGCGGCAGTGGTGGCAACCTGTCTGCTTGACCCGCGGGACCGGCGTACACGTGCTGCCATTACGCGCTTCGGCCCGCTCGGCATCCTATGTGGGCCGCTGTTACGCCTCCTCCCCGATAAACTCGCGCGGCGGCTCATCCCGATGTCCTGGGTGGCTTCGCTGTCGAAGATGAGCCGTGACCCCGGTCTGTCACTGCTGTGCAGTGTGGACCCGCGGGGTGGAGGGGCCAAGGTTCCGGTTGGATTCCTCGCGTCGTACATGACTTACCGCCACGTTCCGCCGGAGCAGATGCAGATCCCGGTCACTTTGGCCCATCCGGCCGAGGATGCCTGGACTCCGGTTGGAATCAGTACGCGATGGCTGAGCCGAATCGCGGCTCCGGCAGAAGTGGTGATGCTCCCCGAGTGCGGGCACTTTCCGATCGAGGAACCCGGGCTGACGGACCTGGTCAATGTGGTCGAACGAGTGTCCCGGCGCGCCCGGCACGACGACGGCTTGCCGCCATTTGTTTAGCTGCTCCGGCGGGGCCGGGAAGCGACGTTTTATCCCACCGCGGATCCGTCCGCGACACTGGAGAAGATTGCTTGCGCGAATGATCGCCAAAGTAGTTGCGCTGGGAGGGCAAACGGAATCCAATAGTCCAATGACTCAGGATTCCGGATCCACCACATCAAGACCGCAAACCGGATTGAAGCGGGCAGTCGGTGCGCCGCTGCTGTTTGCGTTCATCGTGGGCGACACCCTCGGGGCCGGCATCTATACCCTCGTGGGCACCATGGCTGCCGACGTCGGCGGTGCGATCTGGATACCCTTGCTGATAGCACTGGTCGTCGCACTGCTCACTGCCGCGACATACGCGGAACTGATTACCAAGTACCCGCATGCTGGTGGCGCCGCGCGCTACGTTGACCGGGCTTTTGGCATTCCCTACCTGTCCTTCCTCGTCGGCTTCCTGATGATGGCTTCAGGAATCACCACGGCCGCCGCCCTCGCCAACGCTTTCGCGGGCGACTACCTGACAGCGCTCATCGATGTGCCGGCCGCCCCTGCGGCGGTCGTCTTCATCATCCTGCTGACACTGATCAACCTTCGCGGCGTCAAGGAGTCCCTCGCCGCGAACCTTGTCGCCTCAATCATCGAGGTAACCGGTCTCGTCATTGTCATCGTTGTTGCAGCCATCGTCTTCACCTCCGGCAACGGGGAACCCTCCCGGCTCCTTGAGTTTGCACCGGATGTACCGCCCCTCCAGGGCGCCTTCGCTGCATCTATCGTTGCCTTCTTCTCTTTCCTCGGCTTCGAAGCGGCGGCAAACATGGCCGAGGAAGTGCGCAACCCGTCCAAGGCCTACCCCCGGGCACTGTTCGGCGCCATCACCACCGCCGGGGTTGTCTATCTCCTCATCGCCATCGGCGCGGTCATCGTCCTGCCCCCGGCCGAGCTGGCCGACTCCACCGGACCTCTTCTCGATGTTGTCGCCGCCAGCGGCGTCGGAATCCCACCCGGACTCTTCAGCATTATCGCCCTGATCGCGATTTCCAACGGAGCGCTGTTGTTCATGGTGATGGCCAGCCGTGTCGGCTATGGATTGGCCGAAGCCGAGCTGCTGCCCCGTGCCTTCAGCCGCGTGCTGCCCGGCCGCCGCACCCCCTGGGTCTCCATCGTGGTCATTGCCGGGTTGACGATCGTTCTTACCCTCACCGGAAATGTCGCCACACTGGCCGAAACCACGGTCCTGCTCCTGCTCCTGGTGTTCCTTTCCGCCAACATCAGTGTCCTCGTCCTCAAAAAGGACAACGTTGACCACGACCACTTCGCCGCCCCCCGCATCATGCCGGTCCTCGCGATCGTTGCGAGCGTCGCACTGCTCACCCAGCAAACCGGAACCATCTGGCTCAGCGCCGCCGTGTATGTAGTGATCGGATCCCTGTTGTTCCTGGCTGCCCGTGCCGGACGCAAACGGGAGGAACGCGTGAGTTCCAGCCCCAGCGGGGAGTGAGGCATCAGCGGACGGGCCAAGGAAAGTTCTACTAAGCGCGGCTTAGAACGGGTGAAAGACCGGCCCCGCCATTGGGCGGATGTTCTTCGGTATAGTGGTTTTTGCCGGTATTCCCGACCTTTGGAGAGTGCAAAAACCTCAAATGGGCCGATCGACTAAGACATCCGGGTCGCGCAGCGACCCGAGCCATAGTCCGAGTTTCATTCACCACCGCATGATATCCGGGGCGCTTCCGCCCGGACTCTGCACCTACCGAGGGGAGGTGCGGAACTAATGCTGGAGCCGCTCCTCCTCCTGCTTCTTGGCATGGTGGTCATCCTGGCCATCATCGCCGCCAACGGCTATTTCGTAGCCCAGGAATTCGCCTACATGTCCGTGGACCGGACCCGCCTTGCCGCCCGTGCCGAGGCAGGCGACGCCGCCGCGCAGCGGGCATTGAAGGTCACCCGCCGTACATCGTTCATGCTCTCCGGAGCACAGCTGGGCATTACTGTCACCGGCCTGCTGGTCGGCTTTGTGGCTGAGCCGCTGATTGGTGAGTCACTGGGCCTCCTGCTCGGCGGCGTCGGTGTTCCCGCCGCCGTCGGAATCTCCGTCGGAACGGTCCTGGCCCTGATCCTGGCCACCGTCATCCAGATGATCTTCGGTGAGCTCTATCCGAAGAACCTGGCCATTGCGAATGCGGAACCGCTTGCGTTGGGACTCGCGCGCTCCACCACCGTCTACCTGACGGTCTTCGGCTGGTTGATCGCGTTCTTCGACTATTCGGCCAACGCGCTGCTGCGGCTATTCCGAATTGAACCGGTCCATGACATGGACACGACTGCCAACGCGGAGGACCTGGAACGTATCGTGGCCGAATCCCGCGAAAGCGGTGATCTGCCGGAGGACCTGTCCGTCCTTATCGACCGTGTCCTGGATTTCCCGGACCGCGACGTCGAGCACGCCATGATCCCGCGAAGCCGGGTCGGCACGGTGTCCCCGGACACCACTGTTGGCGAGGTCCGGGCACTGATGGCAGCGGCCCATACCCGCTATCCGGTGGTTTCCCCCGCCGAGGAGCCCCTCGGCGTCGTCCAGCTTGCGGATCTGTTGGAGACGCGGGAGCCGGATGATGCCCCGGTCGCAGCCATTATGCGTCCGGCGCTCGTGGTGCCGACCCTCATGTCCCTGCCCGATGCCCTTGTCCGCCTCGTCGAATCCAAGAACCAGCTGGCTTGCGTGATCGACGAGTACGGCGGCTTCACCGGAGTCCTGACGCTGGAGGACCTGGCCGAGGAACTCGTCGGCGAACTAACGGATGAGCACGACGCACTGCCTGCGCCTGCCATCGAAACCGAGCATTCCCGTTCCTGGCGGATGCGCGGAGAAATCCATGTGGACGAGGTGGAACGAGCCATCGGGCACGAGCTGCCCGCCGGTGACTATGAGACCATCTCCGGCTTAGTCATTGCCGCCTGCGGCAAGCTGCCCGCGGCCGGTGAAACAGTCCGGATTCAGTTGCCCGACGATCCGCGTGAACTGGCGCTGGAGCACCAAATCAGCCGCGTGCTGGACATTGACGTGCTCGAAGTGGCCCGGCATGTTCCCAGTGAACTGCGGGTCCGTCTGGTCGAAACCGATCCTGAGGCTCCCACCAACCGGGATGATCTGCTGGAAGACGCGGAGGAGAACCGATGAGCGCCCTGACCGTAACCGTCGTAACCGTCCTTCTGATCGCCCTCAGCGCCTTCTTCGTCATCATCGAATTTGCGCTGCTCGGTGCACGCAGTCACCGGCTGGAAGCCGACGCCGCCACCAACCGGTCTGCGCGTGCAGCGCTGCGCGGCATCAATGAGCTCACGCTCATGCTTGCAGGGGCCCAGCTGGGCATTACCGCCTGCACGTTCGCTCTGGGAGCGGTGACCAAGCCGGCTGTCGACGGCTGGCTGGGGCCGATCTTCAGCTCCTGGGGCCTGCCTGATCAGGTGGCCGGGGGTACGGCGTTCGCCCTGTCCCTGCTGTTTGTGACCTTCCTGCATCTGGTCGTCGGCGAAATGGCACCCAAGTCCTGGGCCATTGCCTTCCCGGAGACCTCGGCCAAACTAATTGGCATTCCGTCACGGGCGTTTATCTGGACGGTGCGGCCGCTGCTGAGCTGGATCAACGCCATCGCCAACCGTCTGGTGGCCGCCAGCGGAGTGACACCCGTCGAGCGGGCCGCCGTCGGAGGTCAGGACGTTGACACTATCCGGCACCTGGTGGAGCACTCGGCCTCGGTGGGCGCCCTCGACGCGTCCTTCCGGACGCAGCTCTCCGGCGTCTTCGAGCTCGATAAGCTCACCGTGAGGTCCCTCATCGCGCAGGGTTCCACCCCCACAGCGGTTTCCGAAGCGGCCACCGTGGCGGATGTCCAGGATGCTGCCCGGCGTTCCCGGCATATGCGGATCCTCGTCGCTGACGGGCAGGGGGGCATCCCCGGCGTGCTCCACGTGCGGGACACCCTGATGGAGCCGAAGGACCGCCCCGTGCGTGAGCTGTCCCGCCCTGCTTTCACGCTCGACGCGGATACCCCGGTGTACGAGGCCCTGTCCCGCATCCGCAGCGCCAGCGAACAGCTGGCCGCCGTCATGGAACAGGACCGGTTCATCGGCGTCATTACCCTCGCTGACGTACTGCGCCGGGTGCTGCCCTCCGATCCGGAGGGTGACCTGCGAGCCTCGGCGGCGGCAAGCCGGTAGCAGTACCGCGGCAGGGCCGGACCTTGCCGACAACCGAATAGGTGAAGACCTCTTAGGCCGGCGGCATGCGATTACGCCCCACCTAAGGGGTCTTCGCCGTATCCGCGTCCTTTGGCCGGGTAACCGCCAGCCCCTGCAGCAGGAAATCGATGGTTTCCTCGCCGAAGTTACCGAGCTCCGCGTTGAGGTCGTGCTGCAGTTCGGTGGTCCATACGTCCAGGAGAGATTCGACGAGCGAGACCGCGATGCGCAGCGGCATCCGCCGGAAGACGCCGGCATCCATTCCGTCGGAGAGGACGCGCCTCAGCAGCTCCGAGTCTTCCTCTGTCCCGCTGAGATAGAGCGGAGTGCCGTCCTCGGTCCGGTGCGAGACGACAATCTCAATGCCGGCGGTGACCTCCTCGCGGTGCGAATCGACGAACTCGAGATAGGCGCGGGCGTAGGCACGGAGCTGCGAAGCCGGATCCGGCTCCGCGTGCACGGCCGGCAACATTGCTTCGTACTGGCGGCCGAACACCTCGTCGACGACGCTGAGCAGCAGCGATTCCTTCGACGCAAAGTAGTAGACGATTGCGCTCTTCCCCACGCCGGCACGCACCGCAATCTCGGCAAGGGATGCCCGGTGGTATCCGATTTCGTTTACGGTCGTGATGGCGGCGCGGATGATCTGCGCACGGCGCGCGGTCCCGGTGAAAGTGCGCGCGGGATACTCAGGGGATGTCACGTTCCCATTATGGTCGAGCAACGGGGGAGGGGCGCTCAATGAAGTCGTCGAGCACGCCGGGCGCGGCTTCCGAGGCGAGCTCCACGGCACGGTTTGCGGGCACATCGGGGATTTCATACGCCGACCATCCGGCAGCCGTCATTGCCGAGACCGTGGCCAATCCCAGCCTGCGCTGCAGCACCGACTGCCGCACCGCGATCGTGCTCACCGCATCACGCCGCAGCGCCGACGTCGTGCGGCTGAAAAGCCCGGAGCGCACCACGAGGTAGCTGCCGTCGATCGTGTGGCCGAGTGAGCGGTAGGCAACAACCGCAGCGAGAAGCGCGGGCGGCCGCACCGCGGCGGCGGCCCAGGGCGACCAGGCAGGGACCGCTCCGGTGAGAGCCGGGGTGAGCAGGACTGCGGGGGCCACGGCGGAGACCGCTGTCGCCCACCAGAGACGACGCCGGAGGGCGGGGAGCGGATGCGCGGCCAGCGGCGCGTCAAAAGGGTTCTGCCGGCCGAAGACCTTTCCGGCCACGCCGCGGGCAACCGTGACGGGTCCGCGCGGAAGGATCGCGGTTGGCTCCTCCGGGTCCCACACATTGAGCCCGGTGGTGATGACATTGGTGTCGGCCATTCCGATCCACCTCCACAGGACAGGCTCGCTGATGGACAGTCCGCGCATCCGCGACTCGTCGCGGAGGACCTCGCGCGTGCTCAGCAAACCGCGGCGGGTTCGGAGATGGGAGTGGTCCCCCTGCCGAACCCGCGAAAGCTCGAACCTTCCGTAGCCGAGGAGGAAGTTCACCCCGAGCCCAAGGGCGCCGAGTATCCCGGTGCCCGCGAGCACCAGCAGCGTGATGCCGGGCCACCCCACCGCATCCCAGTTCGTCAGGCCGGCGATGACGCCGGCAGCATCCACGCCAAAGGCCGAGACGAACCAGAAGCCGCCCCAGAGCAAACCCGCCGCCATGACATAGGACCAAATGCTGAACATGTTGTAGAGAACCCATCCGGGGCGAAAGGTGGCGAGCACCTGCACGCCGTTGCGCGGACCGGCGCTCGAGGAGGCGGCAGTCGAAGACGCGGCGGCAGCTGGCGCGGCGTCCGGGGACGCGGCCTGGCCGGAGCGGAGAAGGCCTTCCCGCAGGGCCACGGCATCCGTGGCCGACAAGGCGTCCAGGACGAGCGCAGATTCTCCTGCGCCGGCCTGCTGCCCGGCACCGATGGTGACGACGCGCAGACCGGTAAGCCGGTGCCGCAGCTTGGTGGCCGTGTCGACGCTGCGTACCCGGTCGCGGTGAAGGGTGCGGTGGCGGCGCACCAAAACTCCGGTTCGCAGTTCGATGTCGGTGGGTGTGACGCGGTAGGTCGTGAAGGCCCAGCGAAGGATGTCACTGACCGCACCGGCGGTGCCGGCCACGGCCACGAAGAGAAGCGGCCACAGTGCGCCACCGGAGGGTTCAGCGTCGAAAATCCAGAGCGCGGCCGCGCCTGGAAGCAGCGAGAGCAGACTTACGACGACGTCGACCCACACCACACGGATGCTGAGGCGCTGCCACGGCGTTTCGGCAGCGTCCGCCGCCGTCATGTCGCATCACCTTCGGAGAGCTCGGCGACCACGGCCAGGCGTGCAGCGGCTTCTTCAGCGGTGCGGTGGTCCAACCCGCGGATGTTGATGGCCCCGGAGGAGGACGCCGTTGTCACCCGGAGCGTGGCCAGACCAAAGAGCTGCTCGAGAGGCCCGCGGACGGCGTCGACGGTCTGAATCCGCGAGGTCGGCGCCACCCGCCACTCCACGACGAGCCAACCGGTGGATGCGTACGTGGCTCGATCCGTCACTTCCCAGCGGTGCACCCGGTAGCGCCACCACGGTTCGACGCCCGCTTTGGCGGCCAGGACCAGCGCCATGCCCACTATGGGCGCGATAAGCCAGGCCCGGGCGGGATCCCAGAGGACAGCGCCCGCGATAAGCAGCGCAAGCGGTACACCGCAGACGAGTATGTTTCGTACCATCCACCACGCCGGTGCCCGCCGGTCAACCCGCAGGGCAGGCGGGCGGACCTTCAATCCGCTGTTCTCGACCTCGCCGATAATCGCCATGACCAGAGTTTAGACCGATCGGTCGAAGAGTCAACCGATTGGTCGGAAAAGATCGGCGTCCGCTGCCGAAGGAAGATTTTGAGAACGTCCATTTTACTCCGGGTTATCCGGTCGTGGGGGCCTCTGATCCGCTTGGCCAGCACCTTTTCCCACTTGTGGGAGGATCTGCATATGAGCCACCAGCCGATTGGTACTTTCCCGGAACCGTTCCTTCCCGGCGGCCTGCCCCGCGCAGAGTTCGCTTTTCCCGGCCCGTTGCGCGATTCACTGGTGGCTTCGATCCTCGCAGGCCGGAAGACCGCAACGACGTCCTTAGTGGTCGAATATGCAGTCGAAGGCGAGGACCTGCCTGCAGTCGGCAGTCGGCAAGCAGTGCTCGATTCGGACAACGAACCGGTTGCCGTCATTGAGACTGTGCAGGTCGAGCAACTGCGGCTCAACCAGGTTCCTCTGGCGCACGTCATTGCCGAGGGGAGGGGCACAGCAGTGTGGCTCAGTGGAGGGCGGACCATGAGCAGTTCTGGCACAGCCGGGACGTGCGGTCATACCTGCGGGATCCCGGGTTTACGGTGACGGATGAGACGCTGGTGGTTCTGGAGCGGTTCCGAGTCATCGACCCGGAACCGGCTACAGCTGCACCGCGCCACAGGGAGAAATGATGACCGCCCGTTTAGATGATGCCCGAGCGGTCGCCGCTGTTCTTGGCCGGCTGGACGAGGCCGGGGTGCGGAGGCTCGTCGAGGATGCTGACCAAACAGGTATCGGTATCGGCGGAACAACCAAGACGGTGCGCATCGGAGCAACCACGGTCTTCGTCAAACAACTCCCAGTGACAGACATCGAGGAAGCGGATCCGCGCGCCACGAAGTGTCAGCTTCCGCTTCCTTCGTTTCCCACTACGGAATAGGAAGCCCAACCCATGCGGTCGGGCGGGAGCTGGCAGCGCATCAGGTGACGTCCGGGTGGGTGCAAACAGGTGTGGCGGATTTCTTTCCGCTTCTGCTCGGCTGGCGGGTCCTGGATGTGAAGTGCGAAGCCGACCTGAGGGAGTTCGACGGCGATGCTCCTGCCCGCCGCTGGGGGCCGTATTGGCCGCAGATCCAGAGCAAGCTCTCCGCCATGAAGGACGCCTCCAAGAGCATGGTGTTCTTCCTTGAATATGTTCCCGAGACGCTGGGGGAGTGGTTGCGCAGGAGCGTGGCCGAGGGCGCCGGGGCAAGCGTCTTTCCTGACGTCGTCGAGCAGCTCCTAAACGCCACGGCATGGATGAACAGCCAGGGGTTCCAGCACTTTGACGTGCATCCCGGGAACATCCTCATCCGGGACGGCAGGCTGCTCTTCACGGGCTTCGGCCTGGCGCTTCACCGCAGCTTTGACCTCACTGCGGAGGAAAAAGCATCCATGCCCGCGCATGACGGCTTTGACCGGGATTCCGCCCTGATGCACCTGTTCCACTGGACCTTGTTTGAGCTCGGCTATACCTCCGGCTCGGAGCGTTTGAAGCTGTTGGCCAATGCCGCCGCCGACGCCACCACACCGGCACTGGATCCGGTGCGGGACGCACTCGGTGTCGGTGCCGATCTCATGGCGCAATATGCGGGTATCGCTGTCTATATGACAGAAATGTTCCGCGACCTCATGCACGATGCTCTCGCTGTGCGGTACCGGCGCCCGTAGGCCTACGCCGTGGAGCTGCCTGTGAGGTTCACCGCTGGTGCGGCTGTGAGGCCAACGTTGAACTTACGACGTCGGCTGGCCTCCCGCAGGTGCGTGCGTGACGCTGCCGGGCCGGCGGGTGCGCGCGGCGCGGAGTCCGTTAAGGATGACGATGACTTCCGCGATCTCGTGGACGAGAACGACGGCGGCCAGGCCAAGCACGCCGGTGATCGCCAACGGGAGCAGCGCGGCGATGATGAGCAGCGACAGGACGATGTTCTGGTTGATGATGGCGCCGCCCCGGCGGGCATGCTCGAGTGCCTGCGGAATGAGCCGAAGGTCGTGCCCGGTGAAGGCGATATCGGCGGATTCCACGGCGGCATCCGATCCGGCCGCGCCCATCGCAATTCCTATGTCAGAAGCTGCGAGGGCAGGGGCGTCATTGATGCCGTCACCGATCATCGCGGTCGGGCGGGTGCGGGTCAACTCGGACACGGCGGCGGCTTTATCCTCAGGCCGCAGCTCGGCGCGGATGTCCTCGATGCCGGCCTGCGCGGCGATCGCCCGGGCAGTGCGTGCGTTGTCGCCCGTGAGCATGGTGACGCGAATTCCCTGTTGGCTAAGGGTGCGGATCACCTCGGGAACTTCGGGGCGCAGTTCGTCCCGCACGCCGATCGCGCCGCGGACCTCACCGTCCCGGTGTACGACGACGACGGTCATGCCTTCGCTTTCGAGCGTTTCCACATCAGCTGCGAGGATTCCGGCGCTGAGCCAGCGGGGGCTGCCGACCGTGACCGCGGCGCCGTGGAGATCGCCGGTGATGCCGTGACCTGCCGTCTCGCTGACGTCCTTGGCACTTGTTGCGTCGGGGGCGGCAACGGTGATTGCGGCGGCGAGCGGGTGGGTGCTGTGCTGTTCCAGGGCTGCGGCCCAGGCCAGTACATCGTCCCGGGTGGCGCCTCCGGTGGTGATGACCTGTGTAACGGCCGGCTGGTTGCGGGTCAGTGTCCCGGTCTTGTCGACGGCTAGGTGCCGGATGTTTCCGAACCGTTCGAAGGCGGCACCCGATTTAATGACGACGCCGAACCGGCTCGCTGACCCGACGCCGGCGACCACGGTCAGCGGGACCGAAATGGCCAGCGCGCACGGCGAAGCGGCCACCAGCACCACCAGGGCGCGGGTAATCCACAGTTCGGGGTCACCGAACAGGGATCCGATCACAGCGACCAGTGCGGCCAGGATCAGGACCCCGGGCACCAGGGGGCGCGCGATTCGATCCGCCAGCCGGGCACGTTCGCCCTTTTCGGACTGCGCCTGCTCGACAAGCTCAACAATGGTGGTCAGGGAGTTGTCTGTTCCCGCGGCGGTTGCCTCTATGGTCAATGCCCCGGCGGCGTTGATTGACCCTGCCGGGACGTTGTCGCCCGGGTCGACATCCACGGGAATCGACTCACCGGTGACCGCCGAGGTGTCCAGGCTGCTGCGGCCCTCCCGCACGAGACCGTCAGTTGCCACCCGCTCTCCGGGGCGGACAACCAGGAGGTCTCCGATCTGCAGTTCGCTGGCCGGTATCTCTACGGTTCCGCCGTCACGGCGGATGAACGCTGTTTCGGGGACGAGTTTGAGCAGGGCACGCAGCCCGGAACGTGCGCGGTCCATCGCCTTGTCTTCGATGGCTTCGGCGATGGAGTACAGGAACGCCAGCGCGGCGGCTTCCTCAACGTACCCGAGGACGACCGCGCCGGCGGCACTGATCGTCATCAGCAGTCCAATGCCGGGCTTGCCTTGGGCGAACAGCCTGCGCAGGGCACCGGGTACGAACGTGGACGCACCCAGCAGCAGGCCCGCCCAGAACAGCACCATCGCTGCCGTTTCTGCGTCCGACCACTCGCAGATCAGGCCCGCAAGAAATGCCACACCCGAGAAGACCGGGATCATCACCTCCCGGTCTTTCCACCACGGTCCGTCATCGTCATCATCAAGCTCAACGCCGTCGATCTGCGGGCCGGTGACGGTGCTCATGCGCTCACCTCCGCAGTGCAGCAGCCCTTGACCGAGCATGCCGGGTCCATGCATGGTGCGTTTTCATCCACGGCCAGCGTGACATCGACCAGGGCGGTGAGCGCGCGCGTCAGATGCGGATCAGAGATTTCGTACCGCATCTGCCGGCCCTCGGGTTCGACGACGACGATCCCGCAGTCCCGCAGGCAGGTGAGGTGGTTGGATACGTTTGACCGCGTCAGCTCCAGATCCCGGGCCAGTTCCGCCGGATATACGGGCCCTCCAGCAGCCTCATGAGAATCCTTGACCGGGTTGGGTCAGCCATGGCACGACCCAGCCGGTTCATGACGTCCAACCGCGAAGCAATATTCAGCATGAGCTGAACTATACAGCGCCTGCTGAACTGACGCGACGTTCTGGCCGACGCTGCCCTCCACGTCCTGCTCGCCCTGGTCCAGCCGCGTCACGGCTATGCCGTGATGCAGTTCCTTGAGCAGGAGAGCAGGGGAGCCATCACGCTCGGACCCGCATCGCTCTACACAACGCTCAAAAAGCTCGTTGGCACCGGCCTCATCGAGGAGCTCGACGGCGACGATTCCCGGCGGGTGTACCACCTCACCGCGAAGGGCCGTGAGGTCCTCGCCGGCAACATCGAACGCCGCCGCCAGCTGCTGGCCATGGCCGACCACATTATGGAGGAAGCATGAGCACCACCACTCGAATGGGCAACGGCTTGGCCGTCAGCCCTAAAAAGGACCTGGCCATGTTCGCGGACATGGCGAGACAGGAAAACACCTGAACGGCGTTGCGAAGCTGGGTCATGGGTGGAGCTTCGCGGACGGAGTTCCCGCAGAGACCGTCTTCGACCTCGCGTATGAAAACAATGCATCTGCGGACTACTTCGACATCTTCCGGGCAGCCGGCTGGATGCCGGTGCTGTCACTGGGAGACGCCCACATCTTTAGGGCAGCACCGGGGACGGCGCCGGTTCACAGCGGCGGTGAGTCGCGGCGGGGCGAGCTTATCCGAAACCGGGACCGCTACCTTCGCTACAGCGCCATCGCGGTGGCGGTCTTCCTGCTGGTGGTGCTGGGGATTCGCTTGGCCCCGTGGAATGAATGGCTGGAGCTGGTCCTGCTGGTGGTGACGGTAGTTCCCGTCGTCTACACCGTTATTCCGCTGACCGGTTACTGGCGTCATCTGTCGACATTGCCGCACTAGGATCCATCCATGAGCATTGCGACGATGTACCGGCGTTTCGCAGAGTCCGAAGCGCACGGCGTTTCCGGCATGTATGAAGAATGGGCCTGCGGTGTCGCCGAAGATTTGACGGTGCAGGCACTCCTGGGCACGCTTCCACCTGGAAAAGGGCAACCGAACCTGGTTTTTGCCGCTGCCAGGTCCCAGGGGGCACCCCTCGGAAACTACCAAGACTTCCGGAACTGGCTGCTCGGCAACTGGCAGAACGTGGATCCCGTCATCCGCACCCGGTCCACCCAGACCAACGAGGCCGGCCGCTGCGCCGTTCTCCTTTCGCAGCTTGCCGCCATTGAGGGGCCTGTCGCACTGCTTGAAGTCGGAGCTTCCGCCGGGCTCTGCCTCTACCCCGACAGATACAGCTACACCTACCGGCAAGCCGACCGGCAGATCCGGGTGGATCCTCCGCGGCCTACGGGCGTGGTGCTCGAATGCGAACTGCGCGGCGATGCTACCGCCCCGACACGGGTTCCCGAGGTGGTGTGGCGTGCCGGCATAGATTTGAACCCCCTCGATGTCACCGCGCGGGAAGACCTGCAGTGGCTGGAGGCCCTGATCTGGCCTGAACACGAAGTGCGGCGTCAACGCCTCCGGACAGCCGCGGCTGTGGTGGCCGCGGACCCTCCGCGGCTAGTAGCCGGTGACCTGAACCGGGAGATCGGCCGGCTGGCACGCCAGGCACCTCCGGAGGCCACCCTGGTCATCTTTCACAGCGCAGTACTCACCTACCTCACCCCCGGGGAGCGGCAGGAATTTGTGGACCAGGTGAGTGCCCTCGACTGCATCTGGCTGAGCAACGAGGGCCAGCAGGTCCTGCCCGGGATTGCCGCGCGGATGCCCCGCGCGGCAACGGTGCCGGACGGGGCCTTCGTCCTGGCGGCCAACGGCCATCCAGTCGCCTTCACCGGTCCGCACGGTCAATACATTCATTCGCTAAGCTAACTGCCGTAGAGAGAATAGCTGCAGAGGATTTCGACGAGAGGGCGGGTTATGGGCAGCTCCACTGTCGACGCGGCTGCACGGGCTAAGCGTGAGCGCCTTGTTGAAGAGGCAATCCACACCGGTGCGATGGAAGGGCTGCAGGTCACACCCGCGACCCGCGCCGATGCCCAGGCCTACATCGAAGGCAGGATCGACTCTGACGAGCTGGTAGCCCGCATCCGTGCCCGCTATCGCCCCGGCTGAATCCTTCGCAGCAGTGTCGCACACGAGTTTCTCACCTATCGAAAGGGACCCAGATGACCGATCACGAGGGATGGTCCGACGCGCCGCCTGTTGCTCCGCGATGGGTCCGAATGGTTGCGTACATGAAACCTGTCATCGGCGTGATCGTCATCGCGTTCGCCGTTGTTCTTCCCGGACAACTGTTCTTTGGGAACTCGGGCTGGACCGATGCTCAGAACCTGAACCGGACGCTCGTTTTGTCCATTCTTGGCGGTCTTGCGGTTATCGTTTGGCTGCTCGGTAAAACGCCCACCGTCAAGCGCTACGTATCGCTTCACAACAACGACGGCGATCCTCCCGCGCACTAGCGGCACCCGCGCCGTCGTCAGCGTTCCTAACGGACTTTACTGCCCCGGATACTCTGCACCAGCCGTGCGCGCCAGACCATCAGACCCAGAACGGCTGCCGCTCCGAGGAACATCCCCGCCATCAGGCCCAGTCCCACAACCGGGCCGCCTCCTCCGGTCTGCGGGTCCCGGGCCAGGACCGCAGCCACGGCAGCCAGTATTCCGGTGCCGGCAACCAGCGCGAGGATTAGGCCGTCCGTCCAGCGTAGGGTTCGCCTGGTGGGGGAGGCACCGCGGCCGGCACCCGAAACCAATTGCCAGATACACAGCAGGGCCGCCTGGCCGCACGCGATGGCCAGTACCGCCAGTACGGTCAGGGAGTTTGCAGGTAGGCGACCTCCGGAAACCGGGACGCCGCGTCTGCTGCAAGCCACGGGATTACCACCGCCTGCAGCGCCACCGCGACGGCGAAGAACGCACTAAGGAGGATTCGTACTTCTGCGGCTGCCCCTGAACGCACTTAATCCTCCGTACTATCGATAACCGATGTAAAAACATCGTTGGCCGATGCTCCCACAGCCGCATGAAGGGCACAAGAGGTGGATAAGCCGGTGCGGTCCTTCGCTGCGTCGGAGGTTACGCTCCGCTCCGGGTGGCGTCCTGCGCAAAATCCTGCCTCAGCCGCCCGAGGTAGGAATCGAGGGCGACGGTGATGGCTTCGGAATCAAAGGCCTGTGGGTCCGCGACGGCGTTAAGTGTGAGTCCGTCCGTAAAGGCCCGCAGAGCTTTGCTTTCGGTGGCAGTGGATTCCCGGCAGCCGAGCTGTGCGACGGTAACGGTGCAGAGGTGATCGAGGTCCGCGTTCACCTCATCCAGGACGGCTTGTACGACCGGTGACTTGGAAGCCGTCATCGCCGACAGCCATACGGCTGCCTCGCGGCGGCGCAGGTCATCCAAAGGCAGCGCTTCCAGCCATGCCTGCCTCACGTCCCAGTCCTTCAGGGGCGGGGGTAGCCGCGCAGCCTGGGACTCGCGCATCGTCCGCAGCGTGAAGGCGAGCATCTCTTCACTGGACGGGAAATAGTGCCGGACTGCGGACGGGCTGACGTTCAGGTCACCGGCCACGTTGCGCACACTCACGCTTCCGAATCCCGCAGTCTCGATGCGGCGGATAATCGCGTCCACGATTTCGCGCCTGCGGGCGTCGTGGTCAACAATCTTGGGCATTCCGGGCTCCTCATGGTTATAGTACAACTGTACTGCGAAAGGGGCGGGGATGCGTCAGGGACAACTGACCGGCTTAATTATGGCCGGGACCATTGCGGGCATGTCGATTCCCTTAGGTACGTGGTTCCTGAGTGATCCGGACCGTTTCGTAGGCGACCTCATGGGATTTAGCGGTGCCCTTACGGAGATCCCCGTCGGATGGATCCTGGCACTCACGGTCGCCGCAGGCTACGTCGTGTATACGTTTTGGGCGGTGCCCTTCGTACGCCAAACGGCTTTTGAGTTCTCCGGGTTGAAGCTCCTTGCCGTACCGCTGGCCATTGTGACGGGGGTCTTCGAGGAGCTCGTCTTCCGAAAACTGCTGATGGACTGGCTGGAGGGCCACGGTGCTGCCTGGTGGCTGCAGCTAACGGCGACCGCTGTTCTGTTCGGCGTTGCCCATTCACTCTGGGGCGCCTTCTCGCGCGACCTGTCGATCATCCTGCCCGTAGCCCTGTCCACTGCTGCCCTCGGTGCCGCCCTGGGATGCGTCTACCTCTTCAGTGACCGCCACATCCTGCCCGCGATCCTGGCCCACACCGTGATCAACCTGATCATCGAACCGGCGCTGCTGCGAAGCTCGCTGACCGGCCAGTGGAACGGCGCCAAGGACGGGCCCGGCGCCGATGAACGTCCCAGGGTCGCCGAAACAAGCTGAAGGGTAATCCGGTCTGGTCCTGCTGCGGAAGTCATGGCCGAAAGGTACCCTGTGCATGATCGCCGCTGGGCGAATCGTTTAAGTCGTAGATCGGGCGTCCCATGTCAGGGCCAACATCCTTTACTGCATCCAGTTCATCGTCCAGGCAACCGCGGTCCCGCTTCGGCCGGCTGATCGAGGGCCGCGATGGCCGGGATTTTCCGTATTACAACGGTGATCCCGTCGAAGTCGCTGCGTGGAAATGGTGGGTCATCATCGCTGCGTGCGCGGCGGGGTTCGCTGCCCTGACTCTGATTCCGGCACCGGACAATGTGGCCGGGATGATCCCGCGGATCCTGTTTACCGGAATCCCGCTGACGGTTTTTATCGCCCTTACCGGCCGGTACTGGACGGCATTGTTTCACCGTCTCTCCGGCCGCGACGTGCTGGACATGGTGGTCTTCTGGGTGCTGAACCTCGCCGTCAGCGCCGTGATGGGCGTGATCGTGCTGAGGATCTTCGGAGCGACGGCCAATCCGGCTGCTGACGGCGTTCTCGATGCCGGCGCAGTTGACCTGGTGTTCTTCTACCTGGGAACGGGTATTCAGCTGTTTGGTGAGGAACTTTTCACGATCCTGCCGTTTCTGGCCGTCATGTATCTTCTGCACGCCAAGGCCGGAGTATCCCGCAGGGTAGCGGTCCTGCTGGCGTGGCTGATCACCGCCGTCTGGTTCGGTGCCGCGCACCTGCCCACTTATGGGTGGAACTTCGCGCAGGCATTCCTCATCATTGGATCCGCCCGGCTGGTCCTCACCTTGGCTTACATCAGGACGAAGAACATCATGGTCTCAACCGGCGCGCACATTCTCAACGACTGGTCGTCCTTTACCTTCACGCTGGCCGCGGCCGCCGCGATGAACAACTGAGTCTCACCTTCACGTGGCCAAGACCTCCGGAAGGCGGCAACGAGATGGCTTCACCTGCAGAGGGGCCGGGCACCATCGAGGTGCGCGGCGCGCGGGTGCACAACCTCAGGAACGTCAACGTGTCCGTTCCGCTGGGGCAGCTGGTGTCCGTTGCCGGGGTGTCCGGGTCGGGAAAGTCTTCGCTGGCGCTCGGCGTGCTGTATGCGGAAGGGTCCAGAAGGTATCTGGAGGCGCTCTCTGCCTACACGCGGCGCCGGCTGACCCAGGCGGCACGGCCGCTGGTGGACAGCATTGAGCATGTGCCGGCGGCCCTGGCCCTGCGGCAGCGGCCCCCGGTGCCCGGCGTGCGCAGCACCTTCGGCACCTCCACGGAACTGCTGAACAGCCTGCGGCTGGTTTTCTCGCGTCTTGGCGGCCATGAATGTCCCAACGGACACCGCCTGGCGCCGACCATCGACGTCGCACTCGATCAACACCTGACCTGCCCGGTGTGCGGAGCCGTGTTTCCGCCGCCCAGCGCCGAGTCCTTCTCATTTAACAGTGCGGGGGCGTGCCCCACCTGCGCGGGCACGGGGACGGTGCGCGACGTCGACGACGGCACCTTGGTTCCCGACGAATCGCTGAGCATCGATGAGGGTGCCGTGACGCCGTGGTCGCTGTTTGGGCTGGCGGGCAACTCCCAGGCGGCAGCGGAAATGGGAGTGCGTACCGATGTGCCGTTCCGGGACCTGGATGAGAGGGAACGGACGATCGTGTTTCACGGGCCTCCGGAGAAACGGCGCATCCTGTATCCGGCGAAGAACGGAAAGCTCTTTGAACTGAACATGACGTACCGCAACGCCCACGACGCCGTTGAGCAGGCGCTGCGAAAGGCCGAAACCGAGAAGGGCCTGCGCCGCATCGACCGCTTCCTCAGCGTGCAGACCTGTCCCGACTGCCACGGCACCCGGCTGAGCGCACGGGCGCGTTCGACACTGGTGGATGGGATCAGCCTGGCCTCCGCCACGGCGAAAAGCCTGGACGAGGTGACGGCATGGGCGGCAACCATTCCGGCGACGATGCCGCCGGCCATGACAGCGATGGCCCGGAGCATCGTGACCCAGCTGGTCGACGCCGCCCAGCTGCTGATCCGGCTGGGGCTGGGCTATCTCACCCTGGACCGCGCCTCCGCAACACTCTCGACCGGCGAACGCCAGCGGGTGCAGCTCTCCCGGTCGGTCCGCAGCCGCACCACCGGAGTGCTCTATGTGCTCGATGAACCCTCCATCGGGCTGCACCCCTCCAACATTGACGGGCTGCTGGCGGTGGTGCGCACCCTGCTGGCGGACAGGAATTCCGTGGTCATTGTGGACCATGACGTCCAGTTGCTGAGGGAAGCGGACTGGCTGATCGAAATCGGTCCGGGGTCCGGTGCCCGGGGCGGTGAAGTGGTGGTCTCCGCGCCCCTTGCGGCGGCGGTGGAAGCGCCGCAGTCACGGATCGCCGGGTTCATCACCGGTGCCGAGAAAATTCGGGTCCGCACCCCGCCCGCGCCCGGCGACACGTTCAGCCGCGGGCATCTTCAGCTTGCCACCCGGCCCCTCCACACCGTCCAGGCCCTCGACGTGGACGTTCCCCAGGGCCGGCTGGTGCTGGTCACCGGGGTGTCCGGATCCGGGAAGACGACCATGGTGCTGGAGAGCCTGGTTCCTGCCCTGATCGCGAAGCTCAAGGGCGAGGCGCTGCCCGCGCATGTCGCCTCGTTGAAGGCGGCCGGCATCGACCGGGTCAGCATGGTGGATGCGACGCCGGTGGGCACCAACGTGCGCTCCACCGTCGCCACGTACAGCGGCGCGTTCGACGACCTGCGCCGCGCCTACGCGCAGACCCCGGAGGCAAAGGCGCGCGGTCTGAAAGCGGGGACTTCTCCTACAACACCGGCTCCCTGCGCTGTCCCGCCTGCGACGGGACCGGCCAGATCTCCCTCGACGTGCAGTTCCTGCCGGACGTGGACATCGTCTGCCCCGACTGCAACGGCAGCCGGTACGCACCGGCGGCGGACGGGATCCGCCGCCGTCCGCGGCACAGGGCACGGATCCAGCCAGGGGAGGAGACCGGGAAACCCGCGATGAAGATGCCGGACTCACCCTGCCCGAGCTGCTGGCCCTGACTGTGGAACGCGCCGCCGAAGCCACCGCGGACCTGAAGAAGGTCGCGGCCCGGCTGCGCATGCTCGCCGACCTGGGGCTGGGCTACCTCACCCTCGGCGAGGCGACCACGGCGCTTTCCGGCGGCGAAGCCCAGCGCCTGAAACTGGCTCCGGACCTGGAACGCGACCAGCACGGAACCGTGTTTGTCCTCGACGAACCCACCATCGGCCTGCATCCGCTGGACGTGCAGGTCCTGCTGACCGTGCTGCAGGGACTCATTGATCGGGGCGGCACGGTGATCGCCATCGACCATGACCTGGACCTGATCACGAATGCCGACTACGTGATCGACTTCGGTCCCGGCGGGGGAGAGGACGGCGGCAGAATCATCGCCGCGGGCACCCCGGCGGAGGTCGCCGCCAATCCGGCCAGCATCACCGGCCGGTTCCTGCGGCCCCTGATTGATAGCTGAACGCAGCGAACGCTGATAGGCGGCTGAACGCACCGGACGCAATCTGTCTGCAAAAGCCCGTCCAGGTCCGCCAGCCTGTCCGGGCAATGTCCGCGCCGCTAGAGTGAACGGAGAAACCGAGCACGGCCCTGTTGCCCTAAAGAGGGAGGAACATGCGCATGTGGCAGGTTGATTATCCGGGCACTGAGGAACTGCCGGCCCGTGTTCTCGCCGGCGGTTCAGGCCGGGCCGCCCTCCGGCTCAGTTCTGCGCCGGCCGATGCCCGCTGATCCGCAGCCGGGCGGCGGAACCCCGGATCCACCGCCCGGTCCCGGAGCACCCGCGGCCCTGTCAACGCCGGCTGCAGTAACACCTTTGCGCTATCAGGCCGTGATCTTTGACCTGGACGGGGTCGTCACGGACACAGCCTCTGTGCACCGTGCGGCATGGAAGGCACTCTTCGACGCGGTTCTTGCCGATGAGAGGGCGGCATCAGCCTCGGGGGGACCCTTTCAGGACAGTGACTACTTCGCCTATGTTGACGGGTGCCCGCGGGAACAGGGCGTCCAAAGCTTCCTCCACTCCCGCGGCGTGGACCTTCCGCTGGGGGAGCCCGACGATGCTGCCTGGTCCTGGACCGCCTACGGCCTGGGGTCGGCCAAAAACACCCTGTTCCTGGCCGCGCTTGAGAAGGATGGAGTTCATGCCTTCCCCGGAACGGTGGGTCTGCTGGAGCGGCTGCGAAAAGACAGGGTCCCGGTTGCCCTGGTCACGGCCAGCCGCAACGCCCAGTCCGTTCTCGAGGCGGCAGGGCTGGATGGAAGGTTCGACGCCGTCGTCGACGGTTCCGTTGCCGCGGACCTGCATCTGGCCGGAAAACCGGATCCCGCGACTTTCCTCGAAGCCGCACACCGGCTCGGCGTCAGCCCGTCGCAGGCGGTCGTGATTGAAGACTCAAGCGCAGGCGTGGCGGCTGCACGCAGCGGAGGTTTCGGACTGGTGGTCGGCATCGACCGGGCCAAGCAGCGCACGCAGCTGGAAGCCGCTGGAGCGGACCTGGTGCTTCGGGACCCCGGAGAGCTGGACATCGGCCTTGTCCTTTCCCATCCCTGGCAGCTGATCTACGACGGTTTCGATCCCTGGCACGAGGGGCACAGGGAGGCGCTGACGACGGTCGGCAACGGCCGGATGGCCACCCGGGGAACCGCTCCTGAAGCCCGGGCCGACACCATCCATTATCCCGGAACCTATGCGGCGGGCATCTTCAACCGCGTCCCGGAGGCCGTCGACGGCGAGACGGCGGAGAACGAACACATGGTGAATTTGCCGAACTGGCTTCCCTGGACCTGCGGTTCGGCTCCGGGGATGGTGGTCCGAAGGCGGACTGATGCTGCGCCGGGAGCACCGGACACTGGACCTGCAGCGGGCGATCCTGATCCGCCGGGTCCTGCTGGAGGACGGGCACGGACGGCAGCTCGACGTTGTCCAGCAGCGCATCGTATCAATGGCTTCTCCCGCGCTCGCCGTCCTGGAGGCCACGGTGACCGCCCGGGGCTGGGACGGGCCGGTGGAGATCAGGACAGGGATCGATCACGAGATCCGCAACGCGAACGTCGCCGAGGACGCCGCTCTGGGAAACCGTCACCTCAACACCCTTGCCGTGGATCTGCAGGGCGACACGGAGAGCGTCGAAACGGAGACCACGCAAAGCCAAGTCCGCATCGCTGTTGCCGTGCGCGTCACCTTCAGCGGCGGCACCGAGGTGGACAGCAGCCCTGTCCCCAGGGCCTCCCGCCCGGCGGCGGACTCCTCCCGGTGGATACAGCACCACCGCGGGAATCTGCGCGACGGTCAGCCGCTGCGTGTCCTCAAGACCGCCGTCGTCGTCACCTCGCACGACCGGGCCATTTCGACGCCGGCCACCGGGGCGCGCGCCGTGCTGGCCCGCACCCCGGGGAACTTTACCGCGGTCCTTGCCGACCACGAGGCCGCCTGGCGCAGGCTGCTGCACTTATTCAGCTGCGACCTGCACGCAGACGGCCAGACGCAGCTGGTGCTGAACCTGCATGTTTTCCACCTGCTGCAGGTCCTCACCCCGCACACGGAAGAACTGGATGTGGGTGTGCCGGCCCGCGGACTGCACGGAGAAGGCTACCGAGGACATATCTTTTGGGATGACCTGTTTGTGCTGCCGCTGGTCACCTCGCGGCTGCCCTCCATCACACGGTCGGTGCTGAATTACCGGTGGCGCCGCCTGGACGCAGCCCGGGACGCGGCCCGCGCCGCCGGCCTGGCCGGCGCGCTGTTCCCCTGGCGCAGCGGCAGCGACGGAACCGAGGAAACACCCCGGTGGCTCTACAACAAATTCTCCCAAAAATGGATGCGCGACAATTCCCGGCTTCAGCGCCACGGCAGCCTCGCCGTCGCGTACAACGTCTGGCAGTATTTCCAGGCCACGGAGGACCGGGAATGGCTGATCAGCCGCGGAGCGGAGATCATCGTGGAGGTGGCCCGGATGATCGCCTCCATGGCCGAGCCGGGGGAGGACGGCCGGCTCCATCTGCGCGGCGTGGTGGGGCCGGACGAGTATCACGACGGTTATCCGGAGCACCCCGGAACCGGAGTGGACGACAACGCCTACACCAACATCATGGCGGCCTGGGTATGTGCCCTTCCAGACCTGATCCTCAAGGAGCTGCACGGACAGGACAGCAAGTATGTGCGGAAGAAGCTCGGTGTAACCCAGGCTGAGCTGGCGTTTTGGAAAGAGCTGGGCGGGCGGCTCCATGTTCCGTTCCATGACGGCATCATCAGCCAGTTCGAGGGGTACGGCCGGCTCAAGGAGCTGGACTGGGACCATTACCGGCGGCGCTACGGCAACATCGAACGGTTGGACCTCATCCTTGCTTCCGAGGGGGACAGCACCAACTGCTACAAGCTCTCCAAGCAGGCCGATGTGCTGATGCTGCTCTATGTCTTGGGCGAGGACGACCTGGTGCGTCTGCTGCGCCGGATGGATTACGACGTCGGCCCGGAACAGATCCGGGCGATGATGGACTACTACCTGTCACGGACCATCCATGGATCCACGCTGAGCCGGGTCGCCCATGCCTCCGTCCTTTCCGCCTCCGACCCGGAACGGGCCTGGGACACGTTCCGGGATGCCCTCGATGCCGACCTGGACGATACCCAAGGCGGAACGACCCGAACAGGAGTGCACCTGGGAGCCATGGCCGGAACCATCGACGTCGTGCAGCGCAGTTTCGCCGGGCTGCGGATGGAGTCAGGGGACCTGGTTTTACCCCCCGGCTGCCCTCCGGGCTGCGGAGAGTGTCCTTCCGGGTCCGGTACCGCGGGGTGCTGCTGACCGTATCGTTGGAACGCACCGTCCTGCGGGTGTCCGCCGCACCGGGCGGCCTCCCCCGGTCCGGATCCGGGTAGGGAATGCCCTGTTCCAGCTCAGTCCCGGCGGCACCGTGGACGTGCCCCTGGAGCCCGTCGGAGCACCGGCGTAAGAAGTGCAGCGAGGGCAATGTCGTTCCGGGCGCTGACGCCGTCGGGCAGTACTTCCACATACGGTTATGGAGGGGGCCGGGAAGTTGACTTATACCCCCTAGGGGTATAACTTCACAGTACCGGAAGATCGCGTCCGATCATCGAATCGCTACGCCTTGAAGGTCCGCACCTCATGTGCAGCCGGGACCACCTGCCGGCCGGCCTGCGCCGCCCTCCGTGGAACCGTCCCGGGCAGACCCCATTTCAATGGCATGTCCCCGCTGTTTCTGCCGCCGCCCTAAGAGGCCGGGCGTCCCTGACGCCCGCAACGCTGAGATGCAGGCGACGCAGCGCGTTGATACCCAATCCGGAGGGAGACCGGTTATGACACCCGAAGCAGAAGAGCACCGCAGCGATAAGGCGGCCGGGCAGGCAGGCAGCGGTCCCGCAACCGAAGCCGACACTGATACACACGGCCAGGCCATGCCCGCCGGGCACGCCCATTCAGCCGTTGAGGACGAACACACCGTCCACCAGCACGGCCAGCACGCCGGGCACAGCACCGCGATGTTCAGGAGCAGGTTCTGGTTCAGCCTGGCCCTGTCCGTTCCCGTGGTCTTCTTCAGCCCGATGTTTGCCCATCTGCTCGGCTACCGGATCCCTGAGTTCCCCGGCGCGGCGTGGATACCGCCGGTTCTGGGAACCGTCATCTTCTTTTACGGCGGAACACCGTTCCTCAAGGGCGGCTGGACTGAACTGCGCAGCCGCCAACCGGGCATGATGCTGCTGATCACCATGGCCATCTCGGTAGCCTTCATCGCTTCCTGGATCACCACCCTGGGCATCGGCGGGTTCAACCTGGACTTCTGGTGGGAGCTGGCCCTGCTGGTGGTCATCATGCTGCTGGGCCACTGGATTGAGATGCGTGCCCTCGGCTCCGCCCGGGGAGCGCTGGACGCCCTGGCCGAGCTGCTGCCTGACGACGCCGAGCGGGTTACCGGCAGCGGTACGGAGACGGTTCGGATTGCCGACCTGTCCGTGGGGGACGTGGTACTGGTCCGCTCGGGCGGGCGCCTGCCCGCCGACGGAACCATCACGGAGGGCCAGGCCGACGTCGACGAATCCATGATTACCGGTGAATCCCGGGCCGTCCCGCGCGGACCCGGGGACGACGTCGTGGCGGGCACCATCGCCACCGACGGTTCGCTGCGGGTCCGGCTCACTGCCGTGGGGTCCGATACCGCCCTGGCCGGAATCCAGCGGCTGGTCTCCGAAGCGCAGGCCTCCTCCTCCCGGGCGCAGGCCCTGGCGGACAAGGCCGCCGCCCTGCTCTTCTACTTCGCCCTCGGCTCGGGCATCATCACGTTCATAGCCTGGCTGCTGCTGGGCAGCCCGGACGAAGCGGTCATCCGCACGGTCACCGTTCTGGTCATCGCCTGCCCGCACGCGCTGGGCCTGGCAATCCCGCTGGTCATCGCGATCTCCACCGAGCAGGCAGCCCGGGCCGGGGTACTGATCAAGAACCGGATCGCGTTGGAGCGCATGCGGACCGTCAACGTTGTGCTCTTCGACAAGACCGGCACCCTCACCAAGGGCCAGCCCGCGCTGACCGATGCCGCCGCCGTCGCCGGTGCCGACACCAACGAGGTGCTCGCCCTGGCCGCCGCCGTCGAAGCCGACAGCGAGCATCCCTCCGCCCGGGCTATCGTCCGGGCGGCAGCCGAGCGCGGCCTGCAGGTGCCCCGGCCGCCGGCTTCCGGTCGCTGACCGGGCGCGGCGTACTGGCCGACGTCGACGGTGTCGAGACCGCGGTGGGCGGACCAAACCTGCTCGACGCCGAGCAGCTGCAGGTGCCGCCGGAGCTCGCGGAGCAGACCCGTCCCTGGGCGGAGCGCGGCGCGTCCGTGCTGCACATTGTGCGTGGCCACCGGATTATCGGAGCGGTTGCTGTCGAGGACGAAGTCCGCCCCGAGTCCCGGCAGGCCGTCGCAGCGCTGCAGGAGCGCGGGATCCGGGTGGCCATGATCACCGGCGACGCGCAGCAGGTCGCGGACGCGGTGGCCGCCGAGCTGGGTATCGACGAGGTCTTCGCCCAGGTGCTGCCGCAGGACAAGGACAAAAAGGTCGCAGAGCTGCAGTCCCGCGGTTTGAAGGTGGCCATGGTCGGCGACGGGGTGAACGATTCCCCGGCCCTGGCCCGGGCCGAGGTGGGCATTGCCATCGGCGCCGGCACGGATGTGGCCGTGGAATCGGCCGGCGTGGTCCTGGCCGGCAATGATCCCCGCGCGGTGGTCTCCATGGTGGAACTCTCACGGGCCAGTTACCGCAAGATGATGCAGAACCTGGTCTGGGCAACCGGCTACAACGTTATTGCCGTTCCCCTGGCCGCGGGTGTGCTGGCCTTCGCCGGCGTCGCCATTTCCCCGGCAGTCGCAGCCATCCTGATGTCCGTGTCCACGGTTGTTGTGGCCGCCAACGCCCAGCTTCTGCGCCGCGTCCGCCTGGACCCGGCGGCGGTGCTGGCACAGTCCTAGTTTCCGCAGTAACCAGAGCAGGGAAGGGAGGAAAGTATGCGTTACGGACGCAACCCGGTGCACCTTCTGCGCTTCCCTGCACCCGCTGCAGTATTCCTGGGTCTGGTTGCCGTCATTGCCGGAATCCTCGGGATGCACATGGTCAGTGCCACCCACCATGAACCGGCATCCGCCGTAGCGGCCTTTGACGCTGCCGGGGCGGCGTCCGCAGGGCATAATCCCGCCGCCGCTCCGGGCCTGAGTGTGCAATCGGCGGCCGACGGCGGGGCGCCGCATGGCTGTGCCGAGCCGTGCAGTCAGGACCAGGGGCATGCGGGCAGTATCTGCACGCTCATGATCTTTCTGCTTCTCCTGCTCGTGATGCCCAAAGTGCTGTCCCTGCGCAGGCGTTCGCCCTGCGGGCTGCGCCGGGGCAGGCCGGCCCCGGTGGCGGTTCCGCGGGCGCCGTCCCTCCTTGAGCTCTGCATCAGCCGCACGTAAAAGCGCTCGAGCCCGCCGCGCCGAGCTGCGGCGGCCTCCGGTGTGCCCGCATGCCGGCCGGCACCGGAGTAAGTGACCCCCAAATACAGAGCCTCCCGAAGGAAAAACTAAAGTGAAGCGTTCATCAGCAATTTCAGCAACCACCCTGGCCGCCGTCGTCTTCCTGGCCTCCTGCGGCACGGATACCGGCACGGACGCCGGCTCCGACGCCGGCACGGATACCGGCACGGAGCAGGCCGGAGGCACGCCCGGCATGGGTCACGGACGCATGTCGCATGGGCCGTCCGCCGGCGCTGGCGCCGGGCACAGCAACAGCGGGCACAACAGTGCAGACACGATGTTTGCCCAGATGATGATTGTTCACCATCAGCAGGCAATGGAGATGAGCGACATCGTCCTGGCCAAGGACGGGCTGGATCCGGAAATTGTTCAGCTGGCCGAAAACATCAAGGCAGCCCAGGCTCCGGAGATCGAGACCATGAACACCTGGCTGCGGAATTGGGGCGAGCCCGCCCATGTGTCCGGAGAAATGCCCATGGATGGAATGGTCAACCCCGAGGGCTTGGCACAACTCCAAGCAGCGCAGGGAGCCGAGGCCGCCCGGCTGTTCCTGATCCAGATGATCGCCCACCATGAGGGCGCCATCGCCATGGCGGAAGAGGAAGTATCGAACGGGTCCGCACCTGAGGCTGTTGAGCTGGCACGTTCGGTAATCTCCGAACAGGAAGCGGAGATCACCGACATGGACGGCCTGTTGGCTGCCCTCTAACCCCGGGCTTTCCAAGCGGTGCCACCGCAACAATCCGTACACCGGCGGCACCGCCGCAACCCGTCTCCGAGAATGTCTGCGCGCCGCCCACCCCGGAGGTCAATGCGGCTTGCCGGGTTCACCGGGGAGTCCGCGGCGTCCTCCGGGGCGTCATCGCCGCTGATCCACTGCGCGAAGCGCGCGCCGGGATCCCCGCCGATGATCAGGAAGCGGGCGAAGAGGGTGAGCGGCACGGCCAGGAGCGACCCAACCGCGCCGAGCAGGGTGGTCCAGAGAACCACGGAGAAGAAGGTCAGCGTGACGCTCAGCCGAACTGTTTCCCCCACGAACCGGGGCTGGATCAGTACTTGGAGGGTGACGTTGACGACGCAGTAAATGGCCAGCACCAGCAGCCCCAACCCCCAGCCCCCGACCGCGACTGCGAGCACGAAGGGGGGAACCAGGCCGAGGACGAAACCGATGTTGGGGATGTAGTTGGTGACGAACGCGAGCACCGCCCAGACGAAGGGACCGGGTACGCCCAGGGCCCAGAGGGCGAGTCCGTCAATCACCGCGACGATCAGCCCGAAGATCGTGTTGACGAGAAAGTACCGGTTGGTTCCGGCGGTGAACCGATGGAAGGCCTGCAGCCGCCGGCCGCTCCCCGCCGCGAGCTTGGCCGGCGGGTTCTGCCACCGGGCGGCATCCATTCCAAGGAACATCGCGTAGGCGAAGACAAAAAAGACGGCCGTACCCAAACCCAGCAGTTGCGTGCCGGCATTAAAAACGGTCGTCAGAAGCGCAGACGGCTGGATCGCCCCGGCAACCTCGTCCATCGACACGGTGTTGAATCCGAGGCTTTGGAAAAACGACTCCAGCGTCTCCGCGCTCTGTTCCAGCTGGCCTCCGTAGGAGGCAAGGATGCGCCCGAATTGCCCCAGGGCCAGGAGAACCAGCACGGCCAGCACCACCAGGATTCCCCACGCGATGGCCACGACGGCGAGCGTGCCTACCCAGCTTGGGCGCCGCGCCGGTCCAGCGGCCGCCGTGCGGGCAGGGCAATAATGACCAGCGCTGCGGCCAGCACCAGCGGTCCGAGGATCGATTGGCCTGCCCATACCGTCCAGCAGGCACCACCGACAGCCGCTAGGGTCAGCAGAACCCGTGTTGGCCTGGCAAGTCCGGCAGGCCCGGATGGCTCGTGAACGCTCATGCGGCCTCGCAGTTGTCAGGGAACGACAGAGTTGTCTGGGAACGACGGCGCTGAAGTCCGGGATGCGCTGTTTCCTTCCCATCGGCCCCCACCACCTGAGGTTGCCGGACAGGAAGCTCCGTCTAGAGGCGACCGAGCTTCCCGGTGTCCAAGGCTGGAAAACTATTTCCAGGCAGGCCTGCTGTAGTCAGCGTCAGTGACATGCTCAAGCCAGCTTGTGGGTGGATGCGGGGTCGTCGGTGTTTTCCAGCATGGCGAGGTGTTCCATGTAGTCCCCGGGACTGGTGCCGTGCCAGTGCGGCGACTCCTTCAGCCAATGAGAGGGAGCCTCTGCCGCCATTCCGTGCATAATGACCAGATGGAACTCGATGA
This sequence comes from Arthrobacter sp. ATA002, assembly GCF_026898095.1. Lineage (GTDB taxonomy): Bacteria > Actinomycetota > Actinomycetes > Actinomycetales > Micrococcaceae > Arthrobacter_B. The sequence goes on along the minus strand of NZ_CP114015.1, from coordinate 2,242,669 downwards.
ACTGCTCACAGCACTGAATAACGGCGAGACGATAACTGCCGGCTCGCCCCTGCATGAGGCCATGCATCACGCCAGCCAGACCGCGCTGCGGATCACCGGCGAACTGAACAACGGCTACCACGAGCCGGCGCAGGTCCGGGAACTGCTGGCCCGGCTGATTGGCAGGCCGGTGGATGAAACCGTGGCCCTGTTCCCGCCGTTCTCCGCCGACTTCGGCAGGAACATCACTCTGGGGAAACGGGTCTTCATCAATTCCGGCTGCCGGTTCCAGGACCAGGGCGGTATCAACATCGGCGACGACTGCCTGATTGGCCACAACGCCGTTTTGGCGACGCTGAACCACGACCTGGCACCCAGCCGCCGGGCGGACATGCACCCCGCACCCGTCACCCTTGGCCGAAACGTCTGGCTGGGGTCCAACGTCACGGTGCTGCCGGGCGTGAGCATCGGAGACAACTCCGTGGTGGCCGCCGGAGCCGTGGTCACCAAGGACATTCCGGCCCGCTCAGTGGCGGTCGGATCACCGGCCCGGGTTCTCCGCACCATCGAGGACTAGCCAACCGGAGTTAGGGAGACCTATCCGCTAAACCAAACGCGCCTAATAGCCGGCACCCGGCGACGGCGGAACCTGGCTCGGGACCAGACCAAACCGCTGCCGGAAGCCACGGGTAAAAGTGCCGGGGTCCAGAAAGCCTGAGGCAAAGCACGCCGTCTGCACGGCGTGGCCCCGCTCCAGCAGCGCACGCGCATGCTCCAGCCGCAGGCGGCGGATTTCCGCAGCCGGTGACGTCCCTGCTTCCGCAAAACCGCCTGCACCGTGCGAACCGAAAGGTGGGCGGCGGCGGCGAGCTCCGCCGTCGTAAATTCGGGGTCCGTGAACCTGGATTCGATCGTGCGGTACAGGGAATCGCGCAGCTCGGCGCGGACCTGGACTGCCGGCGTGCGGGGTACGGGTCCCCGTTTGCGTAGCTCGCGCACAAGCTGGGACCCGCCCCGGGGTTCGGCGCTGAAGCTGAGGATGGTGGCGTCGCCGTGAGCAATGCTGCGCGTTGACCAGCGCACCGGGCGGGTGTCGCCGGCCCGGGTGACGAACCACTCCGACGCGGGGTCCGAACCGCCGGAGCGGACAATGGGGCACTCGTGCTGCGGATAGGGGGAGCCATCCGGACGGCAGCGGTGCAGCAGGTCATGGCTGGGGCCTCCCACCACGTCGTCCTCTCCCCGGTAGCCCAGGAAATGAATTGCCTCCCGATTGGCCAGTGCCACCAGTCCCTGCCGGTCGATGACCCACAGCGGTACGGGAGCTTCTCGAACAACCTGTGTCAGCAGATCCATATCCGTTCCTGTCCCGCGATGTGCCACCGGTGCCTTCATGTGATGTGACCGTACGGACACAGAAGGTCGAAGTGATTGCCCGGTTGTTTCACGGAGGTAAAAGGATGAGTTGGTTGCGCAATTCGCGGAATGGGCTGCGCAAAAAGCCTGAAAGTTAGCTTTTAGACGCTCCTACGTTGGTCTCAGGGCAGGTGCCTTCCGACCATCGACGAGGAGACAAAAATGACTAACTGGAACACCACACGAGACCAGGCCACGATCAAGGTGCGCGCCGCCGTCGCCCGCTCGGATGCCTCCTGGGCGGACATCGCCGGGCAGCTGGCCCGGCCGCTGCTGTGGACGATTGCCGCACTCCTTGGGTCACACCCGGTGCCCGCGGAACTCGCCGAAAAAGTGGGCGCGCTGCTGGAGCTCGACGGTGACACCGTCCTTGCGCTGCAGGAGCAGCCCTACCGGATTCAGGGCGATGAGCTGAAGTCCGATCCCACCATTTACCGCTTTTACGAACTGCTGGCCGTGTACGGTCCGGCGTTGAAGGAGGCCATCCACGAGGAATTCGGCGACGGCATCATGAGCGCCATCAACTGCAACGTCGAGCTGACCCGGCGCGAGGACCCCGAGGGGGACCGCGTGCGCGTCATCATCGACGGCAAGTTCCTGAAGTACCAGTGGTAAGGGCCCCGATGAGCTATGTCATTCCGAAGGACTTCGCGGTCCGCATGATCGACGCCGGCCAGGCGAAAGTCGCGCTGTCCACGCGCGACACGCTGATCCGCAGCTACATGGCCGGTGCCATCTTGGCACTTGCGGCAGCGTTTGCTGTCACGGTCAGCACCCAGACCGGCTCGCCGCTGCTCGGTGCGGTGTTGTTTCCTGTCGGTTTCTGCATGCTGTATCTTCTCGGCTTCGACCTGCTGACCGGTGTGTTCACCCTGGTTCCGCTCGCCTGGCTGGACAAGCGTCCGGGCGTCACCCTGAAGTCGATGCTCAGGAACTGGGGGCTCGTGTTTGTCGGCAACTTTGCCGGCGCCCTGACGACGGCCCTGCTGATGGCCATTGTGTGGACCTACGGCTTCTCCTCCGAGGTGAGCGAGGTGGGGAACGCGATCGGGCATCTCGGCGAGGGACGCACCGTGGGCTACGCCGAGCACGGAGCCGCCGGCATGCTGACCCTCTTTGTCCGCGGTGTGCTGTGCAACTGGATGGTGTCCACCGGCGTCGTGGGTGCGATGATGTCCGACGGCCTGGCCGGCAAGGTGATCGCCATGTGGATGCCGATCATGCTCTTCTTCTACATGGGCTTTGAGCACTCCGTGGTCAACATGTTCCTGTTTCCGATCGGTCTGATGCTCGGGGGAGAGTTCACGCTGATGGATTACCTGATCTGGAACGAGATCCCGACGGTGGTCGGCAACCTGGTCGGCGGCCTGACGTTCGTGGGCTTCATGATCTACGGCACCCACGCGCGCACCGCACCGGGGCGCCAGTTCACGGCGAAGGTGAAGGTGTAGGGTCCGGACGCGAGGGCCGGGATCCGGGCGCTGCGGCTCCCAGGGCCCGGCCCTTGTTCATTGGTCAGCCGTGGATACTGCCGAGCCGGTGTTTTGCTCTTGGCGCGCTGGGTAACCAGGCAGTTATTCGACGCGGGCAGGGGACACTGCGCGCTGCAGGTTGGCAATCAGTTCCTCGCGGCTTTGGCCGTCCACGGAATGCTCCCACATTGGTGTGCCGGGAGCGCTACGCCAGGATTCGCTCAGCGGACTGTTGTCGACGGTGTCGAATCCCAGGTCGTCATAGAGGCCCCGCACGAGTTCGACGGCGTCGGGATAGTCACTGGACACCACCAGCGCCATCCGGTCCGGCGCACCGGCGGGCCGGGCCAGCCGGAACAGGCCGGGAAGCGCGTCGCCGGGGACACGGACGGGGGAGCGTGCGTGGTGCTGGATGTGGGTGAAGGCCTTGGCCAGTTTGGCGCCGGGCAGGTTTTCCTGGCGCAGTTCATGGACCGTCTTGAGGCCGGAGTCGACCTCGGGGTAGTTTCCGTCGCGCCACGCCATGTAGTTGTTGGTGTCGAGGACGATCTTTCCGGAGAGTTCTTTGACCGGCAGCGTCTCGCCCGGCACATACGGGAACGCAATGACCGCCAAGTCCGCTGCCACTGCTGCCTCCGCAGCCGTCGCGGCACGCGCCCCCGGACCCAGATCGCCGACGAGTCCCTGCAGGGTCTGCGGGCCCCGGAGTTTGCATGACGACGTCGTAACCGGCGGCGATTCCCGCGCGGGCGATGGTGCTTCCGGCCTGTCCGGATCCGAGAATGCCGATGGTGGTCATTAGTGTTTCTCCATGTCCGTCCAGGCGTGTTCGGGACGATGCGCTGCTCCGGGGCTCAGTGCCGCCGTGCTTGTTGAAACGGTATGCCCGTCCGTAGTTTGCAACCACATTCCCCGCAGCCCCGGGAGCGGCGGGACCCGCTGTGGCTAGGGGAGGGAGGCTATCTTGGCCAGCCCAGCAGGGCGACGTTGACGACGCCGCTCAGTTCCTCGGCGCCGCTTCCGTTGGCGGCCTGCACCGAAATACCGAACACCACGGTGTTCAGGTACCGGGCGAGCCGGGCGGGGTCTGCGTTCCGGGGCAGCTCGCCGTCGTCCGCCGCCCGGTGAAGGCGATCCTCCAGTCGCTTTATCGCGTTCTGTCGCCACGGCACGAGTACGTCCAGTGCGGGCTGGGACTCAGCGCTGGCAGCGACCGCTCCGTGTCGGTCAGGCAGCCGCCAAAGTCTTCAGGCATGGTGGTCGCCCGGACCGCACCCCGCAGCAGCACCTCTGCAACACCCCGCGCCGTGGGCTCTTCGAGGGCACGGGCGAGATAGGAACCCGGCCCCTCCGAGTGCCGGGCCAAAACCAAGCGGAAGAGTTCCTGCTTGTTACCGAATGCCGCATTGGGCTTGCTGATGCCCATGGCCGCAATCAGGTCATTGAGGCTGGTGCCCTCATACCCCTGTTTCCAGAACACAAGGAGTGCCTGATCCAGTGCGTCGTCCAGATTGAACTCCCGGGGACAGCCGGGTCCCATGGCAGGCGGGGCAGGGGCAGGACCGGACGAAAGCGGCTGATGCGGGCCAGGCCCTCTTCGCTGCCGGCGTTGTTCAGAGGCTCCCGGACGACCAGACGGGCGTTGCGGCAGGTGAAGTTCAGTTCGAACAGCGTGCCGTATTTGGACGGGATGGTGAGGTGCCGTTTCTCCTCGGGGCCGTCAAGCACGATCTGCCGTTCGTGCTCGGTCAGTTCGGCGTAGGGCACGTCGGTGCGACCGGGCACGCGCCGTCGGAATTAAGGCCAGCCGTGGGCGGCAAGCTCCAGTGTCTCCGCGTCTGTACCACCGCATGCGGCGTCCTGCTTTGCTGGTAATCTGCCCAATGCGGCCGCCAGCTTCTCGGTGTACAGCTTGGCAACGGCGTCGTTCCCGGCCTGCGTCATATGGAAATCGTCGTAGTACTGGGCGATGGCCCTGCATGGCGAGACTCCTCCCGGAACAGCCCCCGCCATGCAGTGTGGGATTTCCTCCCCACAGCCCTCGGGCGGGAACCTATACGCTGGCGCCCGCTGCTGACGTGGCGGGGTAGGGCCTGGATGGGTGCAAAACGCCACGAACATTCTGAATAAAGGGGTATCTGACCGCACATTGGTCATCCATCTTCACTGCTAGGCAGTGGTTGGCGCACACCGTGGACCCAAGAGCATTCCGGTGCTGAATCGTCCGTGGTTCAGCGTGAGGCCCTTGAGTCACGTCGTCCTGCTTTTCCCACCCCGGGAACAGTCTTCGTTCTACACCGCATCTCCCAGCGATCCCGGATGCGGGTCCGGGTTCTTCCACCCGCCCCGGTGCGTCATGGACGGTTCGACTGGTTCAGGTGCCCGCCGCACGACAATCAGGATCGTGGCGATGGGCCCCAACAGGAGTGATACCAGGAACCAGATCCAGCGGGAGCGGTTCTTCTGCTCGGCAAGACCGGCATTTATGAGCGCCACCATGAACCAGAAGGTGCCGGAACTTATGTAATCGTTCATTGGCCCACCTAACCACAAACCGCAATACGCCGGGATGCGGACGGCCCCGGTGTCAGCCGTGCATCGATGAGCGTCCCTGTCACATGGGCACCGCGATCAGCGCGAAACTCCCGTTGCGGCCACATTCTCCCGTAGCTGCTTTAGTCCGTCAGGAAGGGCAACCAATGCGGCCGAAGCGTGAAGCTGGTCTGGGATGAGCCTGATGCTTCGTTTCTAAGGGTTCGCACGTATGCGGAGTGGAAGATCCCGGCGAATCGCCTGGCCAGCCGGGTCGGCGAGGACAGAGGGCAAATGTACGACCCCGTATACCGCCACCTGAATCGGCAGGAGCCCGGCCGGTACTTCCCGTTGCACAACAAGTGCAACGCTGACTACGACGCGGTCCCGTTGTGGGTGAATCCCGGCGTGGTGCTCCTGGTGCTTCTGGCGGCAACCTTCGCCGCGTTCTGCCTCACCCAAGCCATCACACTACGGCAGGAGCGGAAGAAACCGCAGATGTAAGTGGGGATGGGTGGTCCTCCTGCCAGCGGCGGGTCCGTAAATCATCCTCAGTGCCGTCCAACCCCGCCGTCGTCTCTATGGTGCGGCGGGCATCTGCTGGACACTGAACATATTGGCCCCAGGCGCGAGGTGCCGGATCCGCATGGCAGCCCAGCCGCGGGATCAGCCCTCTGACGAGGAAGAACAGGCGAACACCGTACCCCGGAAAGGCATTCCGATGAGACTTCCTTCTCCTGCCCGGCGGACTTTCTCCGCACTTCTAGCCGTCTGCATTCTGGTCCTAGCGACGGGGTCCGGCGCATTCGCCTCGTCCCCGGATTCCAGCCCGCAGTCCGTACCCTTTGCCGTGGTGGACGGCGGCACCGGTCCGCAGTTCTACAGCGGATTGAACATCGACGTCCAGGATGACGTTGCCGGAGACGTGTATGCCTCCGGGCAGAGCATCACCATCAGCGGAAATGTCACGGGGGACGTGATCGCAGCAGCGCAATCGATCACCATTACCGGCAATGTCGACGGAAACGTGCGGCTCGCCGGGCAGGACGTGACCATAAGCGGTGACGTTGCGCGCAGTGGAACGATTTTCGCGGCAACCCTCACCATCACCGATGCCGGGTCATTCGGGGACGACCTGGTGGGTGCCGCGGGTGACATCGCAATATCCGGTGCAATCGGCCGTGATGTCGAGGTTGGCGTTGGAAACCTCACCATCAGCGGGACGGTCGGCGGCAACCTCACGTACAACTCCGACGAGGAGGCAAACATCTCCGCGGATGCGGTCAGCGGCAACGTGCAGCGCATCGCCCCGGAGCCCGAGCAAGAGCCCTCGGCGGGCGAGAAGTTCGTTGGGTGGCTGCTCGGTCTGCTGTACTCGCTGGTTGCGCTGAGCCTTATCACAGTGCTTGCGGGCTGGCTCTTCCCCCGTTTGCTGCACCGGGTGACCGACCGGCTCCTGCCTCGGCCATGGCAGGCGCTGCTGGTCGGTTTCGTGGCATCAATTGCTGTACCACTTGTGGTGCTGGTCCTTCTGGCCACGATCATCGGGGCACCCCTGGCGCTGGCAGTCCTTTTAGTCTGGATAACGCTGACGCTCGCAACCTTTGTCTTCGGCGCCTATTTCATCGGCAGGCTCATTTTCCGCGGCAACCAGCATCCAGTGATCAAGGCACTCGTCGGGGGTCTGATCCTTATTGTCGCCCTGCATATTCCGTGGCTGAACATCGTCGCGTGGCTGGCCATGGTGTTCCTTGGACTTGGTGCGCAGCTGCTGGCAATCTACGACCGTCGTCCCTGGCGCCGCGTACCGCCCGCATTCGGCGTCGAGCAGCAGACGGGTGACGGCGGGGGCCGTCCTCAATCGCCGACTCTAACTGAAACCCTCCTGCGTCAATGACATCTGGTTAAGTGGAATGCCCGGCGAAAATGAGGACAGGCTTCCCGCACCATGCGAAAGGTCTGCCGTCGTCGGGCGTTTTAGCTAGGCGACCGTCTCCAGTGCCGGGTAGTCCGTGCAGCCGGCGGCACCGTCGGTGTAGACGGTAGCCTGGTCCACCTCGTTCAGCGGCAGGTCTTCCTGCCAGCGGCGGGCCAGGTCCGGGTTAGCGATGACCGGGCGGCAGACGACGACGGCGTCGGCCAGATCCTCCTCGAGCAGCATGATCGCGTCATTGCGGCTGGTGACGGTGCCGAAGCCGGTATTCAGCAGCACCGGGACGGCACCGGGATATTCCGTGAGACAGCGGCTATTGAGTCTGGCCGGAATTAGAGATGGCCATCGTTGCGTTGCGTCGGGCTGGTGCGCAGGTGCGCCCGTTCTCCCTGTTTGCCGATAAGGGTGAGGAATTCGACGGGTCCTGAGCTGGTGGCGCCGAACCAGTGAGGGATACGGGTGTCGAACTCTGCGGCTTCGCCGGGTTTGAGGATCAGATCGTGCTCACCAAGGACGAGTCGGAGATTGCCGTTCAGAACGAAAGCCCAGTCATAGCCCTCGTGGGTGCGCAGGTCGGGCTTAGCGTCGTCGCGTCCCCTGGGGAGGATGAACTTATAGGCCTGGATGCCTCCGGCCCTGCGGGTGAGGGGCAGGATGGTCCGGCCGTCGTTGGCGCGTATCGGGCGCAGGTTGATGCGTGGGTCACCGGTCGGTGGTGCGTCGACGAGTTCATCCAGGGTGGCGCCGTAGGCGCGTGCCAGCGGCAGCAGTTGTTCGAGCGTGGGACGCCGGAGCCCGGCCTCGAGCCTGGACAGTGTGCTGGTCGAGATCCCGGTCTCCTCGGAGAGGTCGTACAAGGTGATGTCCCGGCGTTGCCGCAACTGCTTCAGCCGTGGCCCGACGGCATCCAGGGTGCGATCTATCGACTCGTCCATGTCCATATCTTGCCATTCGGCAATAAGGATTGCTAGGCGCCTTGTTGTGAGTCATTCTCAACAAGTGCTGGTGCGGACCGGCAGCAGCACTCGAATCGAGAGGACAGCAATGGCAGAGCATACGGATTTTCTTCGTGACGTGGTGGTTGTTGGTGGCGGCGCTGCTGGCCTGAGCGCTGCGTTGACGCTGGCCCGGGCGCGCCGGTCGGTGACGGTTGTGGACGCGGGCCAGCCGAGGAACGCTCCGGCGGACGCGGTGCACGGGTTGCTCGGCCTCGAGGGGTTGAGTCCGCTGGAGTTGTTGGTTCGCGGCCGCCAGGAGGTCCGCAGGTACGGCGGCGAGATCCTGGACGACGAGGTGGTTGACGTGTCCAGCGCGTCTTACGGGTTCTCGGTCGTGCTCCGCGGCGGTGTGGTCCTTCGCGCCCGGCGGCTGCTGATCGCAACGGGGCTGGTGGACGAGTTGCCGGACATCCCCGGGGTGCGGGAGCAGTGGGGTCGTGGTGTCCTGCACTGCCCCTACTGTCACGGCTGGGAGGTCCGTGATCGCAGGATCGGAGTGCTGGGCACCAACCCGATGGCTCTGCACAAGGCCATCCTGTTCAGCCAGTGGAGTTCCGATGTCGTGTTCTTCACCCACGACCTCCAGCTCGAAGGGCAGGAGCGCGCCAAGCTCGAGGCGCTCGGCGTCGCAATCGTCGCCGGCCGGATTTCGCGGCTGGAGATCGAGGACGACCACGTGAGCGGTGTGCGATTAGGCGAGACGGTCGTTGCGGTCGACGCAGTGGTGGTCTCGACACCGATGGTCGCCCGCACCGAACTCTTCGCCGGGATCGGCATCGCAGCGACGGCCCATCCCGCTGGTGCGTTCATCGAGACCGATGCGTCCGGCGCCACCTCGGTGCCCGGGGTGTGGGCCGCTGGCAACTCCTCCAACATCGGCGCCCAAGTCGGGGCCGCCGCCGCCGCTGGGGCCCTGACAGCGCAAGGTATCAACACCGATCTCATCATGAAGGATCTCGATCGAGCCGTGGCCGCGGCAGCCGCCTCAAGTACTGACGGAACCCCCACAATGGAGCACACGTTCGATCACGAGTACTGGGACCAGATCTGGCAGGGCGACCGAGTCACGGCCATGGGAAACAGCCAGGCCAACCCACATCTAATACGGGAAACCGGCAACCTGGCACCGGGGACCGCACTCGACGCGGGATGTGGCGCCGGAACCGAAGCGATATGGCTCGCCACGCACGGCTGGAAGGTCACCGGCGCAGACATCGCCTCCGCGGCACTCGACCGCGCAGCCGGGCGCGCCGCGGACGCCGGCGTCGCTGATCAGGTGCAGTGGGTCCAGGCGGACCTGTCCACCTGGGAGCCGGACGCACAGTACGACCTAGTGACCACGCACTACGCCCACCCCGCTATGCCGCAACTGGATTTCTACGACCGCACCGCCTCCTGGGTCGCCCCGGAGGCGCCCTCCTCATCGTTGGCCACCTCGACCGCTGGGCCAGTGGGGACGATCACCAGCACGGAAGTGATCACGGGCACGGCAGGTACCTCAACGGACCGCCCGCTTCGGCCTCGGCAACCGTTGCCGACATCACCGCACGCCTCGATCCCGCTGAGTGGGAGGTCGTGACCGCTGAGGAGTCACACCGAACCATGTCCGGTCCCGAAGGACGCGAGTCCACCATTCACGACGTCGTCGTCAGAGCCACTCGACGCTGAAACCGTCCCGTTAAGGAAACGGCAGGCCCCCGCATCGCGCGGAGGGCCTGCCGTCGTCCTTCTGTTGTAATCGTTGCTTAGGAAGCGACCGTCTCCAGAAGCGCGTAGTCCGTGTAGCCGGCGGCACCGTTGGTGTAGACGGTGGCCTGGTCCACCTCGTTCAGCGGCAGGTCTTCCTGCCAGCGGCGGGCCAGGTCCGGGTTGGCGATGACCGGGCGGCCGACGACGACGGCGTCAGCCAGGTCCTCCTCGAGCAGCATGATCGCGTCCTCGCGGCTGGTGACGGTGCCGAAGCCGGTGTTCAGCAGCACCGGGCCGCCGAAGCGGCGGCGCAGGTCCTGGATCATCTCGTCAGCGGGATCCTTGTGCAGGATGGAGAGGTAGGCAGGCTTCAGGTCCGCGATGCCGTCCACCAGCGCGGTGTAGGTGGCGGTCACGTCGGCGCGGTCGTTTTCCAGCACGCCCTGGATGTTGTGTTCCGGGGAGATGCGGATGGCGGTGTGCTCGGCGCCGACAGCTTCGGCCACGGCGCGGAAGGTCTCGATGACCATCCGGGCCCGGTTCTCCGGGGATCCGCCGTAGTTATCGGTGCGGGTGTTGGAGACGGGGAGAGGAATTCCTGCAGCAGGTACCCGTTGGCACCGTGCAGCTCCACGCCGTCGAACCCTGCCTTCATCGCGTTCTGCGCGGCGGAGACGAAGTCCTGCTGGACGCCGGGAAGTTCGGCTTCGGTGAGGGCGTGCGGCACCGGGTAGGGTGCCTTGCCCTCGTAGGTGTGGGCCATGCCTTCGACCGCGATGGCGCTGGGGGCCTGCGGTTGGTGGCCGCCGTTGATGTTTTCGTGCGCGACGCGTCCGGAGTGCATCAGCTGGGCGACGATCCGGCCGCCGGCCTCGTGCACGGCGTCGGTGACGCGCTTCCAGCCAATGACGTGTTCCTCGGTGACCAGGCCGGGCATGAGGGGGTTGCCCTGGCCGGGGAAGGAGGGGTAGATGCCGTCGGTGACGATCAGGCCCAGGAAGGCGCGCTGGCGGTAGTGCTCGACCATGATGGCTCTTCGTGGTTCGTGGGGAATTGAGTTCGTGTCGTTAGAGACAAGAGGGCCCGTGGCCCTGCTGGGATGAGTGTGTCTAAGCATTCAACGTGGAACAGGACCACGAGCCCTTGCGTGAGCCTACCGGGGTCGCAGCCGACGCTGCCACCGCCCTCTTCAACCTGCCCGATTTCGGTGTCATGTCCACCCGTGTCGGTGCCGACGGAACACGAACAGTCATTGTTGAAACCGATCAACCACCAGGGTGCCCTACCTGCGGGGTGATCGCCGTGAGAGTCAAGGAACGCCGTCACCAGCGGCTTCGCGACATCCCCGTTGCCGGGCCGGTGGAAGTGGCGTGGTCCAAATACCGCTGGTACTGCGACGAACCGGCCTGTCCCCGGCTGTCCTTTTTCGAATCCACGGCTCAGGTCCCGGCCCGGGCACGGTCCACCGCCCGGTTGCGGGAGCACCTCGTGGACGCGGTCATCCGTTCGGGCCGTGCCGTCGCCGAGACAGCTGCCGGCTTCGCGGTGTCGTGGTGGATGGTTCGGGCTGCGCTGAATGAAGCGTCCCTGCTCCGGCTGCCTGACGTAGATGCTCTCAGCCCGCGGATGCTGGGCATTGATGAGCACCGGTTCCGGTCCGTGCGTTATTTCCAGGACCCGGCCACGATGGCCTGGACACGGGTTGAACCCTGGATGACCACGATCGTGGATCTGGATACCGGCCAGGTCTTGGGCGTGGTCGATGGGCGGCACCACAAAGGGCTCTTCGCGGTTCGTGAGGAATTAGATTCCTGGGTGAGTCTCATGCCGCCGTCCGGACGGCACTTCTCAAGAGAATAACCGATCTGTAGTTGGCAGGATTACGATAGCCGCGCGCCGTGCGCTTTATGTGCTTGATGGCCGTATTGTTGGCCTCGACTTTGCCTGTGGTGGCGCCGGTAATGATCAGCACCTCGATCTCGCTCCACCACCGGCAAACAGTCCGATAGAGCCGGTTCGTTTCCGGTCGTGCCGCCGCCTTGACCAGTTCCTCGAGCTCAGTCTTCGCGGCCGCAGCATCTGCCAGCGAACCCGTGCCCAGCAGTGTCCGCACTTGTTCCTTCACGTTCCACACGGCCCGCAGTGTTCCGGTCGGATCATCGGCGGTGAACACTTCTTCCAGCCGGTGGGCTGCCTTCTCTGTCAGCGTGTTCCCGGCACGCAGCAGCAGCATCCGGTGCGCCCAGGCCTTGTCCACCGCCCTGCCGCGGCGGCCCTTGACCTGCTGGGAGAGATTCTGCTGGGTCTCCGTAACCGCCTGATTGGCCAGCGAGACCAGATGGAAGTGATCGACCGCGACCGCGGTGCGGGGCAACCACATCCGCAACGCCTTCCGGAACGCTGCGGAGGGATCGATCGCCACCACCTGCACGGCCAAACGCCAGGCCAGCGGCCGGGCGAAGAGCCAGTCCCCGACACCCTTGTGGTGCCGCCCATCGACCACGCCCAAGACCTGGCCGGTATCCAGATCCACGATCGTGGTCATCCAGGGTTCAACCCGTGTCCAGGCCATCGTGGCCGGGTCCTGGAAATAACGCACGGACCGGAACCGGTGCTCATCAATGCCCAGCATCCGCGGGCTGAGAGCATCTACGTCAGGCAGCCGGAGCAGGGACGCTTCATTCAGCGCAGCCCGAACCATCCACCACGACACCGCGAAGCCGGCAGCTGTCTCGGCGACGGCACGGCCCGAACGGATGACCGCGTCCACGAGGTGCTCCCGCAACCGGGCGGTGGACCGTGCCCGGGCCGGGACCTGAGCCGTGGATTCGAAAAAGGACAGCCGGGGACAGACCGGTTCGTCGCAGTACCAGCGGTACTTTGACCACACCACTTCCACCGGTCCAGCTATTGGGATGTCGCGCAGTCGCTGGAACCGGCGCTCTTTCCGTCGGACCGAGATCACCCCGCAGGTCGGGCACCCTGGTGGTTGATCGGTTTCAACGATGACTGTTCGTGTTCCGTCGGCACCGACACGGGTGGACATGACACCGAAATCGGGCAGGTTGAAGAGGGCGGTGGCAGCATCGGCTTCGACCCCGGTAGGCTCACGCAAGGGCTCGTGGTCCTGTTCCACGTTGAATGCTTAGACACACTCATCCCAGCAGGGCCACGGGCCCTCTTGTCTCTAACGACACGAACTCAATTCCCCACGAACCACGAAGAGCCCACAAAGGCGTCGGGGACTGGCTCTTCGCCCGGCCGCTGGCCTGGCGTTTGGCCGTGCAGGTGGTGGCGATCGATCCCTCCGCAGCGTTCCGGAAGGCGTTGAGGATGTGGTTGCCGCGCACCGCGGTCGCGGTCGATCACTTCCATCTGGTCTCGCTGGCCAATCAGGCGGTTACGGAGAACCGGCAGAATCTCTCCCAGCAGGTCAAGGGCCGCCGCGGCCGGGCCGTGGACAAGGCCTGGGCGCACCGGATGCTGCTGCTGCGTGCCGGGAACACGCTCACCGAGAAGGCAGCCCACCGGCTGGAAGAAGTGTTCGCCTCCGATGATCCGACCGGAACACTGCGGGCCGTGTGGAAGGTCAAGGAACAAGTGCGGGCCCTGCTGCGCAGCGGGTCGCTGGGAGATGCTGCGGCCGCGAAAACCCAACTCGAGGAACTGGTCAAAGCAGCGGCACGACCGGAAACGAACAGGCTCTACCGGACTATTTGCGGTGGAACGAGATCGAGGTGCTGATCATTACCGGCGCCACCACGGGCAAAGTCGAGGCCAACAACACGGCCGTCAAGCGGATCAAGCGCACGGCCCAAGGCTACCGTAATCCCGCCAACTACAGATCCGTTATTCTCTTGAGAAGTGCCGTCCGGGCGGCGGCATGACACTCACCCAGGAATCTAATTCCCCACGAACCACGAAGAGCCACTATCGCCACCACCAGCGGTCGGATCGCGAGGCCTCAATAATGGAAGAGTAAGAAATCAAGTGTCTCTCACAACCGCCGACTCCCAGTGGAGATCCACTGCCCTCAGACCGAACCTCTTCGTGCGCTCAAATTGACTACATTGCCTGAAGATACGAGTGGTTCCCGACTCAGACTGAGGGTCAATAAATCCTCGGGAACAAACTTGATCTGATTGGCTACGGCATTAGATGGAATTTTTCCGTAGAATTTTTCTACCCATGTATCCAGCATGCGAGGGACTCAACCGGCCTTTCATCGTAGCCCGGCTCAGTAGCCCCCCAGGTTTTACCTGTTCTAGGATTGCGTCGCGTATAGAGTTGTTTTTGAAGTGCCTCGACCACATCTGTGTCTAAAGCATAGTTTGCATGGAAATGTTTGAGCAACGCTCCAATCGATATTCCCCATTTTTGCTTGATAGGAAGTAAAGAATTAAGAGTTGGGCGTGAAGGAAGTTCCTGAGCGACGTATCGAATCGGCGCCAAAAGCTCCGAAGCAAACGAGAATGCTTGGGTTTCCATCTCGTTGTCGTCGGCTGGGCGTGACTGAGTGTGGCAGACGAGGTGACCCAGTTCGTGACCCACGGTTAGCCGCAGACGTTCCCACGAATCAATCGAATTCAGTAAAATCACTGGGAGAGGTGCCAGTCTGTCTCGGCCTCGTAACCATGCGGAGGAGCCGTAAAATCGCCCAGCGCTCGGGGAAGCGTTGGAAAAGGCCGGCTGGCGGTGCACCACCACCACACCAGCTAGCTCGCACCTCAGTATCAGGTTGTCTATAGGCTCGGCTGGCGCCAAGCCAAGACGCTTACGAACCTCCGCGGCCGAGGCTTGTACTGGCTCGCGATGATCCACAGTGGGCAACATAACTGGTGGTAGGGATCGCAGGCTATGTAGGTCTAAGGCAAAGTCCGCCACGTGCCGCGCTAGCTCGTCCCAGTAAGTCAATTCAGTCTTGTTTGTCCTCTTTGTACGTCGATGCAAGATTCCTCCATACATCAGTTCGGGCGCTGGAGGGCGCATAAAGAACGCGCGAGGAAAATTCAATGTGTCTACAATGATGTCGAGCTCAGCATCACTGATGTCAGCTCTCGGTGAGGTTTCCGTTCGTGATAGTCGGACAGGTGTCCAGTGAAGAGCGGAGGCTAAGTCAATTGCCTTGACTTTCCTTAAAGCTCGTGCTTGGACGAGACGATCGGGGTAAATGTTATTCATGTCCTACTAGTTCTTACCCGCTAGTTAAGTGGCGGTAGGTGTCATTAATTTTCTTTATCAGTCCCACTGTTAGCGCCGAAATTGTCGAAGAAAATATCGAACGGATTTGAGTGGTCCGGCGCCACTGTCGTAGACTTATTGGCCTCTGAATTATCAACCTCTGTTTGATCCCTACCTGCAAACGGCAACGGATGCTCAGTTAGAACTGTCGCATTCGTCAGGCTGAGGTCGAATCCGGCGACAAAGTTGATTCTCGTGACGACGCCGTACGGATCTGCATCCCAGTAGATCGCGTACTGGATCTTCGGGTTGGACCATGCGTGAGGAAGCATTCCCGGGTCCGGGTCATAAGTGAAAAGAGGTATTACTCCCTCCTGTGCCTCGGGTAATTCAGCGACGTTCGGCGGGCGTTTCAGTAAACGAATCTCAATGTCGTCTGTGATGCGAAAACAGCCACCGTTTGCGCGACGGATGACCTTCCAGCCCGAGTCATGCAGTCGGCGATCGCCCTCAGCCTGGCTCCAGAAGCACAAGCGCGCCAAAGCGGCATGCGCGTCAGAAGCAGTAAACTCGAATGCCTCGAAGGCTTCGCTGACTAGCCGTACAGCCTTTTCTGAACTTGAGCGCAGGAGTTTGTCGACGCCCCTCAGCGCCTCTTCGTGGTCTTGAACGAACTGCTTTGCCCTCACGCGTTCCATAGCCCCCAGCCTCCGATGTAGGTTTATGTATGAAACATATCATACGCAAACCTATATCTCATCAGTGGTGGTTGAGGGAGTGGCGCTGAGATAAGTTCCATAAGCCAGGATCTGGTTGACGGGCGGTGTTAGTCAGAGGGGTGATCGTTGGTGGTCCTTCACTATCGCCTCAAGCCATTGATCCAGTGGGCGGATGGCTCGGGGCGACTTGCGAGAGCTCAGGTGCTCTCTGAGGAGTGCCGAAGGGAGATGCGGCTTCGCTTTTGCTGACGGCTTGCGTGCCGAGTTCCAACCCTTGGATCCCAGCCACGAGGCCATTTCCTCTTTCCCTTGGGTGCCATCGGCAAATTTTTTCGCGGTTGCATCATCGATTTGACCGGTGCCGTTTGGTCCTAATAGGTGCGCCAAGTCCTTCTGGTTTACCGTGTCGAGCAGCAGACCCTCCAGGTCGGAACTGAGTACAAAAGCGTCCCAAAATTGAACCTTCTTATTGATTTCTGCCTGCTGTTCTAGAGCTGCCGTTAGGCTGGTGACGTCAGAGTCAGCTAAGGAGCGTATCTCGGCAAGTTCTTCCGGGGTCGGCTTTGGGTCCTTGACTTTCAGGATCTCCAGTAGTTTGCGCTTCCCATTTCCCCCGGCCTTATGCACGCCGTCTTTATCGGTGATGACGTATGCACGAACATCGAAAAGTTGAGCCAACTGGACAAGGTGGGTGATGGTGTCTATTCCGGAGGCTTCAATGACCGCGATACCCAGGGCGTAGTGCCCTCCAGCACCACCAGTAATCCTTTCCAATAGGTAGTCGATCAGCAGCTTGTCTCCATGGCCTTCAACAAGAAGTACGGCATTCGCAAACACCAGCTCACTATTGGTTGCATCGCAATAGCGGGTTAGCCGGCCTTCTTCCGCTTCCGTCAGGTCTTGGCGTCTCGATGTGTATGTCATGCCGGCCGGACTCAACGGCAGTCGGCTGATACGGCTTACCGAGAACGAATCGACGAGAACAGGACTATGGGTTGTGACCAAAAGCTGTGCGTCGACGGAGATGTCTCTCAGTATTTTCGCCATCGCCCTCTGAGTCTGAGGGTGGAGGAAAGCCTCGGGTTCTTCGATTGCGAATACGACGTTTACTCCTGGTTGCTTCGCCCTGGAGGAGACATAACGGAGAATGCCGAGAACCATTGCCGATTGGAACCCGGTACCGCGCTCAGCAATAGGCACCTCCACCTCATCACGACTTGTGATGACAGCTTCTTGCAGCATGCCGCGGAGCGCATGCCGGGAGTCTGGAAGATTGATACCAAGGTGGCCTTCACGGAATGGAAGCTCAGACGCAACAGCGGCTACCGAATCACTCAGAACATTATGCACGAGGCTCTCAACCGGTGCGATGGCTTCCGCGAAGTCTTTCTGCAACTGAGTTATACGCGAGCTTCCCTTGCGTACTAGCACCCCTTCGAGTGTCTCATATAGGCGAACTAGCGATTGGTCATGTTCCGTTTGGGTGGGATCGCTCACGCGGACGGATGGGATTTTCACGAAATTGAAGGACTGTAAGACTTGCTCATAACGCTCGCGCGCATGTGATGACTCACGATAGCTGTGGTAGCTGATCGTCCCTTTCCGTGTACAAGAAATTTTGATCCTGAACGTGCCGTCTTGCGATGTTATATCTTCGAACTGCTCCGCCTCGGCCTTGGTCAGGCCGCCGAACTTGACTTGAATGCTCGACATCATGCGAGGACCACCCTGGACGTAGTATTCATGTAGAGGCTTCAGCCTTTGCAAATCCTCCGGTGCTGGGTCGGCAAAGAACGTTTCCAGTACGCGCAGAAGGGATGACTTACCTGCATTGTTTGGTCCCGCTATGAGTTGGAGTTGAGGGTCCAGGTCGATGCTGAGTCGTCTAAAACCCAATAGTCGCTCTACATCAACTCGTTCTATATGCATAGGGTTCAATCTACCCGTAATGCGCTACCTGTCTGTTGTCTAGGTATGGCGCCAGGTGGTGCAATAGTCGATCCTCACGGTTCACCCTCCCCTTTCTTCCAGTCAGAAACAGTGGCCGATCCACCGGCTACAAGGCAAATAGTTGTCAGGGCCTATGCGAACCCCTTGACGTGATCACCACCACATGTAATCCTGATCATATACGATTTCGTACTTGATCTAGGAGTGACATGTCCACGAGCAGCGCCGCCACCAAGGACACGCTGGCAGATGCGGGCAAGGTAATCGCCGTCCACATCAACTACCCGAGCCGGGCAGCCGAACGCGGACGCACCCCGGAACAGCCCTCCTACTTCCTCAAGCCCGGCTCCTCGCTGGCCCTGACTAGGGCATCGTGGAACGCCCGGCCGGGTGCGAACTGCTCGGCTTCGAAGGCGAAATCGCCCTCATCATTGGCAAGACCGCACGCCGCGTCAGCGTCGAGGACGCCTGGAGCCACGTCGGGGGAGTGACCGCCAGCAATGACCTGGGCGTCTACGACCTGCGCTGGGCAGACAAGGGCTCCAACCTCCGCTCCAAGGGCGGCGACGGCTTCACCCCGGTCGGCCCCGCCGTCCTGGACGCGGCAGACGTCGACCCGGCAGCACTGCGCGTCCGCACCTGGGTCAACGGCGAACTGGCGCAGGACGACACCACCGCCGACCTGCTCTTCCCGTTCAGCCAACTGGTCGCCGACCTCTCCCAGCTGCTCACCCTGGAACCGGGCGACATCATCCTCACCGGCACCCCGGCGGGTGCCTCCGTCGCCGTCCCCGGCGACCGCCTCGAAGTCGAAGTGGATGTCCCCGGCACGGACCAAACCACCGGCCGCCTGAGCACCACTGTCACCGACGGCACGACGCCGCTCGCCCCCTTCGGCGCGCAGCCCAAGATCGACGACAAGCAGCGCGAAGAAGCGTGGGGCTCCGCCGAAAAGGCCGGCCTAACACCCAAGGAAGAGAAGCAAACGCTCACCCCGGAGCTGAAGGCCAAGCTGGAATCCGTCGCCACCGCCACCCTCAGCTCGCAGATGCGCGCCCGCGGCCTGAACAACGTCTCCATCGACGGCCTCACCGGCACCAAGTCCGGCCGCAAGGTGGTCGGCACCGCCCGCACCCTGCGCTACGTCCCCAACCGCGAGGACCTCTTCAAGACCCACGGCGGCGGCTACAACGCCCAGAAGCGCGCCATCGACTCCGTGCGCGACGGCGAAATCCTGGTCATGGAAGCCCGCGGCGAAAAGGGCACCGGCACCCTGGGCGACATCCTCGCCCTGCGCGCCCAGTACAACGGCGCCGCAGCCATCATCACCGACGGCGGCGTCCGCGACTACTCCACCGTGGCCGGCTTCGACCTGCCCGTCTACTGCGCCAACCCGCACCCCGCGGTGCTCGGCCGCCGCCACATCCCCTGGGACACGGACATCACCATTGCCTGCGGCGGCGCCACCGTCCAGCCCGGCGACATCATTGTGGCCGACGACGACGGCGTCCTCGTCATCCCGCCGGCCATCGCCGAAGAGCTGGTGGAGGCCTGCATCAAGCAGGAACACCAGGAGGAGTTCATCGCCGAAATGGTCAAAGCCGGCAACAGCGTGGACGGCCTGTATCCGATGAACGCCGCCTGGAAGGACAAGTACGAGGCCTGGGCGGCGGAACAGGTGTGAGCACCCCGGTCAACAGCAGCGCCGAAAACGGCACCGGCAGCAAGTCGGAGCAGGCGTACCAGGTCCTGCACGCCAAGATCAGCTCCGGTGACTACGGACCCGGCTACCGCCTGGTGCTCAGCAGCATCGCCTCTGACCTGGGCTTCAGCGTGGTTCCGGTGCGCGAAGCGATCCGCCGGCTCGAAGCCGAAGGCCTCGTCACCTTCGAGCGCAACGTTGGCGCCGCCGTCGCCGGCATCGATCCGGACCTGTACCTGCACACCATGCAGACCCTCAGCATCATCGAAGGTGCCGCGACCGCGCTGGCAGCTCCCGCCATCGGCACAGACGAGCTGGCGCAGGCGCGGGAGCTGAACCGGCAGATGCGCGAGGTGCTGAACGCCTTTGACCCGGTGCGCTTCACCCAGCTCAACACCGAGTTCCACGCGCTGCTCTACGGGCGCTGCCCCAACCCGCACATCCTGGACCTCGTGCACCGCGGGTGGGGGAGGCTGGGCCGGATGCGCACCTCCACCTTCCGCTACGTGCCCGGCCGGGCACACGCCTCGGTGGAGGAACACGAAAACCTGCTGAACCTGATCGAAGCGGGCGCTCCGGCGTCCGACGTCGAAGCCGCCGCCCGCGCGCACCGCACCAACACGCTCAACGCCTTCCTGGCCCAAAACGGCCAGCCGCCGTCACCCATCTGACGCAGAACTCCAGAACTTCAAACGACTTAGAACTTCGAACGCAGAAAGAGGAAACCCCACAATGTCGAAGCATTTCGTCCCCGAGAACCTTCCCACGCACATCCAGCACTTCATCAACGGCAAGTTCGTTGACTCCGTGAACGGCGCCACCTTTGACGTGCTGGATCCGGTCACCAACAAGACCTACGCCACCGCCGCCGCCGGCCAGAAGGAAGACATCGACGCCGCCGTCGCTGCCGCCCGTGAAGCCTTCGTGAACGGCCCGTGGCCGAAAATGAAGCCGCGCGAACGCGCCCGCATCCTCAACAAGATCGCCGACGCCGTCGAAGCCCAGGAAGGCCGCCTGGCCGAAATGGAAACCTTCGACACCGGCCTGCCCATCACCCAGGCCAAGGGCCAGGCCCTGCGCGCCGCCGAGAACTTCCGCTTCTTCGCGGACCTGATCGTCGCCCAGTTCGACGACGCCATGAAGGTCCCCGGCAGTCAGATCAACTACGTGAACCGCAAGCCCATCGGCGTCGCCGGGCTCATCACCCCGTGGAACACCCCGTTCATGCTCGAGTCCTGGAAGCTCGCCCCGGCTCTGGCCACCGGCAACACCGTGGTGCTCAAGCCGGCCGAATTCACTCCGCTCTCCGCCTCCCTCTGGGCGGACATCTTCACCGAAGCCGGCGTTCCGGCCGGTGTGTTCAACCTGGTCAACGGCCTGGGCGAGGAAGCCGGTGACGCGCTGGTGAAGCACCCGGACGTCCCGCTGATCTCCTTCACCGGCGAAACCACCACCGGCAAGACGATCTTCCGCAACGCCGCCGAGAACCTCAAGGGCATGTCCATGGAGCTCGGCGGCAAGAGCCCCTGCGTCATCTTCGCGGACGCGGACCTGAACGCCGCCATCGACTCGGCCCTCTTCGGTGTCTTCTCCCTCAACGGCGAACGCTGCACCGCCGGCTCCCGCATCCTGGTCGAACGCCCGGTCTACGACGAGTTCTGCGAACGCTTCGCCGCCCGCGCCAAGACCATCGTCGTCGGCGATCCGCATGACCCCAAGACCCAGGTGGGCGCCCTGGTGCACCCCGAGCACTTCAAGAAGGTTGCCTCCTACGTGGAGATCGGCAAGACCGAGGGCCGCCTGCTCGCCGGCGGCGGCCGCCCCGAAGGTCTGGAGGAGGGCAACTACATTGCCCCCACCGTCTTCGCCGACGTCGCCCCCGACGCGCGGATCTTCCAGGAGGAAATCTTCGGTCCCGTCGTCGCCATCACCCCGTTCGACACCGAGGCCGAGGCCCTGGAGCTGGCCAACAACACCAAGTACGGCCTGGCCGCCTACATCTGGACGTCCGACCTGACCCGCGCGCACAACTTCGCGCAGAGCACCGAGGCCGGGATGGTGTGGCTGAACAGCCACAACGTCCGCGACCTGCGCACCCCGTTCGGCGGCGTGAAGTCCTCCGGACTGGGCCACGAGGGCGGTTACCGCTCCATCGACTTCTACACCGACCAGCAGGCCGTGCACATCACCCTCGGCAAGGTCCACACCCCCAAGTTCGGGACCGACGACGCCGCCAAGGTCGACGGCTAAGCGTCCCCGCACTCTTCCCACCATTTCTTGCAAAGGAGCAACATCATGAGCGTTTCGGCCATCAATCCCAACCCCATTCCGACGCCGTCCATCCAGCCGCCGGACATCGTCCGCTGCGCCTACATGGAGCTCATCGTCACCGATCTGGCGAAGTCCCGCGAGTTCTACGTGGATGTCCTGGGCCTGCACGTCACCGAAGAGGACGACGAGGTCATCTACCTGCGCTCCCTGGAGGAGTTCATCCACCACAACCTGGTGCTGCGCAAGGGACCCGTCGCCGCCGTCGCGTCCTTCGCCTACCGCGTGCGCACCCCCGAGGACGTGGACGTGGCCGAGGCCTACTACAAGGAACTGGGCTGCCGCACCGAACGCCGGGCCGAAGGCTTCACCAAGGGCGTGGGCGACTCGGTCCGCGTGGAGGACCCGCTGGGCTTCCCGTACGAATTCTTCTACGCCGTGGACCACGTGGAGCGACTGACCCAGCGCTACGACCTCTACTCCGCCGGTGAGCTGGTTCGTCTGGACCACTTCAACCAGGTCACCCCCGACGTGCCGCGCGGCCGCGCCTACCTGGAGGACCTGGGCTTCCGCGTCTCCGAGGACATCAAGGATTCCGACGGCGTCACCTACGCCGCCTGGATGCACCGCAAGGACACCGTCCATGACACTGCCCTCACCGGCGGCGACGGCCCGCGCATGCACCACGTGGCCTTCGCCACCCACGAAAAGCACAACATCATCCAGATCTGCGACAAAATGGGCGCGCTGCGCATCTCCGACCGGATCGAGCGCGGCCCCGGCCGGCACGGCGTCTCCAACGCGTTCTACCTCTACATCCTGGATCCGGACGACCACCGCATCGAGATCTACACACAGGACTACTACACCGGCGACCCGGACAACCCCACGGTCACCTGGGACGTGCACGACAACCAGCGCCGCGACTGGTGGGGCAACGCCGTCGTGCCCTCCTGGTACACCGATGCCTCCCTGGTGCTGGACCTGGACGGCAACCCGCAGCAGGTGACCGCGCGGACCGATTCGTCCGAAATGGACGTGACCATCGGCGCGGACGGGTTCTCCTACACCCGCGCCAACGACGACGCCGGAGCCGCCGCGGGCGACGCCGCCAAGGGCTTCAAGATCGGCACCCAGCTTTAGATGCTCCCTTCCAGGCAGGAACCAACAGAAAGCAGTGCCGTGCTAGATAAAGAGACCATCGCAGCCGTGGCCGATGAACTGCTCGAGGCGAAGCAGACCCGCACCCCGGTTCCCCTGCTGACCGCCCGCTATCCCGAGATGACCATCGAGGACTCCTATGCGGTGCAGAACCTGTGGCGGGAGCGGCTGATCGCCTCCGGACGCACCCTCGCCGGCCACAAAATCGGCCTCACCTCCAAGGCCATGCAGGCCGCCACCGGCATCACCGAACCCGACTATGGCGTCATCCTCGACGACATGGTGCTGGAAAACGGCTGCACCGTGCAGTGGGACACCTACACCCACCCCCGGATCGAGGTGGAGCTGGCCTTCGTGCTGGGCAAACCGCTGTCCGGCCCGAACTGCACCATCTTCGACGTTCTGGACGCCACGGACTACGTGGTGCCGGCCCTGGAGATCCTGGATTCCCGGATCGAGATGTCCGGCCGCACCATTGTGGACACCATCTCCGACAACGCGGCAATGGGCGCCATGGTGGTGGGCGGGAACCCGGTGAAACCGGCCGACGTGGACCTGCGCTGGGTCTCGGCCCTGCTGTACCGCAACCAGACCATCGAGGAAACCGGCGTGGCGGCGGGCGTGCTGAACCATCCCGCCGCCGGCGTGTACTGGCTCGCCAACAAACTCTCCGCGCACGGCACCGCGCTGGAAGCCGGAGAAATCATCCTGGCCGGATCCTTCACCCGCCCCATGTGGGTCTACAAGGGGGATTCGGTGCTCGCAGACTACGGACCGTTGGGAACAATCACATGCCGATTCGAGTAGAAGAACCCTTCGTCGCGAAACTGGCCGGGGCGGACGGCAGACCGGCATGTGGGTATGCTCCGGCAGCCCGCTGGTGGCCGAAATCTGCGCCGGCTCCGGGCTGGACTGGCTGCTTTTTGACGCCGAGCACAGCCCCAACGGCCTGGAATCGCTGCTGGCGCAGCTGCAGGCGGTGCACGGCTATCCGGCCACCCCGGTGGTGCGGCCGCCGTCCGGAGATCCCGTGCTGATCAAGCAGTACCTGGACCTGGGGGCGCAGAACCTGCTGATCCCCATGGTGGACACGCCGGAGCAGGCGTCCGAAATGGTCCGCGCCGTCCGCTATCCGCCGCACGGGATCCGCGGGGTGGGCAGCGCCCTGGCCCGGGCCTCCCGGTGGAACCGGATAGACGGTTACCTGGAAAACGCCGCCGAAAGCATCACGCTGCTCGTGCAGATTGAGTCCGGCACCGCCGTCGACAACGTGGCGGCCATCGCCGCAGTGGACGGTGTGGACGGGCTGTTCATCGGCCCGTCCGACCTCGCCGCCTCCATGGGCCACCTGGGCCGGCAGGACCACCCCGAGGTGGTGGCCGCCGTCGAGCACTGCATCCGCGAGATCAAGGCGGCCGGCAAGTTCGCGGGCGTCAACGCGTTCGCCGAAGCGACCGCCCGCCGTTACATCGGCGCCGGCGTCGACTTCATTCTGGTGGGCGCCGACGTTGCCCTCCTGGCCCGGGGCAGCGAAGCCCTCACCGCCAAATACATTTCATCAGCGGACGACGACGTCCGCGCGAGCTACTGATAAGGAACCCCCATGGCTTCTGTCACCGGCAACGGACCCCACTCCGCCCGGCCATCCCGGTCTTCCACCCCCGCATCACCGCCGGGCTCGGCACCGGGATCGGCCCAGAAGGACACCCGCAGGGTTGCGGTTGCGACCCTGATCGGCACCACCGTCGAGTGGTATGACTTCTTCATTTACGCCACGGCGGCCGGCCTGGTTTTCTCCCAGCTCTTTCGCGCCCGCCGGGGACGAGTTCGCCACCCTGCTGACCTTCGCAACCGTGGGCCTGAGCTTCCTGTTCCGTCCGCTGGGCGCTTTCCTGGCCGGCCACTACGGCGACAAGCTCGGCCGCAAGGCGATGCTGGTCATCACCCTGCTGCTGATGGGCGGGGCCACCACCCTGATCGGCGTGCTGCCCACCTATGCCACCGCAGGCATCTGGGCACCCATCCTGCTGGTGCTGCTGCGCATCATCCAGGGCATCTCCGCCGGCGGTGAATGGGGCGGCGCGGTGCTGATGAGCGTGGAACACGCACCCCGGAACAAGCGCGGGCTCTTCGGGTCCTTCCCCCAGCTCGGCGTGCCCCTGGGCATGCTGCTGGCCTCCGGCGTCACCGCCCTCATGACCGGAGTCATCTCCCCGGGCGACGCGTTCCTTGAGTGGGGCTGGCGTGTGCCGTTCCTGCTGAGCATCGTGCTGATCGGCGTCGGCTTCATGGTGCGGATGTCGGTGAACGAAAGCCCGGTCTTCGAAGAGATCGCGGAAAAGAAGAAGCAGACCCAGATGCCCATCGTGGAGCTCCTGAAGAACCACTGGAAGCTGGTGGTCCTGGCCGCCCTGGTGTTTGCCGGCAACAGCGCCGCCGGTTACATGACCACCGGCGGGTTCATCCTGAACTACTCCACCGACCCGGACGGAGCCGTGGCGCTGGACCGCACCGATGTGCTCCTGGCGGTCTCTGGGTCCGCCGCCCTGTGGTTCGTGTTCACCCTGGTCAGCGGGTTCATGGCAGATAAGATCGGGCGGAAAAAGACCTACCTGATCGGCTACACCGCCCTGGCGCTGACCGTGTTCCCGCTGTTCTGGCTGATCAACACCGGCGACATCGGAATGCTGTTCCTGGGGATGGCCCTGTTCACCGTGGGGCTCGGCCTGACCTACGGGCCGCAGGCGGCCTGGTACAGCGAGATCTTCCCGGCCTCCATCCGCTTCTCCGGCGTATCGGTGTCCTACGCGCTGGGCGCCATCGTCGGCGGCGCCTTTGCCCCGACCATCGCCCAGGCCCTGGTGAACGCCACGGGCGGCACGACTGCCGTGTCCGCCTACCTGCTGCTGATGATGGTCATTGCCGCAGCCGCCACCATGATGCTCCGCGACCGCCCCGGCATCGACCTGTCCATCCGCAACCAGGCGGAGCAGGAAGTCGGCGCCACGATTTTCGACAAGCGCCGGGGCATCTCCACGGATGACGCCGCGGCACCGGAGCGGTCGCGGGTCTGATGTCCCGCACCCGCCGGGACAGCTACGGTGCCTCCACGATGGAGGCCTCAGCCGGCAGCGTGTCCCGGCGGGCAACGAAGGCGCTGCTGCGGGGGAGCTTCTCGTGGAAGGACTTAAAGCTCATCGGAAGCCCCCGTGCAGTCCTCGGGTCGGCCCCGTCCATCGCCTGGACGTGCACGTGCGGCTGGGTCGAGTTTCCGGAGTTGCCGCAGGCGGCGATGTGCTCACCTTCGAGCACACGCTGGCCGGGGGCAACCCGGACGGAACCGGACTGCAGGTGCATCACGCCCACCACGGCCCGGCCGTCCGCCGTGGACATCAGGATGTAGTTTCCCCCGATGGCTGCCAGTCCGCTCCGCAGCCGGGCCGGCTGGCCCAGCATGTAGGGGACCAGGGCCAGCTGGGAACGGCGGGCATCGTGGTCCTCCTCTGCGTCGTGCACCACCAGGACCTCACCGGAAACCGGCGCCAGCACCGGCCGCCCAAACGCGAAAAACAGCTCCGGCGGTTCCGTTGCGAATGCCGTCCGCCAGCTGATGCCCGGAGCCGTCCGGCCGGCGTCGTCCACTCCCACGAAATCAATTGCGTAGGTGGTGGCGAGCAGATGGGTGCCGTGGCTGGGGACCCGCCGCAGGGGACTGTTTTCCACTTTCCATTTCCCGGTGAAGGGCAGGGAGACCGTTACGGTCCGGTCCGGGCTGCTCGTCATGGTTCCCTTTGTACACCGTCTGAATCACCAGGGGACAGTGCCGGCTTCGTCGGTGAAGGTGCCGGTGGGACCGCCGGCCGGGATGGTGGCCATCCGGACGGCGGCAAGGGCGCCCTGGGCCGGAGTGCGGGTACCCCGGAAGCCGTTCAAATCCGTCGCAACAAAACCCGGACAGACGGCATTGACCAAAATGCCTTCCGGTGCCAGCCCTTTGGCATACTGCAGTGTCAGGGAGGTTAGTGCCGTTTTTGACGGCGCGTATCCGCCGGCGATGGGATCTGTCGTGGCCGGATTGGACACCGCGGACAAGGAGCCGGCCACGCTGGAGACGTTGACGATGCGGGGCGCCTCTGAGAGGCGCAGCAGCGGCAGGAACGCAGCAGTCACCGAGATGACGCCGAAGAAGTTGGTCTCGAAGATGGCGCGGATCTCGTCCACCTCGGCGGAACCCGGTTGCTGGGCGGCAAAGCTGACGCCCGGCGTTGCCACAATCCCGGCGTTGTTCACCAGCGCGTCCAACCTCCCGAACCGGCGCTTCACCGCGTCCGCAGCGGCTGCTGCCGAGGCGGGGTCAGTGACATCGAGGACCACCGCCACGGCGTTCCCGCCGTCGGCACGCAGTTCCGCCGCAGCCCGCTCACCGGCGTCGGCATTCCGTGCCGCCACCACCACGGTGTGGCCGAGAGCGGCCAGCTGGCCCGCGATTTGCCGGCCGATGCCCTTGTTGGCGCCGGTAACCAGGGCGATCATGTGCTCATTCATGGAACTCCTCAAGGAAAGAAACCAACCCGACCGGGAAGGTACTTCAAGTCTGTTCATCGGAGTCTGTACGTGGAATAACGGAAAGTCCGCTTTTCTTGCTCTAAAGTACAAACATGATGGATGACCGGTTATCGGAAGTGCTTGACCTCATCGAGGTCAGGAGCATCATTTCGGGCAGCACGGCCGTGTCCGGGCGGTGGGAAACCGAAAGCGGCATTGACGAGGACCTGAAGTTCTTCGCGGTTGTGCAGGGCAGGGTGCGTTTCTCCACCGACGGCCAGGACACACCCCTGATCCTTGAAACCGGCGATGTTGCCGTCCTCAACGGACGCCGCTGGCTCAAGCTCGAGGGTGGAAGCGGCGACGGCGCGTTGCTGCGCCTGGAACCTCCCGCGAGCGGAACATTTGTCCGCGCGGGCGAGGGTGCGCCCGGCACGGAAGACATCATCATCGGCGGGCGCGTGGCTGTGAACACCACCGGCAGGGAACTGCTCCGGCAGGCCCTTCCGCCCGTGGCGCACATCAGGTCGGGCACCGATGCCGCGCCGCACCTGCAGAATCTGATCGACCGGTTGTTTGCGGAGGTATCCGGCCCGCGGATGGGATCGGCCTTTGCTGTCCGCCAGTACGGGCAACTGCTGCTGGTGGAGGTGCTCCGGACGTTCGTTCAGCACGCTGACCTGCCCCGGGGATGGCTGAAGCTGCTAGCCGATGAACGGCTGCGGCCTGCCGTGGCGCTGATCCACGCCCGCCGGGCCAATCCGCCGAGCCTGGAGGAGTTGGCCCATGCGGCTGCAATGTCCCGGACCGCCTTCACCGAGCGGTTTCGGGAGGTTGCCGGCACTCCGCCGCGAACCTATCTCAACAACTGGCGCATGCTGGTGGCGCAGCGGGAGCTCGGATCCAAAGATATCCGCATCCGGTCCCTGGCACTGGACCTGGGCTACGCCTCCGAGAGCGCCTTCAGCACGGCGTTCAAGCGCAGCGTGGGGGAGTCTCCGCTGCGCTACCGGGCCCGGGTGCAGGGGATGCAGCAGAGTAACTAGCGGACGTCCGCGCCGCGGGAATCCGAAACCCGGGGTCCTGCGTATATTGTTCGCATGCCCAACCAGAACGCGTCCCCGGTTACCTCCGAGCAGTTCATCATTCCCATACCTTCCGGGGGAGGGTTTCGGAATCCTGCGCACGCCCTCCGAGGGCCTGCCGACGGCTGCCGTGGTCATTCACTCCGCAACTGCGGTCGCGCAGCGGCTGTACGCAGGCTTTGCCGAGTATCTGTGTGCCAACGGATTCGCCGTCCTTACCTATGACTACCGCGGAATTGGCGCATCCGGCAGCCCGCAGCGTAACCGGCATCTGCGGATGCGGGACTGGATGGAACAGGACGTCCCCGCAGCGGCGGCATGGATGGCCGCCCGCTTTCCCGGCCTCCCGCAGTTTGCCGTCGGCCATTCCCTCGGCGGCCAGGCCCTGGTTCTCGGCAACGGCGCCGATGAACTGGCCGGTTTCGTCGCTGTGGCCTCGCACGGCGGAGTTACCCGTGCCGTGGAAGTTCGGCGGGAACGCATCCGGGTGACGCTGGTCCTCCGGGTCGTCGGGCCGCTGTGTGCCCGGCTGCTGGGCTTCGCCCCGGCCCGGCGGCTGGGGCTGGGTGAGGACATGCCAGGCACCGCGGTGCTGGAATGGAGCGGCTGGGCCCGACGGCCCGGCTATTTTTTCGACGACCCGAGCATGGACGCCGCCAAGCGGGCCGCCCAAGTAACGACCGATGTTCTCGCCATCGGTCTCAGCGACGACCTGTGGGCCACGCCCGCCCAGATCGGTCCCTTCTTCGGCCATCTGGTGAATGCCCGCGTGGAGCGCCGAAACTACACGCCCGACGACGGCGGCGTTCCTGCCATGGGGCACATGGGCTTTTTCCGGCGCAGCGTGAAGGACAGTCTGTGGCCTGAAGTCCGGGACTGGCTCGACGAGCGGATTCCCCACCGGTCCTGACAGGTTGGAGCATGTGGGGCGTGTGCTGGACTAGTCCGCGTCCGCGAGGGGCCACCCGGTGTCCGCTACCTCCTGGGCGGCGAGGACCGTCCGCTTCCAACCCCAGACGCGCGTGCGCTTGCCCACGTAGGACGGGCCGTACCAACGTTCCTGCCCGCTGTCGCTGGGGGCAACGTTGCCGGTCACCTGCAGGCCGCCCTGAGTAAAGATGTCCATCCGTGTCAGTGCGCGGCGAAGGGGAACGAGACCGGCCACGGCGTTGGGGCCGGGCGGTGATGTGCCTCGCCATGGGAGCAACGCCGCGACGAAATTCACGCGCTTCCGAGGCTGGAGTTCCAGGACCTGCAGGCACGCCCAATTGCCCGAGAAGCCCTGCACGGGGACCAGGTCACCGACCGCGAGCGAGGTGGCGGAACGCGGCGAAAAAGGAAACGTTCTCTTCATGCTGGCACCATACCCGGCAGGCAAGGGTTGGCTGACCGGTGGGACTCCACTCCGCCGTCATGGCGTCCGCAGTGTCCGCAGTGCCCGCGGGGGCCGAGCAGAATTGGGGGAGGGGCTGCTTAGGATGAGGGCATGCGCCAGGACGCGGGCGGCTGAACCCGCAAGCATTGGGCGGCCAATCAGAACTCGAAACGAACCAGTGGCCGATGCAGGCCAAGCAAGGGGAACACATGGAAAACCTCATAGCCCGCGCTGAACGCGTGGCCAGGGCAGCCCACGAGGGACAGGCGGACAAAGCCGGAGCCCCTACATCAGCCACCCCGAACGGGTGGCCCGGACTGCGGCGGAAACGGCACCGGATCATCTGCGCCAGGAGGTTGGGGCTGTGGGGTGGCTCCACGACGCCGTGGAAGATACCGGAACCACCCTGGAGACGCTGCGCGCGCAGGGTTCCCCGAAACGGTGATCGAAGGCGTGGACGCCATGACAAAACGTGTGGGCGAGCCCCCGGAACGCTACTTTGAACGTGTCCGGGCCAACAACATTGCCCGGATCGTCAAAGCTGCGGATCTGGATGACAACACCAGCCCCGAACGGGTGGGGAAACTGGATGAGGAGACGCGGACGCGGCTGGCGGCGAAGTACCGGCGCTCGCGGGAGCTGCTGGCCCTGGGGTCCGTCGAGGGTCCGCGCTACTAACGCCGGAGCGGGCGCCTCCGGACGGCCTTACTGTTCCCTGTCGCGCGTCCCGGCACCGGCGCGGTGGCCCAGAAAACCAGCGCCGCCACCGGCAGCACCACGCCCAGGCCGGTAAACAGTTCCAGTGCCGCCGGCCCCTGCCCGCTTACGACTCCGGTGAGCGTCATGGTGATGGTGACCGAGGACAGCATGAACACCGGGACCATCGCCACCAGCACGGCGCCGCCCGCGGCACGCACCCCGGCCCGCCGCCGTCGTACCGCGACCCACAGTGCCGGAAGGAGTAGGGCAATCCAGACCCAGTGGTGGAACCAGGAAATCGGTGAGATGGCCAGCATCACCACGGCGTTGGCGCTGATGGCGGCCACTGCGTCTCCGCGCTCGTCCGAGCGCCGGATAGCCAGGTACCCCAGCACGACGACGGCGGCCGAGGCGAGCAGCCACAGCGGACGCTGCAGGGCCTCCGGCGTGCCAAGATGTGCGATCAGCGAATTCAGGGACACGTTGTACATGTCCGTGGTGTCGCCCACCCGGGCCGGGTCAAACAGCGAGTCGAGCCAGAAGATGCGCGACTGCTCCGGCGACGCGATCCAGCCGACGGCTACCGTTGCCGCAAACGTGATGCCCAGGGTCAGGATGGCCCGCCAGTCCCTCCGGACCAGGAAGATCAGGCCGAAGGCCAGCGGGGTGAGCTTGATGCCGGCGGCCAGGCCGATCAGGATGCCGCGGGGCAGTTTCGATGACGCCGGGCGGAGCAGGTCCGCAACAATCAGGAGCATCAGCATCGGGTTGATCTGCCCGAAGCCCAGGCCCTCGCGCCACGGCCCGAGCACGCCGATCAGCAGGGTGGTCACCACGATGACGCCGGCCGTCCCACCAAGCGCGCCTTGAAGACGCTTCGGAAGGACGTTGTTGAGCTGGAGGTAGCGCGCGGCCAGCAGTGCGGTGATGACAAGGCATACGCATGAGGTGGCCGTGATCAGCACCAGGCCCACAGCCTCGGGAAGGAAGGCGAACGGCGTCAGCAGCAGTGCGGCAAACGGCGGATAGGTGAACGGCAGTCCTCGGGTGTCCGTCTGGACCAGGCTTGGGTCATACAGCTGGTGTTCGCTGCGTCCCAGGAAGGCCAATGCCCCCTCGCGGTAGACGGTGAAGTCCAGGCCGTGGATTTGGGCCCCAAGCACCACCAGCACGAGAGCGGCGGGAAAGCCGAGGAAGAACCATAAAGCGGTGGTGCGGGTACCGGTGCCGGGTTCCGCCGTCGTTTGTGCCATGCCTGAAAGTCTAATGGGGCTGCCCCAGCCGGTGGTGAAGGGCGCCGGGCCACCCCAATTTTCCTCAGCAGGCTTACTGTTTAATCCGTACGGTAATGAGGCGCCCCACCGACGCGCACCGAAGGGACACCATGAGCGAGGAACGCCGCAGAGAAATCGGAGAATCGGAAGCGCCCGTTGAGGATGAACTCCAGGAATCCTTTGACAACACGATTACGGAAGGTGCCGAACGCCTGCACCGGACCCTCCGCACCATCCTTATCACCGGAGTGTTTGGCGGGCTTGAGGTCGGGTTGGGTGTCATGGCCTACCTGGCCGTCATGCACGAAACCGGGGATCATCTGCTGGCCGGTATTGCCTTCAGCGTGGGCCTGATTGCCCTGTACCTCGCGCACAGTGAATTGTTCACCGAGAACTTCCTGATGCCCGTTGCCGCCGTCGTGGCGCGGGAAGGAAGCGTGAGGCAGCTCGGCAAGCTATGGGGCGGCACGCTGCTGGCGAATCTCGCCGGCGGCTGGGTGTTTATGTGGATTGTCATGCAGGCCTTTCCGCAATGGGAGCCGACGATTGCGGAATCGGCCAAACACTTCACCGAGGCACCGTTCTCGCTGCAGACGGTTGCCCTGGCGATTCTGGGTGGCAGCACGATTACCCTGATGAGCCGGATGCAGCAGGGCACCTCCTCGGACCCGGCCAAGATCATCGCCACCGTCATCGGCGGGTTCCTCCTCGCCGGGCTGCAACTGTTCCATTCGATCCTGGATTCGCTGCTGATCTTCGGGGCCATCCAGTCCGGTGCCGGGATCACCTACCTCGAATGGTTCGTGTGGTTTGCCTACACCTTGCTTTTCAACATGGTGGGCGGGCTGGTGCTGGTGACGGCCCTGCGCTTGGTCAGGACCAAGGAACTGTTGATGGAGCGCCGGCGGGAAGCGCCCGACGATCCCGAGGCATCCCACCGCAGCGGTTAGTGCCCGCTCCGCTGCCGTGCCAGCGCGCTGCCAATAATCCGTGCGCCCTCCGGGAACGCCCCCGGATTCTGGCCGGAGTAATTCAGCCGCAGGTGCGGCCCGGTGGGCTCGGCCGGGAACCACTCGTTTCCGGTTCCAACCACGACGCCGTCGCTCTCGCAGTCGCGCACGAGCCGGAGCAGGTCGGTACCGTCGGGCAGCCGCAGCCATAGGTTCAGTCCGCCGCGCGGCAGCACCGGCAGCTCGGCCCCGGGAACGTGCTCACGCAGCGCTGCGGCGAGCAGGTCGCGCCGGTCGACGAGCTGATGGCGCAGCCCGCGCAGGTGCGCCTTCCACGCGGGCTGGGTCACGACGTCGAGCGCCACCGCCTGCAGGAGCGGGCTGACGTACATGGACTGCGCCTGAGTGTCGGCCAGGATCCGTTCCCGGGCCGGTCCCGGGCCACAATGCCGGCCACCCTCACCGCCGGGGACACGCTCTTGGTCAGTGACCGCAGGTAGACCACGTGTCCGCCGTCGTCCCGGGCGGCCAGAGGGCTTGGGTCGGCGCTGATGCCGAAGTCGTGGGCCCAGTCGTCCTCGATGAGAAACGCACCGAACCGCCGCACGACGTCGAGCACCTCTGCGGAAAGATCCGGCGTCCACTGGATGCCGGTGGGGTTGGCAAAGGTGGGCTGGGCATAAAAGGCACGGGCACCCGTCTGCTCAAAGGCGCGCACCAGGTCTGCGGGATCGGGGCCGTTGACGCCGCTCGGAACCGGAATCACCTCGACCCCCGCCTGCTCGGCGGCGAGGATGGCTCCCCAATAGGTGGGCGACTCCATCAGCAGGGGCCGGCCCGCGCCCACCAGGGCCCGAAAGACCGTACTGAGCCCGCTTTGGCTGCCGGGCAGGACGACGACGTCGCCGGCGGACGGGGAGCGGCACCGGCCGGGGCTGTCGCTCCCAGCTCCGCAGCGAACCAGGCCTGCAGCTCCGGCAGGCCGGCGGCGGGGAACGGCTCACTGCCGCGCCGCTGCGGGCAGCGCGGGTAAAGGCTGCCCGGACCAGCCGTTCGGGCAGCAGCTCCCGGTCGGGATAACCCGAGTGCAGGGCGATGACATCGTTTGGCGCGGTGCGCAGGGCCGCGGACACCTGCGGCAGGCGCGCCGGCGGGGACCCGAGCGCAGCAGTCTGCCAGCCGTAGTCATGCGCCCGTGCCTGCCGGGCGGCACGGACAAAGGTGCCCACGCCGGGACGGCTTTCAATCAGGCCCTGGGCGCTCAGGCTGCGCAGCGCCTTTTGCACGGTTACCGGACTCGCTCCGTACTGTGCCACCAGCGCCCGTGAGGACGGAATTCGGGCCCCGGGGGCCGCCGCCGAAATCCACGCGCGCAGGCCTGTGACGATGCGGACACTGCTGCTATCGTGAGTCATGACACAGCATAGTAGCGCTACTGTAGGCCACGCACTACCGCTATCCGTTCCCGGAGCCGGCCTGAAAGCCGGGCTGGGGTGGGGCCTGCTGGGCGTGGCCGCGTTTTCCCTGACCCTGCCGGTGACGCGTATCGCGGTGCAGGACGGCGGCCTCTCGCCGCTCTTTATCGGATCCGCCCGGGCCATTATTGCTGCAGTCCTGGCGGCCGCCGCACTCGTGCTTACTAAACAGCGCTTTCCGCAGCGGCGGCAATGGATCCGGCTGGCCGTCGTGGCCGGCGGCGTGGTCCTGGGATTTCCGCTGCTGACGTCCTTCGCACTGACATCGGCTCCGGCCAGCCACGGCGCCGTCGTCATTGGCCTCCTGCCGGCGGCGACTGCCGTCGCCGCCGTAGTGCGGGGGCACGAGCGTCCGCCCCTGCTCTTCTGGATTATGGCGGCCGCCGGGGCCGCCGCCGTCGTGGCGTTCACGGCCCTCCACGGCGGCGGGCTGGGCGGGCTCCGCTGGTCCGATCTGCTGCTGTTGGGTGCCGTCGCGGCCGGGGCAGCGGGCTACGCCGAGGGCGGCCTGCTGGCACGCGAGCTCGGCGCATGGCAGACCGTGTCCTGGGCGCTTGTCCTGGCGGCGCCGCTCATGGCGGTGCTGACGGCGGCCGCAGTCGTCCGGCAGCCACCGTCGGGCTCTCCCGGAGAGTGGGCCGCGCTCGCCTACCTGGGCGTGGTCAGCATGTTCCTGGGGTTTTTCGCTTGGTACCGGGGCCTGGCCATCGGCCCCATGGCAAAGGTCAGCCAGATTCAACTGGTCCAGCCGGTGTTGACCATCTGCTGGGCGGCACTGCTTGTGGGCGAGCAACTCACCTGGCCCACACTGCTGGGCGGGGCCGCGGTGATCGCCTGTGCCGCGGCCTCCGTCCGGGTCCGGTTGCGCCGGTAGCTGCCGGGGCCTCCAACCAGCGTTGACTGGTTCGGATAGAGTCCGTACATGAAGCAGAATCCCGGCGCTGTCCAGAACCCCGAGGATGCCCTGTTTCCTGAGACTGTCCTGACCATTCGGACTGCCTGGGCGCGCATTATCGGTGTCCCGCCGGAATCCTTGGCCGCGAGGGGCACTCGAATTTATCGGGAGAAGAACGACAGTTCAGTGGTCATGTTTGTTTCGTTGTTCGGGGTTGGGATTGTGGTGGGGCCCGGGTGGGCGATCACAGCCGCCCGGGATTTCACTGACAAGGAACTAACGAGCCACGCGCAACTGCTGGAGAGCAGCCAGCCGCGTGGCGGTCAGCCATTGGGGAAGCCTGGCTCTATTTCCGTGACCCGGTTCCCTGCGTCCCGGTTCCCGCGGCCACAATCATGAGCCGTGCTTCGGAGCACGCAGTTGCTCTGGAGCACGTTTGCTCTCGGGAAGACCTGACCGAAGTGGGCCTGAGCGAGATGGGGAAGACGTTTGTGTTGCTCGGAAACGAAAGCCCGGCGCCGTGTCCGTTGGCCGGATCCGGTTACGACGTATGGGAAGACACCCTGGCGCACATGGGCGTCCTCACTGCTCCGAACCAGCGCGGGCAGGGACATGCGGCTACCGCTGTTTCGATTGCCGTGAATCACGCGGCCGAATCTGGACTTATCCCGCAGTGGCGTGCCAGAACAGACAACACCGCGTCCATCCGAACCGCACTTAGTGCAGGGTTTCTACACGCAGGATCGCAAACGACCGTGTTGCTCGGCGCCACTTCAAACCGGCCGACGGCAGGGGGATCACCTCCGTGGTGTTCGGAACCACGCTTTTTGTGCTGGGGATCATGAGCCAGGACCGAACCACAGGGCGCAGCAGCCCTCCCGCGGAAGAGCAATAAGGCGTACCCTCATGGCATGCCTCTGACATCTCTGTTTGTGCGTTCCTGCATCAAGGCGGTCCGCGTTCGCCGTCACTGACGGCGCGCACTGCCTGAGTCTTACCCCGCGGCCTGAGTCTTAGCCCCGCGGTTAGTGCGCCGTCGTTCCGGATGCCCCCGCGCCCGGACGGTGAGGCCTGCCCCGCCGAAAGGGTGCTCCGTCTCCGACGACTGGAGCGCTCATGGAAGCGTACCCATCTCTTAGCTCTGTTGGTTCTACTAGTTCTGTTGGCGGCCGGCACGAACTCGGCCAGAACCACCTCATCCACCGCCCCGCCATCCGGACCATGGTGAACCTGGTGCGGGCGGCCGAGGGCAGCGTCCTCGAGATCGGCGCCGGCGGCGGGCCCTCACCCTGGAGCTCGCCCGGCTGGGCCGGGACCTGCTGGCTGTGGACATCGATCCTCGTTCCGTCGCGCGGCTTCGGCGCCGGCTCGCGCCGGCGACGCCCGGCGTCGTCGTCCTGCAGGCTGATGCCCTGTCGGTGCCGCTGGACCGGCGCATTATTGCCGGCAACATTCCGTACCACCTCACCACGCCCATCCTGCGGCGGCTGCTCGCGTCCGGCCAGTGGCAGGACGCCGTGCTGCTGACCCAGTGGGAGGTGGCCCGCAAGCGCGCCGGCGTGGGCGGCGGCACCATGCTCACGGCCCAGAGCGCTCCCTGGTTCGAGTTCGCGCTGCACTGCCGCGTGCCGGCCAGCGGCTTCCGGCCGCAGCCCGGGGTCGACGGCGGCGTCCTGACGGTGCAGCGGCGTCCAGTTCCGCTGGTCGAACCGGGGGACCGGACGTGCTATTCGCGGTTCGTCAAGGACGTGTTCACCGGTCCCGGCTCCGGCCTCGAAGCTGTCCTCGCCGGAGTGCTGGGCGGGCCCCGCACGGCGCGTTCGGCGCTGGCGGCGGCAGGAATTCCGCGGGGGTGCCTGCCGCGCGATGTTCCACCCACCCTGTGGCCGATCCTGTGGCGGGAGGTCTGCAGCCGCGGCGTTCCCCGTGCCGGGAGGCGGGTGCGCGGGTGAGGCGCACAGTGGGCTCAGGCCCCCGCTTCGCCCTCGCCGCCGTCGTCCCCGGGGTTACGGCGGGAGGCAAGCCGCAGTTCCTCCACATCCAGTGCCGCCTGCACCCGCAGCAGGACGGCGTCGTCGATTTGCCGCTCGTCCCGCAGCTGGATAACGGTGCTCCGTTTCAGGGCCAGCAGCGCCAGACCCAGGTCCCGGTACTGGGCGGCGCGCGCAAGGTGGCGGACGCCGTCGTCGTCCCCTTGGTCCCCGTCGCGGAGTGCGTTGAGCGTGGCCAGCCTGCGTTCGTATTCGGTGCGGACCTCATCCGCGACAACCGGGTCGGTCCCCAGCTCTGCGGCAACATCAGGCAGTGCTTCCAAGGCATTCGCCACGGCCGTGGTTTCCGCAAGGTGCTGTTCTTCCTGCTGGCGGGCGGTATCCAGCGGCAGCCTGGCCCAGCGCGCGACGACGGGCAGCAGGGGAGCCTGCGCCACCAGTGTCAGGATGATGACGCCCGTTGCCACGAAGATGATCAGGTCCCGGTAGGGAAAAGGCGCGCCGGAGGCGGTGTGCTGCGGGGTCGCCAGCGCTGCGGCGAGTGACACGGCGCCGCGGAAGCCCGCCATCCCGCTCACCACCCAGGTGCGGTTGCCCGGCTGCTGCGTCCGCCGTCGTGCGCGTGGGCTGAACAGCCGGAGCAGGGAGGCGTCGGCAAACAGATACGCGAGCCGGACGGCGATGATCACCACGGTTACCACCGCCACCAGCACGATGCCCTGCGCCAGCTGCCGGCCGGGCAGCTCGCTGACGGCCCGCGGCAGCTCCAGCCCCACCAGGATAAACAGGGCTCCATTGAGCAGGAACGTGGTCAGGGACCAAAATGCCTGCCCCTGCTGCCGGGTGTCGGCCCGGATAATCCGCGGACCGGCCTGGCTCATCGCCAGTCCCGCCACGACGACGGCCAGCACCCCCGAGGCGTTGATGACTTCCGCCAGGACAAAAGCGGTAAAGGGCGTCAGGATGGTCACGACGTTGCCCAGCAGGGGGTCCTGCACCCACCGCCGGGCCCGGAAACTGAGCCACGTGGTTGCCAGGCCGGCAGCGATGCCGCCTGCGTACGCGAGCAGGAACAGCCCGGAAACATCCAGGGCGCTGAGCTGCTCCGTGCCGGCCGTAATTCCGACCGCCACCCCGTAAATGACCAGCGCGGTGCCGTCATTGATCAAACTTTCCGCGCGCAGCAGCGTGACGTAGCGGTGCGGGAGGACACGTGCCAGGGCGCCGACGGCGGTGGCGTCCGTGGGCGCGATGGCAGCACCCAGAACCCACGCCGGCCCCCAGGGCAGACCGAGCGCGTGGGCGGCGGCGGCGACCGCCCAGGCGGTGGCCACCACCAGGGCGGTTCCCATCAGGACGATGCCGCGCTGGTTGCTGCGGATCTCGCGCAGTGATGTGGTTATGCTCTCCCGGAACAGCAGCGCCGGCAGAAACAGGAAAAGCACGGCTTCGGGCGGCAGCTCCACCTCCGCCAGTGCCGGAATGAAGCCCAGCCCAATGCCGCAGACCAATAGCAGCACCGGCGACGGCAGCCCCGTGCGCCGTGCGGCCAGCGTGCAGAGCAGGACGGCCGCCGCCAGGATCACGACGAGTTCGGAGGCCAGCACTTCAGCCGCCGGGGAGAGAGCCGGAGCAGTTGTCCATCTCCCAACGGTAGAGGCGTCCCGGATGCTGCGGGAGGGTGGAGGCTGCGCGTGCCGGTTTGGGGAAGGTGCCGTTACCGGCGTGGGACAGTGCTGGTGTTCAATGGGGAAACTGCCTGCCGTGATAAGTACTGCATGGTGAACCCGCGACTGCCGCTGGGAAGGACCCCGTGAACACCGATCTGGATGCCCCCTACCTGAGGCTGGATCCTGCCGTCCTGGAAACCAACATCCGGAATATGGCCCGTTCCGCCGCTGCCCGCGGACTGAGCCTGTGGCCGCACGCCAAGACGCACAAGTCGCGCGAAGTTGCCCGGCGGCAGCTCGACGCCGGTGCGGCGGGCCTGACGGTCGCCACTGTGGGGGAGGCGGAAGTTTTTGCGGCACTCGGTGTTCCCGGGCTGTTCATCGCGTATCCGCTCTGGGTCACCGGGGACCGGGCGCGGCGGCTTCAGGCCGTGGCATCCCAGACGCAGCTTCGCATCGGCGTCGATTCCCTGCCGGCAGCCCAGCAGCTGGCGCGGTTCAAGATCCCCGCGGAGGTGATGATCGAAGTCGATTCGGGCCACCACCGCAGCGGATGCCGGCCGGCGGCAGCCGGGGAACTCGCCGCACAGGTGAGCGCCCTGGGGCTGGCCGTGGCGGGTGTGTCCACCTTTCCCGGCCACAGCTACGCTCCGGGGCAGGGGACGTTGGCGGCCGACGACGAACGCCTGGCGCTCGCCGCCGCCCTGGACCGCATTCAGGCTGCCGGTGTTCCGGCGGAGCTGGCCAGCGGCGGGTCCAGCCCTTCCGCGGCCTACGCCCGGTCCAGCCCTTCCGCGGCCTACGCCCGGTCCGTGCTCACGGACATCCGGCCCGGAGTCTATGTTTTCAATGACGCACAGCAGCTGGAATTGGGCGTCTGCGGTCTCGAAGACATCGCCCTCAGCGTGGTGGCCACCGTCGTCTCCAAAGCCGGTGGGCGGGTCATCCTGGACTCCGGAACGAAATCGCTGGGTGCCGACCGGCCGGCCTGGACCACCGGCCACGGGCGGCTGCTTGAGTTTCCCGATGCCCGGATTACGGCGGCCTCGGAGCATCACGCCACGGTGGAAATGTCCGGGCCGCTGCCTGCTCTGGGCACCCGGGTGCTGGTCGCGCCGAACCACGCGTGCAACGCAGTGAACCTGCACGACCGGTATGTGCTTTCGACGGCGGCTTCCGGCAGCACACTGGATCCCGCGGATGAGCTTTGTTTCCGGTTCCTTGGCCGGCTCCTGGGCCGTTGACGCACGCGGAATGAACTAGGCGCAGTGTTCCGGGGCACCCTTGCTGGCCGCCCACCGGACCAGCCGGGCGTGGGCGTCGTCGAGAAACGTTGTTTTGGCGCGGGTGTAGCCGTCATAGTCGGCCGCCGAACCGAGCTGCGCCGCAAGGGATCGTTTCACCGCCTCGTAGCTGCGGGCTTCATCCGGGCTGGCACGCAGCCAGTCCCGAAATGTGGTGACGTACTTCCCGAAGGGTGAGTCCCGGCGTCGTACATGCAGGATCACTGCAGGTCCGTCCTGGGGTCCGGGGGTGAAGAAGAGGTGCTTCCGGTGTTTTTCCGGGTCCTGGTCCGTGTCCGGGCGGGGAGTATCAAAGTACACCCCGGGAGAATCGGGCCGGGATCCGGTAGAGATAGCAAAGCCCAGAGGTACCAGTGCCCGTTCCAGCTCGTGTGCGGCGGGCAGCGGGGTGGTCAGTATCTGCAGGTCGATGATCGGTTTTGCTGCGAGTCCGGGAACAGCGGTAGACCCGATGTGCTCGTAGCGGAAGGACGGGCTGCCATTCAGCCCGGCGCACGATGTTTGAATCCTGTGCAGCCATGCGGCGGCGAGGCCGGGCCATGCTGGGTCATAGGGGCGGATTACGGCGGCGGACATCCTCATAGCGTAGGGGACGGGCGACGTGATAATTCGCTTGACGCCGTAAACGGGCAGGTCCGGGCGCGGGCATTGAATGTCGGACCGGTCCGCTAGTCTCGGTCTCAGCAGCATAAAGGCGTACCGGCAACGACAGCGGGGAGCAAAAATGGCATCCGGAGAGACCATGGAACACCTGGACGTGCTGATCATTGGTGCCGGGCTGAGCGGCATCGGTGCTGCCTGCACCATGGTTACCGACCATCCCGGCCGCTCCATTGCCCTGCTGGAAACGAGGGGCCGGGCCGGCGGAACCTGGGACCTCTTCCGTTATCCGGGAGTGCGTTCCGACTCGGACCTGTACACCTTCGGTTACGGATTCCGTCCCTGGCTGGAGGAGAAGGCCATTGCGGACGGGCCGAGCATCCTGCGGTACCTGGAAGAAACAGCGGCCGAGTACGGGGTGGACCGCCTCATCCGCTACCACCACCGGGTGGTCTCAGCGGACTGGTCCAGCAGGAGCTCCCACTGGAACGTGCGGGTCGAGCTGACCAGGACTCCCGTGGCCGGCCCGGACGGTGCCCGGGGCGAACCTGTGGGCACCGGAGAATTTCGAAATCTCACCGCCGGCTGGATCTTCAATGCCGCCGGCTATTACGGCTACGGCAAGGGCTATACACCGGAGCTTCCCGGAGCGCACTGCTTCACCGGCCCCATCGTGCACCCGCAGCACTGGCCCGGGGACCTTGAGGTGGCCGGAAAGCGGGTAGCCGTCATCGGCAGCGGCGCCACGGCCGTCACGCTGGTGCCGGCGCTCGCCGAACGCGGCGCGCAGGTGACCATGATCCAGCGCACTCCCTCCTATATCCTTCCAATCCCGGCAGTGGATCCGCTGGCGCGCGGACTGCGCCGCGTCGTCGGACCAGAACGCACCGGACGCATCATGGCCGAGGTCAGCGCCCGACGGCAGCGTGCCATCTGGAGTTTCTGCCAGCGCTGGCCGCGCGCAGCCCGCAGGGTCATCCGGGCGATCCAGGGCAGGGCACTGCCGGAGGGCTTTGAGCTGGATACGCACCTCAATCCGCCCTACGCTCCCTGGGACCAGCGGCTGTGCGCCGTGCCGGACGGCGATTTCTTCGACGCCCTGCGCACCGGCTCGTCCAGGATGGTCACGGGCGCGGTTGCGGACCTTACCGCCCGCGGCGTCACGATGGCTTCGGGGCAGGAAGTGCCGGCCGACGTCGTCGTCACGGCCACCGGTTTCACCGTACAGATCCTGGGCGGCATGGAACTGCGGATCGACGGGGGGCCCGTGAACTTGGCGGAGCGGGTGGCGTACCGGGGCGTCATGCTGAGCGGCGTGCCGAACATGGCCTTCGCCATCGGGTACACCAACGCGTCCTGGACACTGAAAATTGGGCTCCTGACCCGCTGGTTTTCCCGGTTGCTCGACCACATGGACCATCACGGCTACACCGCGGCGGTGCCGGTCGCACCGGAGGGGCTGCAGACCCGGCCGCTGCTGGATTTTGGTGCCGGTTACGTACAGCGCAGCCTGGAGTTCCTGCCCCGGCAGGGAACTGAGGCACCGTGGCTGATGACGATGAATTTCCTGGCCGACCGCCGCGATTTGCAGAAGGGCGCGCTGGTGGATGAACATCTGCACTTTTCCGGGCCGGATGGGCCGGACGGGTTGGCTGCCGCGGACACGGGGGACAGCGCCGCTACCGCCCGGGACTGCTTTGTCACGCTGGGGAACGGTGTTCGGGTGTGCTACCGGATCGACGGTCCCGCCGGCGGTGAGCCGGTAGTCCTCGTCTCCGGACTCGGCATGGATCTCACCTCCTGGCCGGCGTCGATCATTGACGGACTCACCGCCGCCGGGTACCGGGTAATCCGCCCGGACAACCGCGACGCCGGCCGCTCCAGCAGAATGGCAACCCCCACCCCCACACTGGTGCAGCAGGCGCTGGACCGCCCCGTTCCGGGAGCGTACCGGCTGGAAGACATGGCCGGCGACGTCGTCGGTCTGCTGGATTACTTGGGTGTCGAACGGGCGCATGTGGCGGGAATGTCGCTGGGCGGAATGATCGCCCAGTCGGTGGCCGCCCACCATCCGGACCGGACGCTGACCCTGACGTCCATCATTTCCACCACCGGTGCGCGTAAAACCGGTGCTGCGACACTGTCCACCAAGCGGCGTTTTGCTGCCCGTCCGCCGCGTTCACGCGAAGAGTTCATCCGGGCCCGGGTGGGCATGATGCGGCACCTGGCCGGGCGAACCTACCCGGCTGACACAGCGGCCGACACCGAGGCGGCTGGTATCGCCTGGGACCGGGGTGCTTTCCCGGACGGCGGGGTGGCACGGTCCCGCCAGCTTGGCGCCATAAACGCCTCGCAGGACCGCACGCGTGATCTGGCCCGGATCACGGCTCCCACCCTGGTAATCCACGGCGACCGGGATCCCATCGTGCATCCCAGCGGCGGAGTGGCAACTGCAGCTGCGGTGCCGGGATCCCGTCATGTCACCATTCCCGGGATGGGGCACTATTTCCACCCGGCCATTGTGCCGGAGTTGCTGGGGCATATGCTCGGGCATCTGTCCGCTCAGCCCCGGGCGGGTGCGGAAAGCCCACTGCAGAACCGCGGGCAGTGAGGTCGTTGCGGCCCGCTGGACGGATCTACTCCGCCATGCCGGGGTGCACGGGGACGAAGTTGATCTTATGGTTGTCCAGCACCCGCTTCTTTTCGATGCGGGTGAATCCCTTGGCGTCCAGGTGGTTCCTTTCGCGGAAAACCGCCAGGGCGTCGTCGTACGC
Organism: Arthrobacter sp. ATA002; assembly: GCF_026898095.1. Lineage (GTDB taxonomy): Bacteria > Actinomycetota > Actinomycetes > Actinomycetales > Micrococcaceae > Arthrobacter_B. The sequence goes on along the minus strand of NZ_CP114015.1, from coordinate 2,199,032 downwards.
CTTATTGATCCGGGCGCCGGTGATGACCTCGGTGGTTCCATCGGTGAAGGTGATGCTGACGGAGGCGGACCGGGGGAAATGCCGGTCCATGCGCATGAAGCCGTCGTCGTGCTGTTGAAGATTGATCAAGGGGGTTCCACCTTTGGAGAGTGCGAACTACCAGTCTTCCCTATTCCGGCGGCTCCGAAGTGCAGGGTGTTTCCGGTTGTTTCCGGCCGACGGCGACAGTCGCGTCGGTCACCTCATTGCGTACGATTTCCGGGACAAGGTGATGGGCTGCTATGGCCGCCGCCACTTCGTCCGCCTGGCGCTCGCTGCATTCCAGCAGCAGGCACCCCTTCCGGCGCAGCCACTGCGGCGCTTGGGTGATGATTCTCCGGAGCACATCAAGGCCGTCGGTGCCGCCGTCGAGCGTCGCTGCCGGCTCATGGTCGCGTGCCTCACGCGGGACGGTGCCCAGCTGCCCGGTGGGGATATATGGCGCGTTGGCGACGACGACGTCGACCCGGCCCCTCAGCTGTACAGGGAGCGGAGAGAACAGATCACCTTCCAGAACCGTGGCAGTGCCGGCCAGGTTGAGGCGGGCGCACCGCACTGCGGCGCAGTGGATGTCAACCGCGTAGGACTCAAACGGCGACACCGTATGCGCGGCCACCGCCAGGGTCACCGCGCCCGAGCCGCAGCAGAGCTCAATGAGTAGGGGTCGGGGCCGTCCGGCAAGCTCGCCAACGGCAAGCTCAGCGACAGCAAGCTCAGCGACAGCACGGCCGGCTAGGAGCTCGGTTCGGCGGCGGGGAATGAACACGCCAGGTGCAATGGGAACCCGCAGTCCGTAGAAGCCCGCCCAGCCGAGGATCTGTTCCAGCGGGTCTCCGGCACAGCGGCGCCTGAGCCTCTCCTCCAGGATTTCCGGAGTGGCCGATTCGCGGGTCAGCAGGGCTGCTTCCTCCATGGCAAAGACACAGCCGGCTGCATGGAGCCGGGCTACCAGTTCCGGTGCTGGGATCTTTGCATGCACCGGCACACTCTCACAGGTCCGGTGCGGCAGGGCAATGGGCAGGCTACGGGGAATGGTTCGTTCTGCGGAGCGAAAACACAAAGGGCGCACCGGGGCCGCGCATATCCATGGCACCCAGCAGCGTGTTGGTGTCCACTTTCCGGAAAGCATCGTTCAGGGGCAACGCGTCGTAAATCATGGCCGCGGAAACGACGCCGCGGTATTCCTTCATCCGAAGCCGCGCCCGCGGCCGGGTCGTCCCGGCCAGCCGGAGAAGGGGGCGGGCAGCCCTGGCTGCTGTGGGGATGCGGCGCAGCATCGGTCCGGCCCGCAGTGCCAGTCCCAGCGGGACAAACCCCGGATTCAGCTCGAACGACTTGCCGTCTTTAGTCTGAAAGACCAGCGGATGCGCCTCGTCGGGTTCGACAAACCGCTTGCCACGCCAACCCAGCGGGCCCAGAACACCGTCGAGAGGGTGGCCGGTTAGGAGTTCCGCGCCGTGCCAGTTGCCGATCATTTCGCTGATTGGAACGGGCGGAAGCGCATCGAAGAAGGCAAGCGCTTCCGCTGATGTTGCGCCGCGGCTAAGGACGTCCAGCCGTTCCGTTGGGGTCTGTTGCTCCGGATGCCATGGAGTCATGCCGGCCCTTTCGTCTGGTTTGTCGTTGTCTTGCTTTGGTGCTTTGGTGCTTTGGTGCCTTGGTGCCTTGGTGCCTTGGTGCCTTGGTGCCTGGGTGCCTGGGTGCCCTGGGTGCCTGGGTGCCTTATCCCGAGTGCTCGGACGAAGCTTCGGACACTGGCTTATGCCGTACCACTCTAGGACGCCGGCTGGCGCGCTCGCAGATGCCGAAGACGGGGCGGCTGACAACACCAAGCACTCCCGGGGCCTGAAAAGGCGTGAATAGTTGAGTGAATAGACACAAGTCGAGTATTTGACCGGTAGGTGTGTTCCGCGGAAAAGTTAGTCCGGATCACTAAAATAGAACGTATGTACTACCCATCAGCGGTTGACGACGACGGCAGCAGGCTTCCAGCGTCTGCTGGACGTCTGGTCGCTGTTCCAGACTCAGGTGCTGCTGCTGCCGCCGCCCCTGCCAATCCGGCGGCTTCCGCCGCCACTGGTGCGAGCGGTCTTAGTATTCCCGCCGCAGGTTCTGCGGCCATAGGAACGGCTCCGTCTGAGGCTTTGGCGGTGTTGGAGGCTGCGGAGCGGGCACGGTTGATCGAGGAGATCCGTGCCCTGGAGGACTTGAAGGGCGCCATTACCGCGGTGCAGGCCCGGGCCGCGGCAGCCTTTGATGCCTCCACCCGCCGCGCGCAGGCCGCTGCCGGGGTGAAGAAGGAACAGCTGGGCCGCGGCGTCGCGGCGCAGATCGCGTTGGCCCGCCGGGAATCCCCGCATCACGGGACCCGGTTGCTGGGGTTGGCGCGGATCCTGACCACGGAAATGCCCCACACCCTGTCCGCGCTCTCGAAAGGAGTGATCAGTGAGTGGCGGGCCACCCTGCTGGTCCGCGAAACCGCGTGCCTGTCTTTGGCGGACCGGCAGGAAGTGGACCGGCAGGTCGCGGGGAACCTGGTGGAGTTGGAGCAGCTCGGGGACCGGAAGCTGATCGCCCGGATCAAGTCGTTGTCGTACGGGTTGGATCCGCATGCGGTGGTCAAGCGGGCCGCGCATGCGGTGTCGGAACGGTTTGTGTCCTGCCGTCCGGCTCCGGACACCATGACGTATCTGACGGCCCTGCTGCCGGTGGCGCAGGGGGTGGGCGTGTATGCGGCGTTGACCCGGGAAGCGGACCGGTTGCGGGCTGCCGGGGATCCCCGGACGAAGGGTCAGATCATGGCGGACACGTTCGTGGAGCGGGCCACCGGGCAGGCCCGGGCCGAAGACGCCCGGATCGAGGTGCAGCTGATCATGACGGACCAGGCCCTGCTCCACGGCATCCTGCCCCGGAAACACGAACCGGAACACGAACCGGGCCAGGGCCAGAACAAGGGCCACGAACCGGGCCACGGCCACGGCCACGGCCAGGACAAGGTTAGAGACAGAGACCCGGGTAGAGACAGGGAACAGGGCCGAGACAGGAGCCAGGGTCAGACAGAGGGTGCTAACCGGGAAGAGTATCCTTCCCGGGAGCTGGAGCGCGGTCGAGTCCGGGGTGCAGGAGAGATGAACCGAGGTTCGGGAGGCACGGCTGAGTCCTTCGTGCCTGACGGGGCGGAGCCGGCGGTTCTGGCCGGTTACGGAATGGTTCCGGCGCAGTGGGCCAGGGACCTGATCCGCGGACCAAACCCGGAACCGGAACCGGATGACCCACAACCAGATGATCCTCCTTCAAGCGGCACTTACCCGGATTCTCACCCCGACGACCGGTTCGATGCTCAGGGCAGGTCCGATGGTCAGGCAGGGCCACCCGACCCTCGGCAAGGTTCTTCCGGCTGGGCCGGAACCGGACGTGTCGGGCCAGCCTGGGGTGCAGCCCCGCTCCGCCGACCGGACCCACAGACTGAGACCTGGCTCCGCCGGCTCTACGTGGCCCCGGACACGGGGGCCCTCACGGCGATGGATTCCCGTGCCCGGCTGGTGCCCCACGGGCTGGCCCGGCTGATCGCGGCCCGGGACCAGATCTGCCGGACCCCGTGGTGCGGAGCACCGATCCGCCACTACGACCACATCCAGCCCGCCCGCGAAGGCGGACCCACCACCTTGGACAACATCCAGGGACTCTGCCAGGCCTGCAACCAGGCCAAGGAAGCACCCGGCTGGGAAGCACATACGGAGGTACTCACAACTGGAACGAGTAAAGGAGCCCGCGGGAGCACCCAGTTTCTACCGAACCGGCACAGCGTGACGACGAAAACACCCACCGGGCACATCTACCGGTCCACGGCGCCACCACCTCCCGCCTGTCAGCCGCCCCGTCAGGCGCATGGCAACGGAGAACGGACAACGGAGCAGTCGGGTTCAGGCAGGAGAATAGGTAAGTGACTACTCCGCACAGCCCCGACGCAGGCCGACCCACGCCGCTTATTGACAGCAGTACCCTGTTTGACCTGCAGACCATCGGCGAAGGACTGGTTTTCGCGGAGTCGCTGCCGGCTTTGGCCGATGCACTGGAACCGGGCGGCGCCGCCGTCGTCCAAGCCCCGCCGGGCACCGGAAAAACAACACTCGTGCCGCCACTCCTCGCCAGCCTGGTTGCTGAGCGCGCCACCACAGCCGGAAACCCCTTGCGGGTTGTCGTGACCCAGCCGCGCCGGGTCGCCGCACGCTCCGCAGCCCGCCGGCTTGCCGAACTGGACGGCACCAGGCTCGGCGGGAGAATCGGCTACACCGTCCGGGGCGAAAGCCACGCCGGAACGGATACCGTCATCGAGTTTGTTACTCCGGGCATCCTGCTGCGACGGCTGCTGGCGGATCCTGGTTTGGAGGACACTGCCGCCGTTGTGCTGGACGAGGTCCACGAACGCGGCTTGGAGACGGACATCCTGCTGGGCATGCTCACCGAAGTGCGTCAGCTGCGCGGAGACCTCACGCTCGTGGCCATGTCCGCCACGGTCGATGCGCCCCGGTTCGCCGCGTTAATCGGCACTAGCGATGGCGACGGCGGCGGTCCGGTCCCGGTCATCGGCTGCCCCTCGGCTCTGCATCCCCTCGAGGTCCGCTGGGCTCCGGGGGCGTCGCTGCGCATTGATGAACACGGAGTAACCCGCTCCTTCCTGAACCACATCGCAGAAACCGCTGCTGCGGCGCACCGGGACATGCTGACCGATAACCCGCAGGCCGATGCACTGGTCTTTGTTCCCGGAGCCTGGGAGGTGTCGTATGTAGCATCGCAGCTTCGCAGCCGGACAGCGGGTGAAACGGGTTCCGGACCCGGAACCGAGGTATTGGAACTGTATGGCCAGGTGGATCCGCGGGAGCAGGACCGGGCAGTCTCCGGCCGGCGCCCGAATGATCCGCCGCGGATCATCGTGTCCACGAGCCTCGCCGAATCATCGCTGACCGTTCCGGGAGTACGTCTGGTAATCGATTCAGGTCTCGCCCGCGAACCGCGCCGTGACGCCGCACGCGGAATGTCAGGACTGGTCACGGTGTCCTGTTCCCGGGCGTCCGCAGTGCAGCGTGCCGGACGCGCTGCCCGGCAGGGCCGGGCCGAGTCATCCGCTGCTACGACGAACGCACTTTCGGCGCCGCACCGGCTCACCAGACCCCGGAGATTTCCGTTGCCGATCTCACCGCCGCCGCACTGCTCCTGGCCTGCTGGGGCACCCCGGCGGGACAGGGGCTGGCCCTGCCCGATGCTCCGCCGCGTGCGGCGATGGAAGACGCGCAGGCGGTGCTGCGCGATCTCGGAGCCGTTGACTCTGACGGTACAGTCACGGGTTTTGGCCGGACGCTGGGCGCCATCCCCGCCGATCCCCGGTTGGCCCGTGCCCTGTTGGACGGTACTCCCGTCGTGGGCGCACGTGCGGCGGCGGAAGCCGTAGCCCTGGTGTCCGGGGACCTGCGCGCACCTGTTGCTGACCTCTCCCGCCTGTTGGCAAGCCTGCGCGGCGGACGGAATCCCGGTGAGCGCCGCTGGTCCGAAGACGTGCGGCGGCTGCAGGCACTGTCCCGCCGCGCCGGTGCTGCTGTTGCCGCAGACCGCGCCGGGGCGCCGGTCCCGGCTGCGGAGGCCCTGGGCTTCGTCGTCGCGCTGGCTTTCCCGGACCGCATTGCCCGCCGGGTGCCCGGCGGTTCCGGCGCTGGGGAACGCTATCAGTTGTCGACCGGAACCCGGGCCGGCCTGCCGGAAGGCAGCCCGCTGGCAGGCTACGAGTGGCTCGCCGTTGCCGAAGTCTCCCGCGCCCGGGGCCGCGATGCTGCGGGAACCGGAGCCGTGATCCGGTCCGCAGCCCCGCTGGGTGCCGATACGGCGGAAGCTGCCGCCCGGAACCTCCTAACGGACACCGTGGAGGCGGAGTTCGCTGGAGGCCGCGTCACCGCCAGGAATGAACGGCGGCTGGGCGCCATTGTGCTCTCCTCCACGCCGGTGCGTCCGTCGCCGGCGGAGGGCGCAAAAGCAGTGGCCCGTGCCCTGGAACGTGACGGACTGAAAGTGATTGGTTTCTCTCCGGCGGCCGACGCGCTGCGCCGCCGCATGGCCCTGCTGCACCGTGAACTGGGGGAGCCCTGGCCTGATATTACCGAAACCGCGCTGCTGGCCCGGCTCGACGACTGGCTGGCTCCCGAACTGCAGGCGCTGGCCGCCGGTGCACCGGTGAACGGAATCGATCTGGCCGAGCCGCTGCGCCGGCTGCTTCCCTGGCCAGACGCATCGCGGCTGGCGGAGCTGGTCCCGGAACGGCTGCAGGTTCCCAGTGGTTCCCAGGTCCGGATTACCTATCCGGCAGTGGATGACGACGGCGGGCGGCCGGTGGTGGCCGTCAAGCTTCAGGAGTGTTTCGGCTGGGCTGACACGCCGCGCCTGGTTCAGGGGCGCGTGCCGGTGCTGTTCCACCTCCTCTCACCCGCCCGGGCCCCACTGGCTGTGACCGATGATCTGGCATCCTTCTGGTCGGGACCCTATCTGCAGGTCCGCGCCCAGATGCGCGGCAGGTATCCCAAGCACCCGTGGCCCGAAGACCCCTGGGCAGCGAAGGCCACGGCCAAAACCAAGGCACGGATGTAACACGGACCTCCGACCCCGGCTTCCGTGGGACATGAATCACGTGAGTGGTTCCGCCGGGGTGCGGGACTGCGCCCCTAGGCTGGACAGGCGGCATTTCCCCTGCCGCAGTGAAAGGCTCGTTACCCGTGAAGCAAGATTTCCGTGGCTTCCTGGCAGTCCCTGCGGGCCGCGGCCACCGGTTCCCGGCCATACGGGTAGCCGCAGGAATGCTGATCCCGTTGCTGGTGCTGATTCTCCTGGGGCGCACCGATCTCACCATGTGCGCCATCTTCGGATCGCTGACCGGCGTGTTTGGCCGCACGGAACACCATTGGAGGAGGCTGCGCCAGCAGGCGCAGTCCGGCGTGCTGATGTGCCTGACGGTGGTGGCCGGAGTCTCCATGTCCATCACCGGACGCAGCGACTGGGAATTGGTTGTGGCTGCCACTGTGGTTGCCGCCGCCTTATCCGGAACCGCTGACTATCTGCGGATCCGGCCCGCAGGGCCCTTCACCTATATCTTCGCGTTTACGGCCACTGCAGCCGCACCGTTTTCAGGAGCCGTCACGGAAGCGGCGCTGGCCGTCTCCGGGGCCGCCGTGACTGCAGTGCTGCTGGGCGTCGCCGGTCGGGTGCATGCGCGCCGCCACACCCCGGTGCTCTTCCGGTCCGCGGTGCCGCCGCGGGAGGCCACGCGGATTCTGGCACACGCGGGACGCTACGCTGCCGCCGTCGCGGCCGCAGGTTCCCTGGCCCTGTTCCTGGGGCCGGGGCACAGCTACTGGGCGATGCTCGCGGCCTGCGCCCCGATTGCGGCCGCCGACGCATCGCACGCTCCGGCCCGGGCGGGACATTTCATTCTGGGCACCTATGGCGGGGTGCTGCTCTCCGCGCTTTTGCTGCAGCCGGACTGGAGTCCGGTGCAGCTGGCCGTGCTCCTGGCACTGCTGCAGTTCGGCGGCGAGGTGTATGTCATTCGGCACTACGGCCTCGCCATGGTCTTCCTGACGCCGGTGGCGCTGCTGATGACCGGCTTCGTGTCCGTGCAGCCGGTGTGGGAGCTCACTGTGGACCGGGCCGTCGAAACCACCATCGGTGCCCTGGTTGCCGTCGCCGTGATCCTGCTGACGACGGGCCGCGGCGCGGACTGGGCCAGGAGGCTGGCACTCCGGCCGGCCCGGATCTCCGGTGGACGATCGGCGGGAGCCAGGTAGGCGGGAACAGGAAGCCCGGAAGCAGGGAAGCCCCGCGCAGGTGGTAAGCAGTAGGCGGGACTCGGCGCTGAATTCCATGGCGGGACCCCCGAAGGGCCGGCGTTCCGGGGTGTTTCGGACAGGCCGCGGATAGACTTTCGGGCATGGCGGACCGTCCCCGGATCCTGGTCGTGGAAGATGACCGCAGCCTGGCCCGGATGCTGGCGGAGCTCCTGGAGTCCGAAGGCTATGCCGTGACGGTCGCCCATGATGGACAGCGGGCCCTGCACGAGGGACTGACACACCCCTTCGACGTCCTGCTGCTGGACCGCGGACTGCCGGTCATCGAAGGGCTCGATGTCCTGGCCCGGATGCGCAGCCGCGGCATTTACGTGCCTGCGCTGGTGCTTTCGGCCCTGGGAAACCCGGCGGACCGGGTCGAGGGCCTGGACCGCGGCGCAGAGGACTATCTGGCCAAGCCCTTCGATATTGACGAGCTGCTGGCCCGCCTCCGGGTGCTGCGGCGCCGGACTCTTCCCCGCACTCCGGCCCTGCCCGTGCCCGGCGGTGCCCTGGATCCCACCGGCCGCACCGTCACCACCGCCGGCGGGGACGTGGTGGTGCTGTCCGAGCGTGAAGGCGCCCTCCTGGAACAGCTGGCGCGCCGACCCGGGCAGATCTTTCCCCGCGCCGACCTCCTGGATGCAGTGTTTCCCGAGGCGGACGACGACGGCGTAGTGGACACGTATGTCCATTACCTTCGGCGAAAGCTGGGCAGGGGCGTGGTGCTGACGGTGCGCGGCATCGGATACCGGCTGGGACCGCTGACGTGAGGTATCCCCGGCGTCACCGGGAAAACGCCGAACTGACCCGCGCGTCCCTCCGTTTGGCGGTGCAGTTCACTGTCCTCGTTGTGCTGCTGCTGGGGCTTGCCGGGGTCCTGGTATACGGGTTGGTGGCCTCCCAGACGCGGGAAGCGGCGGAGCAGACGTTGTCCTCGGCCATCGAGTTCGATTCGCCGCGGGAAGTTCCGCTGGACGTTTTCCTGGCCGTGTACGACGACGGCAGGCTGGCCGTTTCGCGCAATATGCCCTCGGGTCTCCCGGACGAGGAGGCACTGGCCGGGGTTGCCGAGACGGGCCGGGACCGCAGGGATACCGTCACCGCCGGAGGCCGAACCTACGAGGTCCTGACGGCGCGGCGCGGCCCCAACGTGGTCCAGGCCGCCGTCGATACGCGTGAAGCGACCGAGCAGCTGCACCGGCTGGCGCTGGCGCTGGCGGTTTCGGTGGCGGCGGCGGGGCTTGCCGCCGGAGCGGTTTCGGCCCTGGCAGCTCGGACAGCAATGCGTCCAATGGCCGAAGCGCTTGCGCTCCAGCGCCGCTTTGTCGCCGACGCCAGCCATGAACTGCGGACTCCGCTGACGCTGCTCAGCACCCGGGCGCAGCTGCTCCGGCGCAGGCTGGTGTCCGGCGCGGCAGGGGCAGCCGGGGCAGCCGGGCCGGCGTCGAAAATGGGCCCCGGTGACCGCACCAAGGAACCCGAACCGAAATGGACACCGGATGCCGAAGCTGTGCGGGCCGCCGACGACGTGGTGGCGGACACCAAGGTGCTGACCGGCATCCTGGAGGACCTGCTGATGGCCGCGGACCCCCGGCAGACCGGCGATGCGGAGCCGGTAAACCTGGTCGACCTTGCCCGGTCCGCGGTGGGAACACTGCAGCCCGAGGCTCTGCGGCGCCGGCTGTCTTTGGAGCTGGACGCCCCGGAAGCGGCAGTGACTGTCCTCGGCGGGCAGTTTGCCCTGCTGCGGATTTTCACGGCCCTGGGTGCCAACGCTCTGGACTACGCCCGGACGCGTGTGCGGGTTTCCGTGCGGACCAGCGGCCGGGACGCCGTGATCCGGGTGTCGGACGACGGTCCCGGCTTTCCGCCCGGATTCAGCCGGCATGCCTTCGAACGGTTTGCCTCCGTCCGGCAGCAGAAGCATGAGGAGAGCCTGCACCGGACCCGGCAGGAAGGTCTCTCGGCAGGAACCACAGAAGCGGCAGGAACCGAAGACACCGTAGAAGCCACCGGCGCCGCCGGCTCAGGGGCCGGCTCAGGGGCCGGCTCAACCGCAGGGGAAGAAGCACAGTCGCCGGAACCGCGGCACTACGGGCTGGGACTTGCTCTGGTGGCCGAAATCGCGGCCCGCTACGACGGGAGCGTCCGTGCGCTGCCCGCCGCAGCCGGCGCAGGGGGCGTGCTGGAGGTCCGGCTGCCCCTGGCCCGGTTCCGGCCCCGGCGCCGCATCTAAGAATCCTCGAAGAATCCGAACTGAGAATGGATGCGTAAGCAACCCACTATTCGGAGGTGAAAACCACTATGGCTTTCCGGGACAAGGTCAAGGGTCCGCTTGGCTGGATTCTCGGTGGTGTCGGCGGACTGGCGCTGCTGGTCGGCTCCTTCTTTGCCGGCATGGCCACCGCAGATTCCCCGGCGGATCAGGAGCAGGCCTCAGTGACCGAACAGCAGGATCAGGGGACCGAGAACAATACCGAGGCCGAGGGCCGGGACGACCGGGACGACCGCGGTCCGCGCTCTGACGACGACGGCGGTCCGCGCTCTGACGACGACGGCGGGACTGACGCTGGCACCGACGCTGACACCGACGCCGACACTGACACCGACGCCGACACCGACTCGGATGCCGACGGCGGCGAGGCCGGCACCCAAGACGGGGATCGCCGGGGCGGCGGTTCCCCTGACGATGAAGCAGGGGAGGATGGCCCGAAGCGGCACGGGCACCACGACGGCCACCGCGGCGGTCCGGACGATGACGGTCCGGACGGCGACGGCCCGGACGATGACGGTCCGGACGGCGGCCCAGACGCCGATGACAACGGTTCCGGCCACAACGGTTCCGGCCAGAACGGTTCCGAACAGAACATATAGCGAACACAACACACAAGGAACGCCCGGCCAAGAGGCCGGGCGTTCCTTGTGGTTTACCGAAGTTTGGGACGTTCGCTTCCCGCCCTCGCGGCAGATCTACCGTCCAGCGGTTACGCTACGCGGTAGTAGGCGGCGCCGGAACCGACGTTGGCGCTCTGCTGGACAGTCTGGTTGCCGTTCCATCCGCTGTGGATGGCCTGGCCGTCGCCGATGTAGATGGCAATGTGGGCAAAGCCCATGCCGCCGTCAGCGTAGTAGATGATGTCGCCGGGCATCGGGTCGGAGACCGGGGTGCCGTACGCAGCAAGCTGTGCCGGAGCCAGGTCGCCAACCGAGTGGCCTGCTGCCCGGAGGGCAACTTCCACCAGCACGGTGCAGTCCTGCATGGCACCCATCTGGGAGAAGGCGGAGTTGAGCATGGTCTGGTTGGTGCCCGTCACAGCTGCGCCGGTTGCGGCGGCCGGAGTCACCGCGGAGGCCTGGGTGCTGATGCTGCCAAAGTCGGCTGCGGCGGGGGCCGGAGCCTCGTAGACAGCAGCCGGTGCGGTTGCAGCTGCGGGTGCGGCTGCAAATGCAGCGGCCGGAGCTGCTGCGGCGCCGCCGGCGTACGTGATGACATCGCCGGGGTAAATGATGGATTCCAGCGCAAGACCGTTCTGCGCCAGGATGTCATTCAGGGTGACGCCGTACGTTGCAGCAATCTGGCCGAGGGTGTCGCCGGACTGGACCACGTGGGTCGAGCCTGCGGCTGCCGGAGCCGCTGCGGGAGCCGCGGCCGGAGCCGCAGCGGGGGCAGCAACAGCGGCAGGTGCACTGTAGGACTCGGTTGAGTCGTTCGTGATGACACCGGCAGAGGCCGGAGCCGCCATACCGAGCATCAGGCCGGAGCCGGCTGCCACAACGGCGGCCGTGCTGCCGATGGAGCGCGCCTTGCCGCTGGTGGAGTTCGCGAGTGCGGCCCACATTCCGGTGTTTTCGGCACGGTGGCGTCCACGAGTGTTATTGAAAGACATTGATTTACCTCTCCCGATACCTGCGAGGTGAGCTGTCGGATGCGGATGGGAGTCACCCGGTCAGCCGTAGAAACCTTTGGCTGACTTAACCCCAGGATTCAAAAGGAACCCGTTTATGGTTCCCCCGCCTCTGCCGAAGTGTGTATATCTGTGGACCTTGGCCAGCGGCAGAGCTAGGTAACAAGCCAAGGGAGCCGCTTCAGATAACGGCATGACGAATACGCTACAAGACGATTACGGGAAGATAACTATTTAGTAACGGACCTCGCAGACCCGTGTGAGTGGCGCCTCTTTGTGCTAAGCGTGCGCCGTGGCACAATTGGCCGGCCAATCGGCCAGGGGCGCAGGCCAGGCGGGCCAGGGCCCCGGCCGGGCGCGCGGTCCGGCTAGTCCGTCTGGCGCACGACGCCGGCGGCGGAGAAATCACCGAATCCCTGCAGCAGGTAACCGGGGGCCAGGCGTACGCCACTGACGAGACCGGCACCCTTCAGCACCGCACCGCGCTTCTCCGGCGGGCTGGAGGCAAAATCCCCGCCGTCGACGAGCACCACGGAATCGGCCTCGACGGCGCCCAAAATCTGCGACCCGGAACCGAGTACGGAGCGGCCGGTCACCACCGGACCGTTGGACAGCCGGGCACTGTCACCGACCGCCACCGCGTCAGCCCGGCCGGCCCGCAGCTGAACGCTGCCTGGCCCCAGGGTAATGTCGGAGCCCATCAGGATCATTCCGCCGTGCTCGGCGGAGATAAAAGCGCCGGGATGAAACACGTTGCGGTGTCCAATGACGCAGGAACTCTCACCGTCTACCTGCAGGACGATTCCGGGATAGAAAACATTTCCTTCACCCAGCTGCACTTTCGCGGAAATAAGCGTTGATGACGGGTCAAGTATCCGCTGGGTGGCGCACAGCTGGAGTACTTCCGTAACGGTAAGGAAACCAAACTCCCGGCGAATACTGTCGGCATCTGTTCGCTGAGGAGCTGGCATGTTCTCTCTTCCTTCGTCTTCTGGCCGGAACGCAAAAAGCAGCTGGAACCCGGAGCACTCCCAGCCTACCCGGCTCCGCCCGGGGTCCGCTGCCCGGGGGAATGCAAGCAGCTCGGAAACTTCACTCAGCAGACTAATACCCTGTTGACCGTCGAATGCGCCACGATGCAGGCGGGAAAAACACCAGCTGCCGGACAGGTGGGAAAAGCGGTGGCGACCAGCCAACAGCCGCCGACAGGTTTGTGGGAATCGAGGAATATGTCGAAATCTGCGCTGCAGGAATAGCGCAGCCGGGCTAGGACCGCAGGTACGCCAGCGTGGCGAGCACCCGGCGGTGGCCGCTGTCCGACTGTGCCAGCCCAAGCTTCGCGAAGATATTGCCGATGTGTTTGCTGACCGCGGTTTCCGAGACGGAAATGGCCGAGGCAATCGCCGTGTTGCCCAGCCCCTCGGCCACCAGGCCCAGCACCTCGAACTCGCGCGGGGTCAGGGACCGGATCGGGTCCCGGTTGCTGCGCCGGCTAAAGAGCTGGGCAATAACCTCAGGGTCCATGACGGTTCCGCCGGCGGCGACCTGCCGCAGGCCGTCGACGAATTCGCCGACGTTGCCCACCCGTTCCTTCAGGAGGTACCCCACGCCCTGTGCTCCGGAAGCCAGCAGCCGGCTGGCGTACCGGTCCTCCACATAGGCGGAGAGGACAAGGACCGGAAAGTCCGGGACCCGCTCGCGGAGTTCCAGGGCCGCCCGCAGCCCCTCGTTGGTGAAGGTCGGCGGCATGCGCACATCGAGCACAGCCCCGTCCGCGGTGCCGGGTTCGAACGCTGCCAGCAGGTCATCCGCGTTGTCCCAGGAACCCACCACCTCGAATCCTTCGCCGCTGAGCAGCAGTTCCAGACCGGCGCGCAGCAGGGCATCATCCTCGGCGATTAAAAGGCGCACGGCAGTTCCACCCTCACGTTTGTCGGCCCGCCGGCCGGGCTGCTGAGCACCAGCCTGCCGCCAAAAGCCGCGGCGCGCCGGGCGATGCCGGTCAGCCCGGTTCCGGAACCCCCGCCGGCGTTTGCCGGGTCCACCCGCGCGCCTCCGCGGCCGTCGTCGTTCACCTGTATCACCAGGACATCCTCCCGGGGAGTCGATTCGGTTTCCAGCACCACGTCAATCCGTGATGCGCCGGCATGCTTCGCCGCGTTGGTCAAAGCTTCGGCGAGGACAAAATACGCGGCCGACTCCACTGCCGCCGGTGCCCGCTCAAGACGCTTCGTGTCCAGTGAGCAGGGGACGGGGAGCGGCTGGTCAGAGCTGAGGCGGCACCGCCCAGGCCCAGCTCGTCCAGGACGGGCGGATAAATGTCGTGCACGGCAGCCCGCAGGCCGGCCAGGGCTTCGATGCGGCCTCCTGGGCGCGGCCGATGAACGGCACGGCGGCGGCCGGGTCTTTCTCGGCTGCCCGCTGGGCGAGTCCCAGCATCATGACGACGCCGACCAGCCGGTTCTGCGCGCCGTCGTGCAGTTCCCGCTCAATGCGGCGCAGCTCAGCGGCATGGGCCGCGAGGGCGCTGGCGCGGGCGGCCGAAAGGTCGGAAATCCGCCGCGAAAGTTCGGCATAGCGGCGGGGCGAGAGAATGGCCAGCGTTCCTCCGCTGATCCGCCGCGCCAGCCAGGGAAGGAGCACCCATGCGGCCGCCCCGTAGGCTGCTCCGAGCAGCATGGTCAGGACGGCATCGCCCCAGCTCCGAATGGTGATTGTCAGCTCCAGTGGAGTCTCCGGCGGGAACAGCGGCCAGAAAGGTGCTGCCAGTATGTACAGCACGGCACCCAGGGGCAGCGCCAGTGCAAGAAGACCTGCCAGCACGGCGAAGGCACTGTGGAACAGGAGCCAGGACAGGTCGCGCTTGGATTCCGGAGCACTCAGCAGCGCCGCCAGCTGGGCGAAGGAATACCGGCCGCCGATACGCCGGCGCTCGAACGGAATTACTGCGGAGGAGAATTTCGCTGCCCGTTCCTGCGCCCGGGCGGCCAGCCGGTCCAGGACCTCCAAGAGACCCGGAACGGCATAAAGGCCGACGCCCAGGGCGATAAACGGCAACAGTATTAGTCCCGCGGTCAGGATCCCAAAGGACCCCAGCCAGTATCCGCCCTCACGCAGGAGGAAAGCCGCGTCCCGGAGGCGGGACTTCAGGCTTTCACGGCTGGGAAGTATCACCTGTTGAATTATGCCCGAGCGGCCGAACGCTGTCGGTATAGCCAGCTATACCCTGAACCGGGCTGTTGGCTGTATCGGAACCCGTTCCGGAAATCCGTAGCGTCGGTGGAAGCAGAGATTTCCTCCCCTAAAACCCGCGCAAAGGATGAACCCATGTTTTCCGATCCAGTTGAATTCCCTGATCCATCCGTTCCGGCGGCCCTGCAGCTGCAGGGCGTTTCCAGGAACTACCGCTCCGGCAGCACCACCGTACCGGCCCTCCGCAACATTTCCCTGGCCGTTCCGGCCGGCACCTTCACAGCGGTCATGGGCCCATCAGGTTCGGGCAAGAGTACGCTGCTGCAGTGTGCCGCGGGATTGGACGCCCCCGACGCCGGCCGCGTGCTCCTGGGAGGCACCGAGATTTCCGGAATGCGCAGCAAAGAGCTGACCCGCTTCCGCCGGGACCATGTCGGCTTTGTGTTCCAGTCCTACAACCTGCTGCCCCAGCTGACGGTATCCCGCAACGTCACGCTGCCGCTGCTGCTGGCAGGGCGGGGAACCGACGACGCCTGGCTCGAGTACGTGCTCGACGCCGTGGGGCTGGCTGGACTGGGGGAGCGGAAGCCGCAGGAACTCTCCGGCGGCCAGCAGCAGCGGGCCGCCATCGCCCGGGCCCTCATCACGCGGCCGGCCGCAGTTTTCGCCGACGAGCCCACCGGAGCCCTCGACTCCGGGACGGCCCGCCAGGTGCTGGGCCTGCTCCGGCACACCGTTTCCGCCCTGGGGCAGACGGTGGTCATGGTCACCCACGATCCGGTTGCCGCCGGTCACGCGGACACCGTCATCTTTCTGGCGGACGGACGCCTCGACGGCAGCATGAGCGGCGCCACCGCCCTCGACGTCAGCGAACGCATGGCCAACCTGGGGGAGCGCTGACATGTTTTCTCTTGCCAAAGCATCAATCCGGCACCACCGCGGCGGGTTCGCGGGGGTCTTTGTGGCCGTCTTCCTGTGCGCCGCGCTCATAACCGCGATGGGCGTCCTCATTGAATCGGGGCTTCGCGGCGGCACGGCGCCGGAGCGGTCCCGGGCTGCCGACGTCGTGGTGGGCGCCCCGCAGTCGCACCCGGTGGTGGAGGACATGGACGCTCCCTTCGCCGAACGCGTCCTGCTTCCCGCCGGGACAGTGGAGGACATCGCCGCCGTTCCGGGTGTGGATCAAGCCGTCGGCACCGTTGAGATTCCCCTGGCGACGGCCGACGGATCGGGTGTGTCCGCCGCCGGATGGGAGGCCGCCGTCCTGGCGCCCTACGGGCTGGCCTCGGGCGAGGCCCCCGCGGGGAGAGGGAAGTGGCAGTGGAGGAGTCCTTCGGCAAGGAGCCGGGCAGCAGGATCGTTCTGAGCCACGGCGGTGTGCCGGCCGAGTACACGGTCTCCGGCGTTGTGTCACCGCAGGACGGCACGCAGGACGCTGCGGCGGGTCCCGCCGTCTTCCTCAGCGCGGCAGGGGCCGCAGCCCTGTGGCCGCACGGTGACACCGTGGCCACGGTGGGCGTGATTGCCGAGCCCGGCATCCGGCCGGAGCAGCTTTCCGCAGATATCGAGTCGCAGGTGTCCGGTGTTGTTGGCTACACCGGGGACCGGCGGGGCGACGTGGAGAACCTCGGCGGTTCCGCCGCCCGCTCCATGCTGCTGCTGTTCAGCGGGTCCCTGGCCGGCGTCGCCGTGATGACCGCGGTGTTTGTGACCGCCGGAACCCTGTCACTGTCCATCATGGGCCGCCGGCGTGAGTTCGCCATGCTGCGCGCCGTCGGCGCCGGGGCCAACCAGACCCTGGGCCTGGTGGTCCGCGAAGTGCTGTTGGTTTCAGGGGCGGCTGCGGTGCTTGGGGCCGTGCCCGGGTTCCTGCTCGCGGGGTTCCTGGGGGACCGGTTTACCGCCGCCGGCGTGATTCCGGAGTCCTTCAGCCTCGCTTTCAGCCCCCTTCCGTCACTGGCTGCCGTCCTGATCAGCGTTGCCGCTGCTGTGGGGGCGTCACTTGTTGCTGCCCGGGGCACTGTCCGCACGGCGCCGACAACGGCCCTGCGCGAGTCCGTAACGGAGAAATCCGCGCTCGGCCGCGGACGGGTCATCACCGGGCTGGCGCTGCTGGGCGGAGGTCTGGCCGCTGCGCTGGTTCCGGCGGCGGTCCCGGGGAGTGCGGGCCTCGCTGCGGCGGCGTCCAGCATTCTGCTGCTGGTGATAGGCGCCGGTATGCTGGGCCCCTGGCTGGTGGCGGGAATGTTGAAACTGCTGCAGCCGCTGGTGCGCCGCAGTTCCTCCGCACCGCTGATCCTGGCGGAGGCGAACGCGTGGTCTTATCCGCGCCGGCTCGCCGCGGGCATCATTCCGCTGGCCCTTGCGATCGCTCTCGGTTCCGTGCAGTTCTTTATGCCGACCACCGTGGCTGCGGAAGCCGAACGGCAGTCCCGCGACGGGACGGTCGCCGGATACATGGTCAGCGCCCCGGGCTCCGGAGTGTCCGCGGAACTCGCGGACCAGGTGGCGGCCCTGCCGGGAGTGGAAGCTGCCTCACCCGTGTCCCGCTCGGCGATCCTGGCCAAGGCCGCATTCCTGGGGATGGAGGACGGAGTCCAGCCCTACGCCATCCAGGGGCTGGCTCCCGGGAACCTGTCCGGGAGCCTGGATCTCAAGGTGAGCGAAGGATCCCTGGACCGGCTGGCCGAAGCGGACACCGTGGCGCTGAGCACGTCGCTGGCCCGGGAAACGGACACGGCGCCGGGCGACGACTTCGCCTTCTACTACGGGGACGGGACCGAGGCGACCGCCGTCGTCGTTGCCACCTATGAACGCGGCCTGGGCTTCGGCGACGTCGCGGTGGACAACGAGACCCTGCGCAGCCACACCACCACGGGGCTGAACGACTACCTGCTGGTCACCGCCGAACCGGACACGGATCCCGCGGCACTGACCGCCGCGGTGGACGGGCTGGGCCTGACGGTCCTGGACCGGGAGGAGCTCGGTGCCGCCGGAGCGGCGGAGCGCAATGCCGAGTCATGGGTTTCCATCCTGGCGATGCTGGTGCTGCTGGGGTACCTGGGCGTGTCCGTGGTCAACACCCTGGTGATGGCGACCGCACGGCGCCGCCCGGAGCTGCTGCTGCTGCGCAACCTGGGAGCCTCCGACGCGCAGCTGCGCCGAATGACCAGGCATGAATCGGTGCTGATAGCAGCGGCCGCCGTCGTACTGGGAACAGTGCTCGCTCTGCCGCCGCTGATGGGAATTGCGGTTAGCGTGTCCGGGCAGCCGCTGCCCACAATTCAGCCGGTGGCTTATCTGCTGCTCGCCGGCACGACGGCGCTCCTGGGCCTGGGGTCCATCGCGGTGGCCACACGGGCCGCACTGCGCCGGCGGACAGACTGAGGAATCCGCGCACAGCGTGAAGGGGAACTCCGGCGGGGCGGCAGCGGCGGCTGCGGCCCCGCCGTCCGCTGCCGGTGTCCGGGGCCGGTACGGGGCACCGCTAAGATTGCAGCTCGGGCAAGACCCGCCCCATCCGCACCACTGTGAACAGGATTTCTCTCTTTTGAGCATTGACCCCCCTTCCGTCGTATCCTCCGAACCGCCGTTGCCGGATCAGTCCTCCGGCCGGGCAGCGCCCGCGAAAGCTGCCGGCAAAACCCCGCGCGGCGCGCGTGTTCCGTCGCCCGATGCCCTGGATCCGCGCACCAAGACCGTGATCGGGCTGCTGCTGGTCTCGTCCTTCGTCGTGATCCTGAACGAAACCATCATGAGCGTTGCCCTGCCGCGGCTCATGGCGGATCTGAATATCACTGCGGGAACCGCGCAGTGGCTCACCACCGGGTTTATGCTCACCATGGCGGTGGTGATCCCCGCCACCGGCTTCCTGCTCCAGCGCTTCAGCATGCGCGGGCTGTTCATGACGGCAATGTCGCTCTTCAGCGCCGGAACCCTGCTGGCCGCACTGGCGCCGGGCTTCGGCACGCTGCTGGCGGGGCGGGTGATCCAGGCCGGCGGAACCGCGATCATGCTCCCGCTGCTGATGACCACGGTCCTCAACGCCGTCCCCGCCCACCGGCGCGGGCGGATGATGGGCACGATCTCGATCGTTATCGCCGTGGCACCAGCCATCGGCCCGACAGTCTCCGGCATCATCCTGAGCGTTCTCGACTGGCGCTGGATGTTCTGGCTGGTCCTGCCAATCGCTGTGCTGTCCCTGGTCCTGGGGGCGATCAAGGTTCAGAACCTGACCGAACCCAAGCGGGTCCCCTTCGACATCCTTTCCATCGTGCTCTCCACCTTCGCCTTCGGCGGACTGATCTTCGGCTTGAGCAGCATCGGCGAAGCCGCGCAGGGCGAGGCACCGATGCCGCTGTGGATCCCGATCGCTGCCGGCGTCCTGGCCATGGCCGGATTTGTTCTCCGCCAGCTGGTCCTCCAGCGTGCCGACCGGGCCCTGATGGACCTGCGGACCTTTACCAGCAGACCCTTCATCGTTGCCATTGTGATGGTCCTGGTCAGCATGATGGCCCTGTTCGGATGCCTGATCGTCCTGCCGCTGTACCTGCAGACGGTGCTCGGGCTGACCACGCTGAACACCGGCCTGCTGCTGCTGCCCGGCGGCGTCGTCATGGCCATCCTGTCGCCCATCGTGGGCGGCCTGTTCGACAAATTCGGCCCCCGGCCGCTGGTTATGCCCGGTGCGGTGCTGCTGAGTGCCTCGCTGTGGGGCATGACCACCCTGGATGAAAACAGCCCCGTCGCGCTGGTCATCGTGCTGCACTGCCTGCTGAACACCGGCTTGGGTTTCATCTTCACGCCGCTGTTCACCTCCGCTCTCGGGTCCCTGCACAAGTCGTTGTACTCCCACGGCAGTGCCATCATCAACACCCTGCAGCAGCTGGCCGGCGCGGCCGGCACCGCAGTGTTCATCACGCTGATGACCACGGGCACGACGGCGGCACTGAACGACGGCATGGCAGCCGTACCTGCCGCCGCCGCAGGAGTTCACACCGCCTTTTTCTGGGGCGCGGTTATTTCCCTGGTGGCGGTGGCGGCTTCATTCCTGGTGCGCCGGCCCACCAATGAACTGCCCGACGGCGTAGTCATCCACTAAGATCCGTCCGCGCAGTCCCGGCTTCGGAAAATGCAGAGCCGGGACTGCCGCGCGGATTAGTGATGCAATCCGCCGGCGGAATGCGCCACGGGGCCTATTTCATTCCACTGCTTCGGCTAAGCTGATTCCAAGGGGTGGTTCAGAATTACATGAATAAGGAACAAGACCACGTGGCTCAGAAAAGACAAGTACTGCTGATTGACGACCTGACCGGCGACGACGCTCAGGAAACCGTGAAGTTCGCACTTGACGGCGCACAATATGAAATCGACCTGACGACTGAGCACGCTGCTGAACTGCGCGAGAAGTTGGCCCCGTATGTTTCCAGCGGGCGCCGTCAGCGCGGGGAGCGGCGGGCCGCGGCGCTAGGCGTGAAACCGCGCCGCGCAGCGACGACAGCCGAAAGATCCGTGAATGGGCCATTGCCAATGGCTATAAGCCAAGTGCACGCGGCCGAATCAGCCAGGAAATTCGACAGGCGTACAGCGCCGCCCAATAGTCCGTTTTAGCGGCCGTCTCCGGCCGCTGTCCGGGCGGGGCGCTTTTCCGTGGGGGCAGAAATGCCCCGCCCGGGTGCAGGCGTCAGTACGTTTACGCCTGATTACCTTCGTAGCGTTCCGTGACGCCGATGCGCCACATTTCGGCGCCGCCGCGTCATATAACGCGCTTCTGGCATTCCAGTTCCAGGTAACGCATGCTGGGTGCAGCCCTTCTGCACGGCACCCGGCGCCCGCCGGAGAGGGGCGCACCCCGCGTTGCCGGCGGACCACACCTTGTCCGCACCATCCAGAGCAGCTGAGAGACCTGCCTCCGCGACGCTGCAGCTTCCCCCGGACGATATTCCCTTCCGGAAGGGTGCTAATGGCAGGAACGATGGAAGGAATGCCCATGTCCCATGACCGAATTTCCACCAGCCATGCCGGGTCGCTGCCGCGGTCCCCGGAACTGATAGCAGCCAATGCCGCGCGGACCTTTGCCTCCGACGGTTTCACGCTGGAACGCACGCCGGAGTTTGAGGCCCTATTAGCAGCCGCGGTCCGTGATCTGGTGCAGCGCCAGAAGGATCTCGGGATTACCATCCCCGGTGACGGCGAATACGGCAAGGCCATGTCAAATGCCGTGGACTACGGCGCATGGTGGACTTACAGTTTCCAGCGGACTGCCGGCCTTGAACTTACGGAATTCAATCCGATCACTGCCGGTCCGGTTCGCAGCGATGCAGGCGCCATTCGGCTGACGTCCTTTGCCGACCGGCGGGACTGGACCCGGTTCGCCGCCGCCTATTCGGACCCGGAAAGCGGCATACAGCTCGGCCGGAACGCCACGGCGTTTCCCACGGCCACCGGCCCCATCAGCTACACCGGCCACGGGGCGCTAACCAGCGACATTACCAATCTCAAGTCGGGTCTTGCCGCAGCCGGCGTTCCTACGGGGTTTATTACTGCCTTGTCGCCGGGGTCGGCAAGCCGAATCGGTAATGAGTTCTACCGAAGTGAAGAGGAATTCATCTGGGCCTGGGCGGAAGTCCTCCGGGAAGAGTACAAGGCCATCGTGGACGCCGGGCTGACAGTACAGATCGACGACCCGTCCATTGCCGAGAACTGGGACCAGATCAACCCGGAGCCCACTGTGGAGGACTATCAGCGGTTTACGCAGATCCGGGTGGACGCGCTGAACTACGCCCTGCGCGGGCTGCCCGAGGACCAGATCCGCTTCCACGTCTGCTGGGGGTCCTGGCACGGCCCCCACACCACCGACATCGCGTTCGCCGACATCGTGGACCTGGTGCTCGGCATTAACGCCGGCTCCTACTCGTTCGAGGCCGCCAACGTCCGCCATGAGCACGAGTGGACCATCTGGCAGGACAGGCAGCTTCCCGACGGCAAGGTCCTCGTTCCGGGCGTTGTCTCGCATGCGACCAACGTGGTGGAGCATCCGGAACTTGTCGCCCAGCGCATAGAGCGGTTTGCCGCACTGGTGGGTCCGGAGAACGTCATAGCGGGAACCGACTGCGGGTTGGGCGGACGGCTGCACCCGGATATTGCCCTGGCCAAACTCCAGTCACTGGGCCGCGGTGCTGAAATCGCGGCTGACCGTCTCTACCGCCGCGCATCGACCGTGCGCTGACCGCCGCCGGGGAGCGAGGGGCGGACAGTGCTGGCTGCCCGCCCCTTACAGTTGCAGCCAGACTCTTGACGGACTCCGGCGCGGCACCCATACTCGGTCACTAAGCGATTAGTTACCTACGATGCAATGGAGCCGTCATGACCACCACCGATACCGTCCGCGCTTCTTTCGACCCGACGGCGGTGCAGGACGTGGACAGCGATCTGTATCTGCTGGACAACCTGCTCGACGAGCAGGCGAAGGATGTGCAGGCCCGGGTCCGGGAGTTTGTGGACAACGATCTGCTGCCGGTGATCAATGACTACTGGGAGCGTGCTGAGGTTCCCTTCGAGCTGGTACCGAAACTCGCAGCCCTGAACATTGCCGGCGGAACCATTAAGGGCTACGGCTGCCCCGGCCTCAGCCGCATGGCTGCTTCCCTGGCTGCGGCGGAGCTGGCGCGGGGTGACGGCTCCATCAACACCTTCTTCGGCGTGCACTCCGGGCTGGCGATGGGCAGCATCGACATGCTGGGCAGCGAGGAACAGAAACACCGCTGGCTGCCGGCCATGGCCCGGTTCGACAAAATTGGCGCCTTCGCCCTGACCGAGCCGGAGCACGGGTCGGATTCCGTTTCCTTGGAAACGTCAGCCCGCCGCGAGGGGGACAGCTACGTGCTGAACGGCAGCAAACGGTGGATCGGCAACGCGAGCTTCGCCGACGTCGTCGTCATCTTTGCCCGCGATGAGGCTGACGGTGCCGTGAAGGCCTTTGTGCTGGAAAAGGACGCCGCCGGCAACCATCCGGCCGGTTACAGTGCCGAGGTCATCACGGGAAAGATGGGCAAGCGCGCTGTCCTGCAGCCCAACATCATGATCGAGAACCTGCGCATTCCGGCGGAGAACCGGCTGGAGAACTGCAACTCGTTCAAGGACGTCAATAAAGTCCTGGCGGCGACCCGCGGGGAGTGGCCTGGGAGGCGCTGGGACACGCGGTGGCTGCCTACGAAATTGCGGTCGCCTATGCCAAGACCCGTGTGCAGTTCGGCAGGGAAATCGGCCGGTTCCAGCTGGTGCAGAACAAGCTAGCCAATATGCTCGCCCAGCTCACCGCGATTAAACTGACCTGCTTTCGCCTCAATGAGCTCGCTGACGAAGGCGCCATGACCAGCCCGATGGCGTCCATGGCAAAAATGTTTGCCGCCCGGCAGGGCCGCTGGATTTGCTCGGAAGCGCGCGACATCATGGGCGGCAACGGGCTGCTGCTGGAAAACCACGTGGCCCGCCATCTGACCGACATGGAGGTGGTGTTCACCTATGAGGGCACCGACAGCATGCAGTCACTGATCCTGGGACGGCACATTACGGGGTTCTCTGCCTTCGCCTAGGATGGGCCCATGGCGGATTGGGATGATGTGCTCGCGGCCGTGGCTGCTGTGCTCGGGGGAGACAAACCCGGTGCCCGAAGTCTGCTGATGCAATGCTGGGAGAGCACATCCGCTGAAGACCACGGCCGGCGGTGCGTACTCGCCCACTATCTGGCCGATATCCAGGAAGAACTCGACGACGAGATCAGCTGGGATGAAACGGCGCTGCATGAACACGGATTCCTGTCCGGCGGGGATCTTGCGCCGGTCGGCATTCCGGAGGTTCGGGGCATGCTTCCTTCGCTGCACCTGAACCTTGGTGACGGCTACCTGCGCCGCGGGCAGCCTGCATTGGCCAGGGCTCAGCAACAGGCCGGACTGGGGGAGAGCGCACACCTGCCGCGGGACGGCTACGGAGCCATGATCCGCTCCGGCCTGGACAACCTGGGCCTGCGGATTTCCAGGGCCAGTGCCTGAAGCTCCGACCAGTCGCTGGAGGACCGAATGGCCTGTCCTGCATTTCCCTCGGCGGCCGGCGGCAGTCACGGCCGGTTAGCCGCGCAGGCTCTCCGCCTCACCACCTCATGCTCATTCCCGCAGCCTATCCAACTCTATCCATTCATATAAAGTTTTTCGGATATAACGCTCACCCCGCCCGACACCAAACCACCAGCTCAACGCGAACAACTACACCCTCCACGCGAAAAAAATCCTAGAAGCCGGGGCTAT
Organism: Arthrobacter sp. ATA002; assembly: GCF_026898095.1. Lineage (GTDB taxonomy): Bacteria > Actinomycetota > Actinomycetes > Actinomycetales > Micrococcaceae > Arthrobacter_B. The sequence continues at coordinate 2,174,726 of NZ_CP114015.1, read as the reverse complement.
CCAAGCTTTCCGAACTCTCCAGGCTGCGCCGCGGTGTCCCAACTTCCGGCCGAGGCTGTCCGGGCGACGTAATCCCGAACGTGCCTGGCGGGCCTGCTCAGCAGGTCTGCCACATCACCGAACGCCACGGACTCGGGGCCGGTGAACTCCAGTATCCCGTTTCCCCGGCCGGCTGAGTCATAGGTTTCCCTGTCCGTCAGCAGGCGCTCCAGGGCCTCGGCGGAGTCTTCAAGGTCCACAAACGGATCGGTGATCCGGTCGACCGGGACCCGCAGCCGTCCGTCCAGGACCTGCGGATACAGGAAATGTTCGGAGCAGGTTGCTGGAACCAGGCCGAACGCACGACGACGGCGCCGGAAAAGGCCGTACGGACCGCCTCTTCGCCGGGGCTGGCGGCTGAATCGCCGCGAGAATCTCCGGGGCCTCCGGGTCCGCAACGTCGGGGGCGCAGCACTGGACCTTCCACAATCGCTTCGAAGGACCCCATGTCTCTTCTCTATCGTCCTCCGGATTTCATCATCCCGACCGATCAATCCTGCACCGACGTTCACGGTGCCTATCAGCGCCGGCTGCGCCTGGCGTGGGCCGCGGACGAACTGCGTGCAACGTCCCGGACAGTGGCAGCCGTGGGGGCGGATGCCGGTTATGGCAGCCCGGCGGCTCCGAGCAGGCGCAGGGCCATAATGCTGTGGTGCTCACCGATCTCCGCCGCGCTGAGCCGGCCGTCGCTGCGGTACCAGCGGGCGACGTCGATGCACAGGGACAGCAGGGTGACTACCGCCATGTTGGCATCGGGCACATCAAAGACACCCTCCGCCAGGCCATCCTCGACGATCCGGCGGAATTCATCCTCCACCTGGTGGCGCATTCGGAGAACATCACTGAGGTGTTCTTCGCTCAGCGCCGGCAGCTCAAAGTTCACCACCCGGGACTTGGTGTGGTTCGCGGCCTGCCACTCCACCAGGCTCCGCACCAGGGCGCTCATCTGCTCCGCGGGCCCGTGGGCGGAGGCTGTGCTGGCGCGCACCAGTTCAAGGGTGCGCGCATGGCCGACCTTGGAGATGCAGTAGAGCAGGTCTTCCTTGGATTTGTGGTGCACGTAGACCGCTCCGGGGTCACCCCGGCACCGAAAGCGATGTCCCGCGTCGTCGTTCCGTGGAACCCCTTGGCAGCGAAGGCCTCCGTAGCGGAGTCCAGCAGTCGCTGGGCGGTGTCGGTCATGGCCTTGCTCCATTCGGCGGGTGCTCCATCGCAAACTAAGCGATCAGCAACCAGCGTAACAGCGGCGGGCTGCGCACCCCGGTGCGACTTTCCGCCGGTCACTTCACCCGCAGGCCCATAACCCGGCCGGTACTGTCGGCCGTGGGGTCCAGGACATCGGGCCACTGTGCCGTCATCATGAACAGCAGGCCGCCGTCGTCGCCTCCGGCAGCGCAGGAGAAACATCCCTGGTCCAGCTGGACCGTTTCCAGCACCTCGCCGCCCTGCCGGATCCGGACGCAGCGTTCCCCCGGCACCTCCGCGAACCAGATGCCGCCGCTGCCGTCCCAGGAGATGCCGTCCGGTGCGCTGCCGTCCTCTTCAGCCCACAGCTTTCCGGGCTCCAGCCGGCCGTCGCCGCGCACAGAGAAGGCCGTCAGGCGCCCGGCGTTGGATTCCGCCACCACCAGCGTGCTGCCGTCGCGGGACACGACCATGCCGTTGGGAAAGGCGAGTCCGTCGGCGACCTTCTCCACGGACCCGTCCCGGCGGATCAAAGCAATGACACCGGAATCCTGAGCCGCTCCGGAGTAGTCGTAGCCGATGCCGTTGACGTAAATGCTCCCCGAGGGATGGACAACAATTTCGTTCCACGGATACTCGGAAATATTGCGCAGGTCAGCCACGGGAATGAGGCCCGCATGCGGTACCTCCAGCAGAACCGTGCCGACGGCACCGGAAACCACGGTCATCCTCCCGTCCGGCAGCCAGTCGAAACTGATGGGATAGGACGGCACCGCAGTGATTCTCCGGACCTTCCCCGCTCCGTCCAGGGCAGATATGGTGCCGGCAATCCAGTCGGCGAACCACAGTTCGCTGCCGTGCCACCGGGCCGATTCCCCCATCCCGAGCCCTGAAGCCAGAGTTGTCACTTCCGCCATGGCGGACACCTCTTTCCCATGCAGATGGTCGAAGACGGTTGGTCGAAATGACTACGGAGTTTTCAGTATGCGTCCGCAGCCGCGTCCCGGACCATAGCCCTCGCTGACCGGAAACCGCGCCCATCAGCTCCGGATAAGATGAGGTGCTGGTCAACGGCACGTACCGCCGGCCGGTCCCTCCGGACCGCCGGTGCCGATTACCCGCACCATTCCCCGAGAGGACACCCCCGTATGAGCCTGATCCGGCTGCAGGACGTCAACGTTGGCTTCGAGAAGACGCAGATTCTGCGTGAGGCCTTCTTCCGCCTGGACCCGAAGGACCGTGTGGGGCTGATCGGCAAGAACGGTTCGGGCAAGTCGACCCTCCTGAAGCTGATCCTGGAACAGGTCGAGCCGGACTCCGGCACGGTCTCCCTCGAGCAGGGACTGAAGATCGGCTACTTTTCCCAGTTTTCCGAGCTGAACGGCGAGTCCACCATTACCGAAGTGCTCGACTCCTTGTTCGGAGAGATCAAGGCCGTTGAAGCGGAGCTTGCCGCCATTGACGAGACCATCGGCAGTGATCCGGAACCGAGGGTCATGGACCGGCTGATCCGCCGGCAGGCCGAACTGTTCGAGTCGATGGACCGGCTGGACGGCTGGGACTACCCGCGCCGCATCGACGCCGCACTGACCACGCTCGGCTTCAGCGAAGCGCACCGCACCTGTCCCATCGACGCGCTCTCCGGCGGGTGGCGCAACCGCGCGGCGCTGGCCAAGATCCTGCTTGAAGCCCCGGATGTGCTGCTGCTCGATGAGCCCACCAACTACCTCGACGTCGCCGGAGTCGAGTGGCTGGAAGGCTGGTTCCGCGACTTCCGCGGCGCCGCCGTCGTCGTCTCCCACGACCGTAAGTTCCTGGACTCCGTGGTGACGCGCATCATTGAGGTGGAGAACTATCACCTGCACGAATACCCCGGAAACTTTGCCGAGTACGTGATCCAGAAGCAGTTCCGGCTCAAGGCGCTGGAATCGCAGTTTGTGCATGAGTCCGAACTCCTGGCGTTTGAGGCCGAAGGGATTTCGGACCGGCGCGAGGCGGCCAAGGCCGGCGGCGGCGCCCTGGACGGCAAGCTCGCCAAAATTAAGAAGGCCCGCGCACCCCGGCCGGTGGATCAGATCATCACCGAGATCTACGGCGGCCTGCATGTGAAGGACAACCTGTGCCGGGTGGAGTCCGTGGCCAAGACCTACGGCGATAGAACCCTGTTCCAGGACCTGAGCTTCGAGATCCGGCGCGGCGACCGGCTGGTGGTCCTGGGCTCCAACGGCAGCGGCAAGACCACGCTGCTGCGCGTGCTGACGGGCGAAGAGAAGCCCGACGCCGGCAAGGTTGCCTGGGCCAACGGGGCGCGAATGGTTTCCTACAACCAGGTGCTGGCCGAGCTCGATGACGGCGATACCGTCACCCACGCGGTCAACGCCATGCCGGACAGCCTGGCACTGACCGCCACCAAGAAATCGGTGAACCGGTTCCTGACCATGTTCCAGTTCTCCGAAGCGGACCTGAAGCAGAAAATCGGCAACCTCTCGGGCGGGCAGAAGGCCCGGGTGGCCATGGCCCAGTGCCTGCTTTCCGGCGCCTCGGTGCTGCTGCTCGATGAGCCCACCAACCACCTGGATCTCTCCAGCACGCAGGTGATGGAACGGGCACTGCTGCATTTCCCCGGCGCGGTGGTCGTGGTCAGCCACGACCGGTTCTTCACCGATAAGATCGCCAACCGGCACCTGGTGTTCGGTGCCGACGGCGCCGCTCCCGGAGAGATCGAGCTCCGGGTCGCTTAGAGGGGAGCCCGGGCTGCCGAGGGATGGCTTAGCTCTGCCGAACAGCCCTCACTACGACGTCGTTCAGCACCGGGGCGTTCCCGCCCCGGTGCCCCGGCGGGGTGCTGGACTGTTCTTCTGCAGTGATGATCTTCCACTGTGCGGAGTCGAGCTGCGCCGTGATTCCTTCCGGGCCGGCGGTTGCCTCAATCGGCGGCCGCTGGCCGGCATCCCCGTGCCGGTGCGAGGCGGAATGCGCGTGCAGGTGCCCGACGATGAGGAGGGTGCCGCCGGGCGCCACCCACTCCGAGATGTGGCGGTAGAACGCCAGCTGCGGTATCGCCGGGTGCGCATAGCTTGCGACCACGAGGTCAAACTGCTGCTCCGGCGCCCATGACACCAGGTCCGCCTCGACCCAGCTGACCGACCCTGCCAAAGACCGGGCCGCGGTTTGTGCCGAGGCCTCAGCGAGGGCGGCCGCGGAGATGTCCGCACCGACAACCCGCCAGCCGCGGGCAGCCAGCCAGAGGGCTTCCGTCCCGGTCCCGCAACCGGCGTCGAGGGCGGTGCCCGGAACGAGACCGGCAGTTTCACGCACCACGTGCGGATTCGGTGCAGCTCCCGGCGTAGCCGCAGGGTCAGTCCCGCGTTCCTGCCAATGGCGTTCCCAATAATCCTTGTCGAATGTGTGCTCCCGGGAATGGCTTTCGCCTGCGTGTTCCACTTAAACCCCTTGCTGATGGCCTTCGCCGCGACGGCCGGACAAGACCATGGTCCCCGGCACCAGCCCCCAGGGGCAAGCGGTGTTGCCGGAACAGCAAAACAGATCAGTGGGTAATGGTCGTCTGCTGGTACAGCGCGAGCCGCACCTGCCCTCCAGCCAAGGAGTAGACGCTGGACATGAGTGCGGTGAAGGGTTCGGACTGTCCCTTGCGGGTAGCTGCCGCCCGGTAGACGAGGGCAGCGGCATCCCCTCCGACCGGCACAACGCGCGCCCCCGACAGCGTGTAGGACGCCCAGGGCGGGGCATGATTAAGGGATCCGGCAACCTCGTCGCGGCCGAGCACCATGCCGTTGACGAGAACCATCACACCGTCGGGCGTCATCAGATCGCCGTAGAAGGTCCCGCCCTCCGACCGGCAGAGGGAATCCCAGCCGCGGTGCTCAAGGGCGAGCAAAAACGTGAGGTCCAGCGCTGTCATGCCCTGAGGGTACTGGAGCTTCTCATGGGCAGGAAGCGGGCAGCAAACGGGCGGGAGCGGCCCCGAGTCCGGAGCCGCTCCCGCCCGCCGGTCAGCCGCAGCTAAACCGGTGCGCCAATCATCGGCAGGGTTTCGACCATCGAACCCAGTTCGGCCAGCAGCGCGGGGGCGCTGCCCAGCGAATACGCATTCTGCCGTCCCCAGAGGAAGTAGCGGTGGATCGAGTAATCGATGTCGGCGCCCATGCCGCCGTGCAGGTGCTGGGTCGTGTGCACAACCCGCAGGCCGCCCTGCGCCGCCCACCAGGAAGCCACCAGCGAGGCCGACTCGGCGTCGTCGCTCTCCTGGTCCACAAGCCAGGCAGCCCGGCGCGTGGTCAGCTTGATGCGTTCCGCATCCAGATGGGCGTCAGCGGCGCGGGCCGAGACAGCCTGGTTGGTGGAGAGCGGGCGGTCGAACTGGATGCGTTCGGACGTGTAGGCGGCCGTGATGGCGATGGCTTCGTCACACACTCCCGCCTGGACCGCCGCCAGTGCGATGCGCCCGAGCAGGCGCGCCTGCCGGATGGCTGCACTGCCGCCGGTGAGCAGCTCGTCACCGTCGACGTGCACGCCGCTCAGCACCACCGTAGCCGCAGCCCCCTGATGCGTAACGGCGATGCTCTCCCGGTGTACGCCTTCGCGGTCAGTGGGGAGCAGGACGGCGGCCACACCGGTATCCGTCGTCACCGGAACGAGCAGGGCATCAGCGGCCGTGGCGCCCGGCACCGCCGAGAGTGTTCCGGAGAGCTTCCATCCCGAGCCGTCCCGCTCCCCGCGTATTGCGTTGTCTCCGTCAACACTGGCGTCAATGGCACCCACGATCAGTGCCGAACCGTCGAGGAACGCGGGAAGCCAGCGTTCACACTGCGACGGTGTGCCCCATGCCGCCAGCGGCATTGCCGCCATCGCCACCGCGGCGGCCAGCGGTACCGGGGCGACCCGGCGTCCCTGCTGCTCAAGCACCGCCGCCAGCGCCAGCATGCCCAGACCGGAGCCGCCGTGTTCCTCCGGCAGCGCCAGCCCCAGGATTCCGCTCTCGGCCAGAGCGGCCCAGAGCTTGCCGTCATGTCCGCCGAGCTCCCGCTCGACGTCCCGCACGCGCTGGAGATCGGCCAGCTGGGTGAAAATTTCTTCGGCTAACTGCGCGGCTTCGCGCAGATCCTCATCGAGTTCGAACTGCATGCGCGTCTTCTTTCTTCTCTTGGCGGCGTGCCGCCAGTGTCATTCCCAGTGCCTTGGCCGCGACGATGTCCCGCAGGACCTCATTGCTGCCCCCGCCAAAGGTGTTGTTCTGCGCCCGGCGCGCCAGAGTCTCGACGCGTCCGGAAATGGCAGCTCCCGGGGAACCGGCCCGCAGCAGCCCCGCAACGCCGAGCACTTCCTGCAGCTTGCCGTAGACCTCCACCACGGTCTCGGTGCCGATCACCTTCGCCGCCGCTGCATCGCCGCCGCCGAGGGTACCGGCCGCGACGTCGGCGACCAGCCGGAGGTTTACCAGCTCCGCCGCGGAGAGCAGGGCATAGACCTCGGCCAGCGTCGATCGGACCCAGGGCAGGTCAATGACGCGGCCGGAGCCGAGCGGCTCGGCGCGGGCCCACTGAGCGACCTGGCCGTAAAGTTCGTTGGCTATGCCGCCGCGGGCTGCCAGCGCCACCCGCTCATGGTTGAGCTGGTTGGTGATCATCCGCCAGCCGCCGTTCAGTTCACCGACGACGTTGCTGAGCGGAATCCGGACGTCTTCGTAATAGGTGGCGGCGGTGCTGATGCCGCCCACGGTGTGGATCTCGGTGGCAGAGAAGCCCGGAGCCGAGGTGGGCACCATGACCACCGAAATGCCCTTGTGGCGCGGCGCATCGGGGTCGGTCCGGACGGCCAGCCAAACCCAGTCGGCGAAAATGCCGGCACTGGTGAACAGCTTGTTGCCGTTGATGACCATTTCGTCGCCCTCGATCCGGCCCGAGGTCCGCAGCGACGCGAGGTCGGTCCCGGCTCCGGGTTCGGAGTAGCCGATGGCGAAGGTCAAGTCGCCGGCGAGGATGGGCGGAAGGAAAAACTCCTTTTGCTCCGGAGTGCCGTATTTCATCAGCGCCGGCGCAACGGTGTTGAGGCTGACCAGGGACAGCGGCGCATTGGCGCGGATCACCTCGTCATAGAACACAAACTGCGCCTCGGGGTCTTCGCCCCGGCCGCCGTATTCCTTCGGCCAGCCCAGGCCGAGCCAGCCGTCGGCACCCATCTGCTTCAGGATCCGGGTGAAGGTCGGGCCGCCTTCGGTTTGGTCGACGAGGTCGCGGGCATCCTCCTCGCTGATGATCTCGGCAAAGTAGTCGCGCAGGTCAGCGCGCAGCTGCTTCGATGCCGGTGAGAGGTCGGGGTTCATATTTCACTCCTGTAGCTCAATGGTCGGTGGCAAGTATGAGGGCGCTGTGCGGCACGGGGGACCCGCCGGTGACCAGCACGTTTGAGAGGGTTTTATCCGGCTGGTTGGTCGAGGTTCCGCGGATCAGGCGCACGCCTTCGGCAATCCCGTTCACGCCGTGCAGGTAGCCTTCGCCCAGCTGCCCGCCGTGCGTGTTGATGGGCAGGCTGCCGGTGAGCTCCAGTGCGCCGTCGGCAATCATGTCCTTGGCTTCCCCGCGCTTGCAGAAGCCGTATTCCTCGAGCTGGAGCAGGACCATGGGTGTGAAGGCGTCATACAGGATGGCGGCATCGATGCCTTCGGGTCCGTGGCCGGCCTGCTGCCACAGCTGCCGGGCGACCAGTTCAACTTCGGGCATTTCGTCGATGTTGTCGCGGTAGTAGCTGGACATGGAGATCTGCTGCGGGCCAACGCCCTGAGCGGCGGCAGTAATGATGGCCGGCGGATGCGGCAGATCCCGGGCACGCTCGGCGCTAACGATAACCAGTGCCTGCCCGCCGTCCGTCTCCTGGCAGCAGTCCAGCAGACGCAGCGGATCGGCGATCATCCGCGAGGCCTGGTGGTCTTCGATCGTAATCGGCCGGTTGTGGAACCACGCCTTCGGATTCCGGGCAGCATGCTTGCGCGACAGCACGGAGATCTGGCCGAAATCGGCGCTGGTGACCCCGAATTCCTGCATGTACCGCCGGGCCAGGAAGGCCTCCTGCGCCGCCGGGGTGAGCAGACCGTACGGATTAATCCAGTTGCGGTACTCCTGGTCGGTGGTGCTGGCATAGGCGAACTGGGGCGGGCCGGAGCCGAAACGGTGGCCGGAGCGCTCGTTGAAAGCGCGGTAAACGACGACGACGTCGGCAACGCCGCTGGCCACTGCCAGTGCCGCCTGCTGCACCGGCGCACAGGCCCTCCGCCGCCGTGCGGGATGCGGCTGAAAAACTTCAGCTCCGGGATGCCGAGCGCCCGGGCAACGGCAATCTCCGGATTGTTTTCCATGGAGAACAGGGAGAAGCCGTCAACTTCCTCCACTCCGATCCGGGCGTCGGCCAGGGCCGCGAGGACCGCCTCACAGGCCAGGCGCCATTCGCTGCGGCCTGAGTCCTTGGAAAATTCAGTGGCACCAATGCCCGCGATCGCCGCGCGGCCGGAGAATCCGCTCATGCCGCACGCTCCGTCCGCAGCTGAAGGCTGACCGTTGCCGTGAGGTGCATTCCGCGGGCATGGGTTCCCGTCACGTTCACGGTGGCGGAGTCGCCGTCGCCGGCCGTGATCTCTCCGGTGAGGTGCAGGACGTCGCCCGGGTGCAGCGGCATGCCCAGGCGCAGCGACACGGAACGCAGCCGCGCGGCGGGTCCGGCCCAGTCCGTGATGTAGCGGCTGACAACGCCGTTGGACGTGTTGATGCTGATGAAGACATCGGGGGCGCCGCGGCGGACAGCCGCATCCGGATCATGGTGCACATCCTCGAAGTCCTGGGAGGCGATGGCGCCGGCCACAATGAAGGCGCGGTCAACGGGAATCTTCAGTTCGGGGAGCAGGTCTCCCGGTGCGAAACCGTTCGTGGTCATGACACTCCTTGCTGCTGTGCGTCTGCTGTTTCTGAGCGGCGGAGCCGCAGCCGCGACAGGATCTCGCCGCGCGGATGCTCGGCAAAATAGACCTCCACCGGGCAGCCGACGGCCAGCAGGTCATGGTCGGTGGGCTCGAAGTCCGCCACCAGGCGCGTTCCGGTGTCGAGGTCAACCAGGCCGACCAGCAGGGGGTAGGTGAAGGCGGGGTCCTGGGGATGATGCACAACGGTCCAGCTGTGCAGGGTGCCCTGCCGGTTCGACTCCACAGAGTCCCACTCGAAGGAGCGGCACTTGGGGCATGTTGGCGCCGGCGGATGGCGCAGCGTGGTGCAGTCGGTGCAGCGTTGCACCACTAGACGCCCTTCGGCCGCGGCCTCGAACCAGAACAGGTTGTCGTGCGTGCGCACAATGGGTGGAACTGCAGTACCCGGGGTTGTCGTGAGCCCTCCTTGGGCCGGAACCGCAGCAGCGTGAACCGCTCGGTGGTGATGGTTTCCTGATCGGCGTCCTCGTAGCGTTTGCCGAGAATGATGAAGTAGCCCTCACCGAGTCCCGTCTGCTTCGGTCCGGTGATGGACTCGATGGTGATGTGGCAGGTGATCTGCAGGCCGACGGTCAGTTCCCGCTCGTACTCCTGCTCCATCCGGGTGGCGACCACCGAGGTGTAGCCGGCCCGGTCCAGCAGGGACAGCAGCTCGGCGTACGGGGTTTGCTCCGCAATGCCTGCCGCGCGGGCTCGCTGTACCTCGCGCCACCGGCGGTATCCGGACATGACCCAGGTGGACACCATGGCCGGTGGAGCGATGATGCCGCTGCGGCCGCTTTCCTGTGCCGCCGCCTCGTCCACGTAGACCGGGTTCCGGTCATCCAGGGCTTCGGCCCAGTTCCGGATCATCGCTTCCGAAACCCCGTACCGTGCCACCCGCGGCGGCTCGGCGACGGTCCCGACAAATCGCTGCAGCGCCTCCGCGCTCAGTTCCTGTTCGAAGGTCGTCATCGGGCACCGGCCCCAACGGCGCCAACGGCCCCGACGAGTGCCTGCGATGCTGCGGGCAGAGACTAATGCGGCCTGCGGCAATGAATTCGGCGCGGATTCCTTCGCGGTGTTCTTCTTCCAGGCGGATGAAGGCGCTGCTGCGGTTCCGCGCCCACCAGACATTCTCGGCTTCCCAGGCCACCCTGCGCAGCGGCGCCTTGTCGATCTTGGCGTTGGCTGTTGTCGGGGCCTTATCGACAACACGGATGAAAGTGGGCGCCACTTCGTGCCCAGGTCCGGCTGGGCGTCGAGGAAGTCTGCCACGTCAACGGGATCGAATTCGGCGCCGGGGTTGAGTACCAGGGTGCACATAAGCTGATCACCCGTTCGGGGATCGGGTACCGCATAGGCATGTACACCGGAGAATGCCGGGTGCCGGGAGATGATGCGCTCAATGGGGGCGGTGCCAAAGTTCTCACCGTCCACCCGGAGCCAGTCCGATGTCCGCCCGCCGAAGTAGAAGTAGCCTTCCTCATCGCGGTATCCCAGATCCCCGGTCCAGAAGTCGTCGCCGCCGAACCGCAGCCGGTCGGCCATTGCTTCCGGGTTCTTGTAGTAACCCTCAAAGCGCGAACCGGCTCCAACCACCACAATCTCACCGGTGGCTTCCTCGACGTTGAGCAGGCGGCCGGCGCCGTCGAACTGCGCCCGGGGGCATTCGGCGCCGTCGGCGGAGCGGATCTCCACGGTCATGCCCGCAGCGGGAAGGCCCAGCGCACCGGCGGGAGTGCCCGGAACGGGAACGATGCGGATGATGCCCTCGCTGGATCCAAAGCCTTCGCGGACCTCGCATCCGAACCGCGTCCGGAAGGCTTCCGCTTCCGCCGGGGACGCCTCGGAGCCGAAGACTGCTTCGAGGCAGTTCTCCGCGTCGGCCGGGTCTTCCGGCTGGGCCAGGATGTAACTGAGCACGCGGCCGACGTAGTTCACGAAGGTCACTTTGTTCTCCCGGATGTCGCGGGAGAAGCGGCTGGCCGAGAACTTGCGGACCATGACAACCGTGGCACCGGCCTCAGCGGCGGTTGCCAGGTTCATCATGATGCCGTGGCCGTGGAACAGCGGCAGATGCAGGTAGCTGACCGATCCGCGGTGCAGCGAAATGCGGTCCGTCAGGCTGGGCGTCACGGTGCCGAGCCGGCCCTGGGTACAGATCACGGCTTTGGGCGCTCCGGTGGACCCGGAGCTGAACAGCAGCAGATAGATTGCGGACGGGTCCGGGATATCCGCGGGGAGGGCAGCCCCGGCATGGCTGGCCAGCAGCTCTGCATAGGCGCGGGATTCCACATCGAAGATGCGGTCCGCGGGGACCGGCAGGTCTGGCCGGTCATCAGCGGCCAGATACAGGGGCTCGCTCACCAGCAGATCACAGTCTGCGTGCATCATGTCGTGGGTAAGTTCTGCGCCGCGCCGGGTGGGATTGATGCCGACGACGACGTCGCCGCTCAGCGCCGCGGCAAGCAGCCAGAAGATGTAGTCGGGGGTGTTCTGCAGCAGGATTCCCACATGGACCTGGCTCCGTCCGTCACCCGGCCCGATTGTGCCGAGAACGGCGGCCCGGGTTGAGGCCTCGTTGATAACCTCTGCCCAGCTCCAGCTCCGGCCTTCAAAACGCAGGCCCTCGTGCTCATCCTGCGCGCGGCTTCTCACCACTTCTGCGTACGTTCGCACCGCATCTTCTCCCTGTTGTCACTATGTTTGGCTCCACGCTAGGTGAACTTCGGCCCCGCTCCGCCGCTGTCCCACCCAGTGGAATCAGACCGGACCCGGGCATAGCGCGCGGCAGGCTGTACCCATGACTGATGCACAGCCGTTCGATGATGCGCAGCCCGAAGGCCCGTTGCCCCGCAGCGGTGTTCTGGAACGCGTCACCCTGATCATGGACTGCCTGGGCGAGGCGCCCGGCCACCTCCTGCTCGAAGAAGTTGCCGCCATTACCGGCCTCGCACGGTCGACAACCTTCCGTTTGCTCCGCCAGCTGGCAGACCTGGGCTGGGTAACTCAGGATGCCGGGGGCTATGTGCTTGGTCCGCGTTTGGCGTACCGCGGCGTGTTGTCGGATTTTGACGGACTCCGTGAAGCCGCATCACCGGTACTGGGTGAGCTGGCCGCCGCCACCGGTTACACCGTGCATCTGGGAATTATGCACCGGGGATTTGTGGACTACGTGGACAGAACCGGCGTTGGCGCGCAGTCGAGCGTACCCACCCGGATAGGAACCAGAATTTTCGCTCCGGAATCCACCGCAGGCATGGCAATGCTCTCCTGGCTCCAGCCGGAGGAGGTGGACGCCGTCATTGACCTCGCCGGGGTGAACCGGCCGGGCGGCCGCGAAGAGCTCCACCGGGAGCTTGCCGCTGTTCGGCGGCGCGGCGGACTGGCCTGCCGGGACGGCAGCCGCCATGCCAGCGGGGTCAGCTCGGTGGGCGCCGCGATCATCGGTCCCGGGGGACCGGTCGGTGCGGTGTCGGTGGCCCACCGGGGAGCCATCCCCGAGCAGGTCACCGGCCCGCTGGTACTGAACGCCGCCGCGGACATCAGTGCGGGGCTCGGCAACGAGAGCATCGGCAGGGCGCGGTGAAGCCCGGCAGCAGGCTCTGCTACGGTAACCAAACAAACGCTAGATAAAGGAGTCGCATGCTCGCCGAAATGGCCTTTTTTCGTTTGTGGAACTTACGGATCCCACGTCACACGGCACCTACAACCGCTGGCATCAGCTGGACCACCGGCCGGAAAACCTCGCCCTTCCCGGCGTTGCCTGGGGGGACCGCTGGGCGCGCACCGGCAAGGAAGCGGAACCTGTTCGGGGAACCGCGGTGGACGGAACTGACTACGTGGCGATGTATTGGTTCCGGTCTCCCGTGGAGGAGAGCATCGCGGCCTGGGACCGACTTGGCGAAGCTTCGTTCCAATGGGGCCGCGGTCCCATCATTCCGGGAGTCCGGCGGCCGCTTCTCGGTTTCTTCCGACCGGTCAAGGGCTATGCAGCGCCAAGGGTGCTGGTTGATCCGGACGTCCTGCCCTACCGTCCCAACCGCGGGATGCACCTGACCCTGACGCGCCACCCCGAGCCCCACAGCCGGGACGCACACGCCGCCTTCGCCTGGGAAGATACCCGCCTGATTCCGGAACTGCTCAACGTAGACGGAGTGGCCGGTGCCTGGACGTTCTCCTTCAGCCATCCGCAGCAGCACGGCACCCTGCCGTTCAAAGGTTCGGTGTCCGAGCCTGCCGGCGGCCTGCGAATCCGGATGCTCTACTTGGACGAGGATCCGGGCCGGGTGTCCCGGGCCGTCGCACAGACGGAACAGGGCGTGAACGCTGCACCTGACGCCCCTCGGAACACCGGCGAAGTGCTGTTCGCGTCGCCGCTGCAGACGATCATTCCGTGGCAGGACTGGTAACTTTCCGGCCCGTCCCCGTCCGCCGGACACCACCCTGCCATCCCAACCGCACCTGCCATCTCAACCGAACGGAGCGCACATGGCGCTAACAGATTCCACCGACAGCCTCGTCAGCATTGAATCGAACCAGGGGGTGGTGTGGCTGCGCTTCAACCGGCCGGACACCCTCAACGCGGTGTCCACCGCAGCGCTTGCAGCTCTCTCCGCAGCCTTGGAAGCGTCCCGGGATGCGGACACCGTCGTCATCACCGGAGCGGGCCGCGCCTTCTGTACCGGCGCCGACCTTGGCACAGACGTTACGGGAGCCACCGTTGCCGCTGCGGCCGAGGTGGTCTCCCTGATTGCCGAGATTCCCACGCCGGTGATCGCCGCCGTGAACGGTCCGGCTGCCGGCGTGGGTGCCTCCATTGCCTTTGCCTGCGATCTGGTGCTGGCCTCGGAATCAGCCTTCTTCCTTCTTCCCTTCCTGCCCCTGGGTTTGGTGCCCGACGGCGGGGCAACCCACGCCGTCGTAGCCGGCGCGGGCCGGATTCGAGCCGCGCGCATGGCGTTTGGCGGGGAACGGATTCCGGCGGCCCTCGCCGCCGAATGGGGACTGGTGGGGGAGGTGGTTCCCGATGATCGGCTTGCTTCCCGGGTCGACGACGTCGTCGCCCGGCTGTGCTCCGCGCCTCGCGCGGCGGTATCAGAAACCAAACGTCTGCTGCGTGCCGCGGAAGCTCCCGCCCTGCAGGCTGCACTGAACCGGGAGCTTGAGATTCAGTCGGACCTGCTGGGCACGCAGGAGTACGCACGGGCCCGCGAAGGATTCCTGGCCCGGAAGCCGGTGGATTTCCGCGGCGAGCGCGGCTGAAGGCGGTTGGTTGTCATGCCAGAAGTGCCCGCAGGGCTTTGTCCGTGAGCGGCAGCGGAGTGCCTGCCGATCGGGCACGCAGTGTCCGCCCAACGAGCGCCGCGCAGCTAACCGCACTGCAGTCCGGGCTGCTGCCGCAGCCTGAACCTGTTGCGGACAAGGTGTGGGCGATAGCCGCGCCCATCCCCGAGGGCAGCGTCACCCACACGCTCAGCTATGTACTGGTCAGCGCGGACTCGGCGTCGTTCTCCCTTCTGGATCCGGGGTGGGACTCACCGGAAAACCTTGATGCCCTCCGCCGGTCCCTGGGGCTGATCGGGCTTGCCCTCGGAGACCTGTCCACCGTCGTCGCCACCCATCACCACCCTGACCACCTCGGCATCGCCTCCACACTCAGAGCCATGACCGGTGCCAAGGTGGTGCTCTCGCGTGAAGAACGGGCGGTCCTGACGTACCAGCTCAGTCCCGGACTGCGGAGCCCGGCGGCGTATACCCGGGTCCTGTCGGCATGGGGGTGCCCGCTGCGCGCCGCGCCGAGCTTGTCGCTGCCTTTGCGCACACACCCGATTTTTCCGACATTGAGCCGGACGTGCTGCTGGATGACGGCGACGTGTTGGACCTGGGCGGACACAGCCTCACAGCTGTGGTGACACCCGGCCATACAGGGGGCCATTTATGTTTCGCCGACGATGACCGGGGACTGTTCTACAGCGGTGACCACATACTGCCGCAGATCCACTCCGGGTTTGGGCTCGGTGCACTCCCCGGAGACCAGCCGCTGCCTGATTACCTGACGTCACTGCAGTCCCTGCGGCGGTTCGGCAGGTATGAGGTGCTGCCGGGGCATGAGTTCCGCTTCCGCGGGCTCGACGCACGGGCAGCTGAGATTTCCGTGCACCAGCTGCGGCGCACGCTGCGCATTGCGGATCTGCTGCCGGAGCTGGGGGACACGCCGGTGTGGGACTATGCGCGGCTGCTGCACGGGCCAGGCTGGTCCCGTCTGTACGGATTCTTCCTGCATGCAGCACTGCGGCAGACCGAGATGCATCTGGAGCTGGCGCGAAGCCCGCACCTGGCCGATTTTGTTGGTCGTTACCCCGCGCTGGAGCCTTCGGGGTCCGCTTCAGCCGTCCTTTCCGACTAGGCACTCCCGCAGAACGGCCGGCAGCCGGATGGGCCGCTGATCCGGGGAGACGCTTACCAGCCAGTTGGATGCCGTGGCCACCAGGGCGTTGTCGGCGCGGCGCCACATTTCAAAGTCGAACCGCACCGAGGACGTGCCGATTTTGCCCACCCGGAGTTCGACGGTGATCTCGTCGAAGAGTTTGGCGGGCAGCAGGTAGTCGCAGTGGGTTGCCCTCGAGACGGTCCACCAGCCGAACCGCTCCAGCAGTGTGTCCTGCCGCAGGCCGTTCAGGAACAGGTATTCCGTCTGCAGGGCCTCCATGCGGGGAAACCAGGCGGCGTAATACAGGATCCCTGCAGGGTCCGTGTCCGCGTAGCTCAGCCGCTGCGTGTGTTCGTGCAGTAGCGGTCCCCGCTCCGCGGGAACTTCGTCGGTGTGAAAATCCGTCATCGCCATACCCCGTCATTCGCAGTATCCGGCTCCTGCCGTCACGGATGCGGGCCCGGGTTATGCTGGCAACATTACACAAGCAAGTGCTTGTCTTCCATGCCGCCAAGGGAGCACGCCATGACAGGGCGGGGCTTTGGAATCCGCCTGGGCGACGCCGTCGTCGTCACCGGTGCCGGGAGCTGAGAATGACTGGCACTCCGCACCAAAGACGGCGCTCATGGGAAACGTAGCCCCGACACGGACGGCCTTCAACGAAGACAAACCTAGCGTTTGATTGGTAGGGTGGGCTATCCGCACCGTCGCGGAGGAGAGGGCAGGAAACCGATGTCGATCACTATCGATCTCACAGACCGGGTTGTACTCGTCACGGGAGGCGCACGCGGTGTGGGTGCCGGCATTGTCGACGCGTTCGTCGACGCCGGCGCCGTCGTCGAAATCTGTGGCCGCACAGAACCGGAACCGGCAGCCGGAACCGCAGGGCAGGCAGTTAATTTCAGCGCCGTTGACGTGCGCGATGATGCGCAGGTGCGCGCCTGGGTGGCCGACGTCGTCGGGCGCCGCGGGCGCATCGACGTAGCCGTCAACAATGCCGGAGGCTCGCCCTTCGGACGCTTTGAGGCGGGTTCGGCGCGCTACCAGCGCGCAATCACCGAGCTGAACTTCCTGTCGGCAGCACAGCTGGCCAACGCGGTGCACCCGGTCATGATGGCACAGGAGCAGGGCGGATCGATCATCAACATCACCTCGATCAGCGCCCGCCGGCCCAGCCCCGGTACTGCGGTCTACGGGGCAGCCAAGGCCGCCTTGGAAAGCCTGACCGGCAGTCTGGCCGTGGAGTGGGCGCCGCGCATCAGGATCAACGCAGTGAGCTGCGGATTGGTGGCCACTGAGGGTGCAGCGGACCACTACGGGGACGCCGACAGCTACGCCCGCGTGGCGGCAACCATTCCGCGCGGACAGCTGGCCCGTCCGGCCGAGATTGGTGCCGCCTGCGTCATGCTCGCCTCACCGCTGGCCAGCCATATCACCGGAGCAGTGCTCGACGTCGACGGCGGCGGCGAATGGCCCGCTTTCCTGGCGCACACGCCGCACGCCGAGATTCTTAAACCTCATGAAGTAGAAGGAGCACACTGATGACCGAAGCGGTAATTGTCTCTGCGGTACGTTCACCCATTGGACGGGCCAACAAGGGTTCGCTGCGTGGGATGCGCGGCGATGACCTCGCCTCGCAGATGGTCCGGGCGGCCCTCGACGCCGTTCCCGGGCTCGACCCCGCAACCATTGATGATCTGATGATGGGCTGCGCCCAGCCGGCGGGGGAGCAGGGCTACAACATTGCCCGCATGGTCGCCATGCAGCTCGGCCTGGATTCCGTTCCGGCACGACGGTGCACCGCTACTGCTCCTCATCCCTGCAGACCAGCAGGATGGCGCTGCACGCGATCAAGGCCGGCGAAGGCGATGTGTTCATTTCCGCCGGCGTCGAGACTGTCTCGCGCTTCGGCTTCGGCAAGTCCGACGGCATGCCGGATACGAAGAACCCGGCGTATTTTGACGGCATGGAGCGCACCAAGGCCATGGCCAAGGACCCCGAGGCCCGCTGGAGCGATCCCCGCGAACGCGGAGAACACCCCGACATTTACATTGCCATGGGCGACACGGCCGAGAACGTGGCACAGCTGCGCGGCGTCTCCCGTGAGGCGCAGGACGAATGGGCCGTACGCAGCCAGAACCTTGCCGAGGCCGCAGCGGCCCGCGGCTTCTGGAAGACCGACATCACCCCGGTTACCCTGGCTGACGGAACCGTTGTCTCCACCGACGACGGCCCGCGCGCCGGCGTCACGCTGGAGAAGCTCTCGACGCTGCAGCCGGTGTTCCGCGAGCATGGCACCGTCACGGCCGCCAACTGCTGTCCGCTGAACGACGGCGCCGCGGCCCTGGTGATCATGAGCGACCGCCGCGCGGCCGAACTGGGCCTGACGCCGCTGGCCCGCATCGTGTCGACGGGCGTTGCGGCCATGACGCCGGAGCTGATGGGGCTGGGCCCCGTTGATGCCGTGGGCAAGGCCCTGGCCAATGCGCGGATGTCC
Organism: Arthrobacter sp. ATA002; assembly: GCF_026898095.1. Lineage (GTDB taxonomy): Bacteria > Actinomycetota > Actinomycetes > Actinomycetales > Micrococcaceae > Arthrobacter_B. The sequence goes on along the minus strand of NZ_CP114015.1, from coordinate 2,156,600 downwards.
ATCGGCGACATGGACATTATGGAGCTCAATGAAGCCTTCGCCGCCCAGGTGCTGCCCTCCATCGACGACATCGGCATCGACCCGGACAAGGTCAACGTCAACGGCGGCGCCATTGCCCTGGGCCACCCCTTCGGCATGACCGGGGCGCGCATGACGACGACAGCCATCCACGCGCTGCAGGAGCGGGACGAGCAGTTCGCCGTGGAGACCATGTGCGTTGCCGGCGGCCAGGGCATGGCCATGATCCTGGAGCGGCTGAGCTAGCGCTGGCTGTTATGTCGGTCCCGGGCCTGCTGCCCGGACGCGAAAGGGCGGTTGCAGGGAATCCTGCAACCGCCCTTACTTGTGCGCTGACGATCAGTGCCGGGTTACCGGCTCACAGTTTTGATTTCAGCACCTTGCCGGTGCTGTTGCGCGGGAAATCATTGACGATGACAAAGCTGCGGGGCACTTTGTAATTCGCCAGCCTGGTTTTGCAGAACGCAGCAAGGTCATCAGCGCCCGGCATCGGATCGGCGTCGTGCAGCAGGGCAACGTAGGCCCGGCCCACCGACCCCATCAGCTCGTCGTCGACGCCGACCACGGCGGATTCGTTGACGGCGGGGTGCTGCCGCAGCACGTTTTCAATCTCCGCCGGGTAGACGTTGAAGCCGCCCACAATGAACATGTCCTTCAAGCGGTCCGTGATCTTCAGGCACCCGTGCTCGTCCAGCCGGCCAATGTCGCCGGTGTGGAACCAGCCCCCGCCGTCCACGGCATTCGCAGTGGCCTCCGGGTCATCGAAGTACCCCAGCATCACGTTGTCACCGCGGAGCAGGATCTCGCCGTCTTCGCCCACGGGCACATCAGCCCCGGCTGCGTCGACGACACGGATTTCGACGCCGGCAACCGCCGGGCCCGTGGTTTGCTTGGCGTGTTCCAAGGATTCACCGGGCCGGGACAGGGTCGCCACGACGCATTCGGTCATGCCGTAGGCCTGCGCCACGGTTCGGAAGCCAAGCACCTCGGACATGTCCCGGAACAGGGTCTCCGGGGCCGTTGCGGCGCCGGCAATGGCGAAGCGCAGGGAGGAGGTGTCATAGCTCTTCAGCTCCGGGTGATTCAACAGCGAGGTGAAGATGGTGGGCACGCCGGGCAGGACGCTGATGCGTTCGGTCTGGACCAGCTCCAGCAGCGCGGAGCCATCAAAGGTTTCCACCGGATAGATCGTGGCCCCGGCCAGAAGCGCGGCGATCACCCCTGCTTTGTAGCCGAAACCGTGGAAAAACGGATTGACCACTGCGTAGCGGTCCCCGGAGGACAGCTCAGCGCCTGCAGCCCACGCCCGGGCTACGCCGAGCGTCTGCCGGTGCGCGCTCATGACGCCCTTGGGAAGACCGGTGGTCCCGGAGGTGTACAGGATGTCGACGACGTCGTCGGGCTGTACCGCGGCAGCCGCCGCAGCGAAAGATTCCTCTTGACCTGTGCCGTCTGCGAGGAAGGATTTCCAGCTGCTTTCGCCGGGCTCATCCGCCGTGCCGTCGAGCCGCACGACAAGCCGTACCGCCGGCAATCCCGGCACCGGAAGGAACCCACCCGGTTCTTGAGCCCCGTCGCCGGGCGCATCAGCAGCCGCTGTGCGCAGCGCTTCCAGCGGCCGGCGGCCGAGGAAATCGTCAGCAACCACCAGGATGGAAGCACCGGAGCGCCGCAGGATCATCGCGGCCTCGTGTCCGGTGTAGCGCGTGTTTAGGGGACCACTGCCGCCCCGACCGACTGCGCACCCAGCATGGCGAGAATGAACTCCAGCCGGTTCGGGGCCCACAGGCCCACCCTGTCGCCCGGGCTGACGCCCTGCGCGAGGTAGGCGCACCCGGCCTCGCGGATACGGCCGCTGAGCTCACCATAGGAAACGGCAGTGCCTGCGGTGACGACGGCGGGGTGGTCGCCAAGCCGGTCCATGTCGGCAAGAAGCTGGGGAATGGTCCGTGCGTCGGAGAGATGCATTGAGGAATCCTTTCATTCCATGTGACAAAGAACGCAGTGGCGCGGCTAATACAGTAACGTGCCTAGAATGCGAGAGAATTGAACAAGTGCTTGGGTAAATAAATGTAAGAGGAGAATTGATGGCTGCCAGTAAGAAGACCGCACCTACCGCCGGAGAACAGGGGTCCGAGCGCCGCGAGCAGCTGCTCTCGATAGCCGGACGCCTAATCGCCACCCGCGGATACTCCGCGACGACCGTGCGCGACATTGCCGATGAAGCGGGCATCCTCTCGGGCAGTCTGTACCATCATTTCTCCTCCAAGGAAGCGATCCTTGAAGAAATTCTGCGGTCCTTCCAGGGCGGACTGCGGCAGCGCTCGGAGGAAATTGCCGCCGCAGGCGGCGGGCCGCGGCATGTCTTTGATGAACTCGTCCGGACTGCCTTTGTCACCATCGAAAAGCAGCCCGACGCCGTGGGCATCTACCAGAACGAGTCCGCCTTTCTGGCCAACCTTCCCGGTTTCGAGTTCGTGGCCGAAGAAGGCGCCCGGATCGAGTCGATCTGGCTGAGCGTGATCCGGGAGGGCCAGCGCGAGGGCGTTTTCCGCGCCGACCTTGACTCGGCAATTACCTACCGGTTCATTCGTGACGCCGTCTGGTCCACGGTGCGCTGGTTCCGCCCGGGCGGCCGGCACTCCGCTGAGAGCGCCGGCCGCCATTTCCTCGAGCTGATCCACTCAGGCCTCCTGCAGGACTGATTCGTTCAGGAGCCGGTCTAGTTCGGGACTTCCCTGGACCGGCTCCGCGGGGATCCAGCACCTCGCGGATCAGGTGCAGCTCCTCGTCCGTGGGAAAGCGGGTAAGCGGTGCACCCTCCACGTCGAGCGCAAACCCGGTGTTGGTGATGACTTCCTGGGGATCCACGCCCGGATGGACGGAGAGTACTGTGACCCGGCCGCCGTCGTCGTAGCCAAGGACGGCAAGGTTGGTGACAATCACGCCCAAGTGATGGAACCGCATGGACGTGCCGGCGGCACGGGCCCGGTCATTTCCGACGCCCGAAACCATATCCACCGCTTCGACGAACAGGCGTGCGCTGTGCCGGGAGACCCAGTAATCCACCCGGTGGTTGGCTGTGTTACCCGGGGCTCCCCGGACGCCGATGAGCTGGCGCTTGGGCTTGTTCCAGTCGCCGATCAGCGAGATGTTCTGGTTTCCGTAGCGGTCAATCTGACTCGCACCCATCATGCTCTGCCGCCGGCCGCTGGCCACAATGTCAAAGATGCGGCGGAACGGCGCCCACCCCTCGATGATTCCACCGCCGGCGGCCGTTTTGCCCAGCGGCGGCGCCTCACTCATCATGAAAGCCTCCCCGTCGCTGAGGACGAGGTCGGGGGCGTGGGTGAGCTTGGCGAGCCTGGCTCCGATGGTCGGAATCGTTCCGACGGCATGTGCGAGGATCTCACCGGATTCACGGTAGGTGTCTGAACACGCCGCAATGCAGATTTCGGCGATGGTGGGGTCTGCGCTCATTACTTCTTCTCCTGTACTGCGTGGAAGCGGGCAACCGCCTCGTGGTAGCCGGCCTCGTCGCCGCCGAGGAACTCGGCAACGAAGGCGCGCCAGCTGTCGGGGTCCTTGGCTGACGCCGCGTAGTGCTTCTGGAACGCCTCGTCACGGCCGTAGTCCGGCTCACAGGTAGTGAAGTGCGCCCCGCGGGGTGTCTCGATGACGCCGGTAACGTACATCCGGCTGAGCATCAGCGTGTGGAACGAGCCCTCGTCCAGCAGGTCCTGGGTTTCCACGATCTTCTCGGTGGTCACGAACGTACGCTCGGCGGCCATGGCAAACAGGTCATCGAAGTACGGATCCGGACCCAGGAACTGCGCGTTGCCTCCGCTGTCCGAGCGGTTCACATGGATCAGCGCCACGTCCAGCGGGGTCGCCGGCACTGCAACATACTCGTCGTCGGAGTAGGGGGAGCCGACGGTCTTGAGGTGCGGGTTGGCGGCCATGACATCGGAGCCGATGCCGGCCAGCGTCGGCAGGAAGGACAGCCGCGCGGCCGCGGCGCGAAGCCCGGTGACGAACATGCCTTCGTCGTACTCATTGATTTCCAGCTCGCCGCGTTCACGGGCTGCGGTAAACAGCGGGTCCAGGGCGATGCTGTCCAGCGACACGAAGCCGTAAATGAGCCTGCGGACCTTGCCCGCGGCAACCAGGAGACCGACGTCGGGACCGCCAAAGGCGACGACGGTCAGGTCGGTGACGTCGCTGCGCAGGAGCTCGCGGACCGCGGCCATGGGCTTTCGCCGCGATCCCCACCCTCCGATGCCAATGGTCATTCCTGACTCAATGGACGAAACCGCCTCACTCAGTCCAATCCTCTTATCGGGCATCCGGTCCTCTTTTCCCGCATCGTTGCGAAACCTAGCGCTTGTTTGGGAGCCAGACTAGCATGGCCCCGTGACGCCGTCCCGGCGGCGCGCAGGATTGGCAGCACGTTACGACGGGCGGTATGCGGCAACAGGAGAATACGGTCACAGCGTAGCGGGGGCCGTATCCAGCCGTTCCGCGGATGCCTCGGCGGGCTGCGGGGTGATGCCCAGCAGCCCGCCCAGACGGCGCCGGTGCTCGCGGGCGGCCCCGAACAGCTGGCCGGTGGCGTGGGCCCGTTTGAAGACCAGCTGGGCATCGTGTTCCCAGGTGATCGCGATACCACCGTGCAGCTGCACGGTTTCCGACGCCACGTGATCGAGTGCATCCGAGCACCAGGCCGCTGCGGCGGCGGCCCGCTCGGGCAGTTCCGCGGCATCCGTTCCCGCCGACCAGGCGGCGGCCCACGCCGTGGTGCGCGCCGTCTCCACCTGCAGGAGCATGTCGGCCATGCGGTGTTTGAGCGCCTGAAACGAGCCGATCGGGCGGCCGAACTGAACCCGCTGCTTCGAGTACTCCACGCTCATGTCGAGTCCGCGCTGGGCGGTGCCCACCTGCAGGCAGCTGACGGCAACGACGGCGATGTCGCGGATTCTCTCCAGTGCCGGCGCGGCGTCGGCGCGAAGCAGCCGGGCTGGAACCCCGGAAAACGTCAGGGTGGAGAAGCGGAGCGTGGTGTCCACGGCCGGAGTGTTCACCCGGCCGACCGCGCCGGCGTCAAGCACCTCGAAGAGGCCGGGCCCGTCCGGGGTTGCGGCGACGGCGATGATGGTGTCCGCGCTGCCGCCGTCAAGCACGAGGGTTGCCGTTCCTTCCAGCGTCCAGGTCTCGCCGGCGGTGGCTGCCAGGCCGGAAGGGGATGCAGTGTTCCATTGCCCGTGGCCGTCCGCCCAGGCCAGCGCCGCGATGGAGCTGCCCTCGGCAATTCCGGGGAGCAGCCGCTGCTTGGCGTCCTCGTCGTCGGACTCCAGGATGGCCGCGGCGCCCAGCACAGCGGAGCCAAGCAGCGGGCTGGGGGCCAGGGAATAGCCCAGCGCCTCCAGTACCAGCCCGGTCTCGAACCAGGTCACCCCGGCTCCGCCGTATTCCTCGGGAATGGCGAGCGAGGCAACGCCCACCTCCTCGGTCAGGACGCGCCACAGGTCGACGTCGTATCCGGTCTCGGAGGCCGCTGCGGCGCGTACTGCGGCGGAGGTTGCGTGGCGGCTGAGCACGGCGCGGGCGGTCCTGGCGAGCTCATTCTGTTCATCGGTCAGTGAGAAGTCCATGGTGTCCTCAGGAGGTGGGAGCCAAAAGAAGTGCTGCGAGGCGGGAGTAGTGGTACCGGGGCGTGCCCCACACGCCCAGCAGGGCGCGGACACGGGTAATCCACAGGCCCAGGTCGTGCTCCTCCGTGTAGCCGATGGCGCCGTGGACCTGGAGCGCCACCCGTGCGGCACGATTGGCTGCGTCTCCGGCGGCAATCTTGGCCGCGGAAACGCTGCGCGCCCTGTCCGGGCCCCCGAGGTCCAGCGCCGCGCCGTGAATCAGCGGACGGGCGAAGGTAAGTGCCACCCGTACATCGGCGAGCTGGTGCTTGAGCGCCTGGTATTCGCCGATCGCCCGGCCGAACTGTTCGCGGATTTTGGCATAGGAGACGGCTTCGGCCAGCAGCCGCTCACCCGCTCCGAGCAGCATCGCCGAGCAGGCCAGCGTGGCACGGTCGATGGCCAGGGTGACCGCTGCCGGATCCAGCGCGGCGCCCCTGCCGACGGCGGCAAGTTCGGAGAGTGTCCGCGTGCGGTCCACCGAGGCAATGCCGGGCCCGGATTCGGCCGCTGCGATGGAATCTGCCTGCACCACGAACTTGTGGGTGCTGACGGCCGCGTCGAGCGCGTACGGTGCAATGCCCGGCACGGCGGCGGTGGCCATAACGGAGCCGTCCATGATCCCGCTGAGCACGTCTGCAGCAACCAGCCCGGGCAGCAGTGCCGCCGTTTCAATGTACGGACCGGGGACTGCGTGGTAGCCCAGCCGTTCGAAGGCCACCGCGAGGTCCACGGCGGTGCCGCCCATTCCGCCGTCGGACTCCGGAACACACAGGCCAAACAGGCCGAGCTCGGCAAGCTGTGCCCACAGTGCGCGGCCGCCGGCGGTGTCACCGTCGGCCCAGGTCCGTGCGGCTTTCGTTCCGCCGGCGCTCTCGATAATGTCGTCGAGAGCCTCTCCCAGCGCCTGCTGCTCCTCATTCACCACAAACTTCATGATTTTCTCCTGCCGTCGCCGCCGCGGGGGAGGCCGAGTAGACGTTCCGCAATGATGTTGCGCTGGATCTCGTTGGTGCCCGCATAGATGGGCCCGGCAATGGCGAACAGATAGTCATCCACCCAGCGTCCATCGGCCGGCGCGGGAGCGCCGCGCAGTTCGGCCGCGGGGCCGAGCAGGGTCAGCGCCGTTTCGTGCAGGGCAATGTCGAGCTCGGACCAGAACACCTTGTTGACGCTGCCCTCGGCTCCGACGTCGCCGCCGTCCTGCAGGGTGCTCACGGTGCCCCAGGTATACAGGCGGTACGCCTCCGACTTGATCCAGGCATCCACCACGGCGTCACGTGCGACCGGGTCCTCGTACTGCCCGGTCTTCCAGAGGTCGATCAGGCGGTCGGAGGCGGCGCAGAAGCGGCCCGGAGCGCGCAGTGACAGCCCGCGCTCGTTGCCGGCGGTGCTCATGGCTACGCGCCATCCGTCGCCCGGCGCCCCCAGAACGTCCGCGTCGGGCACAAAAACGTCCTCGAAGAACAGTTCGGCGAACCCCGTGGATCCGTCCAGCTGGGCGATGGGGCGCACGGTGAGCCCCGGGGCGTCCATCGGGAACAGGAAATAGGTCAGCCCGCGGTGCCGGTCCGCGGCGGGATCGCTGCGGAAGAGCCCGAAGCCGCGGTCGGCCCAGACCGCGCGTGAACTCCACGTCTTCTGGCCGCTGAGCAGCCACCCGCCCCGTGCCTCGTCGCGGCGGGCGGTACTGCGGATCGCCGCCAGGTCGCTGCCTGCACCGGGTTCGGACCAGGCCTGTGCCCAGATCAGGGAACCGTCCGTCATGGCGCGGAGATAGCGCGTGCGCTGGTCATCGGTCCCGTGTTCAAACAGGATGGGGGCCAGCAGCGAGATGCCGTTCTGGGCTACCCGGGTGGGGGCGCCGGAGCGGTAGTACTCCTCCTCGAAGATGACCCATTCCACCAGCCCTGCATTGCGGCCGCCGAACTCCTCGGGCCAGGCCACGGCCGACCAGCGGCCCCCGGCCAGGGTGGCTTCCCATTCCCGGTGGGCGGCGAAGCCCTCGGCCGTATCCATCGACGGCAGCGGCGCCGCCGGGACATGTTCAGCCAGCCAGGCCCGTGCCTCGGCGGCAAACGCAAGCTGCTCATCTGTCAGATCGAGGTTCATTTGGCTGCCGCCGCATCCCGCATGCCTTTGACTCCCATTCCCGCCAGCGAATCGGCGCTGACTTCCGCGTTGTGTGCGTGTGCTGCATGGTGCAGCCCGAAGACCGAGTCCATGCCGGCACGCAGACCCTGCAGGTCTTCCGACTGGTTGACGGCCTTCTTGGCGAGGGCGAGCCCGAGGCGGGGCATGGCGCTGATCCGTTCGGCCATGGCCGTCACCGTGTCCTCCAGTTCCTCGCGGGGAACAACGTGGTTTACCATGCCCAGGTCGTGGGCGCGCTGGGCCGTGAAGCGGTCGCCGGTGAAGAGGAACTCCTTGGCCGCCCGGGGGTTCATGACCCAGGGGTGGGCGAAGTACTCCACTCCCGGAATGCCCATCCGGACCACGGGGTCCGAGAAGAACGCGTCGTCGCTGGCAACGATGAAGTCGCAGGACCAGGCCAGCATCAGCCCGCCCGCGATGCAGGCGCCCTGCACCATGGCGATCATGGGCTTGGGAATTTCCCGCCAGCGCCGGCACATGCCGAGGTACACCTCGGACTCCCGGGCGAAACGGGAGTCCACGCCCTCTGCGCCCACGTGGTCCCACCACATAACGGCCTTGCGCTCAAAGCTCTGGTCGATGTCACGGTCCGGAGTGCCGATGTCGTGCCCGGCGGAGAAGTGCTTTCCGTTGCCGGCGAGCACAATGACCTTCACGGCATCGTCCTGGACTGCAGCGGTAAAGGCGGCGTCCAGTGCGTAGGTAACCTTCGAATTCTGCGCATTGCGGTATTCGGGACGGTTCAGCCGGACGAAGGCCACGGAACCGCGCACCTCGTACGTTACAACCTCGCCGGAATCGTCATTCTTCATCGTGGCTCCTCTCTGAGACACTTCCCGCTGTGATGGAGTTCACCAAACAAGTGCTTGGTTTGCTAGCATAGGCGAAGCTCGACTTTATGACCAATGGCGGTGGGCGATGAAAGGTGTTTCGTGGATCTGAACTATTCACTGGAAGACGACGAGTTCCGTCGGGAAATCCGGGACTGGCTGGAATCCAATCTGGCCGGCAAGTTTGCGCACCTGCGCGGGCTCGGCGGATCCGGCCGGGAACATGAGGCCTTCGAGGAGCGCCTGGAATGGAACCGCCACCTCGCCGAACACGGCTGGAGCTGCGTCGGCTGGCCGAAGGAACACGGAGGGCGGGGCCTGAGCCTGCTCCAGCAGGTGATTTTCCACGAGGAGTATGCCCGGGCTGATGCTCCCGCCCGTGTAAACCACTTCGGAGAGGAACTGCTCGGCCCCACGCTCATCGCTTATGGAACCCCGGAGCAGCAGGCACGGTTCCTCCCGCGCATCGTGGCGGTCGAGGAACTCTGGTGCCAGGGCTATTCCGAACCGGGGGCAGGCTCGGATCTGGCCAACGTGTCCACCAAGGCCCGGCTCGAGGACGGGCAGTGGGTGATCGACGGGCAGAAAGTGTGGACGTCCCTGGCCCACCACGCCGACTGGTGCTTTGTGATTGCCCGCACCGGCGGCGGAACCCGCCGGCACGAGGGCCTGTCCTACCTGCTGGTCCCCATGGACCAGCCCGGCGTCGAAATCCGGCCCATCCTCCAGCTCACCGGCACCTCGGAATTCAACGAAGTCTTCTTCGACGGTGCCGTCACCGCCGAGGACCTCGTTGTCGGCACGCCGGGTTCCGGCTGGTCGGTCGCCATGGGAACCCTCGGCTTCGAACGAGGCGTCTCCACCCTGGCGCAGCAGATCGCCTTCCAGCGCGAACTTGACGCCGTCGTCGAACTGGCCCGCAGCAACGGAGCGATCAATGATCCGATCATCCAGGACCAGATTGTCGAGGCACACATGGGGCTGGAGATGCTCCGGCTTCACGGGCTCCGCACGCTGAGCGGCGAGCAGGGCATCGGGGCCTCCATCACCAAGCTGCTCTGGGCTCCCTGGCACCGCTCGCTGGGCGAACTGGCCATGGCAGTCGCCGGACCGGCAGGCCTGACCGTAGCCGAGGCGCCGTATGAGCTTGACGCCCTCCAAACCCTCTTCCTGTTCAGCCGCGCGGACACCCTCTACGGCGGCTCGGACGAAATCCAACGCAATGTCATTGCCGAGCGTGTCCTCGGCCTGCCTAAGGAGGCACGCGCATGATCGAATCACGCACCGCACAGCCCGTTCCCGCCTATGTTCCCGCCCATGGGCTGCTCACGGAACGGCGCGTCATTGTGACGGCGGCCGCCGGAGCCGGCATCGGTGCGGCGGCGGCGCGCCGGTGCCTCGAAGAAGGTGCAGCCCTGGTGGTCCTCGGCGACACCCACGCCGGCCGGCTGGAGGCTTCCGCCGCGGAGCTTGGCGCTGAATTCGGGAGCGGGCGGGTCCGCTGGGCGGTCTGCGACGTTACCGTCGAGGAGCACATCGAAGCACTGCTGGACCTCGCCGAGGAGGCCGGCGGCGTTGACGTCATGATCAACAATGCCGGGCTGGGAGGCACCGTCTCCATCCTGGAGATGACCGACGAGCAGTGGTCCAAGGTCCTCGACGTCACGCTCACCGGAACCTTCCGCAGCGTGCGCGGCGCAGCACGGCGTATGGTCCGCAACGGCACTAAAGGCGTCATCATCAACAACGCCTCGGTTATCGGCTGGCGTGCGCAGGAGGGCCAGGCACACTATGCCGCAGCCAAGGCCGGAGTCATGGCGCTGACCCGCTCCACCGCCCTCGACGTCGCCCCGTACGGAATCAGGGTCAACGCGGTTTCGCCGAGCCTGGCCATGCACCCCTTCCTCGCCAAGGTCACCTCCGATGAGCTGCTCGAGCAGCTCACCTCCCGCGAGGCCTTTGGAAGGGCCGCCGAGCCCTGGGAAATCGCCAACGTCATGGTGTTTCTCGCCAGCGGCTACTCGTCGTACATGACGGGTGAAGTCGTGTCAGTAAGCAGCCAGCAGGCCTGAGAGGACAGTTACCATGACCACCGCATACATTGTCGACGCCGTTCGCACCCCCGGGGGGCGCCGTGGCGGCTCACTGGCCGGCATCCACTCGGCGGACCTCGGCGCCCACGTGATTTCCGCCCTCGTTGAACGCACCGGGATTGACCCCGGAGCGGTGGACGACGTCATTTTCGGATGCACTGACACACTCGGCTCCCAGGCTGGGGACATTGCCCGCACCGCCTGGCTGGTTGCCGGGATGCCCGACCACGTCCCGGGCGTGACGATAGACCGGCAGTGCGGATCGAGCCAGCAGGCCGTGCACTTTGCCGCCCAGGGCGTCATGTCCGGAACAGCTGACCTTATTGTGGCCGGCGGCGTCCAGAACATGTCCGCAATTCCAATCTCGGCCGCCATGACGCTGGGGGAGCAGTACGGATTTACCACCCCCCTTGCCCAGTCTCCGGGCTGGCTGGCCCGGTACGGGGACCAGGAGGTGTCGCAGTTCCGCTCGGCCGAGATGATTGCCGAGAAGTGGAACATTTCCGCGGGGACATGGAAGAGTTCGCGTTGGAGAGCCACCTTCGGGCGATTGCGGCTACCGATGAGGGACGCTTCACACGTGAGATCGTGCCGATCGCCGGTTTGACCCAGGACGAAGGCCCCCGGCGGGGTACGTCACTGGAAAAGATGGCCTCGCTTCAGCCCCTGACGGAGGGCGGCCGCATAACGGCAGCCGTTGCCTCACAGATCACCGACGCCTCCAGCGCCCTGCTGATCGCCTCCGAAAGCGCCCTGGCTACGCACTCCCTGACCCTCGTGCCCGCATCCACCACCTTTCCGTCCGTGCCGATGATCCGGTCTGGATGCTCACCGGACCGATCCGCGCCACCGGATATGCCCTCGAACGGGCGGGCATGACAGTGGACGACATCGACCTCTTCGAATGCAATGAGGCCTTCGCCTCCGTGGTTCTCGCCTGGGCCCAGGAATTCAGCATTGACCGGGAGAAGATCAACGTCAACGGCGGAGGGATAGCGCTGGGACATCCCATCGGCGCAACCGGTACCCGCATCATGGCGACACTGCTCAATGAACTTGAGCGCAGCGGAGGACGGTACGGGCTCCAGGTGATGTGCGAGGGCGGCGGCCAGGCCAACGTCACCATCATCGAACGCCTCTGAACTGAATAGGTTCCCGGACGAAGAAGACGGCAGCCGGGTCCGGGGTTCGGAACGGGAAGGAGGCTGCAGCCAACGCTGCAGCCTCCTTCTGCTTCCCCGGAAGCAGTTCTCCTAAACGCAGACGCCGACGGTGCCTGCGGCGGCCTTCAGCCGCAGGACCGCCTCGTCGACGATGCGGTCGACCAGCGCTTCACAGGAAGGCAGTTCGTTGATGACGCCCACCGCCTGGCCGGAAGCCAGCATTCCTGCTGAGGTGTCGCCGTCAACGAGGCCCGCCTTCAGGAGCATGGGCGTGTTGGCGGCCAGCATCATCTGGTTCCAGCTCCTGCCCGTACCGCGCTTCATCGACAGGCCGTCCCGCGCCATCTCCCGCCAGGACTGGCCGGAGAGTTCCTTGAACTGCAGGGACCGGCGCAGAGTCGGCAGCAGCTGCCGCAGCCGCCCCGCCTCTTCGAGGGAATTCACGAATTCGGTGCGGAGCAGCCGGTGCGGCATTCCGTCGGCTTTGGCGGTGACCACGGTGCCGTCCAAGCCGAAGGAAAGGTAGCGCTGCTTGATGTCTTCGGGCACCGAGCTGTCGGAGGTGAGCAGGAACCGGGTGCCCATGCCGATCCCGACGGCGCCGTAGGCCAGAGCCGCTGCCAGGCCGCGGCCGTCGAAGAAGCCGCCCGCCGCTATGACGGGAATATCGACTGCATCGACGACGGTCGGCAGCAGCAGTGTCGTGGGGATGGAGCCGGTGTGCCCGCCGCCTTCCCCGCCCTGGATCATGACGGCGTCCGCACCCCAGGCCGCCACCTTTTCAGCGTGCCGCGCTGCGCCGACCGAAGGAATCACGACAACGCCGTGTTCCTTGAGCTTGTCAATCAGCTCACGCTTCGGCGCCAGGGCAAGGAAGCCACCTTGACCCCGTACTTGATCAGCAGTTCCGCGCGTGCGGGCGCATCAGCGGCGTCGGCGCGCAGGTTGACGCCAAGGGCCGCTCTGTGCGGCTCTTGACCTCCACGATGGCCTTTTCCAGCTGCTCGAGCGTCATGGTCGCCGAGGCCAGGATTCCCAGCGCTCCGGCCTGCGCTGTGGCCGTCACGAGCTTGGGTCCTGCCACCCAGCCCATGCCCGTCTGCACAATCGGGTGGTCGACGCCGGTGAGCGTGGTCAGCGGGGTGGAAATGCGGTTGCTGGTACTCATGAAGGAACCTCGTGTTCTCTGCGCTTCCGGGGATCAAGAACTTCCCGGATGAGCCGGAGCTCCTGCTCATCGGGAAGGCGGGTGGTGCGGGCTGGGGTTCTCATGTGAAGCGGGAAACCCGTCGCTTCACGGACTTCGTCGAGGCCTACTCCGGGGTGCAGCGATACCAGCGCCATGCCGGAATCGGGGGCGCTGAAATCGAAGACGCCGAGGTTGGTCACTACCCGGTGCAGGCGGTGGAACGGGAAGGCTGCGGCCCCGTCGGCGCGGGCGCGGTCCAAGCCGACGCCGGTCACGAAGTCCACTTTGTCGACAAAGGTGCGCCGGCTGTGGCGGGGGAACCAGTAACTTGTCATGTGGTTGACGGTGTTGGTGGCGGCGGCCCGGGTGCCCAGCAGCTGCCGCATCGGCCGGGCATGCCCGCCGATGGCGGACAGGTTCTGGTTGCCGAAACGGTCAATCTGCGCCCCTCCCATCACCACGTGGCGCCGCCCGGCCGCGATCAGTTCGAACAGTTCACGGTACGGCAGGTAGCCGGCCGAGACGGTGCTGGGCTCATCGACGGCCGGCACATCGCCCAGGATGGTGGATTCACCGTCACTGATCATCAGGTCCGGGGCGTGCGTCAACAGTGCGAGGCGGACTCCGATGGTCGGCACCACGCCGGCCGGACTGGCCAGAATGTCGGCCTGGCCGCGGAACAGGTCGCTGCAGGCCGCGACCGCGACCTCGGCGCGCGTAATCGTGCTCATTGCACACCCGCCAGGTTCGCGCGGTAGGCGTCGTCGTCGACGTCCAGATAGCGCGCACTGAAACTCCGCCACGCCTCAGGCGATGCCGCCGCCTGCGCGTATTCGCGCTGGAACGCCTCGTCGCGGCCGTAGTCCGGAAGGCAGGACGTGAAGTGGGCGCCCCCGGGAGACTCCACCACATGATCGACCATGGTGCGGTTCAGCAGAAGGGTTGAGGGATGGGCACCGCGGGTGAGCTCGGCAGTGGGAACGATCTGTTCGGCACTGACAATAGTTTGGCAGCTGCGCGGGCAAACAGGTCGTCGAAGTACGGGTCGGGGCCCAGGCACTGGGCAGCGCCCAGCTTGTCCGCACGGTTCAGGTGCACCAGCGCCAGGTCGAGGGGAATCGCCGGCATGGCGACGAGCACCTCGCCGTCGTCGTACGGGGAGGTGATCGTGCGGATGGCGGGATTCACCGCAAGTGTGTCCGCGCCGAGGCCGGAGCGGGTCGCTTCGAAAGGCAGCCGCCGTCCGGCCGCACGGAGGCCGGAGACCAGCATGGATTCATCAAGCTCCGTGACTTCCACTGCTCCGGACTGCCGGGCCGCGGCAAAGTGCGGTTCAACCGAGATCGAATCCAGGGTGACGAACCCGTGTACCACCCGCCTGGCCTGTCCGGTGGCACAGAGGACTCCGACGTCGGGGCCGCCGAAACTGACCACGGTCAGGTCCCGCACGCCCGAGCGCACGAGGGCCCGCACCAGCGCCATCGGCTTGCGCCGGGAGCCCCAGCCGCCAAGGCCGATGGTCATTCCATCGGCGAACTGCCCGATGACCGCATCGGCATCGAGCACCTTGCCCGTCATTTGTCGGTGGAGTGCCCGGAGGCGACGAAGTCGTCACGCAGGTCGTCAGCGACGCCGCCAAGGTTGAGCTCAAAGGTGAAGCCCTGTTCCCAGCGGTAGTTCTTGACGACGTCAACCGGATCGATCCCGTTCAGGGCCTCCTTGGCGGCGCGCACAACCCGGGTGTCCTTGGCGGCGATCTCATCCGCGAGGGCGAACGCTGCGGCATCAAGCCGGCCGGCCGGGACGACCTCGGCCACGCTGCCCAGTTCAGCCAGGCGCTGCGCGGTGATGGTGCGGCTCGTGTAGTACAGCGTGCGCAGCAGGTGTGCCGGCACCAGCCGGGAGAGGTGGGTTGCCGCCCCCAGTGCCCCGCGGTCCACCTCCGGAACGCCGAAGTAGGCGTCTTCACCCGCGATGATAATGTCGGCGCTGCCGGCCAGCCCGACGCCGCCGCCGAGGCAGAAGCCGTTCACTGCCGCAATGACGGGCACCGGGCACTCGTAGATCGCTTTGAAGGCGAGGTAGCAGCCGCGGTTGGCGCCGAGAATGGCGTTGAAGCCCTCGGTGGCCTGCATTTCCTTGATATCCACGCCGGCATTGAAGCCCCGGCCTTCGGCCCGCAGGACGACGACGCGGGTATCCGGATCCCTGCCTGCCTCATTGAGTGCCTCGCTGATTGCAAACCAGCCCTCCACCGGCAGTGCGTTCACCGGGGGATAGTCCATAGTTACCGCACGCACGCCGTCGTGGTGCATCTTCGATGTAATTGCCATAATGTGAGCCTACCTAACGTTTGCTTGATACCCTAGCATTTGCTTGGTAGACGGTACACTGCAGAACATTGCAGTCAACTCAAAGGAGAGACACGACATGACCGGCATCTGTGAAGGACGAGTCGCCATCGTGACCGGGGCGGGCCGCGGGCTGGGGCGTGAGCATGCCCTTGAGCTGGCACGGCAAGGTGCCAAGGTGGTTGTCAACGATCTCGGAACCACACTCAACGGGGTGGTGGAGGCTTCGGGCCCGGCCCGCGACGTCGTGGAGCTGATCCGTGCGGAAGGCGGAGAAGCGGTAGCCAACGGGGCAGACGTGGCCGATTTCGACCAGGCAGCCGGGCTTGTGCGCCAGGCCATCGAGACGTTTGGACGGCTGGACGTCCTGGTGAACAACGCCGGCTTCGTCCGGGACCGCATGCTGGTGAACACCTCGGAAGAGGAGTGGGACGCCGTCATCCGCGTACACCTGAAGGGACACTTCGCACCGCTGCGCCATGCCAGCGAGTACTGGCGGTCCGAGGCCAAGGCCGGCCGCACCCACGACGCCCGCGTCGATTAACACCTCATCGGGAGCCGGACTGCAGGGAGCGTCGGGCAGGAAGCTACTCGGCAGCCAAGGCGGGCATCGCCGCTCTGACCCTGGTTGCAGCCCAGGAACTGGGCCGTTACGGTGTGACGGCCAACGCCATTGCCCCCTCTGCCCGGACCCGCATGACCGAAGGGGCGTTTGCCGCAGCAATGGCTGTTCCGGAAAGCGGTTTCGACGCCATGGACCCCGCCAATGTCTCGCCCATCGTCGCCTGGCTCGCCAGCGGCTCCTCCGCCGCTGTGACCGGACGCGTGATCGAAGTCGAAGGGGGCCGCATCTGCATTGAGGAGGGCTGGAACCACGGCCCGGCCGAAGACGCCGGACAGCGCTGGGATGCCGCTGCCGCAGGTGACGCGATCCAACAGCTGCTGGCCAAGGCCGCTGTGCCCGAGCCGGTGTACGGCGTATGAGCGGGGCACGTGCCGGAACGGCGGAGGACACCGGAACGGAAGGCGCGGGAGCCTGGGCCGGGCGCGCCCTCGGTGAGCGCACCGTCGGCTACAGCGAGACCGACGCCATTCTTTATGCGCTGGCCGTCGGCGCTCCGGCCAGCGATCTGGAACTGGTTTTCGAAGACCGCCTGCGTGTACTTCCGTCCTTCGGTTTGACGCTGGCGCAGTGGGCACCCGACGTCCTCGCGGAGCACGGCGCTTTCGACAACCGGGCCGTGCACGGCTCGCAGGAGCTGACCGTCCTGAAGCCGCTGCCTCGGGCCGGGGAAATCCGGCTCAACGCCCGGGTGGGGGAGGTTTGGGACAAGGGCGCCGCCGCGGTGTTCAACGTCATTGTGGAGTGTGAGTACTTCGTCGCGACGTGGAGTCTTTTCGCCCCGGGCTTCGGCGGCTTTGGCGGCAGCCGCGGGCCGTCCCGGCCTGCGGCCATGAGCGGGGATCCGCAGGGCCGCGCCGCCGTCGTCCAGACGCTCCCCAACCAGGCCGCCCTGTACCGCCTGCTGGGGGACCGGCACCACATACACGTGGACCCGGAGGCAGCCCGGCGCATCGGCCAGGACCGGCCCATCCTGCACGGTCTGGCATCGCTGGCTTCCGCCACGCTGCCGCTGGCCGATCTGGCCGGAGCGCACCCGGCGGACCTTATTCAGCTTGCCGGCCGCTTCGCCGGCGTCGTGTTTCCGGGAGACGAAATCTCCGTTCGAGCCTGGGAAGGCGGCCGCTTCGACGCTGCCGTGGCGGACCGCCCCGTGATCACCGAAGGTTTGGCGGTATTCCAATGAACATCCCGGAATCCCAGCTGACGTCCGGGCCGGACGGAGCAGCGTGCATCTGGCTCCCGCAGACCGGCAGGCACGGAGCGTTATGAGATGAATCACATGAAGCGGCCGGTCTGCGATACGATCGCGGCGAGGTCCGCCGAGCCGTGACCGAGGTCGTGAAGACCATCACCACAGAGTCTTAACGACACCAAGAGAGGGCAAGTAATGAAAATTGTTGTATTGATGAAAGAGGTCCCGGATACCTGGGGCGACCGCACACTGGATTTGGAAACCGGTCTGCTGAACCGGGCCGGAAGCGATCTCGTGCTCGACGAGATTAACGAGCGCGCCCTTGAGGTAGCGCTGACACACCGCGACAGCCACCCGGATACCGAGGTTGTCCTCCTTTCCGTCGGCCCTTCCACCGTGCCGAACAGCCTGCGCAAGGGCCTTGCCATGGGCGGGGACCGCGCAGTCCACGTCGAGGATGCCGCACTGCTGGGTGCTGACATGACGCTGACGGCTGAAGTCCTCGCCGCTGCCGTCCGCTCCATAGGTTTTGACCTCGTGATAGCAGGCAACCTGTCCACGGACGGGGAGGCGGAGTCCTTCCCTCCATGCTGGCCGAATTGCTGGGAGTTGCCGGAGCAAGTTCGCTGAGCACCGTCGAGATCACTGACTCTGCCGTCTCCGGACGGCGCAACACCGAGTCGGGTGCCTTCGAGATGAGTGCGCAGCTGCCCGCCGTCATCTCCATCACGGAAGCACTTCCCGATGCCCGGTTCTCAAACTTCAAGGGCATTATGGCCGCCAAGAAGAAGCCGTTCGAAACCCTGTCCCTGGCGGACCTGGGAATTACCGTGGACGAGTCGACCGGCCGGTCCATTGTAATCGCGGTGGCGCAGCGCCCGGCCCGCACCGCCGGTATCCGTATTGAGGACGACGGCGACGCCGGCCAGCAGATCGCCGATTTCCTTATCCAGAACCAACTCATTAAAGGACGTTCATAATGACCGCCTACCCTTCGAACCCCATTCTCGTGCTCGTCGATGTCTCGCCGTCGGGCCAGCTGCGCAGCAGTGCTGCAGAGGTCATCGGCGCCGCTTCCACGGTGGGCACGCCTGTGGCCCTTGCCGTTGCCGCGCCGGGCAGTGCGGACCGGCTCAGTGCTGAGCTGGCGGCGCTGGGAGCGGGTTATGTCATGGTCAGCGAATCGGACGAGCTGACGACGGCGTCGGTTTCGCCGATCGTGGATGCGCTCAGCGCAGCCGCCGCAGCGCTTTCCCCTGAGGCCGTGCTGGTCTCGAACTCCGTGCAGGGCAGGGATGCCGCGGGGCGCTTTGCCGCCCGCTCCGGCTCTCCGATTGCGGCCGACGCCGTAGGTGTCTCCCGGGATGAAGAGGGCGTTGTGGCCCACCACTCGGTCTACGGCGGCGCCTACAACGTCGATTCCGCAGCTTCCACCGGCTCGCTTGTCATCACGCTGCGCCAGGGCTCCTCAAGTGTCCGGGCCGAGGCGCAGGACGGCGCTTTCGAGGTGCTCGCAGTTACCGCTTCGGGCACACCCGACGCGCAGATCACCCATTACGAAGAGACGGTTGCCGCCTCGTCGCGCCCCGAACTGCGCGGTGCTGAAGTAGTCGTTGCCGGCGGCCGCGGCGTGGGTTCGGGCGATAACTTCGCCCTCGTGGAGAACCTCGCCGATGCGCTCGGCGGAGCAATCGGTGCGTCGCGTGCAGCAGTGGACGCCGGATATGTGCCGCAAACAATGCAGGTTGGCCAGACGGGCGTTACCGTCGCTCCGCAGCTCTACATTGCACTGGGCATCTCCGGTGCAATCCAGCACCGCGCCGGCATGCAGACCGCCAAGACCATCATCGCGATCAACAAGGACGCCGACGCGCCCATCTTTGAAATTGCGGACTTCGGCGTCGTGGGAGACCTGTTCAGCGTAGTGCCCCAGCTGGTCAGCGCGATCGAAGCGAAGCGGGGGTAGCTCCATGGTGAGGAAGGGGCTGCCCCGGGTTCCCGGCGGTGCCGGCAATGTCGGCACCGCGGACGCCGGATCCGCTGACGGTTCGAGGGAGAAGGATCAGGACGCCGCGGCAACGGCTATGCCGGATGCAGCGGGGCCGGCTGCCGGTCCTGCAGCGCCTGCGGGACGGCGCCAGGGGCTTCCCCGCCCGGGCGCCGGCGGTGCCGTTCCATCCGCTGCCCAAGCGGCACCGGCTCCGGTTTCGGAGTCCGCCGGTGCATCAGCCCCGGCTGCTGCACCGGCGGCGGGCCGGCGCCGGGGCCTGCCCCGATCCGGCTGCGGACGGCAATGCCGCACCTGCTGCCGCCCAAGCTGCACCGGGGGCTGCTGCTGCGCAATCGGCTGCACCGGCTGCGGCTGCTGGGCGGCGCCAGGGGATGCCGCGGCCGGCTGCCGGCGGCGGGTTTCCTCCCGCGGCGGAAGCTGCCGCTCCGCAACCGGCCGCCGTTTCGGCTCCGGCGTCCGCTGCCCGAAGCCAGTCTCCTGCCGGACGGGCTGCACCGCTGAAACCGGCGGGGGAGCCGGCGGGAACGCCGCCGGGTGCCGGCTCCGGCCGCAGCCGCCTGGTGCGCGCCGGAATTGGAGCCGCCGTGCTTCTGGGGCTCATGGCCGTGGTCGTGCTGGTCGCACGGTGGCTGGTTACGCTTGAATCAGTGCAGGGCTTCATCAGCGAATATCCGGGTGAGAGCCATCTTCCGGACGGCGCACCCGTGGGCCTGCCGGGTTGGCTCGGCTGGCAGCACTTTTTCAACGCGTTCTTCATGGTCCTTATCATCCGCTCGGGCTGGCAGGTCCGGACGCAGCGTAAGCCGCCGGCCTCCTGGACCCCGCGCTGGGGGAAGAACCCGAAAAAGATCAGCATCACCCTGTGGCTGCACCAGTCGCTGGATCTGCTGTGGCTGGTCAACGGTGCGCTCTTCGTGGTTCTGCTCCTGTTCACCGGCCAGTGGATGCGGGTGGTGCCCACGAGCTGGGACGTTTTCCCCAATGCCCTGTCGGCTGCCCTGCAGTACGCGTCACTGGACTGGCCCACGGAGAACGGCTGGGTCAACTACAACAGCCTGCAGGTGCTGGCCTACTTCACCACGATCTTTATCGCAGCCCCCTTGCTGCCGTTAGCGGATTCCGGATGTCCGATCTCTGGCCTTCGAAGGCCAAGCGGCTAAGCGCCGCCTATCCCATCGAAGCGGCACGGGCCATCCATCTTCCCGTGATGTTCTATTTCGTCGGATTCATCATCGTGCACGTCGCCCTGGTGCTCTCCACCGGGGCCCTGCGAAACCTGAATCACATGTACGGCGGGCAGGACGCGGTGAACTGGTTCGGCTTCTGGATCTTCTTCCTCTCGCTGCTGGCCATGGCGGGCGCCTGGTTTGCGGCCCGTCCGCTCATCCTGGCACCGATTGCCTCGCTCTTCGGCAAGGTGGGACGCTAGCCGGAGCTAACGTTCCAAGCACTCCGGGCGGCTGCGGCCGCCCGGAGTGCTTCTTGGCCACGGGAGAGCGGATCCTCGAACCCTCTAGGCCTCCTGGTGCTGCTTCACGGCCAGGACGTCGAGAATGTTCTCCTCCCGCCATTTCTTCAGCAGGCGGTGGAACGACACGGGGCCGGGACCGTAGGAGAAGCTCACCGGCGGCGGGTTGCCCTCACCGTTGTAATATCCCGGGGTGCATTCGGCCTGGAACTTCCGGTTGTTGGGTGAGAGTTCCTGGATGGTCCGGCACCACTGATCCTCGGCTTCGGCCGTGGGCTCGATGAAGTCGGCACCAACGTCTCGGGCTTTCGCTATGACGGCCGCGATGTGATTGGCCTGTTCCAGCAGGATGTGCACAAAATTCACCGAATTCGCGTTCTGCAGCGGGCCCAGGTGGAACAGGTTGGGGAAGCCGTGGGTGTAGAAGCCGTGCAGCGTCCGCGGACCCCGGCCCCACGCTTCGAGCAGCGTCCGACCGCCGCGGCCCGTGACCGGCATGGCACCGGACGTCACTCCCGAAACGCCCACGTCGAACCCGGTGGCGAAAATGACACAGTCCACCTCGTACTCGGTGTCGCCCACCACAATGGACGTTTCGGTCATCCGGGTGATTCCCCCGAAGTCGGCCGTGTCCACCAATGTGACGTTGGGGCGGTTAAAGGCCTCCAGATAGAAGTCGCTGAACGTTGGCCGCTTGCACATGTAGCGGTACCACGGCTTGAGCAGTTCGGCGGTGGCCGGATCCTCAACGACCTCCTCCACGCGGGCCCTAATGGAGTTCATCTTGCGGAAGTCCACGAGCTCGTCAATCCGCTCCCGCTCCTCCGCGGAAAGGGAGGTGTCAACGGCGCCGCTGATCATTTTGCGCTGCAGCTGGGCCGTGGAGGTCCAGCCGTCGCGGATGAGGTCCTCCTCCACCGGCTCACCGGAGACCTGGGCAAGAAAATTCTCCATGCGTTCCTGCTGCCAGCCCGGCTGCAGGGACGCGGCCCAGTCCGGGTCGGTGGGCCGGTTGTCCCGCACGTCCACGGACGAGGGAGTGCGCTGAAAGACCAGGAGCTGCTCCGCGTCCCGCGCCACCATGGGGATGACCTGGATGCCGGTCGCACCGGTGCCCACTACCGCAACCCTTTGTCGCCCAGCTTGGAGAGGTTGCCGAACTGGTCACCGCCGGTGTAGCCGTAGTCCCAGCGGCTGGTATGGAACGTGTGGCCCTTGAACGTCTCAATGCCCGGGATGCCGGGAAGCTTGGGCTGCGTCAGGGTTCCCGAGGACGTGATCACCTGGCGGGCACGCATGCGGTCACCGCGGTCCGTCTCGACGACCCATTCGAAGGCGTCCTCGTCCCACACCAGGCTGGTGACCCGGGTGTGGAAGACGGCGTCACGGTAAAGGTCGAAAGTCCGGGCAATGGCCACCGCGTGCTGCCGGATTTCCTCGCCCGGGGCGTAGCGTTCGCCCGGCATGGTACCGACTTCCTCCAGCAGCGGCAGGTAGACATAGGACTCGATGTCACACCGGATGCCGGGGTACCGGTTCCAATACCAGGTTCCGCCGAAATCACCGGCCTCATCCATCATCCGGATATCCTCGATGCCGGCCTGCCGCAGCCGGGCCCCGGTCACCAGGCCGCCAAAGCCGCCGCCAATGACCAGGACCTCCACGGAGTCGGTCAGCGGTTCCCGTTCCGTCCGTTCCGTGTAGGGGTCGGTGGCGTAGTAGCCGAAGGTTCCTGTCGTCGGCAGGTACTGCCCGGCGCCGTCAGGCCGGATGCGCCGGTCCCGTTCCGCTTTGTACTTCGCCCGCAGCGACGCTGCGTCGAGCTCTTCTTCGCGCTTACCGGCATTGAGGCTGAGACCGCCGGAGGCCGCACTGTGATTGCTCATCAATCGTCCTAACTGTGTGTGTAAGCATCCCGGCGGGTCCCCCGATTCGCCCTCACCGGAATGCCTGTGGATCTTGGCCATCCAGAGAAAATGGTTAGTTTCAGCCTAACCATTTGGGCTGAATGTTTCCTGACCGGTGTGTTTCCCGACCGGCGCCCGGCCGCTACGGTGAAGGAATGACTGACGGAAGGGATGTGCAGCGCGAACGCGCCCGTGTCCTCAAGAAACTGAAAGCGCTGTCCGACTCCTATCAGGCATCTACGCTGCCGCTGCTCCTCGATTCGCTCCTGACAACGGACCTGACCATTCAGCAGCTGAAGGTACTGGCGGTCCTGGCCACCACCGAGGACGGGGCAACGGGGCGGGGACTGGCCGACTCCTTCGGAGTGTCGCTGGCCTCCATGTCCGGCCTCATTGACCGGCTCGTCGCGCAGGGTGCTGCGGCCCGGAACCGGGACGGGAAGGACGGCCGGGTCCGCAGGGTCCACGCCACCCCTCTGGGCCGTACGCTGGTCCGCCGCCTTGTCGCCGACCCGCCGGAACTTAGTTCGGCGCTGCTTGCCCGGCTGCCGCTGGAGGACCTGCAGGCGCTGGAGCGGGGGCTGACGGCGGTCTATGCCGAGCTCGGGCAGCGGCCATGAAACCCCGAATGCGGTAATAGCAGAAGAAAATGAGAAGATAAGAGAGTCCAAAGGTTTTGGGCGACTCCGCCCGCCCGGGCTCACCGCTTTGCATCCAACGGGGATCAGAGCGGCGGCCCTGCGGCCCAGGGTGCGCGTATCTGCGCGCGGGCACGGGGGAGCCGGCCCCGAAACGGACCACTGACCTCCTGGTGCCGCGGCTACGCGCCACAGCACCCCCGTAGTAAACCCGTACCCGACGAAAGAATCTTCATCCGTGAATAGAACAGCTGCCGCACTAAAAGCCCCCGGGAACTCGCCAAAGGAACCATGCGCATTGTTGCGCTGGGCGGCATTGGCGAAATCGGCAGGAATATGACCGTTTTTGAATTCGACGGCAAGCTGCTGATCGTTGACTGCGGCGTCCTTTTCCCCGAGGAAATCCACCCCGGCGTCAACCTCATCCTGCCTGACTTCTCCTACATCCGTGACCGCCTCGATGACGTTGTCGGCGTTGTGCTGACCCACGGCCACGAAGACCACATTGGCGGCATTCCCTACCTGCTGCGCGAACGCGCTGACATTCCCCTGATTGGTTCCAAGCTGACGCTGGCGTTCGTGGAAGCCAAGCTCAAGGAACACCGCATCACTCCGAAGCTCGTCCAGGTCAAGGAGGGCGACCGCCGGACCATGGGCGGTTTCGACCTCGAATTCGTGGCCGTCAACCACTCCATCCCGGACAGCCTGGCCGTGGCCATCCGCACCGAGGCCGGCATGGTGCTGCACACCGGCGACTTCAAGATGGACCAGTTCCCGCTGGACCGCCGCATCACCGACCTGGCCGGCTTTGCCCGGCTGGGCGCCGAAGGCGTGGACCTGTTCCTCACCGACTCCACCAACGCCGACGTCCCCGGCTTCATGGCCTCGGAAAAGGAGCTCGCTCCCGCCATCGATACGGTGTTCCGGACCGCGCCGCGCCGGATCATCGTTTCCAGCTTCGCCAGCCACATCCACCGCATCCAGCAGGTCATCGACGCTGCCGACCGCTACAAGCGCAAGGTTGCGTTCGTGGGCCGGTCCATGGTCCGGAATATGACCATCGCCGAGGAACTGGGCTACCTGAACATCCCCAAGGGCCTCCTGGTGGACTTCAAGCAGCTGCAGCGCTCCGACGACCACAAGGTTGTCCTGATCTGCACCGGCTCGCAGGGTGAGCCGCTGGCCGCCCTGTCCCGCATGGCCAACAAGGACCACGCGATCCGCATCCACGAGGGCGACACTGTCCTGCTGGCCAGCTCCCTGATCCCGGGCAACGAGAACGCCATCTACGGCGTCATCAACTCCCTGACCAAGCTGGGCGCCAACGTGGTGCACAAGGGCAACGCGAAGGTCCACGTCTCGGGCCACGCCAGTGCCGGCGAACTCGCCTACTGCTACAACATCGTCAAGCCGCGCAACGTCATGCCGGTCCACGGCGAGTGGCGCCACCTCAAGGCCAATGCGGCCGTCGCCGTCGCCACCGGCATGGACCCGCGCGACGTCGTTATTGCCGAAGACGGCGTAACCGTTGATCTGCGCCGCGGCCGCGCCTCCATTTCGGGCAAGGTTCCCGTGGGCCTGGTGTTCGTGGACGGCGACAGCGTTGGGCACACCACCGAGGACGACCTCAAGGAGCGCATGCAGCTCTCGGAGCAGGGTTCGGTCACGGTCCTGGCGCTCATCGACCCCGACACCAACACGGTGGCCGAACCGCCGGAGTTCTTCATCAAGGGCTTCGCCTGCACGCCCGGTGACGTCAAGAAGGCCGAAGCCGCTGTGGAGAAGGCCATCAACGATGCGGCCGGCCGTGGCCGCGGCGGACGCAGCGAGGACCCGGAAGCCATCATCGAGCGCGCCACCGCCAACTGGATGCGCCGCTTCTACAACCGCACCCCGGCGATCACCGCGATTGTTGTGGATGCCTAAAGCAGCAGCCGTTCCGGAACAGTAGTTCCGTGCAGCGGGGAGGGGCCGGCGTCGGAAGTACGACGCCGGTCCCTCCTTTTGTCTGCCCACTCCGGTCACCCCGGATTCCCGTTGGTAAGGCTGCTGATGACACACTGGTTCCGGGGAAGGTACCGGCGACGGAAGGGCAAAGCGTAATGGCGACACCTGATTGGGTGCAGCACGCAGTGTGGTGGCAGGTCTATCCGCTGGGATTCACCGGCGCGGAAAAGGCGCAGCCCGCATCCGGCGGTTCAGCACCGCGGCACCGGCTGCGGCACCTGACCGGATGGCTGGACTACCTGCTGGAAATGGGGGCGTCCGGCCTGGCCCTGGGGCCGGTGTTTGCCTCCGAAACGCACGGTTATGACACCACCGACTACTTCAAGGTCGATCCGCGGCTGGGCGCTGACGCCGATTTCGACGAGCTGATCCGTGAGGCCCGCTCCCGCGGGATCGGGGTGCTCCTGGACGGCGTCTTCAACCACACGGGCAGGACGTTCGCTCCCTTTGCCGAGGCATTGGAGCAAGGGCCGGGTGCCGGCACGGCACAGTGGTTCCACCTCGACTGGCCCCGGGACTGGAAACCGGGTACTGAACCCGCGTACCGGGATTTTGAGGGCCATCACCAGCTCGTCGCCCTGAACCACGAAGAACCGGCCGTGGCGGGTTTCGTGGCCGGCGTGATGAAGCACTGGCTGCGCCGCGGCGTGGACGGCTGGCGGCTGGACGCCGCCTACGCGGTGCCCCCGGCGTTCTGGGCCCGGGTGCTGGACGACGTGCGTGCTGAATTCCCCGACGCCTATTTCGTGGGCGAATACATCCATGGCGATTACCCGGCCGAAGTACGCGGCGGGACGCTGGATTCCGTTACCCAGTATGAGCTGTGGAAAGCCATCTGGAGTTCGCTGTCGGAGGGGAATTTCTACGAGCTCGAATGGGCGCTGCAGCGGCACAACACGTTCCTGGACACGTTCGTGCCGCTCACCTTTGTGGGCAACCACGACGTGACCCGCATTGCCAGCCGGCTGGACCCGGCCCCGGGGCAAACCGCGTCCCGGCTGCCCCACGCATTGGTGCTGTTGTTCACGCTGCCGGGCACCCCGTCCGTCTACTACGGGGACGAGCAGGGGTACCGGGGAATCAAGGAGGACCGGGCCGGAGGCGACGATGACATCCGGCCGTCCTTCCCCGCGTCTCCGGACGAGCTTTCTGCGGTTGGCCAGCCGCTGTACCGGCTGCATCGGGAACTTATCGGGCTGCGCCGCCGCCATGCCTGGGTACACTCGGCCCGGACCCGGGTGCATTCGCTGAGCAATGAACAGCTCCTCTACGAAGTGTTCGACGCCGGCAACTCGCTGTTCGTGGCCCTGAACCTTGCGGATCAGGCGGCATCCGTCCCCGTGCCGAACGCTGCCGGCGAGATACTGGCCGGCGACGGCGACGGCGGCCGGCTGGATCCGCAGTCCGGGCAGCTGACCCTTCCGGCCGGTGGCTGGGTTGTGCTGGCCGGGGCAGCAGCCGGGGATCGTAGCCGGGTTCAGGCCGGGTTCAGGCCAGACCCGCGGCCGCGGCGGGGCAGCGTGGATCACATGAGTTATTGGTTTTTGGCCTGGGGAGCGAATTCAAGGTTCACATCCCGGATCTGATAGACGTGTTCCACAGTAGCCGGCGGGTTTTTGGCGGTGCTTGAATCAGGCTTGTGTGCTCCTGCCATCTTCACGTCAGCGGTAAACATAGCCTGGGCAGATGCGGCCGGAACCTGATACCAGATCTCCTGCCCTCCTAGGAAGTCGTCCTTAAGATCGCCAAGTTCTCCGGTGATGTTCTTCCCGTCAACCTGCAACGTCGGTGCTTCGATTGCTTTCGTAAGGCTGTAGACGCCTCTCCTGTAATTCTCTTCCTTCCACTCCGGTCCCCGGGTGCTGGTACTGAGGCTCACTTTGAGCCAGGACATACCGGCTGCGGGCCACTTGCGCTCCTGGTCGTAGGCGAGCCGTTCCGCTTTCACTCCGAAGGTGAGG
This sequence comes from Arthrobacter sp. ATA002, assembly GCF_026898095.1. Taxonomy (GTDB): domain Bacteria; phylum Actinomycetota; class Actinomycetes; order Actinomycetales; family Micrococcaceae; genus Arthrobacter_B. The sequence goes on along the minus strand of NZ_CP114015.1, from coordinate 2,129,303 downwards.
CTCCCGGAGAAGGCGTTATCTGCCTTCGCCGCGTTCATCGTCAATTCACCGCTGCGGGTCGCGGATTCCTTAGGCTCGGACTCCAAGTTGCTGTACAGGCCCACCGCCGCAGTCTCATCCATACGGGTCAGGTCCGCCAGGGACAGGTCCTGGTCCAATCCGTCGTAGGTCAGCCGGAGGAGTGCCGTTTCCGCATCGCCTTCCACCGGCACAACAACTGATTCTCCTTCCGCTGTTTCGATGGGATACGTCTTGTCCCCTACGGCCACGGCCATGGCGGACACGTCTGAAGAAGGCTCGAATCCTGTCAGCTCCGAAAAGTGGATAGTCAGGAACTGCGTGTCTTCGGGGGCCTGCTGCCGATTGGCGGCACCGCCCACGCGGTCGGATATTTCCGTCCCGGTGACGCTCACGGTTCCAGCCGGACTCTTCAGGATTCCGGGCTTGCCGGGGGTCACGGCCGTTGCCTCCGGCACCCCGGGCGCCTGCGCCACGGGCAGCCAGAATGGCGTGTCCTTCTCCGCTGCCGGAGCATCGGGCTCGTTCAGGGCCAGATCGGCAGGGGGTTCTTTATCATCCGGCCTGTACAGCTCAGTGTTCGCCTGCAACTGCTGACCGGGGGTAAAGCTGCCCGGAGGCTTAAGGGAGTATGTGTCCCTGCCGTCAGCAACTGGTTCCCACTGCGCCCCGTCCCACGTTGTTTCATCATCTCCGAGGTAATGGATGGGGCCGCAGACCGCAGCTCCGGCAACTGTGTTTTCACTAATTTGGAGATAGCAGCGCGAGTCGTCGGAGACTGTCGCTTTCACGCCGTTGGCAACGGCTTGCTTCCACGCGGCGTCGATATCCTCCAGTGACTGCCCAACGCTGGAGAGTTCCTGCCCGTTATAGACCAGCGGAGGGCCACCGCAGCCGGTCACGCCGATTACCGAGACAAAACCCGCTATGGCAGCGGCCGTGAGTTTCTTTTGCATGTCTGGTCCCCCTGTTGAAAATGATGCCCGGTTGCGATGGTGCATTCACGCTGGAACCCTGCCATGACAATCCTCCTTAGACGAGAGTGGAATTTCCTTCTGTGCATAAGCGGGAAACTCCGGCTGCCGTGGCCGCGCATCGTTCCCAGGTATTTGACCGGTTTCCGTTATGGTCTGCCCCGCGGTCGTGAGGAAACCGTGAGGATTCAAAAAACCGGCTTCAACAAGGGCTCTAATCGATGAGGCGCATACCGCACCCATGCCGTCTGTCCGGCGGCATGCGAACGATCCGATCCCTGGGGGTCCCCTTGCTTGACCTTGTTGTTGTGCTGGGTACGGCGGCGTTTTTCGCCGCCCTGTTCCTGAGCATCCGGGCGGTGGAGAAGCTGTGATCTTCTTTGACGTCCTGTCCCTGGCCCTGGCGGGCGCCGCAGCAGTTTATTTGCTGTCGGCATTGATCCGGCCGGAGCGTTTCTGATGGCGGTCTGGCCGGCTGTTGCCTCCTTCCTCGTTGTGGCGCTGCTGCTCGCGGCGCTGCACCGCCCGCTGGGTGATTACATGGCCCGGTTCTATACCTCATCCCGAAATCTCGCCCTGGAGCGCGGCTTCTACCGTCTGGTGGGAGTCGACCCCGGTTCGCGCCAGTCCTGGCAGTCCTACCTGCGCAGTGTCCTCGCCTTTTCGGCCTTGGGTATGCTGTTTCTGTACGCGCTGCAGCGGACCCAGCACTTGCTGCCGGATCCCTGGGGCTGCCGCCGGTGCCCGAGGGCCTGGCGTTCAACACCGCGGCGTCCTTCGTGTCCAACACCAACTGGCAGTCCTACTCACCGGAAGTAACGGTGGGCTATGCCGTCCAATTGACCGGACTCGCCGTGCAGAACTTCCTCTCGGCCGCGGTCGGCCTGGCCGTTGCCGTGGCCCTGGTTCGTGCCTTCGCATCCCGCAGGAAGAAACGATCGGCAATTTCTGGACCGATATGACCCGCTCGGTACTGCGCCTGCTGCTTCCGGGCGCAGCCCTGGGCGCCATGGTGCTGCTGATCGGCGGCGTGATCCAGAACTTCAACGGCTTTACCGGTGTGGCGACTCTCAGCGGCGGAACCCAGAGCATTCCGGGCGGGCCGGTGGCCTCGCAGGAAGCCATCAAGCTGCTGGGCACGAACGGCGGCGGGTTCTTCAATGCCAACTCATCCCATCCCTTCGAGAATCCCTCAGCCTGGACCAGCCTGGTCCAGATTGTGCTGATGCTGGCCATTCCCTTCAGCCTGCCCCGGACTTTCGGCACCATGATGGGCGACCGGAAACAGGGGTACGCAATTCTGGCGGCCATGGCGGGGATCTTCACCGTCTCGGCAGCTGCCATGACGGCACTGGAATTCTCCGCAGCGTCGGGGGAAGCCGGTTCCATGGAAGGCAAGGAACAGCGCTTCGGCATTGCCGGTTCCACCCTGTTTGGCACCACCAGCACCGCCACCTCCACCGGTGCGGTCAACGCCATGCATGACAGCTTCAGCCCGCTTGGCGGCATGATGGCCATGCTCAACATGATGCTCGGGGAAGTGGCACCCGGGGGCGTTGGGTCCGGGCTCTACGGAATGCTGATCCTGGCCCTCGTAACCTCCTTCATCGCCGGCCTGCTGGTTGGCCGGACGCCGGAGTACCTGGGCAAGAAAATCGGACCGCGTGAAATCAAACTGGCCAGTCTTTACCTGCTGACCATGCCCACGGTTGTCCTCGCCGGCACGGCCCTGAGCTTCGCGGTTCCGGGAATCCGCGAGGATGTGCAGGAAACGTCCATTCTCAATCCCGGGCTCCACGGCTTCAGCGAAGTGCTCTACGCCTTCACCTCCGCTGCCAATAACAACGGTTCCGCCTTTGCCGGACTGACCGCCAACACGCCGTGGCTCAACACCGCCCTGGGCCTGGCCATGCTGCTGGGCCGGTTCCTGCCGATGCTGTTTGTGCTGGCGCTGGCCGGGTCGCTGGCTGCGCAGGACCGGGTACCGGTCTCCGCCGGAACCCTGCCCACGCACCGCCCGCAAGCCGTCGTGATGTTGTTCGGGGTCACCGTCATCGTGACCGCTCTGACCTTCTTTCCCGTTCTCGCGCTGGGTCCCCTGGCGGAAGGGTTGCTCTAACCATGTCCACACTGACAAGCAAAACCAATAAGACCCCGCGGGAGCCGGAATCCAGCGGCTCCGGGGAAGCCGCTGACAGCCACGGTCCTTCGGCCGGGAAACCGGCACCGGGCCGCGGCGGCTTCTCCGCCGCCCAGCTGGCCGCTGCGTTCCCCGGTGCCCTGCGCAAGCTGGACCCGCGGATCATGTGGCACACCCCGGTCATGTTCATTGTGGAGGTGGGCGCCGCGCTGATTACCGTCATTGCAGTGGCGGAGTCCGTCACCGGAAGTGCCTGCACCTCCGGCGGCAGCGCGGTTCCGGGCAGCTTCACCTGGCTGATCGCGGCGTGGCTCTGGCTGACCGTCATTTTCGCCAACCTGGCCGAAGCAGTGGCCGAAGGCCGCGGCAAGGCCCAGGCCGCGTCGCTGCGCGCCACGCGCACCACCACCCCGCGCAGCGGGTGAACGGCTACGACCCCGCCGGGGACCCCTCGGCGTCCCGCGCCACAGTGGAAGAGGTCGCCTCCGCGGATTTGGTGCTCGACGACGTCGTGGTGGTTACCGCCGGCGGGATCATCCCCGGCGACGGCGACATCATTGATGGCATTGCCTCCGTTGACGAGTCCGCCATCACCGGCGAATCCGCCCCCGTGGTCCGCGAATCCGGCGGCGACCGGTCCGCGGTGACCGGCGGAACCCGGGTCCTGTCGGACCGCATCGTCGTGCGGATCACCAGTAAGCCCGGAGAAACGTTCGTCGACCGGATGATCCGGCTGGTGGAAGGGGCAGCCCGGCAGAAGACACCGAACGAGATCGCCCTGGACATCCTGCTGGCCACCCTGTCCCTGATTTTCCTGGTGGTCGTGGTGACGCTGAATCCGTTGGCCGGATACGCCGGTGCCGCGGTCAGCATTCCGGTGCTGGTGGCCCTGCTGGTCTGTCTCATCCCCACAACCATCGGTGCGCTGCTGTCCGCCATCGGCATAGCCGGCATGGACCGGCTGGTCCAGCACAACGTGCTGGCCATGTCCGGCCGTGCCGTGGAAGCCGCCGGGGACGTCACCACCCTGCTGCTCGATAAGACGGGCACCATCACCTACGGGAACCGGCAGGCCGCCAACTTCATCCCCGTCGCCGGGGCGGACCGGGACGAACTGATCCGTGCCGCCGTCCTGTCCTCCGCCGAGGACCCTACCCCGGAGGGCAAATCGATTGTGGACCTTGCTGCCGGCATGGGCATCACACCGGTCAAGGACGCCGACGCCGTGAGCGTTCCGTTTACCGCCCAGACCCGGATGAGCGGGCTGGACTATGCCACCGGTGCAAGCGGGGCCAACGGTCCGGACGGAACCGCCGGAACACAGATCCGGAAGGGAGCCGGTTCGGCCGTCATGGACTGGGTGTCGGAATCCGGCGGGATCGACGTCGACGTTTTGGCCGACCTGACCTATCAGGTGGATAAGATCTCCGCCGAGGGCGGCACGCCGCTGGTGGTGGCCATTCGGGAGGCCGACGGCGGCGCAACCGGTCACAGCGCCCGGATCCTCGGCGTCGTGCATCTGAAGGACGTGGTCAAGGACGGGCTGCGGGAACGCTTCGCCGAGCTGCGCACCATGGGTATCCGCACCGTCATGATCACGGGCGACAATCCGCGCACCGCCAAGGCGATTGCCGCGGAAGCCGGGGTGGACGACTTCCTGGCCGAAGCCACCCCGGAGGACAAGATGGCGCTGATCCGCAGGGAACAGGCCAGCGGACAGCTGGTGGCCATGACCGGGGACGGCACCAATGATGCCCCGGCTCTGGCCCAGGCCGATGTGGGCGTGGCCATGAACACCGGAACGTCGGCCGCGAAGGAAGCCGGCAACATGGTGGACCTGGACTCGGACCCCACCAAGCTGATCGACATTGTCCGGATCGGCAAACAGCTGCTGATCACCCGCGGGGCACTGACCACGTTCTCGATCGCCAATGACGTGGCCAAGTACTTCGCGATCATCCCGGCCATGTTCATGGGCGTGTTTCCGGGACTGGCCGTCCTGAACGTCATGAACCTGCACTCGCCGGCATCGGCAATCCTCTCCGCCGTGATTTTCAACGCCCTGGTGATCGTTGCCCTGATTCCACTGTCGCTGCGCGGCGTGAAGTACCGTGCCGCCAACGCCTCCGGGGTGCTGACCCGCAACCTGCTGGTCTTCGGCGTCGGCGGGGTGGTGGTCCCGTTCATCGGCATCAAGCTCATCGACCTGGCCGTGGCCCTGATTCCGGGGTTCTGATGGGGCAGGCACGGGCACACATTTTTACAGGCAATCCAACAACTCGTATCAGGGAGCATCATGAGTACTGCACGAACCTCCGTCCGGCAGCTGGGGGTAGCCCTTCGGGCTGTCGCCGTCCTGACCCTGGCGCTGGGCCTGGTGTATCCGCTGGTGATCACCGGCGTCGGCCAGGCAGTTGCGGGCAACCAGGCCAACGGGTCCCCGGTCACTGTGGATGGCACCACCGTGGGCTCGGAGTTGATCGGCCAGCCCTTTACGGATGCCGGCGGGGCGGCTATGCCACAGTGGTTCCAGTCCAGGCCGTCCGCAGCGGGAGAGGGCTACGACGGCGGGGCCTCCGGCGGCTCCAACCTGGGTCCCACCAACCCGGAGCTGGCCGCGCTGATCGGGGAGCGCCGCACCGCCGTCGCTGAATTGGAGGGAGTGAACCCGGATGAGGTGCCCGCGGAAGCGGTGACGGCCTCGGCGTCGGGCCTGGATCCCCACATCAGCCCGGAATACGCACTGCTTCAGGTGGACCGGGTGGCTGCGGAACGCGGCCTGGACGCCGCGGACGTGCGCGCACTGGTTGACGCCGCAGTGGAGGACAGGACGGCAGGAGTGCTGGGGGAGCCCAGGGTGAACGTGTTGAAGCTGAACATCAGGCTGGCGGAGTTGGACACTTAGGAGATGACACGAGGACAACTCCGGGTATTCCTGGGCGCTGCGCCCGGAGTGGGCAAGACCTACACCATGCTCGAAGAGGGCAGGCGGCTCGCCGGTGAGGGCAGGGACGTGGTGGCAGCGGTGGTGGAAACCCACGGCCGCGCTGCCACGGCAGCCATGGCCGAGGGCCTTGAAACGGTTCCTGCCGTTACCGTGAACCACCGCGGGCTGCTGCTTCCGGAACTGGACCTCGCCGGAGTGCTGGTCCGGCGGCCGGACTACGCCCTGGTGGACGAGCTCGCCCACACCAATGCCCCCGGCCAGGCACACGCCAAACGCTGGCAGGACGTTCATGCCCTGCTCGACGCCGGGATCAACGTCCTGTCCACCGTGAACATCCAGCACATCGAGTCGCTGAACGACGTCATCGAGCAGATCACCGGCACCGTGCAGCGCGAAACGGTGCCGGACTCCGTGCTGCGGGCAGCTGACCAGGTGGAGCTGGTCGATATTGCTCCCCAGCTGCTGCGCGGACGTCTGTCCTCCGGCATCATTTACCCGTCAGGCCGGGTGGATGCGGCCCTGTCCAATTACTTCCGGCTCGGCAACCTCACGGCACTGCGTGAACTGGCGCTGCTGTGGCTCGCTGATGAGGTGGACAGTGCCCTGAAGCGCTACCGGGCGGAGAACGGGATCCGGAACAAGTGGGAGGCAAGGGAACGGGTGGTGGTGGCGCTCACCGGCGGCCCCGAAGGCCAAACCCTCCTGCGCCGGGGAGCCCGGATTGCTGCCCGGTCCGCCGGCGGGGAACTGCTGGCCGTGCACGTGACCAGTTCCGACGGGCTGCGCGACCCCCATCCCGGTGAACTCGCCGCCCAGCGCGCGCTGGTGGAAAAACTGGGCGGAACGTTCCACCAAGTGGTGGGCGGCGAGGTTCCGCACGCCCTGGTGGAGTTTGCCCGCGGCGTGAACGCCACGCAGCTGGTCATCGGTGTGAGCCGGCGCCCGCGGATCTGGGCACTGCTCACCGGTCCCGGCATCGGGGCGACCGTGGTCCGCGAATCCGGCGACATCGATGTGCACATCGTCAACCACCCGGCCGCGGGCGGGCGGCCGGTCCTGCCGAGGCTTGGCGGCGCGCTGACGGTTCGACGGCGGTTATCCGGCCTCGCGCTGGCGGTTGCCGGAGGACCGCTGCTGACCTGGCTGCTGGTGGCACTGAGCACTCCGGCGTCAATCACGGGCGATGTCCTCAGCTACCAGCTGCTGGTCATCCTGGTGGCCCTGACCGGCGGCATCTGGCCGGCCCTGTTTGCGGCGCTGCTCTCGGGCATCACCCTGGACTACTTTTTCATCCAGCCCCTCTACACGGTCACTGTCGCCACTCCGGAGCACGTGCTCGCCCTGGTGCTGTACATCGTCAACGCGGTTCTGGTCAGCTTTGTGGTGGACCGTGCTGCCCGGCGTTCACGCGCGGCGCGCCGGGCGGCAGCTGAATCGGAGCTGCTGGCCTCGGTGGCCGGAAGCGTCCTGCGCGGCGAAGACGCCCTGGGCGCACTGGTGAACCGCACCCGGGAAGCCTTCAACCTCAGGTGTGTCCGGCTGCTGGCCGGCGACGCAGTGCTGGCGGCCGCCGGTCCTGGTCAGGGTACCGGCGTTCCCACTCGGCTGCCGGTCGGGGACCGGGCTGTGCTGGAACTGTCCGGGCGGGATCTGCAGGCCTCGGACCGCAGGCTCCTGGCCGTCATTACCGCCCAGCTGGAGGTGGCCCTGGACCTTGGCGACCTCGCCCAGACGGCCGAGGGACTGGGGTCCCTGGCTGCCGCCGACAAGGTCCGCACCGCCCTGCTCGCCGCCGTCGGGCACGATCTCCGGCGGCCCCTCACCGCGGCCACCGCCGCCGTGACCGGCCTGAGGGCACCGGATGTGCAGTGGAGCGACCGGGACCGCGCCGAGCTGCTGGCCACTGCGGAGGAGTCCCTGGCGGCACTCTCGGACCTCGTCACGAGCCTGCTGGATGTCAGCAGGCTGCAGGCGGGCGTCCTCGGAGTGAGTCTGGCACCGCTGGACGCGGCGGATGCCGTGCTGCCCGCTCTCGAAGAACTGAACCTTGGTCCGGCGGAAGTTGAGCTCGAGCTTCCTGCAGATCTGCCGCCGGTGCTGGCCGATGCCGTGCTGCTCCAGCGCGTCCTGGTGAACCTGCTGGCCAACGCCCTGCGGTTTGCTCCGCCGGGGAGCAAAGTGGTGCTGGCGGCGAGCGCGTTTGCCGGACGTGTGGAAGTGCGGGTCATAGACTGTGGACCGGGAATTCCGGTCGAACGCCTCGAAGAAGTTTTTGTGCCGTTTCAGCGGCTGGGGGACACGGACAACCTGACCGGCCTCGGTTTGGGCCTGGCGCTGGCAAAAGGATTCATGGAAGGAATGATGGGAACACTGGAGACCGAGGACACCCCCGGCGGCGGGCTGACCATGGTGCTGTCGCTGCCTGCCGCCGACATTCCGGCCGTTTCGGGAATGCCGGCCGGGGATCCGGCAGGACAGCCGGCGGGACAGCCGGTGGGCGAGTCCGGGGAGGATCGGTCTCCGGGGATGATCCGGAGGAGAGCCGGTGGGCGAGTCCGGGGGAGGATCGGTCTCCCGGGATGATCCGGCGGGACAGCCAGCCAGGGAGCCGGGGAACCGATGAAAGTCCTCGTCGCCGACGACGACATCCAGATCCTCCGGGCCCTCCGGATCACCCTGTCCGCCTACGGCTACGACGTGGTCACGGCTGCCGACGGCGCAGCTGCAGTCCGCCGGGCCGTGGAGGACCATCCCGACCTGATTGTCCTGGATTTGGGCATGCCCAAGCTCAGCGGCATGGAAGTTATCGAGGCCGTCCGTGGCTGGAGCCGTGCTCCGATCCTCGTCATTTCCGGCCGGACGGACTCGGCGGATAAGGTCCGTGCCCTGGATCTGGGGGCCGACGACTATGTCACCAAGCCCTTTTCCACCGAGGAGCTGATGGCCCGCATCCGTGCCCTGACCCGCCGCACGCCCGTGGTCCCGGAGCAGTCCGAAGTGGTGTTCGGAGATGTTCGGGTGGATTTGGCGGCAAAAGCTGTGGTCCGGATGTCGGACCGTTCCACCATCCGCCTCACCCCGACCGAGTGGCGGTTGCTGGAAGCGCTGGTCCGGCATCCGGGCCGGCTCGTCAGCCAGCCCTCCCTGCTCCACGAAGTCTGGGGCCCCGGGACCACCGACACCGGCTACCTGCGCCTCTATATGGGGCAGCTGCGCCGCAAGCTGGAAGCCGATCCGGCGGCTCCGGTGCATTTCATGACCGAACACGGGATGGGCTACCGGTTCATGCCCGCAGGCTAGGGCTGTTTTCCGGCCGCGGGCAGCGGGCCCGTCGGATCACCGCCGCTGAACATCGCGTAGTACTCCTCCACAAGGCGCTGCGTGGCCGCCCCGATGGAGCGGTACTCGTGGTCCGTCAGGTTCGCCAGGGACACCCGTACGGAGGGAGCCCCCGCGTCGAATCCGCTGCCCGGCAGCAGCACCACACCGGTTTCCGCCGCCAGCCGGAGCAGGAAGTGCAGGCCGAGGTCAGGGCGGGAGGCCAGCCAGTCCCGGAACGCGGTGCCGTGCAGCCTTTCGCCCAGTTTCTCCAGATCGATCAGGCTGTAGTAGCCGACGTCGTCGGGCCCGAGCTCCGCAGCTACCCCCATGCTGCGGTACAGGGTGCCGTACCGTCCCCGGATCAGGTCTTTGGCTGCGTCCTGGTACCGGTGCAGGCGGTCCGTCAGTCCGTGCAGGGCGAAGAGGACCATTTGGAGCTGCTGCGGTCCGGAGAGTCCGGCCGTGTGGTTCAGCGCCACCGTGCGGCTGTCGGCGACAAGCCGGTCGATGAAGGCCAGGTGCCCGGCGTCGGCCGTGAGGGAGGAGTAGCGGGAGTCCAACCGCCGTTTCACCGCTGCGGGAAGGTCCCGCAGGAGTGCGTCAACTACATTGTTCCGGTGCAGGGCGACGGTCCCCAGCCGCCAGCCGGTGGCCCCGAAGTACTTTGAGAAGGAATAGACGCAGAGGGTGTTGCGCGGACATGCCGCGAAAACCGAGACAAAGTTGTCCGCGAACGTGCCGTAGACGTCGTCGGTAATGATGATCAGGTCCCGGCGTTCCTCGGTGACCAGCCGGGCGAGTGCATCCAGGACTTCCCGTGGCTGTTGGGAGGACGGCGGGTTACTCGGATTGACGAGGCAGAACACTTTTACCGCCGGGTCGCGGAGCTTTTCCAGCTCGGAGTCCGGAAGCCGCCAGTCCGCGGTTTCGTCCATCCGCAGCAGGACCGGCTCCAGTCCGTAGTCCGGCAGCACGGGGATCTCCAGATAGGGCGAGAAGACCGGAACGGCAATAGCGATGCGGTCTCCGGGTACCAGCAGCCCGTTGGCGGCCAGGCTGGAGAAAAGATATGTCATGGCCGCGGTGCCGCCCTCGGTGGGAAAAACATCGAAGGTCCCTGCCGCGGGCCGGGGCCCGAACAGCTCCTGCGCCAAGTATGCGCGCAGCACTTCTTCCGCATGCGGCAGCACCGGGGAGGGCCCGGATACTCACAGCCCAGGAAGGCGGTCACGGTTTCCGCCAGGAAAGCCTCCCGGTCCAGTCCAAGGTGGTCATGGACGTAGCTGAGTGCCGAATGAAGGAAGCCGAGGCCTTCACGCTGCGGAGCGTGGACCACAAACGCGTTGAAGCGTTCAAGCATGCCCCGTGTTTCGGGCAGGCCGCCGAAGCCACTGTCCAGATAGGAATACGAGCGCTCCGATTCGGAGACGGCAAACTCTCCCAGTGCCAGGAACGCCCGCCGGGGCAGCGTTGCCAGGAAATTCGGATTGCCCCTGCCGGCGTTCAGCATCAGCCGGTCGCGGTTCGACGACGCGAGCCTGATCAGCCGGTCCTTCAGCTCAAGGGACTCAGCCCCGCCAGGGCGGCAGGGTCCAGGCCGGCCGGAGCAGCAGAATCCAGACCGGCCGGACCGGCCGTGGCGGGATCCAGACCGGCCGGAGCAGCCGTGGCGGGGTCCAAGCCGGCCGGAGCAGCCGTGGCGGTGTCCGCTGGGTCAGCCGGGTTCGGGTTCGAGCCCGGGCCCTGGCCGCTCCGGTTCGGGTTCTGGTTACGGTTCCTTTCTATGCGTCCCCTTTCCATGCGTCCCCTTTCCGCACGGGTCCTATCCGCACAAGTCCTTTGCTGTTCCTTCCCGCTGCCGCGTGCTACGAGCGGTTGTAGGCCCGCGGCAGCTTCAGGCCGCGCTCCGCCATGACCGAACGCAGCAGGGTCGGATAGTCGGTGATGAGTCCGTCCACACCCAAATCCATCAGGGCATTCATGGCCTCCGCCGTGTTGACCGTCCAGGGAATGACCGGCAGGCCGGCGTCGTGCGCTTCCTGGATCAGCTGCGCCGTCACCGTTGTGGCCAGCGGGGACAGGACGTCGTATCCGGCCGCGTCCGCCGCGAGCGCCGGCGATCCGTTGTAATCGTCAATATCCAGACCGCCCAGCTGGGGTGCGGCACCGGGCTGGCCCACCTGCAGGGCAACGGCATCTTCGGCCAGTGCCACCAGCTTGAGGTCCGGCGCGATTTCAGCCACGAGATTCAGCGCTGCCCAGTCAAAGGACTGGATGGTGGTGCGGCGTTCCCGGCCTGACGCTTCAACTTCGGCCACGACGGCGCGAACGAGGGCTTCCATTTCCGGACCGCCTTCCAGGCCCTCCTCGACCTTGGTTTCGACGTTGAAGCGGATTTTCCGGGCATCGTAGGCATCCGCCAGTGCGTAGACGTCACGAAGTTCGGCAATGCGGTTGCCTTCGACGACGTCCTGCGCCGGATAGCCCGGCAGCTGCTGGAAACCGCAGTCCAGAGTCTTTATCTGGGCCAGATCCAGGACCGCCACGCGGTCACCCACGTACGGGAATTCGGGGTCCGCAGCCTGGGCGGGCGCAGTGTCGCGGCACTTCTCCGGCATGATGATGTCGTCATGCCATACGATGACCCGGCCGTCTTCGGTCAGGTGCGTATCCAGTTCCAGGGTGGTGACGCCTAGCTCCAGCGAGCGTGCAAAGGCGGTGAGGGATTCCTCTGTGTATTCGCCGCGCCCGCCGCGGTGGGACTGGAGGTCAAAGCGGGTTTTGGAAGGGTGCCAGCCGTGGCCCCCGCCGTCCCCGTCCCCGTTACCGCCGCTGTCCTGCGCCCCGGCACGCATCGCTTCAACCATGACATCGAAGATCCGGGTGTTTTCATACACTCCGGTCAGCTGTTCGGATCCGGGGCCCATGGCCGTCAGGGGAACGTCCAGGGCAGTGTGTCCTCCGGTGGTCCAGTCCACCATGAACTGCTGATTGGAGTTGGCGACCGGAAGCGGCCCGTCCTCGGCGGACAGGCCGTCGCCGGACTCATCCGGTTCCTCACCGGGTTCGGGCACGTCGACAGCTTCGATGGTCATGCCTCCCGTTTGGTGATCACCCACCACAATCAGCAGGGTGTCCCCGTCCTGCTCTGCGAAGTCCTTTGCCAGCGCGACTGAACGGTCAAACTCGATACCCGAGTCGATGGTCAGCTCGGCGTCGTTGACGTGACTGAAAGAATCAATGCCTTCCTCCTCCACCATGAGGAAGAAGCCGTCGCCGCCGGTGCCGTTGTTGCCGCCGCCCTTGCCGTGGCCTTTTCCCTTGCCTTCGTCGTTCCTGCTGCCGTTGAGCTGGCCGCTGTCATTCGTGGCGCTGTCGTCGCCGCCTCCATTACCGCCGTCGCCGTCTCCATTACCGCCGCCGTCCGACCCGCCGGAGGTGAGCACCTCAAGCGCCTTGGCCGTCATCTCCGTCAGGGGCACGGTTGGCTGGTACAGTTCCTCGACGTCGTCGCCGTACTGGAACATTTCCTCGTTGGCGAAGAGGCCCAGCAGCATGGGGGAGTCCGCTTCCTGCAGGCCCTCCAGATCCCAGACGTATTCATAGCCCAGGTCCTGGGCCTCTTCCACCAGGTTTCCCTCGGTTCCGGCGCTCTCCTCGGACGGGTCCTCCGGCGGATTGTCTGGGAACTGCCCCGGATTTCCCGCCGGATACCAGTGGTCTTCACCGCCGCCGAGAATGACTTCGGGACGGCTGCTCTCCAGGAACTGCCGCGCAATGGCACTCTGCTCGTCCCGGTCCAGCACATGGGAGCCGAACGCTGCGGGTGTGGCGTCAGTAACGTTGCTTGTGGTGACCAGTCCGGTGGACTTGCCCAGTTCCTCGGCGATCTCCAGGGCTGTGGGAACCGGCTGCTGGTTGAGGTCCACGCCCACTGCACCGTTGTAGGTCTTCACTCCCGTAGCCATCGACGTTGCGGCGGCGGCTGAATCAGTGACGAAGGTTTCCGGGTCGGCGGAATTGGTGTGCACCCGGCCGACGGAGGGCAGTGAATCCATCTCCAGTTCTCCGGTCAGTCCCACCAGCGCCAGACGGATTGCCTCCCGCTGCCCCGGGCCCATGCCGTCTCCGACCATAAGAATCACGTTCCGCGCTCCGGGGAGCCGCCGCCGTCGTTCCCTCCTCCGTGCCCGTTTCCCTGCATTGCAGGAGCGGCGACGGTTCCCGACATGACGACGGCGGCAACGGCCGCCGTCGTCACCCCCCGTTTGATGGTCTTTCCAGCGTTTGAATACTTCACAGCGGCGTTCCTCCCGGATACGGTGACGGTCCGGCAGTGTCCCGGCCCCTAAAGTTGTCCCCCGGCTAAGCTGTCCCCCGTGGCGCATGTGCCTCGCGGGGCTTCTGCGCCCCCTGTAGCGTCAAGAGTTCTCACCCGGACCCCGGCAGTCAAGCGGAAGACGTCCGGCGCAGCGAATAGCCTGGGACCGGATACGTTTCGCACCCTGGCTCTTGCTTTTCTGCCGGATGAGGGAAAAGGGATCGGTCCGGGCCGGAAGCTGCCGTGCTTTCACTCTTGCGCAGTTGGAAACTCTGAAATAGGCTCTGGAGACTTATCAATCGGGGGAGCTGACAATGAACAACCATGATTCGCAGGAGGCCCGGAACATTCTCCAAGAGGCCGACGAAGCCCTGAGGAAGGGGCCCGCGCCGGAGTCCGGCCGGGGTGGTATGCGATGGGACTGGGTCTGTCGGCCGCACTGGCCCTGGGTTCCTTTGCCGTTCCGTGGCTGACTATTACCGGTGTTGTCGTGGGTGGAATTCTGGGGCCGCTGGCGCTGGAAGCCGCGGCACGCCGAAGCACTGGTGCTTCACCTGAAAAGACCTACTTTGCGCCCGGATTCCGGGTGCCGGCAGCGGTTTTCGTGATCCTCGGGGGTGCCCTGTGTGCTTCTGCCCTGTTCCTGCTCAAGACCACGGGCCACGTGGCTTTCGTTGTCGCGGCCGCTGTCCTGCTCGGGATCGTGACCACGGCCTGCACCTGGAGCGTCGGCCGGTTCCGCCGCACGGGGCTCAGCGCCGCTGCGGCACTCCGGTGATCCTCCCGTGACCGTCCCCGAATTCAACTCCGTTATCCACCCGGAGCAGCGCATTCGGATCTGCGCTTTCCTGCTGGCCAATGAGGAAGTGGCTTTCTCGATCCTGCGTGATGGGCTCGGCCTGAGCGAGTCCGCGCTGAGCCGGCAGCTCAAGGTCCTGGCGGAAGCCGGGTTCGCCGTCGTGACCCGGGAGAAAGGGGTGCCCCGGCCGCGCGCCTGGGTGGCTTTGACGCCGGCGGGCCGCCGGGCCGTCCGGGGCCATCTGGCCGCCCTGCGGGCCATGGCAGGCCAGGCCGACAGCCGCTGACGGGCACCTCTCGGTATGGTGGAAGTTCCCGACCGAAGGACTAATCCGCCATGACCGACCACTTTGCCGGAGATACCCGCTCGATGCGGGAACGGATGGAAGCCGGCGACCTCTACATAGCAGACGATCCGGAACTGGCGCGGGACAGCATTCGGGCCCTTGAACTGGCCGACCGTTACAACCGGACCTGGGCGCAGGACCGCAGGGGGCAGCGGAGATTCTCGGCGAGCTGCTGGGCGGTCTGGGGGAGGGTTCTGAAATTCGTCCGCCCATTTATGTGGACTACGGCAAATACTTGACCGTGGGATCACGTACCTTCATCAACTACAGTTTCACGGCGCTGGATGTTGCTGCCATAACAATCGGCGACGATGTCCAGATCGGTCCAAACGTACAGCTCCTGACTCCCACCCACCCCGTGGAGCCCGGTCCCCGGCGGGACAAACTGGAGGCCGCCCGGCCAATCGTCATCGGGGACAACGTGTGGATCGGCGGCGGAGCCATCGTCCTTCCGGGTGTGACGGTGGGGGAGAACTCGGTGATCGGCGCCGGAGCCGTCGTTACCCGCGATGTGCCGGCCAACGTGGTGGTGGTCGGAAACCCGGCACGGGTAGTGAAAAACCTCTAGCGGATCCAAAGCCCGTCCGTTCGAACCCGCTGCCGGTGCTTCCGGGGCATCCTGGCGACACTTCCGCCGCCTGCCGTTACACAGAACAACATGACCATTCCTGAGATGACCATTCCTGAGACCAGCTAGCTTTCCCCGGCCAGCAGCGCACGCAGCGTCCGTGCGTTGCGCACGGCGTGGCCCTCGCCGTCGTTGTTGAAGTACACGTACACATCCTTGCCGGACCGCTCCCACTCCCGGATCCGGTCCGTCCACCAGCGCAGGTCGGCATCGCTGTAGGAGCCTGCGTAGAGGTCTTCGTGGTCCGGGCCGTGCATGCGTACATACACAAACGACGCCGTGGCCAGCAGGTTGCACGGAAGGCGCGCTCCGCTCATGACGGTGTAGGCGGCGTCGTGCCGCGACAGCAGGCTGTACACGTCATCGGTCTCCCAGCTGGGATGACGGAACTCCACCGCCGTTTTGATGTCCCGCGGGAGGACGGACAAAAAGTAGTCCAGCCGGGCGTCGTCGCGCTCCATATCCGGCGGCAGCTGCACGATCAGGACGCCGGCCTTGTCGTCCAGTTCCTTCCAGCAGCGGCTGATGCGCCCGATCCATTCTTCCGGTTCGCGCAGCTTCCGGGCGTGCGTCAGTCCGCGGGGAGCTTTGACCGAGAACTGGTAATTTGCGGGCAAGCGGTCGCGGTAGGCAGCAAACGCTGGTTCACGCGGCCAGCGGTAAAGCTCCCGTTGTACTCGACCGTGTCGAACTCAGCCGCGTAGGTCTCGAGCCACCTTCGGTTGGGGAGTCCGGGCGGATACAGCACGTTCCGCCAGTGGTTGTAGCTCCAGCCTGAAGTGCCAATATGCAGTGCCATGGCTCCCAGCCTGCCAGACGGACTGACCGTGCGCTTATTCGAAGCGCGAGGGGTCTCCCGTGCCGTACCGGACGATTTCGGGTTCACCGCTGGAGAAGTCGACGACGGTGGTGAGGTCCGGCGGGCAGAATCCTGCGTCGACGACGGCTTCCACCTGGTGGTCCAGGCGTTCCTTAATCTCCCAGCCCTCGGTCAGGGGATCGTCCTCGCCGGGCAGCAGCAGCGTGCTGGAAATCAGCGGCTCACCCAGTTCTTCCAGCAGCGCCTGGACTACCTTGTTGTCGGGAATGCGGACTCCCACGGTCTTCTTCTTGGGCTGCGACAACCAGCGCGGAACTTCCTTTACCGCCGGAAGGATGAAGGTGTAGCTGCCTGGGGTCACTGCCTTGATGCTGCGGAAGACGTCATTGTCCATCTTGACGAACTGTCCCAGCTGCGCGAAGTCCCTGCACATCAGCGTGAAGTGGTGCTTGTCGTCCAATTCACGGATGGAACGGATTCGGTCCAGTGCGTCCTTGTTGCTTAACTGCGCACCGAGGGCATAACAGGAATCTGTGGGATAGGCGATCAACCCGCCCGAGCGAAGGATCGCCACAACCTGGCCAATCGTGCGCTGCTGCGGGTTCTCCGGGTGGATGTCAAAGTATCGTGCCATGCCCTGAGCTTACCGCTGATGATGGGCGCTCCTGCAGGCTGGTGGCAGGGGGCCGGGGTCGTGGTCGGAGTTGGGGGCCGTGGCCGAGCGCAGGGGCCGTGGCCGTGGCCGGGCGCCGTGGCCGTGGCCGGAGTTGGGGGGCCGGGCCGGGGTCGTGGCCGAGCGCAGAGGCCGTGGCCGGGCGCAGGGGCCGGGGTCGTGGCCGAGCTCAGAGTCAGGGGCTGTGGAGCTCCAAGGCCGGGGTCAGAGGCACGGGCTGTGGAGCTCCAGGGCCGGGACCTGAGCCAGTGGAGCTCCAGGCCAGGGCGGAGCTTGCTCCCCACCTCGCCTAGAACGGTGGCGGGTCATCTCCATAGTCGTCCGGGTCCGCCGGATTGGACCCGTCATCATCCGCCACGGTTGCTTTGAGCGGTGACGCCGTTCCGCCTTGATGATTTGACGGATCCAGGGCCGGATCGGGGCCCTTCGTATTCCGGACCAGGGTAAGGTCCGGTTCGGTGCAGTATCGCCTGCCGCCGGGGGACGTCCATTCGATGATGCCCGGGCTCGGCTGATGTGCCTTCCAATATCCCTCGGTTTTGAACATGTGATGGCGGCGGCACAGGTGTTCCAGGTTGTCGTGATCAGTGGCGCCACCCTGCGCCCACGGTTTGGTGTGGTCGATCTCGGAAATCACGGCATTGATCCGGCAGCCCGGAAACCTGCAGGTCCCGTCCCGGGCCCGAAGGAACCGTTTCAGGCCGGTGGAGACTCGCCGGCTTCGTCCGACCCGTAAAATCTCGTCACCGTCTGGATTCCGCTCAACCGGAGTCCATTTAACGGCAGTGCGGGCCATCCGCCGCGCCCGCTCAGGGCTGATCGGTCCGCAACCGAGGAGTTCTGCCGGCTGATCGTCAGCACCGAAGAGAGTTTCGGCATTGATGATAACCACGATCTCGGTCCGGGCCCTGGGACCGTGCCCGATGCGGCAGGAACCGCGCCCGGCACCGTCCATCCCGGCGGCGTCCCTTCCAGCCCCGTCCCTTCCAGCACCGTCCCTTCCAGCCCCGCTGCCGCTGTTTGCCCTACCGTTGCCTCTGCTGTGGCCAGTGCGGCGGCTACGGCTCTTGCGGGCATCACCGTTGTCGCAATGACAGTCGCTGTGGCTATGGCCGCCCAAATGATCGGTCAGGATGTCTGTGCGCAGTTGGTCCACCGACCGCGGATCTCCAGCCGCCTGCTCGCCCCGCGCTGCTGTAGTGAGCTGGTTGAAGATCCCCTGTGCCGTTTCGGCCGGCAGGATTGCGGACAGCCAGGACATTCCATCCGGTTCCGGACGCAACCACACCCGCCGCTGGTCAAAAGCGGTCCGCTGTCGTTCAACAATCGTCTCCGGATACTTGTTCTCCCGGAGCCGCTGCGCCCGAACCCGAAACTGCGCTTTTGTCTGTCCGGCTGCAAGGCCCAGCAGTTCGGTCTCGAACGACTGCACTTCGGCCGGATCAATGCCCACACACTGTTCCAGTACCGTCGAAACATGCCCGTAACTGATGCCTCCGGCCTCCAGACTCTCCAGAGTGGCGGTGTTGGAGGTACAAAGGTCACCGGCCTCGCTCATCAACGCTTTCCCGGTACCGGTCGGCACTCCCAGAATTGCGGCAGCCTCCTCGGCAGCCAGACTGAACGCCATCCCGGAGTCCGGCAGGCCGGACACGAACATGCTCTCATTCTCGTAGATGTTCTGCATGCGGTTCAGGACCTTTGCCTGCTGGGCCTGCACCCACCGCGCCAGGTGATTCAGACGGGACAGTACGCTGCCGGATTCTTCCTCGTTCAGAACTTCGACGCTCCGCAGCGCCAGTGATCCGGTGAGGCCGTCCGGGTACACGGTGTCGGCGTCCCGAGAGCTACTGCCTTCGGTTTCCAGCTCGCTGCCTTCCGGCGTCAGCTCACTGCAAACGGGCGTCACCTCACTGCCGAGGGGATTTGTGTTGCGGCCCGCGGGATCCGCTCCGCGGGGTTCCACGTCCGGCAAAGTCCCCGGAACAGAAGGCCGGGCAACGAATACCGACAGGCTGCCGGCTGCTGCCTGCCCGTTGTCCGTGCCGGGAAAAGACCCGTTCTGATCCATGCCTTCAGGGTTTCACCTGGCACTGACATTTCTGGCGCGAAGAGAGCCCCAAACGGGTCTCTAGACGCGCTTTTCGGCATTCTCAAATACCCGTCTTTTGCGACCGGATACCTGGGTCCCGAAGCAGATACCTGCGTCCAGCAATGCTCCGCGGGAAACCCTGCGGAACGTGGTTGGCCGGGCCCAGCCGCACGGTGAGGCCGGGCCCAGCCGTGTTCCGGCCGCCGGACCCGGCCGCACGGTCCGGCCTACTAGTAGAGCTTGATGCTGCCGCCGTCGGCCATCAGTGTCTGGCCGGTCATGTAACGGGACTCATCACTGGCCAGGAAGGCAACGATCGGTGCGATGTCCTTTTCCGGATCACCCAGACGGCCCAGCGGAACGCCCTTCACAACTTCCTGGTAGGCCTCCGGGTAGGCCTCACTCCACTGCACGATGCCCGGAGTCAGAGCGACAGGGCTGACGACGTTGACGCGGATGCCGTCCCCTGCCCACTCGTTGGCAGCAGTGCGGCTAATGGCACGGATAGCCTCCTTGGCTGCGGCGTAGGCGACCTGGTTGGGCAGGCCCTTGATTCCGGCGCCGGATCCGAAGTTGATGATGCTGCCGCGGGTTTTTTCAGCTCCGGATGGGCCGCCTGCATCAGGTACAGCGTGGCCAAGGTTCCGGTGCCGAAGGACAGGTTCCAGATCTCCGGCGTGGTCTCCAGGATCGGTGCCTGCTTGGAGGCGTGGGCGTTGTTGACCAGAATGTCCAGACCGCCAAAGCGGGCCACGGTTTCCGCCACAATTTCGGCGGCACTTTCCGGCAGCGAAATATCCTTGCGGATGAAAATTAGCTCACCCAGGTCGGCCAGTTCGGCCACGAGCTTGTCGCCCTGGTCCTCGTTGATGTCCACGACGGCGACTTTGGCGCCCTCGGACAGGAAATGCCGGACAATGCCCTGGCCGATGCCCCCGGCACCGCCGGTAACAATGGCCGTTTTGTTGATGAGTTTCACTGCTGCTCCTTCTCTAAGCCGGAGTGCTTGTCATGCCGCATCCGGATGCTTGCTGTGATTCGGTCTTCAATACCCAGGAGGAAACTCTCCACTGCAAAGTCCAGGGACCGGCGGGAGGCGTCATAGGTAATGCCCCGTCCGCGGAACGCGGCGGTGAGTGATCCGGGCGCAGCGCCGTCGTCCGCGTCCAGGGGCACGACGGCGTTGGGCCGGGTGGGGCGGTACCGCCCGGGTCCCGGATTTGCGGCAAGGGCCAGCACGGCAGTTCCGATCACGATGCCGGAAATCCCCAGCACACAGTCAAAGCAGTCATCCTCCGGGAGGCCGGTCGCCTGCAGCGCCTGCAGAAGCACTTCCAGGTCTTTGGTGGGGGCCATGTCCAGCAACCGGCTTGGGCCCAGGACAATCTGCAGCAACCAGGGGTGCTGCTGGAAACCGTCCCACTGGGCGACAGCCATGTGTTGAAGCATTTCCTTCCAGGAGCACGGTGACTGCGGCACGAGCACGAAGTCCCGCGCCGCTTCAGCCGCCATCGCCAGCAGCAGGGCATCCCGGTTCTCCACATGGCGGTACAACGCCATGGCCGATACGCCGAGAACGTCCGCCACGTTCCGCATCGAAACAGCCTCCAAACCCTCCCGGTCGGCCAATTCGAGGCCGCAGGCGGCGATGGCGGCCGCGGAGAGGACGCTGCGGTCAGGGTCCGGACGGGGATTCATGTTTACAGCGTATACGGGACCGGGTGTCACCGAAAGCAGACACACCGGTGTGATCTTCTTCTCATACTTCCGGGGAGCCGGGAGAAGCGGGCAGCGGGGAAACCACAGCCGACGGCGGAATGCGGCGGCGCTTTACTCGTTGTGACGCAGGCCGTCAAGACGGGCTTTACAGAATCGGGTTGTATCTTGGGTGGATGCGAAAAAACAACTCCTCGTTGCTGGGCAGACTCGGCACCTCCGGCCGGCTGGTGTTGTTTTTGGCGGTGAGCGCCCTCTGCGGCGCCCTCGTGGCCGGCATCTTCATCCCCACCACGGCAGTGGCTGCTTCCGGCGCCAACCAGGTTCTCGATTCCCTGGAGGACCTGCCCGCCGAGCTTGAAACCGGACCGCTGGACGTGGGATCCAAAATCTACTCCGCCGACGGCCAGCTCATCGCTTCGTTCTACGCGGAAAACCGGATACCGGTGACACTGGAGAACATTTCGCCGTCGATGCAGGACGCGATCATCGCCATTGAAGACAACCGCTTTTACGAGCACGGGGAGTGGACGTCAAGGGCGTCGCCCGCGCCATCGCATCAAATCTGACCAATGACAGCACCCAGGGTGCATCCACGCTGACTATGCAGTATGTAAATAACGTGCTCATTGACCAGGGCGTGGCCGAAGGCAAGAGCGCTGAAGAGCTCACGGTCAGCGGAACCAAGAACATTACCGACAAGATCCGCGAAGCGAAGCTGTCCTTCGCCGTTGAAAAGGAATACTCCAAGGAAGAAATTCTTGAAGGCTACCTGAACATCGTCCTGTTCAGCGGCCGCACCTACGGTGTCGAAGCGGCAGCGCAGACCTTCTTCGGCATCCCCGCAGCACAGTTGAACGTTCCCCAGTCGGCAATGCTGGCGGGAATGGTCCAGTCGCCGAACACCTTCAATCCGCTGACGAACCCCGAAGGCACACGGGAACGCCGCGACGTGGTGCTGGCCGCAATGCTGCGCTACGACAAGATTTCGCAGCAGGAGTACGACGACGCCGTCGCCTCCGACCTGCAGCTCAATCCCCAGCCCGCAGCCCGCTCCGGCTGCGTGGGTGCGGAGATGGCGGAGTACTTCTGCGCGTACGTGGAACAGGTGGTGCTGGCGTCCGATGAGTTCGGCGTCGACGAAACCGCACGCGCCAAGCTGCTGGCCCGCGGCGGCCTGACCATCACCACCACGCTCGATTCCAGGCTCCAGGAGCAGGCGCAGGCCCAGATCGAGGCCCAGGTGCCCACCGGAGACGCTTCCGGGGCAGGCTCGGCCATGGTTTCAGTGGAGCCGGGAACCGGAAAGATCCTGGCTATGGCGCAGAACACGAACTACACACCGGAAGAAGGCCCGGGAAACACCCAGCTGAACTTCAACGTGGACTCGGACAAGGGCGGCACGGCCTATGGTTTCCAGCCGGGGTCGACCATGAAACCCTTCACCACTGTGGCCTGGCTCGAAGCCGGCGGCAGCATCGATGACGTCATCGACGCTTCCCGCACCACCTACCCCGCCGGATACGACTGGACGGCCAGCTGCCTTCCCGAAGACGCCTATTTTGATGAGTGGACGTTCAAGAATGCCCAGGAGGGCTACGAGCGCAGCATGACCGTGGGCGACGGGCTGACCTGGTCCGCCAATACAGCCACTGTGGCGCAGGCGTCGCAGCTGGACCTGTGCGACATCCGGGACGCGGCAACCCGCATGGGCGTGCACCGGGCCGTCGACGGCGAACCGCTGGAAGTCAACAACCCCTCCTTCGTTCTTGGCGGCCAGGAAGTGGCGCCGATGACGATGGCCGCTGCGTTCGCCACCTTCGCCAGCGGGGGAGAATACTGTGAGCCCATCGCGCTGACGCAGGTTTCCGACTCCAGGGGCCGGTCCTACGCGGTACCCGAGGAACAGTGCTCCCGCGCCATGTCCGAGGAGGTCGCGAAGGAGGTCTCCGAGCCAATGCAGAAGCTCGTACAGAGCGGCCCCGGCGGGATCTCGCCGCTCGGCGTCCCCGCGGCGGCGAAAACCGGCACCACCGACGTCTCCGAACAGACCTGGACCGTGGGCTACACCCAGGGCATCTCGACCGCGTCCTGGGTGGGCAACTGGACGTCCTACTCCTCGCTGAACAACCTGCCGATCAACGGCGTGACCCGGAGCTACGTGGACGGTTCCACCATCGCAGGCGCGCAGTGGGCCGAGTACATGCGCGCCGTTGCACCGCTGTACTCCACGGGTGAGCTCACCGACCCGAACCGTGTCCCTGCCCCCGCTCCGGTCCCCGAACGGGAGGAACCGGAGCCTGAAGAGCAGCCGGAGGAGGAACCGACGCCGACCCCGGAAGCTTCGCCCGACAACAGTGCAGACAATGGTTCCGGCGCAGCCCCGGCGCCTGCCCCTGCCCCCGCCCCGGCGGAGCCCGAGGTTCCGGAGGTTCCGGCCCCGACGGCGCCCGCTCCGGCTCCCGCCCCCGTTCCGGAGCCAACCATGCCGCCGCCGGCGACAGCCCTCCCGGGGCGCCCTCCGACTAGCAGCCGGGCTGACTCGCAGCAAAGCGCCGCGGTGAGAACGGGACCCCGCCGCGGCAGTGGGACTGACTGGCAGCGGGACCCGGCCGGCGCCGCGCCTTAGAGAGCCCTTAGCCGGTGCACCAGCAGGGCCACGTGCAGCGAGGTTCGGGACTCGGCGTCGTCCAGGTCCACGCCCAGAAGCTCCTCGAGGCGGCCAAGGCGGGAGTACAGGGTGGGCCGGCTCAGGTAACTGGTGCGGGCCAGCGCAGTTTTGTTGCCGCCGGACTCCAGGAAATGCCGGAGCAGTTCCACATGACCCTCCTCGCCGCGGGCCTCCGCCTGGAGGATTCCGTGCAACTCGGATTCCACGAATTGCTGAACCCGCGGGTCCTTGCGCAGCAGGGCCAGCAGCCCCCGCAGCCGGATATCGGTGGCCCGGAAAAACTCCCTGCCGTGCCCGGGCAGCGTGGCGGCGGCTTCGGCGACATGGACGGCTTCATCGATGCCGGCGGCAGCTTCCAGCAGCGAGGTGCGAAGGTGCCCGACGCCGATGGTCCAGCGGCTGCCTGCGCGGCTGTCCACACCGGCCGCACCGCCGGCCGCACCGCCGGCCGCCCCGGAGTCTTTCCGGCCCGCCCCGCTGTCCACCCGGCTTGCGTTACCCGCCCCGCTGTCCACCCGGCTTGCGTTACCCGCCCCGCTGTCCACCCGGCTTGCGTTACCCGCACCACCGGACTCCCTGCCGTCCCCATTTTCGGCGGCGGAAGCTCCGGCCAGAGCGCGCAGCGCCTCATCCTCGAGCTGCTTCGTTGGAAGTGCCAGAATCATGCCGACCGAACCGGAACGAATCACCGCGCTGATGGCGGTGCAGGGAACGGATTTCAGGGCACGGGCCAGCTGCTCCAGCAGGGCCCGTTCCTCCTGCTGCCCGGCAAGCGGATCGCCGCCGCTGTCCGGATCCGAGGTTCCCGGCACCCCCGCCGGCGGCCCGCTCCGGAAAACTACCGGAAGATAGAACGCCGACCGCCGCAGTCCCAGGGCGGCAGCACGGGTCTGCGCTTCCCCCTCACCCAGGCCCCGGGGCTGGCGCAGGACGTTGAGGAGCCCGGCCTGCGCCTGGCGGGTCAGGTCGCGCCGGTCCCGTTCGGCAAGCCGGTTGATGGCCAGCGTCTGAGCTGCACGTTCCAGCACCATGCCGGCGTCGCCGTCGTCGTCCAGTACCGCCGGAACCACCAGCCGCCCCCAGATCTGCCGCCGGACTCCCACGGGCGTTTGCAGCCAGTCACCGGCACCCGCGCGGGAGGTTTCCACTGTTGCGGGGTGACCCGCGAACGCCGCTCCCAGTCGTCCAGCAGCACCGTGGTGTCCGTGGTGCCGGCAGCGTACGCCAGCACCAGATGGGAAAGGTCCTCCAGCACCACCGGAGCGCCGATCATCAGGGCGGCCCGGTCCACCACCTGCTGGGTTCCCGCACTTTCCAGGCTCAGCACCGTGAAGGCTTCGTGGACGGCGCGGGCGCGTTCCACCCGCTCCAGCTGTTCAGCCACGATGAGGCGGTGCACTATTTCGGTGATCTGGACGAAACGCACCCTCCGGCGCACGACGACGACGGGCAGGGCGGCCGCCGACGCCGCCAGGGCCAGTGCGTCCAGGCTTTCCTGCCGGTCGCCGGTCACTTCCACAATGAGGCCGGACGCACCCGCATCCTGCAGTGACCGGACAAATACGCCGGTCCGGCCGGGATCCTTTTCGAGTTCCAGGCCCGTGGTCAGCACCAGTTCTCCGCCGGCCAGCAGCCCGGAAACATCCAGGACTTCGCTGACATGCACCCAGCGGACCGGCTGGTCCAGACCGTGTGCGGAACCGAGCAGCGCGGGCTCGGCGTCCCGGAGGACAGGAAGGTCAAGGACGGACCGGACAGTTGGCAGCATTTACACAGCGTAAAGCACCACCGCGTACCGCTTACAGACTGTTACTTATGCGGCGGGCCGGACCGCGGCAGACTGGCTTCCAGGCACTTCCAGCCCCGAACACGCGCCGCAGGCGCCGCCCCGCAAGGAGAGACCGTGGACAGCATCAAGCATTGGATCAACGGCAGCTACGTTTCAGCCGGCACGAACACCGCCCCGGTCACCAACCCGGCCACGGGCAAGGTCACCGGCCAGGTGTCCCTGGCCACCGGGGCGGAGGGCGCTGCCGCGGTCGCGGCAGCCGCCGCCGCTTTCCCGGCCTGGCGCGACACCTCGCTGGCGCGGCGGACGCAAATCCTCTTCGCCTTCAGGGAACTACTCAACGCCCGCAAAGGCGAACTGGCCGCCATCCTGACCGCCGAGCACGGCAAAGTCCTCGACGATGCCCTGGGTGAAGTGAGCCGCGGCCAGGAGGTCGTGGAGTTTGCCTGCGGCATTCCCCACCTGCTGAAGGGCAGCTTTACCGAAAACGCGTCCACGAATGTGGACGTGCATTCCGTCCGCCAGGCACTGGGTCCGGTGGCCATCATCAGCCCCTTCAACTTCCCGGCCATGGTCCCCATGTGGTTCTTCCCGATCGCCCTGGCCGCCGGCAACACGGTGGTCCTCAAACCGAGCGAGAAGGACCCCAGCGCGGCGAACTGGCTGGCCGAACTGTGGAAGGAAGCCGGGCTGCCCGACGGCGTCTTCAACGTCCTGCACGGGGATAAGGCCGCCGTGGATACCCTCCTGACCCACCCGGACATCAAGGCCGTGTCCTTCGTGGGATCAACGCCGATCGCCAAGTACGTCTATGAGACAGCCACCGCCAACGGCAAGCGCGTGCAGGCCCTGGGCGGAGCCAAAAACCACATGATCGTACTGCCCGACGCCGACCTGGACCTGGCCGCCGATGCCGCCGTCAACGCCGGCTTCGGCTCAGCCGGCGAGCGGTGCATGGCCATTTCCGCGCTGCTCGCGGTGGGAAACATCGCCGATGAGCTCGTGGGCAAGATCGCCGAGCGCACCGAAGCGCTGCGCACCGGCGACGGTACCCGCGGCTGTGACATGGGACCGCTGGTGACGGCGGCACACCGCGACAGGGTCGCCGGTTACATTGACGCCGGCGAGGCCGCGGGTGCCACCGTCGTCGTGGACGGCCGCGCCGTCACTCCCGACG
This sequence comes from Arthrobacter sp. ATA002, assembly GCF_026898095.1. Taxonomy (GTDB): domain Bacteria; phylum Actinomycetota; class Actinomycetes; order Actinomycetales; family Micrococcaceae; genus Arthrobacter_B. Next base: position 2,102,871 of record NZ_CP114015.1, on the reverse strand, counting down.
CCGAGGGTGACGGGTTCTTTGTCGGCCCCACACTGTTCGACAACGTCGCGCCCGACATGTCCATTTACCGGGATGAAATCTTCGGACCGGTCCTCTCCGTCGTCCGGGTCAACAGTTACGAAGATGCGCTGCATCTGATCAACACCAACCCGTACGGCAACGGCACTGCCATCTTTACCAACGACGGCGGGGCGGCCCGCCGCTTCGAGAATGAGGTCGAGGTGGGGATGGTGGGCATCAACGTCCCCGTGCCCGTGCCCATGGCCTACTATTCCTTCGGTGGCTGGAAAAACTCCCTCTTCGGCGACACCCACGCCCACGGCACCGAGGGCGTGGGGTTCTTCACCCGTGGCAAGGTGGTTACCACCCGCTGGCTGGACCCGAGCCACGGGGGCATCAACCTCGGCTTCCCGCAGAACGCCTGACCGGCGCACCTCAACTGAAAGGCTATGGATATGACCTCCACGATCGACGGCGGAGCACCGCCGCAGCTGGACGCCGAAGGCGCGCAGCGCGCCTATGACCTGGACCGCCGGCACGTCTTCCACTCCTGGTCCGCCCAGGACCTGCTCGACCCCATGGTCATCAGCGCGGCCAGCGGATCCTATGTGTGGGACGGCAACGGGAAAAAGTACCTGGATTTCTCCTCGCAGCTGGTGAACACCAACATCGGCCACCAGCACCCCGCCGTCGTAGCCGCGATTGCCGAACAGGCAGCGAAACTGTGCACCATCGCTCCGAGCTACGTCAATGACGCCCGGTCCGAGGCGGCCCGGCTCATCAGCGAACGTACACCCGGAGAGCTGAACAAGATCTTCTTCACGAACGGAGGAGCGGACGCCAACGAACACGCCGTGCGGATGGCGCGCCTGCACACCGGCCGGCAGAAGGTGCTGTCCGCCTACAGGTCATACCACGGCGGCACACAGCTGGCCGTGAACCTCACCGGCGATCCCCGGCGCTGGGCCAGCGACAGCGCCAGCACGGGCGCCGTGCATTTCTTCCCGCCCTACCTCTACCGCACGGCCTTCCACTCCACGACCGAGGAAGAGGAAAGCTCGCGGGCGCTGGAACATTTGGAACAACTGATCGCTTATGAAGGCCCCGCGACCATCGCAGCCATCATTTTGGAGTCCATTCCCGGGACCGCCGGCATCTACCTGCCGCCGCCGGGCTACCTCCAGGGTGTCCGCGAGCTCTGTGACCGCTACGGCATCATTTTCATCGCGGACGAGGTGATGTCCGGCTTCGGACGCACAGGCAAGTGGTTCGCCGTCGAGCACTTCGATGTGGTGCCGGACCTGCTGACCTTTGCCAAGGGCGTGAACTCCGGCTACGTGCCCATGGGCGGGGTGGCCATCAGCCCCGAAATCGCTGCGACCTTCGGCACCCGGGTGTATCCGGGAGGATTAACCTATTCCGGACACCCGCTGGCCGCGGCAGCCGCAATTGCGACCATCAACGCCATGGAGGACGAGGGAATGGTGGAGCACGCGGCGGAACTGGCCGCACGGTCATCGGGCCGGCGCTCCGGGGATTCGCCGACCGTCACGCGTCCGTGGGCGAAGTCCGCGGCACCGGAGTGTTCTGGGCCATCGAACTGGTGAAGGACCGGACGACTCGCGAACCGCTGGCGCCGTACGGCAGCTCCAGCGGAGAAATGAACGAGCTGCTGGCGGCCTGTAAACAGCGCGGGCTGCTGCCGTTCGCGAACTTCAACCGCATTCATGTTGTCCCGCCGTGCAACACCAGCGCTGCCGATGTCCAGGCGGGTCTGGACATCCTGGACGAAGTGCTGGAAATTGCTGACGGCATGGCCGGTAAACCGCAGCCGGCCTAAGTCTGGAGGTGGGCGGCAGCGGGCACAAGCCGGCGGGAGGGCCGGGTCCAGCCATGGGCCCGGCTTTTCCTCTGCTTCCACCGGCAAACGGGCTGCCGCGTGCGGCTGAACCGGCGGCATTCGCTTACAATAGTAAGGATGCTTAGGACTGCAGAGTCTTCGCAGCGGAAATCAGCCCCACCCAGAAGGAGAGCACCATGATCGGCTTTATCGTTGCAGGACTCATCATTGGCGCCCTGGCCCGCCTGATCAAACCGGGAAAGCAGAACCTCAGCCTGCTCGCTACCCTGCTGCTCGGACTGGCGGGCTCGGTCATCGGCGGCGTCATCGCCAACCTGGTTGGGTCCGGTGACATTTTTGAACTCAACATTTTCGGCTTCATTGTGGCCGTGGTCGCCGCCGTCCTGCTCATCGGGGTGGCGGAAAGCATGTCGGGCCGCGGCAGGGGACAGGTTCGCCGCTGACGCGGCCGAACCGGTTCAGTCGGGTGGCCGGAACACCGGCCACCCGGGGGGTGTGGAACCGACCCGGCGCCCCCTACCCCAGAACCTTCCGGCCCAGGAATGCATTGACGAACTTGCGATCAGGATCCATCCGGCGCGCGAGTTCCTGAAAGTCCCCGAAGCGGGGATACAGCCCCTGCAGCTCATCCCGTTCCAGTGTGAACAGCTTGCCCCAGTGCGGGCGGGGCTTCAGCGGGGCGAGTGCCGCCTCCATCCGCGCGAGCAGGGCCTCGACGTCGGCCTGCTGTGGTTTCCAGGTGAAGTGGAAGCCCACGGTGTCCTGCCCGTAGCTGCTGCTCAGCCACAGGTCATCACGGGCCATCGTACGGATTTCGCAGACCTGCAGCAGGGGTGTGATCTCCACGGACATGCCGCGCAGGATGCTGAGTGCTTCCAGGGCCGCACCCCGTTCCACGAGGTATTCGCTCTGCAGCTCATCCCCGTTGCTCGGGGTGAACGCCAGCCGGAAATGCGCGAGCCGGTCTGACCAGGAGCCGGCCACGCCCATCTGCTGGGAACAGTTCACCGCACTCATGCCCGGCAGTGGATGCATAGGCTCCGCGGCCGCGGTTCCGCCGAAGAAGTCTGCCGCGCCGGCGTAGGGCAGCTCCCGGTCGGTCCTGCCTTTCAGCCACACCTGCGTTGCCGACGGACCCGCCAGCGAGCTGAAGATACTGACGCTGTAGGCCGCGGACGTGATGGCGTCAAAGTTCTCCTCCACGGACTCCCACGGGAGGTCGGTGAACACGTCCTGGCGCACCTCGTATGCCGGTTCCACATCCAAAGTGATCCGGGTGAAGATGCCCAGTGCACCGAGGGAAACCACCATTCCGTTGAACTCGGGGGAGGAGCGGTCGACCCGGACCACCTGCCCGTCGGCGGTCAACAGCTCCAGGGCCGCCACGGCCGAAGCGAGATTTCCGTTGCGGTTGCCGGAGCCGTGCGTTCCGGTGGCAACCGCTCCGGCCACGGAGATGTGGGGGAGCGAGGCGAGGTTATGCAGCGCGTAGCCGTGCCGGACAAGGAACGCCGCCAGGTCCCCATAGCGGGTTCCCGCGGTCACGGTGACCGTCCGCGCCTGCCGGTCCAGGACCGGCTCGCCTTCCAGCTTCTCCAGGCTCACCAGCACTCCGGCGGAGTCCGCAATGTCGTTGAAGGAGTGGCGGGTGCCCACGGCGCGGACGGACGGCGCCGCCGACACCAGGGCCGACAGCTCGTCCAGGGTGGACGGCTGCGCCACTTCCGCAGCGCAGTAGCGCAGATTGCCGGCCCAGTTGTATTCCTCGAGCACGTTAAAAGCCCCTTCAGGTGAGGTGGCCGGATCGGGTTGGATCCGGGGAAATGCAGCGGCTAGAAGCCCTGTGCCAGCCGATAATACGCGGAGTTGAGCTTCAGTTCGTTGACGAACGCCGCCGTTGTGGTGGCGTTGTCGATCATCGCCAGTTCCACGCCGGCCATCTGCGCGAAGTCCTCCCACACGTCGCGTCCAAGCGCCGTGGACATCACCGTGTGGTGCGCGCCGCCGGCGGACAGCCAGCACTCGGCGGAGGTTTCCAGATCCGGAGCGGGCTTCCACACCGCACGGGCCACGGGCAGGTTGGGCAGATCCTGCTCCGGAACGACGTTCTCCACCACGTTGGCGGTAAGCCGGAACCGCTCGCGCATGTCAGCAAGGGAAACGACGACGGCGGGCCCCGGGTCCGCGGTAAAGACCAGGCGCACCGGGTCATCCTTGCCGCCGATGCCCAGCGGATGGATTTCCAGTGCAGGCTTCGATGTGGTCAGCGACGGGCAGACCTCGAGCATGTGGGCACCGAGGATCACCTCGCTGCCCGGCACAAGGTTGTAGGTGTAGTCCTCCATCAGGGACGCACCGCCGGGCAGGCCCTCGCCCATGACCTTGGCGATCCGGACCAGCACGGCAGTCTTCCAGTCACCCTCGGCGCCGAAGCCGTACCCGTCGGCCATGAGCCGCTGCACGGCCAGGCCCGGCAGCTGCTGCAGTGCGCCGAGGTCTTCGAAGTTGGTGGTGAAGGCACCGAAGTTTCCTGCTTCCAGGAAGGAGCGCAGGCCCAGCTCCTGCCGGGCGCCGTAGCGCAGGGACTTGTGGCGTCCGCCGTCGCGCCGCAGCTCGGGAACGACGTCGTACAGTTCCTCATACTCCGCAACCAGGGCGTCGATGGCTTCCTCGGTAACCGCATCCATGGCCTCGGCGAGTTCATTCACGGACCAGGTGTTTACTGAGACACCGAACTTCACCTCGGCCTCGGTCTTGTCCCCTTCCGTGACGGCGACGTTGCGCATGTTGTCACCGAACCGCGCCAGCTTGAGGCTGCGGATCTCATGCCAGCCGGCCGCCGCGCGGGCCCAGGACGCGATCTTGGCCTGGACGCGGGGACTGGAGACGTGCCCGACGACCGTCTTGCGGCTGATGCCCAGGCGGGAGGCCATGTACGCGAATTCCCGGTCGCCGTGCGCGGCCTGGTTCAGGTTCATGAAGTCCATGTCGATATCCGCCCACGGCAGCTCGACGTTGTGCTGGGTGTGCAGGTGCAGCAGCGGGCGCTGCAGCTTGGTGAGGCCGCGGATCCACATTTTGGCGGGGAAAAGGTGTGCATCCAGGCGATCAGGCCTATGCAGGCGTCCGAGGAATTGGCCTCGAGGATGGTTTCCTGGATGGCGTCGGAATCCTTAAGCACAGGCTTGAAGACGATGCGGTACGGGACGGCGCCGGCGTCGTCCAGCTGGCGGGCAATGTCGGCGGCCTGGCCGCGGACCTGGGCCAGGGTGTCTTCGCCGTAAAGTCCCTGGCTGCCGGTGAGGAACCAGATTTCGCGGGCGGGGGCGGTGCTGATGGTCATGGAGGGATCTTTCTGAGGCGGGGCGGGCGGCGGGGCAGAGGGCGCTATTTTTGGCCGTAGACGTTCTGGTAGCGGTCAAACAGGCGGTCGATGTCGGGCTGCGGGATGGGCAGCAGCTCACCCAATTGGCGCCCGACATGGACCGTGCGGGCCACTTCCTCGCACAGGACTGCTGATTTCACGGCGGAGCGTGCGTCCTTGCCGATGGTGAAGACCCCGTGGTTCTGCATCAGGACGGCGGTGGAGCGGTGTCCGTCCAGGGTGTCCACGATGCCGCGGCCAATGGAGTCATCGCCGATCAGGGCGAACGGCCCCACGGGAATTTCCCCGCCAAATTCATCAGCCATCATGGTCAGGACGCAGGGGATCGCCTCGCCGCGGGCGGCCCAGGCCGTGGCGTAGGTGGAGTGCGTGTGCACGACGCCGTTGACGGCTGGCATGTGCCGGTAGACATAGGCGTGGGCGTCGGTGTCCGACGACGGTGAGCCGCCGCCGTCGAGCGCTGCGCCGAACAGGTCGGTCAGGACCATGTTCTCCGGAGTCAGGTCGTCGTAGGAAACGCCGGAGGGCTTGATGATCATCAGGTCCTGGTCCGGAACGCGGGCCGAAACGTTGCCTGCGGTCCAGGCCACCAGTTCGTTGCGGGTGAGTTCGGCGTGCAGGTCGCTGACCTGGCGGCGGAGCCGGTCCACGGTGCCGAGAACGTCGGAGGTAAGAGTCACAGTGCGGGCTCCATTTCTTCTGTGTTTTCAGTAGCTGCGGAGGCGCGGCCTGCAGCGGCCATGCGCTGGATCTGCTTCAGCCTGTGCATCACGCCGTTGGCGCCGCGGCCGAAATAGTCGTGCAGGGTTCGGTATTCCTCGTAAAGGGCGTTGTAAGCGGCAACGTTCTCCGGAACGGGCTGGTAGACCCCGCGGCGGACCCGTCCCATGGCGGCGGCGGCCGAACGGACATCCGGGTAGGCGCCGGCCGCCACGGCGGCATGGATGGCCGAGCCGAGGGCCGGGCCCTGGTCCGAGTCGATGACGGACAGGGGCAGGTTGATGACATCGGCGTAAACCTGCATGAGCAGCGGATTCTTGAGCAGTCCGCCGGCCACTACGAACTCCGTGACGGGGACGCCGCTGGCGTTGAAGGCCTCAATGATCGTGCGCGTGCCAAAGGCCGTGGCTTCCAGCAGGGCGCGGTACATGTCCTCCGGGCGGGTGGCCAGGGTCTGGCCGACGAAAACACCGGACAGTTCGTGGTCCACCAGGACCGACCGGTTGCCGCTGTGCCAGTCCAGGGCCACCAGGCCGTGCTCTCCGATGGCCTGCGATGAGGCCAGAGCCGTGAGATATTCGTGGACGCCCGTTCCTGCCGCGGCGGCGGCTTCGGAGTAGCGGGACGGGACACAGTTGTTCACGAACCAGCCGAAAATATCGCCGACGCCGCTCTGTCCCGCCTCGTAGCCCCAGAGGCCTTCCACGATGCCGCCCTGGACGGCGCCGCACATGCCCGGAACCTCATGGAGTTCCCCGGAATTCATGACGTGGCAGGTGGAGGTGCCCATGATGGCGACCATCTGGCCGGGCTCGACGGCGTTCGCGGCCGGAGCGGTCACGTGCGCGTCCACGTTGCCGACCGCGACGGCAATGCCGGCAGGAAGTCCGGTCCATTCCGCGGCTTGGTCACAAAGCGTTCCTGCGGCCGAACCAAGCTGGCCGATGGTGTGCTCCAGCTTGTCGGATACGAAACCGGCAAACGCAGGGTTCAGCGCGGCCAGGTAGTCCTCCGACGGGTAGGCGCCGTCCTGGTAAATGCCCTTGTAGCCCGCGGTGCAGGCGTTGCGGACGTAGGAACCGGTCAGCTGCCAGACAATCCAGTCCGCCGCTTCCACCCAGTGGTCCATGACCTCGTAGATCTCCGGATCTTCCTCCAGGATCTGGAGCGCCTTGGCAAACTCCCATTCCGAGGAAATGAGGCCGCCGTAGCGTCCCAGCCAGGTCTCCCCTCGCTCCTCGGCCAGGGTGTTGATGCGCACGGCCTGTCCCTGGGCCGCGTGGTGGCGCCAGAGCTTGACGTAGGAGTGCGGGCGTTCCGCGAACTCCGGCAGTTCGTTCAGCGGCGTTCCGTTGCCGGTGACCGGAACCATGGTGCAGGCCGTGAAGTCGGTGGCCAGTCCGATGACGTCCACCGGGTTAACGCCGGCGTCGACCAGGGCAGCGGGGACAGCGTTGCTGAGGACTTCCACGTAGTCCCGGGGAACCTGCAGGGCCCAGTCCGGAGGAAGCCGGACGTCGGTGCCGGGAACATGGTCGGTGATGACGGCGTGCGGATACGGATGGACGGCGGAGCCGAGTTCCGCGCCGTCGGAGACCCGCACCACCACTGCCCGTCCGGAGAGCGTGCCGTAGTCCACTCCGATCACGTACTGCTCGTCCGGGTCGGTCCTGCTCATGGGTCCTCCTGTGGGCGGCTGGAAGTTCCAGCCGGGCGAATCGTCATTGATTGTGTTAGCGCTAACAATTAGATGTGGGCCGGGTCTCATTGTCAAGGCGGTGCCTCCCTAGAGGTGCGCGGAAAGGGCCCTCCAGTATGCGCGTACCGCACCTTCACGCGTTGAAGCGCGCGGATTCGTCAGCGGGGAGCTTGAGGCACTAGGTTGGTGAGATGAATCGGGCACAGGACATTGCACTTGTTGCCTACGATGTGTCCTGGCCGGACCGCTTCTTGAAGACGAAGGACCAACTACGGGAAGTCTTTCCCACTGAGTCGATCGACCACATCGGGTCGACGAGTGTGCCAGGGCTGTCATCGAAGGACACCATCGATGTGCTGGTGGGCGTGCCTGACGTCGGCCAGGCTCTCACATCGACAATTTTGGACAGGCTCACCGTGCTGGGGTTCGAATACGTGCCGGCCTCATTTGACGATGACGACGATCACGCGTTCCTGCACAGGATCATCGGTGAGCACCGCAGCGACCACGTCCATGTGATGCAGCTGGGTTCAGATGCACTACAGGGACGCCTGCTGTTTCGCGATTACCTGCGCGCAACACCCACTGCCAGGGCCAAGTATGAGTGGGCAAAGAAGGATCTGGCTGTCCGCTTCGCTGAACACCGCGATGACTATGTCAAGCGGAAACAACCGATAGTGGAGGCACTCATGGAACAAGCCCGAGCATGGGAAGGGTCCCACTGAGGAGTGGGGACTGCCCCCGCTTTTGTTGACTCTAGGTCGGTCCCCAGACGACGGAATGACCATGTAAGCGTCCCCGGAGGGATCGACTTGCGGGACCAGAGCTCTCCTCTAATTGGAGTGCTACAGATCCTGATCGGAGTAGCGATACTCGTGGCGAAGTGTCCTGATCTGTTTAGTCGCCACAAAGATCAGAAGGGGCCCCAGGATGAGAGCCGCAACGGCTGCGATAGTTGCTCCGGTCGAGGGCTTCCAGAGGGCTATATATACCAACGCAATGGTGAGCGCCCCCACAGCTATGCTTTGCACCGTCCACCAGATCATGCCGCGGCGCACTGTCGGATGAGTCCATTTTCTCCAGTCAAGTCGTCTCCCGCTGATGTAGGGGCTGGCAGTGTTCAGCCTCGAGCTGTCGAGCCTAGTTGCTACCGACACACTTCACACTCCAATGCCGTCAAGCCGATCCTCTACGGGCGGGCTGTGCAGACGACTTTGGATACTCTGTGCAGTCGACTTCGGAAACTCACACCAATGTACGTAGGACCCGCACGGTGAGGGCACCTAATCTGCAACACTGTCTGGGTAAAGATCGGATATGCCCGAGTCTCGACCGGCGAACAAGACCTCACCGCTCAGCGGGACGGATTGGCGGTCCTCGGAGTTGACCCCGACAACATCTATGTCGATCACGGACGGGAACAAACCGCGCACGTCCAGGATTGCGTGAGGCCATGGCCGCCGTCAGATCCGGGGACACTCTGGTTGTCACCAAACTCGATCGGCTCGCGCGCTCCCTTCCCGACGCACGCGACATTGCCGGCGAACTCACACACAAAGATGTATCGCTGAGCCTGCGTGCCAGCGTCTACAACCCACGGATCCTGTTGGTGTGCGAGGATGGCCTCGCTGCGAGCGTTTCGAGTAATCTCCCATTACCGCCAGAGTGCTCGGCCTTCCGTTTCCGTAGAATGGATGTGAGATCCGAAGCGCGGGCACGGTAGCTCAGCCCGGGCAGAACTGAGGCCCGCATGGCTGTTCCCGCAACGAAGGTTGACCTTCTGGCTGCAATCGACAGGACATTCGCCCAGCTCGAGCGAGATCTCGACAGGGTGCCTCTTTCCGCGGTCCGGGAGCGTGTGCTCGCCGGGCACGTCAAGAACACGTCAATGAGCCCAGCGGACCTGCTCGCTTACCTGATCGGATGGAACCAGCAGGTCCTCACTTGGCATCGGCGTCGCACCGAAGGCCTTCCCGACGAACTACCCGCGCCCGGCATCAAATGGAACGAACTCGGTGTTCTCGCCCAGCGCTACTACGCCGAACACGAAAATGAGTCCTGGGACCAGCTGCGCGCACAACTTCGCCGTGCGAAGAACGCCATCACCGATCTGATCCACGGCTACTCCGATATCGAACTCTACGGTCAACCCTGGTACGGGAAATGGACGATGGGCCGTATGATCTCGTTCAACACCTCCTCGCCCTATACCAACTCGCGCGGTCGTATCCGCGCATGGCTCCGCACCTCCTGAGCAAATTCGCATCGGGCTGTCCGAGCCGGCCCTGCCCTGCCTGAGAGTTAAGGGTCAGTTTCGTGCGTCCTTTTGACCAAGGACGATTCCCCCAAGGGAAAGGCAATCATCACCCCGTATCTCCGAGCGTATCCCTGATATTTCTGGTGAGCCGTCCACCGGCAACACGCCGTTATTCGTCGTACGTACGGCGTATTCGTTCCCCACCAAGTTTCCGATATGCGCACAGCAATTCAACTCCGCACGGGTAGCGATGATGGACAGGGCGGTTGTTGGGTCAAGGCTTCCGGTGGCTGGAAAGCCGGGGTGCTTCCTGTCGGCCCGGGGAGCGGTACTGCTGCGAACGACCAGCTCCGGCGCAGGCAGGACCTGCACAGTTCCATCATCCGCAGGCAGCGCAGTGTCTCCCGCAGAGGTGCCGGTCCCGGCAATCTGCAGCAAAAGCTGGTCGATGTAGTACCTGCCCATTCGGCGGAAGTCCTGGCGGACCGTCGTCAGCGGCGGCAGGAAGTAGGCCGCTTCGGGCTGGTCGTCAAAGCCGATCACGCTCACGTCGCCGGGTACGCTGATGCCGCGTTCATGCAGTGCCCGCATGAACCCCAGGGCCATTTGGTCATTCGCGACGAACACGGCACTTTGGGCAGCGGCGTCAAACGCGAGTCCACAGCGGTACCCGGATTCCGGGCCCCAGTCGCCGGTCATCGGCGGCGCCGGGTCGAGCCCCCGCGCCTGGAGTTCGGCGCGCCAACCCGAAGCTCTCCGCTGGGCATCGATCCACTGCTCCGGTCCGGCCAGATGGGCGATGGTCCGGTGGCCGAGGTCAGCCAGATGCGCCACCGCGCTGCGCGCAGCATGCTCCTGGCTTCCTTCCGGGGCGAGACCGCCGGCCACGACCTCCAGCGGAATCGTGAGTTCCAGGTCCCGGAACAAGTCGACGCCGGCCTGGACCGGGGCCACCACCACAATCCCGTCAGGTGCCTGGTTCAGCAGGTGGTTGACGGACTCCGCCATGGCGGCGGGGGTCAGTTCGCGCAGGCCGGCCACGCTCACGAAGTAGCCGTCCCGAAATGCGGCTTCCTGCAGGCCCAGCAGGGTGCTTGCCGGCCCGTACTGCTCCAGTTCGGTGATGATGACGCCGATGACCCGGGAGGAGCGCGTCACCAGGGACCGGGCGGCGGCGTTTCGCCGGTAGCCGAGCTCGCCAATGGCCGCAGAAACCTTGTCCCTGGTGGCCGCGCTGACATTGGGATGCTCATTGAGTACCCGGGAGACAGTCTGATGGGAGACCCCGGCAACCCGGGCCACGTCCTCCATGGTGGGCGGCGCGCCGGAGGCTCTGCGCTGTATCGGTGCCATGAGCTGCATTCTGTCCTTTGTCCCGTGAAAATTCCCGTGCGGGGGCGTATTATCCCGCGCTGACGGAATACGAGAAGACGTGCCCGTCGCCGGGTTCCAGCACAATGAGGTCCGTGCCGGTGTTGAAGGCGTCCGGAGGGCAGGTCATGGGCTCCACGGCCATGCCGCGGCGTCCCAGCTCCTCTCCGGAGTACACCTGCAGCCAGCGGGAGTCTGCGGGGGAAGACAGGACTGTTGTTGCCCCGGTGGCGGGATTCCGGAGGCTCACCTGCCATCCGTCGTCGGGCAGGCCGGTGAAGGCATGGTCCAGGCTCGTGGCACCCAGCAGGCGGGGCTGGGTGAAGTCGAACTCGGTATCTGCTGTTTCCTTGAGTTCCAGCGGCAGCAGGCGGTCATCGGTCATCAGCACCCGCGAAGCCGTGAACGTGACCTCGCAGCTGTCGACCCGGTCCGCTCCGGCAGTGAGGTAGGGGTGGGAGGAGACGCCGTAGGGCGCAGCCGTCCGTCCCGTATTCTCGGCGGAAACGGTCAGAGTCAGCCCCCGCTCCTCGGTGAGGGTGAATTCGGCACGCAGCAGCAGCTGGTGCGGGTAGCCCGGCTCTCCGTGCAGGATGTGTTCCAGGACGACGGCGTTTCCCGAGCTGGCAGCGACCTCCCAGTTAGCCCATGTCACCAGCCCGTGCAGGGCGGTGCCGGTGGACGCCTCATTGACGGGAACCTCGTAGGTCCGGCCGCGGAAGACATACCTGCCGGCATCGATCCGGTTGGGCCAGGGCGCCAGCGTCTTGCCGGCAAAAGCATGCGGCACACGGTCCGGATTGAAGGGAAGCACAAGGTCCGCACCGTCAAACTGCAGGCTTTGTATCCCGGCGCCGACAGTAGCGATTCCAGCACGATAGCGGCCTGCCTCCAAGGTGATGATGCGTCCGTTGGGGCTGGTTGCTGGCTGGGTCATAACTGGCTCCTGTCTGGGCGGGTTCGCTGCCCGCGGTTCAATCCGCGGACGGCGCTTGCCCGGGACTCCTTCCGAGCTTAGCTGTGAGCGCTAACTAAAGCACTCGTCCGGGCCTGGGGTTCAGTCCGGGCCAGTGCCGCAGCGGCGGCTCCTATTCGGTGCGAACGCGCCCGAAGTCCGCCGGCAACCCGCTCCTCAGGCGGCCGTCCCGCATGCCGGCCACGGCGTCGGTCAGCGGAACAAAGTCCGTGTCGTGCGTGACCATCACCGTGCCAAAGCCAAACTCGCGGGTCAGTTCCACGAGCAGCTTCACGATGCTCTCGGAGCGTTCATGGTCCAGGGCTGCGGTAGGCTCATCCACCAGCATCAGCGCGGGGCTGCCCATGAGTGCCCGGGCAATGTTGACCCGCTGCCGCTGGCCGCCGGAGAGCTGATGCGGGTGCTTGTTCACAGCCGCGGAGAGGCCCACCAGATCCAGCAGTTCCATCGCCCGAGTGAAAGAAGCAGGAGAGCGCAGCCCGCGCAGCCGGTCGGTAATGACCAGCTGCTCCAGGGCCGTGAGCGAGGGCAGCAGGTTGGGCTGCTGGAAGATCAGGCCAACCTTGCCGCGCCGCAGCGTGGTGCGGCCGGCGTCATCCAGCGCTGAGGTGTCCGTGCCGGCAACGGTGACGGACCCGGAGGTGGGACGGATCAGGGTGGCCGCAACGGCCAGCAGCGAGGACTTGCCGGAGCCGGAGGGGCCCACCAGGGACAGTATCCGGCCCGCCGGCACCTCCAGGCTGACGTCATCCAGCGCCTTCAGGGTGCCCTCGCCGTCGGGGTATTCCAGGGTAACGCCGGCCAGGGACAGGACAGCAGTTGCAGACATGGGGGAGTCCTTTCGGGAAGTATTAACGGAGGCAGGGAACCCGGCAGACCGGCCCATCAGTTGCCGCCAAGCGCGGTGAGCGGGTCCACTTTGGTCACGCTGCGGACTGCGAGCGCGGCGCCGGCAAGGCCCAGCACGACAATCCCCAGCACGGGCAGCACTGTGGTGGTTGCGCTGACCAGGAACGGTGCCGCCTGCGCGGCAACCACACCGATGCCCAGACCGGCCACGCCGCCCAGAAGTGAGCCGCCCGCCAGCACGACCGCAGCTTGGCAGAGCGCATCCCGGAGCAGGTAGGACGAGGAACCGCCCAGAGCCTTGAGTACGGCGATGTCCCGGGTCCGCTGCACGGTCCAGACGGTCAGGAACGCGACAATCACCAGCGCGGAAATCCCGTAGAGGAAGGCCTGCATGAGAAGCAGCGATCCGTTTTCGGAGTTGTAGGAGCCCAGGGCGCTGAAGGAGCCCCGGACATCGGTGGAGACAGTTCCGGCGGTGGCATCAGCCGTTTCCGCTGCGCCGGAATCTGCAGCGGCCACAATGACGGTGGCCACCGGAGATTCGGAAAGTGACGCGTCGTCCGTGTGGGCCACCTGCTGCCAGGTGTCCAGGGACGCCCAGGCCACAGGCGTGTGGCTGTACCAGGAGTCCTCCGTGACGGCGCTCACCGTCAGGCTGCGGCCGGCCAGGGCAACGGTGCCGCCCACGTCCACCCCCAGGTCATCTGCCGTGGACGCGCCCAGGATGACACCGCCGTCGTGCACTTTGTTCGGAGCCAGCGCGGATCCGGGCTCGACGCCGAAAACGGCAACGTTGGCGGTGGAGTTGGCCACGGCGCGGGTCTGGGTAATGCCGAGCGGTTCCGCTTGCTCCACGCCGTCGCTGGTTCGCCAGTCCTGCAGCTGCCCGGCAGTAACCACCGACTCGGTGTAGGAGGCCTGGGCTTCGGTGTTTCCGGGTGCACCGAACGCCACGGAGGTGATGCCGTGCTCCGCAAGTGCGGCCACGGCGGCCGTGTTTTGGTTGCCCAGGCCGGCCGTGAGTCCGGAGAGCAGTACCAGCAGCAGGGAGATCAGTGCCACTACGCTGCCCATCAGGGCAAAGCGCCCCTTGGCAAAGCGAATGTCACGAAGTGCGAGATACACGTTGGTTCCTTCCAGATCCTCGGCCGGAACGTCCGGCCTGTTGTCCTTGTCTTCCACCGTCCCGCGAAGCCCGTGCGGATCCATCGGACGGGCGGTCGATCCGCACCCGCTGTTGGGTTGAGGCTGCGCTCCACCAAACGGTTGATGTGCCCGTAATCGGGGCGGCCTACGCTGGAGACATGAGTGCCAGGAACCCCAGCCAGTCTCCGCAGCCCGGGCTGCAGGCACCGGCGTCTCCGGCACCTGCGCAGGTGCCGGCCGCAGCTGTGGCCGGTGGTGAGCTTCCCGCCCGCGACACCGCCCACTCCGCGTACGAGACCGCCCAAGACGCCGCCGATGCCTCGTCCGGAGACGTGGTGCTGCGGGTCCTGCGTATTGCGCTGCACACAGCCTTTGCCGGACTGCTCCTGCTTGCCGTAATCCAGATGAGCCTGGACCCGCCCGGATGGCCGGCCCGTGCAGGTGCCTACATCCTGAGCGTGGTGCTGGCCGGCGTGTATCTGGCCGGCACGGTGGCCGAGAAACGGCATGCCGCCACCGGCGCCGGCCCTGATCCGGTCCGCTACGGCCCGCTCTGGCTGGGCGCGGTGACGCTGCTGTGGTTGTGCCTGCTGGTCCTCAGTCCGGAGTTTTCCTGGCTGGCCTTCCCGCTGTTCTTCCTGGACCTGCAGCTGCTGCGGACAGCGCCGGCGCTCGCCGCCGTGCTCGTCACCACGGCCGCCGTCGTCGCCGCCCAATGGGCCCGGGCAGGAGCCGATCCCGGCCGCCCTCCTTGGCCCCGTGATCGGTGCGCTGTTCGCCGTGGTCATGGGCAGCGCCTACTCCGCCCTTCACCGCGAAAGCGTGAACCAGCGCCTCGCGCTTGCGGAACTGCACCGCACCCGCGGCGAGCTGGCTGCGTCGCAGCACGACGCCGGTGTGCTGGCCGAGCGCGAACGGCTGGCCCGCGAAATCCACGACACCCTGGCCCAGGGCCTGTCCAGCATCGTCCTGCTTTCCCGAGCCGCCGGCAGTGCCCTGGACGCGGGCAACTCCGCGCTGGCCCGGGAACGTCTGGGGCTGGTACAGAGCACCGCTGCGGAAAATCTGGCGGAGGCCCGTCGGTTTGTCCGGGGACTGGCCGCCGCCCCGCTGGAACGCGGCTCCCTGCAGACACGCCTGGCAGCGCTGTGTTCGGATACTGCGCGGCGTGCGGCTGCCGGCGGAGGGCACCTGCAGTGCCTGTTCCGGATGGACGGCACGCCGGTTCCCCTGCATCCTGCCTACGAGGCAACCCTGCTGCGCGCGGCCCAGTCCCTGCTGGCAAACACCGAGGCCCACGCCCGCGCGTCCCACGCGGTGGTCACGCTGGGGTACTCGCCGGAATCGGTGGCGCTGGATGTGTTCGACGACGGCGACGGTTTTGATCCCCTGAATCTCCCGTCGGGGCCGCGCACTGACGGCTCGGGGTTTGGGCTGCTGTCGCTGCGTGAGCGGGTGGCCGATCTGCGCGGTTCCCTGAGTGTTGAGTCAGCACCGGGGGAGGGGACGGTGGTGGCTCTGCGGCTGCCGCTGGAGACCGCTGCCGGTGCTTCCGGGGGCGGGGAATGAGCGGCATCCGGATCCTGCTCGTGGATGACCACCCGGTTGTCCGGGCCGGACTGCGGGCCATGCTGGCGGAGTTCGACGGGATGGAGGTTGCTGCCGAAGCGTCCGGCGGAGCTGCGGCCCTTGCCGAGGTGGCACGGCAGGACGCGCTGGGCACCCCGTTCGACGTGGTCCTGATGGACCTGCAAATGGGCTCCGGCATGGACGGCGTGAGCGCCACCCGGCGCATCCGCGAGCTGAAGGGTCCCCCGGTGCTGGTCCTGACGACCTATGACAGCGATGCGGACATCCTGGCCGCCGTCGGGGCGGGAGCGGCCGGTTACATGCTCAAGGATGCCGAGCCCGGGGACATTCGCAGCGCCGTGGCGGCAGCCGCTGAAGGCAGGACGGCGTTGGCTCCGCAGGTGGCCGGACGGCTGCTGGGTACGCTGCGCAGCCCGGAGACGACGCTGAGTCCGCGGGAGTTGGAGCTGCTGGAACTCCTGGCCGGCGGCATGGCCAACCGCGCCATGGCCCGCAAGCTGTTCATTTCTGAGGCCACCGTCAAGACTCATCTGGTGCACATCTACGAGAAGCTGGGCGTGGACAACCGAACGGCGGCCGTCAGCGAAGCCCGGAAACGCCGGATCATCCGGCGCTAGACATGCTCGGACCAGCAGATGGTCGAACACCCGGCCTAAAGCCGCGGCACGGACGCTGCTGCACGTACGTCCGCCTAACGGGCCAGGCACGGCCCGTGACGGCCGGGACGTTTTGCGAGTAGGTTATGGCCATGGCCGGTAAAGCAACCACCCTGACTGTCCCAGGTCCGCACGGTGAGCGCGAGATGCGCATCTCCAGTCCGGACCGCGTCCTGTGGCCCAAGCCGGGGCTGACCAAACTGGACCTCGCGCGCTATGTGGCGGAGGTAGGCGAGGCGTTCATCGCCGCCAACGGCGACCGGCCCGTGTCGCTGCAGCGGTTCCCCGAAGGAATCGACGGCGAACAGTTCTTCTCGAAGAACCCGCCCAAGGGCGCGCCGGACTTCATCCGGGCCGTCACCGTGACCTATCCCAGCGCCCGGGCCCATCCGCAGCTGGTCCTTGACGAGCCGGCAGCCGCCGTCTGGGCCGTACAGATGAACACGGTGGTCTTCCACCCTGGCCTTCACGGACCGAAAACACCGACAACCCGGACCAGCTGCGCATCGACCTGGATCCCCAGCCCGGCACCGGCTTTGACGACGCCGTACCGGCGGCCTTCGAACTGCGCAGCGTCCTGGCCGAAGCTGGCCTCGAAGCCTTCATCAAGACCTCCGGCAACCGCGGCCTGCATGTGTACGCCCCCATCACTCCGGACCACGAGTTCCTCGACGTCCGGCACGCGGTGATCGCGGCCGCACGTGAACTTGAGCGCCGGATGCCGGACCGGGTCACCACCGCATGGTGGAAGGAGGAACGCGGGCAGAACATCTTCGTGGACTTCAACCAGGCAAACCGGGACCGCACCATTGCCGGGGCCTACAGCCCGCGGGCCCTGCCGCACGCGCCGGTGTCCACGCCGCTGCGGTGGGACGAGCTGGAGAAGGCAGATCCCCGGGAGTTCACGATCCTGACCGTCCCCGAGCGGCTGCGCACCGTGGGGGATCCCTGGGCGGATATGGGCGCCAAGCCCGGAAGTATAGAAGTGCTGCTGCAGTGGTGGCAGCGGGACCTGGACAGCGGACTGGGGGAGCTGCCCTTTCCGCCCGACTACCCCAAAATGCCCGGTGAGCCGATGCGCGTCCAGCCAAGCCGGGCGCGTAAAGCGGAGTAACAGCCGGCGGGCAAGGGTCATTGTTGCCGCGGTCCCCGCCGCACCGGTTTCGATCGGGACCCGGATTTCCCGTAAGGTATAGCGAAGGTGCGCCGGGAAGTCTGGTCGGCAATAACATTGTCGACCGCTTTTTCAGGAGTCACCCATGCATCCCACCACGCCCCCGGAAGGCGCTTCCAGCCCCAAGATCGCCAGCCGCGGCAGCTACGCCGAAAAGCTGCGAATTGGCGAAATCCTGCGCAAGGAAACCGTCGGCGGCATACTGCTCGTGACAGCGGCAGTAATTGCCCTCGTATGGGCCAACTCGCCGCTTTCCGACAGCTACTTCGCGCTGCGCGACTTTGAAATCGGCTATGAGCCCTGGCACCTGCAGCTCAGCCTGGGTGCCTGGGCCGCCGATGGTTTGCTCGCCGTCTTCTTCTTCCTGGTGGGCCTGGAGCTAAAACGTGAATTCGTTGCCGGAGACCTGCGCATTTTCAGCAAGGCCGTGGTTCCGGTAGCCGCAGCCGTCGGCGGCGTGGTGGTGCCCGCCGCCATCTACGCGCTCGTCAACCTCGGCAATCCGGAATCCCTCAACGGCTGGGCAATCCCCACTGCCACCGACATTGCCTTTGCCGTGGCCGTCCTGGCGATCATCGGTTCGCACCTGCCCTCGGCCCTGCGAATCTTCCTGCTCACGCTGGCCGTGGTGGATGATCTGCTGGCCATCACCATCATTGCCGTGTTCTACACCGAGGACCTCAAGATCACACCGCTGCTCCTGGCACTGGTGGGGCTGCTCCTCTACACGTTCCTGGCCCAGAAATACCGCCGCTTCTTCGGTCTGAAAGCCTCCGCCGCGTGGTTCATCCTGCTGCCCATCGGCGTCGTCGTCTGGGCCCTGGTGCATGCCTCGGGGATCCACGCCACCGTTGCCGGTGTACTGCTGGGCTTTGCAGTTCCCGTGCTCCGCAGCAAAGCCAGCGGCGGTCCCGAGGCCGGCCCCGGCCTCTCCGAGATTTTTGAGCACCGGTTCCGGCCGCTGTCTGCCGGTTTTGCCGTTCCCATTTTTGCGTTCTTCTCGGCCGGTGTCGCCGTGGGCGGCTGGGACGGGTTTGTTGGTTCCCTGACCGACCCGGTTTCGGTGGGCATCATTGCCGGCCTGGTGCTGGGCAAGCCGATTGGCATTCTCGCGACCACTTGGGTGCTGACCAAGGTCACCCGGGCCACTTTGGACACATCCTTCAAGTGGATTGACCTCCTCGGCGTCGCGCTTCTGGCGGGGATTGGCTTCACCGTTTCCCTGCTGGTGGCGGACCTGAGCTTCGCACAGGGCACGCTCCCCAACGACCACGCGAAGGTGGGGATCCTGACCGCCTCGATCCTGGCCGCGCTGCTGGCCGCCCTGGTGCTGTCCCGCCGCAACCGGCATTACCGTGCGGTGGAGGCAGAGGAAAACATCGACGACGACGGCGACGGCATCCCCGACGTCTACCAGCAGGGACGGCAGCACTAAATACAGCGGGCCCCGCAGCCAAGGCGGGGCCCGGGCATTACCGCCGCCGCGCCGGGCCGCTACAGTCGGTACACCATGCCAACAATCTCTGTGGTCATCCCGTCGCGGAACGATGCCCCCATGCTTGCTGCCTGTTTGGCAGCCATCGGCCGCCAGACGCGGCCGCCGGACGAGGTTGTGGTGGTGGACAACGGCAGCACCGACGAAACTGCCGCTGTCTGTGCCGCCGCCGGAGTGCGGCGGGTGCCCTGGAGGTGCCGGGAATTGCCGGCGCAACGGCAGCCGGGTTCGACGCCGCGGCCGGGGAGATACTGGCCAGGCTGGATGCCGACTCGGTTCCGCCGCCCAACTGGCTGGAGAGGGTGGGGAAAATCCTCGCGGCGCAGGGGCCGATGACTGCGGTTACCGGCCCCGGGAACTTTTACGGCGGTAACCGCGCCACCCGGTGGATCGGCCGGACCATCTACATTGGCGGCTATATCCGCGTGGTCGGGCTGCTCCTGGGCCACCCGCCCCTGTTCGGCTCCAACTTCGCCATGTCTGCGGCCATGTGGAAGCAACTTCGCGAGCGCGTGCACCGTGACCTTCCGCAGGTTCACGACGATTTGGATCTGAGCTACCAGATCCGCCCCTGGATGTCAGTGCTCTACGATCCCACGCTCAGAGTCGGAGTCTCCGCCAGACCCTTTGCCGACTGGAGCGGCCTGCGGCGCCGGCTGGTCATGGCCTGGCAAACCTTCGACCTCGATTTCCGTGCAGAACCTCCGCTGGGCCGGCGCCGCGCCCGCCGGCTCATCCGGCCGAATGGTAGAGCGCCAGGAGGTCCCGGCTGAGCTGGTGAGGGGCATCCTCGCACGGCCCGTGCCCGGTGCCGTACGCGGCAAAGCGGGCGCCGATGGCTTCGGCGAACGCATAATGCAGATACTGGGGCCACACATCAGCCCGCCCGACCGCCACCAGCTTGGGCTGCGGAGCAGCAGCGAGGGTTTGACGCAGGTCCGGTGAACGCTTCATCAGCCCCACAATGTCCTGGAGCGACTCGTTCCGCGTGTAGTCAAACCGGTGCCGGATAAAGTTCATCCGCGGCTCGGGAACTCCGACAAAGTTTTTCCGGATGCCCCAGACAATGAGACCGGCATGCATCTTGTCATTGACCAGGGGACTGAATTTGCCCACCCGGCTCACGGTGCGGAAACTCTGGCCCGGAACCGGAGGGCAGCTGAGCAGGCACAGGGAACGCAGGAGGTCCGGCCGGCGGGCCAGCGCAATCTGGGCCACGATCCCGGCAAACGAATATCCCAGCACGTGCACGGCGCCGCTCAGGGACTCCAGGACGGCCAGGAGGTCGTTCACGAACAAGTCATATCCATAATGGCTCTGCGGCGGCGTCAAGTGCTCCGGCCCTGCGGAGGCCGACTCATACTGGCCGGCCAGGTCGTAGCTGATGACGTAATACCCCGCATCCGACAGCACCGGCATCATCAGGGAAAAGTCTTCCTTGGATCCCATCGCCCCGGGCACCAGGAGAACGGGTGGATCGGCCGGCGCACCCATGGTCCGCATCGCCAAATTGCCGCTCGGGGCGCGGAACCACCGGTCCATCGATCCTGCCGGCGGCACTGCCCAGTCGATCTCCGGCAGCTGGGCATCAAGACGCTGGGCCTCGTTGAGGAAAACCGGGAAGGCCCGCAGGGGATTTCGGCCTCCGCGCACACGGGGCAGGTTTCTCCATGCCATATGCCACGATAACCGCGCAGCCGGCCGGTTCGGCAGGGACATAGCCGAAAAGACAGGCTGCCGCCGGTTCTCCGCCACCGCCGGTCCGCCCGTTCAATGGAGCGGACGCCGACCCGGTAGAATCGTTGTCCTGCCGGATTATCCACGAGGAGATGACGTTGAAGTTCCCCCCCAACAAGTACGTCTACCGCAGCATCGTCCTGACGGGGGCACTGTCGATCAAGCTGTTCCGGGTTCCCGTCCTTCCCTCCGGACTGGAGAACCTTCCCGACAGCGAGGAGATCTCCGGCCTGAACCGCAAAGTGGTTCCGGGTAAGGGAGCCGTAGTGGCGATCACCCATTTCGGCTATCTGGATTTTGTGATCGCCGAGTACCTGGTGTGGCGCAAGCTCAAGGCACACATGCGCTTCCTGGTCACCAAGAAGGCCGCCCGGAAACCGTTCGTGAAGGCAGTCTGCGAAATGTGCGAGCACATCATCGTGGACCGGTCCGACGGCGCTGCTGCGTACGCCGAATCAGTGGAAGCCCTCCGCCGCGGCGAGTACCTGGCGGTGCTGCCCGAGGCCGGTGTGAGCCGCAGCTTCAGCGTCCGCAAACTCAAGACCGGAGCCGTCCGGATGGCCGCCGAAGCCGGCGTTCCGATCATTCCCGTGTCGGTCTGGGGCAGTCACCGCATGCTTACCCGCGGGGGCCACGGCCTGAGCCTCAAATCCGTCTGGAAAACTCCGGTCCGGGTCCATGTCAGCCCGATGATCCGGGTGGAACCGGACGCGTCGGTCGCGGAGGAAACGACCCGCCTGCAGGAAACCCTGCAGGCGGGCATGGACCACTGCATGGACACCTATCAGGAGACCCCCGAACCCGGTGCCTGGTGGATGCCGGTCAGCCGCGGAGGCAGTGCCATGACGGTTGAAGAACAGCTGATCCTGGATGAGAAGGACCGCGAAAAGTACAAAATCACCGGCTAGGGCATGCGGCCGCGAAGGTGGTTTACGCCGCGAGGAAGTCCAGTAGCGCCGCATTGACCTCGTCCGCGTGGGTCCACAGCAGACCGTGCGGCGCGCCGTCCACCTCCACATACCGGGCATCCGGAAGCGCCGCGGAGAAGGGCCGGCCGGTGGACTCGATCGGCAGAATGTTGTCCGCGGTTCCGTGCAGGATCAGCACCGGAAGCCCGGAGTTCCGGACTTTTTCGACGTCGGGGCGGAAGTCGGTGATCCAGGTGGGCACCACGGCGTAGGCAGCCGGCGGGGCGCTGCCGACGGCGACGTTCCAGCTCCCGCGCACGGCCTCCTCACTGATCCGGGTCCCCAGGTTGTCGCCGAGGTTGTAGAAGTCCGCAAAGAAACTGGTGAACCAGGCATAGCGGTCGGCCTGTGCCGCAGCAGCGATGCCCTCGAACACTTCGGCCGGGACGCCCGCAGGGTTGTCGGGAGTCTGCAGCAGGAACGGTTCCAGCGAGGCCACGAAGGCCAGCCGGCTGATCCGGTCCGTTCCATGCCGGCTCACGTAGCGGGCCAGTTCCCCGGTGCCCATGGAAAAACCAACCAGTGCGACGTCGTGAAGGTTCAGTTCGGTGAGAATGATGTTCAGGTCGTCGGCGAACGTGTCATAGTCGTAGCCCGATGCCGGATGGTCGGACCGCCCGAAGCCGCGCCGGTCATAGGTGATCACCCGGTAGCCGGCACCGAGCAGGGCCCTGGTCTGCCGCTCCCAGGAATCGCCGTCCAAGGGGTACCCGTGGATCAGCAGCACCGGCTGGCCTGACCCGTGGTCCTCATAATGCAGCTCAATATCTCCGGTGTTTTCGGTGCCTGCGGCGACACGTGGCATGGCTTTTCCTCTCAGCAGCAGCGGTGGGTGCAATTCGCGGGAAAATCTGCTGAGATTCTTGCGGCAGGACAGGCGGAGCGCAAGGGCAGTGCCCACACGCGGCAGGCCGGCAGGGCACCACCAGAGGGCATGGGACATGGGTTCATGGGCGCACGCACCCAATGGGTTCATGGGTTCATAGGCACATGGGTTGAACGGGGAAGCAGAGAATCGGGAATGCAGCCAATCGGGGAAGCAGGAAACAGTTGGACACCAGTCGACCGGCAGGGACAGCAACCGAGGTGCTTTTCATTGGAGGCTGCTCCGGCGTGGGTAAAACCAGCGCTGCCCTAAAGCTGCACGGGCTGCTCACTGATCTGGACATCCGCCACGCCGTGATCGAAGGAGATAATCTCGATCTGGCCCATCCGGCACCCTGGCAGCACCCGTCGCCGTGGAACCACGGTCTGGCGGAACAAAACCTGGCCGCCCTGTGGCGGAACTACCGGACGCTGGGCTACCGCCGCCTGATCTACACCAACACGGTTTCGGTCCGTGAAACAGCCGAGCTGGCCGCATGCATGGGCGACAGCCCCCGGGTCCACGCCGCCCTGCTGCGCGGCTCCCCGGGCTCCGTGCGTTCCCGGCTGACCGGGCGCGAATCCGGGACTGCGCTGGACCGGCACCTGGCGCGCAGCCGGGAAGCTGCATCGGCGCTGGACCTGCACACCCCGGACTGGGTCCACCGGGTTTCCACCGACGGCCTGACGGCTGAGGAGGTTGCCGCCCGGCTGCTGGCGCTGACCGGCTGGGCCGCGCCGGACCGGACGGCGCCCGCGGAGCCGGCCGCCGCCGTCCGGCTTTCGGAGCGGAACCCCTAGCCGCCGATCCCGACCACCGCGATCATGACCGGAACGATGGTGATAATCAGGATGGCGCCGAGAATGTCGAAGAACAGACCGGTCCGGATCATCCGGGTGATGGGCACCGCGCCCGTTCCGTACACAATGGCGTTCTGTGGGGTGGAGACCGGGAGCATAAACCCGAAGGACGCGGCGAAGGTGGCTGCCAGCGCCGGCACGAACGGATCGACGCCGATCGCCTGGCACAGCGGAATCACAATCGGCACGATCACCGCGGCGGACGCAGTGTTGGACGTGGTTTCCGAAATCAGGATCGCCAGGATCGCCGAGAAAACCGTGATTGCCACGATGTTGGTGATGTTCAGGTTCTCCGACGCCCCCTGGCCAATGGTTTCCGCGAGCCCGGTCTCCGCCAGCAGCGCACCGAAAATGATACCTGTGCCGAACAGCAGGATGGTGCCCCAGTCGATCTTCGCCGCGTCGGACCAGGTCAGGGTGGCCTGGCGCTGCTTCCAGTTCACCGGAAGGATAAACAGCAGCGAGGCACCGAGCACGGCGACAATGCCCTCGTCCAGGCGGTCGTCCAGGAAAATGTACGCTTCCGACTCGGTGCCGCCAATCAGACTGGCAACGGCCGGAGCCAGCCACAGCGTCACCGTCACGCCGAAGGCGATCAGCGTGTTGACTTCCGCGCGGGACATCCGGCCCTGCTCGGCACGCCGTTCGCGTACGTATTCCTCAACGCCCTCAATGTGACGGATTTCCGGTTTGTTCAGCAGCAGCATGACCAGCGCCAGGACCAGGAACATGGCCAGGCAGATGGGGGCCGCGATGGCCATCCACTGGGCAAAGGAAATGCGAACCCCGGTGGCTTCCTCAATCAGGCCGCGGCCGATCAGGTTCGGCGGCGATCCGACCGGTGTGAGGAGGCCGCCCACGCTGGCTCCGTAGGCCAGCATCAGCAGCAGCGCCGCGCCGACCCGCATCCGCAGCGGATCGAAGTCGGCTTTGACCACACCGCGGTCCTGCATCAGCTGGGCGATGACCACCAGGACGCCCAGCGCGGTGGGCATCAGCATGGCAACGGTGGCGGTGTTGGAGACAAAGGCCGAAAGCAGGCAGGTGATGACGCCGAAGGCGATCACCACCCGGTAGGTGGATTTCCCACTCCGGGAAGGGACAGGACCGCGAAGGCCAGGCGCTGCGCTATGCCGTGCTTCAGCATGGCCTGGGCGAGGATGAAGGCACCGATAAAGGTGAAGATGGTGGTGGATCCGAAGGGTGCCAGGACCGCACTGGCCGGTGCGACGCCCAGGATGACGATGGCCGCGACGCCGATCAGCCCGCCAATGGGGATGGGAACAGGTTCGCAGATCCACAGGACAATCACGCCCAGCAGGATGGCGGCCAGCATGTGCTGCTGCAGGTCCAGGTTCAGTGGAAGCAGCGCGAAGACGACGGCGATGGCTGGGGCCAGGAACAAACCGATGGTTTGCCGGGTGCGTTCAAATTTCTCTTCCCGGGGAGAGAGCGTCTGCTCACTCAGGCTGCGGAAGGTTGTTCCGCCCAGGAGTGCGGCACGGACGTCTGTGCGTTGAGGTGAGCCCGGGTCTTCAGTTGGAGCCGGCTGCTGCGTGTACACAATCCTGGTCCTTCCTCGTTGAATGCGTTCACTATGCAGCAGGGCCTTGTGCTGCGTCCACAACCTGTTGTCTACTCACTCATAGGAAGAACCAATAGGTGGCACGGCGCCCATCCGTCCGAGTGCAAGGGAGCCTTCGTGGACGTCAGGCATTTGAAGTACTTCCTGGCAGTGGTGGACCACCAGGGGTTTACCCGGGCCGCGGAACGGCTGCTGATCGCCCAGCCCTCGCTGTCGCAGACGATCAAGAACCTGGAACGGGACCTGGGGGTACCGCTCTTCCACAGGGTGGGGCGCAACGTGGTCCTCAGCGAGGCCGGACGCGAGCTCGTTGGCCCGGCCCGCGTCGTCGTCCGCGATCTGGAAGCGGCCCGCTCAGCCATCGACGAGCTTAAGGGCCTGCGCCGGGGCCGGCTGGACGTCATCGCCATGCCCTCACCGGCCATCGAGCCGCTGACGTCAATCATTGCCGCCTATGCACGCACCCATCCCACCGTGACCGTCAGCGTGCACGCCGCGTTTACGCGGGACGGCGTCGTCGCCGCCGTCCGCGACGGCAGCTGCGAAATCGGGCTGCTGGGCTCGGAGCGGCCGTTCCGGGCTGCGGACATCGACGTCGTGCACCTCGGACGGCAGCCCCTCGTGCTGGTCCTCAACCCCCTGGCGGAGCTGCACCCTGCCGCGCATCCGGGCAGCCGGGCCGGCGCAGCAGAGGACGCACCGGGGGGAGGCGCAGAGCACGGCCCGGTTCTCCGGTGGGAGGAGCTGTCCGGCCAACGCATCATCGCTTCCCAGCGCGGGTCCCTCATGCGGTCCGCAGTGGACGAAGCCCTGGCCGGCGGAATCGAGCTGGAAATCGCCGCCGAAGTGGCCCACCGGACGTCAGTCCTGCCCCTGGTCCTGGCCGGAATCGGCCATGCAGTCCTGCCGTCGGCCTGGATTCCGCTGGCGCGGCAGGCGGGACTGCGCACGGCACGTCTGGAACCGGAAACCAGCCTGCACATCTCTGCCCTGAGCCGTGCCGCGGAACTAACTCCGGCTGCGCGTGCTTTTCTCGCTGCTGCCGCTGCTCTTGGTCCGGCTCCCGCCGCAGCGCACGGATAGAGAACTCCTATGCGTCGGATGCCATTTGTGTCTTGGACGCCGCCCGCCCACGGGCTGTGTAGTGGTGGCACACGGTGCGGCAGCCGCAGGGGCTGCGGACCGGCAGAGAGGGGACCAGGAGATGCCAGAGCGGAGGACGTACCGGATCGCAGCGATTCCGGCCGATGGAGTGGGGCAGGAGGTCATCGCGGCAGGCCGGCAGGTGCTGGATGCCATGGCGGAACAGTCTGCGGTGGTGCCGGCAGGGGCCCCGGGAACCGGGCTGATGCCGGAAGCCGAAGCAGGCGGTGCCTCCGAAGGGCCCTTCGGCTTCGAGTGGACGGACTTCCCGTGGGGATCCGAATATTATGCCGCGCACGGCGTCATGATGGAGCCGGGCGGATTGGAACAGCTGCGCGGCTATGACGCGATCTACTTTGGCGCGGTGGGCTGGGAGAACGTTCCGGACCACGTCAGCCTGTGGGGGCTGCGGCTGAACATCACGCAGAACTTCGACCAGTGGGCCAATGTGCGGCCGGTGCGCTTCCTGCCGGGGATCGAACCCCCGCTGCGCAAGGCGGACCGGACCAGGCTGGACTGGGTGGTGGTCCGGGAGAACAGCGAGGGCGAATACGCCGGACTCGGCGGCCGTAACCTTTCCGGCCGCGGACCGGGCAACGAAGTGGCGGTGCAGACAGCGCTGTTCACGGAAAAGGGATGCGAGCGCATCATCCGCTATGCTTTCAACCTGGCCCGCACCCGCCCTGTCCGGAAGGTCTCCAGTGTGACCAAGTCCAATGCCCAGCAGTACGGCTCGGTGCTGTGGGACGACGTGTTCAAGCGCGTGTCCGCCGACTATCCGGACGTGCAGACCGAAAGCGTGCTCGTGGATGCCATGAGCGCCAAGTTCGTGCTGCACCCGGAAGACCTTTCGGTGGTGGTCGCCTCCAACCTGTTCGCCGACATCCTCTCCGACCTGGGGTCAGCGCTCGCCGGCAGTCTGGGCCTGGCCGCCAGCGCCAACCTCAATCCGGAACGGCGCTTTCCCTCCATGTTTGAACCGGTCCACGGCTCCGCCCCGGACATCGCCGGACAGGGGATCAGCAACCCCGTCGGCGCCATCTCCAGCGCCGCCCTGATGCTGGACCATTTGGGGCTGCCCGCTGCCGCCCGGCGTTTGGAACACGCGGTGGAGACCGTCACCGCTGCCGGCTGCAGCACCCGCGACGTCGGCGGGACAGCCGGTACGCAGGAGGTGACGGACGCGGTGATCGAAGCGCTGCGGCTCTCCGCCGTACCGCTCGGAACACCGTAGAAACACCGTAGGACCGCTGGATGCCGGAAGAAGACCCGGCGCTGCGGGAACGACCCAGGAACGCCGGAGGACCCTAAACCGGCATCCGGAGGACGTCAGGACCCGACGCGGGCCAGGACCTCCCGGGTGAACTCCTCGGTTCCGGCGGTTCCGCCCAGGTCGCGGGTGCGGACGGGTGAGTCCGCCAGCACACCGAACACAGCCTCCAGTATCTCGGCGCCCGCCTCCGGATGGCCCAGGTGGTCCAGCATCATCGACGCAGACCAGATCGCGCCCAGCGGGTTCGCCACGCCCTGACCGAAAATGTCCGGGGCCGAACCGTGCACCGGCTCGAACATGGACGGGTATTCCCGTTCCGGATTCAGGTTGGCCGAGGGCGCAATCCCGATGCTGCCGGCAATCGCAGCGGCAAGGTCGCTGAGAATGTCGCCGAAGAGGTTGGAGCCCACAATGACGTCGAAGCGTGACGGATTCAGGACCACCTTGGCGGCGAGCGCATCAATGTGCTCCGAGTTCCACTTCACGCCGGGATACTCCGCGGCCCGTTCGCCCACCAGTTCGTCCCAGAACGGCATGGTGTGGATGATGCCGTTGGACTTTGTTGCCGAGGTCAGGACGCCCCGGCGCTGTCCGGCCAGGTCAAAGGCATAGTCCACAATCCGGCTCACGCCCTCACGGGTGAACACGGACTCCTGGATGGCCATTTCCGTGGGCAGCCCGCGGTTGAGCCGGCCGCCGATTTCCGAGTACTCGCCCTCGTTGTTCTCGCGCACCACGACAAAGTCGACGCCCGGATCGGTCAGCTCCGGACGCAGGGGGCTGGGAACACCCTGGAGGACCTTGATGGGCCGCAGGTTGACGTACTGCCGGAACTCGCGCCGGATGGGAATCAGCAGCCCCCACAGGCTGACGTGGTCCGGTACGCCCGGCCATCCAACGGCCCCCAGCAGGATGGAGTCGTGCCCACGGATCGCATCCAGTCCGTCGTCGGGCATCATTGCCCCCTTGTCCAGGTAGCGGCGGCAGGACCAGTCAAACTCGTCGTACTCCAGGCTTATCCCGTGGCGGGGCGCGACGGCGTCGAGCACCGCGCGGGCGGGAGGCAGGACTTCGTGGCCGATGCCGTCGCCGGGGATCAGGGCAATGCGGTAGTTCTTCGTCATGGTGCCATCCCACGGCACCGGACCGCCAAAGTCAAAGAACCTTACGGTGCGGGACCGGACGGCGGACGCTACACCGCGTTCCGCCGGAGGCACCAGTCGTAAACAATCCGCGCCGTGTGCCGGCCGTGCGCCCGCAGCTGGGGGCTGGAAGGAACATCCGGCTGGCTGCCCGAATGGATCATGTAGTTGAGCAGGGCGGCGAGGAACGCATCAATGTGCCGGGCCGGCACCCCGCGCGTGAGTGCTGACCGCTGCAGCCAGGCATCAGCGTCCAGGCCGCCCGAATGGGCGTACGGCAGGACCGAGACCCAGTCGGTCCATTCCGCGCCCGTACCCAGGAAGTTCCAGTCGCAGATCAGTGCGCGGCCGGACCGGATCAGGATGTTGTCCGGCCGCAGGTCCCCGTGCAGGACTGCCTCGCCGGCCAAAGCCTCCGGGCAGAGCGCAAGCAGCTCCTGGAACCCGGCCGCATGCCGGGCGGTTAGGCCGGGCAGGAACCAGGGGGCAGGTGCGCCGTCCGCCACGGAAAGGAACCCGGACGGTACGGCGGTGAGGTCCCCGGCCAGCGGCTCACCGGCAAGCTCGCGGGGGAAGCCCTTCAGGATCCGGACCGCTTCGGCGCAGGACGCCTCGATTGCCTGCAGCTCCCGGTCCGTCCAGGGGTGGCCCGGCATGGCCCCGTCCACTGCCTCATAGACCAGCAGCTGCCAGCCGGTTCCGTCCACCGTTAGCTGTTCCGCAGCGGACAGCACGGGAACGGGCATGCCCGCCGGCATCCGCCGGGCCACTTCGGCTTCCCGCAGGTAGGACGGATAGATGAAGCTGTCGGTCTCCGGGGCCGCTTTGGCGAAAATCCGTTCACTGCCGGCACCTTCCAGCACGGCGGCGAAACCCGGGGTAAATCCGCCGCCGGCCGAACGGACAGCGGACACCGTGCCGCCAAGGTGCGCAGCTGCCCGCCGGCGCAGGAGGTCCGGCAGCCCGGCCCAGGTCCGCCGCACCGCTGTCACCCGGTAATCGGGAACCAAGGGGGGACTGGGGACGCCGGGCGCACAGGGAGCTCCGGCGGTAGCCGGCTGCGGGGGCACGGGGACGGCCGGCAGGGGAGAGAACATCTCCACAGCCTAGGGCCGGATCACCTGTGCGCGCCGCCGCTGCGCCGGAAGCGTCAGGACCAGCAGCCCGGCCAGGACAAGCGCCGCTCCGGCCCACCCCGCCGGCAGCAGGCCCTCGCCGACTATGGCGACGGCGAGCACGGCCGCCACGACGGGCTCCACCAGCGACAGGGTGGTTGCGGTGCTGGGCAGGACCCTGGCCAGCCCCAGGCCGAAGAGGACATAGCCCGCGAACATCGGCACCAGCGCCAGGTATCCTCCCACCGCGGCATTGGACCACGACGCCAGCAGCGGGCCTCCGGTCAGAGCCAGCACCGGCATCAGCATCAGCCCACCCACACCGAAGGTCGCGCCCATGGCCGCCCGCGCCGGGATGCCGCGGGTCATCAGCCGGTGCGCCGTCCAGGAGTAGAGCGCATAGGTTGTTCCGGCAACCAGTCCCAGCAGGACCCCGGCTACGACGGCGCCCGGCTGGCGTGCGCCGTCACCGTCCGCGGCAGCGGCAGCCTGCGCCGCGCACAGCAGCACCGTTCCAACGACCGCCGTTGCGGCGCCCGCGGCCCAGCGCCGGCTGAAGCGCCGTCGGTCGACAACCCGCTCCAGTACTGCCGAAGCGAGCGGCGCCGAGCCAATGCTGACCACGGTGCCCACCGTCACCCCGGCCAGATGCATCGAGGAATAAAAGGCCAGCGGATAGACGGCAACGGCCCCACCGCCCAGAACCACTGCCCGCCGGTGCCGGAGCAGCGCAGACCAGGATGCCCGAAGCAACGGCCAGGCCGTCAGGGCCTGCAGCAGCCCGCCGATTCCCATGGCAGCCGCTCCGATGGCGAGCGGTCCCACATGGGGCGCAAGGGTGGCAGCGGTTCCGGTGGTGCCCCAAAGCACCGAGGCGAGCAGAACGAACAGGGCGCCGGCGGCCGCGCCCGGGGCGCCGGGCCGCGCGCCGGGCTGGCCTGTGGAGGCCTTCCGGGCGCCGGGACTTCCCAGGATCACGGCACCAAAATGTGCCGCAGGTAGCGGCGGGGTTCGTTCAAATACGAACGCCAGTTCGTCACCAGATCGAGGTCCTCCCACTCACGGCGGGCTATCCCGTGTTCTCCCGTTTCGTAGATGGTGGCTCCCGGAAGCGAGGCCAGCACGGGGGAGTGGGTGGCGCACAGGATCTGCGATCCGTTGGCGGCAAGATCATTGAGCACCCCGATCAGGGCCAGGGTGGAGCTAAAGGACAGTGCCGCTTCGGGCTCGTCCAGGCAGTAAAAGCCCTGCGTGTTGAGGTAGGTTTCCGCGATGGCGAGGAAGGACTCGCCGTGGCTCATTGCATGGAAATCCCGGCCGCCGCCCATCTCGTCCTGAAAGGTGTAGTAGCCGTGCATAGTTTCCGCCCGGAGAAAGAATCCCCACTTCTGAGCGCCGGCCTGCCGGACGAGGCTGATCCAGCTGCTCAATGGAGATTCGGTTCGCCGCGTACTGTGCGCCGAGTGGACCGTGCCGCCCTCCGGTCCCAGCCCGTACGCCGCCGCAACCGCCTCGACGAGGGTGGATTTACCGCTGCCGTTCTCGCCCACCAGGAACGTCACGCCGGCCGGAAGCTCCAGCCCGGATTCCAGGACGGCGGCCACGGCCGGAACCGCCGCGGGCCAGCTGGCCGGGTCAACGTCGGCGTCCGGCCGGCGCCGGATTTCGCGGATCAGCCGCGGATCATCAAAACCTCGGGAATGTGGCATTTCCCCATTGTGGCATTTCTCCCTTGCGGCAGGTGTCCGGCTGCCGGCCCGACGAGGACGGTGATACGCGGCTGCCGGCCCGACGAGGCATGGTGGGCACGCGGCGGAAATCCCGGCGTCAATAAGCGTTGACGCAGGGTAGGTCGTCAACCTAAGCTGACGGCATGGATACACGGGACGAGCTCATAAGTGACGGAACCAGCCGGGACCCCGCCGTCGGACTGCGCGCTGTGGCGGCCCTTCGGCGGCTGGTCGAACAACTGGAAGCCCTGCAGGTGCGCAATGCCAGGGAGCAGGGCTGGTCCTGGGCAGAGATTGCCGCTGCCGTGGGAGTTTCAAAACAGGCGGTGCACAAAAAGCATGCCCGGCGGACGGCAGCGTCCACAGACTAAGGAGGCAGTCATGTTTGAACGCTTTACACAGAACGCCCGGGCGGTGGTCATCGGAGCCCAGGAACAGGCCCGGCTGCTGGGGGACACCGAGATTGGTGCCGACCATATGCTGCTTGGCGTCCTGGCCAGTGGAGACAACGCTGCGGTCAGGGTATTGCACCGGCTCGGTATCGAGAGAGAAGCCATAGCCGGACGGGCCCGGGGACTCGGCACGGCGGACGCGGAAGCGCTGGAGAACATCGGCGTTGACCTGGAGGCCGTCCGAAGCCGGGCGGAAGCCAGTTTCGGTCCGGGAGCGCTGGACCGCCCGGAACGACGCCGCCAGGGGTTCCTGGGCCGCCGCGGAGGCGGCGCCGTTCCCTTTACTGCAGCAGCAAAGGAAGCGCTGGTGGAGTCACTGAAGCAGTCACGTGCCCTGGGCCGAAAAGACATCAGAGTCGAACATCTGCTGCTGGGACTTATTGCACAGGACAGCTCTGCCGCAGCGCGCACGCTCAGGGTCCTGGGCACTGATCCGGGCTTAGTCCGCGAGGAGCTTCTCCGAGATCTGGGCCGAAGCGCCTGAGGGTCGCCGCCCAGGCCGCGTCAGCACCGGGCGGCCTCAGGTCCGGGCGGCCCGCACGAGCCGGCGCACGACGGCGAAGGCCGCGCCTCCGGCAAGAATCCACGGCCCCGCGGCGAACAGCGGCGCCAGCGCCTGTTCCTTCAGGTCGGCGCGCTTGGACCCGAACCGGGACGAGACCCCGTGGCGGGTAAATTCGCTCAGCACCCCCGTTTCGGTGACCGGGTTGTCCGGGCGCAGGGTCAGGAACGAGCGCAGGTGGCTGCCGCCGGCGTCCACCCGGTCCGCGGCGATCAGGATGAGCCAGTGCGCCGCCCGGGCCTCGCTGTACTTGTAGGCGTAGCGGCGCATCGCGCCCGACACGCCCTTCAGCGGAACCGAGGTGCCGAAAACCGGCGTCACGAACTGGTGTTCAATGGAGCGTTCCCGCGGCTGTGCCGCCGTCTGGCGTTCCGGGAAATCCCAGTGGGCGCCGGTCTCCAGATCAGTCCGCACCTTGGGAACGGAGGGCCGGTCAGCGGGATCAAGATCGGCGCCCCAACCCGGGAT
This sequence comes from Arthrobacter sp. ATA002, assembly GCF_026898095.1. Classification (GTDB taxonomy): domain Bacteria; phylum Actinomycetota; class Actinomycetes; order Actinomycetales; family Micrococcaceae; genus Arthrobacter_B. Next base: position 2,069,792 of record NZ_CP114015.1, on the reverse strand, counting down.
CCGCGCCCGCAGCTCCTCGTTGGTGAACCGCCGTTTCGGCACTCCCGCCAGATAGGGGGTGCTGGGTGTTTCTGCCATGGTTTCCTCGCTTTCAGGAGGCACTGGGGATGACCAGGGGTTTGATGCAGTTATCGAGCTTGGCCGAGAACATGTGGTAGCCCTCGGCGATGTGTTCCAGGGGATCCGGTGCGTCACCAAGTCGCTGGGCTTGAGGTACCCGTTGCGGATGTGCTCGAACAGGCGCGGCCACTGGCGTTTGACGGGACACTGGTTCATGCGCAGCGTCAGACCCTTGTTCAGGGCATCGCCGAACTTGACGGCGCTGAAGATGGGACCGTACGCCCCAATCACGGACACGGTGCCGGCTTTGCGGACCGAATCAATGGCCCAGTTCAGGGCCACCGGGGAGCCGCCCTGCAGCTTGAGCTGGGCGGCTGTGACGTTTTGGATGAAGCTCCCGTCCGCCTCCGCCCCGGCGGCGTCTATGGCGACGTCGGCCCCGAGGTAGTCGGTGGTTTTCTTCATTTCCACCACGATGTCCTTGTACTCGGCGAAGTTCCAGGTTTCGGCGTGGGCGAAGGAGCGGGCTTTTTCCAGCCGGTACTCCAGATGGTCCACTACGATGACCCGGCCCGCCCCATCAGCCAGGAGGACGCGGCGGCGTAGAGTCCCACCGGGCCGGCGCCGAACACGACGACGGTGTCGCCTTCTCGGATATCACCGAGCTGCGCGCCGAAATAGCCGGTGGCGAGCGCGTCGGTGAGCAGAACTGCGTCCTCCTCACCCATCCAGTCCGGGATGATGGACGGGCCGACGTCGGCGAACGGGACGCGCACGAACTCCGCCTGGCCGCCGTCGTACCCGCCGCAGGTGTGGGAGTAGCCGTAGATCCCGCCCACGGCGGTGGCGTTGGGATTGACGTTGTGGCAGTTGGAGTACAGGCCGCGGCTGCAAAAGTAGCAGGACCCGCAGTAAATATTGAACGGAACCATGACGCGGTCTCCCACGGACAGGTTCCGCACCGAGGACCCCAGCTCGTGCACAACACCCACAAACTCATGCCCGAAGGTGGTACCCACCCGGGTGTCGGGCATCATGCCGTGATACAGGTGCAGATCCGAACCGCAGATCGCTGCCGCCGTCACGCGCACGATGGCGTCGTTCGGATGTTCGATCCGGGGAATGTCCTTCTCTTCGACACGGACCTTGTACGGCCCGCGGTACACCATTGACCGCATCTGTCTCCCCTTTTGGCAAGCATGCTGATGGATCTACCACCCTGCCTTTCCGGACAGGGAGCGTCAAGGGTGGCAGGAGCGACACTGCCACCGCGGACTGCCTGGTGGCCGTAGGCGGCGGCGAGGGCACCGGGTTGCCCGGCGCCCGCCGGTGCCCACGCCCGCTCGAGGAGCTTCCTAGATCGTGCTGACCTCAACTTCCACCACGGCCCACGACAGTGCGGGAAGGCTGAGCCGCAGCTCGCTGCCCACTGCCTTCACATCGGACAGGGAGCCAGCCCGACCTGCTCGCCGTCGGCCTGCGAATTGATCGCAAAACGGTCCCTGCCTTCGGGAACCTGCAGGACCTCGGCGCGGATGATCCGGCCGGCGTCGAATCCGCTCAGGGAGACCTCCACGTCCGCTGCCTCCTCCAGGCCCCGGTTAGCGAAGAAGAGCGCCACCCTGCCGTTCTCCTCGTCCCACGTGGCGCTGACGTCCACGAGGTCCGCAGCACCGAACTTACTGGTCTCATATTTGTCGGAGTCCACGGCCGTACGCATAATCTGTCCCTTGGCCAGGGCAGCCATGCGGGCAAAGGATGGAAGATGGTCTGCCGCCAGGCCGGACCGTTCTCTTCGGCCATGATTGGTGCAATCACGTTTACCAGCTGGGCCTGGTTGGCAATGGTCACGCGGTCGCCGTGGCGCAGCAGGGAATTGAGCAGCGTACCGACGACGACGGCGTCGGTCACGTTGTACTTGTCCTCGATCACGCGGGGGTGCTCGCGCCAGCCCGCCCGGGCAACTGCGGCCGGCTGGTCGTCAGTGGTGAGTCCGCGCTGGTACCAGACGTTCCATTCGTCGAAGGACAGGTTGATGTGCTTCTTATGCTTCCCCCGGGCCCTGACGGCGTCCGCGGTGGCAACTACCGACTCAATGAAGTAATCCATATCGACTGCGCTGGCCAGGAAGCTCTCGGCGTCACCCTCTTCCTCCTGGTAGTAGGCGTGCAGCGAAACGTAGTCCACCTCATCGTACGTGTGGCCGAGGACGGTCTGCTCCCAGGCGCCGAAGGTGGGCATGGAGGAGCTGGAGCTGCCGCAGGCGACGAGTTCCAGATCCGGATCCACGTAACGCATGGCACGGGCGGCTTCCTGGGCCAGGCGGCCATACTCGTCCGCCGTTTTGTGTCCTGTTTGCCACGGGCCGTCCAGTTCGTTGCCCAGGCACCACAGCTTGATGTTGAACGGCTCCTTGTGCCCGTTTTTGGCCCTGAGGTCGGAGAGGTAGGTTCCCCCGGGATGGTTGGCGTACTCCACCAGTTCGCGTGCGGCGTCGACCCCGCGCGTCCCCAGGTTGATCGCTTCCATAATTTCGACCCCGGCCTTGCGGGACCAGTCCACGAACTCGTGCAGGCCAAAGGCGTTGGTTTCCACGGTGTGCCAGGCGCCGTCGAGCCGGGTGGGGCGCTGTTCAACGGGCCCGACGCCGTCCTCCCAGTTGTAGCCGGAGACAAAGTTGCCTCCGGGGTAGCGCACAACCGTGGCACCGAGTTCCTGGACCAGGCCCAGGACGTCCAGGCGGTAGCCCTGAGCATCGGCTTCCGGATGGCCGGGTTCGTAGATTCCGGTGTAGACACAGCGGCCCATATGCTCCACGAAGGAGCCAAACAGGCGGCGGGGAACCGCTCCGATGGTGAAGTTGCGGTCAATGCTGATCTTGGCGCGGGACATATGTTCTTGCTCCTTGACATGGTGGTGCGGGCGAAAGGGCGGTGCAGGTGAAAAATGGTGCGGTGGACGGGGAGGGAACAGTTAGGTGCCGGCCAGGCCGGTGGTGGAAATTCCCTTGATGATCTGCCGCTGAAAGAAAAGGAAGACGATGATCAGTGGCAGAGCCGCCAGCAGTGCCGAGGCCATATTCTGGGCGTACTGGATGCCATAGGCACTCTTGATGGTTTGCAGCCCCACCGGAAGCGTTAGCAATGAGGGGTCATTCGTTGCGATGAACGGCCACAGGAAGTTGTTCCAAGCACCGATGAAGACGAAGATCGCCACGGCGGACAGGATCGGGCGGGAGGGGAAGTACGATCTGCAGGAACACCCGCATCCTCCCGGCACCGTCCATGATTGCTGCTTCTTCAAGTTCACGCGGAATCTGGTCGAAGAATTTCTTGAGGATAAACACCATGGCCGGAGCGATAACCTGCGGGAGGATGACCGCCCAGTAGGTGTCAATCAGGTGCATGGAAAGCAGCTGGTAGAACAGCGGAATGATCAGCACGGGCGGTGGAATGACAATAGAGGCGATGATCACGGACATGAGGATCCGCTTGCCCTTGAAATCAATCCGGGACAGGGCATAGGCGCACAGCGCCGAGATCACGAGGGTGATGACTGTAATGGCCGCCGAGGTAAGCAGGGAGTTCCAGGTCCACAGCGGAATGTTCCCTTCGCCGAGCACCTTGGTGAAAGCCTCCAGCGTGAAACCGGACTCCGGGAACCAGGTGAGCGGGGTTGCCGCTGCCTCGGTCTCGGGCTTGAACGCCGTGACCGCTGCCCAGGCGTAGGGGAGCAGCCAGATAACGGCCAGTACTGAGACAACAGCGGTTCCGGCGATGCGTGCCGGGGTCACAGTGCGATTGCGGTTCTGCCGGGGGCCGGAGGTACCGGTGCCGGTGGGCGGGTAAGTGCCGGTGCTGCCATGTCAGAGGCTCCTTCGCCGGTTGATGAAGAACTGCCCGCACGAGACCACAATGATCAGGGCGAAGAACACGTAGGAAATTGCGGCGGAGTAGCCGAACCGGTACCCGGTGAACCCGGTCTCGAAGATGTACTGCACGATGGTCCGGGTGGTGCCCGCCGGTCCGCCCTGGGTCATCTGGTAGACCTGGTCGAAGATTTTCAGGGACGCCAGAACCTGGAGGATGACAATGAGGACCGTGGTTGGTCCGAGCTGGGGGAGCGTAATGGAGAAGAACTGCCGCCAGCCGCCGGCTCCGTCCAGTGATGCCGCTTCGTAGTGTTGCTGCGGAATGTTCTGCATGGCTGCCAGATAGAGCAGGAAGTTGAAGCCCACTGTCCACCAGACGGTGGCGATAACGATGGCCCACATGGCGACCTTGGGGTCATTGAGCCAGGCGACCGGCGGAATCCCCACCTTCGAGAGGATGTCGTTGATCAGGCCCAGCTGCGGGTTGTACATCCAGGTGAAGAACAGGGACACCACGGTCGAGGCCAGCAGATAAGGGGAGAAGAAAGCCAGCCGCCACAGCCATTGCGCCGGCAGGCCCATGTTGACCAGGGCTGCCATGGCGAGGGCAATGACCACCAGCGGAACGGTGCTGATAACGGTGAAGTACAGGGTGTTGCCAAGCGACTGCCAGAGGTCCGGGTCCTGGAACGCCTCGGTATAGTTCGCGAAGCCGATCAATTCGTCGTTGGCGCCGGTAAGGGACTTCCCGGTCAGGCTCATGTAGAAGCCGTAGATGATCGGCCAGATCAGGAACACGGCGAAGAAGGCCAGGAACGGGGCGCTGAATCCCCAGCCGTGCAGATTGTCCCGGCGCGACTTGCGCAGGGCGTTGGGCGCGGCAGCTGATTGCCCGGCGGTGCTGCCGGCCCCCTTGAAGCGGTTGCGGTACTCATGAAGGACTCCTTTGTCACTTGCAGAAGACGTTGGGTCTGGTCCGCCCTTATACGGGGTTGGGCTTGGCCAGGAGGATATTGAGCCGTTCGACGAAGGAGTCCCAGCCGGTTTCCGGCTGGTCCCGGCCGAGAAAGACATTCTGGACGCTGTTGGCGAAGAAGGTCTGGAAGTCCGATCCTGAGCCGGAGAAGTAGGCGCGGGGGTCGTAGTTGATGATGTCCGCTGCAGCCGCGTAGTTGGCCTGCGGCGAAAGCGCGCCGTACTCGAGCGATTTGACGATGGGCTGGTAGGAGGGGATGTGACCCGCCTCGGCCCAGGCGAAGGATCCCTTCAGCACGTCCGCCACGAATTTGTAGGAGTCCCGCCGCAGTCCGTCATCAAGGTTCAGCTGATGCGGCAGCACAAAAGCATGGGAGTCGGCGTAGGCTGCCGGAGTGCCGAACAACGTGGGTATGGGGGAGGCCCCCAGCGGAATGCCGGCGTTCTTCATGGTGGGGAGTTCCCAGACCCCGCTGAAGAGCATGCCGGAATCGCCGCCGGCAAATTCTGCAATAGCCGTGTTGATGTCGCCGCTGCTGGTTGTAATCGTGTCATCCAGCAGTGAGCGGATGAATTGCAGGCAATAGATGGCGACGTCACGGTCAACCACGGCGGTCTCGCCCTGTTTGAGGACCATTTCAGCGCCGTGCTGCCGATAAAAGGTGTAGAAGAGCCTCCACATCTGCGCACCGTCGCCCAGGTAGCCGTACGACAGCCCGTGCCGGCCCGTGACTTTCTGCATTTCCAGGGCCACATCCCGAAACTGTTCCGGGGAACTAATGGGGATCAGCTGCTGGTCACCGCCCAGCACCCCCGCTTCTGCGGCAATCTCGGTGTTGTACATCATGATGAAGGGGTGGGAGTCCAGGGCGATGCTGAAGACCTTGCCGTCAATCTTGCTGTTCTCCCAGATGCGGGGGGCGAAGTCCGCTTCCGTCACTCCGTTTTCCGCGAGCAGGTCCAGGTCCCATTCGTCCAGCAGGCCGCCGGGGGCGTAGCCCACAACGCGGCTGGCGTGCATGATGGCAAGTTCCGGCGGCCGCCCTCCGGCCGATGCCATGGAAAGCTTGGTGTAGTAGGGGCACCCCAGGCCAGGACGGTCGGGGTGACGGTGAAGTCCGGGTTTTGCGCGTTGGCGGCGTCGATCATTCCCTGCATCTTGATGCCGTCGCCGCCGGACAACAGGTGCCAGAAGCGCAGGTTCTGCGCGGCGCCGGCGCCGGGGGTCTGGCATCCGGAGAGCGAGGCCATGGTGAGCGCGCCTCCAAGCAGCGCACCGGTGCCGATCAACAGTTGCCGGCGGTTAAGCGCCGGTCCGGCGCCTGACAGTGGTATTTTCACGCGTCACTCCTTTGTGCACGTCGGATTCAATTTCCCGGTCCACTCCCCAAGGAGTACTCCGCTGGCCCGAGCCTAGACCTCCTCTATAGCTGCGGCAAGGAAAATTGTTAGCGCTAACCATTCATTACGTTCCACTATTTGCACATCCAGCCATCACCGCATGAACCCGGTTCCCTGAATCAAAATGTGACGGCCCCGGGGTGGCAGGCAGTGCAGGACACACGGGCGCACTCCCGTCCCGGCGGAAGGCATCATCGGAAAACTCCGGGCATCTTGGCGCGGCGGAGAACCCTGCCGGACGGTCAGGCAGCCGAAGCCGGGGCAGCAGTGGAGTCCCGCACCACGAGTGCGGTGGCGAATTCGACGTGGAGGGACTCCAGCGCTTCGCCGTTGGCCAGCCGCAGGACGCTGCGGAGGGCGGAGCGTCCCATTTCCTGCAGGGGCTGGCTGACCGACGTCAGCCGTGGCACTGACTGCTCGGCCAGGTCGGTGCCGTCAAACCCCACCAGGCTCAGGTCATCCGGCACCCGAAGTCCCCGGCGGCGAGCCTCGTCCAGCACCCCCAGCGCGGTCAGGTCGCTGGCCGCAAAGATGGCTGTGGGCGGCTCGGCGAGCGAGAGCAGCTGGGCCGCACCCCGGACCCCGGAGGGGAGGTTGAAGTTCCCGCTGAGGATGTACTCGTCCCGGATTTCGACGCCGCAGGCCCGCAGCGCAGCCAGGTAGCCATGCAGCCGCGCCATGCTGCATTCGGCGGCGTCGGGCCCGCCAATGAAGCCGATGCGCCGGTGCCCGAGTTCCAGCAGGTGCTCGGCGGCGGCCTTGCCTCCGGCCCAGTTGGTGGCTCCGATGCTGACGAAACCCGTCGGCGGCGGATTCAGCGGATCAATGACCACCACGGGGATGTTCCGCCGTTCGAACGCTTCCAGTTGGTCGGTGGTCACTTCCGAGGTCACGAGAATGAGGCCCCGCCGGCCGGAATCGGCCAGCCGTGAAGACCACTCGAGGTGATTGGTGCTCTTGAGTTTGGCCGGCGTCACCGTACTGAGGACCACCTCCACGTTCTCCGCGGACGCGCAGTTGGTGATGCCCATGAGGATGGCCAGGGAGTAGGACGTGTTGAGTCCGTCGAACACCAGGTCCACCAGGGCCGGGGCGCTGGTGCGCAGGCGCCGCTGGACCGGGGATTCATACCCCAGCCGGGCCAGGGCGAGCTGCACCCGGCTGCGGGTGGTTTCGGCGACGTCGTCCCGCCCGTTAATGACCTTGGACACGGTCGGAACCGAGACGCCGGCGAGTTCCGCGACGCTGGCAAGCGTGGGCTTTACGGTTTGGCTCACCTGCACGGCCACGCTCCTTTGCGAAAATGTTTCGATTTGAGAAGTGTGCCGGATACCTGCGATGCGGGTCAAGGGCGAAGGAATACTTGATCAAAAACACTTGACGGGTGACGCATCTCACAGTACTTTTCAAATCAGCACTGAAGTTATTTCGAAAAGTTTCGAAATTTTCCCTGCTCCCGGGTGGGCGAGCGAATCCCCCGCCGCAGTCATGCGGCTCTTTTCAATGGAGATAAGAATGGAAAAGAAGTTTACTTCCCGTCGGTCGTTTCTTTCGCTGGCGGTGCTTGCACCCGTCGCCGCCTACACCCTGACGGCCTGCGGCACGTCCGGGCCCGGGGACACCTCCGCCGGAGGAGCCAGCATCTGGGCCCTCAGCGGTCAGCCGGACGAGGGCATCCGGCAGGACACCATCGATGCCTTCAACGAGGCTAATTCCGACGCCCAGATCAAGCCGACCTTCTTCCAGAACGACGCCTACAAAACCAAGATCAAGACAGCCATCGGAGCCGGTCAGGCACCGACAATCATTTACGGGTGGGGTGGCGGAACCCTGCGCACATACGCCGAAGCCGGCCAGGTTGATGATCTGACGGGCTGGTTCGACGAGAACCCGGACGTCAAGGACCGGCTGCTCGAGTCGACGTTCGGCGCGGCCACAGTTGACGGCAAGATCTACGCCATTCCCACCCAGACCGTGACCCCGATTATCTTCTACTACAACAAGGAACTCTTCGACCAGGCCGGTGCGGAGCCGCCCGCCACCTGGGATGACCTGATGGCCCTGACCAAAACGTTCAATGACATGGGTGTGGCACCGCTGTCCCTGGGCGGACAGTCCCGCTGGACATCCATGATGTGGCTTGAATACCTCTACGACCGGGTGGGCGGCCCCGAGGTCTTCACCGCCATCTACAACGGTGAGCCCGATTCCTGGTCACAGCCCGCCGCGCTGCAGGCCAACACCATGATCCAGGATCTCGTCAAGGCTGACGGGTTCATCAAGGGGTTTACCTCCATCACCGCCGACAGCAACGCGGACCAGGCCCTGCTGTACACCAACAAGGCTGCCATGATGCTGCACGGCGGCTGGACCTACGGCGGGATGAAGAACGACGGCGCCGGCTTCGTCGAGGACGGCAAGCTCGGCTGGGTCAATTTCCCGACTGTCGAAGGGGGAACCGGCGACCCGGCGAACACCGTGGGCAACCCCGCCGGCTACCAATCCATTTCGTCCAAGGCTTCCGACAGTGAAAAGGAAGCGGCCAGGAAGTTCTTCAAGGAGGGCCTGCTCACCGACACGGAGATCGACGCCTACATAGAAACGGGATCCGTGCCGATCGTGACGGGCATTGAGGACAAGCTGGCACAGTCCGCCGATAAGGACTTCCTGAGTTACCAGTACGAAATGACGAAGAACGCGCCGAATTTCCAGCAGTCCTGGGACCAGGCTCTGAGCCCCACCGCGGCCGAGGCGCTGCTGAGCAACATTGACCAGCTGTTCCTGCTCGCGATTACCCCGGAGCAGTTCGCGTCGAACATGAATGCGACCCTGGGCACATGATCGCGGCTGTACCCCCGGCCGCCGTCCCCGCCGCGGCCCGCCGTTCCAAAGCTCCGGTGCAGGACGCCGGCCGGGGCAAGACCGGGGCCCTGTGGTGGCTGGTCATTCCGGCGCTGTTCTTCTTCGTGGTCTTCGCCGTCGTTCCCCTGGTCGGTGTCTTCGTCCTCAGCTTTGCGAACTGGGACGGCATCGGCGCGATTTCGCTCGCCGGAATCGGCAACTGGCTTTCGGTGCTGGCGGACCCGGTGATGCACAACGCGCTGCGGCTGACGTTCCTCATCATGATCGTTTCCTGGCTGGTCCAGACGCCGTTGAGTATCCTGCTGGGCGTCTTCACGGCCGGAAGCCAGCGTTACCGGGCGTTCCTGGCGGTGCTGTACTTCCTGCCGCTGCTGCTGTCTTCGGCGGCGATCGCCATTGCTTTCAAAGCACTGCTGGATCCGAACTTCGGGCTGGCGGAGGGCCTGAACCTTCCGGCCCTGGCACAGGACTGGCTGGGACACCCGCAGCTGGTGCTCTTCGTCGTCATCTTCGTCATTGCCTGGCAGTTCGTTCCCTTCCACACCCTCATTTACCAGGGCGGCGTCCGGCAGATTCCGAAGTCACTGTACGAGGCAGCGGAAATTGACGGCGCCGGCAAGGTCAAGCAGTTTTTCCACATCACCCTTCCCCAGCTGAAGTACACGATCATCACGTCCTCAACCCTGATGGTGGTGGGGTCCCTGACCTACTTTGACCTGATCTTCGTGCTCACCGCCGGCGGGCCGGGCAACTCGACCCGCATCCTGGCCCTGGACATGTACCTCACGGGGTTCCGGGCCAACCTGATGGGACCGGCCAGCGTTCTCGCCGTGATCCTGGTGCTAATCGGCCTTGCCCTGGCACTGGCCCTGCAGCGCCTGGGCGGCAAGGACAAAAACGGCAGCCAACTGGAAGGCATGTGACATGACTGCAACAGCCACCAAGCGGCCGGATTCGCCCAGGCCCTCCGACACCGGACAACCCTCGCGGCGGGGGCAGCGCTGGAAGAAACTGAACTACGCCGGGGGACTCGCCGGCTGGGTCTGGCTCGCGATCATCATCATCCCCGTGTACTACGTGGTCATTACCAGCCTGAAAACCTCCGCCGGATACTTCTCCCAGAATCCCCTTGCCGTTCCCAGTTCCCCCACCCTGGAGAACTACCGGATGGTGCTCGAAGCGGACTTCGCAAAGTACTTCCTGAACAGCGCCATCATCACCCTGGGCACCGTCATACCGGCAGTGACCATATCCTTCATGGCGTCGTTTGCGATCGTGCGCGGCAACAGCCGCTTCCTGCGGTTTTCCAACGGACTGTTCCTGCTGGGCCTGGCCATTCCGCTGCAGGCCACGATCATTCCCATCTACCTGATGATCATCCGGCTGAACCTCTATGACAGCCTGCTGGCACTCGTGCTGCCCTCCATCGCGTTCGCCATCCCGCTGACCGTCCTGATCCTGTCCAACTTCATCCGCGACGTGCCAAACGAGTTGTTTGAATCAATGCGGCTGGACGGATGCAGCGAATGGCAAACCATGTGGCGGCTGGCCCTGCCGCTGACCAAACCCGCCATCGTCACGGTGGGCATCTACAACGCGCTGGGCGTGTGGAACGGCTTCCTGCTGCCGCTGATCCTCACGCAGAGCCCGGACCTGCGCGTTCTGCCTCTCGCGCTCTGGACCTTCCAGGGCCAGTACAGCGTGAACATTCCGGCCGTCCTGGCCTCGGTGGTCCTCACCACCCTGCCCATCCTGGTGCTGTACATCGTCGGCCGCCGGCAGCTGCTCAGCGGACTCACCGCCGGATTCAGCAAGTAACACCCAGCACTTCCACTGAAAGGAACTTCCATGCCGCAGGCAGAAACCACCCCGCTCCGGATCGGGATGGTCGGCTACGCCTTCATGGGCGCTGCCCACTCCCACGCGTGGCGCAGCGCCCACCGGTTCTTCGACCTGCCCCTGACCCCCGAGCTGACGGCCCTCGCCGGCCGCAACGCGGAGGCCGTGGACGTAGCAGCCCGCAAAATGGGCTGGTCCTCCACGGAGACCGACTGGCGGGCCCTGATCGAACGCGACGACATCGACCTCATCGATATTTGCTCACCGGGCAACACGCACGCCGAAATAGCCATCGCCGCCCTGCGCGCCGGAAAGCACGTCCTGTGCGAAAAGCCCCTGGCCAACACCGTGGCGGAGGCCGAGGAAATGGCAGCCGCCGCCCAGGAGGCGGCCCGGAACGGCGTCTTCGCCATGTGCGGATACTCGTACCGCCGCACCCCGGCACTGGCGCTGGCCAAACGAATGGTCGACGACGGGCGGCTGGGAAAAATCCGCCAGGTGCGTGCGCAGTACCTGCAGGACTGGCTTTCCGATGAGACGGCACCCTGACCTGGCGCCTGGACCGCAACCTCTCCGGGTCCGGTGCGCTGGGCGACATCGGCGCCCACATTATCGATGCCGCCCAGTTCGTCACCGGACAGCAGATCACGGGCGTTTCCGCCCTGCTCGAGACCTTCACCCGCCGGCGCCCGGTCGGCGGGGACTTCGTGGGCCTGGGCGGCCACGGGGCCACCGGGGAAGACCGGGAAATGGGTGACGTGACGGTGGACGATGCCGCGATCTTCACCGCCCGGTTCGACGGCGGCCCGATCGGCGTCTTCGAAGCCACCCGCGCCGCGCTGGGCCGCAAGAACGCCATGCGCCTGGAAGTGAACGGCACCCTCGGCTCGCTGGCCTTTGACTTCGAGGACATGAACTTCCTGCAGTTCTACGACGGCGCCGACCGTCCCGGAGAGCAGGGCTTCCACCGGATCATGGTCACCGAACCCGAGCATCCCTACACGGGTAACTGGTGGCCCACCGGACACGGGCTGGGCTACGAGCACGGCTTCACCCACCAGGCCGTGGACCTGGTGACCGCGCTGGCCGCCGGAAACCAGCCCACGCCGTCGTTCTCCGATGCCCTCCAGGTGCAGCGGGTGCTCGGCGCCGTCGAGGACAGCGCCGCCGCTGAAAGCCGCTGGACCCCGGTGGGCACCGACCCGAACCCTGCCGGCACAGCATTCACCCCCGCAATAAAGGAGATTCGATGACCCGCCCGATTACGCTGTTCACCGGCCAGTGGGCCGACCTTCCGTTCGAAGAAGTGGCCCGGCTCGCCGGGGAGTGGGGCTACGACGGCCTCGAGATCGCCTGCTGGGGCGACCACCTGGATGTTTGGCGGGCGGTGGAGGATGACGAGTACCTGCAGGACCGGCTGGACGTCCTCAAGCGCAACAACCTCTCGGTGTACGCGATTTCCAACCACCTCAACGGGCAGGCCGTCTGCGACGATCCCATTGACGAGCGGCATCAGGGCATCGTCTCCACCCGGGTCTGGGGAGATGGCAACCCGGAGGAGTCCGCACCCGGGCCGCCGAGGAACTGAAGATGACCGCCCGCGCCGCAGCCCGGCTCGGCGTCAGGACCGTCACCGGATTCACCGGCTCCGCCATTTGGAAAACGGTGGCCATGTTCCCGCCGGTGCCCGACGGCATGATCGAACGCGGCTACCAGGACTTCGCGGACCGGTGGAACCCGATCATCGACGTCTTTGACGAGGTGGGGGTGCGCTTCGCCCTGGAAGTCCATCCGTCCGAGATTGCCTATGACTACTGGACCGCCCAGCGCACCCTCGAAGCGATCGGGCACCGTGAAGGGTTCGGCCTGAACTTCGACCCCTCGCACTTCATCTGGCAGGACCTCGACCCGGCAGCATTCCTCTATGACTTCCGGGACCGGATTTACCACGTCCATGTCAAGGAATCGGTCAAGCAGCTGGACGGCCGCAACGGCCGCCTGGGGTCGCACCTGCCGTGGGGCGATCCGCGCCGCGGCTGGGACTTCGTGACCGCCGGGCACGGCGACGTGCCGTGGGAGCGGATCTTCCGGATGCTCAACGCCATCGGTTACGACGGCCCTACCAGCGTGGAGTGGGAAGACGCCGGCATGGACCGCCTGGTTGGCGGTCCCGGGGCCCTGGCCCTGGTGAAATCGCTGGCCCGGATCACTCCGCCGGACGCGGCGTTCGACTCAGCTTTCGCAACCAAGTAAAGGACTATCTTCATGAGCACCACACGCCGGGCCCTCGTTGTTCGGGGCGGCTGGGACGGACATCAGCCTGTCGAAGCCACGGAACTCTTCCTGCCGCACCTGCGGGCCAACGGGTTTGAGGTCCGGATCGAAGAATCACCGAAAATCTACGCCGACGCTGAGTACATGGCCGGGGTTGACCTGATTGTCCAGTGCAACACTATGAACACCATTGAGCAGGAAGAGTTCGAAGGGCTGCGGGCCGCTATTGCAGCCGGCACCGGAATGGCCGGCTGGCACGGCGGCATCGCGGATTCCTACCGCAACAACTCGGACTACCTGCACCTGATCGGCGGACAGTTCGCCTGTCATCCGGGCAAACACCCGGACGAAAGGATCGGCGACGCCTCGGACAACTTCATCGACTACACGGTCAATATGCTGCCCGCCGCCGCTGACCATCCCATCACCGCCGGGATCGGTGACTTTGACCTCCGGACCGAACAGTACTGGGTACTGGCCGACGACTACATCGACGTCCTGGCCACCACCACGCTTCCGGCCCGGGAATGGGACGCCTGGCACCGGCCCGTCACCTGCCCCGCCGTGTGGACCCGGCAATGGGGCAAGGGCCGGATATTCGTGGCGACCCCGGACACTCCGTGGAGATCCTGCAGGACCCGAATGTAACCGCCATTATCGAGAGGGGCATGCTGTGGGCCAGCCGCTAAGCACCGACACACCCGCCAAGGCACTGCGGATCGGCATGGTGGGATGCGGAAACATCAGTGCAGCCTATCTGGAGACCTTCCCGCGGCTGGACGCGGTGGCCCTCACCGCCGTCGCGGACCTGGACATGGACCGGGCCCGCGAAGTGGCGGCAGCACATCCCGGAGTCCGCGCGCTCACAGTGGATGAGCTCCTGGCCGACGACGGGGTGGACCTGGTCCTGAACCTGACCATCCCCGCCGCACACGCCGAGATTGCCCTCAAGGCGCTCGCCGCCGGTAAGCACGTCTACGGCGAAAAGCCGCTGGCCGCCAGCGCCGCCGAAGGGCAGACCATGCTGCAGGCTGCGCAGGATGCGGGGCTGATCCTGGGCTCGGCGCCGGACACCGTCCTGGGCACCGGCATCCAGACCGCCCGCAGGGCCATCGACGACGGGCTCATCGGCGCACCGGTCTCCGCAACGGCCACCATGGTCACGCCGGGCCACGAGCGCTGGCACCCGAACCCCGACTTCTACTACGTCCCGGGCGGGGGACCGCTGCTGGACATGGGGCCGTACTACGTCTCCGCCCTGGTGACCCTGCTGGGGCCGGTCACCTCCGTCCTCGGAGCCGCCAGCAGCACCCGCAGCACCCGCACCATCGGTTCCGGACCCCGTGCCGGCGAAGTCATTCCGGTCAGCACGCCCACCCACGTCACCGGTGTCCTGTTCCATGCATCAGGTGCGCTGTCCACGCTGGTCATGAGCTTCGATGCGGTGGCAACCCATGCGGCGAACATTGAAGTCCACGGCGAAACCGGCTCGCTGACGGTTCCGGACCCCAACCGGTTCGACGGCGAGGTGCAGCTGCGTACGCTGGGCGCCGAGGACTGGGAGGTGCTGCCGGTATCCGCAGGTTACGCCGGATCGTCCCGGGGATCGGCCTGCAGGATTTGGCCCAAACCCCCGCAGGCGAACTGCCGCGCGCCAGCGGCGAGCTGGGGTTCCACGTGCTGGAGGTCATGGAGGCAGTGCTTACCTCCGCTGAGTCAGGCGGCTCGGTACCGGTGCTCAGTACCTGCGAGCGTCCCGCCGCCGTCGGCCTCGTCCAGCCGGAGGGTGTGGAAGCGGAGCGTTCCGCCTAAGCCGCCGTCCTCTACCTGCCGGATACGCCCGTCCGTGTACGGCAGGTACCACCGCAGTACCGGGAAGACAGTTATCCCACTGGCATTAGAACACTTGTTCGAATGCCCGTGGGATAACTGCGTCATCGACCATCCTCCGGCCCACGACACGGCGCTCGCGGATGGCCGGGCCAGCACAGATCATTGAAGCAGCCGCGACGGCACTCGCGGGAGGCTCTCCTTTAGAGCGCCCCGGCCTTGTCCTGCAGGACTTTCCGTTCCCGGTCATTGGCGGCCAGGGCCGCTGCGGTCTCCAGTTCTGCGCGTGCCTCATCGGTGCGGCCCAGCCTGGCAAGGAGTTCACCGCGGACACTGGGCAGCAGATACGTTCCGCGCAGTCCGCCCGCCGCGGCGAGCCGGTCCACGATGGTGAGGGCAGTTGACGGCCCGGAAGCCATGGAGACCGCCACGGCCCGGTTCAGGTCCACGACGGGGCTGGGCTGCAACTGGCCGAGGGCCTCATACAGCAGGACTATCTGCGGCCAGTCCGTATCCGGGACCGACGGCGCCGCAGCGTGACACTGGGCAATGGCGGCCTCCAGGGCATAGTGCCCCCGGCCCCGGCCGAGCGCATCGGCCCGGGCAAGGCTGGCGGCGCCGCGCGTTATCTGGGCACGGTCCCACCGGGTGCGGTCCTGGTCGGCCAGCAGCACGGGCGTACCGTCAGCTTCGGTGCGGGCTCCAAAGCGTGACGCCTGGAACTCCATCAGGGCCACGAGGGCATGGGCCTCCGGTTCCCGCGGGACGAGGCCGGCCAGGATCCGTGCAATCCGCAGGGCCTCCTGTGCCAGTTCCGGCTTGATCCAGCGGTCTCCGGAAGTCGCCGCATACCCTTCAGTGAACATGAGGTAGAGAACGCGAATAACGCCGCCCAGCCGCGGCCGCCATTCCTGGGGCCCGGGAACCTCGAAGGGGACCTTCGCGGCCGACAGCAGCTTCTTCGCCCGGACAATCCGCTGCTGCACGGTGGCCACGGGCAGCACGAACAGCCGTGCGATCTCGCGGCTGGAGAGCCCGCCCACGACGCGCAGTGTGAGGGCCACCTGAGCTTCCCGGGACAGCACGGGATGACAGGCCGTGAACACCAGCGCCAGCACATCATCCGGAACCGGGTTCCAGTGGGCTTCGGGCTCATCCCGGAGGGTGCGGGCCAAGTCCCGGCAGCGCTCCTCCAGCCGGGTGGAACGCCGCCAGGCATCAATTGTCCTGCGCTTGGCTGTGGCCGTCAGCCATGCTCCGGGATTGCGGGGCACCCCGGTTGCCGGCCACTGAGCGAGGGCATCGGCAACGGCTTCCTGCGCCATGTCCTCGGCAAAGCCGACGTCACCGGTCATGCGGCCCAAAGCAGCAACAATCCGGGGGCCCTCGATGCGCCAGACCGCTTCCAGCCGGCGGCGGACAAACTCGGTCATGAGTTGTCAGCGCGCAGTTTGGCCCGGGCTTCGGCTTCACGCCATCCCTCTTCCTTTTGGATGTATTCGTTGTCCGCAAAGTCAGCGAAGTCTCCGGCGTCCGTCACCCTGCGCACCTCAAGTTTCGAGCCCGGACCCAGCGGGCAGCGGATTGCCCACTCGGCTGCCTCATCCTCCGATGCGGCCTGGATGATCCAGAATCCGTTGAACAGCTCATGGGTTTCTCCGTACGGGCCGTCGGTCACCAGCGGCGGATCCTCCGCGAAGTCGACCACGAATCCGCTGTCCCGGGTCACATCGGCCAGCCCCTCGCCGGCGAGCAGGACACCCGCATTGATCATGGACTCGTTGTAGGCGCCCATTTGGTTGATTACTTCTTCCGTGGGTGTGTTCTTGAAGGCCTCCTTTGCCTCGTTGGTGGACCGCATGATGAACATGTACTGCATGATGGCCTGCTCCTTGGGAAGTGAGGACGCGCTGTGCGTCTTCTACTATCCCGTCGATCGGGACCCCGGGATATCGACACCCGAACAAAACTTTTCCGGCGCTGGCGGGGAAGTGGTTGCAGGACATGCTTGCAGGAGGCGGTGAGGGGTTCATGGACAGCGGGGGACAGGCTCCTTTCATTCGAACTGCGGCGCTCGCGGATGGTCCCGCCCTAATGGTGGGCGCCGTTTGCGCGTTGTGCGGCACTCCCGGATTCAGCCGTCCGCGGCTTTCGGTGTTCCGCCGTCACCGGCATCGTGCTTGTCGGCGGCCGGTCCGGGCTGGGAATAGCCGACTGTGAGGGAGTCGATAACTGTCTGGCGGGTGAAGATCCCGCTCCCGGGAGCGGTTTCAGTCAACAGGTCAAGGGTGAAGATTATGGTGGTGGCGTCCGCGCCGGGATTCGCCGGCACAGCCACCGCGGAGGAATAGGCATAGGGCGGTTCAACCGCGAAGCTGCCGGTGTCGTTGGCCAGCACAGTTGCCAGGGCATCGACCCGTGCGTTGAACCGGGTGACCCGGATTTCCTCTCCGCCGCCCGTCCCGTCAATCCGCGCGGTGAAATTCACGATCGGCGTTGAGTCCGGGGTCCATTCGGCGGGGTTGTCCGGCGTCCAGTAGTCGATCACCAGCGTGTGGGCGGCAGCACCCAGCCGCTTGCTGTGGGATCCTCCGGCGAGATCACCGGTGGGAACGGGCTGCACATCCCCGGAGGGGGTGCGTCGGTGGGCAGGGCATCGGCGGGAGCCGGATTCGCCGCTGCGGGCGGGTCTGCTGTCTTTTCCACGGACACCGCCTGTTCCACCGCAGCGGGACCTCGGTCCGGAGCTCCCGTGGCCCCGGGCAGGCCGGGTATTCCGCAGCCGGACAGGGCCAGCACAGCGGACAGGGCCAGCAGGCTGAGGGTCCGGGGGAGAGGCTGGGGGAGCCGCTGGCTAATCCGGGATGGCGGCGGGGACACGGGGACCTCAAAAAAGGTGGCGGACGGTGGCGTGGCCGTGCCGGCACGGTGCCGGGCGCGGTTCATACCCGGAACCCGCGGTGCCGCCGAAGTGCCTTTCGAAGCATGAACGCGGTTTGGACCATGGTGGTGATGTAGAGGACCGGCCAGCCGATGGCCAGAATGTCCGACTGCAGCTGAACCGGCAACTGGGCCCAGGCGTAGACCAGGCCGGCTCCGATGATGACGGCGACGACGGCGGGCATCAAGTAGGCATAGCCGGCTCCGCGCTCTGCGCGGGCTTGGGCCGCCCAATTGTCCGTCTGATGGCTGGTGAAGAACTTGGCCCAGGCTCGCACGAAATGCCCCATGCGCAGCCACAGGTAGATTTCGGCCGGTACTGCAAGGAGGGCAAAGGCTATGTCCCGCGGCGACCTTTTTGAAACAGAGAGAGCGATGCGCAGATTCAGGACCACTGCGACCAGCGGCGGAATGAGCCAGACCGGATAGAAGACGTAGGCATCAATGCTCAGGGATGCGCAAAGCAGGATGATGAATGAGATCCGGGTGACGATGTTGAAGAGCATGGACACGTTCTCGCTCCAGCGCAGCCTCAGGTTCGGATGGAAAGGCTGCCCGGCAGTGTTGCTGCGCTGGCCCGGCCACATGAGGTCAATGGCACCGTAGTTCCATTTGACCTGCTGCCCGTCCAGGGACCTAAGCGTGTCCATCCCGCCCACCGAGGCCCGGGCCCGGGCGGAAATCTTCGTGGCGTAACCAATATTCTTGATCTGCAGGGACACCAGTGAATCTTCGACTTCCGAGTCCTTGACCCAGGGTGTTGCCTGCCGGTTCTCCACCAGCACATTCCGGAGCGCTTCCATGGACAGGATGGAACACTGCCCGCCGAGGACGGCCATGTTGCGGCCCCGGACAAGATTGTCCATGTTGAAAGCAGCGAACTGTGCACGCTGGCCGGCAGCGAGGAATTTCGCCATGAATCCCTTGGCCTTCGGCTCAGCCACGGTGTAAATGGCCGAAACTCCTCCGACCCGGGGATCACTGAGGATTTCCTCCTCCAGGTACTGCACGGCGTGCTTGTCCACTACGGTGTCCCCATCCACTCCGAGGAAGTAATCGAAGTCGTTGCAGACCTGGGAAAAACCGTAATTGAGTGCCCCGACTTTTTTATCCGTATTGACCCCGATGTCGTGCACAAATACCTCGGTCCGGTACGTCACATCCTGGTAGGTATGTTCATGCGCTCCGGCGAATTCACGTGCCAAATAAAACGTCTCATCGTCGCTGTTGTTGACAACGACATGGATAACATCGGGGAGCCGCGTCTGCTTCAGCAGGGCGCTCAGGACGCTGATTATCGTGTCTTCTTCGTTGTATGCAGGGATAACGCACGCAATAGTGGCCCGCGCCGTGGCCCGGTCCTGAATTCTGCGGTGAACCACCTTCAAATAGTCCACCTCCGGTGGAACGTCGATTGCAGTCACTGCGCCTCCATGGTCCGTTTTGATGCCCCACACGGTTGAATGGGAACAAATCGATCTTCGAACTTAAAGCACAAGCTTTCCGCAGGATAAACTCAAGAAAGCCTCAACAACTTGACCGTGAAGGGCCTATGCGGTATTTACTCAGGTGCCATTTCATAAATTACCCGGATTTATCTGAATGTGACACGTGAAATGTTTTCCTGCGTTCGGCCGGCGGATTCCACGAGTACCGGCCTTCTCGTCCGCAGGCTTGCGGCGGCCCGGCCGGGGCGCTTTGGGCGAGGTCATTGACGGGGCACTGCCAGGTCAGCCGGCCGCCGGCGGCGTTCACCCAAGTACACTGTGTACACAAGAGTTCACAGGAGGAGACATGGCAGCTGATCCGGCAAGGAATCCCTTCCGCCCGACGGCGGGGGCCGAACCGCCCCAGCTCATCGGCCGCGCCGGGCTCCTGGACGAGTTTGCCTACGGCCTGCGCATCCGCTCCGGCGCGCCGGGGCTGCTGACCATCTTTACCGGAGCCCGCGGAATCGGCAAAACGGTGATGCTGGGCGAAGCGGAGGACGCGGCCCGCAGCCAGGGCTGGGCCGTCGTCTCGGAAACGGCGACGCGCGGATTCCTCGGCCGGATAGGGGAGTCCATGCGGGTGCATGCCGAGGAGCTGGGCGGCGGACCCCCCGGCCGCAGGATCACCGGAATCAGCGCGGCGGGTTTCTCCCTCACCACTGAACTCCCGCCCGAGCAGCAAACCGGATGGCGCCAAGTGGGTGAACAGCTCCTGCGCCTGCTCGACGAGCGGGGGACTGGTCTAGCCATCACCTTGGACGAAATCCACGGCGCCGACCGGGATGAGCTGGCCCAGCTGGCAGCCTCCGTGCAGCACTTCATCCGGGACGGGCTGCCGATCGCCCTGGTCTTCGCCGGCCTTCCGGCCGCCGTTTCCGACCTGCTCAATGAAGGGGTGGCGACCTTCCTGCGCCGGGCCGACCGGATTGATCTGCATGCTGCAGCCGTTGACGAGGTGGAGGCATCCTACCGGGAGACCTTTACCGGGCTGACCCATGAGCTGGAGGCGGGATTGGTAAGGACTGCCGCCGTCTCCACGGGCGGTTACCCGTTCCTGATCCAGCTGATTGGCTACCATCTGTGGCAGCTGGCGGAGGCGGCTGATGCTCCGCTGACGGCAGAGTCCGTGGACCTCGCACTGGCCGCTGCTCATCGGAGGAACACCCGCGTGGTGATCGGTGCCGCACTTTCCACTGCCTCACCCAAGGATCTCGACTTCCTCCGGGCGATGGCCGAGGATGACGGCCCGTCGTCAACGGCCGATATTGGACAGCGGCTCGGGAACCAAAAGAATACGATCGGCAACTACCGGGCCCGCCTGATCGACGCAGGCCTGGTGCAGCCGGCGGGACGCGGCGTTCTCGACTTTGCCATTCCCGGACTGCGGGAACACCTGCGCCGCAGCTGAGGCTGTGGTCCTGCACGCCCGGCTGTTCCGCGGCTCGGGCCACTGCCTGCGCGGGTAGCTCTCCTTGAGGCCGGCAGTGGGCGCCACGGCAGCGCGGGGGACGCCCTAATCGAGGCTAGTGGTAACAGTGCATATTCGTTCCGGCACTATTCGGGTGGATTTGTGTGGAGTCGAGCCGTGGACGCAACTGTGCCGCTCGTTGCTGTGTCTGTCGGCTTATTAGAAGTCCTCCGGGACAATGAGGTGATTTCCGGTGGTTGCGTAGGCTTCGAGCACCGGATCGCGGACGATGGCGGCGATCACGGGAATGCTGGCACCGACAAAGACGCTGCGCGCGTAAATGTCGTTGCCCACGCACCAGGCGCCGTCGGCGGGCAGCCACCACATCGGCAGCCGGCCCGGTTCGTCTTCGACCGGTTCCGTTGCGTCATGCACCGATCCGGTCAGGACGTGCATGAGCCGGTCAGGGCTGACGGTGACCGTGGGGCTGTGACGAACGTCGTCCCGCAGTCCGGCGTAGCCTTCCCAGACGAGGAAGAAGCATTCGGCTGGCGTAGTTGTCTTTGGTTCCAGAATCCGAGCCAGGCGGGCCGCAGTCGGCGTAGCTACGGTGCCCATTTCCGGTTCGACGAGTGCATCAAGTTCGTACTCGCTGCTGGAGACGATCTCGTCCCACTGGGTGGAAGCATCGACTGTTAAGGTGCTGCCGGCCAGTTGCATCCAGCTGAAGACCTGGCCGGTTGGAGAAAATGCTGGGTTCAGCACGCGCGCGTAGGCCGGGTAGGTCGCTGGTATCAGGCAGTCCAGTGTCACCGGGGTCGATGCGCGGACGTGGTCCGCGCGCCAGGCCAGCACGGGAGGAACGTCGAGGACAGAGCGAAGCGTCATCTGCCAATCCTAGTGAGACCCTTGGCGCTGTGCTCTGGATGAATGTTGGACTCCGGGTACCGCGACCACGGTTCGGCTGCCGCGGCGGCGTGTTTTTGTGTGACTTGGTAGCTGTAGCCGAGCATCTCGGCGGCGATCGGGGCAGGAACTTCCGTGACGAGGGCACGAAGGGATGCGTTGCGTGCGCCCAGCAGGTTGATGCCGTTTTCCCGGAGCCGGTCCATGAGGGTGTTGGGGTGGATATGGTGCCCGGCGCGGTAGCCAGGGAAGAGCCACTGGCTGCCGGAACTGCTTCCGGTGCGCATGTTGGGCCGGGAGGCCAGATGTTGTGTGATCAGGGCGGCGAACGGTTCAGGTACTGGCGCTGGGTCGCCGTCGCCGTCGCCGAGTGAAAGATGCAGGCCCTCGGGCGTGAGGATCACATCGGTGCTTTTCATCGCGGCGATCTTCACTACCGGCTGGGCGTAGAGCAGCAGGAGAACTGCGGCGACCCGGTAGGACAGCGTGTCGGTATTGTCCGTGAGGCAGGTCTTGAGCATGGCGAGCCGTTGGCCCTGGGTGAGCAGGGGAACGGTCTTAGCCTGCCGGAAGCCGATGGTGATGTTGGTGCAAGTCCGGTTCTTGACCGCCCAGATGAAGAAGGTCCGGATGGCGTGCCTGGTGGTGGGGCCGTCAGCCAGCCACGCGTCGACGTCGGCCTGAACGCAGGAGGTGGCGGTCCGTCCGTGGGTGAGCTTGAGCCAGATGAGGAATTTGATGGTTTCGGTGATTTCCTGCTTCGCGCTGTGCACGGGACCGCGGGTGGGTTTCCCGTCTGTGGAGAGGCTCCTGATGCGCCGCAGGTGGTGCCAGCGGGCGAAGGACTCGATAGGTCGCCGAACCTCGGGGTCGTCAATGTCGTCCAGCTTAATGGGCAACCACCGCTCAAAGAGAGCAAGGTAGTGGTCCCGGACTGGGAGCAGGTTGTGGTGGATGAGCAGGCTGCGCAGATGTTCCACCCGAGGACTGTTGGGTTCCTTATCGAGCGCTACGTGGCTGAGGGGGATGTCGCCGGTGGCGAGTCGTTCGAGCAGTTCACGAACCCCCGTCCTGCGGAGCCAGGTGAGGATGCTTTCGGGACGCTGGGCTCCGCAGAGCGCGGCGAGCAGTTTCGCTGCCGTCGTTTCCGGGCCCTGGAACTCGTCGACGCGCAACAGCGTCGTGAGATCGTTCCGGAGTGAGCAGCGGGCGCAGGTTTTCTGGCGGTAGTGCTCGGATTCCGTGCCGCAGCTGGAGCAGCGGTAGTCCTGGGCGATACCTGCGCAATCGACACAGACCGGCTGGTCCCCGTTGGAAGCTGACCTGCCCGGGAGCATGCGCTCTGTTCCGCAGCCGGGGCAGGTTCCGTGGCTGCGCATGGCGACCGTAAAGCAGGTTCCGCAAATCCTGCCTTCTGGCCAGCTTGCACGGTGTTTGCCGGCTGCTCGGGAGCATCGGTCGCAGGTAAAGGCCCCGGCTGTGCGGGGCCGTCCGCGGACGCCAGACCGCGGGGTGATCTCAGCCGTCATCGCGGATCACGCGGGCGCGTTTGGGTCTGATGGTCTTGTTCAGGTCCACGACGTTGGCGTCGGAGGCGACCTTGCGGACCTTGGCATTTGTTGCCGTGACGGTGACCAGGTCCTCGGGCCCGCAGGAGAAGATGTCGCAGAGCGCGGCGATCATCATCAGTGAGACGCGTTCCGGACGCTGGGTGACGAGCCGGTAGACCTGGGAGGCCGAGAGTTCGATGCCGCGTTCCTTCAGCAAAGGGCTGAGGTCGGTGCTGTTATGCATTCCCCGGGCGGCCATGAGTTCTGCAAGCCGCCACCGGTAGTCAATCTCTCGTTTCATGAGGTTCAGTCTCCCATTTCGGCGAGGGCGTCCCGGATGGTGGAATCCAGGGCGCGGCGCAGTGTTTTGACCCGGTAGTCGCTGGAGACGGAGGTGTAGAGGGCAGTGGTTGAGGCATGCTCGTGCCCCGCCTGGTGCTGGACGAACAGGGGATCCATTCCCGATTCGATCAGGTGGGTGACGTAGGAGCGACGCAGTGAATGGATATCCAAACCGGGGGAGAGGCCAAGGTCTTCGCAGTAGCGGTTGAAGCGGCGGTTCAGGGCCGTCTCGGAGACAAGGGTGCCGCGTTCGGAAGGAAACAGGTCCAGACCGTCGGTCATGTGCGGGCGGCCTTGTTCCAGCCAATCGGCGACGATTTCCGCGGACCAGTCGAACACGGTCAGGACGCTGCGGCGTTTGGGTGGTGAGCCCTTCATGGCTTTCCCGTACCGGACCTGAAGCACTCCGAATTTGCCGAATTCGCCGGCGTGCGGGTTCCGGGAGAAATCCACTGTTTGCAGGTGCCGGACCTCGTTGCGTCGCAGGCCCCAGCAGTAGGCCACCTTGAAAAGAACGGCGTCCCGGTAGGCGGGCAGCCAGCCCTTGCGGCCCAGCGCCGCGATCCGGTCCACCTCGTCATCGGCCCGGTCAAAGAAGGCCTGCAGTTCCTGCCTGGTGAAGGGGCGCCGTTTGGGGCCCGATTCGGTTGCCTGGGCGTGGACCGCTGTGTTCCAGTCAAAACAGACCTGCGACGGGTGCGTTCCGAAATACTGTTCGCAGACCCGGTCCCAGCCATAATCAGGCGAGGCCACATAGGAACAGAACGCCCTCAGCGCTGCCTGATAGCTCCTGATGGTGGACTGTGCGGCGTGCTTGACGCTGCGCAGATCCCCAAAGAACTCATCCACGTGGGCCGGCGTCCACTGTCACGGGTACTCGTTCGTGGATTCCTGGAATCGCGTTACCAGCCGTTCGCGGGACTCGATCGTGCCAAACGCCAGATTCCTGCTCAACTGTTGTTGCGCCAGCCATCGAGCATCTGGGCAAACACATGATCCTCGGGGTGAAGGAAACGCACCGCCCCGAAATCAAGTACCCGTCCCGCTGAATCGATCGCCACGAACCCTCCCAAAGATTGCATCTGATGCATGAATCATGCAATTAATGAAGGCGGCCTGCAAATCCGCGGGTCAGAGCGTCCTGACTGAGGCGTGCAGCCCAGTTCCAACGATTCAGATTGCCGTGCAAGAAAGGACTCGGCCCGACTTCCTAAAGGACGTTTCCGCAGGTCAGAGACGGTGTTGTGGTCATCCATGCAGTGTGGTTTCCATGTGGCGGCGAAGGAGGGCCTGTCGTGCATCGGATGCAATAATCACTGCTTTACTTGACATAATGTAGATTATCGGCGTTATGGAGTAGGCCTCGAAAGGGTTTCCCGCATGCAGCCGCCGGCCGGCTTTTTCGGTGCAAATCCCCCGTTTTTTGGCTATTCCGTGGCTCCGCAGCCAGGAATCCGCTGCCGGCCAGCTACCGCGGCCCGCTCCACCCGGCAGCTGCTTCTCTGCCGCCGGCTCCGAAGTGCACACACAGGTACGCCCGGGACGGGCCGGGCCCCTTCTGCCCGCCGGGCGCTTCGGTTGACATAATGTCCCCCGCCGGATGCCGCTAACGGAATCGGGGCTCCCGTCTGTTGACATAACACCGGCGGCCCCTGACCGGTGCCCCAGTGCAGCGTCCGCAGGTTGTCATAACGTTCAGGGAGGCTCCTGAGGCACTGGATCGGCCGCCTGACATAAGTCTCCGCACCGCTGGTCCCGGACTTCCGGATCCGGACGCAGGGAAACAGGATCTCGTCGGGGCGCAAACTGGACAAGAAATAGGACGCCGATCACTTCCTTGGAAGCTGCACAGGCCCTAAGATTCGTCATCACGCTTCCAGTTGGTGAAATGAGCCCGACTGCCTATATGATCTACGCTCAACCCCCCAAAATTCAGGAGATAAGCACTTCCCATGGCTACTGATTACGATGCTCCGCGCGTCAAGGAAGAAGACCGCCCCAGCGACTCCCTTGAAGGACTGAAAGCCCAGCAGCGCGGCGGCGCAATGACGGCTGTTCGGGACGTCGCTGACGAAACGGATGCCATCGACGGTTTCGAACTTCCCGGTGCTGACCTGTCCGGTGAAGAACTGCTGATCAAGGTTGTCCCGGCTCAGGCCGACGAGTTCACCTGCATGTCGTGCTTCCTGGTACGGCACCGGTCGCAGATCGCCAAGGAAAAGAACGGCGACAAGTACTGCGTGGACTGCGAAGGCTGAACACCGCACCGCCTCCCGGTTTGGGCGCCGTGGCTAGCCACCGGCACCCAAACCGGTATTTTTTGCCCGCAGCCAGCAGCGCAGCCAGCCGTCCCGCTATTCGACCGTCTGGACCACTTCATTCCGGCGAAGGAACCACGGTTTATAGGGCGGATCGAAGAGCGCGAACCGCGGCAGCCCCCGCACGGTCAGGCCGGCGGCGGCCACCGCCTCCCCCAGGGCCGCCGCATGATCCTCATAATTGTGCGCTGTCCAGCGGCCGGTGAACCGCGCGGCTGCGCCCCGGGCCTCGGGCACCGCTACTAGGGACACGGCGGGATCGGCCGGATCCGGCGCGGTTGCCGCTGACAGCGATGCCGGCAGGACAAAACCTACCGTATAGGTGCCGGCAAGTGATTCGGGCTGCAGCAGCACCGGGGCGGTCATGGGGATGCGCCGTGCAACGGCGGCCGGATCTCCGCCGCTTCCGGCAGCTCCGGCAACCGGGGCAACGCCGCCTCGGGCCTGGCCGGTCCCGAGGGTGTTCTCCCCGCTGATGTAGCCGAACAGGTACGCGAACGCGGTGCCGCCCGCGTCTTCCAGTGCCGAGTGGACGGTTACCTGTGCAACGAGGTGCGAAGGATAAAGGCGCAGCTCGAACCCGGGGAGATTGTCCAGCACTGTATACGGCTGCTGCTCTGTCATAGTGGGCTGAGCGTACCGCCCCGGTCACCGCCTGAGAACAGTCGGCGGCGCCGGGACGGCCGCAGGCACTTAGGATAGGGCGGTGCCCACAGAAACAACCCGTATCCGCGACCTCGTCCTGCCGCTGCTCGAGCTGGAGATGCCGCCGATCGTCCAGCTCGGCCATCCCGCCCTCCGCCAGCCGGCCCTGCCCTATGACGGGCAGCTGAATCCGGCGGAGCTCAGTGCCTTCATCGCGCTGATGCGCCGGGTAATGCACGCCGCTCCGGGCGTGGGACTGGCAGCACCGCAGCTGGGCATTCCCCTGCAGGTCGCGGTCCTGGAGGACCAGTTCGATGCGGACCCGGAGATCAGTGACATGAGGGAGCGCCATCCCCTGCCGTTCTTCACGGCAATCAACCCCGTCTGCACACCGCTCGGCACCGGGACCGCTGAGTTCTTCGAGGGCTGCCTCTCCTTCAACGGCTATCAGGGCGTCGTGCCCCGCTACCGCTCCGCAGCGCTGAAGTACACCGATGCGGACGGCGCCGCTGTGGAACGGAGCTTCGAGGGCTGGCAGGCCCGCATCGTGCAGCATGAAACGGATCACCTGCACGGCACCGTCTATGTGGATAAGGTCCTCACCCGGTCCCTGTGCAGCAACACCGAATACCTGCGCCGCTGGGCCTCGCCGTCCGTCGACGAGGCCCGGCGCACACTGGGGTTCTAGGCTGCCGCTTCGGGATTAGCCGGCGTCGGCAGCCACTGCCCCCACCAGCGCAGGATGTGCTCGAAGCGCTGCCGCCGGTGCCACGGGGTGCCGGCCCGGGACAGTTCGTGGTTCTCCCCCGGGAACAGCAGCAGCTCAGCGGAAACCCCGTTCTGCTTCAGGCCGGTGTAGTAACGCTGGGCCTGCTCCACGGGACATCTCAGGTCCTCCTCTGAATGGATCACCAGCGTGGGCGTCCGGACATCGCGCACCCGGGCCATCGGGCTCTGGGCCAGCACCTTCTCGGGATCGGTTCCGGTGTACCCGGCGCCGAAGAACCAGCCGATGTCCGCGGATCCGACGAATGACAGCGGATCCAGGAAACCGCGCTCCACGATGGCAGCAGTGAACCGGTGGTCGTTCGCCGTCGTCCAGGCGCTGAGGTAACCGCCGTAGGAGCCGCCCATAACACCCAGCCGGCGGCGGTCCAGCTCCGGGTGGAACTGCAGCACCCCGTCCAGGAAGGCCAGAACGTCGTCCAGGTCCCGGGTGCCCATCGACTCCTTGATGATCCGGCCGTGTTCCTGCCCGTAGCCGGCCGAGCCGCGCGGATTGCACTGCACGACGGCGTAGCCTGCCGCCGCGTAGGCCTGCGCTTCGTCGAAGTAGGCGCAGTCGAACTGCGCGAACGGGCCGCCGTGGATATTCAGCAGCACCGGGTGCGGGCCGGCACCCTCCGGGAGGATGACCCAGCCGTGCACCGGATATTCGTCCGGGAAGGGTGCGTTTCCTCCAGCACCGGAGCCACCCGTGTTTCGGCCCGCAGCCGCCCCGAGAAGTCAGTAAGCCGCCGCAGTCCGCCGTCGTCCACTGCGGCAATCTCGCCCACCGTGGCGGCGTCGGCATAGCTGACGACGACGGCGCCGCCGGCCGCGGCCGCGCCCTGCACCACCCGCGGGCCCGGGACCAGCGTTTGCCGGGCGCCGTCGGCATCCACCTGCAGCAGTTCCACGGAACCGCGGGTGCGGTTGAAGACCAGGACCGCCGAGCCCTCCCCGGCAACGATGCCGCCTTCGGCGAGGTCAATGGACTCGGGATCGGTCAGCCGCCGGGCCGTTCCGGCCGCGTCGGCCGGAAGGACATACAGTGCCGTATTGCGGGCCACGAAGTCCGTGCCGGAAGCCGAGAGTTCCTGCCCGAGGAAGTAGAGCAAGTTTCCATCGGCGCTGGGAGTCGGCTCGGAAGCGGCCAGGAGCATGTCTTCCCGGTTCCCCGTGTTGGTTAGGCGTTCGGGCGCCGCCGATCCGGTCAGGCTAACGCTGTACACATCGGACACGAGGTCCTCGTCCGCACCCTGGTGAAGCGCGGCGGTGAAGAGAATTTGCTTGCCGTTGGCGGAGAACACCGGAGCGGCGGCGTCGGCGTCGGCATGGGTCAGCTGGCGGGCCTCGGGGAACCGGCCCCTGCTGACGGGCTCAGTGCCGGTGTGCTCCCCGGCCCGGCCAGCCGGAGCGATCCAGGGCTCGGCGTCCAGCGCCGGCAGGTCGAGCAGGAAAAGCTGTGTCCGCTTGTCGGCCGTGTAACCCGCGCCGTTAACCCGGTACTTGTAGGTGCTGATCAGTCTCGGATCCTCGGCCCCCGGACCCACGCCGTCGACCGTTCCATACCGGCCGTGCTGCGGAATCCTCGAGGAAAACACCAGCTGCGCGGAATCCGGGGAGAAATTAAAGGCGCCCACGCCCATTTTCCGGTCGGTCAGCTGGACGGGTTCACCCCCGGCGGCGGGTACCGCATACAGCTGCGGTTTCCCGCCCGGCATGGACCGCAGGAACCCCAGGACCGTGCCGTCCGGGGAGAACCGCGGCTGGGTGTCGGCGAATCCCCGGGTAAGGCGGCGCGGGGCGGCGGCGCCGGCCAGCGGAACGGTCCACAGCTGGCCCACGTAGGCGTCAGCGGCGAAGTCGGGGCGGGTTACGGACACCACGGCGTGCGTGCCGTCCGGGTGGATAGTAGGAGCGGAGACGGACTGCAGGAGATTCAGGTCACATGGTTTCACCCAGCCGAGCCTACTACCGGCTTAATTCCCGGCCGCGCAGGCGGCACACCTAAGATGGAAAGATGCCCCCCGCTCCCCTGCCGCTGCTGCTGTGCCCTGTCTGCCGGAATCCCCTCGCCGCCGCTGAAACAGGAGGTGTCCCGTCGCTCGCCTGCGGTCTGGGGCACCGATACGACGCCGCCCGGCAGGGATACTTCAACCTGCTGACCGGCAGCGGAACGAAGTTCCAGGCCGACACCGCTCAGATGGTCCAGGCGCGCGCCGATTTCCTCGCAGCAGGCCACTACCTTCCCATGGCGCAGGAGCTGGCAGGGCTGGTGGCAGCGTCGGCCCCCGCGGCCCGGACACTGCTCGACGCCGGCGCCGGCACCGGCTATTACCTGCAGGCCGTCACGGAAAAACTGCCCGGCGCAGCTGCGGTGGCGCTGGACATTTCGAAGTTCGCGCTGCGGCGCGCCGCCGGACGCTGCCCGCGGCCGCCTGCCTGGTATGGGACGTATGGCGGCCCTGCCGCTGGCCGATGCATCGGTGGACGCGGTGCTGAACGTTTTTGCTCCCCGCAACGCTGCTGAATTCCACCGCGTACTCCCCCGCGGCGGCAGTCTTGCCGTGGTCACTCCCCAGCCGGAACACCTCAGGGAAATCCGCGCTCTCGCCGGCATGCTGGATATCGGCGGGGAAAAGAATCCCGGGTCAACGGCTCCCTGGCAGCGCATTTCCATCCGGTCGAAACCCGGCACTGCACCTACCCGATGCAGCTCTCCGCCGCGGATATCCGCAACGCAGCGCTCATGGGCCCCTCGGCCCGGCACCTGAACCCGGAAACTCTCACCCGGTCACTGGCACCGATCACCGGCACGGTCCCGGTCACGGCCGCATTTTCGCTGCAGCTCTTCCGCGCCGCCTGACTCCCCCGGCAGCACGGAGTATGATGTGGGGCACGAAAAGAGGCGCCTAAACGTTATAGTCGGCAACAGTGTATGAGTGACAGCTCCGGCGCCTTTTCAGGCACAATGGACAACACCGCCCGCACAACCGCCCGCCGTCCCTTGCCGGCGGAGCCGAAGGGAACCCACATGCAGGACGTATACCAATGGCTGCTTGACTACGGATGGGCCGTCTGGCTCGTACTCTTCCTGGGACTGGCCGCCGTCGAAACACTGACCCTGGACCTTTTCTTCGCGATGCTGTCCGTGGGCGCCCTGGGGGCCATGCTCGCGGCACTCTTCGGCGCACCGCTGTTCCTGCAGGTGGTCGTTTTCTGCATCGTGGCGCTGCTCATGATCGTGCTGGTGCGCCCGATAGCCTTAAAGCACCTGGAACGCGGCCCGCGGGACCAGCGGTCCAACGTGGAACGCCTGATCGGCGAACCTGCCCTGGCCCTGGAAGCCGTCAGCGGCACCACGGGAACCGTGAAGATAGGCGGAGACATTTGGACGGCACGGACACCGGACGGCTCCAGCCTCACTGCGGGAGCGCCCGCCCTGGTTACCCGGATCGACGGCGCAACCGCCGTCGTCGTGCCGGCACCCGCAGGGGCCCATTCGTCAGACCCCCGTCCGTCGGAGGGATGGGCTGATGGGCGGGAGAGCGACCAGCGCTGACAGACCCACCGCCGGCGACGGCGGCCAACGACCGGGGGCAGCCGCCGCCGGCACAGAACACGGCCGGGCCCGGACGGGCCTGCCAAAACCTGAAGGGGGAACATGAGTTCCGGAGCTACCGGCCTCATCATCATTCTGGCTGTCCTGATAATTTTTGTCTTGGTCATTCTGGTGAAATCGGTCAAGATCATCCCGCAGGCCCGCGCGGGCGTCGTTGAACGGCTGGGTAAGTACCAGCGCACGCTCAATCCGGGCCTAACCATTCTTATTCCGTTCGTGGACCGGCTGCTGCCGTTGCTGGACCTCCGTGAACAGGTGGTCTCCTTCCCGCCGCAGCAGGTCATTACTGAAGACAGCCTTGTGGTGTCGATCGACACGGTGGTGTACTTCCAGGTCACCGACCCCCGTGCCGCGACGTATGAAATCGCGAACTACATCCACGCCGTCGAGCAGCTGACCACCACCACGCTGCGAAACGTGGTCGGCGGGCTGAACCTCGAAGAAGCCCTGACCTCCCGCGACCGCATCAACGGCCAGCTGCGCGGCGTCCTGGACGAAGCCACCGGCCGGTGGGGCATCCGGGTGTCACGGGTCGAGCTGAAGGCCATTGAACCGCCCCTGTCGATCCAGGACTCCATGGAAAAGCAGATGCGTGCCGAGCGCGAACGCCGTGCCACCATCCTGACGGCCGAGGGCACCAAGCAGGCCCAGATCCTGAACGCGGAAGGCCGCCGCCAGGCTGCCATCCTTGCCGCCGAGGGTGACGCCAAGGCCGACATCCTGCGCGCTGACGGTGAGTCGCAGGCAATCGCCAAGGTGTTCGAAGCTATTCACAAGGGAAATCCGGACCAGAAACTGCTGGCGTACCAGTACCTGCAGACGCTGCCGAAGCTGGCCGAGGGAACATCGAACAAGATGTGGATCATACCCAGCGAGCTTGGGGAAGCCCTCAAGGGTGTGGGGAGCGCGTTGGGGAACTACGTTCCCGACATGCCCTCCGCCAACGGCAGCCCGTCCGGCACACCGGCGGGCAGCGGATCGACACCGGCCAACGGATCGGTGCCGGCCAAGGGATCAGGACCGGCCAAGGCACCGGCGGCTGCAGCACCAGCCGGGCCGACGCTGGCTGACTCCCCCGACGCCTAGGGCTGGAAGCGCTGATCCGCGGGGTGCTGGTCCGCACGGGTTGTCAGGGCCGGTATAATTGGTTGTTTGCCGGGGTCTGCCCCGGAGCGGACCGCTGAAAACGGGCGCGGACGCCGCACCGGAACATTTGGCGCTGAACCGGCGTTGACATCAGTGGGCGGAACGGCACCACCAGCACTACAGACGGATCCCCCGGGATCCTTCGGACTGAAGAGGGAGAAAAGATGAGCGATCGCAGCCTGCGGGGTATGCGCCTCGGCGCGCAGAGCATGGAGACTGAATCCGGTGTCGAGCCGGCTCCCCGCCAGCGGGTGGAATACCGCTGCGAGGACGGTGAACGGGTTTTCGTGACGTTCGCTGCCGAGGCCGACGTTCCTCCGGTCTGGGTATCCAAGACCGGCAAGGAAGCCCTCCTGGTTGACGGCGAGAAGCCCGACACCAGCAATGACAAGCCGGTGCGCACGCACTGGGACATGTTGCTGGAACGGCGCAGCATCGACGAGCTGGAGACGATCCTCCAGGACCGGCTCACCATCCTGCGGGAACGGCGCGGGGAACGTACTTCAGCTTCCAAGTAGCACTTTCCCGCGCGCCCCGGTCATCGGGGCCCGCGCAGTGGGGCACTAAACAATAAAAGGAGGGCGGATGCCGTACGGCATCCGCCCTCCTTCGTCGTTCAGCCGGGGCTAGCCGCGCCGGGTCAGTTTCTTCCAGCGCGCGGCCAGTCCCCACTTAGTGACATTGGCCATCGCTTCAAAGACGATGTTGCCGCTCATCTTGGACGCACCGAACTCGCGTTCGACAAAGGTAATGGGGACTTCGCGGATCGACAGCCCCAGGCGGGCGACACGGAAGGTCATGTCCACTTGGAAGCCGTATCCCACCGATTCAACGGCACTGAGGTCCAGCTTTTCGAGTGTGGTGCGCCGGAAGGCGCGGTAGCCGGCCGTGATGTCGCGGACGCCGATGCCGAGCATCAGGCGCGAGTACAGGCTTCCGCCCCGGGACAGGATCTTGCGGTGCAGGGCCAGTTCACGACCGATCCGCCGGATACCCAGCGGGAGCCAATGACCAGGTCTGCACCGGCTTCCACTGCTTCCAGGAGCAGGGGAAGCTGCTCGGGCTTGTGGGAACCGTCAGCATCCATTTCGACGAGGACGTCATAGTCACGCTCCAGCCCCCAGCGGAAACCGGCGATGTACGCCGCTCCCAGCCCCTCCTTGCCTTTGCGGTGCAGCACGTGGACGCGCGGGTCAGCGGCGGCGATCCCGTCGGCGTAGGCGCCGGTGCCGTCCGGGCTGTTATCGTCCGCGATCAGAACATCCGAGTCGGGCACCGCCGTCCGCAGCCGCTGAAGCGTCTTGGGGAGGGATTCGATCTCGTTGTAGGTCGGGATGATGGTCAGGACGCGCACGCATTCGCCTTTCATTCGGGATAGGCTGCGCAGACGCAGCCTGTGGGGTGGGCACCCCGGCAAGACTTCCCAGTATATGGGAGGAGGTCTCCGGCGATGCCCAGCTCACGTGCTGTGCCGGTCACACAAAATGCCGCGCGGGCGCAGCGACCCCGGCCCGGCGTCCGAGTACTCATCCGCCGCACACAAGGGCAGGCTCTTCCGCCTTCGGGCCAGAACCGGCCTAAGCCGGGACTGTTTTCTACTGACGGTCAAGCCTGCCCTGGTGCGCACTGCGTGCCTGGTACCTGGTTCATACCTGGCCTCCGCCTCTGAGTACGCGAACGGCTCAGCGCGCGGTGTGCTGATTCTTTCCGGCGCAGCGGATTCGGTTCCCCGAACACCGCCTGCGATTCCCCTAGCCTACGTGCTGTCGGGAATGTGTCAATAAGTCCCTGACTAGGGCCGTTCCTCGTCTTTGCAGGTCAGGCAGGCAAAACCGAGCCGGCAGAACTGCTCTCTGCGCTAGAAACCTACCGCCCGGTAGAGTTCGACACCGTCGTGGACGGTCAGCAGGCAACGGGGCTCATGCCCCGTGTCCAGGGCCGGAAGCAGCGGGGTTCCGGCCCGCGGATCCGTGCTCCAGGCAGCCCCCTTGGCCTCGGGGGTCTGCACCATCAGTTCCTCGACTTCCCACACCGCGTACGAGGCAGGGGCACCGGGAGCGAGCTGGCCGAGCATGAAGTTCCCGGCCCCGGCGGCCCGCCAGCCAGCGCGGGTGTGCCCGATAAAGGCGGCACGGGCGGAAATCCGTTCGGCAGGATTCGAATGGGAGACGGCAGCGCGGACCGCGGACCAGGGTGTCATAGGAATCACCGGCGAATCGGATCCCAGGGCCACCATCACGCCGGCCGAGAGCAGGGACGCGTACCTGTTCATGGCCCCGCTGCGCTCTCCCAGCCGCTGCTCGTAGAGGCCGCCGGGGCCACCCCAGGCACTGTCAAACCCGGGCTGCATGCTGGCGACAGCCCCGAACCGGACCAGTTCGGCGACAGCGCCGTCGTCGGCCAGTTCGAGGTGTTCCATACGGTGGTGGGCGGCCCGGATGCGGTCCTCGCCCACGGCTTCGGCAGCTATCCGCAGGCCGGCAAGGACCGTGTCCAGGCCGGCGTCGCCGATCACGTGGAAACCGCCCTGGAGCCCGGCACGGGTTACCAGTTCCAGGTGCCGGCCGGCCTGCTCGCCGCTCAAGTACAGGGTCCCGCTGGTGTCCGGAGCATCGGTGTATGGAGCGCGCAGGGCCGCGGTCCGGGCCCCCAGCGACCCGTCCATGTTCAAGTCACCGGCCAGACCGATCAGCCTGCCCTCAAAGGGTGCCGTGGCGTCGGCCAGTTCCGCCTCGGTCTGAACCAGCTGCCCCCAATAGGGCAGGATTTGCGGGAGCGGTGTGTCTCCCAGCGAGCCTTCCAGTCCCATGAGCTGGCGCAGGTCCTCAACCGGGGAGAGGTGCGGCGCAGCCATTTCGGTGACCGCGACGATGCCGTGACCGGCAGCGTGCTTCAGGGCTGCCTGCTGGTAGCGGGAGCGCTGGGCCAGGTCCAGGGACCGGGACGCCGTGCGGGCCGCGGTGTGGGCCGAACGCACCACGAACCCGTCATCCCAGCCGTCGTGCTCCGCCAGCTTCAGGGCGGCGGCCAGGGTTCCGGATACGGCGGCGCAGTGGACGTCGGTCCGGGCCAGATAGACAGGGCGGAAACCGGAAGCGGCGTCGAGTTCCGCAGCTGTGGGCACCCGGCGTTCGGGCCAGGATGACTCATCCCATCCGTATCCCGAAATGAGTCCCTCCGTGCCGTTGGCTGCCTTCGCCACCAGCTCGAGGAGCTCGGCCAATGACGAGGCAGTGCTCAGGTTGAGGGAGGACAGCGCGGCTCCGGTTTCGGTGACGTGGGCGTGCCCGTCCACGAAACCTGGAGTAATCAAGGCGCCCTGCAGATCCACGACCGTCATCCGTGCATCCTGGAGGGAGGTTGCCGCGTGCTCCGAGCCGACCCACGCCACAGTGTCCCCCTCCACCAGCATGGCCGTGGCAAACGGATCTGCGGCGCTGTAGACGGACCCGTTGCGGTAAAGCGTCAGCTGCGGGGCGGCAGCAGGGGGTTGGACGTTCAAGGACTCACCTGTTTTCTTTAGTGCTGTACGGAGTTGGTGCTGTACGGATGTAGCGCTGCGGGTTCCGGTGTCCGGTTCCGGACGGGGTTCATGGCGGACTCCGCCGCCCGCCCGGGCGGCGGAAGTCCACGTACGGTTACTCGCTGACGACGGAGTATGCGACGACGCCCCGGCGGATCAGTCCGATGGCGTCGATGCAGCGCCGGCGCAGGCCGTCGGGCAGATCCTGCACCTTGGCCAGCTGGTCCAGCAGGTCGATCACCTGCTTGGCCCACCGGACGAAGTCGCCGGCGGCCAGTTCGGTGCCGTTCAGTGCGAGCTGGAGGTGCTTGCCCTTGGCCCATTTGTACATGGGCCATACCAGGCCCAGCTCGGGCTCCCCGGTTTGGGGCAGCCGTTTGGCTTCCTCAATGTCGGTGAGCCGGGACCACTGCTGCACGATGATGTCCATGGCCACTTCAAGGGACACGCTGGGCAGCCTCGGGCGAACGCCCCGCTCCTCGCGCTTGGCCTGGTACACCAGGGCGGTGGCCAGCGCTGCGAGTTCCGCGGGATCAACCTCGCTGAACGCGCCGTGCTGCAGGGTCAGCGCGACCAGCAGGTCTTTCTCGCCGTAGATACGCCGCAGCTTTTGCCCCGCCGGCGTCACGGCCGAACGGCCGCTGTCGTCCGGGGCTACGTAGCCGTAGTGTTCCAGCACGTCGCACACGCGGTCGAAGGTCTTGGCGATGGTGTTGGTGCGGCCGCGGATTTGGGCCGTCAGGTTGTCCGTCTCGCGGCGCAGCTCCACCACCGCTCAGCCCACCGGGCGTGGTCTTCCCGGTCGCTGCAGCCGTGGCACGGGTGGGCGCGCAGCTGCCGGCGCAGTTCGGTGATGGCCCGCTCCCGCCGGTCGGCGCCGTGGGCGTGCAGGGCGCCGCGTGCCGCCGCCGGCCGCGGCGGCCGGTGGTCGTGCAGGGCATTGCGCATGGACGAAGCCAAATCCCTGCGGTCCTTCGCCGTGCGTGAGTTGAACGACTTGGGAATCCGGATGTGGGAGACGGCTTCCACCGCCCCGTCCAGCTCCGCCGCGGTGATCCGGCGGATTTGCTTGTCCTCGGTCAGCACCGTTGTCCGCGCCTCCCGGCTGGGCTGGGCATCGAGCGGAAGCACGACGGCGTATCCGGAGTTCCGCCCGCCGGGAATCAGGATGACGTCGCCCGGAGCCAGGGCGTCCAGCGACGCGGCAACGGCGGACCGGCGGTCCCGGGCGCGCGACTTTGAGGCCTGCGCCTCGGCATCCGAGAGCTCCCGGCGGAGCGCAGCATATTCGGTGAAGTCCCCCAGATGGCAGGTCATGGCCTTTTCGTAGCCGGTGAGGGATTCCTCCCGGGACCGGACCTGCTTCGCCAGCCCGACAACCGACCGGTCAGCCTGGAACTGGGCAAACGACGATTCCAGGATTTCACGGGACCGTTCACGGCCAAACTGTGCCATCAGGTTGATGCTCATGTTGTACGTCGGACGGAAACTGGAATTGAGCGGATAGGTCCGGCGGCTGGCCAGACCCGCCACGGCGGCCGGATCCGTTCCCGGCTGCCACAGCACCACGGCATGGCCCTCGACGTCGATGCCCCGGCGGCCCGCCCGGCCGGTGAGCTGGGTGTACTCCCCTGCCGTGATGTCCACATGCGCTTCACCGTTGAACTTGTCCAGTTTTTCCAGCACCACGGTGCGGGCGGGCATGTTAATCCCCAGGGCCAGGGTTTCGGTGGCAAAAACGGCGCGGACCAGCCCGGCGGTGAACAGCCGCTCCACGACTTCCTTGAAGGTGGGGAGCATGCCGGCGTGGTGGGCGGCGAAGCCGCGGATCAGTCCCTCCCGCCAGGTCCAAAAACCCAGGACTTCGAGGTCGTCGTCGGGGATGTCCTGGCATGCTTCGTCCACGATGCGGGCAATGGCCAGCCGCTCGGGCTCGGTGGTCAGCCACAGGCCGGAATCGACGCACTGTCGGACGGCGCCGTCGCAGCCGTTGCGGGAGAAAATGAAGGTGATGGCCGGTAGCAGCCCGCGCTTGTCCAGCTGGGCAATGACGGCGGGGCGGGAGGCCTTGGGGATCCGGCTCATCGGCGGTCCGCCGTGTCCACGGCGAGGTGCGTCGCGGCGTCCTCCGCGCGACGACCCGCGGGAGCCGCCCCAGTGTCCGCCGCCGCGCTGGTTGATCCGGGACTCGGCACGGGCCAGTTCCAGCAGTTCGGGGTTCACGCGGTAGCGCTCCTGGATTCCCGCCGGCTGCGCGGGTGCGGCTGCTTCGTCAAACGAGACATCGGACTCGAACAGGTCCATGATCTCCCTGCCCACCATGACGTGCTGCCAAAGCGGTACGGGGCGGTGCTCGGAAACCACGACGTCGGTATCCCCACGGACGGTGTCGAGCCAGGCCCCGAACTCTTCGGCATTGGACACTGTCGCACTCAGGGACACCAGCTGGACGTCGGACCGGAGGTGGATGATGACCTCCTCCCAGACCGCGCCCCGAAAGCGGTCCGCCAGGTAATGCACTTCATCCATCACCACGTAACCCAGCTCATCCAGCGTGGAGGAACCGGAGTACAGCATGTTCCGCAGCACTTCCGTGGTCATCACGACGACGTCGGCGTCCGGGTTGATGCTGGTGTCGCCGGTCAGCAGGCCTACGCGCTCCGCTCCGTAGGACGCCGCGAGCTCGAGGTATTTCTGGTTGCTCAGTGCCTTGATCGGGGTGGTGTAGAAGGCTTTGAGTCCGCGGCCGAGCGCCAGATAGACGGCGAACTCCCCCACCACGGTCTTGCCGGCACCTGTGGGGGCGGCCACGAGAACACCGCGGCCGGCCTCAACGGACCGGCACGCGTCGATTTGGAAAGGATCCAGCTCGAAACCCAGCTGCTGCTCGAAGACCGCAAGTTGGGTCCTGGAATGTTCGGCAAGTTGTTTCGCGGCCAGGTACCGCTCCGACGGGGAAGTCATGCTCCCAGCCTAGACTCTGCCCGGCGCCGGCTGCGTCCTCCCGCCCGCGGGTCCGCGGTGGGCGAAAACTTTGCCGGGGCCGCCGTGCGGGCTAGAGGTTCTCCAGGAGGAGGCCGTGTCGGCTGATTCTCCGACCGCCGCCTCGCGGGCCGCGTTCCTGCGGGCGCGGCGCTTGTCGTTCAGCAGGCAGATTCCCACCGCCACGGCGAACAGCACCAGCAGCGGAGCCGCCATGTAGAACATGGTGAGGGCATCGCCACCGGGTGCGGCCATGGCGGCGAACACACAGATCACAAAGATGGTGATCCGCCAGTACTTGAGGATGAGCTTGCCCGGCAGGATGCCCGTCATGTTCAGGCCCACGAGCACCACGGGAATCAGGAAAGCAATACCGAAGGCCAGCAGCAGCCGCAGCACAAAGGCAAGATAGACCGTGGCCGTGATCACGTTGGCGCTGCCCTCGGGGGTGAAACCCGTAAGGACTTCGATGGCGCTGGGCAACAAAATCCAGGCCAGGAGCACGCCGCCCAGGAACAGCGGCACCGATGCTGCCATGAACCCGAGGGCCATGCGCCGTTCCTTGGTCTTGAGCCCGGGCGTGATGAAAGCCCACAGCTGGTAGAGCCACACCGGGCAGGAGAGCAGCACTCCGATGAACACCGAAACCTGGACCATCTGGTCGAAGGGCGTGACCACGCCCTCGAAGTTGATGGTCGCGAAGCGGCCCTCCTGGTTGCCCACATCGAGGACCGGACGCGTCAGGGCATTGAAAACCGGCATGTACAGGAAGAACCCCGCCACCGCTCCAAGAGCAATAGCGATGGCAGCCTTGAACAGGCGGTTGCGGGCTTCCCGCAGGTGTTCCTTGAGGGCCATCCGCCCTTCAGGGTTGGATTTGCGCCCTTGGTCAGCGCCACGGCCGTTACAGGCTGGTGGGCGGGTTGCCCGCGGGGCGCTGGTCGGTGCCGCCGGTGCCCGGCGCGTGCGGTGCAGCGTGCGGGGTTGCGGTTCCGGGAGTGCCGGCAGCGGGCGGGTTGTTCACGATGCGTCCCTCAACCGGGTCGCCGGAGGCAGTGTCTGAGGGATTGTCGTCCTTCATCTGCCGGACCTCGGACTTGAAAATGCGCAGGGACTGCCCCAGGCTGCGGGCGAGGCCGGGAAGTTTGGGCGCCCCGAAGAGCAGCAGAGCCAAAACAACCAGAATGATAATATGCCAGCCTTGAATGTTACCCATGCCGGTGTCCTTTCGTTTTGAAGTAGTTTACGTCAGAGTCCTGGAAAGTCGCGCAGGGCGCGGGGCTGGCCGTGGGCCAGCCGACGGCTGATCCGCCGTTCCCGCCGCACTTCCCTGCGTTCCTCTTTACCTTCTTCGTAGCGGGCCCTTGCTTGGACGGGGTCCGCAAAGATTCCGAGCTCCCGGCCGGGGGCGTTTGCGGCGTCGGCTGCGGGTGGCGGAACTGCCACCGCGAGCCCCGACACGGCGGCTTGGGCCTCACGCAGCACCGACATGAGTTTACGGAAAATCCGCCACCCCACAAGGGCGTAGAAGGCTGCTGCGGCCACGACAAGCGCCGACCATATCAAAATCCAGGACCACCAAGGCATGACTCCAGCATAGTCCGGCCGGCCGCACCGGCCGGCATCGCCCTGCCGGCGGGTCAGCCGGGCTCAGGCGCGGCACCGGGCTCAGGCGTGGGGTTGGGCGCGGTGTAGTTCGCCAGCGCACTGCGGAGCCACCGCTCCGTTTCCCGGCGCAGGCTCTCGGGGGCGGCCACCGTCACACTGCCGCCCTGCCGGGCGACGAATCCGGGGATCCAGCGGGTGTTGCCGGCTCGCAGCTCCACCGCCGTGCGCCCGCGGGGCAGATCAGCCCGGCGGCCGGCGTCGTACGCGCCTTCCACCCAGCTGGCCGAAGGTTCCAGCACCAGGGTCACCAGTTCGTCCCGGGCCCGGGCCGGAAAAGGCCCGGGGGAAAGCTGTCCGGGTCCGGTCCTGCCAGGAGGCAGGACCGGAATCGGTGACGCGGTGGATGCGGTCCACCCGGAAGTTGCGCACGGCCTCGGAGCGGTGGCACCAGGCCTCAAGGTACCAGCGGTCGTTGACGGAAAAGAGCCGGCGCGGGTCCACGGTCCGGTCGGTGACCTCATCCCGGCTGGGCACCAGGTAGCGCAGGTCCAGCTGGCGGCGTCCGGTGATGGCCTGCTGCAGCTGGTCCAGGACACCGGCACCGGCATCGGGTTCAGCGAGCCGGGCCGCGACGGCGCTGCCCGCCCGGCCCGATTCCCCGGCCGCTTCGCTGAGCTTCACCAGGGCGCCGGCCAGGGCCGGGTTCTCCCCCACGCCGGGCAGCGTGGACAGCGTTTCCAGGCCGACGATCAGCGCCGCGGCTTCATCCATCCCCAGCCGGACCGGCTCGGAGAGGTCTGCGGCATTGTCGATGTAAATCTGGCCATTCTCAAAGTTCACGTCCATAAGACCGTTGGGATAGTGGCGCGGACCGCTGACGAACAGCAGGTTCAGGTCGCTGGCCAGCTGTGCGGCGCTGACCCCGAAACGGCGGGCCGTCAGTTCAAGGTCCGCCCCCTGGTTGCCCAGGACGTAGGGAACCAGGTCAAGGAGCCGGGCCAGATGGCTCTGGGCGGCTGTGGAACTGGACGCCGGAACCGGGGTGCGCCGGCCCAGGGTGAAGGACGGCACGGGCCGAAGCTGGGCGGCCAGGGACAGCTGCAGCAGCTCGGCGGTGCTTTGCCGGAATTCGGCCGGGCCGGCGGCGGCGGCGCTGGCCCCCAGCCCGGCGGTGTCCGCCGCCAGGGCGTCCAGGTCGGACACGGTGAGGGTCAGCGCCTCCCAGCCCGGCCGCCCAGCCGGGACCGCAGGCGTGCCGGCGCGCAGCCGGAGCTCCGCGGCGCTCCCCTGCCGGACTTCCACCTCGGCCGTGACCGGCGCGAACACCCGGTCCAGTGAAGCCAGCGACTCTTCAATGCTGAAGTTGATCGGAACCTCGTAGCTGCCCTCCCCGAGCACCACCGGCGTCGTAATCCTGGACAGCCGGAAGAACCGTTCGGCCCGGCGGTCCAGGTCCCATCCGACCACGTACCAGTGGCCGAACCGGCTGCCCATTCCCCACGGCTGGAGGTGCCGCTGCGTGCTGCGCCGGCGCGCCGCTTTCCCCTGTCCTGCGGCGCTTCGGGAGCGTGCTGCCGGCCGGTAGCCGAAGGAGACCGGGGTTCGGGTGGTCGTCGCCTTCCATACGGTGTCGAAGTTCGGGTCGTTGGTGCGGATGCGCGGCTGCAGGGGGCTGGCGGCGGCAGCCTCGGCCACCACGCCGCGGGCCTGCAGCTTGCGCAGTGCCCGCGCTGCCGCCGAACCCAGGGACGCCTGTTCCCACATGCTTGCCGCCAGGGCGAGGACGGCGGATTCTTCGGGAGTGAAGCGCACTCCGGGCAACCGGTAGGCGTCCGCTCGGATGCGGTAACGGCGCACGGTGTTGTCGGAGTCGTACAGCGTTTCCTCGCTGTAGGACTCCACCGGTATTCCTGCTCGCGCAGGAAGGCTTTGTCCCGGTCGAAGAGCTTCTCGCGCGCGGCTGTGGACGGGGCTTCCCCGTAGAGTTCGATTTCCTCGAAGAGTTCGTGCTTGGTAAAGCCCCGGCTGGTGGACAGCAGGACGATGACCAGGGTCAGGAGTCGTTCGGTTCTGTTGGCGGACACGGTAGCCAATCTACCGCGCCCACGGCGTCCGGCGGAGCGTCCGGCCGCGGCACACACCCGTCCGTCCGGCGGGCTCCGGTGGGCTCCGGCGTGCTCCGCGTGCGGCCGGGAAGACAGCAAAGGCGGGTCCGCGGCTGCAGTGCAGCTGCGGACCCGCCTTTTGCTGTGCGGTGAAGGGCTAGCGGACGCCCAGCAGGTCCACCACGAAGATCAGCGACTC
This sequence comes from Arthrobacter sp. ATA002, assembly GCF_026898095.1. Classification (GTDB taxonomy): domain Bacteria; phylum Actinomycetota; class Actinomycetes; order Actinomycetales; family Micrococcaceae; genus Arthrobacter_B. The sequence continues at coordinate 2,027,131 of NZ_CP114015.1, read as the reverse complement.
ACCGGGGGCGACGGCCGAGCCGGCACCGCGGTCGCCGTAGGCCATCTGGGCCGGGATTTCAAGCCGGCGGCGGCCGCCGACCTTCATGCCCAGCAGGCCCTGGTCCCAACCTTCGATGACCTGGCCGACGCCGACGCGGAAGTCCAGCGGAGTGCCGCGGTTCCACGATGCGTCGAACTCTTCGCCGGTGGAGAAGGCGACACCGACGTAGTGGGTGGAAACGGTGTCCCCGGCCTTGGCCTCGGGACCGTCGCCCACCACGATGTCTTCGATCCGAAGCTCCGTGGGGGCTTCGTGGTCCGGGAAGTCGATCTCCGGCTTCTGGCGGTCGTATTCACGCTTACCAAATGACATGGTGCTCCTCGCTGCGGCAGTGCCGCATTGACGCTGTTTTCGGTTCTAACGCTACTTGACTTCTTCGAGCTCCACGACAAACACGAGGGCCCGGACGGAGCGGAGCCGCCGGCGGGATCGCCGTAGGCCAGCTCTGTCGGCAGGACCAGCAGGAGCTTGGATCCCGCCTTCTGGCCGGCGAGGCCGTAGGTCCAGCCCGAGATCACGCTGTCGAGACCGAACTCGAGCGCTTCGCCGCCTTCATAGCTGGAATCGAAAGTTTCGCCGTCACGCAGCGAAACGCCGAGGTACTTCGCCTTCACGGTGCTGGTTTCCCCCGCAACCGCGCCGTCGCCCTCTTCCAGGACCTTGACGATCAGCTTGTCGGGGTCCTCGGCGTTCTCGGGAACGGTGATCGACGGGACGCCGTCCTCGCCGAAGGTGACCTCCGGCAGCTTGCCGTCGGAGTCCAGTTTCGCCACGTCTTCAGGGCTCATCAGCAGGCTGCCCTCGGCGTTGCGGGACGCCGCTTCATCCGGTGAGAGCATCGACACGGTGTCCTGGGCGCTCTGGACGCTCAGGACCATAACCTGCGTCGGCTGCTCCTCTTCGCCCTCGGCGGCAGCGGCCTGCGCATCCGGGAAGGCGTAGGCAATGTGCGACCCCACCTTGGCGCCAAGCAGGACCTCGTACAGCACGGGGTCCTGTTCCTTCAGCTGGTCGTTCACGGGCAGCATGGAAGCAGCCTGCGAATAAGAGTCGCCCAGGACGGTCGCGTCTTCAGCGTTAAGCGCCACGAACTTGAACGTGATGCTCTGGCCCTCGGCAACGGTCTCGCCGTCGCCCGTGTACACGATCTTGGCGGCACTTTCGGTGATGTCCAGGGGAGCATCGAACTCAACCTCGGGCGCAGTCTCCTGGTCCTCGACGTTGACCTTCACGGAGTCGAATACTCCGGACTGGCCTGCGGATTTGCCCGCCGTGCCGGTGTCCCCGCCGGAGCAGGCGGAAATCAGGAGCAGGGAAGACAAGCTTACGGCTAGTACTTTTCGCACAGTACTTCTTTCAGTGGTGGACAGATGGGCCCGCGGCTGTTCCCCGGTTCTGTCGGGGTCGCCGGCGCGGGCGGTCGCATCCAGCCTAGCGTTTCTGCCTGAGTGCTGCCTTGGGACAGCCGTTAACAGGAACTTTGCCCGCAGGGCGGCCGGGTAAGGGCGCGTCCCCGCTGCCCTAGAGTGTCGCCAGCAGGGCCTCGACGCGCTCGTCGACGGCGGCAAACGGATCCTTGCACAACACCGTCTGCTGCGCCCGGTCGTTAAGCTTCAGGTGCACCCAGTCCACCGTAAAATCACGGTTGGCGGCTTTGGCCCGGCGCACGAAATCGCCGCGCAGCTTCGCCCGGGTACTCTGCGGCGGAACGTCCACGGCCTCCTTCACGTGGCTGTCCTCGACCACGCGGGCCGTCTCGCCCCGGGATTGCAGGAGGTAGAACAGGCCGCGGCTGCGCGATATGTCGTGGTACGTCAGGTCGATCTGGGCCAGGCGCGGGGAGGTCAGCTCCAGCGAATGGCGCACGGCGTACCGGTCCACGAGTTTTTCTTGATCGCCCAGTCCACCTCGGTGTCGATGCCGGAGGAGTTTCCGCTGTCGATGGCGTCCAAGGTCCGTTCCCACAGGTCGAGGACCCGGCCGACGTGGCGGTTGTGCTCTCCGTTCGCGGCGACGAATTCCTGGACCCGGCCGAGGTAGACGCGCTGCAGTTCCAGGGCGGTGATGGTGGTTCCGTTGGCCAGCTTCAACGGCATTTTGCCGGTGAGGTCGTGGGAGATTTCGCGGATGCTGCGGATCGGGTTTTCCAGCCGGAGGTCCCGCATCACGGCCCCGGATTCGATGAGGCGGAGCATGAGGTCGACGCTTCCCACCTTCAGCAGCGTGGTGGTTTCGGACATGTTGGAGTCCCCGGCAATCACATGCAGCCGGCGGTAGTGCTCGGCATCGGCGTGGGGTTCGTCCCGGGTATTGATAATCGGTCGTGACCGCGTAGTGGCGGAGGACACTCCTTCCCAGATGTGGTCCGCACGCTGGGAGAACGCATACAGCGAGCCGGACTGCGTTTTCAGGACCTTCCCCGCGCCGACCAGCAGCTGCCGGGTCACGAGGAACGGGATGAGGATTTCGGCCAGGCGCGAGAATTCCAGCCGCCGGGGAATCAGGTAGTTTTCGTGGCTTCCGTAGGAATTTCCAGCCGAATCGGTGTTGTTTTTGAACAGATAGACGCTGCCGTTGAACCCCTCCGCCCGCAGCCGGTCCTCCGCCTCCTCCACGAGGTCATCCAGGATCAGTTCACCGGCCCGGTCGTGCGCCACGAGCTGCGCCAGGTCATCGCACTCCGCCGTCGCATATTCCGGGTGCGACCCCACGTCCAGGTAGAGCCGGGAACCGTTGGTCAGGAAGACGTTGGAGGACCTGCCCCAGCTGACGACCTTCCGAAAAAGGTAGCGTGCCACCTCCTCCGGGGACAGCGGCCGGGAGTCGGGGCCGGAGTAGGCGATGCCGAACTCGGTTTCAATACCAAAGATTCTGCGGTCCATCAGTTTCCCTCCGGCCCGGACAGCAGCCGGTCCAGCTCGACAGTGTTGATTCGCCGGAACGCCCGCACAGTGCCCCGGGAGGACAGCGGAGACCGGTCCAGGACAGCCACTTCAAGCAGTCCCGCTCCGAGGCGCTCGGGCTCGCCCGCTGCGGCCTCACTGCCGCCGTAACCGGACGATCCGTCCCCGTTGACGTTGACCCCGGATCCGGATGTCTGTTCCGGGCGGCCGCGGGTAGCGGAAAGCGCGGCGACCGCGGTGCGGACTGCTTCCGGAAACCCGGTGTCCTGGTTCCAGGTCCGGGCCAGGGCTTCACGGACCACCTCGGCCTGCCCGCCCATCACCACAAAATTGCTTTCATCGGCGATTGATCCGTCAAAGGTCAGGCGGTACAGGTGGTCTGCGTAGGGCTCGGCCCCCACTTCGGCCACGGCGAGTTCCACTTCGAAGGGCTTCCCCTCCGTGGTGAACACCGAGCCCAGGCTCTGGGCATAGACGCTGGCCAGCCCGCGGGCCGAAACGTCCTCCCGGGAATAGGAGTAACCGCGCACATCGGCGTACCGGACGCCGGCCTGACGCAGGCTCTCGAACTCGTTGTATTTGCCCACGGCGGCAAATCCGATCCGGTCGTAAATCTCGCCCAGCTTGTGCAGCGACGGCGATGGGTTCTCCGCGACAAGGGCGATGCCGTCGCGGCAGGTGAGGACGACGACGGAACGGCCCCGGGCAATCCTTTCCGGGCGAAATCCGCCCGGTCCTTCATTAGCTGTTCGGGCGATACATAGAACTGCTGGGTCATGGTCAGCTCTCCCGCCCGGCAACGGAGCGGCGCTCAACCAGGTTCCGCGCCGTCATTTGCAGTTCCCGTTCCGGGATTTCCCGGTGTCCGGCGCTGTTGACCACGTAAACGACCGGCCACAGCTGCCGGACCAGGTCCGGCCCGCCGGTGGCGGAGTCGTCGTCGGCCGCGTCGTAGAGGGCTTCGACGGCGACCGCCACCGCCTGTTCCTCGTCGAGGCCCGGCTGCCACAGCTTTTTCAGCGCTCCCCGGGCGAACACGGAGCCCGATCCCACGCTGTGGAATTCGTACTCCTCGTAACGGCCCCCGGTCACATCGTAGGAGAACAGACGGCCCAGATGGCGCTCGGTGTCGTACCCGGCAAACAAGGGCACGACGGCGAGCCCCTGCAGGGCCAGGGGAAGATTGGAGCGCACCATGGCGGCCAGGCGGTTGGACTTGCCGTCCAGGCTCATGGGCGTCCCCTCGATCTTGTCGTAGTGCTCCAGCTCCACCTGGAAGAGCCGGATCATGTCCACCGCCAGGCCGGCGGTGCCGGCAATGCCGACAACCGAGTAGGTATCCGCCGGAAAGACCTTCTTAATGTGCCGGCTGGCGATCATGTTGCCCATGGTGGCCCGCCGGTCGCCGGCCATCAGCACGCCGCCCGCGTAGGTCAGGGAAACGATGGTGGTGGCCTGCGGCGCTGCCGCAGCCGCTGATCCGGGTCCCGCGGTGCCCAGCTGCCGGGCGGAGGGCAGCAGGCCGGGATGGTGGCGGGCCAGATGGTCGGTGAAGGAGGGCGGCGGCGCCCCGTTTACTGCTGCTGCAGGGTCCCGGTGGGTCATCCGCTACTGTCCGCCCTTCTGGATGAAGCCCCGGACAAATTCCTCGGCGTTGTTTTCCAGCACGCCGTCGATCTCGTCCAGGAGGTCATCCACGCCTTCGGTCTGGGGCGATGCCGCCGCGGCGGGGTCCCCTGCCGGAGGGGCGTCTCCTCCAGTTCCTCTTCCTCGGTGCGGGGTGCGGTGCTTTTGCGGTCTTGGGTTGACATGATCGTTGCCTCTCCTGGCCGGAATCCGGCCCGTTGACGGGTCCTGCCGTGTCCTGCCGGATCCGAACTCTGACGCTTAGTCCTATGGTGCCACGCTATGTTCGGGACCGGTCAGGAGCCGGGCGACAAAATCCTCCGCGTCGGCCGAAGCGGCAAACAGTTCCTCGGTCAGCGCCCGCGTGCCCCGGAGCGGTTCGCGGGTGGGAATGCGCTGCAGGCGCCGGTGCGACGGCAGCTCGAAAATGATCGAGTCCCAGCTTGCTCCCACCACTTCATGGGGGAAACGGCTCACGCACTTGCCGCGGAAATAGGCGCGGGTATCCTCGGGGGGTTCGTTGACCGCCCGGGCGATCTCGGCATCAGTGAGGACCCGCTCCATTTCTCCGCGGGCCGCCAGCCGGTAGTAGAGCCCTTCTCCGGCCGCATGTCGGAGTACTGCAGGTCCACCAGGTGCAGCCGGGGGTCGGACCACGCCAGTCCGTCCCGGTCCCGGTAGGCCTGCAGCAGCCGCAGCTTGGCCACCCAGTCCACGGAGGAGGCGGCTTCCATCGGGTCGCGCTTGAGGGTGCCCACCAGGGACGTCCACCGGGTGAGGATGTCCTCGGTGTCGGCGTCGGCGCCGCTGCTTCGGCAGTGCCGGGCGGCGGCCTCCAGGTACATCTCCTGCAGGTCCAGCCCGGTGACCATCCGGCCGTCCTTGAGTTCCACGAGCTGTTCCAGGGTGGGGTCGTGGCTAATGGCCTGGAGGGACCCCACGGGATCCCGCAGTTCGATAGCCGGGCCGGTGCCGGCCTCGATCATGGACAGCACAATGGACGTGGTTCCCACTTTGAGCAGCGCCGACACTTCGCTGAGGTTGGCGTCGCCGATGATCACGTGCAGGCGGCGGTATTTTTCCGCCACGGCGTGGGGTTCGTCGCGGGTGTTGACGATGGGCCGCCGGATGGTGGTTTCCAGCCCCACTTCGGCTTCGAAGAAATCGGCGCGCTGGCTCAGCTGGTAGCCCTGGCGCTGGTTGCTGGTGCCCCTGCCCACCCGGCCGGAGCCAACAATGACCTGCCGGCTGACGAAGAAGGGCACCAGCCCCTGCACCAGATGGGCAAACGGAACGCTGCGCGGCACCAGATAGTTTTCGTGGGAACCGTAGGACGCACCTTTGCTGTCGGTGTTGTTCTTGTACAGGTTCACCGGTGAGAAGCCCGGCGCGGCGGCGATGTGCCGCATGGCGGCCAGCACCACGGCGTCGCCGGCTTTGTCCCACAGCACGGCGTCGCGCGGGGTGGTCACCTCGGGCGAGGAATACTCCGGATGGGCATGGTCCACGTACAGCCGGGCACCGTTGGACAGCACCATGTTCATGAGGACGGCGTTGTCAGCGGACTGTTCTCCGTAGAGCGCCGCCGGCCCTCCCCCTCCATGGCGATTTGCTCCGCGTCCAGCACCGGCGGCGCATCCGTCAGCTGGGTCGGATCGGCTGCGGTGCGGGGCACGGTGAAGCCACGGGCGTCGTTCAGCGGAGCTTCGTCGGTGTAGTCCCAGCGTGTTCCCGGAAGTTGCCCATGCCGCTGCGCCGCGTGGCCGCATAGGCGTTGATGATCTGGCTGGACAGGACCGTGGCGTTGGCTGCGGGCAGGGCGGGCGCCAGCACGCCGTACTCGGTTTCCGTGCCCATGACACGGCGCACGCTCACAGATACTGTCCGGGGTTGGCAGTGGTTTCGATGGTGCGCCCGGGCTCCTGCCCGGCCTTGCCCTGAATGATGGTGCGGATGTACGTGATGCGCTCGCCTTTCTTCCCGGAAATACGGGCCCAGTCGTCCGGATTGGTGGTGTTGGGCATGTCTTCATGCTCACGGAACTCATCCACCACGGCCCGCATCAAATGATCAATGCGCAGGCCGCGCTGGTGCAGGGTCAGCAGGTCCTTGATGGCGTACTTCTTGGCCCGGTCCACGACGTTCTGGATGACGGCCCCGGAGTTGAAGTCCTTGAAGTACAGCATTTCCGTGTCGCCGTTGGCGTAGGTGACCTCCAGGTACTCGTTGGATTTGTCCTCGGCGTACATTTTCTCCACGGTCCGCCGGATCATTTCGCGGACTGTCATTTGCGGGTCGTAGCCGTTCTCCGCCAGGTCCTCCCGGTGCAGGGGCAGGTCGGGGGTCAGGTACTTGGCGAAGATTTCGGCCGCGCCTTCGGCGTCGGGCCGCAGGATCTTGATCTTGACGTCCAGTCGTCCCGGCCGCAGGATGGCCGGATCGATCATGTCCTCACGGTTGGAAGCGCCAATGACGATGACGTTCTCCAGCTTCTCCACGCCGTCGATCTCGGAGAGCAGCTGCGGAACAATGGTGGTTTCGACGTCGGACGAGATTCCGGTTCCGCGGGTGCGGAACAGGGAGTCCATTTCGTCGAAGAACACCACCACGGGGCTGCCTCCCGAGGCCTTCTCGCGGGCCCGGGCGAAGATCAGCCGGATATGCCGCTCGGTCTCTCCCACGTACTTGTCCAGCAGCTCGGGGCCCTTGATGTTCAGGAAGTAGCTGCGGGTGCCCAGCGATCCGGTCTGCTCCATGACGCGGGCGGCCAGCGAATGCGCCACCGCCTTGGCGATCAGGGTCTTGCCGCAGCCGGGAGGGCCGTACAGCAGGATGCCCTTGGGCGCCTTCAGACCGTGCTCCCGGTACAGGTCCGGATGCAGGAACGGCAGCTCGACGGCGTCACGGATCTGCTCGATCTGCGGGCCAAGACCGCCGATATCCGAATAGGAGATGTCCGGGACTTCCTCCAGGACCAGGTTCTCCACCTCGCTGCGCGGAATTTTTTCCAGCGCGTAGCCAATGCGGGTGTCCACTGTTAGTGCGTCACCGACCCGCACCCGTTCGGCTTCCAGCGGGCCGTTCAGACGGACCACGCGTTCGTCGTCGGCCCGTCCGACCACCAGGCAGCGGTCCCGGCCCAGGAGTTCCTTTACGGTGAACAGCTCGCCGCTGCGTTCGAAGCCCAGTGACGCCACGGCCACCAGGGACTCGTTGAGGAGCACTTCCTGCCCCGGAACAATCTGGTTCATGTCAAGCAGCGGGCTGACCGATACGCGAAGCTTCCGGCCGGACTGGATAATGTCCAGGCTGTCCTGGACGGCTGCGGTGGTGGTCCTGCCGCTGCTGGGCGGCACCCGGTGGTTCACCGAAATGACGGTGGCGAAGCTGAAGGGCGTGGCGCCCTCCTTTTCGAGGGCGTCCTTCAGGCGGATGATCTCCGCCTTTGCCGTCTCCAGCATCGCCACCAGCCGGGCATTGTTGTGCGTCAGCGCCGACAGTTGCCGGTCCACGTTCCGCAGCTTGTCCCGCAGCACAGCCAACTGCTGCGCGTCAGTGCCGGAAGCCGGGGTTCCGCGGAAGTACCCGCGCGGATCGTCGGCCCCGGGGTTGACCGTGTTTTCTGCTTCAGCCATGGTTGCGACCACCTTCACGTTGCGCAGGGTCTATCGATTTGACGATAGCCCAGCAACGCAGGCAACACACGGGTTGTGACCTCTTGTCTTTGCCGTCCCCCGGTTATCCGGCAACCTGATTGCGGCTAGGGGTTTCCGGCGTACCGTCCTGATCCGCCCCGTACTTTTCAGCCTTTTCCAGCGCACCGCGCTGGATCTTCGAGGCGGCGTCCTTGGCGGCCCGGCGCAGTTTGTGGGCGGAGACCTCGCGCTCGCCCACGGCGGCCGGCGTCCACGCGTTCAGGTCCTCCTGGCTGAAATTGGTCTTCGATGCGCGGCGCTTGGCCACGAGTCCGGTGGCGCCCTCGGCGAGCCGGCGGGCGGTCAGCAGGAACCCGGTGTGGGCCACCATGCGGTGGTCCGGCCGGACTGCGAGGCCTTCCAGATGCCAGCCGCGGACCATGGATTCCCAGGCGTCCGGTTCCGTAAACCTGCCGTCGGCGCGGATGGCCTCGGCCGTGCGGGAGAGCTGGGTAACGGTGGCAACGTAGGAAATCCACACACCGCCCGGGGCGAGGACGGTGGCGACGGCGTCGGTGCATTCCCAGGGGGCCAGCATGTCCAGGACCACGCGGTCCACGCTGCCGGGCTGCTCAGTGCGGACCACTTCCTCCTGGAAGTCCCCCAGCGTGATGTTCCAGGCCGGGTGCGGTCCGCCGAAGAATGTTTCCACGTTGCCGCGGGCGATGTCGGCGAATTCCTCGCGGCGTTCGAAGGAATGCAGCGAGCCGGAGTCGCCGACGGCTCGCAGCAGGGAGATGCTCAGGGCGCCGGAGCCGACCCCGGCTTCGACAACGCGGGCACCGGGATAGATGTCGGCCATGGTGATAATCTGGCCGGCGTCTTTGGGATAGACGACGGCGGCGCCGCGCGGCATCGACAGCACGAAGTCCGACAGCAGCGGCCGCAGCACCTGGTACTGCTGGCCGGTGGTGTTGGTGACGATGGTGCCTTCAGGCGTGCCGATGATCACGTCATGGGACAGGAATCCGCGGTGCGTGTGGAAGGCACCGCCCGCGGTCAGGGTGATGGTGCTGTGCCGGCCCTTTTCGTCAGTAAGCTGCACACGCTCCCCCGGGCGCAGCGGTCCCCTGCGGTGGTCGGCGCCGTGGGGGGCTGTAGCGGCTGTCTGGCCCGGGGTCTCCGAGTTCATGGATTACGTTCCTTTGGATCTAGGTGGTGCTGGCTGGGGGTGAAGCTGGGGATGATGGTGTTGGGGCAGCGGCGGGGTGCAGCCGGCGGCGCGGTGCCGTGCCGGGCACCGCATTCTGCGGATCCGGCCGTACGACGCGGCCCAGGCGCAATCCGGGGCTCACCGGGCCGGAACAGCCGGTGTCAGATCAGCATTAGGAAGTACGCCGTTTGGCCGGCTTGGTGTTCATGGCGTCGAGGACGGCAGCCTGCGTCAGCAGTCCCACAACGCCGCCGTCACGGTCGATCACCGCATACTCACTGCCCTGAAGTTTAGCGAGGTAGTCCACGAGTTCAGAACCCGCAGCGGCGGCCGGAACGTAGGCGCCCGGGGCCAGCGGCCTGGCGGCGGCGTCAACGGGTGTGGCAGCGGCCAGCTGCGCGGGCACCTGTGCCAGGGCTCCGGCGTCGGCAACGGCCCACGGCTGGCCGGTCGGCGCGGTAATCACGAGGGTGGCGCCGGGGTGGGCCGCCAGCATTTCCCGGGCACCGGAAACCGACGAAGCTGCCGGCACCGACACTGCCGGGGCCATCAGCGCACCGGCGCTGATGGAGGGCAGGCGCAGCCGCAGACGGGCGTTGCTGATGCTGGCGCCGGCACCCATCCAGAGCATTCCCGAGACGAGCGCAGTGAGCAGGACCACCTGCAGGTCCGGCTCCTGCTGCCGCAGGTAGGGGGCAGGATGACGGCGGCGGCGAGGGCGGCGGCGATGATGCGTCCGGCATATCCGGCGGCGACGGTTCCCCGGTCCTGTGAACCGGTGGCTTTCCACACCGCGGATTCAACGATTCGCCCTCCGTCCAGCGGCAGTCCGGGCAGGATGTTGAAGATGGCGACCAGGAGGTTGGCCCAGATGAGGATTTCCGCCAGCAGGTAACCCACCGGGTGAAGCGGGACCGCCAGGAGGATGATCCAGCCAACACCGGCCAGCAGGAAGTTTGCGGCGGGTCCGGCCAGTGCCACCAGCAGCGAGGGGCCGGGGGTGGAACGGACGTGGCCAAACTGGGTATGTCCGCCCCAAAGGGTCAGGACAATCTTCGCGGTCGGCCAGCGGTAGGCCCTGGCGGTCAGGGCGTGCGCCAGTTCATGGACGAGGACGGACACCAGGAGCAGGAGGGCGTAGCCCAGGGCGACGGCATACGCCCCGGCACCCAAATACGGAAAGTTCCGCCCGACAAGCGGGCCGAAAAAGAGAACGATCAGCGCCGCAATGATGAACCAGGAATAGGCAAGATAGACGGGCACGCCGGCGATGCGGCCCAGCGGGATTCCGTCGCTCCGGACGGGCTCCGGAGTTTCGGCACCGCCGCCGCTCAACGGGCAGCCGCCTCGGCATGCACCAGGGAAGCGAGGTCTGCCGCCGTTTTTCCGGCCAGGGTGTCCCACTCGTGCCGGCTGTCATCCGGAGGCAGCGGAACGAAGTGCGGTACACCGAGGGTGACCAGTCCCGCGGCACGGGCGGAAGTGACGCCCGGGAAGGAATCCTCGATGGCGAGCACCCGGCCTTTGGCCAGCCCCGGGATCTGCGCGGCCAGCCGGTCGAAAGCCAGCTGGTACGGCTCCGGATGGGGTTTGCCCCGGCTGACCATGTCACCGGTGACCAGGAAGGAGAAGGTTCCGGCCGGCAGCCGGCTGCAGACCTCCTCGGCCAGAGCTGCCTCGGACATGGTCACCAGGACACACGGGGTGCCGGCTGCCGCCAGCTCCGCGAGCAGCTCCCGTGCGCCGGGACGCCAGGGACGTTCCGCCGCACCTGTTCCACCACGGCCCCGATCAGGCGGTCGATGATCTCGCGGATGCCCAGGGGAACGCCGGCGTTCTGCAGGAGGCCGGCGCTGAAAGTCAGCGCCTGGCCAATCATCATCTCGGCGTCGGCGTCGGTCCAGGAACCGCCGTAAGAGTGCACGAGATCCTTTTCCGCCTGGATCCAGTATGGTTCCGTGTCGACAATGGTTCCGTCCATGTCCCACAACACCGCCTGGAGCGGGCCATTTTCGGGTTCGGTGTGCAGGGGTGCCGGGACAGTGGAAGACATGCGTACCAGTCTACTGGGCCTGCCGGCCCCCGGGTTTACCCCGCTTCCGGCGATGCCCGTCCCCGGTCCTGACAGCGCGGCGTGCTGGGCTTATGGTGAGTCTGTGAGCAATACCGACAAAACCCCGCCCCTTGGTCTCCAGGATTCTTTCGGCGGCCCCCAGGACCGCACCACGGTGATGCTGGCTGCTTTCGAAGGCTGGAACGACGCCGGAGAGGCCGCCAGCGATGCCGTGAAATTCCTGAGCATGTTCTGGGAAAGCGAGAAGATCGCAAGCCTGAACGCCGACGAATATTACGATTTCCAGTTCACCCGCCCTGTGATAGAACGGCTGGCGTCCGGAGAACGCAGAATCAAATGGCCCACCACCCGCATTTCCCGGGCCGAAGTTCCCGGCAGTAACCTGGACGTCATCTTTGTTTCCGGAGTGGAGCCCTCCTACAAGTGGCGCGCTTACACGGCCGAGCTGATTGCCCTTGCGAAGGAACTTGGGGTCGACTGCATTGTCCTGGCCGGCGCGCTGCTCGCCGATGTGCCGCACACCCGCCCCATTCCGGTCACGGTCACCTGCGAGGACGGCGGCCTGCGGGCGGACCTGAAGGTGGAGTCCTCGCACTACGAGGGGCCGATCGGCATTGTGGGGGTGCTCGCCGAAATGGCAGGGCTCGCCGACATCCCCGCGGTGTCACTGTGGGCGGCGGTCCCCCACTATGTGGGGCACTCCCCCTCGCCGAAGGCTCAGCTGTCACTGCTCCACCGCATCGAAGAACTGCTGCAGGCTCCCCTGGACACCAGCCTGCTGACGGATGAGGCCGACGCCTGGGAACGAGGGGTCGATGAACTGGCTACCGAGGATCCCGAAATTGCCGCGTACGTCCGGCAGCTTGAAGAAGCCAAGGACACCGCCGAGCTGCCGGAGGCCAGCGGCGAGTCGATCGCCCGCGAATTTGAGCGGTACCTCAAACGCCGCCGGCGGGACTAGGTTCCCCAACATCGCTGCCTGCGCGGCGCTGAAACCGATCCGCTAGAGGCGGATTCCCAGCAGTGCGTCCACGGCTGAACCGGCCAGGTCGGCAGCGTCACTGCCGGAGTCTTCGGCGGGGGCGGCAAGGGCGGAGGCGGCCCAGTCGTCAACCGCTGCCAGCGCGGCCGGCGCGTCCAGGTCACGGGACAGGGCTGTCCGCACGTCGGCCAGCATGTGGCCGGCCTGCGCATATCCGGTGACAGGCAGCGCCCGCCGCCAGAGGGACAGCCGCTCTTCGGCCGCGGCCAGCTGTTCGCCGGTCCAGAACCAGTCGGTGCGGTAGTGGTGGCTGAGCAGCACGGCACGGATGGCGGCCGGATCGGTGCCCTTGGCCCGCAGAGAGGACACCAGCACGAGGTTGCCCAGGGACTTGCTCATCTTCTCGCCGTCCAGGCCCACCATTCCGGCATGGGCATAGTGGCGCGCCAGCGGGGTCCCGGAGCAGGCATAGGCGTGCCCCGCACTCATTTCGTGGTGCGGGAAGACCAAATCCGAGCCGCCCGCCTGCACTGTGAAAGGTGCGGGCAGAAAACGCTGCGCGATGACGGAACACTCGATATGCCAGCCGGGCCGGCCGGATCCAAGTGACGCCCCGTCCCAGAACGGCTCCCCCGGACGCTGAACCCGCCACAGCAGCGGGTCCAGCGAGTTGCGCTTGCCGGGACGCAGCGGGTCCCCGCCGCGCTCGGCGAAGAGCGGCAGCATCTGCTCCGCGGTGAGGCCGGAGACAGCGCCCAGCCGCCAGGCACCGGCGTCGTCCGTGTCCAGATGCGAGGCCGCGTCGACGGAAAAGTAAACGTCGCCGTCGGGTTCGCTGCCCTCGCCGGGGACCCGGTAGGCAATTCCGCGGCGCACCAGATCCTCCACGACGGGCACGATCCATTCAATGGACTCCACCGCACCGACGTAGTTGTCCGGCGCAATGACGTTCAGGGCTTCCATGTCCTCCCGGAACAGCTGAGTCTGCTCCTGCGCAAGTTCCCGCCAGTCCAGGCCCCGGTCGTTGGCCCGCTCGAGGAGCGGATCGTCGATGTCCGTGACGTTCTGCACATACTGGACTGTGTTGCCGGAGTCCCGCCACTGCCGGTTCAGCAGGTCAAAGGCCACATAGGTGGAGGCATGTCCCATGTGCGTGGCGTCATAGGGAGTGATGCCGCAGACATAAAGACTGGCGGCACCTCCGGTGCGCACGGGAACGGTCCGGTGCAGGGCCGAATCGTAGAGGGCCAGTTCCGGAGAGTTTCCGGGCAGGACGGGCAGGGGGGAGCTTTTCCACGCAATCACAGGTCAACTCTACTTTCCGTTGTTACGCATTCAGCACGCCAAAGCCCAGCAGGACGTAAATCACGACTCCGAGCAGGATCCGGTACCAGACAAAGAGCCCGTAGCCGCGGGTGGACACGTACTTCAGGAACCAGCCGATGATGATGAAGCCCACAATAAAGGCCACCAGCGTGGCGCCCGCGGTTTCCCAGCCGCCGTAAACCATCGGCTCATCCAGTGATTTCACCAGCTGGTACAGTCCGCTGCCGAAAACGGCGGGAATGGCCAGCAGGAAAGCGTACCGGGCTGCCGCCTCCCGGGTGTAGCCCATCAGCAGCCCGGCGGTAATGGTTCCACCGGAGCGGCTGACACCGGGAATCAGCGCCATTGCCTGCGCGAAGCCGTACAGGATGCCGTGCTTGTAGCTGAGCTGGTCCAGGGTTCGCTGCTGCTTGCCGACGGCGTCGGCTATTGCCAAAATGATGCCGAAGACGATCAGCATGGTCGCCACGATCCACAGACTGCGGAAAGTGCTTTCGATCTGGTCCTGGAACAACAGCCCCAGCACCGCGATGGGAAGGCTGCCGAGGATGATCAGCCAGCCCATGCGGGCGTCCGGATCGCTGCGCGGAACACGTCCGGCCAGCGACCCAAACCACGCCTTGACGATCCGGACGATGTCCTTCCAAAAGTAGACAAGCACCGCCGTCTCGGTGCCCAGCTGGGTGATCGCGGTGAACGCGGCACCCGGGTCCTGGGCACCGGGCAGCAGCTCACCGACGATCCGCAGGTGGGCGCTAGATGAGATGGGGAGAAATTCGGTCAGGCCCTGAATAAGGCCGAGGAAGAGCGCTTCAAACCAATTCACAAGATAGAACTCTAGGCCACGGACGCCGGCGGTCCGTGCCTGGCCGTCCGGGGCGGGGCCGGGAAGCGCCGCAGGTCACAGGCGGAACACCCGATTAGCGGGGGTGAAACCGGCCGCTGCCGGGGGGAACCGGCGCTGACGGGGGTGAAACCGGCGCTGCGCGGCCGCTCCGGCGCCCCGCCGGAGTTTACGGGCCGGGCTGGACCCCGAGGACCGCCCGCCGTCGTCGGCGAACTCGCCGTCGAACTCCTCGTCGTCGTCTTCATAGATTTCCAGCGGCGTCACCTCGCCGTAGGCGTCATAGAGGACCTCCTCATAAACCTCGAAGGCATCCGCCACCGCCAGATAGGCTGTCTCGACCAGCGGGTCCTTGTCCCCGCGGCGCTGGGAAGCAGCGGTGAGGTGCTCTTCGAGGGCGGCCATGAGTGATTGGAGCGCGACGTGCGGATCTATGCTCATGCCCTAGACGTTAGCGGTTAAGCAGGCAAAATTGGAGGGATATGCGCGAACAAATTCTTCGGCCGGGCGTGCGCCGGCCAGACGAGAACTTACGGGACTACGAGTACCTCGTGGTCTCCGTAAACCCCGGCGATTCAGTCTCAGACGCCCGGCGCCTCATTAGGGAGCATGCCGAATACGGCAAGTGGGAGCTGCACCGCAGCTGCATTTACCGCGGCGGAGCCAGGCGTTTCTGGCTGCGCCGGCGCGTGATGCGCGTCCGGCGGACGGCCTGACCCTTCAGGCGCCGTCCGGAACCGGCCCCAGCCACGCATTTGCCACGGAGGCATGGACCGAGTCTTCGCTGGACGGATGGAACATGCCGGCCAGGACGTCCCGGTACAGGCGTTCCAGCTCCGCTCCGCGGAAGTAGCTTCGCCCGCCCGAAACCCGGACGGCGGTTTCGACGACGGAGCGCGCCGTTTCCGTGGCCCGGTACTTCAGGGAGGACAACCGGGGGAACCAGAGGCTGCTGTGGTCGGTGCCGGCCTCCAGGTCGCGGGCAATCGCCTCGAGCTGCGGATGGATTCCGTCCATCCGGATGGCGGCGTCCGCCACCTTCCACCGCGTGTGGGGATCGTGGGCGACCGGGGCGCCTCCCACCGTCGTCCGCCCCTGCGCAGCTTCCACAGCCAGCTCGACGGCGCGGTCCCCCACTCCGGTGTACACGGCTGAGAGCAGTGTTTCGAAGAGGCTGAAAATGCCGAACACGAAGGCGTCGCGGTGCGGACCCACCGGCGTGGTGCGCACCAGCTGGTCAGCTTCCAGCACTGCGTTGTCCAGGACGGTGGTGCAGGACTGGCTCGCCCGCATGCCCATGGTGTTCCAGTCATCCTTGACGGTGATCCCTTCGGTTCCCCGCGGCGCGAACCCGAAGACCAGCCGGGGCTCCTGCGGATCCGAGTCGTCGCGGCCGAAGATGCCCAGCCGGGTCCAGGCCGGGGAAAGGCTGGTGAAGATCTTTGTTCCTGTAAACGCGTAGGATCCGTCGCCCAGGGGCTGGGCGGCGGTGAAGGAATCGAAGAGCACGGCAGTGTTGCCCGGCTCCGAGACCCCGAAAGCGTACAGCTCACCCCTGGCGGCATCATCGAGGACGAAAGCCAGCGAGTCATCACCGCGCAGGGACAGCAGGTGGGCCACCCCGCACCAGACGTGGTGCATGTTCACGGCCAGCGCCGTGGCGGGGGCGGCAGTGGCCAGCAGCCGCTGGGCCTGGACCACTTGGGGAATGGTGAACCCCGCTCCTCCGGCCGCTTCCGGTGTAAAGAGGGAGAGGTAGCCCGCGGCGCGCAGGTCGTCGAGGTCTTCCGCGAAGAAGGCATTGTCATGGTCATACCCGGCGGCGCGGCTGCGCAGGCGGTCCAGGAGCTCGGGCGTCAGGATGTCGGCGGGATCCACGGGTGTCTCCTAATATCCGGTCAGCAGGCGGTTCAGCACCCGGGTGCCAAATTTCAGGGAATCGACCGGGACCCGCTCGTCCACGCCGTGGAACATGCCGGTGAAGTCCAGGCTCTCGGGAAGCCGCAGCGGCGCAAAGCCGTAGCCGGTGATCCCCAAGCGGCTCAGGGACTTGTTGTCGGTGCCGCCGGAGAGCGTGTAGGGCAGGACCGGTGCACCCGGATCCTCCGCCTGCAGCGCGGACACCATGGAGTCCACGAGGTTGCCCTTGAACGGCACTTCCAGTGAAACATCCTTGTGCTCGTAGCTCACGTCCACCCCCGGGCCGGCAAGATCCTTGATGATTGCCAGCACCTGCTCCTCCTGTCCGGGCAGGGTCCGGACGTCGATGAGGGCTTCGGCGGTACCCGGGATGACGTTGTGCTTGTAACCGGCCGTCAGGACTGTCGGGTTGGCGGTGTTCTGCAGGGTTGCCCCCACGAAGCGGGCCACGGTGCCCAGCTCCGCCAGCAGCCGCTCCGGGTTGTCGGGATCGAACTCGGCGCCGGTAAGTTCCGTCACGCCGTCCAGGAAGGCCCGCGTCGTGTCGGTCAGTTCGATCGGCCAGGGGTATTCCCCGATCGTGGCAACGGCCCGGGCAAGCCGGGTCACTGCGTTGTCGGTGTTGATCTGCGAACCGTGGCCGGCGCGCCCGTGGGCGACCAGGCGCAGCCAGGAAATACCCTTCTCCGCCGTTTGCAGCAGGTAGGTGCGCTTGCCGCCGATCGTGGCGGAGAACCCGCCCACTTCCGAAATGGCTTCGGTGGCGCCGTCGAAGAGTTCACGGCGGTTTTCCACCGCCCAGGTTGCCCCGTATTTGCCGCCGGCTTCCTCGTCGGCGAAGAAAGCGAAGATGAGGTCCCGCTTCGGTTTGCTTCCGGTGCGGGCCATATCCCGCATGACTGAAAGGATCATGGCATCCATGTCCTTCATGTCGACGGCGCCGCGCCCCCAGATCAGTCCGTCCCGCTCCTCGCCGCTGAACGGGTCCACTGTCCAGTCCTGCTTCTGCGCCGGCACGACGTCCAGATGCCCGTGCACCACAAGGGCCGGGAGCGACGGATCAGTGCCTTCCATGCGGGTTACTACCGACGCCCGGCCGGGAGCGGATTCGAAGAGGTCCGCGTGCAGCCCGGCCTCCTCGATCAGGCCTGCGGTGTATTCCGCGGCGGCCCGCTCCCCCGGCCCCGAGCCGTCACCGAAGTTGGAGGTGTCGAAGCGGATCAGCTCCCGGCAGATCCGGGTAACCTCGTCTTCGGCGGTTGTTCCGCGCGCAGTGGACTCAGACATGGTTTCTCCTTCGTTTGCTTGGTGCCAGCCTAGCCACCGGAGGGCTGACCAGCACCGATTTACGGTCCGGCCCAAAACCGTGTTAGAGTTTTTCCCGTTGCTTCCGCAGCTTTTGAACGACTGAAGAGCTTGCGGCAAACACCCGGCGCGGGTGGCGGAATGGCAGACGCGCTAGCTTGAGGTGCTAGTCCTCTAACGAGGGTGGGGGTTCAAGTCCCCCTCCGCGCACAATATCTACCCCCCGGAATCTTCGGATTCCGGGGGTATTTTTGTTTTTCCCGCAGCCGCGGCCGGATGTGATTCCGCCCACCTGCAGCCGCCCGAAGCCGGCGGCGGCGGGCAGGGCAGCTCCCCGAACCTGTCAGCGGCCTGCAGGCACCGGTACGCTCTGAACATGGATGACAGCACGCTCATCAACGCGCTTCTTGTAGTGTTCTTCGTCCTGCTGGGAGGAATTTTCGCCGGCACGGAGATGGCCCTGGTGTCGCTGCGGGAGAGCCAAATCAGCCGGATCGAGGCATCGGGGCCCGGCGGCCGGAAAATTGCTGAGCTGGCCCGCAATCCCAACCTCTTTCTCTCCTCCATCCAGATTGGGGTCACGCTCTCGGGTTTCTTCTCCGCCGCCTACGGAGCGTCCGCCCTGGCGCCGGCGGTGGCGCCGGCCCTTGGGCGGCTTGGCCTTGCACCGGCTGCGGCAAACGCGGCAGCCTTTGTCCTTCTCACCCTGGCCGTGGCGTACCTGTCCCTGGTTTTCGGCGAGCTGGTGCCCAAACGCCTGGCTATGCAGAACGCGGAGCGCTTCGCCCGGCTCCTGGCGCCTCCCTGAACGTGTTTGCCGTCGTCATGCGGCCCGTGATCAAGCTGCTGTCACTGTCCACGGACACCGTGGTGCGGCTGCTGGGCGGGGATCCGAAGGTCAAGACGCCGCCGGTGACCACCCAGGAGCTCTGGGACATGGTGGTGGCAAGTCCGGTCCTGGCCGAAGACAGCCGCCGGATCCTGTCCGACGTCTTCGGCGCCGGCAGCCGGCTGCTGCAGGAGGTGATGCGGCCGCGGCCCGAGGTCCGGTTCCTGGCAGCGGACCTCACGGTAGCGCAGGCCCGCGCAGCTGTGCATCAGCTGCCCTATTCCAGATATCCGGTGATCGGGGACTCCCCCGACGACATCATCGGCTTTGTCCATGTCCGGGACCTGCTGCGGGAGGGCGACGACAGCGGCGGCGCATCGGAGCGGACACTCGCGGACATTGCCCGCCCCATCCTCTTTCTCCCGGGTACTGCGGCGGTTGTCCCCTCACTGTCCAGGATGCGCCGGGACGGCAGCCATATTGCCGTGGTTGCGGATGAATACGGCGGGACGGACGGCATTGTCACGCTGGAGGACCTGGTGGAGGAACTGGTGGGCGAGATTTACGACGAGTACGACACGTCGCGGGATCCGGAGGACAGGCACCGCAGGATCCGCGGGGACCTGGTGGTTGACGGAGCACTGATACTGCAGGAGTTTGACCGGTTGACCGGCATCTCCCTTCCGGAGGGTCCGTATGAAACGGTCGGTGGATACATTATGGAAAGGCTGGGGAGGGTTTCCCGGCCCGGGGACGTTGTGGATGCTCCGGGGGCCCGGCTGGAGGTGCTCAGCGTTCAGCGCCGGCGCATAGCCGCGGTGCGGGTGATCCCCGGGCCCCCAGTGCCCGGCTGACGCAAATCCACAGCAGGCTTGCCCTCCTCCTTGCTTACGCATAGTCCCGTCCATTCCCGTAACATTGCTTTGCCCCATAATGGCGTCGGGCAGCGGGCCGTGACCGGTTTTCGGGATACACGTCCCGGGCCGCATGAGAAATACACAGAAAGCAGGAAACCAGCCATGGGCGATACAAAAATCAGCTCCGGGGAACCCGAACTCAAGCGGGTGATGGGGACCAAGCTTCTGCTGCTCTTCATCGTCGGCGACATCCTTGGCACCGGAGTCTATGCCCTGACCGGCCAGGTCGCCGGTGAAATCGGCGGTGCCGCGTGGCGCCCATCCTGGTGGCGTTCGCCGTTGCCACCATCACCGCGCTGTCCTACCTGGAACTGGTGACCAAATTCCCGCAGGCCGCCGGTGCCGCGCTCTACGCCCACAAGGCTTTTGGTATTCACTTCGTGACGTTCCTGGTCACCTTTGCCGTGCTGAGTTCCGGAATTACCTCCGCCTCGACGGCCGCCAAGTTCCTGGGCGAGAACTTCATCGTCGGCTTCAACCTGGAGTGGGGCCAGACCGGCGTTACCTGGGTGGCGGTCATCTTTATGCTGTTGCTCGCCGCCATCAACCTGCGGGGCGTCGGAGAGAGCATCAAGTTTAATGTGGTCCTGACGATTGTCGAACTGACCGGACTCCTGATTGTCATCCTGATCGGATTCTGGGCGATGAGCCAGGGAAATGTGGATTTCTCCCGGGTCATGGTGTTTGAAACCGATGGCGACAAGAGCGTCTTCCTCGCCCTGACGGCTGCCACCTCCCTTGCGTTCTTTTCCATGGTGGGTTTTGAGGACTCCGTCAATATGGCCGAGGAAACCCGGGACCCTGCCAGGATTTTCCCCAAGGTCATGCTGACCGGGCTCGGCATCACCCTGATTGTCTACCTGCTGGTGTCCATTGCCGCGGTCGCCATCGTGCCCGTGGGACAGCTGTCCGAAAGCGCCACTCCGCTGCTGGAGGTTGTCCGCACGGGAGCGCCCAACCTGCCGGTTGACCTCATTTATCCGTTCCTGTCCATTTTTGCCGTGGCCAACACCGCGTTGATCAACATGCTCATGGCCAGCCGCCTCCTCTACGGCATGGCGAAGCAGGATGTGCTTCCCCGTTCGCTTTCCAAGGTCCTCCGCGGCCGCCGCACCCCGTGGGCTTCCATCCTTTTCACCACCGCCATCGCGCTGGGGCTGATCATCCTCGTTACCAACTTCATGGGCGCAGAGACCGTCACCGCGCTGGGCGGGACCACGGCGCTGCTGCTGCTGGCGGTGTTCACCGTGGTGAACATTGCCTGCCTGGTGCTGCGCCGCACGCCGCACGAGGGCAAGCACTTCCGCTCCCCGGGTTCCTTCCGTACGTCGGCGTATTCACCTGCGCGTTCCTGCTGGGCCCGTGGGCGCAGGACCCGATTGAATACCAGATTGCCGGACTGCTGCTGCTTCTGGGCCTGCTGCTGTGGGTGCTGACCTGGTTCTGGAACCGGGCCGTGCGCGCCAAGAAGACCCGCTTTTCAGACGCCGAAGAACTCCGCGGCTGAGTCCGTCCCCGCCCGCTTTTCCACCCCCTAGGTCAGGAGCACCATGAGTATTGTCGTCGGATTTCTTCCCACCCCCGAGGGGACGGCCGCGCTGAACGCCGCCCGCCGGGAGGCCAGCGCCCGTTCCGCGCAGCTGGTGATCGTGAACGTGGCGTTTCCCCGCCACGGCTTGCACCACCAGGAGCAGGAAGAAGCCAACAATGCCGCGCTGGAACAACTCGAGGCAGAGCTCCGCACGGCTGGAACGTCCTACACACTGGTCCACCCGGTCGGTGACTACGATCCCGCCGAAGAGCTGCTCAAGGCTGCCGGCGGCCCCGGCGTCGAGCTGATTGTCCTGGGGCTGCGGCGCCGCACCCCGGTCGGCAAGATGCTGCTGGGCAGCACGGCGCAGCGCGTGCTGCTCCAGGCGGACTGCCCGGTCCTGGCGGTCAAGGCCAACAGCTAGCGCTTAGCGCCTGATTCGTGCGCTTGGCGCCCGCGGCCGCGGATTCGCGGACGCACAAGTGGCCGGCACCCGTTTCCGGGTGCCGGCCACTTTCTTTCACGATGCGCCGGTGCCGGAAGGATTCGCGTTCCAGCGGGCGCCGCGCCGGTGCCGGGCTAGGTAATGGAGGTGGATCCGCGGCGCTTGTTGAATACGTCGAAGGCCACGGCTGCCAGGAGCACCAGTCCCTTGATCAGCTGCTGGTATTCGGTACCCACACCCATGATGGACATGCCGTTGTTCAGGATGCCGATGATCAGCCCGCCAATGATGGCTCCGGTGACCCGGCCGATGCCGCCGGTCACTGCGGCTCCGCCGATGAAGACGGCGGCGATGGCGTCAAGTTCAAAGCCTTCACCGGCCTTGGGGCTGGCCAGGTTCAGCTGCGCGGTAAAGACCAAACCGGCCAGTGCGGCCAGGACACCCATGTTGATGAAAACGGTGAAGGTGGTGCGCTTGGTATTGATGCCGGAGAGATCCGCGGCGTGCAGGTTCCCGCCCATGGCGTAGATATGGCGTCCCCAGACGCTGCGGTTCATGACGGCGGAGTAACCGACCGTCAGCAGTCCCAGGATGACCAGGACGATGGGCATGCCGCGGTAACTGGCCAGCAGGTAGGTGATGAACAGGAGCAGGCCGGCGGTGAAGACGAGCTTGGCGGCAAACCAGAGCATCGGCTCGTCGACCAGCTGGTGGCGGCGCCGGACCATCCGCTGGCGGATGCCCGAGGCCACCAGGGCGGCGGCGGCCAGCACACCCATGATCACGGTCAGCGGCTCCAGGAAACTGGTCCCTCCGCCCAGATCGGGCAGGAACCCGCTGCCCAGGTCACGGAACTGGTCCGGGAACGGGGAAATCTGCTGGTTCTGCAGGACAATCTGGGTCAGCCCGCGGAAGGTCAGCATTCCCGCCAGCGTCACGATGAAGGCCGGGATCCCGAAGTACGCGATCCAGAACCCCTGCCAGGCTCCGACGGCGGCGCCGAGGACCAGGCACAGCACGGCGGCCATCCACCAGGGAAGTCCCCACTGGGTGATCATCACGCCTGCGGCAGCGCCGGTAAAGGCCACAACCGACCCGACTGACAGGTCAATGTGCCCGGCAATGATCACCAGGACCATGCCGACGGCGAGGATCAGGATGTAGCTGTTCTGGATGATCAGGTTCGAGACGTTGATCGGAGCCAGCGTGATCCCGTTGGTGGCGATCTGGAAGAAGATGATGATGGCAATCAGCGCGATGAACAGCCCCACCTGGCGCAGCTGCCCGGTCAGGTAGTTCAGGGCGGTGCCGACAATCCCTGCCGGACGTTCCTTCGGTGCGGGGGCGCCGGCGGACGGCCCCTTGTCGGTGAGAGTGCTCATTGGCGTTCCTTGTCTGTCGCGGCGGCAGGAGTCCTGGCATCGCGGGTCATGTACTGCATGAGGTATTCGGCGCTGGCTTTTTCCCGCGGGACGTCGGCGGTGATACGGCCCTCAGCCAGGGTGTAGATACGGTCGCAGATTCCCAGCAGCTCCGGCAGCTCGGAGGAGATCACGATGACCGCCTTACCCTGGTCCGCCAGTTCATTGATGATGGTGTAGATCTCGTACTTGGCGCCGATGTCGATGCCGCGGGTGGGCTCGTCGAGGATCAGCACGTCGGGATTGGTGTGGATCCATTTGGACAGCACCACCTTTTGCTGGTTTCCGCCGGAGAGCTTTCCGGTCAGGGCCAGGACCGAGGGTGCCTTGATGT
This sequence comes from Arthrobacter sp. ATA002, assembly GCF_026898095.1. Lineage (GTDB taxonomy): Bacteria > Actinomycetota > Actinomycetes > Actinomycetales > Micrococcaceae > Arthrobacter_B. The sequence goes on along the minus strand of NZ_CP114015.1, from coordinate 2,003,784 downwards.
TCATGCTGGTCCGGTATTTTTCCGCTGTCAGGTGTTCCCGGTACGGGTCCACCCAGCCGCGGGCGGAGAGCCTGTTCAGGCTCGAGACGGAGATGTTGCGCCTGATGTCCTCGATAAGGTTCAGCCCGTACCGCTTGCGGTCCTCCGTCGCATAGGCCAGGCCGTGTGCAATAGCCTGGCCGACGTTCTTCATTGTGATTTCGCGGCCGTTCTTATACAGGCGGCCGCTGATGTTGTGGCCGTAGCTGCGGCCGAACACGCTCATGGCCAATTCCGTACGGCCGGCGCCCATCAAACCGGCGATGCCCACGATCTCACCGGCACGAACGTGCAGGTTCGCGCCGGAAACCACCTTGCGGTAACGGTCCAGCGGGTGGTGCACGGTCCAGTCTTCGATGCGCAGGACCTCTTCGCCGATGACCGGCGTGTGGTCCGGGTACCGGCTGTCCAGGTCGCGGCCCACCATTCCGCGGATGATGCGCTCCTCGGAAATCTCGTCAGCCTGCATGTCCAGTGTCTCGATGGTGCGGCCATCGCGGATGATGGTGACGGCGTCGGCGATCGCCTTAATCTCGTTCAGCTTGTGGCTGATGATGATGCAGGTGATGCCGTCGGCGCGCAGGTCCTTGATCAGCCCGAGCAGGTGCTCGGAGTCTTCATCGTTCAGTGCAGCCGTGGGCTCGTCCAGGATCAGCAGTTTGACCCGCTTGGACAGGGCCTTGGCGATTTCCACCAGCTGCTGCTTGCCCACGCCGATGTCCTGGATTTTCGTGGCCGGGTTCTCCGCCAGGCCCACCCGTTCCAGGAGCTTCGCGGCTTCGAGGTTGGTCCGGTGCCAGTCGATGAAACCGCCCCGGGACTGTTCGTTGCCCAGGTAGATGTTCTCCGCAATGGAGAGGAACGGGCTCAGTGCCAGCTCCTGGTGGATGATCACCACACCCGCGGCTTCAGAATCCTTGATGTCCTTGTATTCCTGGAGCTCGCCCTCCAGATAGATCCCGCCCTCATAGGTGCCGGCCGGGTAGACCCCGGAGAGGACCTTCATCAGGGTGGATTTCCCGGCGCCGTTTTCTCCGCAGATGGCGTGCACGGTCCCCTGCCGGACTTCCAGGGAGACGTCCTGGAGCGCTTTGACCCCGGGGAAGGACTTGGTGATTCCCCGCATGGAAAGAATATTCGCGTTCACGTTCATGTCCTTGCCGGCGGTCCCGGCGGCGGCCGTGTTCGGGCTGCCGCCGGGACCCCGCGGTGGTAGGGAGTTACTTGAGGTCGGAGGCCTCGTAGTAACCGCTGTCGACGAGGATTTCCTCGTAGTTGTCCTTGGTGACCACCATCGGGTCCAGCAGGTAGGTCGGTACGATCTTGACCTGGTTGTCGTACGTCTCGGTGTCGTTGACCTCGGGGTCTTCGTCCTTCAGCACGGCATCGACCATGGCCACAGCCTGTTCGCCCAGGGCCCGGGTGTCCTTGAAGATCGTGGAGTACTGCTGGTTGTCCATGATGGACTTCACGGAGGCCGCCTCGGCGTCCTGGCCGGTGATGACGGGCAGGGCATCGGCCGAGTAGCCGGAGCCGGTGAGGGCGGAAATGATGCCCAGGGAAATGCCGTCGTACGGGGAGAGGACGCCGTCGACCTTTTCGCCGCCCGAGTACGTGCTGGCGATCAGGTTTTGCATGCGCTTCTGGGCGGTGGCCGGATCCCAGCGCAGGGTCGCAATCTGGGTGAAGCCGGTCTGGCCGCTCTGGACCACGAGGGTGCCCTTGTCGATGTACGGCTGCAGGGTATCCATGGCACCGTCATAGAAGAAGTTGGCGTTGTTGTCATCGGGGCTGCCGGCGAAGAGCTCGATGTTCTTCGGTTCCGTGGCCCCGGTGTCCTGGCCCTCGGCGTCGAGGATACCCAGCCCGGTGAGCAGGGAGGTGGCCTGCTGCACGCCCACGGTGTAATTGTCGAAGGTGGTGTAGTAGTCCACGTTCTCATTGCCCGTGATCAGGCGGTCATAGGCGATCACCTTGATGCCGGCGTCCGCCGCGTTGTCCAGCTGGTCGCTGAGGGCGGTGCCGTCGATGGCGGCAATGACCAGGACCTTGGCGCCCTTGGTGATCATGTTGGAGACCTGCTGGACCTGGGTGGGAATGTCGTCGTCGGCATATTCCAGGGTGGTCTCGTACCCGAGGCCATCGAGTTCGGCCTTGATGGCGTCGCCGTCCTTGATCCAGCGTTCGGAGGTCTTGGTGGGCATCGCGATACCCACCAGCGCACCGGCATTGTCGCCGGACCCTGCGCTATCGGAATCGGCGCCGCCGCGGCCGGAGCCGGAGCCGCAGCCTGCAACGGAGACGGCCAGGATACCGGCAGTCACGCTGAGAAGGAGTTTACGGATTTTCACGAAGGAGCCTTTCGATGGACATCGTTGTCTAGCGGATAAACTGCCGGGTCCTGCGCTTTGCCGTGCGGCAGCGAACTCAGCGGGATCGATAGTGAGAACTGCATCACATTTTGATGTGAGCGCTAACATTATTGCTCCCGGCTCATGCCGATTGTCAATTCGCGCGGGCCGGATGGGGAATTGGGCGGCAGTCAGCGCTGCAGTTCCGCCAGTATGGCGGCCACCCCGGTGAACGTTTCTTCGAAAGAGGTTGACAGCGGCGACAGCCCCAGCCGGATGCCCGACGGGTTCCGGTAGTCAGGGATCACCCCCTGCTTCCAGAGTTCCGCAGTCACGGCTTGAAGGACGGATGGTCGATGGTGATGTGGCTGCCGCGCCGCTCCGCCGGGCGCGGAGAGGCCACGACGACGCCGCGCGGCACCAGCAGCGCCTCCACGGCCGTCAGGGCGTATTCGGTAAGCGCCACCGATTTCGCCCGCACCGCATCCAGGCCCGCCTCGGCCAGCAGTGAAACCATGTCCTGGATGGGCAGCATCCCGAGCACCGGGGGCGTCCCGGACACCAGGCGGCGGATTCCCGGCGCCGGAACATAGCCCTGCGCCATGCCAAAGGGATCGGAACTGCCCAGCCAGCCCTGGATCGGCTGTGCAAAGTCCTCCTGGTGGCGGTGGGCCACGTAAGCCCAGGCCGGCGCGCCCGGACCGCCGTTGAGGTACTTGTAGCTGCAGCCCACGGCGTAGTCCACGCCCCACGCGTCAAGCTCCGCCGGAACTACGCCGGCGGAATGGCACAGGTCCCACAGCACCAGCCCCCCGGCGTCGTGCACCACGGCCGTGACGGCGGCAGCGTCGGCAAGGAAACCGGAGCGGTAGGCCACGTGGCTGAAGACGGCCAGGGCCGTCTGCGGGCCCACGGCCGCTGCCACCGCTTCGGGCGTGACCCCGCCGTCGTAGTCCGCCGCAACCCAGCGCAGGGTCAGTCCGCACTCCTGCGCGATGCCTTCCATGACGTAGCGGTCCGTGGGGAAGTTGTCCGCGTCGAGCACAATCTCGCTGCGCCCCGGCCGGGCAGCAACCGCGGCCCGGCCCAGCTTGTACAGCAGGACGGTGGTGGAGTCGGCCACGATGCACTGGCCGGCGGCGGCCCCGAGGGCCACCGCCCCCAACTCGTCACCGAGCCGTTCCGGCAGCTCAAGCCACTGCTCATCCCAGCCGCGGATGAGCCTGCCGCCCCACTGCCCTCGCACAAAGCCCTGCAGGTGCTCGGCCGTCGCCCGCAGGGGACGGCCGAGCGAGTTCCCGTCCAGGTAGGAAACCACCCCGTCGGCCTCCAGGAAACGATTCCGGAAGTGCCCCAGCGGATCACCGGCATCCAGTTCCCGGGCAGTGGTGAGCAGCTTGTCCAGTTTCATCATGTGGGCACCCTAACAGCCGCAGTGGGTTAGGCCGGCAACGCCTTCACCGCTCCCGCGAAGTGCCGGCGCCGGGAGCGCTGGTTCCAGCCCACGAACGTGGAACCGGAGTACCCGTCATCGCCCTCCGTATCGGAAATGGACAGCGACACGGCCGCCGGCAGGAACACCGGAGAGTCGAAGTCGATGGACCATTCATACGGTTCCTGCCGGTTCTGCACGATGTCGGCCACCACCCGGGAAGCCAGGTACATGCCGTGCGCCAGCGACCGCTTCATGCCCAGCGCCTTCGCCGACAGGCGGCTGAGGTGGATGGGATTGAAGTCCCCGGACACCACGGCGTAGTTACGGCCGGCGTCCGCCCCCAGCCGCCACAGCGCCGTCGGCGGCGGAGGCACGAAATCCGGGCGGGGCCCGCGCGCGTCGGAACGGTCAAAGCGGGGCAGGAAGACGCCCTTCGCCAGGTACGTGGAGCGCCCGCGCCAGACAACGGCGCCGCCGGCGCTGACCTCGGCGATCAACTCCACCTGGGTGCCGGCGCGGTGCCCGGCCAGGTTCTCCGCCCAGGCCGTAACGTCCAGCGGTTCGGCGTAATGGATCGGCCGAAAATGCTCCACGCTGTTGCGAAGATGCACCATTCCCAGCAGCGGCAGTGGAAAGTCATCCCGGGACATGAGGCTCATGGCCACCGGAAAGGCGAACGTGTGCACGAAGCCGGAGGGCAGGTAGTCGGAGGCGCTGTGCTGCACGAGCCGCTGGAAGTCGGCCAGCCGCTCCAGTTCCACCCTGGCCCCGGTTACCCGGTGCCGGGCTGCCGGAAGCGTCTGTGGCGCCTGCGCGGCGGAAAGCCGTGCTTTCGCGGCCGAGCCGAGGGCCCCGACGTAGAGCTTTCCAAGTGCGGGGATTTCATTCAGCTGGGTATCGGTCATGCCCCCACCATGTTCTGTCCGCAGACCCGGACCACCTGACCGTTCACCCCGGCGGCGGCGTCGGAGGCCAGGAACGAGATGGTCTCCGCGACGTCGACGGGCAGGCCGCCCTGCTGCAGGCTGCTCAGGCGGCGGGCCACCTGCCGGGTCAGCGCCGGAATAGCCGCGGTCATGTCGGTTTCGATGAACCCCGGCGCGACGGCGTTGATGGAGCCTCCGCGCGGAGCCAGCAGCGGCGCCGTGGCCCGGACCATGCCGATCACCCCACCCTTGGAGGCAGCGTAGTTGGTCTGCCCGCGGTTGCCGGCGATGCCGCTGGTCGAGGCCAGCGAAACAATGCGGCCTTCAGGGCTGAAAGTGTCCGAGGCGAGCAGCGTCCGGTTCATCGTGAGCTGGGAGGCGATGTTCACGGCGATAACAGACTGCCAGCGGGATTCATCCATGTTGGCCAGCAGCTTGTCGCGGGTGATGCCGGCGTTGTGGATGACGATGTCCAGGTGTCCGTAGCGTTCGGCGGCATGGGCGAGGATGCGGTCGGCGGCGTCCCCGCGGGTGATGTCCACCTGCAGGGCGGTGCCGGAGATTTCGTTGGCGACCCGGGCCAGCTGCTCACCGGCGGCCGGTACGTCGACGACGATTACGGTGGCGCCGTCGCGGTGCAGGATGCGGGCAATGGCAGCTCCGATTCCCCGGGCAGCGCCGGTCACCACGGCCACCTTGCCCGCCAGCGGCGTGTTCCAGTTCGCCGGCAGGGTGCCGGCGTCGGAACCCACGGTGATGAACTGGCCGCTCACGTACGCGCTCTTTCCTGAAAGGAGGAACCGCAGCGCCGCCGCCGCGCCGGGAGCCGTGGCCTGCACTCCGTTGGCCAGGACAATGCCGTTGGCTGTGGCACCGCCGCGCAGCTCATGGGCGATCGAGCGGAGCAGCCCGTCCACGCCCTGCCGTGCCGCCGCTGCTTCGGGTTCCTGCGCTTCGGCAGCGGGACGGGACACCGTCACGACGCGGCCGCCCGGAGCGAGGTCCCGCAGGGCAGCGCCCGCGGCCAGTGTAGCTTCGCCGAGGTCCCCGGGAGCCGCGGCCGTGTCCAGGACGACCAGGATGGCACCCAGCTTCTCCTTGGGCGTGGCATGCCGGCGGACGTCCTGGTCCCAGCCCAGCAGCAGCTGGGACAGTGCGTCCGCCGCTTCGCCCTTGCCCAGGACCAGCACAGGTCCGGGAACCAGGGGCTTGGCGGGATCGAAGCGCCGCAGGATGGAGGGACGGGGCAGGCCGAGCTTTTTCGCGATTTCCTTGGTGATGCCGGTGTTGACGAGGTTCAGGTAGGCGTCGTTCATGATTAGCGCGCCTCGAGGACCGCAACGAGGCCCTGGCCGCCGGCCGCGCAGATGGAAATCAGGCCGCGGCCCGATCCCTTCTCGTGCAGCATCTTCGCGAGGGAGGCGACGATCCGTCCGCCGGTGGCGGCAAACGGGTGGCCCGCGGCAAGCGAGGAACCATTGACGTTGAGCTTGGAGCGGTCCACGGTCCCGAGCGGGCCTTCCAGCCCCAGCCGGGTCCGGCAGAATTCATCGTCCTCCCAGGCGGCCAGCGTACTAAGGACGGTGCCCGCGAAGGCTTCGTGGATTTCGAAGAAATCAAAGTCATCCAGCGTCAGGCCGTTGCGGGCCAGCAGCCGCGGCACGGCAAAGGCCGGGGCCATGAGCAGCCCGTCCTTGCCGTGGACGAAGTCGACGGCGCCGGCTTCGGCGTCCACGATGTTGGCGAGCATCGGCAGGTCGTGTTCGCGGGCATAGTCTTCCGAGCCCAGCAGCACCACGGACGCGCCGTCGGTCAGCGGCGTGGAGTTGCCGGCCGTCATGGTGGCTTCATCGCCGAGGCTGCGCCCAAATGCGGGCTTCAGCTTGCCGAGCTTCTCCATGGTGGTGTCAGGACGCAGGTTGGCGTCGCGGGACAGCCCGCGGTAGGGGGTTACCAAATCGTCGAAGAAGCCGCGGTCGTAGGCCGCTGCCATGTTCCGGTGGCTGGCCAGGGCCAGTTCATCCTGCGCTTCACGGGTAATTTTCCACTGGGCGGTGGTCAGGGCCTGGTGCTCCCCCATGGACAGTCCGGTGCGCGGCTCCCCGGTGGACGGCGCGTTTGGCGACAGGTCCTTCGGGCGGATCTTCGCGACGGCGGCCAGCTTCTGCTTTGCCGTCTTGGCCCGGGACAGGTCAAGCAATGCGCGGCGCAGGCCTTCGCTGACGGCGATGGGGGCGTCGGAGGCGGAATCCACTCCGCCGGCGACGGCGGATTCGAGCTGGCCGAGCTTGATCTTGTTCGCCAGGCTGACGACTGTTTCCAAGCCGGTGGCGCAGGCCTGCTGGACGTCATATGCGGGGGTTTCCGGCGACAGGGCCGAGCCCAGCACGGCCTCCCGCGTGAGGTTGAAGTCCCGGGAGTGCTTCAGGACGGCGCCGCCGGCTACTTCGCCGATGCGCTCCCCCTGCAGGCCGAAGCGGGCAACCAGTCCGTCGAGTGCCGCGGTGAGCATGTCCTGGTTGGAGCTGTACGTGTACTTGCCGCCGGAGCGGGCAAAGGGGATGCGGTTGCCGCCAATGACGACGGCCTTGCGGACGGCGGGAGCAGGGGTGGGTCCGCCGCTCGCCGCGGGTTCGGCCTGTGACTGTGCAGCCATGGTTCTGTTCTCCTTGGAGGTTCTGCAGAATGTGAGGGGAGTTACTGCAACCCAGCGTACCTGATACGCTGAGTATCGTGAACACAGCTCTTCAAGACTCCGCCGCGTCGATGCCGGTGCCTCCCCCCGCTTCGGCCGAAGCATCATCGGACGGCCGGTCTCTGCGCTGGGAGGCCCACCGCACCGAGCGCCGCGTGGAACTGATCAAGGCCGCACGCCGGGCCGTCCACACCCTGGGGGCCGGGGCCTCGATGGAGGAAATTGCCGCAGCATCCGGCACCTCGAAGTCCGTGTACTACCGGTACTTTGGAGACAAGGCCGGGCTGCAGCAGGCAATGGGCGACATTGTGCTCGCACAGATGCAGGACAAGATCCTCGCGGCGGGCCGCACCGCAGGGTCCCCCCGGGCCGGCCTGCAGGCCATGGTGTCCGCCTACCTCCAAATGGCACAGACCTCTCCCAACGTCTATGCCTTTGTCACCGCCGGCGAGGCGGCGGCCGGCACCGAGCCGCGCTTCGCGGAAAGCCTCACATCATTTTTCGACGCCATTACGGGAATGATGGAACGCGCCGTGCGGACCTACCTGGACAGCGGATCCCCGGCCGCGAAGCTGGGGGTTGCCGCCGGCTACTGGCCTACGGCCGCACTGGGCATGGTCCGAGCCGCCGGCGAGGGTGGCTTGCCGCGGCCCCCGGACCGGACAAACCCTCCGAGGCCGAAATGACGCAGCAGCTCACCTCATGGCTCTTTGACGGCATCGGCCACGGGCCGGGGCCGGAATGATCCCCCCGGCGCTCCCCCGGCCCTCTGTTTTCCTCCACTTCACTAGACCCACCGCTCCCCACAGCCACAACCAGAAGGACACGCAATGACGCAAGTAGCCTCCAAACCGGAACGCCAGATCCCCGCCGCCACCTCCGTCCGCGACGATGACAGCGCCGTCGTCAACGTTGACGCGCTCGACCGCGCGCTGCTGGGCAAGTGGGCGGATATCCGCCTTCAGGCCCGTGCGCTCGCCGGCAACGAAGCCCTGCACACCCCGGCCGGACTCACGCACACCGAGCACCGCGAACGGGTCATGAAGCAGCTGAAGATCCTCGTGGACAGCAAAGCCGTGCACCGCGCCTTCCCCGCGTACGTGGGCGGCCAGGACAGCCACGGCGGCAACGTCGCGGGCTTCCAGGAACTGGTCACTGCGGACCCCTCGCTGCAGATTAAGGCCGGCGTCCAGTGGGGCCTCTTCGGCGGCGCCGTCATGCACCTGGGCACGCGCGAACACCACGAGAAGTGGCTTCCCGGCATCATGAGCCTGGAAATCCCCGGCTGCTTCGCCATGACCGAAACAGGCCACGGCTCCGACGTGGCCAGCATCGCCACCACCGCCGAATACGACGCCGGCACCGAAGAGTTCATCCTCAACACCCCCTTCCGCGCCGCTTGGAAGGACTACATCGGCAACGCCGCCGTCCACGGGAAGGCCGCCGTCGTCTTCGCCCACCTGATCACCCGGGGCGTGGACCACGGCGTGCACGCCTTCTACGTCGACCTGCGCGATGAGAACGGTTTCCTGCCCGGCATCGGCGGCGAGGATGACGGCATCAAGGGCGGCCTGAACGGCATCGACAACGGCCGACTGCATTTCTCCAACGTGCGCGTTCCCCGCACCAACCTGCTCAACCGCTACGGCGACGTGGCAGCCGACGGCACGTACACCTCGCCGATCGAAAGCCCCGGCCGGCGCTTCTTCACCATGATCGGCACCCTGGTGCAGGGCCGGGTGTCCCTGGACGGCGCAGCCGTGGCAGCCAGCAAACTCGCCCTGAAGACCGCCATCCAGTACGGCACTGAGCGCCGGCAGTTCAACGGTGCGTCGGACATCACCGAAGAAGTCCTGATGGACTACCAGCAGCACCAGCGGCGGCTCCTGCCGCGGCTCGCCACCACCTACGCGGCGGCCTTCGCGCACGAGGAACTGCTGCAGAAATTCGACGACGTTTTCTCCGGCGCGCACGACACCGACGAAGACCGCCAGGACCTGGAAACCCTCGCCGCCGGACTGAAATCGCTCTCCACCTGGCATGCCCTGGACACCCTGCAGGAAGCCCGTGAGGCGACCGGCGGGGCGGGCTTCCTGGCCGAGAACCGGCTGACCGCGCTGCGGGCCGACCTGGACATCTACGTCACGTTCGAAGGTGACAACACCGTCCTGCTGCAGCTGGTGGCCAAGCGGCTGCTCGCAGACTATGCGAAGGAGTTCGTGGGGGCCGACTTCGGCGTGCTGGCCCGCTACGCCGTCGGGCAGGCCACCGACCGGACCATGCACCGCACCGGCCTGCGGCAGATCGTCCAGGCCTTTGCGGACACCGGTTCCGAAAAGAAGTCGGCCATTGCCCTCCGTGACCCCAGGACCCAGCGGGACCTGCTGACGGACCGGGTCGGAACCATGGTTGCCGAGGTGGCCGGTGCCCTGCGCGAGGCCCGCAAGCTGCCCAAGGACAAGGGCGCCGCCGTGTTCAACGAGAACCAGCATGACCTGATCGAGGCAGCCCGGGCGCACGCCGAACTGCTGCAGTGGGAAGCCTTCACCCGCGCCCTGGACGGCATCGAAGACGAGGGCACCCGACAGGTCATGACCTGGCTGCGCGACCTGTTCGGCCTGTGCCTGATTGAAAAGAACCTCGCCTGGTACCTGATGCACGGCCGGCTGTCTTCGCAGCGGGCACGCACCCTGGGGCCGTACATCAACCGGCTGCTCGCCAAGATCCGGCCGCACGCGCTGGATCTGGTGGATGCCTTTGGCTACGGCCCCGAGCATCTGCGGGCGTCCGTCGCCTCCGGTGCCGAAAAGACCCGCCAGGACGAGGCCATGGAATACCAGCGCATGATGCGCGCCAGCGGAGCAGCGCCGGTGGATGAGAAGGTCCTGATCCAGCGGAAGAAGCAGGCGGCCAGGGCCAAGAAGTAGCGGATACCTGGTAACGGTGCGCCGGGGGCCCAGGGGCAGCTGCCTTTCGGGCCCCGGAACGTCCGGCGGTTCGGGCGGTCCTGTCCCGTCGCTCACACGGTTCGCACGCCGGAGCCGGCTGTTCGAGTGTAGGAACGGTGACGCTTACCCCCGCCGAGTGTCGGGACGATGCACGAATTTCCACGGCTAAGTCAACCGGTTAGTGCAACGCGGGTTTAGGCTGCTGCAGGTTGCAGCAGCTCAGCAAGTTTCTGAGCCGGTGTCGCCAGCCCGAGGGTCGGGCGGGGCCGCCGGTTCAAGGAGTCCTGGACCTTGCGCAGATCGGCTTTGGTATACACGCTCAAATCCGTACCCTTCTCGAACCAGTGCCGCAGTAATCGGTTCGTGTTCTCGTTCGTTCCGCGTTGCCAAGGCGAATGCGGATCACAGAAATAGACCGGCGCCCCGAGCTCTGCAGTGATCTGCCTGTGCTTGACCATTTCCGAGCCCCGGTCCCAGGTCACCGTGCGCAGCAGGTCCGCCGGCAGGTGCTTCATCGCCGCGATCATGGCCTCCGCGACCGCTTCGGAGGTATGCCGTTCGGGAAGGTGCAGCAGGATCGTGAATCTGGTCGAGCGTTCCACCAGCGTGCCGATCGCTGAGCGGGAGCCGGTTCCGACGATCAGGTCCCCTTCCCAATGCCCCGGCACTGCCCGGTCTTCGGCCTCGGCCGGGCGCTGGCTGATCGTGAACGCGTCAGAGAAGAGCTTGCCGCGCCCGGTGGTGTGATCGGTGGTCAACGGTTTGCGGCGGGCCCGCTTTAGGCTCAGGGTGCGGTAAAGGTCCTTGCGGAGCTGGCCCCGGGTTTGAACGTAAAGGCACTGGTAGATCGTTTCGTGGCTGACCTGCATGCTCTTATCATCGGGGAAGTCCTTGGCCAGGACCAACGAAATGAGTTTTGGGCTCCAGCCCTGATCCATCCATTGCGTGATCTGGGTGCAGAGTCCCGGGTTGTCTATGAGTTTGAACGGTTTGGGCCGGTCGGCGCGGATATGGGCGCGAGAGTGCGCCATCCCTGCGTGGTAGATCCCGTTGGCGTTGAGGTTGCGTCTGATTTCCCGGCAGATCACGGATTTGTCCCGGCCAATCATGCGCCCGATCTCGGCTTGGCTTTTACCGGCCCGCAGTCCGCACATGATCTCGATCCGTTCGTCCAGGTTTAGCCGGCGTCCCGGGCCGCCGGGTCTATTCGACGGGCCAGGTCTTGCCAGTCCGCCACCACCGGGTCTTTGAACTAGTTTCATTGCACCAGCATCACGCCACCAGTTCCTTGCTCCCATCGCTGACACGCCCATGAGCTCGCACGCTCTGGTCAGGGAGACGCCGGAACAGATCAGGTCGTAAAACCGGTCCTTGAAATCTTGGCTGAAGGGGTAACCGCTGGGCATCGCATCGCTCCTGTATTTTCAGAGCGTTGCACTGACCATATGACTCTGCCCACCGGGAAACGGCATGAGCCCGACACTCGACGCTGGGAACCGGCATGAGCCCGACACTCGACGCCGCGAAACGCCCGGAACGAGGCCCTGGATGCCCCGCGGCCTACTCCGCCGGCAGCACCGAGCGGTACACCTCGAGCGTGGCGGCCGCGATGGATGACCAGGAGAACTGCTCCGTGGCGCGCGTCCGGCCGGCCCGGCCCATCCGGGCGGCACGGTCCGGATCGGAGACCACTTCGGTCAGCGCTGCGGCGAAGTCGCGGACGAAGGCCCCGGGGTCCAGTGGTGTCCCGGTACCGTCCGAGAGCTGCTCCAGCGGCACCAGCAGACCGGTCACGCCGGAGTCCACCACCTCGGGAATACCTCCGGTGGCGGACGCGACGACGGCGGTTCCGCACGCCATCGCCTCGAGGTTCACAATGCCCAGCGGTTCATAAATGGACGGGCAGGCAAAGACCGTGGCGGAGCTGAGCACCTTGATCAGTTCCGCCCGGGGCAGCATCCTTTCGATCACGACGACGCCGCTGCGCTTTTCCCGGAGCTCCCCGATCAGGACGGCGGTCTCGGCCGCAAGCTCGGGCGTGTCCGCGGCACCGAGGCACAGCACGAGCTGCACCTCCGGAGGCAGCAGCGCCGCCGCCCGCAGCAGATACGGCACTCCCTTCTGCCGCGTGTTGCGGCCGACGAAGACGACGCTGGGCCGCTGCGGGTCGATCCCCAGGGCGCTGATTCCCCCGGGGTCATTGTCGGGTTGCCACAGGTCCACGTCGATGCCGTTGTGCACCACCCGGACCTTGGCCGGATCGACTTCGGGGTAACTGCGCAGAATGTCCTGCCGCATGCCTTCGGACACCGCGATGATGGCGGCCGCGGCGTCGTACGCCGTTTTTTCCACCCACGATGACAGGGCGTAGCCGCCGCCGAGCTGCTCGGCTTTCCACGGCCGCAGCGGCTCCAGGCTGTGCGCACTGAGCACGTGGGGAATCCCGTACAGCAGCGAACCGAGGTGGCCGGCCATGTTGGCATACCAGGTGTGCGAATGCACAAGGTCGGCGCCGTCCAGGCCGCGGAGGATCTCCAGATCGGTGCCGAGCGTCTGGACTGCCGGATTGGCGTCGTCCAGTTCCGCGGGCACCGCGTAGGTACTGACCAAAGCGCCGTGGTAATCCGCCGGCCGGGGGCGCCGAAACAGTGGACGCGCAGGTCCACCTCCGAGGCCAGCACCCGGCTCAGTTCGGCTACATGAACGCCTGCTCCGCCGTAAATTTCCGGCGGGAATTCCTTTGACACAATATCTACTCGCACTAAACCAACGTAGTGCACGGGCGCTTCGGTGATCTAGTGTGAAGAACAGTAGACTTATTACTGTGCGGCTTGCTCCGCCGTAGAAATGAGCGCTCAGCAAGCATCGTTAGACAAGAAGCGGAAACAGGGGAAACACAAAATGGCGCCAAAGAAGGTCCTGGCCGTTGTCCTTGCAGGCGGAGAAGGCAAACGCCTCATGCCGCTGACAGCGGACCGTGCAAAACCTGCCGTTCCATTTGCCGGACGTTACCGGCTCATCGACTTTGCCTTATCCAACCTGGTGAATTCGGGATACCTGCAGATAGTGGTCCTGACGCAGTACAAGTCCCACAGCCTCGACCGGCACATCTCCGAAACGTGGCGCATGTCCACGCAGCTGCAGAACTACGTCGCGTCCGTTCCCGCCCAGCAGCGGGTGGGCAAGAGCTGGTTCCTGGGCAGCGCCAATGCGATCTACCAGTCCATGAATCTGATCGACGACGCCCGCCCCGACATCGTGGTGGTCATTGGCGCCGACCACGTGTACCGGATGGACTTTTCGCAGATGGTGGAGGCCCACATCGCGTCCGGCGCTTCCGTGTCGGTTGCCGCGGTCCGCCAGCCGCTGCACCTGGCGGACCAGTTCGGCGTCATTGAAACAGACCCGGAAAATCCCGGCCGCATCGGCGCCTTTGTTGAAAAGCCCGCCACCACGCCCGGGCTGCCCGATGACCCGGACATGTTCCTGGCGTCCATGGGCAACTATGTGTTCAACACCGACGCCCTGGTGGAGGCCCTGAAGGTCGACGCCGAGCGGCTGATCACCAAGCACGACATGGGAGGGGACATCATCCCCTACTTCGTGGACCGCAATGACGCAGCCGTCTACGACTTCTCGCACAACGTGATCCCCGGGGCCACCGGCAGCGACCACCAGTACTGGCGCGACGTCGGCACCCTGGACTCGTATTACGACGCCAACATGGACCTCATTTCCCCGCTGCCGGCGTTCAACCTGTACAACCTGCAGTGGCCCATCTACACGCGCCAGAGCATCTCTCCGCCCGCAAAGTTCGTCCGCAGCGCCGCCGACCAGCCCGGCACGGCGCTTGACTCGATCGTTTCGAACGGCGTCGTCATTTCGGGCGGTACCGTCACCGGCTCGGTGCTGGCACCGGATGTTTACGTGGACTCAGGCGCGGTGGTCTCCGATTCCGTGCTGCTGGACGGCATCCATGTGGGTGCCGGGGCGGTCATCCGGCGGGCAATCATCGACAAGAATGTCCAGATCCCGCCGGGCGCCACCATCGGCGTGGACCGGGACCTTGATCTGGCCCGCGGATTCACCGTGACGGCCTCGGGGCTGACGGTGCTCAGCAAGGGACAGAAGGTCACCCTGCCGGAACCCGAGGCAGCGGCTGCCCCCGTGTAGCGGACCCCGCAAACCTCCGCTGTGATCTTCCTCCGCCGCGGCGCCCGGGATACCGGGCGCCGCGGCGTTTCGTTGCAAGGTCGGAAGGCACCAAATTTGCCTCCGCCGTGTTTTTCGCCGGCGGGAAACACAGCAGAAACGACTTTCATGAGCACCCCCGAGTTGAGCCCCGAGGACCTGCAGGCCTGCCTGCGGGTTTTGTCCACCATCCACGTACTGGATGAGGAACATCCGGATTACATTGCCGTCCGCCGCGCGACCGCCAAAATGTTCAAGTCCGTGAAGAAGCACCGGAAGAATGAAAAGCGCGACGCCGCCGCGGAGGCCGACCGCGCGGTCGTCGCCCGCACGGCCACCGGGGCCTCCGACCGCATTGATGACGAAACCCGCGGCGCCCAGTTGAAGTCCTCGGCCCACGGACCCTCCGCCGGCACGCTGCTGAAGCCGCGCAACTGCTATATCTGCAAGCAGCCCTACGCCGTGGTGGACGCGTTCTACCACCAGCTCTGTCCCGAATGCGCGGCTTTCAGCCACACCAAGCGTGACGCCCGGACCGATCTGACCGGCAAGCGTGCGCTGCTGACCGGCGGCCGCGCCAAAATTGGCATGTACATCGCCCTGCGGCTGCTGCGCGACGGCGCGCACACCACCATCACCACCCGCTTTCCGAAGGACGCCGCACGGCGCTTCGCCGCCATGGAAGACTCCGCGGACTGGCTGCACCGGCTGCGCGTGGTCGGGATCGACCTGCGTGACCCGGCCCAGGTCATTTCGCTCACCGAGTCCGTGGCCGCCGCCGGACCGCTGGATATCCTGATCAACAACGCCGCGCAGACGGTGCGGCGCAGCTCCAACGCCTACCAGCCGCTGGTCGACGCCGAACTCGAGGCGCTGCCGGCCGGTCCCATGCCCGAGCTGGTGACGTTCGGACACACGCACAACGCGCACCCCACCGCCCTGGCCGGCTCCATCGCCGAACATCCGGTGCTGGCGGGGGACGCAGTCACCTCCCTGGCGCTGACCGCCGGGTCCTCCTCACTGGAGAAACTGGGTGCCGGAACGGCCATCGACGCCGGCGGCCTGGTTCCGGACACGGCCGCCGTTAACAGCTGGACCCAGGTGGTGGACCAGGTGGAACCGCTGGAAATGCTCGAGGTTCAGCTGTGCAACGTCACGGCGCCGTTCCTGTTGGTCAACCGGCTGCGCCCGGCCATGGCGGCTTCCGAAGCCCGCCGCAAGTACATCGTGAACGTGTCCGCCATGGAGGGGCAGTTCTCCCGCCGCTACAAGGGGCCCGGACATCCGCACACGAACATGGCCAAAGCGTCCCTGAACATGCTCACCCGCACCAGTGCCGGGGAAATGCTGGAGACCGACGGGATCCTGATGACCGCCGTGGACACCGGCTGGATCACCGACGAGCGGCCCCATCCCACCAAGGTGCGCCTGGCCGAGGAGGGTTTCCACGCTCCGCTGGACCTGGTCGACGGAGCGGCCCGCGTCTACGACCCGATCGTCATGGGCGAAGCCGGCGAGGACCAGTACGGCGTCTTCCTCAAGGACTACAAGCCCTCCCCCTGGTAGGCCGGCACCTGCGCCGCGGCTGCACCGGACGCCCCGTTCCGTTCCCGGAAACGGGAGACAGCTTTCGGATCTCCGAAACCCACAGCACCGTGGACCCCACGCCGAGCGCCAGGAACCACTGGCCCGAGGTGAGATCCGTGGTGTCAAAAAGTCCCTGCAGCACGCCCAGCTGCACCACGAGGACCTGCAGTACGACGACGGCGGCCAGCGACACCCAGATCGCCCGGTTGGTGAAGGTCTGCAGCGAGAACACGCTGCCGGTCGCCGAACGGACGTTGAGCAGGTTGAACGCCTGGTAGAACACGAAGGTGGTGAAAGCCAGGGTGGTGGCGAACCGGGGGTCGCCCGCGCTTTCCGGATACATCTGCGGAGCCAGATAGAGCACGGCGCAGGTTCCCGCAGCCATCACAATGCCCATGGCCAGGATCCGCAGGATCCGCCTGCCGGTCAGCAGGGTTCCCGCGCCGGCCTCGGCGGCTGTTTCATCAGGTCCGGGTCGGCGGGATCAACGCCCAGGGCCAGGGCGGGCGGTCCGTCCATGATGATGTTCACCCACAGGATCTGCAGTGCGGTGAAGGGCGCTCCCCCGGCCAGCGAGAAAGCCGCGGCGGCCAGGAAGATCAGCACGAATCCCCACGCCGTGGTGAGCTGAAAACTCACGAACTTGAGGATGTTGGCGTAAATGCCGCGCCCCTCCTGGACCGCGGTGACGATGGTGGCGAAGTTGTCATCGGTGAGGATCATCTTCGCTGCGCCCTTGGACACATCGGTGCCGGTGATGCCCATGGCGATGCCGATGTTGGCCCGCTTCAGCGCCGGGGCGTCGTTAACCCCGTCACCCGTCATGGCGACCACGGCGCCGTCGGCCTGCAGCGCCCGCACCATGCGGATCTTGTGCTCCGGAGACACGCGGGCCAGCACTCCGTAGCCGGGGGCGCGCCGGCTCAGCTGCTCATCGTCGAGGCTGTCCAGCGTGTCTCCGGAAACGGCTTCGCCGCCGATCCCCAAATCGCGGGCAATGGCGGAAGCGGTGACCAGATGGTCTCCGGTGATCATGTGAACACTGATCCCCGCCCCGTGGGCCCGGGCAATGGCCTCGGCGGCCTCGCTGCGGGGCGGATCCATGATGCCCACCACCGCGTACAGGGTCAGGTCCTCCACACTTCCGCGGAGTTCATCCGGGTCCCCGGGCAGCGGCCCGTCCACCGCCCGCCCTGCTACGGCCATGGTGCGCAGGCCGCGCTCCGCCAGGGCGGTGACCTCCGCGCTGATGCGCCGGTGGTCCTCGGGGTCAGCGACCGCCGTCCCTGGGCGGTGGCGATATAACGGGACCGTTCCAGCAGCACCCCCGGGGCCCCCTTGACGTAGCAGAACAGTTCGGCGCCGGGCACCGGGCGCTGAACTGCATCCTCATCGGCCGGGGGCGGTTGAAGGTGGCCATGAACTTGTAATCGGAGTCGAAGGGCACCTCCGCAACGCGCGGATACGACGCCCGCGCCCCTTCGGCGTCGATCCCGCCCTTCTCCGCCAGCACCACCAGCGCCCCCTCGGTGGGGTCACCGGTGAGTACGCCGCCGCGCACCGAGGCGTCATTGCACAGGGCAAAGCCGAGGTACGCCACCGAGAGCGCCGGGGCCGGCCGCCCGTCGGCGCTGAGCACCGCGCCCTCCGTGGTGTACCCGGAACCGGTCACGCGAAAGCTGCGGCCGGACGCGGTGTACATAGCCCGGACCGTCATTTCGTTCAGGGTGAGGGTGCCGGTCTTGTCGGTGCAGATCTGCGAGGTGCTGCCCAGGGTCTCGACGGCGGAGAGCTGCTTGATAATGGCCCCGCGTGCGGCAAGCCGGGACGCACCCATTGCCAGGGTGAAGGCGACCACCGCCGTCAGCCCCTCGGGAATGGTGGCCACCGCCAGCGACACGGCGGTGAGGAACAGATCCTCCCAGCTGTCGCCGCGCAGCAGGCCCAGCACGAAAACTACGGCCACGACCACCAGCGCCACATAGGTCAGCAGCTTCGCCAGCTGGTCGATGCTGCGCTGCAGCGTGGTTTTTTCCTCGAAGGTGGAGCCCAGCAGATGAGCGATCCGGCCGATCTGCGTCTGCATCCCGGTGCCCGTCACCAGGAGCACCGCGCGGCCGCGGCTGACGTCGGTGTCCATGTAGAGCATGTTGGTGCGGTCGGCCACCGGAAGTCCGGGGTCGGCCAGGACCGCGGTGTTCTTGTTCACCGGCTGGGATTCCCCGGTCAGGGCCGCTTCAGCCACCTGCAGCCGCACGGCCTCAATCAGCCGCCCGTCCGCGGGCACAGTGTCCCCCGCTTCGAGGAGCACGATGTCCCCCGGGACCAGCTCGGGCCGCGGCACGTCCTCGTTTCGGCCTCCGCGGCGCACAGTGGCCACGGAGACCGAGCTGCTGCGCAGTGCCTCCAAGCTGTTTTCCGCCCGCTGTTCCTGAACGTAGTTGAGGACCGTGTTCAGGGTAATGACCGCAAGGATGACCACCGGAGTCTCCCACTCGCGGGATACCACCGCGCTGACCACTGCAGCTGCAATCAGCACCAGGATCAACCGGTCCGCCAGCAGTCCCACAATTTTTCGCCAGGCCGGCACTTTCCGGCCGGCCGCAAGCTCATTGGGCCCATAGCTGCTCAACCGCTGCCGGACCTGGTCCGCAGTTAGCCCGGTGTCCGGGGCTACTCCCAGTTCTGCTGCCGTCTGCTCAGGAGTTTCCGTCCAGGGATGTTCGGGGATCGGTTGCCGGTCATCGACTTGCATGCGGACTGCCTCAGGAATAGGGGGTGTTCCTCACTGTAACAAGCGCACTCCCTGTGGACTCCCCCGCGTACGGATCCCGGAGCCGGAAGCACCGAAATGACCATGGACAGTTCCGGACCGGCAAAAATGTTGGACGCTTGGCCCGCCCCCCGTTTGGCGGGACCCCCGGTGTGGGGCAGGGTGGAACCGTGAACAGCACCCCTCTGCGCCAACGGAGCACGCCGCTGCTGCCCGGCCTGCTCGCCGCCGCTGCGGCCGTCCTTCCCGCGTACCTCTTGCACCGCTTTCTGCCCGGGCTGCCGATGCTCACCGCAGCGGTGGTCCTCGGCCTGCTGGCCGGGAACCTCCCCTGGATATCCCGGGCGGTGGCGGGACCGCTAAAGCCGGGCCTGTCAACGGCCGCCAGAACCCTGATGCGTGCCGGGATCGTCCTGCTGGGACTGAAGGTCTCACTGGTCGACATCGCCGGACTGGGCGGGCCTGCCCTGCTCCTGATCGTGGTGCTTGTGGCGGTGGCCTTTGCCGGGACGTATTGGGTGTGCCGGGCCTTCCGCCTGCCGGGTGAGGAACCGCTGCTGATCGCGTCGGGTTTTTCGATCTGCGGTGTGTCCGCCGTGGGGGCGATGGCGGCGGCACGGAGGGTGCGCCACGAGGACACCGTGGTGCCGATCGCGCTGGTCACGCTCTGCGGAACACTGGCCATCGGGGCGTTGCCGCTGCTGGCTTCGCTCCTGGACCTGCCGGCCGAAACCTTCGGGATCTGGGCCGGGGCGTCTGTCCACGACGTGGGGCAGGTGGTCGCCACGGCGCAGACCGCCGGTACAGCGGCGCTCGCTGCCGCCGTCGTCGTCAAGCTGGCGCGGGTGGTGCTCCTGGCCCCCCTGGCTGCCGGCGCCGGACTGTTGGCGCGCAGGACTGCCCGCGGACAGGACGCTCCGGGGAAACTCCCGCCGCTGGTTCCCCTGTTCGTGCTCGGGTTCCTGGCGCTGATCGCCGTCCGCACCACCGGGGTACTGCCCGACAGCGTGCTCACGGCCGCCGCCGCGGTGCAGGAAGTCCTTTTCACGGCCGCACTGTTTGCCCTCGGCGCGGGAGTGCGCTTCCGGATGCTGTTTGTCTCCGGTGCCCGCGCCCTGGCAGCAGCGCTGGTCTCCTGGTTCCTCATCGGTGCCCTGGGACTGGCGCTCGCGGTCCTGCTCACCCGGTAAGGCCGCGCCCGACGGGTCCGGGGCCGGGATCCTGCGGAAGATGGTTGAATGAGGGAGTGTCGAACCAGAACCTGCGCCGTGAAGAAGCCGCCGCCCGCTCAGCCCTCATCTCCGTAGACGCCTACGACGTCGAACTCGACCTGGGCACCGCCGAGGATCCCGGCGCGGCGGGGTTCCGTTCCCGCAGCACCATCAGCTTCAGCTGCCGCGAGGCCGGCGCGGAAACGTTCCTGGACTTCATCCACGGCGGCGTGACCTCAGTGGTCCTGAACGGCAGGGAGCTGCCGCTGGACACCGCAGTCGACGGCTCCCGCATCCATCTTCCGGGCCTGGATTTGGTCAACGTGGTCACAGTGGACGGCACCGCCCTGTACAGCCGCAGCGGCGAGGGCATGCACCGGTTCACCGATCCCGCCGATTCGCGCACCTACCTCTACACGCAGTACGAGCCCGCGGATGCCCGGCGGGTGTTCGCCAACTTCGAGCAGCCCGACCTCAAGGCCTCCTTCACCTTCCGTGTCAGCGCGCCGTCGGACTGGGAAGTTGCCTCCAACGGGGCGGAAACCAACCGCACGGACCTCGGCGGCGGCATCAGCCGCTGGGACTTCGCCCCCACGCAGCGCATTTCCACCTACATCACCTCGGTGCTGGCCGGCCCGTACTTCAAGGCCGAGGACTCCTGGTCCACTGTGCTGCCGGACGGCACGGTCCTGGACATCCCCCTGGGCGCCTACTGCCGGTCCTCGCTGGCCGCGCATTTCGACCCGCAGAACATCTTCGAGACCACCAAGCAGGGACTGGCGTACTTCCACGAGCTGTTCGCCTTCCCCTACCCCTTCGGCAAATACGACTCCGCCTTTGTGCCGGAGTACAACCTCGGCGCCATGGAGAACCCCGGCCTGGTGACCTTCACCGAGGCTTACGTGTTCCGGTCCAAGGCCACCGAGGCGCAGTACGAGGCCCGGGCCAACACGATCCTGCACGAGATGGCGCACATGTGGTTCGGTGACCTCGTCACCATGGCGTGGTGGGATGACCTGTGGCTGAAGGAATCCTTCGCTGACTACATGGGAGCCCTGGCGGTGGACAACGCCACCGGCTTCACCAACTCCTGGGTGTCCTTCGCCAACCGGCGCAAGGCGTGGGCCTATGTCCAGGACCAGCTGCCGACCACGCACCCGATCGTCGCGGACATTACCGACTTGGAGGCCGCGAAGCAGAACTTCGACGGCATCACCTACGCCAAGGGCGCGTCGGTGCTCAAACAGCTGGTGGCCTACGTGGGTTTCGACGCTTTCATCGAAGCAGCGCGCGGGTACTTCCGCGAGCACGCCTACGGCAACACCACCCTTGCGGATCTGCTGCGCGCCCTGAGCGCCGCCTCGGGCCGGGACATGGGCCTGTGGGCGCGGCTGTGGCTGCAGACGGCCGGTGTCCCCACGCTCACACCGGAGGTGGACACGGACGACGGTGGCGTCATCACCGCGGTGACGATCGTCCAGAACGCGCCCGATCCGGTCAGCGGAGAACAGGTGCCGCGGCCGCACCGCCTGCGCATCGGTCTGTACAACCCGGACAGCAGCGGTGCCCTGGTCCGCACCGGCAGCGTGGAAATCGACGTCGACGGCCCGCGCACCGCGGTGCCCGAGCTGACCGGCTTGCCGCGCCCGGCCCTGCTGCTGCTCAACGACGAGGATCTGACCTACGCCAAGATCCGTTTCGACAATGAGTCCCTGCAGGTCCTGATGCAAAACCTGGGCCGGATCCCCGATCCGCTGGCCCGGGCTGTCTGTTTCTCGGCGCTGTGGAACGGTGTCCGGGACGGCGCGATCAGCGCCTCCGACTATGTCCGGCTCATCGTCCATGCCGCGCCGGCTGAAACCGGTGCCGGCGTGCTGGGGGTCCTGCTGGACAATGCCCGTTTTGCCGTGGAGCGTTATACACCCGCGGAGCGCCGCAGCACCCTGCGCGAGGTCCTGTATTCACTCGTGGTTGAACAGCTCCACGCGGCTGAGGCCGGCAGCGACCGGCAGCTGATTTGGGCACGCAATGCCGCTGCCCTGGGCCGGCGCAGCACATCCCACACCGAGCTGCTGCGCGGCCTGCTGCAGGGCACGGCGACAGTCCCCGGGCTTGCCGTGGACTCGGACCTGCGCTGGCTGCTGTGGCAGGCGCTGGCTGCCACCGGCAACGCCGCGCCGGCCGAGTTGGACGCCGAGCTTGAGCGGGACTCCACCGCTTCCGGGCGCGTTGGCTTTACCACGGCGGCTGCGGCCTTCCCGGACCCCGCCGTCAAGGCGGCAGCCTGGCAGGAGGCCGTGCACCTGAATGAACTGTCCAACCAGCTGCTCACCGCAACCATTGAGGGGTTCAGCATCGGCAGCCATGAGCTGCTGGACGTCTTCTCCGCGGACTATTTCGCGTCACTGACCCTGGTCTGGAACTCGCGGAGCATCGAGCTTGCCGGCCGGGTGGTTGCCGGGTTGTTCCCCGGCGCCCAGGATCTGCCCGAACACATGGTGCCCGCGGACCATCCCGTCCTGGTGGCCAGCATGGACTGGCTGGAGGCAAACCCGGAGGCTCCGGCGGCCCTGCGCAGGATCATCATCGAGCAGCAGGACCAGTTGCTGCGGGCACTCCGGGCGCAGGCGGCCGGCAGGTAACCCGGGCTAGGGCCAGCGGTCGCGCTTGGCGACAGTCAGCAGCACCGCGGAATCTTCCACGGCCTCAAGCGAGTGCCGGGCCTGCGGCACGATGAGCAGATCGCCTGCGGAACCCTCCCAGGAGTCCCCCTCCGAGAGCAGCCGGACCCGGCCCCTGAGCACGTGGACGGTCGCTTCGCCGGGGTTTTCGTGTTCATCCAGGACGAATCCGGCGTTCAGCGCGATGACTGTCTGCCGGAGCACGTGTTCGTGGCCCCCGTAGACAGTGGTTGCGCTGCGTCCGCTCGACGCGCCGCCGGCAATTTGCAGCTGGGTCCGCGCGAGGGCGGTGAGAGACTTCTTTTCCATGCTGGGCAGTCTACTCGGACGGCAGCGGCGGCGAAGCTCAGCAATCCGCCTCCGCCGCCCGGTGCGTGTTACGGAACGCGGTTGAGCCATTCCGCGGTGCCGAATTTCGCCGCGACCTTGGCTTCGGCCCGGGCCAGTTCCTCACCGCTGATCCCGGCGGGCACGGCACCGTAGCGTGCGGTGAAGGTGTCCATCATGGTGGTGATGATTTCTTCGCGGGTCAGGCCGGTCTGGCGCCGGAGCGGGTCCACGCGTTTCTTGGCGCTGGTGGTGCCCTTGTCGGACAGTTTTTCCTTGCCGATGCGCAGGACCTCGAGCATTTTGTCCGCATCAATGTCGTAGGACATGGTGACGTGGTGCAGCATGCCGCCGTTGCTGAAGCGTTTCTGCGCAGCCCCGCCAATCTTCCCCTGGTCGGTGGCGATGTCGTTGAGCGGCTGGTACCAGGCCTTAATGCCGAGCTTTTCCAGCGACTCCATCACCCAGGCGTCCAGGAAGGGATACGACTCGGCAAAGCTGAGCCCGTCCACGAGGGACTGCGGCACATAGATCGAGTACGTAATGGCGTTTCCGTGTTCCATGAACATGGCTCCTCCGCCGCTGATCCGGCGCACCACCGTCACCCCGTGCTTCTGCGCGCCCTGCGCATCGACCTCGTTGCGCAGGGACTGGAAGCTGCCGATCACCACGGACGGGGTTTCCCATTCCCAGAACCGCAGGGTGGGATTGCGCCGGCCTGCCCCAACCTCTTCCGCGAGGACTTCGTCCATGGCGACGTGCATGGGCGTGGAGAGGGGCGTGGGCCCGATGATTTCCCACTGGTGGTCGTTCCAGCCGGTGGCCTTCGCCAGCGCCCGGCGCACGGTGGTGGCGATGGCCTCGGGCGAGAAGCCGAACAGCACAGCTCCGGCGGGCAGGTTTTCCCGGACCGCGGCGGCAATGTCCACCCCTGCCGCGTCCTCGGGCAGCCCCTCGAGGGCCTGGTTGATGTTCAGCAGGGCATCGTCGGGTTCCAGGAAGAAGTCACCGCTCAGGGAAACGTTGGCCAGCTTCCCGTCGCGGACGTCCAGGTCCACCACCACCAGCTTGCCGCCGGCCACCTTGAACTCTCCGTGACGGCGGCTGTGGTCCTGTTCAGTGCTGCTGTTCATTCGGTTTCCTTTTTCCAAGTAAAAGGCCCGCCCGGATATCCGGGCGGGCCTTCCTAGTCTAGAAGCTCTGCTGTTCTTTGCGAACGGATTACTTCTTGGCGCCGAAGCCCTTGAAGCGTGCGTTGAAGCGCTCAACACGGCCGGCGGAGTCCATGATGCGCTGCTTGCCCGTGTAGAACGGGTGCGATGCGGAGGAGATTTCCACCTCGATGAGCGGGTAGGTGTTGCCGTCCTCCCATTCAATCGTCTTGGCGGACGTAGCCGTGGAGTTGGTCAGGAACGAGGTGTCGGACGCGAGATCGCGGAAGACAACCGGGCCGTATGTGGGGTGGATATCAGACTTCAATGTATTACCTTCTTTTGGTGCCTGGATTTTGCCAGGCACTGGTGGTTGAAAGCTTGGAATGCCCCCATGGCGCGCGGTTGAACACTTCCACGGGGATCAGCAATTTAGCATACCGCATGAGGAGGTGCGGGTTAAAGCCGGGGAGCCGCTAGCGTCCGGCTCCCCACCCGCTGTTGACCGCGGTGATGCTGGAGGTGATCCCCCGGGCGCGCCCGGTGAGTTCGTACCGGACGGGGCGGTAATAGTCATCCAGCCACAGCGTCACTCCCGTGGGCATCATATCGTCGGCATCGGCATCACCGGGCCGAAGGCCGCTGATTTTGGTGCGGACGGCGCCGTTGAGCACGGCCGTGTGGTCAACCTCCAGCGAAACCGATCCGGCGAGCAGCGCCCCCACCCGTTCCGGATTCGCCGTCAGTTCCGCAGCCGAGACCAGGACAGCCGCGTAGGCTTCCTCGGGCGTGCCGCCCGGGACGGCGGCGATGCGGCCGCCCCCGGTGTCAACGCTCCCACCGCCGGCTCCGGCGGTGACGGCCAGCTTGAGGTCCGGGTTTTCCAGTGTCATGGAGAACTCCGGTGAGGTGGTGAATTCCACGGTGTGGGTGCCCTGCGGCAGCCAGCTCGACGCCGTTTCCAGGGTTTGGACGGCGCCTCCGCCGGCGGTCATGGCGGCCCGGACACAGGAGGCGGCCTCGTCAGGGGGCGGGGCGGCCGGATCCCGGCGCAGCAGGAACTGGCAGGCATCCTGAACCGCCTGCGGCATCCCTGCCTGGCTGCCGCTCACCCCTACCTTCATGGGCTCAGGAGCGGATGCGGCAGTGCTGGCAGCAGTGGCTGGTGCCGCGGGAACGGGCGGAGCGGGACGGGGCCGGGGTGCCGTCGGAGCGGAGGACGGGCCGGCGGCGGCCTGCCGCTCACTGAGCTGCTCCGCCGTCGGGCCGCACGCCGCCAGCGGCAGGAGCAGCACCGCCGCCAGCACCGCGCAGAGACGCATGCCGGCTCTTCGGTCAGGCCCGCCGGACGGAGAACAGGCTCCCGGAACACGCCGGGAGAGCGGTACCCGGCCGTGACCTCTGCGCATGGCGACCCCAGAACGAAATGCGGTGGATTATCAGTGACGCCGCAAGTGTTGCACTAAAGCCCGCCGAGGGTAAGGGAAACCGGGCCATTAACTCCGGAATGGCCCTGGGCGGCATTCCCAGAAGGCCACGGCGCTTGCCGCCGCCACGTTCAGGGAGTCCACTCCGGCGCTCATCGGGATGCGCACTGTCAGGTCCACGGCAGCGAGGGTGCCGGCAGCCAGTCCGTCGCCTTCCGTTCCGAGCACCAGGGCCAGGCGTTCATCCCGGCGGGCGCTCAGCTCATCCAAGCCCAGCGAGTCCGCGGTCAAAGCCAGCGCGGCAGTAACAAAACCGGCGCCGCGCAGGGCCTCCAGCTGTCCGGGCCAGTCGGTCAGCCGCACCCAGGGCACCTGGAAGACTGCCCCCATGCTCACCCTGATAGCCCTGCGGTACAAAGGATCGGCGCAGCGCGGGCTGACCAGAACCGCGTCCACCTGCAGTGCCGCTGCGGAGCGGAAAATGGCGCCAATGTTGGTGTGGTCCACGATGTCCTCAAGCACGGCCACCCGCCGCGCCGTGGCGAGCAGGGGCGCAAGCTCGAGCGGCTGTGGCCGTTCCATCGCCGCCAGGGCGCCGCGGTGCAGGTGGAATCCGGTGATTTCTTCCAGGAGATCCGCAGTTCCCACGTAGGCGGGAACGTCGGGGTAGCGGTCCAGCAGGTCCTGCAGGTCGGGAATCCACTTCTCGGCCAGGAAAAAGGACCGCGGGCGGTGTCCGGCGTCCAGCGCCCGGCGCAGGACCTTCGAGGACTCCGCTATGTACAGCCCCTCTTGGGGTTCCCGGCGGCGGCGCAGCGCGGTGTCGGTCAGGTTGGTGTAATCGGCGACGCGCGGATCAGCCGCGGTGCTCAGATGGTGAAGGCTCACTCAGAACACCATATTCCACAGGGCGAGCAGGCCCAGCAGCACGATGACGGTGCGCAGCACCACCGGAGACAGCCGCCGGCCGACGGCGGCACCCAGGAATCCACCGATCAGGGAACTCACCGCAATGAGGGCCACCACAGGCCACACAATCCGGTCAAACGCGAAAATCAGGTAGGAAACAGCGGCCACGATGTTCACGCCCAGCACCAGGATGTTCTTCATCGCGTTCGCGTTCTGGATGGTGCCCTGCAGGAAAACGCCGAGGATGCCCACCAGCAGGATTCCCTGGGCGGCCACGAAATAGCCTCCGTAAACCCCCGCCAAGTAGATCAGGATGACGAGGATCACGCCATGCCGGCGCGGCGGTTTCGGCAGGACCGCTGAATCCCCCGAACCGCCGGCGACGGGCGGGGCAGCGGCTGCAGCCTCCGCCCGCCGCCGCACCCATGACTGCAGCTTGGGTTGGAAGACGACAAAGAGCAGCGCCGCCACCACCAGGTACGGCGCCACCGTGCCGAATACGGATTCCGGCAGGTGGAGCAGCAGTGCCGCACCGGTGATGCCGCCCAGAATCGACGCCGGCAGCAGTTTCAGCAGCGTGGACTTCAGCCCGGCCAGTTCCTGCGGTACCCCCAGGAGCCGGCCAGATTTCCCGCGATCAGGCCCATGGCATTGGAAATCGTGGCGGCCACCGGCGCGTACCCCAGGGCCACCAGGACGGGGAAGGTAACCAGCGTCCCGGAGCCGACGACGGCGTTGATGGTTCCCGCCCAGAGTCCGGCGACAAAGACTATGGCGTCATGAAAAATGTCCACAGGCGATGGTGCGTGCTGCGCGGCAGGTCAGCGGCGCGCGGTGGCGGACCAGCGTCCGCCGTCGTGCTGCACATCCAGGGGCAGGTCAAAGGCGGCGCTGAGGTTTTCCTCGGTAAAGACATCCTCGATCGGTCCGGAGGCAACCACGCCGCCGTCGCGCAGCAGCAGCGCGTGGGTGAAGCCCGGGGGCACTTCTTCCAGATGGTGGGTGACCAGGACCATGGCGGGAGCTTCCTCGTCCGGGCCAAGCCGGCCAGCCGCGCCACCAGGTCTTCGCGGCCGGCCAGGTCGAGTCCGGCCGCCGGTTCGTCCAGGAGCAGCAGCTCCGGATCGGTCATCAGGGCACGGGCAATCTGCACCCGCTTGCGTTCGCCCTCACTGAGGGAGGCAAAGCTGCGGTTCATGAAGGTGGACATGCCCCAGTCGTGCAGCAGGCGGAAGGCCCGGCGTTCGTCGAGTTTTTCGTACTTTTCCCGCCAGCGGCCCGTCATGCCGTAGGAGGCTGTCAGGACCACGTTGAGCACGGTTTCATGCCCCGGGATTTGGCTGGCCAGGGCGGCGGAGGCCAGGCCGATCCGCGGCCGCAGTTCAAACACATCAACGGCTCCGAGGACTTCCTCCAGGATTCCGGCGACGCCGCGGGTTGGGTGCATGCGCCCGCCGGCTATCTGGAGCAGAGTGGTCTTCCCCGCGCCGTTGGGTCCCATGATGACCCAGCGCTCCCCCTCCTTGACCTGCCAGTCCACGGCATCCAACAGGCTCTTGCCGCCGCGAACGACACTTACGGCAGCAAATTCAAGAACATCACTCATAGCACTAGACATTAGGCTAAAGAAAGGGCCGATGGCTAAACGCGGCGCCGCGCTGTGCCGGCACCCTACCTGCCCCAAGCCCACCAGACACCACCCGCAGTTCCAGCCCCGCCTGCAGAAACGGATACGCAAATGCCCGACCAGAACCACGCCAGCGCCGGCACGAAACCCGGCACGCAAATGCTGGACCTTGCCGCGGCGCTGTCCGGCGGCACGCCCGACTACGGTGTCGTCAGCTATGGACGCGCCCTCACCGATGCGTACCTTTCGGCCGTCCAGCAGGCGGTGCGCGTGGCGGGCGGCCGGATCATGGCATTGGAGAACGCCGCGGGCAACGGATACGCCGTCACCAAACTGATGGTGGAGTACGACGGCGGGATCCAGGCACTGCGCCTGGCCGTCACCGCGGCAGCGTCCGCCCTGGGCGAGGACGCGCAGGAGCTGCCAGCGCCGTCGTCCCTTCTTCCCTGCTGGAACCGGGGCGGAAGCTGCTGGTCATGGATGTGGATTCCACCCTGATCAAGCAGGAAGTCATTGAGCTGCTCGCGGCCCACGCCGGACGCGAGGCCGAGGTTGCCGCGGTAACCGAGGCGGCCATGCGCGGGGAACTGGACTTTACGCAAAGCCTGCACCACCGCGTGAAAGCGCTGGCCGGGCTGCCCGTGTCGGTCATCGGAGAGGTGGGCGCGCGCATTGAGCTCTCCGAAGGCGCCGAGGTGCTGGTCAAGGAGTTCCAGGCTGACGGCCACGCCGTGGCCGTTGTGTCCGGCGGGTTCAGCCAGGTCCTGGCACCGCTGGCCGAGAGCCTGCAGCTGACCCATGCCAGGGCAAACCTGCTCGGCACCGCGGACGGCGTGCTAACCGGCACCGTGGAGGGCCCGGTGGTGGACCGCGCGGCCAAGGCCCGTTCGCTGCGCGAGTGGGCAGCCGGCCTGGGCATCGACATGCGGCACACGATCGCGGTGGGCGACGGAGCCAACGATCTGGACATGCTGGCGGCGGCCGCCCTGGGCGTGGCATTCAATGCCAAGCCGGCAGTGCAGGCCGCCGCCGGTGCCGTGCTGAACCTGCCCAACCTGGACGTGGTGCGGCACTTCGTGAAGCTGTAGGACTAACCCTCCGCGGGTACCTGGCCGGCGCCGAGGTAGTCGGCCCCGCCCACGTACTCCGTGTGTCCGGACGGCACATCGGCGGTGGCCATGCGTGCCACTTCAGCCCCGAACTCGGCCACGGAGTAGAGCCGGCCGGCTTCCACCCGGCGGGCTTCGATGGCGCCGGGGTTGGCCCGGTCCAGGAGGGTGGCGGTGACGGTTCCCTCGATCATGTCGCCGGAGACCACCACCAGGGTGATGCCCTTCTCCTGAAGCTGCGGCAGCAGCTCACGCAGTGCGTCCTCACCTGCCCGCTTGCTGCGGGCCACCGGCTCGTACTCGGGCATGGTGGGCACTGAGTTGATGAAGTGCGCCTGGTGGCTGGTCACAAAGACCACGCGGGACCCGGCCGGCATGACCTCCAGCGCCGCCGTGAGCATGTTCACCTGCGCGTCGCGGTTAAGCTTCAGCGCATAGTCTTCCTCAACGCCGGTTTCCATTCCGCCCGAGGCGTTCAGCACCAGGACATCCAGGCCGCCGAAGTTCCCGGTGGCAGCGGCCACCAGCGCTGCGGGACCCTCCGCAGAGGTCAGGTCCGCCCCGACGGCGACGGCCCGGCCGCCGTCGTTCTCGATGCCGGTGACCACCTTGTTGGCCCGCGGCGCCTTCTGCCGGTAATTGACCACCACACCGGCGCCTTCAGCGGCCAGGTGCTTGGCCACTTCCGCTCCGATGCCGCGTGAGGATCCGGTAACGATGGCGGCTTTGCCGTCCAGCAGGCCCATGGGTGCTCCTTTGTGAGGTGTTTTGGAGAAAGTGTCCAAAGTTTTGCGCAACTCCTCCCATCCTGCCAGTCCCGGGGGCTTCGCGAAGTGGTGGAAACCTCCAACGAATCCCCCGGAGACCTTGGCGGCGGGACTGTCCGCTCCGGCGGGAAACCGGGCGCGTTTAGTGGCCCATTCCCAGTCCGCCGTCCACGGGGATGACGGCGCCGGAAATGTACGACGCTTCGGGGCCGGCAATCCACCGCACCACGTTGGCCACTTCTTCCGGCTCGGCAAAGCGGTTGGCCGGGATGGAAGAGAGGTAGTTCTTTTGCGTGTCTTCGGGCAGGGCCTTTGTCATGTCCGTGCTGATGAACCCCGGAGCCACCACGTTGGCGGTGATGTTCCGCGAGCCGAGTTCCTTGTCAGGGACCGCGCAATGCCAACCAGGCCGGCCTTGGAGGCGGCATAGTTGATCTGCCCCGGTGAACCGTACAGCCCCACCACGGAGGAGATGAGGACAACCCGGCCCCGGCGCAGCTTGATCATGCCCTTTGATGCACGCTTGATGACCCGGAACGCGCCGGTGAGGTTGGTGTCCACGACGTCGGTGAAGTCGTCTTCGCTCATCCGCAGCAGCAGGGTGTCGCGGGTGATGCCGGCATTGGCCACCAGGACCTCCACGGGGCCGTGGACGGCCTCCACTTCAGTGAAAGCAGCGTCAACGGAGGCCATATCGGTCACGTCGGCCTTAACTCCGAGCATGCCCTCGGGTACGTCCCCGCTGCGGTAGGTAATCGCTACTTGGTCCCCGTTGGCAAGGAACGCACGGGCGATGGCGAGGCCGATGCCGCGGTTGCCGCCGGTAATTAGGACGCTGCGGCCGGTGGACGGCGCGGTGGTGTTGTTCTGCACAAATTTCCTTCGCTGGAAGTGGGGGTTGGCTGAACTCGATCCTAACCGGGCCGGAACGAACTTCTCCATCACGGGATCCAGTGAGAGAATGGGGAAATCTGTTTGGGAGAGTGATGAACAAGGAATCCAGCCGCGGCGCTCAGGTCCCCCGGATCACCGACGCCCGCACGGCGCACACCGATGAGATGCACGCGCGCATGGTCAAGTACTCGGTGTCCATGGGCATCCGCATCGTATGCCTGGGGCTGCTGTTCGTGGTCCACGGCTGGCTGTTCTGGGTGGTCGTTGCCGGCGCCGTCGTGCTCCCCTATTTTGCCGTCGTTATTGCCAACGCCGGTTCCGACACCCGCAACATGACGGCGTCCGAATCCATGATTGACGCGCTTCCAGCACCGGCCCTGGAGTCTCCGAAGCCGCAGGAGCACAGGGAGACCCCCGAAACCACGGTGCTGCAGGGCGAAATGGTTGAGGACGAATCCGTCGCCGGAACTGAACCCGGCGACGGCCACCACGAAGATAAGGCACCACCAACCGCATGAACCTTCTTGACCAGCTGGCCCGGACCACCGGCGCCAACCTTTCCCCCGGAACCGAACCGCCAGGCCCGGCCGGAGATTCGCCCGTGTGCTCCCGCAAGGGGTGCCGACAGCCCGCCGCGTGGCGGCTGCTGTGGAACAACCCCCGTATCCACACCCCGGAACGCCGTAAGACGTGGCTGGCATGCGGCGACCACCGCGGCTGGCTGGAAGAATACCTGCAGACGCGGGACCTGTGGAAGGAAACGCTTCCGCTGGCCGAAGCGCCGGCTTCCCCGAACACCACTGCCGGGAGCGCGTAATGTACCGTTTCCTGCTGTCCAGCCGCTGGCTGGGCTGGTTCGTCCTGGTGTGTGTCCTGGCCGCCGCCTGCGCCGGGCTGGGAATGTGGCAGATGGACCGGCGGGATGCGATCCGCGAGGACATCGGCAACGTGGTCAACAACTACGATGCGGCTCCCGTGGCGTTCGATGACGCTGCGGATCTGTTCACGAACTACGATCCGGCCATGGAGTGGCTTCCGGTGGAAATGACCGGCGAGTACGACACCGGCAACCAGCGCATCGTCCGGAACCGGCCGCTGAGCGGGCGCGCGGGCTACGAAGTGGTGGTGCCGCTGAAGCTCGCCGATGGCACTGCCGTCGTGATTAACCGGGGGTGGCTGCCCATCGGCAACGATGAAGCCGGACGTCCGGACACCGTGCCCGCTGCCCCGTCCGGTGAGGTAACCGTCGTCGCACGCATCAAACCGCCGGAGCCCACCCTGCAGCGCGGGGCTCCCGAGGGCCAGCTGGCCTCCATCGACCTGGCGGCCTACCAGAATGACGTCGGCTACGAGCTGGAACAGGGGGCCTACGGGCTGATGGCCAGCGAGAGCCCCCAGCCCGATGTGGTTCCCGAGGCAGCTCCCAAACCGTCAGTGGATGAGGGCCTGCACCTTTCCTACGCCCTGCAGTGGTTTGCCTTTGGCGTCATGCTCTTCGTCGGCCTCGGCTATGCCGCATGGCAGGAGGCGCAGAACCGGCGCGATGAGGAGGAAGGGTACGACGACGATGATTACGACGATGACGACGACGACGAAACTTACGCCGCACATCCGGCTCCGTCGCCCCGCCGCCGTCCGCGCAGGCAGCGCGGCAGCACCCAGGAAGAC
This sequence comes from Arthrobacter sp. ATA002, assembly GCF_026898095.1. GTDB lineage: Bacteria > Actinomycetota > Actinomycetes > Actinomycetales > Micrococcaceae > Arthrobacter_B. Next base: position 1,971,068 of record NZ_CP114015.1, on the reverse strand, counting down.
GAAGAGGATGCCCTGCTGGACGCCCAGGGCTTCTAGCCAGGGGCGGTTTTCCCTCCCCCGGCATCCCAACTTTCGAGGTTACTGGTAGGAAATGAACCAGGGCTTGGGCTCGACCTGTCCATAGGTCTGCTCCGGAGTCAGCATGGGAGTGTCTTCGTCGTAGAAGTTCTTCCAGCCCGGCCAGATCTCGGGCTGCAGCCCTGCACGCAGGACGTTCCAGGTGTCCAGCTTCTCACCGGGTGTGCCGTGCCCGTCGGCATGCAGGCTTACTGCGAGTTCGCCATGGCTAACGTCCAGCTGGTCCCGGTTGTGGATCATCGAGAGACTGAACTGGTGCAGCATGAAGAGCTTCTGCGGCAGGACGTTCTCCCGGGTCAGGCCCGCGAGCCACGCCGCAGTCTCGTTGACTTCGGCAGCGTCCACGGATCCGATCTGCTCCAAATGACGCTGCCCGGGCGCCAGCCGCCACTCCGCATCCAGGGCCAGCCCCACATGGGGGTACTTAAGCAGCTCCTCGTAACGGATGGCCTGCTCCAGGAAAGTGCTGTATCCGGGCTGCAAATCCAGGACCACGTAGACCCCGGCGGCTTCGGCCGCCTCGATCCAGGGCAGCAGGTCCGCCACCGCTGTTTCATCGGAGAAGTCGCCGTCGCCCCCGGCTTCGGAGCTGGCAACGGTCGTAATGATTTCCAGGGCCGGGATCACCGGCTCCTCGCTGTGGGGCTGATACTGGGCGGCTGTCTCCTTGGCCCGCTGAAGGGTTTCAGCCATGCCCTGTTCGCCGAGCACGCCGAGGCTCCCGCCGCTGGGGTGCCCGTAGAGCGCAACCATCCGCCGTCCAGGGAAAACTGTCTGGCCGCCGCCGGGCAATTCCGACGCATTGAGGGCAACGTCGCTTTGCGCCGTGAAATTCTCCTCGCCGCCGAAGGCGTCCCCGGCTGCGTAGATGCCGCCCTCCCGGTGGTTGCGCAGCACCTCAATGACCTCTGCGTCGGCACGGGGATCCGCGGTGTCGACCATGCGGACTTCCGCGCCGGCAGCACGTGCGGTGGCCACCGCCGCGGCCGACGCCGGATCCTCCGTCGCCAGTACGACGGCGCCGCTCTCTTCCTCCGCGGCGCTGAACTCCGGGAGCTCCTCCGCGGCATCGCGCCCCACCGGGGTTTTGTCCGGGCTGGCCGGCTGGGCGGCTGGCTCGGAGCCGGCCGGCTCAGGGGCGGGCTCTGTGGCAGGTTCACTGCCTTGCGGCGCGGGGACGTCCAGCCCGGGAACGGCGAGGCCGGTTCCGCGGTTCATCGCCGCAATCTGGGTTACCAGCGGTTCAGCTGCGGCGGGCAGCGCGTCCAGTCCCAGCGCGTCACGGAAACTCTCGGCGTCTTCCGGCCCGGGCACCCGGGTCCGCTTCCCCACTGACGCCGGCCAGCCGCCGTTGGGATCGCCGTAAAGGATCACGGCACCGGTGCCCAGCCGGTCCAGTTCGGCGCTTATCTGATCCTCAAGCCCGGGTTCGGCCACCAGCAGGGGAACGCCCAGCCCGGCGGCGGCCGCCGATGCCTGGCCGAAAGCCGCCGCCTCCGGGGCTGAGGGTTCCGCGGAAGCGGCGGCGGGATCTGACGGTGGCGCGGCTAGGATCACTGCTGCGGGGCTGGAGGTAAAGAACGCGGCGCTGGCAGCCAGCGCCGCCGCGCCCGCGCCTCCGTCAAAGACACCCGTTATTTCCCGGGCCTGGGCCAGCGAGACGGCCGGAGTGTCCGGAGAGCCGGTCCCCTCGGCGGCCCCGGTCTGCCCTGCACATCCTGACAGGACCAGTCCCAGCGACAGGGCGCCTGCGGCCAGGCAGCGGCGAAAAGAAAGGGAAGATGAGGCAGGAATAACGGTGCCGTCCTTGGATTGATAGCCTACGCGGGCCCGGACCGGTCCGGACCGGACCAGAATATCAAGCCTACCGAGACGGCATGCGGGGTTCAAAAGTGCGCAGCCGGCTCATTGCTGCCATTGGCTTCACCGGTCCCGTACCACCCGGGAACGGCAGAACACTGCCCCGACCCCGTCCGGATACAGGAAAAGCCGCCGAAGACGTCCGGTTCGACGCCGGGCGGAAGTAGATCGGCATACGGCTTCCGGCGCCGGATTAGGCGGTGACCCGCCGCACGTAGTCGGCCATGCCCGGAACGGTGAAGGACACCTGTCCCAGCGAGGGGGCATAAATGATGCCCTTGCGGATCAGGGACCCGCGGGTCATGGTCATGGACGTCATCTTCTTGCCTGCCCTGGCGGCCAGCGTGGCGGTCCCGGATCCCGCTGCACCGTCCACCGCCATGAGCCGGAGGAACTCCCGTTCAGCCTTCGTGGCGCGGCGCCACCGCATGGGAAAGAACCCCTGGTCCAGCTGTGCACGGCCGATTTCGACGGCGACCCGGGCGTCCTGTGCGGTGATGTGCTGACGCGGGGCGGATTCCCAGGCAGCGGATCCGTACTCCTGAAGGAAGTAGGGGTAGCCTCCGGCGGCATTGAGCAGCAGGTCCAGCGCCTCGGGATCATAGGAGACCCCGCCGCCGCGGCCGGGGCAGTCAACGCCGCAGCGGAGTCCTCCCGGTCCAGCGCGCCCACGCTCCGATAGGTGAACAGCCCCTCGGCATAGCGTTGGGATGCGTTCAAGGCAGCCGGCAGGTTCGGCAGCCCGGCGGCAACCACATAGAAGGGCCAGTCCCGCTGCCCGGCCTGGTGCTGGACCGCCAGCAGCGCCGACAACAGCCCCGGATCCAGGTTCTGCAGCTCGTCCACCACCAGCATCAGCGCCGATTTACGTTCGCCCAGGGCAACGGCCGTGTCCTCCACCGTTTCTTCCAGGTCCACGGCAAAGGCACCCGAGTCGCCGCGGCCGTGCCGCGCTCCCACCCCCACATCGATCCCGCTCACCTGCAGGCCGGCGGCAAGGAAGCGATGGTGCCCAGCGCCGCGGCGAGGGCCGGCGTCTTCGCGCGGGAGCTGGCCTTCCTGCCCGCCTGCAGCAGTCCCCTGGCGAGCTTGGCCCGGACCGCCTTCGGCCCGCCCTCCGCATCCCGGCCCTCCAGCGACACCACGAGGAAACCGGCCTCTTCCGCCCGGCGCCGGAATTCGGTGAGCAGGACGGTTTTGCCCACTCCGTGCAGTCCATGCAGCACGATCCCCCGGTCCGTACGCCCGGCGGCCGCCCGGGAAATCAGGAGGTCAAAATCATTGATCAAGGCTGTTCTGCCGGCCAGTTCGAATGGCCGGCGTCCGGCACCGGGTGAGTAGGGGTTTGAGGCACTGTGCATAGCACCCATTGTAGCCTTATATCCAGAAGTTTTTATATAACAGTATAGAACTGGATAGAAAGAGAAAGCTGCACACAATGAGGGATATGAAGCCGGCCCTGTGCCTGGAACCTCCCTGCCCACCCGGGCAGAGAGTAACGCTTGCCTTCGGCCAAGTGGAAAGCCCGTACCCGCACATGCCCCTCTGGTGAAAGGCAGCCGAATGCGGCCTGCACTCCCCGCCCGGGCAGGAACCGGCCCGTCAGCGCAAAAGCAAAGGCCCCATGCAGTGCATGGGGCCTTTGCTGTAAATCTGGAGCTGCTGTCCTACGCCAGCGTCACCAAGTCCAGGTAGTCCTCGTTCCAGTGGTCCTCGTCGCCGTCGGGCAGCAGCACCACACGCTCCGGATTCAGCGCCGCCACGGCACCCTCATCGTGGCTCACCATCACCACGGCACCCGAGTAGCTGCTCAGGGCGCCCAGGATTTCCGCGCGGGAAGCCGGGTCCAGGTTGTTGGTGGGCTCGTCCAGCAGCAGGACGTTGGCCGAGGACGCCACGATGGTGGCCAGGGCAAGCCGGGTTTTCTCACCGCCGGAAAGGACCCCGGCCTTCTTCTCGACGTCGTCGCCGCTGAACATAAAGGACCCAAGGACGCTGCGCACTTCGGCATCGTCCATGTCCGGCGCGGAGGAGCGCATGTTTTCCAGCACGGTCCGTTCCGTATCCAGGGTCTCGTGCTCCTGGGCGTAGTAGCCCACCTTCAATCCGTGGCCCGGGATGAGCTTTCCGGTGTCGGGGGTGTCCACTCCTGCCAGCATCCGCAGCAGCGTGGTCTTGCCGGCGCCGTTCAGACCCAGGATGACCACCTTGGAGCCGCGGTCGATGGCCAGGTCCACGTCAGTAAAGATCTCCAGCGAGCCGTAGCTCTTACTAAGCCCCTCGGCCATCAGCGGCGTCTTCCCGCAGGGCGCCGGATCCGGGAACCGCAGAGCGGCCACCCGGTCCGTGGCGCGGACGGCGTCGAGGCCGCCCATGAGGCGGTCCACGCGCTTGAGCATGCTCTGTGCGGCCGAGGCGCCGGAGGCACGGGCCTTCATCTTGTTGGCCTGGGCCAGCAGGATTCCGGCCTTCTTTTCCGTGTTGGCGCGCTCACGCTTCCGTGCGCGCTCGTCCGTCTCGCGCTGGACCTTATAGCGCTTCCAGTCCATGTTGTAGATATCAATGGTGGCGCGGTTGGCGTCCAGTGAGAAGACCTTGTTGACCGTTGCCTCCAGCAGTTCGGTGTCGTGGCTGATCACGATCAGGCCGCCGGAGTGGTTCTTCAAAAATTCCCGCAGCCACGCTATCGAGTCGGCGTCGAGGTGGTTGGTGGGCTCATCGAGGAGCATGGTTTCGGCGTCGGAATAGAGGATGCGGGCCAGCTCCACGCGGCGGCGCTGACCGCCGGAGAGGGTGCTCAGGGGCTGGTTCAGCAGCCGGTCAGGCAGGGCCAGGTTGGCGGTGATGGCGGCCGCCTCGGATTCCGCCGCGTACCCGCCGGCGGACAGGAACTCCGCCTCCAGCCGGTCATACCGGTTCATGGCCTTTTGCGAAACCTTGGGGTCGTCGCTGGCCATCTCATCCTGGCATTTCTTGAGCTGGGCCGAGACTTTATCCAGTCCGCGGGCCGAGAGGATCCGGTCGCGCCCCAGCTGCTCCATGTCGGGAGTCCGCGGGTCCTGCGGAAGGTAGCCGATTTCGCCGGTGCGCTTGACGTGCCCGCCGGCCGGCAGCGCCTCCTGCCAGGACCTTGGTCAGAGTGGTCTTACCCGCACCGTTGCGTCCCACCAGTCCGATTTTGTCGCCTTTGTCAACACGGAATGAGACCGCTTCCATGAGCAAACGTGCGCCGGCACGGAGCTCGAGATTAGATACGGAAATCACTCAGTGGACCTTTCGAGGGGTTGGGGATAGTGCGTGAACTGCGATGGCAGCCTTTCAAGTCTACCGTTCATCGCCGTCTTGTATAAAACCTCCAAAGGAATTCCCGGCGGGCGGCGCTAGTGTCGACAGGGATACCCGCGGCATTGCGCAGCAGCGGCGCGGCTTGCATCCTTGGACCGCCGGGACGGGGCTGCCGTACTCCTTGTGGAACTTCTACGAAATGAGACCCGATGAACACTCTCCCCGCCGCCCCCGGGCTCTCCCCCGGCATCCGCGGACCGCACGAGGGCGCTGGACGGCTGCGGATCTGTCCCTGATTGCCGTGTTTGCCGCCCTGGTTGCCGCGTATTCACTGCTGCCGGGCATTCCGCTGGGTGCCGGCGTTCCGATCACGCTGCAGACACTCGCCGTCATGCTGGCCGGGATCATCCTGGGCCCGGGCCGCGGCGCTGCGGCCGTGGGCTTGTTCCTGCTGGCCGGCCTGGCCGGCATCCCGGTGTTTAGCGGGTTCACCGGCGGCCTGGGGGTCCTTGCCGGCCCGTCCGCCGGGTATCTCCTCGCCTTTGTTCCGGCCGCCTTCGCAGTGGGGCTGCTGTCCCGGCTGGTCCTGCGCCGTACCCGCCGTGCCCGGCTGCCCCTGCTGTTCGCCGCCGCCATGGGAGCGAGTTTCATCACCGTGCATCCGCTGGGCATCACGGGGCTCATGATCAACGCGAAGCTGGACTTTCCGGCGGCACTGGCAGCCGACATGGCGTTCTGGCCCGGTGACGTACTGAAGAACTTCCTGGCGGCCGTGGTGGGTGTCAGCGTTTTCACCGCGTTCCCCCGCCTCGCCGCGAAGGGCCGCTGATGGTCCGAATATGCCTGCAGGATGTGTCGGTGCTCCGCTCCCCGGCCCGTCGTCCCCCGCCGCCGCTGAGCCGATCCTGCGTCCGTTAACCCTGGAACTCAATGAAGCGCGGATTGCGGTGATCGGCGCCAACGGGTCGGGCAAATCCACCCTCCTGAAGCTGCTCAACGGACTGCTGGCACCGGATACCGGAACCGTGACCGTGGACGGGCTGGACACCGTGTCCCGCGGCAGCCGGGTGCGGCGCCGCGTGGGCTTCGTCTTTACCGATCCGCTTTCCCAGCTGGTCATGCCCACCGGCCGGGACGACGTCGAGCTCTCCCTCCGCGCGACCATCCGCAGCCGCCCGGAGCGCCGCGCCTCCGCGGAGGCGCGGCTGGCGGACCTTGGCCTGTTGCACCTGGCCGACCGCAGCATTTACGACCTTTCCGGCGGGGAGCGCCAGCTGATGGCGCTGGCCTCCGTGCTGGCCGTCCAGCCGGACGTCCTGGTGGCCGATGAACCCAGCACCCTGCTGGACCTGCGCAACACCGCACGGCTGCGGAGCATCTTTCGGGAGCTCCCGCAGCAGATCATCTACACCACGCACGACTTGGATTTCGCCGGGGACGCCGGCCGGGTCCTGGTCGTGGAGGACGAGGGCATCGTGTTCGACGGCGCACCGGATGCCGCGCTGGCAGCTTACCGGGCGCTGGCCCTGGCGCCGGCAGGCACACAGGCTGTGAAAGGCCGGTCATGAGGGACCGGTCATGAGGGGTTCCGCGGACCTGCTGGGCGCCTACCGCCCAGGTGGTTCCCCCATCCACCGGGTACCGCTGGGCGTCAAGGCCGCCACCGTCGTCGTGCTGTCCCTGACGCTGCTTATTCTGCGTTCGCTCCCGCTGCTGGGCACAGCACTGATCCTCATCCTTGGAATGTATGCCGCGGCGCGGCTGCTTCAGGAATCCTGGCGGCCCCTGAAGGTGATGTGGCCGGTCCTGCTGCTGCTGGGAGCGTTTCAGGCCTGGTCCAACGGCCCGGCCGCCGCACTCCTGGTGGTCGGGAACATCGTGGCCTGCGTGGCCGCTGCCCGGCTGCTGATACTGACCACACCCCCGCAGGAGCTGCTGGACGGACTGGTGGCCCTGGCCCGGCCGCTCCGGTTCCTCGGTGCCGACCCCGAGCGGTTTGGGCTGACTCTGGCCCTGATGATGCGCAGCATTCCGTTCCTGCTCGACTCTGCGCAGGAGGTGCGCCACTCGGCGATGGCCCGCGGCCTGGAACGGAATCCGCGGGCGCTGACGGTTCCGGTCGTGATCCGGGCCGTGGCCTACGCCCAGCAGACCGGCGACGCCCTGGCGGCGCGCGGGATCGGTGAGGCCGCGGGCAGCCCCGGACCTGGACCTGGACCTGGACAGGTTAACCCCTAAGCCCCGGCGCCGTTTCCCTGCGGTCCGCACTGTGCGTGCACCTCCGGCGGCCTTCTTTTCGGCAAAAAGGGCAGGGCCGCTCCCCGTAACCGGGGAAGCGGCCCTGCCCTTGTCAGCCTGCTGCGTTAGATATTAAATCCCAGCGCGCGCATCTGGTCGCGGCCGTCGTCGGTGATCTTTTCCGGACCCCACGGCGGCATCCAGACCCAGCTCAGGCGCCAGTCATCCACGACGCCGTCCAGCGCCTGGCCAACCTGCTCCTCGAGCACATCGGTCAGCGGGCAGGCGGCGGTGGTCAGCGTCATGTCGATCAGCAGGGCGCCGTCCTCGGCGTACCGCAGTCCGTAGAGCAGACCAAGGTCAACAACGTTGACACCCAGTTCGGGGTCGATAACGTCCTTCAGTGCCTCTTCGACATCCTCAAGGGAGGTCTGGGCCAGATTCGGCTCACTCATCATCTGCTCCTTGGCAGTTGTTGCGGAAAGTTCTTACGCCTGGTTCAGCGCGCCGGCGGCCGTCGCGTTGGCACCCGTGAAGCGGTCGTAGCCTTCTTCTTCCAGGCGGTCGGCCAGCTCGGGGCCGCCCTGCTCGGCAATGCGGCCGTCAACGAACACGTGAACGAAGTCCGGCTTAATGTAGCGCAGGATGCGGGTGTAGTGGGTGATCAGCAGCGTACCCATTTCGCCCTTGGCGTGCTCGCGGTTCACGCCTTCGGAAACAACCTTCAGCGCGTCGACGTCGAGACCGGAGTCCGTCTCATCGAGGATGGCGAACTTCGGGTGGAAGAGTTCGAGCTGCAGGATCTCCACGCGCTTCTTCTCGCCGCCGGAGAAGCCTTCGTTGACGTTGCGCGAAGCGAAGTCGGCGTCGATGCGCAGCTGGCTCATGGCGGACTTGACGTCCTTGGTCCAGTGGCGCAGCGAGGGGCTTCGCCGTCCAGCGCGGTCTTGGCGGTGCGCAGGAAGTTGGTCATCGTGACGCCGGGAACCTCCACCGGGTACTGCATGGCCAGGAACAGGCCGGCGCGGGCACGCTCGTCCACGCTCATGTCCAGGACATCGGCGCCGTCCAGCGTGATGGAGCCGCTGTCGACGGTGTAGCGCGGGTGGCCGGCGATCGTGGAGGCCAGGGTCGACTTGCCGGAGCCGTTGGGGCCCATGATGGCGTGGGTCTCACCGGTGTTGATGGTCAGGCTGACGCCCTTCAGGATCTGCTTCTTGACACCCTGTTCGGTCTCAATGCTGACGTGAAGATCCTTGATCTCAAGAGTAGACATACGAGTTACGCTTTCTCCTTTGCACGCTCTGGTGCGTATTTAAGCTTCAAAAAGTGTGGGAACGATCCCCCGGGAGCCGCGCGGCTCCCGGGAAACCCCGGCTAGCTCTCGACTTGTGCGAGCTCGCGCTCGACGGCTTCGGTGAGCCGCTCTTCCAGTGCCGGGACCTTGATCTGCTGGATGATCTCGTTGAGGAACCCGCGGACCACCAGGCGGCGGGCGACATCCTCGGGGATGCCGCGGGCCATCAGGTAGAACAGGTGCTCGTCGTCGAACCGGCCGGTGGCGCTGGCGTGGCCGGCACCCTCGATCAGTCCGGTTTCGATTTCCAGGTTGGGCACGGAGTCGGCGCGGCCGCCGTCGGTCAGCAGCAGGTTGCGGTTGACCTCGTATGTGTCGGTGCCTTCTGCTTCCTTGCGGATCAGGACGTCGCCCACCCAGACGGTGTGGGCGTCGCGGCCCTGCAGGGCACCCTTGTACATGACGCGGGACTTGCAGTTCGGAACCGCGTGGTCCACGAACAGCCGCTGCTCCAGGTGCTGGCCGGCATCGGCGTAGTACAGGCCGAACATTTCCACGTCGCCGCCCACCGCGGTGAAGCGGGAGGACGGGGTAACACGCACCAGGTCGCCGCCGAGGCTTACGACCACATGCTTGAACTTCGCGTCGCGGCCGATCTTCGCGTACTGCGCCGAGGCGTGCACGGCGTCGTCGTCCCAGTCCTGGACCGAAACCACGGTGAGTTCCGCGCCGTCGCCGACGACGATCTCCACGTTCTGGGACAGCGTTGCCGAGCCCTTGTGGTCCAGGACCACCACTGCCTTGGAGAACTTCTCCGCGGTAATGACGATGTGCTGGGCCGCCGGGTCCTTGCCGGCACCGGTCATGGTCAGGGTGACGCTGCCGTCCACAACGGTTTCGGCCGGAATGGTGACGGCGGTGGCTTCGGTGAAGGCTTCCCAGGCGGCGGCTGCAACCAGGTCCTCCGGGATGCCGGCGGAGCCAATCCGGGCATCGGTGCGGGCCGCGTTCTCCACGAGCACGCCGTCGGGAGCCACAACGGCCACCTCGGGTGCGGTGCCGGTGAGTTCAGCCGTGTGCAGGCCGCGAAGGCGCTTCAGCGGGGTGAACCGCCAGTCTTCTTCACGTCCGGTCAGTTTGCCGAAGTCGCCGCGGCGGTATGAGGTCAGTCGTCCGGCGCGTGAGCTGTCCGGAATGCCTGCACCTGCCCCGTGGCTGTGGGACTTGCTGCTGTCGCCGCCGAGCACCGCGGAGGACTCATTCAGCGGCGAGAGGTTCTCGCCCTCTTCGGTGAATCCGTCAATCCGGATCCGGCTGTCCCCTGAGGGCGCGCCGATCCTGGCCTTGACTTCCCCTACTGCGTTGCTGACCTTCTCGGTCACGGTTTCGACGACGTCGTTGAGCTTCGACATTAACCGACGGCTCCTTCCATCTGGAGTTCGATGAGGCGGTTGAGTTCAAGGGCGTATTCCATCGGCAGCTCACGCGCGATCGGCTCAATGAAGCCGCGCACGATCATTGCCATTGCCTCGTCCTCGGGAAGGCCGCGGGACATGAGGTAGAACAGCTGCTCCTCGCTGACGCGGGAAACGGTGGCTTCGTGGCCCATGGTGACGTCATCTTCGCGGATGTCCACGTACGGGTACGTGTCCGAGCGGGAGATGGTGTCCACCAGCAGGGCGTCGCAGCGCACGGTGTTGGCCGAGTGCTTGGCGCCTTCACGGACCTGGACCAGGCCGCGGTAGGCAGCACGGCCGCCGCCGCGGGCCACGGACTTGGAGATAATGGAGCTCTTGGTGTTCGGGGCAATGTGGACCATCTTGGATCCGGTGTCCTGGTGCTGGCCTTCGCCGGCGAACGCGATGGACAGGGTTTCACCCTTGGCGTGCTCGCCCACCAGGTAGACGGCCGGGTACTTCATGGTGACCTTGGACCCGATGTTGCCGTCGATCCACTCCATGGTGGCGCCCTCGTGTGCAATGGCCCGCTTGGTGACCAGGTTGTACACGTTGTTGGACCAGTTCTGGATGGTCGTGTAGCGGACGCGGGCGCCCTTCTTCACGATGATTTCGACGACGGCGGAGTGCAGCGAGTCCGAGGTGTAGATCGGTGCGGTGCAGCCTTCGATGTAGTGGACGTAGGAATCCTCGTCCGCGATGATCAGCGTGCGCTCGAACTGGCCCATGTTTTCCGTGTTGATGCGGAAGTAGGCCTGCAGCGGGATCTCCACGTGGACGCCCTTGGGGACATACACGAAGGAGCCGCCGGACCACACTGCGGTGTTCAGTGACCCGAACTTGTTGTCACCCACCGGAATGACGGTGCCGAAGTATTCCTGGAAAATTTCCGGGTGTTCCTTCAGCGCGGTGTCGGTGTCCAGGAAGATGACGCCCTGGCGTTCCAGGTCCTCGCGGAGCTGGTGGTAAACAACCTCGGACTCGTACTGTGCGGCGACGCCGGAAACCAGGCGGCCGCGCTCAGCCTCGGGGATGCCGAGCTTCTCGTACGTGTTGCGGATGTCCTCGGGCAGGTCCTCCCAGGTGTTGGCCTGCTTCTCCGTGGAGCGCACAAAGTACTTGATGTTGTCGAAGTCGATGCCGGAGAGGTCTGCACCCCAGGTAGGCATCGGCTTGCGGTCGAAGTACTTCAGGCCCTTCAGGCGAAGGTCCAGCATCCACTGGGGTTCGTTCTTCTTCGCCGAGATGTCCCGGACGACTTCCTCGCTGAGTCCGCGGCGCGCATTGGAGCCGGCGACGTCGGAGTCTGCCCATCCGTACTCGTAGGTTCCAATGCCCTCAAGTTCGGGGTTTTTTTCCAGGATGTCTGAAATCACAGACTCCGGCACCGATGAGGGCGCCGTTGACTTCTGCGTTACTTGATCCGTCATCACGGCCTTTCTTGCTGATGAATGGATGTGGACTGGTTGGCTGCGGCATGCACGGGGACGTGTGCCGCTGACCCGGTTCGACCCACGGGGATGTGGGTCGTACATACGTGCCCCCCGCGGGAAAGCGTGGACAACCGACGAACATCGACGTCCAGCAGGCGGGCGAAAACTTCGGTTTCCTTGTCGCAGAAGACCGTATAGGCACTGGCGAGGCCCTGAATCGGACAATGCCCCTGGCACAGCTGCACACTCAGCAGCGTGCTGGGCTTTTTGGCTGTGCCGATCATGGTGGTGGATCCTACGAATCCGTCCTTCGTCAGTTCCGCCGCCAGCGCCTGCGCCTTGTCGGAGACCTCCGGTCCGGCTGCTTCAACCACCGGACGGTAGCGTTCCTCCATCCGCGCAAAGCGGTCCGCGGCGAACTTCTCGATGGCCTCCGGCCCGGCCGCCACGCCGAGCTGGCGCAGCGCCTCGGTGGCGATGTCCAGGTAGTCGTTCCCCAGGTACGCCTGACCCTGCGCGCTCAGCACATAGCGGCGCGCCGGGCGTCCGGCACCCGAGGACGGACTGCTGACGCGCTTAATTTCGATCAGCCCCTGGCCGGACAGCGCATCGAGGTGCCGGCGGACGGCCGCGGGGGTAAAGCCCAGCCGTTCACCGAGTTCCGCCGCGCTGACCGGACCATGCTCCAGCACCGCGCCCAGGACACGGTCCCGGGTGCGTTCCTCCGCTTCGCGGGCTGCTGCCGGCTTGGCCACTGCCTCCGGCTCAGAGTTGCTCATAGAATACACAACACAAGCATGACCTAATCTGTTCCCGCATGCCACTAAGGACAGGCTTCCCACCGACAGTTCGCGCTCCCTGCGGTATTTCGGCTCCGGCCGGCGGGGTGCATCCATCTGTACTACCTAACGTAGAATATGACGGTGCCTAACGATGAACCCTGCCTGACCATAAAGGGCCTGATTAAGGACTGCGGTCCGGTAACCGGTCTCGACGGCAAAATGATCCGCGTCCTGGCGGGCGTGGACTTCACCGCGCACCGCGGCTCGGTGACCGCCCTGCTCGGCGCCAACGGTGCCGGCAAGACCACGACACTGGAATGCGCGCAGGGACTGCAGCCCATCAACGGCGGCGAAGTGCGGCTGCTGGGGCAGGATCCCTACGGGGCCGGCGCCGACCTGCGCAGCCGGGTGGGAGTGATGCTCCAGGACGGCGGCCTTCCCCCGTCCGCCCGCCCGGTCCCCCTGCTGCATCACATCGCCACCATGTACGCGCATCCCCGCCCTGTTGAGGAACTGGTGGCCCGGCTGGGCATCGGCAGCTTCGCGAACTCCAACATCCGCAGACTCTCCGGCGGGCAGAAGCAGCGGCTGGCCATGGCGGCCGCGCTGATCGGGCGCCCGGAGGTGCTGTTCCTGGACGAGCCGAGCGCCGGGCTGGATCCGCAGTCCCGGCAGATCGTCTTTGACCTGATCGCGGAACTGCGCAACGAAGGCCTGGGCATCATCCTGACCACCCATCTCATGGACGACGCACAGAAACTCGCGGATTACGTCTACATCATCGACGCCGGCAAGACGGTGGCGCAGGGCACGGTCGCGGAACTGACCAGGCAGACCGGTGAGCTTGCCGACCAGCGGCTGCTGACCTTCGACGCCGTCCCGGGACTCGAGCTGGCCGCCGTCGGGCTTCCCCACCTGGCCACCGCCGAGCCCGTGTCCGGCCATTACACCCTGCGCGGCGCCATCACCCCCGCCGACCTTGCCGAGCTGGCCGCCTGGTGGGCCCGGATGGACCTGCTGCCCACGGCGGTCCACATGGCCTCGCGGTCCCTGGAGGACGTCTTCCTTGACCTGTCCGGAAGGGAAATCCGATGAGCGCACCCGCCTCCTGCCCGTCCGCATCCTGAATCAGGGCCGCTACGAGGCGGTCACCATGCTGCGCAACGGCGAACAGCTGATCCTCGCCGTGTTCCTGCCGCTGATGGCGCTGGTCGCCCTGTGCGTGACACCCATCCTGGACGGCTACGGCACCTCCCGGGTGAACATGGCGACCCCGGGCATCCTTGCCCTGTGCGCCATGTCCACCGCCTTCACCGGCCAGGGCATCGCAACCGGCTTCGACCGCCGCTACGGCGTCCTGCGCTTCCTGTCCACCACCCCGCTGGGCAAGGCCGGGCTGATCGCAGGAAAGGGAATCGCCGTCGTCGCCGTCCTCGCCATCCAGGTGGCCGTGGTGAGCATTGTTGCCGCGTTCTTCGGCTGGCAGCCGGCCTGGACCGGCATTCCGGTGGCCCTGGTCTCGCTGCTGCTCGGGGCGGCCGCCTTCACTGCCCTGGGCCTTCTCGTGGCAGGGACCGCCCGTCCGGAAGCGACACTGGCCGTGACCAACCTGCTGTGGATACTGTTGGCAGCGGTGGGCGGCATCATCATCCCGGCCGGCAATCTGCCCGACATCATGCAACCTTTTGTGGAGATCCTGCCCTCTGCCGCACTGGGAGAAGCCATGCGCTCGGCACTGATTGATGCAGCTTTCAATATCCCCGCCATGCTGATTCTGCTGGCGTGGACAGTCCTGGGCGGCCTCGCTGCCGTCCGATGGTTCAAATGGAGTTAGATTCAGTGTCCCCAACATCCGCCGGCAAGCCGGCACCTTCCTCCCCCGCTCCCGCGTCCCCGGCCGCTCAGGCCGCACCTGCCGCACCGGCCGCACGAAAGACTGTGCGCGGGCTGGCGATAGCGTCGCTGGCCGCCAATATCGGCATCGTCGTCACCGGAGGTGCCGTCCGGCTGACGGCGTCCGGCCTCGGCTGCCCCGAGTGGCCCATGTGCACTCCTGATTCGCTGACCACAACGCCGGAAATGGGCGTCCACGGGATCATCGAATTCGGTAACCGGCTGCTCACCTTCGTGCTGGCCGCGATTGCCTTCGGCATGGTCTTCAGCGTGTGGAAGGCCCGCGCAGAGCGGCGCGACCTGTTCAGCCTCTCGGTGGTCCTGCTGGCCGGCATACCCGCGCAGGCGCTGCTGGGCGGGATCACCGTCTGGACCGGCCTGAACCCCTGGATTGTGGGCGGCCATTTCATCCTGTCCATGATCCTCATTGTGCTGGCGACGGTGCTGGTCAACCGGGCCTGGCTGACCCCCGGCCAGCTGGCGGGCACCAACGGCCCGCTGGCCTCCCGCACGCTGCGCCCGCTGCTGGGTGCGCTCGGCGTCCTTTCCGCCCTGTCCGTGGTGCTCGGCGTCATCGTGACCGGCTCCGGTCCGCACGCAGGCGATCACGGTGCCGCCCGTAACGGCCTTGACCCGGATCTGATGACGCGCGTCCACGTGGTCCCCGTCTACCTGCTGGTCTTCGCCCTGGCCGTGGCGCTCTACCTGGTGTACCGACACGCAACGGACGGCCGCCTGCGCTCATCGCTGCTGCTGCTGACCGCCATTGTCCTGGCGCAGGGAGCCATTGGCTACGTACAGCACTTCCTGCACCTGCCGATCGTCCTGGTGGGACTGCACATGCTTGGCGCTTCGCTGCTGACCGCTGCAGCCGCCCACGTGGTGTTCACCGGTTTCTCCCGCCGGGTACCCGGTGCCGATCCGGCCGCCGGTCCCGCTGCCGCCGGCCGGGTAAGGCCGAAGGCTGCCGCGTCCGGGACGGCTGCACGCCGCTAGTCCTTCGTTCTGCATAACGCGGGCCGGATCCTTTCGGGGGTCCGGCCCATTTTGTGTCCGTCTGTCGCGGGTGGGCGGGGCCGTCGGGCGGTGGGGCGGCGTGACAGCGAGGCCAGCGAGGCCGCGAGACCGGCGCGGCAGCGAGACCGGCGATTCTTGGATCGAGCCTGGCATCGAGTGTAGACGTCATGCCCGACCCCCCCATCGAGAGTCGGGATCATGCCGGAATGACCGCGGCGGAAGGGCATCATCCCGACACTCGGCGCGGCGGAAGGGCATCATCCCGACACTCGGCGCGGCGGAAGGGCATCATCCCGACACTCGGCGCGGCGGAAGGGCATCATCCCGACACTCGGCGCAGCGGAACGTCATCATCCCGACAGCCGACGGACGTAGTGGGTCCTGATCCGCCGCGGGCCATAAGGACGCCGCCCGGCGGGAACGTTGCCCACGGAAATCGATTGTAGAGGTCACGCCTGAATCCCCCTTCGAGAGTCGGGGTCATGCCGGAATGACCGCCGCGGAAGGGCATCATCCCGACACTCGGCGGGGAGGGAACCGGAGATACGCGGACGCCGGACGCGGAGAAGGGCCAGAGATTTCTCCGGCCCTTCTCCGCAGTCAGCAGCTCAGCACCTGAACACCTCAGCACTCAGGAACTCAGTACCTTAACAGGTCAGCACCTCAACACTCAGCACCTCAACCAGAACTGTAGTTACAGCAGCGGCCCGCCCACGAACGGGTCGATGGCCAGCGCCAGGAACAGGATGGTGAGGTAGCTGATGGAACCGTGGAAGACCTTCATGGCGGTCTTGTCGGTGACGTTTTCGTGCTGCGCCCGGCTGTGCAGGCGGTGGGTTTCGGAAAGGAACCAGGCGCCGCTCAGGACGGCGGCGCCAGTGTAGACCCAGCCGGCCCCGCCCACAGGAACCAGCAGGAGGAGCAGGCCACTGTCGCGTAGGCGTACAGAACAACCTGGACCGAAACCAGCTTGGCACCGGCAACCGCTCCCAGCATCGGCACCGAAGCATTGCGGTAGTCTTCGCCGTACTTCATGGACAACGGCCAGTAGTGCGGCGGCGTCCACAGGAAGATGATCAGGAACAGGATGATCGCCGGCCATTCCACCTTGTTGGTGACGGCTGCCCATGCGATGAGCACCGGCATGCACCCGGCAATGCCGCCCCACACGATGTTCTGGGTGGTGCGGCGCTTGAGGATCAGGGTGTAGAAGACTACGTACAGCAGGATCGCGCCGAGGCCGAGAACACCGGTGAGCGGGTTGGCCCCGAACCACAGCAGCGCAATTGACACGATGCCCAGGGCCCAGGCAAACACCAGGGCTTCCCGCGGAGACACCTCACCGGTCACCAGCGGCCGGCTCTTGGTCCGCTTCATCAGTTTGTCCATGTCGCGGTCGATGTAGCAGTTGAACGCCCCGGCGCTGCCTGCTGCGAGGGCGCCGCCCACCATGGTGACGACAATGAGCCACAGGCCCGGAAGTCCGCGCTCGGCGAAGATCATGGTTGGCAGGGTTGTCACCAGCAACAGTTCGATGACGCGCGGCTTGGTGAGAGCCACATAAGCCCGGAGCTTACGGCCTGCCGTCATCTTGCCGGTATACACCGGAAGTTCGGCGGGGGCTTGCTGGGTTGTCACGGGGCGATCACATCATCCAATCTGGGCCGAAAAGTCCACAATCATCATAGCCTCTATCGGCTGTAGAAAACGAAGCCCTGAATTGCGGTGCCTGCCGGGCCTCCCGTATGACGCATGCCGGCGCCCTCATGACGCACATATGACGCGCTCCTGACGCCGTCGCGGCACGGCAGTCCCGTCAGGAAACGATACGCCCATTGGCCCCGCCCACGGGATAAGGTTGGAGCGGACCTTTCCCGCGGCGGGTAAATTGCCGCTGGGCAGCCCCAGGCAGGACCGAAAACATCCCGTACTCCGGTATGGATTCTCCCGCTCCGGCTGTTGGAGTGATTAAGGAACCGGATGCACTGGAAGGAACCAGTGTGTTCAGGACGCTCCGGCGTTTGACGCGCCGGTCATCTGTAGTAGAGAGGGGCCCGGTAAACGTGCCACATATGGAAGAGCAAGAACTGATCTGGACAGACCTGGACCGGAAAGCCGTGGACACTGCCCGCGTGCTGGCCGCCGACGCCGTCGAGAAGGTCGGCAACGGCCACCCGGGAACAGCCATGAGCCTGGCACCGGCGGCATACCTGCTGTTCCAGAAGCTGATGCGGCACGACCCGTCGGATCCCCAGTGGACCGGCCGCGACCGTTTCATCCTCTCCCCCGGGCACACGTCGCTGACCCTGTATATCCAGCTCTTCCTGTCGGGCTACGGCCTGGAGGTCGGAGACCTCGAGGCACTGCGCACCTGGGGCTCCAAGACCCCCGGCCACCCCGAGTACCGCCACACCGCCGGCGTCGAAATCACCACCGGCCCCCTTGGCCAGGGCCTGGCCTCCTCCGTGGGCTTCGCGTTCGCCCAGCGCCGGCTCCGCGGCCTGCTCGACGCCGACGCCCCGCAGGGTGAGAGCCCGTTCGACCACACCACCTGGGTCATCGCGTCCGACGGCGACATGCAGGAGGGCGTAACCGCCGAAGCCTCCTCGCTGGCCGGCCACCAGGAGCTCGGCAACCTCGTCGTCATTTACGACGAGAACCATATCTCCATCGAAGACGACACCGACATCTCCTTCACCGAAGACGTGCTGAAGCGCTACGAAGCGTACGGCTGGCACACCCAGCGGGTGGACTGGACCAAGACCGGTGAGTATGTCGAAGACGTGGCCGAACTCTACAACGCGCTGCTCGCCGCCAAGGCGGAAACGACCAAGCCGTCCATCATCTCGCTGCGGACCATCATCGGCTGGCCGTCGCCGAACAAGCAGAACACCGGCAAGATCCACGGCTCGGCCCTGGGCAAGGACGAAGTTGCCGCGCTGAAGGAAGCCCTGGGCTTTGACCCGGAGAAGTCCTTCGACGTCGACCCCGCCGTTCTCGAGCATGCCCGCCAGGTTGTGTCGCGCGGCTCCGGGGCACACCGCGAATGGAACGAACGCTTTGAGGCCTGGAAGGCTTCGAACCCCGACGGCGCCGCCCTCCTGGAGCGCATCAGCACCGGCACGCTGCCTGCGGGTTGGGAAAAGAGCCTGCCCGAGTTCGACGCTGGCAAGGACATGTCCACCCGCGCCGCGTCCGGCAAGGTCCTCTCCGCCATCGGCCCGGTACTTCCCGAGCTGTGGGGCGGCTCCGCCGACCTGGCCGAGTCCAACAACACGACCATTGAGGGCTCCCCGTCCTTCATTCCGGCCGGCAAGCAGACCAACGCCTGGTCCGGCAACCCGTACGGCCGGGTGCTGCACTTCGGCATCCGCGAACACGCTGCCGCGGCGATCGTCAACGGCATCACCATGCACAGCGGCACCCGTGCGTTCTCCGGCACGTTCCTGATCTTCAGCGACTACCAGCGTCCCGCCGTGCGCCTCGGCGCCCTGATGGGCGTTCCGTCCATCTATGTCTGGACGCACGACTCCATCGGCCTCGGCGAGGACGGACCCACCCACCAGCCGGTGGAACAGCTCGCGTCGCTGCGCGCCATCCCGGGGCTCGACGTCGTCCGCCCCGGTGACGCAAACGAAGTGTCCGTCGCCTGGAAGACGATCCTGGAAAACACGGAGAACCCCGCGGGCATCGTGCTGACCCGCCAGAACATTCCCACCTATGAGCGCGGTGACGGTGCCGCCACGGCCGGGGCCTTCGCGTCGGCCGACAGCGTTGCCCGCGGCGGGTACGTCCTGGCTGAAGCCGTCCGCGACGGTGCCGTGGTGACCCCCGACGTCATCCTCATCGGCACCGGCTCGGAAGTGCAGCTGGCCGTTGAGGCCCGCGAAGCCCTCGCCGCCGAGGGAATTGCCGCCCGCGTCGTCTCGATGCCCAGCGTCGAGTGGTTCAACAAGCAGGATCCGCAGTACCGCGAAGCCGTCCTCCCCAAGGGCATCCTGGCCCGCGTATCGGTGGAGGCCGGAATCGCCCAGGGCTGGCGCGAGATGGTCGGCGACGCCGGCCGCAGCATTTCCCTGGAGCACTTCGGCGCCTCCGCCGATTACAAGACCCTGTACCGCGAGTTCGGCATCACCGCCGAAGCCGTTGCCGAAGCAGCCCGGGATTCCCTGGCCGCGGTCAACGGATCCGACGCCCCGCCGTCCGGCACCACTGCCGCTCCGTCGGGTGAAGACTCCACCGAAACCGGCGACCAGAAGTAATTCCAGCAATAAGGAGACAACTCATGACTTCCACCCCTACGGCTGAGCTTTCCGAAGCCGGCGTATCCATTTGGCTGGACGACCTGTCCCGCGAACGCATCGTCTCGGGTTCCCTCAAGGACCTCATTGACACCAAGAACGTCGTTGGCGTCACCACCAACCCGAGCATCTTCGCCGCCGCTTTGGCCAACGGCGAGTCCTACGCCGCGCAGGTGCAGCAGCTTGCCCGCTCAGGCGCGGACGTGGACAAAGCCGTTTTCGAGATCACCACCGACGACGTCCTCCAGGCCTGCGACGTCTTCGCCCCAGTGGCCGAGGCCACGCACGGCGTGGACGGCCGCGTGTCCATCGAGGTCGACCCCCGCCTGTCCCGCGACACCGAGGGCACCATCAAGGAAGCCCGCGAGCTGTTCGACAAGGTTGGCCGCTACAACGTGCTGATCAAGATCCCGGCCACCAGGGAAGGCCTGCCGGCCATCACCGCGACCCTGGCCGCGGGCATCAGCGTCAACGTCACGCTGATCTTCTCGCTGGAGCGCTACCGCGAGGTCATCAACGCGTACATGGCGGGCATCGAACAGGCTAAGGAAAACGGCCACGACCTGTCCAAGATCCACTCCGTGGCCTCGTTCTTCGTCTCCCGCGTCGACGCTGAAATCGATAAGCGCCTGGACGGCATCGGCACCGGCGAAGCGCAGGCACTCAAGGGCAAGGCCGGTCTGGCCAACGCCCGCCTGGCCTACCAGGTGTTCGAGGAACAGTTCGCCACCGAGCGCTGGTCCGTCCTCGCCGCGGCCGGGGCAAACGCGCAGCGTCCCTCTGGGCCTCCACCGGCGTCAAGGACCCGGCGCTGCCGGACACCCTGTACGTCACCGGCCTCGTTGCACCGCACACGGTCAACACCATGCCGGAGAAGACCCTGAACGCCACGGCGGACCACGGCGAAGTCACCGGCGATACCGTCACCGGCACGTACGCGGAGTCCGGCGCCGTCCTGGATGCGTTGGACGGGCTCGGCATTTCCTACAACGATGTCGTCGAGCAGCTCGAAACCGAAGGCCTGGACAAGTTCGTGGTCAGCTGGGGAGAGCTCCTGGAGACTGTTCAGACCGCACTGGATACCGCGAAAGAGGCCTAGGAAAAAATGACCACACTGTCCTTCGAAGCAGCCGGAGCGGCGCTGGCCGCCGTCGAAAACAACGTACCTGCACTGGTTCGTGACGAGGTCGCCGCCCGTCTCCTGGCGCAGGACCCCACCCTGTGGGGTCCCGACGCGGAAGCCGAGGCATCCATCCGGCTCGGATGGCTGAACCCGGCGGAAGCCTCCCGGCCGCTCGTCGGACAGATCCGCGGGCTTCGGGAAGAACTGGCCGCCGAGGGTGTGACCCGTGTGGTCCTCGCCGGCATGGGCGGTTCTTCCCTCGCCCCGGAGGTCATCACCCGCACTGCCGGAGTTGATCTCACTGTGCTTGACTCCACCGACCCGGATGCCGTCCGGGCCGCCCTGGAAGCCGGGCTGGAGAATACCCTCATTGTGGTCTCCTCCAAGTCCGGTTCCACGGTGGAAACCGACTCCCAGCGCCGCACCTTTGAACAGGCCTTCACCGACGCCGGGATCGACGCCAAGTCCCGCATCGTGGTGGTCACCGACCCCGGCTCGCCGCTGGACGGTGCTGCACGCGAGGCGGGATACCGTGCGGTCTTCAACGCCGATCCCAACGTCGGCGGCCGTTATTCCGCGCTGACTGCCTTCGGCCTGGTCCCGTCCGGCCTTGCCGGCGCCGACATTGAGGCGCTCCTGGACGACGCGGAAGACGCGCTCGAAATTCTTAGTGACAACGACGGCGGCAACATCGGACTGCAGCTCGGTGCAGCCCTCGGCGGCACCGATCCGCTGCGCAACAAAGTGGTCATCGTCGATGAGGGGTCAGGACTGGCCGGATTCCCAGACTGGGCCGAGCAGCTCATTGCCGAGTCCACCGGCAAGCTCGGCACCGGCCTGCTGCCGGTCGTCGTGGAGCCCGGCGCCCCGGAAATCACGTCCGGTGCCGCCGATGTCCTGACCGTCCGCCTGACGGCCGTTGACTCCGACGCCGCCCCGGAGGGCGACCAGGCGGTCGTGGCAGGCACCCTTGGCGGCTCCATGATGCTCTGGGAGGTGGCCACGGCCGTCGCCGGCCGACTGCTGGGCATCAACCCCTTCGACCAGCCCGACGTCGAAGCCGCCAAGAAGGCGGCCCGCGGCCTGCTGGACGACCGTCCGGCCCCCACCGGCCCGGCCTTCACCGACGGCGCCGTGGAGGTCCGCGGACCGGCCGGCCTGCTGGGCGGTGCCGGCACCCTCGCCGGGGCCCTCAAGGCGCTGACAGCGCAGCTGGGCGCCGACGGCTACCTGAGCATCCAGGCCTACCTGGACCGCTTTGGCCAGGCTGAGCTCGCCGGCATCCGGCCCGTACTTGCTGCGGCCACCGGCCGCCCGGTGACCTCTGGCTGGGGGCCGAGGTTCCTGCACTCCACCGGGCAGTTCCACAAGGGCGGCCAGCCCCAGGGCGTCTACCTGCAGATCACCGGAACACCGCGGGAAGACCTTTCGATTCCGGACCGGCCGTTCACCTTCGGGGAACTGATCAGCGCCCAGGCCGCAGGAGACGCCGCCGTCCTTACCGGCCAGGGCCGCCCGGTGCTGCGCCTGCACCTGACCGACCGTGAACAGGGCGTCCGCGAACTCGAAGACGCCGTCCGTCAGCTGAGCGCCGAAGGCGGCATCAGCTAAATGGCGGCGGAGGAAAAACAGGGATCCGGCAACCCGCTGCGGGATCCCCGAGACCGGCGGCTCAGCCGGATCGCGGGCCCGTCATCGCTGGTAATCTTCGGTGTCACCGGAGACCTGGCCCGGAAGAAACTCATCCCGGCCGTGTACGACCTGGCCAACCGCGGTCTGCTGCCGCCCAGTTTCTCGCTGGTCGGCTTCGGCCGGCGGCCGTGGAGCAATGAGGATTTCGCCGCCCAGGTTCTGGAATCCGTCCGGGCGCATGCCCGCACCGACTTTGACGAGAATGTGTGGAAGCAGCTCGCCCAGGGCATCCGTTTTGTCGAGGGCGGCTTCGACAGCGACGAGGCCTTCGCCAACCTGAAGGCCACGCTCGAGGCCCTCGACTCCGAGCGCGGGACCCGCGGCAACCATGCCTTCTACCTGTCAGTGCCGCCAAAGTCCTTCGAGCAGGTTTGCCAGCAGCTGTCCCGCCACGGCCTCGCCGAGACCTCCGAAGGCAAATGGCGACGGGTTGTCATCGAAAAGCCCTTCGGCCACGATCTGCAGTCCGCCCGGGAGCTCAACAACGTGGTGGAGTCGGTGTTCCCCGCGGATTCGGTATTCCGCATTGACCACTACCTGGGCAAGGAAACGGTTCAGAACATCCTGGCCCTGCGCTTCGCCAACCAGATGTTCGAACCAATCTGGAACGCGAACTTCGTGGACCACGTACAGATCACCATGGCCGAAGACATCGGCATCGGCGGCCGCGCCGGCTACTACGACGGCGTGGGTGCAGCCCGCGACGTCATCCAGAACCACCTGCTGCAGCTGCTGGCGCTGACCGCCATGGAGGAGCCCATCTCCTTTGACGCCGACCACCTGCGCGCGGAGAAGGAAAAGTCCTCGCGGCCGTCCGGCTTCCGGAGGACCTGTCCAAGCACTCGGCACGCGGCCAGTACACCGGAGGCTGGCAGGGCGGGGAAAAGTCACCGGATTCCTGGAGGAAGAGGGTTTCAACCCCGACTCGACCACGGAAACCTTCGCCGCCGTCCGCCTGGACATCAACACGCGCCGCTGGGCCGGGGTCCCCTTCTACCTGCGGGCCGGGAAGCGGCTCGGCCGGCGTGTCACTGAAATTGCGGTGGTGTTCAAACGTGCCCCGAACCTGCTTTTCCGGGACCACAATGACCACGACTTTGGCCAGAATGCCATCGTGATCCGGGTCCAGCCGGATGAAGGCGCCACCATCCGCTTCGGGTCCAAGGTACCGGGCACGCAAATGGAAGTCCGTGACGTGTCGATGGACTTCGGCTACGGCCATTCGTTCACGGAGTCCAGCCCGGAAGCCTACGAACGTCTCATCCTGGATGTGCTGCTGGGTGAGCCGCCGCTGTTTCCCCGGCACCAGGAAGTGGAACTTTCCTGGAAGATCGTTGATCCGTTCGAAGAGTACTGGGCGTCCCTGGGCACCCAGCCGGAGCCGTACGCCCCTGGCAGCTGGGGTCCGGACTCCGCTGATGAACTGCTGGCCCAAGACGGAAGGACCTGGAGAAGGCCGTGATCGTAGAACTGCCGGACACAACAACGTCCAAGGTATCCAAGGAAATTGTCGCCATGCGCGAGAGGGGCGGCGTGGTGACCCTGGGCCGTGTGCTGACCCTGGTGGTCGACACCCAGCCCGACTTCGTCGAGGAGGCCATCGCCGCCGCCAACGAAGCCAGCCGGGAACACCCCTGCCGGATCATCGTGCTGGCCGAGGGATCGCTCGAGGCCGGCACACGGCTCGACGCCGAAATCCGGGTCGGCGGTGATGCGGGAGCCTCCGAGGTGATCGTCCTGTCCGGCTGCGGAGAGCTCGCCGGTGAGAGCGTTTCACTGGTCTCCGCCCTGCTGCTGCCGGACGCCCCCATTGTTGTCTGGTGGCCCCACGGCGTTCCGGACAACCCCTCCTCGACTCCCCTGGGCGGTATCGCGCACCGCAGGATAACCGACGCCGCAACCGCCCCGGACCCCAAAAAGGCGCTGCTCGCCCTGGCCGATGACTACGCCGACGGCGACACCGACCTGAGCTGGACACGGCTCACCAACTGGAGGATTCAGTTGGCAGCGGTGCTGGACGGGGCGGGGCCGGATCCCGTGCAGTCCGTGAGCGTGGCCGGAGCCTCCGACTCGGCGAGCACCTTCCTGCTCGCAGCATGGCTGCAGCACGCCCTGCAGGTACCCGTGGAGATCATCGAGGGAGAGCCCGGAACGGGCATCCGCCGGGTGGTTTTCGAGCGGGCTGCCGGTAACGTGGAACTGTCGCGTCCTGACCAGGTCACTGCCCACCTCACCCAGCCCGGACAGCCGGAGCAGCAAATCCCGCTGCCGCGCCGCAATTTGCGCGACTGCCTGGCCGAGGAACTCCGCCGGCTGGATCCGGATGAAGTGTACGGCGAAGTACTAACGCAGGGGTTGGCAGCCTGCCTGTCCCGGGAAGGGGCCACCGCATGAGTTATTCACCCAATGGAGTAAGCATCCATCCCAGTGTTGAGGCCCTGACCACGGCGACCGCGGCCCGGCTGATCACCAAACTCGTGGACGTACAGAGCCGCCGGGGGGTGGCCACTGTGGTCCTGACCGGAGGAACCGTCGGAATTGCCGTGCTTGACGCCGTGGCCACCGCTCCGGCACGCGTCGCCGTTGACTGGTCAAAGGTGAACTTCTGGTGGGGCGATGAACGGTTCCTGGCTGCGGATTCTCCGGACCGCAACGCGGTGCAGGCCCGGCAGGCCCTGCTGTCCCGGCTGCCGGTCGATCCCGCCCGGGTGCACCCCGTCCCCTCCTCCGAGGAGGTTGCCTCCGTGGACGAGGCGGCCGCCGGCTATGCCCGCGCCCTGGCTGACGCAGCCGCCGAAGAGCGGCTGCCGCAGGGTTTCGAGGCCCCTGATTCCCGGCTCCCGCGCTTTGACCTGCTGCTGCTGGGAGTCGGCCCGGACGCCCACATCGCGTCCCTCTTCCCCGAGATGGCCGGTGTTCGAACCACCGGGGAAACCGTGGTTTCGGTCAGCAACGCGCCGAAGCCGCCTCCGGAACGGGTCTCCCTGACCCTGGAAGCGATTAACACCGCCGAGGAAGTATGGCTGACCGTGGCCGGTGAAGACAAAGCAGGTGCCGTCGGCCTGGCGCTGGCCGGCGCCGGACCGGTCCAGGTTCCCGCTGCAGGTGCCCGCGGGCGGATCAAGACACGCTGGCTCGTTGACCAGGCGGCAGCATCCCAGCTCTCAGAGCGTCTCCTGGACCCCGAGGGGTCCGGGCCCGGCGGGGACGAGTAGCCGCGCCCCCGCCCCGGGCAACGGAAGCCCCGGTGATCCGCAGGGATCACCGGGGCTTTGACGTGGATGGCCCGCTGCAGCCGCCTCACCGGGCTGCAGCAGGCCCTCAGGCTTCTGCGCCGCGGGGCGCTTGCTGCCGAACCAGGCTTCGCCGGAAAAACGCTGGATCAGGCCCAGGGCAATGATCACGGCACCCCAGGAGAGTCCGAGCATCACGGTGAAACGGTTCAGGTTCTTTTCCGCAACCCCGGAGGACCCCATGCTGCTGGTCATGCCGCCGCCGAACATGTCCGACATGCCGCCCCCGCGCCCCTTGTGGAGCAGGATGAGCAGCGTCAGCAGCAGGCTGGTGATGGCGAGAAGAACCAGCAGGATAATCTTCAGAATTTCCACTTACGGCCTTTCGGGGTGACTCATGGATTGGAGACGTGCGCTGCGGTGCAGGTCAGCTGCAATCAGTCGGTCACCAGGTGTTGTTCGAACCTGACAATATTAGCAAACTCGGCCACATCCAAACTGGCACCGCCCACCAGCACGCCGTCGACGTCGCGCTGCTTCAGAATGCTCGCCGCATTCGCTGCCTTCACCGATCCTCCGTAGAGCAGCCGCGTCTTGGCGGCAACGGCGCCGTCGTACAGATCCGCGATTTCGCTGCGGATGGCTGCGCACATTTCCTGGGCATCGCCGGGGCCGGCAACCTCACCGGTGCCGATGGCCCAGATGGGCTCGTACGCGATGACGAGGGCCGATACCTGCTCGGCGTCGAGCCCCTCGAGGTCCCTGCGCACCTGCTCCAGGGTGTGGTCCACATGCCGGCCGGCCTGGCGCACCACCAGGCCCTCCCCCACGCACAGCACCGGCACAAGGTTGTTGCGGTAGGCAGCCTTCAGCTTTTTGTTCAGCATTTCATCGGTTTCACCGTGGACGGTGCGCCGCTCGCTGTGGCCCACCAGGACGTACTTGCAGCCAAGCTTGGACAGGAAGGCACCGGAAATGTCGCCGGTGTAGGCGCCGAGTCCTCCGGTGAGAGGTCCTGCGCGCCGTATTCGAGGTCAAGCTTGTCGCCCCGCACCAGGGTCTGCACGCTGCGCAGGTCGGTGAAGGAGGGAAGACCGCTGCCTCCACCCGGTTGTAGTCGTGCTGGGCGTCCTTCAACGTCCACGCCAGCTTTTGCAGCAGGGTGATGCCCTGGACGTGGTCCATGTTCATCTTCCAGTTGCCCGCGATCAGGGGTGTCCGGTCAAACTTGCCGTTGGTCGAGGTGGTCATCATCGCTCCGGTTTCTTTGTGGCTATAGGGATGGTTGGTGTGTCCGGGCGGGAAGAGCGGACATGGAAGTGCGGGCCCGCCGCCGTTCGGCAGCAGGCCCGCATCCCGGTGTTACTGGTCCAGGACGGTCAGCCCCGGAAGTTTCTTGCCTTCGAGGTATTCCAGGAAGCGCCGCCGCCGGTGGAAATATGGCCGAAGTCGCTGTCGCTGAAACCAAGCTTCCGGACGGCAGCGGCGGAGTCGCCGCCGCCAACCACGGAGAAGCCGGCGGAGTCCTTCAGCGCCTGAGCGACCGTGCGGGTGCCGTTGGCGAACGCGTCAAATTCGAACACGCCCATGGGCCCGTTCCAGAAGATCGTTTTGCCGGATCCGATTTTCTCCGCGAAGGCGGCTGCGGAATCAGGGCCGATGTCCAGCCCGATGCCCGACACGCCGAAGCGGCTGTTCTCCATGGAATCCGCAGGAACCACATCAACGTCGGCATCGGCGGCGAACGCGTCGGCAACCACGATGTCGGTCGGCAGCACGAACTCGCAGCCCATCTCCTTCGCACGGCTGAGGTAGCCCTTGACGTTCTCGATCTGGTCGGATTCCAGCAGCGAAGCCCCCACCTTGCATCCCTGCGCGGCGAGGAAGGTGTACACCATGCCGCCGCCCACCAGGAGGTAGTCGGCGCGGTCCATGAGGTTTTCGATCACGGCCAGCTTGTCGCTGACTTTCGAGCCGCCGAGGACCACCACATAGGGCTGCTCGGGATTCTCGGTCAGCCGCTTGAGCACCTTCACCTCGGTGTGCACCAGATCGCCCTGGTAGGCCGGCAGGATCTCGGCGATGTCGTACACGCTGGCGTGCCGGCGGTGCACCGCACCGAACGCGTCGTCCACGTAGGCCCCGCTGTTTCCGGTCAGGCCGGCCAGTTCACGCGCCAGCGCCAGGCGTTCGGCGTCGTCCTTGGACGTTTCCCGCGGATCGAACCGAATGTTCTGCAGCACCAGGACGGAACCGGCGGCCAGCGAGGATGCCAGCTCATGCGCGCTTTCACCCACCACGTCTTCGGCGAACTCGACCGCGAACGGCGCGAGCTCGTCCAGCCGGTCCGCTGCCGGGCGCAGGGAGTACTTTTCGTCCGGCGTTCCCTTCGGCCGGCCCAGGTGCGCCATGACGATCACCTTGGCCCCGTGCTCCACCAGTTTCCCGATCGTCGGGATGGACGCGCGGATACGCCCGTCATCGGCCACCCGGCCGTTGTCCAGCGGCACGTTCAAATCCGAGCGGACCAGCACATACCGGCCGTCGACGCCGTCGCTGATCAGTTCCTCGAGTGT
Organism: Arthrobacter sp. ATA002; assembly: GCF_026898095.1. GTDB lineage: Bacteria > Actinomycetota > Actinomycetes > Actinomycetales > Micrococcaceae > Arthrobacter_B. The sequence continues at coordinate 1,942,803 of NZ_CP114015.1, read as the reverse complement.
CTTGACTGTCATGTCTACCTTTACGTCCCTTGCGGGCATTGGGGGCTTTGGGGGAGGTGGTGCGGTGCCGGCCGCTACAGGCTGGAGCCCACCAGCTTGGTCAGGTCCACCAGGCGGCAGGAGTAGCCCCACTCGTTGTCATACCAGCCGACGACCTTGACCTCGTTGCCCATCACCCGGGTCAGGCCCGAGTCGAAGATGCACGAAGCCGGATCCGTCACGATGTCCGAGGACACGATCGGTTCGTCCGTGTAGCGCAGGATGCCGTTCAGTGCTCCGCCGGAGGCTGCCTTGTACGCGTCGTTGATTTCCTCGACGCTGGCGTCCCGGCTGAGGGTCACCGTGAGGTCGGTGACGGAGCCGGTGGGCACGGGCACCCGCAGGGCAAATCCGTCCAGCTTGCCGTCCAGTTCCGGCAGGACCATGCCGATGGCCTTGGCTGCGCCGGTGGACGTGGGCACGATGTTCAGGGCTGCGGCACGCGCGCGGCGCAGGTCGCGGTGCGGGCCGTCCTGCAGGTTCTGGTCCGCGGTGTAGGCATGAACGGTGGTCATGAGGCCCCGTTCAATGCCGAATGCTTCGTGGATGACCTTGGCCAGCGGGCCCAGGCAGTTGGTGGTGCAGGAGGCGTTGGACACGATGTGGTCGGTCTCGCCGTTGTAGTCGCCGTCGTTGACACCCATGACAATGGTGCGGTCAGCGCCCTTGCCCGGAGCGGAAATGAGGACTTTTTTCGCGCCGGCGTCGAGGTGCTTCCGGGCGTCGTCGGCTTTGGTGAAGAACCCGGTGGACTCGATGACGACATCTACGCCAAGGTCCTTCCAGGGGAGGCTGGCGGGGTCGCGCTCCGCGAGGACCTTGATGGTCTTGCCGCCGACGATGAGGTCGCCGTCCCGCACTTCCACGTCTGCACCGATCCGGCCGGTCACGGAATCGTACTTCAGGAGGTGGGCAAGGGTTTCGGGGCTGGTGAGGTCGTTGACGGCCACAATGTCGAGGTCGGCGTTCTGCTCCAGTGCTGCGCGGAAGTAGTTTCGTCCAATGCGTCCGAAGCCGTTGATTCCAACACGAGTAGTCACTTTTCTGTCTCCTTGATTGCGGGTGTACCGAAAACGTGACCTTGGGGGGTGTGCTCAGGCCACTGGTCTGACAGGGATTGGTGGTGCCGGGACTGGTCCCGGCCCGGCCGGCAAACAACGTTGGCCGGCCGGGCCGGAAGCCCCGGCAGGCCTTGCGGCCCGGCGGGGACCCTCGCACTCATCTTACGCGCTGGACCTGTCCGGGGTACCGGCACGGCGCCGATTTTGACCCCGTGAACCCGATTAGGCCGGGAGCACCAGCGTGTGGGCGCCGGTGCGGGCAGCCTCGAAGCGGGTGGCCACATCGGCCCAGTTGACGATGTTCCAGAAGGCCTTGACGTAGTCAGCCTTCACGTTGACGTAGTCCAGGTAGAAGGCGTGCTCCCACATGTCCAGCATCAGCAGCGGAATGGTGCCAACGGGGACGTTGCCCTGCTGGTCGTACAGCTGCTCGATAACAAGGTTCTTTCCCAGCGGCTCGTAGGCCAGGAGTGCCCAGCCGGAGCCCTGCAGCGACGTGGCCGCGGCGGTGAACTGGCCGCGGAACGCATCGAAGGAACCGAAGAAGTCGTCGATGGCTGCAGCAAGCTCGCCAACCGGCTTGTCGCCGCCTTCGGGGAAAGGTTGTTCCAGAAAATGCTGTGGTTGACGTGGCCGCCAACGTGGAACGCCAGATCCTTGGACAGCTTCGGAATGGTGGCGAAGTCGCCCTTTTCCCGGGCTTCGGCCATCTGCGCCAGCGCCGTGTTGGCACCGGCAACATACGTTGCGTGGTGCTTGTCGTGGTGCAGCTCCATGATGCGGGCCGAGATGTTCGGCTCGAGTGCCGCGTAGTCGTACGGCAGTTCCGGCAGTGTGTACTCGTTCACAAAATCCTCCTGTAAGAGTCGGAAACTAGGGCGGATCGGTTATCCGGACGGCATTCCGCCCGGAAACACAAGTGCCGCCAAAACGGCAGCATGCTTAGTCCATCCTATGCTTCCACGCTACTCGTCAAGCATCTCAGGAGTCACATTGGCCTCAGTGCCGGGGATCCCCAGCTCGGCCGCGCGCTTGTCCGCCATGGCCAGGAGGCGGCGGATGCGGCCGGCAATGGCGTCCTTGGTCATGGGCGGTTCCGCGAGGTGTCCGAGCTCGTCAAGACTGGCCTGTTTGTGGGCCACGCGCAGCTCGCCGGCGTACCGCAGGTGCTCCGGCACGTCGTCGCCCAGAATGTCCAGGGCCCGGTCCACCCGGGCACCGGCGGCAACCGCGGCCTGGGCCGACCGGCGAAGATTGGCGTCGTCGAAGTTGGCAAGCCGGTTGGCCGTGGCCCGCACCTCCTTGCGCATGCGCCGTTCTTCCCAGACCATCAGGGCATCGTGGGCGCCCATGCGCGTGAGGAGCGCGGCAATGGTGTCGCCGTCACGAATAACAACGCGGTCGATGCCCCGCACTTCGCGGGCCTTGGCGGCGATGCCGATCCGGCGGGCTGCGCCCACCAGCGCGAGGGCTGCTTCCGGGCCGGGGCAGGTCACTTCCAGCGAAGAGGACCGGCCGGGCTCCGTCAGTGACCCGTGGGCCAGGAAAGCGCCGCGCCACACGGCCTCGGCGTCGGCGGCTGAACCGTTCACCACCACGGACGGCAGGCCGCGCACGGGACGCCCCCGTGCATCCAGCAGCCCCGTTTGGCGGGCCAGTGACTCGCCGTCCTTAACGACCCGCACCACGTACCGGTTGCCCCGCCGCAGGCCTCCCCCGGATACCACGATGATGTCCGAGGCGTGGCCGTACACTTCGGCGATGGCGGCGCGGAGCCGGCGCGCCGTGGATGCCAGATCCACTTCAGCTTCGATCACGATGCGGCCGGAAATAATGTGCAGTCCTCCGGCAAATCGCAGCAATGCCGATACTTCCGCTTTGCGGACGGAGGACTTTTTCACATCAAGCCGTGAAAGTTCCTCTTTTACTGCTGCGGTCAACGCCACAAATACACTCCTAGTTCTCCCCAAACATATCGTGGTAGGCAGTGGCCAGGCGCAGCGGATCATGGATCGGCCGCCCTGACGCTGCCCCCACCTTACCGAAGACGGCCCGCCCGCCCATCGCGGCCACGGCATCGCTGAAGGCGCCGGGGTCTTCAATGACGGCCGGATCCGCAAGCACGGCGTCGACCCGCAGTCCGGGTGCGTACCGCCTGACCTCGGCCAAATGGTCAAGCGCGGACATTCCCGCAGTTTCCTTGGTTTCATTGCTCAGGTTCATGGTCAGGCACCGCTTGGCCTTCGTCCGGGAAAGGGCGGACCGCAGTTCCGGCAGCATCAGGTGCGGCAGCACGGAGGTATACCAGGAGCCGGGGCCCAAAATAACCCAGTCAGCCCGTTCAATGGCGGTGAGCGCTTCCGGGCAGGCCGGGGCATCCGCGGGCGTCAGCCGGACTTCGGCGACCTTTCCCCGCGCTCCGGCTGTGGCCAGCCGTGCCTGCCCGGTCACCAGTTCCAGATGCTCGCCCGCTTCGGACCGCCGCAGCACGTCGCCTTCAATGGTCAGCGGCCGGGTGGACATGGGAAGGACCTGGCCGCGGGCGCCGAGCAGCGCCCCCGCCCACTGCAGGCCGGCCACGGGATCGCCCAGCAGCTCCCACAGGGTCACGATCAGCAGGTTGCCCAGGGCATGGTTGTCCAGCGATCCGCGGACGCCGGGACGGGATTGGAAGCGGTGCTGCATGACGTCGCGCCAGGTCCGGCCCCAGTCGGTGTCGTCACACAGGGCGGCCAGCGCCATGCGCAGGTCGCCGGGCGGAAGCACGTCCAGTTCGTGGCGCAGCCGGCCGGAGGAACCGCCGTCGTCGGCCACCGTGACCACGGCGGTCAGGTCTGTGGTCAGCAGGCGGAGGGCGGACAGCGACGCGGACAGGCCGTGCCCGCCGCCCAGCGCCACCACCGCCGGCGAGCCGTCGCTGCCTCCGGCCTCGCGGGCCGTTCCGGTCTGCGGAATCAGAGGGAGCGGGCCGGTCAAAAACGTCATCTATTCGCGCCCAAGGTCACGGTGGTGCGCGCTGACCGTCACATGCGGCAGCTGCGCCAGGCGCTTGGACAGTTCCTCGGTCACGGCCACGGAGCGGTGCTTGCCGCCGGTGCAGCCGACGGCGATGGTGGCGTAGTGCTTGTTTTCGCGCCGGTAGCCGTCAATCACCGGCTCCAGGGCGTCGACATACCGGTCCAGGAAGTCGCGGGTCCCGTGCGCGTCGAGGACGTAGTCCTTCACGTCCTCATCCAGTCCGGTGTGCGGGCGCAGCTGCGGCACCCAGTGCGGGTTGGGAATGAAGCGGACGTCGGCCACGTAGTTCGCGTCCACGGGCAGCCCGTACTTGAACCCGAAGCTCATCACGTTGAGCCGAAGCACGATCGGACCGGATTCGGTGAAAAGTTCCGTGATCGTGGTTGCCAGCGCATGCACGTTCAGTTTGGACGTATCCACGACGACGTCGGAGGACGCGCGCAGTTCCTTCAGCACGTCCCGCTCAGCGGCGATGCCGTCCAGGATGCTGCCGTCCTCCTGCAACGGGTGGGGACGCCGACCCTGCTCAAAGCGGCGCACCAGGGTTTCATCCTCGGCGTCCAGGAACAGCAGCCGGTAGGAAACGCCGGCCGACCGGAGTCCGCTCAGTGCCTCCCTGATGTCCTGGAAGAGCTCCTTGCTGCGGACGTCGATGACCACCGCCAGCCGGGGGATGGAATGCGGCATCCGGGACACCAGCTCGGTCAGGGTGCCCAGCATCATGGGCGGCAGGTTCTCCACCACGTACCAGCCGTGGTCTTCGAGGGCATTGGCGGCCGTGCTGCGTCCGGCGCCGGACATGCCGGTGACCACCAGCAGCTCCGACTCGGCGGGCTTGACCGGGGTCAGCGCGTCCTGTTCCTTCATGTCCGTCGTCCCATCCTTAGGGTCTTGTCCGGCGCCGGGCACTGCGGCCCGCGCCGGTGTGTTCTGCCGTGAATTACTGCGCAGCGGTGCCGGGCATGCTGCGCAGGCCAGCGGCTGCAGGGGAAGAAGCCGATTACCCAGCCTAGCTAAGTTTCCATGATTTCGCCGGTGGTCATGTTGACGGCGGGGGCAGCGGGCTGCCCGCCCTTTTCCGCCAGCTGGGCGTGGACCGACGCCGCGAGGGCCGGCCCGATGCCCGGGACCCGCTGCAGTTCCTCCACGGAGGCATTCCGCAGCTTTTTGACGGAGCCGAATTCCTTGAGCAGGGCCGCGCGCTTGGCCGGTCCCAGGCCGGAAATCTCGTCCAGCAGGGAAGCGGTCATGGACCTGGCCCGCTTTTGCCGGTGGAAAGTGATGGCAAAGCGGTGCGCCTCGTCCCGGATGCGCTGGAGCAGGAAAAGCGCTTCGGAGGCGCGCGGCAGGATCACCGGGAAGTCGCTGTCCGGGACCCAAACTTCCTCCAGGCGCTTGGCCAGGCCCACCACGTAGATGTCGGTGATGCCAAGGTCCGCGAGGGCTCGGGAGGCTGCGGCTACCTGGGGCTGGCCGCCGTCGACCACGACCAGGTTGGGCGGATAGGCGAACTTGGCGCGCGGAGCCGCGGTCAGGGTATCGGTCAGCGGCTGGACGTCGGTGCCGGTGCGTTCGGCGGGCAGTTCCGCGGGAACCTCCGGGCGGACAGCGGGGTCGGCCGCCGGATCGGCGTTTTCGGCCAGGTAGTTGCGGAAGCGCCGGGAGATCACGTCGTACATGGCGGAGGTGTCGTCGCGGGCGGCGTCCCCGGTGATCGAGAACTTCCGGTAGTCCGACTTTGGGGAGCCCGTCCTCGGCCACCACCATGGAGGCCACCACGTTGGTGCCGGAAACATGGGAGATGTCGTAGCACTCGATCCGCAGCAGCGCCACGGGCAGGTCGAGGGCCTCCTGCAGTTCCTGGAGGGCGGCGGAGCGGGTGGTGATGTCGCCGGCCCGGCGGCTCTTGTGCAGCCGCAGGGCGTCGGCGGCGTTGCGCGCGACGGTCTCCATCAGGGCTTTCTTGTCCCCCCGCTGCGGCACCCGGAGGTCCACATGGGCCCCGCGCAGCCCGGAGAGCCACTGCCCCAGTTCTTCCGCGTTGGCCGGGAGCGCCGGGACCAGCACCTGGCGGGGAATGCGGTCCGTGGATCCGGCTTCGCCGTACACCTGCTGGATCAGGTGTTCCACCAGGTCCGCGGTGTCCGTGTCTTCGACCTTTTCGACGACCCAGCCGCGCTGGCCGCGGATGCGTCCGGCGCGGACGTGGAACACCTGGGCCGAGGCTTCCAGCTCATCTTCCTCGAGGGCGAAAATGTCGGCGTCGGTGTCTTCGCTGAGCACCACGTTGTTGCGTTCAAAGACCTTGCGCAGGGCGGCGATGTCGTCACGGAGCCGGGCAGCGGATTCATAGTCCAGCTCGGCGACGGCTGCCTGCATCTCCTTCTCGAGCGTGCCGATGAAGCGCTTGCCCTCCCCGGCCATGAAGTCGCACAGTTCGGCGGCCAGCTGCCGGTGGTCCTCCGGACTGATCCGGCCCACGCAGGGGGCGGAGCACTTGTCGATGTACCCCAGCAGGCAGGGGCGGCCGGTGCGTTCGGCGCGCTTGAAGACCCCGGAGCTGCAGGTGCGGACCGGGAAGACGCGCAGCAGGGTGTCCAGGGTTTCCCGGATGGCCTTGGCCGGGTAGAACGGGCCGAAGTAGCGGGTGTCCCTGCGCCGGTCCCCGCGCATCACCTGGGCGCGGGGGTACTTCTCCCCCATGGTCACGGCCAGGTAGGGGTAGGACTTGTCGTCCCGGAACATGATGTTGAACCGGGGGTTGAACTCCTTGATCCAGGTGTATTCCAGCTGCAGGGCTTCCAGCTCGGTGCCGACCACCGTCCATTCCACGCCGGCGGCGGTGTGCACCATGGCCCGGGTTTTAGGCATGAGGCCGCGCGGATTGGCGAAGTAGGAGTTCAGGCGGGACCGGAGATTTTTGGCCTTGCCGACATAGATGACCCGGCGGTGCTCGTCACGGAAACGGTAAACGCCGGGAGCGGTGGGGATCTCCCCCGTCTTCGGCCGGTATGTTGCTGGATCTGCCACTCTTCCATCCTACGGTCGCTGCGCGGCGCCGCTGCGCAGGCCCGCGCCGCTTTCGCCGGACGCTGAACCGGCCGGCCTGCCGGGCAGCCGCTACCCTTCGGCCTTGTTCTGGTTGTAGCTGCCGGAGCGTTCCTGCCCCGACAGCTCGGCAATGGCGTCCATGACCCGGTCGGTGGCCTGCCGGCGGGCCGGCAGTGCGTGGTCCGGACCGGTTTTCTGGAAGTAGAGCGGCCGCCCCACCTTCATGGTGAAGTGCTGCGGCTTGATCCACTTCCTGCCGGCCGGCTGCAGGTTCCCGGTGCCGATCAGCCCCACCGGGACCACCGGCGCGCCGGACGTCAGGGCGAGCCAGCCGACGCCGGTCCGGCCGCGGTACAGCAGGCCGTCGCGGGAGCGGGTTCCTTCCGGGTAGATGCCAATTCCGCTGCCCTGCTCCAGCCGGTCCAGGAGGGTCTTGAGCGCGGCCACTGATGCCGCCTGCTGGCCGCGCTCCACGGGAATGGACCCCACGCCTTCGAAAAACGTCCGCATGGCGGCGCCTTTGACGCCGGTGCCGGTAAAGTACTCCGCCTTGGCGAAGAACGCGACCGGCCGCGGCATCAGCGCCTGCGTGAGCACGCTGTCCAGGAACGAGAGGTGGTTCGCGGCCACGATGAACGCACCTGTGGCGGGCACGTTCTCCAGGCCGATAACAGTGGGCCGGCACAGGCCCGCGATGAGGCCCCGGGTGGACGCCCGCGTCAGGTCATAGACGCCCATGCGCGGTGTCCCTTTCCTGCGCCCGGAAGCGTTCGAGCTCCGTCAGCAGGTCACCGGCCGAGCCGGCGACGGCGGCGGCGCCGGCAGCGGCAAGCTCGCCGTCGGGGGCGAATCCCCAGGAAACACCGATGCATTCCAGTCCGTTGGCGGCGGCGCCTTCGACGTCATGCCGGCGGTCCCCCACCATCACCGCACGGTCATAGCGTCCGGCGTGCCGGTCCAGCGCGGCTCGGATGATGCTGGCCTTCCCGTCCAGGGCCGCGGCAGCCCGCTCGTCGGCCGGCGAACCGTGAACGGAGTCAAACAGTCCGGCCAGCCCCTGCATCCGGAGCAGGTCCCGGGCCAGCGGCTCCGGCTTCTGGGTGGCAACAGCCACTGCGGCGCCGCCGGCGCGCAGCGCCTCCACGGCCCCGGCGACTCCCGGATAGGGCCGGCTGCCGGCCATTCCGCTTTCCCGGTACCCGGCACGGTAATGCGCCACAACCTCGCTGATGCGCCCTTCCGGCACACCGGCAATTTCCCGCAGCGACGTGACAAGCGCCGGTCCGACCATCCGCTGCAGGTCCGCTGCGTCAGGCACGGGCAGGCCGCACGCTTCGAGGGCGGCACTGATACCGCCGGTGATGCTGCCTGCCGGATCCACCAGGGTTCCGTCCAGGTCAAAGAGCACTAAGAGCCGGGAATCTTTCACCGGGACAGTTTCCCACACCAGCGGCCAGGTACAGAAAAAGGCATTCCCGCCGGGGAATACCTTTTCCTGCGAAGTCCGCCGCGCTTCGGCTTAGGCCGGCGGTTTTATGCCGCGCCCTTTTGCTTGTCGAACAGTTCAGCCAGGAACCGGCCCGTGTGGCTCACCTCGGAGGATGCCACCTTTTCCGGAGTTCCGGTGGCAATCACCTGTCCGCCGCCGTTTCCGCCTTCAGGACCCATGTCGATGATCCAGTCGGCGCTCTTGATGACGTCCAGGTTGTGCTCGATGGTGATGACGGTGTTTCCCTTGTCCACGAGCCCCTGCAGGACCAGCAGCAGCTTGCGGACGTCCTCGAAGTGCAGTCCGGTGGTCGGTTCATCCAGCACGTACACGCTGCGCCCGTTGGACCGCTTCTGCAGCTCCGCAGCGAGCTTGACGCGCTGCGCCTCGCCGCCGGAGAGGGTGGTGGCCGGCTGCCCGAGCCGGACATAGCCCAGTCCGACGTCGACGAGCGTGTTCAGGTGCCGGGCGATCGGCGAGAAGGCGGCGAAGAACTCCGCAGCCTCCTCAATGGACATGCCCAGCACCTCGGCGATGTTCTTGCCCTTGTAGTGGACCTCGAGGGTTTCTCGGTTGAACCGTCCGCCGTGGCACACCTCGCAGGGCACGTACACGTCCGGCAGGAAGTTCATTTCGATCTTCAGCGTCCCGTCGCCGTGGCAGGCTTCGCAGCGCCCTCCCTTGACATTGAAGGAGAACCGGCCGGGCAGGTAGCCGCGCACCTTGGACTCGTTGGTTTCCGCGAACAGCTTGCGGATGTGGTCCCAGACTCCTGTGTAAGTAGCCGGGTTTGACCGCGGAGTGCGGCCGATGGGGCTCTGGTCCACGTGGATGACCTTATCGAGGTTCTCCAGGCCGTCGATGCGCAGGTGCCGGCCCGCGACGTGCTTCGCTCCGTTGAGTTTGGCCGCCAGCGTCTTGTACAGGATGTCGTTGATCAGGGTGGATTTACCCGAACCGCTGACCCCGGTCACCGCGGTGAAAACGCCCAGCGGAATGGAGACGTCGATGTTGCGCAGGTTGTTTTCCCGCGCCCCGACAATCTTCAGCTGGCGGGACTTGTCCACCTTGCGGCGCTTGGCCGGAACCTCGATTCTGCGGCGCCCCGACAGATACGCACCGGTCAGCGACCGTTCATTGGTGAGCAGGTCCGCCAGGGAGCCGGAGTGCACCACTTCGCCGCCGCGTTCACCGGCACCCGGTCCGATGTCCACCACCCAGTCGGCTTCGTGAATGGTGTCCTCGTCGTGCTCGACGACAATGAGCGTGTTGCCGAGGTTGCGCAGCCGGGCCAGGGTTTCGATCAGGCGCCGGTTATCCTTCTGGTGCAGCCCGATGGAGGGCTCGTCGAGGACGTACAGGACGCCAACAAGTCCGGAGCCGATCTGGGTGGCCAGGCGGATGCGCTGCGCTTCGCCGCCGGAGAGTGTGGCAGCGGCCCGCTCCAGGCTCAAATACTCCAGCCCGACGTCGAGCAGGAAGGTCAGGCGGGCCAGGATCTCCTTCAGGACCTGGTCCCCGATCTGCGCTTCGCGGGCGGTAAGGTCCAGTCCGCCGAGGAATTCCGCCGCTTCGCGCAGCGGCAGGGCAGCCACCTGGGCAATGTTCTTACCGTTGATCAGGACCGACAGCGACGCCGGGTTCAGGCGTGCGCCGCCGCACTCGGGACACGGCGTTTCGCGCATGTACTCTTCGTACCGGTCGCGGGCGCTGTCCGATTCGGTTTCGAGGTGCTTGCGGTGGATGTACTGGATGACGCCTTCGAAGCCGGTGCTGTACTTGCGTTCCCGGCCAAAGCGGTTCTTGTACTGGACCACCACCTTGTGGTCCTTGCCGTTGAGGATGGCTTCACGGGCCTTAGCCGGAAGCTTCTTCCACGGCACGTCCATGGAAAAGCCCATGTCCTTGGCCAGGCCGGCCAGCAGTCGGTTCCAGTACTCCAGCGTCGCGTTGCCCAGCGCCCAGGGTGCCACGGCTCCGGCGGCCAGGCTCAGGTTCGGGTTGGGGATGACGAGTTCCTCGTCAACCTCCAGCCGGCTGCCAATGCCGGTGCAGACCGGGCATGCGCCAAAGGGATTATTGAAGGAGAAGGACCGGGGCTCGATTTCGTCGATGGCCAGCGGATGCTCGTTCGGGCAGGCCAGGTGTTCGGAGAACGGCCGCACCCGGTCGGCGCTCTTCTCATCGAGGTCCACGAAGTCCGCCAGAATGCGCCCGTCGGCCAGGCCCAGTGCGGTTTCCACGGAGTCGGTCAGCCGCTGCCGGATGCCGTCCTTGGCGACCAGCCGGTCCACGACCACCTCGATGGTGTGCTTGTACTGCTTGCCCAGTTTCGGCGGATCCGAGAGCTGGACCTGCTTACCGTCGACCTTGGCGCGGGAGTACCCCTTGGCGGCGAGCTCCGCGAAGAGGTCAACGAACTCACCCTTGCGTCCGCGCACCACGGGGGCCAGGATCTGGAACCGGGTGCCCTCGGGCAGTTCGAGCAGCTGGTCGACGATCTGCTGCGGTGTCTGCCGGGATACCGGCTCGCCGCACACCGGGCAGTATGGGGTGCCGACGCGTGCCCAGAGCAGGCGCATGTAGTCGTAGATCTCGGTGATCGTTCCGACGGTGGAGCGCGGGTTCTTGGAGGTCGACTTCTGGTCGATGGACACCGCTGGCGACAGGCCTTCAATAAAGTCCACGTCGGGCTTGTCCACCTGGCCGAGGAACATCCGCGCGTAGGAAGAGAGCGACTCGACGTAGCGGCGCTGGCCCTCGGCGAAGATCGTGTCGAAGGCCAGGGAGGACTTTCCGGACCCGGACAGGCCGGTAAAGACAATCATGGCGTCGCGCGGCAGATCCAGGTCCACGTTGCGCAGGTTGTGTTCCCGGGCGCCCTTGACGACCAGGCGGGAAAGATCGTTGCCGCGGTGCGGCTCGTTGGCATTATCGGCCATCAAAGAGGTAGCTGTAGACACAAATTCCACTGTAGTTCACCGTTTGGTTCGAAGATGTATTCGACACCGCCCTGTTCACCGCAGGCGAAGCGCCGTTTCGGCATAGGTGAGGGCTTCCCGGGGATCAATGCCGTTGGCGCGGACGGAATCCGCGAAAACGGCGGCCGCCTCGGCGACGCGCCGCCGGCCGTTGTCCCCGGCCGCGGCAATGACAGTGCCCGCCCGCGAGCGCGTGGTGACCACTTCGGCCTGTTCCAGTTCACGGTAGGCCCGGGCCACGGTATTCACCGCCAGGCCAAGCCGGGCGGCGAGCGCGCGCACCGGCGGCAGGCGGGTCCCGACGGCAAGCCGCCCTTCATTTGCGGCGTCGAGGATCTGGACCCGCAGCTGTTCGAAAGGAGGAACGGTGCTGGTGCCGTCGATGCGGACCCAGGACAGGACGTCGTCACTCATGGGACCGCCTTCATGTTGGGAGCTGGTGCCGTCCGGGGGATTGCGCCGGCCGGGCTGGTGATGCGGGCCGGTTTCCACCCGCTGCAGTTCCATTTTGCCATGCCCGGCCCTCCGGTGCCGGGAGGAGGGTCACACCGGGGGGCCTGCCGCGTTCCCGGGGTCATCCGCCGCGGCGGGCTCCGCAAACTGGGAACGGTAGAGCTCCGCATAGAACCCCTCGGCCGCCAGAAGCCCCTCGTGGGTTCCCTGTTCAACAATTTCCCCGCCGCGCACCACCAGGATGACGTCGGCGTCCCGGATGGTGGACAGCCGGTGGGCGATCACAAAGCTGGTCCGGGCTTCCCGGAGGGCGTTCATGGCCAGCCGGATGGAGATTTCGGTCCGGGTGTCCACCGAACTGGTTGCTTCATCGAGAACCAGGATGGACGGATTCGCCAACCATGCCCGGGCAATGGTGATCAGCTGCCGCTGCCCCTGGCTGAGCGTTCCGCCGTCGTCCGCCAGCACCGTGTCGTACCCGTCGGGCAGCGAGCGCACAAAGTGGTCCACGTGGGTGGCCCGCGCCGCCTCGACAATCTGCTCCGCGGTGGCTTCCGGCGCCCCGTAGGCCAGGTTCTCCCGGATGGTCCCCTCAAAGAGCCAGGCATCCTGCAGTACCATCCCAATGTTCTTCCGCACATCGTCCCGGCGCATCCGTGCGGTGTCCACGCCGTCAATGGTAATCCGGCCGGCGTCAGGGTCGTAGAAGCGCATGAGCAGGTTCACCAGGGTGGTCTTGCCCGCCCCCGTGGGACCGACAATGGCAACGGTCTGCCCGGGTTCGGCGACAAAGGACAGATCCCGGATCAGCGGAGCGTCGGGTGAATAGCTGAAGTCCACGTGCTCAAAGGCCACCCGCCCCCTGACGTCCGGCAGGAGGAGCGGATCCGCCGGGTCGGGCTCCTGCTCCCGGTCATCCAGAAGTTCGAACACACGTTCGGCTGATGCGACACCGGACTGCAGCATGTTGATTAGTGACCCGATCTGTCCCAGCGGCTGGGAAAACTGGCGGCTGTACTGCACGAAGGCCTGCACTCCGCCAATGGAGAGCCGCCCGTTGGCCACCAGGATGCCGCCGACCACGGCAACCGCCACATAGTTCAGGTTCGAGATGAACTGCATGGTGGGCATGATGATGCCGGAAACGAACTGGGCCCGGAAGGAGGACCGGTAGAGGGTTTCGTTGGCCGGCCGGAAACCCTCCACGACGCGTTCCTGCTGCCCGAAGGCCTTCACCACGTCCTGCGCGCTGAACATCTCCTCGATGTATCCGTTCACCTCGCCCGTGGACTTCCACTGCTGCATGAACTGCACCTGCGAGCGCCGGGCAATCAGTACGGTGACGACGGCGGAGACCGGCACCGTAATCACCGCGATCAGCGCCAGCAGCGGGGAGAGCCACAGCATCATGCCCAGCACCCCCACAATAGTGAGCACGGAGGTGACGATCTGGGTCAGCGTCTGGGAGAGGGTCTGTGCCAGATTATCGATGTCATTGGTAACCCGGCTGAGCACATCTCCGCGCGATTCGCGCTGGAAATGGGACATCGGCAGCCGGAAGAGCTTGCCGTCCACGTCCTTCCGCAGCCGGTACATGGCGTTCTGGACCACGCGGGCCGTGACGCGTGCCTGCAGCCAGCCGAAGAAGAAGGCCGCAAGGTAGATGCCCAGCACCCCCAGCACCAGCACCCGCAGCCGGCTGAAGTCCACCCCGGCCCCGGGAACCACGTTCATGGCGGCGAGCATGTCCGCCAGCTGGTCCTCCCCTGCGCTGCGCAGCGCCCGGACCTGCTCGTCCTTGCTGACTCCCGGTTCCAGGCCGGCGCCAATCACGCCGTCGAAAATCACGTTGGTGGCTTCGCCCAGGATCCGCGGGGCAGTGACGGCGAGCGCCACGGATACGACGGCGGCGGTCATCACCAGCACCAGGCGCAGCCGGTCCGGACCCATGAGGGAGAGGATCCGCTTCACGCTGGCCCGGAAATTGAGGGGTTTTGCCGCCGGAGCGTGCCCTCCGCCGTGACCGGCCCCGGGGCCCCTGCCGGGACCGTACGCCGGCGGCCGGGAGGCGCCGCGTGCCGGGGCGCTCACTGTACTTCCTCGGCGGTGAGCTGCGATTCGACAATCTCGCGGTACGTGGGCGAGGAGGACATCAGCTCCTCATGTGTTCCCTGCCCGGCGATCCGTCCCTCCTCCAGCACCACGATCCGCGCGGCGTCGGTGATGGTGTTGACCCGCTGGGCGACGATCAGCACGGTGGAGTTGCGGGTGCGCTGCTTGAGGGCGGCCCGCAGCCGGGCATCGGTCGCGAAGTCCAGGGCGGAGAAGCTGTCGTCGAACAGGTAGACGGAGGGCCGGACCACCAGTGCCCGGGCGATGGTCAGCCGCTGCCGCTGCCCGCCGGAGAAATTCCCGCCGCCCTGTTCCACCCGGTGTTCCAGCGCCCCTTCGGAGGCACGGACAAAATCGGCGGCCTGGGCGATCTCCAGCGCTTCCCAGAGCTCAGCCTCGCTGGCCTGCGGCTTGCCGAACCTCAGGTTGGAGGCGACCGTTCCGGCAAACAGGTAGGCCTTCTGCGGCACCAGTCCGATCCCGCTGCGCAGCGACTGCAGCGTCACCGCGGCTGTGTCCTGCCCGTCAATGCTGATTTCTCCGGAGGTGGCATCCAGCAGCCGCGGCACCAGATTCAGCAGCGTTGATTTGCCGGATCCGGTGGAGCCGATGACGGCGGTGGTTCTGCCGGACTCTGCTGTGAAGGAAATCCCGTGCAGCACCGGCGCCTCCGCGTCCGGATAGGTGTAGCCGACGCCGTCGAACACCAGGCTTCCGCCGTCATACACCAGCGGGACCGCGCCCTGCGCGTCATGCACCGTGCTTTCAGTGTCGAGGACCTCATAGATGCGTTCAGCGCAGACGGCGGCGCGCGGGAGCATCATGATCATGAACATGGACATCATGACCGCCATCAGGATCTGCATGATGTAGGCGATGAAGGCGGTCAGGGCTCCGATCTGCATCTGGCCCGCATCAATGCGGTAGGCCCCCAGCCACACCACCGCCACGGACGCCAGGTTCGCGACGAGCATCGCGGCGGGGAAGAGCAGGGCCATGTACTGCGCGGTCCGCAGCTGCGTTCCGGTCAGGTCCCGGTTGGCGCTGTCGAAGCGGGTTTCCTCGGTGCGCTCGCGCACGAAGGCCCGAATGACCGCAACGCCCATGATCTGTTCGCGCAGGACCGAGTTCACCCGGTCGATCTGTTTCTGGGCACGGCGGAACAACGGAATCAGCCGGCGCAGCACCAGCCCGATCACCACGAACAGCACCGGCAGGATCAGCAGCAGGATGCCGGAGAGTGCCACGTCCTGGTTCAGCGCAAGCAGTACTCCGCCCACACCCATGATCGGCGCGGAAACCATCACGGTGAAGGTCATCAGCAGGGCCATTTGCACCTGCTGGACGTCGTTGGTGGTCCGGGTGATCAGGGACGGGGCGCCGAAGACCCCCACTTCCCGGGAGGAAAAGGACTCAACCGTGGTGAACAGGTTGTCGCGGATGTTCCGGCCCACGCTCATGGCCACCCGGGCGGCAAAGTATGTGGCGGTGACCGCACAGAGCACCTGCCCGGCCGTAATGGCGAGCATCCAGCCGCCAAGGCCCAGGATGACTCCCGTGTCGGCCACCACCACGCCGCGGTCGATGATGTCGGCGTTCAGGGTGGGCAGGTACAGCGTGGCTGCGGTCTGCAGGAACTGCAGGATGACGACGGCGGCCACGGCGCCCTTGTAGGGTGCCAGGTTCTGCCGGATGAGCCGTACGAGCACGCTTTCCTCCCGGACCGGCCGGTTCCAGCACCGGCACCATCCGAACGTACGCCGCCTCCCACGGGCAGGCAATACCCCCGGCTGCCCGTGCTCCGGCCGGCACCGGCGAGCGCCCCCGCTGTTCCCGTGGCTTCTCCCGGTTCGCCACCGGCCGGAACTAGACTTACCGTCATGTTCGATTTGGAGAAAGTCACTATCCGCAGCCGGTCCGTGGGCAGCATGGACAACAACGTCTACGTCATAACGGCCAAAGACACCGGCGCACAGGTACTCATTGATGCCGCCGATGATTTCCCGGCCATAGCCGGGCTGCTGGAGGAAGCGGCCGCAGACGCCGCCGTTCCGGCAAAGGTGGAGCTGATAGTCACCACGCACAGCCACTGGGACCATGTGCGGGCGCTAGCCGAAGCCGTACGGGCCACCGGAGCCCGGACGGCCGCGGGCAGCGAGGATATTCCGGACATCGAGGTGCCCACCGACGTACCGCTGGACCACGGAGACGTCGGCAGGTTCGACGGTTTTGAGCTGGAGGCCATTAAGCTGCGCGGCCACACGCCCGGCTCCGTCGCGCTGCTGTACCGCGGCCCGAACGGCCCGGCGCATCTGTTCACCGGCGACTCGCTGTTCCCGGGCGGATTGGGCAACACACAGCAGGATCCGGAGCGTTTCGCGTCGCTGTACGAGGATACTGTCGAACGTGTGTTCGATTATCTTCCGGACGACACCGTGGTGCACCCCGGCCACGGCGCCGGCACCACCCTCGGTGCCGAGCGTCCGCATCTGCAGGAATGGAAGGAACGCGGCTGGTAGGTGCCTGCCGGCGCCGCGGGGGGCCGGTCCGTTGACCGGCGCCGAGGGCGGCCGTACGCTCCAAGGGGGCTCTGCCGGACTAACTGAGAGCGTGCAGCCATGGCCAGTCCACCGTCAGCCAGCACACCGAGGGCACCGGGGCAGATCGGGCTGGTGTCATGTGTCGCGTTCGGCGTCGGAACCACGGTGGGCGGCGGAGTGTTCACGCTTTCCGGAACCGCCGTCAACCTGGCCGGACCGGCTGCCGCCCTGAGCTACATCCTTGCCGGGATCGTCATGTTCCTGTGCGCCCTGTCCTTCATCGTGGTCTCCACCCGCGCCAAGGACGGCGAGTCCGGATATGCCCCGGTGGGCACCCTTCTGGGACCCTTCTGGCGGTTCATCGTGATGTGGGCGTTCTACCTCAACGGCGCCACCATCATCGCCTATTTGGTGGTCTCCTTCGGAGACTATTTCAGTGAATATTTCCTGCCGGCGGCAAGCATCCTGCTGGTGGCGCTCGTGGTCACCGCACTGGTGACAGCCCTGAACCTCGGCCCGACGTCGGCGGTGGCACGGGCCGAAACGTGGATTGTGGGCATCAAGCTGGCCCTGCTGGTGCTGTTTGCTGTCTGGGGTCTGACCGAGCTGCGCCCCGACGACCTGGACCGTCCGCTTCCGTCGGGCACCGGCGGCGTATTCTCCGCGACGGCGCTGCTGTTCACCGCCTACACGGGATTCAACGTCATCACGAACATGGCCGGCTCGGTGAAGAACCCGCGCAAGACGGTGCCGCGGGCCATCATGCTGACCATCCTGGTGTCGGGCCTGGTCTACCTGGGCACGGTGCTGGCGATGACGGCCAGCGGCATCACCGTCTTCAAGGCAACCGGGGTGTCCCAGGCGGCCGAGATCGTGATGGGCAGCTGGGGCGGTCTGCTGGTGGCGTTCGCTGCGTGCCTGTCCACGCTTTCCGGCGCCAACGCGAACGTGCTCGGCGCCTCCGAAATCATGCTCCGCATGGTGGCCCGCGGCGATGTTCCCGCGGCCCTGGGCCGGCACACCCGCGGCGGCCACCCCTATGTGAGCGTGCTGCTGCTCGGGGTCATCACCGTGCTGCTGGTCCTCCTGCGCGACACCACGTTTGTGGTGTCGATCGCCAACGTCGCCGCGATCATCGCCATGGTGGTGGTGAGCATTGCGGCCGCGGTGCTGGGCTACCGCAAGTGGCCCGGTGACGGCGCGCGGCTGCCGCTGGGACCGGTGATCCCGATCTTGGCGGCGCTGGCGGCGGCGGGCCAGCTGCCCTCCCTGAACCCCGCTGCCCTGCTGGCCGGGTTCCTGCTGACCGCGCTCGGCGCGGCGCTGTATCTCTCCCGGCAGAACCCGCGCGGCGGCGCCGGCGCCCAGGGCCACGCGAACGCGCAGATTGATACGCTCAACACCCCCCTGATGCGGGCGGCCCGCAACCGGACGATCGATATTCCGGGCACCTGGCCCGACGAGCGGCACCTGCCTCCCGAGGCCTGAGCTTAGCCCTGCTTCCGGCCCACCATGAAAATACGCCGGAACGGGAAGACTGTTCCCCAGGAGTGCTGCGGATAGGCTTCGCGGAGCAGGGCCGCATATTCGGTTTCGAAGCGCGCAAAGTCTGCGGCGTCCAACGCGTCAATGACCGGCCGCAGCGCGGTTCCGCGGACCCATTCCAGCACCGGGTCCTCACCGTGCAGCATCTGCTGGTAACTCGTCTCCCACACGTCGGCCTCAAAGCCGGCTTCAATGAGCAGTCCCAGGTAGTCCTCCGGTTCATCCACGGCGTCGCTGTGGCGCAGCACGCCGTCAAGCTTGTCCGCCCATTCTGCGCTTGCCGCCAGTTCCCGCATCAAGGCATGCGAAGGCGCCCCAAGTTTCCCGGCACCTGGACGGCCAGCCAGGCACCGGCGTCCAGCTGCTTGGCCCAGCGGCGCATCATGTCCGCGTGGCCCGGCACCCACTGCAGGGCCGCGTTGGAAACCACCACATCGGTGCCGGGCTGCGGCTCCCACTCCTCAATGCCCGCCTGCACAAAGTCCAGGTTGTCCGGTGCCAGTTCCAGAGCCCTGGCCTGGTCCACCATTGCCTGCGAAGAGTCGACGCCGGTGACCTGCGCACCGGGCCAGCGGGCGGCGAGCGCGGCAGTCAGGGTTCCCGGACCGCAGCCCAGGTCAGCAACCCTGCGCGGATTATCAGCGGCGATGCGGGCCGTGAGGTCAAAAACGGCCGGTCACGGTGCGAGGAGAACTGTGTGTACTTCCGGGGATCCCATTTCATGCCGCCGAGCCTAGCAAAGGGGCCGGTGCGGCAGCGGCCGGGCCTTCATCCCGGGTCATGCGCGGATGGCCGCCGCTGCCGCCGCGCCGGTACCGCGGCCGGCGGCGTCTCCCGGACTGTCCGGGGTAGGTTCATGGCGGAACACGGCAGCGGCGGGAAAGGGCGGACATGGGAATTTTCAGGCGCGGGGTCTCTGCGGGGCCGGAACAGCACATTGACAACTTCTGGACGTGGTGGACATCGGGCGCCGGCTCCCGGTTCAGTGCGGCCGCGGCGACCGGCCACTGGGGTTCCCTTCCCGCCGAGATGGAGGAACGGCTCGCCGCCGTGCATCCGGACTTGGCGTGGGACACGGCCCCGGGGCGCACCTCCCGCCATCTCCTCGCCGTCAGTTCCGAGGGCGATCCCGTGCTGCGGCGGATCGCGGAACTCTGGCTCCGGCGCGCTCCCCGCGCGGACGGGGAATGGGAGTTCGCCGCCGCCCGACAGCCGGTGCCCGGCGTGGCGGGCCAGAGCCTCGAGATTGACGGCCGCAGCTTTTCTCTGGGCTCCGCCCGTTTCGGTCTGCGGGAAGATTCCCGCACGGGCCGTTTCGACGTCGTCATCCACCATCCGCTGTTCACCGCGGTGGCCGAGGGCCGGAGCCGGCAAATCTGCTTCCTCCTCCTTGACTGGCTTCTCGGCGAAGACGGTGTGACCCGGTGGATAGGTGCCGTCGAGCCGGCCGCCGCCGGCGCGGCGGCGGATGTGGCCGCCGGCGAGCTCCTGGCCGCCGTTACCGCTGCCGCGGCCTCCGCACCGGCCGGATGGGTCCTGCTGAACGGAACGACGCAGGACGGCGGCCCTGTCATGGTTGCGGCGCGCCGGCCCCTGCGGTGGATCGACTATCCGACGTTCGACCTCCATACCCGGGTGCGCCTCCCCTACAGCGGCGGAGAGAACGGTCTCCCGACGCAGGCCGGCCTGGAGGCGCTCCGGGGCACGAAGCGGCCATCTCCTCCTCCCTCGGAGCTGCCGGAATCCTTGTCGCCCATGAGAGCGCCGCCGGTGCCCGGGTGCTCCACTACTACTCGGATTCGGAGGACCCCGCCGGGCTCGCGGCGGTTTCGGCTGCGGCCCGGGCGGCCGGCGGCACGCTCCGGCACGATCCCGACCCGGGATGGACGCAGGTGCGCCGGTTCTCCTAGCCGTTCCGGGCTCTCCCAGCCGTTCCGGGCGCCGGTCCGCAACGCACAGCCGCGCCCGATAGTCTGGTAGGGACATGAAACTTCTTGAACAGCTTGCCTCCGGCCCGTCCAGCACCCGCACCATCGATCCCGACGAGACCTACACGTCCTTCCTGGAGTGGGTCGAGAGCCGCGGCATGGCACTGTACCCGGCGCAGGACGAAGCCGTCATGGAGCTGGTGACCGGCAACAACGTCATCCTGGCCACCCCCACGGGCTCGGGCAAGTCCATGGTGGCCATTGCCGCGCACTTCCACGCCATGGCGCACGACGAGCGCAGTTACTACACCGCCCCCATCAAGGCCCTGGTGTCGGAGAAGTTCTTTGCCCTGTGCGAGATCTTCGGCGCCGAGAACGTTGGCATGGTCACCGGAGATTCCTCGGTGAATAAGGACGCGCCGATCATCTGCTGCACCGCGGAAATCCTGGCCAACATTGCCCTCCGCGAGGGTCCCGACGCTGACCTGGGCACGGTCATCATGGACGAGTTCCACTTCTACTCCGACCCGCAGCGCGGCTGGGCCTGGCAGGTGCCGCTGCTGGAGCTGCCGCAGGCCCAGTTCCTGCTGATGTCCGCCACCCTGGGCGATATGACCCGGATCGCCAACGAACTCAGCGAGCTCACCAACCGTGACACCGTGACGGTCTCCTCGGTGCAGCGTCCCATCCCGCTGCACTACTACTACGTGGAAACCCCGGTGCAGGAATCCCTGGAGGAACTGCTGGCCACCAAGCAGGTGCCGGTCTACGTAGTGCACTTCAGCCAGATCGAAGCCATTGACCGGGCGCAGGCCCTGATGAGCATCAACGTCTGCACCCGCGAGGAAAAGGACCGGATTGCCGAGCTGATTGCCGGCTTCCGGTTTGCCCCCGGTTTCGGCAAGACCCTGAACCGGCTCGTCCGGCACGGCATCGGCGTGCACCACGCCGGCATGCTGCCCAAGTACCGCCGACTGGTGGAGCAGCTGGCCCAGGCCGGGCTGCTGAAGGTCATCTGCGGCACCGACACCCTGGGCGTGGGCATCAACGTGCCCATCCGCACCGTGCTGATCACGGCCCTGTCCAAGTACGACGGCACCCGCACCCGGCCCCTGAAGGTCCGCGAATTCCACCAGATTGCCGGGCGCGCGGGCCGCGCGGGCTACGACACCGCAGGCACCGTCGTCGTGCAGGCACCGGAACACGTCATTGAGAACGTGAAGGCCATGGCCAAGGCGCACGCCAAGTTCGGCGACGACCAGAAAAAGCTGCGCCAGGTGGTGAAGAAGAAGCCGCAGGCCGGGTTTGTGTCCTGGGGCAAGCCCACCTTCGAAAAGCTCGTGGACGGCACTCCGGAGCCGCTGACATCCAGCTTCAACATCACCCACTCCATGCTGCTGAACCTGCTGGAACGTCCCGGTGACCCGTTCACCGCGGCCAAGAAACTGCTCACCAACAACCACGAAACCCGGTCCTCGCAGCTGGCCCTGATGAAGAAGGCGCTGAGCATTTACCGGGAACTGAAGACCGCAGGCATCGTGGAGGTACTGCCCGAGCCCGACGCCGACGGCCGCACCGTCCGGCTGAAGGTGCACCTGCAGCCCAACTTCGCCCTGAACCAGCCGCTGTCCCCGTTTGCCATGGCCTCCCTGGAAATCCTGGACCCGGAGAGCCCGTCCTACGCCCTGGACGTGGTGTCCGTGATCGAAGCCATCATGGAAAAGCCGCGCCAGGTCCTCTCCGCGCAGGAGAAGAAGGCCCGCGGCGAAGCTATTGCCGCCATGAAGTCCCAGGGCATCGAGTACGACGAGCGGATGGCGCTGCTGGAAGAGGTCACCTATCCGCAGCCGCTGGCCGAGCTGCTGGAGCAGTCCTTCGAGGTGTACCGCTCCGGCGCACCCTGGCTGGGCGAGTTCGAGCTGAGCCCCAAGTCGATCGTGCGGGACATGTACGAACGGGCCATGAGCTTCGGCGAGTATGTACAGTTCTACTCGCTGGCCCGTTCCGAGGGTGTGCTGCTGCGCTACCTCTCGGACACTTACAAGGCCCTGCTGCACACCGTTCCGCCGGAACGGCTGCGCGAAGACCTGGAGGACATCATCGAATGGCTCGGCGAGCTGGTCCGCCAGACCGACTCCTCGCTGCTGGACGAATGGGAAGAGCTGACCAGCGGCATCAACCCCGACGCCACCAACGAGCCCGTGCTGCCGCCGGTGCCGGATAAGCTCACGGCCAATGTGCGTGCCTTCCGGGTCATGGTCCGCAACGAAATGTTCTCCCGTGTGAAGCTCTTTGCCGATGAGGACGACCGCGCCCTGGGCGAGCTCGACGGCGGTTCCGGCTGGGACGCCGACCGCTGGGCCGATGTCCTGGACGCATACTTCGAAGAGCATGAGGACATCGACGACGGACCCGACGGGCGCGGCCCGAACCTGCTGATCATCAAGGAGCTGCCCGGCAAATGGGAAGTCCGGCAGATCTTCAAGGATCCGGCCAACCATCTGGACTGGGGTATCACCGCCGAGGTGGATCTTGCGGCGTCCGACGCTGCCGGCTTCCCCGTCATCAAAGTGATCACGGCAGGACGGCTCGACTAGGCTGGACAGCATGGAAATACGCCCCGCCCGCCCGGCAGACGTCCCGGTCATCCTCGAACTGATCCATGACCTGGCGATCTACGAAAAAGAACCGCACGCTGTGAAGAACACCGGGGAGGCACTGGAGCGGAACCTCTTCGGCGAGAACCCGGCGATTTTCGCCCACGTCGCCGTGGAGCAGGGCACGGTGCAGGGCTTTGCGCTCTGGTTCCTGAACTACTCCACGTGGAGGGCGTGCACGGCATCTATCTCGAGGATCTCTATGTCCGTCCGGAAACCCGGGGCAAAGGCGCAGGGAAGGCGTTGCTGCGCACCCTGGCCGAAATCGCCGTCGGGCGCGGCTACGCCCGGGTGGAATGGTGCGTGCTGAACTGGAACGAGCCCTCCATCCGCTTCTACAAGTCCCTTGGTGCGGCTGCGCAGGACGAGTGGACCACGTTCCGGCTCACCGGCGAGGCGCTGGAGTCCTTCGGATCCGGCCGTCCGGCGCCGGCAGCAGCTGAGCCGCGGGCATGAGCGTTCCGCACACCGCATCCGTGCCCTACGAGGTCCGCGGCATGCGCGTTACTGACCACCGGTTCACCGTACCGCTGGACCACGGCGCACCCGACGGCGAAACGATCACTGTCTTCGCCCGCGAGTACACCGACGCCGCCCTTCCCCCGGCCGAAGCCGAACAGCTTCCATGGCTGCTGTACCTGCAGGGCGGACCCGGCGGAAAGGGCTCCCGCCTGTTGTCCCTCGGCGGCTGGACGAAGGCCGCATCGAAGCACTTCCGCATCCTGATGCTGGACCAGCGGGGAACGGGGCTGTCCACCCCGGCCGACCGGAAGACCCTGCCGCTGCGCGGGGACGCCGCAGCACAGGCTTCGTACCTGACGCATTTCCGGGCCGACTCGATCGTCACCGACGCCGAACTGGCCCGGGAAGCCCTGGGTTCCGGCCCCTGGAGCACCTACGGCCAGAGCTACGGGGGCTTCTGCACGCTGACCTACCTCTCCTTCGCTCCGCACGGACTGCGTGAATCGCTAATCACCGGCGGTCTCGCTCCGCTGACCGGACCCGCCGACCGGGTATACCGGGCCACCTTTGCCCGGGTGGCCGCCCGAAATGCAGGGTACTTCGCGAAGTACCCTGCGGACCGCGCAATCACGACCCGCATAGCCCGGCACCTGGAAACCGTCCCGGAGTTCCTGCCCTCCGGAGAGCGCCTGAGCGTGCGGCGTTTCCAAATGGTCGGCTCATATCTGGGCGGCAACACCAGAATGGACGGTCTGCACTACCTGCTGCAGGAAGCGTTTGTCTCCACCTCCGACGGGGAACGCCTTTCGGATGCGTTCCTGGAGACCGTCCACGGGCTGGTCAGCCGTGCAGCGAATCCCCTGTACGCGGTGATGCACGAGTCCATCTACGGCCAGGGCGAAGCCACCAGCTGGGCGGCTGAACGGGTGCTGGGGTCCTTTCCCGAGTTCGAGCCCACAGCTCCGGAGCCGCTGTACACCGGCGAGATGGTCTACCCCTGGTACTTCGACGAGGATCCGGCACTGGTACCGCTGAAGGAGACCGCCGGACTGCTGGCCGCGAAGGACGACTGGCCGGCGCTCTACGACCCGCAGCAGCTCGCGGAAAACACCGTGCCCGTGGCAGCCGCCGTGTACACGGACGACATCTACGTGGACCGGGACCTGTCCCTGGAAACCGCCGCTGGGGTCCGCGGCCTGCAGGTGTGGGAAAGCGCCGATTTCCACCATGACGGCATCGCTGACGACGGCGAAGGCATCTTTAACCGGCTCCTCGCCATGGTCCGTGGCGAAGCGGTCAGCGACGAACCGGTGCCGGCGGGCTGATCCGCGCCCGCATGCTCTCTTCCCGGCCGGTTACCCCACCAGCTGGTTCCTACATCTCGGCCTGGTTCACCGGGGCGGTATCCGTGCCGGTGCCGGGCCGCTGGTTCCGCGGATCGTTGGCCACGAAACGTGCCCGGGCTTCGTCCGAGATTTCCGGCATGTCGACGTCGTCGCGGTCCTTCGCGACCGACGCGGCGGTGCGGTAACTGTCGGTGACCTTGTCGTAAGCCTCGACGCGCTCCTCGTGCGGGGCGTCTTCCTCCAGGCTGCGGTATATCTTCAGGGCGTTCTCCAGCGTGGCCACGGCCTGGACCGCCTTCGCCTTGGGGCTGAGCAGGGAAGCGACCGTCGCGATCACGATGGTGCCGAGGATGACGGCGAGGGAGACAAACGTGGGAATCTCCGGTGCCCAGGCGACATGCTCGCCGCCGTTGATGAAGGGAAGCTCGTTGACGTGCAGCGCGTGCAGGATCAGCTTCACGCCGATGAACGCCAGGATGACGGACAGGCCGTGCTTGAGGTAGATGAGCCGGTCCATCAGGCCGCCCAGCAGGAAGTACAGCTGGCGCAGGCCCATCAGGGCGAAGATGTTGGCGGTGAAGACAATGAAGGCACTCTGCGTCAGGCCGAAGATGGCCGGGATGGAGTCCACCGCGAACATCAGGTCGGTGACTCCGATGGTGATGAACACGATCAGCATGGGGGTGAAAACCTTTTTGCCGCCCACCACCGTGCGGATTTTGCCCTGGTCATACTTGTCCGTCATGGGCAGCACGCGGCGGAGTCTGGCGATCAGCTTGTTGTCGCTGCCCTCTTCTTCATCCTCGCCGTTGTCCGTGGCCTGCTTGTACGCGGTCCAGAGCAGGAAGGCACCGAAAATGAAGAACACCCAGCTGAAGTTTTCGATCACTGCGGCGCCGATAATGATGAAGATCCCGCGCAGGATGAGGGCGATGATGATGCCGAACATCAGCACTTCCTGCTGGTACTTACGGGGTACCGAGAAGCGGGCCATGATGATGATGAACACGAAGAGATTGTCGATGCTCAGGCTGTATTCGGTCACCCAGCCGGCCACGAACTGGCTGCCGTACTCCGGTCCGGTGAACACGAACATGGCGCCGGCGAAGACGAGGGCCAGTCCAACGTAAAAGCCGACCCACAGGCCGGCTTCCTTCATGGAGGGCTCATGGGGCCGCTTGACCACCAGGAGTAAATCGAATAGCAGAACAAGTCCGAGGACAACGAAGGTGCCGACCTCAAAGACAACGGGTAATTCGGGCATGTGCAAAGACCTTTCGGGCACGACTGTAGGCGCGGGTCTTTCCGGCACCGTGAACTGCTTGATGAAAACCGGTGCCCGCTGCTCCCGGCGGGACGACGCCCCGCGTAGTGAGGGGTACAGCGACCAAGGATACTCCCCTGCGCCGCCAGGAAGTCTACTCCAGCGGAAACCGCCTCTTATGGAGGGAGACGACAGCCCCGGCCGGCCGCATGCGGCCCGGGCGTGCTTCGGCGGGCTGGCTTAGGCGTGCCCGGCGTTCTGCATCTGGCGCAGTTCCTTCTTCAGGTCCCCCACCTCGTCGCGCAGCCTGGCGGCCAGCTCGAACTGCAGTTCCGCCGCCGCTGCGTGCATCTGCTCGGTCATGGACGCAATCAGCCCGGTCAGGTCCTCGGCCGGAGCGGCGGCCAGCCCGTCCTTGCGGATGCCTCCCTTGCCCTTGCCGGTGGTCTTGCGGTTCTTCTTCTCCGCAGCCTCTGCCAGCAAGGCCTTGGTGTCGGCGTCCTCCCGGGCGAGGGAGTCGGTAATGTCGGCGATTTTCTTGCGCAGCGGCTGCGGGTCCACGCCGTGGTCCTTGTTGTACGCCACCTGGATGGCGCGGCGCCGGTTGGTCTCGTCAATGGCTTTGGCCATCGAGTCGGTGATCCGGTCCGCGTACATGTGAACCTCACCCGAGACGTTACGGGCGGCACGGCCGATGGTCTGGATGAGCGAGGTGGAGGAGCGCAGGAACCCTTCCTTGTCGGCGTCGAGGATGGACACCAGCGACACCTCGGGAAGGTCAAGGCCTTCACGGAGCAGGTTGATGCCCACCAGCACGTCAAAGGTGCCCATCCGCAGCTCGCGCAGCAGCTCCACGCGGCGCAGCGTGTCGACGTCGGAGTGCAGGTACTCCACCTTCACCCCGTGCTCCAGCAGGTAGCCGGTGAGGTCCTCGGCCATCCGCTTGGTCAGCGTCGTCACCAGCACGCGCTCGTCGCGTTCCGTGCGGGTGCGGATTTCGCCCAGCAGGTCATCGATCTGTCCCTTGCTCGGCTTGACGATCACCTCCGGGTCCACCAGTCCGGTGGGGCGGATGATCTGCTCCACGTATCCGTCGGACTTGGAGAGCTCATACTTGCCCGGCGTCGCGGACATGTAGACCGTCTGCCCGATCCGCTCCAGGAACTCGTCCCATTTCAGCGGCCGGTTGTCCATGGCCGAGGGCAGCCGGAAGCCGTGGTCCACGAGGGTGCGCTTGCGGGACATGTCGCCTTCATACATGGCGCCGATCTGCGGGATGGTGACGTGGGATTCGTCCACCACCAGCAGGAAGTCGTCCGGGAAGTAGTCCAGCAGGCAGTGCGGAGCGGTGCCGGGTCCGCGGCCGTCGATGTGCCGGGAGTAGTTCTCGATGCCGTTGCAGAAGCCCATCTGCTGCATCATTTCCAGGTCATAGGTGGTGCGCATCCGCAGCCGCTGGGCTTCGACCAGCTTGTTCTGGGATTCCAGTTCGGCCAGCCGCACCTGCAGCTCATCCTCGATGTGCTTGATCGCCCGCTGCATCCGGTCTTCGCCGGCCACGTAGTGGGATGCGGGGAAGACGTACATTTCCTCTTCCTCGCGGATGACGTCGCCGGTCAGCGGGTGCAGGGTGTAGATGTTCTCGATTTCATCGCCGAAGAACTCAATCCGCAGTGCGTTTTCCTCGTACATCGGAATGATCTCGACGGTGTCGCCGCGGACCCGGAAGGTGCCGCGGTGGAAGTCCATGTCATTGCGGGCGTACTGCATGTTCACGAAGCGGCGCAGCAGGTCGTCGCGGTTCATCTGCTGGCCCTTGCGCAGCGTCACCATTTGCTCGATGTACTCTTCCGGGGTGCCCAGGCCGTAGATGCAGGACACCGTGGCCACCACGATGACGTCGCGGCGGGTCAGCAGCGCGTTGGTCGCCGAGTGGCGCAGCCGCTCCACTTCCTCGTTGATGGAGGAGTCCTTCTCGATGAAGGTGTCGGTCTGCGGCACGTAGGCCTCGGGCTGGTAATAGTCGTAGTACGAGACGAAGTACTCGACGGCGTTGTTCGGCAGCAGCTCGCGGAACTCGTTGGCCAGCTGCGCCGCAAGGGTCTTGTTTTGCACCATCACGAGCGTGGGGCGCTGCACCTGCTCCACCAGCCATGCCGCCGTCGCACTCTTACCGGTACCGGTGGCACCGAGGAGGACCACGTCCTTTTCTCCGGCCTTAATGCGTTCGGCGAGTTCCTTGATGGCGGTGGGCTGGTCGCCCGCGGGCGAGTAATCGCTGATTACTTCAAAGGGGGCGACGACTCTCTTGATGTCCTGCGCAAGACTCATGATTAAAAGCTACTCCGCGCTGCGGTCAGGACGCGTCCGCGGTGCCCCCGGTTAGCTGAGGGCTGAACACTCATTCGCCGGCCTGCAGCAGGTTCTGGTTCATTGGTGCAAGGCGGCGCTCCCACAGGTTCCGGACTGCTTCGACCAGCTCCGCGGCGGTGCCGTCATTGACCAGGACGACGTCGGCGGCGGCGGCACGCTCCGCAGCTCCGGCCTGCGCGGCAATGCGGGCACGCGCAGCATCAACATTCATGCCGCGGTCAGCGGCCATCCGGCGGATCCGCTCCTCCTCAGGCGCGTCAATCACCAGGACAAAGTCAAAATTCCGGTGCTGGCCCGTCTCCACCAGCAGCGGAATGTCATGGACGACAATTGTTTCCCGCGCCGCCTGCTCCTCCAGCTCCGCGGCCCGTGCCCGGACCCGGGGATGGACAATCCCGTTCAGGATTTTCCGCTTGTCCTCGTCGGAGAAGACGACGGCGGCCAGCGCCGGCCGGTCCAGCCGGCCCTCGCCGTCGAGCATGCCCGGCCCGAAGGCATCAACGACGTCGGCCAGGCCGTCAGTGCCCGGCTCCACCACTTCCCGGGCCAGGGCATCGGCATCAATCACCAGCGCTCCCAGATCCTGCAGGGTCCGTGCGGCCAGCGATTTTCCCGCGGCGATTCCGCCGGTCAGTCCTACTCTCAGCATGCGCCCAAGGCTACCGTGCGCGGCGGGGGCCGTGCACCGGCCGCGGCCCCGGCGGCCAGCACCTAAACTGGAGCAGTGGATGAACAGGTCGGAACTGATGAACAGGCCGGGACCAGGGGTCGCTACACCACCGTTGCCGGCGAACACCGGCACGAGCTGGAGATTAAACGGTCCCGCTTCATCACCGTCCTGCGGCGGGTCGAGACCGAGGATGAGGCCCGCGCCCTGGTGGCCGGCCTGCGCCGCGAGTTCCACGACGCCCGGCACCACTGCAGCGCGTTTGTGCTGGGCCCGGACCGCAGCGTGCAGCGTTCGAGCGACGACGGCGAACCCTCCGGTACCGCCGGCATTCCCATGCTGGAAGCCCTCACCAAACGCGAGACGTTCAACGGCGCCGCCGACCTCAGCGACGTCGCCGCAGTGACCGTGCGGTATTTTGGCGGCATCCTGCTCGGCGCGGGCGGCCTGGTCCGGGCCTATTCCGAATCGGTGTCCTCAGCGGTGGCCACCGCCCGGATGACCCGGCGGCGCAGAATGCAGCTGTACGGCATTCCGGCCGGACATTCCGCCGCAGGCCGGCTGGAAAACGACCTGCGGACTGCGGGCGTCAGCGTCCTTGGCACTGACTACTCAGCCGCCGGCGCGGAGCTGCGTGTTGCACTGCCCGATACCGCCAATTCCCTGGAGGCCTTCCATTCCCGGCTGGCCGCCATGACCGCCGGAGTCTCCGCCCCGGTCCCCCTTGGAACGAAATGGATTGACCTTGACTGATGCATCCCCGGAGCCCGCTGTCCCCGCGGCCTTCGATTTCTCCCGCCTGGGCCGGTGGCCGGATGTGGAAGCGGAGAATCTGCAGGCGTGGGACGCCGCGGACCGGCTCCTGCTTGATACTGCAGCCGCGGATCTGGCTGCAGCCGCGGGCGGCGGCACCGAGCGCAAGGGAAGCGGCGCCGTCGTCGTCATCGGTGATTCCTACGGTGCGCTGACGCTGGGAGCCGCCGCCGGCCACGGGCTGACGGGCCTTCGGGTGCACCAGGATCCGCTCAGCGGCGAGCAAGCGCTGGAGAACAATGCCCGGCAGCTGGGACTGGACGGCGCATACCGCCCCTATGCCCTGGAACCGGCGCTGGTGGACGGCGCCCGGCTGGTGCTGCTGCGCCTGCCGCGCTCGCTGGATGCGCTGGAGGAGATCGCCGGGCTGATCGCCGCCCATGCCTCTCCCGACGTGAGGGTTTACGCCGGCGGCCGGATCAAGCACATGTCCACGGCCATGAATGACGTGCTGGCACGGTACTTCGGGGCAGTCTCGGCGGGGCTGGGCCGGCAGAAGTCGCGGATCCTGACCGCCTCGTCCCCCCTGCCGCCGGAGGACCTGCCGGCGCCGCGCTTTCCGGTGTCCCAGCGCCATGACGTCGGCCTGGCCGTGCCGCTGGAGTTGTGGGCGCACGGCGCCGCGTTTGCCGGACCGGCCCTGGACATCGGCACCCGTTTCCTGCTGCCTCTTCTGGCCGATGCCCGTTCCGCGGAGCGCGCTGTCGACCTGGGCTGCGGCACCGGCGCCATAACCGCGTATCTGGCGCTGACCCGCCCACAGCTGCAGGTAATTGCCACGGATCAGTCAGCTGCCGCAGTGTCCTCGGCCCGGCTCACCGCGGCCGCAAACGGCGTCGGTGACCGGGTGACGGTCCGCCGCGGCGATGCCCTTGCCGGGTTTCCGGACGCTTCCGAGGATCTGGTGGTATTGAACCCGCCGTTCCACATCGGAGCCACCGTTCATGCCGGCATCGCCCTGAAGCTGTTCGCCGATGCGGGCCGGGTCCTGAAGCCCGGCGGCGAACTCTGGACGGTCTGGAACAGCCACCTCATGTACAAGCCGGCGTTAAACCGGCTGGTCGGTCCCACCCGGGAAGTGGCCCGTAACCCCAAGTTCACGGTGACGGTCAGTACGCGCCGCTGAGGTTCCGGGGTCCCGGTTCCGGAGCGTTACGCCGGTGCCAATCGGTGACTTCGGGGTGCGCCCTGAATCCTGCCTCGATGTAGGTGGCTACGGCTCAGGCGTTGGAAGTTTCCGCGCAAACCATGGCGCTCGATGACCCCAGGTGCCGGAGCGCGTCCACTGCCGCGTTTGTCATGGCTACTCCGTAGCCGCGGCCGCGGTGTTCCCGGTGTACTGCCAGCGGTTCGATGAGCCCGGGACGCCCTTCGCCGGCCGACCACACCGCGGCGACCGCGACGGCCTGACCGTCCCCGGACCGCAGGGACAGGATGCGCGCAAGGTCGGAAAAGGGGCTTTCCGCGGCCAGGCACCATCCATCCACAAAATGCCGGATGCGTTCGTCCGGTATCGGGGTACCGCGGAAGGCCGACCAGTGAACAGCCACCCACTCATCGGTGTCGGCCGGTTCCACGGCCTCAATGTGGAAGCCCGATAGTGTCGGAGATGCTGTCATATCGTGATGGAGAGGTGTCCATGGTTCGTCGGGCGACCACTCGTTCTGCGCAAGCTCCCCGCTCAAAGCGACCGCACCGCGCGCCTCGATAGTTGCTGCTCCTGCGCCGAGGATTCCGGCACTTGGGTTGTTGACGTCTGCAACGATCCGAAGGGCAAGGGCTGCATCCCTGCGCCGCCTTGGATGGATGGCGAACCGCAGCAGGTCGGGACCGTCGAGCAGGGCAATGGCAAGGATGGTCTCGTCCTGCGACCACACCCGTGTCGCAGCGGCAGTGGCGGCCGGCCCCCGCAGGGAGTACCAGCCCAGGTCGCCCGGGTGCAGATGCAGTGGTCCGCCGTCGTTTTGCCACTCACCCAAAACGCTGCAGATCCGGCCGAGCTCGACGGTGCCTGGTGTTCGCACGTCAATGTCCATGATTCCCGCCTGCCTTCCCCCAAAGTGCTCCGGAGGCGAATATACCCACCGAGTGGCGGCAGCTTCCGCTAATAGTAGAAGGGCAGTTTTGATTCGTCCCGACCGGAATGACGTCGATGCGCGGTTCGGCCAGCAGCTTATCGATCAGTGCCTCTTCAGCCCCGATGCCGGCCCAGTGCGGATCGACGTCCGAGGTGATGCCCCAGCTCCGGTTCAAGGGCCAGAGGCCGGCTACAGGGGTTTGATGGTGATCAGTTCTGCTGGGGTGGTATCCAAAGCGTCACAGATAGCGGTGAGCGTGCTGAAGCGGATGGCTTTGGCCTTGTTTGTCTTCAGGATGGACAGGTTAGCCATGGTTATTCCTGTTCGCCGGGAGAGTTCCGTGAGCGTCATGCCGCGCTGGGCAAGGACCCGGTCGAGGTGGCACTCGATGCGGTGTTTGACCGGTTCCTCCCCCGGCGCGCCGTTGTCCGCTTTGGCCCTGCGTGGTTCAGACAAGGCCATCCGCTGCTTCCTCGAGTCGTGCTCCTGCCCTAAAGGCAGAGGACAGGGCAAGCCCGACGACCCCGGTGATGATCATAAAGAACGGCCAGCGGGCCGGATTGGTACTGGTGACTGCATAGTCAGCGCCAAGAGGAAACTGGATTCCCTGGGTGAAGAAGGTCACCGCCACATCGTAGATCGCTTGACCGGCAATGCTGTCGAGCACTCCGTAGAGGATTCCTCCCATGATGAGGATCAGGCTCAGAATGGTCATACTTCGCCGCACGGAGGACGAGAAGGGACGGCTGGCTGCGATTCCGTGTAAGGCACGGGTGATAAGGACTGCGGCGAGGAGCGCAATGATGATATAGACCATTGCCGGTGTTGCGCACAGAACCCGCAGCCAGGTCGGGGCATCTGCGAGGTAGCCGGCTGAACCCTCCCTGAGTTCGGCCTGGTTGATTTGGGGCAGGCTTGTCAACGGCAGCCGCGGGTCAGCCCCATTCAGGGCGAAGACCACCCGTCCGGTGATGACGGTGAATGATTCGAGGGCACTTCCGGCCGCGGCAAGGACCGCGACAATCCAGACGGCGATCACGGAAAGCTTCACTGACGCACCTGACGTTCGGCTTAGTACTGCAGTGGTGCTCATTGTTCCCCCTTATATTGATTATCAATACGTATTGAGAAACGATAAGCACTTTCGGCAGCAAAGGCAAGGGGTCTGTCGGCACGCCACTCCCGGGACGGGGCCCGCGCAAAGACCTAGTGACGCCCGATCAACCTGTTTTCCTGGTTTCGAGCCGCTTTTCCGATGGGTGGAAATGGCGGCTTAAATGATGGAGAGGATCCGTCAACACGTCCAAGGGACTTAGCGACCAGTCCGAGGTGCCGTTGGTAATAACCGTGCTCAGCTGAAGTGCACCATCGCTGTACTCGACGCCTGCCTTCATCCACGTTCGCTCATCGGATCGGATCATGAGGCCGGCCTGGTCGTAAAGCGAGGTGAATCCCCCGGACACCGTCGCAGTAACGACAAAATCCCCCCACTTCCCGATAGAGCAAATGCCCGCTGTCGCGGGTGAACCCGTAGTGTATTTCCCGCCAGAAATCTGTTGCGGCAGCGGTGGCCATAGTCAGCGAGTCTGATCCGGTCTTCCAGCGAGGACGAAGAGGAGCGCACCGAGGGCAGCCACTATTCCTATAAGCGCGTCCTCATAACGCGACTTCCCATGCCGCTCGTTACGATCATTTGTTTTGTATCCATTGTGTGCCAGCGATGAGGACGGCGGATGCGGCTAGGGCGGCTCGTATGGTGTTTGCCCTTGTCCATCGCCGTTGATAAGCCGCCCAGAACCTGACCCCTTCGCGTTCAAGCCTGCGGTTAAGCGGGACGTTGACTCCCATGGTGACGATTGCGCTGGCGATGGACGCGCCAGCAAGGACCAGATCGCCGACGGCGCCGCGTGACGCCGCGGACACGGCAAGTCCGAGGGCGGAGAGGGCAGCTGATCCGAAGATCAGAATGAACGGTCCACGTTCGGCCGCCCGGTTGATCGTGATCATTGTGTTCGACGCGCCCTGGTCATCGATTCGGCGCAATGCTGGCATCACCATTACAGAAAAGGCAGTGTAGACGCCTCCGACGAGCCCGGCTCCCACCACTGCGGCTACCTGGATCACGACCGCGCCCCGGACATAACCGTCGTCCTTGCGTACGCGCTGAACGACGACGCCGGCCGGCCCAATAAGTTCTCAACGCCGGCGAACGCTGCATCGTGAACGGCATCCGACCAGGTGTCTGGTTGATCCCGGTCGAACCCGGTGCGGCGTGAGGCCAACCGTGTTGGAACCCCTTTGGCGGAGAGTCGGCGATGAATATGTGCTCCGGTGCGCCCGGCAGCTCCGGAAATATGGATTGTCATACCCCCAGTGAACCGCCATTCCGCTGGATGAAGAATAGCCTAGGCTCGCAAATGTCTTCGCGATCGTCTAGCGTCCCAACGTATGGACCCTTTGACGCACTTCCTCGACGGCCCCCGCGCCGCAAGGGCTTTCGCGCTTTCCATGCAGATGACCGCACCCTGGGGCATAACCGTTCGGGACAACGCCGCACTGACCGTTCTTGCTGTGACCTCGGGCCAGGCCCTGGTTGATGGGGCACTGCTTATGGAAGGTGACGTTGCCCTGATCCGAGGCCCTGAACAGTATGAGGTGACCGACACAGCGGCCAGCACACCGACGATAGACATTGGTCCCGGTCAGCAGTGCACCACGGTCGACGGACACGATCTCCGCGAGGATTTCCGTCACGGCGTGCGACGATGGGGAAACGCAGAGGACGGCGAAACGACCCTCCTCGTGGGAACGTATGCACGTCCTGATGAAGCCGGGGGTCTCGTCGCCCGCGCTCTCCCCCGGCTCGCTGTTGTCCCGCGTGAGCAAGCCGATCACATGCTTGTTGATCTGCTGGTCCGTGAAATTTCGCAGGACAGCCCAGCCGCCCAAGTCGTCATTGATCGTCTTTTGGACGTTCTCGTCGTCAGCACCATCCGCCGCTGGATTGAAAGCTCCGAGCGTTCAAGCGCACCAACCTGGCTTACTACCACCGATCCCATGGTCATTGATGCACTGGAACTGCTGCATGCCGCCCCCGAAGCTCCCTGGACCGTGGAAAGCCTCGCCCGTCGCGTCAACACCTCACGGGCCTCCCTCGCAGCGCGCTTCCGAACAAGCGTCGGAGAGCCACCCATGACCTACCTCACTCGTTGGCGCTTTACCCTCGCGAGTGACCTCCTGCAAACACCGGACACCACCGTCGCGCAAGTCGCTCACAGTGTCGGCTACAACAACGCCTACTCCTTCAGCACAGCATTCAAAAGGCATCTGGGAATCACGCCATCCGAGTTCCGCCATCATCGCCCACTCCTCTCGAACGGCATATCGGGACCAAGGCCGTCGCCCTACCAGGAGCGCCTGTAAGCCGACCCATCACCGGGTCATTGCGCTCCGGGAAACCGGACATGGAGAAGAATGTGGACATGTCCAGTGAAATCCATAAAGTTGCCTGCTACGTAGTTCACGACGAGCACCTCCTGGTATTCACTCACGACGACGTTCCGATAACGATGACCGGTGTACAAGTGCCGGCTGGCTCGATCCAGGACCGGTGAATCCCCTGAAGAAGCCGCTCTCCGCGAGCTGCTTGAAGAAACCGGCCGACAGGGCTGCTTGGTGCGCAGCGTCGGTATTCAGCGCTACGACTTAAGGCCGGCACGAAACGAGATAGCGGTGCGGCACTACTTCCAACTGAGCATGCCGGACGCGGACCTGACGGAGCGGTGGTCAGCAGGAGAACCTGACTCATCACTTGGTGGGGAAACGTCAGCTGGACCTGCTGGTGGATGCCGCTCGCAAACGCACACGTCCTAGCAGCGGGATTTGGAGGCTTACTTGGCGTCATGCTCTCGCAAGAGAATATTCACTAGACGATCCTACAGAGAGATCTGTCCCTTTCAACAGATCCCGGGTTACCCACGTTCGCGGCAGGGGATCTCACGGTCTACCGACGTTTGGCTTTGCTGGTCCGGGACGGGCGGATCGAGCATGTGTTCCCCGGTCTTCCCGCCGGACCAGCACGCCGGCGGAGACCGCTTTTCTCCTGCCGCCGACACAACCAGGGGCTGACTACCGGTCGGAATCTTCACTCTGGATCGCGAGATGCCATTCGCGGGCCACCCGACTCTGGGCGCTCTCCCACTTGGCTCGCCCTGCCCGGCCGGAGTCCGCTTAGTGTGTGGGCCCGACCTGGGACTGTGGTGTCCCGTTCGGCGGCGGCGAAGTGAGCGCATCCCGGATTTCGGTTAGCAGCATCACCTGCGGATCCGCGCTCTGTTCCGGGGTAATCCCAAGCCTGCGGTTGCGCCGTTCGATCATCTTGTTCATCGGCAGCACGATCGCGAAGTACACGGCAGCTGCGACGAGCAGGAAGTTCACGACGGCGGTCAGCAGGACCCCGAACTGAATCTGGTTCCCGTTAAAGTTAACCACCGCGAAACTGTCGAAGTTCGGCGAACCGACGAGCCCGGAGATAAACGGCATAAGCACCGAGTTGACCAGGGCGTTCACAACGGTCGTAAACGCTGCGCCGATGATTACGGCAACCGCCAAGTCCAGGACATTGCCCTTCATGATGAAGTCTTTGAATCCCTTTAGCATCCGGCCAGAGTAACCGCCCACGGGCCCCCGGCGTAGCTCCCAGCTCAGATTTCAGCCTTGCGCAGCAGCATTCGCCGGACCGGGTAGTCGGCGTCCTTGGTGAGGGCCAGCTGGGCCCGCCCGCGTCTGGTCTCAGCTAAGCCGACTCCACGGTCAGCCAAGAGCTGCGCCCGGTCCGAAAATATTCCAGAGAGCGCTCTCTTGACAGTGATCCGGATCACTCTTAGTGTGATGGAGAAGTCAAGAGAGCGCTCTCTGGGCCGGAAGTTCCGCTTAGCCCCGGATCCCGCCCGAGCGTACGACTCTGATCCAGCAATCCAATTCCAGCTATCCCCTTCCCGCTTCCGTCGATCAGGCCTCACCAGTTCCACGACGCACGGTCCACTGCCCCGGGATATCCAACTGCTCCACCCACACACAAAGGAGTGACCGTGAAGAATTTCCGATATCCCGCAGCGGCGATCGCAGGTGCTGCCGCAGTGGCATTGCTCGCCGTAGGCTGCGGCGGAGGCGACACCGAAGCGGCCAGCGAGGCTAACCCCATCGAGCTGTCCGTGACCACCTTCGGAACTTTCGGCTACAACGATCTGTACGCCGAGTACGAAGACGCCAACCCCGGCATTGAGATCAATGACAACAACATCGACCGCGGCGAGAACGCCCGCACCGATGCCTTCACCAAACTGTCGGCAGGGTCCGGCCTGAGTGATGTCGTAGCCATTGAAGAAGGCTGGCTCGGTTCCATCATGGAAGTATCCGACCAGTTCGTTGACCTCAACGAGTACGGCGCGGAAGACATCAAGGACAACTGGGTCGACTGGAAGTACGAGCAGGGCACCGACTCAGACGGCCGGGTTATCGGCTACGGAACGGACATCGGCCCGCAGGGCCTCTGCTACAACGGCAAGCTCTTCGAAGCCGCCGGGCTGCCCAGCGACCGTGAAGCAGTGGCTGAACTCTTCGGCGGAGACGACGCCACCTGGGAGAAGTACTTCGAAGTCGGCCAGCAGTACCACGACAAAACCGGCCTGGCCTGGTACGACCAGTCAGGCTTCGTCTGGAACTCCATGGTGAACCAGATGGAGGAGGGCTACTACACCGCCGACGGCGAACTGAACATCGAGGACAACGCCGCGATGAAGGAACAGTTCATGCAGCTGGCCGAAAACACGGAGTCCGGCCTGTCCGCCAACGAGAAGAAGTGGGACTGGGGCAAGGGCAAGGCCTTCACCGACGGATCCTTCGCAACCTTCGTCTGCCCGGGCTGGATGCTCGGCACCATCCAGACGCAGCTCGAATCCGCAGGTGCGGGAGCGGAAGCCGGCTGGGACTTCGCCGACGTCTTCCCCGGCGGAGCCTCGAACTGGGGCGGCGCTTTCCTCTCAGTCCCGGAGACGTCCGAGCACAAGGAAGAAGCCGCCAAGCTGGCAGCCTGGCTGACCGCGCCCGAGCAGCAGGTCAAGCAGAGCGCAGCGGCCAACAACTTCCCCAGCACCGTTGAGGCCCAGGAACAGCTTGCTGCTGAAGCCGCACCGAATGAGCTGTTCAACAACGCTCCCACCGGTTCCATCCTCGCGTCGCGCGCTGAAGGCGTCACCGCCCAGTTCAAGGGCCCGCAGGACTCGATCATCCAGGACAAGGTCTTCAGCGCCGCACTGGGCCAGCTTGATGCAGGCGCTGCCGACGGTGAAGCCTCCTGGAACGAGGCCATGAAGCTCCTGAACGAGCTCGTAGTCAACAACTAGCAAATCGTCGAGCGCGGGGCCTCCGGCAGTGCCGGAGGCCCCCGGATGGACTGCGAGAATCGCCATGACCGTAACCGATAAACGCCCCGTACCCGCTGCGGCGCCACCCAAGACCAAGTCCCCCTTCAAATACCGCCTCAGCGGCTGGGACCTTAAGTACTCCCCCTATTTGTACATCTCCCCCTTCTTCCTGCTCTTCGCGCTGGTGGGCCTCTTCCCGCTGGTCTACACCTTCTTCGTCTCGATGTACGACTGGCACCTGCTCAAGGGGCAGGGCGAGTTTGTCGGGTTGAACAACTTCACCGAAGTCCTGCAGGACCGCTTCTTCTGGAACTCGCTGGGGAACACGATGAGCATCTTCCTGCTCTCCGCCATTCCGCAGCTGATCGCCGCCCTGTTCATCGCCGCCGTCCTGGACCAGAACCTGAGGGCCAAGACGTTCTGGCGCATGAGCGTACTCCTGCCCTATATCGTCACTCCCGTGGCCGTCGCCATGATCTTCACCAACATGTTCGGCGAGGACCAGGGACTGATCAACAACCTGCTCGGCAACTTCGGCATTGACCCCATCATGTGGCGGACGGACACCCTGCCGAGCCACATAGCGATCGCCACCATGGTCAACTGGCGGTGGACCGGTTACAACGCGCTGATCCTTCTGGCAGCCATGCAGGCGGTTCCCCGCGACATCTACGAATCGGCGGCGATCGACGGCGCCGGCGCCTTCCGCCGCTTCTTCAGCATCACGCTGCCGAGCATCCGGCCCACGATGATCTTTGTCATCATCACCTCCACCATCGGCGGCCTGCAGATCTTCGCCGAGCCCCGCCTCTTCGACCCAACGGACGCCGGCGGCGCCAGCGCCAGTTCCAGACCACCGTGCTCTATCTGTGGGAGATGGGCTTCCAGCGGCAGAACTTCGGCAAGGCCTCCGCCATTGCCTGGCTGCTGTTCCTGCTGATCGTGATCATCGGCATCGTCAACTTCTCCATCTCGAAACGGATTGCGTCCGCCGATGCCAAAAAGCCGGGAAACCGGGCACAGCGCCGCGCCGAAGGGAAACGCAAATGAGCCTCCTGGAAAAAAAGACCGCAGGGAGAAGCACCTCCTCGCCTGCCCGGCCCGGACGGCCGCTCCGGCAGCGCATCTTCGGCAATGGACTCAAACCCGGCTACCTGACCTACGGACTTCTGCTGGCCTTCTTCCTGGGCTCCGCCTACCCGCTGTGGTGGTCCGTCGTCGTCGGCAGCCGCACCAATGAAGCACTGGGGCTGGAATGGCCGCCCCTGCTGCCGGGCGGAAACTTCTGGACCAACGTTGGCGAAGTCTTTGCCACCATCCCGTTCTGGACCGCTCTCTGGAACAGCATCCTCATCTCCACGATCATCACGGTTTCGGTGGTGACCTTCTCCACACTGGCAGGCTACGCCTTCGCCAAGCTCAAGTTCCGCGGAAACGCAGCCCTGATGGTGGCGGTGGTCGCCACCATGGCCATCCCCACCCAGCTGGGCATCATTCCGCTCTTCATGGTCATGCGGACCTTCGGCTGGACGGGTGAAATCGGGGCGGTCATCATTCCCTCCCTCGTCACGGCTTTCGGCGTGTTTTTCATGCGGCAGTACCTGGTGGACGTGATCCCCGACGAGCTGATCGAATCGGCACGGATGGACGGTGCCAACATGATCAGGACCTTCTGGCATGTGGCCCTGCCGGCGGCCAAGCCGGCCATGGCCATCCTGAGCCTGTTCACGTTCATGATGGCCTGGACGGACTTCCTCTGGCCGCTGCTGGTCCTTGATGCCGGCAATCCCACGCTTCAGACCGCACTGAGCCAGCTGTCGTCGGCCCGCTACGTGGACTATTCGGTTGTCCTGACCGGCGCCATACTCGCCACCATCCCCCTGCTCGTTCTCTTTGTACTGGCAGGCAAACAACTTATTTCCGGAATTATGCAGGGAGCAGTGAAGGGCTAATGACAATCAACATCCCGGTAAACAACATCTGGCCGGCCGGCTTTATCTGGGGATCGGCAACCGCCGCCGCCCAGGTCGAAGGTGCGGCCCGCGAAGACGGGAAGGAGGACTCCGTCTGGGACGCTTTGCCGCTGCTCCCGGAAACATCCTCAACGGAGACACCCCCGCTGTTGCCGTGGACCACTACCACCGGATGCCGGCGGACGTGGCCCTCATGAAGGACCTGGGACTGGACTCCTACCGTTTTTCCACCAGCTGGGCGCGCGTCCGGCCCGGCGGCGGCAGCACCAACGCCAAGGGACTGGACTTTTACTCCCGGCTGGTGGATGAACTGCTGGGGGCCGGCATCCTGCCCTGGCTCACCCTCTACCACTGGGACCTTCCGCAGGCACTCGAAGAAAAGGGCGGCTGGGCCAACCGGGACACGGCCCACCGGTTCGTGGACTACGCCAATGACGTTTACTCGGCCCTGGGTGACCGGGTGCAGCACTGGACCACCTTCAACGAACCCTTCTGCTCCTCCCTGCTGGGCTACGGCTCCGGGGTCCATGCACCGGGCCGGCAGGAACCGCGGGTAGCAATCGCCGCCGTCCACCACCAGCACCTGGCCCATGGCCTTGCCGTCACTGAGCTGCGCAGCCGGGGCGCTGAGAACCTGGGCATCACCCTGAACCTGAGCAATTCCATCCCCCGCGACCCAAGCGATCCGGTGGACCTGGAAGCGGCCCGGCTCTTCGATTCCCTCCAGAACCGCATCTTCCTGGACCCGATCCTGCGCGGCAGCTACCCGGAGGACACCCTGCGGGATCTGGAGCCCTTCGGACTGGGTGAAGTCATCCGTCCCGGTGACCTGGAAATTATCGGCGCGCCGATCGACTTCCTGGGCGTCAATCACTACCACGACGACATGATCAGCGGCCATCCGGACACCACCGGTGCCGACGGCCACGGCGGAGGCTCCGGCAAGACGGCGGCGTCATGCTGGATTGGCGCCGAGCACATCACCTTCCCGAGCCGCGGCCTGCCGCGCACCGCCATGGACTGGGAGGTGAATCCCGACGGCCTGCGCACGCTTCTGGTTCGGCTCGGCGAGGAATACCCGTCCCTGCCGCCGCTGTATGTCACCGAAAACGGTGCGGCGTACGACGACGCCGTCAGCCCGGAAGGAACCGTCCCGGATCCGGAACGCACGCAGTACATCCTCGACCACATCGGTGCCGTGCACAGTGCCGTTGAAGCCGGGGCTGACGTCCGCGGCTACTTCGTCTGGTCGCTGCTGGACAACTTCGAGTGGTCCTGGGGCTACAGCAGGCGCTTCGGCATCGTCCGCGTGGACTACGACACGCAGCAGCGCACCGTGAAGGACAGCGGCTTGGCCTACAGCCGGCTGATTGCCGCCAGCCGCGCCGCGGCGCCCGCTGTGTGAAACCCGCCGGTACAGTGGAAACCCAGCCGCCCCTTCGGAACAACAGTGCAGGGAGAACACAGTGAGCACCGATTCCGGCTCTGCCAGGCCCGCCCCCACGCTCGAAATGGTGGCGGCCCTGGCCGGGGTGTCCCGGGCAACCGTTTCGCGGGTGGTCAACGGTGCTCCGTCCGTCGACCCGCATCTGGCGCAGTCCGTGGAACAGGCAGTACGGACACTGAATTATGTGCCCAACCGGGCGGCGCGGACCCTGGCCAGCCGGCGGACCTACACCGTGACGCTGCTCGTGCCGGAATCCACGTCCAAGGTTTTCGCTGATCCCTTCTTCGCCACCGTGGTGGAGGGCGTGGCCCGCTACCTGAATACCACCGATTACATGCTGAACATGGTCACGTCGTCGGAAGCGAACCCGGAAAAAACCCGGCGGTACCTGCTCGGCGGGAACGTGGACGGCGTCCTCGTGGTGTCCCACCACAGCGGAGACCATTCCTGGGCACACCTGAACGGCTCCTTCCGCTTGTTTTTGCCGGCCGTCCCCTGATGGGGGTGTCCGACAGCTACTTCGTGGAGGTGGACAACGAAGAGGGCGCCGTTGACGCCACCACCAGGTTGATAGCGGACGGCCGACGCCACATCGCCACCATCGCCGGCCCGCAGGACATGCCGCCCGGCGTGGACCGGCTGGCCGGCTGGCGCTCCTCCTGCTGGCGGCCGGCCTCGATGACGCACTGGTGGAAACGGGTGACTTCACGGTGGCGTCGGGCGCCGCGGCCATGCGCCGGCTGCTGGGCCGCGGCAAGCCGCTGGACGGCCTCTTCGCGGCAAACGACCAGATGGCCGCCGGCGCCTACTCGGTGATCAAGGAACACGGGCTGCGCATCCCGGAGGACATCGCCGTCGTCGGCTTCGACGACGACTACTACGCCACCAGCATCAGCCCGGCGCTGACCACCATCCACCATCCGATTGCGGCGCTGGGTGAAAAAATGGCCGAGTTGCTGGTGGAGCTGATCGAGGGTCGTGCCGTTGAACGCATCCACCGGCTGCCCACCTCCCTCGTGGTCCGTGAATCCGCTTGATCCCCGAATACCCCTAGGAGCTGAACACCGCATGACCCTCACTACCGAGCAACGCCATTTTGTCCGTCCGCCCTGCGCCGAAGACGGCGCACCCTCCCCCTGGCCGCCACCGGGCGCCCGCTGAACTGGGGCGTGGTGGCCACCGGTGGAATTGCCGGCACGGTCACCGCCGACATAGCCCTGCTGGAGGATGCCGTCCTGTACGCGGTCAGTTCACGGAAAGCAGCCAAGGCCGCGGACTTCGCCGAACGCTTCGGATTCACCGTCCCGTATTCCGATTCAGCGGCTGCCACGGGGTATGAAGCGATGTTCGCGGACCCGGCCGTCGACGTCGTCTATGTTGCCACCCCGCATGCCCAGCACTACGAAGTCGCCAAAGCGCCCTGGAGCACGGCAAGCACGTGCTGTGTGAAAAACCCTTCACCGTGAATGCGGCGGAGGCGGCGGAGCTGGCCGGGCTGGCGCGGGGCCGGAACCTTTTCCTGATGGAAGCCGTGTGGACCCGGTTCCTGCCAAGCGCGAACCGGGCGTGGGACATCCTGGCCTCCGGCGAGCTGGGCACTCCGGCCTGGGTGCAGGCCGATCTCGGCTTCGCCGCCCCGGTGGATCCAACCAGCCGGATGTGGGACCCGGCCGCCGGCGGCGGCGCG
The DNA here is from genome assembly GCF_026898095.1 of Arthrobacter sp. ATA002. Taxonomy (GTDB): domain Bacteria; phylum Actinomycetota; class Actinomycetes; order Actinomycetales; family Micrococcaceae; genus Arthrobacter_B. The sequence continues at coordinate 1,899,394 of NZ_CP114015.1, read as the reverse complement.
CTGCTCGACCTGTCCGTTTACACCCTGACCTGGGCGTTCGGCGCCCTTGGCTTCCCCGACAGCGTCACCGCCTCCGGAGAGCTGAACGACAGCGGCGTGGACATCCAGAACGCGCTGACCCTGCGGTACGACGGCGGCCGGCACGCCCAGCTCACGTCCTCCATCTCCGCCTCGGGCCCGGGAAGCGCTACGATCGCCTGCAGCCGCGGCTGGATGCGGACCGGAGGCGGCCAAATCCCGAACCCCCGCGAGCTCCACGTCCACGCCCCGGACGGAGCGCGCGTCGAAACCTCTGATCCTGCCGGCGCCGGCTACACGTACCAGCTGCGCGAGGTGACCCGCTGCATCCAGCAGGGACTTACGGAGAGCCCGACCATGCCCCTGGCGGATACGCTGCGGACCATGGAACTGCTCGACGGCGTGAGGGACCAGCTCGGCCTGCGCTACGCCAACGACGCGCGGGTCTAAGGGCCACACCCCGGTGTGACACCAGCGGCGCAACAGCACGCACAACACCACCGGCACCAGAACGAAAGCGGGCCCCACCGAAGTGGGGGCCCGCTTTTTGGAGCTATATCAACCGGCTGCTTGAACCGGTCTCTTTAGCGCACCGGGAAATTAGTTGCCCGTGAGCTTCTCGCGCAGAGCGGCAAGTGCTTCGTCGGAAGCCAGCGTGCCGGCACCCGTCTCGGCAACAGCAGGCTCGGAGGAGTAGCTCGTGGAGCCGGACTCGGAGGTCTCCGAAGCAGCTGCGATGTCCTCGGAAGCATGCTGTGCAACCTGCTTCTTGTGGGCTTCCCAGCGGGCCTGGGCGTCAGCGTACTGCTGCTCCCAAGCGGCACGCTGGGTCTCGTAGCCTTCGAGCCATTCGTTGGACTCGGGGTCGAAGCCCTCCGGGTACTTGTAGTTGCCGGCTTCGTCGTACTCTGCGGCCATGCCGTACAGAGCCGGATCGAACTCGGTGCCTTCGGGGTCGACGCCCTCGTTGGCCTGCTTCAGCGACAGGGAGATGCGGCGGCGCTCGAGGTCGATGTCGATGACCTTGACGAACAGCTCGTCGCCAACGGAGACAACCTGCTCGGCCAGCTCCACGTGGCGGACTGCCAGCTCGGAGATGTGGACCAGGCCTTCGATGCCGTCTTCGACGCGGACGAACGCACCGAACGGAACCAGCTTGGTGACCTTACCCGGCACAACCTGGCCCAGGGCGTGGGTGCGGGCGAAGGTCTGCCACGGATCTTCCTGCGTAGCCTTCAGGGACAGGGAGACACGCTCGCGGTCGAGGTCAACTTCCAGAACCTCGACGGTGACTTCCTGGCCAACTTCAACGACCTCGGAGGGGTGGTCGATGTGCTTCCAGGACAGCTCGGAAACGTGGACGAGACCGTCGACGCCGCCCAGGTCCACGAAGGCACCGAAGTTGACGATGGAGGAAACAACGCCCGGACGAACCTGACCCTTTTCCAGCTTGTTGAGGAACGTGGAGCGAACCTCGGACTGCGTCTGCTCGAGCCATGCACGGCGGGACAGAACAACGTTGTTGCGGTTCTTGTCCAGCTCGATGATCTTGGCTTCGATCTGCTGGCCGATGTACGGAGCCAGGTCGCGGACACGACGCATCTCGACGAGGGAGGCCGGCAGGAAGCCGCGCAGGCCGATGTCCAGGATGAGGCCACCCTTGACAACCTCGATGACGGTACCGGTAACGACGCCGTCTTCTTCCTTGACCTTCTCGATGTCGCCCCAGGCACGCTCGTACTGCGCGCGCTTCTTGGAGAGGATCAGGCGGCCTTCTTTGTCTTCCTTGGTGAGGACCAAAGCTTCGACGAGGTCACCAACGGAAACTACGTCTCCGGGGTCAACGTCGTGCTTGATGGAAAGCTCACGGGAAGGGATGACACCCTCGGTCTTGTAACCGATGTCGAGCAGGACCTCGTCGCGGTCAACCTTGACGACGGTACCTTCGACAAGATCGCCGTCGTTGAAGTACTTGATCGTGGCGTCAATGGCGGCGAGGAAGTCCTCGGCAGTACCGATGTCGTTGATGGCGACCTGCGGGGTACCGGACTTCTCGGTGGTGGTGATGGTCATGTAGTTGGGACTCCGATGTGGAAGTTGTTTTGTATTCCGGATGCGCTCCCACCGAACTCAGAGCAGCCGTTCGGGCCTGCCTCAAGACAGTGCTTGTTTGTCCGGAGATGGACAGAATTGGTAACTTACTGCGCAATTACGCGCCAGATCAGTCTAGCCGCAGCCTGCAACTCAGGTCAAAGCACCCGGAACACTTTGCCCGGGTAATCAGAAATGGGTGTTGCAGTAGGGGGCCTTCCCCGCGGTAAAGAGCGCATCGATAGCGTCCAACGCGGCCGCACCGCCTCGTATTCCGCCGGCTGCGGCCAGCGTGGCGGCGCTGACGCCGCCCAGATACAGCGATCCCAGGGCATCGGCGTCGATCTCCGCAGCGGGAACGCCGGGAAGGCCGGCCGGCGACGTGCCGCCGGGCAGCTCCGTGGCGGTTCCACGTCCACCTTCCGCGGCGAGGTGCCAGGTCCCGGCGGCCAGGCCCAGCGGATCGGCCACCGTGAGGACGACGGCGCCGCTGCCCGTGTAGTGCCGGGCTTCCAGCGCCGCGCGGGTGTCCAGGATCCGCAGCCACAGCACATCTTCGACGCCGGTAACCCCGTACCGGCGGCGGTCGGCGAGCATCCACGGCAGCGGGTCCGCCAGGGGCGCCGCGTCATAGGTCAGCCGGTCCACGAGGTCAATGGAGCCCAGGAAACGCCACAGCTCCCGGTAGGCCTCCCCGGTGGCGGCGATGAGATCAGTGATTTTTAGGGTTTGCGGTTCCGTATCCCAGCCCGTGAACTTGTAGGTGGCGTAGCCGTCGGGGTTTCCGGCGGCGTCGTAATGGAGGACGGCCCGCAGTTCCTTGTCGGGTTCGCTGGTGTGTTCGCTCCACGCTCCCGAGGCACGCAGGGCGTAGGCGTGCTGGCGGCCCAGTGCCCCCGCCGTCCGGCTGTGGTGGGCGCGGAAAATCTCCGGCGCCAGCTCCAGGAGCCGGGCGCTGTCGGCGATCACCGCCATACCCGCGGCAGGAGCCCGAAAACCGAGGCCGTTCCGGGTGTCAACAGCCACCGCCGCGGTGGAGGTGGCAGCACCAAAGCCGAAGCGGCCGTAAATGGTGGCTTCCGACGCCGTCAGCGCCGCCACCGCCAGGCCTGATTCTTGGGCAGCAGCCAGATCCGCGGTGATCATCCGGCGCAGGATGCCGCGGCGCCGGTGGGTGGCGCGCACCGTCACGCAGGTCACCAGGTGGGCGGGCAGCAGCTGTCCGCCGCCGACGTTCAGGGTGTTGACCATGGTGGCGTAGGTGGCAACGGGAATGGCTGCGTCCCAGGCGCCGTCCGGCGACTCGTCGTCGTACACACCGGTCAGGACGCGGCCGTCCCGCCGGTATGCGTCCACCATGGCGGGCAGCCGTTCCGGATCGGCCCGCGGCTCATGGAATCCGAGCCGCACCGCCTCAAGCCAGTTGGCGGTCGCGGCATCAGCGGCAGGGGGATCTGCGCCGTCGTACCCCGGCGCGAAGGATTCCAGCCGCAGCCCCGTGTCCGTTTGCATGATCCCCCTGCTTTCGCGTCGTCCTGATGATCCGGTCCGGCCGCCCTGAGGATGCGGTCGGGGACTAGTGCCCGGCTTCGTGCCAGCTAACTCCGATGCCCACGGAGACGTCCAGCGGAACGGACAGGTCCGCGGCCGCGCCCATCTGTTCGCGGACCAGCTTCTCCACTGCATCCCGTTCCCCGGGGGCAACTTCGAGCACCAGTTCATCATGGACCTGCAGCAGCATCCGGGATTTCAGGCCCTGCGCCTTCAGTTCCGCGTCAACGCCGATCATGGCCTTCTTGATGATGTCCGCGGCGGAGCCCTGGATGGGGGCGTTCAGGGCGGCGCGTTCGGCCATTTCGCGCAGCTGCCGGTTGTCGCTGGACAGGTCCGGCAGGTACCGGCGGCGGCCCTCGATGGTGGAGGTGAAGCCATCCTTCCGCGCCTGCTCGACGACGCCGCGCAGGTAGTCCCGCACCGCGCCGAAGCGGTCGAAGTAGTCGCGCATCAGGGTGCGTGCCTCGTCCACCGGAATGGCGAGCTGCTTCGACAGCCCAAAGGAACTGAGGCCGTAGACCAGTCCGTAGGACATGGCCTTGACCTTGGAGCGCATGGCACTGGTGACTTCCTCCGGCGGCACGCCAAAAATATGCGCGCCGACGAACCGGTGCAGGTCTTCGCCTTCGCGGAACGCGGAGATCAGGCCCTCGTCCCCGGAGAGGTGGGCCATGATCCGCATTTCCACCTGGGAGTAGTCGGCCGTCAGCAGCATTTCGTATCCCGGGCCCACGGTGAACACTTCGCGGATGCGCCGGCCCTCCTCGGACCGGATCGGAATGTTCTGCAGGTTCGGGTTCGTGGAGGACAGCCGTCCGGTGGCCGCAGCGGTCTGGACGTACGTGGTGTGCACGCGGCCGTCGTCGGACACTGCTTTGCGCAGCCCTTCCACCGTTTGGCGCAGCTTGGTAGCGTCTCGGTAGGCCATGAGGTTGACGAGGAACGGGTGCCCGCCCGTTTTGACCATGAGGTCCGCAAGGGCGTCGGCGTCGGTGGAGTAACCGGTCTTGATCTTCTTGGTCTTGGGCAGGCCCAGCTCGTCAAAGAGAACCACCTGCAGCTGCTTCGGTGAGCCGAGGTTAATCTCCTTGCCGATAATGGCGAAGGCTTCGCTGCTGGCCTGAGCGATCGTGGCGCTGAAGTCGTCCAGGAGCCGGTCCAGCTTTTCGGTGTCCACGGCGATGCCGGCCAGTTCCATTTCGGCCAGGATCTCCGAGAGCGGCAGCTCGAGCCCGCCAAGGAGCTGGTTCGCTCCTCGCTCGACCAGCTGTCCGGCGAAATGGTCGCTGAGCTGGAGTGCGGCGAAGGCCTCCATGACGGCCGGCGAGGCAACATCTTCTTCCTCAAGCTGCAGCTGCAGCTGGTTGCTGCCGGCAGCCGCCGGGGCCAGCGACATCCGCAGGTGGTGCTGGCTCAGGTCCGCAAGGTCGTAGCTGCGCCGGTCCGGCTGGATCAGGTACCCGGAAATGGCGGTGTCGTCCACCTCTCCGGCAAGGTGCAGCCCGCGTCCGGCCAGGGCCTTGTAGGCCTCCTTGAAGTCATGCACCACCTTCGGGGCGTCCAGGTCGGACAGCCAGCCGGCGAGCACCTGCTCCGTTTCGGCGTCGAGCTCGGGAAGCGGAACATAGGCCGCCACGCTGTTCGTGACCAGGGCCAACCCGACGACGTCGCGCCCCGCCGCCGCGCCCTCGGTGACGAGCTGGACAGCCGTCTTGTCCTGGTTGGTGGAGGCGATCCAGTCCTTCAGCGCTGCTGCGTCAGTGATGACCGCATGTTCGGGAGGGTGAGCCCGTGGCCGGTGGAGACGGTCTCCTCTTCGCCGTAAATGTCAAAGAGCCGCTTGCGCAGGGCGTTGAACTGCAGGGCGTCGAAAAGCTCTTCGACCGCCTCGCGGTCGGGGCGGCGCGCGGACATGGCATCCAGGTCCACCGGCAGGTCCAGATCCCGCAGCAGACGGTTCAGGCGTCGGTTGCGCTTGACGTCCTCGATGTTGGCCCGCAGGGAGTCCCCCACCTTGCCCTTGATGCTGTCGAGGTTCTCCAGGATGCCTTCAAGACCGCCGTACTGCTTGATCCACTTGGCCGCCGTTTTGGGCCCGACGCCGGGCACGCCGGGGAGGTTGTCGGCGGATTCGCCGACCAGGGCGGCAAGGTCCGAGTACTTGTCCGGGGGCACCAGGTATTTGGCCTCCACTGCGGCGGCGTCCATGCGCGGCAGGTCCGACACGCCCTTTTTCGGATAGAACACGGTGACGTGGTCGTCCACGAGCTGGAAAGCGTCCCGGTCCCCCGAAACGACCATGACGTCCCAGTTCCGGGCGGAGGCCTTTTCAGCCAGCGTCGCCAGAATGTCGTCGGCCTCGTAGCCGTCCATGGAAAGGGTGGGGATGCGCATGGCCTCCATCACCTTGATGATGAGGTCCACCTGCCCGTGGAATTCCTCGGGAGTCTTGTTGCGTCCGCCCTTGTACTCCGTGTACTCCTCGGAACGGAAGGTGGGGGTGTCCAGGTCGAACGCCACTGCCAGGTGGGTGGGCTGTTCTTCCTTGATGAGGTTGATCAGCATGGAGGTGAATCCGTAGACCGCGTTGGTGTGCTGGCCGGTGTCCGTGGAAAAGTTCTCGGCCGGCAGGGCATAGAAGGCGCGGAAGGCCATGGAATGGCCGTCGATAACCAGCAGCCGGTTGTGCCCTCCCGCGGTAACGGTCCCGAGTGCCTCGGATGATGCGGGGTCAGCGGCCCCTTCGACTATCGTTTCAGCAGGGGTTTCAGCTTGGCTGTCGGCCAGTTTGGTAGATTCACTCACAGATGTAAGCCTAGTTGGCATGAGCGACAATTTCACGCCGGGCAACGGCGCCCCGTCCGAGGCGCCCAACGCCTTCACCGACCAGTTAAACGAGGCGGGCGTGCCGCCGGAGATGCACAGTTGGCTGAGCACCAACGGCGTCGGGCAGCTGGTGGAGAAGCTCGGAATCCGCTTCACGGAAATGTCGGCCGAGCGGATGGTGGCGACCATGCCGGTGGAGGGCAACGAGCAGGTGGCCGGAATTTTGCACGGCGGGGCGCACCTGGTCCTGGCCGAGACGCTGGGCTCCTTTGGCGCCGCGCTCCATGCCGGTCCGGGCAGGCATGCCCTCGGCATCGAAATCGGCGCCACCCATCACCGCTCCATTTCCTCCGGAACCGTGACCGGAACGGCAACGGCCATCCACCGCGGGAACACGCTGGTGACCCACGAAATCGTCATGACGGACGAGCAGGGACGCCGCCTGAGCACCGCCCGGATGACCAATATGATCCGCGACTCCCGGTAGGCAGAGCCGCTAAGGGACAGCACCTAAGGAGAAGCAGCTAAGGAACAGCAGCCCTACAGCAGCGCTTCGCGCAGCGCCGGGGCGTGCGCGGTCAACCAGCTTTCCGCACGGGACAGCTTGTCCTTCATCCCTTCGTCCCACCACCGGCGAAAGACGGGATCCGATTCCGCAGCAGCCCTCATGGTGACGGCTGATATTCTTTGGCGCCGGAGTGCGGCGTCGACAATCCCGCTGCGCTGGACCTCATCCATCCCGTAGGCGTCAGCGAAGATCCGCACCCGGCGCGCGGCATCAGCGCCGGCGAGGGCTGGTCCGCGGTCCTGCGGGTGGCACAGCGGCGCCCACCAATACATCGCGTTGACGGCGTCCGCCACGCGGGTGGTGGGCCGCGCCAGGTCGAAGTCAATCAAGGCTGCCGGCATTCCGCCGCGGAAGACGACGTTGCCCGGACAGTAATCCTGGTGCGCCACGAGTTCGGGCTCGGCAACCAGCGGTTCGGTTCCCTGCTGCGGGGGTCCCGGGATGCTGCCGAAGACAGCGCCGGGCGGGGGATCCCATCCCTCGGCGGCATCGTGCGCCCGCCGAATCAGCCGGGCAAGCTCCGCGAGCTGCCTTTCCCCGGCGGCCCATCCCGGAAGCGGCTCCTTTGGCACAACGCCGTCGACATAGCTCAGGACCTCCCGGCCCTTGGGGTCGTACCCGAACGGACGGGGCGCACCCGTGAAGCCACGCTGATTCAGGTACGCCAGGAACGCATGCACGGTGGCGGTTTGCGGACGTGCGGGCCGGCGAACGGTGTCTCCCACCCGATAGACCTCGGTCCACCCCTCGCCCTCGAGCAGCACCTCGTCGGCCGGCTCATGGTGTTCGCTCACTGCACTCCCTTTTACTCCCCGGCTTGCTCCCCCGTTCACTCCCCGGAACCGAAGGCGTGCTCTCCGGACCCGAACGCGTAGTGCAGCTGCACAAGCCCATTCCCCAAGGAACGGGTGCCGAGCAACACCGCCGGTTTTGTGATGCCTCCCACCGGGAGCATCGGCCGGCCGCTGCCCAGCGCGACAGGCACCACGGTGAAGACCAGCTCATCGATCAGTCCGTCGTCCATGAATTGACTGGCGATATTCCCACCACCGGCCAGCAGGACGTCCTTTTCGCCGGCGTCGTACACGATATCCGGATGGAATTCCGCAACTTCCCCGCGAATGAAGGCGATGTCTGCGCCTGGAATGCCCGGAAATTCATGGTGGGTAAATATCCATACCGGAATACTTCCATAGGGCCACGACGCCGTGGCAGCCAGGAAGGACCGGTACGTTCCGGCGCCCATCGCCACGGCTCCAACACCGTCCAGAAACTTTAGATAGTGGTCGCCCAACAGGGATGTCACGGATCTCCCCGGCTGCTCCCCCGGATTCTGTTTCCCCGGATTTCGCTCCCCGGATCCAGGCCGTCGGGATGGTTTTGCGCGTCGATCAGGAACCCGTCCAGCGACGCCGCCACGTAATAGACAGTTCTGACCATGCCGCCATGCTAGCCGCGGCACCGGACAAAAACACCGCATACGCTGCCGGTGAGGTATCCCACGCCAGGGAATACTGTAGTCCGGATCTGGGTTGGGCGAATTAGACATCCTATTCACATGCGCGGGTGCCGGCAGTAAAAGCGCCGGCTGCGCCCTGCAGAAAGACTTTTTCTCCTTGAACCTCTTCTCACCGCTTACGCTTGGCCGTCTCGAATTGCCCAACCGCCTGGTTATGGCGCCGCTGACCCGCACCCGCAGCGGCCGCCGCGGCGTCCCCACCGAACTCATGGCCGAGCACTACGCCCAGCGCGCCTCGATGGGGCTGATTATCAGCGAGGGGATCTACACCTCCCTCGAGGGGCAGGGGTTCACCTGGCAGCCGGGACTGACAACCGATGAGCAGATCGCCGGCTGGAAGAACGTGACCGACGCCGTGCACGCCGCCGGCGGCCGGATTGTGGCCCAGGTGATGAATGCCGGGCGGGTCACCTCCCCCGGCACCAACGGAGGCCGCCGGGTCGTGGCTCCCAGCGCGATAGCGGTCGACGGCCTCACCCACACCTATGAGGGCAAGCAGCCCTACCCGGTTCCGCACGCCCTCACCACAGCCGAAATCCCCGCCATCACGGCCGAGTTTGTCGCGGCGTCACGCGCGGCCATGGAGGCAGGGTTCGACGGCGTTGAGCTGCACAGTGCCAACGGTTACCTGCTGCACGAATTCCTTTCCCCGGATTCCAATCTGCGCACTGACATGTACGGCGGCTCGCCGGAGAACCGGGCACGCTTCGTCATTGAGGTGTACCGCGCGGTCGCTGATGCCATCGGCGCCGACCGGACCGGCCTGCGGATTTCACCGGAGAACAATATCCAGGGCGTACTGGAAACCAACCCCGCGGATGTGCTGGCCACCTACACCGCGCTGGTGGCCGGAATTGCACCGCTGAAGCCGGCCTTCCTCAGCATCCTGCACCGGGACCCGTCCGACATCCTCGTGCAGGAGCTGCGGAAGTCCTTCGGCGGTCCGGTGCTGCTGAACTCCGGTTTCGGCATCCTCACCACGCGTGAGGAAGCCCTGCGCTTCATGGACCAGGACCTGGGTGACGGCGTCGTCGTCGGCCGTCCCGTAATCGCAAATCCGGACCTGGTCCGCCGCTGGCAGGAGGACCTCCCGCTGAACATTCCGGACCCGTCCACCTTCTACTCCCACGGCCCCGCCGGTTACACGGATTACCCGGCCTACGCCGAAGCCTCCTAGCGGCACACCGCCGCCGCTGCCCCGTCCGGCGGGGGCAGCGCAGGTGACTGAGTCTTAGCTGCCGAAGACGTCCTGGAAGAAGTGCCGGTTGGACTCCACTTTTTCCAGGAGGTCCCGGCCGGTGAAGTACGCGCGGTCGAATTCCTCCCACTCGCCAACGCACATCGTCCACTCTCCGTCGATCTGAACGGGCCAGCAGCGGCGCACCCAGCTGAGCTTTTCGCGGATATTGTTCCGGTTGGCCGGATCGGTGCCGGTGTACTGGAGGACGGTGCAGTTGTGGATCATTTGCTCCCTGTCGCCGTCCCGCTCCAGGAACTCCTCGTCGCTCCAGCGTTCCAGGACCAGGCGCGTCGCCCACATGAATTCGCCGTGTGTCACCAGGAGGACGTTGTCCCGCGCGTTTTCCCGGTGCAGGGTGCTCAGGATGTTCCGGACCCGGTTCTCGGCCACCTGGGCGATGGATTCACCGGCGGGAGGAGCCCAGTACAGCGGATCGCTGTCGCGGTAGGCAGCGTTTTGAGAGTATTTCCGGGCGAAGTCCTGCTTGGACATGGAACCGATTTCGCCCCAGGAACGCTCCCGGATAACCCGGTTCTCCTCCCACCGGACATCGAGTCCCAGGTGTGCGGCCGTCTCGCGGGCCCGGGTATAGGTGGAGACCAGGGCCCGGTCGAACTCCATGTTGAGGCCCGTGATCCAGGCTCCCGCCACCCGGGCCTGCTGGACCCCCAGTTCGGTGAGGCGCCACGAACGGTCCGGAACCGTCATCGTCTCTTCGTTGTACATGCTGGGATCACCGGCCGTGGACGCCCGCTGCATGATGTTGGCTTCGCTCTGCCCGTGACGGATGAGAAACAGGTTCCGGGGCATGACCATCGGGGGTCTCCTTGGGGTGCGGTGAATCAGCAGGGGTGGGCAATGGGTGCGGGGGCGTTCCTAGCCGTGCAGCGCGGGAACAATCAGATAAATACCGAACAGCACCGCGGCGCCGCAAACCGTGAAGCAGGCATAGGCGCCGGCTTTGGCGAGCGTAAGCCGGTTTCCGGCCGCCTGCCCGGGATCACGGTCGGAGGCGGCAGCGGACAGCCGGACACCGGTGGAGTACAGCCCGACGACGACGAGCGTGGACAGCAGCGTGATGCCGGCAACAATGAGGTAGGCGACCCAGTCGATGCTCATTTGGACGATTCCTTAGCCTTGGTGGTGGTGGTGGTGGCGGCGGAGCGGCCGGCAGCGGCTCGGCCCCGGGAGCGGGCTTTGCGCTTGTTGATCCTTACGGCTGCACCGGCGTTGTCGATGTTGCTGACCGCGTTGTCATGGCCCACGCGGTTGCGGCGTGACCAGAGGAAGATGAACAGGATGATCGCCAGCCCCAGGACGCCGTCGATCGTCACGCCCACCGGACCGGTGCTCGCGGTGAAGGCTGCGGCAGCGCCCATGACGGCGGCGGCGGGCAGGGTCAGCAGCCAGCCTCCGGCGATCCGGCGTGCCGTGCCCCAGCGGACTTCGGCGCCCTTGCGGCCCAGACCGGAGCCGATGACCGATCCCGAGGCAACCTGCGTAGTGGACAGCGCCATGCCAAGTTGCGTAGACGTCAGGATGGCTGCCGCGGTGCTGGTCTCCGCGGCGAATCCCTGAGCCGGCTTGACGTCGGTCAGGCCGGTGCCCATGGTGCGGATGATGCGCCAGCCGCCTGCGTAGGTACCCGCCGCAATGGCAACGGCGCAGGCTGCGACCACCCAGAACACCGGGCCGGTGCCAACCGCCTGGAATCCGCCCGAAATCAGCACCAGGGTGATGACACCCATGGTCTTCTGTGCGTCGTTGGTACCGTGCGCCAGGGCGACCAGCGAGGAGGAGAAGATCTGCGCGTACCGGAAACCGCCGCGCCTGCGGGGCAGTTTGTCGCCCTCCTGCCCGTGCCGGCGGGTAATGGAGTACGCCAGCCGGGTGGCCAGGAACGCCACGGAGAGGGCGATTGCCGGGGCGATGAACGCCGGCAGGATCACTTTCGACATGAGCACCGAATAGTCGACGGCACCATATCCGGCACCTACGACGGCGGCACCAATCAGGCCGCCGAAGAGGGCGTGCGAGGAGCTGCTGGGCAGGCCAAGCAGCCAGGTGATGAGGTTCCAGATCACCGCGCCGAGCAGTCCGGCGAAAATCATGACGGGCGTGATCTGGATCCCGCCCTCCCCTTCGCGGATAATTCCACCGGAAATGGTCTTGGCTACTTCGGTGGACAGGAACGCGCCCACGAGATTCAGCACGGCAGCCAGGGCCACGGCGTTCTTCGGCTTGATCGCACCGGTGGCACTGGGAGTTGCCATTGCGTTTGCTGTGTCGTGAAAGCCGTTGGTGAAGTCGAAGAATAATGCGAGCGCGATCACCAGCGCCACCATGAGGGTGAGGTCCACCACATACCCTAACTTAAGGACTTAAAGACACAGGAGTTCCGTCGGCACGCCGCAGCCCGCACGGACGTCAAGGGCCGTGGCACCGCAGTGAGCTTCGGGTCTATTGGAAATGTTGTGTAGGAAACGGCGGCCCGGGACGTGAAGGCGCCGGCCCGGCGGACCCCCGGGGACCGCACCCCATGCACGCCAGGTTGATCCTATGCGCTGGACCAAGCAGGCACCAACGGCGGGAGTGCGCGGTTCATCTCGAACTGCCCCGGTCCTAGATCCGCAAACCCGTTGTGGGCGGTTCTCCGCCCAGTTCCACGTCTATCACCGTGTTGGGCGCCGGCAGGGTGACCCGCCGGGTGTGGGTGGTTGCGCCGTCGGGCTCCACGACGGTGAGGATGTAGGTTCCCGGACGCGGCAGCGGCAGTTCGTAGTACCCACGGCTGTCCGACCGCGCGGATCCGTGGTTCTCCCCCGCCGGCTGGACAAGGATCACTACGGCGCCGGACACCGGACGCCCGCTGTGGGTGACCTGACCGGTCAGGGTCAGCCGGTCGCGGAAGCGGATGTCGTGGCTGGCAGGAACCCCTGGAAAGGCGAGCGCCTCGGACACCGGACGCCATTGGTGCTGGGTCGCGACCAGCACGTAGCGGCCGTCTCCGGGAAGTACGACGGCGTAGTGCCCGGCGTCGTCGGCCCGGTCCCAGTCCACCGGCTCGCCGGCGCGGTCCAGCACCGTGATGACGCCTCCCGGAACGGGTGTTTCCCCGTCTCCGGCCAGCATGGTCCCGGTGACCATGATCTCGTGCCTGGCGTCTGCCGGGGAAGGCTGGCGCTCCCCGGGCTTGGCGTGCAGCGCCGGGTGGGTGGCTTCCCGGCGCGGGGCACGGGGAATAAGGAAGGAGATTCCGGTCGCGGCCAGGGCAGCGAAACAGGCCAGGGAGAATATCGCGCGGAAGGCGTCCACCCCGGGGAACGTCTCTCCCCCGACCGTGACCGTAATCGAGGCCAGGATGCTCGCCACGGCAGCGCTGCACGTGGATGTGCCCACCGAGCGCAGCAGCGTGTTGACGCCGTTCGCAGCGGCGGTGTCGGTGAGGGGAACGTTGCTCATAATGAGCGTTGGCATCGCTGCCATGGCAATGGCGGTGCCGATGGACACGATGACGGCGCCGATGATGATGCCGGTGACCGTGTGGACCAGCAGGACCCGCGAGAAGTAGCCGCCGGCCATCACTGCGCAGCCCACCACCATGGTGGTCTTCGCGCCGAAGGAATTGGTGATGTGCGCCGAGAGCGGCGCCGCCGCAACCATGGCCAGGCCGGCGGGGATCATGGTTAGACCGGCGACCACGACGCTCAGGCCGAAGCCGTACCCGGATTCCTTGGACAGCTGCAGCTGCTGGGTGGTGACCAGCATGTTCGCGTACATGGAAAACCCCACCAGGACGGTGGCGGCGTTGGTCAGGAGCACCGGGCGTCGCGCCGAGGTTCGCAGGTCCACCAGGGGCTGTCCCTTGCGCAGCTCCAGCGGAAACCATACGGCGAGGAGAACGACGGCGGCGGCAAAGAGACCAAGGATTGGGTCGCTGGTCCAGCCCCATACTCCGCCCTTGCTGATGGCCAGGAGGAGGGCGGTCATGGCGGCCGAAAGGACCAGGGCGCCTTCGTAGTCGAAGCGTCCCGGCGTGCGGACCCTGGATTCGGGAACGAACACGATGACGGCGACAATCAGCACAGCGGCAATAATCCCGACCACCCAGAAGGTCGCCCGCCAGCCCAGCCGGTCATAGATCAGGCCCGCCAGGGGCAGGCCCAGGGCGCTTCCGATGCCAAAACTGGCGCTCATCAGGGAAACGGCACCGGCGATCTTCCGCTGCGGCAGGGTGTCCCGCAGGATGCTGATGCCCACCGGAATGACCGCTCCGGCAAAACCCTGCAGCGCACGCCCCACCAGCGCCCACAGGAAGGTGCCTCCAATCGACGCGGTAAAGGCCCCCACCACCATCAGGGTCATCGCCACCAGCAGCATGCGCCGTTTGCCGAACATGTCGGCAAGCCGGGATACGATCGGCGTCGCCACGGCTGCGCTCAGCAGCGTAACCGTCACCATCCATGACACGTCATCGCTGGTGACCCCAAAGATCCCGGGATACTCCGGCAGCAGCGGAACCACGGCCGTTTTCTCCAGGGAGACGACGACGGCCGTTTTCTCCAGGGAGACGACGACGCCGCCGCTGGCCAGGGTGGTGATGATGACCCAGTCGGGGTACTTGCGGGGTTGTGCCCCGGCGGCGGAACCGCCGGTTCCGTTGCCGGGGGCAGTGGGGGCATGGCCGCTCATGGAACCTCCTTGCCGCAGCATTTTCCTCGGCGTTGGAATCCGCGGCCGTCATCCCCGGTGTCGGCGGCTAGCCCCTGGAAATGGGCACCTTCGTGGACGAAGGCCCCACCTCAGGCACCGGAACCCGGACCTCGAGCACGCCGTCGTTGTAGGACGCGGTGACGTTGTCCTGGCTTGAACCGGCCGGCAGCGGAATGTCGCGGGTGAAGGATCCGTAGCGGAACTCGCTGCGGTAGCCGTTCTTGTCCTTGTGCTCGCTGCCCTCGCGGCGCTCGCCCTTGATGTGCAGGATGCCGTCGCTCACGGAAACTTCCAGATCCTTGTCCGGATCGATGTTGGGCAGCTCGGCCTTCACCACCATGGTGGCGCCGTCCCGGTACTCCTCGACCGGAAACGCCGGAACCTCCCAGTCACCTTCAAAGAATTTGCGTACAGGTTCGGGCAGTTCGAACCGATCACGCCGCGCCAGTCCCGCCATGGGGTGCCTCCTGCAGATGTGCCCTGTGTGGTTTCGCGTCTTTCGCCGCTTCACGTATTTAGCCGTCTCACGTGTTTAGCCGTTTCACGTATGCGGTCGTTTCACAGTACGCGCGCGCCCATCCTGCCTCAACGGTCCACGCCCCATCCGGCGGCCCGGAACCCGAACCGGGACCTATGTAGGACCCTCCGGGCCATCACGGGTCCGCAGCCTAGCGACGGTTTTTGGCCCCGCGTAGAGTTTTTGGTGCGCGCAGCCTCATGGGGATTCATGACCGACGATCCCACCGGTCCGGTGCAGTTCACACCCTTATCCGGTGCGGTTCACACCCAACTGAAAGGTCCAGATGATGCCGCAGGAACGCGATAAAGACTCATTGAGCGTCAATCCACTCTTCGCCCGTCCCGGTGAGGATACTGTCGCTTCCAAGACCAAGCTTGCAGACGGCGAGATGCTGCCGGAGACGGCGTATCAAATTGTCCACGACGAGACCATGCTGGATGGAAACGCCCGTCTGAACCTGGCCACCTTCGTCAGCACCTGGATGGACGACCATGCCAACAAGCTGTACGCGGAGACGTACGACAAGAACATGATCGACAAGGACGAGTATCCGCAGACTGCCCAGATTGAGCAGAACTGCTGGAAGATCCTTGCTGATCTGTGGCACTCCCCCGACCCCGGCGGCACCATCGGCACCTCAACCGTCGGCTCGTCCGAGGCCTGCATGCTGGGCGGCCTTGCCCTGAAGCGCCTGTGGCAGCATTCGCGCCGCGCGGACGGCAAGCCCACCGACAAACCCAACCTGGTTATGAGCTCGGCCGTCCAGGTCTGCTGGGAGAAGTTCTGCAACTATTTCGATGTGGAGGCCCGGATGGTGCCGATCAGCGAGGAGCACAAGTGCCTGGACGGCTTCGAGCTGGAAAAGTACGTCGACGAAAACACGATCGGCGTGGTTGCCATCATGGGCGTGACCTACACCGGGATGTATGAGCCGGTGAAGCAGATCGCCGCGAAACTGGACGAGATCCAGGCATCGACCGGCCTTGATATTGCCATTCACGTGGACGGGGCATCGGGTGCCATGATCGCCCCCTTTATCCAGCCGGACCTGGAGTGGGACTTCAAGATTCCCCGGGTCCACTCCATCAGCACCTCCGGGCACAAGTACGGCCTGGTCTACCCCGGCCTGGGCTGGGTGGTGTGGCGCGAGCGCCGGTGGCTGCCCGAAGACCTGATCTTCTACGTCAGTTACCTCGGCGGCGACATGCCCACCTTCGCGCTGAACTTTTCCCGCCCGGGTGCCCAGGTGGTGCTGCAGTTCTATTTGTTCCTGCGGCTGGGACGCGCCGGTTACACGAAAATCCAGCAGGCGTGCCAGGACGTTGCACTGTACCTGTCCTCGGGGATCACCGAAATGGGGGCCTTCGAGCTGTGGAACGACGGGTCGGACATTCCAGTGTTCGCCTGGCGGCTGAAGGAGGGCCACACCGACAAGTGGAGCCTGTACGACTTGGCCGAGCGCCTGCGGACCAAGGGCTGGCTGGTGCCCGCGTATCCGATGCCGGCCAACCTTGAGGCCCTGACCGTCGAGCGGATCGTGGTGCGCAACGGACTCAGCATGGACCTGGCCGACAGTCTTCTGAATGACATCCGGACGGAAACCAATTACCTCGACCGGCTTGAATCGCCGATGCCGCAGGAGGCCGCACATCCAGGTTTCCACCACTAGTTTTAGGAGGTGAGTGGGATGAGTGATTCCACTGCATCAACCGGGTCATCCTCGGCAGGTTCGCCGTCGTCGGGTTCGTCCACCCCCGGTTCCCCGGATCAGGCGCAGGCCAAGGCACGGCAGACCGCCAAAATCACCATCGGCGCCCTCGCCGTCATGAACATTGTCGCCGTGGTAAGCCTCCGCGGCCTGCCGGCCGAGGCGGAATACGGCCTCAGCTCCATTTTCTACTACGTGTTCGCGGCACTTGTCTTCCTCGTTCCGGTGTCCCTGGTCGCCGCTGAACTCGCCACCGGCTGGCCGGAGCAGGGCGGCGTCTTCCGATGGGTGGGGAAGCATTTGGTCCGCGCTGGGCGTTTGTTGCCATGTTCATGCTCTTTATCGAGGTCAGCATCTGGTTCCCCACAGTGCTCACCTTCGGAGCGGTGTCGCTGGCATACACCGGGACCAACCAGAACCTTGACGCCCAGCTCTCCGGCAATAAAGCCTTTGTCCTGGCGGTGGTGCTGGTTGTTTACTGGCTGGCCACCTTCATTGCCTTCCGGGGCGCGGGCGCCTTCTCCAAGGTCGCCCAGTGGGGCGGCATCATCGGCACCATCATTCCCGCCGCCGTCCTGATCGTGCTGGGCTTTTCCTATTATTTTGCCGGAAACACCCCGCAGATCCAGATGGGCTGGGGCGAGGTCATTCCCGACTTCACCAACTTCTCGAATGTGGTGCTGGCGGCGAGCATTTTCCTGTTCTATGCCGGCATGGAGATGAACGCCATTCATGTGAAGGAGGTTAAGAACCCCACCCGCGACTATCCGATTGCCGTGCTGATTGCGGCGCTGGGCACGGTGGTGATCTTTGTCCTGGGGACGCTCGCCATCGCCTTTGTGGTGCCGCAGGCCGACATCAATCTCACCCAGTCGCTGCTGACCTCCTACAATGATATGTTCGCCTGGGCCGGGATCGGCTGGGCCGGGCCCATCATTGCGGCGATGCTGCTGATCGGTGTCCTGGCCGGCGTCGTCACCTGGGTTGCCGGGCCGTCCTCCGGTTTGCTGGCGGTCGCCAAGGCAGGGTATCTGCCCCGCTTCTGGCAGCACACCAACAAACACGGCATGGGCACCCACATCATGTTCTTCCAGGCGTTCGTGGTGACGGCTCTGGGCCTGGTGTACGTCGTGCTGCCGTCGGTGCAGGCTGCCTACCAGATCCTGAGCCAGCTCACCGTGATCCTGTACCTGATCATGTACATGCTGATGTTCGCCGGCGCCATCTACCTGCGGTACTCCCCAGCCCAACCGCCCCCGGCCGTACCGGGTTCCCGGCGGGGAAGCGGGCATGTGGATCGTGGGCGGCGTCGGATTCCTCGGTTCACTGATGGCCTTCGCCTTCAGCTTCATACCGCCGGGGCAGATTGCCGTCGGGTCGCCCGTACTCTATGTCGGCATCCTGGTGGGCGGCGCTGCAGTGTTCTTCGTCCTTCCCCTGGTGATTTACGCGGTGCGCAAACCGCACTGGCGGGACCCGGCAAGTACTTTCGTGCCCTTTACCTGGCAGCTGGAGCACAGCCATCCGGGAGTCCCGACGCAGTCCTCCGTGCCGACCGCGGTCCTCACCGAGCAGGCACTGGCCTCCGGAGCAGCCGGCTCCGGAGCACCCGCGGAGGGCGACTCCGCAGCGGGCACCAAACCGCAACCGGCCGATACCGATCAACGAACTGTGCGGCCGCGGCCCGCAGTAGGCGGGAGCGCAGCGCTATGATGCCCGATAAAGCAACTATCGCCCAGGCGGTTCGAACAGCCCACGCTGACCACGTCAATGACTTCGGCGGCACGAATGCCAGCTATATTCCGTATCTTGCGTCCGTGGATCCGGCATTGTTCGGTGTTTGCGTAGTCACGGCTGACGGTGAGGTGTTCGAAGCCGGGGATGCCCGGTTCGAGTTTGCCCTGGAATCCATTTCCAAGGTGTTCTCCATGACCCTGGCCATGCAAAGCGTGGGCCTGCCCGGGTTCCACGACAAGGTGGGTGCCGATCCGACCGGCGAACCGTTCAACTCGGTCATTGCGGTAGCCCTGCACGGGGACAAACCCGTCTCGCCGCTGGTGAACGCCGGCGCCATGTCCACAGTCTCGCTCATTCCGGCCGATTCACCGGATGAGCGCTGGAAAAAATTCTGGCCATGCAGAGTGCTTTTGCCGGCCGGGAGATCCGCATCAGCGATGCCGTGAATGACTCCGAGCAGTCCACCAACTTCCATAACCGTGCCATTGCCTGGCTGCTGTACTCCGGCGGAACAATGTACTCGGATCCCATGGAGGCCTGCGAGGTGTATACCCGGCAGTGTTCAACTCTGGTTACCACCATCGATCTGGCGACCATGGGCGCCACTGTGGCCGCGCGGGGCGCAATCCGGTCTCCGGGAAGCAGGTGTTCGACGCGTCGCTGGTTCCGCCGATCCTCGCGGAGATGACGATGGAAGGCATGTACACCACGTCGGGTGACTGGGCCTACCGGGTGGGCCTGCCGGCCAAGAGCGGAGTGGGCGGCGGGGTCCTGGCCATCATGCCCGGGACCCTGGCCATCGCCGCCTTTTCTCCTCCGCTGGATCCGGCGGGCAACAGTGTCCGGGCGCAGAATGCCGTGGCGCAGGTGGCCGCGGCGCTGAACCTGAACATCTACAACTCAACCGATTTCGCTCAGTAACAAAATCCGGGTCCGCGGCGGTTCGGCGCCAGCGGCCCGGGTTTTCGGGTGCCGCCGGTCACGAGGACGGT
Source organism: Arthrobacter sp. ATA002 (assembly GCF_026898095.1). Classification (GTDB taxonomy): domain Bacteria; phylum Actinomycetota; class Actinomycetes; order Actinomycetales; family Micrococcaceae; genus Arthrobacter_B. The sequence goes on along the minus strand of NZ_CP114015.1, from coordinate 1,879,908 downwards.
CAGCCCGGCGAGCGCGAGGCCCATCAGTAGTTCCTGACGCGCTGTTTGCGCGCACTCCAGGCCAGATACCCGCCCAGGGCGCCGGTCGAGGCAAGGCCGGCGGTCATGAGCGGAGCCTGCCAGCCCTTCCACCGGTCGGCGTCGCCCATGGCGAGCTCGCCGACGCCGCGAATGAAGGCCGCCGCGAAGAGTGCCGCTACCACCCGGTTGCCCACACGTTCCAGCCGCTCCACCAGGGGGGACAGCTCCTCGGCCCGCAGGTGCACTTCCAGCCCCTCAAAATCGAGGGTGTTCAGCAGCCGCCGCAGCTGGTCCGGAAGCTCGGTGCCCAGTTCAAGCGTTTCGGCTCCGGCCTGGCCCAGCCGCCGGGCGAAGGCCACCGGATTCAGCTGCTGGGCCGCCATCCGGCGGGCGTAGGGCGCAAGCGTGTTGCCCATGCTGAAATCCGGGTCCAGCACTTCGCCCATGCCTTCGGTCATGATCAGCATCCGCAGCAGCAGGGCCATCTGCCGCGGCAGCTGCAGGTGATGGCTGCGGATGATGCCCATGGCCGCATTGATGATTCGGCCCACCGGGGCGTTCCCCAGGGTCCGTCCGTCGTAGAGCCGGATGAGCTGCTGCAGGTCAAGCCGCAGCCGGAAGCGGTCAATCCTGCGGGTCCTGGTGCACATCCGGATCAGGGCCGAGGCCATCCGGTCCGGGTCCTTGCGGATGACGGCAACGAACAGTGCCGAGAGCTGGGTCCGGAATTTGTCGTCAATCTCCCCCACCATGCCGAAATCGATCAGTCCGATCCGGCCGCTGCGCTCCACGAAGATGTTCCCCGGATGCGGATCGGCGTGGAAGAACCCGTCGTCGAAGACCATCTTCATTTCGGCGTCGGCCGCCGTGACCGCGAGCGCCTTGCGGTCAATCCCGGCGCCGTCCAGGGCCGCGGTGTCAGTGACCTTCATCCCGTACAGCCGCTGCTGGGTCAGGACCGTTGCGGTGCTGAGGGAATCGAAGACAACGGGAATCTGCACGGCGGGGTTGTCCTCGAAGTTCACCGCGAATCTTCGCGTGTTGCGTGCCTCCTGCGCGTAGTCCAGTTCCGAGCGCAGCGTTTCGGCGAACTCGTCCATCAAGCCCGGAACGTCATAGTCACGGGCCGCTTCCCAGTGTTTGCCGGCGTATCCGGCCAGGCCCTGCAGGATATCCAGATCCTCGTTGACTTCCTCGTCAATCCCCGGCCGTCGGATTTTCACCACGACGTCGTTGTTGCCCGGTAGCCTTGCCCCGTACACCTGCCCGATGGAGGCGCTGGCGAGGGCGTGGTGTCGAAGCTGCTGAAGCGCTCCAGCACCTGCTCCCCCAGCGCACCCTGCAGGACCGGAAGGATCTGTTCCCAGGGCACCTGTTCGGCGTTGTCCTGCAGCTTGGCCAGTTCCTGCTGGTACCGGGGCGGCAGCAGGTCCTGCCGGGTGGAGAGGAGCTGGCCCAATTTCACGAACGTGGGTCCCAGTTCCTCCAGGGCCCTGCGCAGGTATTCCGGGCTGCTGGCATGATCGGGCCGGTCCCCGGGCTGGGCCTTGCGCCGGAAAGGAATCCGCGCTTCCAGGCCCGAAGCTGCAACCAGGTACCCCAGTCCGTTGCGGTACAGGATTTCCGCCATCTGCTTATAGCGGTCAAGGTGGCTCTTCACACGTAGCTCCCGTCCCGGCGGCAAGGCCATGAACACCTGCAGCCGTACTTGAACCCTAAGGCTCCCGCGAACCCGGGAACAGGGCCCGTGCACCCTTTCACCGCTCCGGGGCGCGGCTTAGACTCGGAGCCCATCGACGAGGAGGCGCACGTGGAGATTCCAGCCATGCCGGACCTGAGCCTGGCGGAAAAGCTCGAACTGCTGTCAGGGGCCGGATTCTGGGAAACGGCGTCCCTGCCCGCGCACGGGATACCGGCCCTTGTTCTTTCCGACGGGCCGCACGGCGTCCGGCGTCCGGCCGGCGACCGCGGCGGGCTGGGCCTGGGAGAGTCGGTTCCGGCCACCTGTTTTCCGGCGGAATGCGCGACGGCGTGTTCCTGGGACCGCGGCCTGCTCGCCGAGCTGGGGACCGCCGCCGCCCGCGAGGCCCGCGCCCAGGGTGTCGACGTCCTGCTGGGGCCGGGGCTGAACATTAAGCGCACACCGTTGTGCGGACGCAACTTCGAGTACTTTTCGGAAGACCCGCTGCTCGCCGGGGAACTGGGCGCTGCATGGACGGCCGCGGTCCAGGCCGAAGGCGTGGGTGCCAGCCCCAAGCATTTTGCGGCAAACAACCAGGAAACGGACCGAATGCGGGTCGATGCCGTCGTCGATCAGCGGACGCTGCATGAAATATATCTCCGCGCCTTCGAGATAGTGGTCCGCGGTGCCCGGCCGTGGACCGTCATGGCCGCCTATAACAAGGTCAACGGCCTGCATGCCGCGGAAAACCCCTGGCTGCTCGGGACCGTGCTGCGGGACACCTGGGGGTATGAAGGCGTGGTTGTCTCCGACTGGGGCGCGGTGACTGACCGGGCCGCAGCGCTCGCAGCGGGCCTCGACCTGGAAATGCCGTCCAGCGCCGGGCTGGGCACGGCGGAACTGGCTGCCGGCCTGGAGGCGGGCACCGTCTCGGAGGAGCAGGTCAACACTTCGGTCGAGCGGATCCTGGCCCTGGTGCGCCGTGCCGCACCCGGGCACGCCGGTTCGGCAGCCGCAACAGCCGCGGACGGGAATTACGCGGCGCACCACGAGCTGGCCCGCCGGGCCGCCGCCGCATCCATGGTGCTGCTGCAGAACGACGGCGGCATCCTTCCCCTGCCATCCGGCGGCACCCTGGCGGTCATCGGGGAACTGGCCCGCACGCCCCGGTACCAGGGCAGCGGATCCTCCCGGGTCAACCCGGTACAGCTGGTGACGCCCCTGGATGCGCTGCAGGAGCAGGTCCCCGCGCTGCTGTTCGAACCGGGCTATGTGCTGTCACCGGACTCCCCCTGCGCAGGGGAAGACCTGGCCGAAACGGCTGCCGCGGCTGCAGCAGCAGCCGACACCGCCGTCGTGTTCCTGGGACTGCCCGAGGCTGCGGAATCCGAGGGATACGACCGGACCAGCCTGGACCTGCCGGATACCCAGCTGGAGGTGCTTGCCGCCGTCGCCGCCGCAAACCCGCGGACCGTGGTGGTGCTGGCCAACGGCGGCGTGGTGGCCATGGGATGGGCAGCGTCGGTGCCGGCGGTCCTGGAAACGTGGCTTCCCGGTGAGGCCGGCGGAAGCGCCATCGCCGATGTGCTGCTGGGCGTGGAGGAACCCGGGGGCCGGTTGGCAGAAACCGTTCCGCTGCGGCTCTCCGACACCCCCGCCTACGGCAACTACCCCGGCGAGGGCGGGACGGTCCGGTACGGCGAGGGGCTATTGGTGGGGTACCGCTGGTACGACACCCGCGGGATGGAGGTCGCGTACCCCTTCGGGCACGGCTACTCGTACACCACCTTCAATTACTCCGACCTGCACGTCAGTACCGACGGCGCCGGAGCCGGACAGCGGGTCGAGGTTGCGCTCACCCTCACCAACACCGGAGCCCGCAGCGGCAGCGACGTCGTGCAGCTGTATTCCGGTGCGCCCGAGGCCGACGGCGGCGGCGGGCAGCGCCCGCTGTATCCGCGGCGGGAGCTGCGAGGATTCGAGAAGGTGCACCTGGAGCCGGGTGAGTCACGGCGCGTGGAATTCCGCCTGGATGTCCGGGCCCTCTCGCGCTATGACTCCGGCACCGAAGGCTGGGTAGCGGATGCGGGGGAATACCGGCTTGAGGTGGGCGCGTCCTCCAGGGACATCCGGCTGGCAGGAGTCGCCGCCCTGGACGGCACCGTGCCTGCCCCATCCCTGGGCACCGGATCCTCCATTGAAGAGTGGCTGGCGGATCCGGAGGCCGCGGCCGCGCTGGTCAGCGCAATGACCGGTTCCGCTCCGGGAAGCCAACCGGAATCCGCCGGAGCAGCCGGCGGCGCGGCTGGCGGCGCGCAGCTCGCCGCATCCCTGGCGCTGGTGGGCAGCATGCCGCTTAACCGGCTCGCACGCTTCCCCGGCAGCCCGGTCACGCCAACTCTGCTGCAGCAGCTCGAAGCGGAACTGAACCGCCGGCGGAACGCCTGAGCGTCACGCCACGCCCCAGCCTTCGTCCGCCGGCAGGATGGCGCCGGTGACGTTGGCGGCGTCGTCGCTGAGCAGGTAGGTCATGGGCGAAGCGACCTGCGCCGACTCTATTTCCGGTGAGGTGAAGGTCGGCGACGGCAGCGGTCCCGCTCCGCCGAGCGATCCGTAGTTCGATTCCAGCGCGGACCTGGTCGGCCGCGGGATGACGGCGTTCACGCGGATTCCGCGCGGACTGTAGATGTAAGCGGCGCTGCGCGTGAGTCCGATAACCGCGTGCTTGGACGCCGTGTAGGCGGCTCCGGCAATGGAACCGCGCAGGCCCGCCTGGGAGGAAACATTCACGATCGATCCACTGCCGCGGGCAAGCATCAGCGGAATGATGGCCCGAGAGAGCCGGAAAGGGCCGTCAACGTTGATCCTGAACACGCTTTCCCACAGCTCGTCCTCCACCTCGTGAAGGGCCACCATGTTGTCTGCGATTCCGGCGACCACCGCAAGCCCGTCCACCCGTCCCCTCGCCTGGACCGCAATTTTGTTGACGTCCTCCTGGTTGGAGATGTCCGCCACGACGCCGGTGATGTCCAGCTCCGGGTTTTCCTCCAGGAGCGCTTCCATCCGCAGGGTACTGAGGTCAATGGCCAGCACGTGCCCGCCTTCGCGGGCAACCCGGAGTACCGTGGCCCGGCCGATGCCCGATGCAGCTCCCGAGACCACCACCGTTTTGCCGTGGAACCTTCCCTCAACGATGGGCTCCTCCCAGTCGTTGGGTGCCGGCGGCGCAGCGGACGGAAAGAGGTGCGCGGTGGCAGAGTGCCCCGGCTTCAGGTCGATGAGCTTGTTGGCCGCCTGCACCATGAGGTGTAGATAGTCGGTGGTGACGACGCCGCCGCTGACGGTCACCAGGGCGGAGAGCGGCAGCATGCGCATGGCATAGAGTGCCCGGGCATCCGGACTCCGCCGGGCCAGCAGGTCAATCAGGACAGTTCGTCCGGTGGGATGGTCGAGCCAGTCGCCGATCAGCGAATCGATTCCCAGGTGGGCGGGTTCCGGCATGCAGGCTCCGTTCCAGCCCGGGTTCCGGTCGGCGGGCCCAGCGGGCGGTGCCGCGCCGCCGTCGTTACCGGGCTTCCGTCATGGGCGTTGCTGCTGCGTCGAGTATCCCATGACGGCCTTCCCCTGGCTTCCCTGCAGCGGCCTGCGGACCTTCCGGCGGGAAAATAGCGGACGCGGAACAGGCGTCCGGCGCCCGTTCCGCGACGCGGAAATGCCGCCGGTGTTGGGTTATGCAGCGGGGTTAGGCGGCGGCGCCGGCTGGGCGTCAGGCGTGAGCGTCGAACGCCACCGGAGGAATGTGGTGGTCGGGCAGCCGGTCGCGGTCGTAGGTTATTTCGGTGAAGCCGTGGGGCATGGGGTGGCCGTGCCCGTCCAGGCTGACAAACACAATGCGGTCAATCGTGAGGATGCTCCGGCGGGTGATCATGTTGCGCACTTCGGCGCGCATGGTCAGTGAGGTCCGGCCGAACTTCGTGGCCCGCAGTCCCATTTCAATCATGTCGCCCTGCTGGGCGGAACTGACGAAGTTGATCTCCGACATAAACTTGGTGACCACGCGGCCGTTGCCCATCTGGAGGATGGCGTAGATAGTTGCTTCTTCATCAATCCATCGCAGAAGACTGCCGCCAAACAGGGTGCCGTTGGCATTGAGATCTTCGGGACGGACCCACTTCCGGGTATGAAAATTAATGTTTTCGAGGTCCATATTCCCAGACTATCCAGCCGCGGGCGGCGTGGTTGACCGGCTGTGACCGAGCAGACGGACCGCCGTCACACCCCGTGCGGCCGGCAGCGGCTTCCGCCGTTCACCCGCGCGTTCTCGCCGTGTTTCCCGTGAGGGAAAACACCCTTCATGCCCTCCGATATGCGCCCGGTTCTCCGTTAGCCATCAAATACCGGGCCTCCCTATCGCTCGCCGCCTTCCCTCATTTCGGCGCCAGCAAGTGGCGCATTTGGCGTTTTGGCCGCGTGGCTAGCAAACCCAACAAGTCTTTAGCCGGAGCACCGGCTCGTTATTCGGGATCCGCACCTTGACTGCCTCGAAGATCTGCATGGGGTTCGACATGTGATGTTGTGGCGGTTGGCCCGCTGGAGTGTTCAACCATTGAGCCTCCCGGGGTGAAGCCGAAGATTCTCGATTGAACGGACGCCGAACTGATAATTGGAGCGGCAATCCTCGAACGCCAAGAACGGATACCGGATAATACGCGAATCAGGATAAGTACCCCGAAGGCGGCTGCGAGCGACCTGCTCCACCGCCCCAGGTCAGCCTCAGTCGCTTGGTCCAGTATCGAGATCAGCAGGAGTGCCCCCAGTAGAACGACTGTGGCGGCCGTCAGAACACGCGAGAGTCCTGTCGTCATCAACCCACCCTACTCAGAAGTTGGTGCCTTTCCATCCGCCCACGTCCATACGGTGAGGGGCCGTAGCGTGTCGCTTTTGCACCAGAGATAAAGACTCCGGGATTGGCTGCGAGTGTCTGGTAACCGATCCTTCACCGCAGGGCTCAGGGGCCCGGGTGAGCCGACTCGTGCGGTGATCGGGTCTGGATCCAATAGCGCCTGACCGCGCTCTCGTTTCTGTTTGATCCAGAACGCCACCCTGGTGCTCGAAAGTTCTTATTGATGCGGTGTTGTCGGACGCGCAGACGGCCATGACCTGATTCATGCCAAGCATGTGTGCTCTTTCGACTATTTGATCTACTGCCCACGTAGGAGCCAAGCATGCTGGAGCACAAAGAATCTCTCCACGCCGCACTGATCGGAGCGGCGATCGCTGCGGCCTCGTTCATTTTCGGGTGACAGGAGTACTCACCGCGCAGGACGTGTTTCACCCTGCAGGCGCTCCGAGCGGCACGCAGATCCTCTACTGGGCGGTGATGCTTTCGTTCGCTGGGTTCATCCCCTTACTCAGCTGGCGGCTGGGCATGAAATGGGTCAGTGAAGGTGCACGTCCAGCCGGCGCACAGCACCCGCGACGGTTCCTACCCTCTGTCCGGCCCCGGCCGTCCAAGTCCGGCTGCCTCATCCCGGCGGTCGGCCGGACCCTGGTCGAGGCGGAACGGCGGATACTCATCCCGCATGAGGGCCGCATAGGCGAGGACCCGGTAGGTCCAGCGGTTCAGTCCCATGAGCAGGTTGAACAGTTGGCGCGGATAGCGCCCGGTGAACAGCAGCGTGAGCGCGGCGATGAGCACCAGAAGGCCCAGGAGAGAGAGGCCCTGCCGGCTCACCGTGGTATACACGCCGTCGGCCCATCCGTCATCTCCGCCCTGCCACATGCCCGCGCCCCAGCGGGTCCAGTCGCCGTCACCCAAGTCGCCGGCAGCGCCGCCGCGCCAGAACCGGTTGACCACGAGCGTCCCCTCGGTGATCGCGCTGACCACCAGCGCCTGCGGAATCACCAGCAGCCACCACTTCACCAGGACCAGCCAGCGCGAAAGGTTGCGCGGATAGTCGACACTGAAGTCGGCGGGGTAGTCGGTGCGTTCCAGCGTGAATGGCGGATACCTGTCGGTGCCCAGCACGCGGGTGGCATAGAACGTCACCCGCCAGCTCCAGCGGACCACGCCCACATTGAAGTCAAACAGACCGCGCGGATAACGCCCGGTAAACAGGATCACGATCCCGGCGATCACCGTGGACACAAAGAAGGCAATCCACAGGAAGAAGAGCACGATGTAATGCGGGATGGCCAGGAACCATTTCACCAGCCACATCCAGCGGGACACACCGGGATCCAGCTCACCGTACAAGCGCGCCGGGTAGCGGGGACCGGCCAGTCCCGGATCCCGTACTCCCAGTCCGGGCCCGACGGCGGAACGGCCGGTGGCGGTTGCTCCCGCCGCTGTTGCTCCAGCCGCGGAAGCGCCAACCGCCGCACCGGCCCTGCCGCCCGGTCCGCTGCGGCCTGCTGCCTGCTGTTCCCGGCCGTAGCGGTCCTGCATCTGTCCATACGTCTGCGGCGCAGGCGCCGGCATATCCGGACCCGACCCGCTGTCCGCACCGGCCGGGCCCGGCCCGACATGCGCCGGCCCTCCGGGTTGCCCGGGCAGGCCGGCCGAGGAGTAGCTTCCGTAAGGCCCCCCGGGGCCAGCCGAACGCCGCCGCAGTCCTGCTGCGCCCGCGACGGCCAGTCCGATGCCGGCAACAAGGAGGACGATGCTGCTGATCAGCAGGATCCAGGTCAACGGCCCCAGCAGACTGGTGCGGGCGCCGATCTGCAGCTGCGCCGACACGGGGCTGCTACCGTCGGCGTTCATCACCACAACGGTCCAGTCCCCGTCGTCCAGGTTCCATTCCAGGGACTGTTCGCCGCTGCCGCTGGTGCTGGCCACCCAGAAGTCCTCGTTTCCCGGGAGCTCTGCGGGGGCGCTGCCCTGCCGTTCCTCATAGTAGGCCCGGAACGGATCGAAGCTGACCTCCTGCAGCTCGCTGTGCTGCACGTCCAGGAGGTACTGTTCCACTGCCGCTTCCGGGCCGATCCCGATAAACAGGTCAGTGCCGGCGTCCGTCGCCCTTCCCTCTATCTGCAGTGTGCCAACGGCGTCCTCTGCCCGTACGCCCGGACCAACCTCGATCTCCGGAGTGGTGATCGCGTAGGTGTCCACTTCGTAGACGCCCTCCGGCAGGGACAGGAATCCGTCATCGCTTTGGCGGGCATTCAGCACGCCCACCGCCGCCGCTCCTGCCGCCAAGCCCAGACCCATCAGGATCAACAGGCTTCCAATGACCAGCATGATGATTCTGCTTGTTCTCACGGCACAGCCCTACCCTGAACCACCCCTGTTCTCAGGGTTCGCTCCGGCACCCGGAGTGTCAAGATTTACGCGTCCACGCCGGGGTGCGCGGTGCCGTCCTGTCCGGCACCGCCCGCCCCGGACAGCGGCATGCCTCAAAAGTTGATCATGTGCCCGGTCAGGCCATGGAACGCTTCCTGGAGTGCTTCGCTGAGCGTTGGGTGCGTGTGTACGTTCCGTGCCAGTTCGTAGGCGGTCAGGTCCCACTTCTGCGCAAGCGTCAACTCCGGGAGCAGTTCGGAAACGTCGGGACCGATCAAGTGTCCGCCCAGGAGCTCCAGGTGTTCCTTGTCGGCCACGAGTTTTACGAATCCGACGGGCTCGCCCAGGCCATGGGCCTTGCCGTTGGCGGTAAAGGGAAACATGCTCACCACCACGTCGTAGCCTTCGTCGCGGGCCTGCTGCTCGGTGAGCCCAAAGCTGGCAATCTGCGGCTGGCAGAAGGTGGCACGGGGCATCATGCGGTAATCGCCCAGCCCCATGGTTTCCGCTTTTCCAATGGTTTCCGCAGCGACGACTCCCATCGCTTCAGCCACATGGGCGAGCTGCAGCTTCGCGGTCACGTCACCAATGGCGTAGATGTGCGGAACGTTCGTGCGCATGAACTCGTCGATGCCGATCGCGCCGCGGTCGGTGAGCTGAACCCCGTCTTCTCCAGCCCGTAACCTTCGGTCCGGGGGGCAAAACCGATGGACATCATGACCCGGTCTGCGTCGATGGAACCTTCCTTGCCGTCCTTGTCCGTGTACGTGACGGTTACCGAGGAGCCGTTATCCGTGACCGTTTCCACCTTGGTGGACGTCAGGATGGGCACGCCCATCTTCTTGTACTGCTTGGTGATTTCCTTTGAAACATCGGCGTCCTCGTTGGGCAGCGCCCGGTCCAGGAACTCAATGATCGTTACGTCCACCCCGTAGCTGCGGTGCACGTACGCGAATTCCATGCCAATGGCACCGGCTCCAACAATCACCAGCTTCTTGGGCAAATCCCGGTCCATAATCTGCGCTTCGTACGTCACCACATTGTCGGAGAGCTCCACCCCGGGCAGCAGCCGCACATAGGTTCCGGTGGCAATGATGGCGTTGTCAAAGGTGACCGTCTCCGTGCCGCCCTTTGACAGGCTGACCTCAAGGGTGTGGTCATCGGTGAACACCCCGTGGCCGTCATACTCGGTGATCTTGTTCTTCTTCATGAGGAAGTGCACGCCCTTGACGCGGCCGTCAGCCACCTGTCGGCTGCGGTCAAAGGCAGCGCCGAAGTCGAAGCTCACGTCTCCGGTCATGCCGAACGTCTTTGCCTGGTTGGTGAAGATCTGGGACAGCTCGGCGTTGCGCAGCAGGGCCTTGGAAGGAATGCAGCCGACATTCAGGCACACGCCGCCCCAGTACTTTTCCTCCACCACAGCCACACTCAGCCCCAGCTGGGCCGCCCGGATGGCCGCCACGTAGCCGCCGGGACCGGCTCCCAGGACCACGACGTCGTAATGTTCACTCATGCTGGCCAACTCTCCTTTTGCGCACTGCGGTTAGGGGTTCGGGCGATAGAGAAACTCACAAGCTGGGTTAACCCTCTCACGGCCTGTCTGCGGACTCCATCACAGAATCGGGTGCGGTTACAGATACCCTCGGTAGCCCGCCCAGGCCCTGCGCCGCTCCGGAAATGGATCCGACTCAATCCGGTCCTCCCGGTCGAAAATCCTGGTGCGGCGCTGCACCGGTTCGTACCGGGGCCAGTCGTCCCCGGGGCTTCCGGTCTTTGCCAGGCTCAGCAGCGTGCCCTGAAAACGCGCCGAGAGCCCCTTCATTGCCGCTGCCCCGCCCAGCAGGGACAGTGCACGGGTGATGGGCTCACGGGTCTCGCCGAACATCACCGGCACATCCATCGCGTGGGTCGCTCCGAAGCCCAGCAGATTCATCATGGGCGTGGCGAAGTCGTACCGGTAGGACCAGGTGGGAGCCACCAGCGCGTGTGACTCGGCCACCACGGTGGACGGATACCAGAACACCAGATCGCCGCTGATTTCCACCGACTGTTCCTTGGACGGATACCCGGGATAGGCCGCGAGCACCCGGGATTGTGCCTCCGGATCGGTCACGGCAAACATCTTCTCGATCCGGTCCGGAGTGGAGGGAAGGATATCGACAATCCTCGCGAACAGCGCCCCTTCCCGGGCCATGGTGCCCAGTACCAGCGGCACCGGAGCCGACCGGCCCTTCATAAAGGCGTCCAGCGGGTGCTCGGGCAGGAAGCCGCCGTCGACCACCGGCGATACGCTCAGTGAGCCGGGCTTGTCAGCGGGTCCGATCTTGGAGGTCAGCCGGTTGGTGGCGCGGACCAGCGCCGCGGCGGGAAGCGTGGACAGGGCATCTGCGGCATCGGTCAGGGGAACCTTGAGGATCCGGAGCAAATCCCGGGCCCAGGACGCGTGGAGCTCCTGCGAGTACGCGCTTGAAGGGGCGGCACTCTGGGCGTAGGCCCGGTGGAACAACCCCGGGCCGCCGGAATGCACATCAGCGATGTCACGGAAATTCCGCCGGCCGATTCCCCGAAGATGGTGACATTCCCCGGATCCCCGCCGAAGTTTTCAATGTTATCCCGGATCCATTCCAGGGCGGCCACCTGGTCGCGCAGGCCAAGATTGGAGTCGAAGGTGCGCCCTGGCTCCGAAAAGGAGCTGAAATCCATGAATCCCAGGGCTCCGATCCGGTAGTTCAGGGACACGTAGACCGCATCCCCGGTCCGGACCAGGTTGGCACCCCGGTAGGTCTTCACCGTGGACGATCCGGAGCTGAACGCACCGCCGTAAAAGTAGACCAGCACGGGGAGCCGCTCGGCCGCCGGGTCCAGCGGTGCCGAGACGTTCAGCGTGAGGCAGTCTTCGTCCATGGGTGCCCGGCGCCGGGATCCGGTCAGCGACGGGTTGCGCGACTGCGGAGGTGCCGCGCCGAAGGTGCTGCCGTCCAGCACCCCGTTCCAGGGCTGGGGAGGCTGCGGGGACCGGAGCCTCAGCTCACCAACAGGCGGCGCCGCGTACGGGATACCCCGCCAGGTGCGGACTCCCCCGGCCACGGTTCCGCGGACCAGGCCGTTGGCCGTGGGGATCAGCAGGTCTGTCACGCCGGTGGTCATGAGCTGCTCGCTTCCTGTCAACGGTCACGGTGCGGCCCTAAAACCATAGACCCGGCACCGGCACGCCTCCTAGGCCCCAGCCCCTTCCAGGAGCGGGGAAGCACAAACCACGCGTGCGCCGGCTAGACCGCGGCGAAGACCATTTCCGGAGCGCGGGACGGCGCGGACTGCCGGCGCATGACGGCGTCGCGCTGCAGGCGGCGGTGCACCAGGACCTCTTTCAGGCACAACAGGGCCACCGCGGCGATGTTGAGGGCGGCTTTGGTGCCGGTGGACCAATCGGTGCTCACGCACAGCACCCAGACGCTCAGGAGCACCGGCACATCCATGATGCGAAGGCCCTTCACGGGGCGTTCCTTCCAAGCAGCTGCAGTGAAGCCATAATAACTACTCCCCCAAGGACGAGACCGTGAACGTTACCGAGACCAGCCGGTCACGTCGGTGATTCAACGCAAACGGTGTGTAACACTTACCACATTCGCGCCGCCGCCGGTACTCAGGAAACCCTCACAGAACGGTCACGGCACCTCCGGCAACTTCCCAGCGGGCATCCAGGCGCACGTTTTCCAGCATGCGGCGGTCATGGGAGACCAGCAGCAGGGCCCCCTCGTAGCTCTCCAGCGCCTCTTCCAACTGCTCGATGGCCGGCAGGTCCAGGTGGTTGGTCGGTTCATCGAGCACCAGCAGATTCACTCCGCGGGCCTGCAGCAGCGCCAGCGATGCCCGCGTCCGCTCCCCCGGGGACAGCGACTGCACCGGGCTGGTCACCTGATCGGCCTTCAGCCCGAACTTCGCCAGCAGCGTCCGCACTTCGGCACTGTTCATTTCCGGAACGGCCGCCTCGAAAGCGTCCCCCAGCGGCAGGGCGGGATCCAGCTGGCCGCGGGCCTGGTCAATCTCCCCCACGGCCACTGACGAACCCAGGGAAGCACCGCCCGCAGCAGGTTCCAGACGTCCCAGCAGCAGCGCCAGCAGCGTGGACTTGCCTGCGCCGTTGGGGCCCGTGATGCCGATCCGTTCTCCGGCGTTGACCTGTACCGAGACCGGTCCCAGCGTAAAGGATCCGCGGTTCGCCACCGCGTTGTTCAGCGTGGCCACCACCGAGCTGGACCGCGGAGCCGCACCGATGGTGAACTGCAGCTGCCATTCCTTGCGCGGCTCCTCCACCTCGTCCAGGCGCGCGATCCGCGACTCCATTTGCCGGACCTTCTGCGCCTGCTTCTCCGAGGACTCCATCGATGCCCGGCGCCGGATCTTGTCATTGTCCGGGGACTTCTTCATGGCGTTGCGGACACCCTGCGAACTCCACTCCCGCGTGGTCCGGGCCCGCGAAACCAGATCCGCCTTTTTGTCGGCGAACTCCTCATACGCTTCGCGCGCATGCCGGCGGGCGACGTCGCGCTCTTCCAGGAATGCCTCGTACCCGCCCTCATACACCGCCACTTTGTTCTGCGCCAGGTCAAGCTCGACCACCGTGGTCACGCAGCGGGCCAGGAATTCCCGGTCGTGTGATACCAGGACGACGCCGCCGCGCAGGCCCTGCACGAATTCCTCCAGCCGGGCAAGGCCGGCGAGGTCCAGGTCATTGGTGGGCTCATCCAGCAGCACGATGTCGAAGCGGCTCAGCAGCAGGGCGGCGAGCGCCACCCGGGCCGCCTGCCCGCCTGAGAGCGAAGTCATCAGCGCACCGGCGCCCACGTCCAGTCCCAGCTCGGCCAGAACCGCCGGAATCCGGTCCTCCAAGTCAGCTGCGCCGCTGGCCAGCCAGTGATCCAGGGCGGCGGCGTAGGCGTCGTCGGCCCCCTTGGCCCCGGATCCGAGCCCTTCCGCCGTGGATTCCATCGCCTCCGTGGCTGCGGCCGCGCCGGTACGGCGGGCAATATAGCCGGCCACTGTTTCACCGTCCACGCGTTCGTGTTCCTGCGGCAGCCAGCCGATGAAGGCGTCGGACGGGGCCGTGGACACACTGCCGGCCAGCGGCTCGGCAGCGCCCGCCAGCAGGCGCAGCAGGGTGGATTTTCCGGCGCCGTTGGAGCCCACCACCCCCACGACGTCGCCCGGCGCGACAGTGAGGTTCAGGTGTGAAAACAGGGTGCGGTGGGCGTAGCCGCCGGACAAATCGCGCGCTACGAGTGTTGCAGTCATGCTTCCATCCTATTTTGTTTGGATCGCCGGTTTTTCGGCGCCATTTTGCCGCGCGGCCCGTCCGTCCGGCCCCGAACCCTTATCCGCATCCGCGCCGCGGCGTAAGTTGGGGCCATGAGCCTGACGCATCCCTCCGGTCCCGGCGCGCTGCGCCTGATGTTTCCGCAGTGGCAGGGCGCCGCCGGACCTTCGACCCATCAGCTGCTTCCGGGGGTGGATGCGCACGACACCCAGCTCTCCATTCATCTGGGTCCGGCCCTGCTGGCTTTGATGTCGCCGGACCATGACGGCCCCACCGCCTACGTGCCCGTGAGCACGGACACCAGCCACGAGGCCCTCGCCACCGTGGACGGCATCTACGCACGGGGCGCCGTGGTGCGCCAGCTGCGTGAGGCGCTGCGGATCCTGCGTGACGCTGCGCCCCAGTCGGTGGTCACCTTCGGCGGGGAGTGCTCGGTGAGCGTGGCTCCCTTCAGCCACCTCGCGTCAATATACGGGGATGACCTGGCGGTGCTCTGGATCGATGCGCACCCTGACACGGGGGTTCCGGGCGATTCCTACACCGGGTTCCGCTCCATGGCACTGGCTGCCCTTGCCGGAGAGGGCGACGCCGGAATCGTTGCCGAGCTGCCGGCGCTGATTCCACCGGCGAAAATCCTTCAGGTCGGGCTGCGGCAGTGGAAGGATGAAGGCATCGCGGTCAAGGAACGGCTTGGTATCCGGAGCGTCGGCATCACCGATACCCCTGACGACAGCCGCCGGATCCAGGACTGGCTGGCCGGCACCGGAGCAACCCGCGTGGCAGTCCATATCAACCTTGATGTCCTGGACCGGCGCGATTTCACGGATACAGCAGGCGCGGCCACTGACGGCATCCGGATGGCCGACCTGGCGCGCCTGGTCGCCGACGTGTCCGGCGTGGCGGGCATCGCGGGTTTGACCCTGACCCAGCACCTTCCGGTGGAGCTCATGCGGCTTGGCGGCCTGTTGCGGGATCTCCCGCTTTAGCCAGGCAGGCCGCTTCCCTGCTGCCCCGTTCCGGAACCAGCTGCAAGCGGCCGGGTGGCTGGGTGCCTGCTCGGCTTATTCCGGGACGCTCCGCGCATAGCGGAACAAATGTGCATGAGAACCATCAGTGTGCTTATGGTGGCACCGACACTGATCCCCACGAAAGGACTCACCATGTCACGCATTGCCATTATCGGAGGCCACGGCAAGGTTGCCCTGCACCTGGCCAGGGGCCTGAGCGCCAACGGCCACCAGGTCACCTCACTGATCCGCAACCCGGACCACACGGCCGACGTCGAAGCCACCGGGGCTGCCGCCGTCGTTGCCGACGTCGAAAACCTGACCACGGGGGAGATCGCACAGGCACTGGAAGGCCAGGACGCCGTGGTGTGGTCCGCCGGCGCGGGCGGCGGAACCGCTGAACGCACCTATGCCGTTGACCGCGACGCCGCCATCCGGTCCATGGACGCCGCCAGGGATGCCGGCGTTTCCCGGTATGTCATGGTGTCCTACTTCGGCGCCGGCCCGAACCACGGAGTCCCCGAAGACGACGGCTTCTTTGCCTATGCGGAAGCGAAGGCCGCCGCGGATGAGCACCTGCGCGGCAGCGGCCTGGACTGGACCATCCTCGGCCCCAGCGCGCTGACCATGGATCCGGGCACCGGCAGGATCGAAACCGGTCCCGGCATCGAGGGCAGCCAGGTCTCCCGTGAGGATGTGGCCCTGGTGGCCGCAGCCGTGCTGGACCGTCCCGGCACGATTGGGCAGACCATCGAATTCAACAACGGTTCCGTACCGGTTGACGCCGCCCTCGACGCCGTGAAGGATCAGAACGCATGAGCCTCGTCGTCGTAGCCACCATGGTTCCCCGGCCCGAGTTCCGGGACGACGTCATCGCCGTCCTGGAAGAGTCGATTGCCCGCGTGCACGCTGAAGATCCCGGCTGCGAGGTGTACAGCCTCAATGAGGGCCGCGACCGTCTGGTCATGATCGAAAAATGGGCCAGCCCCGAAAACCTGCAGGCGCATTCGGCGAGTCCCGCATTCAAGGCGCTGACAGCCGGCCTTGAGGGCAAGCTGGCTGAGGAAATGGACGTCCAGGTGCTCATGCCCCGTCCGGCCGGAACCCCCGGCCAGGGGCAGGTCTAGGCCGGAAGCCGGATTTCGGCCCGGCCGGGCGGCTCCCCTACTCCCCCGCTCCGGAAAAGTCCCCGGCCTGCCGGCGGAAGCGCGTCAGGATGCCGGTCAGGTTCGCCAGATCTTCGGCGCCAAACCCCGGTGAGGAAAACACCTCCGCGTTCAGGGCAGAAGCTGCCTTGGGGACCAGGCTCCGGCCGGCGGGAGTGATCGCCACCAGCACAGTCCGCCCGTCGGACGGATGGGGCGCTGTTCGGCCAGGCCCGCCTGTTCCAGCCGGTCCACGGCGTTGGTGACCGACGTCGGATGCACCTGGAGCCTGGCACCCGCCTTCGCCATCGGCAGTGCACCGTGTGCCGTGAAGCTCAGCAGCGCCAGCAGTTCGAACCGGGAAAACGTCAGGCCGAACGGTTTGAGGACCTGTTCCACCCGGGTGAACAGGATCTGCGACGTCCGCATGACCGCCGTGACAGCGGCCATACCCTCGGCAGCCCCGCCCCATCCCTGTTCCTCCCAGTGCCGGCGGGCCTGCGCAACGGGATCCTGCGCCAGGGTTTGTGCGGCGTCGTCACCCGCGCAGCTCCGGGAACTCATCATCGCGGTATTCGACGCCGGCCCCGGGCACCGCCGTCGTTCTCCCTTGCCCGCAGCTCTACCCGGCGGATCTTCCCGGACATGGTTTTGGGCAGCTCGTGGAACTCCAGCCGGCGCACCCGCAGATAGGGGGCCAAATGTTCGCGGGCGTATGCCAGGATCGACAGGGCGGTGTCCCGGTTCGGCTCCCATCCCGCGGCGAGGGCGATATAGGCCTTGGGCACCGCGAGGCGCAGTTCGTCGGGGGCGGGCACGACGGCGGCCTCGGCGACCGCCGGATGTTCGATCAGGACGCTCTCGAGTTCAAAGGGACTGATCTTGTAATCGGAGGCCTTGAACACGTCATCGGTGCGGCCGATGTAGGTGATGTATCCATCCGTGCTCCGTACGGCCATGTCCCCGGTGTGGAAGTAGCCGCCTTCCATGGCGTCCCGGGTGCGCACCGGATCACCCCGGTATCCGGTCATCAGGTTCAGCGGCGGCGCTCCCGTGAGGTCAAGGCAGATTTCGCCTTCCTCGCCGGGCCGGCCGGTTGCCGGATCAAGAAGAACCACCGGAACGCCCGGCAGCGGCCGGCCCATGGATCCCGGACGCAGGTCAGCGCCGGGCGTATTTCCCACCAGGGCTGTCGTTTCGGTTTGCCCGAACCCGTCGCGGATGGACAGCCCCCAGGCGGACTGCACTGTGGCGATCACTTCCGGGTTCAGCGGTTCACCGGCGCCGATCAGCTCCCGCAGGCGCGCCGGCCGCTCGCCGAGGCTGGACTGGATCATCATCCGCCAGACCGTCGGCGGCGCACACAGGCTGGTCACGGCGGCCCGGTGCATCTGCTCCAGCAGTGCCTCCGGGCGGAAGCGGGCGTAGTTATAGATAAAGACGGTGGCTTCGGCGTTCCAGGGAGCGAAGAAACTGCTCCAGGCATGCTTGGCCCAGCCCGGCGAACTAATGTTCAGGTGCACGTCCCCCGGCTGCAGCCCGAGGAAATACATGGTGGTCAGATGCCCCACGGGATAGGACACCTGGGTGTGTTCCACCAGTTTGGGACGGCTGGTCGTTCCGGAGGTGAAGTAAAACAGCAGCGGATCGGCGGCATCCGTAACGGTGCGCAGCGGAACCGGGGCCGCTGTGTACGCCTCGCCGTAGTCCAGCCATCCGCCGTCCCGTATGAGGTCCGCACCGCCGCCGGGGGTACCACCGCCGACGAGGATCTTCCCGTAGTCCCCCGGAACGCCGTCGAACTTTGCCGCGTCGTCAGCGTTGGCGAGGACCCAGCGCGCGCCCCCGCGCGAAACCCGGTCGGCGAGGTCCGCGCTTCCGGCAGCCGCGGCTGTTGGCATGATGACGGCTCCAAGCTTCATGGCCGCAAGCATGGTTTCCCAGAGCTCCACCTGGTTGCCGAGCATGAGCATCACCGGGTCTGCCGGGCGCACTCCCCGGGACGAAAGCCAGGCGGCAACCTGGTCGGAGCGGCGCACCATGTCGTCAAAGCTGTACTTCTGCTCGGAACCGTCCTCTTCCACGATCCACAGCGCACAGGCGGAATTACCCCGGCCCATCGCGTCAAACCAATCCACCGCCCAGTTAAACTTTCCCTCGAAACGCGGCCAGGCAAAGGCATCCACCGCCTTCTCGTAGCTGCCGGACAGGGCGAGCAGCTCGTCGCGGGCGGCTCGGAACAAAGTGGTGGCGCTGTTCTGGTTCATGGTGCCTCTTCCTGCGTTGCGTTGTCCGTCAGGCTACCGTTTTGCCGGGTGCTGCCCTGCGGGGTGCTGTCCCACGCGGTCCGGTCCCTGCCTGTCCACGTAAAAACGGGCTCTTCCTTGGCCAGGAACGCTCGGACACCAATGACGGGGTCCGCTGCCGCGGCCATTTCCTGCTGCCAGCGGCGGCTGGTCAGCTCCACTGCATCCCTGCCGCCCGCTCCTTGCCCACCGGCGGCAATCGTGTCCACCAGTTCCTTCATGGCCTGCAGCGAGAGCTGGGACCGTCCGGCAAGCCGGCGCGCAAAGGAGGCCACATCGGTCCAAAAATCGGCCTGCGGAATAACCCGCTCCACCAGCCCCAGCCGCAGCGCCTGTTCCGCAGGCACGAAGTCGCCGCTGAACAACAGGTACTTAGCGGCACCGGGACCGGCCAGCCGGACCAGGCGCTCGATACCGGAAAGCGGGTAGACAATGCCGATCTTGGCCGGCGTGATGCCAAAAACGGCACGGTCCGAGGCGAGCCGGAAATCGCAGGCGCCGGCCACCTGCCATGCTCCCCAGGCAGTACCCGTCCACGGCCGCGATGACGGGTTTGGGGAACGCCGCGATGGCTTCCTCCCCCGCCGTGACGTCGCCGCCGTCGTGCAGTCCGTTGTCCGGGTTGTGGAGGATGGCCTTTAGGTCGGAGATGTCCGCGCCGGCGGAGAAGTCTTCCCCGTCGCCGCGGATGACGACCACCTTGACGGCGTCGTCCTCCGCCAGCGGAGCAAGCACGACCGCGAACTGGCGCCACATGCGGGCCGTAAGGGTGTTGCGGCGGCCGGGGTTGGACATGCTCAGCGTGGCCACCGGGCCGTCCAGCGTGAGGCGTAGGGTACCTTTGCTCATGGGATCCTCAGCCGTTCGCCGGGGCTTCAGCCGCGCAGCTTGATGTTGACCTGCTTGGTCTGGGTAAACCCGGCAAGCATCCCTTCAAGCGACACCTCGCGGCCGATCCCGCTTTGCTTGTATCCGCCGTAGGACTGGCCCACCACCTGTCCGCCGCCCTGGTTCACCTGCACCCAGCCGGCTTCCACGCGGTGGGCGGTGTTCAGGGCGTTGTCCAGGTTGTGCGACCAGACGTACGCGGCCAGGCCGTAGTGCGAGTCATTGGCCATGCGGATGACCTCTTCGGTGTCCCGCCACGGAATGGCCACCAGCACCGGACCGAAGATCTCCTCCTGCGCCAGGCGGAAGTCGTTGCGTCCGCCGCCGAAGATCGTGGGCACATGGAAGTAGCCCTCGGTGAGCGGACCTTCCGCGGGAACGCTGCCGCCCAGGATCGTATCCATGGAGCTGCGGCCGTCCTCCAGGTAGCCGCTGATGGAGGAGAACTGGCTGTTGTTGATGATGGCCCCCATATCGGTGGCTTCATCCAGCGGATTGCCCACGGTCAGGGCGCCCAGCTTGGCGGTAAGCCGCTCCAGGACCTCGTCGTAGATGTCCTCGTGCAGGAACAGCCGGGATCCGGCCGTGCAGCTCTGGCCCTGGCGGGTGAAGCGGGAGGCCAGCAGCAGCCCGTCGATGAGGTCCTCATCAACGGCGTCCGGAAACACGATGGACGGGTTCTTGCCGCCCAGTTCCAGCGACACATGGGCCAGCCGTTCCCCGGCGGTGCGGGCAACGCCGCGGCCCACCTCGGTGGATCCGGTGAAGGAGACCTTGTCCACGCCGGGGTGTTCGGCCAGTGCTGCGCCGATGATGCTGCCGCGGCCCGTGACGGCGTTGACGGTGCCGGCCGGCAGGTGGCGGGAACAGAGTTCGGCCAGCAGCAGGATGGTGAGCGGGGCGTCGTCGGCGGCCTTGAGGATCACGGTGTTCCCGGCGGCCAGGGCTGCGGGGAGCTTGAAGCCGGCGATCATGAGCGGTGAATTCCACGGCAGGATGCAGGCCACCACGCCGAGGGGTTCCAGCCGGGTGTACTGCAGCTGGCCGTCACCGGCCGGCAGGGTCGCGCCCTTGACCTCCCCGGCGATGCCGGCAAAGTACCGGAACAGGGCCACCAGCGTGGTGACCTCGGGACGGGCCTGGGTGCGCAGGGCGTTGCCGGTGTCCAGGGCAGTGAGCCGGGCAAAGTCCTCCGCCCGCGCTTCAATGTCGTCAGCGATCAGCGACAGTGCCCGGGCCCGGGCGGTGAAGTGGAGGTTGCGCCAGCCCGGAAAAGCCTGCCGGGCGGCGGCCACCGCACGGTCGACGTCCTCGGGCCCGGCGGCCGGAACCCGCGCAATGACGGTTTCCCGCTTCGCCGGGTTCATCACTTCGCGCCACTGCCCGGATGCGGACTCCACCGGTTCCCCGCCAATCCACATCGGCTGGTCCATGCCGGAGAGGAAGGAGCTGTAATCGGGCGTTTCGCTGGCTCCGGCCGCCGGATCCGACGGAATGTTGAGCTGGGTCATGATGCCTCGTCTCGGGGAGGGTGGGTGGGGGTGGGGTGGTTCCGGTGGACTTAGCGGTGCTTGAAGTCGGGCTTGCGCTTGTCGATGAACGCGGCCATGCCTTCCTTCTGGTCCTCCAGGGCGAAGACCGAGTGGAACACCCGCCGTTCCAGCCGGATCCCCGAATCGAGGCTGGTTTCGAAGGCAGCGTTCACCAGTTCCTTGCCGAGCATGGCCACGGGGGCTGACATGGAGGCAATGGTTTCCGCGGTGGAGCGGGCGTCATCAAGCAGCTCGGCGGCGGGCACCACGCGGGAGACCAAACCGGCACGCTCCGCTTCTTCGGCCCCGATGGTCCGGCCGGTCAGGATCATTTCCATGGCCTTGGCCTTGCCCACCGCACGGGTCAGGCGCTGGGAGCCGCCGATGCCGGGAACCACGCCGAGCTTGATTTCAGGCTGGCCGAACGTGGCCGTGTCCGCGGCGATGATGAAGTCACACAGCAGCGCCAGTTCGCAGCCGCCGCCCAGGGCATGGCCGGCGACGGCGGCAATCACCGGGGTGCGCACGGCCGCCAGCGTGTCCCAGCCGCCGAACCAGTTACCGAGGTACATGTCCATGTAGGTCTTTTCGGACATTTCCTTGATGTCAGCTCCGGCGGCAAACGCCCGCTCTGATCCGGTGATGACGATCGCGCCGATGTCCGGATCGCTGTCCAGGTCGGTGGCCGCCGCCACCACGTCCTGCATCATCCCGAAATTCAGCGCGTTCAGGGCCTTGGGCCGGTTCAGGGTGATGATGCCCACCCGTCCGCTGCGCTCCAGGAGAATGTTCTCGTACTCGCTCATACTGCTCCGCTCTGTCCTGCCGGCTGCTGGCCGGCGGTATTGCTGTGGGTATCGGTATTGCTGTGGGTCCCGGTACTGCTGTCCGCGGCGCCTGCCGTTGCGGCCCGGATGGTCTTGATGACGGCGGAAAAATCCTCGCCGCCGCCGCCGGCCTCGGTGAGGTCCCGAAAGATTTGACCGGCCCGGCGGCCGAGCTCGGCCCGGACGCCGGTGGAGTCCAGGGCATCGGCGGCGAGTCCCAGGTCCTTGGCCATGAGGGCGGCGGCGAATCCCGGCCGGTAGTCCCGGTTGGCCGGACTGCCCGGAACCGGGCCGGGAACCGGACAGTTGGTGGTGAGGGCCCAGCACTGGCCGGACGCAGCCGAGGCGACGTCGAACAGCGCCTCATGCGTCAGGCCGAGTTCCTCGCCCAGGACGAAGGCCTCGCTGACGGCGATCATGGACACGCCGAGGATCATGTTGTTGCAGATTTTGGCTGCCTGTCCCGCGCCGGGACCGCCGCAGTGCACCACCCGTCCGCCCATCACCTCAAGCACGGGCAGGGCGGCGCCAAAGTCTTTCTCAGCTCCGCCCACCATAAAAGTCAGCGTCCCTGCCTCGGCACCCACCACGCCGCCGGAAACCGGAGCGTCCAGGCCGCGGTGTCCGGTCTCCAGCATGAGCGCATGGGCCGTGTTGGCGTCATCCACGGAAATCGTGGAGCACTCGATAAACAGGGTGTCGGCGCCGGCTGCGGCAAGCAGGCCGAGGGTGTCGCCGTCGCCCGAGAGCGCGTTAAGCACATGGGTTCCGGTGGGCAGCATGGTGATGACGACGTCGGCGCCGGCCACTGCCCGGTCGGCCGCATCCACCATCCGGACTCCGGACGCGGCCGCGCGTTCAGCCGCGGCCGGCACGGGGTCATACCCGGTGACGGGGTAGCCGGCAGCCACGAGGTTGGCGGCCATGGGACCGCCCATGTTGCCCAGGCCGATAAAGCCGATCCGGGGGCCCTGTTCGTCGGTCATGTCTGTCATGTCTGCTCCTGCCTGGTCGGGGACATTCCGCTGGTCCGGGCTGCGGGACTGCCCGCGGCGGCGGCGCTACGGCGGGCCGCCGCTCCCACAGTTCCCCGCCCTCCAGCGGGGCGAAATAGGCTTCAACGTCGGCCGGCCGCACCTGCTCCAGCATTGCCGGCTGCCACTGTGGATTACGGTCCTTGTCGATAACCTGGGCCCGTACCCCCTCGGCGAAGTCCGGGGCGGCCAGGGCGCGCAGCGACACCCGGTACTCCTGGGCCAGCACGGCCGCCAAATCCGGAAGCTGCCGGGCCCGGCGCAGCGACGCCAGCGTCACCTTCAGCGCGGACGGCGATTTGGACATAATGGCGTCCGCTGCCGCGTCGGCGTCGACTTCCGCGGTTCCTGCGTCTACGCTCCCTCCGGGCACCGGATCCGCTCCGGGCCCCTCGCCGCGGCGGCGGAGCGCTTCCACCACGGCCTCCACGTCGTCGTACGCATAGCACTCGTCAATCCAGGTTCTAGCCGCGGCCAGGGGCGCGGCCGGAGCCTGCTGGGCGAAGCCCTCCAGCACTTCCGCCGCCGGCTTTTGCTCCAGTGCCTCCGTTAGCTCCGCGAGCCGTGAGCTGTCCAGATAGATATCGGCCATTCCCAGCAGCAGGGCATCGGCACCGGACACCGTTCCCGCGGTCAGGGCTGCGTGCGTGCCCAGTTCGCCGGGCGCCCGGGACAGCAGGTAGGTGCCGCCCACATCCGGAACAAAACCAATGCCCGTTTCGGGCATGCCCACCTTGGTGCGTTCAGTGACAATCCGGTGCCGGGCGTGCGCTGAGACGCCGACGCCGCCGCCCAGGACGATGCCGTCCATCAGCGCCACGTACGGCTTGGGGTAGGTGCTGATCCGGGCATTTAACTCGTACTCTTCCGCCCAGAATCGGGCGGAATCCGTTCCCCGTTCACGGCGTCGCGGTACAGCGCCACAATGTCGCCGCCGGCGCACAGCCCGCGCTCGCCGGCACCGGAGAGCAGGACCGTGGCGACGCCGTCGTCGTGCTCCCATTCATTCAGGGCTGTGCGAATCATCGCCACCATGGTGGCGGTCAGGGCGTTGATGGCCCGGGGCCGGTTCAAGATGATGTGCCCCAGCTGTCCCCGGCGTTCCAGCCGGACTTCGGGTTCGGAGACGGCATCGGGTTCGGAGGCTGCCGGGAGACCGGCGGAGGTGCCCATGTCAGGCCTCCGCCAGCGTCCGGCCGACAATAAGCTGCATGATCTCGTTGGATCCTTCCAGGATTTGATGGACCCGCAGGTCCCGAACGATTTTTTCCAGCCCGTACTCGGAGAGGTAGCCGTACCCGCCGTGCAGCTGCAGGGCCTCGTTGGCCACCCTGAATCCGTTGTCGGTGGCGACCCGTTTGGCAATGGCGCAAAGGGCAACGACGTCGGGGGCGCCGCGGTCCAGGGCATCGGCGCCGCGCCACAGCATGGTGCGTGCTGTCTGGAGGTCCATTTCCATGTCCGCGAGGCGGAACAGCAGCGAGGACTGGTCGATGAGCGGTTTGCCGAAGGCGGTGCGCTGCTTCAGGTGCGCCACGGTTTTGTCCAGTGCCGCCTGCGCTCCGCCCAGGAGCAGGCGCCATATTCAGCCGCCCGCCGTTCAGGCCCTTCATGGCGATGCCGAAGCCGGCGCCTTCCCCGCCCAGGCGGTTGGCGACGGGAATCCGCAGATCGGTGAAGATGACCTGGCCGGTGGGCTGTGCATTCCAGCCCATTTTGCGTTCGGCCGGGCCAAAGGACAGGCCGGGAGTGTCTGCCGGCACCACAATCGCGGTGATTCCGCGCGGGCCGGTGCCGCTGGTGCGGGCCATGACAACGTAATAACTGGAGGATCCGGCCCCGGAGATGAACTGTTTGACGCCGTTGAGCACGTACTCATCGCCGTCGCGTTCGGCCCGGGTGGTCAGGGCTGCTGCGTCGGAACCGGCACCGGGCTCGGTCAGGCAGTAGCTGCCCAGCGCCTGCATGGACGCCAGCTCCGGAACCCAGCGGGACCGCTGGTCCGCGTTCCCGAACGAGTCGATCATCCACACCACCATGTTGTGGATGGAGATGTAGGCGGCAAGGGACGGATCGGCTTTGGAGAGTTCCTCAAAGATCACCACGGCATCCGAACGGGAAAGGCCCGAACCGCCGTATTCCTCCGAGGCGTAAATGGCGCCCATGCCCAGCTCGCCGGCCTGCGCCAGGACATCCACCGGGAAGTGCTTTGTTTCGTCCCATTTCGCGGCATTGGGTGCAAGGACGTCGGAAGCAAATTCCGACACCATGTCCCTGACCGCCCGCTGGTCCTCCGTGAGTTCGAACATGTCCCGCCCTTCATTGGTGCCGTGACGCCCAACTTACTTGGACTCCCTACTAATTGCTAGGGGCATCGCAGGCGCTCCACAGCAGCTGCCATTTCAGACGCGTCATATATGGCCCGGGCACCCGTCCGTCTGTAAGAATGCACGAACGGCGGAGAAAATTCACGGCAACCCGCGTTGCCGGGCCGTAAACGCCATTTAGCCGCCCGGCATTCCCCGGCCGTCACGGGGCTTCATCTGCGTTCACCGCAGGCCATCTTCCTTGGCCTTCCCCGGAACCCGGGCCTAGTGTTTCCAAGCTGCGGGTCATTAGCCCGCAGCTTTTCGAAACGCTTGAGGAGTACCCCATGCTGATCTCCGGCCTTTTTGTGGGCATGGCGCTGGGCTTTGTTATGCAGCGCGGCCGCTTTTGCGTCACCGGCGCATTCCGCGATGTGTGGGTAACACGCAATACGCGCTGGCTGACCGCCTTCCTCGTGGTGGTTGCCGTTCAAAGCGTCGGTGTCTTTGCCCTGGATGCCGCCGGTGTCATTTCCCTAAACTCCGGCCCCTTTCCGTGGCTCGCCACGATCATCGGCGGCTTTATTTTCGGGTTTGCCATTATTCTTGCCGGCGGCTGCGCCACCGGAACGTATTACCGCGCCGGTGAAGGGCTGGTGGGCAGTTGGCTGGCGCTGATTACCTATGCGCTGTTTGCCGCCGTCATGAAAACCGGTCCGCTGTCCGGCCTCAACACCTCCCTGCGGTCGGTAACCGTGGAGCAGAACACCATCCACTCGGTCCTGAACGTTTCTCCGTGGATCCTGGTGGTGCTGCTGGTGGCCGGCGTCGGCCTGGCTGTCCGCCATCATCTGAACAAGCCGCGCTTCACGATGGCTTCCCCGCCGGCGTCGAAAACCGGACTGGCGCACCTGCTCTTCGAAAAGCCCTGGAACGCCTTTGCCACCGCGGTGGTCATCGGCCTGATCGCCATTGCCGCCTGGCCGCTGAGCTGGGCCACGGGACGCGAAGCCGGGTTGGGCATCACCACTCCGTCCTCCAACGCGGTGAACTACCTGGTCACCGGAGACCCTCAACTAGTGGACTGGGGCGTCCTGCTGGTCGCCGGCATCCTGATCGGCTCGTACATCGCTGCCAAGGGCAGCGGTGAGTTCAGGATCCGGGTTCCCGACGCCGCCACCGTCGTGAAGAGCCTGAGCGGCGGCGCCCTGATGGGCGTCGGTGCGGCTCTTGCCGGCGGCTGCACCATCGGCAACGCCATGGTCGAGACCGCGCAGTTCAGCTTCCAGGGCTGGACGGCCCTGGTCTTCATGCTTCTGGGCACCGGCCTCGGCGCCCGGCTGACCATCATGAACCGCCGGCCCGCTTCGGGCTCAGGTGCAGGCGGCTCGGGCAGTTCGGGGTCCGCTGTACCCGGAAAAGCCCCGGCCCGCGCAGCGGCACGCATTTAGCCGCAACGCCGGCAAGAAGCACGCAGCAACTACTCCGTCACCACCCACTTCCGCAAAACCCACCCACACCCGCCCTACCCGGGCGGCCCTGAAAGGAAATCCCCTCCATGGCACAGGTAACCCTCGAAACAAACGGACAGGTCTGCCCCTTCCCCCTCGTCGAAGCGAAGGAAGCCATGACCACGCTGGCGTCCGGCGACGAACTGGTCATCGCGTTCGACTGCACCCAGGCCACCGACGCCATTCCGCGCTGGGCCGCGGAGAACAACTACCCCGTGACCGACTTCTCCAAGATCGGTCCGGCGGAATGGTCGATCACGGTGCAGAAGGCCTAAGCCGGACCGGCAGGCCGGCAGCTCCGTTCGGCTGGACGGCCTGCCACAGGTGCATCGCAGCATAGGAGCGCCACGGCGCCCAGCCCGCTGCCCGGGCGGCCAGCGTCCGGTGTGCTGCTGCAGCGCCAAGTCCTCCTTCCAGTACCCCGGCCGCCTTCGCTCCGGCGACGAGGGCCACGTCTCCCGGAAGCCACGCGTCCGGGTCGCCGAGCACACGCATGGCGATATAGCCGGCGGTCCAGGGGCCAATCCGCGGACGGGCTAGCAGCCGGGCACGCAGAATCTCCGGATTCGATCCCGGCTGAACGTCCAGTTCTCCGCTCGCCACATCGCGTGCGGCGGCCACCACGGCCCGGATTGCCTGCCCGGGCAGCCGGAGCGGCCGGCCGGGGTCCAGTACCTCTCCCGGAACCGGCTCCGGCACCCGGGCGAGAATATCCTCCGGGGCGGGAAACAGGCGGTCCAGGCCCGGGATCGAGGACGCGTACGCTGGTCCGGCGTGTGCAGTGAGCCGGGTGAGGTGCGTTCGGGCAGCAACTACGGAAATTTGCTGGCCGACGAGCGCACGCACCACCAGTTCATGCGGGTCCACCGCGCCGGAAATCCGAATCCCCGGGGTGCGTTCCACCAGCGGGGCAAGCGCCGGATCAGCGGCCAAGGCAGCGTCGATGACCAAAGGATCTGCGTCGAGGTCCAACAGCCGCCGCACCCGGGCCAGGGCGGGCGCCGTGTCGGAGAGCGATGCAAGTTCCAGGTCCGCCCGCAGCCGCCATTGCCCGCCGGCGGTCTTAGTGGCCGTGATCCTCGCCGCTGCCGGTCCGTGTGGAAGCGTCAGGGTACGGGCATACCGCAGCCCGCCGGCGCAGGACAGGTCCGCCGCCTCCACGCCGTGAACGGCGCGGGCCGCCAGGAACCCGAAAATCCCCGGCGCATCGAAGGGCTGCCGGGCGGGCAGCTCCACGGTGCGCTCCACCACATGTCCCATACCGTTGATCGTCACCGCTTTAGTACAGCATGCGTGTCACACTGCGGACCCCCTTGACCGATTTAGAAAGCTGGCTTAGTTTTGCTCCTACACCCCACGGAAGAGAGAGCGCGCAGATGGAACACAGGCACCTCGGCAACAGCGGACTGAAAATCTCCGAAATCATTTACGGCAACTGGCTCACCCACGGCTCCCAGGTGGAGAACGACGTCGCCGCATCCTGCGTGCGTGCGGCGCTCGACGCCGGCATCAGCACCTTCGACACTGCCGACGCGTACGCCAACACCATCGCGGAAGGAGTCCTGGGGGCGGCCCTGAAGAGCGAACGCCGGGAATCCCTGGAGATCTTCACCAAGGTCTACTGGCCAACCGGCCCGGGCGGCCACAACGATTCAGGCCTGTCCCGCAAGCACATCATGGAGTCCATCAACGGATCCCTGCAGCGGCTGCAGACTGATTACGTCGACCTGTACCAGGCCCACCGGTACGACTACGAGACGCCGCTGGAAGAGACCATGCAGGCGTTCGCCGACGTCGTACGCCAAGGCAAGGCCCTGTACATCGGTGTCAGCGAATGGAATGCCGACCAGATCCGCGCGGGCCACGACCTCGCCAAGCAGCTGGGGTTCCAGCTGATTTCCAACCAGCCGCAGTACAACATGCTGTGGCGCGTCATCGAAGCCGACGTTGTTCCGGCTTCGGAGGAGCTGGGCATGTCCCAGATCGTGTTCTCACCCATGGCGCAGGGAGTGCTCAGCGGCAAGTACAAGCCCGGGGCGGAACTGCCCGAGGGAAGCCGTGCCACTGATGAGAAGGGCGGCGCGAAGATGATCGGCCGCTGGATGAACGACGACGTCCTGGCCGGCGTGCAGAAGCTCCAGCCGATTGCCGACGAGGCAGGCCTGACCATGGGCCAGCTGGCTGTGGCCTGGGTGCTGCAGAATCCGAACGTCGCCGGAGCCATCATCGGCGCCTCGCGCCCCGAGCAGGTCACCTCCAACGTGCTGGCCGCCGGGGTGGAACTGAAGCCCGACGTGCTGGCCCGCATCGACGAGGCGGTCGGCGGGCTGGCTGAACGGGATGCGGCGAAAACCCAGTCGCCCGAGAGCCGTCCTTCCTAGCGGGCTGGTTCCGGCTGGAACGTACCGGCGGGCACATCCGTTCCGGCGGGCAGCCTGCTGTCAGCCTTCGGCAAAAGCAGCGGCGGGCCGGCATTCCTGCCGGCCCGCCGCTGCCCCAGGCTGCCGCCTCACACTGTGCTGAGCGGAGCCCTGCTCTCTGCCAGATCGTGCGCCAGGTACAAAGCCCCGTGCACGCCGGCCAGATCAGCGAGCGCCGGGCTGCAGACATAGCCGCTGTCCGGACTGGTCAGGGGATGCCCTTCCAACGCCCCGCCCACTACCTCCGACAGCCGTTCCCGGGAAGCCTCCAGGAGGCCGGGGATCTTCACGACGCCGCCGCCGAAGATAATGCGGTCAGGAGCCACCGTGTAGGTGACAGCCGCCAGCAGCTGCGCCAGATAGAACGCCAGCACGGGCACGGCTTCTGACCGCAGGGCGCCGAGGTGTTCACCCGGACGGCCCCAGCGGGCCCGGACGGCCGGCCCGGACGCCACCCCTTCCAGACAGTCGCCGTGGAACGGGCATGTTCCCGGAAGTCATCCCCCGGATACCGGCGCACGGGGAGATGACCCATCTCCGGGTGGCTCCGCTGCAGGAACGGAACGCCGTCAGCAGCGAAGCCGGCTCCGATTCCGGTTCCGGCCGTTACGTAAGCCACGTTCCGCAGTCCCACCCCTGCCCCCAGGCGCTGCTCCCCCACGGCCGATCCGGTCACATCGGTAACCACCTGCAGCGGCATGGCGTCGCCCAGTCCCAGGGCACGGGGAATATCGGTGTTGCGCCAGCCTGCCTTGGGGGTGGAGGTGATCCACCCGTAGGACGGCGACGATCTGTCCACGTTGACCGGGCCGAAGGCCGCCAGACCGACGGCGTCCAGCGCGCCCGCCGACGCGTAGCGGTCCAAAAACGAGCGCACGGCACCCAGGGTTTCCGCCGGCGACGTCGTGGGGATACGCAGCCGGTCCACGATTGTTCCGGGTTTCCCGGTCTGGGCTACGGCGCAAATGACCTTCGTGCCGCCGGTCTCGATCCCGGCAATCACAGCAGCTGCCGTCCGGAGCCGGCCGGCTCCGCTGTCCCCGCCGGGATGGCGGCGCCGTCGCCGTTGGCGTTGTCCACACCACTGTCGCCAATGCTGCGCAGCACCGGCCATGCTCCGGCCGACGGCGGTGCGGCCCGCAGCGCTTCGCCGTCGCGCCGGGACACGGCGAAGGTCACGGATTCCCCCGGCAGGATGGTGCGCATCATGTCATCAACCTGCAGCAGCGAAGCCGGAACGTCCAGGCCGGCGGCGAGCCGGTCGGCGAAGAGGCAGACATCGCGCAGCAGTGTTTCGGCCCGGACCGTGACCTGCAGTGCACCGCCGGCGAGCGCCACCGAGGCCTGGAAACGGGGGGCTTCGGCGTCAAGGGCAGCATCCGGGACGAAGAACCACAGGGCGCGCTGTTCCTGTCCGGCCGGACCATAGTCGGCCACCAGGAACTCTTCCGTGCCGTTGTCTGATGACGCCAGCACGGAATCAAGCTGCACGCGGGAGGTGGAGCCGGCAGCCGTCTCCAGCCGGTAGTCCGCCCGTGCCACCTCAGTGCCGTCGACCCGCAGCCGCCGGACCCGGACATCGGTTAGCCAGGGACCGGTGCCGTCGTTGACGGCCACGAGCTCCAGGCCGGCGGTTCCGGTGGGATCGCCGGTGCCTCCCGGAGCCACGGGCACGATGGTCACCAGTTCCGGCGCAAAGGAGCGCCGCAGTCCAAAAACACCGGTTTCTCGATTCCGGAGCCGTCCACGGCCGACCAGCTGAGCACCGGCCAGCAGTCGTTGAGCTGCCAAATGATGACGCCGGCGCAGCGCTCACGGGAGCGCAGCCACTCCGCGCCGGCGCTCTGGGACCGTGCCTGGACCACCTGGGTGAGGTAATGCCAGTCCTCCGCGGTGTCCGGGGTGCCGAAGTAGGGCGCCAGGCCGCGGGCGAGCTTCTCCATGCCGCGGTCGGCGCGCATATGGTGCACCACCTGGGGGTTGTCCGGCAGCAGCTCCCCTTCGGTCACTGCCGCCCGCAGCGTGCTCCACGCAGGAGGCGCGCACCAACCCATCTCAGAGACAAACGCGGGGTCGGCATCGCGGTAGTGGGCGTAGTCCAGGTTATTCCAGACCGTCCAAATGTGGATGGGTCCGCTCTCCGGATTGTTGGGATGGACGTCCAGGGAGCCGGACCACGGACTGTTCGGCAAATAGGGACGGCCGGGGTCCACCCGGTCAATGACGGCGGGAAGGATTTCGGTGTAGAACTTCGCTCCCCAGGGACGGCCCTGCAGGATCTCCCGCCAGCCCCAGTCGTAGTCACCCCAGACGCATTCGTTGCCGCCGCACCACAGCACCAGGCTCGGGTGTGCCGCCAGCCGGGCCACGGCCTGCTCGGCCTCGAGGGTAACGCTGGTTATCATTTCCTCAGACTCGTCATAGGCGCTGCAGGCAAAGAGGAAGTCGTGCCAGACCATGAGGCCGCGCTCGTCGCAGCCGTCCATGAACGCCTCGGTGGAGAAATAGCCTCCGCCCCAGACGCGCAGCAGGTTCGCGCCGCCGTCGACGGCCTGGTCCAGCCGCTGCCCCAGCCGGTCCCCGGTCACCTCGGCAATGAACGGGTCATCCGGAATCCAGTTGTAACCGCGGATGCGCACCCGGCGGCCGTTGACCACGATCGCCCAGCCCGTGCCGGCCTCGTCGGGGCTTTCGTCGACGGTGACAGTGCGCAGCCCCAGGCGCCGTTCCGCGGCCGCCACAAGTTCGCCGTCGTACTGCACCTCGACGCTGAGCCCGTACAGGGGCTGTCCGCCCAGTCCCGCCGGCCACCACAGCCGGGGCTCGGCGACGCTCAGTTCCACCGTTGTGTCGCCGACGGAAACCACCGGCACGCTGGCCCGTGCGGCCTCGTTGCCCTCCGGATCGGTCAGCACCGCATCCAGAGTCAGTGCCGGTCCGTCCTGTTCCGGATGGTCAACACCCGGAACATCGATTCCCACGGTGACGCGCACCGTGGCCGAGACTGCACCCGCTTCACCGGTGCCGACGGCAGGGTGAAGCCCGTGAGTTCGACCGCCGGGCGGACCGACGATATCCTCGCCGCCGACCAGGTCTCCAGCCGGATGGGCTGCCAGATTCCCGCCGTCACGTAGTGCGGACCCCAGTCCCAGCCGAAATTGCAGGCGCTCTTACGGACGTAGGCGTAGGGCTCATCGTAGGGCCGAGGAAGTTCGCCGACCACGGCCTCGCACTCATGTGCCGCGTCCCAGGCGGAGCCGAAAGTGATGGCGAGGATGTTCTCGCCCTCCGCCAGGAGCCCGCTGACATCCCAGCGCCAACCAACGTGCTGGTCCCGGGTGCGGGCGATCTCCGTTCCGTTCAAGTGAACGACGGCGAACGTGTCCAGGCCCTCCGCCACCAGATCAGTGCGGGGCTGAGCTGAACCGGGTGTTTCAGGGACGCCGGTCCAGGTGAAGCTCCGGGAATAGGTCCAGGTGGAGTGCCCGATCCAAAACTGCTCCAGTTCGCCGAAGCCGGCGTCCGGGTCCTCGAGCAGGCCCGCGGCCATCAGGTCGGTGTGCACCTGCCCCGGTACCGTGGCGGACAGCGGCGTCCGGGACCGGGCATAGGCGGGGGTGTCTGCGGGGCCGTCCTGCCAGGTCAGCTCCCACGGGCCGGTGAGGTCCAGGGAAACGCGGTGGGCGGTGCGGGGGTGTGTCATGGCGTCGGAGCTCCAAACGTGGTTCAGGGGTTGCGGGTGCAGAAGGCTGCCGCGGTGCCGGAATTGCGGCTTCCCGGCGTATGGCGGTGGCTTGCCGGGATGCGGCTTCCCGGCGCGTGGCGGTGGCTTGCCCGGACCGGATTAGGCGTGCAGGCGTTTCTCGGGGTTGGGTGCCGCTTCGGCGAGCAGCTGGGTGTACTCGTGCCGGGGGTTGAGGATGACGTCGTCGGCGGCGCCCCGCTCGACGATTTCGCCTTTGAACATCACCAGGATGTCGTCGGAGAAGTGCCGGGCGGTCGCCAGGTCGTGCGTGATGTAGAAAACGCCGAGGTTCTCCTCGCGCTGCAGATCGGCCAGCAGGTTCAGGACGCCGAGGCGGATGGAAACATCCAGCATCGACACCGGTTCGTCGGCTACGAGGATGCGCGGTTCGGCGCCAGCGCCCTGGCGATGGCGATCCGCTGGCGCTGTCCGCCCGAGAGCTCGTGCGGCTTGCGCTCCGCCATGTCGGGGTCGAGCCGGACCCGTTCCAATAGCCGGTGGACGCCGGCCATGACCTCCTCGCGCCCCGATGCCTTGCCGTGCAGGATCAGCGGGCGTCCCAGGTGGTGGGCGATGGTGTGGTACGGGTTCAGCGACGCAAACGGGTCCTGAAAAACCATCTGGACGTCGCTGCGGTACTGCTTCAGTCCCGCACCCCGGCGGAGAACGGGTGTGTCATCCAAGATGATCTGTCCCGACGTTGGCTTTTCCAGCTGCATCAGCAGCTTCGCCAGCGTGGACTTGCCGCTGCCGCTTTGGCCCACCAGGGCTACCGTACGGCCGGTTTCTATGGAAAAGCTGACGTGATTGACGGCGGTGAGGATCCGTGACTGCCGTCCGTCCCGCAGACGGTATTCCTTGACCAGATCCCGGACTTCGAGGACGCTCATCGCTGCACTCCGCTTTCATGGTCGGTGACGGTTCCGCGGACAAAGGCGCCGCGTTCACCCGTGAGGCTGGGAAAGGACGCCAGCAGAGTGCGCGTGTATTCATGCTGCGGGTTGGTGTACAGCTCCACGGCATCTCCAAGTTCCACGATTTCGCCCTCGCGCATCACGGCGATGCGGTCGCTGATTTCCAGCAGCAGCGGCAGGTCGTGGGTGATGAAGATGACGGCGAACCCCAGTTCTTCGCGCAGCCGGGTGATCTCGCGCAGAATTTCCCGCTGCACCACCACATCGAGCGCGGTGGTCGGTTCATCCATGATCATCACCTGGGGATCCAGCGCCATGGCCATGGCGATCATGACGCGCTGGCGCATCCCGCCGGAGAGCTCGTGCGGATACGACAGAAGCCGGGAGCGGTCCACGCCAACGCGCTCCAGCAGCTCCGCACATTTCTCCCGCCGGTCCTTTTTGGGCATGTCCGGCCGGTGCGTGGTGAAGATGTCCTCCATTTGGGCCCGGATAGTGATGACCGGGTTCAGGGAGTTCATGGCGCCCTGAAAGACCATGGAGATTTTGTCCCAGCGAAAGGCCCGAAGTTCCTCCCCCGTGAGTTCGGCGAGATCAATGCTGTAGCCCTCCCGTGAATGGAAGGCAGCGCCGCCGCCGGTGATGACTGCGGGAGGCTTCAGCAGTCTGTTGATGCCGTAGGCCAGGGTGGATTTGCCGCATCCGCTCTCGCCGGCCAGACCGAGAATCTCGCCCCGGCCCAGGGCGAGGGTTACGTTCCGTACGGCACGGACGGTGCGTTCCCCCTGGTACTCGACGCTGAAGTCCTCGATCGTAAGGACCGGATGGCTGCGGGCCTCGGCGGCGCGTTCGGTGCGGTTGTTCCGGGGCCCTGTTTCGACGATGTTCACGGGCTGGTCGATGCTCACAGTGCTCCCTCCTTGTCGGCCTGGCGAAGCTGGGCCTTGGAAACGTTCCATTTGCGGCGGGTTGCCCGCGTCTGGGCCCGGAGCTTGGGATTGATAATTTCGTCAATGGAGAAGTTGATCAGCGACAGGGCCGCGCCGAAGGCTGCGATCAGCAGTCCAGGCGGAACGAACCACCACCACGCCCCGAGCCGCAGGGCGAGTCCGTTCTGGGCATAGAACAGCATGGTGCCCCAGGTGAAGGAACCCGATGCGCCGAGGCCGAGGAAGGACAGACCCGCTTCGCCGAGGATCGCGAAGATGACGGCAAAAACAGCCTGGGAAGCCAGCAGCGGAATCAGGTTGGGCAGGATTTCAACACCCAGAATCCGCCAGGACTTCTCCCCGGACACCCGGGCGGCAGCCACATAGTCACGGTTGCGGACGCTGAGGGTGTAGCCGCGCAGTACCCGGGCCGAGCCGGCCCAGCCGGTGAGGGCGAGGACGATGGCCACCAGGAAAATGCTCTTGTCGGGAACATAGCTGGAAATGATGATCACCAGGGGAAGCCCCGGTATCACCAGCATGACGTTGCTGAACAGTGAAAATGATTCGTCCAGCCAGCCGCCGGCATAGGCGCCGATGATGCCGAAGATGGCGGACAGGACTACGGTGAGCACCCCAACGATCAGTCCGATGGTGAGGATCCCCGGGTTGCGTAGGCCAGCTGGGCAAAGACGTCCTGTCCGGTTTGCGTGGTGCCAAGGAGGTAACCGTCGCCGGGACCGGAGAGGCCGATGTTGTTGACTGTGGAGGGATCGCCCACCAGCATCGGCCCGAAGAGTCCGAATGCCGTGATCGATCCGGCGATGATTAGCCCGGCGGCAAGCTTGGGTGTCATCGGAGGGAAGGCTCGTTTGGGCCGGGTGCTGCGTGCCGCGGCAGCGGCGATGTCGGGATCCTGCGTGGTGCTGGTCATGGCCGGCCTTTCAGCTTCGTGCCCGGGTACGGGGATCGATGATGGTGTAGAGCAGGTCCACGAGCAGATTGGCACCGAGCACCGAGAGGGTAATGACGAGGAAGACACCCTGCATCAGGGAGTAGTCGTTGCTGCTAACGGCGTTCAGCAGTGCGGAGCCGATGCCGGGGTAGGAGAACACCGCTTCCGTGACGATGGATCCGGCCACCACGAAGCCCAGGGAAATGGCAAAGCCCGCCACGGACGGCAACACCGCGTTGCGTGCCGCGTAGGCGGTCATGATGCGCCGCGGGCGCAGCCCTTGGCTTCCGCGGTAAGGATGTAGTCGTCGGAGAGCGTGGAGACCATCATGTTGCGCATCCCCAGCATCCAGCCGCCCACCGAGGAGATCACGATGGTGAGGGCGGGCAGTGTGCCGTAGTAGATCAGGCTGCCGATGAATTCCCAGGACCATCCGGGTGAGGTGGTGTACACGTTGTAGCCCCCGTTGAGGGGGAACAGCTGCCAGGTGCTGCCCAGCAGGAACAGCAGGATCAGGGCCAACCAGAAATAGGGGACGGATTGAAACATGGTGGTGACGGGGATGAAATTGTCCAGCCACGAGCCGCGCTTCCAGCCGGCGAGCATTCCCAGGCCAACCCCGATGACAAACGAAATGAGCGTGGCGATGCCGATCAGCCCGATCGTCCAGGGCAGCGTCTGTCCGATGACGTCGGACACGGACGCGGGAAAGTAGGCCACTGAGACGCCCAGGTCCAGGGAGAAGATTTTGCCCAGATATTCGAAGTACTGCACGGGCAGGGAGGCCTGCGAGTTGGTGCCGAGGAGCAGCTCGATGGCCTCCCGGGCTTCAGGGCTCACTGGCCCCCGCTGGGCAAGCTTGGTGAGCATCATGTCCACCGGGTTTCCGGGCATCAGCCGGGGCAGGAAGAAATTCAGCGTGAGTGCCGCCCAGAAGGCCACCAGGTAGAACCCGAGCTTTTGAAGGATGTATCGCATTAGCACTACTTTCTGCAGCAGGTAGGGAGGGTCCGCGCTGTTGCCGGTCCCGGCGGGACCGGCAACAGCGGAAGGTTACTTCTGCGCAGGAGTGAGGTTCTTCAGCACGATTCCGTTGTCCCAGGCTTTCCAGGAGGCGGGGAGGGCGTAGGTATCCTCTTCGCTGGGCCAGCCGGTGGCCCGGTCGGTGTTGAACTCGGTCAGCATGGAGTTCACGTAGATCGGGATGTAAGGCAGGTCAGCGGCAATCTCTTCCTGGATGACCGCGTACTGCTCCTTCTGCACGGTCTCGTCATTGGTGGCCCGCGCAACGCCGATGGCCTCGTTCACCACCGGGTTGTCATACCGGGCGGCGTTGCCGGCGATCGCGGATTCGCCAACCGGCGTGGTGTTCTGGACGTTGTACCACTTCTCGTAGGTGAAGTACGGGTTGTTGGACGGCTGCAGGCCGATCGAGTCCAGGGAAAGCTGGAACTGTCCCAGGGTTTGGTTGCTGTTCCACTCGTTGTACGTCACCTGCGTCGGCTTCAGTTCGATACCGGCCTCGGCCAGCTGCTGGGTCAGCGCGTCATTGATGGAGATGTAGTCGCTCCAACCGGACACCGTCTGGATGCTCAGACTGAGGCGCTCGCCGTCCTTGGTGCGGATTCCGTCGCCGCCCTTGGTCCAGCCCGCCGCTTCGAGGACCGTTTCGGCTTCCGAGACGTTGGCGCTCTGCGGCACTTCCTTGTGCTCCGGGTTGGAGATCCATGTCGCGTCGCGTTCCGGCAGCACCATGACGGGAGACGCCGGCTCCGCGAAGCCTCCGCCGGCCAGCTGGTTCAGCTGCTCCCGGTCCATGGCCAAGTTGATTGCCTGCCGGACGGCTTCATCGGTCTGCGGTCCGTCACAGCCCAGTGCCTCATTGGCGCAGGTGAAGATGGAGGTCATCATGGCGGGGGTGTTCACGTAGGAAAGGTTCTCGTTGTCCTCCAGGATGGTCTCCAGCCCCGGAAGGAAGGAACTCATCCAGTCGATCTGTCCGTCAAGGAGCGCGCCGGTGGCAGCGTCGGCCGATTCGAGGGCGATGTAGCGCACTTCCTGAATTTCCGGCTTGCCTTCCTCCCAGTACTGCTCGTTCTTCTCCATCAAGTAGCTCTGGGCCGTGAAGTCCTTGACCTTGTACGGGCCGGTTCCCACCGGGCCGGAGTTTATTTCAGTGATCGGATCAGCGACGTCTTTCCAAATGTGTTCGGGCACGATGCCCTGGTTGCCCAGCACGCTGGGCTCCTGCATGAAGGAGTTTTCGGGAAAAGTGAGCACAACGGTGTTCGTGTCGGTGGCCTCGGCGGAGGCCGAGAGCCCCGTCGTATTCAGCTCGGGCGTGTCTTTGACCAGGTTGAAGGTGAAGGCCACGTCTTCGGCCGTGAAGTCTTCGCCGTCGGACCACTTCACGCCTTCGCGGGTGGTGATGGTCAGCTCCGTACCCGCCTCATTCCATTCATAGGCCGTACCCAGCAGCGGCGTTGGTTCCTCCTCGACTGCGGCGTTGTACCAGAACAGCGGCTCGAACACGACGCCCAGGGTTGGCTGCAGAGCCGTCGTCGAGAACGGATTGAAGTTCTCCGTAATCGTTCCGGTGGCGCCGTTGAACACCGTAATGGAGGAGACGGCGTCGTCGGTCGATCCTCCTCCCCGGAGGCGCAGCCGGTCAGGACCAGGGCGGTGGAGCCCACAATCGCCGCAGCGGCCAAACCCAGCCGCTTTCGGGCTGGACGCGTGCCTGAAAATTTGAAGGACATCGTTGTACCTTTCGGAATTCGGACGGCCGGTGCGCCGCCGGACTATGTGAGGTTCGCCACAATCAGAACCGCTGGTACTTTCTTAGGCGACTTTATTAGGCGCGTCAAGGAAGTTTCGGAGAATCAGTGAATTTATTTCTCTGCAGCCGGAGGATCTGACCTGCCGGGCGGCATACCGGGAGGCAGTCCATGGCCAAGAGGCCGTGGGGCAGAAAGTTGGTCGGCATGGATCGGAGCGTCCCGAAAAGTCGACGATCCGGAGTCCCTGAGTGGGGCGAGACTCGGGGCAGGCCTCCATCCATTTGATACCGGGGCAGGCAGGGGTTACTTTGAGAACTAAAGTAAGTGATGTGAGTTACATTCATGATCCAAGGAGACCCCATGACAGCTGCGGTACCGCTCTTTGAAGGGCGCCGGGTGGTATTCGCGGGCGACAGTGTCACGGACTGCGGCCGGCGCGAAGGCGCCGGCGGCGGCTTGGGGGAAGGCTACGTCCGCCTGCTGGCCGAGAGTGCCGGCCTTCACCGGACCGAGGTCCTCAACCGCGGTGTCGGCGGTGACCGAGTTGAGGACCTCGCGCGGCGCTGGGACGCCGATGTGGTGATCGAATCCCCGCACGCCGTGTCCGTCATGGTTGGCATCAATGACACCTGGCGCCGGTACGATGCCGGGCAGGAATCGGATCACGCCACCTTCCTGGCCCGATACCGGGCTCTGCTGGAGAGGCTGGCGCCGGATACCGCCGTCGTGCTCATGGAACCGTTCCTGCTGCCGGTAACCGCCGGCCAACAATCGTGGCGGGAGGATCTGGATCCCAAGATCGCCGCTGTCCGGAGGCTGGCCAAGGAATTTGGCGCGGTGCTCGTACGCACCGATGAGATCCTCAATAGCCTGGTTGCCTCCGGCAGGCCGCCTGAGTCCCTGGCCCTCGACGGTGTCCATCCAACACCGGAAGGGCATGCTGCCATCGCCGATGCCTGGCTGGAAGCAGTCACCGCCCGCTCTGTGAGGTAGCAGCATGGCACCCCGGCCCGGCGCAGCCCGCCGGCAGCCCGTCCAGCCGGCCGGCTGCCCACCGGACAGCTGGACTGTCCGTCCACCCGCCCCGGCACCGCCCGGCACTTCATCCCACCCGTCCCCCACACCTGTTCTGCCATTCTGCAGGGGCACGCTGCAGGGACGCCCGACAAGGACCCACCCGTGAACCAAAACCGTCCCCGCGAATCATCCCGCGGGAAGATCCTTGACCTGATCCGGGTTTCCGGCCCGGTCAGCCGCGTGGAACTGGCCGAAATGACCGGTCTCACGCAGGCAACCATCTCCACCGCGGTGCGTTCGCTGCTCAATGACGGAGTAGTGCTGGAAGCCGGACGCGGCGAGTCCACCGGTGGCAAACCGCGGATGCTCCTGGAACTCAACCCGGCGTCCCGGCTGGGCCTCGGCGTGCACATCGGCCAGGATTACATCACCTATGTGGTGGCGGACCTCAGCGGGCGCGTAGTGGGCCGCCGCCGGGTCAGCGGGCCCGGCAATGCCACACCCATGGCCGTGGTCAGCCGCATCACCGCCGACGTCGACAACCTGTTTGAGGCGCTGGCCGTGGACCGCCAAACCGTAGTGGGAATGGGGGTGGCCGCCCCGGGCCCCTGGACCGGACTGCCGGCGCCATGATCGGCGCCCCGTCCTTCCGGGAGTGGACCGATTTTCCGCTGCGCCGCGCACTGTCCACCACCACCGGACTGCACTGCGAGTTCGACAATGACGCCACGGCAGCGGCCATCGGGGAATACTGGCTCGGCGCCACCGCCGGCTACACAAGTTATGCCTCCGTGTACATGGGTTCCGGCATCGGTGCGGGAATTGTCATGGACGGCACCATCTATCAGGGCGTCAGTTCCAATGTCGGGGAAATCGGCCATGTGAGCGTCGATGCCAACGGGCTCCCCTGTTCCTGTGGGAACATCGGTTGCCTGGAGCTGTATGCCAGTCCCCAGGTCGTTGTCGCCCAGGCCGCGGACGCCGTCGCGCGCGGTGAACTCATGCTTCCGTTGACCGGAATTGTCTCCGAGGATTTCGCCGCCATAGGTACTGCGGCGAACGACGGCGACCCGGTGGCCCTGCAGCTCATCGGGCGTTCCGCCGATTATGTGGCCAGTGCTGTGATCTCCATGGTCAATCTGTTGGACCTGCAGCTCGTGGTCCTGGCCGGCAGCGCCTTCGCCACGGCGGGCTCCTTTTACGTCGACGCCATTTCTTCGGCCCTGGATAAACGCGCCATGGCACGCGCAATCCACCGCGTGGAGGTGCGCATGTCCGTCAACGGCAACGATGCTGCGGCGCTCGGCGCTGCGACACTGGTGCTGCAGGACCGGCTCTCTCCACGGACGCTGCGGT
Organism: Arthrobacter sp. ATA002; assembly: GCF_026898095.1. GTDB lineage: Bacteria > Actinomycetota > Actinomycetes > Actinomycetales > Micrococcaceae > Arthrobacter_B. The sequence goes on along the minus strand of NZ_CP114015.1, from coordinate 1,838,938 downwards.
CGGTATCGATTGCATGACTGTTTGCCCGCTGATCTCTGCCCCGAAGGAAAACATGAATGCACACTCAGGCTCCCCCTTCCGCTTGCCGGCCGGACTGCCGTCGTCACGGGAGTCAGCCGCAGGCAGGGCATCGGCTTTGCCGTTGCCTCCCGGCTGGCGCAAATGGGTGCCAGCCTGTACTTGGCGCACTTTTCCCCTCATGATGCGCAGCAGCCCCGGGGTGCAGATAACGTGAACGACGTCGTCGGCGGACTGCGCGCCCAGCTTGCCGACGGCGCGCGGCTGGCCCATGGCAGCACCGATCTGGCAGCGGCCGACGGAGCCGCTCAGGTGATTGACGCTGCCGGGTCGGCACTGGGCCATTTGGACATCCTGATCAGCAATCATGCCCGCAGCGGCGGTGACGGCACCCTGGCGGAGATGACCAGCGAGAAACTGGATGCTCATTGGCAGGTCAACACGCGGTCCACCCTGCTGCTCACCAGAAGTTTCGCCGAGCAGCACGACGGACGGCCAGGGGCAGGGTTATTTGGATGACCTCGGGCCAGATCAACGGCGGTGTGATGGAGAACGAAATCGCCTACGCCACGTCGAAAGCCGCCCTTGCCGGCATCACGCCGTCAGTGGCTGCCGATCTGATTCGGGCCGGAATCGTCCTCAATACGGTGAACCCCGGTCCCGTGAACACCGGATACCTGGAGGCCGACACCGCAGACCGTCCTCCCGAAGTCCTCGAAGAGGTCCTTTCACGCTTCCCCGGCGGACGATTCGGCGAACCCGACGATCCGGCACGCCTCATTGCCTGGCTGGTGAGCGATGAGGGCCGTTGGATGGTCGGACAGGTGCTGAGCAGCGACGGCGGATTCCGCTGACCAGTTCCGTGCTTGGACCGCCGGGGCTTGGGGTTCCGGGGTTCCGGGCTTCTCAGGCTTGGGGCTCTGGGGCTCTCGGGCTCTCGGGCTCTCGGGCTCTCGGGCTCCGGGCTACCACAGGGCCTGAGGCCCCGGGCTCCGGGCTCCGGGCTCCACACGGCCTGAGGAACCGCCGCTCACCTGCACGCGTTCGCCCAGCGGTTAGAAGGGCGGTGGGTTGCCTCCGTAATCATCATCCTGATCCTGATCCTGATCCTGATCCTGATCCTGATCCTGGCCGCAGGGGCTCATTGAGCCCGGTCCGGAGGAAGCGGCATTTCGCTGGGCGCCCCCACCATGCGGCCCGCAAGAACTTCCCCGCCCGCGCCGCTGGGAATACCCCCGGTGCCGGAGGCAGCCGGTGCTTCCCCTCGGTCCCGGGCCAGAGTGACGTGCGCTTCAGTGCGGTAGTTCCGTCCTCCCGGTGAGGTCCATTCAATGACGCCCGGGCTCGGTTGCCGTGCTTTCCAGAACCCTTCGGTTTTGAACAGGTGGTGCCGGCGGCATAAATGCTCCAAATTGTCATGGTCCGTGGCCCCGCCCTGGGCCCAGGGTTTGGTGTGGTCGATTTCGGAGATCACCGCGTTCGTCCGGCAGCCCGGGAACCGGCAGGTTTCATCCCGCAACCTCAGATACCGTCTCAGACCGGCCGGAACTTTCCGGCTGCGGCCCACCCGAAGAATGTCTCCGCTGTCCGGATCCCGCTCCACCGGTGTCCATTTAGCCGCTTCCCGGGCCATCCGGCGCGCGGTCTGCGGGCTGATCGGCCCGTACCCGTGCAGTTCCGCAGGCTGCTCGTCCGCACCGAAAAGGGTTTCAGCGGTCACCAGGACCAGGATCTCAGTCCGGGCCCGGGCACCATGGCCACCGCACACGGCCCCGTTCTTCGGCCCGCGGCCCTTCCCGCCAGGGGAACGCTTGTCCTGCAGTGGGCCGGAGTGCCGGGCCTTCCCTGAATCTGTACCGGAGTCAAAGTCATTCCTAGCAGCACCAGCACCAGCACCATTGCCGTGGCCGGCAACAGTGCCGCCGGGGTGGCAGGAGCTGCCACAGCCGGCACGGCTTCCGCTCTCCAGCAAGTCCGAGAGAATGTCCGTGCGCAGTTGGTCCACCGTTCGGGGATCGCCGTGGGCTTGTTCGCCCCGGGCCGCTTTCGTGAGGTGGTGGAAGAAGGTTTGGGCTTTTTCCGCCGGCAGCAGTGCCGAGAAGCAGGACATCCCGTCGTCCTCGGGCTGCACCCACACCGTGCGCCGGTCAAACGCGGTGCGCTGGCGCTGCACGATGGTCTGCGGATAGTGGTTCTCCCGAAGCCGGCGGGCACGAACCTGGAACTGGGCTCTGGTCTGTCCGGCCGCTGCGGTGAGCAGGTCGGCTTCGAAGGCGGGCAGCTGCCCGGACGGTATGTTCTGGGACTGATCCACCACGATTCGGGCGTGTCCGTAACTGATCTGCCCCGCATCCAGGGTGTGGAGGGTGGCGGTGTGGGTAGTGCACAGGGTTCCGGCTTCGGTCATCAGCGCTGCCGCGGTGCCTGTGGGCAGGTGCAGGATGGCTGCTGCTTCCTCTGCGGCGAGACTGAAAGCCATTCCTGGATCAAGGGTTCCGGTGCCCTGCACATACTCCTCACGAAACAACGTGTGGATCCGGTGCAGGGTCCGTGCCTGCTGGGCCTGCGCCCACTGGATGAGCTGATCCAACCGGGTCAACACGGTTCCGGCCTCGTCCTGGCTGAACGTTTCCGCGGCTTCGAGCGTTAGGGATCCCTTGAAGACGGCGGAGCCTGCCACCGCAGGATCGAGGGCAGGAACAGGGCCGGGGCAACAAACTCGGCGGCAGGAACCGGGGCAGCAGGATCAACAGCGGAAACGCCCGGCACGGCGGTGAAGACCGACAGGCGATGAACCGCCGCGGCTTGAGCCGCGCCCGGAACATCGGCTTGAGCCGCCGCGCCCGGAGCCGCGGCTTGAGCCGCCGCGCCCGGAGCCGCCCCTGCCCTGCCGGTTACTTCGCTGCCGGCCGCTTCGCCGGGAAAAGATCCGTTCTGATCCATGCCTTCAGGCTTTCACCCGGCACTGACATTTCCGGCTCTCCAACTGACCAAAACAGCCCCAAAACAGCCCCAAAACAGCCGATTCAGGGTCGTTCAAATACCCGTCTTTTTCACCGGACTACCTGCCCCGTTTTCCCGGATTTCCTACCCCGTAGTCACGCGCTGGGACACCGTGTGGCCGCGTGCCTGGGGTCGAGTACCGGTGACACGGCCGCGTTCCTGAACGGGTCGTAGATACGATGCCCCACTGTGTGCTTATCGCAGTGCGTGAACGGCGGCACTGGCAACACCGGCGTCGTGCCCGCCGATTCCAGCGAGGGCAACGTCCTGCAGCGGGACGAATATCGTCGCCATCCCAAAGCCCAGCAGGATCAGTCCCGGCAGGGCTTCCAGGACCCAGGTCATGGGCAGGCGCGCGCCGGTGCGGGGCAGGAACTTGGACAGCACACCGGCACCGGCAGCCATGGCAGGGTCATCCGCAGCGACGCCAGGCCCGACTTCAGCGGCGAATAACCGGGCACGATCTGGAAGTAAAACACCAGGAACAGAATGCCGCTTGAGCAAAGCCAAAGACCAGAGAGGCAAGGCCGGCAACCACAAGGAAGGCACCAGGCAGGTTGTAGCGGGTATTGCCGCGAACCCTGCTCTCCCGGATCAGGGGCAGGCCGGCGGCACTGGCGACGACGGCGATCGGCACGCTCACGAGCAGACACACCAGTTCCAGGAGGCGTCAAAGCCGCCGCCTGCTCCAGGTGCGCTGCGCGCCGCGACCACACAGCGGCCCCGCCTACGCCGGAACGCCCCGCCTACGCCGGAACGCCCCGCCTACGCAGCGGCCCGGCCTACGCCGATACGCTGACCGGGGAACCGCCGCACGCTCGTTGGCGAATCGGCTCCGCCGGGCAATACTTGGAGGAACCTCCACCGGGAGGTTCCGCCGCCATCATCTGCCCGAGAGGGGCCACGTGCCAGATCGAACGATCGTCATTACCGGAGCGAGCGACGGCATCGGAGCCGCCGCGGCACGCAGTCTGCGAAGCCTGGGTGACCGGGTCGTCGTCGTCGGCCGGTCGCGCGAGAAGACAGCGGCAGTGGCCGAAGAACTGGACGCGGAGTATCTGCTGGCGGATTTTGCCCGGCTCGACGACGTACGCTCCCTGGCCGGCACCCTGCTGGACCGCTACCCGCGGATTGATGTCCTGGCGAACAACGCCGGCGGCATCATGGGCCCGCGGGAGGAGACCGTGGACGGCCATGAGAAGACGCTGCAGGTCAATCACCTGGCACCGTTTCTGTTGACCAACCTGCTGCTGGACCGGCTGGTGGAATCCAGGGCGAGCGTCATCAACACCTCGAGCGTGGCCAACAGCATCTTTGCGCACTTCGACATTGACGATCTGGAAGCCCGCCGCAAATACACGCCAAACCGGGCCTATGGGAACGCCAAGCTGGCAAACATTCTCTTCACCCGGGAATTGGATGCCAGGTACGGGGCACAGGGAATTTCCACCGCTGCCTTTCACCCCGGCGCCGTCGCCACATCGTTCGCGTCGGAATCCTCGAGCTTGATGCGGGTGATGTACCGGACTGCACTGAACAAGTTCCTGATCTCCCCGGAGCAGGGGGCCCAAACATTGGTGTGGCTGGCCACGTCAGCTCCCGGGCAGGCCTGGCACTCCGGCAAGTATTACTACAAGTCCAAGATTTCGAAGGCCAACAAGGATGCCTACGACGCCGCGCTGTCCGCCCGGCTCTGGGACGAGAGCGAACGGATGGTGGGGCTCGCACCGCCGGCCGGCTGATAGGCCACCGTGGCGGAACTCCGTGCCACCAGTTCCCGCAGGCCGGAAAGGGAACCGGAGACCGCGCCGGCGGCCCGCGCCTGGACCAGGACGTTGCCCAGCGCTGTCGCTTCGACCGGTCCGGCGACCACCGGCAGGCCGGTGGCATCCGCGGTGAGTTGACACAGCAGGGCGTTCTGGGAGCCGCCGCCGACGATGTGCACGACGTCGATCCGCCGGCCCGAGAGCTCGGCGGCAGCACGCAGCGTGCGGGCGTAGGCCGCCGCCAGGGAATCCAGGATACAGCGGGCAACGGCGGCCGGATCCTCCGGCAGCGACCCGCCGGCAGCATGCACGGCGGCGCGGATCCGGTCCGGCATCTCCCCCGGGGCAATAAACCCGTCGGAGTCCACGTCAATCTCCGGCCCGCCGGCCGGCAGCAGGGCTGCCGCTGCCAGCAAATCCGGCAGCTGGAGGCTCGCCCCGTCCGCTTCCCAAACCCGCAGGGATTCACTCAGCAGCCACAGCCCGCCGACATTGCGCAGGTAGCGGATGGTGGAATCCACGCCGCGCTCATTCGTGAAGTTGGCGTCCCGGCTGGCCCCGGTCAGCACCGGATGTGCCAGCTCAATTCCGGCCAGCGACCAGGTGCCGGAGGAAATGAACGCGAAGTTCGGTTCCAGCGCCGGAACCGCCGCCACCGCCGAAGCGGTGTCATGCGAGCCCACGGCCACCACCGGAGTACCGGCGGGCAGTCCGGTGCGCGCAGCCACCACCGGCAGCAGTCCCCCCACTGTCTCTCCCGGTGCCACCAGCTCCGGGAACAGTTTCTCCGGCAGCCCCAGGACGGAAAGGAATTCAGCAGCCCACTCCCCCGCCACCGCATCAAAGAGACCGGTGGTGGAGGCGTTGGTTTCCTCGGTGCGCCGTTCCCCGGTCAGCCAAAACGCCAGCAGATCGGGAACCAGCAGTGCCTGCCGGCCGGCAAGGTTCGGCTCACAGGCCAGTTGGTACACCGAATTAAAGGGCAGGAACTGCAGGCCGGTGACGGCGTACAGCTGCGCTTCGTTCACCTTTTCATGGACTTTGGGCACGACGGCGGCGGTGCGGCTGTCGCGGTAACTGTGCGGCAGCGCCGCCATCGCGCCGTCGGCGTCGATCAGGGCGTAGTCCACCGCCCAGGTGTCGATCCCGATGCTAAGAATCCGCTCGCCCCCTTCGGCGGCGCGTACCGCAGCCAGTGACAGGCCGGTGAGGACTTCCTCGAAAATGCCGCGCACATCCCAGCGCAGCGCACCGTCGATGTCCCGCACCCCGTTGGGGAAACGGTGCACCGTTTCCAGTGCGGGTCCGCCGGCGCCCATCCGGCCGAGGATGACCCGGCCGGAGGAGGCGCCAACATCGACGGCGGCAAACACGCCGGCGAACTCCCCGGCCGCGCCAGGCGTATCCGCGGTCCCAGGCCCCCCGCCGTGCGAGGCATCCTGGGCCCACCCGGCGTGTCCGCACTCATCGCAGGAAAGCCGCCGCCACGCCGGCGTCAACCGGAATGTGCAGTCCCGTGGTGTGCGAGAGGTCCGCGCCGGTCAGCACGGCCACCGCATTGGCCACGTTCTCCGGCAGGACTTCGCGCTTGAGCAGGGTGCGCTGGGCGTAGAACTTACCCAGTTCCTCCTCGGGAACGCCGTAGACAGCGGCACGTTTGGCACCCCAGCCGCCGGCAAAGATGCCGGACCCGCGGACCACGCCGTCGGGATTGATGCCGTTGACCTTCACGCCGTACTCCCCCAGCTCGGCGGCCAGCAGGCGCACCTGGTGCGCCTGGTCGGCCTTGGTGGCGGAGTAGGCAATGTTGTTTGGTCCGGCGAAGACGGAGTTCTTGGAGGAAATGTAGATGATGTCGCCGCCCATCTCCTGGTCGATCAGGACCTTGGCCGCGGCCTTGGAGACGAGGAAGGATCCCTTGGCCATGACGTCGTGCTGCAGGTCCCAGTCCTTTTCACTGGTTTCCAGCAGCGGCTTGGAGATGGACAGGCCGGCGTTATTGACCACCAGGTCCAGCCCGCCGAAGGCCAGGACGGTGGCGTCGACTGCCGCCTGCACCTGCGCCTCGTCCGTCACATCGGCCTGCACGCCGACGGCGGCGTCGGGACCGCCCAGTTCCGCGGCCGCGGCTTCGGCGCTCTCCAGGTTCAGGTCGGCGATGACCACGCAGGCGCCCTCGGCGGCAAGCCGGGTGGCGATGGCCTTGCCGATGCCCGACGCCGCTCCGGTCACCAGCGCAATGCGGGTGGCGTGGGACTTCGGCTTGGGCATGCGGGCCAGTTTGGCTTCCTCCAGCGCCCAGTATTCGATCCGGAACTTCTCGGCTTCCCCGATCGGGGCATAGGTGGAAATGGACTCCGCGCCGCGCATCACGTTGATGGCGTTGAGGTAGAACTCGCCGGCCACCCGGGCGGTCTGCTTGTTGGCGCCGTACGTGAACATGCCCACGCCGGGCACCAGGACCACGGCGGGGTCGGCGCCGCGGATGGCCGGGGACTCGTCGGTGCTGTGGCGGTCATAGTAGGCCTGGTAATCCGCGCGGTACTGGTCGTGCAGTTCCTTCAGCCGGACAATGCTGTCCCCCACGGAGGCGCCGGGGGGCAGGTCCAGGATCAGCGGCTTGACCTTGGTGCGCAGGAAGTGGTCCGGGCATGAGGTGCCCAGGGCGCCCAGGCGCGGATGTTCGGCGCGCTCCAGGAAGTCCAGGACGGCAGCGTCGTCGGTAAAGTGCCCCACCTGCTGCCTGTCAGTGGAGGCCAGACCGCGGATCACCGGAGCCAGCGCGGCAGCCTTCACACGCCGCTGCGCTTCGGGCAGCGGCGCATAGCCCGGCAGCACGGGGCCGAACGGGTCCTTGCGGCCGTTGGCGGCAATGTAGGCTTCGGCGGTTTCGATGATCCACAGCGAGTTGGCTTCGGCTTCTTCGGAAGTGGCACCCCAGGCGGTGATGCCGTGGCCGCCCAGAATGGTGCCGACGGCCTGGGGATTGACCTCCTTGATGGCGGCAATGTCCAGGCCGAGCTGGAAGCCCGGGCAGCGCCAGGGCATCCAGAGAACCTTGGAGCCGAAGATCTTCTGCGTCAGGGCTTCACCGTCGGCCGCCGTCGCAATCGCAATGCCGGAATCCGGATGCAGATGGTCCACGTGTGCGGCGTCAACAAGGCCGTGCATGGCGGTGTCAATCGAGGGCGCCGCTCCGCCCTTGCCGTGGAGACAGTAGTCAAAGGCAGCCACCATTTCATCTTCGCGGTCCACGCCGGGGTAGGTGTTCACCAAGGCGCGCATGCGGTCCAGCCGCAGGACGGCCAGCCCGGATTCCTTCAGGGTGCCCAGGTCACCGCCGGAGCCCTTGACCCAGAGCAGTTCCACGTTGTCGCCGGTGACCGGGTCAGCATCGAAGCCTTTGGCGGACGTGTTGCCGCCGGCGTAGTTGGTGTTGCGCTTGTCGGCCCCCAGACGGTTGGAGCGTGCAATCAGCGCGCTGACAGTTTCGTTGGTCATTTCCTTGGGCTCCCCATCCGGCCTGCCGGCCGCCCCGGCGTTCGGTGTTGATCGTCTCCTGATAGCCACTGGCAGCGTAGGCGGCCACCGGGTCCGCAGGCAGTCCGCGGGACTCGCGCCACTGCGCCAGGCCCGGACGCACATCGGTGTAAAAGGCATCCATGAAGACGGCGTTCGCGCCGAGGACATCGCCGGAGGTCTGCGCCGCCTCCAGGGCATCAGTGTCGACCAGCAGGGCGCGGGCCGTCATTTCCTGCACGTTGAGCACGGAACGGATCTGGCCGGGAATCTTCTCTTCGAGGTTGTGGCACTGGTCCAGCATCAGGGAGACTCCGCTGTCCGGGCCGAGCCCGCCGCCGCGGACCACTTCGAACAGGATCCGAAAGAGCTGGAACGGGTCGGCGGCGCCGACAATCAGGTCATCGTCCGCGTAGAACCGGGAGTTGAAGTCGAACGAGCCAAGCTTGCCCAGGCGCAGCAGCTGGGCAACGATAAATTCGATGTTGGTGCCCGGCGCGTGGTGGCCGGTGTCCAGGCACACCAGTGCCTTCCCGCCCAGGGCGAGGGTGTGGGCGTAGGAGGTGCCCCAGTCGGGAACATCGGTGTGGTAGAAAGCCGGCTCGAAGAACTTGTATTCGAGGACCATCCGCTGGTCCTCGCCGAGGCGGTCGTACACCTTGCGCAGCGAGTCCGCCAGCCAGTCCTGCCGCGAGCGCATGTTGCCCTGCCCCGGATAGTTGGTACCGTCGGCCAGCCAGATCTTCAGGTCCTGGATCCGGTCTGGTGCATGACCTCAATGCACTCATACATATGGTCAACGGCCTTCTGCCGCACGGCCGGGTTGCTGTGGGTCAGGCTGCCGAACTTGTATTCGTCGTCCTGGAACGTGTTGCTGTTTACGGTGCCCAGGACAATGTTGTGTTCCTTGGCGAATGTCGCCAGCTCCGCATAGTCGTCCACCGCGTCCCAGGGAATATGCAGGGCGACGGCGGGGGCCAGCCCGGTCAGCTCGTTAACCTTCGCCGCGTCGGCGATCTTTTCGTGGACGCTGCGCGGGGTTCCGGGGGTGGCAAACACCTTGAACCTGGTACCGGAATTGCCGTAGGCCCAGGAGGGGACCTCGATTTCCAGGGCGGCAAGGGCGGGGAGGATGTCGTTCAGTGACGTCATGGGCTGTACTCCAAAATGTGCAGACGGGCAGAACCTCCAGCCGGGGCGTACGTGGGCGGCTGATGTTGAATCGTTTCATTCGTACGGTTCAACCTAGGGTTTTCGCGATACGCTGTCAAGACAGGCCACCGCCGGAACACCTAGGGGATCCAATGGCAGCAAGCATCAAAGAGGTGGCCGCGCGCGCCGGCGTGGCCGTGGGGACCGTGTCGAATGCCCTCAACCACCCGGACCGGGTTTCCCCGCCCACCCTTTTGCGGGTGATGAACGCCGTTGAAGCGCTGGGCTTCGTGCGCAACGACGCCGCCCGGCAGCTGCGTGCCGGCCAGAGCCGCACCATCGGCCTGATCGTGCTCGACTCCTCTAACCCGTTTTTCGCCGCCGTGGCCCGCGCGGCGGAGAATGAAGCCACCCGGCACGGCGCTGACATCATCCTCGGCAACAGCGGCAGCGACCCGAAGCGCGAAGCCCGCTACGTGACCCTGTTCGAGGAGCAGCGGGTGCAGGGCGTGCTGTTCTCCCCCGCCGGCGACGCCGACAGCCGCCTCCGTTCGCTGCGGGACCACGGAGTGGCGGCCGTCCTGGTGGACAGTGAAGGCGACCCCGCCGTCCACAGCTCGGTTTCAGTGGATGACACCGCGGGCGGCCGCATGGCAGCGGAGCACCTGCTGGAGACCGGCCGGCGCCGGCTCGCCTTCGTGGGCGGATCCCCCGGTATCCGCCAGGTCGCCGAGCGGCTGTCCGGAGCCCGCGCCGCCGTCGACCGCGTTCCCGGCGCCAGCCTCGAAGTTGTGGAGGCCGCCGGCATGACGGTCCTTGCCGGACGGGCAGTGGGCGGGGAGCTCATCAAGCGGGGCCGGGACAGGCTGCCGGAAGCGATTTTCTGTGCCAACGACCTTCTCGCCGTCGGCGTCCTGCAGTCCCTGCTCCTGATCAACGGGCTGCGGGTTCCCGGGGATGTGGCGCTGATCGGCTATGACGACATCGACTTTGCCCAGTCCACGGTGGTGCCGCTGTCATCAATCCGCCAGCCGGCCGAGGAAATCGGCCGCACCGCAGTGGAGCTCCTGCAGGAGCAGCTCGGGTCCGCACCGGCCGCGCCGCGGCAGGTGCGGTTCACTCCGGAGCTGGTGGTGCGCGAAAGCACCCGCCCCCTCGCCCACCCGCCCCTCGCCCGGCCCGGCCTAACCGCCGGGCCTGTTGCCGGCCCTGTTGCCGGCCCTGTTGCCGGCACCGGCCGCCCGCTACGGTGGGAGGGCCGGGGGTGGCTCCGCTGCGGCAGAAAGTGAGGAACCATGCACGAGTCCACGGGCATCAATGTTTCGGTTCCGCCGTCCGGACCCGGATGCGTGGAATGTACCGCCTAGGGAAGCTGGTGGTTCCACCTGCGCCGCTGCGCCGAGTGCGGGCATATAGGCTGCTGCGACTCTTCGCCGAACCGCCACGCCACAGCTCATGAAGCAGCCACCGGGCATCCCGTTATCCGCAGCTATGAACCGGGTGAGAAGTGGTTCTGGGATTACCGCAGCGGCTCGCTATTCACGGGCCCGCCACTGGCACCTCCGCAGTCCCATCCCCTGGACCAGACTGTTCCCGGACCGGCCGGCCTCGTCCCGCCTGACTGGGAAACCCGGCTCGAGCGCTGACCGGGACCTGGCCGGGGACACGCCCCAAACCGGCGGCGCATCCGGTGGCTTACCGCCGTGTTTACAGCGTAAGCTTTAGGCATGACTCGTACTTATATTGTTACCGGATCAGGATCGGGAATCGGCGCCGCTACTGCCGAACTGCTGCGCGAACGCGGCTTCACCGTAGTGGGCGTGGACCTGCGCGGTGCCGAGGTCGAAGCTGACCTCAGCACCCCCGAGGGCCGCCGGAGCGCCGCGGACAAGGCGCTGGAACTGGCCAACGGCCGGGTTGATGCCGTCATTGCCTGTGCCGGGATTTCAGCTCCGCCCCGATCACCGTGGCCGTAAACTACTTCGGCGTCACCGAATTCCTGGAACTGCTGGCACCGGAGCTGGCCAAGAGCGACGCTCCCCGTGCCGCCGTCGTCAGCTCCATGGCCTCCCTGCAGCCCAACTCCCCCGAGCTGGTGGACGCAATGCTTGCCGGCAATGAAGCCCGCGCACTGGAGCTGGGCGCCGCCCTGGCCGAGCAGGGACCGCGTGTCGGCTACCTCAACTACCCGTCCTCCAAGCGCGCCCTCAGCCGCTGGGTGCGCCGCGCCAGCGTGACCGGCCAGTGGGCAGGCGCCGGCATCCCGCTGAACGCCGTCGCTCCGGGCACAGTCCTCTCCGCCATGACCAAGGAACTGCTGGCCACGCCGGAAGGCCGCCAGATGGTGGACTCCTCAGTGCCGATGCCACTGAACGGCCACTCCGAGCCCGTAGTCATCGCCCGGCTGCTGGCATGGCTGACCAGCGAGGAAAACACCCACACCACCGGCCAGACGATCTACACCGACGGCGGGGCCGACGCCACGCTGCGCGGCGACGACATCTGGGGCGGCACAGGCCAGAGCATCTCGGCCTAGCCGGCCCGAACCCCTCCACACAGCACGACGGCGGCCCCGGGACCCAGGTTCCGGGGCCGCCGCCTGCGTGCGGGAAGTCTGTGCCGCCGTCCGGCGCAGGACCCCCAGCCGCAGGGACACGGCATCCAGGAGATACCGCAGGGCCGCGGGCAGCCCGGCAGCGGCCATGCGCCGCGGCTCGGTCCGGAACATCCGCGCCTCCGCCGCCGGGGTCCGCACAAACTGCTCTGCCGAATCCTGCGTGACCAGCCGCACAGCCCGGGCTGCTGCCCGCGCGGCCCGGACAGCAGCGGCGGGAATGGACCACAAGCTCAAGAGCCGGCCGGGCCGGCTTTCCGGCGGTGAACGCCAGCGGGTGGAATTGCCCGTGCCCTGGTGACACGGCCGCGCCTGCTGCTCGTGGATGAACCCACCGCTGCCCCCGACCGGCAGCGCAGCCAGGACGTGGTGGCACTGCTGGCACGGGAAGCCGCCGAGCGCGGCGTTGCTACAGTTATGGTGACGCACGATCACGACGTACTGCACCATTGCCACCGGGTAGTGGAGATGGTCGACGGACGGCTCATCAACCCGTAACCGCAGCAACAGGAGGGCATGTGCCCCGCATTACCGCCCCCACGGTCGCCGAACACCGCGCGGCCCAGCAACGGGCGCTCCTGGATGCGGCACGCACCCTGCTGGCACAGACCGGCGAGGCCCCCAGCATGGCCGAAGTGGCCGCACTGGCCGGCCTCGCCCGGCCGAGCGCCTATCAGTACTACAAGTCGCGCCAGGACCTGCTCCATGCCCTGGTCCTGGACGTTTTTCCGCGCTGGGCGCAGCGGGTCGAGGAAGCGATGCTCGCCGAACCGGAACCCGCGGACCGGATTCTCGCCTATGTGCTGACTAACATCGCCTTGGTGGCGGAGGGCGAACACGCCGTGGGCAACGCCCTGGCCGCCGTGGCACCCAGTGAGGAGCTGAACACCCAGAGCGCCCTGATGCATGCACAGCTGCTGGATCCGCTGGTCGGAACCCTCCAGGAAATGGAAGTTCCGGATCCGGCGGCCACCGCCGAGCTGATCAACGGAATCGTCCACACCGCGACGAAACTGCTGGAGGGTGACCGGACGCAGGACGCCGTGGAGGCCCGCGTCACTGAACTTTTGGAACCCTACGTACGGAAGCACCGCCGCGGTGTTTCCGGAGAGCAGCAACCGTGAGCAACCTACCCGCCGCGCCCCGTTCCGGACGCGCCTTCCTCTTCGCGGCCCTTGACGCCGTCCTCATCATTGTGTTTGCCGCCCTTGGGCGGGACACGCACGAACACGGGCTGGACCCGGCCGGGATCCTCATCACCGCTTCTCCGTTCCTCGCCGCGTGCCTGGGCGGCTGGGCGCTTCTCAGCCGCCGGTACTCCCCGGCTTCCGTGTGGCCCGCAGGAATCCTCCTGTGGATCATCACGGCAGGCGCCGGCCTCATGATCCGCGCCCTGGCCGGCGGCGGCGTGGCCCCCAGCTTTGCCCTGGTCACGTTCGGCGTCCTGGGCGCCTTCCTTCTGCTCCCCGGGCCGCGGCCGCACTGGCGTGCCGCAGCCGCCGCTCCGGCGGAGCCCGGACCACCGCCGCGGACCACCACACCGTCCGATAGGCTCAACAGCGGGGCGTAACGTCTCTCCCCCACGGCAGCACCATGAAAGGGCCCACCATGATCACCGCTTTTGTACTCATCCAGACCGATTCAGCACGCATCCCTGAGTGCGCCGAGGAGATCTCTGAGATTGAAGGCATCAGCGAGGTCTACTCAGTGACCGGCGAGTGGGACCTCATCGCCATCGCACGGGTCCGCCGCCATGAAGACCTGGCCGACGCCATCGCCAACCGGCTGTCCAAAGTCGAAGGAGTGATCGGCACGACCACCCAGATTGCTTTCCGGGCCTACTCCAAGCATGACCTCGACGCCGCGTTCTCCCTCGGGTTCGACAGCTGACCCAATCCGGGCAGCATAAAAACGTACGCCAATATCACAATGAAGCATCGCCGAGGTAACGAATGTATAACATTTTGAGGATTTAAAGGGCTTCCGGAGTCCTGAAAAGCCCTCCGGATACTAAAAATGAGGCCGCCCGTATCGGGAATGCGGCCTCATTTTTGTGTTCGTATTAGGTCTGCGCTAACGCGTGACTTCGACCCAGCGGTCCAGGGCAGCCCGCGCGCTGCCGCCGTCAATGGCTGCCTCGGCACGGGCAGCTGCGGCGGCAAGGCGCTTGGTCAGGCTGCCTGCGGCATCCCGGTCCAGGGCAACCAGGGCGGCGGCGGCATTGAGGACCACCGCGTCCCGCACGGGGCCCCGGTCACCGGCGAGCACGCTTCGCACCACCGCGGCGTTGACGGCGGCGTCTCCGCCCCTCAGATCCTCCAGGGTGGCCCGGGGTATCCCGAGGTCCAGGGGATCCACCGTCGAGGTCTCCACGGCCCCGTCACGGACTTCCCAGACAGTGGACACGCCCGTCGTCGTCATCTCGTCCAGCCCGTCCTCCCCGCGGAAGACCAGGGCGCGCACCCCGCGCGCTGCCAGGACCCCGGCAATCAGGGGCGCCAGACGGGCATCGGCCACGCCGATGGCCGATGCCGCAGGCCGCGCGGGATTCGTCAGCGGACCCATGAAGTTGAATGCGGTGGGCACCCCCATCTCCCGGCGCGGAACGGCAGCGTGGCGCATGGACGGGTGGAACACCTGGGCAAAGCAGAACGTGATCCCGGCGCTTACCGCGGCCTCGGCCACCCGGTCGACGGGCAGATCCAGCCGCACCCCGAGGGCTTCAATGACATCGGCCGAGCCGGAGGCCGACGACGACGCCCGGTTTCCGTGCTTGACCACCTTGGCGCCGGCACCGGCACACACCAGGGCCGCCATGGAAGAGATATTAACCGTGTTGTGGCGGTCGCCGCCGGTGCCGACGATATCCAGCGTTTCCCCTGGAATTTCGATCGGCCGGGCATTGGCCAGCATGGCCTCCACCAGACCGGTCAGCTCTTCAACCGTCTCTCCCTTGGCCCTCAGGGCCACCAGGAAGCCTGCCACTTGGGCATCCGAGGCTTCCCCCGCCATGATCGTGTTCATCGCCCAGCGGGTCTGGTCGGCGCGCAGGTCGCGCCGCGAAATCAGGGCGTTGAGAAGCTGCGGCCAGGCGTGTTCGGTGCTCGGAATCGTAGTCACATCTCCTAGGTTATCTACGTTTCGTAGAAAATACTGATTTGTTTCTGGCGAGCCACTTCCGCGCCGTTACTGGGATCGGCGGGGTTTCGGCACTATTTAGACTCGCCGCCCGTCTATATCTGTTGGAGAACTGGGCCGTTTTACGTCCATAATGTCTATGTGACAACAGCGACCCATGCCCCCAGTACCCCGGCTCACCCCACGCTGAACCGCCCCAACATGGTTTCCGTCGGAACCGTAGTGTGGCTGGCCAGCGAACTGATGTTTTTCGCCGCCCTTTTTGCCATGTATTTCACACTTCGCTCCACTTCGAGCGATCTGTGGGCCATGGAGACGGAGAAGCTCAACGTTCCGTTTGCGTTCGCGAACACGGTGATCCTCGTTCTTAGTTCCGTTACCTGCCAGTTCGGCGTCTTCGCCGCAGAACGCCTCCAGCCGCGCCGCACGGGAGGACTCTTCCAAGTCTCCCGCTGGGGCATGGTCGAGTGGTTCCTCCTCACCTTCGTCATGGGCGCGGTGTTCGTATCCGTCCAGGCCTACGAATACGCCGTGCTTGTGACTGAAGGAGTCTCCCTTTCCTCGAACTCCTACGGTTCGGCGTTCTACCTGACCACCGGCTTCCATGGCCTCCACGTGGCCGGTGGACTCATCGCGTTCCTGTTCATCATCGGACGGGCCTACGCAGCAAAGCGGTTCGGCCACTTTGAAGCCACCTCCGCGATCGTGACCTCGTACTACTGGCACTTCGTGGACGTAGTCTGGATTGCCCTGTTCGTCATCATCTACTTCCTCAAGTAACACCTGCTTGAGCCGGCAATTACCAAGAAATCCACAGTGGCACCAGTACACCAAAGACCACACAAGTTAGGAACCACCAAGTGAAGGCACTATCGCAAAGGCGACGTCATCCCCTAGCAGCAGTTGCGCTGCTGCTGCTGGGACTCCTCGTAACAGGTGGGCTATACGCAGCAGTCAGCGGCGCCAACGAAGCCAAGGCCGCCAGCAGCACCGCCGTTTACTCGGTCGATGACGAAAACGAGGGCGAGAAGCTCTTCATCGCCAACTGCGCCACCTGCCACGGCATGGATGCCTCCGGCTCCGCCAATGGCCCTTCCTCGTCGGCGTAGGTGCCGCGTCGGTCGACTTCCAGGTCGGCACCGGCCGCATGCCGATGGCCATGCAGGGGCCGCAGGCCCAGCAGAAGCCCGTCCAGTTCACCGAGGAGCAGACCGCCCAGCTTGCTGCCTATGTCGCCAGCCTCGGCGCCGGTCCCGCTGTTCCGGACGAAGAGATGACCAACGCCGCAGCCGGCAACGCTGCCGAAGGCGGCGAGCTGTTCCGCGTGAACTGCGCCATGTGCCACAACGCAGCCGGCGCCGGCGGCGCGCTGACCCAGGGCAAGTTTGCTCCGTCCCTGGAAGGGGTCTCGGAGAAGCACATCTACGAGGCCATGGTCACCGGCCCGCAGAACATGCCTGTCTTCAACGATGCCAACATCTCCCCCGAGGACAAGCAGAGCATCATCGCGTTCCTGAAGAACATTGAAGCCAACGGTTCCCCGGGCGGTGCCGAGCTCGGATCGCTGGGTCCCGTGTCCGAGGGTCTGTTCATCTGGACAGCCGGCCTCGGCCTCGTCATTGCTTTCACCATTTGGTTGACCGCCCGGTCTTCCTAGACATCACCCGCGCTCACCTTTCGGGGTGACATCACAGTTACACATAGGTCTATAAATGCAGTTTCAAGAGAAGGATGAGGGGGATCATGGGCGACCATAGTCACGGCAGTCCGAACACCTCGGGCACCGTCGCTACGGCTGGCCAGGACGATGAAGAGAAGTTCCGGAATCCCGGGCTTCCTCCGCACCGTCCTCGCCTGGCCGATACGAATCCCCAGGCTGAGAAGCGCGCCGAACGGCAGGTGGCGGCGCTGTTCGTCATCTCCGTTATCGGCACGATCGTGTTTTTTGTCGGCTACTTCGGCATCAAGCTCGAAGGCGGCCACACCATTGCCGACATCAGGGTGCAGAACCTGCTCCTGGGGCTGGGCACCGCGTTTGCGATGCTGGGCATCGGCGTCGGTATTGTCCACTGGGCCAAGACGCTCATGCCGGACCACGAAATCATCGAGGAACGGCATGAAATCCGTCCCGAAGAGGACCGCGTTGTGGCTGAGAAGATGCTCGGCGACATCATCGAGGAAACGGGCATCAAGCGCCGTCCACTGATCCGCAACACCCTCCTGGGTGCGATGGTTTTGGCTCCTCTTCCTGCCGTCGCCATTTTCCGCGACCTCGGTCCGCTGCCCGGTGACGTCCTGCGCCACACCATGTGGGCCGACGGCGTACACCTGACCCGCGATCCCAGCGGTACCAGGATCAAGGCCTCGGACGTCACGCTCGGCTCCGCTTTCCATGTCATCCCCGAGGGCCTGAATGAGTCCGAGCACAAGCTGGAGGAAAAGGCCAAGGCCGTCGTCCTGCTGATGCGCCTGGACCCGGAATCCCTCAACCCTTCACCGGGCCGGGAAAACTGGAACGTCGACGGCATCGTTGCATACTCCAAGATCTGCACCCACGTCGGTTGCCCGGTTGCGCTGTACGAACAGCACACCCACCATCTGCTCTGCCCGTGCCACCAGTCCACCTTCGACCTCACGCAGGAATGCAAGGTCATCTTCGGACCGGCTGTTCACCCGCTGCCGCAGCTGCCCATCGCCGTTGACAGCGAGGGCTACCTGATCGCCACCAGCGATTTCCATGAACCCGTTGGACCGAGCTACTGGGAGCGTGGCTAAACCATGAGTGTTCCCTCTGCTACTCCCTACGAGCCCAAGACCCGTCTGGGCCGCGTCACCAACTTCGTTGATTCCCGGGTCAGCGGCTCTGCCATGGTCAAGGAATTCGGCCGCAAGGTCTTTCCGGACCACTGGTCCTTCATGTTTGGCGAAGTGGCGCTTTACTGCTTCGTTATCCTCCTGCTGTCAGGAACGTTCCTGACGTTCTTCTTCGACCCGTCCATGGCCGAAACGCACTACAACGGCAGCTACGTCCCGCTCAAGGGCGTGGAGATGTCGGTGGCCTACGAGTCCTCCCTGAACATCTCCTTCGATGTCCGCGGCGGCCTCTTCATGCGCCAGGTGCACCACTGGTCCGCGCTGCTCTTCGTTGCCGCTGTCTCCGTGCACATGCTCCGCGTGTTCTTCACCGGTGCGTTCCGCAAGCCCCGCGAACTGAACTGGGTGGTGGGCGGTGTCCTGCTCATCCTGTCCCTCGCTGCCGGCTTCACCGGTTACTCCCTCCCCGATGACCTGCTTTCCGGCAACGGCCTGCGGATTATCGACGGCGTGATCAAGGCTGTTCCGGTTGTCGGAACCTACATCAGCTTCTTCCTCTTCGGCGGAGAATTCCCGGGCATGGACATCATCGGCCGGTTGTACATGCTGCACATCCTGCTGGTGCCGGCCCTGATCCTGCTGATGATCGCCATCCACCTCTTCATGGTGGTTATCCACAAGCACACCCAGTTCCGCGGTCCCGGCCGTACGAACATGAACGTGGTGGGCTACCCGGTTGGTCCGGTTTACGCAGCCAAGGCCGGTGGATTCTTCTTCATCGTCTTCGGTATCATCGCCATCATCGCCGGCCTGTTCACGATCAACCCGATCTGGAACTACGGGCCATACGATCCCTCCCCGTGTCTGCCGGTACCCAGCCTGACTGGTACATCGGCTGGGTTGACGGTGCCCTGCGCCTGATGCCGGGCTGGATTGGCAACATTCCGATGGAGTGGAACATCCCGTTCCCGTGGGGCACCAACACGCTCTCCATGAACGTGCTGTTCCCGGCACTGGTCCCGGCCGGCATTGTCTTCACGCTGCTGTTCGCCTGGCCCTGGATTGAGGCCTGGCTGACCAAGGACAAGGCTGTGCACAACCTGCTCGACCGCCCGCGGAACGCCCCGTTCCGCACCGGCGTCGGTGTTGCCGGCATCATCTTCTACTGCGTCATGTGGGCAGCTGCCGGCTCCGACCTCATCGCCACGCACTTCATGGTGTCGCTGAACGACGTGACCTACTGGCTGCGCTTCCTGGTCATCTTCGGCCCGCTGATTGGTTTCGCCGTCGCCCGCCGCATCGCCCTGGCCCTGCAGCGCAAGGACCGCGAAATCGTCCTCCACGGCGTGGAGAGCGGACGCATTGTCCGGCTTCCGCACGGTGAGTACATCGAGGTCCACGAGCCCGTGGACGAGTACAAGCGTTACAAGCTGGTCGACTTCACTTCGCACGAAGTGTCGCCCGCCCAGCCCGACGCACGCGGCAAGATCTCCGGCAAGGAGAAACTGCGCGGACGCCTGTCACGCTTCTTCTTCGAGGACCGGGTTGCCCCGGTGACGCCGCGCGAACTTGAAGCAGCGCATCATCACGAGTCGCCCGCTGAAGTTGAAGCACAGGCGGAAGACCAGGCTTCGATCACGAACCGGTAGTCCTCCCGCGGCACAGCGGTACGGATAGACCAAGGGAGCCGGTCAGCATTCGCTGACCGGCTCCCTTGGCGTTGGCGAGGACTTTTGCCGCTAATCCAGTACGAACGGTTTCTTGGCCGGAAGCGGATGCCGCCGCTTCCATGTCCCCGGCTCCGCGAACGGCGAGGAGCCGATACTCAGCTTGGTGAAGTCCAGGTTGGCGTCGCGCAGCACCACGAGCATGCCCTTGACTGCTTTGGGCACGTCGGGCACCAAACAGAAAATGTTGAGCTTGCCTGGCACAAACTCACTGTCCTCGACCGTTCCGAGCCCCCGCCAGGAGAAATACGAGGTCAGGGCAGCGCGGGCCTTATGTTCGAGATAGCGGTCCCGCTCGGTGCCTTCGGCGGACTTCAGCGCGTATTGCGCCACGACCCAGTGCTGTACTTCAGGCGCAAGCTCCACGTAGCCCAGCTCCTCGGACTTGGCTGCGAAGGCAGCAAACTTCCGCTCGGCCGCCGCTTCGTCCACACCCGCCACGGCGCTGCCGGTGCCCATATGTCCGACGGGCCCCTGGTTGATCATGAACTCCTCGGATTCGGCGTCGTACACCGCCTCGCGGAAGTGCAGGACGCCTTTGCCGTCCCGGTGGTACATCACGGTGATGTTGTTCATTTCTTGGTAGCCTTCCTGGCTCAGTTATGCGGTCTGTGGCGGATCCACGCCGTTCAAGGGGCAGTGCGGCAGCGCTGCGGGAGACCCGGGTGCGGAAGTACCCAAGGCCCGGCCACGGCCGGGCTCCGGCGCGGCGTTAGGGGCCCGTATGCCGGCCGGGGTGGTAGGAGCGGGGTGTTCGCATTCCGGGCCGCTGCAGCGGCACCCACAGCTTGTAGCGGTCCGCACGGTAGTACGAGACGGAGTAGTCCACCATAGAACGGGCCACGTAGGCATGGCGCTGGATCTTCAGCAGCGGGGCACCGAGTTCGACGTTGAGCAGACGTGCGGTGGATGCTGACGCGGCGGTAGCTTCAATCGTGTCCTCACCCCACTCAATCACCATCCCGTAGCGTTCGCTGAGCACACGGTACAAGGACGTGGGGGGCTCTTCATCGAGCATCCCCGGCACGTGGGACGCCGGAATGAAGTTCTCGTCAACGCTCATGGGTTCACCGTCCGCGAGAAGCTGCCGTCGGAAGCGGATCACCGGCTGCCCCGGTTCGATCTGCAGTTCCCGCGCCACCAAGCGGGATGCACCGATTTGTTCGAAGCTGAGCACCCGGGCATCCGGAACCATGCCCCGCCGGTGCATTTCTTCGCTGTAGGATGTCAGCTTTATCTGCAGGTCCATCTTGGGACGTGCGACAAAGGTGCCCAGGCCCACCACCCGTTCAAGGACCTCGTCGGCCACCAGGGCATCAATGGCCTGGCGCACCGTCATGCGTGCCACGCCAAAGTGCTCGGCCAACACCCGCTCGGAGGGAATGGCCGCGCCGGCCGCAGCGTAGTGCTCCACGAAGCGGCGCAGAATGTTTTGCAGCTGCAGGTGTTTGGCCACATCGGACAGCGGATCAAGCCGGTCCGGAAAATCCTTGAGCCCCGGCTGCATCATGGGAGCCGGAATCCGGTGACCGTCGTCCTGTGCATCCGGTTCCTTCCCTCGGGGCATTGGTGCTTCATCTAGGATAACGGGCGCGGCGACGGGCCGGAGACAGCTTGGTGGCATCCCTGCGGTTGACCAACAGAGGACCCGCTGCTTGAGCGGGTCCTCTGCGAGGTACTGCTTACCGGGACGGGCCCGGGGAACTTCGTTCCGGAGCCTTAGTGTGCGTGGGCTCCGCGGCTGTATTCAAAAACCCAGCCGATCAGGGCGATCAGGGCCATGCCGGCGCTGATGTACAGGACCCACCAGCCCACGGCCATGCCGAGGAAACCGCCGGCGGCTGAGAGGCCCAGCAGCAGCGGCCACCAGCTCCAGGGGCTAAAGAAGCCCTGTTCGCCGGAACCCTCGTGGATCTCGGCGTCGAGCCGGTCCTCCGGGCGGGCGCCGATGCGCTTGCCCGTGAAGCCGATGTAAAAGGCGATCATGGCTGACATGCCGGCGGTCAGGAACAGGGCGAGGTAGCCCACCGGTTCCATCCACTCGACGAGGTAGCCGTACACGACGCCGACCACCAGGAAGAACGGCGCCATGTAAGCGAAGAGTTTAGTCTCTACCTTCAATTGACTTTCTCCTTACGGTCGCCCGGTCCGAAGACCTTTCCGGCGGCCGACGTGTCGGTCACCGTCTGCTGCAGTTCAGGGTGGTGGAGGTCCAGGGCCGGACGCTCCGAACGGATGCGCGGCAGGGACGTGAAGTTGTGGCGCGGCGGCGGGCACGAGGTAGCCCACTCCAGCGATCCGCCGAAGCCCCAGGGATCGTCGACTTCGACCTTCTTGCCGTTGCGCCAGGTGACGTACACGTTCCAGAAGAACGGAATCATCGAGGCACCCAGCAGGAAGGATCCCACGGTGGAGAACTGGTTCATCACCGTGAAGTTGTCCTCCGGCAGGTAGTCGGCGTAGCGGCGCGGCATGCCAAGCACGCCCAGCCAGTGCTGGATAAGGAACGTTGCGTGGAAGCCGACAAACAGCATCCAGAAGTGGATCTTGCCCAGGCGCTCGTTGAGCATCTTGCCGGTCCACTTGGGCCACCAGAAGTAGAAGCCCGCGAACATGGCGAACACAACGGTTCCGAAGACCACGTAGTGGAAGTGGGCGACCACGAAGTAGGTGTCCGAGACGTGGAAGTCGAGCGGCGGGGAGGCCAGGATGATGCCGGTGAGTCCGCCGAACAGGAAGGTGATGAGGAATCCGATGCTCCAGAGCATGGGAGTCTCGAAGGTAATCGATCCCCGCCACATGGTGCCGATCCAGTTGAAGAACTTCACGCCGGTTGGCACCGCGATCAGCATCGTCATGAAGGAGAAGAACGGCAGCATGACAGCACCGGTGACGTACATGTGGTGCGCCCAGACGGTCACGGACAGGGCTGCAATGGCAATGGTGGCGTAGACGAGACCCTTGTAACCGAAGATCGGCTTGCGGCTGAACACCGGGAAAATTTCGGACACGATACCGAAGAACGGCAGCGCGATGATGTACACCTCGGGGTGGCCGAAGAACCAGAACAGGTGCTGCCAGAGGATTGCTCCGCCGCGCTCCGGATCAAAGATGTGGGCTCCAAAGCGCCGGTCCGCACCGAGCGCAAACAGGGCGGCCGCCAGCGGCGGGAAGGCCATCAGGACGAGGATACCGGTCACGAGCGTGTTCCAGGTGAAGATCGGCATGCGCCACATGGTCATGCCCGGGGCACGCATGCAGATGATCGTGGTGATGAAGTTGACCGCACCCAGGATGGTGCCGAATCCGGACAGCGCCAGGCCGAACACCCATAGATCCCCGCCCACGCCGGGCGAGAAGGTGGTGTTAGACAGCGGCGCGTAGGCGAACCACCCAAAGGACGCGGCGCCCTGCGGGGTGATGAAGCCGGCAACTGCGATGGTGCTGCCGAAGAGGAAGAACCAGAACGCCAGGGCGTTCAACCGCGGGAACGCAACGTCGGGTGCGCCGATCTGCAGCGGCATCATCACGTTGGCGAAGCCGGAGAACAGCGGTGTTGCGAACATCAGCAGCATCACGGTGCCGTGCATGGTGAAGAGCTGGTTGTACTGTTCCTTGGTCTGCACGATCTGCATGCCGGGCTCGAAGAGCTCGGCGCGGATGACAAGGGCCATCACACCTGCAAGGCAGAAGAAAATGAATGATGCAATCAGGTACATGTACCCGATGGTCTTGTGGTCAGTGGAGGTGATCCAACTGACGATGATGCGTCCCTTGGAGACGGGGACGACGCGCGGTGCAACTTGAGTATCTTCCGAAGTGTATTCGAGAGTAGTCACAGCTTCCTCCTACCTCCTTACTTCGCTTGATTCTGAGTTGTACACGCGGTCGTACTCGGAGCCGACCTGGCCGTCGGGCAGGGTTGCCAGGTACTCGTCGTACTCGGTTTCCGAAACCACCTTGACGTTGAAAAGCATTTCCGAGTGGTACTCGCCGCACAGCTCGGCGCACTTACCTTCGTAGGTGCCCTCGACGCCGGGCGTGATGTTGATGTAGTTGGTGCGTCCCGGGTAGAGGTCCATCTTCTGCAGGAAGGCGGGAACCCAGAAGGAGTGCTGCACGTCGCGCGAGTTCAGCTGGAGCTCGACCGTCTGGTCGACAGGCAGGTACAGGGTCGGCATTTCCGACTCCGCCTTCTCCTGGCCGTCCAGATTCACCTGCACGTTGAGGTCGTACTTGTCCTCATTGACATAGTTGAAGTCCCAGGCCCACTGCTTGCCGCGGACGTCGACAACGACGTCGGGGTCGTCCACGCGCTCACTGATGGCGCGGATGTCCTGGTCGGTGAAGTAGAACAACACCAGCACCATGAACAGCGGGATCACCGTGTAGAAGATCTCCAGGGGAAGGTTGTAGCTCAGCTGCCGGGGGTAGCCGGTTTCGTTCTTCCGCCGGCGGTAAGCGACGATGCACCAAATGATCAGTGCCCAGGTGAGCACACCTACTGCCAGTGCCGCGATCCATGAATTGACCCAAAGGTCCATGATTCGGCCGGTGTGATTGGTGACGTCGCGTTCCGTGGGCAACCAGCCTCTTTGGACTTCTGACGAACAACCCGATAAAAACAACGCGCCGGCCGACGTTACGGCTGAGATCTTTAAGATCCTGGCGCGTCGGCTGCTGGTTCGGTCCTGCGAACTCACAGACGGCCCTTCCTCTTGTTACGTGCAAGTGCGGCACAGCGGGCAGAAAAAATCCTCCCACTGCGCACGATCAGTTTTACTACTACGTGTAGAGCTTACCCGCACGCGTGGCCATCCAGTGACAGACCGCACCGCGTTGGACGCAAAATACCGTGTGTTACGGCACCTGCGGCCGCGGGCTCCCCGTTAGTGAAACGGGGTACCCGTGGCGAAGCTTAGTGGAACGAGTCGCCGCAGGCGCACGATCCGCCCGCGTTGGGATTGTCGATGGTGAACCCCTGCTTCGAGATGGTGTCCTCGAAGTCGATGGAGGCGCCCGACAGGTACGGAACACTCATCTTGTCCACGATGACCTCGACGCCGTCGAAGTCCCGGACGGCGTCGCCGTCGAGGACCCGCTCGTCGAAGTACAGCTGGTAGATCAGGCCGGAGCAGCCGCCGGGCTGGACAGCCACGCGAAGCCGCAGGTCGGTCCGGCCTTCCTGCTCCAGCAGGCTGCGCACCTTCCCGGCGGCAACATCGGAGAGGGCAACTTCATGGGTCGGCAGCTCCGTTTCCGGGGTTGCGGCAGCTGCCGTATCCACGCTGGTGCCGGTTTCGCTGGTGGAAGTACTCATTGCTTCTCTCTTTCTTCACGTGGTCCGTGCGCGGGAGGGCAGTTGCGCTCCCCGGACTCCGGGCCAGTTCATTCTCCATGGTACGTCGGTGCATCCACACTGGGGCAACGCGGCCGGGCCGGAAAAGATTTCCGGCCCGGCCGTCCGCCCGGCGGCCCGGGGCGCAGGGGCTGCCTAGGAGCCGGCATGCCCCAGACGGGCCAGCAGCAGCGCTTCGGCCAGCACCGCGTTGCGGAAGTCACCCAGGTCCAGGGACTCGTTGGCGCTGTGTGCCCGCGAGTCCGGATCTTCGACGCCGGTGATGAGGATCTGTGCCGAGGGGAACAGTTCGGTGAGGTCGGCAATGAACGGAATGGAGCCGCCCATTCCGGACTCCACGGGCTCCACCCCGTCCCAGGCTTCCCGCAGCGCCCACAGGGCGGTCCGGGCGGCGGCAGCCGAGGTATCCGTGGCGAACGCCTGGCCCTGCTCCCCGGCGTGAACGTCACCTTCGCACCGAACGGCGCATGGGACTGCACATGGCGCTCGACGGCTGCCATCGCTTCCTCCGGGCTCTGCCCGGGGCAAGCCGCAGGCTGAATTTGGCGCGTGCCTTCGGCTGGATGGTGTTCGAGGACAGTGCCACGGTGGGAACGTCGATGCCGATAACGGACAGGGCGGGTTTGGTCCACAGCCGCGAGGCGATTGAGCCGGTGCCGGCCAGCTGCACGCCGTCGAGCACCGAGGAATCCTCCCGGAAGTCCGCTTCGGCGTATTCCACCGCAGCGGTGTCGGAGGCCACCAGGCCGTCAATGGCGACATCACCGGCGTCGTCGTGGAACGTGGCAATCAGGCGGGCCAGCAGCGTGGGCGCATCCAGCACTGGACCGCCGAACATGCCCGAATGCACCGCGTGGTCCAGGACCTGCACCTCCACCGTGCCGTCCACCAGACCGCGCAGGCTCGTGGTCAGCGCCGGCACCCCCACCTTCCAGTTTCCGGAATCCGCCACCACAATGACATCGGCCTCGAGCAGGCCGCGGTAAGTCTCCAGGAAGGTACGGAAGGTGGGCGAACCGGCCTCTTCCTCGCCTTCGATAAAGAGCGTGATGCCCACGCCGGAGTTCTCCCCCAGCACTTCGTCCAGTGCGCGGAGCGCCCGATGTGCGCCATGATGCCGGCTTTGTCATCGGCGGCGCCGCGTCCGTAGAGCCGTCCGTTGCGCTCGGTGGCGGTAAAGGGGTCGGACTCCCACAGCTCCGGATCCCCCGGAGGCTGGACGTCGTGGTGGGCATAGAGCAGCACCGTGGGCAGTCCTTCGCGGGCGGGGCGGCGCGCGACGACGGCGGGGCCTCCCGGCTTGCCGTTGTTGTCCACCCGCAGGATCTGCACGTCGGTCAGCCCGGCGCCGCGGATCAGCGATGCAACGGCCTCGGCGCTCTCGTTGAGCCGCTCCGGGTCAAACGAATCCCAGGCGATTCCGGGGATTGCCACGAGGGACTTCAGCTGCTCGACGGTGCGGGGGAAATCGGCTGCCACGGCGGCGCGGAGGGCGTCGATATCCACTGGCGCAGAAGAGGATTCTGGATTCAAAGTCATAACAAAACAGTACATGCGGGCATCCGGTCCGCGGCCGCCGCCGCCAAGGTATCCTAGAGGGTGTTTGGACGAAAGAATGAAGCGCCCACCGCGCAGGAAACTGTGGACCAGGCTGCTGCTGCAGCCCAGACCGGCTCAACCCGCACCGCTGCGGGGAAGGGAGTACCCACGCCCAAGCGCCGGGACCAGGTGGCCGCGCGTCAGCGCCCGCTGGTTCCCACCGACCGCAAGGCCGCGAAGAACGCGAACCGCGAGGCCCTGCGCGAAGAACGGCTGAAGACCCGGGCCGCCCTGGACACCGGCGACGAGCGCTACCTGCCGCTGCGCGACAAGGGACCGCAGCGCCGGTTTATCCGCGACGTGGTGGACTCCCGCTGGAACCTGGGAGAGTTTGTGATGATCGCGGCCCTTGTCTTCGTCGTGGTCAGCTTCATCCCGAACCTCACCGTGCAGAGCATCGTCATGCTCGCTTTCTGGGTGCTGATCCTGGCGGTCGTGCTGGATTCGTTCATTCTGCGTTCGCTGCTCCGCCGCCGCCTGACCGCAAAATTCGGCGAACCCAACCGCGGCGACGTGTGGTACGGCGTTTCCCGGGCGCTTCAGCTGCGCCGTTTCCGTCTGCCCAAGGCCCTGGTTAAGCGCGGCGAAAAGCCCGAGTAACAGCGCACTGCCCGTTGGCAAACCAAAATGAAGGGCCGCTCTTTGGAGCGGCCCTTCATTTTTGCTGCCTGCAGGTGGTCCTGCATCAATCAGGTGGTCCTGCCGCTATTTCAGCAGCCGGGCCAGCCGCCGGTTGATGCGTGCGGCCCAGAACGGCCCCTGGTAGAGAAAGGCGGTGTAGCCCTGCACCAGGGTTGCACCGGCGCTGAGGCGCTCATGCACGTCGCGGGCCGACTCCACGCCTCCGACTGAAATGATGACCGGCCCGTCCTCGCCCAGGCCCGCGCGCAGCCGCTTCAGCACCTCGAGTGAACGGCGCCGCAGCGGCGCTCCGCTCAGGCCGCCCACGCCGCATGCGATGACCTTGTGCGGATCTGTCGCGAGGCCGTCGCGGGTGATGGTGGTGTTGGTGGCAATGACGCCGTCAAGGCCCAGGTCCAGGGCCAGCCGGGCAACGTCGTCGACGTCGTCGTCCGTGAGGTCCGGGGCGATCTTCACCAGCAGCGGCACGTGCCGTCCGGCGGCGTCGTCGGCGGCCGCTGCCACTGCGGAGAGCAGCGGCCGCAGTGACTCGATGTTCTGCAGCAGCCGCAGCCCGGGGGTATTGGGGGAGGACACGTTGACCACCAGGTAATCGGCGTGCGGTGCCAGCTCACGGGTACTGATCAGGTAATCGTCGACCGCGTTCGCCAGGTCCACCGACTTGGTTTTGCCGATATTGACGCCGATGACCGGACGATGGCTCCCCCAGGTCTCCTCCAGGGCCTGCCGTGCGGCGGCAACACGGGGAGCCACGGCAGCGGCGCCGTCATTGTTGAAGCCCATCCTGTTGATGACCGCACGGTCCTCGACGAGGCGGAAGAGCCGCGGTTGAGGATTCCCCGGCTGGGCCCGTCCCGTCACCGTTCCGACCTCCACATGGCCGAAGCCCATGTTGGTCAGGGCCACGATGCCGGATCCTTCCTTGTCGAATCCGGCGGCCAGACCGAATGGAGAGGGGAAATCCAGTCCCAGGGCCCGGACCCGCAGCTCCGGAGCGGGACGCATCAGCCGGCGCATCAGCGGCCCGGCCGGAGTCGCTGCGGCCAGTTTGATCAGGTCGAAGCCTATGGTGTGTGCCTTTTCCGGGTCCATGCCGGCAAAAACGGCACGAAAGAAGGCAGGATAAACGCGCATACTTTTTATGCTTGCACTACCCGGGCGCTGCACCAAATCCGGTTGCTCCGGTGTTCCGCGGCCGGTTCAGCCGCCGTCCGGTCCGGCACCCGGCCCACGGACAGCTACTCTCAATATATGGCTAGTGATACAGGCACGGGGCCCGGCGGCCCGCAGTGGAAGCCGGACATCCTTGGCGACGGCTACCGGTATTTGACGCTGGAGCTGGGGGAAGACGACGAGGGGCCCGTGGTAGCCACGCTGGTGTCATATACCCCCAAGCCTCCGCCCCCGCCGTCCATTACCGGCCGCGTCCGGCAGCTGCTGCACGGGCTGCGGGCGCCGGTGGAACCCGAACCCGTTCACGCCGTCCTGTACATCCACGGCTGGAGCGACTACTTCTTTCAGACGGAACTGGCGGACTTCTGGGCCGGGCTCGGCGTCGCCTTCTATGCCCTGGACCTGCGCAAATACGGCCGGAGTCTCCGGCCCGGGCAGTCCGAGGGCTTCACGCTGGACCTGCAGGAGTACGACGCCGACATTGAGGCTGCGATTGCAGCCATAACAGCGCACATCCGGGAACACCGCGGCGCCGGCACCCCGGTGCGGATTTCCCTGATGGCCCACTCCACCGGTGGACTGGTCGCGTCCCTGTGGGCCCACCGCAACCCCGGACGCATCGAGGCTCTAATCCTGAACAGTCCATGGCTGGAGCTCGGCGGCTCGTGGGTGGTGCGCAATGCCACCGCATCCCTGCTGGAGCCGCTCGCCCGGATGCGGCCGAAGGCCCGGCTGAAAGTCCCCGAACTCACCAATTACTGGCGCAGCATCAGCAGCGAGGGCGACGGCGAATGGGACTTGGATCCGCAGCTGCGGCCGCCCGCAAGCTGGCCGATCCGGGTCGGCTGGATCAGCGCGGTGCTCAGCGGTCATGCCCAGGTGGCGCGGGGGCTGGATATCCGGGTGCCGATCCTGCTGCTGGCGTCAGCCAGGTCCACGGTGGCCGTTTCCTGGAACGAGACGATGAAGACCTCGGACAGCGTCCTGGACGTGAACCTGATGGTGCAGCGCGGCCTGCTGCTGGGCCCGCAGGTGACCGTGTACCGCTTCGAGAACGCCCTGCACGACGTGCTGCTCTCGGCCGGCCCCGTGCGGCGCCGGGTGTACGGCAAGCTTGAACAGTGGGCGCGCGCTTTCCTGTTGAAAAGCTAACGGCTCTCTGCGGCTGGACGGGGCCTACGGCTGCGCCGGTGCCGCCCGGTCCACCGCTCCCCGTACCGGCGGTCGCGCCGGGCGTAGATTTCCACGGCCTCCCACAGGGTGCGCCGGTCGACGTCGGGCCACAGGGTGTTCATGAAGACCATCTCGGCGTACGCGGACTGCCAGAGCATGAAGTTGGACAGACGCTGCTCGCCGGAGGTCCGCAGGAAAAGGTCCACATCCGGCAAATCCGGTTCGTCCAAGTACTTCTGGATGGTCTTTTCCGTGATGGAGCCCGGGCGCAGCGTGCCCCGGGCGACGTCGGCGGCAATCGCGGAGACCGCGTCGGTGATCTCCGCCCGCCCCCCGTAGTTCACGCACATGTTCAGGGTGCACACAGTGTTGTTCCGGGTCACTTCCTCGGCGGTCTCCAGTTCCTTCACCACCGACTGCCAGAGCCGCGGGCGCCGGCCGGACCAGCGGATCCGTACGCCCCACTCGTTGAGCTGGTCGCGCTGCCGGCGCAGCACGTCCCGGCTGAAGCCCATGAGGAAGCGGACCTCCTCGGGCGAACGCTTCCAGTTCTCGGTGGAGAAGGCGTACACGGAGACGTGCCGGATGCCCATCTGGACCGCACCGGCCATCACGTCCAGGAGCGCGGCTTCGCCGGCCCGGTGGCCCTCCGTGCGGGGCAGTCCGCGCTGGTTGGCCCAGCGTCCGTTGCCGTCCATGACAATGGCCACGTGCTGCGGCACGAACTCGGCGGGAACCGGTGGCGGCACTGCACCGGAGGGGTGCGGTGCCGGACGCGAAACCGGGCCGGAGCCCTGGGAAGGGGACTTTGAACGCAAGCTTAGACACGCTCCACATGTTGAAGTGATTTGACGACCCGTTCCAGGTGCCACTGAAGATAGCTGCTCACCAGACCGGCCGACTCCCGCCGGGGCTGCTGCCCGGCGCCGTCGGCGGTGCTCCAGTCGCCGGACAGCAGGGCCGCCAGGAGCACCATGGTTTCCGGCGAGGGCGATGCGGCGCCCGGCGGGCGGCAGACCGGACACACCGCGCCGCCCAGCGCCGGGGAAAACGCCGAATGCGGTCCCGGCGCGCCGCAGCGGGCGCAGTCCGTGAAGCTCGGCCTCAGCCTGCGGTGGCCAGGGCGCGCAGCAGGTAGGAGTCCAGGATCAGTTCCGGGGCGTGGGCTCCGCGGTTCAGCGCAGCCAGGGCGCCGATGACGAGGTGGTAATGGGCGTTGGCGGATTCGCCGTCGACGTCGGTAAGCCGCTCGGCGGTTTCGGCAATGGCCGCCGCGGCGGTGTAGCGCGCATAGTCGGAGACGATCCCGTGTCCGTACGCGCCCAGAGTGGTAGCCTGCGTCACGATATCCAGGTTCCGTCCGGAGGAGAGCTGAAGGTCGGCCACCATGAACGGCTCCAGCCGGGCACCGAACTTGCTTGACGTCCGGCGCACTCCTTGGCCACGGCCCGCACCTGGCCGCGGCTGCGCGTCAGCAGCACCAGGATGCGGTCCGCCTCACCCAGCTTGTGGGTACGCAGGATGACGCCCTCGTCCCGGTATGTTCGGGAAGCAAATGATTTTCCTGCCACCGTGTTATTTTCCCACGTCCGGCGGCAAGCGGGGCGCACCCGGGAATATAAGGCTGCCGGGCGCGCCTGCCGCGGTCTTTTCGGGAAATCAGGACCGGTCGCGGATCGCCCGGTTGACCGCGGAAATCACGGCTTTGAGCGCCGACATGGTGGTATTGGAATCAATTCCCACACCCCAGAGCACCCGCTCCCCCACGGCCAGTTCCACGTACGCTGCTGCGGCAGCGTTTCCACTGGCGGACAGCGCATGCTCGGTGTAGTCCAGCAGCCGGACATCGATGCCGTCCTCGCCCAGGATTTCCAGCAGGGCGGCGATTGGGCCGGTGCCCGAGGCGGTGCGCTTCTGCTGCACCCCGCCGTTCATCAGCGCCGCGGTCAACTTGAACGAACCGTCTTCGGCAGTGTCCGCGTTGACCGAGGAAAGAGCGTAGTGACCCCACGGCTCACCGCCGGTTTCCGGCGTGCACGGCAGGTACTCGTCCTGGAACACCTTCCACAGTTCGGCGCCGGTGACCTCGCCGCCGGCGGTGTCGGTGCGGCGCTGGACAACGCCGGAGAATTCGATCTGGGCGCGCCGGGGCAGGTCCAGGTTCTGCTCGCTCTTGAGCAGGTACGCCACTCCGCCCTTGCCGGACTGGCTGTTCACGCGGATCACGGCCTCGTAGCTGCGGCCAATGTCCTTGGGATCGATGGGCAGGTACGGGACGGCCCACGGAATCCCGTCCACCGTGGTTCCGGCCGCCGCAGCGTCCTTCTCCATGGACTCGAAGCCCTTCTTGATGGCGTCCTGGTGCGAACCGGAGAACGCCGTAAACACCAGGTCCCCGCCGTAGGGGGAACGCTCGGGAACGGGCAGCTGGTTGCAGTACTCGACGGTGCGCCGGACATGGTCAATGTCGGAGAAATCGATCTGGGGATCGATGCCCTGGCTGAACATGTTCATGCCCAGCGTGACCAGGTCCACGTTGCCGGTCCGCTCGCCGTTGCCGAAGAGGCAGCCCTCAATCCGGTCGGCGCCGGCCAGGTAGCCCAGCTCGGCTGCGGCAACGCCCGTGCCGCGGTCATTGTGCGGGTGCAGGGACAGAATGATGGAGTCGCGGTTGGCGAGGTTGCGGTGCATCCACTCAATGGAGTCGGCGTAGACATTGGGGGTTGCCATTTCCACCGTGGCCGGCAGGTTCAGGATCATCTGCCGGTCCGGGGATGCTTCCAGCACCTCGGCCACGGCGTTCGAGATGCGCAGGGCGAAGTCCAGCTCCGTGCCGGTGTAGGACTCGGGCGAGTACTCGTACGTGACGTCGACGCCGCGCAGCTGCTCCTCATACTTCCGGCACAACCGTGCACCGGAGAGGGCAATATCGACGATGCCGTCCTGGTCTGTGTTGAACACGACCTTCCGCTGCAGCACGGAGGTGGAGTTGTACAGGTGGACAATTGCCCGGTCCGCGCCCTCAAGCGACTCGTAGGTGCGCTCGATCAGGTGCTCCCGGGACTGGGTGAGGACCTGGATGGTGACATCGTCCGGAATGCGGTCACCTTCGATCAGCTGGCGGACAAAGTCGAAGTCCAGCTGGGAGGCGGAGGGAAGCCGACCTCGATCTCCTTGTAGCCCATCTTCACCAGCAGGTCGAACATTTTGTGCTTGCGTTCGGGGCTCATGGGATCGATCAGGGCCTGGTTTCCGTCCCGCAGGTCCACTGCGCACCAGCGCGGCGCCTGGGTGATGAGCTTGTCGGGCCACGTCCGGTCCGGGAGTTCAAAGCTGATCTGTTCCGAGAAAGGAACGTATTTGGAGATGGGCATTCCCGAGGGCTGCTGTGCATTTCGCATGTCTGGTGGGGCCTTTTCTAGAAGTTCAGAAGAGCGGCCGGGCAACACAAACTCCGCAGCGGGGGACGGCCTATATGGTGGTTATGGCCCCGCCGCGGCAGCTAAGAAGGAGAAGCTCTGCGCGCACGTGACCACCCTAACAGCAGCCCGGGGAGCTGCCCAATTGTTAATTGCCGAATGCGGTCTGGCACGTAACCTGGGCCGCGGTCTGGCCCGTCAGGCCACCCAGGTCACCGGCGTCGGGCACGGTGGTCCCCGTCGTGAAGTCCTGTCCCACCTGCACGCTGACGCCGGCCACCAAGTTGCTCGCCATCACCTGCACCGGCGGAACACCAAGGGCAGCAGCCACCTGTTCGGCCATTTCCAGGTAGCCGGGGCCGTGGAAAATCTGGGTGGCCGGGCTGGGCTCAGCGGTCTGCCCGGCGGCTGAGGCCAGGGCGAAGCCTTCCGAGAGCAGGTGGGCGGCGAGGGCCTGGTCACGGGATTCCGTGCCGGCGTCGTCGGCCCCGCCGGTGGCATCAAGGATCGTGACGGGGATGGTCGCCGGGTCGAAGAGCGGCGCCTGTTCCTCCGGAACGGGCGCGAATTCCCCCTCCGGTGCCGTCGCATCCGGCTCGGGCCCGGGGCCGGCGCCGTAATGTCCCGATCTTCCACCAGTGCGGTGAAAAGCGGTCCAGCGGCGGCCTCATCAAGCACCAGCCGGTTGTTGTCATACTCGTACGGCACTACCGGGGCCGTAACGAACGCCACACGGGTGAGGTCAACATCCTTCAGGCGCCCCGCGAGGGCAGTCGAGCGACGTCGGGTTGGTCAGTTCCTTATCGACAGTCAGGTTCCGGGTGACCGTTTCGGCTATGGAGTAGAGCTTGGGCAGGTTGTTAAGGGTGCCCTCGTCCTGAACTTTGCGGACCATGGACGCCAGGAAGCTCTGCTGCGCCCGGATCCTCCCCCTCATCGCCGCCGTTGCCGAAGCCGTGGCGGGTCCGCAGGAAGGCAAGGGCCTGGTCACCCTGGACGCTGCTGACGCCGGCGGGAAGGCTGAGCCCGGACAGCTCGTCCTCCACCGGCTGGTTGACGCAGACTTCGACGCCGCCCAGGGTGTTGGACAGTTCCTTCACCGCATCAAAGTCGGCCATCATGAAGTGGTCGATGCTCAGGCCGGTGACCTCGTTGATGGCGGCCACGGTGCAGCCGGGCCCGCCGTTGCCCAGGGCACCGTTGATCTGGGCAAGCTCCATTGCCGGATAGGTGGTGCCGGTTTCCGGGTCGGTGCAGGCCGGCAGCGGCACCAGCAGGTCGCGGGGGAAGCTGACCACCGTTACGTGGGACCGGTCCGCCGACATATTGGCGAGCATCATGACGTCGGAGTTGTTGCTTTCCTGGCCTTCACGGTTGTCGGTGCCCAGGATCAGGATCTGCAGCGGATCGGTGTTGGCATCCACCGGCGCCGCAGATTCCTGGTCCGAGCCGAGGTTCAGCGGCTTAGTGTCGAGGTTGTTCTGCAGGCGGACTACCTGCACGCCCACGAAGACCAGACCCGAGACCAGTGTCAGGGAAAGGGCGAGGGCAACGGCGCGCAGTACGGGATGCGGGGCGCCCCGGCGTCCGAGATGCCGGCCGCCCGGATGCTGCGCCCGGGATGCTCCGGATCCTGAGTTTCCGGAGGGACCGGCACCCGTTACGGCACGGCGAGATGACATGAGCCGGTCCCCTTCAATGTTTCGTGTTCTGATTCGTGGTCAACGACGGTGATGCGCACCTGAATGGTGCAAGTGTACGCGGCTGCCCTGACAGGAAACGTCAGGGCAGCGTTTCCAGCGGGCCTAGAAACCGAGCTTTACCAGCTGCTTGGGATCCCGCTGCCAGTCCTTGGCAATTTTGACGTGCAGGTCAAGGTAGATGCGGGTGCCCAGGAGGGCTTCGATGGCCAGCCGTGCGTTGGTGCCGACTTCGCGCAGGCGCGCGCCGCCCTTGCCGATAATAATGGCTTTCTGCGAGGACCGCTCCACATACAGGTTCACGCGGATGTCCAGCAGTTGGTTGTCCTCGGAGCGCCCTTCGCGGGGAACAATTTCGTCGACCACCACGGCCAGGGAGTGGGGAAGCTCATCACGGACGCCTTCCAGCGCGGCTTCGCGGATGAGCTCCGCGACCATGACCGCTTCGGGTTCGTCAGTCAGTTCGCCGTCCGGGTACAGGGGCGGCGAGGACGGCATGTAGCCGGAGAGGACCTCGGCGACCGTGTCCACTTGGAAGCCGTCCGCTGCGGAAACCGGCACGATATCGGCCCATCCTGCCCCGCCCAGGACCTCATTGCCCAGGGCTGTCACAGCCATGAGCTGCTTGGCCAGGGCCGCCCGGTCCACCAGGTCGGTCTTGGTGACCAGTGCCACCACCGGCTTCTTCTTCAGCGCGGCAAGCTGCTTGGCAATGTAGCGGTCACCGGGGCCCACTGCCTCATTGGCCGGAAGGCAAAAGCCGATGGCGTCCACCTCGGAGAGGGTGTCGGCCACCAGATCGTTCAGCCGCTTGCCCAGCAGTGTCCGGGGCCGGTGCAGGCCCGGAGTGTCCACGAGGATCAGCTGGGAGTCCCCGCGGTGCACGATCCCGCGGATGGTGTGGCGCGTGGTCTGGGGTTTGGAGGAGGTGATGGCCACCTTCTGGCCCACCAGGGCGTTGGTCAGTGTGGATTTTCCGGCGTTGGGCCGGCCCACGAGCGAGACAAAGCCGGCGCGGAATTGTGGATCAGTCATTGCGGGGTACCAATTCTGTTGAATGGACGCGGGAGGGTTCCCTGCCGTCGTCGTGTTGTGCGTCTGTGTCAGCGTCGCGGTGCTGTTTCCAGGCGATGAGGTGGGACACGCGGTTGCGGCGGCCTTCGAGGCGCTCGGCATGGAGTACGACGCCGTCGACCACCACCTCGCTGCCGACAATCGGCACGCGGCCCAGGGCCTTGGCCAGCAGGCCGCCCACGGTGTCCACCTCGTCGTCTTCGAGGTCGACGCCGAACAGTTCGCCGAGGTCGCCAATGCCGGCGCGGGAGCTGATGCGGTAGCGCCCTCCGCCGAGGTTCTCGATCTCCGGGCGCTCGGAGTCATACTCGTCCACGATCTCGCCCACGATCTCTTCGATCAGGTCCTCCAGCGTGACGAGGCCTGCGGTTCCGCCGTATTCGTCAATCACCACCGCCACATGGGTGGATTCGCGCTGCAGCTCCTGCAGCAGTTCGCTCACTGCCTTGGACTCGGGAACGTAGCGGACGCCGCGGGCGACCTCCTCCACCCGGCGGACCGTGGCCCCTGCAGGATTGGAGTGCATCTGCGCAGCCACATCCTTGAGGTAGAGGATGCCCACAATCTGGTCGGCGCTGTCCTCGATCACCGGAACACGCGAGTAACCGGAGCGCAGGAACAGGGACATCGCCTGGCGCAGGCTGGACCCGGCGTCAATGCAGACCATGTCGGTGCGGGGCACCATCACGGAACGGACCTTCGTGTCACCCAGTTCGAAGACGGAGTGGATGAGCTCGGCCTCCGTATTTTCGATCATGTCCGCTTCGGACGCACGGTCCAGCAGTTCACGGAATTCCTCCTCCGTGAAGAAGGCGGCATCGGGCCCCTGCGTGCCCGGCGCGACGGCGGTGCCCAGGCGGACGAGCCAGCCCGGCACCGGCCCCAGCACCACGCGCAGAAGGCGCACCATGCCGGCAGTCAGGACGACGACGCCGGTCACGTGCTTACGCCCGATTTGCCGGGGCGATACGCCAACGAGCACGAAGCCGATTCCGGCCATCACCACCGTTGCCAGCAGTCCGGCCAGCCAAATGTTGTCCAGAAGCATCTGGAACAGGGTGGCCACCGAAACGGCAGTGGCCATTTCGAACCAGACACGCCAGAACCGCAGCGCGTGCATGTGTGCCACGGGATGCTGCAGGATCCTGCGCAGCGGTTTTCCGGCCTTGCCGTTCAGCAGTGCCTCGGCTTCATGCCGCGGCAGGTAGCCGTACGCGGATTCGGCCGCGGTGAGCAGCCCGGCCAGGACCATGAAGGCCACAGCCATGAAAATCAGCAGGGCAAAACTCAACTGCGCGTCTCCTTCGGGGCCTCCCGGCCCAGGTAGGAGGAGAGAAGCTCGCGCTGCAGGCCGAACATTTCCTGTTCTTCTTCGGGCTCGGCGTGGTCATAGCCCAGCAGGTGCAGCACGCCGTGCGTGGTCAGCAGCAGCAGCTCTTCCTGCATGCTGTGTCCGGCCGTTTCCGCCTGTTCGGCAGCCACCTGCGGGCAGAGCACAATGTCGCCAAGCACGCCCGCCGGCGTCACGCGTCCGGGGACGCCCGGCCGCAGTTCGTCCATGGGGAAGGAGAGCACATCCGTTGCACCGGGAATGTCCATCCACTCAATGTGCAGTTTTTCCATGGCTTCCTCGTCCACCAGGATGATGGAGAGTTCCGCTTCCGGATGCACATAGAGGTTCTCCAGCAGGTACCGGCCCAGCCGGGCCAGTTCGGCGTCATCCACGGCAACCGCGGACTCGTTGTTGACCTCGATGCTCACTTGGCGCTGCTCCGTCCCGCGGAACGGCGGTTTCCCCCGGCAGCGGCGTCACCGGCGCGCCTGGACTCGTCCCATTCGCTGTAGGCGGTGACGATGCTGCTGACCAGGGAATGGCGCACCACGTCCGAGGCGTGCAGCTCGGAGAAGGAGACATCGTCAAT
This sequence comes from Arthrobacter sp. ATA002, assembly GCF_026898095.1. Lineage (GTDB taxonomy): Bacteria > Actinomycetota > Actinomycetes > Actinomycetales > Micrococcaceae > Arthrobacter_B. The sequence goes on along the minus strand of NZ_CP114015.1, from coordinate 1,801,126 downwards.
ATCGCCAAGGATGTCGTGCACGATCCGCAGCCCGGAAGCGGTTCCGCCCGGCAGGTCCACCTGGGTGACGTCGCCCGTGACCACCATCTTGGAGCCGAACCCGAGCCGGGTGAGGAACATTTTCATCTGCTCCGGCGTGGTGTTCTGCGCCTCGTCCAGGATGATGAACGCGTCGTTCAGGGTGCGTCCGCGCATGTACGCAAGCGGCGCAACCTCGATCGTTCCGGCGGCCATGAGCCGCGGAATCGAGTCCGGATCCATCATGTCGTGCAGGGCGTCGTAGAGGGGCGCAGGTACGGGTCGATCTTGTCGCTGAGCGTCCCGGGCAGGAAGCCGAGGCGTTCTCCCGCTTCGACGGCGGGACGGGTCAGGATGATCCTGTTGACTTCCTTCTGCTGCAGCGCCTGCACGGCCTTTGCCATGGCCAGGTAGGTCTTGCCGGTGCCTGCCGGCCCGATCCCGAACACGATGGTGTTCCGGTCGATGGCATCAACGTAGTTTTTTTGGTTCAGCGTCTTGGGCCGAATGGTGCGCCCGCGGCTGGACAGGATGTTCTGGGTCAGGACTTCCGCCGGCCGCGGCGCCGTCTGGTCCCTGAGCATAGTGATGAGCTGCTCCAGGAGCTGCGGGGTGACCTTGGTCTGGCTGCGCGCGAGGACCCGCACCTCGGTAACCAGCCGGTGTGTGAGAGCCACGGCCGGCGCCGCACCTGAGATGGAAAGCTCATTGCCCCGGACGTGCAGGCTGACTTCCGGATATGCCGCTTCGATAATCTTGAGTGCCTCGTCATTGGCACCCAGCGACTGGACCATGTGTTCAGTGGAATCAAAGACGATGGTCTGCTGATCCAGCCCGATGGTGCCAATTCCTGAGGATTCAGTCATATATTCGGCCTTCCCAGGCCTTTCATCGCCCCTTTTGCAGAGTGTGTGGTGTTTTGTGCTGAGCATGTTGGAACTGCCCGGTCCTGCCGGGTGCGGCCGCCCGACGCGGGCGCTGTTACGACAGACACTCCAATATTACTTGATGCCTCCGCACGAAGTCTTCCCTCATTTGGCGCGTCCCGGATCGTGCAGGTACCGCCCCCGGTACCGCCCCCGGCGCCGCGGCTGCCCGCCGGGTCTCAATCGGGTCTCAGTCCGGCCGCAGGATGGTCAAGACCGCGGATCGGGCGTTTGGCATGTGCCAAGCTGGAAAGCGATCATTTCGCGGAAGGAGGACTGAATGGGCTTAATGGACCGCCGGCTGATGCGGCCGGGCCGCCGGCGCTACGCCGGACTGCTGGTTGTTTCGTCACTCCTCTTCAGCGGCTGCGGCGTGGTTGCCGCGAGCCCGACCACCACCATGCCCATTTCCTTCGGCGACTCCGCCGGGAGCACCATTGCTGCTCCCCTGGCTGCCGTTCCCCCGTTGGAAGGCAAACCGGCACCCGGCCGCATCCCGGTGTACTGGCTGGGCCTGAACGGTTCGGACGTGCACCTGTACAGGGAGTTCCAGCCGGCTGAAAAAGACGGTGACCCCATCGGCGAAGCAGTCCTCGCCATGACGTCGGGCACACCGTCGGACCCGGACTATTTCAATCCCTGGAAAAAGGCCGGCAGCGTGACCGCGTCAATCTCCGGCAAGAACGTCATCACCGTGGACATCTCCGAAGACGCTTTCGGAACCTCCATGGACGCAGGAATGGCTCACCGCGCCGTGCAGCAGCTGGTCTACACCGCCACCGCCGCGGCCTCAAATGCCGGACTCACCACCGTGGGCCACGAGTCCTCGGTGGTGCTGCTGGTGGACGGCAAGGCCGGCTACACGGCATTCGGCCATGAAGTCCTGGAAGGTCCGCAGCTGCGTGATCCGGCGCTCATGGCACCGATTTGGATTATCGATCCGCAGGAGGGGCACGGCTCCCAGTCCTCACTCACGGTGCAGGGAACGGCGGTGCCGGAAGGCGGACAGCTGTCCTGGCGCGTGGAGCCCATTGTGGACGGACGGCCCACCGGGGAAGCCGTGGAACGCGGCTATGCCGAACTCGACGCATCCACCGGCGGGCCCTCACTCTTCAGCTTTACCGTGGAGCTGCCGGCGGGCGACTACAGCGTGAGCGTCTTCCACGGGACGGAACGCGCCAACGAAGATTCCAAACGCGTGACCGTGTCGTCGGCGGCGCAGTAACTCCGGGCTCCGACCGGGTTCCTGTCCTACCCGCGGAATCCCTGACCTACCAGCGTCCCAGCACGGAATTCAGCACCGCCAGGGCGGCAGGTCCCGCGGTGGAAGAACGCATGACATGCGGACCCAGGCGGACCGCCACCGCGCCGCCGCCGCGCAGCAGCTCCACCTCCGCGGCGCTGATGCCGCCCTCGGGGCCCACCACCACGGCAATGCTCAGCGGCCGGTCCCCGGCGAGCCGCCGCGCCTCCGTGACCGCCGGAACCAGGGCGCCGTCGGCCTCCTCATGCAGCACCAGCACCAGGTCCACATTGGCGAGCCGGCGTGCCAGCGCCTTCGACTCCACCATGTCTTCCACCGAAGGGATCCGCGAACGGCGGGACTGCTTCGCGGCAGCCGTGACGATGCCCTGCCACTTTGCCTGCCCCTTGGCTGCCTTGTCGGCGCGCCAGCGGACAATGCTGCGTTCGGACTGCCACGGGATAACCCTGCCGGCGCCGAGTTCGGTCGCCGCTTCCACGGCCTGCTCATCGCGGCCGCCCTTGGCCAGGGCCTGGACGAGGATGAGCGTTTCGGCGGCCCCTGCTTCTTCGGTGACGGTTTCCACCTGGACTTCCAGCCGGGCCGGCGACGCCGCGGACACGGTTCCCGTCAGCCGCACTCCGGCACCGTCCACAATGTCCACGGGCTCACCGGGGGCGAGCCGCTTCACGGCAACGGCGTGATGGGCTTCCGGACCCTCAAGAACCACCACGGATCCGGGCACAGCCGCGCGTACAGCGCCCGGATCCCCGAAGAAAATCGGGTTGGTCATGGCTAGAGGTTGCCCAGGCGGTCCCGCAGCCTTGCGAAGACGCCGGATCCGCTGCCGGCCAGGCGGCCTTCGGCGTACTCCTCGCCGCGCAGCTGCGCCAGCTTGCGCAGCAGTTCCTCCTGCTCCGTGTCCAGCTTCTGCGGCGTTTCCACGTGAAGATGGACCAGCAGGTCCCCGCGGCCGTAACCGCGCAGATGGGTGACGCCAAGCCCCTTGAGCGTCGTGATCTCCCCCGACTGGGTGCCGGCCTTGACGTTGATCTCACGGTCGCCGTCGAACGTCTCGAAATTGATCGAGGAACCCAGCGCTGCGGCGGTCATGGGCACCGTCAGGGTGGCATGCAGGTCGTCGCCCTCGCGCACGAAAGTGGGATCGGCGTTGACCCGGATCTCCACGTACAGATCGCCCTGCGGTCCGCCGGCAGTTCCGGCTTCGCCCTGGCCGCCCAGCTGGATCCGGGTGCCGGTGGCCACACCCGCGGGGATCTTGATGTTCAGGCTGCGGCGGCTGCGGACGCGTCCTTCGCCGGCGCACTCGTGGCAGGGGTCGGGAATGACCGAGCCGTAGCCCTGGCAGGAGCCGCAGGGAGCACTGGTCATGACCTGGCCCAGGATGGAGCGGACGGCGCGCTGCACCTGGCCGGTACCGTGGCAGATGTCACAGGTCCGCGGCGAGGTGCCGGGCTGGCAGCAGCTGCCGTCGCAGGTCGGGCAGGTGACGGCGGTGTCGACGTCGATCTTCTTGTTGGTGCCGAAGACGGCGTCCTTGAGATCGATCCGCACGTTGATCAGGGCGTCCTGGCCGCGGCGGGTGCGCGAGGCCGGGCCCCGGCCGCCGCCCCCTCCGGGTCCGGCACCGCCGAAGAACGTATCGAAGATATCCTGGAAGCCAAAGCCCTGGCCGCCGAAGCCGGCACCGCCGCCGAAGCCGTTGTCGCTGCCGTTCTCGTTGCCGGTGGTGTCATAGATGCGGCGCTTCTGCGGGTCCGCGAGCACCTCGTAGGCGTGGGTTACGGCCTTGAACTCATCCTGCGCTCCGGGAGCGGAGTTGACGTCCGGATGCAGCTTGCGGGCCAGCTTCCGGTACGCCTTCTTGATTTCTTCGCCCGTGGCGTCGCGTCCAACGCCCAGGACCTGGTAGTGATCGCTCACTCGTGCACATCGCTTCCTGTAGTTGCAGTATCCGCTTGCGCGGTGTCCTCTTCGCTTCGAAGACTTCCGCCGGTGCCCGCCCGCTTCACGCGTGCCTGCACCGGCGACTGCTGCTGTATTCTCTAACGTTTTTCTAGTTGTTTAGTATCCGGGAAAGATAGCGTGCCACGGCACGGACCGTTGCCATAGTCGTGGGATAGTCCATCCGGGTCGGCCCGAGGACCCCCACCTTGGCGGAAGAATCAGGCCCGTAGCCGGTTGCCACGACAGACGCTTCCGACAGGGAACCGTGCGGATTTTCCCGTCCAATCCGGACCGACACTCCCCGGGCATCCTGCTCCATCTCGGACAACAACCGCAGCATGACCACTTGTTCCTCAAGCGCCTCGAGGATCGGGCCGATCGTCAGGGGAAAGTCTACGGTGGAGCGGGCCAGGTTGGCGGTCCCGGCCATCACCATTCGGTCCTCGCGGTTGATTCCGGCCAACTGCTCAAGGCAGCGGGCCAGGACGCCGGCGTTGCGCCGCTTGGGGGCTGGAACGGTTGCCAGGCACTCGGCCAGCTGGCCGGTGATGCGCGTGAGCGCGGTGCCGCCCAGTACTGCGAGGAAGTGCCGGCGCAGTTCCAGGAGATCCGGTTCGGCGACCTGGTCCGGCAGCGTGATGACCCGCTGCTCCACCCTGCCGGTGGTGGAAATCAGGACAACAAGCACCTGGGCCGGGGCAAGCAGCACAAATTCGATGTGCCGCACCCGGGCGTTGCCCAGGTGCGGGTACTGCACCACGGCCACCTGGTTGGTCAGCTGCGACAGCAGCCGGACCGTGCGCTCCATGACGTCGTCGAGGTCTTCGGCACCCTCAAGCAGGGTCTGGATTGCCTTCCGTTCCGCGGCCGACAGCGGCTTTACATCCGAAATCCGGTCCACGAACAGCCGGTAGCCCTTATCGGTGGGAATGCGGCCGGCTGAGGTGTGCGGAGCAACAATCAGCCCCTCTTCTTCAAGGGCTGCCATGTCGTTGCGGATGGTGGCGCTGGACACACCGAGCTGGTGGCGCTCCACCAGGGCCTTGGAACCGACGGGCTCGCGCGAATGGACATAGTCTTCAACAATGGCCCGGAGCACCTCGAGTCTGCGTGGCTCACTCATGGTTTTCCCTCCCTCGCCGATGGCCCTATGTCTGCCTGCGTCCCGGGAACGGCTCCCGCCCCGGTTAGCACTCCCCATGCCTAAGTGCTAAGTCTAATACGGATCGGAGTCGTTGCTAGCATTGAGTGTCCCGTGCCGCGCAGCTGCCGGACGCGCAGGTGCCGGCTGCACCGGACCAACCAAAGCGAGGAAAACACCCGTGTCCAACTTTTCGTGGGGGCCGCAGGACATCAGTGCCCCGGCCCGGAAAACGCTCCCCAAAGTCGGTGCCGAGACGGGCCTGGTGCTCGAGGACGTGCAAAGCGGGTGGGTCGGAGCCGTGGTCCGGGTGGAGAAGTCCGGCGGACTGCACCTGATGGTGCTGGAGGACCGCAGGGGAAAACCAAGTCCTTTGAACTGGGATTCGGTTTCCTGCTCGACGGTGAGCCCGTGGAGGTAATCCCCGCGGTGAAGGCATCGGCTCCTGCGCCCCGCCGGACGGCGTCGGGCTCCGTCCGTGTGGACAACATGCGGGCGCGCACGGCGAGGGCGAGCCGGATTTGGGTGGAAGGCAAGCACGACGCCGAACTGGTGGAGAAGGTGTGGGGCGATGACCTGCGCGTGGAGGGCATCGTCGTCGAGCCCCTGCACGGCGTGGATGACGTGTACGCGGCGGTCCGCGACTTCAATCCGGGCCCGGAGCGCAGGCTGGGCATCCTGGTGGACCATTTGGTGGCCGGCTCCAAGGAATCCCGCATCGCCGCCGAAGCCATGAAACACCCCGGCGCGCGCGGAAACGTGCTGATCGTCGGCCACCCGTACGTGGATGTGTGGCAGGCCATCAAGCCGCAGACCATCGGCCTGTCCGCATGGCCGGCCGTGCCCCGGAACGAGGACTGGAAGACGGGCATCCTTCGGGGCCTGGGCTGGCCGCACCGGGACCACACGGATGTGGCCGTGGGATGGAAGAAACTGCTGGGAGCCGTCACCACGTACGCTGATCTGGAACCCTCGCTGCTGGGCCGGGTGGAGGAAGTGATCGACTTCCTGACGGTGCCGTAGCGACCCGCGCGCGGCCCCGCATGCCGGGGGCCGGCCCGGTTGCCAGTAATCTAGTGGAGATGCAGGGCAGCAAACCGCACCGACCAGGCATCCAGAGTCACAAAGGAATCAGCAGTGTCGAATCTTCGCCAAAACGACCACCCCCAGCCCGACGACCGGAGTTCCGGCGACCGTCCCGCCTACCGGGGCGCGCCGGCCACTGCCCTGCCCCTGACTGCTTCCGAGGACCGGCAGTGGGCCACCATGGCGCATTTCGGCGGCATTCTGGGGTTTATTCCGTCACTGGTCATTTATCTGGTCTTCCGCGACCGCGGGCCGTTCACGGCCCAGGAATCCAAGGAAGCGCTGAACTTCACGCTCCCTCCCACGGTTATTGCCCTGGTCGCCTGGCTGCTGTCCTTCATTCCCGTCGTCGGCGGTGCCTTCGCCCTTTTGAACGCCCTGCTCTGGATCGCCATTGCCGTGGCCTCGGTTGTCGCCGGCGTCGAAGTCAACCGCGGACGCCCCTACCGGTACCGGCTGAACCTGCGCCGCATCCAGTGAACCTGCGCCGCATCCAGTAGGGACCGCCTGCACGGAGGGCCCCGGGTCGGCATTTGCTGCCGGCCCGGGGCCCTCTTCGGTTCGGCGGAGCCGTCAGTCAGGCAGCAAACGGCGCACGACGGCGTCCGCCAGCAGGCGGCCCTGGTCGTCAGCAGCACCCGGCCCGTCAGGGCCGCCCTGGCATCCACCAGCCCGTCGGCCATCAGCCCGGCCACCGCGAGCCGGCCTGATTCCTTCAGCCGGGACAGTTCCAGCCCCTCGGCCAGCCGGGTGCGCAGCATGATGTCTTCCACATACCGGGTTTCAGCGTCGAGCGTTTCACGGCCCACCGCCGGTGACTCACCGGCAGCCAGCCGCTGCGCGTAGGCGGTGGGGTGCTTGGCGTTCCACCAGCGCACGCCGCCGGCGTGCGAGTGCGCGCCGGGGCCGATGCCCCACCAGTCACCGCTGCGCCAGTAGGCCAGGTTGTGCCGGCACTGGTCGGCAGGGTCCGGGCCCAGTTGCTCACTTCGTACCAGGACAGGCCGGCCGCCGACATCATCTCGTCGGCCATGAGGTATTTGTCCGCGTGGTCGTCGTCGTCGATCGGCGGCACCTCGCCGCGCCGCATGCGCGCGGCCAGCTTGGTACCGTCCTCGATGATCAGCGCGTAGGCCGAGATGTGGTCCGGCTCGTAGCTCAGCGCCTCCTCCACGGAAACCTTCCAGTCTGCCAGGGACTCCCCCGGCGTGCCGTAGATCAGGTCAACGCTCACCTTCAGGCCGGCGTCGCGCGCCCACTTCACGGCCTCGGGAACGCGCGACGGCGTGTGGGTTCGGTCCAGGACCGCCAGCACGTGCGGAACAGCCGACTGCATGCCGAAGGAGACCCGGGTGAAACCGGCGTCGGCGAGCAACTGCAGGGACTGCGGGGTGACCGAATCCGGATTGGCTTCGGTGGTAACTTCGGCCCCCGGCTCCAGGCCCCATGCGTCCACGGCCGTTTTCAGGATCCCGGCAAGATCCTCCGCCGGCAGGAGGGTGGGAGTGCCGCCGCCGAAAAAGACGGTGCCCATTTTCCGCGCCGGAAGCCCCGAGGCCTCGAGCACCTGCGCGGCGAACCGCACTTCCTGCTGCGCCGTGCCGCCGTAGGCGTCCTGCGAGGCGCCGCCCCCGAGCTCGGTGGCGGTGTAGGTGTTGAAGTCGCAGTACCCGCAGCGGACGGAGCAGAACGGAATATGGACGTAGAGACCGAAGTTCCGGTCCGCCGCTCCCTCCGCCGCCTGCGCGGGCAGGAGGCCGTCGGCGGGTGCGGGATCCCCGAGGGGCAGTGCGCTGGGTGTCACTTCTTGGCTTTGTCCTTGGAATCGTCGGAGGAAAGTGCAGCCACGAAGGCTTCCTGCGGAACTTCCACGCGGCCAACCATCTTCATGCGCTTCTTGCCCTCCTTCTGCTTTTCGAGCAGCTTGCGCTTACGGCTGATGTCGCCGCCGTAGCACTTGGCCAGCACGTCCTTGCGGATGGCACGGATGGATTCGCGGGCAATGATCCGGGAGCCGATGGCAGCCTGGATGGGCACCTCGAACTGCTGGCGCGGAATGAGTTCGCGCAGCTTGCCGGTCATCATCACACCGTAGGAGTAGGCCTTGTCCTTGTGCGTGATGGAGCTGAAGGCATCCACCTGTTCGCCCTGGAGCAGGATGTCCACCTTGACCAGGTCAGCCACCTGCTCGCCGTCGGCTTTCCAGTCCAGCGAGGCGTAGCCGCGGGTCTTGGATTTGAGGATGTCGAAGAAGTCAAAAACGATCTCGGCCAGCGGCAGGCGGTACCGGATTTCCACCCGGTCCTCGGAGAGATAGTCCATGCCGCCCAGGACACCGCGGCGGGACTGGCACAGCTCCATGATGGCGCCGACGAATTCGTTCGGCGCCAGGATCGTGGCCGAGACCATTGGCTCGCGGACCTCTTTGATCTTGCCCTCGGGGTACTCGCTGGGGTTTGTGACAGTGACGACCTTCTTGTCCTCGAGCGTCACCTCGTATTCCACGTTGGGCGCGGTGGAGATCAGGTCAAGGTTGTACTCGCGCTCGAGCCGTTCACGGGTGATTTCCAGGTGCAGCAGCCCCAGGAAGCCCACGCGGAAGCCGAAGCCCAGCGCGGCCGAGGTTTCCGGCTCGTAGACCAGGGCGGCATCGTTGAGCATCAGTTTTTCCAACGCGTCGCGCAGCACCGGGTAGTCCGCACCGTCGATCGGGTACAGGCCGGAGAACACCATGGGCTTGGGATCGGCGTAGCCGGGCAACGATTCGGCGGCCGGCTTGGCCAGGTTGGTGACGGTGTCGCCGACCTTGGACAGCCGGACGTCCTTCACACCGGTGATCAGGTAGCCGACCTCGCCGACCCCCAGCCCCTTGGACGGGGTGGGTTCCGGTGAGCTGACGCCGATCTCGAGGAGTTCGTGGCTGGCCCGGGTGGACATCATCTGGATGCGTTCGCGGGGCGAGAGCTTGCCGTCGACCACACGCACGTAGGTGACGACGCCGCGGTAGGTGTCGTACACGGAGTCGAAGATCATGGCGCGGGCGGGAGCGTTGGGGTCGCCCACCGGTGCCGGAATCTCGCGCACAATCTGGTCCAGCAGGGCTTCGACGCCAACACCGGTCTTGCCGGAAACCCGCAGGACATCCGCCGGATCGCCGCCAATCAGCTTCGCCAGTTCCTCGGCGTACTTCTCCGGCTGCGCTGCCGGGAGGTCGATCTTGTTCAGGACCGGAATGATGGTGAGGTCGTTCTCCATCGCCAGGTACAGGTTGGCCAGCGTCTGGGCCTCGATGCCCTGGGCCGCGTCCACCAGCAGCACGGCTCCTTCGCAGGCTGCCAGGGACCGGGACACCTCGTAGGTGAAATCCACGTGGCCCGGGGTGTCGATCATGTTCAGGGCGTAGGACTCGCCGTCGAGCTCCCACGGCATGCGCACGGCCTGCGACTTGATGGTGATGCCGCGTTCGCGCTCAATGTCCATGCGGTCCAGGTACTGGGCCTTCATGTTCCGGTGCTCGACGACGCCGGTGGACTGGAGCATGCGGTCGGCCAGGGTTGACTTGCCGTGGTCGATGTGGGCGATGATGCAGAAGTTTCTGATGATCGCCGGATCCGTCGCGGCAGGCACCGGTGAGAAGCGGGCCATAGGTGACACTGTGGCGGTTCCTTTACTGTTCACAGGACTTCACGGCGGCTGCGGCGGTGGCCGTGGGCCGGAACCGGTTAGGGCGCGGTTCGTCGTTTTTCCTGGTGGTTTTAACTGCTGAATTAACAGTCTCCCACGTTTGCCGGTCCGTGCTGGAACCGCCGAACGTAATAGCGTGGGGTCATGTCCTCCTCCAGCCGCTCCTTTCTTTCCCTGGCCCGTTCGGCCCTTCGCCTGCTCATCCGTTCCGGCACCGGTTCCGCGGCCAGGCCGGGCCGTTCCGCCCCTGGCTCACCCACCACCCGAAACAAGACCGCCGGTCCGAAGCCGGCAGCGAACTCCTCCGTCCGGAAGTCCGCGCCAACGTCTACGGCCCGGAAACCTGCCGCACCGGGCGCCTACCCGGGTGACTACCGGGGCAAGGTCGCCCCTGTATACGCTCCGTCACCGGATGGCTCCCCCGACCCGGGCGAAGTGGTGTGGGCCTGGGTTCCCTATGAGGACGACTATTCCCAGGGCAAGGACCGCCCGGTGCTGCTGATTGGCCGCAGCGGCCCGCGGCTGCTGGCCCTGATGATGACCACCCGCGACCGCAACAACGGACGGGAGTCAGATCCGGACTATGTGGACGTTGGCACCGGCCCCTGGGACAGCCGGGGCCGGCCCAGCGAGGTCAAGCTGGACCGCGTGCTGCAGCTGGACCCGGCGGCTGTCCGGCGCCAGGGGGCCGTGATGTCCGCCGCCGCGTTTCAGCGCGTGGCCTCTCGATTCTCGGCTCGGAACTGATTACCTGCCGCCCGCCCGGCCGGGGCCGCGCACCTGAGGAAAGCCGCGCCGTCGTCCGCTCCGCCCGCCAATGGGCCTTCGCGTCCAAGTTCTGCTAATATTTATTGCTGTGTGTCCGCGCAGGTCGACGGGCACTTCAGTTCAGGCGCCATTACGGTATCCCCACGCCGCTCAGTCAATGTCTGGGCTGAAATTCCCTCACCGACCAAGTCCGCAATACAAAGAGAGTTTATATACGTGGCCAATATTAAGTCCCAGAAGAAGCGCATCCTCACCAACGAGAAGGCGCGCATGCGCAACAACTCGGTGAAGTCCGAGCTGAAGACCGCAATCCGCTCCGTTGACGCTGCCCTGAAGGCCAGCGACAAGGATGCCGCAGTCGCAGCAGTGGCCACTGCCAGCCGCAAGCTGGACAAGGCTGTCAGCAAGGGTGTTATTCACAAGAACAACGCTGCCAACCGCAAGTCGGCCATCTCCAAGAAGGTCAACGCACTCTAAGCTGTTGTTCCTGTATTAGTCTTATCGGTCTGGCCGGTCCCTTCGGGGGCCGGCCAGACCGCTTGCAGCAGGAACTCCCGGCCTTCGCCGGGGCGCCTCAACGCCCGGCTGCCGCGAGCGAGATCACCGTCACGGCGTGCTCGACGGCGTACACGGGGTCGCGTCCGGCACCCTTGACCTGCGCATCGGCTTCCGCCAGCACCTGCACCGCTTTGATCAGGGATTCCTGCGACCAGTGCTGGGCGTCGCGCCGGGCCTGGTCCACCTGCCACGGCGCCATGCCCAGGTCCTTCGCCATGGACGCCGATGAGCCGCGAAGGTTCGCCACCTTGGCTACGGCCCGGACCTTCATGGCCAGCGCACCCACCAGCGGCACCGGATCCACGCCGGTGTCCAGCGCGTGGCGCAGCATGGACAGTGCCTGTCCCCCGCGTCCGGCCAGCGCCGCATCGGCCACCTTGAAGGCGGTGGCCTCCACCCGGCCGCCGTAGTACTTTTCCACGAGCTCTTCGCTGATTTCCCCGGAAGCGTCGTTGATCAGCTGCCGGCAGGCGGCCGCCAGATCCGCCAATTTGGAGCCCACGGCGGCAACCAGGGCGCGGGAGGCAGCCGGGTCGATCCGCCGCCGGGCAGCTTTGAATTCCTGGGCCACAAAGTCCAGCTTCTCAGCGTCCTTCTTGAACGGCTGGCACTCCACCACCGGCGCCCCGGCGGCCTTCACCGCATCCAGGAGTTTCTTGCCGCGGTTGCCTCCACCGTGGCTGAGCACCAGCACCGTGTCGGGTGCAGTGTCCGTGAGATACGCGAGAGTGTCGGTCAGGAACTCATCATTCATTGCGGCCAGGTTCGAGGCCTCGATGAGTTTGGCCTCGCCGAAAAGCGAAGGGCTTGAATGCAGCATGAGGTCGCCGGCGGCATAGGCTGCCGCGTCCAGACGGACAATCTCTGTGTCCGGCTGGTCCTGGCGCAGGGTAGCGCGGATCCGTTCCATGGCGCGGCCGGCCAGATAGTCTTCGGGCCCGCTGAGCAGTACCACCGGAGCGGGTTCCACCTCACGCCAGGAGACAATCTTTCCCGCGGATTTACCGGCAGACTTTGCGGTGCTTCGCTTTGCGGACGGGACGGCCGGGTTCACAGTAAACGGACTCCTGGGATGGGACGGCGGAACTACGCTGGGGACACTCCAACACTACCCGCCCCGGGTGGAGCTGCATGGCTAGTCTGGAGCAGTGCGCACATACTTTGACCCAGACCAGATGCCCTCCGGTGATTTCTACCGCCTGCTGACGTCCGTCGTGGTCCCCCGGCCGATTGCCTGGGTGTCCACCCTGTCCGCGGAGGGCATCGACAATCTGGCTCCCCACTCCTTTTTCACCGTTTCGTCGGTGAAGCCGCCCATCATTCAGTTCACATCGGTCGGAGAGAAGGACTCGTTACGCAACATCCGGGCCACGGGTGAGTTTGTCGTGAACATGTCCCCGGCGAGCCTGATGGCTGAAGTAAATGCCACTGGAACAAGCTTTCCGCCGGAAGTCAGCGAGTTCGACGCGGCCGGCCTGACACGCGAAGAAAGCCTGACCGTATCGCCGCCGCGGGTGAAGGAATCTCCGGTGGCCCTGGAATGCAAAACCCACCTGATCCTGCCCATGGGAGACTGCACCATCATTTTCGGCCGGGTGACTCATGCAGCGGTCCTGTCTGAGTTTCTCGACGGCGATCACCCCGGATCCATCAGCTTGAGCCGCTCTCACGCCTTGGCTTGGATGAATGGAGCATGCTGGGGGAAGTCCGCGAGATCAAGAGAATCCGAAAATCAGAGTGGCCGGGGCATTTCACTCCGGGAACGGAACATTAAGTCAGACTGCGGGGGCGTCCAATCGGTGTGGACGTCCCCGCACTCTTATGCGCATCCCGTTGATTCGAACTTTGTCGAACGTTCCGGCCTTTATCCTAGGCCGAGCTGCACGAATATGAACCACACAAGCAGTGGCACGACGGCGATCATCGCCACCGCCCAAAGGAGAAGTGCCCGGAAGAACAGGCGCTCATCCTGGGCTGGGCGCTTGCCATGAGCAGCGCACCGCTGGTTGACATGGGGCTTACATCGACCACAGAGGAACTGATCGCGATGGCTGTCACCACTCCGATGGGCGTCAGGAGCGGGTCCATGGCAATAGGCGTTACGATCGGACTCACTACCCCGAGAGTGCCGGTGGTGGAAGCGAATGCGGAAACAACGGCCACGACATAGCTGGTGATGAGCGCGGCGACGGAGCTGCTGCCCAGACTTTCAATTCCTGCCTGCAGCTCCTCCAGCGCACCCATTTCCTCCAGCATTCCCACGTAGGTCACGATGCCTGTGACCAGAATGATGGCGGACCAGGGCATGTTCTCGACCGCAGGCTTCTGGACGCCCGGATCCAGACAGATCAGCGCCAGGACAATGATGAGGGAGGCAACACCCACGTCAAGGCCAAAGACGGTCGTGAGGATGAGGAGTGAACCGATGCCGAGCAGCGTCAGCACCCGCATGGGCGTCACCGCGACCTTGACCGGAGCTTGGGATGCCTGGGTCTCCGTGTCGGCCAGAGCAGTGTCGCTGCGCGACGTCGAGTGCCCTAGCGCCTCTGATTCCGTGGACGGCATAGCCTCTTCCTGGCCACTTGCTCCTGCCGCCGGCGAATCATTGTCCGAGCCTGTGGATACCGGCCCTTCCTCTCGCCGAAGGTTTCGGCGCCGCATGACCCACTGAACAAGGACATAAGCCAGAACGGCGAGCACCGCATTGAAGACAAAGCAGTAGATGTAGAGCTTGAACGAATCTGCAGAGGCCCCTGCGTCTTCAAGCATGACGTTGGCAAGCACGCCAAAGGGATTCACCGGCGAAAAAGCACCGGCGTTGGCGCCCTGCACCACTACTAGACCCATGGCAAGAGTGCTAATGCCAAAACGCATGCCGAGGGCCAGAGCCACTGGAGCAACGATGGCAATCGCCGCCGGTGTAAAGGCTCCCGCTGAAGCGAGGATGGCTGTCAAGAGAAACATCAGGACAGGTACAAGGATCTTCCGGTCGCCCGCCAGCCGCTCTGCCCAGTAGGCCAGAAGATCGATGGTGCCGTTGATCCGCACAATGGCAAAAAGCAGCGTCGCACCAATAAGGATGAAGAAAAGCCCGGAGGGGAATTGGGCGATGACATCGGTAATGGGCAGTCCCGCCACCAAAGTGCCCACTCCGAACGCGGCAACTGTAGCGATAAGTCCCGCGTTAATCCGGGTAAAGGATCCGATGGCGAAAGCAACAATGAGGACCGCAAAGGCGATGATGGATAAGGACATCGCGGCCGCCTAGACTTTCGAGTTGTCAGCGACGAGCATCCCCGAAAGCAGGCGGCCCGCACCGGAGATCACCGGCTGGTGCCCGAGCGATTTGAGGATCTCGTACGTCGTTGCTGTGGCGGCGGTGATAACCGGGAGTCCGAACTCTTCCTCGACCGCCTGCACCGCGGGCAACGAAGGCATTTGGACGCAGGCAGACAGGACAATGGCATCCGCGCCTTCACGCTTAAGCCGGCGCGCAATGTCAGGGAGGTTCTGCGGGTCCAGGCACCCTACAGCGAGGTTGTCGTCAACCTCGAGGCTCGTGGCATCCAGAACGGATATCCCTGCGCCCTCGATGTAGTCAACTACCATGCTGGTCAGAGGTTTCATGTATGGCGTCACCATCGCAACCTTTCTGGCACCAATCCCCTGCAGGGTGCGAACGAGCGCCCCGGCACTGCTGGTAACGGGCGCAGGGTGCCCGTTACCAGCAGCCGCCTCACCAAGCACCCGCTCCGACTCGACGTGCGCTTCAGGTCCTTGTGCCATGACGGCCACCAGACAGGCGTAAGCGATGACATCGACGTCGGCGTCGGAAACTGCCTCCGCACAGTCTGCTGCTTTGCCCACCATCGCCAGTAGCTCTTCGCGGTTGACATTCTTCATGCCTGCCCGGGCCGAGTGGAAGGTGTACTTGTGCCCGGTCGCTTCGGTTTGGCGCCGAAACAACTCCGGAAGCTCGGTTTCCATCGTCGTGTTGGAACTGGGAACGATCAGTCCCACTCGGGATGAACCCGGACGTTTCGGTTCAGTCTCAACTTCGGCTGTGATGTCGGAAGTGCTCATACTTTTCTCCGCCTCAAAAGGTATTGGTGACAGGAACGATTTCAACCCACATCGCGAGTTCACAACCCATAGTGTGGGTTCAGGGTGAGTGTGTCAAGCATCACGTGACCGCGCTTCAGGTTCAGCTCGGCCCCAGCGGGTACAGTAGGGGCCGCTGATTTGCGCGACGAAAGCAACCGGAAGGAAGGGCTCAGATGGCAACGCAGAAACCTCAAGGCTCCACACCGCTCCTGGTTTTGAGCAAGGTAACGACCATTCTCGATTGCTTTTCAATCGAGCGGCCTGACCCCACGCTTCAGGACATCATTCGAAGCACTGGACTGCCTTCAAGCACATGCCAGCGGCTGGTGCAAAGCATGCTGCACGAGGGTTTCCTCGACCGGGAAGGTGACCGGTACCGGATTGGCATTGGCTTGGTGCGGTGGGCTACCCCCGGTACTTTCGGACTCGATGTAGTGCGCCTCATCAAACCAGTTCTCCAAGAGCTGCGTGATGCCACCGGAGAGACGGCCTCGTTGTACATCAGGGACGGCGCCTACAGAACAATCGTGGCAGTGGCTGAGACAAGGCATGTCGTCATGCGCCCCTTCATGGTTGGAATGGTGATGCCAATCCATGCCGGAGCTCCAGGGAAGATTTTTCTCGCATTCGACCCTGAGGCATGGGACGTTATCAACCCGTCCGAGACGACTGGGTTGGAACGCTTTACCAATGACACGCCCAAAGACGTCGGCCGCCTCCGGGAACAGGCAGAGGAGGCTCGGGCGCTGGGGTACTACGCAGCTTTCGGTGAACGCCATGAGGACGTTGGCTCCATTAGTGCGCCTGTATTCGACCACGCGGGACGGTTGGTTGCTGCGCTCGGCTTAGGTTTTCCCACCCAGCGGGTTACAAAGGAGGACGCTCCACGGTTGGGACCAGTGGTAGCTCAAACCGCCAAAAAAGCGAGCAACCTCCTGGGGTATGGGCCGTTCCAAGACTTCTGAACCACCAACAGCTTCTGGGCAACCAGCCGGATGGAGGCGGTCATCTGCCCTCCAAGCGATTGACCCGTAGCGCTGTGCCATCCGTATCGAGAATGACCGAACCCAGCAGGTCCGTACGGGCGATGATCGTGCCGGTCTCTTGCAGGGACCGAAGGATCGACGGAGCGGGATGCCCGTAATCGTTGTCGGCGCCGACAGAGATCAGCGCAATGTCCGGCTGAAGTTCTTCGATCAGCTGGGTGCCACCGTTTCTCGCGCCATGATGCGGCACCTTCAGGATGTCGACTCCATCGTTTGCCAGCTGGGCGTTAGCCGCCAGCAGCCGGGCGCCAGCCTCTTCCTCGATGTCTCCGGTCAGCAGGAGCCTGAGTTCAGTGCCGCGCCGCTCCTGGTCACCGGGCACAGTAATTAGCACCACCGCGCTGGCATCATTCTCGGCCGCGCCTGGAGCACCGTTCGCGGGCGGCCACAGGACCTCCCACCGCACCGCACCGATGCGTGACCCCATGCCCGCGCTGAGCCGGACTGTCCCTGCACCGGACTCGTCAAGAGCCTGAAGCAGCGGGCCGGAAAGTTGCTGTTCGGCGGTCGAGTAGGCGATGCTCCGCACTTCGCGTCCCCGGAGCACTCCGGCAGCTCCGCCGTAATGGTCCAGATGGATGTGGGACAGGATGAAAAGATCCACGGTCTCCACCCGAAGCTGCTTCAGGCAGCGGTCAATGGACTCCGGGTCGGGTCCGGCATCAATAACGATGGCACTGTGCGGCCCGGTGCTCACGACTAAGCCGTCGCCCTGGCCCACATCACAGGCAGCCGCCATCCACCCGTCCGGTGCGGGTGCCGGCCGCAACCGGTCCCAGCCGAACAATGCCCCGGATGGCAGCAGTAAGAGCACGGTGGCTGCCGCTGCGGTTTTGCGCCACGCCGGTGCGGCCCACGGAAGGCCCGCTGAGCGCCTGGAGCCCTCGGGAGCAGCTGCACGCTGAGGTGGCCTAACCACCGAATCGCGCCGTCCCACCAACCACAGCGCCACAACACCGGCGCCTGTCACTGCGGCCATGAGAACAGCGCCGGATGCCCCTGCGGGCCAGGGCAGCAGTGAGCCGGGAAGGGCGTCGAAGGACCGGGCAACAAATGCAGTCCAAGCTGCTCCGGCGCCTGCTGCAACCAGCAGCGGGCCGGCCAGCACCGGGACCGTGGATGCCAGCACTGCTGCCCCCATCCCCGCGATGGTCACCAGGGGTATGACGGGAGCCACAGCTACGTTTGCCGGCAGCGAGAAAAGCGGAACCTGCGGTTGAAGCAGCACCAGGACTGGAGTGCAGAAGAACTGTGCGGCCAGCGGTACGGCCAGTGCCGCTGCCAGCGGCCACGGCAGATGGCTGGACAGGAGTTTTGTCAGCCGGGGCCCGAGGAGGATCAATCCGGCAGTAGCCAGTACCGAGAGGATAAAGGCGTAGCTGCCGCTGAGCCAGGGGTCGACGGCAAGCAGCACCGTGATTGACAGGCACAGCAGCGATGCGGGCAGCTTTCCCCGTCCCGACAGAACGGCCAGTGCTCCCAGACTGCCCATGACCGCAGCTCTCAGGACGCTGGCGTCCGGCCTGACCAGGAGCATAAAACCGAGCAACGCCAGAATGCCTGCCGCGGCGGCAGCACCGCGCGGCAGCCGGAGCGTTCGGGCAAGGAGGAAAACAAAGGCCAGGAGAAAACCACAGTTTGCCCCGGAGACAGCAACAATGTGCGTCAGCCCGGTGTTCTTCATTGCGCTTTCCAGCGTTGGATCGAGCGTGCTCCGGTCCCCCAGCGCCATGCCCGGCAGCAGTCCGGCAGCATCAATGCCATAAACCCCCGAATACCGGGCTGCGGCAGCGGCAAACGCGGCGCGGATGCGCGCTGTCACTGCGTACCAGCCGCCAGCCGGCACCACATGCGGCGCTCCGTTCGCATACAGGACAGCCACCGAACGCTCCCCCGGATCGGTTCCCTGGAGCGGGCCCGACGAGGTGAAACTGTCCCCCAAATGGACGCTCTCAAACCCGTCACCGCCGATCACCAGGACCGTTGCAGCTGAGCCGAAGCGCTGCCCGCCGCTGGTGGCTTCTTCAAGCACTGCTTCCACGAGGTAACGGGGCTTACCGCTGAACCCGTCAGCAGCCGCGGCCCGTGCATCGGTCAGCGCCCGAAAGCTGCCGGCGATGGTTGCCCCTTCGGCGACGGCGGGGCCAATCGGGCCGGCCATCCTCTCCGAGAGGTGCGTGCCGGCACACACGATGACGACGGCCGCGGCCGCCATGGGTACAGCTGCCGCCCGCGCGGCCGTCTTCACCACCGCAAGCGCAGCCGGCGCCGGAATGCCTTTCGCTGTTCCGGTTGCAGTCAACGATTTCCCGTTGGACCCGAGCAACGCCACCGCGAGCAGGACTGCCGCCGCCAGGGCCAGGGCTATGCCGGCAGTTGTTGCCGCACCGCCATTACTTCGCACGGCTATGGCGGCTGCAAACCAGGCAGCCGCTGCCACCGGGACAAGCCTGAGCTCCAGCAGAGGGCGGACCTGGATTTCCGGCGGAGCTTCCGAAACCCGCGCCCGCAAACGGTCCAGGGCCCGGGCCGGGTAACCGGAGCCTGGCCGGCGCCGGATGGCTCGGGCCTGCGGCACCCCGCGTACTGCCATCGAATCCAGCAAATCCAGCGAATCCCCCGCGGATGGCAGCGGAGCCGGACCGCGAATTGCCGCCGTCGAGTAATGGTGCCAGCGGCTGCGGCGGCCCCGCGCCGCCATGTCTGCGTTATGGCTATCCTCCCGCTCAGGCATGGCCGGGCAGCAGTCAAACCGTGATGAGCGGCAGCAGTGCGGCCAGCATTGCTTCGCCGATGCCGGGCACAGCATCTATGTCCTCGGGGCGGGCAAAGTTTCCGTGCTCGTTGCGCCAGGCGACAATGCGCTCGGCGGTCACGGGGCCGACGCGCGGCAAGGCGTCGAGTTCCTGCAGCGAAGCGGTGTTGATGTTGACCAAGGCTCCGGGCTCGGAATCCGGATCCATGCCGGTTCCAGGACCACTGCCGGGCGCTCCGGCGCCGCCGTCCGCACCAGCCACCGGCACCGGCACCGCCGCCTCCTCGCCAATCCGTGGCACGATCACCATCATGCCGTCCTGCAGCGGAGCGGCCAGATTTACGGCCGTCAGGTCCGCGTCCGGCGCTGCCCCGCCGGCTGCCTCCACGGCATCTGCGTTCCGGCTCCCGGAAGGCACCCGAACCACGCCAGGACTGGTGACGGCGCCGGCAACATGGACGACAAGGACCGACGGCCCAACCGGCGATGGCGCAGGATCCGCCGCCTCCCCGCCGCCTCGCGCCTCCCCGTGGTCCTGGCCGGCGGAATCGTCCGCCGCGGAACGGGCTTCGGCACCCTCATCCGCCGGGGACACGGAGCGGTCGGTATCCAGCTCGACACTCGCGATCTGGACAGGAGGCCCTCCACCTTTGAAGAGCACCAGCCCGCCCGCTGTGCCCGCGAGCAGACTGACTGCGAGAACCGAAGCACGAAAAGACATCAGCCAGCGACGCCGATGCCGAGTGGGTGATCCCTTCAGGTCCGGGTCATCGGCGGGTTCACCGTCGCCGAAGGTTTGGCTCTCAGCCGGACCGGACCGCGGCACGGACAGCCGGGACAGGGGCGGGGAAGTCTCCCAGCGGTGGTTTGCCATCCCCAAAACTTAGTCCCGGGCGGGACCGCGCAAAGCCGTCATCAATACCGCTGAGGGAAAGACCTGCCACACAGCAGCATTCCGGCTGCCTGTGCAGGACAGAGCCGCACAGGACGAGCCGCTATCCCTGGCGCGGACCACTTTCGGGGCCTGAGGACGGCCCCGCGTCCGGCCGCTCACCCGGTACCGGCGGCACCGGCGGCGAACCAGGGGTGTGGGGGCGCCGAGGTTTCCCCGGCCACCGCCACCGCCAAGACACCCAAGCCGGCGTGGGCTGCGAGGACGGCGGGCAGCGAACAGATCGTCAGCTCCACCCCGGGGAAACCTCGGTGATGGTCCCAGCCAGGCGCTCGGCCTCACCCTCGTTGCCGAAGTGGTGCACGGCAACCCGCACCCGTCCGGACCGGGCGGTGATATCCTGCTGCACCAGTTCGGTCAGCCGCAGCAGGGCACGCGGAGCGGAACGCACCCGCTCCAGCGGCACGATCTTCCCGCCGCGCACCACGAGGATCGGCTTCACCGCAAAAAGGGTGCCAAACCATCCCGCTGCGGCACTGATCCGGCCGCCGCGGCGCAGCTGGTCCAGACTCGGGACATAAAAGAGAATGCTTGCAGACGCCGCTGCCACCCGGGCCGCATCCGCGACCAACTCCGCCGAACCGCCGTCGCGCGCTGTTTCCGCCGCAGCGGCAACCGCAAACCCCAGGCCCATGGCCACGCTGGCGGTGTCGATGACGGTCACGGGGATTGACGCGCTGCGGGCCGCGAGCCGGGCGGCGTCCACCGTTCCGGACAGTTCGCCGGACAAATGCAGCGACACCACGGACGAACAGCCCGCGGCGGCAAGCTCCGCATAGGCCGCCTCAAACTGCCCCGGCGAGGGCCGGGAAGTCCGCACGTCCGATCCCTGCGCCAATGCCAAAGCGAGGGCACCGATCATGCGGTCGGTGCCCTCGCCGTAAATCTGGTCGCCGATCATGACCGGCATGGAGACCACCCGCACCAGGTCAGTCACTGATGCGGAAGCGGCCCAGTTCTCGGGCAGTGCGGCGGCAGAGTCGGTGACCACGCCGACCCGGGATGCGGGGGCGGCTTCGCGGAGCCGCCCCCGTTTCGCTCGCTGGCTCAGTTTTTCCAGCCAGTCCGCGTTCATGTGTCCCCCGTGCCGCTTACCCGTTTGTTACCTGTTGCTGCCTGAACGCCAGCCTACGCCGGAACGACGTTGACGAGCTTCGGCGCGCGCACGATGACGGTGCGGATGTCCCGGCCGTCCAGTGCCTTTTGCACCGGCGCGGACGCCAGCGCGAGTTCGCGCAGGTCCTCTTCGCTGATGTCGGCGGGCACCTCGAGACGGTCGCGCACCTTGCCCTGCACCTGGACGACGGCGGTGACCGTGTCCTGGACCAGCAGCGCTTCGTCAACGGCGGGCCAGCCGGCGTTCGCCACGGACGCCGGGCGGCCCAGCTGGGCCCACAGGTCCTCGGCGGTGTACGGCGCGAACAGGCTCAGGATGACCGCCACGGCCTCGGCGGCTTCGCGGACCGCGGGGTCCGCTCCGCCAACGCCGGAGTCGATCGCCTTGCGGGTGGCATTGACCAGTTCCATCGTCCGGGCCACCACCACGTTGAACTTGTTGTTCTCCAACAGTTCGGTGGCGTCGGCGACCGTGCGGTGCGTCAGGGAGCGCAGCTTCTTGTCACCGGTGGAGAAATCCACGCCGGGTTCGCTGGTGATGTCCTGCCCCAGGCGCCACGCGCGAGCCAGGAACTTCGCCGAGCCCGACGGCGAAACGTCCGCCCAGTCGACGTCGTCCTCCGGCGGGGACGCGAAGATCATGGTCAGGCGGACGGCGTCCACGCCGTACTTGTCCAGCTGCTGGCCCAGGTCCACGCCATTGCCCAGCGACTTGGACATGGCCTTGCCGCCGTTGAGGACCTGACCCTGGTTCAGCAGCGAGCTGAACGGTTCGCTGGTTTCCAGCAGGCCCATGTCATGGACCACCTTGGTGAAGAAGCGTGCGTAGAGCAGGTGCAGGATGGCGTGTTCGACGCCGCCCACGTACTGGCCCACGGGCATCCAGTTTTTCGCCGCTTCCGGATCGAACGGGCCGTCGGTGTAGTGCGGGGAAACGAAGCGCATGAAGTACCAGGACGAGTCCACGAAGGTGTCCATGGTGTCGGTGTCGCGGCGAGCCGGACCGTTGCACGTGGGGCAGGCCACGTTGACCCAGTCCTCGGCCGAGGCCAGCGGGGAGGTGCCCTTGGGAGCCAGCGCTTCGCCCTTCAGCCCGGTGGGCAGCGTGACGGGCAGCTGGTCATCCGGAACCGGGACTTCGCCGCAGTTTTCGCAGTGGATGATCGGAATCGGCGTGCCCCAGAAACGCTGGCGGGACAGCAGCCAATCGCGCAGGCGGAAGTTTACGAACTTCTCGCCGGTGCCCTGCTCCTCGAGCATCCCGATGGCGGCCGGGATGGCTTCGGACTTGGGCAGCCCGTCCAGTTTCCCGGAGTTGATCAGCGTGCCCTCGCCGGTGGTGGCCGTGCCGGACACGGCGGGATCTTCTTCGCCGGTGTCCAGCACGGCCTTGACCGGCAGGTCGAAGGTCCTGGCGAAGTCCAGGTCGCGCTGGTCATGGGCGGGCACGGCCATGATGGCACCGGTGCCGTAGTCGGCCAGCACGTAGTCGGCGGCCCAGACGGGCAGCTTCTCGCCGTTGAGCGGGTTCACGGCGTAGCGGCCGGTGAACACGCCGGTCTTGGTGCGCTCGGTGGACTGGCGTTCGATGTCCGAGAGGGCCTTGACCTGCTCGCGGTAGTTCAGCAGAGCGTCCATGTGCTCGTCCGTGGTCAGCTCCACCGCCAGCGGAGCATCGGCGGCGACGACGAAGAACGTGGCTCCGGCCAGGGTGTCCGGGCGGGTGGTGAAGACGGTGACCTCTTCGGCCGGCTTGCCGCCGTCGGCCTCGATGACGAAGCGGACGTGGGCGCCTTCGGAACGGCCGATCCAGTTCTTCTGCATGGCCAGCACGCGCTCGGGCCAGTGGCCCTTGAGCTGCTCCATGTCATCGAGCAGGCGGTCGGCGTAGTCGGTGATCTTGAAGTACCACTGGTTCAGCGACTTCTTAGTGACCTGGGTGCCGCAGCGTTCACAGGCACCGTTGACGACCTGCTCGTTGGCGAGCACGGTCTGGTCCTTGGGGCACCAGTTGACCGGGGAGTTCTTGCGGTAGGCCAGGCCACGCTCGTAGAAGCGCTTGAACAGCCACTGGGTCCAGCGGTAGTACTCCGGGTCGGACGTCTGGATGCGGCGGGACCAGTCCACGCTGATCGCATAGCGCTTGAACGACGCCGCCTGGGTGTCAATGTTGCGGTACGTCCAGTCGCTGGGGTGGGCGTTGTTCTTGATCGCTGCGTTTTCAGCCGGCAGCCCAAAGGAATCCCAGCCGATCGGGTGCAGCACGTCGTAACCGAGCTGACGCCAATACCGGGCAACGACGTCGCCCATGGCAAACGCTTCGGCGTGACCCATGTGCAGGTCACCGGACGGGTACGGGAACATGTCCAGCACGTAGCGGCGTTCCTTGGAACCGTCGTCGACGGGCTGAAAAACACCGAGATCGTCCCAGACCGCCGGCCATTTCTGCTCAATGTCCGCAAAACTGTATACGGCCTCTTCAGACTCATCCGTCTGTGACTGCGTACTCACTGTTGTCGCCTCTGTCCTCAAAGAAATCCTGTTGATCCGCGGTTGCCGGTCCATGCCGGTCCCGCCGCTTAAACTCAAGTTTCGTCACGCTCTCCCCCAGACACACAAAAGCCCCTCGGCAGGCAAGGGGCTGGGCCGCGCACGGACGGTGCGCGGCTACCTAAGGAGGAGGAAAGCGTTCATCTTTCCACTTTACAACAGCCGCCTCTTTGCAGCAGCCGCGCCACAGCCTTATGACGGACTGATCGCGTACAGCAGGGAGTCCTCCCACCGGCCGCGGATCAGCTTGTGCGCGGGCAGGCGGGCTTCCAGCACCATTCCGGTCTTCTCCAGCACCCTGGACGACGCGGCGTTGCCCGGCCGGCAGGTGGCACGGATGCGATCCAAGCCCAGCACGGCAAAGCCAAAGTGCACGACGGCGGCCGCCAAATCCTCCGGGCGGTAGCTGCCCAGGAGCAGCCGTGGCGTATGCAGTTCCAGGCACCGATTCTGCCGCATCCACAGCTTGTTCCGTTGGCGACGTATCTTTTGGGCGTACCCGTGCGTCTACCGGGTGAGGACATGGCGCAATGCCATGCTTTCATCCAGGTACCGCCTTGGGCGGGGAGAACGAGGGGAAACGTCAATGGCACTCGAAACGGCAACGGAATTCGGCACGGCAGCGGCTGTGGAAGCCCGCACGGCAGCAGAGACACCGGCTTTCGCGGACAACAGAAACAATTTGCGGCAGGCCCGGCGCGACTTCCTGGTGGCGTTGGAGCCCGTACGGGCCTCCGTGTACGCGTATTGCCGCAGCCTGACGCCCACGGTGTGGGATGCCGAAGACCTGTTGCAGGAAACACTGACCAAGGCCCTGGAGGAAGCGTCCCGGCGGCACGAACCCATCCTGAACACGCAGGCATGGCTGGTCCGGATCGCGACCAACACCTGGATAGACTCCCTGCGCCGGAGCAACCGGGTGACCCTTGAGTGGACTGAATCCGCCCCTGACCTTCCTGATGAGGGGGCACCCGATCCGCTGGCGAACCTGGCCGTGGAGTCTGCGCTCCGCCGCCTCCTGCATCTGCTGCCCCCGCGGGAGCGGGCGTGCGTGGTCCTTAAAGATGTGTTCTCGTATCCTCTGGCTGAGATCGCCGGGATGCTGGAGACGACCCAGGGTGCCGTGAAGTCGGCCCTGCACCGCGGCCGGGCCACACTGCAGGCGGCACATGCCGGCTCCGATTCGGGATCTTCAGCTGTTACAGTTCCGGCAGGATCGTTGGCAGGGTCCTCGGACGCAGTCCGGCCCGCCGGGCAAGAACTGCTGCTGCGCCGGCTGGCAGAAGCCTTCAACGCCTACGACATTGACGCCATGGTGAACCTCTTCCTCGCGGGTGGACGGTCCGAGGTGATCGGGAACGTCAGCGAAACCGGACACGAGCAGATCCGCACCGGGTCCATGACCCACACCTTCGGTGCAGATGCCGCCGAACTCTACCGGGCGACGGTCCATCACTTCGGTGGGGAGAACGTCATCCTCCTGTGGGAGCGCCCTAAGGACGCGCCGGAGGTTCCCGAAGTGGTGGCCGATGTCCTCCGGGTGCGCACCGCCCACGGTGCAGCGCTGATCGCGGAGCTGAAATGGTACTTCTTCTGCCCCGAGGTGCTGGCTGAGGTGGCCGGTGAACTGGGACTGCCGTTCAAGACAAACGGGGTGAGCTACTTCTAGCGGCGGCGGGCAGCGACGTCGTCGTCGGCATCTGCGGCGGCGGCGTCCCTGGCAGCCCGGAACTCAAGGAACGCCTCCCTGCTGGTGCGCGACGGCGTAAAACCGAACTCCCGCTTGAGCGCCGTGTTGTCCAGGACCGGCCGGTAGCGCAGGAAACGCAGCTGCTCCGGTCCGTGCACGGTCAGCTTCAGTTTGTGTCCCAGCCACAGCCCGGCGGCCAGCACCGGGGCCGGCACGCTGATGGTCCGCTTGCCCATGAGGGTAGCGATCTCGCGGACCGTCAGTGCGCCGTCGCCGGCCACGTTGTAAATGCCGCTGCGGCCGGTGAGCACCGCCTGCACCATGGCGTCGGCGACGTCCTGGTCCCAGATGAAAACGAACGGCGAGTCGCTGCCGGCCACGCGCAGCAGCCGGGGTGCATCGAACAGGGCGGTGATCTGGTTGCGCACCCGCTCCCCCAGAATGGTGCCGATCCGGAAGATCGTCTGCTGCAGTTCCGGATGCTCGCTGCGGACCCGGGCGAGCTCCTCTTCCACCAGCCGCTTGTGCCGGGAGTAGGCGAACTCGTCATTGCCGCGCAGCGGATCCCCTTCGGTGAGCCAGGGTGCATTGTCGGGATGGTAGCCGTAGGCAGCCCCCGAGGATGAGATAACCACGTGCCGAACCCCGGCAGAGACACAGGCGGCCAGGACGTTCCGCGACCCCGCCACGTCCACCTGGAACTCCTGCTCCCTGCTGGTGTCCTTGCCCGGGTTCACGATGGCCGCCAAATGAACCACGGTGTCAATCCGGTGAGCCTGCAGCAGCCGGCCAACCTCCGGCGAACAGACATCGGCCAGTGCGTACTCGACGCCGTCGAGCCGCCGGTCTGCGGCGGGCTCGCGGATGTCCAGGCTCAGGACGGAGCTGATCCCGGGGTCCGCTGCCAGCCGGGCGACGACGGCGCTGCCCAGGAATCCGTTGCCGCCGGTCACGCAGACCCGGTTCACTGCGCAGCCTCCCGGGGTTCCGCGGCGAAGGCCCGCCGGGCATCCCGCCGCCGCCACCACGCTGCCAGCAGCAATCCGGCCAGGATGTCCCAGATCCCCCACCATGCAGCAACCATGGCCATGCCGCCCAGTCCGGAGAAGAACGTCAGGGTCAGTCCGAGCCCAAGCCCGGTGTTGCGGGCACCCACTTCGAAGGTGACGGCCCGGCGGCTGGCTTCATCCAGCCCAACGGCAGCAGCGCTCCAGTAGCCAACCGCAAGCGCCACGGCGTCATGCAGCAGCACCACCAGGAAGATGGTGCCGAGATGTTCGCGCAGCGGTTCCAGGTTGCTTGCCGTCCCTGCGAGGATGAACGCCAGGAGAGCTATCAGCCCGATCCGCTGCACCCAGGGCCGGAGCCGGTCCGTGATACCCGGGAAGCGGCGGGCCAGGGGCATCCCTACGGCAAACGGAACTCCGATGATCAGCAGCACCTGAATCAGCATTCCTCCGCGGTCCAGGGAGAAGTCGCGCATCAGCGAGGCGGTGGAAGGACTCAGCGCCGCCCAGAAGGCAACGTTCAGCGGCATCACGATAATGGCCACCAGGTTCGACACCGCCGTCATGGACGCCGAGAGCGCCACATCACCGTGTGCCCGGTGGGTGAGCACATTCGAAATCCCGCCCGGCGGACAGCAGGCCACCAGGATCATTCCGAGCGCGATGGACGCCGGAACCTTCAGGGCCAGGGCTATGCCGACTGTCACCGCAGGCAGCAGCAGATACTGTGCCGCGATGCCCAGCACCACCGCTTTCGGGCTGCGCAGCACGGTGCGAAAGTCCGAGGGCCGGACCTCCAGGGCAATCCCGAGGATGATGACGGCCAGGACCAGGTTCAGGATCACCAGCGAGCCGGGCGAAAAGTTCAGTACGACGTCGTCAATGGGCATCAGCGACGCACCTCCGCCATGGCGGGCATGGCTGGTCCGGCAGGTCCGTCAGTTCCGTCAGTTCCGTCAAGCCGGGCCAGGTGCGCTGTCAGCTCCGCACGGTAGGCATCCTTGTTGACGTAGTAGCTCATCCGGTCCAGGTCAAGGTAGCGGTAGCCCCCGGTGACATCCGGTGAGCGTCCGCTGATGGTGCGGCCGAAGGCCTCAGCGGCAACAGGTGCGTCCCGCTGTGCTGCGACATATGCAGCCACCAGCTCCGCCTGGCGGTACCGGCCCTCCCAGCCGAGGCCGGAAGCTTCCACCATGCCCACCACCATCAAATTCTTTGCCCCGCGGCTGAAGATGTTCAAGTAGAGATCCGGGGACGGGCCGTGCCAGCCCAGCAGCTCCGGCTCCAGGAACGGATAGTCCAGGACGTATCCGGTGGAGCACAGCAGCAGGTCATACTCCCCCGAACTGCCATCCCGGAAATGCACGGTGCTGCCCTCCAGCCGGTCTATATCCGGTTTCACGGCAAGATCGCCGTGGCCGATGTGGTGCAGGATCAGGGAATTGACCACCGGATGGGATTCGTAGATCCGGTAATCCGGCTTCGGGAAGCCGAAACGTGCCGGATCCCGGTGAACATCCGCAGCAGGCGTTTGTCGAGAAACTGCTTGAGCGGCCGGGGCAGGGGTTTGCCCTGATTCAGGGTGTCGGTGGGCCGGCCAAAGACGTATTTGGGTACAAAGTAATAGCCGCGGCGGACGCTGATGTCCACGGCATCCGCGTGGTGCACGGCGTCCACGGCTATGTCACAGCCGCTGTTGCCCGCGCCCACGATCAGCACGCGTTTGCCGGCAAGGTCGGTGGCCTTCTTGTACTGTGCCGAGTGACGGATTTCGCCGGCGAACGTCCCCCTGAACGCAGGCAGGAAGGGGGCGTGCAGCGTGCCGGAGGCAACAACGACGGCGCTGAATCTTCCACTGTCCGCTCCGCCCGGCCCTTCCCAGGCAACAGTCCATCCGCCGTCGCCGGACGGAACGGCGCCGGTTATCCGGGTGGAAAAGCGGATGTGGCGCCGCAGCCCGAAGGTCTCCGCGTACCCGCGAAAATACTGCTTCAGGTGGCTGTGGCCGGGATAGTCCGGGGTGCCGGCCGGCATCGGATACTCGGCAAATTCAGTGGTGGTCTTCGAGGAAATGAGATGTGCCGACTCGTAGACCGTGCTCGCCGGATTGCCGATGTTCCACAGTCCGCCCACATCGGTGAATTGCTCAAAGCCGATAAAGTCCAACCCCTGGCGGGAAAGTGCCCGCATGGTGGCCAGACCGCTCGGCCCGGATCCGATGACAGCAACCGGCAGCTTGCCGTCCCCTGCTGCTGTGGAGAATTTCGACACTCGTTCCTGCTTTCGTGACCTGCAACCGTTGATGCTGCTGGAACGCTACAGAAGTGATTACGGCGGGTCAAACCGCCTCACCGGCTGCCTTCCGGGTCCCGTGCCGCTTTCCTTAGTGTGCAGCTATTGTTTATCGAAATAAAAAACAACTCCGGCGGCAACAATAAACAGCATGCCGGCATTGCTCAGGATCAGCGGGACCTTGCGGGGCGGAGGGGACTCTTTTGAACGCAGGGTCTTGACGAGTGCCGCTGCTCCACATGCAAAACCAATCACGATGAGCACCACAGCTAAAGGTGGCATGTGACTCCTCCTCCTTGAGGGATATGCAACTAGTTGAAAAAACTGCCGAAAATTCCGAAAAAAGCAAGGAGAACCCCCGTTGCCATTCCCGCGAATAAGGGAATGATCAGACTCATCTTCTGATACTCCGGGCTGCCGGCAAATTTGTCCATCACTTTTTTGCCAACTACCTGTGAGGTTGCCTGACCTGCAACCCTGCTCAAAGCATAAAGTTTGCGGAAGCCAATCAGGCATCCCGTAAAAAGAATGGGTCCAATAATGACTCCGGGCCAAAATATCTCCACTTTATATCCCTTTGTTTTGATGCAGTGCAGTCGACAAAGCACGAGGGCCTGAGCCCGGCGCAATACCGTGCTCAGACCCTCGCGGCCCAGCTTTATTCATTTGCCGTCCGGAGACGCTCAGCTGCCGGCCGACGCCGCGCTGTGCTGGTTGACGATGTGCTGGTTAGAGCACGTCCTCGTCAACCCAGTCGAACGTCCGGGTGACGGCCTTGGACCACAGGCGCATCTGACGCTGGCGTTCGCTGTCTTCCATCTGCGGGGTCCAGCGCTTGTCTTCGGCCCACTTGGTCTCGAGCTCGTCGGTGTCGTTCCAGTAACCCACGGCCAGGCCGGCTGCGTACGCGGCACCCAGGGCGGTGGTCTCCACGATCTTGGGGCGGACCACGTCCACGCCGAGGATGTCGGCCTGGAACTGCATGAGCGCCTCGTTGGCCACCATGCCGCCGTCCACGCGCAGTTCGGTAAGCGGAACGCCCGAGTCCGCGTTCACGGCGTCGAGCACCTCGCGGGTCTGGAAGGCCGTGGCCTCCAGCGCAGCGCGGGCAATGTGGTTCTTGTTCACGAAGCGGGTCAGTCCCACAATGGCGCCGCGGGCGTCCGAGCGCCAGTGCGGAGCGAAGAGCCCGGAGAACGCCGGCACGATGTAGACGCCGCCGTTGTCGGTGACCTCGGTGGCGAGGGCCTCGATCTCGGCGGCGCTCTGGATCATGCCCAGGTTGTCGCGCAGCCACTGAACCAGCGAGCCGGTGACTGCAATGGAACCTTCCAGTGCGTAAACCGGCTTGGCATCGCCGATCTGGTACGCCACCGTGGTGATCAGGCCGTTCTCGGACCGGACGATTTCTTCGCCGGTGTTGAAGATCAGGAAGCAGCCGGTGCCGTAGGTGTTCTTGGCAGCGCCCTGGCCGAAGGCAGCCTGGCCAAAGGTGGCGGCCTGCTGGTCGCCCAGGATGCCGGCAACCGGGGTTTCACGCAGCAGCTGCGAGGTGTGGACGGTTCCGTAGACCTCGGAGGAGGACTTGATCTCCGGCATCATGGACAGCGGCACGCCGAAGTCCTTGAGGATGCCCTCGTCCCAGGTCAGGGTTTCCAGGTTCATGAACAGCGTGCGGGAGGCGTTGGTGACGTCGGTGATGTGGACACCGCCGTCGGTGCCGCCGGTGAGGTTCCAGACAATCCAGGAATCCGTGTTGCCGAAGATCAGGTCGCCGGCTTCGGCGCGCTCCCGCGCCCCGTCCACGTTGTCCAGGATCCACTTGATCTTGGTGCCGGAGAAGTACGTCGCCAGCGGCAGGCCAACCTTGTCCTTGTACCGGTCCAGGCC
Organism: Arthrobacter sp. ATA002; assembly: GCF_026898095.1. Taxonomy (GTDB): domain Bacteria; phylum Actinomycetota; class Actinomycetes; order Actinomycetales; family Micrococcaceae; genus Arthrobacter_B. Next base: position 1,770,332 of record NZ_CP114015.1, on the reverse strand, counting down.
ACCGTTACTGGACAGCTCGTTCACCGTGGGCTGTGTGCGGGTGTCCTGCCAGACGATGGCGTTGTAGACCGGCTTGCCGGTGGTCTTATCCCAGACCACTGCGGTTTCGCGCTGGTTGGTGATGCCGACGGCGGCAATGTCGTGCCGGGTCAGGTTCGCCTTGGACAAGGCCAAGCCCACAACCTCGCGGACATTGGTCCAGATTTCCTCGGGATCGTGTTCCACCCACCCGGCCCGCGGGAAAATCTGCTCGTGTTCCTTCTGGCCGGTCGAGACGATGTTGCCGTCATGGTCAAACACGATTGCGCGGCTGCTGGTGGTGCCCTGGTCTATCGCAATGATGTAGCTCGGGTCAGGCATGGTTGCTCCTTTTACTGCTGGGTGGATGGGATGGCACGGGTACAGGCCGCCGTGCCGGGTTGCTTAGACAACGGGCATCGGGATGCCGTTGAAGACCAGTCCTGCAAGGGCACCGCCGAGGAGGGGGCCGACAACCGGCACCCACGAGTAGGCCCAGTCGCTCTTGCCCTTGTTGGCGATGGGCAGCAGGGCGTGGATGATACGGGGGCCTAGGTCACGTGCCGGGTTGATCGCGTAGCCGGTCGGACCGCCGAGGGAGGCACCGATGGCAACCACCAGGAGGCCGACGGCCAGCGGTCCCAGTTCGTTCGGCGTTCCGCCGAAGGACAGGATGACAAACACGAGCACGAAGGTGCCGATGACTTCAGTGACGACGTTCCAGCCGTAGGAACGGATGGTCGGGCCGGTGGAAAAAACGCCCAGAATGTTTGCCGCATCCGGCTCGTCGTCGAACTGCTTCTTGTAGGCCAGCCAGGCCAGCACGGCACCGAGCATGGCACCCAGCAGCTGTCCGGCCAGGTAGACCAGGACGGACGCGAAGCTGGTTTCCACGCCGGGAGCCAGGTCGGAACCGTTGAAAATGAGCCCGACGGTCACAGCCGGGTTCAGGTGTGCACCGGACTGCACCGCCACGAAGACACCCGCGAAAACGCCGAGCCCCCAGCCGAAGTTGACCATGAGGGTTCCGCCCCCGTTGCCCTTCGTCTTCCTGAGCGCCACGTTCGCAACCACACCGCAGCCAAGCAGTATCAGTATTGCCGTTCCCGCCAACTCACTGAGGAAAACCTCACCGAGAGTCACCATTGACTTCTCCATCCTTCTAGTCAAGTTTGCCGGCTGATGTTCAGTCGGCCTGGAACAACTCTGTCATGACTTTGCCACTGGTCCGGAACACGGGTACCGCATGCGCGGTATTTCTACTTGCGCAGTATCTCGATGTTGGACTATGCAATCAAGGATCCCACGATAAACAGGTAGGCCGCCGGCCGGCGGCAGGACGACGGCGGCCGGACCGGAGCCGCAGTGCGCGGCATCCCCGGCGCGATTCCACCGGCAGACAGCATTCTCGGTAGAGTCTTCAGCATGGAACCGGCCCCCAAACTGACCCTCAATAACGGCGTTCACCTGGACCAGGTGGGCTTCGGCACCTACAAGGTCCCGGCCCCGGACGCTGCCCGGCTCGTGGCTGCGGCGCTCAGCACCGGGTACCGGCACATCGATACGGCGGCTTTGTACGGTAACGAGGAGGAGTGGGCGAAGGCGTTCGCACCTTCACGGCGGACAGCGGCGTTAGCCGGGATGAGATTTTTATCACATCGAAAGTGTGGAACACCGACCAGGGGTATGACCGGACCCTGCGGGCTTTCGACGCTTCAATGGACCGGCTGGGCCTGGAAGTCCTTGACCTGTACCTCATCCACTGGCCCTGCCCGGAGCGCGGCCTGTTCGTGGAGACGTACCGTGCCCTGGAGGAGCTCCACCGTTCCGGCCGCGTCCGGGCCATCGGGGTGTCCAACTTCCAGCCCGAGCACCTCCAGAACCCTGATGGACGCCGCGGACGTCGTTCCGGCGGTCAATCAGATCGAACTGCACCCGTGGCTGCAGCAGCGCGAGCTGCGTGCCCTGCATGCCGAACTGGGCATCCTGACCGAGGCGTGGAGCCCCCTGGGCCGCGGTGCGGTCCTCTCCGATCCGGTCATCACCTCCGCCGCCGCCGAGCTCGGAGTTTCCCCGCCCAGGTCATCCTGCGCTGGCATGTCGAACAGGGCAACATCGCCATACCCAAGGCCAGCTCACCGGAACGCATCGCCGAAAACCTGGATGTGTTCTCCTTCCAGCTGACGCCGGCGCAGCTCGACGCCGTCGCGGGCCTGGAGCGGAACCAGCGCTCCGGCTCGCACCCGGACAGCGTGAACTAATGCGGACCGCAGCCAAAAACAGCAGCGCTGCCGGCATCGGCCTGACCCGCCGCGCAGACGTTCGCACCTTCACGGTGGACGGGACGGTCCAGCGCTGCTGGGACTTTCCCGCGCTTGCGGACGGCGGCGGCGACGGTGACAGTATCGGCGACGCCGGCGGTGCCGCTGTCCGGCCGCCAATTTTCATGGTGCACGGCTTCCGCGGCGATCACCACGGCCTGCTGCGCATCGTCGAGGCACTGCCGCAGCACCGCGTCCTGGTTCCCGACCTGCCCGGCTTCGGCTCGGCCGATCCGCTTCCCGGGCAGCACGACGTCGACGCGTACGCCGGATTCGTCACCGCGGCGCTGGACGGCGGGGTGCCGGAGCTGGGGCCGGACACCGTCCTGCTCGGACACTCCTTCGGTTCCATCATCGCCTCCCGGGTCGCGGCGGACCGTCCCGGGCTGATCAGCGAACTGGTGCTGGTCAATCCCATCTGCGAACCGGCCCTCGAGGGGCCCAAAGGCATCACCAGCAAAGCAGCCGAGCTGTACTACCTGACGGCGGCACGCCTGCCGGAACGCCTGGGCATGGCCCTGCTTCAGCACCCGGCGATCGTGCGCGGCATGAGTATTTTCATGGCCAAAACCCGGGACCCGGACCTGCGCCGCTGGATCCACGGCCAGCACCGGGCCTACTTCAGTGCCTTTGCCAACCGGAATGTGGTCCTGGACGCCTTCCGGGCCTCCATCTCGTCCACGGTCCGGGACGCGGCGGGACAGCTGCGCATGCCCGTTCTCCTGATCGCGGCGGAGCGTGACGACCTCGGCTCGGTCGCCGGGCAGCGCACGCTGGCCGGGCTGATGCCTGACGCCGAACTCCATGTGCTGCCCGGTGTCGGCCACCTGGTGCATTACGAAGCCCCCGCCGAGGCGGCAGCGCTGATAACGGATTTTCTGCACCGGAGGCACTCATGACCCTGCGCATAGCTATGGATGCCCGTTTCACCCGGACCGACCACCACGACGGCATCAGCCGGTACGGCGCGTCCCTGATCCACGCCGTGTCCAGGCACGCCGAAGTCCTGATGCTGATCTCGGATGAACGGCAGCTGGCGCTCCTGCCGGACCTGCCCTGGGTTCAAATCAACAGCCCGCTGTCGCCGGCCGAGTTGCTGGTCGCCCTCCGCGTGAACCGGCTGGGCGCCGACGTCGTCGTATCCCCCATGCAGACCATGGGCAGCTGGGGCCGAAAGTATCCGTTGATCCTGACCCTGCATGACCTGATCTACTACTCCAACCCAACGCCCCCGGGCTTCCTGCCGCTGCCCGTGCGCGCCCTGTGGCGCCTGTACCACCTGGCCTACTGGCCGCAGCGGCTGCTGCTGAACCGGGCCGACGTCGTCGCCACCATCAGTGACACCACGCGTTCGCTGATGGCCCGGCGCCGGCTGACGAAGCGGCCGGTGCGGATCGTGGGGAATGCGCCGCAGCCCGGCACCCCGGTGCGCAGCGCCGCCGAGCCGCCCGAGAAAACCCTGCTCTACATGGGCTCGTTCATGCCGTACAAAAACGTGGAAACCGCGGTGCGCGCAATGGCGCACCTGCCCGGTTACACCCTGCACCTGCTGAGCCGGATTTCCCCGGCCCGGCGCAGCGAACTGGAAGCCCTGGCCCCGGCGGAGGGCAGCCTGGTGTTCCACGACGGCGTGACCGACGCGGAATACGCGGAGCTGCTGCGCTCGGCCACCGCCCTTGTCACCCTGTCCCGGGCCGAGGGCTACGGTCTTCCGATGATCGAGGCGATGGCCGCGGGAACTCCGGTGGTGGCCAGTGACATTCCCATTTTCCGGGAGGTTTCCGGCGGCGCCGCCCTGCTGACCGATCCGGACAGCCCCGAGGCGTTTGCCAAAGCGGTGCTGTCGCTGGAGGAGCCCGGGCGCTGGGCCCGGGTCTCGGACGCCGGGCTGCGCCGGGCAGCCGAATACTCCTGGGAGACGTCGGCGCTTCAGCTGCTGGCCGCCGCCGAGGAGGCCGTGCGCCTGCACGGCACCCGCTGACCGGTCGGGGGCAGCACGCCCCGGCCCGCGGGGGGCGTGCCGGGGCGTGATCCTGCCGGGTTAATTCTGCAGGGTTAATTCTGCAGGGTGACGATCATCTTGCCCTTGTTGGCGCCCTTCATCAGGTCGATGAAGGCCTGGGGTGCGTTTTCCAGGCCCTCCACGAAGGTCTCGTCGTAGCTCACCGCGCCGTCGCGCAGCCACCCGGACATCAGTCCGGCAAACTCGTCGGCGTACTCGTTGTAGCTGCCGACGATGAACCCGCGCAGGGTGAGTTCCTTGCCGATGGCCAGCGCCAGGTTGCGCGGTCCAGTGGGCGCATCGGTGGTGTTGTACTGCGAAATGGCCCCGCACATGGCGATGCGGCCGTACTTGTTCAGCACGGAAATGGCGGCTTCGAGGTGCTCGCCGCCGACGTTGTCGAAGTAGACGTCGATGCCGTCCGCACCGGCGGCCTTCTTCAGCTGCTCCTTGACGGGGCCGTCGTGGTAGTTGAAGGCCTCGTCGAAGCCCAGGTCCAGCAGGCGCTGCACCTTTTCGGCCGAGCCCGCGCTGCCGATGACCTTCCTGGCGCCCAGGGCCTTGGCGATCTGGCCCACCAGGGACCCGACGGCTCCGGCGGCACCGGAGACGAAAACGACGTCGCCTTCCTTGAACTCCGCGACCTTCGTCAGCCCGGCGTAGGCCGTCAGGCCGGTCATGCCGAGCACCCCCAGGTATGCCGTTGCCGGAGCCAGGGCCGTGTCGATGATGCGGGCACGCTTTCCGTCCAGGACCGCGTAGTCGCGCCAGCCCAAACTGTGCAGCACCAAATCGCCGGCCTTATGGCGGTCCGAGCGGGACTCCACGACCTCTCCTATCGCGCCGCCGTCGAGCGGAGCATCAAGTTGGAATGGCGGCACATAGGATTTCACGTCGTTCATGCGCCCGCGCATGTAGGGATCCACGGACATGTACAGGTTGCGGACCAGGACCTGTCCGTCACCGGGTTCCCGCACGGGTACTTCGGCGAGCCGGAAGTTCTCCCCGGCAGGCCAGCCCTCGGGGCGGGCTGCCAGCTGGATTTCGCGGCCGGTCTTGGGGTAGTCGCTCATGGAATGCCTTCCTTGCCGGGCCCGCGGGCCCGATGGGGTTGGAAATTTGGGGTGGTCAGCGTGCCGCTGCGCGCAGCGCCGTGGTCACTTTCGCCAGTGTTTCCTGCAGCGTGCGCAGTTCTCCGGGCTCAAGGCCGGCGGCGGCCGCAACCTGCTGCGGCAGGTGCAGGGCTTTCTCCTTCAGGGAGCGGCCCTCCCCGGTCAGATGGATCTCGACCCGGCGCTCGTCGGCTGCCGAGCGCCGCCGCTGCACCAGGCCGGCCGCTTCGAGCCGCTTGAGCAGGGCGAGAGCGTGCCCGAATCCAGTTCAAGGGACCGTCCGAGGTCCCGGACGGTCACCCCGTCCTGCTCCCACAGCACCATCAGCACCAGGTACTGCGGATACGTCAGGCCCAGCTGGTCCAGCAGCGGGCGGTACACGGCCGTGGCCGCCCGGGACGCCGAGTACAGCGAGAAGCAGACCTGGCGGTGGAGGGAATCGTTCATCCCCCGAACCTAACGCACCATTCAGTTGTGCACAACTGATCTACCCGTTCCGCACACCGCACGCGTCGTCAGCCACGTCCCGGACCCGGCCCAACCCAGCCCACGGCAGCGAGCCCCGGCACAGTCCACGCCCCGGCCCCGGCCCCGGCCCCGATTTTTTGGCAGGGCGCCACCGGTCCTAAACTGCTGGTATTCCAGCATCGCACCGGACACCGGCCCGGGGCGTGCAGCTGGAGGACTGGCACATGCGAGGGAGATGGTACGTATGGTTTTCCGGTTCGATCCGGCACCGGGATTGGACCTGCCCGGCCCGCAGCTTTCCGGCAGCCAAGGAGCAGCGGATACCAGCGGCATCCCCGTGGACCTGTACCGCGAGGGAGACCACTACATTTTGAATGCCGACCTCCCGGGGCTGGATCCCGGTTCCCTGTACGTCGGCGTCGAGGGACGGCTCCTGACGCTCCGCGGGTACCGCACCCTGCGCGACGCCGCCGAACCGGACTGGCAGGTTCGCGACCGGCGCCGCGGACTGCTCCAGCGGCAGGTGCTCCTGGGCCCGGAGATCGACACCGCCAAGATCAGCGCGCAGTGCACCTGCGGCGTGCTCAGCGTTTTCCTGCCCGTGGATCCGGCCCGGCGCCGGCGGAAAATCGAGGTCCGGCCTCCGCAGTGACCTGGAATGCGCCGCCCGTTCAGTGCGTGGAAGGTGACGCCATTTATTTGCTGCCGCCGACGGAAGCTGGCCCTTACGGGCCGAGGTCGATCATGTTGTCAGATCATGTCCCTAAAACCAGGTGTGATTGGGCGTCGGCTGTCGCCCGGACACACAGGGGAACGTCACAGTGATGCCGGGACTGCATGTCCTCGATGCCTTCCATCCCGCCGTGAACCACTACCTTGCCTGGGCCACCGCAGAACATGGGACTGGAATCTTTCAGCGTCGGACAGGTGCACGGCGCGCCTCCCTTCGGAGAGGATGGCGCCCTCCATTCGGACAACGGCGACATACAGCCAGACAGCGAACGCAGCAGCAGCCAGGTGAGTCCAGATAGGTACTTGCAGGCCGATCAAAATAGCCCAGACCCATACAAGCCAGAATGCCAGGGTTAAGACTCCTGCGACTTTATTTCTGGTTGGCTCTCTCAAAGAAAACAGCCGAAGGATCAGCACAAATACCGCACGTACAGCCCGGTGGTTGATCCACATACCTCCGACGAGTATCCCGAGGACGAGCCTGATCACGTCTTGATCGCTTCCTCGGTAGCCCGGTGGAAGGCATGGGCGGGGCTCGTGCGGCCCATCTGAAGAAGCTTCGCCGCTTCGACAATGCTCATCTCTTCAGCCCTCATCTTTGGGCTTGCCGCAGCTGAGTGTCGAAGTTAGGGGATCTGTCAGTTTCCGAAGTCGACTGCAGAGAATGTCAAAGTCGTCTGCACAGCCCGCTCATTGGGGATCCTTCACCAGGACGGTGCCGGCCCATCATGAGCACGTTGATGAGTTGCCAGCTTCGCTATCGAGCCCACGCACCAGAGCGCTACGCAACCGGCTGACCGCGTGCGCCGATGCCGCGGTGCCGACATCTTGGAATGACCCCATCCCGCCTTGGTACAAGGTGAGAGCATTTCGCGTTGTCTCAAGCAGAACGCCTGGGTCCGCGATATCGATGAATTGCTCGTCGAGCCAGTCGGCAACATCTATTCGTTGCTTGTCCTGCTCTGACCGGGCCACAGCACGTAGCTCCGCTACTGCGGCAATTATCTCGACCCGGACGGCTTCCACGTTGTGCTGCTGTCTACGACCCATTCACAAATCCTATGTAGTTGTCATGCACTTATGCACAGCAACGGATTTCCTACCGCGACGCCTAATTTGCTTGAAAAACGCCGGTTTCCTAGAACAGCGCATACAGCTTCAGCACTTCCAGAGTCGGGATATGAGTGGGATACGGTGGATCAGCCAGAGGGAAGAACCCAAGGTCACTCACCTCGGACTCTTCTGCTAACAGGCTTCCCTCCCAGCTAGCGAGCACAAAACACATAGCGAAGGCTTGAACCTGATCGCCATTGGGGTAGGCCAGAGTGTGTATTGAAGGATCGGACAGGCTGGCGAACGGTTCGAGGTCTTCTGCTTTAGCGACGATGCCCGTTTCTTCAAACAACTCGGTTACAGCCGCAGTTCGGAAACTTTGGCCGGGTTCGCAGCCGCCAGCAGGCAGCTCCCACACTCCGTTATCCACTCGGCGCTGGAACAAAGCATGGCCTTCTTGCCCTCCTAGCACGAGCACTTGAGCGCCTGGCAGAAGAACGAGTTGAGATCCGAGGTGTTGCCGAATCTTCCACAGATATGACCCAATGTGCCCCATGGCCTCACCATAACAAGGGTGTCCCGTGCACGTCTCTCAACGGATCCCTGGCTGCGACAGTGGACGTCAGCCGTGAATCTCAGTGGTTCGGGAGACGTGGATCTCATTGAAAGCACTTGCGATGTCGCGGAGCGGCGTCGACGCGGGAAGAAGGATGTCGGGTTGGATACCGATGAAGTCGATGGCAGTTCCCCAGTTATTGGCCTGAGACGGCACGTGTAGTTGCATGCCGCTAGTGGGTAGGTAGTAGGGGTTGCGTTCCCGTAATCAATGATTCCGTAACTGGGTGAACCTACGAGGACGGCGTCGAACGCGTTCTTTAACAGCAGGGCCGCTGATTCGCCGGAGGATCCCGTGCCACCATCGATGACAACGAGCATCCGTCCCCGCCAGTGCTCCGTGCCGCCAGGCTCCAGGGTCGTCTCAGAATGATTGGCATCATTCTGGGAAGCGGTGACGATGACGCAGTCATCGTGCCGGGGACGAAGATGGTCTGCGGTGAACGCTGCGGGCACGGTGTGGTCGGTGAGCCGTAACCACGTCGCGTAATTCCAGTAGGCGATGGGCGCACCCGAGGATGACAGTGTCATCCCGTGCTCTTCGCACGGCTTCGTCCACGACTCGCTAACGTGGGGTGTGAACCAAGAGGTGATGTAGGAGTCGTCTCCTCCTCCGTTGCCGCGCAGATCGACGATGATGTCCTGAAAGGTGAAGTCCTCGGCATGATTCTCTGCCCCGGCTTGAAGGACGGAATCGACCCCGTCGGATCCGTCCAAGGTTCTGACTCGAATGATCCTGATGCTGTTCATCGTGGTCGTTTCCCACGCTGGACCGGGGTCCTCACCAAGAGTTTCCTTCTCCCTGCCGTGATGCTCGCCGTGGCGCACATGTAGGTGCCCGTCACCGAGGGCCTTCCTTAGTTCCCTCCCTAAGGATCCGACGCACCCAGCCAACGTTGTGGGCTTCGAGGCGGATAACCCCTGGGCCCACCGATCGATGATCCCGTCGGTGGCGTGAGCCTTGTCGGGATCGAGCACGACGGCGATATGACGCGTGCGGATCAAGTACTTCAACACTGCCGCATCATCGATGAAATCCCGGTAATCGGCGGGGTTGTTAGGTCCCAGGGACTGGTGGTCGGCGTGCCGCTGGAGAACCGGATCCGCCGGATCGAGCATCCATTCCGGCCCGGAAAACTGAGCTGAAAGATACCCGGCACCTCGGCCCAAATGGTCTTGTTCATCCGGGACTGATTGCTCACTCATGAAGATGAGTCTCGCACACGGGGACCTCTTCCCAGCGGCGGCCGGGATCAGCTCTCGCGGTTGGGCTCATGGGACCACGACCACCGGCGATGTCCCGGTCGGGCGTTCTAGTTCGAGGTGTACCTCAGAGATGAACGGTTTCGCCGACGAGGAGGCGTCTGATGCTGGCTCCGGCACGTCGAGCTTCGATATCGAGGACGGAGTCCAATACTTGCAGCCCCCAATGGTTGAGCAACCCGTCATGAATTGCATAGACATGATCCCGTTGCCGTGTGCGGATGTACTCGACAAGGGCAGGAACTGTCAGCCAGGGAGCTTGGCCGGGAGCCAGAAGGACGGGGGCGGGAACATCCGTCAGCGCGTCACCGGGGTGCAGAACTGTGTCATTGATGAGGAACCCGATGTTGTTCACAGGGCTAGCGTCAGGGTGGCTGTAAGCATGCGATGTTCCAACGGCTGCTATCTCAAAGTCACCAATGGAGACCGTCTGGCCGTCCTCCATCACTTCCACATGCTCTCGAACGAGCTCGGATGCCTCTAGCTTCCGGGCAACGCCTGCACATGTAACAATCCGCAAATCTGGCTTGGACGCTACAGCGGCTTCAAGGATGCCTTGATCGAGGTGGTCGAAATGCTCATGAGTGATTAGTACTGCCTCGGCGCCGTGGCAGGCTTCGGGCTCCGGGGTCAAAGCACCAGGATCGATCACGATCGTAGTTGCGCCCTCTGTGAGCTGAACACAAGCATGACCGTACTTCGTAAGATCCATACCAGAACCCTTTCCAGTTGCGGTGTCTTCGAGTAATTCACCCATTCGCTCTGACAATAGATCACCCCTGGGCCTAGTCTCCCTGTGTACCCTGGGGATCCCCCTACGAGCTACTACAGTCAGCTGCATGTCAGAAGGAACATTGCCACGCGGACTCTCGAAGACCGCCGTTATCCTCCAGTTGGTCGTATCTGTCGGACTTGTTTACTCGGCCACCGTGGCGGTAACCGGGGAGAGAGGGCTGGGGACACCCTTCTTGGACGTACTGTTTCTCATCGTGGCTGTTGGACTGCTTCTCTTCGCATTGTTTAATGCTCTGCAGCTCAGACGTGACCGGTCCCGGCCTGCGGATCCTGATAGGCAGTAAGGGATCGGTTATCAGACACTCGCCGCCAATCCCGGAGTCTCTATCTCTGGCGCAAAAGTGACACGCTACAGCCCCTCACCGTATGGACGGGGGTGGGTGGAAAGGTACCAATTTCTGAGTAGGGTGGGTTGATGACAACAGGACTCTCGCGTGTTTTGACGGCCGCCACAGTCGTTCTGCTGGGGGCACTCCTGCTGATCTCGATACTGGACCAAGCGATTGAGGCGGACCTGAGCGGGTGGATCAGGTCGCTCGCAGCAGCCCTCGGGGTGCTTATCCTGATTCGAGTACTAACCGGTATCCGTTCTTGGCGTTCGAGGATTGCCGCTCCAATTATCAGTTCGGCGTCCGTTCAATCAAGAATCTTCGGCTTCACCTCGGGAGGCTCAATGGTTGAACATTCCAGCGGGCCAACCGCCACAACATCCCATGTCGAACCGGATGCAGATCTTCGTCGCAGTCAAGGTGCGAATCCCGAATAACGAGCCGGCGCTCCGGCTGAAGACTTGTTGGGTTTGCGAGACACGTGGCCAAAACACTCCAAATGCGCCATCTGCTGGCGTCGAAATGAGGAAAAGCGGCGTGCGGCAGGGGATCGGCTTGCGGCACTGGCTGGTGAGGCAGGATGAAGGCATGTTTGAACAATTCGTCGAATCGAATGTTGACGTCCGAGATTCTCAGCTCTTCGTTCGAGTTGGAGGAGAAGGGCCGCCTGTTTTGCTGCTCCATGGCCACCCGAGAACGTCAGCGACATGGCACCGGGTAGCACCTCGCCTGGTCGAGGCGGGGTTCCAAGTTGTTTGTCCGGACCTACGCGGATACGGGCGGTCCAGCAAACCGGAACCCACTCCTGATCACTCAGCACATTCCAAACGTGCCACCGCGCAGGACATGCTTGGGCTCATGAACCATTTGGGGCACGAACAGTTCGCTCTGGCCGGCCATGACCGGGGCAGCTACTCCGCACTCCGTCTTGCCCTTGACTACCCATCGGCGGTGTCAAAGCTCGCACTGCTGGACTGCATCCCCATCAGTGAACATCTGGCACGCGCTAACGCGAGCTTCGCAACGAACTGGTGGCACTGGTTCTTCTACGCCCAACCCGAGATTCCTGAACGGGTCATAACCGCCGACCCCGACAGCTGGTACCAAGGTGATCCCGCGATCATGGGGCAGGAGAACTACAATGAGTGGCGCCAAGCAGTGCGAAATCCGGAGACAATCCGGGCAATGCTTGAGGATTACCGCGCCGGGCTAACGATTGACCGGGAACACGAGGAAGCGGATCGGACCGCTGAAAAGACTCTGCAAATGCCGCTGCTGGTGCTTTGGTCCCTGCGAGATGACTTGGAAATGCTGTACGGTAATCCGCTCGACATATGGAAAGACTGGGCGTCCGACCTTCGCGGGCACGGGGTCGATTCGCGGCACCACATGGCAGAAGAGGCCCCAGACGAACTTGCTACGACACTAATTAACTTCTTCTAATTCACTTCTCCAGACTCTGCACAGTTTCTCAGTGCCGCGGGCAAGAGAGCCCCGCAAGTAGGCGCCTCGTAAGCCGATCCTTCACCGATCGTGTCGGCGCCCGGTCGTACACATGGTGCCCCTAAGAGTGGAGCTGATGATCCAAACTGCCGGCTGCGGTGCGGCCGCGTCGGTAGTCAAGAACGGAGCAGATGAGGAACGCGGATGCTGCCAGGACCATGAAAAGGACCGACACCGGCCGCCACCAATCCGGCAGTTGTTCAGCGAGTAGCATCGTGCCCACCCCGAGAACGAACGAGACCCCGAACAGGTAGCGGCTCCATGCAGTCATACGCATAGCCTAACTCGCGGCATTCTCGTACGTGTCACAAGATATCCCCTGCGGGCTATTCATGCTAACCCCGTGGTTTGTAGTTAGCCTGTCGCTACGGACCTGCTATTGACGGACGCGGAAACCCAAAACTGACCGATTGCGGCCACTTGCTTCGCTATCCCACGGGCCACGGGTGGACAGTGCTACGAGAGCAAGCCCGAGCAGTACAAACCAGATGTACCCCCACGAAGCCGCAGTCGCGATTCGGAGAATTCCAGCCATGGCAACGAAACTACCGCTGGAGAAGAGGAAGCGTGTCATTTTCCAGCTGAACATTCCGTGTTTGGTTTGCATCCGTCAACAGTACGCGAGCTGAGTTTTCAACGCAGTCCACCCTTATGCCATGTCTATTCGCAGATTGGCACAGTTAAGGTGACTAACTGTCCCAGTCAGCGTCCACTGGCGGATCGGTAAGCGGGACAGGACCCAGCGGTGGTAATAGCCGCGCTGGCCGCGGAAGCGGAGCAGAAGACGGGCTAGGCGGTTCTTCCTGCGATATCTCGAAGAATCGCCAGATTGCTTTCCAGTGCTTGGTTGCCGGCATCAGTACTTGCAATCCATGTCTTTACACGCCGACCTGATTGGCGCTTCTCGATGGTGACAAACCCTGCCTCTGCAAGCCGGGTGAGGTTCTGGGAAAGGCTGGAGTCAGACAGTTCTACAGCGTCACGCAGGATATGAAACTCGCATTCATCGACGGACCGCAGGTAGCCCATAATCGAGAATCGCACGGGGGAATGAATCAACGGGTCCAGGTCATAGCGGGCATGTGTCACCGGGATCCGTCCTTTTGAGACCAGAATTTAGCGGCCACGACAAGGAACGGTGTCGCAGCAAAGGCAGAGCAGACCAGCCCCAGTCCAAGGCTCTCGATATTGTTGCCGAGGGTTGAGACGACCGTACTGAGGATGATCCAGCAACCGACGGCCAGATAGGTGGCGGTCTTGCTCCCACGTGGAGCTGCCCGCATTCTGCTCATCACCAGAACAGCGCAGAGCATGAGGACAAAGGTGCAGGATGTAACAACGAGAGCATCGGGCCATCCCCAAGGCACGACCGTTCCCCCCGGAATGACGATCAGGAACATAGCTAAGCACGCCCAGGGAAACCAGCGGACATCAGTACGCGCACGTTTTTGCGCGTCAGCGGCGGCTTGGAGCGAAGCGGCGGCACGTTCTGGTTCAGTCATGAGAAGTAGTTTACAGTTTATAAAGTGGATGTAAAGAATTAACCCGTTTATTCACCGCTGTTTCATTGAAGGTGCGCCCGCAATCCGATCGATCACTGCATTCACAGTCTGGTTGCCTGCCCCAAAGCCGACCTCAGGCCACCCCTTGGCAGCACACGGCGAGCTATGACGAAAGCCCAACACCCGCCGCTCAGCAACGGTAAGACCACCCAAAAGACAAAAGCCTGCCCGAGTCTCATGGAACCCACCACCGCCTGCCACAGGACAGGGACGGCTAACGCCGCTAGCGTAGCCGAGAGAAAACAGGTGCAAAGAGCGATCCACGGCGGCCGACTCGACGCCGCATTCATCAGAAGAACAACCGGTCCCCCGACGAGGAGCGAAAAAGTAAACCAGGGAACTACAACCCATGCAGCGAAGATAAAGCCCATGCCAGCAGGACCGAAATCATCCGTGGCACCCGGTGGACTCGTCACCACCAACACCCAGACAAGCCCGCCAACAGCGACCGCATTGAGACATGCACCACGAAAATAAAGACGCCAGCTGGATTCTGACACTCTTCGTTCTATTTGGGCTCCCGTCTCTTTTTCATTGGACACGTATCAGAACATACAGGAGCTGGAACCGCTCCCCTACGAACCCCGCGCTATGACACGAGTCCAAGACCGCTCATAACAGTGCCTTTCGTGTCGGGCAGCCTAGTCCCGTAAGCCGGTCCCCCCACCGCGACACCTTGGGGCCGCTCCCCTGGCCTGAAAGCTCCTATATCTCGATGATCGCCGTTCAAATTCGCACATGACCCGCCGACAAAAAGGCCCTATGAAGGGAGGCCTAAAAGACCGCAGCTTGTGATGTAACCACCAGCACACCGGCTACACCAGCCTCTGATTACTCTCGTGCAGTCTCCGGCAGGGAATCCAATGCAGCGGTGAGCTGGTCCTCGGCCGGAACCAGTCTCTGGTCCGCCGCGGGCAACTGCTCATAGGTATAGGCGGCCACGGCCATCGGCGAGGTGGTGCGCCCCAGGGCATACCGGACCGTGTGCTCGTTTTTGCTGCCGCAGATCAGGATCCCCACAGTCGGTGCATGCGCCTCACGGCGGAGCTGGTCATCGACCAGCGCCACATAGAAATTGAGCTTGCCTGCATGTTCGGGCTGGAACTTGCCGGTTTTCAGTTCAATCACGAAGTAGCGTAGCTGCTCAACGTGGAAGAACAGCAGATCGATATAAAAGTCATCACCGGCAACTTCGAAGTGGACCTGCCGGCCCACGAAGGCAAACCCCGGGCCCAGTTCCCTCAGCATCTCCACGATCCGGTCCATGAGCGCCTGTTCCAGGTCCCGTTCGGCGACTTCACCGGAGAGCCCTAGGAATTCGAAAGCGTAGGGGTCCTTGGCGACCTGCTGTGCCAACTCAGAGTCCGGAGAGGCCAGCTGGCGGGTGAAGTTCGACGGCGCCGTCCCGGTGCGCTCCATGGACCGGTTCATCATCATATTCAGCAGGACGTTGCGGGACCACCCGTACTCCAGCGCCGCAGCGGCATACCAGTCACGGGATTGAGGGGACTCGGCTTTGTCCAGGATGGTGCGGATGTGGCCCCACGGCAATTGCGCCACAGCCTGTGGCACATTTACTCCGCTGCCCCAGGCTTCGACCATGGTTCGCATGTACTGCAGGTTTCGCTGGGAAAATCCGGTCATCTCCGGGAACGCGGCCCGCAGGTCCTCGGCCAGCCGGCGGATCACTCCGCTGCCCCACCCCTGTCGGTCCTGGCGGGTCAGGACCTCTCGGCCGATGCCCCAGTACAGTCCGATCAGTTCCGTATTAACGGTCCGCTGCGCCCGCATCCGGGTCTGGCGGACCCGGTCCTTCAGGGATTCCAGCAGCCCTGTGTAGTCCTCGGGAAGTGGATCCAGCCGGTCGGATGTCATGAACCCATCCTATGGAAGCGCTCCCATATTTTATGTCCGGATACGCCGGGCGAACACTTCAACGCTTTGCCATCCACTCGCGGGCGTCGAGTTCGGCCATTCTCCGGTAGAAGGTCGCCCGGGACATGCCCAAGTCCCTGGCCACATGGACCGCCGGCTCCCCTGCATCGATCAAGCGTCGCGCGTTGCGGATCTGGGAGTCAGTGAATTGCTGGCGCCGCCCACCGAGGTCTTTGCCCGCTGCACGGCGTTTGGAGACACTGTCGTTGATTCGTTCACGTTTGATCTCCAACTCCATCTGAGCCAGCGCCGCCATCACGGTAAAGACCATGGAGCCCATCGGCGTGCCGGTGTCCACATTCCCGCCGCCCAGATTCAGCACCCGCAGGTTGACTCCTCTCCCCGCAACTCCTCGGAGAGTCCAAGCATGTTTACCGTGGACCGGCCCAGACGATCCAAGGTGGTGATGACCAGGGTGTCGCCCTCATGCAGCGCATCCAACGCCCTACTAAATGCTGGCCTTGACGCCCGAGCACCGCTGACTCCATGGTCGGTATACAGATCGTCCCGGCGTACACCCGCCGCGAGCAAGTCCCCGATCTGACGGTCCGCATCCTGTAATTTGGTGGAGACCCGGGCATAACCGATCAGTTTTCCCATGTAACTTCGACTAGTCTCGCAAGCAGTCTTCATGTCAGCAAAACTATCAGGTACTTGCGATACATGGTGACAAGACATCCCGCATCCTGAATTTCTGCGGCGGCATTACTGTCTCAGCCCAATGTCTTTCAACCCACGGGTTGGGAGACGACTCGGGCTTAGCCTTCACAGGTTCACAGGGCAGTTTGCGGCGGGCTTGCTTGCTTGAATCAGAACGGGCTCCAAATGCCTGCCTTCTCATAAAGAGTTCTGAGCATGACGCATCGACCCGGCTATTAGCTGCCTACGGGCGTGGTAAATAGATCGACACTTGAAGTGCCTTCTGCTTGATGGGTTATCGATGGGGACTGAGGCCAACATGCTCGCGGACACCGGTAAGCCCCCATGATTCCGGGACCACCGTCTCTTTTCCGTCTGGATGGCCGGGCATATAGATCACGCCTGGAAAACCGGACGCGCTTCTGAAGTTCACCTTACGACCGGCACCAGCTCCGACCCTCAACGCTTCAACATGTTCCTGACCCTTGTCAGCACGGACATCGCCGTGGTAGACCGCGACGTCGCCAACAAATACAGTTTCCCCAAAAAGCTCCACGGCCCACTCTTTACTGCTGATGACCATGGCACCACCTTCCAACAGCACTCGCTCGATAGTTTCTCCACCATTCCCGCGAAGAACGACATTGAAACCATCTGTGTTGGGAAGGGCTACATACCCACCTTCCAAAATACGCCTGATAATTCGTGCCCATACGCGGTCCAGCACCGAGGGAGGGAACTTGGGGAAAGCGAACGCAACACCCGTCTTGACTTCAATGACTGCAAGGTCTTCAACAAGTTCCGCGGTCTCCGGATCCCCGACCGGCGAACTCGAACGTTCAGAGAAGATCAATTCACTGACCTGGCCATCAACGACGAGGAGAACTTTTTCCGCCAAATGGAGAGTGGAAACGAATCCCAAAGCTTTTCGGACGTCCAAGGCGCTGTGGCTCTCCGGCTCGAAATCAACGCGAACAGAGCCTTCATCGGCACCCTTGGGGAGTCTCCAACTCATCGACACTCCACCCGGGGCAGAAAACTCCAGGGTTCCCCCTAAGTTGCCCATCACGAATCTTCCCTCCGCGCTGAAACAGCTGCCAACCGTTTGCCATCTGAGTTGAAGCTGGTGGCATCTATTCGCATATTACGAAAGCTGTTTTCCGCGGGGAGAATATGAAGCTCGCCCGGACCAACCTCCCCTGCGAACCATTCAGGGCCTTCCTTTGTGAAAGAGCTGACAACATGGCGAGGTAAAACCAAGCGCTTTGTCACCCCGTAATCAAGGCTGTCTTCAAACTCCTGCCGTAGCGCGGAGTCGTCCGGGCCGAACTCGGCCTCCAGATTGAAGAACAAGGGCTCTCGTTCCATGGCGTCCTCGCGCTTTGCGTATATCTGCGAAGAGGTAACGCCTTCCCTGCTACTGAAGTTAAATCCCCAATACGGGCTGATGGCGTCACTTCTGTCAGCCAGATTGTTCACTTCTGCGGCCAGGTCTCCTGGCTTTGACAGTGTGGCCTTTTCGCGGCCTACGATGCTTAATAAATCCCGGGCAGCATCACGCAGTGCCCAGTCATGGATTTTGGGGTATTTTGCCAGCAAATTGTTCAACTCAGCCGAACCAATCAACCGGATCAGCACCTTTTGACTCTTCTTTAAAGCGTAGACAGACTGCCGCTCAGGGATCGTGAGGTTGGCTGGAACAACCAGCGTCCACACCGACGGTTTATGGACCATTGCGGATTGAAAGGACTTCTTGATCTGCTCTCTGCGCTTCGATCGGGCACCCGAAAAGCCCTCAGGAAACCACTTCAGCTGCAGAATCTCGATCAACTGCCCCGTTTTCGCAACCTTGACGTCAATGTCTATACCACCATCGCCACCCCGGCCGTCTATCGCCTGCGCCACCAATCCGCCTTCGGTTCGATCACGCACGATCAGGGCTTCGACGGTCTCGTTGAAATCGATCTCGCTAATCTTGCTCCAGTTGATACGCGAAGCCGATTCCATCTGTTCCTCCTGTTGGATCTGACCCTAATTATGCCTAGCACCGGTTGGCTGACATCCGGAAAATCACTGAGGCCAGTTGCGCCCTTACCTCATTGGAAGCGCAAAGCTGTGCCAACGAGGACCGGACGCGTCGCCGCGTGCGCTTGGAATGCGGCCGTGTAATCCGCGACTTGCCTTCTGGAACGCCCTATTTCCACAGGGTAACGGCACGGGCAGCGTCACCATCGCTGGCAACGCCTTGCTCGAATGGGTCGCCCACGCTGACGACGCTTTCAGATGCACCAAGCGGCTTTGCCGCTGCGGGGTCCAGTTTTAGCGTCTCGACTCGTTCTACGAAGCGGGGTTCTGCGAGCATATTCGATATAGCTGAAAAACCTGAACCGCTTCCACCGAGGTTGACGGTCTTGCTCCTAAAGGTCTGAGCTAAGGTGATCCGCTCTGCCACCTCAACCGCAACAACTGAGATTTTAATTCGTTTGAAGCCGCCCAGGACCTCGCCGGTTTCTGGATCCTTAATACTGTCGGTGGTCGTGTCGAGGACATTGAAATACATCCCCTTTTCAACACCGTGATCAGAACCGCGATTAAGTATCAGTTCTCTGTCACTGACGATTTCAGCGACCTTCCCGGTAATTTTCTCAGCCTCTTGGCTAGTCATTCCAGTTTCCTTCCTGCACGAGTTGTTCGAGTCTTCGTTTGCCGCTCTTCCTGGATTCGATTACACGCCCGGCTATGTCTGGGGTGACAACGTTCCAGTTCTCAACGGACCTTGCGAGGCGTTCGTCTTGATTCCGCAACGTCTCCTGAGCAGACAGCAAGTGGATCGCCTGCAGGCCCTTATTCGTCTCGGTAGATGCTGCATATATAGCATCTCGGGCTCTTTCCAAGTCAGCTCTGAGGTCGAGCAGAGTCACGATGGAGTCGCTCGCTGTCTGTGAATGGTCTATGGGCTTCGGCGCGGGGGAAAAGAGAGCGCCGATGAGCGTACCCGCCACCGCGGCAGCTCCGAGAAGGAGGCCATTGCGAACATTGCCGGCGGCTAAAACAGTTGCGCCTACTACTAGTACCGCCAAACCGGCACCCCACCAGACCCGCGGACCGAAGTACAGGATGGAGTTTCTGAAGACGATGCCAGGGCGTTCGCCGGCTGTATCGTTAGTCCTCATTGCTAAATCTTCTCATCTTCTCAATGGCTGAGGCTTCAACTACACCCTTGAGGTCTGCTTGCTTACAAATATCCGCTTGCGGGTTGCTGTCACTGACTCTGCTGACTTGCCTGGACCATGCGACGTCGCCATCGTTGGGTGAAGGATCCCTTGCCAACCTGCCCCGCGTCTGGTCCGACCTGTTGTCGTATTTGCCGTAAACGCCGATAACAGCGCATATGTCAGCAAGCGATGCCGAATATCGCACAGCTAACGAGTGTCGCTCGCAAGTTTGTGGTGGGATGCAGGGTGGGATCGATGCTGGTATCGGTCTTGTGATTGCCCTGGATCCGGGAGATGATCGGGCCATGAGCCAGACAGCATCTCCCGGCATCCGCGCCTACCGCGACTCCATCAACCTCGAGGTTGCACCCTGGTCGCTGAGCTCCGCGACATGCTCGGCGCCAAACTTGTCGCCTATCTGGCAGGAGTCGGCGAAACCCGGGCGGTCCGCCAGTGGGCGGAAGGCACCCGCAGGATGCCTTCCGAAACTGAAGCGCGGCTGCGGCTGGCCTACCACGTGGCAGGCATCATCCTGGAGTCCAACGGCCCCAGGATCGCCCAGACCTGGTTTCAGGGCATGAACCCGCAGCTGGAAGACCGCTCCCCGCGCGCCTGATCCGAGAAACCAACCCGAATCAAAGCGGCCCTGAAGTTTGGCAGCGGCCCGCGCGTTCGCTCGTCTGGGATGAAATTCGCAGAACTGGATCAGCGTGTCTGGCGGGTGGGCTTCCTTCCCCAGCCCTCGGAGTGGTCCGGTTGGCGGTGGGCCGGCCCCGACGGACGGTTCAACAGCCGCTGGGATCCCCTCGATCATGGCCTCTACCGCACGGTCTACGCCGCTGACTCGCTCTCGGCGTGCCTGGTGGAGCTCCTGGCACCGCACCGGCCCGATCCTTACCTGGTGGCCGAGATCGATGACATCGTCGAAGATGACTCCGACGCGGAACAGTTCCTCAGCGCAAGTCCCGGGGAACTGGAGATTGACCAGTGGCTCCCGACGGCACTGACTTCTGCGACGGAATCCCAGTTCCGTTCCCGGCATGGTGATGATCTGCTGCTGCGGGCCGTCTATGAGCGCGACACCGACGGGCAGACCAGCGCACACATTACCGGCATCGAACTTGAGGATCTCAGTTCCGACACCCTGAGCTCCGTGCTGCCCTGTCCCTGCTGGGGCTCTCCTCCCGCTGAACGCGCGGCTTGGTGCACCGCACGAGCGATAAATGACGTCGTGTCGCCGCTGAACCGTGGTCGCCGAAAATATCAGGGATACGCTCTGAAATGCGGGGTGACGATTGCCCTTCCCCTGGGGTGTCCACCGTGGCGGGTTGTGGAACAGCTGGAACTGTTCCCAGTACGCTGTGCGGGCTTGGCCATCTGCTATTTGTGCCCCGGCGGCGACCGGGCCCGCACATCATTCCGGACCTAAGCAATTCCGCTTGTCACCCGTTTACCAGGCCCGCCTGCCTGTATAGGCGTTGGACGCCTGGTGCGCCTCCACGATGCTCTTGCTGATTCGTCCCCGGCTGCTGACAGAGACAGCCCCACCTCCGCGAGCCGCCAAGGAGTGGCCGGGGTGAACGAGTGGTCCCGCACGTGCGTACTTCAACGGGTCGCAGAATGCGCCAACGTCGTGAAGCTCCAGGATGAGGGAAACACCAGAGAGGAAATCGCTAAACAGCTTGGTGTCTCAGCCCTGGACCCGGTCCGTCCTACAGGACGTCGGTCCCGTCGACCCGCACGTACACCGGATCCCCGGTGCGTTTGGCGGAGACGGCGGCTTTGGCGGACCGCATCGCCGCGGTCACTGCCGGAGCTGCGGCATAGGAAAAGAAAAGCAGTGTACGGTACCGGCCCCGGACCCGCCCAGCTGCCCGTCGCGGTGCACCGGGACCGGGCCAGGCGGATCTTCCAGGGCGCCGGTCCCACCACCCGCGTTTCCGCCGGCAGGTCCAGCCGCGGCAGGAATGCCGTCAGGGCTTCCCGGGATCCGGTCAGTTCCGCGTACCGGACGGCCGGGGGCAGGCCCAGCTCGCCGCGCAGGGCCAGTTCGCGTTCAGCGGCGCCAGCCGGGTCCCAGCGCAGCAGATGCCCGACCGTTGATGTGTCATCGGCGGTCACCACCACCAGCCCCTTGTCCAGGGCCGGACGCACCAGGGCGGCAGCGCTGAACCAGCGGCGCAGGGTCTCCTCCCCCGCCCGCAGCGATTCGCGCGACATCATGGCGTTTCCGTCCAGCAGGATGGCCGCTGCGTAACCGCCCGCCGCGACCGGCTCCGCGCCCGGTGTCGCCACCACCAGGGCCGGGGTGTTCGGAACGTCGGACCGTACATGGTCGCCCGCGGATGAAATAACAGGAACCGAGGGAAAAGCCCGGCCCAGTTCCTCGGCTGTGCGTCCCGCCCCCGCCGCCGATCCGCGCAGCTGCGTACCGCCGCAGTTTCCGCAGCTCCACACCGGCTCCGGCCGCCCGCACCAGCGGCACACGGGAAGACCGTTGCGGCTCGCCAGCCCCAGCGGACCCGCACACGCCCGGCAGCGTGCAGGTTCGCGGCAGTCCTGGCAGGACAGCGCCGGTGAAAACCCTGTCCGCGCCACCTGCACCAGCACGGGGCCCCGGGTCAGCCCGTCCTGTGCTGCCTTCCACGCGGCATGCGGAATCCGCGCCCGGGCCGCCAGCGGATCCCGTTCCAGGTTGAAGGAGTCGACGGTGCTGACGACGCGGGGAGCCAGCGACCGCACCGTGCTGCGCCCGGCCGCAATGCCCGCTGCCCAGCCGCTGGCGACAAGCCGCTGGGCCTCCGTGCTGCGCGAGTGTGAGGCCAGCAGCAGCGCGGTGTCTTCAGCGGCAGCCCGCAGCAGCAGCACGTCCCGGACATGCTGGTACGGCGCCCGCTGTTCGGCATGCAGGTCATCGGCGTCGTCCCACAGCACGGCCAGCCCGAGGTTGCGCACCGGCGCATAGGCCGCGGACCGGGTGCCGATGACCACCTGCACGTCCCCGTGCAGCACCTGCAGGAAACTGCGGTAACGGGGTGTGGGGCCGTCGTCGGCGGAGAGGCGTACAAAGGCCGCTGCGCCGATGCGCGTTGTCAAGGCCGCCTCGACGCGGGCGAGATCTTTGGCGTCCGGCACAACGACGACGGTGCCGCGGCCCGAAAGCAGGGTCGCCTTTACTGCCGCGGCGATCTCGTCCGGCCAGGCGCCCGGCCCGTAACCGCCCAGCGACGAGAGCACGGCCCGCGGGCTGTGTCCGGCCGCCAGATGGGTCAGGAAACGCGGTCCATGTGGATATTTGGCCCAGGGGTTGGGCCCGGAACCCTCCGGCCCGGCGGGGACAGCGTCACCTGTGGGCAGTGCGCTGTCGGCCGTGGACTCTCCGTCCGGTGCCGGGACACCGCCGGAAGCAGCGCCCTCACCGGACGGGGCACCTGCTGCCGCCGCAGCTGCTTTCCGGGCCTCGGGCGTGAACTCCTTGTCCACCCGGGCGGCACGCGGCGGAACCGCCACCCGCAGCACGTCGTGGACGGTGCCGGAGTAGCGGGCCGCCAGGGACTCGGCCAGGCGCAGGATCTGCGGCGCGAGGACCGGCTGCGGCGACACCACCTTGCCCAGCGGCATCAGGCGGGCCGAGGTGTCCGCCTCGGCGCTTCGGGCAGTGATGAACCCCGCGAGCTCCTGCCCGCCGAAGCGCACCCGCACGCGCGCGCCGGGCACGGCGTCATCGTCGAGGTTCGCCGGCACCAGGTAATCGAACGCCCGGTCCAGATGCGGCAGCGGCGAGATCCAGCAGTACCCGCGCGATCGGCAGCTCGGGCGCCGCCGGCTGCGTGCCCAGGTTCCGGGACGGGGAGACAAACCCGTGCAGCAGGGAAAGCTGCCCGGTTTCCCCGGCCGGCTCCTGCTGCGTGGGCTTGGGCATGGCCCGGTTAGGCGTTGAAGTAGCTGCGGAGGTCCCCGGCCTTGTCCCTGCGCTCCCAGGTGAACTCCTCGTCCTCGCGGCCAAAGTGGCCGTTGGCGGCAGTCTTCTGGTAGATCGGGCGCTTCAGGTCAAGCGAGTTGATGATGCCCAGCGGGCGGAGATCGAAGACCTCCTGGATGGCGTCGGCGATACGGGCCGGATCCACGGTCTCGGTGCCGAACGTTTCCACGTAGATTCCGACCGGGTGTGCCATGCCGATCGCGTAGGCAATCTGGATCTCGGCGCGGCGGGCCAGCCCGGCGGCCACGACATTCTTGGCCACCCAGCGCATGGCGTAGGCGGCGGACCGGTCCACCTTCGACGGATCCTTGCCGCTGAAGGCGCCGCCGCCGTGGCGGGCGAATCCGCCGTAGGTGTCCACGATGATCTTGCGTCCGGTAAGGCCGGCGTCGCCGACCGGACCGCCGATGACGAAGGGGCCGCCCGGGTTCAGGATGTGCTTGACGTTGGACACGTCCAGCTCGGTGTTCGCCAGGACCGGCTTGATCACGTGGGTGACCAGGTCCGTGCGCAGCTGCGCGAGTTCGACGTCGACCGCGTGCTGCGAGGAAATAACCACCGAGTCCACGGAGACCGGCCGGTCGCCGTCGTAGCCGATGGTGACCTGGGTCTTGCCGTCGGGACGCAGATAATCCAGCGTTCCGTCCTTGCGCACCTCGGTGAGCCGCTCCGACAGGCGGTGCGCCAGCCAGATGGGCGTGGGCATGAGGACCGAGGTCTCGTCCGAGGCATAGCCGAACATGATGCCCTGGTCCCCCGCGCCCTGCACGTCGTAGGGATCAATGTTCTTCCCGGCGCGGTTCTCGACCGAGTTGAACACTCCGGAGGCAATCTCCGGGGACTGCTGGCCGATCGACACGGATACGCCGCAGCGTGCACCGTCGAATCCGTTCGCCGAGGAGTCATAGCCGATCCCGAGAATGGTGTCGCGGACCAGCTGCGGAATCTCGACATAGCCCTCGGTGGTGACTTCGCCGGCCACATGGACCAGGCCGGTGGTGACCAGGGTCTCCACCGCCACGCGGGACTCGGGGTCCACCTTGAGCAGGCCGTCCAGGATTGCATCACTGATCTGGTCACAGATTTTGTCCGGATGACCTTCAGTGACGGATTCCGAGGTGAAAAGACGCAGCCCGTCGCGGGCAGCGGAAAGTACTGGAGCATCTGGGAAAGTCACGAGTTTTACTCTACTGGGTCCGGGCCGGGACCCCGAATGCCGGCGCTGCCCTGTGGGTGTGATTTCTACTGCCGGTCCAGTGCAGGGACGGCGTCGGTTTCCCCGGTCCATTGTCGGCATCGTGCCGTTCCGGACGCGGCTAAGTCAACCGGTTAGTGCAACGCGGGTTTAGGCTGCTGCAGGTTGCAGCAGCTCAGCAAGTTTCTGAGCCGGTGTCGCCAGCCCGAGGGTCGGGCGGGGCCGCCGGTTCAAGGAGTCCTGGACCTTGCGCAGATCGGCTTTGGTATACACGCTCAAATCCGTACCCTTCTCGAACCAGTGCCGCAGTAATCGGTTCGTGTTCTCGTTCGTTCCGCGTTGCCAAGGCGAATGCGGATCACAGAAATAGACCGGCGCCCCGAGCTCTGCAGTGATCTGCCTGTGCTTGACCATTTCCGAGCCCCGGTCCCAGGTCACCGTGCGCAGCAGGTCCGCCGGCAGGTGCTTCATCGCCGCGATCATGGCCTCCGCGACCGCTTCGGAGGTATGCCGTTCGGGAAGGTGCAGCAGGATCGTGAATCTGGTCGAGCGTTCCACCAGCGTGCCGATCGCTGAGCGGGAGCCGGTTCCGACGATCAGGTCCCCTTCCCAATGCCCCGGCACTGCCCGGTCTTCGGCCTCGGCCGGGCGCTGGCTGATCGTGAACGCGTCAGAGAAGAGCTTGCCGCGCCCGGTGGTGTGATCGGTGGTCAACGGTTTGCGGCGGGCCCGCTTTAGGCTCAGGGTGCGGTAAAGGTCCTTGCGGAGCTGGCCCCGGGTTTGAACGTAAAGGCACTGGTAGATCGTTTCGTGGCTGACCTGCATGCTCTTATCATCGGGGAAGTCCTTGGCCAGGACCAACGAAATGAGTTTTGGGCTCCAGCCCTGATCCATCCATTGCGTGATCTGGGTGCAGAGTCCCGGGTTGTCTATGAGTTTGAACGGTTTGGGCCGGTCGGCGCGGATATGGGCGCGGGAGTGCGCCATCCCTGCGTGGTAGATCCCGTTGGCGTTGAGGTTGCGTCTGATTTCCCGGCAGATCACGGATTTGTCCCGGCCAATCATGCGCCCGATCTCGGCTTGGCTTTTACCGGCCCGCAGTCCGCACATGATCTCGATCCGTTCGTCCAGGTTTAGCCGGCGTCCCGGGCCGCCGGGTCTATTCGACGGGCCAGGTCTTGCCAGTCCGCCACCACCGGGTCTTTGAACTAGTTTCATTGCACCAGCATCACGCCACCAGTTCCTTGCTCCCATCGCTGACACGCCCATGAGCTCGCACGCTCTGGTCAGGGAGACGCCGGAACAGATCAGGTCGTAAAACCGGTCCTTGAAATCTTGGCTGAAGGGGTAACCGCTGGGCATCGCATCGCTCCTGTATTTTCAGAGCGTTGCACTGACCATATGACTCTGCCCGCGGCATTCCGGCAGGAAGTCCACACTCGGCGGAACGGAGCGGCAGGAAGTCCACACTCGGCGGAACGGAGCGGCAGGAAGTCCACACTCGGCGGAACGGACCGCAGGGGTCAGTGGACGGAGAGGGCCCCGGTGAGCTCCTGCGCTACCCGGGTGATGATGTGTGCGGCCACCTCGGTTTTGGTTCCCGTGTAGGTGGGGGCGGGTGCGGCGTCGGAGTCGGCGGGTGAAAGCAAGGTCACTTCGGTAACGTCCTGCCCAAACACCAGGGAGACACCCACGCGGTTGAGGACCAGCAGCTCGCAGCCCTTGCGGGCCAGTTTCTGCCGGCCGTAGTCCAGCACCTCGCCGGACCCGTCGCCGGTTTCCGCGGCGAATCCGACGATGACCGAGGGAAGGGCCCCTTCTCCGGATGCTGCCGCCGCGTTCCGCTGCTGCACGGCTTCAGCAAGGATGTCCGGGTTGCGGACCAGGGTAATCACCGGATCCCCGCCGTCGTCGCGCTTTTTGATCTTGGTGTTGGACTGGCTGTCCGGACGGAAGTCTGCCACGGCGGCGGCCATGATCAGCACATCGGACTCAGGGGCTACGGCATGCACGGCTTCCCGGAGTTCCAGTGCGGTCTCGACCCGGCTCAGCTCCACCCCATCGGGGGCCGGAACGTCCATATGCGCAGCG
This sequence comes from Arthrobacter sp. ATA002, assembly GCF_026898095.1. Lineage (GTDB taxonomy): Bacteria > Actinomycetota > Actinomycetes > Actinomycetales > Micrococcaceae > Arthrobacter_B. Next base: position 1,743,502 of record NZ_CP114015.1, on the reverse strand, counting down.
ATCAGTCGGACGCGCGCGCCGGCCTCAAGGGCGGCACGGGCCACGGCAACGCCCTGCTTGCCGGAGGAGCGGTTACCCAGGAAACGCACCGGATCCAGCGGTTCGCGGGTGCCGCCGGCGGTTACCGTGACGGTCCTGCCGGCCAGTGCTCCGGCCGGGACGGCAGGCTCCTGCGGGCGCATCTCCAGCGCAGCCATGGCCGCGGCGAAAATGTCCTCCGGATCGGGAAGCCGGCCGGCACCCGTGTCCTTCCCGGTCAGCCGCCCCACCGCCGGTTCCATCACCAGGGCGCCCCGGCTGCGCAGCGTGGCCACGTTCGCCCGGGTCGCCGGATGGGACCACATTTCGGTGTGCATGGCGGGAGCGAAAAGCACCGGCCCGCGTGCCATGAGCAGGGTGTTGGTCAGCAGGTCACCGGCCTGCCCCGCAGCCGCACGGGACAGGAGGTCAGCGGTGGCGGGGGCCACCACAATGAGATCCGCCTCATGGCCCAGGCGGACATGGTTGACTTTCTCCACCTCGTCGAAGACGGAACTGGAGACCGTGTTGCCGGACAGGGCCTCCCAGGTGGCAACCCCAACGAATCTGGTGGAGGCCTCGGTGGGAATGACCGACACGTTGTGTCCGGCCTCAGTGAAAAGACGCAGCAGCGACGCGGACTTGTAGGCGGCAATGCCGCCGCCCACACCCAAAATTATGCGCACCGCTGCTGCTCCTGACCCCGGCCCAGGCGGCCGGCTGTTTCGTACGGACCGTCCGGTGCCGGACGGCGGTGCCTTGATCCGGCGGGTGGGACTACTCGGCCGACTCGACCGGACGGCTGACGAGCATGCCTTCGTTGATCTCGCGCAGGGCGATGGACAGCGGCTTTTCGTTCAGCTTGGTTTCGACCAGCGGGCCGACGTACTCGAACAGGCCCTCATGCAGCTGGGAATAGTAGGCGTTGATCTGGCGTGCGCGCTTCGCGCCGTAGATGACGAGCGCGTACTTCGAGTCGGCAACGTTCAGCAGGTCGTCGATCGGCGGGTTGATGATGCCTTCAGACACAGTAGACACAGTTTCTCCAAAATCTTTGATACGGGATGGTGCGGTGCGTCAGCGCGGGCGCGGACTGATTCCCATGAGTGATACAAGCTCAGCTGCTGCCCGCTGGACGTCATCATTTACCACGGTGTGATCGAACTCGGGCTCGGCAGCAAGCTCCAGTTTAGCGGTTTCCAGCCGTTGCTGCTGCTCTTCGGGTGTTTCTGTGCCGCGTCCGACCAGCCGGCGGACCATTTCGTCCCAGGACGGCGGGGCCAGGAACACGAAATTCGCCTCGGGCATGGACTTTTTGACCTGGCGCGCCCCCTGCAGGTCGATCTCCAAGAGCACGGAGCGGCCCTCGGCCATGGCGGACTCCACAGTGCTGCGCAGTGTGCCGTAGCGGTTGCGCCCGTGAACTACGGCCCACTCAAGCATCTGGTTGTCTTCGACCAGCGAATCGAACTCTTCGGCGGATACGAAGAAGTAGTGCACCCCGTTCTCCTCGCCCGGCCGGGGCGGACGGGTGGTGGCCGAAACGGACAGCCACACCTCCGGATAGTTGTCCCGAATGAACGTGGACACCGTGCCTTTGCCAACTGCGGTTGGACCTGCAAGAACTGTCAGCCGCGGTTGCGACACTGGGGACCTCATTTGCTCTCGTTGTGTTTCGGCCCGACGGCGGGCCGCAGTGAAAGCGGCCCCTAGTCGGATTCCAAATGTTCAATCAGCGCTTTGCGCTGGTGCACGCCCAAACCGCGCACGCGGCGGGTTGGGGCAATACCTACGGTAGTCATTATTCCAGCTGCGCGGCGCTCTCCGACGCCGGGCAGTGCCCGGAGCAGGTCCACCACCTTCAGCCGGCCTACTGCTTCCTCGGAAGACCGGGACAGGATGACCTCTTCCACGGACATTTCCCCGGTCTTGATTTTGGCCTTGATGTCGGCCCGGACGGATCTGGCGGCGGTTGCCTTCTCCCGGGCCCTGGTGCGCTCGTCTTCGGTCAATGGCTTGAGGTTCAACAGACCCTCCCGGGCAAGGACTGACCCGGAACCGCTGCACAAAACACAGCGGCGGTGCCGGGGCGGTGCTGGTGTATGGGGATACGGTCTGAACCTATCCGCAACCGCGCGGCAATTGCAATGCACACCTCTACCCGAAGTCAGGACGTGCCGAGCTCCTCCAGTGTTCGGCGCGCAGCGTCCCGCAGTGCTGCCGGTTCCGGGCCGGCGCGCAGGATGTCCCGGCTGGAGGTGGCCAGGACGTTGGGGTAGGCCGGACCGAAGGTGGACCGCAGATCGGCACCGGTGGCCCCCTGAGCGCCGAGGCCCGGCGCGAGGACCGGCGTATGGGCTGCAGCCAGGTTGATGCCGAGCCCTGCCAGTGCGCTGCCCACAGTGGCTCCGACCACCAGTCCGGTGGAGCCCAGGCCGCCGTAGCCGGACGCGGCACCGGGTCCGGCGGCTGCCGCACGGCCCAGTTCGCGGCTGTTTTCCGCAGCGGCTGCTTCCACGATCCGCGCCGCGACCGACCGGTCTCCGCCGGCGTGCTGCACCGAGGCGCCCTCGGGGTTGGAGGTCAGGGCCAGGACGAACACGCCGCGGCCGGACGCGGCGGCCAGGTCAAGGGCCGGGCGCAGCGACTCGAATCCCAGGTACGGGCTCAGCGTCACCGAGTCCGCCGCCAGGGCGGAGCCGTCCTTCAGCCAGGCGTCGGCATAGGCGGCCATAGTGGAGCCGATATCGCCTCGTTTGGCGTCGGCAATGCTCAGCAGTTCCGCATCGGCGCAGGCCGCCAGCACCCGTTCCAGGGCCGCCAGGCCGGCTGAGCCGTGGCGTTCAAACAGCGCGACCTGCGGTTTGACGGCAGCTGCCTGCTCCCCCACCGCCTCCAGGACGGTGAGGGAGAACCGTTCCAGGGCCTCGGCGTCGTCGTTCAGTCCCCATGCCGCCAGCAGCGCCGGGTGCGGATCAATGCCGACGCACAGCTGGCCGCGCGCATCCATGGTCCGGCGCAGGCGCTGCCCGAAGGGCGCACGCACAGGACCGGTCCCGGCCCCGTGCTCCGGCAGCCGTTCAGGCGAAGGTTCAGGCGACTGCTCAGGCAACGGCCGAAGCCTTGAGCTTGGCGGCGTGCTCCTGCAGCGACGTGACATCCCACTCGTAGGAACGCATCGCCTCGATGGCCTGTACCGCGGCACCGAATTCGGACACCGTGGTCACCACCGGGCAGCCGATGGAGGTGGACGCGGCACGGATTTCGTAACCGTCGCCGCGGGCCTGGCCGCCCGACGGCGTGTTGACCACCAGGTGGATCTCGCCGGCGGTGATCAGGTCGGCCACGGTGCCTTCGCCGTTGGGGCCGGCACCCTCGCTGACCTTGCGCACGGTGGTGGCCTGGATCCCGTTGCGGCGCAGCACCTCGGCCGTGCCGCCGGTGGACAGGATCTCAAAGCCCAGGTCCACCATCAGCTTCACGGGCATGATGATCGAGCGCTTGTCCCGGTTCGCCACGGACACGAAGATCTTGCCCTCGGTCGGCAGCGCGGAGTTGGCGGCGGCCTGGGACTTGGCAAAGGCCGTGTCGAAATACTTGTCGATTCCCATGACTTCACCGGTGGAGCGCATTTCCGGGCCGAGCAGCGAATCCACCACGGTGCCCTCGGGTGTGCGGAAGCGGCTGAACGGAAGCACGGCTTCCTTCACGGCCACGGGTGCGTCCAGCGGCAGCGCCGAGCCGTCGCCGGCGGCAAACAGCTTACCGGCGGCGCGCAGGTCGGCAATGGAGATTCCGGTGCCGATCAGCGCCGCGGCCTTGGCCAGCTGCACGCCGGTGGCCTTGGAGACAAACGGCACGGTCCGCGAGGCACGCGGGTTGGCTTCGATGACGTAGAGGACGTCCGAGGCCAGGGCGAACTGGATGTTGATCAGCCCGCGCACGCCCACACCGGCGGCAATGGCCCGGGTGGCTTCCCGGACGCGGTCGACGACGTCGGCGCCCAGGGTGATCGGCGGCAGCACACACGCGGAATCGCCGGAGTGGATGCCGGCCTCCTCGATGTGTTCCATGATCCCGCCCACGTACAGGTCGGTGCCGTCAAAGAGCGCGTCCACGTCGATCTCGATGGCGTCTTCCAGGAACCGGTCCACCAGAACGGGATGGTCCGGGGTGATCTCCGTGGCGTTGGCGATGTAGCGCGAGAGGTTCGCCTCGTCGTAGACGATTTCCATGCCGCGGCCGCCGAGCACGTACGACGGCCGGACCAGCACGGGGTAGCCGATCTCGTCGGCAATCTTTTTGGCGTCGTCGAAGGACACGGCGGTCCCGTTCTTCGGGGCGATCAGCCCGCCCTCGTCCAGCACCCGCTGGAAGGCTCCGCGGTGTTCGGCCAGGTCAATCGCTTCCGGTGAGGTGCCCAGGATCGGAACACCGGCGTCGGCCAGGGCCTGGGCGAGCTTCAGCGGGGTCTGCCCGCCGAGCTGGACGAACACGCCCAGCACTCCCCGGTGCGCTGTTCGGCGGCGATAACCTCCAGGACATCCTCGAGGGTCAGCGGCTCGAAGTAGAGCCGGTCGGAGATGTCGTAGTCGGTGGACACCGTCTCCGGGTTGCAGTTGATCATGACCGTCTCGTGGCCGGCTTCCCGCAGCGCCATGGTGGCGTGTACGCAGGAGTAGTCGAACTCGATGCCCTGCCCAATGCGGTTCGGCCCGGAGCCCAGGATGATGATGGAGGGCTTGTCGTGCTGCGCCACCTCGTCCTCCTCGTCATAGGAGGAGTAGTGGTACGGGGTGTAGGCGGCGAATTCCGCGGCGCAGGTGTCCACGGTCTTGAACACCGGACGCACGTTCAGGGCATGCCGGACGCCCCGCACCACGGCTTCGGGCGTGTTGGTCAGCGCGCCGATCTGCTCGTCCGAGAACCCGTGCCGCTTCGCCCGGCGCAGGATCTCCTCGTTGACGGCGCCGGCGGCGGCGATTTCCGCGGCCACCTCGTTGATCAGCGCCAGCTGGTCCAGGTACCAGGGATCGATGCCGGTGGCTTCATAGAGTTCCTCGACAGTGGCGCCGCCCAGCAGCGCCTGCTGGACCTGCTTGAGCCGGTCCGTCGTCGGCCGCTTGGCGGCTTCGACCAGGCCGGGCACCCCGGCCGGATCCACCGGGGCGAAGGACAGCGACGCGCCCTTCTGCTCCAGGGACCGCAGGGCCTTCTGCAGGGCTTCGGTGAAGTTGCGGCCAATGGCCATGGCCTCGCCCACCGACTTCATGGTGGTGGTCAGCGTGGGATCCGCGGCCGGGAACTTCTCGAACGCGAACCGCGGCACCTTCACCACGACGTAGTCCAGGGTGGGCTCGAAGGAGGCCGGGGTCTGCTTGGTAATGTCGTTCGGGATCTCGTCCAGGCTGTAGCCCAGCGCCAGTTTGGTGGCGATCTTCGCGATGGCAAAGCCGGTGGCCTTGGACGCCAGCGCCGAGGAGCGCGAAACGCGGGGGTTCATTTCGATCACGACGACGCGGCCGGTGCCGGGTTCGATGGCGAACTGGATGTTGCAGCCGCCGGTGTCCACGCCCACCTCGCGGATCACCGCAATCGCGATGTTCCGCAGCTTCTGGTATTCGCGGTCGGTCAGGGTCATGGCCGGCGCCACGGTGATGGAATCGCCGGTGTGCACGCCCACCGGGTCGAAGTTTTCGATGGAGCAGACCACCACGACGTTGTCGTTGCGGTCGCGCATCATTTCCAGCTCGTATTCCTTCCAGCCCAGGATGCTCTCTTCGAGCAGCACCTCGGAGGTCGGGCTGTACTGGATGCCGGCGCCGGCAATGCGGCGCAGGTCCGCCTCGTTGTAGGCCAGGCCGGAGCCCAGCCCGCCCATGGTGAAGGAGGGCCGGACCACCATCGGGTAGCCCAGCTCTTCAGCGGCGGCGAAGGCCTCGTCCATGCTGTGCACGATGATGGATTTCGCGGATTCGGCACCGCAGCGCTCCACCACGCCCTTGAACTTTTCGCGGTCCTCACCGAGTTCGATGGCGGCAATGTTGGCGCCGATCAGCTCCACGTTGTACTTCTCGAGCACGCCGTTCTTATCCAGGGCGATGGCCGTGTTCAGTGCCGTCTGCCCGCCCATGGTGGGCAGGATGGCGTCGGGGCGCTCCTTCGCGATGATCTTCTCGACCACCTCGGGGGTGATGGGCTCGACGTAGGTGGCGTCGGCGAACTCCGGGTCGGTCATGATGGTGGCCGGGTTGGAGTTCACCAGGATGACCCGCAGGCCCTCCTCCTTCAGCACACGCAGGGCCTGGGTGCCGGAGTAGTCGAATTCAGCGGCCTGGCCGATCACGATCGGGCCGGAGCCGATGACCAGGACGGACGTGAGGTCTGTTCTGCGGGGCATTAGAGGGATTCCTTGATCTTGCTGGCGTCGGTCTTGCTGGAGCCCATGAGGTCCACAAAGCGGTCGAAGAGGTACGCGGAGTCGTGCGGTCCGGCGGCGGCCTCCGGGTGGTACTGGACCGAGAAGGCGGGGATGTCCAGGCAGGCCAGGCCTTCCACGACGTCGTCGTTCAGGGACACATGGCTGACCTCGACCCGCCCGAAACGGGCCTCGGGTGCGGTGACCGGCCCGTCCAGCGGGGCGTCGACGGCGAAGCCGTGGTTCTGGCTGGTGATTTCCACCTTGCCGGTGCGGCGGTCCAGCACCGGCTGGTTGATGCCGCGGTGTCCGTAGCGCAGTTTGTAGGTGCCGAAGCCCAGGGCGCGACCCAGGATCTGGTTGCCGAAGCAGATGCCGAAGAACGGGATGCCGGTGTCCAGCACGTCCCGCAGCAGCTCCACCTGCACGTCGGCGGTGGCGGGGTCGCCGGGGCCGTTGGACATGAACACGCCGTCGGGGCTCAGGGCGGTAACGTCCGCAAGGGTGGCGGAGGCGGGCAGCACGTGGACGCGCACGCCGCGCTCGGCGAAGCGGACCGGAGTCATGGACTTGATGCCCAGGTCCAGGGCCGCCACGGTGAAGCGGGGCTCGCCGTCCCAGCCGTGGTCCTTCGGCTCGACGAGGTAGGACGCTTCCACGCTGACCTCTTCGGCCAGCCGGGCGCCGGCCATCGGCTCCTGCGCCAGGACATCGGCGAGCAGCTCGGAATCGGGCCGCGCGGCGTCGGCCCCGGAGAAGATGCCGGCCTTCATGGCCCCGCGCTCCCGCAGGTGGCGGGTGACGGCGCGGGTGTCCACGCCGGAGATGCCGACGACGCCCTGTGCGGCGAGCTCCTCGTCCAGGGTGCGCTCGGAGCGCCAGTTCGACGGCCGGCGGGCGGCGTCGCGCACGATGTAGCCGGCCACCCAGATGCGCCGGGATTCGGCGTCGTCGGTGTTGACGCCGGTGTTGCCGATGTGGGGTGCGGTCTGCACCACCAGCTGGCGTGCGTAGGAGGGGTCGGTGATGGTTTCCTGGTAGCCGGTCATGCCGGTGGCGAAGACGGCCTCGCCCAGGGCCGTTCCCTCGGCGCCGTAGCTGCGGCCGCGGAACGTGCGGCCGTCTTCCAGCATCAGGACAGCTGCGGTGGAGGCGGGAGTGTTGGAGACGGTCACAGTTGTTCCTCGCTTGGTTCTGCCGGCTCGGCCGGCAGGATTTCGGTGATTGCTGATACCAGCGGTGTCTTTTCATCGGGGGTCCGGTTGCGGAAGCCGGTGTCCACGGCGGTCGAACCCAGCTTCCAGGTGATGATGACCAGGCCTTCCTTTTCCACGAATTTGCCGGCCATGCCGCTTTCCAGGCGGACGCCGTCCAGGTCTTCGCGGGGAATCCAGACGTCCGGTGCGCCGCTGCGCACCAGCAGTACACCCTGGTCGAAGACGGCGGCGGTGGCGTTGGACTTCACGCCCAGGCCGTAGACCGCAATCCGGTCCAGCCAGTCCCCGGCGGTGGTGGTGCACACGTACTGGCCCAGGGCCTGGAACCGGGGTTCCTCCAGCCCGTCGGGCATCGGGACGGGCCGCGGCACGTTCTGCTGGCGCTGCTGGCGGCCGCGCCAGCTCCAGGCGAACAGGCCCAGGAGCACCAGGACCAGGGCAAGCGAGCCCAGGCCGAATATCACGCGATCCATGCGGACTCCTCTGTGGAAACGGGGTGAGGTGTGTTCAGGGCGGCAGCCAGGACCGTGGGATGGCCGGCGAAGAAGGTCGCCTGCACGGTCCCGGGCAGCTCAAGCCCGGCAAACGGTGAGTTGCGCCCCTTTGAAGCCATCTTAGAAGGGTCCACCGTGCGCCGCGCAGACGGGTTCACCAATATGACGTTGGCCGGTTCCCCGGCCGCCAGCGGCCGGCCCTGGGTTTCGAGGGCTCCGATGGCCGCCGGAGTGATGGAAGTCACCCGCGCGAAGCCTTCCCAGTCCATCAGCCCGGTATCGATCATGGCGTGCTGGACGACGGAAAGCGCGGTCTCCAGCCCGGTCATGCCCATGGCCGCCTGCGCCCACTCGCATTCCTTGTGCTCGGAGGGGTGCGGGGCATGGTCGGTGCCGACAATGTCGATGGTCCCGTCGGCCAGGCCCCGGCGCAGCGCCTCGACGTCGGACGCGGTGCGCAGCGGCGGGTTGACCTTATAGACCGGGTCATAGCTGCGGACCAGGTCGTCGGTGAGCAGCAGGTGGTGCGGGGTGGCTTCGGCGGTGACGTTGATGCCGCGTTCCTTGGCCCAGCGGATGATTTCCACGGAGCCTGCGGTGGACACGTGGCACACGTGCAGCCTGGATCCGGTGTGCTGTGCCAGCAGCACGTCGCGGGCGATGATGGATTCCTCCGCCACCGCGGGCCAGCCGGCCAGCCCCAGGACGGCGCTGACGCCGCCCTCGTTCATTTGGGCGCCCTCGGTCAGGCGCGGTTCCTGTGCGTGCTGGGCAATCACGCCGTCGAACGCCTTGACGTATTCCAGCGCACGGCGCATCAGCACGGGGTCGGAAACACATTTGCCGTCGTCGGAGAAGACACGGACCCGGGCCCGGGAGTCGGCCATGGCGCCGAGTTCGGCCAGCCGCTCCCCCTCCAGCCCGACGGTCACGGCGCCCACCGGACGCACATCCACCCAGCCGGACCGGCGGCCCAGGCTCCAGACCTGCTCCACTACGCCGGCGGTATCCGCCACCGGGTTGGAGTTGGCCATGGCGTGGACGGCGGTAAAGCCGCCCAGCGCGGCGGCGCGGGTGCCGGTTTCCACGGTTTCGGCGTCTTCCCGGCCGGGTTCGCGCAGGTGGGTGTGCAGGTCCACCATGCCGGGCAGGGCGATCAGGCCTGCCGCCTCGATGAGCACGGCGTCTTCCGGGGCCTCGAGCGCCGGTCCGACGGCGGCGATCAGCCCGTCCCGGATCAGCAGGTCGGCGGTGTCCCTGCCGAGAAGGGACGCACCCCGGATCAGGTAGGTTCCGGTTGCGGCGGTGTCCGCGGCGGGACTCGGGTGGGTGGGGTTCACAGTGCCAGCTCCTGGGGTGCGGTGCCGGCCGGGGAATTCTCACCGGACAGCAGAAGATAGAGGGCGGCCATGCGCACGGAAACTCCGTTGCTGACCTGTTCAAGGATGGTGGCCCGCGGCGAGTCGGCGGCGCGGGAGGATATTTCGAGGCCACGGTTCATCGGGCCGGGGTGCAGCAGGATGGTATCCTTCAGGCCCAGCGTGTCCAGCCGGTCCAGGCGGACATCGTCGAACCCCCAGCGGCGCGAGTATTCACGCACCGAAGGGAAGAACGCCGACTGCATCCGCTCGCCCTGCACCCGCAGCATCATGACGGCGTCGGGCCCGGATTCCAGTGCCTCGTCGAGGTCGTAGCTGACCGTGCACGGCCAGGATTCGACGCCGAAGGGCAGCAGCGTGGGCGGCGCCACCAGCGTGACGGCGGCGCCCAGGGTGCGCAGCAGCCACAGATCGGAGCGGGCCACGCGGGAATGCAGGACGTCGCCGACGATCACCACGTGCATGCCGGCGAGGTCGGTTCCGGTGGACGCCGTCCCGTGCAGCCGTGCCCAGTGCCGGCGCATGGTGAAGGCGTCCAGCAGCGCCTGGGTGGGATGCTCGTGCGTGCCGTCACCGGCGTTCAGCACCGAAGCGTCAATCCAGCCGGAGCCGGCGAGCCGGGCCGGCGCCCGGAGGAGCCGTGCCGGATGACGACGGCGTCCGCTCCGATGGCCGCGAGCGTCTGGGCGGTGTCCTTCAGCGACTCGCCCTTGGACACCGAGGAACCCTTGGCGGAAAAGTTGATTACGTCCGCGGACAGGCGCTTGGCGGCCGCTTCAAAGGAGATCCGGGTCCGGGTGGAGTCCTCGAAAAAGAGGTTCACGACGGTCCGCCCGCGCAGGGCGGGCAGCTTCTTGACCTCCCGCTGCGACACGGCCGCCATTTGCTCGGCGGTGTCCAGGATGGCCAGGGCGTCGGTGCGGTGAAGGTCGCGGGTGGAAAGCAGGTGCCTCACAGGGCGCCCTCGATGACCACTTCGTCAACGGCCGGGGTATCCGTCTCCCGCAGGTGGACACGGACCTTTTCCACGATGGCGGTGGGCAGGTTTTTCCCGACGTGGTCTGCGCGGATGGGCAGTTCCCGGTGCCCGCGGTCCACCAGGACGGCGAGCCGGACCACCCGTGGCCGGCCCAGGTCCACGAGGGCGTCCAGCGCGGCCCGGATCGTACGGCCGGAGTACAGGACGTCGTCGACGAGGACCACTACTTTGTCGTCGATCCCGGAGAGCGGAACCTCGGTGGCGTGGGGTGTGCGCGTGGGCTGGCGGGCCAGGTCGTCGCGGAACATGGTGACGTCGAGCTGTCCGGTCACGGCGGCCGGATCCACTGAGGGATCGGCGGCGGCAATCTTCTCGGCGAGCCGTCGGGCCAGCGGATAGCCCCGGCGCGGAATCCCCATCAGCACGAGGTCTGCGGCGCCTTTGTTGGCTTCCAGGATTTCATGGGCAATCCGGGTAAGCGCGCGGTCAATGTCAGCTGAAGCCAGAACGGTGCGTGCGGGCGCGGGTGCGCCCGGCGGGTTGGACAAGTCCATATTCTGCCTCCTCCTTCCCCGCCTCACAGGACGGAATTTAAAGGGTGAATGCGGTCTCAAGCTATCACAGCGCCGGCTGCATGCCGGCACTGTGACGGCGGGGTACGCCCCGCTTTTCTGTCCCCAGTCCAGGCGGTGCTCCACCCGCAGCCCGGTTTTCCTCATAGTGTTGCCCTATGACAGGCGCAGGCGCATGAGCGGATATCTCCCCGACAACCGGTCCGGACCCAACGGGGCCGTCCCCTGGACTCCGCCGCCCGGAGAAGCCCGGTCCGCCCGGGTCCAGCCGCCGGGCCACGGCCCGGCCCCGGTGCAGCCGCTGTGGTCCGCTCCCCGCGCGGCGGCACCGGCACGGCGGCGACCGTCCTGCTGATCATCGGCTCCTCCCTGGCCCTGCTGCTCGTGGCCTGGTTCCTGTGGTGGCAGCTGGGAACCGCCGCCTTCCTGCTCTGCGGCATCCTGGCACTGATACCGCTGGGCATCTGCCTGCTGGGACTGCACTGGGTGGACCGCTGGGAACCCGAACCCCGCTCGGCGCTGGTGTTTGCCTTTTTATGGGGGGCCGGTATCTCGGTGGGCATCACGCTGCTTGCCGGGCCCTATGTGGGCGATGCCCTGTCCGTCCTGCTGCCCGGGCTTGCGCCGGAGTTCACGGGACCGGTGCTGGAAGCGCCGCTGGTGGAGGAAACCGCCAAGGGGCTCGGGGTCCTGATCCTCGTGTTTGTGCGGCGAAGCCATTTCGACGGCCCGGTGGACGGGATTGTCTATGCCGGCACGGTGGCAGCCGGCTTCGCCTTCACCGAGAACATCCTCTACTTCGGCTCCGCCCTGCTTTCCAGCGGCGGATTCGGCGTTGAACTGGGCTTCGTGTTCGTGCTGCGCGGACTGTTCTCCCCCTTCGCCCACGTACTGTTCACAGCAGCCATCGGCCTCGGACTGGGCCTTGCCGTTCGGCGCGGCGGCACGCTGCGGATTCTCGCGGGGTTCCTGCTGGGCCTGGCGGCGGCAATCCTGGGGCACATGTTCTGGAACGGGGGCACCGCGCTGGTGTCCGGAAGCTTCCTGGTCTTCTACTTCGTACTGCAGGTGCCGCTGTTTGCCCTGGCCGTGACCGGCGTCGTCCTGCTGCGCCGGGCGGAACAGCGGCTCACCCGCGCCCGGCTGGGCGAATATGCCGCTGCCGGCTGGTTCACTCCCCAGGAGGTGCTCATGCTCTCCACCCGTGCCGGCCGGCACCAGGCGCTGGCCTGGGCGGGGCGCTTCGGCGCCCGCAGCACCATGCGGACCTTCATCCAGAAGGCCACCCGGCTCGCGCTGATCCGCCAGCAGATTGCCGCCGGGCGGGATCTGCCGGCCAACTGTGCCGCCGAGCAGACGCTGCTGCAGGACCTGACGCGCACCCGGGGCCTCATGCTGGCCCGCGCCGGCGGCTGACGCACAAAACCCGCCCGTGCCGCGAAAACGCGGCACGGGCGGGCTGGGGCGCGGACGGCCCGAAACGGGGCGTGCGCCGTGACGGGGTAAGCCGGCAGCGGCGGGCTAGGCCAGCAGTGACGGCTTGAGCTGGTGGAGCCGGCTCAGCAGTCCGTTCACGAACGACGGAGATTCGTCGGTGGACAGGGTCTTGGCGAGTTCAACGGCCTCGCTGATCGCCACCTTGTCCGGGACGTCGTCGTTGTAGAGCAGTTCCCATGCGCCGATCCGCAGGATAATGCGGTCCACTGACGGCATGCGTTCCAGCGGCCAGCCCTGGGAATACGTGCCCAGGAACTCGTCGATGGTCTCCTTCATGGAAACTACGCCCTCCACCAGTTCAACGGTGTAGGGGTTGATCGTCTGATCGGTCTGTTCCCGGCGGGCCCTGATCATGTCAAAGGCCGAGGCTGAGCGCTGCTCAGCTTCAAACAGAACTTCCAGTGCCCGGGTGCGGGCTTTAGTGCGTGCACTCACTCGTTAACGCGTCCCAAATAATCGCCGTTGCGGGTGTCCACCTTGACCTTGGTGCCCTGTTCCAGGAACAGCGGAACCTGGATCTCATAGCCGGTCTCCACGGTGGCGGGCTTGGTGCCGCCGGTGGAGCGGTCGCCCTGCAGGCCCGGCTCGGTGTAGGTGATCTCCAGGACCACGGACGGGGGCAGCTCAATGTACAGCGGTGAACCCTCGTGGATGGCGATGGTCACCATCATGGATTCGAGCATGAAGTTGGCGTTCTCGCCCACGATGGTTCCCGGGACGGTCAGCTGGTCGTAATCGGAGGTGTCCATGAAGACGTAGTCGTCGCCATCCTGGTACAGGTACTGGTAGTCGCGGCGGTCAACGCTCGCGGTCTCGATCTTGATGCCGGCGTTGAACGTCTTGTCGACAACCTTGCCCGAACGCACGTTGCGCATCTTGGTACGGACAAACGCACCACCCTTGCCCGGCTTCACGTGCTGGAACTCGATGATGCTCCAAAGGTTGCCTTCAAGCTTCAGCACGGTGCCGTTCTTGATGTCGTTGGTCGTCGCCACAGTTTCTCTTTCGTTGATTCGCCAAGTTTCGTTTTTAGTCCGTCGACCATTCTACCTGCTCCGGGAAGCTACAGGCTGAGCCGGATGCCGCCCTGGGGTTCGGAAGCGATCTCCTGGTAGGCCGTGAACAGCAGCGAGGTGTCGGGAACCTCAAGCATGGATGGCCGGGCCAGTCCGTCCAGGACTACGAATCGCAGCAGGTCGCCGCGGGATTTCTTGTCCCGCCGCATCCCGTCCAGCAGGGCGGACCAGCGGTCCTTCCGGTAGGTGACCGGCAGGCCCAGCAAGGTGAGGATTTCCTTGTGCCGGTCCGCCGTGGCGTCGTCGAGCCGGCCGACCATGCGTCCCAGTTCGGCGGCGAAGACCAGGCCCACGGAAACGGCGGCGCCGTGGCGCCACTGATAGCGCTCGGCCAGTTCAATGGAATGGCCCAGGGTGTGGCCGTAGTTCAGGAACTCCCGGCGTCCGGCTTCACGCAGATCGGAGGAGACCACTTCGGCCTTGACGGCGATGGAGCGCTCCACCAATTCGCGCACCACGGCGGACGCGCCGTCGGCCACTGCTTCGGGGTTGGCTTCGACCAAATCCAGGATCGCCGGATCGGCGATGAATCCGCATTTGATGACCTCGGCCATGCCGCTGAGGAGTTCATTTTTCGGCAGGGTGGCCAGCGCGTCAAGGTCGGCCAGGACACCGGCGGGCGGATGGAAAGCACCCACGAGGTTCTTGCCCTCGGCTGTGTTGATACCGGTTTTGCCGCCCACTGCCGCGTCGACCATGCCCAGCAGCGAGGTGGGAATGTGCACCACCTTGATCCCGCGCAGCCAGGTGGCCGCCACGAAGCCGGCCAGGTCGGTGACGGCCCCGCCGCCCACCGCCACGACCGCATCGGACCGGGTGAAGTCGTTCTGCCCCAGGACCTGCCAGCAGAAGGAGGCCACCTGGATGTGCTTGCCTTCTTCGGCGTCCGGGATTTCCGCGGTAACGGCGGTGAGGCCGGTGGCCGCGAGTTCATCACGCACGGTGTCGCCGGTGGCACGCAGCGCCCGGGGGTGGATGACCAGGACCCGCCGCACCCGCTCACCGAGCATGGCGGGCAGGCGGTCCAGCAGCCCGTTGCCGATCACGACGTCGTAATTGCTTGCGGGGCTGTCGCCGGTCACCGGGATAACGGTGGGTTCGGAGGCCATGGTTCTATGCTCCTTCGTTGAGGATGGTCGTCAGCCGGTCGATGACCGCCGTGACGGAAAGTCCCTGGTGTCAAGGGTGATGTCGGCCAGGGATTCGTAAACGGGGCGCCGGGCCTTCGCCAGTTCCTGCCAGCGGCCCGCGGGGTCGCCGGCCAGCAGGGGGCGGTTGCCGGAGCGGGTGATGCGGGGCAGTACGGTTTCCAGGTCGGTATCCAGGAAAACCACGGTGGCACCGCGCAGCAGCTGCTGCGTGCCGGTGTCCAGCACCGCACCGCCGCCCAGGGAAATCACCGTGCGGGACTGTTCAGCCAGCGCGGCCGCAACGGTTCGCGCTTCCACTTCCCGAAAGTAGCATTCCCCGCGTGCGGCGAACAGGTCGGAAATGGAACCGTGGCGCTCGGTGATGAGCTGGTCCGTGTCAATGAACTTCAGCTGGTTGCGGGATGCGAGCTCGCGTCCCACCACCGACTTGCCCGCCGCCATGAAGCCGATCAGGACAATGTGGCGGCAGGGTTCAGTCGGTCCGGACACTGGTGCCAGCCGATTCCAGGGCGCCGGGGATGTTCTGGAGGTAGGTCCGCAGGTTCCGGGCGGTTTCAGCCACGGAATCGCCGCCGAACTTCTCGGTGACCGCTTCGGCCAGCACCAGGGCAACCATTGCCTCGGCCACGACGCCGGCGGCGGGCACCGCGCAGACGTCGGAGCGCTGGTGGTGGGCGCGGGCGGGCTCCCCGGTGCTGACGTCCACGGTCTGCAGGGAGTGCGGAACGGTGGCGATGGGCTTCATGGCCGCGCGGACCCGCAGGACCTCGCCGATGCTCATGCCGCCCTCGATCCCGCCGGCCCGGTTGCCGGAGCGGACCGCACGGCCGTCTGCGTCCTGAAGGATCTCGTCGTGGGCGGCTGAACCGCGCCGTGCGGCGGTCAGGAACCCGTCGCCAATCTCGACGCCCTTGATGGCCTGGATCCCCATCAGCACACCGGCAATCCGCGCGTCGAGCCGGCGGTCCCAGTGGGTGTAGCTGCCCAGTCCCGGCGGCAGTCCGTACGCGAGGACTTCCACCACGCCGCCGAGGGTTTCGCCGTCCTTGTGGGCGGCGTCCACCTCGGCAACCATGGCTGCGGACACCTCGGCGTCGAAGCAGCGCAGGGGATCCGCGTCCAGGGCGGCGACGTCGCCGGGGCCGGGAACCGCAGAGCCTTCGGGGCTGCCCACCCCGGCGATGCTGACGGTGTGGGAAACGAGTTCCACGCCCAGGGACTTCAGGAACGAAGCGGCCACGGTGCCCAGCGCCACGCGGGCCGCGGTTTCCGGCGCTGGCGCGTTCCAGCACGGGACGGGCTTCATCGAAGCCGTACTTCTGCATGCCGGTGAAGTCGGCGTGCCCGGGACGCGGCCGGGTCAGCGGCGCATTGCGGGCGGATTCGGCGAGCAGGGCGGGATCCACCGGGTCAGGCGACATGACCTGCTGCCACTTGGGCCATTCGGTGTTGCCCACCTCAATGGCGACGGGCCCGCCCTGGGTCAGCCCGTGCCGGACTCCGCCGACAATGCGGACTGCATCCTGTTCGAACTTCATGCGGGCGCCGCGCCCGTAGCCGAGCCGCCGGCGCGCCAGCGCCTCCTGGATCATGGCAGTGTTCACTTCGACGCCTGCTGGGACGCCCTCAACTATTCCTACCAGTGCAGGCCCATGGGACTCACCGGCGGTCAACCAACGCAACATGGTTTCAATACTGCCATGTCCCGTACCCGGCTTCAGCGCCGTGGTGCTCCGACAGCGTCACACATCACGTTTGTGACGGCATTCGCTTCACGGAACGTCCCGCCGGTGAAGAGCCGGACCTGTTCCACCGCCTGGTAGAGCAGCATTTCCAGTCCGGGTACGATCCGTCCGCCCGGCCCGTCCAGACAGCGGCAAGCCGGCTGGGCCAGGGATCGTAGGCAACGTCGAGCAGGACGGCATCCGGGGCGGCTGCGGCCGGTGCCGCAGCCAGCTCGGCGGCCAGGCCGTCGGCCGCGTGCGGCGGAAGAGTGGAGATCACGACGTCGGCGGCGGCGCAGGCGTCGGCCGCGTCCGCCCAGGAAGCATCCGGACCCCGGTGCCGGTGCGCAGGCCCGCGTCGGCCACGCCCGGCATGCCGTCCGGCCCGGGCGGAAACCGGCGGGCGCAGACCGACACCGACGCGGCGCCGAGCCGGGCCGCCGCGGCCACCGCGGCGCACGCGGTGCCCCCGGCGCCAAGGATCACCACGCGCGGCGCGGGCCGGGCACCGGCATGGCCCAGGGCGTTGACGATGCCGGCGACGTCGGTGTTGTGGCCGGTCAGGACCACGCCGCCGTCCGTGTAGTCGAACGTCACCGTGTTCAGGACCTGCAGCTCAGCGGCAGGAGAGGTGAGGTGGTCCATGGCCGGGATGAGTGCCGCTTTCAGCGGCATGGTCACGGACAGGCCCGCCCAGCGGGGCTGCCCGTGACCTGCCTCCCGCAGGGACGCGGCGAAGTCCGCCGCGTCTTCCTCGGGAAGGTCGATCCGGTCGTAGGAGCAGTCAAATCCGAGGTAGCCGTAGGCGGCGCGGTGCAGCAGCGGGGATTTGGAATGGCCGACCGGATGTCCCAGCACGGCTGCCCGCCGGGGACTGGCCGCCAATTACGCGCACCTTCCGGTTCCTGCTTGCCGCACCATTCCTGGTACTGGAGGACGTACTTTGCGTGCTCCGCCAGCGTGGACGAGAACTCGGTCTGGCCGGTGTCCAGGTTGACCGTCACCCAGTAGTAGAACGGCACGTCGGCGGGATTCGCGGCCGCATCGATGGCTTCCTTGCTGGGAGAACCAATCGGTCCGACCGGCAGTCCGGGGTTGGCGTACGTGTTGTAGGGGTTGGACTTGTCCGCCTTCTCCTCCGGCGTCAGGTCGTAGCTCTTGCGGTTCAGTCCGTACGTCACGGTGGCGTCGGACTGGATCAGGCCGCTGGTTTCCACATTGTCGGCCCGCAGCCGGTTCTGGATGGACCCGGCCACCGTGGCGTAGTCGGCTTCGCCGGCCTCGGCCTGGATGATGCTGGCCTTGGTCAGGATGCGGTACTGCTCGGCCGGATCGGTGATTCCGGCTTCCTCAAGAGTGGCAAAGGTGTTGTCGACCATTTCAGTCACGATGGAGGTTGCGTCCTGCTCCAGCGGGAAGCGGTATTCACCCGGGTGCAGGTAGCCCTCCAGGCTTACGGCTTCCGGCGGCAGCCCGAAAGCCGCGGGGTCCTGGGCGAGAGCCTCAAATTCAGTCCGGGGAATACCGGTGGACTCGGTGAGGATGTCGAACACTTCGTTCTGGCGCAGGTCGCGGGCAACAGCGGCATAGTGCACCGCAGTACCCTGTTCACCCAGCAGGGCTTCCAGAGCAGCAGAGGAGGACATCTGCTGCTTCATTTCGTAGGAGCCGGGCTGGATTTCCCGTCCGGCGGACTCCTCGGCGAACGCGTTGACGAACTCCTTGGAGGTGGCGACGATGTCTGCCGTTTCCAGCTTGGTCCCGATCACCATCGGCCCGTCGCCGTCGGCCACCGTGAAACTGACGCTTCCGGTTCCGGCTCCTTCGTAGTCCTTGATCTCGTTCATCCCGAGCAGGTCGCGGAGGAACATGGTCAGTCCGAACACCACGCCGGCAAAGAAAACGAGGACGACGAACATCACAATGGTACGGCGGCGCCGGCGGCGCTGCTTCTCCCGGGAAGGGCGCAGACTGCGGCGCGTCCCCTGCCCGTCGTCGAAGAACTCGTCGACCGGCGGATTGTCCTCCGGGTAGTGGTCCCGGCCGTCCCGCCCGTGGTGGGCAGTCGGCTCATAATCCGGTTCAGCGCCCATGGGCGGGAAATCCGGATACCTGTGGCTCACAGCGCGTTCCCGTTTTCGCGCTTATTATCCTGGGAAATGATTGGCTCCTGGGTCGGGGCCGGCAGGGCACCCGTCGGGCGCTGCTGCCGGCATAACGTGACTGGCTCCCCCACATCGCGTCCAAGGGAACGCTGCATGTCAATAGCCTGCTGCAAGATTGCTACAGCGGCCGCTTGATCCACCACTCTACGATGTTCTCTACTGTTCAAGCCAGCTTCGTGCAGTGAACGGTGCGCACTGACCGTGGTCAGCCGCTCATCCACCAGGCGAACGGAGATGCCGTTTCCGGCCCGCTCCAGTGCCTCCAGCAGCACGCCGGCGTAGTCCCGCGCCATCTGCGTGGACGCGGTTTCCGTGCCCTTCATGCTGCGCGGCAGGCCGACAAAAACCTGCACCGCTCCGCGCTCGGCCGCTTCACGGACGAGGACCCGAACGTCGCTGTCCTTCTTCGCATCCCGTTTCAGGGTCTTGACGGGCATGGCAAGCACGCCGTCCGGGTCGCTTACGGCAAGGCCCACCCGGGCCAAACCGACGTCCACCCCCAGCTTAACCCCGCGGGGTAGTCCTGCGGGGCCATGTCAGCCCCGATTGGCAACTGCGGCTTGGATGGCGGTGAGCGCCTCGCCGACCTTCGCAGCGTCCGAACCGCCGCCCTGGGCGACGTCGTCCTTCCCGCCGCCGCCGCCGCCGAGCACGCCGGCGGCGGTTTTCACCAGGGCGCCGGCCTTGACGCCTGCAGCGCGGGCTTCCTCGTTGGTCGCAACGATCACGACGGGACGGTTGTTGGAGACACCGGCAACCGCGACGACGGCGGCGCCGCCGCCCAGCCGCGACCGGAGGTCCAGTGCCAGGGTGCGGAGGTCATCCGCGCCCGCGCCGGCACCGGCGTCGTGCGCGAGGACACGCACCCCGTCGACGTCCACAGCCTTGCCCACCAGTGCGGCGGCCGAGGCGGCGAGCTGCTCGCGGCGCAGCTTCTCGAGTTCCTTTTCGGTTGCCTTCAGCTTGGCCAGGGTGGCGGCCAGGCGGTCCGGCAGCTGCACGGACGGAACCTTGAGCATTTCGGAGAGTTCATTGACCAGGGCGCGCTCGGCGGCCAGGTGGCGGAAAGCGTCCATGCCGACAAAGGCTTCGACCCGGCGGTTTCCCGAGCCGACGGACTGCTCGCCGAGCAGGGTGAGGCTGCCGATCCGGGAGGTGGATTCAACGTGCGTGCCGCCGCAGAGCTCGCGCGACCAGTCCCCGTTCATTTCGACCACGCGCACCGTGTCGCCGTAGGCTTCGCCGAACAATGCCGTGGCGCCCAGGGCCTTCGCCTCCGCCAGGGACATGACTTTCGTCTCGACCTGGAAGTTGCTGCGGATGGCGAGGTTGGACACCTCTTCGATTTCCGACTTCGCGGCGTCGGACAGGCCCTCGCCCCAGGAGAAGTCGAAGCGCAGGTAGCCGGCCTTGTTGAAGGAACCGCGCTGCAGCGCCTCCGGGCCGAGGATCTGGTGCAGTGCCGCGTGCACGATGTGCGTGCCGGAGTGCGCCTGCTCGGCCTCGTGGCGGCGCTGGGCATCAACGGCGGCGAGGACGGTGGCGCCTTCGGCAATTTCGCCCTCGCGGACAATGGCCTTGTGCACGCTCAGTCCCTTGACCGGGCGCTGGACATCCTGCACCTCGAGGACAAAGCCGTCACCGGTAATGAGGCCGGTGTCGGCCGCCTGGCCGCCGGCTTCCGCGTAGAACGGAGTTTCGTTCAGCACCAGGGAAATCTCAGTGCCCTGGCCGGCGTGCGGAACGCGCGAGCCTGCGGAGATGATGCCGCGGACCGAGGATTCGCTGGTCAGCTCGTCATAGCCGGTGAACACGGTTTGCCCGGCGGCGAGGAGTTCGTTAAACACCGAAACGTCGTTGTGGCCGTGCTTCTTGCCGCGGGCGTCCGCCTGGGCGCGCTGGCGCTGTTCCTGCATGAGGGAACGGAAGCCGGCCTCGTCAACCTTCAGCCCTGCTTCCTCGGCCATTTCCAGCGTCAGGTCGATGGGGAAACCGTAGGTGTCATGCAGGGTGAAGGCATCTTCGCCGGACAGCGGCTTGTTGGCGGCCTGCGAAATCTTGACCGCTTCCTCCAGCCGCTCGGTGCCGGAGGCGATGGTGCGCAGGAAGGCTTTTTCCTCGGCGTAGGCAATGCGGCTGATGCGCGCAAAGTCGGTCTCCACCTCGGGGTAGGTGCCCTTCATGGCGTCCCGGGAGACCGGCAGCAGCTCGGGCAGCACAGCGGTTTCCACGCCAAGCAGGCGCATGCTGCGCACGGCACGGCGGATTAGGCGGCGCAGTACGTACCCGCGGCCTTCGTTGGAGGGGCTCACGCCGTCGGAGATGAGCATCAAAGCGGAACGGACGTGGTCCGCCACGACGCGCAGCTTGACGTCGTCGGCGTGGTGCGGGTCCGCGGGGTCTTCAGCGGAGGTGTATTCCTTGCCGGAGAGTTCGGCTGCCTTGTCCAGGACCGGCCGGACCTGGTCGGTCTCGTACATGTTCTCCACGCCCTGCAGGATCATCGCCAGTCGCTCGAGTCCGAGACCGGTGTCAATGTTCTTCTGCGGCAGCTCGCCGGCAACGTCAAAGTCCGTCTTGGAGCGCACGGCGGAGAGCTGGTACTGCATGAAGACCAGGTTCCAGATTTCGATGTAGCGGGTTTCGTCGACGGCGGGGCCGCCCTCGAGGCCGTAGGCCGGGCCGCGGTCGTAGTAGATCTCGGAGCAGGGGCCGCCGGGGCCGGCCTGTCCGGTGTTCCAGTAGTTGTCGGCCTTGCCGGTGCCGATGATGCGCTCGTTCGGGAGGCCGATCTTGTCGCGCCAGATCGCACGTGCTTCGTCGTCGCGCTCGTCGCCGTCCTCATAGACGGTGACCCAGAGACGCTCGGGGTCCAGGCCGAAGCCGCCCTTGTCGACGCCCGAGGTCAGCAGCTCCCACGCGAAGGTAATGGCGTCTTCCTTGAAGTAGTCGCCAAAGGAGAAGTTGCCGGCCATCTGGAAGAACGTGCCGTGACGGGCGGTCTTGCCGACTTCTTCGATGTCGGCGGTGCGGATGCACTTCTGGACGCTGGTGGCCCGCAGATACGGGGCCTTTTCGCGGGCCGTGAGGTAGGGAATGAAAGGCACCATGCCGGCCACGGTGAACAGCAGCGACGGATCATTGGTGACGAGCGACGCGGAGGGAACCACCGTGTGGCCCTTGGCGCTGAAAAAATCCAGCCAGCGGCGTGCAATCTCGTGGGACTTCATGGTGCTTTTTACCCTTCCGGTAATTTCGGCTTTGCGCAGGTTGAGGCTGCCGGCACACGGTGCCGGGCGGTGCGGTCCGGTTTCGGCGGCTACCGGCGCACGGCAGTCATGGTGGCGGCAACGGTGTCGCCGGTTTCCATGCCCAGGGCGGTGCGCAGCTCGCCTTCACGTTCGGTCATGCCGTCGCGGAACGCGTCGGCGAAGTTCTGCAGCGCATCGGCTGCGGTGCCGATGGCCGTATTGAGTCCCGCGGGACCCAGGGTGTTCCTGGCGTCCGAGAGACGGCGGACGGCGATGACGCCGATGGTGACGCCGATGGACATCCAAAAGACTCGCTTGATCATGCTGGTTCGCTCCTGTGCTGGTGGCGGGGTTAGCGGCTGCGGCGGCCGCGGCTCTTGCCGCGGGAAGAAAGGGCCTCACGGACTCCGTAACTGAACGCCGACACCTTGATCAGCGGCGAGCCAACTGTTGCGGCCACCAGGGAGGACAGCGCGGAGATGTTGGCACTGGCGTCGGAGACGTTCGAGGAAATGCCGTCCACCTTCTGCAGCTGCAGGTTGGTGGTGGACACCGTGGTGGTGACTTCCTCGATCAGCGGAGTGGTCTCGTCGCTGATGTTTCGAATGGCGCCGCGCAGCTCGTCAAACACCTTGCCCAGCTTCCAGATCGGGACGGCCAGCAGCACCACCAGCACTGCGAACACACCGGCAGCAATCAGACCGGCAATATCTCCACCCGACATGGCACTCCTCTTGGGGTTGAAAACTAAGACTTTCCGCTATGTACCTTACCCACTTCCCGGGCGCAGCACTCACTTGTGCCCCGCGGCACAAGCGGCGCAGCGGGCCGGCAGCGGGCCGGCAGCGGGCCGGCAGCGGACCGGACCGGCAGGTGCCGCTGACCAAACAGCCCGCGGCCGAGGCCGCGGGCTGTTCGGAAAGATCGAGCAGGACTCGAAATTAGCGTGCGTAGTATTCCACGACGAGCTGCTCTTCGCAGGTCACGGGAACTTCCGAGCGCTTCGGGCGGCGCACGAGGCGTGCCTGCAGCTTGTCCAGGGAAACGTCCAGGTAACCCGGAACGGCGGGCAGGACGTCGCGGTGGGCGCCGGCAGCGGCAACCTGGAACGGCGTCATGGTCTCGCTGCGCTGGTGCACATGGATGAGCTGGCCTTCGGAAACGCGGAACGACGGGCGGTCCACGCGGGCGCCGTCAACCATGATGTGACGGTGCACAACAAGCTGGCGGGCCTGGGCGATCGTGCGGGCAAAGCCGGCGCGCAGCACGAGGGCGTCAAGACGCATCTCGAGCAGCTCGATCAGGTTTTCACCGGTCAGACCGGCGGTGCGGCGGGCTTCCTCGAAGACACGGGTCATCTGTGCTTCGCGGATACCGTACTGGGCGCGCAGACGCTGCTTTTCACGCAGGCGTACCGCGTAGTCGCTGTCCTGCTTGCGACGTGCGCGGCCGTGCTCACCCGGGGGTAAGGACGACGCTCGAAGTACTTGGCTGCCTTGGGGGTCAAAGCAATGCCGAGGGCGCGCGAAGCGCGAGCCTGACGGCGTGCACGTGTGTTGTTAGCCACGTTCACCTTTCACTGTTCTGGCGGTTTGGCCACCGCAGCCCTGGTTCTCACCGGGATACCGAGATGACTGATACGTAAGTACTGGCCTCCATTAGGGAGAGCTCGGGCCAACCGCTGCCTTCTGCTACAGACACGGCACCGGGCACAGCTTCACCGCGTGGAGCGGGAAGGGGTCCGGCGTCGTGCTTGCCAGTCAACCATCAATCCTAGCACGGGCCGGCGGCCCGGATGATGCGCCTAGGTCCCCCGGATGATGCCGCGCAGCCGCTCCAGCCGGGCTGCAATGTCCCGCTCCGCGCCGTTGCCGGTGGGTTCGTAGTAGTTGCGTCCCACCAGGTCATCCGGCGGATACTGCTGCCTGGCCACGCCGTGCGGTGCGTCATGGGAGTAGACGTATCCCTTGCCGTGCCCCAGCTGCTTGGCGCCGGGATAGTGCGCATCCCGCAGATGCGCGGGAATTCCCTGCCCGCGCCCGGCGCGGACGTCGGCGACGGCGGCGTTAATGCCGTTGTACGCGGCGTTGGATTTGGGGGCGGTGGCAATGTGCACCACCGCTTCGGCCAGGATGAGGCGGCCCTCGGGCATGCCGATCAGCTGGACCGCCTGCGCTGCGGCGACGGCGGTCTGCAGCGCGGTGGGATCCGCCATGCCCACGTCTTCGGCGGCGGAAATCATCAGGCGCCGGGAGATAAAGCGCGGGTCCTCCCCCGCCTCGAGCATCTTCGCCAGGTAATGCAGGGCGGCGTCCACATCGGAGCCGCGCAGCGATTTGATGAAGGCACTGGTCACGTCATAGTGCTGGTCGCCGGCACGGTCATAGCGCAGCGCCGCCACATCCAGCGCCTTCTCGGCGTGGCTGAGCAGAACTTCGGGAATTTCCGTGTCTCCGGAGCGTTCGGAGAACGCGACGCCGGCTGCAGCTTCCAGCGCCGTCAGCCCGCGCCGTGCGTCCCCGCAGCGAGGCGCACCAGGTGCTCCAGCGCTTCCACGGTCAGCGTCACCCGCCCGGCCAGGCCCCGTTCGTCCTCCACCGCACGCTGGAGCAGCGACGCGATGTCCTCTTCGGTCAGGGGTTTCAGCGTCAGCAGCAGTGACCGGGACAGCAGCGGCGAGACCACCGAAAAGGACGGGTTTTCCGTAGTGGCCGCCACGAGCACCACCCAGCGGTTCTCGACGCCGGGCAGCAGCGCGTCCTGCTGGGCCTTGTTGAACCGGTGGATTTCGTCCAGGAACAGCACGGTGGTGATGCGGTGCAGGTCGCGGTTGGTCAGCGCCTCTTCCATCACCCGGCGGACATCCTTCACGCCGGCGGTGATGGCCGAAAGCTCCACGAACTTCCGGCCGGAACCGCGCGCGACCACGTGCGCCAGCGTGGTCTTGCCGGTGCCGGGCGGCCCCCAGAGCATGACTGACGACGGGCCCGCCGGCCCGCGGTCATCGGCGGACTCGGCCAGCGTGCGCAGCGGCGATCCCGGACCCAGCAGATGCTGCTGTCCCACCACTTCGTCCAGCGTCCGCGGCCGCATCCGCACTGCCAGGGGGCTGCGGGGCGCTTCCGGGCGTCGTCGCCGGCCCCCGGACCCGAGCCGGCGCCGTCGCCGTCGCCGTCCCGGTCGGCGGTATCGACGTCACCGTCGCTGTCACTGCTGAACAAATCACTCACCCCACTAGGCTACTCGTGCCGTAGCGTAGGAGTTTGCCCGGCGGATGCCGGCTGCTGTTTACCTTCGGTGAGCAGTTCCACCAGGAGAATCCGGATATGCCTGCCACACGCTCCACCTTTGTTTCCGCGCAGCGGCTGCCCGGCTGGCTGGACCGTTTGGCCGCCGCCCACGGGGAGCTGAGCATCACGCCCGGGCACGGCGGACTGCATGTCTGCGCAGCCAACGGCACCGAAGCGGACCTGCTGGCGCCGTGGCCGGATGACGGCCGCCCCGGGCGGGGAGCCGGCGACGTCGAGCGCCTGGTTTCACTGGCCGGCCAGTCCCGCACGCTCGGGATTGTGCTGCTGCGCCGCGGCGGTTACGCCGTGGGGGTTGCCGGGAGGGCCGGCTGCTCGGATCCAAGGCCGGCAACCGCTATGTACAGTCGCGCACGGCTGCCGGCGGCGGATCGCAGCAGCGTTTTGCCCGGCGGCGGGCCAACCAGGCCGACGCACTGGTGGAGACCGCCGCTGAACAGGCGGCGCGGATCTTCACCGAACATCCGCCGGAATACCTGGTATTCGGCGGAGACCGTGCGCTGACCGAGGTGCTGGCCCGGCAGAAGATCTTCACGCCATGGAACAAACTGGACCGACTGCGTCCGCTCGATGTTCAGGACCCCAAACTGGCGGTGCTGGCCCGGGCTGCCAAGGATGCCAGCTCCGTTTTCATCCGGATTACGGTGCCCTGACCCGCTTCGCTGCCGGGCCCTGCGGTGTCCCGCTGCCGGGCCCTGCGGTGTCCCGCGGCGGACCTCAGTCAGCCAGCCCGAACAGCCTGCGGAGAATCACCGGTGCCGGATCTTCAACCGCGTGCCGGAACCCTGTTCCGGCCCACAGGTTAACCGCTTCCGGGTTGCCTGCGGCCGCGGCGGCCGCCCGGAGCGGGCCGGTGACGTGATTGATGTATGGATACGCGTCCGGAGCATCCGGATGGGCGCGCATGAAGTCATTGGTCAGCCCTCTGGCCGGACGGCCGGAGAAGGCCCGCGTCAGAGCAGTCTCGGCCTCCCTGCGGCCCTGGACGGCATCTATCAAACCGCCGCGGTGCACCCTGCTGGTCCCGGCTTCGTCGCTGAGCAGCAGCAGGGTTCCCACTTGGACGGCACCGGCCCCGGCGGCTAAAGCGGCGGAGGCCTCCCCCGGTGTGGAAATCCCTCCCGCTGCAATTAACGGGAGCGCGCAGACGTCTCGAACCCGGTCCAGCAGGTCACCCAATGGGACCTCACCCGGCACCTTCCCGCTGTCCAGGGTTCCGCGGTGCCCGCCGGCTTTTGGGCCCTGCACACACAGGATGTGCGCTCCGGCTTCTGCCGCCGCGCGGGCCTCGCCGGCATCGGTGACCGTCACCACGCTGCAGATTCCCTGCGCGGTGAGCTCCGCAAAGACCGCCGGCTCCGGCAGTCCGAAGGTGAAGGACGCCACCGGGACCCGCTCCCGAAGCGCCAGTTCCAGCTTGGCCTGCCAGCCGTCGTCGTCGTTTGGGTCCGGCATACCAGGTTCGGGGACCGCGGTGGCGGCAGGCTCCTTCCTGCTGCTGCGGTCAGGTCCTTGCGGAAGGTCCGGGCCGCTTCGATTTTCCGGGCTTGGGCTGCCGCCTTCCCCGCGGCCTGATCCTGCGGCGGGACCGAGTAGGTGTTGGCAGCATCCGGAACGAAAAGGTTCAGGCCAAAGGGTCTGGCGCTCAGTCTGCGCAGCTGGGTGATCTGGTCCGCCACGGTTCCGGCGCTCTTGTAACCCGCGGCCAGGAAGCCGAGCCCCCCGGCCTCCCCGACGGTGGCAGCCAGCTCCGGGGTTGAAGGCCCTCCGGCCATGGGCGCACCAATGACCGGAAGGGGAAGCGAGTTGAGCGTGAACATCGCGACCGGATTACAGCGTGACGGTGCCGTCGATGCAGGTGACCGTGGAGCCGCCCACCCAGATTTTGCCGTCGCGGGTGAAGACGCGGACCCGGCCGGAGCGCTGGACGGCAGTTCCCTGTGTGACGACGTAGCGTTCCGGAGCCAGCGAGGCTCCGATCAGCCACTGGGCGAGTCCGGCATTGAGGCTGCCGGTGACCGGATCCTCACTGATTCCGAGGTCAGGTACGAAGGCCCGCACTTCAAAGTCCGTTTCCGCATCGGCCGGCTGCGCACCGATGACACCCACGCGGAGGCTGCCCATGATCGCCGGGTCCGGTGTGAGCGCCAGGACGGTGGCAGCGTCCGGCAGCAGGAGGCCGAGCCAGCCGGGTCCGTTGTCGATCCAGTTGGAGGCGAGGACCTGCCCCGGTTCCAGGTTCAGCGCCCGCCGCGCCTGGTCCAGGACCTCTTCCTCCAGCTCACCGGAGCGCAGCAGCGGCGGCGCGGCGAAGGCGGCAATGCCGGCGTTGGCGTGCAGCGTCACCAGCCCTATACCGCATTCCTGCACGACGACGTCGGGGTAGCGGCGTTTTGCCCCGGATTCCAGCCACGCGTGGCAGGTGCCCAGCGTGGGGTGTCCGGCGAAGGGAATCTCTCCGCCCGGAGTGAAGATCCGCACCCGGTAGTCGGCGCCGTCAACGGTGGGCGGCAGGATGAACGTGGTCTCGGAAAGATTGGTCCACCGGGCGAAGGAGGCCATCTCGGAATCCGTGAGCCCTTCCGCGTCAAGCACCACCGCCAGCGGGTTGCCCAAATACGGCTCATTGCCAAAAACATCCACCTGTTTAAACCACCGCTGTCTCATTCTTCACACTGTATCCCTTCATCCCCGTGACTTTTATGAAGCGGAGTTTACGAACTGTGGCGGGGGTTTGCGCTCCCATGCCGGCCGCCCTAGGTTGGAGCAGGAATCAAGAGTTCCAGCCACTGGCCCTGGCCGGCTGGACGGCAACCCTCTCGCCGTAGCGGGGTGCTCCAGGTGACGATTCGGCCGTCCGAACCCATTCCGGCGCGGCAAGTACTGCGTTCCGCCGTTCTTTCTTTTCCGGCCGGGCGCTTGAGGCAGAGGATGTTTGCGCATGACACTTTTGACCGACCTTCAGCCCGCTGCGCTGCGGCGGGCCTTTTCCCGTTTCCCCTCCGGCGTTGCAGCTTTGTGCGCAGTGATCGATGGAGAGCCGCAGGGCCTTGTGGCGTCTTCCTTCACTGTCGGGGTTTCCATGGATCCGCCGCTGGTGATGTTCGCGGTGCAGAACACCTCCAGGACCTGGCCCGTCCTGCGCGGTTCCGGGCGGATCGGAGTGTCGATTCTCGGGGCCGGACACGAGGGCATCTGCAGGCAGATTGCGTCCAAGTCCGGGGACCGCTTTGCCGGACTGAGCCTGCACACTGACAACTCCGGCTCACTCTTCCTGGACCGGGCCGCCCTGTGGCTCGAGTGCTCCGTGGAAAAGGAGATCCTGCCGGGGACCATGCGGTGGTACTGCTGCGCGTCCACGGGCATGCTTCCCACGACGACGCCCACGAACCGCTGGTCTTCCACGGCTCGGCCTTCCGGCACCTGACGGTTCCCGCCTTCGCCTGACCGGCTGGCCCGGGTTCCCTCCGGTTTGGGAAATCCCTCCGGTTTGGGAAACCCCTCCGCTGCGGACCGGCCGATTCTTCCCAAAACGGAGGGGATCCGGACAGCACAAAGCCCGGCTGCGGACGGCAGCCGGGCTTTGCCCGCTCAGGTTACCGGGGAAACGCCGGCCTTAGCCCTGGGCTTCTTCCTTCGGCTTGGGCTTAAAGTCAACGCCGGCTTCCCTGCGCTGCTGCGCGGTGATCGGAGCCGGTGCCGCGGTCAGCGGGTCGTAGCCGCCGCCGGACTTCGGGAAGGCAATGACGTCGCGGATGGACTCGGTGCCGGCCAGCAGGGCCACCACGCGGTCCCAGCCGAAGGCAATGCCGCCGTGGGGCGGGCGCCGTACTTGAAGCCTTCGAGCAGGAAGCCAAACTTTTCCTGCGCGTCCTCCTGCGAAAGGCCCATGACCTTGAAGACGCGTTCCTGCACGTCGCGCTGGTGGATACGGATGGAACCGCCGCCGATTTCGTTGCCGTTGCAGACAATGTCGTAGGCGTAGGCCAGAGCCGACTCCGGATCGGTGTCGAAGGTGTCCATGAACTCGGGCTTGGGCGAGGTGAAGGCATGGTGCACCGCCGTCCAGGCGCCGCCGCCCACGGCAACGTCACCGGCAGCAACGGCAGCCGACGCCGGCTCGAACATGGGCGCGTCGACAATCCACACGAAGGCCCACTCGTTGGGATCGATCAGGCCGGTGCGGTGGCCGATCTCCACGCGGGCGGCACCGAGGAGGGCGCGCGCCTCGCTCTTTTCGCCGGCACCGAAGAAAATGCAGTCGCCGGGGTTGGCGCCCACCTTCGCGGCCAGGTTCTCCCGCTCAAAGTCGGTGAGGTTCTTGGCCACGGGGCCGGTCAGCGTGCCGTCCTCCTGGACCAGGACGTAGGCCAGGCCCTTGGCGCCGCGCTGCTTGGCCCATTCCTGCCAGGCGTCGAGCGTGCGTCGTGGCTGCGAGGCACCGCCGGGCATGACGACGGCGCCCACATAGGGGGCCTGGAAGACGCGGAAGGTGGTGTCCTTGAAGAACTCGGTGAGCTCGGTCAGTTCCAGGCCGAAGCGCAGGTCCGGCTTGTCCGAACCGAAGCGGGCCATGGCGTCGGCGTAGGTCATGCGCTGGATCGGGGTGGGGATTTCGACGTCGATCAGCTTCCAGAGCGACTTCACGATCTGCTCGCCGAGGGCAATGATGTCGTCTTCCTCGACGAAGCTGGCTTCGATGTCCAGCTGGGTGAACTCCGGCTGGCGGTCCGCCCGGAAATCCTCGTCGCGGTAGCAACGGGCGATCTGGTAGTACTTTTCGAACCCGCCCACCTGGAGCAGCTGCTTGAACAGCTGCGGTGACTGCGGCAGGGCATACCAGGATCCCGGAGCAAGGCGTGCCGGGACCACGAAGTCGCGGGCGCCTTCGGGAGTGGAACGGGTCAGCGTGGGGGTTTCGATCTCCACGAAACCTTCGTCATGCAGCAGGTTGCGGGCCACCCGGTTGGCTTCCGAGCGCAGGCGCATGTTCTTTGCGGGGGCCGGACGGCGCAGGTCGAGGTAGCGGTGCTTCAGCCGGGCCTCTTCGCCAACCTCAACGTGCTCGTCGATCTGGAACGGCAGCGGGTCGGAAGTGTTCAGGACAACCACCTTGTCCGCAATGACTTCCACGGCTCCTGTGGCGAGGGAGGGGTTTCGTTGCCCTCGGGGCGCTTCTGCACGGTGCCGGTGATCTGCAGGACGTATTCATTGCGCAGGCCGTGGAAAACGTCCTCTTCGCGAACGACGACCTGGGCGACTCCGGAGGCGTCACGGAGATCGAGGAAGGCAACCCCGCCGTGGTCCCGGCGCCGGGCCACCCAGCCGGTGAGAGTGACGGTCTGTCCAATATGCTCGGCCCTCAGGGAACCAAGGGCATGAGTGCGCAGCACAGCAGTCCTTTCAAGATTGCTTGCGGAAAACTCTGTTCCCGCTCATTGTGAATACAAGGTCTCTTCATGAGTTTACCGGTGTTCACATCCTTTCCCAGCCATGGCACCGCCGTGCAGCCGCAGGCGGCCGCGGCACGGCCCGGGCCCGACTGATTGGAGCGGTGCGTGCCCGGGACTTCCGCAGACACTCCCCCGCTGGGCGGCTTCGACGCGACCACGGTGGGCGTGGGCTGCATGGTGGGCGGCGGCATCTTCGTGGTGCTGCCGCCGGTGGCGGGCGCCGCCGGCTCCGCCCTCCCCGCCGCCCTGGCCCTGGCGGCGCTGGTGGCCTACTGTTCGGCGGCGTCCACGTTCCTGCTCAGCGCGGGGCTGCGCAACTCGGGCCACACCAATGAAGGCGGAACAACGCGCTCGGCGGCCCGGGTCCTGCTGGGGCCGTACATGGGGTTTTTCACCGGGTGGACCCTGCTGTGTGCCCTGGTGCCTTCGGCCGCGGTGCTGGCGCTGGCCTTCGGCCTGTATGCGGTGCCGGAGTACGCACGGGCGGGAGCGGCCGCGGCGGCAGCAGCGGGCACCGCCCTGAACCTCTTCGGTGTACCCCGCGGCACCTGGGTGATCCGTTTCGTGCTGGCCTTCGTCATCGCGGTGCTGGGCTTTTCCGTCGTGGTTGCGTTCAACGAAGCCGGCGGGCAGCCCCCGCCGCCGGGGTCCTCGAGGACGCCACGCCGACGGCAGGGCTGCTGCAGGGGGCGGGCTTCGCGTACTTCGCGTTCGCCGGGTACGCCCGGCTGGCCGCCATGGGCTTTCGGGTCCGGGAACCTGACCGCCTCATTCCCCGGGTGCTTCCAGCGGCGGTCCTGGTCACTCTGGGCCTGTACATCCTGGTGGGGCAGTCGCTGCTGGCATGGTTCTCCGAAGCCGGCGCGCTGGCACAGTCGCCGGCTCCGCTGCGGGAGCCGGTGGCCGTGGTGGGGCTGGGCATCGGCACCGGAGCCGTTGCCGTTGCCGCCGCGGCGGCGGCCCTGTCGGGGGTATGGGTACTGGTCGAAGGAACGGCCCGGACGGCCGGAGCCATGGCCGGCGACGGCGACCTTCCGCGGCTGTTCGGCCGCACCGGCGGGTCCCGGCAGGTACCGTGGCCGGCCGCAGCCGCGGCGGGCGCCGCCGTCGTCGTCCTGGTGCTGACGGCGGAACTGGTCACGCTGCTGGCCCTGGCCTGCTTTGGGCTGTTATTACACGCGGCCATCACCAATCTGTGCGGCTATGCCCTGGACCAGCGCCGCTGGTTCACGCCCCGGGCCGTGAACCTCGCCGGCCTGGCCGGAGCCCTGGTGACGGCCCTGAGCCTGCCGCCGTTTGCCATTCTGCTGATGCTGATCGTGCTGTTGTCCGGGCTCGTCGTGCGGCTGACGGTGCGCCGCCCGAAGGATCCGGGCGCGCCCGCCGGCCTGTCAGGCCCGGGCGAACCGCAGTAGCAGCGGCGGCACAGTAGGAGCCGCGGGAACGCTACGGACGCGCCCCGTCCTGTGCGCTGTGCCAGGACCGGATCAGGTCCAGCAGTTCGGCGCGGCGGGCCGGCGGAGCGAAGGACGCTTCCACGGAATTAACCGCCAGTTCCGCGAGCTGCTCCACAGACAGGTCGAAGGTGTGCTGCAGGAGCCGGAAATTATCGTCAATGTAACCGCCGAAATACGCCGGATCATCAGAGTTCACCGATACGTTGAGCCCCGGGCCAGCATCTGCGGCAGCGGATGGTCTGCCAGCGTGTCCACCGACCGCAGCCGGACGTTGGAGAGCGGGCAGATGGTCAGGGGAATCCGGTCACGCACGAGGCGCTCCACCAGGGCCGGATCGTCCAGGCAGCGGATACCGTGGTCGATCCGGTCCACCAGCAGCAGGTCCAGGGCCTGCTCGATGTAATGCGACGGGCCTTCTTCCCCGGCATGGGCCACACACTTGAGGCCGGCATCCCGGGCCATCCGGTACAGCTCGATAAAGCCCTCGGGCGGGTTGCCCACTTCCGCGGAGTCCAGCCCGATCCCCACAATCGGCGCCTCCATGGCCACCAGCTGCCGCAGCACGTCTTCGGCTTCGGCAACGGGACGGTCCCGCAGGAACGCGGCGATCAGTTCGGACGACACCCCGAACTCCTCCAGGCTGCCGGCCAGCACGCCGGCAACACCGTGAATGCAGGTTTCCAGCGGAACACCGCGGAGCAGGTGCGCCTGCGGATCGACCATCATTTCCACGTGCCGGACGCCGGCGGCGGCGGCCCTGCGCAGATAGGAGCGGGTCATGTCCGCAAAGTCGGCCTCGGTCCGCAGCACCTCCATGTTGGCGTAGTACAGGTCCAGGAAGGACTTCAGATCCGTGAACTCGTACCGGGCGCGCAGCTCCGCGAGATCCGCGTAGGGAAGCGAAAGGCCGTTCCGGGCGGCGAGTTCAAAAATCAGTTCAGGTTCCAGGGTTCCTTCAATGTGCAGGTGGAGTTCGGCGCAGGGCAGCAGGGCTGCGGCAGGGGAAGTCGACATGGTTTAAGCCTAGGTCCCGGCGGGCCCTCCCGTCCGCGGGGCCGGCAGCCGGTCCTCATCATTTGGGAGGACTCCGGGCTGCAGGCGCGGCGGACGGCCCGCAACGGTCGCTACTCTGGACTCATGCTGCCTCCCCCGACGCCCGACACCGCCGAAAGTTCCGCGGCGGAAGCGGGCCGGGCCGGCGCCCTGGATTCGTGGGGCAGCGGAATCTGGCCTACGGGCGCCGCCACCGCCGCTGCCTACCTTGCGGCGGGTCTCGTGCTGAAAGCGGCCGGGGTCAACTCCCTTGACATGCTGCCTCCGGTGCTGGAGGCGCCCGTCCCCGTATGGTTCGCGATCCTGGTTCTGGGGTGCGCCGGAACCCTGTTTCGGCGCCGCCGCGTGTCCCTCATGCTCGCCGTGACCGGTACTGCCATCGCCGCGGGCGTCCTGACCGGCGCCGGGCTCATCAACTACCTGCTGCTCTTCGAATTCTTCTACTCCGGCATCCTGTTCGGCTCGCCCCGGCTCAGCCGTGCACTGGAAAAAGCCGCCCTGGCCACCGCTGCCTTCATAGTGGCCGCCGTTAGCGCGGTCCACCGCGACTGGGCCTTCCTCCTGGTGGGCGTTGTGCAGGCGACCCTCACCTGCCTCATGCCCCTGTGGTGGGCCGGAACCCTGCGCCGGCAGGCCGACCGCGCCGAGCAGGAAAGGACCCGCGCGGAAACCGAACGGCTGAACGCGGAGCGGGCGGCGGAAATGGCTGAGCTGTCCCTCCAGGTGGCACTGGCCTCCGAGCGCGCAGCGATGGCCCGTGAACTGCATGATGCCATTGCCGGCCGTTTGTCCGCCGTCGCGCTCCAGTCAGCGGCCGCGCTGTCAGCCGCCGACAGTGCGCTGGACCGGCAGGTACTGGCGCAGGTGCGCAGCGAGAGCGTCCACGCGCTGGAGGAGATGCGCGCCATGATCGAGCTTCTGCAGTCCCGCGGCAGCGGACCTTCCGCCGCCGGGGCAAACCCTGTGGCCGTTTCACCTTTTGCCGGCCGGGTGCCGATGGCCGGCGGGTTGGAGCAGCTGCGGTCGCTGACCGAATCGGCGCGGCTGGCGGGCAACCCGGCGGAGCTGACGCTTGACGCCGATCCGGAGCTTCCGGTCCTGCTGCAGAGCAGCATCTTTCGGATCGTGCAGGAATCGCTGACCAATGCCGTTCGGCATGCCCCGGGCGAGCCGGTGAAGGTGGTGCTGCGGCAGGAGGCCGGAGAGGTACAGCTCACCGTCAGCAACAGCCTGCCCGCCGCAGCGGACGCGGCGGGCCGTCCAGGCCCGGCCGGAACATCCGGCGGAACAGCGCCCGGCGGCAACGGCACCGGCCTGCGCAATATGGCGCTGCGCACGGCCCAGCTCTCCGGCGTGTTCAGTGCCGGCAGGACCCGGGACGACGACGGCGGAAGCGGCCCTGCGCGGCCGGACGCCCCCGCGGACACCTGGCAGGTAAAAGTCCGGCTGCCTCTGGACGGAGCCCAGTGACCGGGCCGGCGGAAGCTCCGCTCCGGATCCTCCTGGCCGATGACCACGCCGCCATCCGGACCGGTCTGCGCATGATCCTGGAAACAGCGGGCGGCTTTGACATTGCGGGTGAGGCGGCCGACGGTGCCACGGCAGTGACAATGGCCCGCGCGCTGCGGCCGGACGTGACGCTGATGGATATCCGCATGCCCGGAACCGACGGAATCGCAGCCACCACGCAGATCGTCACCGAAGCGCTCTCCGCAGTGCTGGTGCTGACCACGTTCGATCTGGATGACTATGTGTTCGGGGCGCTGCGGGCCGGCGCAGCGGGCTTCGTGCTGAAATCAGTGGAACCGGCCGAACTGGTGCGGGCGGTCCGGTCCCTGGCCGGCGGCGACAGCGTGCTGTCGCCCGAGGTGACAGGGACCCTGATCGCGGCGTTCGTTGCCGGGCCCCGTCCCCCGGTGCCCGGCTCCGCGGTGCCCGGATCCGCGGATGCAGCCGCAGGCCCCGGCCTGCCGGGCGAGGCGCTGACCGCCCGCGAAGAGGCTGTCCTGGCCTGCCTGGGCGAAGGATTGTCCAACCGGCAGATTGCCCGCCGCCTGGCGATTGCCGAAACAACCGTGAAGACCCACGTGTCACGGGTCCTGGCGAAGCTGGGGGTGCAGTCCAGGGTCCAGGCTGCCATTGCTTTTCGGGAGCGCGGCGGCGCCTGATGCGCCGGGCTACTCCCCGGGAGCGCGGCGGCGCTGATGCGCCGGGCTACTCCCGGGAGCGGCGGCCCGGGTGACCTGCGGAAGAAGGTCCTCAGCGGGCGGCGTCCAGGTCTGCGGATCGGCCGGTACCTGCTCGCCGGAACGGATGTCCTTGACCTCGTGGCTGCCGTCTTCGGCGGTGAACCAGACAAACGGAATGCCGCGGCGGTCAGCGTACTTGATCTGCTTGCCGAACTTCTCCGCCTTCGCGGCAACTTCCACGGAAATGCCGCGGCCCCGCAGTTCTGCTGCGATGTCCTGCGCTGCGGACCAAGAATCGTCATTGGCGAGGGCCACCAGGACGGCGGTGGGCACGCTGCGGCTGGACTCGGCAAAGTTCTGGCTCAGGATGCGCATGACCAGCCGGGTCACGCCGATGGACAGGCCGACGCCGGGGAAGGTCCGGCTGCCCTTGGCGGCCAGGGAATCGTAGCGCCCGCCGGAGCAGATCGATCCGAGCGACTCGTGGCCCACCAGCACCGTTTCGTACACGGTGCCGGTGTAGTAGTCCAGGCCGCGGGCGATGCTCAGGTCAGCCACCACCTTGCCCGGAGCCCGCTTCACGGCTTCACCGATGACCTGGGACAGCTCGTCCAGGCCTTCTTCGACGAGTTCATTGCTGACGCCCAGGGCGCGCACCTGCTCCGCGAAGGAGAGGTCTTCGGCCCGGATGGAGGCCAGCTTCAGGGCCGCCTCGGCCTGCCCGGGCGTGGCGCCCAGCTCCTCCTGCAGCAGTTCGGCAACACGGGCAGCGCCGATCTTCTCCAGCTTGTCGATGCTGCGCAGGACGCCGGCGGTGTCTTCCAGCCCCATGCCCCGGTAGAAGCCTTCGGCCAGTTTGCGGTTGTTGACCCGGATCTTGAAATCGGGAATGGGCAGGGCGCCCAGCGCCTCGGCGATCACCAGCGCCAACTCGACGTCGTACCGGAAGGGAAGTTCGCCGTCGCCCACCACATCAATGTCCGCCTGGGTGAATTCGCGGGCCCGGCCCTCCTGCGGACGCTCTCCGCGCCAGACCTTCTGGATCTGGTACCGGCGGAAGGGGAACGCCAGGTGCCCGGCGTTCTCCACGACGTAGCGCGCGAAGGGGACGGTCAGGTCAAAGTGGAGTGCCAGCTGATGGGGATCCTGTTTGCCGGAGGCTTCCCCTTCCTCCGCCTGCAGCCGGCTCAGTGCGTAGACTTCCTTGTCGATCTCGCCCTTGCGCAGCAGCTGTCCCACGGTTTCCACCGCGCGCGTTTCAATGTTCGTGAACCCGTGCAGTTCGAAGGTGCGCCGCAGGACGTCCAGGACGTGGAGTTCGACGAGACGCTCCTGCGGTAGCCATTCGGGGAAACCGGACAGTGAGGCCTTGCGTGCCATGCGGGCGAGCTCCTTCTACGGATGGGGGCAGTCCGCTGCAGGGAAATGGCCTGCCGGGTGCCTAAACTAAGTGCGGCACTCATTTTAGGTCTTCCGCGCGCGCCAAGGCGAACCGGATGCACCGCCGCCTCCGTGCCGGCGCTGCCGGCACGCCCGCCGATGTCCGCACGCTCCGAGAGGAAAACCCGTGGCCGCGACCCGACAAGACCGCGAAACCCGGCGGCGCATCGCCCGGATCAAGGCCAGGCGCGGACTGGAGCAGGCGCAGGCCGGGCGCCGGACGCGGGACAACCTCTTTGCCGGCGCCGCCGCTGCCCTGGCCCTCGCGCTTGCACTGGCGCTGCAGGTGACGTGGTTTTCCTCCAATCCCACGCCGGAGGAGACCCGGCTCATCGAGCAGCAGGCGGCCGCCGCCGGTTCATCCGCCGAACCCACACCCGGCGACGCCGATGAGCCCGCCCCCGGGCCGTCCGGGACACCGGCCGCAGCACCCGCGGAAATCCCGGACAAGTCGCTGGCCGAGGGCCGGGTCTTTTCCGGAACGCTGGCCACCAGCGCCGGGGATCTCGGCGTCGAACTCGACGGCACCGTGGCCCCGCAGGCGGTTGCAGTGTTTAAATCACTGGCGGATTCCGGGTTCTTTGCCGGGAAAACGTGCCACCGGCTGACCACGGCGGAGACCATGGGCATCCTGCAGTGCGGATCCCTGAACGGTGACGGCGCCGGACAGCCCGGCTACCAGTGGGGTCCCGTTGAAAACACGCCGGCCGACGGCGTGTATCCGGCGGGGTCCGTCGCAGTGGCCCGGGCGGCCACCACGGACAGCCACGGCACACAGTTCTTCCTCGTTTACAAGGACTCGATTCTTCCGCAGGATGCGGGCGGCTACACGATCATGGGTAAGCTAACCTCAGGGCTGGATGTTCTGGAATCGGTCGCCGCGCAGGGAGCTGTGAAGGACGGTGCGGAAACTGCGGACGGCCAGCCGAAAACCCCGGTGACGATAGACTCGTTTACCCTGAAGTAAATGGCAGCGCGGGCTCGCACACTGCCAAACCTCGAGTGAAAGACTTTTAGCGGTGACAGACAGTCAGAAATCCGACGAAACAGTTTCCCGGCCCGCCCCGGAGGCTCCCGACACGCAGCGGCCCGCGGCGCCCAGCCCGGCGGCTTTCGCTGCCCGGCATCCGGCCCCTGCGCCCGGCAGCCCGGCGCAGGCGGCGCCCAAGCCCGTAGTTGCGGCTCCGCCTGTGCATTCAACGTCGCTTGAGGAAGCGGCCCGCTTTGCCCGGGTCGAGGAGGACGGCCACGTTTTCCTCATCGTCAACGGCGAGGAATTCCCGGTCGGCCAGTATCCGGACGCCAGCCGCGACGAGGCCCTGGCCTATTTCGTGCGCAAGTACGACGACGTCGCCAGCCAGCTTGCGCTGCTGGAAGCCCGGGTGCAGGCCAAGGCACCCACCACCGACATGCTCAAGACCCTGAAGCACCTTGGCGAGCAGGTGGCCGAACGCAAGATGGTCGGTGACGTGCTGGCTCTCGATGCACAGATCGAAACCCTGCGCACCAGCATCAAGGAAGCCGAGGCCGCGGAGCGCGCCGAAGCTGAAGCCGTCAAAGCCCGCGAGCTCGCAGCCCGGAAGCCATCGTGGCCGAGGCCGAGGAGATTGCCGCCAAGGATCCCGCCACCATCCAGTGGAAGACCAGCAGCAACCGGATGAACGAGCTGTTCGAGGCCTGGAAGGCGGCGCAGAAGAACGGTCCGCGCCTGGGCCGCAGCAATGAAGACAGCCTGTGGAAGCGGTTCCGTTCCGCCCGCACCGTCTTTGACCGTCACCGCCGCGCCTACTTCTCGCAGCTGGACAGCGAGAATTCCGCGGCCAAGCGTGCCAAGGAAGCGCTGATCGCGCGCGCCGAGGAGCTGGCCACCTCCACTGACTGGGGCAGCACCGCCGCCGAGTACCGTCAGCTGATGGACGAGTGGAAAGCTTCCAAGCGGGCCAGCCGCAAGGATGACGACGCTCTCTGGGCGCGCTTCCGTGCCGCCCAGGACACGTTCTTCGCCGCACGCCAGGCCGCCAACGAGGTCATCGACGAAGAGTTCGCCGCCAACCTGACGGTCAAGGAGGAACTGCTGAAGGAAGCCCAGGGCATCCTTCCGGTGCGCGACCTCACCGCCGCCCGCAAAGCGCTGAACTCGATCCGTGACCGCTGGGAGGACGCCGGCAAGGTTCCGCGCGCGGACATGGGACGGATGGAAGCGGGCATCCGCAAGGTCGAGGAAGTCGTCAAAGCTGCCGAAGACGAGCACTGGCAGAAGAGCAACCCGGAAACCAAGGCCCGCACCAACAGTGCCCTGAGCCAGCTTGAAGCCACCATTGCTTCGCTGGAAGAGGACCTGGCGACCGCCGAGAAGGCCGGCAACGCGAAGAAGACCGCGGACGCCCGGGAAGCACTTGAAGCCCGCCAGCAGTGGCTGGCCATGCTGCAGAAATCGGCTCAGGACTTCTCCCAGCACCGCGGCCTGAAGGCCCCGCCGGCACGTTTTCCACAACGGGCCGGCGGGGTCTTTCGCTTAATCCGGACATGGGCAAAAGTGGATGCATGGCGGCAACACTGTTCCCCTACCCCGGTGTGCTGCCGACAGTCACTTCCACCGGCGGCGCCATTTTTACCGCGGGAGGCGATTTCTCCGCCGTCGAGCTGCAGGCCATGGCCGCCGACGGGCTGCTGAAGCAGGTGTACGCGCACACGTATGTCCGGTGGGACATTGAACCGGATCCGGTGTGCCGGGCCCTCGCGGCAGGACACTGCATGACGGAGCGGCTGCGGGAGCGGACCGTGCTGGGCCGCTTCACCGCCGCTTGGATTTACGGCTGCGCGCCGGCGCCGCGGCAGCTGCAGCTGCTGGTCGACCATGCCCGCCGCACCACCGCCCTGCCGCCCTTCACCGCCGCCGTCCTGCACGAAGTGCAGCTGGGCCCGGCGGAGGGCATGGACATCGCCGGCGTTACCGTCACCACTCCCCTGCGGACCGCGGTGGACATCGCACGCCACGGCACCGGAAGACCTGCCGTTGATGCCGTGCTGGCCCTCGGCACCGACCCGGTGCTGCGCTGTCCGCTTGGGGACGTCCGCAGCCACCTCGAGTCCCAGGTCCGGCTGCCGGGAAAAGCGGCGGCCCTGCAGTGCGTGGATGCCGCCCTGCAGCTGGCGGCGGACGCCGCCCTGGGCCCCGGCCGGGCCCGGCAGCCGGCTAGACCCGGCGCTGGGACCCGGTGGTGCGGTATACGTCGAAGACGCCGTCGATTTTCCGCACCGCGCTGAGGATATGGTCCAGGTACTTTGGATCGCCCATCTCAAACACGAATTTTGACATGGCCACCCGGTCGCTCGAGGTATTGACGCTCGCCGACAGAATGTTCACGTGGTTCTCGGAGAGCACCCGCGTGACGTCGGACAGCAGGCTCTTGCGGTCCAGGGCCTCCACCTGGATTTCGACCAGGAACACCGACGACTGCGTGGGCGCCCAGTCCACCGGCACGATGCGGTCGGGCTGGTCCATGAGTTCGGAAACGTTCCGGCAGTCGCTGCGGTGCACCGAAACGCCGGAGCCGCGGGTGACGAAGCCGATGATGGGATCCGGCGGAACCGGTGTGCAGCAGCGGGCCAGCTTGACCCAAACGTCGCCCACGCCGCGGACCGTGACACCGGAATCGGAGAACTTGGGCCGGCGGGCCGCCGTCGACACCGGCGTTTCCGCCAGGTCCTCTTCGGCCCCCTGGTGCCCGCCCATGAGCGAGACCAGATGCTCGATGACGTTCTGCGCCGATGTGTGGCCGTCGCCCACCGCCGCGTAGAGCGCCGATATGTCCTGGTGGTGGAGCTCCTGGGCCACCGCCACCAGCGCATCGTGCGTCATCAGCCGCTGCAGCGGCAGGTTCTGCTTCCGCATGCCGCGGGTCAGCAGGTCCTTGCCCTTGTCGATGGCCTCTTCGCGGCGTTCCTTGGTGAACCACTGGCGGATCTTGTTCCGTGCCCGGGGGCTCTTGACGAAGCCCTGCCAGTCCTGGCTCGGACCGGCACCTTCGGCCTTGGAAGTGAAGATCTCCACCCAGTCACCGTGCTGAAGCTCACTGTTCAGCGGCACGAGCTTTCCGTTGACGCGCGCCCCGATGGTCCGGTGACCCACTTCGGTGTGGACGGCGTAGGCGAAGTCCACGGGCGTGGATCCGGCGGGAAGGGCCATGACCTCACCCTTGGGCGTAAAGACGAAGACTTCGCGGGCGTTGATCTCGAAGCGCAGCGAATCCAGGAACTCGTCCGGATCCGACGTTTCCTGCTGCCAGTCCACCAGCGAACGCAGCCAGCCCATGTCGTTGTTTTCGGAGCCGGCAGGCGTTTTCGAGCCGTCCTTGTACTTCCAGTGTGCGGCCACGCCGTACTCCGCCCGGCGGTGCATGTCGTGGGTGCGGATCTGGATCTCCACCGGCTTTCCGCCGGGGCCGATCACCGTGGTGTGCAGTGACTGGTACATGTTGAACTTGGGCATCGCGATGTAGTCCTTGAACCGCCCCGGAAGGGGGTTCCACCGCGCATGCAGGGCCCCGAGGGTCGCATAGCAGTCGCGGACCGAATCGACAAGCACGCGCACGCCCATCAGGTCGTGGATATCGTCGAAGTCTTTGCCCCGGACAATCATCTT
Organism: Arthrobacter sp. ATA002; assembly: GCF_026898095.1. Taxonomy (GTDB): domain Bacteria; phylum Actinomycetota; class Actinomycetes; order Actinomycetales; family Micrococcaceae; genus Arthrobacter_B. Next base: position 1,702,016 of record NZ_CP114015.1, on the reverse strand, counting down.
TTGGTAGATGGAGTAGTAGTGCTTGGGGCGGCCGGTGATGGTGGCCTTGATTTTCACCGCATGCAGGTCGTCGGCGATCTGCGTGCGGACGGTGGAAAGGTACTTCTCGCGTTCAGGGGTGCGGTCTCCGACCATGCGGACAATTTCGTCATACACCTTGGGGTGCAGCGCCGCGAAGGAGAGGTCCTCCAGCTCCCACTTAATCGTGTTCATCCCGAGGCGGTGCGCGAGCGGAGCGAAAATCTCGAGGGTTTCGCGTGCTTTGCGGGCGGAGGATTCCTGCGATACGAAGCGCCAGGTGCGGGCATTGTGCAGCCGGTCAGCGAGCTTGATGACCAGGACACGGATGTCCTTGGCCATGGCCACGACCATCTTGCGCACTGTTTCAGACTGCGCTGCGTCACCGAACGTCACCTTGTCCAGCTTGGTCACGCCGTCAACAAGCATCGCGACTTCGGGGCCGAACTGGCGGCGCAGCTCGTCCAGGGTGTAGCTGGTGTCTTCGACCGTGTCGTGCAGCAGTGCGGCGGCAAGCGTGGTTCCGGTCATGCCGAGTTCGGCCAGGATGGTGGCGACGGCCACCGGATGCGTGATGTAGGGATCGCCGCTCTTGCGCTTCTGCCCCTCATGGCTGCGTTCGGCTACCAGGTAGGCGCGCTGGATGAGGTCAAGGTCTTCTTTGGGGTTGTTGACCCTGACCGTGCGCAGCAGCGGCTCGAGCATGGGCGAATAGCCCGGATTGCTGCGGCCGGCGAGCCGGGCCAGCCGGGCGCGGGTGGAGGTGCGGCGGCCCGGGACCGGCCGGGCGGGGACGTTCGGATCACCGGGAGCGGGAGCGTCGGACGCTTTCGCGGCTGCCTTCTCCGGCTGGGGCTGGCGCGCGGTTTGGCGGCCCTCGCTGTCCGGGGCGCAGCAGGAGCCGGAGCACCGGGTGCTGCCGGAGCAGGTGTTCCCGGGGCCCTTCCTGCGCCGGCCTTGTCGGCCGGTGTCGCGTTCTCGCCCACTGCTGCCCTCTCTGTGACGTATTCGGCCTTTTTCACCATTGCGATTCCACCTCCCCGCACGGGACGCCCGGTGAACTGGCCGTCCGTTCAAGTCTAAGCCGTACCGGCCGCCGGTTAGAACCATCGGTTCCGCAGCCCGGGGCGCAGCAGGGCAACCCCCGCGCAGACCGGCCTGCGGAACCGTTGTGCCGCTGAACCCGGTTTCGGGTCAGCTTGTGGCGGTGACCTCCGTCGCCCCCGAAGGGGTTCCGGCAGGAGCCGCGGCCGCGGCCTCCTTGGCCTCCTGTGCGCGGCGTTCCTTCACGCGCTTGGCTTGGCGCACGATGTCAGGTTCGTTGCGGCGCAGCCAGGCATACATGGGAGCCGCAATGAAGACGGTCGCCACGGTTCCCAGGATGATGCCGATGAACAGTGCCAGGGACAGGTCCTTCAGCGTGCCGGCCCCCAGCAGGAATGCGCCGATGAACAGCACGGACGCCACCGGCAGGACTGCGACCACCGAGGTGTTGATGGAACGGACCAGGGTTTGGTTTACCGCAAGGTTCACCTGCTCCATAAACGTGCGCTTGGTGCTCTTGTCCAGGTTCTTGGTGTTTTCGCGGACCTTGTCGAAAACCACCACCGTGTCGTACAACGAGTAGCTGAGCACGGTCAGGAAGCCAATAATGGCCGACGGCGTCACCTCGAACCCGCTGAGCGAGTAGAGGCCCGCAGTGGTCACCATGACCACCAGCAGCGCCGTGATGGCGGCGACGGACATTTTCCAGGTCCGGAAGTACAGCGCCATAAGCACTGCGGCCAGCGCCACGAAGACCACCAGTCCGATCAGTGCCTGCCGGCTGACATCCTCGCCCCAGCGCGGGCCGATGAATGTTGAAGTGACCTGTTCGTCGTCGACTCCGTAGGCTTCGGCCAGGTTGCCCTTGACCTCCAGCGTCTGGTCGTCGCTGAGCTGTTCGGTCTGCACCCGCATGGTGCCGGGGGCAATGTTGATGACCCTCGCTTCGCTGGCGATCTCCCCCACGGCCTCCTCGCCGGTGCTGACCTCGGTGCCGGCAGCACCGGAGACGGTGAACTCGGACCCGCCGCGGAAATCGATGCCGAGGTTAAAGCCGCCCTTGACCACCGGGATCAGGATGGAAAGAACGACGGCGACCGCGGCGATCAGGAACCAGAGCTTGGCCTTGGGCACAAACGGGTAGGAACGCTTGCCGGTGTAAAGCTCGTTGCCGAACGTGGCAAATCTGGGCAGCTTGCTCATTCCCCGCCCTCCTTCTCTGTGCTGCGGCCGGTTCCGGCCAGTGATTCCTGCTTCTCGGCCTGGCGCCGTTCGGCAATGGTCATGCGGCGCTCCGCTTCCCTGGAGGCTGCCTTGTTTTTGGTCCGCACCGGCGCGTCGCCGGGTTCGCGGATGCGGCCGGCGCCGCGGTACAGCGGAACGGCTCCCAGCCGGGTTGTGTCCAGGCCGGACCATTTGTGGCCCTCGCCGAAGAACTTCGTCCTGGCCAGCGCCACCATGGTGGGATGGGTGAACATGAACACCACAATGAGGTCCGCGATCGCGGTCAGGCCCAGGGTGAAGGCGAAGCCGCGCACGTTGCCGACGGCAACGAAGTACAGCACGACGGCGGCCAGCACGTTCACTGCCTTGGACGCCAGGACGGTGCGCTTGGCACGCTTCCAGCCGTTGTCCACGGCCGCCACCAGACCGCGGCCGTCGCGCAGCTCATCTCGTATTCGTTCGAAGTAGACGATGAAGGAGTCGGCGGTCTGGCCGATGGCTACAATCAAACCGGCGACGCCGGCCAGGGACAGCCGGTAGTTTTGCGACCAGCCCAGCAGGCAGATGGCCAGATAGGTCAGCACGCCGGCCACCACCAGCGAGATGATGGTGACGAAGCCCAGGGCGCGGTACTGGAAGAGCGAGTAGACCGCCACCAGCGCCAGCCCGATGAGGCCGGCAATAACGCCCATCCGAAGCTGGTCGGTGCCCAGCGTTGCGGACACCTGCTGTTCGCTCTGGATGTCGAAGCTGATTGGCAGGGCCCCGTACTTCAGCTGCTCGGACAGGGCCTGGGCGGATTCCTGGGTGAACTGTCCGGTGATGCGCGGCTGGCCGTCGGTGATCACGCCCTGGACCGTGGGAGCGGAAATGACCTGTCCGTCCAGCACAATGGCGAACTGGTTGTGCGGGTCGCCCTGCTGGAAGGCGAAGAGGCGCTCGGTGACCTCGCGGAAGACCTGGGTGCCCTCGCTGTTGAATTCGATGTTGACGCCCCACTCGTTGATGGAGGCGCCCTGTCCGCTCTGGGACAGTCCGAACGTGGCGGTTTCAATGTTGGTGCCGGGTACTTCGACGGGCCCCAGGATGTACTTGGCGCCGGCGGACGGCTCACAGGCAATCATCGGCTGGTCGGCCGGAGCTGACTCAACCGAGGCTTCCAGGGTGGCCGGGTCCAGGCAGTCCGTGCTCTCGAATTCGCGGTACAGCTCCGGAGTGATCCAGTTGTCGTCGGAGGCGTTGGCGGGTTCGGCGGTCGGGGCCGGCAGCTGCTCGTCCGGCAGCGGCTCGGCCGCCGGGGACGCCGCGCCGACGGTGATAACCGGCCGGAATTCCATGGCTGCGGATGCCTGGATCAGTTCACGGGTTTCAGCCGACGGAACGCCAGGCAGCGAAACAACGACGTTTCGCCCGGACTGGGTGGTGATCTCGGCTTCGGATACTCCGCTGCCGTCCACCCGCTGGCGGATGATTTCCACGGCCTGGTCCAGCTGTTCCTGGCTGATCTCGGCGCCGCCCTGCACCTGCGGGGCGAGGATCATTTCGGTTCCGCCCTCAAGGTCCAGGGCGAGTTTTGGGGTCCAGCTGGCATTGCTCCACATGGAACCGCCGCCGAGCAAAAGGGCCAGAGCAGCAAAAATGACGCCCAACCAGAGGAGCGTCTTTTTGCGGCCGAGCCGGGGCCGGTACGAGGCATAGAGGGTAGTCCTTACAGGGGTGAGACACCGGAGGCGTAGTCGGCCCCGGCCAGCCTGCGGAGACTCATCCTCCGCAGGCCCGTGGAGAGTCTAGTTCTCTTTCTTGTTTTCGCGGTTCAGGCGCTCGAGCGTTTCCTCGGGAGTCTCATCGGCGCGCGCCGCCGACTCGTCGGCGGGCAGATCATCGCCGGCAGCCGCAGCGCCGGCGGGACGGGCGGCATCGCCGCTGCGGTCGCCGGCGGGACGGGCGGCATCGCCGCTGCGGTCACCGGCGGTGAGCGACGACGCGTCGTCCGGGATAACCGGGGCCTCTTCCTCAGCGGCCGGCTGCGCCGTGACCACCTTGGTCAGAGCCTGCAGGTGCACCGTGGCAGTGTTGCCGGGGGAAAGCTCCATGACGGCTTTGTTCTCTTCGCTGTTGATCGACACAATCGTTCCAAACAGGCCGAACTGGGTCATGACTTCGGTTCCGGGCACCATCTGGGTCCGCTGCTCCTGGACCGTCTTCTGCGTCTTCTTCTGCTTGCGGAACATCATGAAGATGAACAGTGCCAGCAGGATCGGCAGCAGGAGGCTGGAGAACGAGAAGCCGGCGGGGGCCTGTTCCGTGGTGGTCTGGGCCATGATGTTTAAGAACACAGAGTGGTTCCGTTTCTGTTGGAAATTGATGTGCAGGTAACGCTGGCACGGCTGTCACCGGTTCCGGTGCTGCCTGATCCGTTGGCGTAACCGGGCAGCGCGGCCCGGCCCAACGAATGACCAGTCTAAAGGTAAAACGTCCGCCGCGGCGGAAAAGTTGCCGCCGGGGTTGTACTTTTCCGGATTCCCTGTTCATTGTCCCTCCGTGCACCGGCAGCCTCAAGTCCGGACCGGAAGGACGAACCGCTGCCGGGCCGGAACTAGGCTTCGCCGCCGCCTGAGGTGTTGGTGCCGGGACCGGAGAACATGTTCTCCGGCAGGCCCGCGGCAACATGCTCGGGCATTTCCAGGCCCAGGTGCTCCCAGGCTGCACGGGTGGCCACCCGTCCGCGCGGCGTCCTGCCCAGCAGCCCTTCGCGGACCAGGTACGGTTCGGCAACGGTTTCCACGGTTTCCGGTTCTTCCCCGACGGCGATGGCCAGGGTGGACAGGCCAACCGGTCCCCCGTTGAACTTGGTCACCAGGGCGCGCAGCACCGAGCGGTCCAGCCGGTCCAGTCCGCGGGCGTCCACCTCGTACATGTCCAGGGCAGCTCCGGCCGTGCGGGCATCAATCTGGTCCACGCCGTGCACCAGGGCCCAGTCCCGCACCCGGCGCAGCAGGCGGTTGGCGATGCGCGGAGTACCGCGGGAACGTCCTGCGACTTCGGCAAATCCGGCGGAGTTGACCTTCATGTCCATCAGCATCGCCGAGCGGCGCAGCACCAGTTCCAGTTCGGCGGTGGAATAGAACTCCAAGTGGCCCGTGAAACCGAAGCGGTCGCGCAGCGGGCCCGGCAGCAGGCCGGCCCGCGTGGTGGCGCCCACGAGCGTGAAGGGCGGCAGGTCCAGAGGAATGGCGGTGGCTCCGGCTCCTTGCCCACGATGATGTCCACCCGGAAATCTTCCATGGCCATGTAGAGCATTTCCTCTGCCGGGCGGGACATGCGGTGAATTTCGTCCAGGAACAGCACCTCGCCCTCAGTGAGCGAGGACAGGATCGCGGCGAGGTCACCGGCGTGCTGGATGGCCGGGCCGGAGGAAATGCGCAGCGGTGCGTTCATCTCGGCGGCGATGATCATGGACAGGGTGGTCTTGCCCAGGCCGGGAGGACCCGAGAGCAGCACGTGGTCGGCACTGCGGCCGCGCAGACGGGAGGCTTCCAGGACCAGGGACAGCTGCTCGCGCACCCGCTTCTGGCCGACGAAGTCGTCGAGATTCTTCGGCCGAAGGGCGGCTTCGATGGCTTTGTCGTCAGGGTCTCCGGTGGGGGCCACCAGCCCGTCGCCGGACAGTGCCGACATGTCAGCCCACCTGCTGGCGGGGAGCACGTGCGCGGGAGCCGTCGGTGCCCAGGCGGCGCAGCGTCAGCTTGAGGATCTCCCCCACGTTGCCCTCGGCGGCGGTGTCCGGAGCCTCGGCAACGGCTGCGTCGATGGCGGCGGCGGCGTCCTTCTCCGACCAGCCCAGGCCGGTCATGGCCGCCAGGACCTGGTCCTGCCAGCGCGCGGCCGCCGGGTTGTCGGCCGTGCCCAGCGGCACCAGCTTGTCCGCCAGTTCCAGCACAATGCGGCGGGCGCCCTTGGGACCGATGCCGGAGACCTTGCTAAAGGCTTTGTCGTCTCCGGTGGAAGCGGCGATCCGGATCGCTTCGGGGCTGTGGACGGCCAGGACGGCCAGGGCGATGCGGGGGCCGACCCCGCTGACGCTCAGCAGTGTTTCAAACACTTCGCGCTGGTCTGCATCGGTGAACCCGTAGAGGGTCATGGAGTCCTCGCGGACGATCATCGCCGTCTGCACCAGGGCTTCACGGCCCACGTGCAGGGAGCTGAGTGTCTGCGGCGTAGCTTGCACCAGCATCCCCATCCCGTTGACGTCGATCACCGCCGAGTGCAGGCCGACGTGCGTTACAGTCCCGCGCAGGGATGCGATCATGACAAAACTCCAGAGGCTGTGTAGAACATATCTACGAATACCCTACTGCGTGCCGCGCGTGTTGCGCGGTTCCGGCGCGCGGCCGGACCCACGCCGGTCAGCGCCGGGCACGGGCCTCGGCCTCGGCCCACAGGCGCTGCGCCGGCGTCAGGCCCGCAGCAGCCGGCCGGCGGACCGCGCGGGCTCCGGAGGCTGATCCCGCCGTCGTTTGCCCCGGGCCGGCGACACCGCGCCGCCACGCGTGGGTGATGGCCAGCGCCAGCGCGTCGGCAGCGTCGGCAGGCCTGGGCGGTTCCGCCAGGCGGAGGATCTTGGTGACCATCTTTCCCACGGCATCCTTGTTGGCTCCGCCGGATCCCGTGACCGCCGCCTTGACCTCGGTCGGAGTGTGCAGGGCCACCGGAATACCCCGCCGCGCCGCGGCCGCAATCACGACGCCGGAGGCCTGGGCGGTGCCCATGACCGTGCTCACATTGAGCTGGCTGAACACCCGCTCCACGGCGAGGACATCCGGTCTGTGCGTGTCCAGCCACAGCTCGATGGCGTCGGAGATGACGAGCAGCCTGCCGTCCAGGGCGGTTCCCGCCTCGGTGCCGACCACGCCCACAGCCACCAGGGTGGCGCGGCGGTTGCGTTCGACGTCGACCACGCCCAGCCCGCACCGGGTCAGGCCCGGGTCGACACCCAGGACGCGCAGGCCCACCCGCTTAGTCGTCTTCGAGCTGGGCGAAGACCTCTGCGGGAATGTCGGCGTTGGAGTACACGTTCTGGACGTCGTCCAGGTCCTCCACCGCGTCGACGAGCTTCAGGAACTTCCGGGCGCTGTCCGCTTCCAGCTCCACATGCATGGACGGCAGGAATTCGGCTTCGTCGCTCTCATACTCGATGCCGGCTTCCTCCAGCGCGGCGACGACGGCGCGCAGGTCCGCCGCTTCCGAGATAATCTCGAAGTTGTCTCCGGATTCCTTCACCTCGTCGGCGCCGGCGTCGAGCACTGCCATCAGGAGGTCGTCCTCGGTGAGGTCCTTCTTCGGCAGCGTGACCACGCCCTTGCGGGTAAACATGTAGGCCACCGAACCGGGATCGCCCATGTTGCCGCCGTTGCGGGTGACTGCCAGGCGGACCTCGGAAGCGGCGCGGTTCTTGTTGTCCGTCAGGCACTCGATCAACAGGGCGGTTCCCTGCGGACCGTAGCCCTCGTACATGATGGTCTGGTAGTCGACTGCCTCGCCCAGGAGTCCCGCGCCGCGCTTGACGGCACGGTTGATGTTGTCGATGGGGACAGAGGTCTTCTTGGCCTTGGCAACGGCGAGCTCAAGGCCCGGGTTTCCCGCCATGTCCGCTCCGCCGGCGCGGGCCGCAACTTCGATGTTCTTGATCAGCTTGGCAAACGACTTGGCACGCTTGGCGTCAATGACCGCCTTCTTGTGCTTAGTGGTTGCCCATTTAGAGTGGCCCGACATGCTCTACGCTTCTCCTCTGATCATCTGGATAAAAAGTTCGTGAATGCGGCTCTCCCCCGTTACCTCCGGATGGAACGAGGTGGCCAAAAGATTTCCCGAACGCACTGCCACAATTCTAGCGACGAAATCGTCAGCAGGCGCATGACCGCGCTCCTGCGGCGGAACCCGGGCCAGTACGTCCACGGAACCGCCGACCTTTTCGACCCAGGGCGCCCGAATAAAAACGGCGTGGACCGGCGCGGAAACTCCGGCAGCGGAGGCGGAGGGCAGGGTTTCCAGCCCCCGGAACTCCACCAGGGTTTCAAAGGATTCCCGCTGGCGTCCGAAGGCATTGCGGCGGACCTCGATGTCCAGCCCGCCCAGGGTTTGCTGCGGCGCTCCCGAAAGGTCGGGTGCCGGGTCCGAAAGCCGGTCGGCCAGCAGGATCATTCCGGCGCACGAGCCGTACACCGGCAGTCCGCCGCGGATCTCCTCCTGCAGCGGGGCATACACGCCAAAGGCCCGCATCAGCTTGTCCATGGTGGTGGATTCACCGCCGGGCAGCACCAGTCCGTCCAGGCCGTCCAGCTCGCCGGGCCGGCGCACGGGGACGGCATCGGCTCCGGCCGCCTCGATGCTGCGCACGTGTTCCCGGACACCGCCCTGCAGGGCCAGGACGCCGATGCGCAGGGAACGCCCCGGGCGGCGGAAGGTTGGCGGGCCGGCTTCAGTCATCGTGCAAGTCTACGATGCGGGGACGGCTGAGGCAGTGCAGCGGGAAAGGCCACGCGGGCTCGTTGCGATATATTCATACACCATGAGTTCTTTCTCCGTCCTGACAGGCAAGCTGGTCCGCAGTGCCTCCAAACTGCGCGGCGGCGGCTCCGCATTGCCCGGCCTGGTGGTGGAGAAAATCGATCCCGATTTCATCCGCCGCACCCTGGCCGGCCTTCCGCTGGGCGTTGCCGTGGTTTCGGGCACCAACGGCAAAACCACCACCACTAAAATGGTGGTGGAGCTGCTCGAGAGCCAGGGCCTGAAGGTCTTTACCAACCGCACGGGCAGCAATTTCACCCGCGGCGTTGCCGCCGCCCTGCTGGGTGAAGTGGACTGGCGCGGACGCCTGGATGCCGACGTCGCCGTCCTGGAACTGGACGAAGCCCACGCCGTGCATTTTGTGAAGTTGATCCAGCCGCGCTATTCGCTGCTGTTGAACGTCCTGCGGGACCAGCTGGACCGCTTCGGTGAAATTGATAAGACCACCCGCCTGCTGGAGGCCATTGCCAAGGCCACCACCGGGACCGTGGTCCTGAACCGCGAGGATCCCCGGGTGGCCTCCATCGCCGCCTCCCTGGATCGGCAGGAGGTCCGCTACTTCGGCCTCCACGAGTCCCTGCGCAGCACCTTCCCGAACGACGACGAGATGCGCGGCTCCCCGGCCGAAGCGGCCGCCGCCGTGCTGCCCGCCGACGTCGTGCTGGAGCGCGTGGCCGAAACCGACGCCGACTTCCGCGTGGACAGCACCGTGGTCACCACCGGGCTGAAGCTGCGCGGGGTCTACAACATCTTCAACGCCGCTGCCGCGCTGGCGCTGGCCCGCGTGATCGCCGGCCCGCAGGCCAACAACGACGCCCTGTTCACCGCCCTGTCCAACGTGGAACCCGCGTTTGGCCGCGGCGAGTCGCTGGTGGTCAACGGCCAGCCGCTGGAACTGGTGCTGGTGAAAAACCCCAGCGGTTTCCGGCTGGGCCTGAAGTCCTTCGCGGCCCACGGGTACTCCACCATGATCGCGATCAATGACAACTACGCCGACGGCCGGGACATGTCCTGGCTGTGGGACGTGGAATTCGAGACCCTCGCGGAAAACGGCGTGGACATGGTCACCGGCGTGCGCGCCTACGACATGGCGCTGCGGCTGAAGTACGACGACGTGCCGGTGGCGGCCATTGACCCGGACATCACCGATGCGCTGAAGAAGTTCATCGTATCCTCCGGGCCCTCGCCCATGCGCATCTTCTGCACGTACACGGCCATGCTCGCCGTGCGGCGGGAACTTTCCAAGATCACGACAGTAGAGGTGGTCTCATGAGCGAGACGCTGAACCCCGCGGCCGGCGACGACCGGACCATCAACATCCTGCAGCTGTATCCGCGGGACATGAACATCTACGGTGACTGGGGCAACGTCCTGGTCCTGAAGCAGCGCTTGAAGTGGCACGGCTACACCGCCAACGTCCTGGACTACAACCCGGGCGACGGGTTCCCGGCGGATGTGGACCTGCTGGTGGGCGGAGGCGGACAGGACAGCGGCCAGGTGGTCATCCAGGAGGACCTGCAGACGATTGCTCCGGCCCTGCGCGCCATGGCCGAGGATGACGTGCCGATGCTCGCCATCTGCGGGCTCTACCAGCTGTTTGGCCGGTTCTTCAAGACGCACACCGGCACGGTCATTCCGGGCATCGGCCTGCTGGACCTGGAAACCCACGGCGGCACCGAACGGCTGATCGGCAACGTGCTGTCGGTGTCCGAGGAATTTGGCGAGATCCACGGCTACGAGAATCACTCCGGCCAGACGTTCCTCGGTCCGGGGGTAAAGCCGCTGGCCCAGGTCCGCAAGGGCGAGGGCAACAATTCCAAGGACACCTGGGAGGGTGCCCGCTACCGCAACGTGGTGGCCAGCTACCTGCACGGTTCCCTGCTGCCCAAGAACCCGGCCATTGCCGACTTCCTGCTGCAGCAGGCCGTGATCCGAAAATTCGGTGCCTTTGAGCCGCGTCCGGAATCGGCATCCGACCTGGACGAGCTGGCACGGCTGTCCGAGCTGGCCCGGCAGCACGCCTCGCAGCGCCCGCGGTAGTGCCCAAGGCCGCCGCCGGCTGCGCCCTGGACCAGAAACCCGGCTAGCGCCCGGGGTCCGTGCTCACCAGCCACTCGTGCAAACCGGCGTCGGCCGCACCCATCGATTCGACCACGGAAATGGTCCGCGCCCGCACCGCAGCTTGCTGTTCCGATGGTGCGCAGGCCCCCTGCGGCAGGTCCGCGGCGACGGAACACCAGCGGTACGGGTCCCGGACGATGACGGACGGGGCCCAGGACAGGTCCGTAACCGACCATGCACCGGCGCCGTCCTGGCCGAACTGGGCGCGCAGGATCAGGCCCTCATTGTTCACGTCATACCAGGGGGACAGCTCGGTAACGGCGTTGCCCAGACCATAGGCGATCCAGGTGCCGTTGTAGTTTTCGACCGGCAGCACGGAGTGGCTGTGATGGCCGTAAATGAAATCGAACTCGCCGCTGTCGGCCAGGGCGTGCGCTGTTTCCACCTGCTGGGCATTGGGCGCCGACGCGTACTCGTCCCCGGCGTGGACGGCCCCAACGACGACGTCGGCGCCGGCCGCCCGGGCAGCCTGCGCCCGGGCGATCATGTCCGCCGGATCCAGCAGGTCCACCTGCCAGTCGAAGTCGGCGGTCATGCCGTTGAGCCCGTAGGTGGCTTCGATCACCGACACCTTTGCCGCCGGGGTGGACAGAATCATCGGTTTCGCGGCGTCCGCCTCGGTGGCGTAGGAACCGGTGTGTTCCAGGCCCAGCGCATCCAGCACGCCAAGTGTGCGGTTGAGCCCGGCCGTCCCGGCATCGACGGTGTGGTTACTGGCCGTGGTGCAGGCGTCATATCCCACCTCCTTGGCAGCAGAGAGGATCTGCGGCGGCACGTTGAACAGCGGATACCCGGCGTACGGTCCCTGCGCCTCGGCCACCGGCGTCTCCAGATGGCATATGCCCAGGTCCACCCGGTCCAGGTAGGTCTTCTTGCCCGCCAGAAGCGGCGCAAAGTCCAGCGGCGTTCTTCCGGACACGGCGGCGTCGGCTTCGGCCTGGGTCCACAGCTGCGGATGCACCAGCAGGTCACCGGCCACCATCATCGAAAAGCACCGCACGGCCGCGCATTCGGGGCCCGTGCCCGGGGTCGGCTGCGGAACCGGCGACGGAACGGAGGATGCTGAAGGCGACCCCGCGGCAGCGCCGCCAGTGGTACCGGACGTGGCGGATGCCGCCGGATCCGCCGGTGCGGATGATGCGCCGCCGGGCCCGGAGGCCGGGGAACAGCCGGCGGCGCCGGCCGCCAGAAGCAGCGCCAGCACCGCGGTGGATCCGATTCTGCGTGCACCCATGATTTTCCGCCCGTCCGCACGCCGCCCGGCGCAGCTGTGCCAAGCGTACGACGGCGTTTCTGTTGTTCGCCTCACTTTGCATGTGCGAGTCTTGACGCTTATGAGTAACCCTTTCGGAAGTATCAGTACCCTGCCCTACCAGCTCCCTCCGTTTGAGCAGATCACCCCGGATGATTTCCTGCCCGCCTTCAAGGCCGGGTTCGAGGAACACCTCGCGGAGATTGACGCCATCCTTGGAAATCCGGAGACACCGGACTTCGAAAACACGATCGCGGCGATGGAGCGGGCGGGGCAAACCCTGGCACGCACGGCCCTTGTTTTCTTCACCTTTGCTGCAGCGGATGCGACGGACCGGATCCAGGCGATCCAGCAGGAGGTCGGCCCGCAACTGGCTTCCCACGAGGACAGCATCTATCTCAATAAAGCCCTCTTCGAGCGGGTCGACGCCGTGTTAACGGAGGGTTTGGACGAGGAATCCGTCCGGCTGGTATCCGAGTACCGACGCGCCTTCATCCGCGCCGGTGCCCGGCTCGACGACGGCGGCCAGGCCCGGATGCGCGAACTCAACTCGCGCCTGTCGGTGCTGGGTACCGAGTACTCCCAGAAACTGCTCAAGGACACCAACGAATCCGCGCTGCCGGTCACGGATGCGGCGGAACTGGACGGCCTGTCCGCGGACGACATCGCTTCGGCAGCCGCAGCTGCGGCGGAGGCCGGCAGGAGGGCTACCTCCTGTCCCTGGTTCTGCCCACCCCGCAGCCGGCCCTCGCATCGCTGACTAACCGCGAAACCCGCCGCCGCCTCCTGACGGCCTCGCTCAACCGCGGCTTCCGCGGCAACGGGAGAACACGCTGTCCCTGGCCGCCGAAATGGCCGCGCTGCGGGCTGAACGCGCCGCACTGCTGGGCTTCGCAAGCCACGCGGAGTTCGCCACCGACAACCAGACGGCTCCCTCCCTGGAAGCCATCCACGCCATGCTCGGCAAGCTCGCACCTCCCGCGGTCCGCAATGCGCACGCCGAGGCGGAGCTGCTGCGCGAAGCAGCCGCCCGTGACGGCATCGAAGACCTGCAGGCCTGGGACTGGTCCTACTACTCCGAGCAGGTGCGCCGAGAGAAGTTCAGTGTTGACCGCGCTGCCCTGCGGCCATACTTCGAGCTGGAACGGGTCCTGACTGACGGTGTTTTCTTCGCCGCGAACCGGCTCTACGGCCTGACCTTCACCGAGCGTCCGGATCTCGCCGGCTATCATCCCGACGTCCGGATCTGGGAAGTGAAGAATGAGGACGGCTCGGGGCTGGGACTGTTCCTGGGCGACTACTACACGCGTGACACCAAGGCCGGCGGCGCATGGATGAACTCCCTGGTGCACCAGTCCGCGCTGCTCGGCATGCAGCCGGTGGTCGTCAACAACCTCAATATCCCCAAGCCGCCCGCCGGCGAACCCACGCTGCTGTCCTTTGACGAAGTGGTGACGGCCTTCCACGAATTCGGCCATGCCCTGCACGGTTTGTTCTCGGAGGTCACCTACCCCCAGTTCTCCGGCACCGCTGTTCCCCGCGACTTTGTGGAATACCCCTCCCAGGTCAACGAGATGTGGATGCTGTGGCCCGAGGTCGTTGCCAACTTCGCAAAGCACCATGTGACGGGTGAACCGCTCCCCCAGGATGCCATCGATAACATCGAGGCGGCTTCCACCTGGGGCGAGGGTTTCGGCACCACCGAGTACCTCGGAGCCACCCTGCTGGACCTGGCCTGGCATGAGCTCGCGCCCGGTGAAACCGTGCAGGACCCGGAGGCCTTCGAGGCTGAGGCCCTGCAGCGCGCCGGTGTTGCCCTGGATCTGGTGCCCCCGCGCTACCGCTCGGGCTACTTCAAGCATATTTTCGCCGGCGGCTATGCGGCCGCGTACTACGCCTACATCTGGAGCGAGGTGCTGGACGCGGACACGGTGGAGTGGTTCCAGGAGAACGGCGGCCTGACCCGGGAAAACGGGGACCGGTTCCGCCGCGAACTGCTCGCCCGCGGTAACAGCATCGACCCGCTGCAGGCGTTCCGGAACTTCCGCGGCCGGGATGCTGCCATTGAGCCGCTGCTGCACCGCCGCGGGCTGGCCTGATCCTTCATGGTGACTATTGCCGCCTGCCAGGAGCTTCACCAGGACTGGCTGAAGAACCTGGCCGGCGCTACCGGCGGGCGGACCTTCTCCACGCATGAATCGGAATGGGTCTGGCTGCCGGCCCGGAGGCAGCTGGTGCTGCTGTATCCGCAGCGGATCGCACCGGCCGGGATCCGCCCGGGCCTGGCCGAAGGCATGCGGCTGGGCGCCCAGAGCGTGTCCGTGTGGCTGAACAACGCGGTCAGCTACGCCCCGCTGGAGGCGTTTGGGTTCCGGCGGGGCCCGCAGCCGATGTGGATGAGTGCGCCGGTCTCCGCACCGAAGCAGTACAGTGCCGCAGCGGCGGCTCTCGATCCGGAGCCGGCTGAGGTCTCCGGGCCCGACGCCGAGGAACTCGCCGCCGGGCGGGGCCACCCCGGACCGCATGGCATGTGACCACCCGCAGCGAGGGAACGCTGACCGGGCGGGCCTGGGTGTTCGTCCCCTCGCAGCAGGCGCAGCAGGAACAGCGCCGGCTACGGGAGCAGGCGGAGCAGCGCCGGCAGGCCGGGCGTGTGCCCGCCGGAGGTGGACGTCCCGCCGCACACCGCCCGGTGCCGGAGAGTCCTGCGGCGCCGGCCCCCGGAAACCGGTCTCCGGTTCGCTGGGCGGCGTTTTCGGTTTGGCCGTTGGGCCTTCCAGCCGGCGCCGGGGTTACGGGACGGCCCTGCTGAGCAGGGCCGCCGGCGTCGCCGCCACCGCCGGTGCGGACCGGCTGGCCATTAACGCAGCACCTCTGGGCGCCGAGCTCTGTGCAGCGCGGGGCTTTGAGCTGATCGGCCGCGGCCAGCAGCTGACCCTCGACCTGCGCTGAAGCCCGCCCGGTGGAACTGATGCGGTCGCGGTGGCGCTGATGCCGGCGCGGTGGCGCTGATGCCGGCGCGGTTTACCAGCCGCGTTCGGCCAGGCGGTGGGGCTGCGGGAGTTCGTCCACGTTAATGCCCACCATGGCCTCCCCCAGCCCCCGCGAAGCCTTCGCCACTTCGTCGGGGTCGTCGTAGAAGGTCGTTGCCTTCACAATGGCGGCGGCACGCTGGGCGGGGTTGCCGGATTTAAAATTCCCGAGCCGACAAAAACGCCGTCGGCCCCCAGCTGCATCATCATGGCGGCGTCGGCCGGGGTCGCAATGCCCCCGGCGGTGAACAGGACCACGGGCAGTTTGCCGGCCGCGGCAACTTCCCGAACCAGCTCGTACGGCGCCTGTAGTTCCTTGGCGGCGACGTAAAGCTCGTCCTCGGGCAGGGAGGACAGCCGGGCCACCTCGGTGCGGATGGCGCGCATATGCATGGTGGCGTTGGAAACGTCGCCCGTGCCCGCCTCGCCCTTGGACCGGATCATGGCGGCGCCCTCATTGATGCGGCGCAGCGCCTCGCCCAAATTGGTGGCACCACAGACGAAGGGGACCGTGAACTTCCACTTGTCGATGTGGTTGGTGTAGTCGGCCGGAGTCAGGACTTCGGATTCGTCAATGTAGTCGACGCCGAGGGACTGGAGGACCTGGGCTTCCACGAAATGGCCAATCCGGGCTTTGGCCATGACCGGAATCGACACCGCGTTGATGATGCTGTCAATCATGTCCGGGTCGCTCATGCGGGAGACTCCGCCCTGGGCGCGGATGTCGGCGGGAACCCGCTCAAGGGCCATGACCGCCACTGCTCCGGCGTCTTCGGCAATCCGGGCCTGTTCGGCGGTCACCACGTCCATGATCACTCCGCCCTTGAGCATCTCGGCGATGCCGCGTTTGACCCGGCTGCTGCCGGTGACCGGAGACAGTGATCCGGACGGAGAAAGAGGCGCAGCTGCGCCGTGGGACTCTGGGCTGTTCATGGAGCTCACCTTCGCGGGGAAATCGGGCGGGGAGTACTGCTGCACCCAGTCTAGGGGCTCGGCGGCCATTGAACGGCCAGCCCGCCACCGGGTTGCTTCCGATGACGGGCGGGCTGAAAAGTTACTCTGCGGCGGGCGGGGGTTCGGAACTCAGGCAGCCTGCCGGTGCACGGCGAGCATCCGCTGCGCGATGGTCACGCAGCTGGCTGCGCACAGGAGCAGCAGGACCACCAGCAGCAGCACCTCGGGGACTCCCAGTCCCACCAGTCCGGTGGCGACCAGCAGGGACACCAGCCGCTCGGCGCGCTCGGCGATCCCCACGTTGGCGGTAAAGCCCAGGGACTCGGCCTTGGCGCGGATGTAGGAAACCAGCATGCCCAGCACCAGGCAAATGATGGCGGCGATGCCAATGGCGTCGTTGCCGCCCCCGGTGAAGAACCAGATGCTGACGCCGGCGAACAGGGCGCCGTCAGCAAAGCGGTCCAGGGTGGAATCCAGGAACCCTCCCCATTTTCCGGACCGTTCCTGCTGCCGTGCCATGATGCCGTCAATGACGTCGGAGAAAATAAACGCCGTGATGAACAGGGTTCCCCAGAACAGCTCCCCCAGCGGATAAAAGACCAGCCCGCCCACCATCACTCCCAGGGTGCCCAGGATGGTGACGGCGTCGGGGCTGACGCCCCGCTTCAGCAGCCACGCGGCCAGCGGCGTGAACAGGCCGGTGAAAAAGCCCCGCGCGTATTTGTTCAGCACCGCTCAGTCCTCGCTTGCCGCTGGGTCAGCCTGCGGCCAGGCATCGGCCACCTGCTGCCGGACATCTCCCAGGGTCTGGGTGATGGCCTTGGTCTGGGCAATGATTGGCAGGAAGTTACCGTCCCCGCCCCAGCGCGGCACGATGTGCTGGTGCAGATGGGCTGCGATTCCCGCTCCCCGGTAACACCCTGGTTCATGCCCAGGTTGAAACCGCTGGGGTTGGACACCTTCCGCAGCACCCGCATTGCCGTTTGCGTGAGGGACGCAATTTCGGCCGTTTCCTGCCCGTCGATGTCCGTGTAGTCGGGGACGTGACGGTACGGGCAAACGAGCAGGTGACCGGCGTTGTACGGAAACAGGTTCAGGATGACAAAGGCGTACTTCCCGCGGTGCACAATCAGGGACTCTTCGTCGCTGCGGGACGGCGCCGCGCAGAACGGACAGTTGTGCTCCGAGGAGACCTGCTCCTGCCCGCCCTTGATGTACGCCAGCCGGTGCGGGGTCCACAGGCGCGCAAAGGAATCCGGCACCCCGGGAAGCTCGAAGGGATCGGTGACCGCGGCATCGCCCGGATAGGGACTGCCGCCGTCGTCCCGGCTGCTGTTTTCCATCTGCACTCCTGCCGCCGCCGCCCTACTTGTCCCGGTTCCGGACGGCTTCGACAATCCGCTTGACGGCCTCTTCCACGGGCACGCCGTTGTCCTGGCTGCCGTCGCGGAAGCGGAAGGACACTGCGCCGGCGTCGGCATCGTCACCGCCGGCAATCAGGACAAACGGAATCTTGTCCTTGGACGCGGTGCGGATCTTCTTCGGGAAGCGGTCGGTGCCGGTGTCCACCTGGGCGCGGATGCCGTGCGCCTTGAGCTTATCGACGACGTCGAACATGTAGTCGTTGAACGCCTCGGCCACGGGGATGCCGACCACCTGCACCGGTGCCAGCCAGGCCGGGAACGCACCGGCGTAGTGCTCGGTGAGCACGGCCATGAAGCGCTCCACGGAACCGAACAGGGCGCGGTGGATCATCACCGGTCGCTGGCGGGTGCCGTCGGCGGCCTGGTACTCCAGCTCGAAGCGCTCGGGGAGGTTGAAGTCCAGCTGGATGGTGGACATCTGCCAGGTGCGGCCAATGGCGTCGCGGGCCTGGACGGAGATCTTCGGGCCGTAGAAGGCGGCTCCGCCCGGGTCCGGAACCAGGTCCAGTCCGGAAGCTTCGGCCACCTCGGCGAGGGTGCGGGTGGCTTCCTCCCACACCTCGTCGGAACCGACATACTTCTCCGGATCCTTGGTGGAGAGTTCCAGGTAGAAGTCATCCAGGCCGTAGTCCTTGAGCAGGTCCAGGACAAAGTTGAGCGTGGTGGTCAGCTCGTCCTTCATCTGCTCACGGGTGCAGTAGATGTGGGCGTCGTCCTGGGTCATGCCGCGCACGCGCGTCAGGCCGTGGATCACGCCGGACTTCTCGTAGCGGTACACGGAGCCGAATTCGAACAGGCGCAGCGGCAGTTCGCGGTAGGACCGTCCGCGGGAGCGGAAGATCAGGTTGTGCATGGGGCAGTTCATCGGCTTCAGGTAGTAGTCCTGGCCGGGCTTGGTGACCTCGCCGGTCTCCGGGTCGGTGACCTCGTCCACGTGCATGGGAGGGAACATGCCGTCGCGGTACCAGTCCAGGTGCCCGGACACCTCGTACAGGTGGCCCTTGGTGATGTGCGGGGTGTAAACGAACTCGTAGCCGGCCTCGGTGTGGCGCTGGCGGGAGTAGTCCTCCATGGCCTTGCGGATGATGCCGCCCTTGGGGTGGAACACCGGCAGGCCCGAACCCAGTTCATCCGGGAAGGAGAACAGGTCCAGTTCGGTGCCCAGCTTGCGGTGGTCGCGGCGTTCGGCCTCGGCCAGGCGCTCCTGGTAGGCCTTCAGGGCGTCCTTGGTGGGCCAGGCGGTGCCGTAAATGCGCTGCAGCTGCTGGTTCTTCTGGTCACCGAGCCAGTAGGCGGCGGAGGAACGGGTCAGCGCAAAGGCGTTGGAGATCAGCTTGGTGTTGGGGAGGTGCGGGCCGCGGCACAGGTCGCACCACACGACGTCGCCGGACTTGCGGTCCACGTTGTCGTAGATGGTGATCTCGCCGGCGCCGACCTCGATGTTCGCGCCTTCGCCGGCTTCGTCGGCGCCGTCCTTCTTGCCCAGCAGTTCCAGCTTGTACGGCTCATTGGCCATGGCGTCGCGGGCCTCTTCTTCGGTGACCACCCGGCGGGCAAATTTCTGGTTCGAGTTGATGATTTTCTGCATCATCTTCTCGAGGGTCTTCAGGTCCTCGGGCGTGAACGGCTCGGCCACATCGAAGTCGAAGTAGAAGCCGTCCTTGATGTACGGGCCGATGCCCAGCTTGGCGTCCGGGCGCAGCTGCTGCACGGCCTGAGCCATGACATGCGCGGTGGAGTGGCGCAGGACGTTCAGGCCGTCCTCGGACTCGATGGTCACGGCTTCGATAGCGGAGCCCGGGGCCAGCTTCGTGTCCAGGTCCTTCAGGACGCCGTCTACGCGCATCACGACGACGTCGCGGCGGTCGAAGAACAGCTGAGCACCTGTGGTGCCAGTATCCACCGTGGTCTCTTCGCCGTCGACGATGAGGGTGAACTTCTCTGGCACTGACACGGTTGTCTCCTAGATTTCGTTGTGCGGCGTCCTGGACCGGTCAGGACATGACCGGCTCCTTCTGCGCCCCTTCGATGTTATCCGCTGGAGTTGGGCCCCACCAACCTGCCGCGCTGGGGACGGGGCAGGGAGGACGTGTCGTTTAGGTCCCAGGCTTCCAGGGCCTGCATGCTGATCCCGCGCGGCCCGGTGCGGCGGGTCAGGCCGCGGATCAGCATCAGCTGGGTGCCGAAGAGCAGGGGGCCGGTCTTTTCCTGGGCCTCGGTGAAGAAGGTGCAGTCCACGCAGCCGGTGCCGTCGTCGAGGCTGATGAACACCACGCGGCGCCCCCCGCGCATGGGCGGAGTTTGGGTGGCCACCCGGATGCCCGCCACCAGCACCTCGGAACCGTTGCGCAGCTCCATCAGGTCCCGGGCCTTGGTCACCCCCAGCTCCGCGAGCAGCGGCCCGTAGCTGTCGATCAGGTGGGCGCTGACGTCCACCGACAGCAAATCCAGTTCAGTGCGCACCTTCTCGCGCAGGGTGGGTTCGGGCAGGGCCGGGTGCAGGTTTTCCAGTTCGGTGTCGCCCAGCGGCAGCGCCAGCTGGCCGGGGATCGGATCGTACTTCCGCGCCGCCGGCCGGGGCGGAGCAGCATCCAGGTGGTGCAGCAGATCCGCGCGGGATGCTCCCGTGCCGGCGTCCCGGGCCAGGGAGTCGAAGGCGCCCAGCGAGGCCAGGCGCTGCAGGGTTTTCCGGCCCACCCGTGCCCGGGCCCGCAGGTCAGCCAGCGAGTCATAGGGCTGGCCGGCAGTGATGCGCCGCAGCTCCGCCGCCGAGAGGCCGTAGATCCCGGCCAGGCTCAGCCGGATGCCCAGCTTCTCCGGCCGGGCCGGGTGTCCGGGAGTTGCCGGGACGGCCGGCACCCGTTCCACCCGGTACTGCGCGCCGCTGCGGTTAATGTCCAGCGGCAGGATGGGAATGCCCATCCGCCGGGCCTCGGCCACCAGCAGCCGGCGGGGGTACATGCCCGGATCGTGTTCGAAGATACCGGCCAGGAAGGCTTCGGGGTGGTGGGCCTTCAGCCACGCGGACTGGTAGGTGGGCACCGCAAAGGCGGCACCGTGGGCCTTGCAGAATCCGAAGCTGCCAAACGCCTTCAGCGTGCCCCAGACCTTGTCGATGACTTCGGCGCCATATCCGCGCTTGCCGGCTTCGGTGCGGAAATAGTCCTCCACCGACGATTCGGCATCCTCGTTGCCCAGCAGCCGGCGCAGCTCATCGGCCTTGGCCAGTCCGCAGCCGGTGAACACGTCAAAGGTCCGCAGCACCTGTTCATGGAACACTGTCACCCCATGGGTTTCCGCCAGGACCGGCCGCAGGGCCTCATGCGGATACACCTCCGGCGACCAGCCGTGCCGGTGCTCCAGGAAGGGACGGACCATGTCCGATTTCATCGGGCCGGGGCGGAAGAGCGAGATGTCGATGATCAGATCATTGAACTCGCGCGGAGCGAGCTTGCCGATCAGCTCCCGCTGGCCCGGGGATTCAATCTGGAAGCATCCCAGCGTGTAGGTGCTGCAGATCAGGTCATAGGTGGGCGCATCGTCCAGGGGCACGGCGTCGAGCTCGATCGAGCCGTCCTCCCGCACATAGTCAGGCCCCTGCCCGTCCGGTCCGGGCGGATGGGCACCGGCGGCAACAGTGTCCGCTTTGGTCGGATGCAGCCGCCGGACCTCCTGCAGGGCGTAGGCCATGGCGCTTTGCATCCGCACTCCCAGCACGTCGAGCTTGAGCATGCCCATGGGGTCCATGTCGTGTTTGTCGAACTGGGACATGGGCAGGCCGAGCCCGGACGGCTGCACAGGAGTGCGGTCCAACAGGGACGCATCCCCCAGGATCACGCCGCACGGATGCATGGAAATGTGCCGGGGCAGCCGGTCCAGCCGTTCGGTCAGGTCCACCAGCAGGTCCAGCTGCCGGTTGCCTTCGACCCGTTCGGCAACCTCGCGCAGTTCGGGTTTTTCCGCGAGCGCCTCCCGGAACTTGCGGGCGGAAAAGCGCCACAGTTGTTTGGCCACGGCCCCGATGTCCTCCTCGGCCAGGCCAAGGGCCATACCGGCGTCGCGCACAGCGCCACGGGCACGATAGCCGTTCTGCATGCTCATCAGGGTGACCCGTTCAGCGCCGAAGCGTTCAAAGATGCGGTGATAGACGTTGTGCCGCTGCGCGCTTTCCACGTCAATGTCGATGTCCGGCAGGGTGGAGCGGTCCTGCGAGAGGAAACGTTCAAAGATCAGGTCGTGGGCCAGCGGATTTACATGGCTGACCCCCAGCAGGTAATTCACCAGCGAGGAGGCACCGGATCCCCGGGCCGCGGCGCGCACCCCCATCCCGGTGATCATGGCGGAGACTTCGGCGACGGTCAGGAAGTACGAGGCAAAGCCGAGCCGTTCAATAATGCCCAGTTCATGGGCCAGCCGGTTGCGCAGGCGTGCCCCGGCACCCGCGTCCAGCGCGGGGAACCTGCGGCTGATGCCCGCTTCGCAGCGGCCCACCAGCTCGGCCATGGGTTCGGAGGTGATGCCGATGACCGAGGCTTCCGGAACCACCGGCTGCTTCCAGCCCATGTCCGTGACCGGGTCCATCCGGCAGGCATCGGCGAGCGCTTCGGTGTCGCGGAGCAGCTTCGCGGCTCCCGCTCCCCGTATCCGGCTCCGGCGCTGATTTCCCGGGCCAGGGCCTTCATCTGTTCCGCCGTTTTTAGCCAGCCCTGCCCGTTGGGCTGCAGGTCCCCCAGCCGGGCCATGGCGGTCAGGGCGCGCGCGGCGTCCAGGACATCGGCGGTGGCCGCGCCGTCGGCGTCGACATAGCGCACGGCATTGGTAAGGATGGCCGGCAGCTGCATTTCATCGGCCAGCCGGAACATGCGCACGGCGTGGGCCAGGCTGAGGGTGGCCCCCGGTGCGCTGAGGTGGGTCACCACCTCCACGGCGAGCGCTTCGCGCGGCAGGAGCGCCTGCCAGCGGCGAAAAGCGTCCGGGCGACGGCGTAGCTGCGGCTGCGCATGGCGGTGCCGACGTCGGAATGGGGACCCACGAGTACGGTCAGGACCGGCCCGCGGCCGGCATCCCCGCTGACGCCGCTTCCTTCGCCGCCGCTTCGGTTGCCGCCGCCGTCGCCCGCTGCCCGCGAGGCCAGCTGCGCCATGGTCACGCCCACCGGCCTGCTGTTTTTGCGTGCCGCTGATGCCGACGTGCCGGCGTGGGCATCGGAGATCAGCCGGCACAGCGCCCGGTAGCCGGCTCCGCCGCGGTGCCCGCGGGCCAGGACCACCACCCGCCCGGTCACCGGCAGGGCGCCGGAGGCATCCGGTTCGCCGAGCACCGCCAGGTCCACCCCCACAATCGGATCGATTCCGGCCTCCATGCAGGCGCGCAGGTGCTTGACCGTTCCGTACAGGCCGTCCCGGTCGGTGCAGGCCAGCGCGTCGGCGCCGTCAGCCGCGGCGGCCTGCGCCATTTCCTCCGGCCAGGACACCCCGTAGTGTGCGCTGAAGGCGGTGGCGGCATGCAGATGGGTAAAGCTCACGGGGTTCCTAGGCACTTTCCCGCAGGGCGTCGTGGATACGGATCAGGCGCCAGCGGCCGCTGGCAATGTCATGGGAGATGTCCAGGGTGCGCAGCGGCGAGCGCGGGGTTTTCCGGGCCTGGACCCGCCATATTTCCGAGTCCACCAGTCCCGGGCCGTGCCCGCGTTCGGCCCGGGCCGCTTCGTCCCACCAGTTCCGGCGTTCATACCAGCGCACCGGATCCGCAGCCACTTTGTAGGTCTGACCGCTCCAGACCAGCCGCAGGGGCTGGCCCGCAGGCGAGCACACCACCTCCAGTGCTTCGCTGAAGACACCCATTTCCGTTCCTCCCCGCCGGGCAGGCGCGCACCCGCGCCCCGTTGGCCCACTGCCTGCGGCCGTATCTGGTTCTAGACGGCACTCTCTTTCGAACGTATGTTCGAACATCGTCCAGTGTACGGCCAGCAGCTGGGAATCGTCACCACGTAGTGGTCTTTTCCGCCCGCCCGGGCCAAACCCCGGATGTTCTACTCCACCTCCGCTTCCGCCCGCACCGCCGTGGACAGCGGCACCTCCCGGATAAACAGGCACAGCACCAGGGCCGCAGCCACCACGGGCACGCTCAGCAGGAAGATCGGCGGCAGCGCGTGCCCGAAGGCCGAGGCGACAAAATCCTGCACCGGGGCGGGCAGCCCGCGCAGCACAGCAGGACTCAGGGAATTGATGTCGCCCCCGAGGGACGCCCCTGCCCCTGCCGGAGCCGCAGCAATCTCGTTGCCCAGGCGGTGGATGAAAATCGAGCCAAACAGGGCGATGCCAAACGACGCCCCGATCTGCCGGAAATAATTCGCCGCCGAAATTGCCGCCCCCATATCCCGGCCCGGCACGCTGTTCTGCACAATAAGCACCAGGTTCTGCATCAGCATGCCGATCCCCAGCCCCATCACCAGCATGCCGAGCGCCGTGAAGCGGTACGGAGTGGTGTCGGAAATCCGGGACAGCAGCACCAGCCCGGCCATGATCACCGCACAGCCCAGGATCGGATAGATCTTGTACTTCCCCGTGTGGGAGATCAGCTGCCCGGTGCCGATCGAAGTCAGCAGCAGACCGCCCATCATGGGCAGCATCATCAGTCCGGATTCGGTGGCAGTGGCCCGGTTGACCATCTGCAGGAAGGTGGGCAGGTAGGAGACGGTGGAGAACATGGCGATGCCAACGGCAATGCCCACCAGCACCGGCAGCAGGAAGTTCCGGTTGCGGAACAGGCCCAGCGGCATGATTGGCTCCGCAGCCTTCACTTCCACCCGGACAAAGGCCGTACCCGCGGCGAGGGTCAGCGCCGCAAGTCCTAGGATCTGCGGACTCGACCAGGCGTAGGTGGTGCCCGCCCAGGTGGTCAGCATGATCAGGGCGGCGCTCGCGAGCGCGAGCAGCGCGGCGCCGGCGTAGTCCAGCTTCGGCCGTCCGCCCCGCGGCTTGGGCAGGTGCAGCGAGGCGATGACGACGGCGAGTGCCACGGCTCCGATCGGCAGGTTGATGTAGAACACCCACCGCCAGGACCAGGCATCGGTGATCCATCCGCCCAGCAGCGGTCCGCCCACCGAGGCAAGCCCAAACGCCGCTCCGATCAGGCCCATGTACTTCCCGCGCTCCCGGGGAGACACCAGGTCCCCCAGGATGGCCTGGGCGCCGATCATCAGTCCGCCGCCGCCCAGGCCCTGCAGGGCGCGGAATCCGATCAGCTGTCCCATGTTCTGCGCGAGGCCGGACAGCACGGACCCGAGCAGGAACACGGCAATGGCGAAGATGAAGATGTTCTTGCGGCCGAACAGGTCACCGAGTTTTCCGTAGACCGGAAGTCCGATGGTTGCGGCCAGAATGTAGGCGGTCACCACCCAGGACAGGTGCTCCAGCCCGTTGAGGTCGCCCACGATGGTGGGCAGCGCGGTGGCCACGATGGTCTGGTCCAGTGCCGCCAGCAGTACGGACAGCAACAGACCGGTGAGGACGAAGGGCAGGTTCCGTTTCGGCGCCTCCTCCCGGGCGGCTTCCCCCCGGTGCCTGGGCACTGCTGACAGGGGACGGGGCGGGACCGCCGCAACACGCGGCGTAAAGGCTTTGTGGGACATCAGGAACTGGTTCTCCTCGCTGGACTGCGTTCTACTCTGTTGCCGCCTCCACGCGGGCGGTTTTGGACAGCGGCTGCTGCACGATAAAGAGCGTGAGGATGAATGCCGCGGCCAGGACGGGTACTCCCAGCAGGAAGATGGGCGGCAGGGCTTCACCGAAGGCGGACTTGATGAAGTCCTGGGCCGGGGCCGGAAGCGCCTTGATGGCCTCCGGGCTGATCGAGTTGGCTCCGCCGGAGGCCGGATCACCTGCCCCGGGGGCGCGGAGGCCAGCTGGTCATTGAGCCGGCGGATGAACAGGGAACCGAAGAGGGCAATCCCCAGCGATCCGCCCAGCTGCCGGAAATAGTTGGCCGTGGACACCCCGGTGCCCATGTCATTGGGCGGGACGCTGTTCTGCACAATGAGGACCACGTTCTGCATCAGGGCTCCGATGCCCAGCCCCAGCACCACCATGCCCAGGGCAGTGAAGGAATACGGCGTCGTACTCGTAATGCGCGAGAGCAGGATCAGCCCCAGGACCATGGTCGCCGATCCCAGGATCGGATAGATCTTGTACTTGCCGGTGCGGGAAATCAGTTGGCCCGTGCCGACGGAGGTGATCAGCACGCCTGCGGTCATGGGCAGCATCATCAGCCCGGACATGGTGGGGGATGCACCGTTGACAATCTGCAGGAAGGTGGGCAGGTAGGCAATGGACCCGAACATCGCCAGGCCCACGGCCAGGCCCACCAGTGTGCAGATCAAGAAGTTCCGGATGGAAAACAGCCGCAGCGGCAGCATCGGTTCCTTCGCCCGCAGCTCCACGGGGATGAACACGGCGACGGCGACGGCGAAAACCGCTCCCAGTGTCAGGATGGTCGGCGAGGTCCAGGCATAGTTGTTGCCGCCCCAGCTGGTCAGCAGTACCAGGGCGGCTGTGCCGACGGCCAGCAGCGCGGCGCCGGCATAGTCCAGACGGATACCCTTTGCGCTGTTCCGCGGCAGGTGCAGGGATCCGATGATGAGGGCCAGGGCAATGAGGCCGATGGGAAGGTTGATGTAGAACACCCAGCGCCAGGACCAGTTGTCCGTCAGGTACCCGCCCAGCAGCGGCCCGCTGACGGAGGCGATGCCAAACGCGGCGCCGATCAGGCCCATGTATCTGCCGCGATCGCGGGCGGGAATAATGTCTCCAATGATGGCCTGCGCGCCGATGATCAGCCCGCCGCCGCCCACGCCCTGGATGGCCCGGTAGGTGATCAGTTCGGCCATGCTGTGCGACTGGCCGGACAACGCCGAGCCGGCCAGGAAAACCACGATGGCGAAGATGAAGATGTTCTTGCGCCCCAGCAGGTCACCGAGCTTGCCGTAGATCGGCAGGCCGATGGTGGAGGTCAGCAGGTAGGCGGTGATCACCCAGGACAGATGGTCCAGACCGTGCAGGTCCCCCACGATGGTGGGCAGTGCACTGGAGACGATGGTCTGGTCAAGGGCGGCGAGCAGCACCGAAAGTATCAGGCCGGCGAAGATGAGGGCGACGCGGCGGCGGGAGTGCTCCGGTGCCGGCTGCCGGCCGGAGGGCAGGTCCGGGGAGGCGGTGCCTGCCGCCGGAGCGCCCGGATGCGGCGGTGCCGGAGGGGCCAGTGCCGCGCCGGAGTGGGCCGCCAGCGCCACGGTGTTGATGGGGGCGCCCATCGCGCCGGTCATCCCTGCTGCCGGGTGGGCTGCTGTTGTTCCGCGGGCGGTAAACCTCTCGGCCATGTGCATCTCCTTGGAAGTTTCCGCCCCGATGACGGCAGTCCGGGCTGCACTTTCCATTCGACGCCCGCCGTACTGCCAAGTCAACGGTCCGCCGCGGCCTCCGGCGTTGTTCCGCGGGGACGGCGGGCGCAAACTGGCACTAAACGCGGACCGGCCGCCAGGCCGCAGCCGCACGGAATCCATGTTTCCCCCGAGGTACGCATGAACCGGACAATGAGCATAATTTTTCGCTCCATACCGCTTCTCATGGGCGCTGTCTGCCTGTCCTACGGCCTCTACATCCTGGCCGGGCCCGATGATGCCGATCACTTTGTCGCCGGACACGTCAACGTCGGGCTGACCGCCATCTGTTATGCGCTGTTCACGACGGCGGCCACCATCATCCGGCAGCTCATCGGCCGTTACGGGCGCGTGTGGGGCATCGTCCTGCCGCTCTCCGGCTACGTGGCTGCTGCCGCCGCCGTCATCTGGGGCATTGTCCTGGTCAATCGGGACAGCACCGCGGAGAACCTCACGGCGGGTTTCGTGGTGGTTGGCGTTGGCTTCGTCGCCGCGTGCGTCAGCACCGTAGCGGCCGCGTCCACAAAATTTACGCTGATCCAGTCAGCACAGTTACTCGAGCCTCTGGGCGGTCCGCCGGACGGCGCCCACTCCCGCACTCTCGGCGGGGTGATGATCGCGGTTCCGGCTGTGTCCGCCGCCGCCGGTTTCTCCCTCGCGGCCGGGCTGTTGGTGCGCGGAGACCCTCCCGGCTTCGTGGCCGGCCACGTTCTAATCGGCCTGTCGGCGATCTGCGCGTCGCTCATCGCTCTCGTCGCGAGCATCGTGCGCCAGGTGCGCAACGAATTCAGCGACCGCGAGCGTTTCGCCTGGGCCTGGCTCGTAGCTGCCGCGGGTACGGTCAACCTGCTGCTCGGGCTGTTCGTGCTGTTCAGTTCACACGAACCCTACCGGCTGGCCCCGGGGTGTGTGCTGATCGGCCTCGGGCTGATCTGCTTCAGCATCCTGTCGAAGGTGCTGCTGCTCGCCCTTGTCTGGCGCCGCACGTTTGCCCTGGCCAACCGGATCCCGCTTCTGCCCGTCGGAACAGCGCTCACCTGCCTGTTCTTCGCCGCGTTCCTCTTTGAAGCCGCAGGCACTGACCCGGCGTTTTTTGTCCCCGCGCATGTACTGGTGGGACTGGGAGCTGTCTGCTTCACGCTCTTCTCGATCGTGTCGATCCTCGAAGAGGGAACGTCGTAGCAGCTTCCGAGCCGGGAGCGGGCCTGCTCCTCAGCCGGCGAATTCCCAGCCGTCCGCAGGCCGCGGGCTGGCCAGCCAGTAGCGCGACCCCTCCCGATTACGCCGGACGATGCCCTCATCGACCAGGTAGCGCCGAACTCCGGCCGGATCCGCCGAGTAGCCGCCCAGGCGTTCGGTGATCTGCCGTTCGTTCAGCACCGGCACCTCTCCGGGCGGGGCCGGGGCTGTTTCGAAGACGTGCCCGGCAATGTAGTGAAGCAGCTCCAAGCGGTCGGCCTGCCGCCGCGGATAAGCCGTGATCTTTCCGTTGACCAGGAAGCGCTGCACTGAGGTCTCGGGCGGTTCCTTGCCGCCGGCCAGCAGCCGGGCAAACACGCCGGCCACCGGCTGGACATCGCATACGCCGGCGGACACCAGTCCGGCTTTCTGCAGCGCGGCCAGGGATTTGCGTTCCTTGGGCTCCAGGTCCTGCCCGTCCAGCGGCGTTCCCCGCTCCGCGGCTGTAATGATGCGCGCGTACAGCCGCAGCCGGCGCTCATCGGCGAGCGCAGCCGCGACGGCACGCCACTGTTCCGGCGACGCAAGGCCTGCCGGTGTCTGTTCCGGCGCCGCCGGCTGCTCCTGGTCCATCGCTGCCCCTCTCCCCCCGGGTGCTGTCACGGTGCGGGCACCGGTGATGTGGAAGTACCCTACCCCACGCCGGCCGCCTCCCGGAGGCGTTCCGGGACTACGTTTTCCGTTAGCTCCGCGCGAAGGCGTCCAGTTTCGCCTGGGTTTCGGCCTGGCGGCGAACCTTCAGCTCATAGTCGATAAAGGCGTTAATCATGGCCCGGTAGGTTGCCTCCACCACCGTCGGGTCTCCGTCCTGGGCCCCCGCGGCAGTGCGTACGTGCTCAAGGACCTCTTCCACCCGCTCCGGTGCCTTCACCTGCGCATCGTTGTCCTTCAGCGGCCCGGCCAGCCGCACCAGGCGCTCCCGGCGCCAGATCAGCGCAACAATCTCCTCGTCGATCTCGTCTATCGCGGTGCGGATGTCGTCGAGCTGGCAGGACATGGATCGGTGCTGATCATGGGTTTCCATGCCTTCAGACTAACCGGCCTCTGATGCTCCCGCCGTTCCCGGGCCGTGGCCGGCGGCCGCGCCATGCCCGGCGGGCCCGGTCCGGTGCCGGCCCGGAGACGACCGGGACAGCTTGGAAGGCCACCAGATCCTGCGGCCAATGTCATAGGAAAGGGCGGGCACCAGCAGGGACCGCACCACCAGCGTGTCGAGCAGGACGCCGAACGCCACAATGAAGGCCAGCTGCGCCAGGAACAGCACGGGAATCACGCCCAGCGCCGCGAAGGTGGCGGCCAGGACTATGCCGGCGCTGGTGATAACGCTGCCGGTGATCATCAGCCCCCGGATGACTCCGTCGCGGGTGCCGTGCAGCAGGCTCTCCTCGCGCACGCGGGTCATCAGGAAAATGTTGTAGTCCACTCCCAGTGCCACCAGGAAAATGAACCCGTACAGCGGCACGGCCGGGTCGGCTCCGGGGAAGTTGAAGACATGGTTGAACATCAGGGCGGAGATCCCCAGCGTCGCGCCGAAGGACAGGAGCACGGTCAGGATCAGGAGCACCGGGGCCAGGATCGACCGGAGCAGCAGCATGAGCAGGATCAGGATGACCACCAGCACCACGGGGATGATCAGGTCCCGGTCATGGACGGCGGCAGCGTTCGTGTCAATGGTGGTGGCCGTGACTCCGCCGATCAGCACGCCGCTGATGCCGGAAACGTCGTCGCGCATCGTCTGCACGGTTTGTTCCGCGGCGTCCGACTCCGCCGCTTCGGCCAGTGTGGCTTCCAGCAGCACCTTTCCCTCAACGACTTTCGGCGCTGCCGCGGAGCTGCCGGGAACCGGAGACGGCTGGAGGCCGGCGTCGGTGACCGGCAGGGTGCCCGCGGGGTTCCCGTGGCGTCCACTGTCAGTGCCTGGACGCCGGATACGTTCAGTACGGCGCGCGCGACGGCGTCGAGCTCACCTTCCGGGGCCACGATCAGCGCGGGGCTGCCGGAGCCGGAGGGGAAGTGCTCCCCCAGCACCCGCTGGCCTTCCTTCGTGGACGTCTCGCCCAGCACAAAGTCGCTCTGCGGCACCCCGGAAGCCCGCAGCTGCAGCATGCCCGCGGCCGCAGCCAGCAGGAGCACGGCGGGGATGACCCACACCCGCCGCGGATGGGCCCTGATGACCCGCGCCACCCGCGGCCAGATCCCCTGGGGGCGTCGCCGTCGCGGTCCGGATGAGGGGAACCGAACTGCGGCCGGCGGGGCCAGAACGCAGCTCGTCCGGTGAGCATCAACAGTGCGGGCAGCAGCGTCATTGCTGCGAGGAAGGCAAAGCCGATGCCGATGGCGGCCACCGGGCCCAGCGCCTTGTTGGAGTTCAGGTCGCTGAGCAGCAGGCAGAGCAGGCCGGCGGTGACCGTGGCGGCCGAGGCCAGAACCGGTTCAAAGGTGCCCTTCAGCGCGGCCCGGGTGGCGTCCCACCGGCCGGCGTGGTCCCGGAGCGATTCCCGGTAGCGGGAGACATACAGCAGCGAATAGTCGGTGGCGGCACCAATGCCGAGGATGAACAGGATGCCCTGCACCTGCCCGTTAATGGTGAGGATGCCGTCCCTGGCCAGGAAGTAGACCACCAGGATGGCGGCGGAGAGTGCCAGGATCGAGGTCAACAGCACCAGGATCGGCAACAGCGGGGACCGGTAAACGACCACCAGGATCACGAAGACCGCCAGCCCGGCCACCAGCAGCAGCGAGGTGTCGATGCCGCTGAAGGCTTCACTGATGTCGGCAAGCTGCCCGGCCGGCCCGGTGACGTAGCCCGCCAGCCCGGCGGGAATTCCGTCCGTGACGGCGGTGCGCAGGTCCTCCACCGTGGTGGAGGCGTTGTCGTTGTCCTGGACCGGCACAAAGTTCGGCCGCCTGGCCGTCCGTTGAAATCTGCGCCGGCGAGACTCCCCCGGCCACGCCGTTGACCTCCGACAAGGCCGGGACTCGCCCGTCGATGAAGCTTCGGTCCTGCTCGGTGAGGCCGCCGTCGTTCACGTAGACAATCACGGCGGGAATGGCATCGCTGTCGGTGAATTTTTCCTGCA
Organism: Arthrobacter sp. ATA002; assembly: GCF_026898095.1. Classification (GTDB taxonomy): domain Bacteria; phylum Actinomycetota; class Actinomycetes; order Actinomycetales; family Micrococcaceae; genus Arthrobacter_B. The sequence continues at coordinate 1,670,625 of NZ_CP114015.1, read as the reverse complement.
GCTCTGCCACCTGCGTGGAGGCGGAACTGGACGGCAGGTAGGAGGTCTGGTTGTTGTCGGCCACTTCGCTGATCTTCCCGAAGTAGGGACCGCCAATGGCCCCCGCTCCAAACCAGAGCACGATCAGCGCCACCGGGATCAGGAACCGGGCCCAGACCGTGCGCCCTGCACTGCCGCCGCGCGGAGGATGTTCACCGGGCTGCTGTTCGCCGGCAGCACCTGCTGCCCGGTGGCTGCCCGCCGGATGACTGGGTGCGGAATCGTTCATGGACAGCTGGGCCTCTCGTATTGGAGGGCTGGCCGCAGCTTCCCGGCGCCGGGAATCTGGAACGGGTCCGCGGTCGCTGCCGGAAATCGTGCCGGGCTCTACGTCCATGACAGCCCGCTCCCTTGGACCGCGTCAACTGTCCGGCCGCGGGCGGGCCGCGCAGGATGCACTATTCGTGGCGGTGACCCATGCGCGTCCCCGGCCGGTGCAGAGCGGTGCGTTGATCCGCTGCGTAAAAATGGGAACATATCCGCCCGGCGGTGGCAGGATCAGGGGATGCAATCTTCTCTATCCGTGATTACCGTAGGCGTACGGGATCTCGAGGTAACGTACGCGTTCTATTCCTCCCGGCTGGGCTGGGAGACCGCCCAGTACGTGCCGGAAGAAGTGATCTTCTACCAGGTCGGTCCCGGGCTTCTGCTGGCCTTCTTCCGCCGTGACCATCTGGCTGCCGAGGCCGGTCCCATGGGCGAGGCGGGCGCCGCTCCGGTCACTCTGGGCCACAACGTTGGCTCCCCCGCCGAAGTGGATGCCGTCCTGGCTGAAGCCGCCGCGGCAGGCGGATCCATTACGGCCCCGGGAACCCAGATGAGCTGGGGCGGCTATTCGGGCTACTTCACCGATCCCGACGGCTACCGCTGGGAGGTTTGCTACAACCCCGGACTGCGCATCGACGCGAACGGCAAGGTCATCCTTGAGGTAGTCGAGGCCGCCGCTGCCGGGCCGGTGCCGGCAGCGGCGAGCGATCAGCCGGGCTGAAGCCCGCTAGAACAGTGCAGGCTCAGCGGCCGGGTCCGGGCCGGGGGCGGCCAGCAGCCCGGGCCCGTCGTTGCGGACGCTGCCCACCGCAGGCCCCACCTCGGCCAGGGTCCACTGCGCCGCAGCGGTGTAAGCCTCGGAAACCACCCGGTGCACCAGCGCCGCGGGGTTGCCTGCGGCGGGGTCCAGCCACGCGGCCATTCCCTGCCGGGTGAGCGGCACCGGCAGCCGGTCATGCAGTTCCCCCAGCTCGGCCAGCACAGAAGGTTCCCCGGCGGCACGAACGTCCGCGGGGTCCGGTGCGGCAGTGGTCAGGATCGACGTCGAGAGCAGCCAGCTGCCCGGCTCGCCCGGAACTCTCGCGGGGCGCCACCATTCATACAGACCCGCGAAAAACGTCAGCGCTCCGTCGGCCCGGTGGACGTAAAACGGCCGCTTGGTTTTTCCCGGACCGGCTTTCCATTCGTAGTATCCCTGCACCGGGACAGCACAGCGGCGTGAACGAACAGCTTCGCGGAAGGTCGGCTTTTCCAGCACCGTTTCGCTGCGCGCGTTGAAGGCCCGGGCCCCCGCCGAAGCGTCCGGGGCCCATCCGGGCACCAGCCCCCACTGCGCCACATGCACCTGGCGCACGGGACGCCCGTTTCCCGCCGGCCCGCCGATGAAGCGTTCCAGCACCACCGGCACGTCCGACGTCGGTGCCACGTTCCAGGACTGGCGCAGCTCCAGGTTGGCATCAGCTTCCGCTTCGGCTTCCGCCACCAGGTCCGCCGTCGTCTTTGCCATTACGTAACGTCCGCACATGCTTCCAGTGTGCCAGCCCCTGAGCCGGCCGCTGCCGGTGTTGGCGTGCCCGGGCGCCGGGGCGCGGGAATTGAAGGGCAGCTGCGCGGTTGTACCGGGCAGTCCCTGAATTTCCAGCAGAAGGAGCCCTCCATGGCCGCCACAGCAGAAGCATTCACCCCCGACGCCGGGTCCATCACCATGTTCTCCACCTCCTGGTGCGGCTACTGCCGCCGTCTGAAGTCGCAGCTGGACACGGCCGGCATCGGCTACACCGAGGTCAACATCGAAGACGTGGACGGCACCGCCGAGCTGGTGGCCGAAATCAACGGCGGCAACCAGACCGTGCCCACCGTGATTTTCCCGGACGGTTCCTCGGCCACCAACCCGTCCGCCGCGGAAGTGAAGTCCCGCCTGGGCCTCTGAGCCTCCACTGAGGGCCGCTTCCTGGTCCGTTGTACAGATAACGGGGCCAAACCCCGCCCTCACCCGTCCGTTGTACAGATAACGGGGCCAAACCCCGCCCTCACCCGTCCGTTGTACAGATAACGGGGCCAAACTCCGCGTTTAAACCCGTTATCTGTACAACGGAATTGTGCAAACCCGTATCTGTACAACGGATTGCCCTGACGCACCGGGCACAGGCCCCATCCGCACGGGCGTGGAACGCACGTCAACTTCGCGCTCAACCGTCCCGCTTCATAGGATGGAATGCGGGATGCCGGACTTCGGCGCCCCGCCCGGACACCCCCGAGAGGCAGCACAACGCATATGGTTCACAAGGTTCAGGCAGTAGTCGTCAAGGAAAAGAACGCCCCGGTCTCTCTGGAGACCATTCTGGTTCCGGACCCCGGCCCCGGCGAAGCCCTGGTGGACATCCTCACCTGCGGCGTCTGCCACACCGACCTGCACTACAAGCAGGGCGCCATCAATGACGACTATCCGTTCCTGCTCGGCCACGAAGCCACCGGCGTGGTCTCCGCCGTCGGCCCCGACGTCACCGAAGTTGCCCCCGGCGACCGCGTGGTCCTGAACTGGCGCGCCGTCTGCGGCGAGTGCCGGGCCTGCCGCAAGGGCGAACCGCAGTACTGCTTCAACACCCACAACGCCACCCAGAAGATGACCCTTGAGGACGGCACCGAGCTGACGGCCGCGCTGGGCATCGGCGCGTTTGCGGAGAAGACCCTCGTGGCCGCCGGCCAGTGCACCAAGGTGGACGACGACGTCGACGCCGCCGCCGTGGGCCTGCTCGGCTGCGGCATCATGGCCGGCATCGGTGCCGCCATCAACACCGGGGAGGTGCAGCGCGGCGAATCCGTGGCCGTCATCGGCTGCGGCGGCGTGGGCATTGCCGCCGTCGCCGGCGCGCAGCTGGCCGGAGCCACCACCATCATTGCCGTGGACATTGACGCCAAGAAGCTGGAACTGGCGAAGGCGCAGGGTGCCACCCACGTCATCAACTCCAAGGAAGAGGATCCGGTCGAGGCCATCCGCGCCCTCACCGAAGGCAACGGCGCCGACGTCGTGATTGACGCCGTTGGCCGCCCCGAAACCTACAAGCAGGCCTTCTACGCGCGCGACCTCGCCGGCCGCGTGGTCCTGGTGGGCGTGCCCAACCCGGAGATGAAGATCGAACTGCCGCTGGCGGACGTCTTTGGCCGGGGCGGCTCACTGAAGTCCTCCTGGTACGGCGACTGCCTGCCCTCGCGCGACTTCCCGATGCTCGTGGAGCAGTACAAGCTCGGCCGCCTGGATCTGGACGCCTTTGTCACCGAGCGCATCGGCCTGAACGACATTGAGGAAGCCTTCACCAAGATGCACGACGGCAAGGTCCTGCGTTCGGTGGTGGTCCTCTAAATGAGCGTGAACATCGACAACGTCATCACCTCGGGGACGTTCTCCCTCGACGGCGGCACCTGGGACGTGGACAACAACGTGTGGATTGTCGGCGACGACGCCCAGGTGATCATCATTGACCCGGCCCACGACATCGATGCGGTGGCGGCAGCGGTTGGCGACCGCGAGGTCCAGGGGATCCTGCTCACCCACGGCCACGATGACCACATCCGCGCCGTGGGCGAGGCCCGGGACCGATTCAGCGCCCCGGTCTTCCTGCATGCCGCGGACCGGATGCTCTGGGACGCGGTATTCCCGGACGAAGGGCCCGACGACGTCATCGAGGACGGCGACATCTTCGAGGTCGCCGGCATCACCCTGCAGGCCCTGCACACCCGGGGCACTCCCCCGGATCGGTGTGCTTCCTGCTGGCCTCCGGCGCGCCGGGCGACGGCGCACCGGTGCTCTTCAGCGGTGACACGCTGTTCGCCGGCGGACCCGGCGCCACCGGCCGGTCCTACAGCGATTTCCCCACCATCATCAAGTCCATCCGCGAACAGCTGCTCACGCTGCCGTCGGAGACCCGGGTCCTGACCGGGCACGGTGACGCCACCACCATCGGCGCGGAAGCACCGCAGCTGGAGGAATGGATCGCGCGGGGCCACTGACCGAACGCCCTGCGGGGCTGGTGCTTCCCGGGAGAAAGCATCAGCCCCGGGGGTGCGGGCGTAAGACCACGGAACCTTTCCGGCCTTGATTCCGCCGTATCGCCGCAAGACACTGAAGAAACGGCACTTCAGCTCAGCCCCGCATTCCGGACTTTCCTGCCGCAGCTCCGGTACGAACCCACACCGCGCCGGATCCGCGGCTCAGATGCCACTCATCGAAGAAGCACGCCGCCGGTTCGACGACGGGATTGACGGACCGTCCTGAGAACCGGGTAACGGGCATGCGGCAGGTATGCCCGGGACGGCGGCGCTAGGGTGGACATGCCATGGATCTTTTCAGCGCCGAAGGGTACGAATTCGCGCGGCAGGTGCTGCAGCGCGGCATCGCCGCGGTGTACCTGATCGCCTTTATTTCGGCTGCCAATCAGTTCCCGGCACTGTTGGGTGAACGCGGTCTGCTGCCGGCGCCGCAGTTCCTGGCCCGGACCGCCGGCCGCGGCATTCCCACGCTGTTCCGCTGGCATTACTCGGACCGGTTCCTGCTCGCCGCGGCGTGGACGGGCGCGGCCGTCTCGGCACTGCTGCTTGCGGGCCTGCCGCAGCTGGGCCCGCCCTGGCTGCCGATGGCGGCCTTCCTGCTGATCTGGTTCCTGTACCTGTCGATCGTGAACATCGGCCAAACGTTCTACGGCTTCGGCTGGGAATCCCTGCTGCTCGAAGCCGGTTTCCTGGCCGCTTTCCTGGGCTCCAACGACGTCGCTCCCCCGGTGACGGTGCTCGTCCTCTTCCGCTGGCTGGTGTTCCGGCTGGAGTTCGGGGCGGGACTGATCAAAATCCGCGGCGACAAAGCCTGGCGGAACCTGACCGCACTGTATTACCACCACGAAACCCAGCCCATGCCCAACCCCGCCAGCTGGTACTTCCATCACCTGCCCAAGCCGCTCCACAGGGCCGAAGTGCTCGGCAACCACTTCGCGCAGCTGGTGGTGCCCTTCTTCCTTTTCTTTCCGCAGCCCGTCGCCGGACTTGCGGCACTCATCGTGATCATCACCCAGCTCTGGCTCGTGCTTTCAGGAACTTTGCCTGGCTCAATGTCCTGACCATCCTGCTCGCCGTCGGCTCCGTCCCGGACGCTATGGTGCAGGCGCTGCTGCCCGCGGCCGGCTTCCAGCTCCCCGGACGCCGCCGCCACCCCCGTGTGGTTCGCCGCCGCCGTGCTGGCTGTCACGGCGCTGATGCTCTATTGGGCGTGGGCGCCGCTGCGGAACCTGTTCCGCCGGGACCAGCTGATGAACGCGAGCTTCAACCGCTGGCACCTGTCCAACGCCTACGGTGCGTTCGGCAGCATCACCCGCCGGCGCAGCGAGGTGGTGATTGAGGGCACCATGGATGACCCGGGCCCGGATGCCCGCTGGCTGGAGTACGGGTTTCGGGGCAAGCCCGGGATCCGTCCCGGATGCCGCGCCAGTTCGCTCCGTACCACCTGCGGCTGGACTGGTTGATGTGGTTCCTCGCCCTGGGCGCTTCGGGCGGTTCCTGGTTTCCGGTCCTGCTGCAGAAACTGCTCGACGGCGACCGCCGGACCCTTGCCCTGCTCGGCGGCAACCCCTTTCCGGGGCCGCCGCCGCGCTGGGTTCGGGCCCGCGTCTACCGGTACCGGTTTTCCACTCCGGCCGAACGCCGGGCCGACGGCGCGTGGTGGGTGCGGGAGCCGGCCGGGTTCCTCACGGATCCGGTTCAGCGAACCGGCCGGTGATACCCGGCGAGCCCTGCGGCTTCCGCTGGCCCTATCCGGTGACGTCCGGCTTGGTGATGACCAGGTGGGTCGCGTGGTCGTAGAGGAAGGTCAGCGGGCCGCCGTCGTGCACGATGTGCAGGTTTGCCCCGTTCCGGTGCCCGTCCGTGCCATAGTTCTCCTCCCAGGAACCGTTCAGCGCCACCTTGTACTCATAGGTGCCGGCGGAAAGGTCCACGGTGAGCTTCCACAGCTCGTCGCTGCGGTCGAAGGTGAACTGCAGCCCACTGTCCGCCGGGTCCCAGTCCGCGTGCCCCGGGACGGCCAGGTTTCCGGCCAGCACTACGGTGCCGGGCTGCGGAAAGGACGGTTCGGACGGGTCTGCGCCCTGATGTGCCCCGTGCTGTTCCTGCGGCGCCTCCGGCTCCACGACGGACTCCTGCAGTGCCTCTTCGATGACTGCTTCGACGGCCGTTTCGGGAGTTGTTTCGGGAGCGTCGGCTGTGCCCGGAGCCGGATTGTCCATGGCGGCAAGCAGGTCGGCTGTGTCCGGAAAATCCGTCAGGGCGCGGCGTCCATGGGCCGTGATGCTCCACCCGGCACGGCCTTCTTTGGTGATCCACCCGGCCTTAACCAGCTTGCTGGTGGCGTTGACAAGGGCACGCTCCCCGCGTGCCGCACCGCTGGCAAGCAGCTCCGACTCGCGGCCTTCCAACGGCGCCCGGGAAATCGCAGCGGCCAGCACTTCTCCGCGGCTAATCCGCCGGTCTGCGGACGGGTCCTCCGCGGCCAGGACCTCCAGGACTGCCTTGAGCCGCAGGGCGGTGTTTTCAACGGAGTTCTTGGGAGTTTTCGTGATGATGCTGTTCTTGGCCAATGGTCTTCCTTTATACGGCGGTGTGCAGGACCTTAAGCAAGCTTACTGATCGATGCACGGATTAGTGCACCCGGGCGGCGTTTCGCGCGGCGGCGCCGTCGACAGCCAGGGAGTCGGCCAGCGCTGCAAAACTCCCGGCAGCAAGCGGACGGCGGGCACCATAGGCTTCGATCAGCGCCGCCAGGACCGTGTCCATCAGAACACCGCCGTCCGCCGGCGCTTCGCCCGCATCCTCCGCGGCACCGGCAGTCTCGGGGTTCCAGTCCAGTCCCAGCGCGGAATAGCAGCCGGTGAGGACCCGGCGCAGCGGAGCGGCGTTCTGTACCACCACCACCGAGGAAAAAGCCAGGCACCGGAAACCACACGCTGGGCCGTTCCGACGAGCTTGAGTTTCCTCCCCGTCTCCGTGATGCCGTGGACGGTGAACTCCCCGGGCAGTACTCCCCGGAATTTCCCCCACCGCGGCGTTGATGCCGGCCCGCCGCAGCGCCGAGGCGTACAGCTCGCCGAACGCCGCAAACCGCGGCCGGGAGTCCGCAATTCCGCCGCCGCCGGGTTCCACGTGGTCCAGAATGAGGCAGCCGCGGTGATAGGCGGCGGCGCGTCCGCCGGCCTTGCGGACGAGCGGTTCAAAGCCGAGCTGCCAGCAGGCCCCGGCGGCGGCGGCGAACCCGGGCAGGCGGGCATCGCGCTGGCCCAGCGCCACCGTGGGCTCGGGGCGGTACACGCGCAGCGTGGGACCCAGGGTGCCGGCACGCGCGGCCTCCAGCATCACCAGGGCGAAATCCAGGTCGCCGGCGGCGCCAAGGCTGCGGTCTTGGCGCACGACGGCGAGTGGAACCGGCCCGGGGGCGGCAGCCGGGGGCGGGGGTACGTCCCGGGGCACTGGTAGCCGCCGCCTAGGCCCGGCCGCCGAGCCGGCGCACCGTCAGGATCTGCTCGCTGCGGCCAAAAGGGCCCTCCACGTCGTGCAGCACCGAGGAGGTGAGGCCGATCCCGTCGGTGCCGAAGGTCACGCGGGTGTCCAGTCCGAGCCATTCACCCCGCGGCGAACGGTGGAGGTGGATCTGCAGGTCGACATTGGGGAACATGTAGCTGTCTCCACCCGGAGGAACCCGGGCGGCAATGCCGTTGGCGGTGTCAACCAGGCCCACCAGGCGCACGAGGTCGCTGGCCGGTGTCCCCTCCACCATTTCGTACGGGGTTCGTATCCAGACCCGGCCACGGCCCGGCCGCAGGCCCTCCACTGCGCGGAAGTCCAGGGACCCGATGAAGTCCCCGGGCCACTGGGTCATTCCGGAAGCGGTGTCCAGGCCGTCCGGGCCCGGCATCCGTGCGTCTTCGAGGGCTGCGACTTCCTGTGTGGACCCGACGGCCAGCCGCCAGGCGGTGGCCTGCACCGCCGTCCGGCCTTCCGCAATCAGCTCCGCTTCCAGCAGTTCGATGGTGCGGCCGGGGCGCAGGATTTTTGTCCTCACGTCGAAGCTGCCGCGGGGAATGACGCCCAGGATGTCGTAGCTGATCCGGGCCAGGCGCATTTCGGCCCGGGGGCTGCAGTTCTCCAGCGCGTAGGCAAGGAGCCCCGCAACCGGTGCCATGTGCTGTTCGTGCTCATTCCACGCGCCCTGTGTGTGGAGAGTGGCTTCAAAGGTGTCCTCGCCCAGGGCGCGGTAGTACGACTCGGCCACGGATGTGCCCTCCTTGCAGGTTCAGGTTTGTGTCTCAGGCTACATCAGCGCGGGCCACCGAACCGCCGGATCAGTACTGGCTGAAGGATGCTGTGGCCGGGTCCGCGCCGATCCTCCTGCCGGCGTCGAGCTCATTGATCTGTTCCATGTCACGGGCGGTGAGCTCCACGCTCACCGAAGCCAGATTCTCCCGCATCCGCTGCGGTGTGGCCGACTTGGGGATGACGATGTTGCCGGAGGCCAGCTGCCAGGCCAGCACCACCTGCGCCGGGGTCGCCTGGTGCCGGAGCGAAATCTCCACCACCGCGTTGTTGGACAGGTCTTCGCCCTGCCCCAGGGGACTGTAGGCTTCCACGGCCATACCGTGGCGGCGGGTGGCGTCAGCGAGCGCCCGCTGCTGGAAGGTGGGGTGCAGCTCAATTTGGTTGACAGCGGGAGCGACGTCGGCGGCCCGGGTCAGCTCCTGCAGGTGGTCGGGAAGGAAGTTGGAGACCCCGATGGCGCGGGCCAGCCCGTCGGAGTAGATCTGCTCCAGGTCGTTCCAGGCCTGGAGGAACAGCCCCTGGGATGGAACCGGCCAGTGAATCAGATACAGGTCCACCCGCTCCAGGCCCAGCGCGTCCCGGCTTTCCTCAAACGCGTCCCGTGCCCTGGCCTGGTCGCCGTTTCGAAGCTTGGTGGTGATGAAGAGGTCCTCCCGGGGAATGCCGGACGCCGCAATGGCGGAACCGACCCCTGCCTCGTTGCGGTAGGCGGCCGCCGTGTCGATGTGCCGGTAGCCTGCTTCGAGTGCCGCTTCGACCGCTTCCTGCGTTTTCTCTCCCGGGATCTGGAAAACTCCGTAGCCGAGCTGGGGAATGCGGACCCCGTTGTTCAGCGTTAGTCCGGGAACATTCTGGTGCGTCATCGGTGCCTTTCATAGAGGTTGACCTCCACCCTATTTCCCCGGCAGGGGTGCACGGTACCCCTAGCCGGAGCACCTCCCGGCGACGCAGAATGAATCCTGCACCGTGCGCCTCCCCGAGGAGGCGCTTTACGCGGTTTCCTACATCAAGTGAGGACTTTCATGCAGTACACCCATTTGGGCCGTTCCGGTCTCAGCGTTTCCCGCCTCTGCCTGGGCACCATGAACTTCGGGCCCAAGACCGAGGAAGCCGATGCACACTCCATCATGGACTCCGCGCGTGAGGCCGGCATCAATTTCTTTGACACAGCCAACGTGTACGGATGGGGGGATAAAAGGGATGGACCGAGGAGATCGTTGGCCGCTGGTTCGCCAAGGGCGGCGGCCGCCGGGAAGACACCGTGCTGGCCACCAAACTGTACGGATCGATGAGCGAGCGCCCCAACGACACTTTCCTGTCGGCGCTGAATATCCGCCGGGCTCTCGACGCGAGCCTTCGGCGCCTGCAGACCGACTACATTGACCTCTACCAGTTTCACCACGTGGACCGGAACACGCCGTGGGACGAGATTTGGCAGGCCATGGACGTGGCTGTCCAGCAGGGCAAGATCATTTACAACGGCAGTTCGAATTTTGCCGGCTGGCACATCGGCCAGGCGCAGGAGGCCGCCCGGCGCCGGAACTTCAACGGCCTGGTCAGTGAACAGTCCATCTACAACCTGATCAGCCGCACCGTGGAGCTGGAAGTTATTCCAGCGGCACAGCACTACGGCCTCGGTTTGCTGCCGTGGTCCCCTCTGGAGGGCGGACTGCTGGGCGGCGTGCTGAAGAAGAGCGAACAGGGCGGACGGCGGACGGAGGGCCGTGCCAAAGAGGCCCTGGAAACCCACCGGGATGCCCTGCAGCAGTACGAGGACTTTGCCGATGAGCTTGGCCTTGCACCGGGTATCCTCGCCCTGGCCTGGCTGCTGCACCAGCCTGCGGTCACCGCACCGATTGTGGGTCCGCGGATCCAGGAGCAGCTCGACGACGCGCTCAAGGCCCTTGATGTTGAACTGGATGCGGAAACGCTCGGCCGGCTCGACACCATCTTCCCCGGACACCGCACAGCGCCCGAGGATTACGCCTGGTAGTCCGCCGCTCACCGGCGGCGCCGGATGCGGCGCCGCCGGGTTCGGCGCCGCCGGGTTCGGCGCCGCCGGCCGGCAGGATCAGCCGGGGACCGGAAGGATCAGCTGGGGGCCGTTATTGCGGACCGAGTTCACCTCGGCTGACACCACGCGCGGAGTCAGGACCGGCTCCGGCACGGCGTCCAGCAGCTGGTGCACCTCGGCTGTTTCGGTCAGCTGGGGATCCAGCCAGTCCCCGTACAAATCCGGCGGAACAATCAGCGGCGTGCGGTCGTGGATATGCCCCAGGGCATCGCTGGCCTCGGTGGTGATGATGGTGAAGCTGACCAGCCACTTGTGTTCATCGTCCTCCGGCAGCGAGGGATCGGGCCAGTATTCGTAGAGTCCGGCGAAGGCCAGGGGGTCCGACGACGGCGAATACAGGTAGGTGGGAATCTTGGCGGAGCCGGACTTCTCCCACTCGTAATAGCCGTCCGCCGGAACCAGCGCCCTGCGCTTCCGCGCCGCTTTCCGGAACGCCGGTTTCTCCAGGACGGTTTCCCGGCGCGCATTGATCATCCGCGCACCGATTTTGGGGTCCTTCGCCCACACCGGCACCAGGCCCCACTTCGCCGTTGCCAGCCGCCGGATGGTGGCCGCTGCGTCCGCACTGCCGGCGCTGCCGTCGTTGGCGCTGCCGTCGTTGGCGCTACCGTCGTTGGTACCGGCGCCACCGCCGTCGGAGGCACCGCCGACGTGGGCACCGTCGTCGTCGGCGTTACCGGCGCCACCGTCGTCGGCATTGCCGCCGCGGTTCCGGCCGCCGTCGTTACCCGGAACGGGCCGGTGACGGGCGCGCTCAGTGACAATCCGCACGTCATCGGTGGGTGCCACATTCCAGGATGGCGCGATATCCTCCCCCACCGCCTGGTCCGCGGCGAAGGCTGCCACCAGGTCCGATGTTGCCTTTGCCATCACATATCGTCCGCACATGATTCCCATTGTGCCCGGAGGAACACAGGGTTCCGGGATATTTAAGCGTTCGAATATGTGTTCTACTTTTAAGCATGGACCAGGAAGCGGCGGCACGGCTCGCCGCCCGCTACGCCAGGCGTGCTGAGCCGATTGAACTAACCCGGGAAGAGCTGGACTTTGAACATGATCCGGCCACCACCTCACTGCCCGGCCTGCCCGTCTGGGCCTGGATCCGGTTCCCGGGCGCTGCCGAACGGGTCAAGGGCGAAGCCTGCACCTGGAATACCCGGGCGGTGCAGGTGCTGTGGACCGACGCCGGAATCCGCCGGTCCACCTGGGTGTGGGCCTCCGCGGTAACCAGGCGTTCAAGCGGAGGCCGGAAAACCGCTCTCGGCGAGCGCACCGGCGAGCACGGCAGCGGCTGCGAGCCGGCTCCCCGGGCGCCGGATCCCCGCCAGCTGCCGGATCCGGTTCCGCCCGCTCCACCCGTGTCGCAACAGGGCAGGAATAGCGGGACAGAAGCCGGACCGTACTGCAGAATAGGCCTGCGGACACTCCTCCGTGCCGCGCACATCTCCGACGCGGTTCATCCATCCAGTCAGGGAGCGCACATGGATCTTCTTCTCATCGGCGGAACCGGAGTCATCAGTTCCGCCGTTGCCGAGCACGCGAGCCGGACCGGACACCGCGTGACGCTGCTGAACCGCGGGGTTTCCTCTTCCCGGCCGGTGCCGCCCGGAGTTGAGGTCCTGCACGCCGACATCCGTGACACCGCCGCCGCCGCGAAAATCCTGGCCGGACGAGACTTTGACGCCGTCGCCGACTTTATTTCCTTTGTTCCCGAACAGCTGGCCGCGGGAATGGAGCTGTTCCGGGGCCGCACCGGCCAGTATGTGTTCATCAGCTCCGCCTCGGCGTACCAAAAACCTCCGGCCCGGCTCCCGATCCTGGAGTCCACCCCCTGCGTAATCCGTTTTGGCAGTACTCCCGGGACAAAATCGCCTGCGAGGACCTCCTGGTCGCCGCCTACCGCAACGACGGCTTTCCGGGAACCATCGTCCGGCCTTCGCATACCTACGACCGCACCATGATTCCCCTTATGGGCAGCTGGACGGACCTGCACCGGATGCGGGCCGGGCTTCCGGTGCTCGTGCACGGAGACGGCACTTCCCTGTGGACGCTGACGCACAGCCGGGACTTCGCCCGGGCCTTCACCGGACTGCTGGGCCACCCCGCCGCGGCGGGCGAGAGCTACACCATTACCTCCGACGAATTCCTGCCCTGGAACGAGATATACCGCATCTTGGCGGCGGCTGCAGGCGTGCCGGAACCGGAGCTGGTCCACGTGGCGTCGGAGACCATAGCCTCGCGCGACCCCGGCCGCGGGCCGGGCCTGCTTGGTGACAAGGCCCATTCCGTCATTTTCGACAACACCAAGATCAAGTCCCTGGTGCCGGAGTTTACCGCGGAAATTCCCTTTGCGGCGGGGGCCGTGGAAATCCTGGACTGGTACGACGCCCATCCCGAAGAACAAAAGATCGACCCGGATTTCATGGCACTGTCGGACGCCCTGGCGGGTTATTGAACGGGTTTCATGACCACCATGCTGTTGGTTCCCGCAATCTTCCACTCTCCCGAATCTTCCTGCTTCAGCAGCAGCTTGACCGTTCCGCTGACCGGGTCGGGCGTCTCGGTGCCGTCCAGGACAAGGGCGTGTTCCACTTCGAAGTCCGCTGAAACACCCAGCAGGTCATCGCCCTCGTACACGGCTCCGTATATTTCCGCGGGGACCAGCGACCGTGACAGGACGTGCCCCTTGTCCGGTCCATAAGTGAGGTCGTTGGGCTCCCGCAGGCTGCCGCGGATGACGATGACCGCGCTGTCCAGGACACTGCGGATTTCCTCGGCGTGGTCCGAGTGGAAGGAGTCCCCGTTCTCGTCCCACCATTCCTGCATGGCTTCCGGATCGTCGGGGTTGCCGTTGAGCGTGGAATCCATGAACTCTTCGGCGGCAAAGTACATGGCGAACTTTTGGCCCGCTTCGATTTCCTCTGCGCTGAACAGGTCCAGCGCAGTTGGGTGGACGATCGACGAATCATAGTCCAGGGCCGGATCGTCTTCGTCCAGGGTCGTCTGCAGATACTCGCCCTTCCCGTCGTTCGCCAGCGTCTTCACCGGCAGGCCGTTGACCTCCTCCGGCAGCGCGGGAGCGGAGCTGGCCGCGTCTGCGGACGGCTCAACGGCGGAAGAACCCGAATCGGATGAACCGCACCCGGCCAGTCCCATCATCAGCGCTGCTGCCAGCCCGGTTGATACTGCCTTATGCACCTTATTCATTTGCCCCCCATGCGTACCTCAGTAACCGCTTGACAGAGGCACCCTATCCGCTGGCAGCCGCGGAACGGGGACCCCGCGGCGTGGCCCGGGCGTTAGGACTTCCAGCGGTGCATAAAAGCGGCCATTGCGTCCCGGGCAACGGTTGAAGCAGGCTGGTACGCTGCTTTACCGCCGGACGCCGGCCACCCGGTGCTAATGCCGCTGGCTGAGAGCCACGAAATCTGTTTGTAGAACTGATGCGAAACGGGCACATCAACAAAGGGGGACTTTTTGGGCGGGGTGTATTTGGGAGAGCCGTCCAGCCGGTAAAGGAACGCAGCCATGGCGTCGCGTTCGACGGCGGCATGTGGGCGAAATACCTTGGTTCCGTTTTTCTGGACCCAGCCCGTGGATATCTTCGCCGATGCCAGCCAGGCAATTTCCTTGTAGTAAGGATTCGAAACGGAAACATCGGTGAAGGGAGATTTTGCCGGGGCCGCGAACTTCGGCGATCCCTTCAACCGGTACATAAAAGCGGCCATCGCCTCACGGCTGACGGGCTGCAGCGGACGATAGGTCCTCGTGCCGTTCTTCTCCGCCCAACCGGTGGAAATGCCCTGCTTGTGCATCCAGTTCATCTCCGCGAGGAATTTCTGGCCGCCCACCAGGTCGCTGAACGGAGAGACCACGGCGGGCTTGGTGGCCTTGGGATAGCCCGCCAGGTTGGACACCACCAGGTGCCAGCCCTTATACGGGCCGCTGGTCGGGACTACGTAGCCGACACCCGCATGGGTCTCCCGGGGATCCAGCATGGCGTCCCGGTGCGCCGGGGAGTTCATCCACCAGTCGACGACCTGCGCGGCGGAAAAGTTGAACGCAATGATTTCCCCGTACCAGTTGGCGCCGGGAGGAATCAGGGATCCACCTGCGTCAGGCCGGTGAATATTGGCCCAATTGAAGTTCGGGTTTGCGGTTGTTACCCGCAGGTGGTCGGCCCACCCCTGGGACACATCGGCAATGTGCTGGTTCCACGTCAGTGCGGGAACACCGGCGGCCCTGCGCTTGGCATTCATGAGGTCAAAGACCTGCCCGGCGAAGCGGTCGCTGCGCACCGAGTCGGGGAAGCATCCGGCGCGGCTGCAGTTCCGCTGCCTGCGCCCTGCGGCAGGGCGGCCGGGTCCTGCGGCAGGGCAGCAGCTTCCGCCGCGGCTTGTACCGCAGCCTCTGCTTCCTCCGCGGTTAGGGCTTCAGGGTCGGGCCGGGGAACGCCCGGCAGGACCGGAGAAAACCCGGGATTTTCCCCGGCGGCGGAGACCGCCGGGAGCATTAGTTCCGGCTCGGCTGCGGCAGCAGCTCCGGGAATCGCAATGGAGGTAAAAATAAGGGCGCAGGAAACGGGGACGGCAACGGCAGCGGCCCGGAATGTGGTGTTTTTCTTCATGGCTGGAAGTATCGTAGCCGCCCCGGAGCGGCGATTCGTTCAACGCGCCACGAAACAATGCCACTTTTACGCGCCCGCCCGGCCGCGTGTCTGTATCATTCCAACAATTTACTGCTGAATTCTTTAGCGCCGCCTTATGTGCCCTCCGGGAAACAGCTACGCGAGGTGGCTGCGGCGGTTGCGGTGCTCAAGGAGCAGCCGGGCACCGTTGACCACGAGAACCTCCACGGAAACCCCCTGCTCCTTGGCGAGCTCCTCCAATTCCCGTCCCAGCTTCGGCGGAATCCGCAGTTCAATGTTCATGCGTTAAATCGTATCGGCGTCTGCGCGCCCGCCCGACCGTTCCGGCGTTCATTACGTCACCCCGGCGCGGCTGGAAACACAGCCGGCAGCACACCCGCGGGTGTGCTGCCGGCTGCTGCTCCCCGCTTCGGGTGCTGCTAGAACTTGGCGTCGTACCGGTACAGGAACGCTGCCATCGCGTCGCGGGCGATCGGCTGGTACGGGCGGAACGTTCCGTCCCCCCATCCCCTGGAGATGCTCTGCGCGGCGAGCCAGCTGATTTCCTTGTAGTACATGTTGCTGACCGGGACATCCTTGAACGGAGACACCGCCGGCGGCGTGTAACGCGGGCTTCCGGCCATGCGGTAGAGGAAGGCTGCCATCGCATCACGGTTAATCGCTGCAACCGGCTGGTAGGTGTTGCCGTTCCAGCCGGTGGCTACCCCGCTTGCTGCCAGCCAGTGGATTTCCTTGTAGAACATGCTGTTCGTCGCCACGTCCCGGAAGCGTGAGGTCCTGGGCGCCGTGTACGCGGGCTTGCCCTCGAGCCGGTAAAGGAACGCGGCCATGGCGTCCCGGTTCACGGAGCTCAGCGGACGGTAGGTGCCGTCGGGATACCCCGTGGTGATGACCTTGGCCTTGAGCCACGAGATCTCCTTGGCGAACTCGCTGTTGCCGGGCACGTCCTTATAGGGACCCGGAACGACGGGGGCCGGCGGCGCCGGTGCCGGTGCCGGCGCAGGCGCGCTCCCGCGGGCAAACGCCGTCAGGCCAGCGGCGGTGCCGTTCCAAACGTTGGAATCGCCCACGAAGGGCCCGGTGCTGCTGTACTGCCACACGCTGTAAACGCTCCAGCTGGCTGGCAGCTGTCCGGCGCCGGAGTGGTTGTAATTGGCAATGTGCAGCGGGTTGTCCCGGAAGGCTGCACTGTTGCCGGTACAGGTTTTCCACCAGTCGGTGGTGGTGTAGATCATCGGGGCACGGCCGGTGCGGGCCTTGACCTGGTTGGAGAAGTCGCGGATCCAGTTAACCATCTGCGCGGCGCTCATGTTGTAGCAGGTGTTGCCCAGCGACGCGTAGGGGTTGTACTCAATGTCCAGAAGCGGCGGCAGCGTCCGCCCGTCCGCGGACCAGCCCCCGCCGTTGTTCACGAAGTAGTTCGCCTGGTCAACGGCGGAGGAAACGTTCGGCAGGGCGAAGTGGTAGGCGCCCCGGACCATGCCAACGTTGTAGGAACCGTTGTACTGCTGGTTAAGTTGGGGTTCTTGTACGTCACTC
Source organism: Arthrobacter sp. ATA002 (assembly GCF_026898095.1). Lineage (GTDB taxonomy): Bacteria > Actinomycetota > Actinomycetes > Actinomycetales > Micrococcaceae > Arthrobacter_B. The sequence continues at coordinate 1,653,706 of NZ_CP114015.1, read as the reverse complement.
CTCAGTGGCCTTGGCGTAGGCAAACCGGGATCCCTGCGCCCACGCGTGGTTCCAGTCCACGTTGCCCTGGTGGCTGGAGACGTCCATGCCCTGGATTCCGGCCGGCCGCCAGTTTCCGGCCAGCGGCTCCGCCGCCTCAGGCGGCGCGGTGCCGGCGTCGAGCTCCCCGCCCTCATCGGCATCGGCGGCCGCGCCGTCGTCCGCTTCCGGCTCAGCCGGGGAAGCATTTTCGTCCGGAGCGGGCAGCTGCGCATCGCCGGTGGCGTTGAGCCGGTGCAGGCCCTGCCCCATGGAGGCGCCGTTTTCGCCGATGATTTGGGCCTGTTCAGCTTCGCTGATCCCGTTCGTGGCGGGGTCCGTCCCGAGCGCGGGAACAGCGGCCGCTGCCGGGCCGGCAAGGCAGGAAACAGCCAGCAAGCCGGCTAGTGCAACTGATGTGAGACCAGTGGAAAGCGTCGTGGTTTTCATTTATGTCCTGGATGGTGTTGTTGATGTCCCGCGTATCCGCAGGAACTGTGGAACCCCCACGGTTCCTTTGCCCGTTGTCCGGAGCGCATAGAGAGCTGCACTCCGGGTGTTTCCCGCACGATGCGGAAAATGATTACCGAACTTTGTTGAGCTTGACTAACCGGCGGTTGCAGGAACGGGGTCCTGCGCGCTGGTTTTACCGTATGCCAGGATATTTCCACGCATCAGGCCGACCTTGCTGAGTCGAGTACTTTGCAGGTAAATCGTTACATACTCTAATGCACCGCGCGGAAGTGCGGAGTGCAACGGATAATCGGCTCCGGAAACAGGTCCCCCGCACGAAAGAAGCTGTTCCGAAGCGCCGGCGATAGAACACAGCAGCTAATAAACACGGCACCGGCACCCAGCACGGGCTATCCTCGGTAACTACCGGAGTCTCCCTCCCGGACCCTGCGATATTGGAGCGTCATGGCATCTGAAGTATTGGTGATTATTGGATTGGGCGGCATGGGCCAGGCAGTCCTGCGCCGTTCGGGAGCCGGGCGGAAAGTGCTGCTGGCCGATTTCAATGAGGACCTCCTCGAGAGCGTGGTCACCGGCGCGCTGGGCGACGGATACGACGTCGTCTCCCGCACTGTCGACGTGTCCTCCCGTGATTCGGTGGCAGCACTGGCGGCGGAAGCAGCGGAGCTCGGGGCAGTCACCCGGGTGGTCCATACAGCGGGGCTCTCCCCCGTCCAGGCCCCCGTGGACGCGATTTGGAAAGTCGACCTGATCGGCGCCGCCCTGGTTCTGGAGGAGTTCGAAAAGGTCATTGCGCCGGGCGGGGCGGGTGTCGTTATTTCCAGCATGTCCGCCTATATGTCCGGCGGCAGCATTCCCGCCGATGTCCTGGCCAGCCTGGCTACGGTGCCGGTGGATGACCTGCATCTGATTCCGTTCGTCGCAGAAATCGACAACCCGGGTTACGCCTACCTTGTCGCCAAGCGGGCTAACCAGCTGCGTGTGCAAACGGCCAGCCTGCGCTGGGGCACCCGGGGTGCACGCGTGAACAGCATCAGCCCGGGCGTCATCTCCACGCCCATGGGCCAGCAGGAACTGGCGGGCGAGTCGGGTGCCCACATGCGGGCCATGATTGAGGGGTCGGGCACCGGCCGGGTGGGCACGCCGGGTGACATCGCCAATGCGGTGGCCTTCCTGCTCGGCTCCGACGCCAGCTTTATCACCGGAATGGACCTGCTGGTCGACGGCGGTGCCGTGGCCGCCGTCGATACCGGCCAGCGCCGCCAAGTGGCCGGCTGACGCATGGCCGACACCATGCCTGGGGAAAACACTTTCGACCATCTTCGGACCCTGGACGGCGAACACGTGGGCTACATCCACCTGACCGGCGCCGGAAAGTTTATCCCTTTGATTTGCTTCACCGGCCCAGGGCCGGGAGCTGGAGCTGGAGGCCGCCGAAGGTCTGCTCGACGACCTCGGGCTGCGGATGTTCATCGACAACTGGTGGCTGGATTTCGATGGAGAGCATATCCCGGTGCTCATTCAGGAAATCCGGCGGGACCGGGTGCTGGTCACGCCGTCGGCCGCCGGCGCGATCGCCAAGTCGGCAGACATGACGAGGACGATCGAGATCCTGCTGCCTACCGACCGGCTCTCCCAGGGGCAGGCCCCGCCGATCCGTCCCTGACCGAACCGGCTTACGGCGGCGTCCGTTGCCGGGGCGGGAACGGTGTGGTCGAATCGGGGCACGCCCACTGACGGACGGAGCGAACCATGGAACCGAGCCCGTATCTGGTCCTGCTGCGCGGCATCAATGTTGGCGGAAGAAACAAGGTGCCGATGAAGATGCTCAAGGGACATCTGGAGGATCTTGGGTATGAACACGTGCTGACCTATATCGCGAGCGGAAACGTGCTGCTCGAATCGGCCGACGCTGCCGCGGAGATCGGACCGCGGATCGAGGAGGCCCTGACCGAGAGGTTTGAGCTCGACGACGAGCTGATCCGGGTGCTGGTGCTCAGCCGGGCCCAGCTGCAGGACGTCATCGCGCACAAGCCCGAGGGATTTGGTGAGCAGCCGGGCAAATATCACTCCGACGCAATCTTCCTCATGGGGATCGATGCGGCGGAAGCAATGCCCGCCTTCAACCCGCGGGAAGGAGTGGACGCCGTCTGGCCCGGAGAAGGGGTCATTTACTCCCGGCGCCTCAGCGCGGAGCGGAGCAGGAGCCGTTTGGGTACCATTGCGGCGTCCCCGGTGTACAAGTCCATGACAATCCGCAGCTGGAATACCACCCAGAAATTGTGGAACCTGTTTCAGGACTAGAAGCGGACGTTGCCGGAAAGCCGGGCCCTGAGCCGCTGGTTTTCCGAGACCCACTCCCGCAGTCCCATCACCACCAGGGCCAGGAAGTCGTCCACCTCGTCCTGGGCATACCCTTCACGAAACTTGGTGGGTTGAAACTTCTGGTTGACTACTTGTTCCGGGGTAAGGATTGGATCGGTGAGGGAAACAGGCCCGCTGAGGGGGTTGGTGATTTTTTGCTGGAGACGTTCATTCTCTTCCTGAAGCCGTTGCAGTTCCCGAACCGCCCGGTCAAGGAGATCATCGACCTGGTCCTGGTCGTAGCCCTCCCTGAACTTCGTGGGCGTAAACCGCTTGGTGACCACATCCTCAGCTGTGAGTGCCGGCTTCTCCGGAGCCGCCGCGGCGGCGGACAAACCATTGCTGCTGCCCGGTGCGCGTTTGGGTTTGAAGGATTTAATGATGAAGATGATAAGCAGGACCACCGCGATCAGTGCGATCCACATAACCGGGGATACACCACTATCGCTGTCGTTTTGAGCCAGCAGTGAAAGTCTCTCCGGAGACATATTGTTCCACCTTTCCTGTGCGCCTGTTTGCAAAGCGTCCACGGGAGAGCCGAAACCCGTCATCCGCTTTGAACGCCCAATCTAACCCACAACACCGTGATTATTCCGCCTTTCCCCGCCTGTCGGTATCACCGTCGTCAGTAGCCGGGCGCAGCCGGAAGATCCGCAAATTCTTCCAGAGTAATTCCAGCGTCAAACATTTGGCGGGCCATTTCCTCCCCCACATAGCGCAAATGCCAGGGCTCATAGGAGTACCCGGTAATAGCTTCAGCTCCCGCCGGGTAGCGCACAACAAATCCATAGCGGTGTCCGTTGCCGGCTGCCCAGGAGCCTGCGGGAGTTCCGTCAAAGCAGGACTGGAGCGAACAGGCACCGTCCGGGTTGGCAATGTCGACAGCCAGCCCCGTCTGATGTTCGCTGTGCCCCGGACGGGCTGACAGAGCTTCCGCCGCTGGGCCGCCGTAACTGTCGGTGTAGGAGGAATGCAGGTCGGCCTGCATGTTTGCCGGCCGAAACCCGCTAACGGCTGTGATGGCAGCACTGGCTTCGGCGGCGCCGGCGCTCATCCGCAGGTAGGCGTGACCTGCCTCGGCCCGCAGCAGCACTCCCCCGGCGTCAATCAGGTCCGGCGGAACATAACCGGCGTCTAATGGCCGATCCTTATTGACCACTACGCTGATGCTTGCCGGGGAATCAAATTCAGGAACAACGGCTGCTGCGGGGACGTTGGATTCCACGTTCTGAGAGTTTTCGGACCAGGAAAATATGCGAGAAAACAAAGGCACACTGAGGCAATCATCGCGATATGCGTTGTGACGTACTGGCGCGGCATTTTTCCTCCACTGCAACTTTCGCACAATCCCCGGTGGGACGGGGTCAGCGACGCGGCAGGCCCCGGGAACCCGGTTGATTGTTGCTAAAGACGCCGGCGTGTTCCTGTACCCATTCCCGGAACGAGAGTGGTTGATGACCCGTCACTCTGCGCACCGTGTCCCGGGGAATGCGGGAGGCTTCCGGTGGATTGGTTTTCATTTGCAGCATGAAGGAGACGTCATCGGCTGAGAAGCCGTAAGCCGTCCACTGCGCTTCCAGGGCTGCTGCGGGAAGTTCAGTCAGTGCGACGGCGCGGCCGGTCACCTGCTCGATAACCGCAACCCGCTCGCGGACCGTCAGTGCTTCCGGTCCTGTGATCCATAAGGTCTCGTTGTCATACCCACCGTGCACGAGAACACGCGCAGCAACTTTGGCAATGTCGGATTCGTGGACAACGGTGCTTGGCACGTCTACGAATCCTTCTTCGAGGCGGCCCTTCCGGACGCCATCCGTCCACTCGAGCATGTTCGCCATAAACTCCACCGGAGCCAGGACTGTCCATCTGAGGCTGCTGGCGAAGACGGCTTCCTCAACCAATGATGCGCTGCTGTCGCCTTTCAGCAGCGAGACCCGGGATACGCCTGCGGCAAGGAGCTTCCCGACAACCGCGCTGCCATCCGGGATCGGCGCATAGTCTTCACCCGCGAACGTGATGAGGTGGGCGCTGCTCACGCCGTCAAACGCCTCGTCAAGCGATTCAGGTGCACCGAGGTCTCCCCTAACCACCTCAACACCCCCGGGAAATGAAGCCTTCTCCGGTGTGCGCGTCAGACAGCGCACGGTGACGCCGAGCGCGAGTAAATGATCAACAAGGTAATGGCCTACGGTTCCTGTTGCGCCGGTGACGAGAACGGTCATGGGTACTCCTTCAAGGACGGGCGGTGAACGGATGTGCACGCTCCATCCTCATGCCGGTTGCGGCCACTATGTGACCGGAACGTGGCTAGGCTGAGGTGCGTGACCACAAGCACCCGCATACTCGAACTTCTGAGCCTGCTCCAGGCCCGCCGTCATTGGACGGGACCTGAACTTGCCGGGCGGCTGGGCGTCAGCCCCCGCACGCTGCGCAGGGATATCGGCGGGTTGCGGGAACTCGGCTATCCCGTCCTCACAACCCGCGGGACCGGCGGCGGATATCAGCTCGGTTCGGGTGGTGCCCTGCCGCCCCTCGTGCTGACCGAAGAAGAAGCCGCAGCCACCGTGCTGGGCCTCAAGGATGTGGCGACCGGCACTTATGCAGTGCCGGCAGACGCAGCAGTCAGCGCAATAGCCAAAATCGTGCAGGTGCTCCCTGCCCGCCTGCGTGGCAGAATTTCCAGCCTTGCAGGCGTTGCCGGCGGCTTCGGCCAGCCCGGGGCGGCCCTTGCTGACGTCACGGTACTGACAACGATCGCCCTGGCCTGCCGGGACCTGGACGCCGTCGAGTTCCACTACCGGAGTACTCACGGGGAGGGGACCCGCAGGGTTGTGCAACCGCACCGGATTGTCACTGTCGAGAAGCGGCTCTATCTGATCGCATGGGATTCTTCGCCATGCGACTGGCGCGTATTTCGGATCGACCGGGTGTCTGCACCCCGACGCACGGGTAAACGCTTCGCGCCCCGCCGCCTCCCCGTGGAGGACCCGATGGAATTCGTGCGAAGCAGGCTTGGCTCGCTGCCGGCAAAATACCGGGTACACGCCACGGTTCAGGCCCCTGCCGAACGGGTCCGCGAAGAAATCGCGCACTACGGCGTTGTCGAAGCGTCCGACGCCGGATCATGTGAAGTGTTCATCGCCGCAGAACAACTGGACTGGGCGATGTTCTGTCTGTGCTCCCTTGGCATGGACTTCACGGTTCACGGCCCGGAAGACGCCGTCGGGCAGGTGAAGATCTGGGCGGACCGGCTCCGCCGCTCCGCCACGCCGGGAACGGGACGCTGATCCATGCCGCTGCGCAGATCTCACACCACATTGTCCCGGGCTGATCTTTCGCGTATGACTTTGCAGCGGCAGTATCTCCTCGCGCCGGCCAATGTCTCCGAGGTTGAGCTGACGCGGCATCTGGTGGGCTTACAGGCCCAAAATCCCTGGTCCTGGTACACCGCTTTCTTCAGGCGGGCGGGAGGCCTTTCGCCGGAACAGCCAAGCGCACGTCTCGGGGATCGTTCCCTGGTGCGGATGTCGGCCATGCTCGCCACGATCCATCTCATGACGGCAACGGACGCAGCGTCCCTGCGGTTTCACACTCAACTCTTGCACGAAAGAACCCTGGCTTCCAGCTTCGGGCGCGAGGTGCGGGACGTCGACCTATCAACCGTCACTGCGGCCGCGAAAGACCTGCTCGAAACGCAGCCCCGCACGCTCAACGAACCTGGTGCGGAGCTGGGTAAGCGGTGGCCGGATACAAGGCCCGATGCATTGGCGATGGTGGCCCGCTTCATGCTTCCGCTTGTGCAGATCCCCCTCGTGGGCAGTGGGGGCGCAGCGGACCGGTCGCTTACACCACACTGGACGTCTGGACCGAAGGCCGCGTTGAGCCAACAATGTCCGTTGAACAGATGCTGCTCCGCTACCTCGGAGCATTCGGTCCGGCAACCGTGATGGACTTCCAGGCCTGGTCCGGACTAACCAAGTGCCGCCCCTATTTTGACAACCTCGCCGATCACCTCATCGAGTACCGCTCGGAGCAGGGGCAGATTCTCTACGACCGAACCGATGCATTTGCACCCGATATGACGGACGTTCCAGTGCGGTTCCTCTATGACTACGACAACGTCCTTCTCGCTTATAGGACCGCACCAGGTTCATCACCCCGCGCTACGTCGAAATGCAACGCACATTAGACGGCATGACGCTACAGGCTGTGCTCTTGGAAGGGCAGACTGTCGGCATGTGGACGCACCGCTTTGAAGACGACGCGACCGTGGTCGAAGTCTCGCCGTTCAAGAAATTGACAAAGTCCAGCTTGAGACGGCGGAGAAAGAAGCCCACGAACTCGGCCGCTGGCTTAATCAGAACCGCAGAGCACAAGTGAGGTTTGGCTTGCGGTGGGCCTGACGCTCGAAATCTGCACGCGGTCAGGTCCTGTTAGGGTGGCCCGGACGCGGCACGCGCTAAGGAAGGACCGATGAGAGACAATCCCAGCTACGCGCTCAATGATCCGGAGGCCATCAGGGACCTCGTCCGCAGCAACCCCTGGTGCACTTTCATCAGCCAGGTGGAAGGTCGCGGACTGGTGGCCTCGCACTATCCCGTCGTCTTGGACGAGGACGCCGACGGGATCGTCCTGTTCAGCCATGTCGGCCGGCCGGATGAGGCGAAACACGAGCTGGGGCAGCACGAAATGCTGGCGATCGTCCAGGGACCCCATGGCTACATCTCGCCTGGTTGGTACACCAGCGGTCCGGGCGTTCCCACTTGGAACTTCGCCGTCGCCCACCTCTGGGGCACGCCGGAAATCCTGTCGGATGCCGAAAACATGGCAGTTCTGGACCGCCTCGTGAAGCACTTCGAAGCACCGCTGCCCGAGCCCCGTCTGCTGCACGCGAGCCGCGAGAACAGCGAGTACGCCCACCGCATTGTCCGCGGCACCGTCGGCTTCCGGCTGCGGGTCACCCGGGTGGAGGGCAAGGAGAAAATGAGTCAGGACAAGGCCCCTGAAACTATCCGAAGCATCGCTGATCAATTAGAACGGCCGGGACCGTACGCCAATCCGCCACTGGCCGAGCGGATGAGGTGGGTCAACACGGGGATGCTGGACTGACCAATCGCAGGACGCTGCCTACTGATCGGACGGCCGAATCCGCCGCATGCTCCACAGATGGGTCAGGACCAGTTAGGGTCTTCCCATGCTGCAGCAACTTCCAGAGGACAACACCTTCGATCACCGCCGCTCCGACGACGGAGAGCATGTGGGCTACATCCACATGACCGATGCCGGTGCTTTCATCCCGTTTGATCTGTTGCACCGGCAGCGTGGAGAGGCTCTGGAACTGGAAGAGGCGGAGAGTCTCCTGGATGACCTCGGACTCGCGATGTTCGTGGAGGATTGGGAGCTCGATCTCGACGGCGAGCGGGTGCCGGTGCTAATCCGGGAAGTCCGGCGTGACCGGGTGTCCGTGGCCTTCGCTGCCGCCGAGGCGATCGCGAAGGCTGCCGACATGACCGCGTCCATGGAGATCTTCCTTCCGACGGACCGGCTGCACCAAACGGCGCGATTAGCGTAGAAGGTATGAGCTTTGAGTACGACGTCGAAATCCTTCACCTGCGCGTCTCCGGCGGTCACGCTTATTTCGGACGTGCCCGGGACGGTGTGGCCGACGTCGCCACCACCGATGCTGACCGGCTGGATGTGGTGTCCGGGAAGGGAATTGTGGGTGACCCGTTCTTCGGCAAAGCCGCCCATATGGACGCTGCCGTCACCCTGTTTGCCACCGAGTCCCTGGAGGCAATCGCTGCGGAACTCGAATCGGGCCCCTTTGACCCCCTTGCTCCCCCGCCGCAATGTGGTGCTCCGCGGCGCGGAACTCGCGCCGCTCATAGGGCAGGATTTCACCCTCGAATCGGCCGCGGGCAGCGTTGCCTTCCACGGGGGCCGGCATGCGCACCCCCTGTGCCTGGATGGATACAGTTCTGGCTTCCGGCGCGCATAAGGCGATGCGCGGCCGGGGCGGTCTGCGCTGCCGGCCGCTGAGCAGCGGAATGCTCCGGCGTGCTCGCCCGGGTTGGCTCCCCTAGCCTGGAGCTTTACGCTTCGGCCAGCGGGTCCTCCCCCACCAGCCCGTCAACCGACTCCTTGATCAGATCGGCATGCCCCACATGGCGGGCATACTCCTCGAACAAGTCAACCAGCATGCGGCAAAGGCATCCCACCCCGCCGTCGGCCGCCGGCAGCCGCTGGTTGTGTCTACCGCCCAGCCTCGGAACAACACTTCGTGGTCGGTGTCGGTGCGCAGTTCACGTACTGGCGCCGGTCCCAGCCCATCCAGGGATGCTTCCATCAGGCGACCGATGGTCAGGAGCACCGCCTGTACGAGGGCCGGAGCATGCTGTGGGCTGTGATGGGAGTGGGTGGCCAATTGGTGCTGGCTGGCTACCTACCTCCGATTATCAGGGGCTCAATGCGTAGCGGTGCTTCGCCTGGCCAGACGAGCACGGCATTGCCCTGGCGGTAATGCTCCTTGTGAAGCACGTTGACGCGCGATGCGCTCCCGTTGGGGTGTCTTAGTTCGTGAATTGGGACTGCTGAAGGTTTGATTGACACTTTGCCTGTGAGGATTTGATCCTTGCGGGTGGAAGGATGTTCATCATGCCCAAAGCCTTTCCCGAAGAGTTCCGCCGCGATGTCGTCGCGGTCGCCCGCAAGGGCGAAGCACCCATTACCCAGATCGCCAAGGACTTCGGTGTCTCACCGGCAGCCCTTCACCGCTGGATGAAGATCGCCGACAAAGAGGACGGCGTGAAATCCGGCTCCGTGTCCGATGATTCCGCGAAGCTGCGGGAGGCCAACAGGCACATCCGGCTCCTGGAGCAGGAAGCCGAAGTCATGCGCCGTGCCGTGGCCTATCTCTCCAGGGATATCAATCCAAAAAAATGATGTACCCGCTGGTCCGTGAGATGGCTGCCAGGGACGCCCCGCTAAGGGTTCCCGTGGCAGTGTCCTGCCGGGTATTGAATTTCTCCAGACAGGCCTACTACCAGTGGGCCGCCAATCCTGTCCCGTCCCGGGACTGGGAAGAAGCGCACCTCATCAACGCCGCCATCGATCACCACCGCGAGGATCAGGCGTTCGGATACCGCTTCATCGCCGACGAAATCAACGCTGGCCCCGGCCCTGCGGTCAGCGAACGCAGGATCTGGCGACTGTGCTCCGAGAACGGCATCCTTTCCGTGATCCACCGCCGGCGCCGGTCAGGGCTCAAAGCCGGGCCACCGGTCCACGACGACCTCATCGAACGGGACTTCAGCGCCACGGCGCCGAACCGGAAATGGCTCACGGACATCACCGAGCACCACACCGGGGAGGGAAAGCTTTACCTGTGTGCGATCAAAGACCTGCATTCGAACCGGATTGTCGGGTATTCGATGGATGGGCGGATGAAAGCGTCCCTGGCCGTTGTGCACTGGACCATGCCGTGGCTCTTAGGAAACCGGCAGGCACGGTGGTGCACTCGGACCGCGGATCCCAATTCAGATCCAGGAACTTCGTCCTGGCTCTGAACACCTATGGCTTGACCGGATCGATGGGCCGGGTAGGGGCCTGTGGTGACAACGCCGCTATGGAATCATTCTTCTCTCTGCTCCAGAAGAACGTCTTGAACCGCAAACGCTGGCAGACCCGCGCCGAGCTCAGGCTGGCCATTACGACCTGGATCGAGCGCAGTTACCATCGAAAACGTCGTCAGCGTGCCCTCGGACGGCTGACACCCATCGAGTTTGAGACAATAAAAAACACGGCCACAGCCGCGTAAACAATCATCAACCCCAGCTGTCAACTAAACCTTCAGCAGTCCCATTCGACGCTGATGCCAGTGGCCGCAGAACACATGCGGAGGAAAGAGGGCATCGACCACGCCGCGGATGAGGACTCGCGTCTCCTCAGCGCGTGCGGTCAGCTCCGGGGATAGTTGGAAATCGCCCTTCCCCGGGACCCCTGCCGGGCCGTCATGGGTGATGAGAATGTCAACGGGTCCGCCATCGATCAGTCTCTGGGCGTCCTCCGCCGTCGGTTCCTCGTCGCTCCACCAGTCCCTTCCCCGCCCTCGGTGCGGTGCCGGTAGTCGACGCTGAACGCCCCGCCCAGGCCGCCGACGGTGAGCCTTCGATTTGGGTGCGCCCGCCCCGCGGCAGGACGCGGATGTTGGAGCGGCGGGTTCCCAGCCCGTCTGCGTCCATCGGGAGTTTCAGAAGGGTGTCCCAATTGTCGTGGTTGCCCCCTGAGACGATCAGCGTCAACCCAAGATCGATCAAGTATCTGTTGAGTTTCGCCTCGTAGCGGCCCCGTTTGGGCCCCGGCCAGTCCAGCCCGAAGTCACCCACGTGCACAATGGTGCGGGCCCATTCACGGGCCGCTGATTCGATCGCGGCGATCGCCCATTTTGTGGGTGGCCTTGCGGGGGTGGGGAACCGGTCGATCGGGGTCAGGTCCCTTGCCTCACAGCCGCCGACGGATCAGCCACATCATCGCAACCGGTACGAGCCGGATAGCGCCGTCCAGGCACCGGATACACAGATAATTCAAAGTCGGCAGTTAGATTGGAGATTGCGCGGCACCGCGCTGGGACAGAAAAGGACGCAACTTGGGGGAATCGGCAGTCATTCGGCCATGCGGCGAGGCCGATTTCGGGACAGTTGTCGAGTTGGGCGACCGGTTCAAGAAATTCCTCGGACTGTTTCCGCACGACGCGTACCGAACGTCAATTCAAGCGGAATGCATCTACGGTGCCTTCGTTGATGGCGAACTGGCTGGATATGTCCTCTTTGACCTGCCCCGCTCCGATGTGCGCCTTATACACCTGTGCATCAAACCCGACTACCGGGGAAAGGGTTTGGCGCGACGGCTTGTGGACGAAATTCAACTGCGGCATGGACATAGGGAGTGCATCCGCCTGAAGTGCCGCCGGGACTATGAGGCACATGCCGTGTGGCCCAAACTCGGCTTCCAGGCCCAGAGCTTCCCTGTCGGTCGGGGCAAGGACAAAGCTGAGATGACCGCCTTCCGTCGGTCCTTTGATCACGATGATTTGTTCTCAGTGTCATTGGCCGAGGACCCCCGGGTACAGGTGGCAATGGACACCAACGTCGTCATGGATGTTTTGCTGAAGCGCAAGCTGGAGACGGAGGAGTTTCTTGATTCACCCATGCTGCAAGGAGAGGTGGCCTACTGCATCTCTCACTCGGTGAGAAACGAACTGTCCGGCATCGAACCAGCCAGCCTACGCCGGCGGGTCGTGTCTCAGCTTGGACAGTATGAAGAACTGCGCGGCGAGCTGTCGGTCTGCGACGCGCTGTACAGCGAGCTCCTACAGGCAATCCCATCTGCCGCTCTCCGGAAAGATCCCAGCCTGAGAGCCGATGCACGCCTGGCAGCGGAGACAATCGTTAGCGGGGCAGCGGTCATGATCACCAATGACGACAACGCCGCGCGAATCCTGCGCCCCCTCGCACTGCAACACGGCGTCCACATACTGCATCCGTCCCAGCTGCTTCTGGTGATCGACGAACTCAAGGGCACCCGCAGAGATGCCACCGAGCGGATCCAGAACACGGAGATGACCATCGGTCAGGCTCCTGCCGGGATAGACCGAGAACTTGACCATCTGATCAGCGCCCACAGCGGTGAGACGAAAACCCGATTCCGGGGACTCGTGCGTTCCAAAATGGGGTCAGACATGCGAATCGTGCATGCCTCCAAGAGTCGTCTCGCAGACGCGCTAATCGTGACCAGCTGCTCTGCCGGGGTCCTCGAGTTGGAAATGCTCCGAGTGCGGCGTGCACCTCTTGGGCCGACCCTGCTCAAGCAACTTCTCTTCCAGCTAAGGCATGAGGCCCTGCGTCGGGGAGCTCTGAGGATCATCCTCACCGATCCAGCGCCAGGTGGCGGTGAAAGTTACACCGAAATCCTTGAGCAGGAGGGAGCAAAGTTCCTTGACGGCAATTGGACGATTGAGGTCGTCGATGTCCAGCTCGATGTCGATGATCTGCACACTGGTCGCTTCGCGGACTGGGACCTGACGCCCTGGCTCCAGAACCCGCTGAAAACCCCCACGGACTATGCCAGGCTGGAGCATCAATTGTGGCCGCTAAAAATTCGGAATGCACCGTTGGAATGCTACGTCGTCCCCATCAAGCAGACCTACGCCAGCGAACTCCTCGGGTACGACACACCGCTCCTTGCGCGAAATCAAGACCTCGGAATTAGCCGTCGGCACGTGTACTACAAGTCGGCACCGCAACAACCAAAGGCACCGGGCAGAATCCTCTGGTACGCCAGCGGGCCGCTCGGTCACCAAGTTGTCGCCGCGTCCCAGCTCGTCTCGTCTCACCGGGCATCCCCCGGCGCCCTGCACAGGCGATTCCAGAAATACGGCGTCTGGTCGTTGGCCGACATTGAAACCCACGCGGGCAAAGCGGATGAAGCAGTTGCCCTCCGCTTCGGAGACACAGAAGTCTTCCCCTCCCCCATAAAATTGTCGGATGCGTGTCAATGGCCAATAGTTTGTGCCCATGGGCGGCCAGCAAAAGTGCCCGCTGGTGGACGTGAAAACTGCCTACTCATGGCCACCAGATCTGCCCACCGGGTATTCGGTGGCGTTGGCCATGTTGGGGTGTGGGTTTAGCTCATCGGGGTAACTCCCTTCCCGGCCAAGGCTTGGCTGAGGCGGATCGATTCCCCTGAGGTCTGACAGAGATGCGCGTGGTGCAGCAGCCGGTCGACGGTGGCGGTGGCCAGGGTCTTGGGCATGAGCTCGTCGAAGCCTGCCGGATGCAGGTTTGAAGAAACCGCGATGGAGCGTTTCTCATACCCGGCGTCAACGAGGCGGTAAAGGCCCTCGGCCGCGTCCGTGCCCACCGGCAACAGCCCGATGTCATCGACCACCACCAAGTCTGCTCGCAGGATCCGGGCGACGACTTTGGTGACACTGTCATCGGAGCGGTGGGCTCGCATAAGAGCCCCGAGATCCTCGAGCCGGAACCACGCCACCCGCAGGCCGGCCTCGACGGCCTGCTGCCCGAGGGCTTCGAGGAAGAACGTTTTACCCGTGCCCGAGGGCCCGCAGATCACGACGTTTTCCTTCCGCCCGATCCATTCCAGCGTCCGCAGCGCCTGCTGCGTCGGTGCCGGGATCGAGGAGGCCGCCGGATCCCAGGTATCAAAGGTCTTCCCGGTCGGGAAGCCCGCGGCCTTGCGTCTGGTGGCGAGCATGGACCGGGACCGGCCGGCGACTTCCTCAACGAAGAGCGCTTTGATGACCTCGGCCGGTTCCCAGCGCTGGGCGCGGGCGGTTGCGATCAGTTCCGGGGCCAATGCCCGCGCATGAGGCATCTTCAATTGCCGCATCAACGCTTCCAGCTCCGCCGGCAGCGCCGGTGCGGGGACCGGGACCGGGCTCATGCGCTTTCCTCCAGCTCGTCATCAGCACGGGCTGGAACGGGTGGCCGGCCGATCGCTGCCCACCCGGCGGTGCCTTGAGTCAGGGACCGGGTTTCCCCGGCGGCATGGGTGATGATGCGTGTGCCCGCGGCGTTCAGGATCGAGGCCAGGTCGTTGTTCGCGAAGCGGCCATGGATGGCCGCGGTCCCCAACGCCTGATCGACTTCGGGCTGCCCGGCGATCTTGGCCAGAGCGACTGCTTCGGCCATCTTCATGTTCATCCGGGCCGTGCCCGCCGCGGCGGCCTCGAGCAGCCATGCCCGGGCACCGTCACCGATGCTCAGGAACTCCGCTTCCGCGGCGGTCCTCGCTTTGGCCGTGTATTCACCCGGGACCCTGGGCCGGTGGCCGGGGAAGTGGGCGTCGTTGATCGCCGGGATGCCGGGGCGGGCGCGGCGGTGGCGGGCAACTTCCACCGGGCCACCGCTGGCGTGGTGGACGATGATGACCTGCTCGTCGGCACCGGCACCGTGGGCCCGGACGAACACCCGCGCGCCGAGCAGATGCGCCGGGACGGAGTACTGCCCGTTTTCGAAGGTGACCATCGGCGTGTTCTCCGGGACGCTGCGGGAGAGCCCGAACGCGACGGTGTGCGCGGTCTCCGGGACCCGGTGCAACCGTGGTGCCTCCTCGGCCAGCATCGTGGCGGGTTTGCGGCGGGTGGTCCGGTGCTCACGGTTGTTGACCTCGTCCGTGAACGCCTGGCAGGCTGCTTCGATCTCGGCGAAAGAAGCGTATTCGGCACGCAGGTTGGTGTCCTTGGGCACGATGTCTGCTTTGGCGAGTTTCACCGAGGACTCCACGCCGCCCTTGGATGCTGGGTCCGCCGGCTGGCAGGTCAGTACCGTCACCGCGTAGTGGCGGGCGAAGTCGACGGTCTGCTGGTTACGCACCGGGACCCCGGCAAGATGGGAGACCGTCACGGTCTTCTCGTTATCGGTCAATACATACGTCGGGGCGCCGCCTATGACACGGAAGCTGCGGTCCAATGCGGCGAACACGCTCGGCGCCGTGCGGTCCCGCAACGCGATGACGATCCTGAAGCGGGACCATGCCAGCCACGCCACGAACAAAACGGTCTTCTTCCCCTCGATCACGGGGCCGTCGCCGAAATCGTACTGAAGCCACATGCCCGGTTCCGTGATCCAGGGCCGGTGCACCCGGACATGGCCAAGACGCCAGGCAGCGCGGATCTGGGCGACGGCCCGGCGGGTCGAGCGCTCCGAACCCTCGTAGCCGAGGGCAAGGAGTTTCTCGTGGGCTTTGTCGGCGCGGATTTTGCCCTTGGAGGCCTCGATCCATTCTTCGATCTTGGGCAGGAACGCATCGGTGACCCGGCCCCGGTAGACGGGTTCGGCGATCGGCTGACCGGCGTCGCGGGCAGCGACGTGTCTGGCAACGGTGTGGTGCGAGCAGCCGGTGAGTTCCGCAGCGGCGCGCAACGATCGGGTCAGATCATACGCAGCGAGTATTTCCATGATTTCTCCGTCAGACTTCATTAGGGCCTCTTCCCGGGCGACTTTGATGCGACTTAGACACCGTCATCAAACCCCGGGAGAGGCTCCCGCCGCTTAAGCGGTCGGGTTCAGTAAGGAAGTGGGCAGATCTCATGGCCACCGGCGGGCAGTTTTGATGGCCGTCAGTGGGCAGTTCCGTGGCCGCCTATGGGCAGTTTTCCATGGCCGCTAACAGATGCGGAGGCTATCGTGAATGGACACGGCAAGTCGCTGAACAGGATGCGCACAACCCGCAGGATTCCAGACGCTGCCTACCAGGAGATCTACAGCAGAGGCATGAACCATTGACGACGCAGCAGTTGACCCAGCAGATGGTTGAGCACTCCGACGCAGTCCTCATATCAATCCGAACGCGATTCGTGCGCTCCATCCTTGCCGGCACCAAAACCTTCGAGTTGCGAAAGAAAATCCCCCGCTCGCCCGTAGGAAGACTCCTGGTGATGTACTCCTCAGGCGAAGACCGGGCGATCACCGCATACGCACGGGTCGGAGGCGTTACTTCCGGCACTCCGGAAGTAATCTGGGCAAGGCATGGCCTCCTGCTAGGTCTGACCCACGAGGAATTCAAGACCTACTTCGACGGTGCCACGACTGCATACGCCCTGCATCTCGAAGACGTCACTCCCAGCCGGAGGCACCTGACGCTGCACGAACTGCGCAGTGACCATGCCTTGGAACCCCCGCAGAGCTGGCGGTACCTCTCCCAAAAGGTCTACCAAGGCCTTCTAGAAACCCTCTGATTCCTTGCTGAGCATCGGCGAGGCTCCTTGGAGGCCCGCCAGGCAGGCGACGGTAGAAGTAGATCCTGCCTACCCGGCACTAAGCCACCCGTGAATGGTCTCAGGACTTGCTCATGGATCGGCTCACGCGCCTGAAGTAATCCCGCTCTGACAATCTGCGCAAATGAAATTTCCGCGATTGCCTGATCACATGTAGTCGAGATCCCTCGGCTGTAAGAACTCAAAATCCTCGAGAGCGGGCTCACTGTAATCAACGGAGATCGGTAGCACCGCCCATAACCACTCCAGCGAAGTATCACCTGTTAGCCGCCATCCGGAGCACAAGGAATCGTGTCATCGCGGCTCTGGTGTCAACCAATGCGCGATGCGTGTGATTGTGTCACCGGGTCGAGGAGCTGCTGAGTAGACCTGCAGTTCGAGGTAGTCCTGTGACTCGATCCCCAGCGATGGGAGGTCGTCCTCCCGGAGCCGCAGTACCCGGTAGCCGGCGGCGATCAGATCCAAGCTCTTTCGCCGGTCGACGTCGATCTTGGCGGCGGGCCGGTGCCAGTAGGCGCCGTCGTACTCGATGGCGACCAGTGTGCCCTCGTGCTCGACAAGGATGTCCACTGACCACCGCTTGCGCGTGCGGAACGCATCACTGCGGACAAGGGCTCCGGACTTGACTACGGCGAAAAGCTTTTTGGCCGCTTCGAGGTGTTGGAGTTCAACGCGGGACTTGCCTATCTGCTTGCACTCAGGGCAGTCGGCACCGCTGGAACGGGCAATCACTGAAGCTTCCCATCGGTGCGACGGGTTGACCGAGCAGATCCAGCGGGGCACGAAGTTCGTCTGGCCGTAGGGGCGGACATGCCATGGCGTCACGGGGTTATCTGGAGCCCATTCGGCGGCGAGGCCAGGGTCGACGTAGCCGAGCGAGTCGAGAATGGTTCGGCACTGTGGGCAGCGTTGACGCTTATACTTGTTTCTGCTCCCGACGGGTTCCGCCCATTCGTAGCCGCAGCAGTCGGCAAGCCAGTGGGCCATCCGCTTCGACCCTGGACCGAGCTTCTCAGGCGTCCACCTGCCATTCAGCGTCGGATGCCACTGGCTGGCAACTTCCGGCGAAGCCTCGGCGAGGGTGGCGCGCTCGGGCACAGACTCCTCAGTTCGGCGACAGAATTGGCATCCCGAGCGGTGGAACGCGATCGGCGTCAGCCTGGGCTGGTGACCGTTTTTGCATCGAAACTTCGGCGGCTGATGACTGAAAACCATGACGTCGTGGGGATCGGCCTCGTCGTTCCACGCCACGAGGAGCTCCGGTACGTCAGCGACTGAGGTAACCTTCAACCGCTGCCGCTCCGCATCCCACTCCTCGCTGCCCTTCCTCGAACACTGCGGGCAACCAGGCTTGACAGCCATGAAAACGACGGAGGACGTGAAGCTGTACCCGCAGGTGCCGCACTTCCACTGGCACTGCGTTTTGGACTGTTCGGAGATGGTGGCGAGGACGGAGGCGTCGTTGCGATCATGATCCCACCAGTCGAGTGCGGCGCTCTGTGACTCGACGAACAGCTTTTTCGCACCGCGGGTCCTGCCGACCAGGGATGCCCTCGGTTTGCTGTTACGGCTGCAGACGCACCTCCTCCACCCGATGTCACCCATGCGTTCGGCCGACTGGACACCGCAGTGCTTGCAGCGGGTGATGATGGGCCATCCACCGCTCGGAAGATCGAAGAGCTCCTCAACCGCCACGTAATCGTGCACGTCGAGATGGACGGCCACTTGCTCCTTGGTGACCTGGTGCACCGTGCCGGAGAGCCGGTCGCTCATGAGCGTCCGGCGTATCCAATAGCACCTTCGGCAGGAGGGCTCGTCACGAGTTTGCAGTTCCAGCAGATAGTCGAGTCTGTAATCGCACTCCCCTCGACAGGCGCGGCAGCGAGTTCGCCAGCGCTTGTCCTTCCCGGGAAATGTCGTCACCGGGTCCATGTTCAGCTCGCCCAGCATCGTCGTCAGGCAGTCGTCGCACCAGGTGGGCTTAGTCCTTGTCGTGAAGGCCGCCGCGTTGCTGCACCCTTCAGTCGAGCAGATTTGCCCAGCCGGCATGATTCACCCTATCCAACCCGATCACCTTGTCCAGAACTCTTCGTTGAGGCCGACCTTCCACTTGTCGCGCCATTCGCACCACCGCGCTGCAATTCACTATGCATCGTAATTGAAGATGAGACGAATTCTTGTTGCTCGGTGATCGCCGTCCGGTCCGGTGCTGCCATGCAATGCATTTGGAGGACCAAACGGCCAGCAGTAGCGTGAACAGGTTCCACCCGAGCGGTCGATTCCGCCACGCATGGATGGGCCCGACCGGAGGTCGAAGCACGGAAAACTTACTCCGACGGGGTGAGCAATGCCGTCGATGCGTCGTTTTGGGAACTTGGCTAAATGATCACGACAGGCTCGCGTGACCGAGCCACGCAAATCCCGTCCTTGACGACGTAGCATTCGACATAATGTTGACCGGCATAGAGCGTGCTTTCCTTTTTCCGGCGTTGCCCCGCGTCTCGCGTGATCTCGCCGCGCAGCGAGCGATTCTTCTCCGCTTCGAAGCCTGAGTTACGGACTTTCCAGTACACGACGAAGGGGCCATTCACGGTAGTTCCGTCCACCGCAAAATAAAGGTCGCGCCTCTTTGGCACATGTCCTGCCCCTGAGCGTAAGGCGCGACGTTGAACTCGATTGAGGTCGTGTGGCGGCGATACGTCACACGTGATGGTAACCGTCTCGGTCAGCTGGACGGGGAACATTTCCTCGATGAACTGTTCCTTGGGTGCGCGACGGACGTCTGCGCTCTTGATCGCACCACTGGCGGAGGCCGTGGTTGCGGTTGCCACTGATCCAGGAAATGCAGTTCCGAAGACCTTCTGCCAAGCGGCAATGCTTTCGTCGACTGTTGGCGCGTCGAACGCATTGCGGATCTTCGGGGCCAAGTCATGGATTCTGTCCCGGAATGCAGCAAATTGGCTGTCCGTCCAGCGGTGGTCGAAGCTTGTCATCGGGCAGCTAGGGTCAACGAGGGGCGGTTTCGACCATTGTGCTTGCATCCAGCGGTCTAGGTCCTCCACAAGATGAAGCAGGGTGGTTGGCACATCCTTGTAGTAATCGCCGTCGTGATCGCGCCAATTGTCCACAATATTGCCTACCAGGGTCGTCAATAGAACTGACTTCAACCTGAACGCGCCCTGATGATCCCGAAGGTACTTGAGGAGACGGATGACCTTGCGCAGGTTCCCATTGGTGAGGCGATCCTTCTCCTGGATCCACTCGGAGAACCCGACGGGGTTGGTGTCTTCAAACTCATTTGTATTGCGGTTGACGATGACTTGTCGGCCGTTCGACATGACCACATACGTGATGATGTCGATGTGGCAATCGTTGGAGTAAGTCACTCGGACGCAGCGGTCCTTTTTGGAGCTCATGCCTCCATAGATGTTGTGATCAGACAACGCAGACCAAACCGCATTTGCGTAGCTGCGTGGGTTTTCATTCCATGCAGCGTCTTCGCTCAGTTGAACGAGGAAGTCCGCGTCGAATTCAAGCTCAGCAGCAGGGCGAATGATGGTTTCATGGGCCCAGGATCCTTGGGGGACTGTGTCGAGCACGCGACCATCCAGAGAGCTCGCCGCCTTGAGGGCTTCTGTGATGCGGCTCACCCGCGTATCGAGGTCTCCGAGTCGGGTTGCGTTGAGGTTTACTGACTCCGTCAGTAGCTTGCTGAAGTACTGGGTGAGTTTCATCGGGTCCCTATCTGAATTGCCTGGATATACTTGCCGTCCGGCATCCGGTCGTAGAGTTGAATCGATGGATGAACTTCGGGTGCGAACACTCGTCCGAACTCAACCGCGGCGGACAAGGGCATGGCCGCGAACACGTGCAATAGTCGGACGTGCTTGTGCCCTCGTGCCTCTAGCTGAGCCAGTAAATTTCTGCACGCATCACTGAATGCAGCAAGTGCGTTAGGGCCCGCAAAGACATCGGGGTGAGCCAATTCGTCGACAATGAGTTGGCAGTGTGGAAGACCTTGAACTGCGTCGGGAAGTTCGTGATGCTGAATAGAGCCACTGACGTTGACCACGAGGACAGCCTCATCCTGTGCTGGTGCGGGATCCGCTAATGCTACGGTGAAAGAAGCTGTCGCAGCTCGGTCTGGCCACTGCCAATCTTCAGTGCGGCGGTGCTTCTGGTAAACGTCGACTGGAATTGTGTCGTCCAGCTGGGAACCGAGGTAGACCAGGAGCGGAATCCTTGCGAAAGCGAAGATGCTCAGCCGGATGATCTCTTCGTTCGCGACGGCCTCGGCCACTTTGTTCGTCATGACTTTGTTGATCACTGAACACGCGGCAGCGTAGTACGCTGGCGACGGCTCATCTTCCCCCGGCAAGCCGCGTAGGTCTATCTCCACCATGTTGCGCGTAGACAGGTCGAACTTAGGCATAAGGCCGGCACCGGCCATGACAGCACTCGCTACCGCATCGCGGCCGACGTCGACCGGCTTCCCGTGAAGCCATCCGATCATTCGAATAGGTGTGGTGCGCTGATACTCGCCGAAGCTCGTCGCGAGGGACACTCGCTCTTCATGCTTTCGTTTTAGTTCCCGGAGGAACGAGACCGTGAAGGCGTCCCTTGAACCCATCTTGTCGATCTCGCTATGCTCGTCGTCGCAGATAAGTATTAGGTTGTCTGCATTGTCGCGCTCATCGTCAGTCAGGTCGTCGTCGAGACCTCGAGGCGAATTCTCGCTCGCCTGCTGGCCGACGATGTGAGCAGCTTGGCCGAAGGTCAGCTCCCGCGCCGCGAGCTGACCTTCCAGGAGGTATCGGCGACAAATCTGACAACGGCCACCGGACCGAACCCATAATTTCAGTCTCTCCGGTTCAGGAATTTTTCGCTTAGCCAACGACTCCCCCTTCGGGTTTGCTGCATTGAAGGCGGCTGCACGCCTGCCTAGGGGTTAGGCGCACCGAAGTGACGTTGCCTCAGAATGGTGGGCACGACGACTTCATGCCCACCAACTCTGATTTCTAACCGGGTGAGAAGCCTGTTACCCACCGCTACTGCGAGGGGCACAGCTCAACGCAAACTACATGGACTTCTTCTGCCGTCGCATCTCAATCCGATGACTTCTGAATGAGTCGCCAACTAGCCTCAGGCCTCACAGTGACTGCCGAGCTCGTTTGGCCGACAAGCTTGTCACCCTCAGCAAGGACCATTCGGGCTGTCCCAAAGATTGAATGAGTTGTCCATCTACCGGAACTGCCGTGTGTAGTGCCTGCCAATCAAGTTGTCATTTATGCCAGGTTGTTTGGCACATGCCAAATAACGTGTCAGTTATGCCATCTAACCTGTCAACTCACAAGAGAACTAGAAGTCCCAGTCGTCATCTTCCGTGTTCACGGCCTTGCCGATCACGTAGGAGGACCCGGACCCGGAGAAGAAGTCGTGGTTCTCATCCGCATTCGGGGACAGGGCCGACAGGATTGCCGGGTTCACGTCCGTCAGGGCCGACGGGAACATGGCCTCGTAGCCCAGGTTCATCAGCGCCTTGTTGGCGTTGTAGTGCAGGAACTTCTTGACGTCCTCGGCCAGGCCGACGCCGTCGTACAGGTCGTGAGTGTACTGGACCTCGTTCTCGTACAGCTCGAAGAGCAACTCGTACGTGTAGTCCTTCAGCTCCTGGCGGCGTTCCTCCGAAACAGTCTCCAGGCCGCGCTGGTACTTGTAGCCGATGTAATAGCCGTGCACGGCCTCGTCACGAATGATCAGGCGGATCAGGTCGGCCGTGTTTGTCAGCTTGGCCCGCGAAGACCAGTACATCGGCAGGTAGAAGCCCGAGTAGAAGAGGAAGGACTCCAGCAGTGTGGAAGCCACCTTGCGCTTCAGGGGATCATCGCCGCGGTAGTAATCCGTGATGATCTGCGCCTTCTTCTGCAGGTTCGGGTTCTCCGTGGACCAGCGGAACGCCTCGTCAATCTCCTTGGTGGACGCCAGGGTGGAGAAGATCGAGGAGTAGCTCTTGGCGTGCACGGACTCCATAAACGCAATGTTCGTGTAGACCGCTTCCTCGTGCGGGGTCAGCGCATCAGGGATCAGCGAGACGGCGCCAACGGTGGCCTGCATGGTGTCCAGCAGGGTCAGGCCGGTGAACACGCGCATGGTCAGCTGCTGCTCGTCCGGGGTGAGCGTGTTCCACGACTGCACGTCGTTGGACAGCGGCACCTTTTCCGGCAGCCAGAAGTTGTTGACCAGGCGGTTCCAAACCTCAACGTCCTTTTCGTCCTGGATCTTGTTCCAGTTGATCGCCTGGACGCTGTCGATCAGCTTCAGCTTCTCGGTCATGAATGGTTCCTTGTCTTGATAAGAGGTGTGAGAGGCAGCGACGCCCTAGGCATGGTGAAACGTCACAGCATGCAGCTAACGCAACCCTCCACCTCAGTCCCCTCCAGCGCGAGCTGGCGCAGGCGGATGTAGTAAATGGTCTTGATGCCCTTGCGCCATGCGTAGATCTGCGCCCTGTTAATATCGCGCGTGGTGGCGGTGTCCTTGAAGAACAGCGTCAGGGACAGGCCCTGATCCACGTGCTGAGTGGCAGCGGCGTAGGTGTCGATGATCTTCTCGTAGCCAATTTCGTAGGCATCCTGGTAGTACTCCAGGTTGTCGTTCGTCAGGTACGGCGCCGGGTAGTACACGCGGCCGAGCTTGCCTTCCTTGCGGATCTCGATCTTCGCAGCCACCGGGTGAATCGAGGAGGTGGAGTTGTTGATGTAGGAGATCGACCCGGTCGGCGGCACAGCCTGCAGGTTCTGGTTGTAGATACCGTGCTCCATGACCGAGGCCTTCAGCGCGGCCCAGTCGGCCTGGGTGGGGATGTGGATGCCCTCGAACAGCTCGCGGACGCGCTCCGTCTTCGGAACCCATGCCTGGTTCACGTACTTATCGAAGAACTCGCCGGTGGCGTACTTGGAGCGGTCGAACCCGGCGAACTTGCGGCCCGTCTCGATCGAGAGCAGGTTTGAGGCCCGCACCGCGTGGTAAACCACGGAGTAGAAGTAGATGTTCGTGAAGTCGATGCCCTCTTCGGAGCCGTAGTGGACCCGCTCGCGCGCCAGGTAACCGTGCAGGTTCATCTGGCCCAGGCCAATGGCGTGGGACGCGTCATTGGCCTTGGCGATGGAGGAACGGACCCGATGTGGCTCATGTCGGAGACGGCGGTCAGGGCGCGGATCGACGTTTCGATGGTCCGGCCGAAGTCCGGGGAGTCCATCGTCTTGGCGATGTTCAGCGAACCCAGGTTGCAGGAGATGTCCTTGCCGGTCTCGGCATAGGAGAGGTCATCATTGTACGTGGTGGGCTCGGAGACCTGGAGGATCTCGGAGCACAGGTTGGACATGATGATCTTGCCGTCGATCGGGTTTTCCCGGTTCACCGTGTCCTCGAACATGATGTACGGGTAGCCGGACTCGAACTGGATCTCCGCGAGGGTCTGGAAGAATTCGCGGGCCTTGATCTTGGTCTTCTTGATCCGGGCGTCGTCCACCATCTCGTAGTACTTCTCGGTGACCGAGATGTCGGAGAACGGCATGCCGTAGACCTTTTCGACGTCGTACGGGGAGAACAGGTACATGTCCTCGTCGCGCTTGGCCAGCTCAAAGGTGATGTCGGGAACGACGACGCCGAGGGAGAGGGTCTTGATGCGGATTTTCTCGTCGGCGTTTTCCCGCTTGGTGTCCAGGAACCGGTTGATGTCCGGGTGGTGGGCGTGCAGGTAGACGGCACCTGCACCCTGGCGGGCACCGAGCTGGTTGGCGTAGGAGAAACTGTCTTCCAGGAGCTTCATCACGGGAATAACGCCGGAGGACTGGTTCTCGATCTGCTTGATCGGGGCGCCGACTTCACGGATGTTCGTCAGGGCGAAAGCCACGCCGCCGCCGCGCTTGGAGAGCTGCAGGGCGGAGTTGATGGAGCGGCCGATCGACTCCATGTTGTCTTCGATGCGCAGCAGGAAGCAGGAGACGAGCTCGCCGCGCTGGGCCTTGCCCGCGTTGAGGAACGTGGGGGTGGCGGGCTGGAAGCGGCCCTCGATGATTTCGTCCACCATCTGCATGGCAAGCTGCTCGTCGCCGCGGGCCAGGTGCAGGGCAACCATGCAGACGCGGTCTTCGTACCGCTCCAGGTAGCGCTTGCCGTCGAAGGTCTTCAGCGTGTACGAGGTGTAGAACTTGAACGCGCCGAGGAAGGTCTCAAACCGGAACTTCTTCTTATAGGCGCGGTTGTACAGCTCCTTGATGAAGGTCATGGAGTACTGCTCGAGCGTTTCCGGCTCGTAGTAGTCATTCTTGACCAGGTATTCCAGCTTCTCTTCCAGGTCGTGGAAGAAGACAGTGTTGTTGTTAACGTGCTCAAGGAAGTACTGGCGCGCAGCAGCGCGGTCGGCGTCGAACTGGATCTCTCCGTTCTTGCCGTACAGGTTCAGCATGGCGTTGAGCTCGTGATAGCCCAGGCCCTTGTAAGCCTCCGGGAGCTCCTTGGAGTCCGTCATGCCGGCTTCTGCGACTGATGTGTCCAAAACTTTTCCAATCCTTCGTTAACCTTGGCAACGTCCTCGGACGTGCCCATGAGTTCAAATCGATACAGCACGGGGACCTGGCATTTCACGGCGATGATATCCGCCGCGAGGCAATAGGAGTCCCCGAAGTTTGTGTTTCCGGCGCCGATTACTCCCCGAATCAGGGAGCGGTTGTGCTCGTTGTTCAAGAACTTGATGACCTGTTTGGGAACGGCGCCGCGTGCCGCTGCCCCGGGCTGTGCTGCAGTGCCGCCGTAAGTGGGCAACAGCAGGACATACGGCCGCCGGGCCAGCAGGGTGGGTTCAGAGGTGTGCAGCGGGATCCTTCCCGCCTGCGTTTCCAGTTTTTCGACGAAGCGGCCGGTGTAGCCGGATGCCGATGAAAAGAAGATCAGGGGCGCATCGGTCATCGGATGCTCATCTGCTGCGGATCCCGTTTCCGGGCCAAGCCCGGTGCGGTCTGCTATCCCCAGTGCCATGGTTCCTGCGCTCCTGACGGTGCGGTACTGCTGGTGTGGTGCGGGTGCTGCGGAAGCCGTCTTAGGCGACCGAGGAAACCGAAGACTGATCCAGTTCGGCAATCTTGTCCGGACGGAAGCCGGACCAGGAATCCTGCTCGGTCACGACGACGGGAGCCTGCATGTAACCCAGTGCGCGGACCCGTTCCAGGGCCTCGGCATCCTGGGACATGTCCACGATCTGATACGTGATGCCCTTCTTGTCCAGCGCCCGGTAGGTAGCGTTGCACTGAACGCAGGAGGGTTTGGTGTAAACCGTAACGGTCATGGTTGGTCTCCCCTTGTGAAGCCTTGAAGTCTGTCCATTGATACTACATCCAGACACTACATCTAGTGCGCCGCCGCAACGGGAACCCCAAGATGATGTATTACAAGTATGTCATTCCCCGGTGCCGTCGTCCACAGCTAATGCACAGGGCAGGGCGGAAAATTCCGTGAATTCCCGCGGAGGGGCAGGGGTTCTCCACAGGCTGTGCAGATTGAACCCACAGCCTGTGCAGGGTAGCGAAGGCCACAAATTCATCGCGTGTCGCGGACCGACGGCGTGTCGTTCGGGATCGGGCCCGGACGGCCGGAACCGAGTGTCGGGACGATGCCGCTTCGACTGAGGAATAAGCCCATGTTCCCTACTCTGGGCGAGGGGAAGGGACATTACCCCGGCACTCGATTGCTTCCCGGGGCGGGGCGCTGAACCGGGCGATCCGGGCCGGGGGCTGGGCACGAATCCAGACACCGATCCGGCCCCGGCGGCGGTGCACCGGATACAGTGGTCGACGGCGGCAATGGGCACAGCGTTGGGGAAGGCGGCACCGGTGGTAAACCCGATTCATCTCAAGACACTCCTGGAAGTGATCCGGGTGGGGTCCTTCGCCGCGGCCGCCCTCAGACTGGGTTACACGGCGTCGGCGGTTTCCCAGCAGATGTCGGCTTTGGAACGGGCCACGGGCACGCATTTGTTCGAACGCTCGGCACGCACGGCAGTGCCCACCGAGGCCGCCGTCGTTATGGCACGGCATGCAGCGAAGGTCCTCACCGACATGGACGCCCTGCTGGCCGCCACCGCCAGGGTGGAAGCGGGCACCAAACACGAGCTGCGGCTGGGGATTTTTCCCAGCCTGGCCACCTTGCCCTTCCCCTGCTGATCGGCTCCCCGGGCTGGCAGGACCTGGGCATCAATCTGAAGATTCACGTTGCCGAACCCGGCCAGACCATCCAGGGGCTGCGCAGCGGCGGGGAACTCGACGTCGCGCTTATTTACCAGGTGGGCCAGGGCGGTCTCGCCTGGCCGTCCACGATCAGTCGCCAGTGGCTGGGAGACGACGACTTCCGTGTGGTCCTTCCCCGTTCCTGGGGCATTCGGGAGGGGTCGGCAATCTCCGCCGAACAGCTCTCGGACATGCCGTGGATCATGCACCATCCCGGAACGCCGGACGCGCTGGTGATCGAACGGCTCTTTGCCGGCTGCAACCTCCATCCCCACGTGGCTGCGTACTGCGACGACTTCAATGCAAGCCTGGAAATGGCGGCTGCCGGCCTCGGCGCGGCGCTGGTTCCGGAGCTGGCCATGCTCAACCGGCACGACGGCGTCGTCCTTCTGGACGTACCCGAGATCCGGCTTGCCCGGAGTATTTTTGCGCTGGTCATCAACGAACGCGAAAATCCCCGGGTCCGGCTCTTCCTTGACCAGCTCGCCGAAATCCTGCGGAGCCAGAGCATCGCCCCGCGGACCGCCGGAAACGCTTAGCTCCGGCCGGCTTCCCGGTCCCGGCTCCGGCACGGCAACCGCTGTGACCGCCGCTACCCAAGTGGCTTCCGCGGGTGAACGCGGGTAATACTGGCATAATGCCCACAACCGAGAACCTCTTTCGCAGGACGGGCAAGCTTCTGCGCGGCGTCTCCGTCTCCACCGTCTCCAACCGGCTTACCGGCATGCTCCGCTACACCCGCATCCAGCTGGCCATCAAGGCAGCGCTGGCGGTGGGCATCGCCTGGAGCCTGGCTCCCCTGGTGCCCGGCATCGCATCGCAGTACCCTTACTACGCTCCGCTGGGTGCGCTGGTCAGCATGTATCCCACCGTTTCCGGCTCAGCCAAGGCGGGGATTCAAACCCTGATCGGGCTGGTCACCGGCATGGGGCTGGCGCTCATCGCCCTGGTCTTCGGCGGACCGTCAGTGTGGACCATTGCCCTGATCGTGGGTCTCGGCGTGCTTCTGGCCGGCATTCCCCGGCTGGGCGCCGGAAAGGACTATTTGCCCGTTGCGGCCCTTTTTGTGCTGGTGCTGGGAGGAGATGATCCTGACGGGTACTCGCTGGGCTACGCGGTCCAGATGCTGGTGGGCGTAGCCGTGGGACTTACCGTCAACGCCGTCGTTTTCCTCCGCTGCACCTGAGCGGCGCCGTGGACGGGCTGGCTTCCCTGCGGTTGTCGCTGGCCCGGCAGCTCAAGGAGATGGGCACCGCAATTTCCGAAACCTGGCCGCCCGAGCACGAGGACTGGTCCAATCGCCGCACCGAACTCGTGTCGTTCAGCAGGAAGTGCGCGAATCGGTGCAGCTTGCCGACACCAGCCGCTACGGCAACCTTCGAAGCCGCCGCCACCAGCGCGACCTCGCCGCGGACTACCGCGCGCTGCGGGCGATGGAACGGGTGACGCTGTATGTGGAGGACATGACGGAAATCCTCGCAACGGCGATCTGGACCAATCCGGAGGACATGCCGGTTCCCGCCGGACTCGAGGACCAGCTCTCCACGGCCATGCTGGCCTGCGGCGAGGCGGTGGAGACCTGGGACGCCGACACAGACGAGTATGCGCATGCACGCGAGGCCGTGAGGCAGCTCCAGATCGATATGAACTCCTCCGCGTCCCCGGACAGTCCCGTGGACGTCGCCGCTTCCCTGGCGATGAGCATGCGCCGGATCCTGCGCACCGTGCAGACCGAAGAGGACCAGCCCTAACCCGCACTGAATAAACCAATGCGCACTTTCCTTTAATGGCCCCAAGCCCTTGGAACATTGACATTCGCGGCCTGCGCTGAGCGCTGTCCGTCAGCGGCACCGACCTGATCGGGGGCGGCCGGCACATAGTCCGAAGCCCCTGCCGGGACTACCCGGCGTCGGGCAGCAGCCCCAGTTCGGCCAGCTGCAGCGCCATGCCCGCGCCGTCGGGCGCATAGATCCAGGGAATGTCCGACGGCGTATCCCCTGCCCGCGATGCTGAGCGGCCGCCGGCCAGGACAGCCTCGCCCGTCGAAAGCTGCCGGATGGCGATGGCCCGTACGTTCTGCGGGTACTGCCGGGCGAAGGCCGCGTAAATCGCTTCGTCATGCTGCCCGTTGTCTCCGATCAGCAGCCACTTGATATGCGGAAACTCTTTGGCCAGGCGCTCAAGCTGCGTTTTCTTATGCTCCGGCCCGCTGCGGAACCAGCGGTCCCGGGTCGGTCCCCAGTCCGTCAGGAGCAGCGGGCCGGCCGGGTAGAGGTTGCGGGTGATGAACCGCGTCAGAGTTGCCGCCACGTTCCAGGCCCCTGTGGAGAGGTACAGCACGGGGCTGCCCGGGTTCTCCCGCGTCAGACGGTCCATCATCACGGCCATGCCCGGGGTGGGTGTCCGTGCGTGTTCGTCCAGCACGAAGGTGTTCCAGGCTGCCAGGAGGGCCGCGGCAGCGCGGTCACCATCACCGTGTCATCGATGTCCGAAACAACGCCGACGCTGGCCTCAGGGTCGACGATGTAGACCGGTGCGGCGGCGGCCTCGGAATCCTCGGACCGGAGTGTAACCGTGGTCCAGCCCGGCGCCATGCGCACGGGAAGGACCACATCAACAACGCCGCCGCGGTCAGCGGTGACCGGGAAGCACTCGTCGCCGATCTCCACAGTGACTGCAGCCTTGATTAATGGGCGGGCTCATGAAGTTGCGCCACCCGCGGATTCCGTCGCGGATGACCTTGGCTCCGTCGTCCTTCCCGGATGCTGCGAAGCCGGGCTTGGCAAGGATCACCCGGCCCAGCACCCGGACCCATTCGGTGGTGCCGTAGCCCGTGAAGGGCAGGACGGTCTGGACTTCGCCGCGTTTGCGGGCCCGGCCCTCCCGGTAGCTGTGCAGGGCATCTTCGAGCCGCATTCCGATATGGCTGGCCTGTTCCTTAACTTCCCTTACTGCGGGTCGGGTAGAACCGGACGGTGAGTCTGAAGGTTTCGGCAACATAACCCCAGTCTGTCAGACGCACCGGCCCCGGACGCAAAAAAGCCGGCAGCACCGTCCTGGACGGTGCTGCCGGCTTCAGCAAGCGGGCAGCGGCGGCTAGCGCCGGTACTGCGATGTCATGGGGCAGTCGAACGGGTCGCGGGCGGACAGCCCCACCTCGTTCAGGTACCGCACCACGATGCCGTAGGACTTGCCCAGCGTGGTTTCCGTGTAGGGGATCTTCTGCTCCGCGCAGTAGGCCTTCACGATTTCGGAGGCGCGGGCCAGGTTTGGGCGCGGCATGTTCGGGAAGAGGTGGTGCTCAATCTGGTAGTTGAGTCCGCCCATGAGGGTATTCATGCCCTTGCCCTTGATGTTCCGTGAGGTCAGCACCTGGCGGGACAGGAAGTCCACCTTGGAGTCTTTGGGGATGATGGGCATGCCCTTGTGGTTCGGAGCGAAGGATGCTCCCATGTACACCCCGAACACGGCCAGCTGCACGCCGAGGAACGCGAAGGCCATACCGACCGGCAGGAAAAAGAACACTGCCCCGATGTAAAGCCCCAGCCGCAGGAAGACCGTGGCGAGTTCACGGACGCGGCCCTTGACCTGCTTGTTGGCGAACAGGTGCTTGATGGACGTGGCGTGCAGGTTAATGCCCTCAAACATCAGGATGGGGAAGAACAGCCAGCCCTGGCGGCGGGCAAACCAGGCCATGAAGCCCTTCTGCCGTGCGGCCTGCTCCGGCAGGAACGAGATGGTGTCCATGTCGATATCCGGGTCCTTGCCCACCGTGTTGGGGTTGGCATGGTGCCGGCTGTGCTTGTTCATCCACCACTGGTAGCTGATGCCGACGACGGCGTTGGCCACGAAGCGGCCGGCGCGGTCGTTGGCGGGACCGGACTCGAACACCTGGCGGTGCGCTGCCTCGTGGGCAATGAACGCCATCTGTGTCAGCAGCACACCCAGCGCGGCGGCGATCAGCAGCTGGAACCAGCTCTCGCCGATCAGGAAGAACCCGGTTCCGGCGGCAATGAGGCCGGCACAGAGAAAAACAAAGGTCGTGATGTAAAAGGAGCGGCGGCGCTTCAGCAGCCCTTCGTCACGAACCGCCTTCAGCAGGCCGGAATAGCTGCTGACGACGGAGTTGGTGCGGGTCTTCGGTGCAGCTGGTTGTGCAGTTGTGCTCATGTAGCCCTCTGGGTTTCTTCGACTTCCCAGCCGGCGGTAGCGAGCAAGTGCTGCTCTGTAGATACTCCAGCCTAACCCGAATGTCCACCAAAACCATGTGACCGGTACCTCAAGTTCTCAAACCCGGCGGCCACGGGCCGGTTTCTCCGTGCTGCCGGGGCGGGTCCGCGGTGTCCGGTCCCGTTCGGATCCTGCCGAAAACGTGCGTCCGGCGTCGTACGATGGGCTCCTGCCAACCCGAAGGAATGCCGTGAGCACCGCCCCCGCACCAAACCCGACCGCCGCACCGCCCCGCATCCGGTGGCGGGCATTCCTGCCGTTTGCCGCAGTCTCAGCGGTCCATATCGCAGCCCGTGCCGCCGGCGCCGCGGAAATCGCGGAACCAACCAAGCTCATGCTGATGCCGCTGCTGGCTGCTGCTGCCCTGTGGGGCGGGCGCGGTTTCCTCCCGCGCCGGCCCGCCGCCCTGCTGCTCGCGGCCCTCCTCTTTTCCTGGCTGGGCGACGGGGCGGGTCTTTTCCTGGCTGGGCGACGGGGCGGGCGCATTCTTCCCGTTTGCCCCGGAACTTCCGGTCATGCTCGGATCCTTCGGCCTCGCCCACATCTGCTACATCTGGCTGCTGGCCCGGCACACTGCCGCCGGCCCGCTCCCCGGTGGACGCTCATTTTTGCCGTGTGGTGGGTGCTCATGCTGCTGGTGCTGTGGCCGTCCCTCGGGAGCCTGACCATCGCCGTCGCCGCCTACGGAACCGTGCTCGCCGGGACGGCGGCAACGGCGGCCCGGTGCGGTCCCGTGGTGGCAGCCGGCGGCATGCTGTTCCTCGCCTCCGACACCATCCTGGCACTCCGTATTTTCCTGCCCGACGCCATGCCGGACTGGACCAATCCGCTCGTGATGCTCACCTACTGCGCCGGCCAGGCACTGATCGTGGCCGGCGTGCTCCGGACCAGTGCCGCGCACGGTGCGGCACGGTCCTAGGATTCGGAGTCTTCCAGCGCACGGATCAGGGACGGCGCGTCATAGGGCCCAAAGTGCCGTACGGACCCAATGAAGAACGTGGGGGTGGAATGCAGGTCCATGAACTCTGCATCCAGTGCGTCGTCCTGAACCCGGTTGATCACCGCCCCTGACAGCAGGTCGCTGCGGAACGTTTCCGCGTCGAGCCCCAGTTCCACCGCGTAGCCGATCAGATCTTCAGTCTCGAGGTGGTCGTGCCGCTGGAAAAGCAGCCGGCCATACTCCCGAAAGGCCCCCTGCCGGTCCGCCGCTTCACTGGCCCGGGCCGCCTCCACCGCATGGGGGTGCACCCTGGTTAGGGGCAAATGGCGCCAAACGTAGACCAGGCGCGGACCAAAGTGCTCCAGCACCTCGTCGATGGAACCGGTCGCGCGTGAACAGAATGGACACTCAAAGTCACCGTATTCCACCAGCCGGAGCGGCGCTCCGGGATTTCCGCGGTAGTGGTCGCGGGCCGGATCGAAGTCCCGCACCAGGAACCGTCCCACGGTCGACGCCGGCTGGTACCGGTCCACGAGCCGAAACCATGCCCAGCCCAGCAGGAAGGCAGTAACCGACGCTGCGAGGACTCCTACGCGGGCTTCGGCCTGTACCAGCCCGTCGTCAACGGCCAGGTCCACAATGAACAGCGAGATGGTAAACCCGATGCCGCACAGTGCCGCTCCCCCGCCCACCCGTGCCAGCGTCAGTCCCGGCGCGAGCCGGCCGGCACCTGTCCGGAGCATCAGCGCGGTGGCGGCGGTGATGCCCACGGTCTTGCCGACTACCAGCGCGACAAGAATGCCCCAGGTCAGCCGGGACTGCCAGGCGGCGGCCAGGGTAGCGCCGTCCAGCCGCACGCCGGCGTTCGCGAGGGCAAAGAGCGGCAGGATCAGCAGCGACACGTACGGAGCGTAAGTGCCCTGCAGCCGTTCATTGATGGAAATGGATTCCTTCAGGCTGCGGGCGGTGGCTGCCGCGTATTCGGGGGTGGGCGACTGCCGGAATGCCCTCGCCAGCGCCTCGGTGCGTTCCACGTGCGGGCGGCGGGGCGGGAACACCGGGATCATCAGCGCGATCGCCACGCCGGCCAGCGTGGCATGCACTCCGGAGGCGTAGGTTGCGGCCCAGGTGAGCAGGCTCAGGACCGTGTAGGCAGGACCCCGTCCGGCGGGCAGGAACCGGACAAGCGCCACAAGCGCCAGTAGAAGCGCCGCCGCCAGCAGAGGCAGCGGCTCCAGGTCCGACGTATAGAACACCGCGATGGCAGCCAGGGCGCCAATGTCGTCCACCACGGCCAGGGTCAGCAGGAACACCCGAAGCCGGCCGGGAAACCGGGGTCCGGCGACAGCCAGCGCCCCCACTAGGAACGCGGTGTCCGTGGAAATGACGGCTCCCCACACCGCTGTGTTCTCCCCTGACGGGTTCAACAGCAGGAAGATCCCGGCGGGAACCAGCAAACCTGCCACCGCCGCCGCCACCGGCACCACGGCCCGGGAGCGGTCGGTCAACTCGCCAACGGTGAATTCACGCTTGACCTCCAGGCCGACGGCGAAAAAGAAAAACGCCATCAGCGCATCATTCACGATGTCGTGAAAGCTCATCTCCAGTTCCATGCTGCCGACCCGCAGGTCGACGGCGGTGTCCCAGAACTCCGTGTAGCCCGCCCCGAAGGGGAGGTTGGCCCACAGCAACGCCCCCAGGGTAAAGGCCAGCAGGAGCCCTGCCGATGTCTTTTCCATGTCAGCCGGCGATGAGTCGCGGAAAGAGCCGGCCGCCGCGGCGGGGAAGGATTGGCTTGTCCATGCCTGCATTGTGGTGCAGTCCCCGCGCTGCTGGCTAGGGCGGTGGCACATGTAACGCCGCACTAAAAAAACCGGATCCGCCAACGTTGCCGTTGGCGGATCCGGTTTTCCTGTGATTGGTGGAGCTGAGGGGACTCGAACCCCTGACCCCCTGCATGCCATGCAGGTGCGCTACCAGCTGCGCCACAGCCCCAATTCAGTTGGTATTTCCATCATCATGGTCCGCGGATAATTCCGGGAAATGATGAACATAAATCCTGCCTGCGCAGGAGTTTATTGGTGGAGCTGAGGGGATTCGAACCCCTGACCCCCTGCATGCCATGCAGGTGCGCTACCAGCTGCGCCACAGCCCCAATAAAACTGTTTCCACTATGCCTCAAGCGGCGGTTTTTGTATCCCCCGGGCCGAAGCAACTCCTCTACTTTAGTACAGAAATAACGGAGTGCAAAATCGAACTACACCGGTGCAATTGCGCTCCTCCGGCCGGACTGTTCCGCCCGCAGCTAGCCTTCGAGGGGCCCCGAGGGCATGGCGTCGAGTCCAACATTGTGCTGGGCCAGGTTCCATCGAACGCCGCCGGCTGTTGCATCCCGTTCCTCCAGGACGGACCAGTGCGTATTCGAAACCCCGCTGATGACGGTCCAGGATTCGGTCGGCAGGCCCAGCAGGGCACAAATTCCGGCCCGGATCGCGCCGCCGTGGCTGACCGCCACCAGGGTCCCGCCGGGCGGCAGCGCATCGGCTGCTTCGGTCACGGCCTGCGCGACGCGGCGGCCGACATCCACGCGGCTTTCGCCGCCGCCGGCACGGACGTCGCCGTTCCCGGCCGCCCAGCCCGCCTGCTCGCGGGGAAAACGGGCCGCAATGTCAGCGAAGAACAGCCCTTCCCAGTTTCCCGCAAAGGTCTCACGAAGCCTCGGATCGGTGGTGACGGGTTGTCCGCTGGCCTCCGCCAGCGCCCGCCCGGTGGCCAGGGCACGGCTGAGATCCGATGAAACAATCGCATCGGGATGGAGGTGGCGCAGGACCGCGGCTGCTTCCACCGCCTGGTGAACGCCCGAGGGATCCAGATCGATGTCCTGCTGGCCCTGAAACCTCCCCACGCGGTTCCATTCCGTACGTCCGTGGCGCCAAAAATGACGCGTTTGCCCGTACGGGCCGGATCCCAGGAGGCGGAGGCAGTCACGGGGTGCTGATGCTACTCGGCGTCCGGCACGGACGGGGCTGCGGAAGCGGCATTTTCGATCTGCAGGTCAACCGCCGGGCAGTCCTTCCAGAGGCGTTCCAGGGCATAGAACACACGGTCCTCCTCATGCTGGACATGCACGACAACGTTGGCATAGTCGAGAAGGACCCAGCGGCCCTCACTGCGGCCCTCGCGGCGCACCGGCTTAAGGTCTTTCTTGGCCAATTCTTCCTCGATGCCGTCAACGATGGCGTTGACCTGGCGTTCGTTGGACGCCGACGCAATCAGGAACACGTCAGTGATGGCGAGGCGTTCACTGACATCAATGGCGACGATGTCGTTGGCCAGCTTGCCGGAGGCTGCCTGGGCGGCCACCCGTGCAATATCGATGGATGATTCGGTGGCGCTCAAAGTGTCTCCTTGTTTAACATCAGCTGCCAAAGCCGCCGACGATCATTGCTACTGAGATGACCAGGGCCAAAATGCCCAGACCACCAATTCCCAGCGATACAAATCGCAGTCGCCGGGTACGGCCGAGTCCGGCCGTCTTTACGTCCAACGGGTCAAGCCCGAAAGCGCTTCGTGCGCCGACGGGCTTGGCGCCCTCGGCAGGATCCAGGGGCGCATTGACCAGAGCGTCCGCCCGGGCCAGAATGCGCGAATGCCGTACATCGGTGGAGCCCGACGGGCGGCGTACTTCAAAGCGTTTCTCGCCGGCGCGCGGCGTGCCCTGCGGCGGCGGAGGGACGGCCCGGCCGGATTGTTTTGGAGTGTTCGAGGTGACAACCGGTACGTGGGACGTCGGCGGCCGGCGCATAACGGGGCGGTCCACGCCCGGCACCCGGACAAATTCCAGCGGTGTCACCATCGCGAGATTATGGGCCGTGGACGGGTCGCTTGACGATGGTTTGCGCTGCTCGTTCTCCTGGGACAGCCGCTGCATGCTCTGCGTGCGGCGGTTCAGGACTGCGGCGCGCTCAGCCAGGGCTTTTTGCTGGGCCAGCAGCTCCAGGTCGACGGCGTTGGGGTCCTCCGCCTGCAAGGCTTCCATGGCCTCCACCTGGTTGCGGGCCTGCGCGTGCAGCGCTTCCCGGGCTACGAGGGCCTGTTCCACGCTCATGCCGGCGACATCGGCGTTAGGATCCGCCGTGTTTCCTCCGGCTGCCGGGGCGGTGGACGGCGTGCCCTCCGCCGGGGTTCCCTGGTCAGGGGCGCCCTGGTCAGGGCTTTCCGCGCGGCGGCGGCGGTCCCGGCGGCTGCCTTCCCGCACCGGCGGCAGGGCGGCGGGCACGGCATCGACGACGGCACCTGGGCCTGCGGGCTCCCCGTCGGCCGGCCGGGGCCGGCTTTGGCGGGGTTCCCGGAGGGCGCAGCTGTCTGTGCCTTGGCAGCAGGGGCCTGTGCCGGTGCTGCCGGCTTGCCGGCGGTCGAAGCCGGGGCAGCAGACGCCGCAGCTTCCCCGGACGCGGCGGCGCGCTGCTGTTGCAGTTGCTGCTGCAGCCTCAGCTGCCGGCGGGTTGGCGGGTTCGCAGACGCGTCGGAACGCGCCTGCTTGTCTGCCAGTGCCTTGTATGCACGCAGGGCCTCGCGGTCCCTGGCCCGCTGCTGGGACTCCCGTTCGCGGGGCCCGGCAGGGGCGTCCACCGGTACGTCAGCCGCTCGGCGGCTGCGCCGCGGTGCGTCTGCGGACTCTGGACCGTTTGTCATTTCCTACCCATCCGGTTTCGTTTGGTTATGCTACGGGTTCTGTGGTGGCCGTCGGGGACTTCGGAGCGCGCTCGGGACCGCCTTCATACAGCCCGTGCTTGGCGATGTACTGGACGACGCCGTCCGGTACGAGGTACCAGACCGGCTCCCCGTCAGCCACCCGTTCCCGGCAGTCGGTGGACGAGATGGCCATCGCGGGCACTTCCAGCAGGCTGACATCCTCGCGGCCCATGTTCTCCAGCACATGGCCGGGACGCGTGACCCCGACAAAATGAGCCAGTGACCACAGTTCCTGGACGTCCTTCCAGGACAGGATCTGCGCCATGGCGTCAGCGCCTGTAATGAAGAACAGTTCCGCATCGGGACGCATTTCCCGCAGGTCGCGGAGCGTGTCGATGGTGTATGTCGGACCCGGCCGGTCGATGTCCACGCGGCTGACGGTGAACCGGGGGTTTGATGCAGTCGCAATGACCGTCATCAGGTACCGGTGCTCGGCCGGGCTGACTTCTTTGGCGGATTTGTGCCACGGCTCCCCCGTGGGGACAAAGACAACTTCGTCCAGGCCGAAGACCGATGCCACTTCGCTGGCAACAACCAGGTGGCCGTGGTGGATGGGATCAAACGTTCCGCCCATCACGCCCAGGCGCACCGGCCGCTGGCCCGGCTGGGGCTTTGCCGCCGACGCTGCCAGGAAGGTTTTACTGATTCCACCGAGGAATCAGCCCTCGATGCCCTGGCCGTGATCGTGCTTGTTCGGGAACTGGCGCTGCGGGTCGACGTGCTCCGGTGTTGCCTCGTGGCGGTGCCCCAGGCTGGTGAAGGAGACAGTGGCGAACATCAGTACCAGCAGCGCGCCCATGATTATGACGCCGTACATCACCGGATGCATCGGAATCGCTACGTGTGCTTCGGCCGCCTCACTGGCAGCAAGTACAGCGCTGGAAAGCTGGATCAGCATGGATCTCCCCTCAGAAAGCTATGAGTAACAGCCCGCCGGCAGGAGCCGGCGGAGCAATGGTTTCCTTCAAGTCTACGCGTAAGCGCAGACGGGCTGCACCCGCGCACGCCGGGCTTGTCCGGATCGGTTGCAGCGGCCGGTTCAGATCCGAATGTGCCCGTCGCCCTGGACGATCCATTTGGTGGTGGTCAGCTCCCGCAGCCCCATCGGGCCGCGCGCATGCAGCTTCTGGGTGGAAATGCCCACCTCGGCGCCCAGCCCCAGTTCACCGCCGTCGGTAAACCGGGTGGACGCGTTGACAATAACGGCAGCCGAATCGGTCTCGGCAATGAACCGCTCGGCATTGGCCAGGTCATTGGTGATGATCGCCTCGGTGTGGCCGGTAGTCCAGCGGCGGATATGGTCCAGCGCTTCATCCATGTCATCCACCATCGCCACGGCCAGGTCCAGGTCCATGTACTCGCGGCCCCAGTCGTCCTCCCCCGCGGGCTGGGACGGGACCCCGGCGGGAAGGGCGGCACGCACCCGTTCGTCCGCATGCAGCCGAACTCCGGCGGCTGTCAGGGCGGCCAGCACGTCGGCTGTTGCCGGCGCATCGCGGTGCACCAGGAGGGTTTCAACGGTATTGCACACGCTGGGCCGCTGGGTCTTGGCATTGAGCAGGATGTCAACGGCCATCTCCACCGGCGCGCTGCGGTCCAGGTAAATGTGGACGTTGCCTTCACCGGTTTCGATCACCGGCACGGCGGCGTTGGCGACTACGGTCTGGATCAGGTCCCGGCCGCCGCGCGGGATGAGGACGTCCACCTTGCCCCGGGCCTTCATCAGGGCGTTGGCGCCGGCGCGGCCGTAGGCATCCACCCCCTGAACCGCGTCGGCGGGAAGCCCGACGGCGTCGAGTGAATCCCGAATGATGTCCACGAGCACTGTATTGGTCTGCGCGGCGGCGCTGCCGCCGCGCAGAATGACGGAGTTGCCGCTTTTCAGGGCCAGTCCGGCGATGTCCACCGTGACGTTGGGCCGGGCTTCATAAATGGCGGCCACCACGCCCAGCGGCACGTGCACCTGCCGCAGGCGAAGCCCGTTGGGCAGGGTCTGGCCGCGGGCAACGGAACCGACCGGGTCCGGCAGGCCGGCAAGCTTCTCCAGCGCCTCCGCCAAGCCGTCAATCCGTTCAGGGGTCAGGGTGAGGCGGTCCAGCATCGCCGCCGAGGTTCCTTTTGCCCGGCCGGCGGAAACGTCTTTGGCGTTGGCGGCCAGGATCAGCTCCCGCTTGGCGACGAGGTTTTTACCGATCTCCAGCAGGCCCAGGTCCTTCAGCGCCCGGTTCGCCCGGGCCAGCCGCCGGGCGGCGGTTCGTGCACGGCCGGCCGCTGCATGCACACCGGCTTCCGCCTCTTCCGCCGCCGCAGCTGACCCGGCGGCTGACGTACCGGTTCCTGACGTGTCGGTCCCTGACGTGTCGGTCCCTGATGTTTCGGTTGTCTTCACGGCGTTCATGCTCCCAGTGTATTGAGGGTCTCGGGGCGGGGGGCGGAGCTGCCTGCTTCGGCGGCGGCTCCGGACGGCGCGTCGTTCCTGCCGTCCTTCAGGACGACCAGATCGTTGACGTGCACCACGGCGCGCTCATAGGCGCGCCCCAGTTCCCTGGACAGTTCGCGGGTGGAGCGGCCGAGCATCCGCGGCAGCTCATCCGAGCCGTAATTGGCCAGCCCGTGGGCTATCACCATGCCGTCCAGGCGGGCAACGGCCACCGGGTCTCCGGGCTCGAAATGCCCCTCCACGGAGACAATACCCGCCGGCAGCAGCGACCGGCGGCGGTCCGCAACTGCTCCGGCGGCGCCGTCGTCCACCACCAGTGTGCCCTGCAGGCGGGCTACGTGGGCCAGCCACAGCAGGCGCATGGACTGGCGGCGTCCGCGGCCGGTGAACCAGGTGCCCACGTCCTCGCCCGCCAGCGCTGCGGCTGCGTTGGCGGTGCTGGTCACCAGCGCGGGGATGCCGGACTCGGCGGCGATGGTGGCGGCCTCGACCTTCGTGGCCATGCCGCCGGTGCCGACACCGGCGCGGCCGACCTTGCCGATGCGCACGTCCTCAAGGTCTTTCTGCCCGGTTACCTCCGGGATGCGTACCGCACCCTCCGAGGGCGGACCGTCGTAGAGGGCGTCGACGTCGGAGAGCAGGATCAGCGCGTCGGCTTTGACCAGGTGCGCCACCAGGGCTGCCAGGCGGTCGTTGTCGCCGAAGCGGATTTCGTGGCTGGCCACCGTGTCGTTTTCATTGACGATGGGCACGACGCCGAAATTCAGCAGCCGTTCCATCGCCCGGTGGGCGTTGGCGTGGTGGGTGCGGCGCATCAGGTCTTCGATGGTGAGCAGGACCTGGCTGACGGTCACGCCGTGCTTGCCGAAGGCTTCGGTGTACCGGGCCATCAGCAGGCCCTGTCCCACGGAAGCGGCTGCCTGCTGTGAGGAAAGCTGGGTGGGGCGCTTGGTCAGCCCCAGCGGTGCCAGGCCCGCGGAAATCGCCCCGGACGACACCAGGATGATTTCAGTTCCCTGCGCCCGGCGGGCGGCCAGCACGTCGGCGAGCCCGGTGAGGGCTTCATCGGAAATGCCGCCGGCCACGGAGGTCAGCGAGGACGAACCCACCTTGACGACGATCCGGTGCGCCCGGGCAAGTCCGGCGCGGGAGCGGAGCGCCCGCCGGGGTGCGGGGACAGGGACGGGGGAGGTCGTGTTCTCAGTCATGTCCCCACCACCCTATGCGTATCCCCGTCCCCGTGCGGATTGTATTAAGCCGCTATTCGCCGTCTGCCGGCCCGGCGGGCTTATTGTGCTTGTAATTCACCGATTCGGTCCAGATTCCGGCACGTCGCTCTGCTTCAAGCTCGGCGCGGGCGGCTGCCCGGGCGTCGCGGCGCTGCTGGTGGTCTTCGCGCTTTTCCTCGCGGGTCGGCCGGGAGAACTCCTCGATCCGGATGTCCGAACCGCGCGGCGAAGCTGCCAGCAGTTCCGCGCCGCCGATCATCGTCGGCTCCCAGTCGAAGACGACGCCGTCGCCCTCGCCGATCACCACGGCGTCGCCGAGCTTGGCGCCGGCCTTGAAGAGCTTGTCTTCCACGCCGAGCTTGGCCAGGCGGTCGGCCAGGTAGCCCACGGCCTCGTCGTTGGTGAAGTCGGTCTGCTGCACCCAGCGCACCGGCTTGTCACCGAGGACGCGGAACAGCGGCTCGAGGTTCCGCTCTTCCCGGCGGATCGTGAACCCGCCCTTGGCGTCAGCACTGCGAACCCGCAGCGTGGGGGTCTTGACCCGCGGCGGTGCGCTCTGCACGGCGCTGCGGGCATCGCGGACAATCTCCGCCATGGCGTAGCCCAGCGACTTCAGGCCCTCATGGCTGGAAGCGGACACTTCGAAGACGCGGTAACCGCGCTTCTCCAGTTCCGGGCGCACGAACTCGGCCATGTCGCGGCCGTCCGGAACGTCCACCTTGTTCAGCGCGATCAGGCGCGGACGCTGGTTCAGGGGCACCACGTCTCCGTCGGTGCCGGCGAAGCTCATGTCCACGGCGTACTTCTCAAGCTCTTTTTCGATGATGTCCAGGTCGCCGAGCGGGTCGCGGTCCGTTTCCAGGGCGGCACAGTCCAGCACGTGCACCAGGGCGGCGCAGCGCTCGACGTGGCGCAGGAAGTTGTGGCCCAGGCCCTTGCCCTCGGAGGCACCCTCGATGAGACCGGGAACGTCTGCCACGGTGAAGCGGACGTCGCCCGCCTGCACGACGCCCAGGTTCGGTACGAGCGTGGTGAAGGGGTAGTCGGCAATCTTCGGCCGGGCGGCGGACATGGCCGCGATCAGCGAGGACTTTCCGGCGGACGGGAACCCGACCAGGGCAATGTCGGCAATGGACTTGAGTTCCAGGACGATATCCCGCTCATCGCCGGGTATGCCCAGCAGGGCAAAACCGGGGGCCTTGCGTTTCTGCGAGGACAGCGAGGAGTTGCCCAGTCCACCCTGGCCGCCGGCTGCGGCAATATACTCGGAGCCTTCGCCTACGAGGTCGGCCAGCACTTCGCCGTCCTTGTTCTTGACCACGGTGCCGTCGGGCACCGGCAGGATCAGTGTTTCGCCGGTCTTGCCGTTGCGCCAGTCGCCCATCCCGTTGCCGCCGTTGGTGGCGTGGCGGTGCGGGAGGTGGTGGTAGTCAAGCAGCGTGGTGGCGCTGGAGTCGACGCGGAGGATGACATCGCCGCCGTCGCCGCCGTTGCCGCCGTCGGGCCCGCCCAGGGGCTTGAACTTTTCACGCTTGACGGACACGCAACCATGGCCGCCCGTACCGCCCGATACATGCAGCACTACGCGGTCTACAAAGCTGGCCATGGTTCTCCTTCAAAGGAACTACTTGATCATGCCAATTCTGCTTGGCTTAAAGACAACGGGGCGGGCCATCAAGGCCCGCCCCGTCGGAAAAGCTAATTGCCGGTGATTACTCGGCGGCTGCAGCAGCCACGATGTTCACGACGCGGCGGCCGCGGCGGCTGCCGAATTCAACTGCGCCTGCTTCCAGTGCGAACAGGGTGTCGTCGCCTCCGCGGCCAACGCCCTCGCCCGGGTGGAAGTGGGTGCCGCGCTGGCGAACGATGATTTCGCCTGCCTTGACAACCTGGCCACCGAAACGCTT
The DNA here is from genome assembly GCF_026898095.1 of Arthrobacter sp. ATA002. Taxonomy (GTDB): domain Bacteria; phylum Actinomycetota; class Actinomycetes; order Actinomycetales; family Micrococcaceae; genus Arthrobacter_B. Next base: position 1,611,274 of record NZ_CP114015.1, on the reverse strand, counting down.
CACGCCAAGGTACTGGGCGTTGGAGTCGCGACCGTTGCGAGTGGAACTCGCACCTTTCTTATGTGCCATTTTCTACTGCCTGCCTTTGCTAACTGATTATGAAACTCAGGGGCGGGATGCTTCCCGCGTTCCCGGCTCCGGGTGGAGCCGGCACGAGAATCAGGAGTTGATGGACGTAACCTTGACCTTGGTCAGCGAGGAGCGGTAGCCCTGGCGCTTCTTGTAGCCGGTCTTGTTCTTGAATTTCTGGATGACAATCTTCGGACCCCGAAAATTCTCAACGATCTCTGCCGTCACGGTGACCTTGGCCAGGTCCTGTGCGGAAGAGGTGACCTGGTCGCCATCAACCAATAGCAGGGCGGGCAGCTCAAAGGTGCTGCCGGCTCCACCGGGGACGCGGTCCAGGGTTACGAGGTCTCCGACGGAAACCTTTTCTTGGCGGCCGCCAGCGCGGACAATCGCGTACACCACTTGGGAACTCACTTCTCTCGACGTTTAATACTTGGATGCGCATCTAGCTGGGCTGAATTTGCCCGCCTTGCGCCATGCAGTCACGCCCTGTATCCGATAAACGGTTGGAAGGCGTTCGCACCGAAGTTCAAGGTTACGCTACGCAACCGACAACCCGCAAATGCGGGGCTTCGGGCGCTGCGCCTCTTCGGACGTCACTGCTCTCGTCCTACTTTATAGCATTTCCGGAGGTCCTGCCGCCTCCGCGGCGAAGCTGAGGCGGCCGCCCCCTGTTTCGGGGACGGCCGCCCCAGCTTTTGGTGCCGGTGGGTCCGTCCAGGCACCGGCGCTGCGGTTCGGCTAGAGCTCCGAGGCCGGAACGCCGACGCCGAGGATGACGGGCGCACTGCCGGCGGGTTCGCGGAGCTTATCCTTTGCCTGTTCAGCAGCAGGTGCCGCAACGCGGCGGACAGCTACGGGTCCGGCAGCAACTGCACCGCCGGTATGGATGGCATCCGTTCCTGCGGCGCCCTGGGGGCTGCCGGCGGCGCGGCGGCGGCGCGGAGCCCGGGACGGCGCCGAGGGGGCCTGCCGGACAGGCTCCGGCGCCGCGGGGCGGACCGGCGCGGCGGGTTCCTTCGCCGCGGAGGCCGGCGCCTGCGCGGCTGCCGCGGCTTCCCCGGCAGCTGCGGAAGCCGGCTGGACGCTGCGGGCGGCAGCGCTGCTTCGCCGCGAACGGCGGGGCGCGGTCCCGGCTGCCGGCTGGGCAGCTGCGGACTCGCCGGCCCGGTCCCTTTCCTGCGTGCCCTCAGCTGTGCTGCCCTGCGGTGCGCCGGCAGCGGCTACCTCGTTGAAGGCCTCGGTAAGGCTCTCCAGCGTGAAACGCGGCTCCTCCTGCACCGGCTCGCGGCGTTCCCGGCGCGGCACCACGACGGTCTCGCCCTGGATCTGCAGCACGGCGCCGGCATCAACCGCCTCCCCGGCCGTTTCCGAGGCGGGAGCCTTCGGGGCATCAACCTGCTTGCCGCCGTCGGTGCGCTCCCCGCCCCGCCGGCGTCGTTCGCTGCTGCCGCGGTGGCGGCAGCAGTTGCGGCAGCGATGGTGGCCAGCGCTGCGCGGGCAGCCTCGGCTTTGGCCTTGGCCTGCCGCTCGGCTTCGGCGTTAGCGGGCTCCTCGCTCTTGACCGGCTCCTCGGCAGCCGCTGCTGCGGCTGCCTGCTGCGGGGTACCCTGGCCGCGGCTGCGGTTGCGCTTGCGGTCCCCGCGGGACTGCTTTTCCTGCCGCAGGTGCTGCTGGTGGTGGTCCTCGGACACCGCATGGGCAGCCGTACCGTTGCCTGCACTGTTGTGGCTGGTGCTGCGGCGGTGTTCAACCGGGATCTCATGCGTAATCACCCCGCGGCCGTCGCAGTGCTCGCAGTTCTCGCCAAAGACCTCGAGCAGTCCGGTGCCCATCCGCTTGCGGGTCATCTGGACCAGGCCCAGGGACGTTACCTCGGCAACCTGATGCTTGGTCCGGTCACGGCCCAGGCACTCGACGAGGCGGCGCAGGACCAGGTCGCGGTTAGCTTCAAGGACCATGTCGATGAAGTCAATGACGATGATGCCGCCAATATCCCGCAGCCGCAGCTGGCGGACCACTTCTTCGGCCGCTTCAAGGTTGTTTTTAGTGACGGTCTCCTCGAGGTTTCCGCCGCTGCCGGTGAATTTGCCGGTGTTGACGTCCACCACGGTCATGGCTTCCGTGCGGTCGATGACAAGCGAACCGCCCGACGGCAGGAAGACCTTGCGGTCCAGTGCCTTGGCGATCTGCTCGTCAATACGGCTGGCGGCGAAGATGTCCTCGTCCTTGGTCCATTTTTCCAGGCGGCCCACCAGGTCCGGCGCCACGTAGGTGACATAGGCCTCGATGGTGTCCCAGGCCTCTTCACCGGAAACGATCAGCTTGGAGAAATCCTCGTTGAAGACGTCTCGGACCACCTTGATGGTCAGGTCCGGCTCGCCGTAGAGCAGCTCCGGAGCCAGGGTCTTGGTGGACTTGGCTTTGGCGTCAATGCTCTCCCACTGGGCGCGGAGGCGGTTGATGTCATTCATCAGCTCCTCCTCGGACGCTCCCTCGGCGGCAGTGCGCACGATGACGCCGGCATTCTCCGGCAGGTGGTCCTTGAGGATTTTCTTGAGCCGGTTGCGCTCCACGTCAGGCAGCTTGCGGGAAATTCCCGTCATGGAACCGCCCGGTACGTAGACCAGGTAGCGGCCCGGCAGCGAGATCTGGCTGGTGAGGCGGGCTCCCTTGTGGCCCACCGGATCCTTGGTGACCTGCACCAGGACGGAGTCCCCTGATTTTAGGGCCAGCTCGATGCGGCGCGGCTGGCCGTCGAGCCCGGCAGCGTCCCAGTTCACTTCACCGGCATACAGCACGGCGTTGCGGCCGCGTCCGATGTCCACGAAGGCGGCTTCCATGCTCGGCAGCACGTTCTGGACCTTGCCGACATACACATTGCCGATCAGCGAGTCCTGCTGGGTGTTGGAGACAAAGTGCTCGGCAAGGACACCGTCTTCGAGCACCCCGATCTGGATCCGTTCGTCGCGCTGGCGGACGATCATCTGCCGGTCGACCGACTCGCGGCGGGCCAGGAACTCGGCTTCAGTGATGACGTGGCGGCGGCGTCCGGATTCGCGGGACTCGCGGCGGCGCTGCTTCTTGGCTTCGAGGCGCGTGGATCCCTTGACGCTGGTGACGCGGTCCGAGACGGGTGCGTCGGCGTGGGCACGCGGGGCCCGGACCCGGGTCACCGTGTTGGGCGGATCATCGTCGGCTCCACCGGTGAGTTCAAGGTCCGCGTCGCCGCGGCGCCGGCGGCGGCGGCGCCGCGACGTTACGCCCTCGGCTTCCGGGCCCGCCGCGCCGTCTACTGGGGCGGCCGCCGACTCGGACTCCGCGCTCTCATCCGCGGGTGCATCGCTGTGCGCGGGGGCATCGCTGCGCGTCCGGTTGCGCCCCCGCCGGCTGCGGCGGCGGCTGCGGTTGCCGTCGGCTGAATCGTCATCTTCGTCGGATTCATCGGCGGCCCCGGACACGGGTGCGGCACGGACGGCGGTCAAATCCGGCGCATGGAAAAGCGGCAGGGCGGGAACGGCAAAGGGATTCAGACTGGATGTCTCCGCCTCGTCCTGCGCCGTTTCTTTCGCTGCTGCATCGGCGGGGAGGGCTTCGTCCGCGGCGGCGGATCCGGGGGCAGCCGCAGTGTCATCCACTGCGGCCTCCGCGGCAGCTTCGGGAAGCTCTGCGGTGCCTTCGGCGTCCGGCGCAGTCTTTCCGGCAGCCTTCGCGGGGCGGCGGCGGGTGCGCTTCGGTGCAGTTTTGGCTTCAGCTGCGTCCGGGAGCACGGCGGCTCCGGGTTCCACGGCTGTGCCCCCGGCGGGGGCATCCGGCGTCTCCTGCGCCGCGGCCGCAGCCGGAGCTTCGGCTGCAGCCGGTGCTTCGGCTGCCTTTTGGCAGGCGCCCGACGGCGGCGCACGGCCTTCACCGGTGCCGGACCCTCGGACGCTTCCGCGCCGTCAGCTGCTGCGGGAGCCGTCGCTTCAGGAGCGGCCGCCGGAGCCGTGGCTTCAGGAGCGGCTGCGTCAACGGTTGCGGGGACGGCCCCTTCTGCCGGAGCAGCCGCCTCCGCGGGAGCAGCGGCTTCGCCTGCCGGAACCGTCTTGCGGCGGGGAGCCCGTACACGCTTAGGTTTTTCCGCTGCGGCGGCTTCTTCGGCAGGCGCGGCGGCGGTTGCGGCGGCAGCGGTTGCCGCCGGCGCCTTGCGGACCCGCTTGGGTGCGGCAGCGGCCGGAGCATCAGCGGCGGGGGCCGGGGCTTCGCCGGTTTCCTCGCTCTCCGCCGGTGCAGAAGCAGCCACCGACTTGCGGCGGCTGCGGGTGGCCGTTTTACGGGTTCTTTGGCCTGGGCGGAAGCATCCTCCGTCGCTTCACCAGCCGCTAGGCCGCTGTTAACTGCTGGTTCATTATTCAGTTCATCACTCATAAAAAACTACGCTCCGGCCCCTGCGGCACTGGCCACATTCCAATGCCCAGCGGGCAATGTATCGGCTGTGCGGGGGGCATCAGTTGCCTGCCGCCAGCCGGAAGTCGTCTGGATGTCATCCGAGGTCGTGCCAGCTGTAGGGCGCGGTATCACTCGAAGACCAGCGGCGCTTTTCCTGCTACCTGCCGGCACGTTCACGACGTTGCCGCTGCGGGCAGGTCTGATCGGCGGATTCCCTGGTTCCCATCCGGGTTGATGGGCGAACTGCTTGGGAAGCGTCACCGACAGAACCGGAAGCCTGTCGCTGGACCGGCAACGGAATGTGGTTCCGCCGTCAGCCACAGCCATTATCTCACATGCCCGTCTTTTTGGCCCGCATCAGCGCATAGACTCGACACGTATCACCACCAGCCAAAAGGAGATCTCCGTGCCGTCCAGCGCCGCCAATCCGCAAGTCACCCGCCGGCCCGCCGACCAGCAGGGCCAGGAACGCGGCTTCGCCTGGATTCTGCTTGTCACCGGCATCGTGGGCTGGCTGGCCTCCGGCGTCCTGGTCCTGGAACGGCTTCGTGTCTATGCGGATGCCAGCTACATCACCAGCTGCGACATCAGCCCCTGGGTTTCCTGCGGCACTGTTTTCCAGACCCCGCAGGCCGCCATCTTCGGCTTCCCCAACCCGTTGATCGGCATTGTGGCGTTCGCTGTCATCATCACCACCGCCATGGCCATGCTGGCCGGTGCCCGGTTTCAGCGCTGGTACTGGCTGGGACTTCAGGCCGGCGTGACCCTGGGTATGGTGTTCGTGGTCTGGCTGTGGAGCCAGGCACTGTTCGACATTTACGTGCTGTGCCTTTACTGCATCGTGGTCTGGGCCGCCATGATTCCGTTGTTCGTCTTCACGACCATCCGCAACCTCGCACACGGTGTCCTGCCGGCCCCGGCGGGCCTGGTCAAGTTCGTGTCCGAATGGGCCTGGGTTATCGTGGCCCTGCTCTGGGTCGCCACCGCTGCGTCAATCTTTTTCCGGTTCATGAATTCGTTCGTTGGCTGACCGGCAGCGAAACTGATCAGCCGAGCGGCAGCGCCCACGCGAGAAGCACGGGGACGTCCTGCCCATTCCACGTGGCGGTCAATGACGGATCAGCCACCGCTTCTCCCCCAAGCTCCAGCACCCGCACCACTGAAAGTTCCCAGTCGCCGGTTGTCATGCGGGCCACGGGAAGGTCCGCCGGTCCCGGCTGGGGCCCATCGGCCAATTCCTCGCCGTCGGGCATTCCGCTGGCCACCACACTGACGGACTCCGGAATGTCCTCCCGGACGCCGTCGTTCTCGAAATACTGCGGTGCCTGCCCCTGCCCGGAGAGGATCGAGGCAGCCAGCGCCTGCGCGTAGGCCGGATCCCCGCAGGCGTCGTAGACCCAGCGCCGGCCCAGCACCGAATGTTCCATGGAACTGATCAGGAACTCTTCCCCGCCGTCCAGCGGTGCGCCGCGGTAAGTAAGTGGCACCTGAAGGACATCGAGCCCGACGGCGACCAAGTGGGTTTCGATGCCGACCTCGCCGTCGGGATCGTCGAAGCGGAAGGAACCGATCCGCTCCAGAGGCAGCTGCCCGGTGCCGGGAAACCAGGCGGCCGAGGGAAGCCAGGAGGTAAGAAGTTCCATTTTGTCCGGGTGCAAATCTGCGTGATGAATGAGTGCCATGTGCCCAGCCTAGGCGCTCCGGGGTGCAGCGTCAGGAATTTCCCCCGCAGTTTTCCGGTTGTCGCCTGCACGGGCCCGGGCAGGAACCCCCTGCCGCAGTCCCGCGAAACGCCCCACTTGATCAGGAGAACCATGCTCAGAACTGCCCCCGCACACCATGCCTCACAGGACCCCGCACCCACCGCCCTGGTTGCCGGCGCCACCGGTATTGCCGGTGCCGCCCTCGTGGACCTCCTGTCCCGGCAGGGATGGACGGTGCTGGCGCTGTCCCGGAAGGGAATGGACTCAGCTGCCGGCTCCGAGGCCCGTCCCGGCGTCGTTTCGGTGGCTGCGGACCTGACCTCGCCCGAGAACCTGGCCGCGGCACTGGCGGATGCCCGCCCCACCCACGTCTTCTTCACCTCGTGGTCGCGGCAGGAAACGGAAGCGGAGAACATTGCCGTCAACTCGGCCATGGTCCGCAATCTCCTGACGGCGCTGGAGCATGCCCCGGTGGAACACGTGGCCCTGATGACCGGGCTCAAGCACTACATGGGACCGTTCGAGGCGTACGGCGAAGGGTCCATGCCGGACACTCCGTTCTCCGAGGACGAACCCCGGCTGCCGGTGGATAACTTCTACTACGCGCAGGAGGACGAACTGACGGCAGCCGCGGAAAGGCAGGGTTTCGCCTGGTCCGTCCACCGCGCCCACACCGTCATTGGCTTCGCCGTGGGCAACGCCATGAACATGGGGCAGACGCTGGCCGCGCAGGCCACGCTGTGCCGTGAACTGGGACTGCCGTTTGTTTTCCGGGATCGGAAACCCAGTGGAACTCGGTCACTGACATGACCGACGCCGGTTTGCTCGCCGAGCACATGCTGTGGGCTGCCACCGATCGGCACACAGCAAACGAGGCCTTCAACGTGGTCAACGGCGATATTTTCCGCTGGCGTTCCCTCTGGCCGCGGCTGGCGGAATACTTTGGGGTGGAAGCGGCCGGTTTCGATACCACGCCCCGGCCGCTCGAGGAGCAGATGGCGGACATGGATGAAGCCTGGGAAAAGCTCGCTGCCCGCCACGGCCTGGCGGAACCGGAGCTTCGGCGGCTGGCCTCCTGGTGGCACACCGACGCCGACCTGGGCCGGAACATCGAAGTCCTGACGGACATGAGCAAGAGCCGGCTGGCGGGTTTCACCGGTTACCGCCGCACGCAGGATGCCTTCCTTGAGCTCTTCGACCGCCTGCGCGCCGAACGCCTGATTCCCTAAGCGGAAATGACGGAAGGGGCCGGCACCATCACTGGTGCCGGCCCCTTCCGCGGCGTGCTGCGGGTGTATCCGCGCAGCGGTACGGCTACTTGAACCAGATGCCGATTTCACGGGCGGCGGACTCCGGGGAATCCGAACCGTGGACCAGGTTCTGCTGCACTGCCGTGCCCCAGTCGCGGCCAAAGTCGCCGCGGATGGTGCCCGGGGCGGCGGCGGTGGGGTCCGTGGTTCCGGCCAGGGAGCGGAAACCTTCGATGACGCGTTCGCCTTCGAAGATGGCCGCCACAACCGGGCCGCTCAGCATGAATTCCACCAGCGGTTCGTAGAACGGCTTGCCCTTGTGCTCGGCGTAGTGCTCTTCGAGCACCTCGCGGGTGGCATGCACCTTCTTCAGTTCCGCCAGGGTGTAGCCCTTGGCTTCCACCCGGGCCAGGACTGCGCCGGAGAGCTTCCGCTCCACGCCGTCGGGCTTGATCAGTACAAGTGTGCGCTCGGTGCTCACGGTGTATCTCCTTGCGAAGTTGCGGTATTCGAGTCTAAGCCTAGTCTGCGGCGGGTGCAGCGGAAGCGCCGGGGCCCTCGGAACCCTCCGGATGGGCCTTTTCCCATTCCGCCTGTTCCCGGTCCCGCACCCGGTTCTCCCGGTCCAGGCGCATGCCGGTCTTCAGCCCGTACCACCAGGTGGCAGCGAAGATGGCACCGACAAAGAACATCTCCGGCACCAGGAATCCGGTGGCAATGATGGCCAGCTGCAGAATCCAGCCGATCACCGGACCGGCCGGCTTGGGCAGGATCGCGCAGGTGGCGATGAGCGCGGCGAAAAGGACGAACCCGCCGCCGAGGATGACCGCAGGAGACAGCTCGTCCCGCCGCAGGCCGAAGACGGCCAGCGTTGCAAAAAGTACCAGGAACGCTTCCAGGACCAGGACAGTGGAGGCGAACATGATGCGGATGGAACGCCGTTTCTTAGGCATTCCCGGACGCCACTCGCGCTGCGCTTTGGTGAGTTTAGCCATGGTGCTTACTTTCCGAGAAGGGTGCGCGCTTCGGCCACCAGGGTAATGGATCCGATAATCAGCACGCCGCCGGACAGGTCATTGTTTTCCTCGGCCTTGGCCACCGCCCATTCAATGGCGTTGTCCAGGCCGGGCTCCACCTGCAGGTCTTCGTCGGCAAAACCGGCGTCGACGGCGTCCTGGACGAGGTCCTCGGCGGACAGGGCACGCGGGGAACTGGACTGCGTGAGGCACACGCCGGTGATCTGGTCACCGAGCGTTTCGCGCAGCTCGGTGAGGATTCCGACGGCGTCCTTTTCGGCCAGGATGCCGACCACCACGACCAGCGATGTGAAGCTGAACGCTTCCTGCACGGCCTCCGCCGCGGCCTTGGCCCCGGCGGGGTTGTGGGCCGCGTCCACCACGATGGTGGGCGCGGTGCGAACGACTTCCAGCCGGCCGGGCGAGCTCACCGTGGAGAAACCGGTGCGCAGCAGTTCCACGTCCAGTTCCTTCGTGCCGCCGCCAATGAAGGCCTCCAGTGCGGCAACGGCGACCGCGGCATTCTCGGCCTGGTGCTTGCCGTGCAGCGGAAGCAGCAGGTCCCCGTAGCGGCCGGCAAGTCCGGCGACGGCCAGCATTTGTCCGCCCACCGCCATCACGCGGGACTCGACGCCGAATTCAACGCCTTCGAAGCGGTACGGAACGCCTGCTTCCCGGGCTTTCTCCAGCAGGACCTGCGCGGCTTCCATCGGCTGGGCAGCACTGATAAGGAAGCCGCCCTCCTTGATGATGCCCGCCTTTTCCACCGCAATGTCGGCGACGTCGTCGCCCAGCAGTTCCGTGTGGTCCAGCGAAATCGGCGTGACGACGGCAACGGAGCCGTCACCCACATTGGTGGCGTCGGTGATGCCGCCCAGGCCGACTTCGATGACGGCAACGTCCACGGGTTCATCGGCGAAGACCGCGAACGCGAGGATGGTGACGGCTTCGAAGTACGTCAGGCGCGGTTCCCCGGCTGCCGTGAGTTCGCCGTCGACAATGTCCAGGTACGGGTGGATTTCGTCCCAGATCCGCACAAACGTCTCATCGGAGACGGGTTCGCCGTCGATGCTGATCCGCTCGGTGACCTTGCTCAGGTGCGGGCTGGTGTACCGGCCGGTGCGCAGCCCGTAGGCCCGCAGCCCTGCTTCAATCATGCGTGCCGTGGAGGACTTGCCGTTGGTTCCGGTGATGTGGATGATCGGGAACGCCTTGTTCGGCTCCCCCAGCACCTCCATCGCCCGGAACAGCGGTGCCATCCGCGGCTCCATTTTGTTTTCCGGTGCGCGGCTCAGCAGCTCGGCATAAACGCTTTCCACGGAGAACCCGTCAATTGCGCCGGACGGTCCGTCAAACATGCTCATTTAGATTTTCTCCAGTGAGACGGTGAATTCTTCAGCGTCGTCGGCGGGGGTAACTGCCGTGAGAACCAGCTCGTCGGTCAGGGTTTCGGACTTGATCAGTTCCGCATTGGCCTCAAGGGCTGCGGCGGAGGCCGGCGACGTTGTCACCTCGGTACGGATGTGGTCGCTGATGTGCAGGTCCGCGTCGCGGCGGGCCTGCTGGATGGCGCGGATACCGTCCCGGGCGGTGCCTTCGGCGGCCAGTTCCGGGGTGACTTCGGTGTTGAGCACCAGGAAGCCGCCGCCGGGCAGCACGGAGACAGCCTTGGCGGATTCGCCGTCAGCGGTCTCGACCACTGTTTCCAGGGTGTATTCCTGCGGCTGCAGTTCCAGGCCGCCGGCGGTGACCGTACCGGCGTCGTCCACCGACCAGTCCCCTGACTTGGAGGCCTTGATCGCGGTCTGTACGTTCCTGCCCAGGCGCGGGCCGGCGGCACGGGCGTTGACCACGAGCTTCTGCGTGATGCCGAATTCCGCCGGATCCGCGGCAGCGGCGTCCATCAGCCGCACGGACTTCAGGTTCAGTTCATCGGCGATGATCGCGGCGAACTGGCCCTGCAGCGCCTCGGCGCCGGGGGCGACGACGGTCAGTTCCGACAGCGGCAGCCGCACCCGCAGGTTCGCGGCCTTGCGCAGCGACGAGCCCACGGAGGCAATCCGCCGGGTGCGGTCCATCCGGTCCACCAGCGCCGGATCCTGCGGGAAGAGGTCCGCGTCGGGCCAGTCGGTCAGGTGCACCGAGCGCCCGCCCGTCAGGCCGCGCCAGATCTCTTCGGAGATCAGCGGCAGCAGCGGAGCGGCCACCCGGCACACCGTTTCCAGGCAGGTGTAGAGCACGTCGAACGCCTGGGGATCCTCGTCGAAGAACCGGTTGCGGCTGCGGCGGATGTACCAGTTGGTCAGGGTGTCCATGTACTGGCGCAGCGTTTCGCAGGCCTCGGATACGTCGTAGCTGTCCAGCTGGCCGGTCATGGTCCGCACCAGGTCACCGGTGGCCGCCAGCATGTAGTTGTCCAGCGGCTCGGTGGACTCGTAGCGCGGCTTCGCCTCGTAACCGCTGCCGTTGTTCGCAGCGTTGGTGTAAAGCGTGAAGAAGTGCCACACGTTCCACAGCGGCAGGATCACCTGGCGGACGCTTTCGCGGATGCCCTGTTCGGTGACCACCAGGTTGCCGCCGCGCAGGATCGGCGAGGCCATCAGGAACCAGCGCATGGCGTCGGAGCCGTCGCGGTCCAGGACCTCGGACACGTCAGGGTAATTCCGCAGCGACTTGGACATCTTCTGCCCGTCCGAGCCCAGGACGATGCCGTGGCTGATGACGTTGCGGAACGCCGGGCGGTCAAAGAGTGCCGTGGCGAGCACGTGCAGCGTGTAGAACCAGCCGCGGGTCTGGCCGATGTACTCCACGATGAAGTCACCCGGGTTGTGGTGCTCAAACCAGTCGGCGTTCTCGTGCGGGTAGTGCACCTGGGCGTAGGGCATGGAGCCGGAGTCGAACCAGACGTCCAGGACGTCTTCCACGCGGCGCATGGTGGACTGGCCCTCTTCGGGCGTGCGGGGATCGTCCGGGTTCGGGCGTGTCAGCTCATCGATGAACGGCCGGTGCAGGTCCGGCTGGCCCTCATGGTTCAGCGGCAGGCGGCCGAAGTCTGCCTTGATTTCCTCCAGCGAACCGTACACATCGGTGCGCGGGTAATTGGGATCATCGGAAACCCACACCGGGATGGGACTGCCCCAGTACCGGTTGCGGCTGATCGACCAGTCGCGGGCGTTCTCCAGCCACTTGCCGAACTGGCCGTCCTTGACGTTCTCCGGGATCCAGTTGATCTGCTGGTTCAGCTCGACCATGCGGTCCTTGATCTTGGTGACCTCCACGAACCAGGAGGAGACCGCCTTGTAGATGAGCGGGTTCCGGCAGCGCCAGCAGTGCGGGTAGCTGTGCTCGTAGCTGGCCTGGCGCAGCAGGCGGCCGTCCGCGCGCAGCACCTTGGTGATGAGCTTGTTGGCGTCGAAAACCTGCAGTCCGGCGATGCCGGACAGCGGACCCTCGCCGAACATGGGCAGGAATTTGCCACCCTCGTCCACGGAGAGGATCACGGGGATGCCGTTCAGCTCGCAGATTTTCTGGTCGTCTTCACCATAGGCCGGGGCCTGGTGGACGATGCCGGTGCCGTCGGTGGTGGTGACGTAGTCCGCGGTGACGATCTGCCAGGCGTTCTCCGTGCCCCACTTTTCCGTGTCGGCGTAGTAGTTCCAGAGCGGCGCATAGTGCAGTCCGGCCAGCTCGCTGCCCAGGTGCACGGAGGTGACGGCCGCGCGGGCGGCCTCGGCGTCGTCATACCCCAGGTCCTTGGCGTAGGAGCCGAGGAGGTCCTCCGCGAGCAGGAAGCGTCCGTCGCCGGCCTGCGTGCCGTGAGGGCCCGCGGGCACCACGGCGTAGCGGACGGAGGGTCCGACGGCGAGGGCCATGTTGGTGGGCAGCGTCCACGGCGTGGTGGTCCAGGCGATGGCGTTCACGCCGTCGAGCTCCGCGGACAGCACATTGTCCCCGGCAGTGATCGGGAAAGTGACCGTGACGGTCTGGTCCTGGCGGTCCTTGTAGACGTCGTCGTCCATGCGCAGCTCATGGTTGGACAGCGGAGTCTCGTCCTTCCAGCAGTACGGCAGCACCCGGAAGCCGCTGTAGGTCAGGCCCTTCTCATGGAGGGTCTTAAAGGCCCAGATGACCGACTCCATGTACTCAACGTTGAGCGTCTTGTAGTCGTTTTCGAAGTCCACCCAGCGGGCCTGGCGGGTGACATAGTCCTTCCACTCGCCGGCGTATTCCATGACGGAGGCGCGGCAGGCGTCGTTGAACTTGTCGATGCCCATCTTTTCGATCTGGACCTTGTCGGACATGCCCAGCTGCTTCATGGCTTCGAGCTCGGCGGGCAGTCCATGGGTGTCCCAGCCGAAGCGGCGTTCCACGCGTCGGCCGCGCTGGGTCTGGTAGCGGGCCACCAGGTCCTTCGCGTAGCCGGTCAGCAGGTGCCCGTAGTGGGGCAGGCCGTTGGCGAAGGGCGGGCCGTCATAGAAGACAAACTCATTGGCGCCGTTTTCGCCGGCGGGGCGGGCATCGATGGAAGCCTGAAAGGTGCCGTCTTCGTCCCAGTACTTCAGAACGAGTTCTTCGAGTTCCGGAAACTTAGGGGAAGACGGGGCGGCATTTTCTGCCGGTGCGGCGGCCGTGGTGGCCTTGGGGTAGATAGAAGGCATATTCGTCATCCTGATAGCGGCAAGTAGTTCTGATGAATTACAGGATGCGAGGGCGGAATCGCTGCCGGCACAAAGCCTGCGGTGATCCGCGGTACCACCTCGCTTGCCGCCGTCGTCGCCGGTGCCGGGCCCTGCAGGAGTCTGCAGTGCTCTGCGCCGCCGAGCCGGCTGCCGCTCGTTGACTGCTGTGACGGGCTTACCCGTCCGGTTCTACTGGGCCCTTGTGCTGAATAGTTTGGGGCTGTTCTTCCGGAAGCTCACCGGTGATGGCCGGGTCAAAGCTGCTTCCGCCAGTTTAGGCCACGGTTCCGGGGTTGTCGAAGTCCCGCAGGGCGGCGTGGCATCAGCCCGGGTGCGGGCGGGTTGAAGAGAACATTTGCTACGGATTTTTTTAACCTAGTAGCGGGGTGGTGGTCAGGATGATCCGTAAAAGGACCCGCATCCCAAGCCAAGTCGAGAACTGGTCTGGACGAATAAATACGGAATACCGTACTATCCATGGAATGACGGAAACGAAGGCGTTGGAAGAGAAGATTGACCGGATCCTCACGCTTCTGGAGAGTCCTGAACCCGTAAACCGGAACCCGGAGGTCTCCGGGACTTCCGCTCGGACATCGGCAAAATTCTGGGCGCTCGAAGGCCTCCGGGCGCAATTGGTCGATGACTCCGGAGACGTCATGCTCGTCGGCGCCGTCGCCCTGCCCACCGGAGAAACATATGACTGGCAGCAGAGCGCATCGGCCGCCGCCTTGATTGACACTGACTGGCCGGACTTGTCGGACACCATCAGCGCACTGGCACACCCGGTGCGCCTTGCCATCGTTCAAGCCGTTGTCCGGGGACACGGTTCCACCGCTGAGCTGGCGGATTTGCCGGACCTTGGAACTACCGGGCAGCTCCATCACCACCTGCGCCAGCTCGCAGCCGCCGGCTGGCTGCAGAGCGCGGGACGGGGCCACTACGAAGTACCCGCCGCCCGGGTTGTCCCCTTGCTGACCATCCTCGTGGCGGCCACCCGATGACGGCGGCGTCAACACACCCGGTCTCCTACGAGATCTCTGCAGCCGGCCGCGCGGCGAGAGTTGCTGCCGTTCTGCGCTGGCCGGTCACTGCCGCGACGATTGCCCTGGCCGTGACAGCCATCGGCTGGCAGGCGCTGCCGGACGTTTCGCCGGCGCTGAGCCTGGCCCGGGATCTGACCGGACTGGCGGTTCTTCTTCTGACCATCCTGATGCTCGTTCTGCAGCGCACACTGCGGGGCAAGGAGCGGCCGCCGGTCATCATGGCGCCTCCGGTCTCCGGTGCCTGGACGGCGGTGAGCTCCCCCAGCACCTCCGTACCCAGCCACGGTACGCACCTGTTCGGGCAGACCTGGGCCATCGACCTGCTCGCCGCGGGCCCTGAACCCCATTCATTTGCGCTCACCGGAGGATTCCGCCCGGCAGCTGACTTTCCCACCTTCGGGCAACCCCTGACGGCAGGAACCAGCGGCACCGTCGTCCTGGCCAGGGACACTGCGCCTGACCACCGCAGCAGAAACTCCTGGAGCGCACTGCCGGCCCTCTTCATCGAGAACCTCGCCCGCGGCATGCTGGGCTCACGGCATGTTTTCGGAAACCTCATCGTCATCGCTCCCGACGACGGCGGATTCATTGCCTACGCCCACCTAAAGCAGGGCAGCGCCCGTGTCCGGCCCGGAGACCGGGTGGAGCCGGACACCCTGATTGCCCGCTGCGGCAACAGCGGGGCTTCCTCCGAACCGCACCTTCATCTCCAGGCCATGGACCGGCCCAGCCCAACTTTTGCCCTGGGACTTCCCCTCGTTTTCTGCCGCAGCGGCGGGCACGCGGCCCTGCCGGCAAGGGAGACGTTCTGGAGGTGTGAAGGACTTAGCCCTGCGGCCGGCGGATGACCTTATGGTTGGCCGCTTGGGCGAGCGGGCGCAGCACCACCTTGTCCAGGTTGATGTGGTGCGGAAGGTTCAGCGAGTAGGCCATGACGTCGGCAACGTCCTCTGCGGTGAGCGGTTTCTCCACTCCGGCATAGACCTTTTCCGCCGCCTCCTTGTCACCGAGCCGGTTCAGTGAGAACTCCTCGGTCTTGACCATGCCGGGCAGGATTTCGATCACGCGGACGTTGTTTTCCGCTTCCTCAAGGCGCAGGGTTTCGGCGAGCGCCTGCTCAGCGGACTTCGCCGCACAGTACCCGCCGCCGCCTTCATAGGATGCGAGCGCCGCGGTGGAGGTCAGCATCAGCACTGACCCTTGGCCGGAAGCACGCAGCGCGGGCAGGAAGGCCTGGGTGACGCGGAGCGCGCCCAGCACGTTCACGTTGTACATGGCTTCCCAGTCGACGAGTTTGCCCGTTGCCACGGAGTCCACACCCCAGGCGCCGCCGGCATTGTTGATGACGGCGTCCACTCCCCCGGTGGCCAGCACCTGTTCGGCCATCCGGGCCACGGATTCACTGTCCGTCACGTCGGCGGTAACTGCCTGCGCGCCGGTCTCCGCGGCGAGGGCCTCAAGCCTGTCCCCGCGGCGGGCCACGGCCACCACGTCCCAGCCTGAGTTTCGCAGGGCACGTACGGCCGCTGCTCCAATGCCTGAACTTGCTCCGGTGACTACTGCGCGCTTAGGGGTCATGGCACCACCCTAGCGACTTCCCTTCCGGCAGCGCTTCTATATTGCGGTGTTGCGGTGTTGCGGCGACACCGGAAATGTAGCGGCAGATACAGTGTCGAATCATTGCCACTGTCGAGTACCTCTTATTCTGCTTGGAGCAACAATGCCGCCCAGCGTTTATCTTCCCCTGATGCTTATTGGAGCGCTGGCTCAACTGCCGGCTGCGTTCTACTGGAGGAGGCGTCCACCGCTGCCAAAAGGACAGGTTACGGCCCGGGATAAGTCATACCTGACGCTGTCATTTGTCGGAGGAGGGGCAGTATTGGTTGCATTTGTCATGCTCATTACCAGCCCATATGCCTTCAGAGCCACAGGGCTTTCGTAGCCGGATGCATGATGGCTACGAACCCGGCGGGGCTTACAGCGCGGCCGGCAGCGACATTGCCCTGCGCCGGACATGCTCCAGCCTGGAACCGAAGCCTGCCGGGACCCGGGCGGGGAGGTCATCGACCGGGAACCAGCGGACGTCCTCGCTTTCATCGCTTACGGAGACCCCGGCATCCGGGCTAACCACAGCGGCGTAGCCCACATCCCAGTGGGCGGAACAGGAGAATCCCCCGGCCAGCTGGTGCCGGTCAAGATCCATGAGCACGGGAAAAGAGTCCGGGAACAGCAGGATCAGCCCGCCGATTCCGGACTCCTCCCGGGCCTCCCGCTGGGCGGCTTCCGCCACCGTCGCGTCCTTTGGCTCAAGATGCCCGCCAAACTGCACCCAGAACTGCCCCTTTCGGTGGAAACACAGGAGGACACGGTCGAAGCCGGGTGAAAACACGAAACAGGACCCCGTGACGTGTTCCGGGCCGCCGTCCCGCTGCAGGGCGGCGGCACCGAACTCGTCCAGGAACCGCAGATACTCGTTCCGCTGTTCCGATTCGGGAAGTGCCCTGAGGCTGGTGAGCAGGTTTTCAAGAGGCATCCTGCCATCTTCCCGCACCAGTCGGTGTAAACCCGGTTGTCAGGGCCGGCGGCCGGGTTCCAAGAGGTACTCCCGCAGCACCACGGCTTCATTCTCCGTCGCCGAGCGCGCCCCGTAGAGCAGCACGGTGTCCGGCCGGGAGGCACAGTCCCGGGAAAAGTTCGGAACCGCCGGGTTGGCGGCAAGCTCCTCCCGGTACCGTTCCCGGAAGCCGGTCCAGCGGTCTTCCCGGTGTCCGAACCACTTGCGCAGCTCCGGGCTGGGTGCGAGTTCCTTGAGCCACTCGTCGAGTTCAGCACTGGCCCTGAAAACCCCGCGCGGCCACAGCCGGTCCACCAGGACCCGGTAACCGCCGTCGGGCGCTGCATAGATGCGGCGGATGCGGATCGATTCCGGGTTCTCCTGGAGCTTTGCCATACCCCGGATGCTACGGCCGGCGCACGGAACGGGACAGGGTCTCCCGGGACCTCCGCCGGCGGGCGCAACAGTGCCGCAGGCCATACCGCCCGCGTGGAAGAATGGGACCATGGCTGAAAACTTTCCGGGCACAGACACGCCCGACAATGAACCCAAGACCGTATCCGTCCCCGACAAGCCCGCCCTTGAGGGGCTGGAAGCAACACTGAGCCGCCGCTGGCGCGACGAGGGAACGTACGCGTTCAACGAAGACACGGTCCGCGGGGACGTCTACTCGATCGACACTCCCCGCCCACGGCCTCCGGCTCACTGCACGTGGGGCACATGTTCTCCTACACGCAGACCGACGTCATGGCCCGCTACCAGCGCATGACCGGCAAGAACGTGTTCTACCCGATGGGCTGGGACGACAACGGCCTTCCCACCGAACGCCGGGTGCAGAACTACTACGGCGTTCGCTGTGATCCCACCAAGCCGTACGATCCGGACTACCGGCCGCCGGCAACCGCGCCGAAGAACCAGCGCGATTTCGACGTGATCTCGCGCCGGAACTTCATTGAGCTGTGCGAAGAGCTGGCAGTGGAGGACGAGAAGGTCTTCGAGGACCTCTTCTCCACGCTCGGCCTGTCCGTGGACTGGACCCGCACCTACCGCACCATCGATGACAACTCCCGCGCCGTCAGCCAGCGCGCCTTCCTGGACAACCTCAGGGCCGGGGACGCCTACATGTCCGAGGCCCCCACCCTGTGGGACGTCACCTTCCGCACCGCCGTGGCCCAGGCCGAGGTGGAGGACCGCGAACAGCCCGGCGCCTACCACCGCATCAGCTTCCATGCGCCCGACGGCGAGAAGGTCTTCATCGAGACCACCCGTCCCGAGCTGCTCCCGGCCTGTGTGGCTCTGGTGGCACATCCCGACGACGAGCGCTACCAGCGCCTGTTCGGCACCACGGTCACTTCCCCGCTGTTCGACGTCGAACTTGAGGTGCGCGCGCATCCGCTGGCCAAGCCGGACAAGGGTTCGGGCATCGCCATGATCTGCACCTTCGGCGACCAGACCGACGTCACCTGGTGGCGCGAGCTGAACCTGCCCACCCGCGCCGTCGTCGGCCGTGACGGCCGCCTGCTGGCCGACACACCCGAGTGGATCACCACGGACACGGGACGCGAAAACTACGCCGCCGTGGCCGCCAAGACGGTCTTCAGCGCCAAGGAAGCCGTGGTCGAGATGCTGCGCGCCAGCGGTGACCTGGAGGGTGAGCCCAAGAAGATCACCCACCCGGTGAACTTCTTCGAAAAGGGCGACAAGCCGCTTGAGGTTGTCACCAGCCGCCAGTGGTACATCCGCAACGGCGGGCGTGACGAGGACCGCCGCGCAGCCCTGATTGCCCGCGGCAAGGAAATCGACTTCCACCCCGCGTTCATGCGCTCACGGTACGAAAACTGGATCGAAGGGCTCAACGGCGACTGGCTGGTCTCCCGCCAGCGTTTCTTCGGCGTGCCGGTTCCCGTCTGGTATCCGCTGGATGCCTCCGGCAACCCGGACTACGACAACCCCGTGCTGCCGTCCTCGGAGCAGCTGCCCGTTGACCCGGCGGCCGAGCCGGCTCCGGGCTACGAGGAGTCCCAGCGCAACTCACCCGGCGGATTTGTGGGCGATGCCGATGTCCTGGACACCTGGGCCACCTCCTCCCTGACCCCGCAGATCGTGGGCGGCTGGAGCCGGGACGAGGACCTGTTCAGCAAGGTCTTTCCGTTTGACCTGCGTCCGCAGGGCCACGACATCATCCGCACCTGGCTGTTCTCCTCCGTGGTGCGCGCCGATGCGCTGAACCACGCGGCGCCGTGGAAGCACGCGGCCATCTCGGGCTGGATCCTGGATCCGGACCGCAAGAAGATGTCCAAGTCCAAGGGCAACGTGGTGGTTCCCACCGACGTGCTCAACGACTACGGGTCCGACGCCGTGCGCTACTGGGCGGCGTCCGCCAAGCTGGGTGCCGATACGGCCTACGAGATTGCGCAGATGAAGATTGGCCGCCGGCTGGCCATCAAACTGCTCAACGCCTCCAAGTTCGTGCTGAACCTGGGCGCCACCGAGAAGAACGTGGTCACGGCTGACACTTCGGTGATCACCAACGCCCTGGACTCCGCCCTGCTGAAGCAGCTGGCCGAAGTGGTCAGCGCCTCCACCGCGGCGTTTGACCGCTACGACTATGCCAAGGCCCTGCAGCTGACCGAGTCCTTCTTCTGGTCCTTTACGGATGACTATGTGGAGCTGATCAAGGACCGCGCCTACGGTGCCGCCGGCGAAGAGGAGCAGGCTTCGGTGCTGGCCACCCTGGCCACCACGATGGACGCCCTGCTGCGCCTGTTCGCGCCGTTCCTTCCCTTCGCCACCGAAGAGGTCTGGGGCTGGTGGCGTCACGGCTCGGTGCACCGCGCCCCGTGGCCGAACGTTGACGCCCTGTCCTCCGCAGTGGCGACGGCCGACGCCGGCATCCTCGCCACCGTGGCCACCGCCCTGGGCGGGATCCGCAAGGCCAAGTCCGAAGCCAAGGTCAAGCAGCGCACCGAGGTCCTCAAGGCCACGGTCACCGCATCCGCTGCACAGGTGGCCCAGTTGCAGGCCGGACTGGCCGATCTCAAGGCTGCCGGCAACGTGCGTGACCTCGCCCTCGCAACCGGTGACGGCGAACTGGCCGTGTCCGACGTCGAGCTGGCGCCGGTGGACCCGGCTCCTGCGGCCCAGTAGGCCCAGCACCGAATAAAACAGAACGCCCGGCCGGAAATTTCCGGCCGGGCGTTCTGTTTGCTGGAAGCACAGCAGTTAGTCGAACTGCGGGCTCTCCGTGCGGCTGCGCTTGATCTCGAAGAAGGCGGGGTTCGAGGCCAGCATCAGTGCGCCGTCGAACATGCGGCCCGCTTCTTCACCGCGCGGAATCCGGGTCAGCACCGGACCAAAGAACGCGGTGCCGTTGAAGGCAACCACGGGGGTTCCGACGTCGTCGCCCACCTTGGAAATGCCTTCCTGGTGGGAGGCCCGCAGCGGGGTGTCGTACTCGCCGCTGTCAGCGTACTGGGCCAGATCTGCCGGCAGCCCTACTTCGTCGAGAGCCTCACGGATGACGACATTGAAATCCTCGTAACCATCAATATGGATGCGTGTACCCATCGCGTCGTACAGCTTCTTGATGTACTCGTCGCCATGCAGTTCGGCGGCGGCAATGATGACGCGGACCGGATCCCAGGCAGCCTTCATGCGTTCCTGGTAAGCCTCGGGCAGGTCACGCCCTTCATTCAGGACGGACAGGCTCATCACATGCCATGCGGTGCTGACGTCGCGCACCGTCTCGACTTCGTCCATCCAGCGGGACGTGACCCAGGCGAACGGGCACATCGGGTCAAACCAGAAATCGGCTTTCGCCGCAGTGTCAGGTGAGGTCAAGGCAAACTCCTTCGAGGTTATGCGAATCAGTACGCACGGCAGGCTTGCCGGAGCAAGCCGCAGTTACCGGTGCCAACCGCTGTCTAGGCCGATTTGTTCCGCCGCTTGGCGGCCACAGCCTGGGAGATCAGCGTGGGTTCGGCCTTTTGCGTGACGACGTCGGCAGTGATGACCACGGTGGCGACGTCGTCGCGGCTGGGCAGGTCGAACATGACCGGCAGCAGCACTTCTTCGAGGATGGCGCGCAGGCCGCGGGCGCCGGTTCCGCGGGACAGCGCGGCGTCGGCAATGGCGTCCAGGGCCGCAGGCTCAAGGTGAGCTCGACGCCGTCGAGCTGGAACATCTTCTGGAACTGCTTGACCAGGGCATTTTTGGGCTCGGTGAGGATCCGGATCAGGGCGGTCCGGTCCAGGCTCGAGACCGTGGTGATAACGGGCAGGCGGCCGATAAATTCCGGAATCAGGCCAAACTTCAGCAGGTCCTCCGGCATGACATCCGCGTAGGAATCCGCTTCCTTGGCGCTTTCGTTCAGGGGTGCCCCGAATCCGATGCCCTTCCGGCCGGACCGGGAGCCAATGATTTCCTCCAGCCCCGCAAAGGCGCCGGCAACGATGAACAGCACATTGGTGGTGTCGATCTGGATGAATTCCTGATGCGGGTGCTTGCGGCCGCCCTGCGGCGGCACGGACGCCACCGTGCCTTCCAGGATCTTCAGCAGCGCCTGCTGCACGCCCTCCCCGGAGACGTCACGGGTGATGGACGGGTTTTCGCTCTTGCGCGAGATCTTATCGATCTCGTCAATGTAAATGATGCCCTGCTCGGCCTTCTTGACGTCATAGTCTGCGGCCTGGATGAGCTTGAGCAGGATATTCTCAACATCTTCGCCGACATAGCCGGCCTCGGTGAGCGCAGTGGCATCGGCTACGGCAAAGGGAACGTTCAGGCGGCGCGCCAGAGTCTGAGCCAGGTACGTCTTTCCGCAGCCCGTGGGTCCGATCAGCAGGATGTTGGACTTGCCGATTTCCACTTCGTCGGAGACGACGGCGTCCGAGAGGTTTCCGGTGTTGCGTGGGGCGTGCCCGGCCTGGATGCGCTTGTAGTGGTTATAGACGGCGACGGCGAGGGAACGCTTGGCGGGTTCCTGTCCAATCACGTATTCCTGCAGGGAATCAAAGATCTCCCGCGGCTTGGGAAGCTCAAACGTCCCCAGATCCGCCACCTCGGAGAGTTCCTCTTCGATGATCTCGTTGCACAGGTCAATGCACTCGTCGCAGATGTAGACTCCGGGGCCGGCAATGAGCTTGCGGACCTGTTTCTGGCTTTTCCACAGAAAGAGCACTTGAGCAGATCGGTGCTCTCACCAATGCGAGCCATAATTCAGTCCCCTTAAATGGTCCATCGTTCCAACAGTGCCGGCATCCGTCCCGTGCGGGACGGACTGCTGCCAGTCACCCATGCTCCACTCTAGGACAATTGGCTGGTCGATTCAGCCATCGAAAGGCCCGTGGTGCGTATTTCCGCGCCACGGGCCTTTCGAAAGCGTTACATCCGGTTGATGGCCGGGGTCTTGATCTTGCGGGAATCCAGCACCTGGTCGATCAGCCCGTATTCCAGGGCGCCGGCGGCGGTGAGGATCTTGTCACGTTCGATGTCGCGGTTGACTTCCTCGGACGTGTGGTTCGAGTGCAGGGCCAGCGTGTCTTCCAGCCAGGTGCGCATCCGCATCACCTCGGCCGCCTGGATCTCGAGGTCCGAGGCCTGGCCACGCTCGCCGCCGCCGAGGGCGGGCTGGTGGATCAGGACGCGGGCGTTCGGCAGGGCCAGGCGTTTGCCCGGGGTTCCTGCGGCCAGAAGGACGGCTGCGGCACTGGCAGCCTGGCCCAGGCAGACCGTCTGGATTTCCGGACGGATGTACTGCATGGTGTCGTAAATGGCCGTCATAGCGGTGAACGAGCCGCCGGGAGAGTTGATGTACAGGGTGATGTCGCGGTCCGGGTCATTGGACTCAAGCACCAGCAGCTGGGCCATCACGTCATCTGCGGACGCGTCGTCGACCTGGACGCCCAGGAAGATGATGCGGTCCTCGAACAACTTCGTGTACGGGTCCTGGCGCTTGAAGCCGTAAGGCGTGCGCTCTTCAAACTGCGGCAGCACGTAGCGGTTGGACGGCATCTGCGGCGCCGTTCCGCCCGCGGTTCCAAAGTTCATGTTCATTGCTTTACTCCTGAAGTCTAAGAAAGGTGCGCTGGAAAGAGGAAGGGTTAGTCCTCGGTCGGGGCCGCGCCCTTGTCCTGATCCGTTCCGCCGCCGCCGGTGACGCCGCCTGCGTGCGCGGAGATCTTGTCGAAGAATCCGTACTCCAGTGCTTCCTGGGCCGTGAACCACTTGTCGCGGTCGTTGTCCCGCAGAATGGTCTCCACGGTCTGGCCGGTCTGCTCGGCCGTCAGTTCGGCCATAACCTGCTTCATGTGCAGAATCAGTTCCGCCTGGATGCGGATATCGGAGGCCGTGCCGCCGATGCCACCGGAGGGCTGGTGCATCAGGATCCGGGCGTGAGGCGTGGCGTAGCGCTTGCCCTTCGTGCCGGAGGAGAGCAGGAACTGGCCCATGGATGCGGCCAGGCCCGTTGCAACGGTGACGACGTCGTTCGGGATGAACTGCATCGTGTCGTAGATGGCCATGCCGGCCGTCACGGATCCGCCGGGCGAGTTGATGTAGAGGAAGATGTCCTTCTCGGGATCCTCTGCGGAGAGCAGCAGCAGCTGAGAGCAGATGGCGTTGGCGTTGTCATCACGCACTTCCGAGCCCAACCAAATGATCCGCTCGCGCAGCAGACGATTGTAGATGTAGTCGTCCCGGCTCGCCGGGTCCACCGTTGCCATTGTGGGTGTGTTGGGTGCAATTGCCATACTGAGTGACCTCTCGCTCTGGCGGGGTACAGAACCGCTAACTGCGTCAGCTGGTCCCGCCGTTTATCTCTTCTAGGACACTAACCTGTTGGGACAGCGATCTGCTCCCGATTTGCGGGCTGTTCGCTGACGGCGCACGATGCCCGTCACAGCCTGCGGCAGGACAAATCACAGGCAGCCGGACGCAGCGGACCCTGTGCCCGGCCGCCTGTTAGACGACGGCGCCGCCCGCCCTTCCGGGCAAGCGGCGCACATCAGTGGTTCAGTTTCCTCCCGGAGGGGAAGATTATGCCTTGTCGTCCTTGGACTCTTCGGCAACCTCGGCCTCGGGGGCTTCAGCTTCCGCAGCGGGTGCTTCTTCGCCGGCGGGGCGGACGAAGTCGCTCAGGTCGATCTCGACGCCTGCGGTGTCGGTAACCTTGGCCTGCTCCAGGACCTTGGCAAGGGCCTTGCGGCGGCGGACTTCGCCAACCATCATGGGGACCTGGCCGCTCTGGTCGATCAGCTGGGCAAACTGGTTCGGATCCATGCCGTACTGGCCGGCGGCGGAAACGATGTAGTCGATCAGCTCGTTCTGGCTGACGCCGACCTCTTCCTTGTCGGCAACAGCGTCAAGGATGATTTCGTTCTTGAAGGCCGCCGCAGTGTTCTCGCGAACCTCCGCACGGTGCTCTTCGGTGTCGTGGTCCTCGCCCTGGGCCTGGGCGCTCTCGGAGCTGAAGTGCTGTTCCAGCTGCTCTTCGATGACGGACTCCGGAACCGGAACCTCGATCATTTCCAGCAGCTTCTCCAGGACCTTGTCGCGGGCTTCGACGCCCTGCTCCATCAGCTTGGACTCTGCGGCGCGCTTGGTCAGGTCTTCACGGAGTTCTTCGATGGTGTCGAATTCGCTGGCCAGCTGGGCGAAGTCGTCGTCGGCCTCGGGAAGCTCGCGCTCCTTCACAGCCTTGACCGTCACCGTGACGGTTGCGTCTTCGCCGGCGTGCTCGCCGCCGGCCAGCTTCGTCTCGAAGGTTGCCGACTCGTCAGCGGACAGGCCGGTGACTGCTTCGTCCATGCCTTCGAGCATGGTGCCTGCGCCGACCTGGTAGGAGAGGTCCGCGGCGGAGTCGATTTCTTCGTCGCCGACCTTGGCGATGAGATCCATGGTGAGGAAGTCGCCGTCCGCGGCGGGGCGGTCAACGCTCTTGAGCGTGCCGAAGCGGCCGCGCAGTTCGTCCAGAGCCTTGGCGACGTCGTCGTCGGAGGCTTCCGCCGGCTCAACGGTAACCTCGAGGCCGGAGTAATCCGGAAGTTCGATTTCGGGGCGGATGTCCAGCTCAACGTTGAAGACCAGCTGGCCCTCGTCCGTTGCGGGGTCCGGAACTTCGCTGATCTCAACCTCGGGGCGGCTCATCGGACGGATACCCGTTTCCGATACAGCCTCCTGGTAGAAACCGTTCAGGCCGTCGTTGATGGCGGTTTCCAGAACGTAGCCGCGGCCGACGCGCTGGTCGATGAGCCTGTTGGGGACCTTGCCCTTGCGGAAGCCAGGCACCTGCACCTGGGTGGCGATGGTCTTGTAGGCCTCTTCGATGCTCGGCTTCAATTCCTCAAACGGAACTTCGACAACGAGCTTTACCCGCGTGGGTGTGAGGTTTTCTACAGCGCTCTTCACAGCGTAGTTCTCCTGAGGGTTCTGGGATTGGGTCTGCACCATGTGTACTACAGAGTCGGGGTGACAGGATTTGAACCTGCGACTTCCTGCTCCCAAAGCAGGCGCTCTTCCAAGCTGAGCTACACCCCGTCAGTGCACCTGACAGCCTACCGGCATGCAGGGCCCTGTGCACAATTGGGCGTGGCCCGATCCTCCCCAAAGCCCGGTTCCGGCCGGGATTACCGAACCGCCGATTTCCCGTGCTAAGGTAAAACCTGCCTTAGGGCGCCGGGGATGTAGCTCAATGGTAGAGCCTCAGTTTTCCAAACTGATCACGCGGGTTCGATTCCCGTCATCCCCTCTGAGAAATATAACCGGCAGCTGCCGGCTTAGAAAGGGTCCTCCGCTGTGGCGGGGGACCTTTTTGTTTGCCTTCACGAACCACAGGCAGGCGCGAGTTTCGGAGCTGCTGCCCTCTCGAGTGCCTGGGCCCCACAGCAGGTAATTCTCCCGCAAGCCTGGGGAACGGCAATCCAGGGCGGCCTCGCCGCCGCACTGTTCATCGAAGAAGGCGAACTCGGGTCCACCTCCGGCAGACCGGTGATGAAGGCGTTCCTGGACGGGTTGGCCGGAAGCGGCCAATAAGGTCCCCCGCAGGAGCAATTCGGAGCTTTCCCCGTCCCTTTTTCACTGCGCGCAGCTATCGTTCCCGCATGGGGAAGAACCGCCTGACAGCCGCCATCCTTGCTTTCTCGTTCCTGTGCCTTCCGCTGGCCGGATGTTCCACTGAAGAGCGCCCCGGACCGGAAGAAGCCGTCGCCTCACTGGCGGACGGGCTCTCCCGCCTGGACGTCACCGGAAACGAGTTCGCCGGTTCAACCGTCGAGGCCGTGAACGGCATGCTCGAGTACGTGGTCTCCGGCATGAAGATTAAACCTTCCGTCACAGTGTCAGAAATCGACGAAGTCTCAGCCGACGAGGCCGTAGCCACCTTGAAATACGTGTGGGACGTCAACGCGTCAATGGAGGACTACACCTACGAGACCACTGTGACTCTGGAGCGCGGAAAGGACACCGGCTGGCAAACCCGTTTCCGTTCCACCACGGTGCATCCGGACCTTCTTCCGTGGCAGAGGCTGGTGCGCAAGGCATCCCCGCCCACGCGTGCGGACATTTTGGGCACCGGCGGGTCCGTGCTGATGCGCCACTGGCCGGTTTGGCGGGTGGTCTTGGACAAGTCAGTGCTGGGCGGAAATGAGTACGCCGCTTCGGTCTATTACCTTTGTCTCTTCCTCGGTCTGGATGCGGACGCACTCACGGCAAAAGTCCAGGCTGCCGGGCCCGATGAGTTCGTTGAAGTCACTACCGTGCGCCAGGACAAGGTGTCACCGTCCTTCGATACCGAGATCGCAACCATTCCCGGCGCCGATGCCCTTCCGGAAAGGCGGGTACTGGGCCCGAGCCCCGGCTTTGCGGCAGACCTGTTGGGGACGGTGGGGCCGGCAACAGATGAGATGGCCGCTGACGGCCTGCTGGCTCCGGGGGACCTCACCGGGCTCTCCGGACTCCAGCGTGAATACGATTCCCAGCTCAGGGGCTCAGACGCGGTGACGGTTCGTGTCCTGAACGCGGACAACGCCCCTTCCCCGCCTCTTTTTGAAGCACCGGCGGAACCCGGCCTGGCCCTGGAGACTACCCTTGACCTGCGGATCCAGTCCCAGGCAGATGCCCTCCTTTCCGACACACCCGGTGCTTCGCTGGTGGCAGTCCAGCCCTCCACCGGCAATGTCCTGGCCGTCGCCAATTCATCCGGAGGCGAGGGGACCCAGGCTGCCTTGCTGGGGGAATACTCCTTGGGCAGTTCGTTCCTCCCGGTTACCGAGCTGGCCCGGCTCCGTGCCGGCGCAGCGGGAGGAACCGAAGAGCCTGGCATTCCCGCTGACGCGGACCTGGCGGCAGCGGCTCAAAGCCTGGGGCTGGGCACAGCCGAGGGCCTGGGGACGCCGGCGTTCTACGGTGGAGTGCCGGACGGTGGAGTGCCGGACGGTGGAGCCGAGCAGACGGCGGCCGCGGACGTTCCGGGAACGGTACTCGCTTCGCCCTTCGCCGTGGCAGCCGTGGCGGCCTCCGTGGGCAGGGGCGACAGGGTCTCTCCCGTGCTGGTCCTTAACCCCCAGGCTCGGCAGGACTCCGGGGACGGAGAGACAGAGCCCCCTCGTCCGCCGACGGCACCCCGGCGCTGTTCGCCGACGAGGCGGAACAGCTGCAGTCGATTCTGCGCGCTAATGTGGCCGGCGAACGTGCCTCGGAGGAGTTGGAGGTCCTGGCATATGTCTCCGGCGAACCTGTCATGGCCGCGGCAGGCACGGCGGGGACCGGCGGTGAGAAGTCCGACCACGCCTGGGTGGCGGCCATCCAGGGCGATCTCGCCGTCGCCGTCTTCCTGCCCGGCAGCGCCGCTGACGCAGTGGCCGTGACAGCGGCGTTCCTTGAAGCCCTGGCGGGATAGCGGTAGGACGGGCCTGGGTAGCGGGTAGATGCCATAGGGGCGTCCCCGGCCGCAGGGAACCAACATCCACCGATCCACGGCACCGCCCCTTCCGCGGGATGCTCTGCTCCGGAGTCCCGCCCTACCAGGTTTTCCTCTCCCCGGTTTTCCTCTCCGCAACCTCCCCTTGCCCGGCCGCTAGACTTTCTTCCTATCCAAACCCATGCCAGTTCCGCGGAGGTGAATGAGTTGACCCAGCCCGACTTCCCAACAGCCGCCGGGCTGCCTGCCACTGCGGTCGAGGTCAGTGCGGCACTGCGCAGGAAGGGCTCCGCGCCACTGTTCCCCGCCTTGAGGTGTACCAGGTCCTCGCTGCGTCCGGAGGGCACAGATCGGCGGACGGTCTTGCCGGAATGCTGGCAGCCGACGGCGGAACAGTCCAGCGCACCAGCGTTTACAACGCCCTGCGGGCACTGGCGGACGCCGGACTGGTCCGCGTGGTGCAGGCGGGCCCGGGGACCACACTGTATGAGCTAAGCGGGAGCGACCATCATCATTTCCTGTGCCGCCACTGCGGAGAGATTGCCGATGTTCCGGCGGGCAGCGAGGTGCCACCACTGCTGAACATCGACATTCCCGGCGCGAGGGTGGAATCCGCACAGGTGGTTTTCCGCGGGATTTGTGCGGGTTGCCTGCAGTTGCCGCTCTAGGCCTGGTGGCTGAATCCCAGCCCGCCCACAGGGGTTCGTTCCAGTACAGGCCTCGCTTCGGAGCACGGTTCCTATAGCGGGGACGGGCTCCTACAAACCGATGAAAACTGAGTCGAATTCGAGTAAGTGTCCAGCATGCGAAAACCGCGGAAAATAGGGACTGGATCACTAAAATAGGAGCTATGTACTACTCCACAGGAAACGACGGCGGCGGAAAGGCCGGCCCGGGTGCCGTCCGCCGGGCGTCGTCTTCCGAGGACGACGGCGGACACCCCGGACGGGTGGCCGGGACACCGCACCCGCTGCAGCCACCGACCGAGGGCGGCGGCACGCTTGCCGAGTTGGAAGCTGCGGAGCGGGTCCTGCTGATCCAGGAAATCCGTGCCCTGGAGGACCTCAAGGGTGTCATCGCCGCCGCGCAGGCCCGGGCCGCGGCGGCTTTTGATGCGTCCACCCGCCGCGCGCAGGCCGCCGCGGGACTGAAAACCGACCAGCTCGGGAAGGGCGTGGCCGCAGAAGTGGCCCTGGCCCGCAGGGAGTCCCCGCATCACGGAGCGAAGCTGCTGGGCCTGGCCCGGATCCTGACCACGGAAATGCCCCACACCCTGTCCGCGCTCTCCAAAGGAGTGATCAGTGAGTGGCGGGCCACCCTGCTGGTCCGCGAAACCGCGTGCCTGTCTTTGGCGGACCGGCAGGAAGTGGACCGGCAGGTCGCCGGGAACCTGGTGGAGTTGGAGCAGCTCGGGGACCGGAAGCTGATCGCCCGGATCAAGTCGTTGTCGTACGGGTTGGATCCGCATGCGGTGGTCAAGCGGGCCGCGCATGCGGTGTCGGAACGGTTTGTGTCCTGCCGTCCGGCTCCGGACACCATGACGTATCTGACGGCTCTGCTGCCAGTGGCGCAGGGGGTGGGCGTGTATGCGGCGTTGACCCGGGAAGCGGACCGGTTGCGGGCTGCCGGGGATCCCCGGACGAAGGGGCAGATCATGGTGGACACGTTCGTGGAGCGGGCCACCGGGCAGGCCCGGGCCGAAGACGCCCGGATCGAGGTGCAGCTGATCATGACGGACCAGGCCCTGCTCCACGGCATCCTGCCCACGGCCGGCCGGGGAACCGCCGGTCCTGGGACCGGCCACAAGGACACCGGAGAGCACAACGATGTTGCTGATGCCTGCGCGGGCACGGGGAACGGCTCTGATAACCATTCCCGCCGGGGCGGGGCCCGCGGAGCCGGTGCCGGGACCGGCAGCCGGAGCGCGGGCCGGAGCCGTCCCTGGTCCGGTGCCGGCATCAAACCCGGCGGTGGGCCCGGTGCCACCCCATCTACGACGGAACCGGAAGCCGGGCAGGACGGGTCGTTTGTTCCCGACGGGGCTGAGCCGGCCGTGCTTGCCGGTTACGGAATCGTTCCGGCCCAGTGGGCCAGGGATCTGGTCCGCGGACCGGATCCAGAACCGGAACTCCACGGACGGGACGATTTCGATAAACCAGATATGCCGAGAGGCCCGGAAGTCCCCGGGAGCAGCCCGGGTGACCGGGCACCCAGAAGCCCTGGCCCGGGCACCGGCTGGGGCACGCCGCCCACCCGTCCGGATCCGCACACCGAAGTCTGGCTCCGCCGCCTCTACATCGCCCCGACCAGCGGACAACTGACGGCCATGGACTCAAGGGCACGGCTCGTGCCCGGCGGCCTGGCCCGGCTCATCGCAGCACGGGACCAGGTCTGCCGCACACCCTGGTGCGGGGCACCCATCCGCCACTACGACCACATCACTCCCGTCCACGCCGGCGGCACCACCAGTGCCGAGAACATCCAAGGCCTATGCCAGGCCTGCAACCAGGCCAAGGAAGCACCCGGCTGGGAAGCACGTACAGAGGTGCTCGCCACTGCTGCTGCGGAGGAACTGCCGCTGCGTGGTGGCAGAGTTTCACGTCCAGAGCGACCGCCAGAGTCACATCCAGAGTCACCTCTAGAGTGCCCTCCGCAGCGGCACACCGTAGTTACCAGGACACCAACCGGACACGTCTACCGGTCGACGGCGCCGAAACTTCCCGCCCCGTGAAGCAGCCCTCCTCAGCGCTCCTGGCAGGCAGGGCACCAGTAGAGCTTGCGGGCACCCATTTCAGTGCCGGCAACCGTTGTTCCGCATCTCCGGCAGGGCAGGCCGGTGCGCTGGTATACGTAGTGTGCGTCCTCCCGTGGAACCGGTTCGGCACCACTTTCCCGGTCAGCAGGGAGAGTCGTGATAATCCTGCCCTGGGAAACGCCGTCGTTCATGGTCGAAACGATGTCTTTCCACAGCGCCAGCGCCTCGTCCTCAGCTACGTCCTTTCCCAGCCGCCAGGGAGAAAGACGCTGCCGAAAAGCACTTCGGCACGGTATACGTTTCCGACCCCTGCAAGGATCTCCTGATTCATCAGCAGCAGGCCTACCGGCGAGCCGCGCCGCCGCAGCCGGGCAACGAATTCCTGTCCGTCCGCGTCATCCTGCAACGGATCCGGTCCCAACCGTGCAACGACGGCTGCCCGCTCGGCATCGGTGATGACTTCGCACGCCGTGGGCCCGCGGAGATCGGCCCAGCCGTTTGGCGAGACCAAGCGGACGCGGACGGCGCCCTTCGGGGGCGGCGGACCGGCATACGCGGCACCGTCATCGTCCGACGCAACCTCGCGCTCTCCGACTTTCCGGGGCGCACCAATGCTGGACGCGCCAAGGAAGCTCGAATCGCCGCCGAAATCGAAGGCGCCGTACAAACCAAGGTGGATGCGCAGGAACAGGTCGTTGTCAAAGGCCAGGAACAGCTGCTTGCCGTGTGCCTCGGCCTTGACCAGGGTCCGGCCGTCCAAGCGCGCGGCTCCGGCGGCAAAGCGTCCCTGCGGACTGGATACTTCCAGGCGCCGGCCGGCAAACACAGAGTTGAACTGCCGGGCCAGCCGGTGAATCGAATGGCCTTCCGGCATCAGTACGCCCCGGGCATCAGGGGACCGTGATGGTGCCGGTGGTTTCGTACTCGGCAATCTTCGCGATACGGCGGTTGTGACGTTCGGCATTGCTGTACGGTTCGGCGAGGAAAGCCTCAATGATCTCGGTGGCTTCCTCGACAGTGTGCTGCCGCCCGCCCACGGCAATCACGTTGGCGTCGTTGTGCTCACGTGCCAGCTTGGCGGTCGAGAGGTTCCAGGCGAGCGCCGCACGGATGCCGCGGACCTTGTTGGCGGCGATCTGCTCACCGTTGCCGGAGCCTCCCAGCACAATGCCCAGGGCTTCGACGCCGCTCTGCTGGTCGACCACCACGGCCTCGGCAGCCGCGATGCAGAATGCGGGATAGTCATCCTCCGCGTCGTAGACCTGCGGGCCGTGGTCCACCATGTCATAGCCCTTGCTGCGGAGGTGGGCCAGAAGGTGGGCACTGAGTTCCATGCCTGCGTGGTCGGTTGCGATGTGGACGCGCATGTTCCATCCGTTTCGTGTGGTGGGGAAATCCTGCCGTTCCAGCCTAGCCGCTGTTCGACGGGCATAAATAATGCGTCATACGGGCCTCCGCACCGGCTGCGGGCAGGACCGGCCACCATTTTTCTCCGCCAAAATTGCCGTTCCTTTCCTTCCTGAGCGTCAACCAGTGAGACAATGTTGCAATTGTTATAAGCCGTTAAGCCGATTTCCACGGGACGGCAGACACCCTTCGCATATTGGAAAGGCAACACCTTGCCAGGTATGAACCTCACGCGCTCCGAAGCCCGTGAACGAGCAGAACTGATCAGTGTCGATTCCTATGACGTGAATCTTGACCTCACCCGCGGGGACGAGGTCTTCGGAAGCACCAC
Organism: Arthrobacter sp. ATA002; assembly: GCF_026898095.1. Lineage (GTDB taxonomy): Bacteria > Actinomycetota > Actinomycetes > Actinomycetales > Micrococcaceae > Arthrobacter_B. The sequence continues at coordinate 1,579,124 of NZ_CP114015.1, read as the reverse complement.
CGTGGTTCGGTTCTCCGCCCGGCAGGGCGCTTCCACCTTCATCGACGCCGTTACCGCGACCGTCCACCGGGTCACATTGAACGGCGTTGACCTGAATGTCGAAGAAGTGTCCGACGGCGTACGGATCCAGTTGCCCAACCTTGCGGCATCCAATGAACTCGTTGTTGAGGCTGACGCCTTGTACATGAACACGGGCGAGGGCCTGCACCGCTTCGTGGACCCGGTGGACAACGAGGTGTACCTGTACTCCCAGTTCGAGGTTCCCGACTCCCGCCGCATGTTCGCCGTCTTCGAGCAGCCCGATTTGAAGGCCTCCTTCCGCTTCACTGTCACCGCGCCGTCGCACTGGGACGTCATTTCCAACTCCCCACTCCGGAGCCCGTTCCGGCCGGTTCCCTGGAGGAGGGCGGCAAGAATGCCACGTGGTCCTTTGACCCGACGCCGCGGATTTCCTCCTACATCACCGCGCTCATCGCCGGCCCGTACCAGTCCGTCCGCAGTGAGCTCACCAGCTCCGACGGCCGCACCATCCCGCTGGGCGTCTTTGCGCGCAAGTCACTGATGCAGCACCTGGACGCCGAGAATGTGTTCGAACTGACCCGGCAGGGTTTCGCGTTCTACGAAGAACAGTTCGGCACGCCGTACCCGTTCGAGAAGTACGACCAGCTCTTCGTGCCGGAGTTCAACGCCGGAGCGATGGAAAATGCCGGAGCCGTGACGTTCCTGGAGAGCTATGTTTTCCGCTCGCGCGTCCCCGACGCAACGGTGGAGCGCCGCGCCGTCACCATCCTGCACGAGCTGGCCCACATGTGGTTCGGCGATCTGGTCACGATGCGCTGGTGGAACGACCTGTGGCTGAACGAGTCCTTCGCCGAATTCATGTCCACTCTCGCCGCAGCGGACGCCACCGAGTTCAAGCAGTCCTGGACCACGTTCGCGTCCATGGAAAAGGCCTGGGCCTACCGCCAGGACCAGCTGCCCACCACTCACCCCATCGTCGCCGAAATCCGCGACCTGGAAGACGTGCAGGTCAACTTCGACGGCATCACGTACGCCAAGGGCGCTTCCGTCCTCAAGCAGCTCGTGGCCTGGGTGGGCAAGGACCAGTTCATGGCCGGCGTCCGCGAGTACTTCGGCAAGCATGCCTGGGGCAACACCGAACTCAAGGACCTGCTCTCCGAACTTGAAGCGGCCAGCGGCCGGGATCTGAAGGAATGGTCCGAGCTGTGGCTGGAAACCGCGGGCGTGAACACGCTGCGCCCGGTCATCGAAACGGACGACGACGGCGCCATCACCTCCTTCGCCGTCCTCCAGACCGCGGTGGCCGAGTACCCGACGCTGCGTCCGCACCGCCTGGCCATCGGCTGCTACGACATTGGCGACGACGGCAAGCTGCACCGCACGCACCGCGTGGAGCTGGACATTGACGGCGAACGGACTGACGTCGCCGAACTCGTGGGCCGGAAGCGTCCGGACCTGCTGCTGCTGAACGACGACGATCTGGCGTACGCCAAGATCCGGCTGGACGAAAAGTCATGGCACACCGCCGTGCGGCGCCTGCGGGACATCTCCGAATCGCTGCCCCGCACCCTGGTCTGGGCCTCCGCTTGGGACGCAACCCGCGACGGCGAGATTCCGGCCCGCAACTACGTGGAACTGGTGCTGCAGAACATTGGCTCCGAATCCGATTCCTCGGTGGTCCAGGTCCTGCTGCGCCAGCTCGCAACGACACTCGCCTTCTATGTGGCGCCGGCGGACCGCGAAGCCATGACCGCGGCGGCTGCGGACAGCATCTGGGAGCTGGCGGCAGCGGCGGCACCGGGCTCGGACTCGCAGCTGCAGTTTATGAAGTCCTTCGCGGGCCACGCCGTCTCGGACGCGCACCTGGATACGCTGGCCGGACTTCTCTCGGGAGACCGGGCCCTGGAGGGCCTGCACATCGACGCCGATCTGCGCTGGGAGCTGCTGACGGGCCTCGTGGCCGGCGGCCGGATGAGTGAAGCGGAGATCGCTGCCGAGCTGGACAGGGATGCCACGGCCACCGGGCAGCTTGCCGCGGCCATGGCACGTGCCGCACTTCCTCCCCGGCCGCCAAGGCAGCCGCATGGGAAGCCATCGTAGAGCGGACCGACATGCCCAACGCCGCCCAGCGTTCGGCAATCGTCGGCTTCAGCCGCGTCCATGACACGGCGCTGCTGGAACCGTACGCCGAAAAGTACTTCGCCGCCGTCCGCGACGTGTGGCGTACGCGCACCCACGAGATTGCCCAGCAGATCGTGACCGGCCTCTACCCGTCCCGGCTAACCACCCAGGCCACGGTGGATGCCACGGATGCCTTCCTGGATTCGCTCGGTGATGATGCGCCCTCGCTGCGCCGGCTCATTGTGGAAAGCCGCGACGGCGTGGTCCGCGCGCTGAAGGCACAGGCGGTCGACAAGTAGGCACGTTAAGAAATGCGGGTCCGGGCTCCGCGGCAGCCAGCATGCGCCGCGGAGCCGGACCCGCGGGAAAGTAAGGCCACGAACCATGGATCTCTCCATGCACAGCTATGCGGTTTCCCTGGAATGGACGGGCAACCGGGGAACCGGTACGTCCGGCTACCGGAATTACGGCCGCGACCACATCGTCCGGGCCGACGGCCTTCCGGATCTCGCCGGAACCGCGGATCCGACATTCCACGGTGACCGGGACCGCTGGAATCCGGAACAACTGCTGCTGACGGCACTCTCCCAGTGCCACATGCTCTCCTACCTGCATGTCGCGGTGAAAAACGGCATCACGGTCCTGGCTTACACCGACGACGCCACGGGCACCCTTCGGCTGAACCGGGACGGCAGCGGCGAGTTCACCGGTGTGGTGCTCCGCCCGCAGGTCACAGTCGCCGCGGAAGACTCAACCGGCGTGGCGGAAGAGCTGCATGCGGCAGCCAACCGCACCTGTTTCATTGCCCGCAGCGTGAACTTCCCGGTGCTGCACGAGCCTCAGACCATTGTGGCCGCCGGCTGACTGCCGAATCCAGCTACACAGCGTCCAGGGCCTGCAGCAGCGCTGTTTCCCGCGCTGCTGAGAGTCCGGACTTCCGCTCCCTGAACAGCCCGCGCTCCTGCTCGTCCTCCAGGATGTCGCGGACCGTTTGGCCGACGGGGCGCAGGGTAAGTCCCGCTGCCAGTGCGGCCGCGTTCGACCGGGTGGAGAAGCCGTCGTACCCCTCCGGCAGCCACAGCGGAAGCGAATCGCTCCCGGCCCAGTACGCCACGCCCTGCTCGTGGAGCCACTGCGGGTCCGCGCTGCGGAAACTCCCGTGGAATCCGGCTGCATCCGCAGAGAGAGTCAGCACCTCGCCAAAGGGAACAGCGGGGCCCATCACATTAAACGTGCCGGTTCGTGCCTCCTCGGCTCCGGCCACGAGCCAGGACGCCAGGTCGCGCACATCGACGGTTTGCGTCATCACTTCTGCCATGGCGGGAATCAGGACCGGGCTGCGTTCCTGGGCCAGGCGCGCCGGCCAATAGCCAAAGCGGTCACTCTCGTCCCCGGGCCCGGCGATCAGGCCCGGCCGGGTGACCAGCACGCCGCCGGGACCCAACGCCCGCACCAGCTCCTCACAGGACACCTTTCCTTCGCCGTACTCGTTGTCCGCCGGATCCGGATACACGCCGTCGACCGCCTCCAGGCCGGACACCAGGCCGGCGCTTTCGTCTTCGCCCGGAATGCCCTGGGACGCATAGACCGACGCGGTGGACACAAAGGACCAATACCCGCTCCGGCCTGCCAGCGCCTGCAGCGCCTCGCAGACCTGCTGCGGCTTGCGGGCGACGTCGATCACCGCATCCCAGCGGCCCTCGAGCCCGGCGTAGGCCTGGGGCCCGGCCTCCCGGTTGCCGGCGACGAAGGAGGCGCCGGTTACCGGCGGTCCTGATTCGCCCCGCGCCAGACAGGTTACGTCGTGGCCCCGCGCAACGGCCTGCCGGGCAGTCTCGCGGGACAGGAAGACGGTACCGCCAAGAATGAGGATGCGCATGTTCGAAGCCTATCCCGGTAGCCTTATTTGTGCCCGCAGCTTGCTTGCCAACACGGCAGCTCGCTTCCCGAAACGAAAGGGACGGTATCCGTCCGTTGCTGACCGCCGCAGAAGCTGACACGTCATCCATAAGCATCGAAGACTTTGACTGGTCCGGCCTGATCCAGGCCGGAGTCATCATTGTCATCGGCATGCTTGTCTGGACGGCAGCGAGATTCCTGATCAACCGCGTTGTCCGGCGCGCGCAGAAGGGCTATGCCCTCTTCAGTTCCTCGAAGCTGAAATGGGCCCAGCCCGTCATGCGCAACCTGGACAAAAGCGGCGTGCCCAACGTGCCGACACCATCGGAGCGCTCCTGCGCAGCGCGGTGAGCCTGTGCATTTGGACCGTGGTCATCATCATGGTGCTGGGAGCCGTTGGCCTGGACATTGCGCCGCTGATCGCCAGCGTGGGAATCGTCGGCATTACCCTCGGCTTCGGCGCCCGAGAGCTTATCCGTGACGCCCTGGCCGGATTTTTCATCACCATCGAAGACCAGTACGGCATCGGCGACGTCATTGAAGTGGGTGACACCATTGGAACCGTGCAGTCGGTTGGTATCCGGATCACCCGGATGGTCGATACCCGCGGCGTGATCTGGTACATCCGCAACGGCGAGCTGGCCAAGGTCGGCAACCGTTCCCAGGGCGACTTCCGCGAGCCGCCGGAAGAACCGGACACCGCGCCGGGCGCTGTTTCAGTATCCGACGCCGCGCCTGCCGCACCGGCAGCACCGGCAACAGCACCGGCCGCACCGGTTTCACAGTCCGCAGTTTCAACCAGGGGAGAATCACGGTGAGCACCCCGGCAACACCCTCCGAAAACCGCCCCGCGCTTCCTGTGTCCCCCGTACCGCCGGCAGCGTCACGGCTGCCACTGTCCGGCCAGCCGGGATTCGCCCAGCCCGCCTACACCGACAATTTCTATGAAGCGGTGGGCGGGCATGCCACCTTCGTCAAACTCGTCGACGTCTTTTACGACGGCGTCGCGGAGGACCCCCTGATGCGGCCCATGTACCCCGAGGAAGACCTCACAGCCGCAAAGGAGCGCCTGCTGCTGTTCCTGGAACAGTACTGGGGCGGCCCGCGGACCTATTCGGAGCAGCGGGGGCACCCGCGGCTGCGGATGCGCCACATGCCGTTCGCTGTCAGCCCCCAGGCACGCGACGCCTGGCTCCGGCACATGCGCGGCGCCGTGGACTCCCTGGAGCTGTCCCCGCTGCACGAGGCAACCCTCTGGGATTATCTGGAGCGGGCAGCCCACTCCATGGTCAACTCCGCCTAGCCGCTGCGGCTCCTGCCCCTGCGCGGCACGGAAAGCACGCCCTCGTCAGAACTCCAGAACGGAAGCGGAGCGGACCAATACATGTCCCCGCGGCATGCTCAACCGGGTCCACCGGCCGCAGCGGAAGGTCGCTGCGCTGCCGGCACCATCGCCGGCAGCGGCACCGTCGCCGTCGCCGGCAGCGGGAAGGAAGCCCAGCGTCAATGCCGCGAACGCCGCCCCCGCCGGAATGACCGCATCAACGCCGGGCAGCCGCTGCCCCCAGACGGCACCCCGGGCGGTGCTCACCACGGGTGCGCCCGAACTGGCCGGAACCAGGGCCGCGACTTCCCGGATCCCCCGGTGGGCGGCCTGCTCCAGCAGCTTGAAGGGAACGTCGGCTCCGCGTTCCCATCCGCTGCGCGGCGCGCCCACCCCGTCCAGCTCTCGGTGACCGTCGTGGGCGGCACCGGAATTACGGTTTCGGCGCCGTCCATGCGTGCCAGCCGGTCGGCGACGGACGCGAGCGAAACGACGGTGTCAAGATGCGCCGGCTCCGCCAGCGGCATGGTGCGCATCCCCAGGACGGTGGGAACGTCCTCGCCCAGCGCACGCGGCCGCAGCACGCAAACGTAGGCGGCGAGCACGGAGCCGACGGCCTGCAGCCGCACCGCACCGTCATCGGCTGCCCGGGCACGGACCACGAACGTGCGCAGGTCCGCGGTCACCTGCGGATCAGCCAGGGCAAGTCCGCCGGGAGCGCCGGGAACCGCTGCGGCACCGGCGGTCATCGCAGTGCTCCGTCCGGTTCGGCGGCCGCGCCCCCGCGCGGCTGCCCGGTGCCGCCGTTCCGGAACGGAACCGGCCCGCCGCTCCAGTGTTCCAGGACGCGGACCTGCTGATCGGACAGCGGCAGCGGGCGCCCGGTCCGGGCATCAGCCACGACGAGCGTGCTCTGCGCCAGGGCATAGACCCGGCCACCGTCGTCGTCCGCGATGCGGAAGCCGTAGGTCAGGCTGGACGTGCCGATCCCGGTAACCCAGATCTCGGCCCACACAGGTTCCTGCCGGTAAACCAGGGGTGCCAGATACTCGATCTCCTGGCGGGCGACGACGGCCATGCCGGACTGCGCCGTCAGGGACCGGAAATTCAATCCCGGGTTGCCGGGAGACAGTGCCTCCCCCAAAGGCATCAGACCGAGCCGCACACGTGCCTCCTCCAGGAACTGGATAAAGCGCACGTTGTTGACGTGCCCGTTGGAATCCTCGTCGCCGAAGCGTAGTTGGATCGGAAAACGATTGATAGGCATTAGCCCATCCTCTCAAATCCGGGGGCCAACCCGGTAAACCCCCGGCTTGGGGGTTCCCGGCGGGTGCGTCTAATCTCGAAGAGGGACCCGGCAAGTTGCCGGTTGCCCTCCCCACCGCTGAGCTTTCCCGAGGAGACTAACCACCCATGGCCCTAGACGACACCGTCGACCCCACCACATCGCTGCTGAACCTGCTGAACCTCAGCCCTGCGGACGGTGCCCAGACGGACGAGGACATCTTCGTTGGCGGTTCACAGCCGGAACCGCAAAAGCGGATCTTCGGCGGTCAGGTTCTGGGACAGTCGCTCGTCGCGGCAGCGAACACGGTGGAGCCCGGGCGGCTGATGCACTCCATGCACGGCTACTTCCTTCGTCCCGGAGACACTGAGGTTCCCATCACCTTCGGAGTTCAGCGGCTGCGGGACGGCAGGTCGTTTTCGGCCCGCAGAACCCATGCCTACCAGAACGGCGTGCCCATCCTGTCGATGATCGCGTCTTTCCAGGTGCCCGGTGAGGGCCTGGACCACCAGGTGGAGATGCCCGGCGGAATTCCCGACCCGGAATCCCTGCCCACCACTGCGGAGCTGCTCCGGGGCATCGATCATCCGGTTGCCAAGGCATGGTCCCACCGCCGGCCCATGGACATCCGGCACGTGGAAAAGCCGGTGTACTTTGAGGCCGGGCCGGACAAGGTGGCCCGCAATGCGGTCTGGATGAAGTCCTTCGGTCCGCTGCCCGATGACCAGAACCTGCACCGCGCCGCCCTGGCGTATGCCAGCGACTACACGCTGCTGGAATCGGTGCTCCGCCGCCACGGGCTGGCCTGGTCAGCCCGCGGCATGTCCGTCGCCAGTCTCGACCACGCCATGTGGTGGCACCGCCCGCTGCGGGTCGACGAATGGCTGCTGTACGTTCAGAAATCCCCCAGCGCGTCCGGCGCCCGCGGTCTGGCCAGCGGCCGGATCTTCAACCGTGCCGGCGAGCTCGTGGCCACAGTCGCCCAGGAAGGCATGGTGCGGGTTCCCGACCTGCCCTAAGCTCACCGGGGGCGCTCCGCATTCCCCGGAAGCCGAAAAGGAAACCCGCTCCGTTGTACGGAGCGGGTTTCTTCCGGGGATGGCCGGAACGGCCGTATTCCCTAGTCGCGCGTCAGGCGGCGGTGGGTCACCCGGTGCGGTTTCGCCGCATCCGGGCCCAGGCGCTCGATCTTGTTCTGCTCGTAGGCTTCGAAGTTGCCCTCGAACCAGTACCAGTTCGCCGGATTCTCTTCAGTGCCCTCGTAGGCCAGGATGTGGGTGGACACCCGGTCCAGGAACCACCGGTCGTGCGAGACCACCACGGCGCAGCCCGGGAATTCCAGCAGCGCATTCTCCAGGCTGGAGAGGGTTTCGACGTCGAGGTCGTTAGTGGGCTCATCGAGCAGGAGCAGGTTTCCGCCCTGTTTGAGCGTCATGGCCAGGTTCAGGCGGTTGCGCTCACCGCCGGACAGCACGCCGGCCTTCTTCTGCTGGTCCGGGCCCTTGAACCCGAACGCGGAGACGTAGGCACGCGAAGGCATTTCGACCTGGCCGACCTGGATCCAGTCATGCCCGTCGGACACAACCTCCCAGAGGCTCTTCTCCGGATCGATGCCGCCGCGGGACTGGTCGACGTAGGAGATCTTGACCGAGTCACCGATCTTCAGGTCACCGCCGTCGAGTTCTTCCAGACCGACGATGGTCTTGAACAGCGTGGACTTACCCACACCGTTGGGACCAATGACGCCAACGATGCCGTTGCGCGGCAGTGAGAAGGAGAGGCCTTCAATGAGCTGGCGGTCGCCGTAACCCTTCTGCAGGTCCTTGGCTTCCAGCACCAGGGAGCCCAGGCGCGGGCCCGGCGGAATCTGGATTTCTTCGAAGTCCAGTTTGCGGGTGCGGTCGGCCTCGGCAGCCATTTCCTCGTAGCGGGCCAGACGGGCCTTGGACTTGGTCTGGCGGCCCTTGGCGTTGGAACGGACCCAGTCCAGTTCCTCCGTCAGGCGCTTGGCCAGCTTCTGGTCCTTCTTACCCTGGACCTCCAGCCGTGCCCGCTTCTTCTCCAGGTACGTGGAGTAGTTGCCTTCGTAGGGGTACAGGTGTCCGCGGTCCACTTCGGCGATCCACTGGGCCACATGGTCCAGGAAGTAGCGGTCGTGGGTGACGGCCAGGACGGCGCCGTGGTACGCGGAGAGGTGCTGCTCGAGCCAAAGAACGCTCTCGGCGTCCAAGTGGTTGGTGGGCTCATCAAGGAGGAGCAGATCAGGCTTTTGCAGCAGCAGCTTGCACAGTGCCACGCGACGGCGCTCACCACCCGAGAGCAGTGTTACGTCAGCCTCGGGCGGCGGGCAGCGCAGGGCGTCCATGGCCTGCTCGAGCTGGGAGTCGATATCCCACGCATCGGCGGCGTCAATGGCTTCCTGCAGCTTGCCCATTTCCTCCAGCAGGCTGTCAAAGTCTGCGTCCGGTTCGGACATTGCCTCCGAAATTTCGTTGAACCGCTGAATTTTTGCATAGATCTCACCAACGCCCTCCTGGACGTTGCCGAGTACGGTCTTCTCCTCATTCAGCGGCGGTTCCTGGAGCAGGATGCCCACGGTGTAGCCGGCGCTGAGCCGGGCCTCACCGTTGGACGGGGTATCCAGTCCGGCCATGATCTTGAGGATGGTGGACTTACCCGCACCGTTGGGACCCACCACGCCGATCTTGGCACCGGGGTAGAAGGACATGCTTACGTCGTCGAGGATAACTTTGTCGCCAACGGCCTTGCGGGCCTTGGTCATCGTGTAGATAAATTCCGCCATAGAACTAAGGCTAGTGCGTCAACTGGGATAAGTGCCATTTGACCCGGTGCCCGTGAAACTTACGCCGCTGCCGCACCTGCCCTGCCTGCGCCCCGCCCGATGCCCTGTCCGGCGCGTGGGCCTGCGCTCCGGACGTACCTAATGTCCTGGAGATTACAGCTAGCGCTGGTCTCCAACGAAGCAGAACCCCGAGTCCAGCAGGGGAAGGGCAGTTACTGCCACCTGTCCCTCACGTACTTCACCGAAGAGGCAGTCGCCTCCGTGTGGGGCGGCCCCGCGGATGGAGTCAACGGCCAGCCCGGTTGGTGTGCGGTCCAGTGAAACCTCCACGGAGCCCGCGGTGAAGCCCGCCTCGGTGAATGCCCGCCGAACTTCATCGCGGCTGGGAGTGGGCGTTGCTGCGGCGAGCGCTGTCAGCGAGGCCGTGAGCGTATCAGCCGTCGGCTGGGATGCCACCGGAAGCGCCGGCGCGGCGACGCCGGCAACTTCCACCGGACCGGCCGCACCCGGAGCTGCCGGAACCGCAGCCGGGGCAAGCAAAGCCGCGGACCCGGCCAGCAGGACGGTCAGGGTCAGCAGGGACAGCCGGCGGTTGCGCGGTGCACGAATCATCCGCCCATTCTGCCATGCCCCCGCCCGGATGCCTCCACGGCGGCAAAGGGATCGCCGGGGCCGTCACCGGCCCCCTCACCGGTTTCCTCACGACCGGCTTCCTCACCGCCTGTTTCCGCACCGATCAATTCTCCGGTGTCCAGGTCCAGGTCCGCCGGAAGGTCGTCACCGCTTTCTTCAGTGCCGGAGGTGCCGGTGGCGGTACGGTCCTGGACATTGCGCCGGTAGTTGGCGGTCCCCCACATCAGGTCATGCCCTACGCTCTCGGCATCGATGTCAACCGCGGTACCGCTGCGCCCATCCTCCAGTGCCCACTGCCGAACTTTCAACCGCCCGGTCACGAGCACACGGTCTCCCTTATGGATGCTGAAAGCCGCGTTGGTTGCCAGCTGCCGGAACAGGCTGACCGAATACCAATTTGTCTGGCCGTCGACCCAGCTGCCGGCGTCCCGGTCATAGCGCCGTTCAGTGGAGCACATTCGGAAACTGGCGATGGCCAGCCCGCTGTCGGCCGTGGTGCTCCGGACTTCCGTGGCTACGTAGCCACGGACCGTGATGGTGTCGCTCATGCTGTTCCCCTTCCGCGCCGGCCGGACGGATTCCCGCCGGTACACGAAAGTCTGGGCCGGTAAACCCTCCTCAGCGCGCCGCGGCCTGGGAACTGTGGAAAACGGGCCGCGGTTACGGTGCGGCGGACGGGTGTGCAGGGCAAAGCGGATCCGCGCCAGTGAAGTCCGCCGCGGATACCACCGTGGCTTCCCCAGCGCCGATATGGGCCAGGCGGCGTACGCCGTTCCATTCAAGCTGGTAAGTGCCCGCGGAGCGGGCCGAGCGGGCCTGCAGTTCGGCCCGCACCAGTTTCGCGGCTCCCGTCCCGTCCGCAGCCCATTCGAGCCCGGCGACCACCCCGGGCACGACCACCAGCCCGCGGACCGCACCCCTCCGCACCACTGCGGCGGCAGGGCCGGCAGCAGCAGGACGGCGGACGGATGCCCCGCGGATGTCCGGCTCTGGATCAGGCACTCAGCAACTGCGGCCACATAGCCCAAATTTCCATCGATCTGGAAGGGCGGATGGGCGCTGAACAGGTTCGGATACAACCCGCCGGCCCACTGCCGTCCTTCTCCGGCACCGGCGCTCCGAAGGATCAGGGGCAGCAGCCGCCCGACGGCCTCTGCTTGCCCGAGCCGCGCCCGCATCGCCATTTTCCAGACCAGCGACCACCCGGTGGAATCATCGCCCCGGCCGTCCAGCGTGCGTGAAACAGCCGCTGCAAGCGCTGCGTCGAGATCCCCGCGGCCCGGATAGGCAAACCACACGTGGGACAGGTGGCGGTGGTGGGGTTCCGGGTGCCGGAAGTTGTCCGCCCATTCCGACACCAGCCCCTCCGGTGTGAGCGGGACTGGCGGGAGCAGCCGCAGTGCCTCCGCAGCCCGGCGAACCACAGGGTCCTGCTCCGGACCGAGCTCCAGGGCGTCCCTGAAGAGCTGCCGAATCATCGCGATGTCAGCGGTGGAGGACCGGGCCGCTGCGGCCTGCCCCTCGGGAGTCTGGAAATGGTTCTCCGGTGATGTGGACGGCACAGTGCCAAGGGATCCGTCAGGCATCGGCTGAAGCCACACCAGATAGAACCGGCAGGCACCGAGGATGATGGTCCGCACTTGCCGGATTTGTGCCTCAGTGGAGGTGCCGAACCGCAGATGTTCGGCAAGTTGCGTGGACAGCCAAGCCGCTCCCAGCGGCCAGAAGGACCAGGCCGCGTCGCCTGCGACGGGGAGGAAAAAGCCCACGCGTCGGTGTTGTGATGGACGACCCAGCCCGGAAGGCCGTAGACCCTTGCCGCTGTGGCCTCCCCGTTCCGGGCCAGAGCGGCGGCCAGCTCCAGGAACGGCTCAAAGCACTCTGCCAGGTTTGCCGGCCCGGCTCCCCAGTAGTTCATTTCGGTGTTGATGTTCAGCGTGTAGTTCGAGCTCCACGGCGGCTGCATGTCCTCGTTCCAAAGCCCCTGCAGTGTCGCCGGCAGGGATCCCGGGCGCGAGCTGCACAGCAGCAGATACCGGCCGTAATTGAACAGCAGCGCAGCGAGCTGCGGGGCAGCGTCCCGGTTGCCGATCAGGGCCGTCACGTCCGCGTCCGCCACTGCCGGGGAGGCCGCCCCTCCCGGCGAGACTGCCCCGCCCGGGGAGGCTGCCACCTGCGGCGAGGATGCCGCAGACGGTCCCAGGCTGAGCGCGGCCCGGCCGTACAGGCTGCCGTGGGCGGCGAGATGTTCAGCACGCGGCGTTTCGCTTCCGGCGCTCAGCGCCTCTCGTGCCCTGGCCTCCGCCCGCTCATACGCTTCGGCGGCCGAGCCCCGGGGCTGGACGCCAAGTGCCGCGAAGGTGGTGTCCGTGGCCAGGCAAATACGCGCCCGCGTGACTCCGCCGGCACTCAGGCCGCTGTCCGTCGTTGCGGATTCCCCGCCGTCGTGTTCCCAGCACAGGACGACGGCGCCAGCCAGTGCCGGCCCACCGTACGTTACGCCGGCGCCGGGTCCGGCATGGGCGGGCGCTACATCGGAGGGCAGGAGCAACTGCAGCCCGTGCGTACCGGCGCTGCCGGCACTGCCGTGGATCCGAAGCTGACTCTGCAGCTCCACCGCGAGGTGCATCGGATGGTCAGCTTCCACTTCCACAACCAGCACCCCGCGGACAGCCGACACGAAGACCTGCTGGGTTACCCGGTTGCCCCGCATCCGGTAGCTGTGGGTATGGATGCCGGTCCGCAGGTCCAGGGCGCGCCGGTAAGTGCCGCGATCCGGCTGCACAGCTCCCTGACCTGCCGTAATCACCAGATCGGCGAAAGGCAGGTATGACTGCGTGTAGGGCTGAGACATCCCGGCGAGGCACTGCTCCGCTGCGGAATACCGTCCATCACGGATGAGCTGACGGGCTTTGCGAAGCTCCTCCGCGTTCCGGGCGGCATCCTGCGGTTCAGCGAACAGTTCACTGGCCGGGGACCCGGACCATGCCGTCCCGTCATTGAGCCGGATCAGGTCCCGCCCCGCTCCGCCAAAACACATTGCTCCCAGCCGTCCGTTGCCCAGCGGCAACGCTTCGGTGAAGGCCAGCGCCGGCTCCGGGTACCCCAGCACGTGGAAACGGCCGGAAGCAATGTCGGCACCGCCGCTGGCATTCGCTGCGGCCATCAGTGCACCCGCAGGGCAGACAGGGTCACCGGTCCGCGGACAACGAGGCGAAGCGCGTCCGTTGCGGAGTCCGGCACGGTGAGCGTCACCGTGCCGCACGTCCCGGCCGGAACGGACGCTGCCCCGCCGTGTCCGGCGCGGAGCCACTGCCCGCCCAGCCCCCGGGATTGCAGCTCCACGCTGCCGCCGCCGGAGCTGACCACCTGCACTTCCGCCCCGCTCTCCCGGCCGCCGGCTCCGCCCTCCCGGCCCGCGCCGGGAGCTTCCCAGCCACGGTATTCGGCCCAGGCAGGGCGCGAGGAATCTTTCGGCGCCACTGCCGTGCCCGTTCCGCGTGTTTCGGGCACCAGTTCGAGGTTGCTGCACGCGTCGAACGCCTCGGCGGGGATCCGGCCGCCGCGCCGGCGCAGCGGGCCGCCGTCACCGTCGGCCTCCACGACGGCCTGCAGCGGCAGGTTGCCGGCGGAAGAGCCCGCGAGCAGGACATACCGCCCGGGCTCCACGAGCATCCGCCCGGCCGTGAGGCTGAACGTTTCGAAGGCACCGGTGCTGACCGTGATCCGCTCCGTGTGCCGCTGTCCGGGCTGCAGCAGCACCCTGGAGTGCCCGGCCAGCCGCCGCCGGGGAAAGTCGGCCCGGTGCCCGGCAGCGGTGACATAGAGCTGGATCACCTCCTGCGCGGGCCGGGTGCCGTCGTTGGAAACCGTGACGTCGACGGTGAACGTGCCGGCGCCAGCGAAGACTCCGGACGCTCCGGCAACGCTGAGCTCCTCGTAGTGGACGCAGCCGTACGTCAGCCCGTGCCCGAACGGAAACAACGGCTCAGCCCCGCTGTATTGATAGGTCGCCCCGGAGCTGATGATGTCGTAGTCCAGGATGTCTGGCAGGTCCGAATCCGCCGCGTACCAGGTCTGCGGCAGGCGGCCGGCCGGTTCGGCCGCCCCGCTGAGGACAGCGTCCATGGCATGTCCCAGTTCCTGTCCGCCGTGGGAGGACCACACGATGGCAGGCAGGTCGGCGAGCGCGCCGAGGGCATAGGGGTAGGAGGAAATGATGGCCAGGACGGTGCGGGGATTAGCCTCATGCACCGCCCGGACCAGCTCCTGATCGGACTGGGACAGCTCAAGCGTGCGGCGGTCCAGGGTTTCCCGTCCGCCCAGGTGCGGATCGTTGCCCACCGCCACGACGACGACGTCGGCTGCGGCTGCTGCCTGCACCGCTGCGGCGACTCCGGCCCTGACGGTGCGCAGGACGAACCGGTCAGCTCCGGCCGCTGTTCCCGCGACCAGCAGGGCACTGCCCGTGTGCGCCTCCACGTGCACCCATTTGCCCGTGCCGGTGTGCTGGATGGCCACTGTGCCGTCGTCGTCGCGGTGCAGCCGGAAACTCTCCTGCACCACCCATCCCCCTACCCGCGGCGCTGACGGGTACAGGTAGGCGCCGGAACCGCCGGTCACAAGCAGCCCGGTGCCCACGCTGCGCAGCGTGAGCTCTCCGCTGCCCCAGTCCTTGACCTCAAACTGCTCCGCCTCCCCGGCTGTGGAGGCAATGCAGGACAGAGCCTCGTCGGCAGCGGCCGAGCCCAGGTATTTTCCGGTTCGCACGCTCCGCAAAGCCAGGGTGTCAGTCCCCTCCGTGATATTGACATCCCCATACCGCCCGGCGAGCGCCTCGGCCGGGCTGACGGAGTAGGTGGGCGTACCGCTGTACCAGTCGGTCAGCACCCGGGTGGCCGGCACACCGATGACCGCCACCCGCCCGGGGTCTGCCCCCAGGGGAAGGAGCCGCGACTGGTCCGCCGCACCGGCAACGGGTTCGTTGCGCAGCAGCACCACCGACTTGGCCGCAGCTTCAGCCGCCAGGGCCCGGTGGGCCGCACTATCGACTGCTTCACCGGACGCGAGCGGATCTCGGGCCCCTTCGAATTCGCCGGTCCGTTCGCGCAGCTTCAGCAGGCGGAGCACGCTGCGGTCAATGTCCTCCGGGGTGAGCAGGCCCCGGTCCAGTGCCTGGCGCAGGTGCGCAATGGTGGGTCCCGGGTCGGTTCCGTCGTCGGTGAAATTGTCCACGCCGGCACGGACGGCGGCGGCATGGGCAGCCGCAGCGTCCGGAAAGTACTTCTCGGCCGTGTACAGGCTGGTGGGGGCGCCCGCGTCGGTAACGACCACCAGGTCCTCCCCGCCGTGCCACCGCCTCAGGTGTTCTCCCACCAGGTCACTGACGTGTGCAGGCCGCCCGTTGACGAGGTTGTAGGCAAGCATGACTGCGCCCACGTTTCCGTCCTCCACCGGGATCCGGTACGCGGGGAGTTCGTACTCGTGGAGGACCCGGAGCCGCAGCTGCGTGGAGGACACATTGCGGTCGGTTTCGTTGTTGTATCCCAGGAAGTGCTTCAGCGTGGGGACGGTGAGCCAGTGCCCGCCGGCGCCCCGCAGGCCACGGCAGAAGGCCGCAGCGAGGATTCCGGTCAACCGCGGATCCTCGGAGAATCCCTCCTCGTTGCGGCCCCACAGCGGGTGGCGCAGCGGATTCACGACCGGCGCCCAGACGTTCAGGCTCACGGTGGGATCGTCGGCCTTCTTCGCCCGGACTTCTCGTCCAATGGCGTTCCCGACCCGCCGGAGCAGGTCTTCGTCCCAGCTCGCGGCCAGCCCAACGGTCTGCGGAAAAACGGTGGCGGTGCCGAGCCACGCCACCCCGTGCGCTGCTTCGGTGCCCGTGCGGAACTCTGCCAGGCCCAGCTCCTGAAGCGCCGGCGAATGCTGGTGCAGCAGTGCGGTCTTCTGGGCCTGGGTCATAGCCGCCAGGAAGTTTTCCGGAGTGCGGTTCGCTAGCTGCGTCACCATGTTTCTTCCGTTCAGTCGTTGGTTGATCGAAGCGCTTCCCTGCGGTCGCGGGAGGCTGAGTCCCGACGCAGGTCGCCGTTCGGTCCTGCGATGGGCGCTCTGGACCTGTATTTGCAAGCCATCCTACGGCGTGAGCGGCATCACAAAAAATGCTTGCATCCCTACAAGTGGTGCTTTAGGGTCGAGAAGAATCGAATCGATTCGACAGTGTGGCTCCACCGCCGCACCACGGACTGCCAACCGACCGGAACAACCGATCCACAAAGGAGTGGGACATGCCCCGCGACAAAGCCCTGCGCAACCGTCCGAAAACCACAGACACCGGTACTGCAGCGGGCCTGCTGGGCCAGCTCTCCAAGCGCCCGGTCGACCGCAGGTCCTTCTGGGCCTCCTGGGCGGCGCAGCCGTCGCGGCCAGCGTGCCCGCCTTCCTCACCGCCTGCGGCAGCGGAGGCGCAACATCGCAGATCACCTCCTCCAAAGATTTGGGCGCCACGATTGCACAACTGATCCCCAACCACTATCCGATCAGCCTGGCGACTCCCGACATCCCCGGCGTCAACGGTTCGACGCCGGGCTTCACCTCCCTCCCGGCCGACCTGACGGCCTCGGTTGCCTCCGTTCCAGGCAAGGGCGGAACGTACACCGCCATGAGCCCGGCCTGGTGGACGGTCCCTCCGGCGCTCCCCGAAAACAGCTACTACACCAGCGTCAACAAAGAACTGGGAGCGACCGTCAAATTCCAGGTCAATGACGGAAACACGTACTACGACAAGATCCAGACGGTGCTCGCCTCGCCCAAGGATGTGCCGGACTGGGTGGTCATCCCGTCCTGGAATCTTCCGCCGCGGTTTGGGCAGGCGGCCGAAAACCTCTTCACTGACCTGTCCGAATACCTGGCCGGCGACAAGGTCAAGAAGTACCCGAACCTCGCGAACCTGCCCACCGACGCCTGGAAGTTCAGTGTGTTCAACGGCGGACTCTACGGCCTTCCATATCCCGGAACGCTGCTGAACGATGCGTTCTTCTTCCGGGCGGACCTGTTCGAAGAACTGGGTCTGAAGCAACCGGCCTCCGCGGCCGAGTATTTGGACATTGCGAAAGAGGCCACCGACGCGTCCAAGAGCCGCTGGGGCTCCGACGATGTGTGGAACCTGGCCCAGATCATGCACGGCGTGCCGCCAATGTGGCAGGAGATTGACGGAAAGCTCCAGCACAAGCTGGAAAGCGATCAATATCGGGCGGCCCTGGAATGGATCGCCAAGCTGTTCGCTTCCGGCGCGGTGCATCCGGATGCCGTGGCGGGCAACACTCAGATGGCCAAATCCCGGTTTGAATCCGGTGCGGTCCTGATGACCGGCGACGGGCTGGGCAGTTGGCACGAGGCCCTCGCCCGCGTGCTGCCGACCAATCCGCAGTTCCGCATGCAGGCCATGGATTTCTTCGCACCCGACGGCGGCAAGCCCACCCTGTTCAAAGCCTCGCCTGCCAGCATCTTCAGCTTCGTCAAGAAGAACGAGGACAAGTCGAAGATCGAGGAGATCCTGGCGCTGGCCGATTACATGGCGGCACCGTTCGGCACCGTAGAGAACCGGCTCATCACCAACGGCGTCGAAGGAGTCCACTACACCCTCGACGGCCAGAACGTGCCCCAGGCCACCGACAAGGGACGCGCTGAAGTCACCAGCACCTATGCGTTCCTGGTCAGTCCTCCGGTCGTGAATTCCATGGTCCAGTATCCGGGATATGTACAGGAGCGCAGCGAGTGGGAAGCGCGGCAGGCTCCCAACGTGCAGGAGGGCCTGTTCTTCGGGATGCAGATTCAGGAGGACACCAAATTCGCTTCCCTGGGCAAGCCGTTTGACGACCTGGCCAAAGACATTGCCCGGGGACGCAAGTCCATGTCTGACCTCGACTCCGCCCTGGCCACCTGGAAGAAGTCCGGCGGCGACGAGCTGCGCGACTTCTACGCCGGCTTCCTCAACGCCTGATGAGGAACAGTGCGCCCACGGCGGTGGCCCAGCGCGAATCAGGTCCGGGAACCGTTCCCCGCCCGGGAATGGCAGGGGTCCAGCGCCGGCTGACCCTGCGGACACGGCTGCGGCGGGACAAGTCCCTGCTGCTGATGACCGTCCCCGCCGTCGCCCTGCTGATCGTCTTCTCCTATGTCCCGATCCTGGGCAACGTCGTTGCCTTCAAGGACTATTCCCCCTTTATCGGGATTGCGGACAGTCCCTGGGTGGGTCTGCAAAATTTTGCCCGCGTCTTTGTCGACCCGAACTTCTACCTTGCCGTCCAGAACACACTGGTGATCACCGGGTTCCAGCTCGTCTTTTTCTTCCCGGTCCCCATCGCCCTGGCCCTGCTGCTGAACTCACTGGTACGGCCGGCCATGCGTGCCACCATCCAGGCCGTCGTCTATCTGCCCCACTTCTTCTCCTGGGTGCTCGTTGTCTCAGTGTTCCAGCAGATCTTCGGCGGCGCAGGACTGCTCAACCAGCTGCTGGCTTCCCGCGGGTGGGGCGGCATGGACATCATGACCAATCCCGACACCTTCCTGTTCCTGATTACGTCCCAATCCATCTGGAAGGACGCCGGCTGGGGCATCATCGTGTTTTTGGCGGCGCTGAACGCGATCGATCCCGCACAGTATGAGGCTGCCGCGGTCGACGGCGCGAACCGCCGCCAGCGGTTGTGGCACATTACCCTGCCCGGGCTGCGCCCGGTGATTATCCTGCTGCTGATCCTGCGGCTCGGTGATGCCCTATCGGTGGGCTTCGAACAGCTCATTCTGCAGCGGGCGGCGGTTGGAGCCGGGGCTTCCGAAGTCCTGGACACCTTCGTCTATTACACCGGGGTCCAAAACGGCGACTGGAGTTATGCGGCAGCCGCCGGGCTCGTCAAAGGCCTGGTCTCCCTGGGACTCATCCTTGGAGCCAACAAGATAGCCCACCTGATGGGTGAAAACGGGGTGTACTCAAAGTCATGACAGTTCTCATGGATTCCGAAAAACCGGACCGCCGCTCCAGCGGAAGGCCGGCCTGGGAGGAAGAGCCCTCCGCGGCCGGGAAGGCCGCCAAAGCGTTGGTCCTCACCCTGGTGGTGCTGGCGGTCCTCGGGCCGCTGTACACGATCGTCCTCACCAGCCTGTCCTCGCAGGCCACCATCACCGAAGCGGGCGGGCTGGTCCTGATTCCCGACGGCATCACCTTTGACGCTTACCGCCAGATTCTCGACGGCGGCGTGGTCACGCGCGCCGTCGCCGTAAGCGTGGGCGTTACCGCCGTCGGCACCCTGCTGAGCGTCGTCGTATCAGTCCTGTGCGCCTACGGCCTGTCCAGGCCCGGCACCTTCGCCCACACGCCCATCCTGTTCATCCTGCTGATCACCATGTTCTTTGGCGCCGGAATGATTCCGACCTACCTGCTGGTCTCCGGGCTGGGGCTGATCAACTCCTACTGGGCGCTGATCCTCCCCGGAGCCGTGTCGGTGTTCAACATCATCATCCTGCGGGGGTTCTTTATGGGCATTGACCAGGGGATCCTGGACAGCGCCCGGATCGACGGCGCCAGCGAGTGGCGCATCCTGGGCCAGATTGTGCTCCCCATGTCGAAAGCGGTGACGGCTGTCATCGCGCTGTTTTACGGCGTCGGATATTGGAACGCGTTCTTCAACGCCGTCCTCTACATCAACGACAGCTCCAAGAACCCGCTCCAGGTGGTCCTGCGCTCCTACGTGCTGCAGGGTGTTTCAGTGCCGGGGCAGATCGACATCGGGCAGGGCGTCGCCGCCTCCCTTGCCCTGCAGATGGCAGTGATCGTCATCGCCATGGTGCCCATCCTGTTTGTCTATCCCTTTGTGCAAAAGCACTTCACCAAGGGCGTCATGATTGGCGCGGTGAAGGGCTGATGACGACGGCGGACGCCGGGGCCCGGGGACGGCGCCGGCAGCCCGGCCCCGCCGGACGGTCAGGACGCGGGCGGAGACGGCATCAGCGGTGCGGCGGAGCCGCCGTCGTCGTGCGCACGTCCAGCGCCGGGAGGATCAGGCGCAGTTCAACCGGTTTGTCCGAGTTCAGCCTGTCCATCACCATCTCCACCGCCGCACGGCCGATCTCCCTGGCCGGAATGCTGACGGCCGTCCAGGGCCGGGCTGACGCAGTGGCCACATCGACGGGTGCCACCGCGACGACCGAGACATCATCGGGCACGCTCAGCCCAATTCCGGCCAGCGCTTCGCGCAGCATCGGCACCAGTGCCTCGTTGTGCACCACCAGCCCGGTAACCGCGGAGTCGCCGCGGCCGGAGCGGAAGATGTGATCCAGCACTTCGCCCAGATCTGCGGAGGTGGCGCCGCTGGCATGCAGGCTGCAGCCGAGGCCGGCGTCCCGGCACGCCTGCTCAAACCCCGACGCTGCGCGGTCGGCATACGTCGCATGCCGGGCCAGGGAAGCCGGCGGAGAACCAATGAAGGCAACGCTTTGATGACCCAGGTCCGCCAGGTGCCGGACAGCAATTTTGGAGGCTGACGCAAAATCGAAGTCAACACAGCTCAAACCCTGCGCATCGTCGGGAAGGCCGATCAGCACCGCGGGCTTGCGGAGCTTGGCCAGGCGCGGGATGCGCGGGTCGGCTGCCTCAATGTCCATCATGATCAGTCCGTCCACCATGGACCGGGACGTCACGCGCTCAATCCCTTCGGCGTCGTCCTGGGTGAGCAGCAGGACATCCTGGTCGAACTCCCGGGCCGCGGAAACGACGGCGGCGACGAACTGCATCACCACGCTCACATTGACGTCAGCGCGCAGCGGGGCCATCAGTCCCAGCACATTGGAGCGGTTGGACGCCAGGGAACGTGCTCCCGCGTGGGGACTGTAACCGAGCCGGCTGACGGCCTCCTGCACCTGCCTGCGGGTTTCTTCGGAGATGCTGCGCTTACCGCTGAGCACGTAGGAGACGGTGCTCGTGGATACCCCGGCTGCTCGGGCTACTTCGCTCATCGTGGGCATCGCGCACTGTTCCTTTCCGGCCGGCTGCAGGATCCCCCGCTGCGACAGCTGTTCGTCGGCTGTCGATGGAATTCGACACCGCTCCTGCCCAACCTAAGCTCTGCGGCCCCGCGGCGCAACGGATCCCTTTTCGAAAAACGTCCATGCTCCGCCAAGAGAATCGAAAGGATTCGATGACTTTTCCACCCAACTTCGCAGAGCAGGGATCCCTGTTCTTCGGTGCCGACTACAACCCGGAACAATGGCCGGAAGAGGTGTGGCCCCAGGACATTGCGCTGATGCAGGATGCCGGCATCAACCTCGTTACCGTGGGCGTCTTCAGCTGGGCCCAGCTCGAACCCGAGGAGGGCCGCTGGAATTTCGGCTGGCTTGACCGGATCCTTGATCTGCTGCATGACGGCGGTATCCGGGTGGACCTTGCCACTCCCACGGCCTCTCCCCCGCCCTGGCTGGGGCACCGCTACCCCGGCAGCCTGCCCCAGGATGCGGACGGACGCACCCTCTGGTACGGGTCACGAAACCAGTTCAATCCCTCATCCTCCGCCTACCGCAGGGCTGCCGCCTCGGTAACCGAAGCCCTGGCCCGGCGGTACGGATCCCACCCCGCCGTGGCCATGTGGCATGTGGGCAACGAGCTGGGCCAGGTCAGTTTCGACGACGAGACCGCCCACGCCTTCCGCGGCTGGCTGCAGAAGCGGCACGGGTCCCTCGAAGAACTCAACGCAGCCTGGGGCACGGCGTTCTGGAGCCAGCGCTACTCCTCGTGGGAGGAGATTCTCCCTCCGCGCCGGGCCCCCTACATCGGCAATCCCGCGCAGGCCCTGGATTTCAAGCGCTTCACCTCGGATGAGCTGCTATCCCTTTACCGGCTGCAGCGCGACATCATCCGGCGGCATGATCCGGAGAAACCCGTCACGACCAACCTCATGGGCTTCTTTCCCGGAGCCGACTACTTTTCTCTGGCCCCGGAAACAGATGTCGTAGCCAACGACTGGTACACCGATCCCGCGGATCCCGGATCACGCGAACTCGGCGCCCTGACCCATGACCTGTGCCGGGGCCTCGGATCCGGCCGCCCCTGGCTCCTGCTCGAGTCCGCGACATCAGCTGTGAACTGGCGCAGCCACAACGTTCCCAAAGCGCCCGGCGCCCTCCGCATTGACGCGCTCTCCGCGGTGGCCCGGGGCGCGGACGGCATTTGCTTCTTCCAGTTTCGCCAGTCCGCAGCCGGCGCCGAACGTTTCCATTCCGCCGTCGTGCCGCTGGCCGGCGCAGATACCCGCGTTTACCGCGAAACAGCTGCCCTGGGGAAGTCGCTCCGGGCGCTGGCCCCCGTCACGGGCACCGGCGTTCCAGCCAGCGTCGCCATCCTGTTCGACTGGGACAGCTGGTGGGCAGCAGAGGAAAGTGCCCGCCCGTCGGAGCGGTTGCGGGTCATGGATCAGATGCTCTCCTTCTACCGGCCCCTGCTGCGTCACGGGATAGCGGTGGAGGTGGTTCATCCGGGATCCGACCTCAGTCGGTTTGCGCTGGTACTGGCCCCCAACCTCTTCCTGCTGCGGGCGGCCCATGCTGAAGCCCTGGAAGAGTACGCGGCGGCCGGCGGCGCCTTCCTGGCCGGCCCGTTCACCGGCGTGGCCGATGAAAATGCCCGCCTGGCCACCGGACGGTTCCCTGCGCTCCTGCGCAGGTGCCTGGGCGTCAGCGGCGAGGAATGGGTTCCCCTAGCCAAACCTGCCGCCGTCGCCTTCGCCTCGCCCGCCGCGCCGGCAGGAACCGCATACTTCTGGGCGGAGGACCTGCGGCTGGACGGAGCCCGGGCGCTGGCCTGCTTCTCCAGCGGTCCCCTGGCCGGGAAACCCGCCCTCACCCACCATCCTTACGGCAGCGGCCAGGCTTGGTACGTGGGGGCGGACCTGGACGACGCTGCCCTCTCGGCAGTGGTAATGGACGCGGTTGCCGCCGCCGGCATCACTTCCGTTTTTTCGGGCGGGCTGCCCGACGACGTCGAGGCGGTCCACCGCGGACAGTGGCTGTTTCTACTAAACCACGGCGGCGTCCGGCGCAGCGTCCGGGCTCCGGCTGCCGGCACTGACCTCCTGACCGGGCACCGGGCCGGACCGGACCTGGAACTGGAACCATACGGGGCGGTTGTACTCGAGCTTTCCGGCAGCGCCCGCAACAATGTCAACGACGAAACCATAAGGACCACACATGAAATTCACTGACGGTTACTGGCTGCCCCGGGAAGGCATGGCTGTCCTGCGGCCCCGCGACGTGTCCGAGGTGGAGGCCGACGGCGACCGTCTTCTCGTATACGCCCCCACCAGGAAAATCGAAGGGCGCGGAGATGCGCTGAACTGTCCGCAGCTGACCGTCACCTTCGAATCGCCGCTGGAAGACGTCATCGGCGTCACCATCGAGCACTTCCAGGAGGCGTGCAGCGGGGCCCGCACTTTGCGGTCGAACAGACCCACCCCCGGGTCCGGATCCAGACGGAAGACTCACGCGTCAGATTCACCTCGGGCCGGCTGTCCGCAGCCATCAGCACCTCCGGGGACTGGCACGTGGATTTCACTGCCGAGGGCCGTCTGCTGACCTCGTCGGTGCCGCGCAGCATCGGCGTCGTCACCGACAGGGACGGCCGCACCTTCGTGCACGAGCAGCTGACCCTGGGAGTGGGAACCAACGTCTACGGGCTGGGTGAACGCTTCGGCGCGTTCGTGAAGAACGGCCAGTCCATCGACGTCTGGAATGAAGACGGAGGCACGTCGAGCGAACTGGCGTACAAGAATATTCCCTTCTACCTCACGAACGACGGCTACGGAGTGTTCGTCAACCAGCCCGAACGGGTCTCTTTCGAGGTCGGGTCCGAGGTCGTGTCCCGGACACAGTTCAGCGTGGAGGGCCAGCGCCTGCAGTATTTCCTGATCTACGGCCCCACGCCGAAGGACATCCTGCGCCGGTACACCGAACTCACCGGCAGGCCCCCGCGGCTCCCGGCGTGGTCCTACGGACTGTGGCTGTCCACTTCGTTCACCACCAACTACGACGAGAAGACAGTCATGTCCTTCATCGACGGAATGGAGGAACGCAACCTTCCGCTTTCCGTTTTCCATTTCGACTGCCACTGGATGCGGGCGTTCCACTGGAGCGACTTTGTCTGGGACCCGGCGACGTTCCCGGATCCCGAAGGGCTGATCCGCCGGCTCCACGGGCGCGGGTTGAAGGTCTGCGTGTGGATCAATCCCTACATCGCCCAGCGGTCCCGTCTGTTCGCCGAAGGCAGGGACAAGGGCTATCTGGTGAAGCGGGCGGACGGGTCCGTCTGGCAGTGGGACATGTGGCAGGCCGGCATGGCGCTGGTGGACTTCACCAACCCGGACGCGGTGCAGTGGTATCAGGACCAGCTGCGGCACCTGCTCGGCCAGGGCGTGGACTCCTTCAAGACCGACTTCGGCGAGCGCATCCCCACCGATGTCGTCTGGCATGACAGCTCGGATCCGCAGCGGATGCACAACTATTACGCGCAGCTCTACAACGAGAGCGTCTTTGAGCTCCTCACCAAGGAACTCGGTGAAGGCGAAGCAGTGCTCTTCGCCCGCTCAGCCACCACCGGCGGCCAGAAAATGCCGGTGCACTGGGGCGGCGACTGCGAATCCACCTTCACCGCGATGTCCGAATCGCTGCGCGGAGGCCTCTCGTTGTCCGCGTCGGGCTTTGGATTCTGGAGCCATGACATCGGAGGGTTCGAGGGGACACCGGATCCGGAGCTGTTCAAGCGCTGGATAGCCTTTGGACTGCTGTCCTCGCATTCAAGGCTGCACGGTTCCAATTCCTACCGGGTGCCATGGCTGGTGGATGATGAATCCAGTGACGTCCTGCGGCACTTCACCCGCCTGAAAATGCAGCTGATGCCGTATTTGCTGCACGCTGCGGAGCAGGCCCACCGGGCCGGCACCCCGGTCATGCGTCCGATGTTCCTGGAGTTTCCCGACGACCCCGGCTGTGCGCAGCTGGACCGGCAGTACATGCTTGGTTCGGATCTGCTGGTGGCCCCGGTCTTCAGCGCGGGCGGCACGGTTTCCTTCTACCTGCCCGACGGCGTGTGGACCCATTTCGAGTCGGGTGAACAGCTTCCCGGCGGCCGCTGGCACACCCGGACGTTCTCCGTGTTCGAAGCTGCCCTCTTTGTCCGTCCCGGGACGGTGCTGCCGGTGGGGACGGTGGCGGACCGGCCGGACTACGACTGGGCTGAACAGGTCGAGTTCCGGGCTTTCGAGGCGCCGGACGGGCAGTATCCGGATCTGGAGCTGCCCGCTTCCAACGGCGGACAGGTCTCATTCGCGATCACAGTGTCCGGCGGGGCGGTGCTGGCCGACCCCTCCTGACCGGGAGGCGGCGGTGCGCACAGTCCCCCCGGCGCGACTCGAACGCGCAACCTACGGATTAGAAGGCCGTTGCTCTATCCATTGAGCTACGGGGGGCAACCAGTCGATGATACTACGGGCCCGGCCGCGCCGGGAACCGGCCGGGCCCGCAGCGGCGCGCTCAGGCGCGCCGGAAAAATAATTCCATGCAACTGCATCCAAACCCGGGCTGCCGGAAGTAGAGGGGGTGTAAGCAACAGCACACCTTCGCCGGCCGGCGGAGACGCGACCATCAAGGAGACATCATGCGCAAGACCGTCACCGCCCTCGCTGCAGCCGCAGGACTGACCGCCGGAGTCGGGTTCATGACCCCCGCGGCAGCCGCGGACACCGCCCAGCTCTCCGTCCTGCACGCTGTGCCGGACACAACGGTGGATGTGTACGTCAACGGAGCACTGACCCTCGACGATTTCACCCCCGGAACGCTGGCCGGGCCGCTTGACCTGCCCGGAGGCAGCTACGAACTCGCCATTACTGCGCCCGACGCCGCCGATGCCTCGGCACCGATCATCGGACCGGTCACCGTCGAAATGGCGGCGGGAGGAAACTACACTGCCGTCGCCAACCTCGATGCCTCGGGTGCACCCACGGCAAACTTCTACACCAACGACCTCTCCACCGTGGCTCCGGGCAAGTCACACCTGACCGTCCGGCACACGGCCGCAGCTCCCGCCGTCGACGTGCTGGCCAACGGATCTCCGGTGATCACCGGGCTGGAAAACCCCGGTGAGGAGACACTGGCGGTTGACGCCGGCACCATTTCAGCATCTGTCGCGGCAGCGGAACCACCGAACCGGTCATCGGCCCGGCCGACCTTACCCTCTCCGAGGGCACCCATACCTTCGTCTACGCGTGGGGCTCGCTCGAGGACGGCAACCTCGCCCTGGCCACGCAAACCATCGAAGGCATGGAATCGGCACCCAATGCCGTGCCCGGTGCCCTGGCCTCCCCGGATGAGGGCAACGGGCAGATGCTCGCCGCCGGTGCCGGACTTGCGGTCCTGCTCCTGGCCGGCGCCGCCGTCGCGCTGCGCCGCAGCGGTGCCGCCGCCGCATCGCGCCGGTAAGTCGTAACCCCCTCCCGGGGTTGATGGCAGCGGGGTTGCCCGCCGGAGCACCTGTACCGGCGGGCAACCCCGCTGCCCGCCATCACCCCGGCATTATCTTGAAAGGCCGATCGAATGTTCCGCCCCGCATCCCTTCGCCGCTTCCTGGCTGCCGCTGCACTGGCAGGTGCCCTCGCTGCCGGTTCGACCGCCTGCGCACCGGGTACCGGGGACGCCCCCTCCGCCGCCGGTCCGGCGGCTGCTGTCACCTCCAGCCCGGTTCCCGGGGCAGCTTCAGCTCCGGCGGCTGCCGTCCCCGGATCCCTGCCGGATCCTTCCGCCATCGCGATCCGCCCCGCGGTGCCGGAACCCGCAGCAGCCGTACCGCGGCCGGTACGAATCCAGGTCGAAGGCACGGGAATAGACCTTGAGGTGATTCCGGAGGGTCGAAGCCAACGGCGCAATGGCCCTGCCGGACAACCATCACCAGGCCGCCTGGTACCGCTACGGTCCCGCCCCCGGCGCTGAGGAAGGTTCCAGCGTCCTGGCGGCGCACGTGGATACGCGCACCGAACAGCTCCCGATCGCCCGGCTAAAGGACGTCACCGCGGGAACCGTCCTGACCGTCACCCGGGCGGACGGCTCAGTTCTGCGCTATGCGACGGAGGGGTGGAGAACATTGCGAAGAGGAGTTTGGACGGCCACCGCCTCTTTGACCGCACCGGAGCACCCCGGCTCAAGCTGGTCACCTGCGGCGGAGAATGGCTGGAAGCAGAGGATGACTACGAAGATAACGTCGTCCTGACGGCGGCACCGCTATCATAGGGAAAACTGCCGACCCGGCAGGCCGTGCCGCATCAGGCCGGCATCCCGAAACCAGGAGACCGCACCCGATGCCAGCCGGTTCCGTCGAGCATGACACGGCCCTCGACCGTGCCTTCGCTGCCGGCAGCGAACCGGCCCTGGCCGAGGCATACCGCCGCTTCGCTCCCCTGATCCGGTCGCTGGCGCTGCGGCGCCTCTCCGACGCCGCCGCAGCGGACGACGTCGTTCAGGAAGTTTTCATCCGCGCCTGGAAATACCGGGCCAGCTATGCCCCCGACCACTCCGGCCTGCTCTCCTGGCTGGTGGGGATCACCCGCAACGTGGCTGCCGGGATGGGTGCCTCCCGGGGCCGCGAGATGAGCATGTGGGACACCGCCGCGTCGCAGCGGCGGGATGAGGCCGGCGACGGACCCGGCAACCCCGACCGGGTCGCCGACCGGATGGTCATCGAGGCCGAACTCGACCGGCTCGGCGAACCGCAGGGGTCAATCCTCCGGCTGGCATTCCACGAGGATTTGACCCATCAGCAAATTGCCGACCGGCTCGAAATGCCGCTGGGAACCGTTAAGAGCCATATACGCCGAAGCCTCGTTCATCTGAGGCGGAGATTGGAGGTCAGTGATGCAGCACCTGCATGATGATGCGCTCACCCTCCTGGCACTGGGTGAACCCTCCACCGATGAAGAAACCGAACATTTGGAGCAGTGCCCCCGCTGCCGGGCTGATCTGGGTTCCTTTTCCCGGGTGGTTGCCGCCGCCCGGCAGGCAGCTGCGGGAGAATCCGGCGACGACCTCGAACTGCCGGACAGCGGTGCTGTGTCCGGCGCACCCGGTGTAACCCTGCCGGCTCCGGATCCGTCCGTGTGGGCCGGAATCCACCGCGAACTGAACCTTGGTGAGGACCTCCGGCAGGACCCGCTGGCGGTCCCCGGCGCCACCGCTGTTTCCCGAGCCGCCGTGGATGCCACAGATGCTTCAAACGCCTCCGGGGCCTCCCTGTCGTCGCTCGCGGCCGCCCGCCGCCGGCGGACCGGAACCTGGCTGGCCGCCGCGGCTGCCGCCGTCGTCGTCGCCGGCGCCGGTGTCTGGGGAGCGGTGCGCGCTGTGGACCCGCCTCCCGAGGTGGTGGCCTCGGCTGAGCTGGCACCTCTGGCATCCTATTCAGACACCGGGAGCGCTGTCATCGACCGGCTGCCGGACGGCCGGCGCGAACTCGTGGTGACCGCCAGCAGCGATGCCGCACAGGGTTTCCGGGAGGTGTGGCTCCTGGCCCCGGACGCGTCGTCCATGGTTAGTCTCGGCACGATGGACGGCACCGAGGGCCGCTTCGAGCTGCCCGCCGACCTGGATTTGGCGAGCTATCCCGTCGTGGATATTTCGGATGAACCCTACGACGGCGATCCCGCGCACTCCGGCGATTCAATCCTGCGCGGACAGCTGGACCTTTGAGGCCCGTGAGTGACCGCACCGCTGAAGTCGTTGCGGCGGACCGAACCGGCAGCGTGCCGGAGGCCGTTTCCTAGTGGAGGCCGGTACGGCCGGCTCCGTCCTGTCGCTGTGGTGGGCCAAGGTAGTGGACGGTTTTTCGCGCGGCGCGCCCCTGGAGGTTGCGTGGCCGGTCCTGCTGCTGATCGCAGCATCGGCCGCCGCCCTCACCCTCCCCCGGCCCGAGTGGCGGTGGTTCGGCCTGTTCGTCACCTTTGTCCACGAGCTCGGGCATGCCTTCGCCGCCCTCATGACGGGGCAGGTGGTGAAGGGAATCGAGCTGAGGTTCGACCACTCCGGACAGATGCGCAGCCTGGGCCGCAGCCGGTTCGCAGCAGCCTGGACGGGTTTCTGGGGCTATCCCGTCCCCGCCGTGACCGGCGCCGTGCTGGTCTGGGCCGCCTTTTCCGGCTGGGCCGGTTTGCGCTGTCCGCGGGGGCACTTATTCTGCTGGCGGCGCTGCTGTTTATCCGCAATTTGCAGGGGTTTGCCATTGCCTGCGGCTGCGCTGCCGTCTCGGTGCTGCTGGTGTGGTTCGCCTCGCCGCTCGCCGTTTCGTGCATCACGCTGGCGGTTGGTATGGCACTGCTTGCGGGAGCGGTGCGGGACTGGTTCAACGTCCTGAGCGTCCATACCCGGCGGCGGCGGTCCCTGCAGAGCTCGGATGCCTACATCCTGTACCAGCGGACCGGAGTGCCGTCGGCGCTGTGGCTGGCGGCCTTTGCCGCGGTGATCGCTGCGTCCGCGGCAGCGGCGCTGTGGCTGGCTTTTCCCGCCGCCGGTTGGGCCGGACCCGTGTGGAGCGGAGCGGGCTGAGTGGAGCGGGCTGAGTGGAGCGGGCTGAGCGGACGGGCTTAGCCGCAGAGGCTCAGCCAGCTCAGGCTTCGGGCAGTGTCACGCGCAGTTCAAGCCGGTGCTGGCCGTCGGGTTCCTGCGTGAAGATGGCTTTGCCGGCGATGCCGGCCAGGCCGTCGGTGCCCGAGCCCGGAATGATGTGGCCGGAACTGGCGGTCGCGGTGCCCTCGGCTACACCCCAGTGCTGGACAACCATGGTGCCTTCCCGTCCGGCGATCGAGCCGGCGAACACCTCGGAGCAGACATACCCGGCGCCGACGGCGTTGCCGGCCATGAGCAGGTCCGCCACACTGGTGCCGACGATGTCCCCTTCAAAAATCTTGACGGCGCGGACTGTCGAAAGTTCGCTGTTGGTTCCCTCCACCTGATAGGGGGTCGGTTCCCATTCCGCGACGTCGAAATCTGCCGTAATTACGTGTTCTGTTCCGTCGGTCATTCCTCCAGTATCCCGTGTCCGATGGCGGATTGCATGCCGCGGCATGGCCGCCGGTAGCCTTATCGCTGTGTCCGAACGGGACACGGCACCTGCATTACCTAAGGAGAACCGCCCGGAATGTCGCAGAAACTGGCCCCTTTGCAGGAGCGCTTCATGCGCCGGAAATCGTTATGGATTTGCTTTGTTCTGGTCCACCTGGTGTTCTTCGCGGCATTGTCGTCTCTGATTTTTTCCGGCGGGGTCCTCAGCGACATTAACTTCTACCGGCAGTGGGCGTTCGAAGGGATCGACAACGGCAACTGGCAGGGAATCAGCAACGACTGGGTCTACCCCATTGGCGCCCTCATTCCCATGGTCCTGGCCGCGGTGCTGGGCTGGGGCCCGTACCAGCTCGTCTGGTTCCTCCTCTTCACGGCCCTGAACGGTGCTGCCGTGGCCGTGATCAGCAAGCCGGGCACCCCGGCCCGGTATGCCGCGTCGTACTGGTGGCTCGTCGTCACCGGCCTGCTGGGGCCGGTGGCCGTGGGCCGGATCGACGGGCTCACCGCGCCGCTGGTGATCATTGCCCTGCTTCTGCTGGCCAGCCGCCCCGTCGTCGCCTCGGCCCTGCTGGCCTTCGCCACGTGGATGAAGGTCTGGCCCGCCGCTGTGATCCTGGCGGTCCTGGTCACTTGGCGCCGGCGCGGAACCCTGCTGCTGACCGGCGCAGCAGTGTCAGCGGTCATGGCCGCCGTTGTTATCGCCGGCGGCGGCATCTCCCACCTGCTGTCGTTCGTCGGCGCGCAGGGCGCACGCGGAATGCAGATGGAAGCACCGTTCACCACTCCGGGCCTGTGGCAGGCCATCCTGGGCGGCTCCGATGCGTTCATCTACGAAGACAAGCTCATCAACACGCGGGAAGTCCGCGGTGCCCTCGGCGAACCCGTGGCCGCGCTGATGATGCCGCTGCTCGCGCTGGCGGCCCTCGCCGTCGTCGTTCTGCTGCTTTGGGCGCTGCGCCGCGGAGCCGACGCCGGTCAGCTGCTGATCGCCGGATCGCTGGCCCTGGTGGCCGCCTTCATTGTCTTCAACAAAGTGGGCTCGCCGCAGTTCATGCTCTGGCTCGGTGCCGTCGTGGCCGTGGGCGTAGCGTGGGAAGGCCGCAGCTGGCGGGTCCCGGCACTCCTGATGCTCGTGATTGCACCCCTGACCACGCTGGTGTATCCGATGTTCTATGCCGCGCTGTACAACGACCTGAACGTGGTGGTCGCCCTGCTCCTGACCATCCGCAACATCCTGCTGCTGGTGCTCTTTATCTGGTCGCTGCTGCGGATCGTGCGTCTGACGAAGGCCGGCGGCAGCGGCTCCTCAACGCACCCGGAGTTCGCCCGGAGACGGCTCCGTAAGCTTCTTCCGGAACAGGACCTTGGTCTTGGGATCCAGGAAGATCAGGTACAGCGCAAAGCCCAGCGCCGTCACGGCAGCAATCTGCCGGGCGGCGGTGAGGCTGAAGTCGAAGTAGGGCCAGATGTCCAGCTGGTCGCTGATCCCATAGACCATGAAGAAGGACACCACCAGGTACAGCGTCTTGACCTGCCAGTCGTTGCGGATGCCGGTGACGGCAAACAGCGGGATCAGCCACACGACGTACCAGGACTGGATCATCGGCGCCAGGAGGACGACGGCGGCAAACGCCAGGGTCAGGCGGCGCACGAGTCTGCTGTAGTCGCCCACGAACATTTGCCAGAACACGACCAGGATCGATGCGATCCGGCCCAGCGTGTGCACGATGTCCGCGAACGTCCAGCCGGGAAGACCCAGCGCGTTGCCCAGGGTGGCAACAAGCATGCCGAGGAACCCGATGGGCGCATACCAGATCCATACGCTGCCCGGGGTGCTGAGCGCGCCAACCCAGCCGAAGCCGAAGCCGTTGATGAGGCCCATGATCCAAAGGACACCCAGGGCTATTCCGGCGGTCATGAACCAGTACAGGAACTTGCGCGGCCAGGAGGCTCCCTTGCCCGCCCACATGAGGCCCACGAAGGGCAGCAGGATCAGCGTGATCGGCTTGATCCCCACCGACAGCGTGATGAGCAGGATTCCCGGAATCGCGCGCTTGGTGGCGGACAGGTACAAGCCGGCGAGTGCCAGTCCGATCATCAGCGCATCGTTGTGGATGCTGGCGATGAAGGTGGTCAGGAACAGCGGGTTCGCGGCCGTGAGCCAGAGGGCGCGGTTGGGGTTGATGTTGTGCAGTTCGGCGAGCTTGGGCACGTAGTACACGCACAGTGCCACACCGATCAGGGAGATCAGCCGGAAGAGCAGGATCGAGTATTCCGGCTGGCCGTCCGTGACCCGGATGACCAGTTCCTCCAGCCACAGAAAGACCGGACCGTAGGGAGTGGGGCTTTGCGCCCACAGGTCGTCGGCGCCGATCTGCAGGTAGTTGGAGATCTGCGAATAACCGTCCTTGTACGGATTCAGTCCGCTGACCATCACCAGTCCCTGGGCGATGTACGCAAACACGTCGCGGCTGAAGAGCGGCAGGGCCACGCACATTGGGGCGCTCCAGGCGATGATGGCCTTCAGCACCACCGGCCGGGTTTCGGCCCCCACGAGGTGATGCGCTGGCCGAGCCGCAGCCACGACCGGACCAGCAGCATACCGCCCAGCGCCAGCAGGAACACGGAGAGTATGGATCCCTCCGGTTCAAAGCGCAGCCACATGATGACCGGATTGCGCCGCAGGTCATAGGAGGCCAGTGACAGCCACCCGACACCGAGCGAACCGCCGAGCATCATGAGGGAACCGATGAGCCCCTGGATTATCGCGACGTTGGGGTTCTGGGCTTTCGCTGACTCCGTACCCGGAGGCGAAGGCTCGGTCGCGGGGACCTGGGCGGCCATCTGAGTGGTTCCAATCCTTGGTTTCGTACAATTGCCCGACGGCGCGGCGGCACGGGCCGGAGTCACGGCGCAGCCGAAATTCACGAGCTGGACACGCAGCGGCTACGACCGTCAGTTAGCCCAAATATTAGCATCGCGGGGCCCTCCCGGCCGGGACGGCGGAAGGGACAGCACGGACGCGCCCGGGCCGGAGCACGGGGATGCGGGGCGCGTCACATAGACTGAAATCCGTTTGGATCATCAAGGCAAGGCGGTATGGGCTGTGGGGCGCCACCGGGCAGACAGTGAAGACGGACAGCGGCACGACGGCGGGGTGCACCCTTCGGTGCCGCAGCCGGCGGTGCGTGAGGTGCCGGAAAGCAGCACCGGGGCAGGCGCCTTAGGGGCACCGGAAGCACCGTCACCGGCAGGGCCGTCCGCGGCAGCATCGCCGCCGGCCAAGGGTGAGCCGGCAGGGCCGTCCGCGGCCACCAGTCAGCCCGCAGCTCCTTCGCCGGCCAGCGGTGAGCCGGAACTGCGGCGGCGCCGGAATTCGGGCCGGCGCGCCCGGCCTGCCGCCAAGCCGGAGGCACCCAAGCCTGCCGCACCTCACCTCGGCACCCCCTCAGCCGGCTCAAAGAAACCACGGCTTGCTCGGCTGGGGACTTTTCCTCGCCCTCACGGCGGCCGCCGCAATGCAGTGGGCCGGCATCGACTGGTTGGTGACCGCTGCCTGCGCCTTCCTGCTTCTCCTGTGCTTCGCCGCTGTCTGGTCCGTTTCCTCCACTCCCCCAACCGCTTCGGCTGCTGCCGTGGCGGTAACCCCGGAGCCGGTGACCTCCGCTGCCCCGCCCACTGAGGCAGCTCCTAAGCCAACCTCCGCGCCGTCCACCGGCCCGTCCCCCGCCCCTTCCGCTGAACCATCAGCTGAATCTTCCCCGGAACCTTCCCCTGCGGCACCAATGACGCGCAAGCAGATGCGCGCAGCCGACCCGACAACGGGCGTCCTGCCCGTGGTTTCGGTCTTCGCGCGCAAACCGGCCACAGCCGGCAAACCCGCCGCCGCCAGTCCCGCAGCTGCCCGCGCCGGCGTTTCTCCGGCCAGTAAGCCTGATGTCCCCCAGGCTCCGGCCGGACATGTCCGCCGGGGCATCGACCCCGGTGCCGCAGTGCCGGAAAGCCGGCGGTCCCGCCGCGCTGCCGCTGCGGCATCTCCGGCAGCTGCGGTCAACCCGGACGGCAGCGCCGCCGAAAGTCCCAGAGCCACCGAAAGTCCCACCGCACCGGAGGCCGGCGCAACGCCCGGATCCGCCGGAGAAAGCCGCTGGACGAGGGTTTTCGGGCCTCCCGAGACAGGACAGCTCCCGGTTCAGCGGTACGACGCGGCAGCTTCCGCTGTTGACGCCGCGGCGGCCGTGGCCGCGGAACGCCAGCAGCGCAGCCACTCCAGCCACTGAACGGCGCCGGACTCGTCCAGCAGCAGTTGAGCCGGCCGCCTCTGTCGGAGCTCCGCGGTACATTGGTGCTGTGCCAATAACTAATGAACGCATTGTCTGGATTGACTGTGAAATGACCGGCCTGGACATCACGAATGACGCCCTGATTGAAGTGGCTGTCCTCGTGACCGACTCCGAGCTGAACATCCTGGGAGACGGAGTGGACGTGGTCATCCGGCCCGATGACGCCGCTCTGGCCCAGATGGGCGACTTTGTGCGGAACATGCACACCGCCTCCAAGCTGCTGGATGAACTGCCGCAGGGGATGTCCATGGCGGAGGCCGAAGCCCAGGTCATCGAATACATCACGAAATGGGTCCCGGAACCCAAAAGCCCAGCTGGCCGGAAATTCCGTGGGCACCGACAAGATGTTCCTTGCCCGCGACATGCCCGAGGTCATCGATCACCTGCACTACCGGATTATTGATGTCTCCACGATTAAGGAGCTGGCACGCCGGTGGTACCCCCGGGCATACTTCCAGGCCCCGGCCAAGACCGGAAACCACCGCGCTCTGGGCGATATCGTCGATTCCATTGATGAACTGCGCTACTACCGGCAGGCCGTCTTCGTGCCCGCGCCGGGCCCGGATTCCGCGACCGCCAAGAAAATCGCGGAGAGCTTCAAGGGTTAGCTCGGTCACATTTGGGGCTTCTGGGCACCGCTTGGTCAGGACCACCCCAAAAACCGTGTAAGCTTGATTCCGCTGCCTCAGATAAATGAGTTCGCGAAGACCACTCGCCTGGACTTCACGAATATGTTATCCGGGGCACATGGTGGGTATAGCTCAGTTGGCAGAGCGCCTGGTTGTGGTCCAGGAGGTCGCGGGTTCAACCCCCGTTACTCACCCGAATAAGAGACCGGTGGGATGCTGGAAACAGCGTCCCGCCGGTCTTTTTCGCTGTGTCACTGGTTTGCTGCGTCCAGCCGTTCCGCAGCCGTGCGCCAACGGCAGCGAAACGGCAACCGTGGTAATGTTTTAGCCGGATTTAGCACCATCCAGCTCAGTAGTCGATGTTCCGCCCGTTCCCCCGCGATGCGCTGGATTCCGGGATTTTCCGGGGTAGCAGGCGCCTGGTTCACCCCCGCTTCCCCTTCCTGCGGGGGCGGCGGTTCCAGCTTCGGAAGGCCGCCCCCGGATTAGTCCGGGGCGGCCTTTTTCCATCGGCCTGTCCGGACCGTATTCCCTATGCATGGCCTATCAATGAGGAGGCGCCGCTTGGAGCGCAAATTGTTCGAAGAAGACCATGAGCTTTTCCGTGACCTCGCCCGGGAGTTCAACTCCCGCGAGGTCGCACCCGGGTATGCCCGCTGGGACGCCGAGCACATCATGCCGCGGCAGCTGTGGAAAGCAGCCGGGGAGCAGGGGCTGCTGGGGCTTGCGGTTCCGGAGGAGTTCGGCGGTGCCGGCATGCCGGACTACCGCTACCGGGTGGTCCTGGACGAGGAGTTCGCCAAGGCCAACCATCTCGCGGTCGGCCTTGCCTTCCACCTGCATGACGACATGGTCCTCCCCCACTTGCTGGCCTACGGCTCCGATAACCTCAAGGAACGTTTCCTGCCGGACATGGTCAGCGGCGACAAGGTCACGTCCGTGGCCTGGACCGAGCCCGGCGCCGGCAGCGACCTGCGCGGGATCCGCACCAAGGCGGTGCGCGACGACGGCGGCTGGCGCCTGAGCGGGCAGAAGACCTTCATCGGCAACGGCATCAGCGGCGACGCCTCCCTGGTCCTGGCCCGCACCGACGGAAGCTCCGGCCGTGGCGGCAGGGACTCCTTCAGCATGTTCATGGTGGAAAAAACCGAGGGCTACAAGACCGGCGGCCAGCTGGACAAGATGGGACTGAAGGCTTCGGATACCGCCGAGCTCTTTTTCGACAACGTCTCCGTCCCCGAGGAGAACCTCGTCGGTGAAGTCGGCCGTGGACTGGAATACGCCGCCGGCCAGCTCCCGCAGGGACGGCTGGCCATCGCCGTCGCATCCTCCGCCGTCGCCCGGCAGATCTACGAAGCCACGGTGCAGTACACGAAGGAACGCAGCGCCTTCGGTGAGCGGATTGCCGATTTCCAGAACACCCGGTTTGCCCTGGCCGACATCGAGACCGAGGTCGAGGTCACCGAAGCCTACGTGGACTCTGCCATCCTCGCCTTCAATGAGGGCAAGCTGGATGCCGTCTCCGCGGCGAAGGCCAAGCTGTGGGCCAGCGAGCGGGTCAAGTCCATCACGGACCGCTGCCTGCAGCTGCACGGCGGTTATGGCTACATCCTGGAGTACCCGGTGGCCCAGGCCTTCCTGGCCGCTCGGCTGCTCACGATCTTCGGCGGAACGTCGGAGATCATGCGCGAAGTCATCGGCCGGCGGATCACCGCTTAGTCCGGCACCACCCGGCCCGGCGGGCAGCAGTTCCTCAGCCGGCACCACCCGTCCCAGAGAAAGACCAGCAATGACCGTTCGTCCCATAGTCATCCACGGTGAACCCGTCCTGCACCGCCGCGCCGCGCCGGTGGAAAAGTTCGACGGTGAGCTGCTCACCCTGGTGGCTGACATGTATGAAACCATGGACCTCGCCAACGGTGTTGGACTGGCAGCCACGCAGGTGGGTGTGGGGCTGCGGCTGTTCACCTTTGCCTACCCGAACGACGACGACGCCCCCGACCGCGGCGTCGTCGTCAATCCCGTGCTCATCACCTCGAAGGTGCCCGGTTCCGTGCCGGACCCGGAGGAGGACTCGGAGGATGCCTCTCGGTGCCCGGGGAGAACTTCCCCGTCAACCGCGCCGAGTGGGTCAAAGTGTCCGGTTTTGACGAGAACGGGGAACCGCTGGAGTTCGAGGCCACCGGTTGGTTTGCCCGCGTGCTGCAGCACGAGTATGACCATCTGGACGGCAAGCTCTACGTGGACAAACTCAACGACCGGTGGAGCCGTAAGGCCCGCAAAGCAATCAAGGCCCACGGCTGGAACGTTCCGGGACTGACCTGGATGCCCGGAGTCGACCCGGACCCGTTTGGCCACTGAGGGCGCGGTCAGGAACAAAGACGAAGGCGCGTTCCCCATCCGGGAAACGCGCCTTCTCCATCTCCCGCTTAGAGCGAGGCGGCCAGTTCCTCGACCCGGGGGAAAGCCGGCGGGTTCACATGCGCCATTTCCTCCAGGACGCGGATGACCTGGCAGCTGTAACCGAACTCGTTGTCGTACCAGACGTAGAGGACGGCGTTCTTGCCGTTGGAAATGGTGGCCAGGCCGTCCACGATGCCGGCGCGCTTGGATCCCACAAAGTCGGTGGAGACAACCTCCGGCGAATCAATGTAGTCAATCTGTTTGTGCAGGTCGGAGTTCAGCGACGTTTCCCTTAGGAACGCATTGATCTCTTCCTTGGTGGTGGCGGTTTCGAAGTTCAGGTTCAGAATCGCCATTGACACGTCGGGGGTCGGCACGCGGATGGCATTGCCGCTGAGCTTGCCCGCCAGCTCCGGCAGCGCCTTCGCCACAGCCTTGGCGGCACCGGTTTCGGTGATGACCATGTTCAGTGCTGCGGAGCGGCCGCGGCGGTCACCCTTGTGGAAGTTGTCGATCAGGTTCTGGTCGTTCGTGAACGAGTGCACCGTTTCCACGTGGCCGTGGATGATGCCGTACTTGTCGTTGAGGACCTTCAGGACCGGGGTGATGGCGTTGGTGGTGCAGGACGCCGCGGTGATGATCCTGTCATCGTCGCTGATCGATTCGTGGTTGATGCCGTGGACGATGTTCTTGAGGCTGCCCTTGCCCGGGGCCGTGAGCAGCACGCGGGCGACACCCTTGGCCTGCAGGTGCTGCGCGAGCCCTTCCTCGTCGCGCCAGCGTCCGGTGTTGTCCACGACGACGGCGTCCCTGATGCCGTACTCCGTGTAGTCAACGGTGGCCGGATCGTTGGAGTAGATGACCTGGATCAGCGTGCCGTTGGCGAGAATGGTGTTTTTCTCCTCGTCCACGGTGATGGTGCCGTCGAAGGCACCGTGGACAGAATCGCGGCGCAGCAGCGACGCCCGCTTGACCAGGTCGTTTTCGGCTCCCCGGCGGACCACGATCGCCCGCAGGCGCAGCCCCTGGCCGCCGCCGGCGTGGTCGATGAGGATGCGGGCCAGCAGCCGTCCGATCCGCCCGAAGCCGTAGAGAACGACGTCGGTGCTGGTGCGGTCGTCGGCACCGTGCCTGCCCGCCACCCCGGCCAGCTCCGTGCGGAGGAACTCAACGAGGTCCGTACCCTCCCCCTCGGCCTTGTACTTCAGGCTCAGGCGTGCCAGGTCGATGGATGCTGCACCAAGTTCGAGCCCGGCCAGTGCCTGCAACAGCGGAAAGGTGTCGGAGACGGGCAGCTCCACTTCATCGATCTGCCGCGCAAAACGGTGCGCCTTGAGGATTTCGATGACGGACCGGTTGACCAGCGGCCGGCCATAAACCGAAGTGACCACACTGTTTTCCCGGTACAGCCGCCCGATCAGTGGAATCATCGCCTCGGCGATGGCCTCACGGTCCATCCACGTATCAAGGCAGGCATCGGAGAACTGACTCAAAGATCTTCACATCCTTCTCTCAGCCGGCACTGCTCTGTGCCGGTTGGTCAGGCCGCTGCGCCCCGGATGCTGCGGCTTGCGACTGCAGGTCCGCGGGCGTGCGACGCGTGTCCCGGAGCTGCGGATATCCCGCGCCCCGGTCCCTACAAGTGTATTAGGACACATGTGGCCCGCCGACACGTTGCAGGAGATGTTTATCACACGGCTAGCGGCTCCCGGCGGCTGATTCCACCGGTACGGGCTCCAAGTCTTCCAGGTGTTTGATGCTGCGCAGCGGACCGATGGCTGCCACGACCGGCGCCAGGACGGCGATGGCCAGGCCCGCGGTGATGGCGCCGCGGACGCCCAGCGGATTTACGAGGGCCCCGCCGATCACGCCGGCGACAGCCAGCATTCCCCACGTCACCATCCGCGAGGCCGAGCCCAGCCGGCCCAGCATTTCCGGCGGGCAAACCCGCTGGCGGAAACTCGTTGCAACAACCACGTTCATGGCAATGGCAACTCCGGCCAGGAACAGGCCGACGAACCCCGGAATCAATCCCCAGCCCGGCGTCATCAGCAGCAAACTCGAATATCCCAGCACGGCAGGAACCATGGACAGACGCCATACGGTGCCCGAGCCCCACCGCTGCGTGGCCCACTTGACCGTGAGTCCCCCGAGGGTGCCGCCCAGTGCTGTGGACGCCGTGAGGAACCCCAGCATGGCGCCGGACTCCCCCAGGGTACGCACCACGAGGATCACCGTCAGGGACACCACGATGGCCCCGCCCAGGTTCCACAGCGCCCCGGTCAGGAGGATGGTCCGCAGCGGCGCCGTGCTGAAGCTGTAACGCAGTCCTGCCGCCATGTCATGGAAGATCCGGTTTCCGGGTGCGGGTGCGGTCACGGTTTCCACAACCTTCAGTGTTGCCACGGAACCCAGTGACGCCGTTGAGGCCGCGACCTGCAGCAGGAGCGAGTTCGAGGCGCCCCAGGCCCCTGTCAGCCAGCCGCCCAGGCTGCGCCCGACGGCGTCGGCCGAGGCAGCCGATCCCGTCATCAGCCCGTTGCCTTCGATAAGTTCTTCACGCGGCACCGCCCGCGGGAGCAACGCAGACTCCGCCAGCATGCAGAAAACGGCGGCCAGTCCGGACAGGAACGACACCACAAACAGCTGTTCCACGGTCAGGCGGTCCAGCCAGAACGCCACCGGAAGGGAGAGCAGCACAATGATCCTCAGTACCAGCGCGGCCATGACCACGGGTTTTCGGCGGTAGCGGTCTACGAGGGCACCAATGGGCAGTCCGAAGAGCAGCCATGGCAGGAACCCGACGCCGGAGAGGGCCGCGACAGCGAAGTCCGACGCCTGCAGTTCCACGGCCGCGATCAGGGGAAGGGCCACCGCCGCCACCGACGTGCCAAAGATTCCTGACGTAGAGGAAATCCATAACGCACGGAAATTCGCATTGCGGACTACCAGCGGCCTTGGCTTTGTCATCATTCGGGACATTGCCACAGAATAGACCCGGTACCCCCGGTACCACGCTACTTGCGGCCGTCTTTCGCTAATCCTGTGGAAAAACGGCGGAGGCAGTCCGGCAGTGTTGCCGGGGAGACGATGCGGGCTCCGGCGGCGTGCTGTTATAGGGACGGGCTGGCCGATAAGCCGGGTTTTGTATCCCCGGTCCGTTACCGGGCCGGAGGCGGCAATCATCCATCTAGGAACGCCGTTGCCGGCGCCCTCAAGCGGCCTACCCGAACACATCGGGCGAGCAGCCCTCAACCGTGTTCTGTATGGCCTTGCTCCGGGTGGGGTTTACCTAGCCGAACCGGTCGCCCGGAACGCTGGTGGTCTCTTACACCACCTTTTCACCCTTACCGAAAAACAAGGATTCCCCAAAGAAGAATCCCGTCAGCGGCGGTTTCTTTTCTGTGGCACTGGCCTGCGGGTTTCCCCGAGTGGGCGTTACCCACCACCCTGCTCTGCGGAGCCCGGACTTTCCTCGGCGGCTCCCTTCAAAAAAGGAACCAACGCGATCGCCTGGCCAGCCCGTCCAGGCTCAATGCTACCGTCTTTGCGGCCTGTCCCGAGTCCGCGGCTCCCGGCCGGCCACTGCCCGCTGCTCGCGTAGGATTAATTGGTGCTGATTCTGTTACCGCCTTCCGAAGGAAAAACGCCGGCTGTCACCGGTGCCGCCTTTGACCCCGACCAGTTGCATTTTCCCCGGCTCAACGATGCCCGCAAGCAGGTGCTGGCCGCCCTGGCCGCTGCCAGCAGCTCCGAAGACGCCCACAGCATTCTCGGCGTCGGGCCGTCCCTGGGGGCCGAAGTCCGGCGGAATACGGTGCTTCATGCGGAGCCGTGCGCCCCGGCGCACCGGATCTATACGGGCGTCCTGTATGACGCCCTGGGGTACGCGGACTTAACTCCGGCCCAGCAGCACCGGGCCGACGCCGCCGTCGTCGTCATTTCCGGCTTGTGGGGTGCCCTGGGCTTCAGTGACCCGATTCCGGCGTACCGGCTGTCCATGG
The DNA here is from genome assembly GCF_026898095.1 of Arthrobacter sp. ATA002. Lineage (GTDB taxonomy): Bacteria > Actinomycetota > Actinomycetes > Actinomycetales > Micrococcaceae > Arthrobacter_B. The sequence continues at coordinate 1,537,523 of NZ_CP114015.1, read as the reverse complement.
GCGTAAAACTGCCCGAGACCGGCAAACTGGCCTCGTTCTGGAAGCCGCACCTGGGCGACGCTCTCGGGGAGTATGCCGCCGGACATCTGGTGGTGGATTGCCGGTCCAGCACCTATGCGGCGGCCTGGGCACCGCCACCCGCGCAGTCCGCGGCCGTTAACGTGTTCCAGATGCGCAACGGCAAGCGCACAGTGGTGTCGCACTTCGCCAAGCACACCCGCGGCGAGCTCGCCCGGCACCTGCTCACCCGCACCGGCCCCGAGCCTGCCACGCCGGAGCAGCTGCTGGCAGCAGCATCCGAAAAGTGGGAGGCGGAGCTGGTGCCGGCCACGGCCCGCAAGCCGTTCCAGCTGAACCTCATCCTGCCGCAGCGGTAGCCGGACGCCCAGTCCGCGACCAGCTCCACTCCTAGTCCGCCACCAGCTCCACTTCGAAACCTTCGGCATTTTCCAGGTAGGCGGCGTAGTGGCCCTGTCCGCCGGCGTGGGGATGTCGGTCCGCGAAGAGCAGCGTCCAGCCGTGGCTGGATGCCCGGCGGACCAGCAGGTCAACCTCGGCCCGGTTCCTGCGCGGAACGCGAGGTGGTTGATGCCGGGGCGCCGGCGCTCATGCGCGGCGTCCAGCACATCAGGCCCGGCTTCAATGACGACGTAGCTGTCGGCGCCCTGCCACTTCGCGCCCGTGTTCCAGGCATCGGTGCGCACGTAGCCCAGCCGTTCCAGGAGCCACCCCAGCGACGCTTCCGCGGCCGGGAAGTCCCGGACCCAGATCTCGGTGTGGTGGAGCCGGCCGGTGGGTGCCGGTGGCTCTGCGGAAACGGCAGCGGCCTGCGCCCGCTGGTCCTGTTCCTTCGAGGGTGCGGTTCAGGAGTGTCCACGGCCTGCGCCGCCGGAGCGGCAGCAAACGCCGCTCCGTTGTCCAGCGCCAGTCCGCCCTTGTGGACCCAGGGCACCCCGGCTATCCCGGCATCCATGGCCTCGTTGGAGAGCCGGTCCGCGTCCTTGTTGAGTTCGCGCGGAATCCACTGGTATTTCACCCGGCGCGGGTTGACGATGCCGCGTGCCTTCGCGGCAAGGCGCTGCATGTCCTCATGCTTGATTTTCCAGCGCCCGCTCATCTGTTCCACCACCAGCTTGGAGTCCATCTTGGCGAGGATCCAGCAGTCGGGATCAATGTCGTGGGCCATTTCCAGCGCGGCCAGCAGACCGGAGTACTCGGCCACGTTGTTGGACGCCTTGCCGATGTACTCCGCCTTCTCGGCCAGGATGGCTCCGGTGTCCGGGTCCCGCACCAGTGCGCCGTAGCCGGCGTGCCCCGGGTTGCCGCGGGAGCCGCCGTCGGCCTCCACGATAAGGGTCCGGCGGGCGGATCCGGCAGCCGGACCGCCGGCGGAACCCGGCTTGTCAGCTGGTTCCGCGCTTCCGGAAAGGTCAGCGGAAGTGTCTGACGGGTCAAACAGGGTCACGGATCAGCTGCCCCACTCGGCGGAACGCACCAGGATGCAGCCGGAGTCCGGGCAGAACACGATGTCGTCCTCGGCGGCGCGGCGGATGTCTGCGAGGTCGCCCGGGCTCAGCTGCATACCCGAGCCTTCGGAGGTTCCGTTGAACAGCCGGGCCGCGCCGATGCCGTGCTTGGCCAGTGTCTTTTCGTACACCGCGAGCAGTTCCGGTTCGAATGTGGCAGCCAGTTCGGCGCGCTCGGCTACGGCGGCGGCGCGCTCAGCTTCGATTTCCGCGAGTTCGGCGTCGCGTTCGCCCTCCAGTACCGCCACCTCGGCGTCCAGGGCCGCGGCGGCCTGCCGGAACTGCTCTTCGGCGGCTTTCGCTGCCTCGAGGCGTTCCATAACTTCCAGCTCGACGTCTTCCAGATCCGAGCGGCGCCGCTTCAGGGACTCCATTTCGCTCTGCAGGGCGGTGAGTTCCTTGGAGCTGCCCTTGCCGCTGTCCAGGTGGTTCTGGTTCCGGTCGATGCGCGCCACGACGGAGGCGACATCGGCCTCTGCGCGGCTGAGTTCCCGGCTGACGTCCGCTGCCTCGGTGGACGCGGCCACCAGCCTGCTCTGCGCGGCAGCCCGCTGCAGCCCCAGGTCCGCGATGGCCGAGTTGTCGCTGACGGTGCGAGCCCGGTTCCGGAGTTTACGAATATTACTGTCCAGAGCCTGCAAATCGAGCAGCCGCAGCTGCTCCGCCGACGATGCTTTTGCCACCGAAAAACCTCCACCTATGACCGGACCAACCTGGCCGGTTCTTCCCCCTAGCCTATGTCAAGGGTGCGGCTCAGTTCAGCCCCGGGGTCAGCACAAAGTCCCACGGATCGGTGTTGGTGCCGCTGATCCGGATCTCCGCGGCGAAGCCCTGGTCGGTCAGCACATTCTCCAGTGCGTTCGCTGCGGGGGTCAGCCACAGCCATTCACTGCCGAAATGGGAGACATCGATCAGGTAGGGGCGTCCGTTCACGGCGGCTTCGCGGGCCTCGGAGGCCGGATGGTGGCGCAGGTCGGCTGTGACGTAAACATCAGCCTGGTGCCGGCGCACGGCATCGAAAAGACTGTCCCCGGCGCCGCCGCAAACAGCGACCCGGCGAACCAGGCCGTGCGGATCACCGGCAACGCGGACACCGCCGGCGACCGCGGGCATGATACTGAAGACCAGTTTGGCGAAATCAGCGAGCGTCGTGGCGTCGCGCAGGTCCCCCACGCGGCCAATGCCTTCCTCGGGCAGCCCGTCCTCGGCAGGCACCAGGGGAACCACGTCCCGCAGGCCGAAGGCGTCGGCCAGGACGTCGGAGACGCCGCCGACGGCGCTGTCGCCGTTGGTGTGAACGGTCAGCAGGGCGCAGCCGCCTTCGATCAGACGGTGCACGGCATCGCCCTTGAATCCGGTTCCGGCCACCGAGTGGACCGGCTTCAGGAACAGGGGGTGATGGGTCAACAGCAGGTCGGCGCCCCATTCCAGGGCCTCGTCGATCACCTCGGCGGTGGGATCCACGGCGAACAGGATGCGCTCCACGGGCCGGGACGGCCGTCCCGCCACCAGCCCGACGGCGTCCCAGCCCTCGGCCAGGGATGCGGGCCAGAGTTCTTCGGCGGCCAGCAGGACGTCACCCAGTGAAGGAACGGGGTGCGGGGCGGACGCCGCGGAATCGTCAGGGGTTTCCGGGGTCGTGGCGCTGTCCGGTGCTGCCGGGTCCGTTCCCGGTGCCGCCGGTTTGCTGCCTTCGGCGGGCTTGTCTGTTTCCATAGTTCCAGTTGTACCCGCTCGGCTATCCCCGCTCAATTCCACCGCGCCGGGACCGCACGGCCGCCCCCGCCCCGCCAGTCACCGTTCGTGCGGCTCCAGCCGGCCGGCCGTACCGCGCCTCCAACCCGTCCGCCGGACCGGCGGCCGGGAATTCTTCCGGCCGCGCACGCATTGATAGAGGGTATGAAGACCTATGTACTTGGCGGAGGCTGTTTCTGGTGCCTCGACGCCCTCTATCAGAAAACCCGCGGCGTCACCGAAGTAGTCTCCGGCTACACCGGCGGGCATACGGCGCACCCGGATTATTACAGCGTCTGTTCGGGCACCACGGGACACGCGGAAGTCGTAGCCGTCACCTTCGACGAGGAGATCATTCCGCCCGAAGTCATCCTGGACATGTTCTTCATCTCCCATGACCCGACCACCCTGAACCGCCAGGGCTACGACGTCGGCACCCAGTACAGGTCCTCGATGTTCTACGCGGATGAAGCCCAGCGGGAGGAATTCGAGAAGGCCCGCGACCGGGCCCGCGAGCACTGGAGCGACCCGATCGTGACGGAAATCTCACCGCTTCCCGAGTTCCACGTGGCGGAAGCCGAACACCAGGACTTTTATGCAAAGCACCCGGAACAGGGCTACTGCCAGGTGATCATCAACCCCAAGCTGGCCAAGGCGCGGAAATATTACGCGGAATGGCTTGACAACTGACACTTCCCCGTGGTGGCGATAGGCTGGAGCGGGGCCCCAATGCAGACATTTCCCACGGCGTTCGAGCCGCACGACTCCCAGACACTCCAACGGATTGAGGACAAACCATGGCACGGATTTATGACGACGTGACGCAGCTGGTCGGCGGTACCCCGCTGGTGCGGCTGAACCGGCTGACGGAGGGCCTTGACGCGGAGATTGCCGTCAAGCTCGAGTTCTACAACCCCGCCAATTCCGTAAAGGACCGCATTGGCGTGGCCATCGTGGACGCCGCCGAAAAGGCCGGCGCGCTGAAGCCCGGCGGCACCATCGTCGAAGGCACCTCGGGAAACACCGGCATCGCACTGGCCATGGTGGGCGCGGCCCGCGGCTACAAGGTCATCCTGACCATGCCCGAGACCATGTCCACTGAACGCCGCGTCATGCTCCGCGCCTACGGTGCCGAGATTGTCCTGACCCCCGGTTCCGAAGGCATGCGCGGCGCCGTGGACAAGGCCAAGGAAATCGTGGCCACCACCGAGAACGCCATCTGGGCCCAGCAGTTCGCCAACGCCGCCAACCCCGAGGTGCACCGCCGGACCACGGCCGAGGAAGTCTGGGAAGACACGGACGGCAAGATTGATATCTTCGTCGCCGGCGTCGGCACCGGCGGCACCGTTACCGGCGTCGGGCAGGTCCTGAAGCAGCGCAAGCCCGGCGTGCAGATTGTTGCCGTCGAGCCCAAGGACTCGGCCATCCTCAACGGCGGCTCCCCCGGACCGCACAAGATCCAGGGCCTGGGCGCCAACTTCGTTCCCGAGGTGCTCGACACGGAAATTTACGACGAAGTCATCGATGCATCCATTGACGACGCCGTGGCCACGGCCCGTGCCCTGGGAACCCAGGAAGGCATTCTGGGCGGCATCTCCTCCGGAGCCATCGTCTGGGCGGCCCTCGAGCTGGCCAAGCGGCCGGAGAACGCCGGTAAGCTGATTGTCGCCGTCGTTTGCGACTTCGGAGAGCGTTACATCTCCACGGTGCTGTACGACGACATCCGGGGCTAAGACCCGCCCACGCCCGTCCCCACCGGACCCACCCGAGCAGAAAGTCCTCTGTGAGCCTGATTGCACGCCTGCGCGAAGACCTCGACGCCGCCGCGTCCCACGACCCGGCCGCCCGCGGTTCGCTCGAGAACATCGTGGTCTATTCGGGGCTTCACGCGATTTGGATGCACCGGCTGACCCACCGCATGTGGGCGCGGCCGGGGCTGCGCTTTCCGGCCCGGGTACTGTCCCAGATCACCCGCTTTGCCACCGGCATCGAGATTCATCCCGGAGCCACCATCGGCCGCCGGTTCTTCATCGACCACGGCATGGGCGTGGTGATCGGTGAAACCGCCGAAATCGGCGACGACGTGATGCTCTATCACGGGGTAACCCTGGGTGGACGGTCGCTGGCCCGGATCAAGCGGCACCCCACCATTTGCGACGGCGTCACCGTGGGCGCCGGTGCGAAGATCCTGGGGCCGGTGACCATTGGTAAGAACAGCGCCGTCGGTGCCAACGCCGTCGTCGTTAAGGACGCTCCGGCCGATTCCATCATCACCGGAATTCCCGCGCGCTGGCGGCACCGCCAGGTCAAGGAGACCCAGCCGGCCGTGGATCCGGCGGAATATATCGATCCGGCAATCTATATCTGAGCCGTTCCGTCCGGCGAAAAAGGCCGCCGGCACCCTTGCGGGTGCCGGCGGCCTTTTTCTGTCCGGTGTTGCTGCTGCCTAGTGGGTGTCCACGGCGGCGATTTCGGAGCGGTCGGCGCCCCAGAGGGTGTGGAAGGTGCCCTCGTCGTCGACCCGGTGATAGGTGTGGGCACCAAAGAGGTCCCGCAGGCCCTGGGTGAGGGCGGCGGGCAGGCGCTTGCGGCGCAGTCCGTCGTAGTAGGCCAGCGACGAGGAGAACACGGGAACGGGAATCCCCAGCTGGACCGCAACGGAGACCACGCGGCGCCAGGCCGGCAGGGCCGCTGCGATGGACTCGGCGAAGGCAGGTGCCAGCAGCAGGTTCTCCGGTGCCGAGTCGCCGGCGTAGGCCTTCATGATGTCGTCCAGCAGCTCGGCGCGGATGATGCAGCCGGCGCGCCACAGGGAGGCGATCTCGTCCAGCTTCAGGTCCCAGCCATAGGTCTTTGCGGCAGCGGTGAGCATGTCGATGCCCTGGGCATAGCTGACGAGCTTGGACGCGTACAGTGCCTGCCGGACATCCTCGACGAACGTTTCGGGCAGCTCAACGGTGCCTTCGCCGCCGGTAAGGACCTCCTGGGCTTCCTCACGCTGGTTCCGCTGCGAGGACAGGGCCCGGGCGAAAACGGACTCGGCAATGGCGGACACCGGCGATCCCAGGTCCAGCCCGGAGACGACCGTCCAGCGTCCGGTCCCCTTCTGGCCGGCCGAATCCACAACGACGTCGACAAACGGCTTGCCGGTGCGGGCGTCCGTGTGTGCCAGCACCTCGGCCGTGATTTCAATCAGGAACGAGCTCAGCTGGCCGGTGTTCCATTCAGTGAAGATCTTGGCCTGCTCGGCCGGCTCGATGCCTGCCGCGGAGCGCAGCAGGTCGTAGGCTTCGCCGATCACCTGCATGTCGGCGTATTCAATGCCGTTGTGCACCATCTTGACGAAGTGGCCGGCGCCGTCGGTGCCGATCCAGGCGCAGCAGGGATCGCCGTCGTACTTTGCGGCGATTTTTTCCAGCATCGGGCCCAGGGAGTCGTAGGACTCGCGCGAGCCGCCGGGCATGATGGACGGGCCCAGCAGGGCTCCTTCCTCACCGCCGGACACTCCGACCCCCACAAAGTGCAGGTCCTTTTCCGCCAGGGACGCCTCCCGGCGCCGGGTGTCCTCATAGTGGGAGTTGCCGGCGTCGATAACGATGTCGCCCGCCTCCAGCAGCGGTACGAGCTTCTCGATCACCGAGTCGACCGGAGCCCCGGCCTTGACCATGATCAGGACCCGGCGCGGCTTTTCCAGCGAATCGACCAGCTCCTGCAGGATTCGGTGCGGATGAAGTCCCCTTCGTCACCGTGCGCGGACAGCAGTGCGTCCGTCTTCTCGATGGACCGGTTGTGAAGGGCAACCGTGTAACCGTTCCGGGCCAGGTTCCGGGCCAGGTTTGCACCCATTACTGCCAGACCGGTGACGCCAATTTGTGCGCTCAAGTTTTCTCCAGAATTCTTCGGGGCCCCAGCCAGGGCGCGGCGATCGGCGCTCACCCGCCGTCTTCACCCTCCAGCCTATGCTTCCGGACGGCCGGCCCGCCACAAAGGGACGTTCGTGTCGCGGCGCCCTAGTCTGCCGCACCGGCTCCCGGGATGCCGGAATTACCGGTATCTGCTGCCGTGCCGATGATGCCCGACGTTTCGAAGGAGTTAATGGCGGCGGCGATGTCTTCCACTACCGACACTCCCTCTTCCATCGTCGGGCTCCCGGAGGTCATGACCACCACCGCATATTCTGACCCGCCGGCGCGTACAAAGCCGGTGCTTCCCACGTTCCACGCCCGTTCGTCATCCTGCAGCCAGCCGTTTTTCAGCGCAATGTCCGCCTCGCCGTCCGAGAATCCCGCATTGATTCCCCACCGCTGGCTGTCCTCCACGTTTTCCATCAGCCCGACGGCGTATCCGCGCAGATCACGGCTGATCCAGTCGACTCCGTCGAGCACGGCCCGCGCAATCCTGAGCTGGTCCTCCACTCCGGTCTCGTTGGCACCCCAGACCTCGCCGGCCGAGGTATCCGTAATGCCCAGCAGCTCATAGGTTCGGGCCAGTTCCCCGGCGCCGCCGACGGACTGGTAAAGGGCAGTCGTGGCGTCATTGTCGCTGTAGTCGATCATCATCACGCAGAGGTCTTCCTCTTCCGGCGTCAGCTGCCGCTCCTCCTCCGTTGCCTGCCGCAGCAGGGTCAAGAGAATCGGGACCTTGACCAGGCTGGCTTCCAGGTAGCTGGCCTGCCGGTTGTAGTACCAGGATGCGCCGGTGGTTCTGTCGTAGACTGCTGCGGAGAATTCTGTGCCGCTTGCCGCTGCGTACGAGTTCAGGGCGTCTTCCAGCGGGCCGGATTCCGCCTGCGGAACGGCGGCCGGTGCGCCGGCCTCCGCGGCGGTCTCAAAGCCGGAGGACACGTCTTCAACCGGCCGGTTTGCGCACGCTGCGGCGGAAAACAGAAGCAGCAGCGCCGTCATTGCTGCCATGAAGCGCCGGAGAAAAACACGTGTGGTGAAGCGAGTCCGCATATCTGCACCCCCGTTTCCGTCTACTGCCGTTGGTTCGCTGTACACCGCATGCCGTTTCTTCAGCAATAGCAGGAAAGGCTGGTGAATACCTGCGTAAGCCGGCGGGCCGGCGCATACTTTCAGGGCCGTCCGGGCAGCCCGGTGGCCAACTTCACGGCAGGGCTTCGGGCCGGGACATTGGCATGACCGGCTGAACCCGCCCGCGCAGCAAAAACCCCGCTCTCCGGAGCCGGATGGCGGGGTTCTCTGTGTACCGCTTGTATGCGGTGGGTCCTACCGGGATCGAACCGATGACATCCACGGTGTAAACGTGGCGCTCTACCAGCTGAGCTAAAGACCCTTTGTGACCGTTATGCCTTTCAAGTTCTCCTTGATCAGCGCCGCATCACGAGGAATTACTTTACCGGACCTTTGGGGGAATTACCTAATTGGCTTTGGGGCAGGTCAGGATGCCGGCCGGGCAGGTCCGGCAGTTCGGCCGCCAGGTATTCCAGTGCGGTAGCCACTCCCGCTTCGATTTTCAGATCTGCAAGATCATCGCCGCGGGTCCACCCGCGGTTGATGATGACCACCGGCTTTCCGGTTTTATGCGCATGTTTGACGAAACGCAGTCCGCTCATCACGGTCAGTGACGACCCGGCGACCAGCAGGGCGTCGGCGGCGTTCAGCATGGCGTAGGCGGCGGCCACCCGGTCGCGCGGAACGTTTTCACCGAAATACACGAAGTCCGGCTTCAGCATGCCGCCGCATACCGGACAGTCCGCGACAACAAAGTCCTCCGTGTCCGCCACGTCGGCATCGGCGTCAAGGGCAATATCTCCGTCGAGGCGGGTGCGCTCCAGAAAACCGGGGTTCAGCTCTTCGAGCAGCCGGGCGACGGTGTCGCGGGAATAGCGGGTGCGGCAGTCAAGGCACAAGACCCGGTCGAAGCGTCCGTGGAGGTCAACGGCGAGGGCACTGCCGGCGTCGGCGTGCAGCCGGTCAACGTTCTGGGTGATCAGTCCGGTGGTCAGGCCCCGGTGTTCCAAGCGGGCAACCGCAGCGTGTCCGGCGTTGGGTGCGGCGTGCCGCAAATGATGCCAGCCAATGTGGTTCCGGGCCCAGTAGCGGCGCCTGAGCCCGGCGTCGCCCACGAATTCCTGGTAGGTCATGGGATTGCGGGGCGGAGCGTCGGGCCCGCGGTAATCGGGAATGCCGGAATCGGTGCTCACGCCGGCACCGGTGAGGACCGCCATCCGGCGCCCGCTCAGCAGCTCGGCGGCACGCCGCAGCTGGATTTCCTCTTCGGGGGTCGGAGCCGGCGGTGAGGGCGGTTCGGGCCGGGAGCGGACGAAACCGGTGAGTCCCAGGCCCGGCCGGACCTCTCGGGAGGAGGCAGGCCCGGAGGATCCGGAGTGCTCCGGCCCGGAGTGTGGCTGTGGTGCGTGGGTCATTCCGAAGGCATCTCCTTGAGGGCGTCCAGGTAGGCCTGCAGCGGACGGGGAGATCCGGGTTCAGACCGGATGTCCGCACGGATCAGGCCCCTCCCATCGATGATAAACGAGGCCCGGACGGGGCGGCCAAGCTCAGCGTCGAAGGCCCCGTAGGCGTCCGCCACTTCGCCGTGCGGCCAAAAATCGGCCAGCAGGTCAAAGGAATAGCCGCCCTGCTGTGCGTAGGCGCGCAGGGCGTACTTGGAGTCACAGGAGACAGCCAGCAGCCGGGCACCTGCCCGGAGAACTTCCCGCCGGCGCCCTGAAGTTCGTCCAGCTCCCCGGTGCACACGCCCGAAAAGGCGAAGGGATAAAACACGAGGACGACCGGCGATCCGCGCAGGGACGAGAGCGCAACGGGCTCGCCAAACTGGTTGGGAAGCACAAAGTCCGGAGCCGGACGCCTGACAGCTTCCGGTTCCGGACCTTGATGCAAACCGGTGCTACTTCTTGCGGCGGGCGACCAGGCGGGTTGCGGCCCAGTCGCTGCTAACTGCGGGTGATGTGGTGACGTGCAGGCCGGCCGTCGGTGCGGCCTCCTCAATGTCGGCAGGCGGGACATATCCCACCCGCCCCGATTTGGGGGTCAAAACCCACACAACGCCGCCGTCGTCGAGGGTGGTGATGGAATCAACCAGCGCGTCCACCAGGTCCCCGTCGTCGGACCGCCACCACAGGATCACACCGTCAACGACTTCATGGTCCTCTTCCGTCAGGAGCTCGCTCCCCACCAAGTCCTCGAGGCCGTCGCGGAGGTCGAAATCGACGTCCTCGTCGTAACCGAATTCCTGAATCAGGTCTTGGTCTTTGAAACCCAATCTTCCCGCCACGTTCTTATCCGTGACGGCTTCGGCCTCGCTCACTTCACTCCTCCTGGTTGCATGCATAAATACAAGGGAATCACATATTTGGGCGAGATGTGGTGTCTAGGACATAAGCCAACACCTTTTGTCCGGAACCTACAAGGTTATGCGGGCGCACTATCGCCTGCGCGGGCATGACCCGCCTGCGGGCGGGGATGTGCGGCGGCCCGCAGCCAGCCGTTAGCGAACGGGCTACGCAACTGCCGTCCGGCGGGACTAGAGTGGATCACAGAGGCTCCGGAGGCACCAGCATCCGCGCAGCCACCGTGATCGTCCGGTAACGAAACCGGATCCCCACAGACGTTCGTGCAGACACAATCTGTACATGAGAGAGGTTTGCCGTGGCCGCAGAAGACACAACGGACATCCTGAGCGGGTTAACCAACCAGCTCCCGGACCGTGACCCCGAGGAGACCGCGGAATGGATGCAGTCACTGGATGAACTGATCCGTTCCCAGGGCACCGAAAGAGCCCAGTACATTATGCGTTCGCTGCTCCAGCGTGCCGGTGCGCAGTCGGTGGGCGTCCCCATGGTCACCACCACTGACTACGTGAACACCATCCCGGTGGACCAGGAACCCGAGTTCCCCGGGGACGAGGAAGTCGAGCGCCGCTACCGCGCATGGCTGCGCTGGAACGCCGCCGTCATGGTGCACCGTGCCCAGCGCCCGGGAATCGGCGTCGGCGGACACATTTCCACTTACGCCGGAGCGGCCACCCTGTACGAGGTGGGCATGAACCACTTCTTCCGGGGCAAGGACCACCCCGGCGGCGGAGACCAGATTTTCTTCCAGGGCCACGCCTCCCCCGGCATGTACGCCCGCGCCTTCCTTGAAGGCCGCCTGTCCGAAGAGGACATGGACGGGTTCCGGCAGGAAAAGTCCCGCGAGGGACACGCCCTGTCTTCGTACCCGCACCCGCGTTCCATGCCGGACTTCTGGGAGTTCCCCACGGTGTCCATGGGCATCGGGCCGATGAATGCCATCTACCAGGCGCAGTCCAACCGCTACCTGCAGAACCGCGGCATCAAGGACACCTCCGACCAGCACGTCTGGGCCTTCCTGGGCGACGGCGAAATGGACGAGCCCGAATCGCGCGGCCTGCTCCAGCTGGCGGCCAACGACAAGCTGGACAACCTCACGTTCGTGGTCAACTGCAACCTGCAGCGCCTCGACGGCCCGGTGCGCGGCAACGGCAAGATCATGCAGGAACTTGAGGCCTTCTTCCGCGGCGCCGGCTGGAACGTCATCAAGGTCGTCTGGGGCCGCGAGTGGGACTCGCTCCTGGAGAAGGACAAGGACGGGGCGCTGGTGGACATCATGAACTCCACCCCCGACGGCGACTACCAGACGTACAAGGCCGAAAACGGCGGATTTGTGCGCGACCACTTCTTCGGCAAGTCCCCCGAGACCAAGGAACTGGTAGCGAACCTCACTGACGAAGAAATCTGGAACCTCAAGCGCGGCGGCCACGATTACCGCAAGGTCTACGCTGCGTACAAGGCCGCCACGGAATTCAAGGGCAAGCCCACTGTCATCCTGGCCCATACGGTCAAGGGCTACGGCCTGGGCACGCACTTCGAAGGCCGCAACGCCACGCACCAGATGAAGAAGCTGACCCTGGATGACCTGAAGGCCTTCCGCGATCACCTGCGCATCCCCATCACCGACGAGCAGCTCGAAGCCGACCCGTACAAGCCGCCGTACTTCAACCCCGGTGCCGATGCTCCGGAGATCAAGTACATGCTGGAGCGCCGCCGCGAACTCGGCGGCAACGTTCCGGAGCGCAAGGTCGAGCACGAGCCGGTCCACCTGCCCGGCGAGAAGGCCTACGAGGTTGCCAACCGCGGTTCGGGCAAGCAGATGGCGGCCACCACCATGGCCTTTGTCCGTCTGCTCAAGGACCTCATGCGGGACAAGGAATTCGGCAAGCGGATTGTGCCGATCATCCCGGATGAGGCCCGGACCTTCGGCATGGACTCGTTCTTCCCGACGGCAAAGATCTACAACCCCAAGGGACAGAACTACCTGTCCGTGGACCGGGACCTCGTCCTGGCCTACAAGGAGTCCCCGCAGGGCCAGATCGTGCACGTGGGAATCAACGAAGCCGGTTCCATTGCGGCCTTTACCGCTGCCGGAACCTCCTACGCCACGCACGGCGAGCCGCTGATTCCGGTCTACGTGTTCTACTCGATGTTCGGATTCCAGCGCACCGCCGACTACATCTGGGCGGCCACCGACCAGATGGCGCGCGGCTTCCTGATCTCAGCAACCGCCGGACGGACCACGCTGACCGGTGAGGGCCTTCAGCACGCTGACGGCCACTCCCCGATCCTGGCCTCGACCAACCCGGCAGTGAAGACCTACGATCCGGCCTACGGCTACGAGATCGGGCACATCGTCCGCCACGGCCTGGAGGAGATGTACGGCCCGGATTCGCAGGATCCGAACGTCATCTACAACCTGATGGTCTACAACGAGCCGATCCTGCAGCCCAAGGCTCCGGAGGATCTCGACGTCGAGGGCATCATCAAGGGCATCTACCTCCTGGCTCCGGCAAAGATCGACGGACCCCGCGCCCAGCTGCTGGCCTCCGGCGTTGCCGTGCCGTGGGCGCTGGATGCCCAGAAGATCCTGGCCGAAGACTGGGGCGTTTCCGCCGATGTCTGGTCCGTGACGTCCTGGAACGAACTTCGCCGCGACGGCCTGGCCGCCGAGGAAGAGTCCTTCCTGCATCCCGACACCGAGCCCCGCGTACCGTTTGTCACCAAGCAGCTCGCCGGAGCCACCGGACCGATCATCGCCAGCACGGACTACATGAAGGCCGTTCCGGACCAGATCCGGCAGTTCGTTCCGAACGAGTTTGCCACTCTGGGTGCAGACGACTTCGGTTTCGCCGACACCCGGGCTGCTGCACGCCGGTACTTCAAGATCGATTCGCACTCCATGGTTGTCCGAACCCTGGAAATGCTCGCCCGCCGCGGCGAGGTTGACGCCAGCGCGCCGACCGAAGCAATCAAGAAGTACGACCTGCTCAACGTAAATGCGGGAACCTCCGGCAATGCCGGCGGCGACGCCTAAGCGTTTCGTCACCCGCTCCTGACCGGGGAACAAAGAAGAGAACCGCCGCTTCTGCGGCGGTTCTCTTCTTTTTGCTGTGTCCCGCGGGGTTTTTGCTGTGTCCCGCGCGTCTGTGTCCCGCGGCTGCCTCCGATCTCTGTCATCCGCGGCTTTCTGTCACCCGCGGCGCCGTCTCGCCGGTTATGTCTCCCCCCTGTTCGGTGACCCGCGGGGCCCAAGCAGTGCCGTGTCAGAAGGGCGGCGGATCGGAACCGTAGTCGTCCTGGTCACCGGCATGCGCCGGGTCCCTGTCCTGGTCTGCCGGGCCGGCCCAGTCTTTCTCCGGCCCAGTCGACCCAACCGATCCAGGCGGCCCTGCCGGACCCGTCCAGTCTTTCTCCCGCCCAGCCGGCCCAACCGATCCAGGCGGCCCTGCCGGACCCGTCCAGTCTTTCTCCCGCCCAGCCGGCTCAACCGATCCAGGCGGCCCAGCCAAGCCAGCCGGCCCGGGCGGCCCTGCCGGGCCATCCGATCCAGCCGGCCCAACCTGCCCAGCAGATCCAGCAGATCCAGCAGATCCAGCGAGCAGGGTGAGGTGCGGCTCCGTGCGGTAATGCCGTCCTCCCGGCGAAATCCACTCAATGACCCCTGGACTGGGTTGTCGGGCCTTCCAAAATCCCTTGGTTTTGAACATATGGTGCCGCCGGCACAGATGCTCCAGATTGTCGTGATCTGTGGCGCCGCCGCGGGCCCAGGGTTTTGTGTGATCGATTTCGCAGATCACCGCGTTTACGCGGCAGCCCGGGAAACGACAGGTTCCGTCGCGGACACGGAGCCAGCGTTTGGTTCCGCGGGGCACTTTCCGGCTTTGCCCGACCCGCAGTATCTCCCCGGAGTCCGGATCGCGTTCCGCCGGCGTCCAGCTGACGGCTTCGCGGGCCATGTGCCGGGCCGTTTCGGGACTTATGGGTCCGTACCCGACCAGTTCGGCCGGCGCGTCATCGGCCCCGAAGAGCGTTTCGGCATTGATCACGACCAGGACTTCGGCCCGGGCCGCAGGGCCGTGAGCAATACGGCAGGTGCCACTGGCCTTTCGGTGCTCGTGCCTTCCGTCTTCATTCCTCTCCTCCTCGTCCGGATCTCCTGTGCCACCCGAATCTCCTGTGCCACCCGGGGTCCCGAGGACGGCTCCGCTGCTGCAGCCCCCGGACTCATGTCCATGGCCGCCCAGGAGGTCAGCGAAGATATCAGTGCGCAGCTGATTCACCGTCCGGGTATCCCCTGCCGCCTGCTCGCCCCGGGCTGCAGCCGTGAGCTGCGTGTAGATCGACTGTGCCGTCTGCGCCGGCATGATTGCCGAGAGGCAGGCCATTCCGTCGGGCTCCGGCTGCATCCACACCGTCCGCCGGTCGTACGCGGTGCGCTGGCGCTCGATAAGAGTCTCCGGGTACAGGTTCTCCCGCAGCCGCCGGGCCTTTACCCGGAACTGGGCTTTGGTCAGTCCGCCGGCTAGTCCCAGCAGTTCGGCCTCGAATGCCGGCAGCTTTTCGGGCAGGACACCGACGGACTGCTCCAACAGGACCTGGACATGCCCGTAACCGATCTGCCCGGACTCCAGCTTCGCCAGGGTGCCGGCATGCGCACCGCAGAGGTCTCCGGCCTCACTCATCAGTGCCTTGCCGGTGCCCGCAGGCACACCCAGTATTGCGGCGGCTTCCTCCGCGGCGAGACTGAACGCCATATCGGTGTCCTCAACGCCGGTAAGCAGCATGCTCTCTTCCTCGTAAACAGCCTGCATCCGGGCCAGGACCTTCGCCTGCTGCGCCTGGACCCACCGGGACAAGTGATTCAACCGGGACAACACGCCGCCGGCCTCCGCCTCCGTCAACGACTCGACATCCTGCAGGACCAGCGAGCCTGCGAACCCCCGCCGGCAACCTCGGCAGGATCTCCCGGCGCACCGGCCGGACTGCTGCTGCGCGTCCGCTGGCACGCGGGGCCGGTCAGGAGTTCCCAGGGATCCGGCATCTGCTTCAGGGCCGGCGGCATAAACAAAGCGGCTGGAAGCAGCGGCGCACCCGCCGGAAGAAGCGCCGGTGCGCTCCCCGGTCGAAGCACCGGGAATGCCTGTCGAAGATCCGTTCTGATCCATATCCCGAGGGTTTCATCCGGCTCTGACATTTCGGCCGCGAAAAAAGCCTGAAACGGGCGCCAAACGGCCCTTCCGATGACGGCCGAATACCTGTCTTTTCCAGCACACCACCTAGGCCAGGGCTGGCCTGGGCAAACCTGGGCAGAGGCGCGGCCGGGGCAGGCCGGGACAGAGCCCGTCCGGCGCAGGCCTGGGCACAAGCGCGGCCGGGAGGAACGGCCGGGAAACACCTGGGCAAAGACCCTACATGGCCGTTTCGGAGACGAGGTCGATGTGAGCCTGCATGGCACGTGCCGCGGCCTCGGGATCGGACATGCGGATGGCATCGGCGATGGCACGGTGCGATTCCAGCGAACGCTCCGGACGCCCGGGCTGTCCCAGGGACGCGAGCCTCGTTTCGCGCACCAGTTCGGAAATAAACGTCATCATCGACGCCAGGATGGAGGAATGCGCAGCCGCGGCAACCGCCTGGTGAAAGAGTTCATCGCCCTCGGTTCCGCGGCTGCCCCCGGCAATCTCGGCAGACATCACGTCGAGGGCTGCATCAACCGCAGCCAGGTCCTGCGCAGTCCGCCGTTCCGCGGCGAGCGCCGCCAGCTTCACTTCAAGGGTGCTGCGGGCCTCGACAATTTCGGGCATCCGGTCCCGGTGTTCGCGCAGTTCGCGCAGCACTGACGCCACACTTGGCCGGTACACGAGGACGGCGCCGGTTCCGTGCTGGACGTCGATGACGCCGAGCACCTCCAGCGCCACCAGCGCCTGCGCCAACGTGGCACGCGATACCCCCATCCGCTCCGCCAGGTCCCGTTCCGCGGGGAGCAGGTCGCCGGGCCCCAAACCGGTTGCAGCGATAAAACCCAAAAGCTGCTCCACGAGCCGCTCATACAGCCGGGGCCGGGAGACCCGGACAAATCCTTTGCCGTCACCGCTGCCGGACATGGCAACCCCTCTCTAGCCTTCACCGGGCGTCCGCGCGGTCGAAATGAGTATAGCCAGCAATTGACAAGAGACCCAGAGTCTAAGAGGCTAGTCCAGTGAAAGTGTGGTGTTCGTCACTTTCACGCTCCGGCCGCCGGCACTGGGATGCGCCGGCACCTTCGACGTAGGGAATTATTCATGTCCGCTCCAGTCCTCTCCATCCTGATATTGGTGGCCATGTTCCTCCTGGCCACGGTGCTGCCCCTCAACATGGGGGCACTTGCCTTTGTCGGCGCTTTCCTTCTCGGCTTTGTCTTCCTCGACATGAGCACCGAGGACATTCTCGCCAACTTCCCCGGCGGCCTGTTCCTGACGATTGTTGGTGTCACGTATCTCTTTGCCATAGCGCAAAACAACGGCACCATTGACCTTTTGGTCCGCGGCGCGGTCCGGATGGTCGGCAACCGGGTGGCACTGATTCCGTGGATCATGTTCGCCATCACAGCCATCATCACCGCCGTCGGCGCCCTGTCCCCCGCCGCCGTCGCCATCGTCGCCCCGATCGCCCTGGGCTTCGCAGCCAAACACAAGATCAACCCGCTGATGATGGGCATGATGGTCATCCACGGCGCACAGGCCGGCGGCTTCTCCCCCATCGCCGTCTACGGCGTCACGGTCAACGGCATCATTGGCGAAACCGACCTCGAATCCAGCCCGCTGGCCGTCTTCCTTGCCAGCCTGCTCTTCAACACGTTTATCGCCCTGATCCTGTTCTTCGTCCTGGGCGGCAGCAAGCTGCGCAGCGGCAAGGTGGGCGGCTTCGTGGAAGAGGTTGCCCAGGCCCGGATGAACCTCAGCACCGCCGGCCGCACCGACGTTGCCTTCAAGGGATTCGGTTCCGACATTTACGGTCCGCGCGACCCGGCAGGCGACGGCATCGAGGCCACCAAGACCCGCAGCGAACTGTTTCCCCAGATCGTGACAATCGCGGGCCTGATTGCCCTGGCAGTGATTGCCCTCGGCTTCAAGGTCGACGTGGGGTTCGTGTCCATCACCATCGCCGTGATCCTGGCCCTGGTCTCCCCGCAGGCCCAGAAGGGTGCCATCAACAAAATCAGCTGGACCACGGTTCTGCTGATTTGCGGCATGCTCACCTTCGTGGGAGTGCTCCAGGAAGCGGGCACCGTGGAGTACGTGTCCGACGGCGTCGTTGGCCTGGGCATGCCCCTCCTGGCCGCCCTGCTCATCTGCTACATCGGCGCCGTCGTATCCGCCTTCGCCTCCTCGACTGCCATCCTTGCGGCCCTGATTCCGCTGGCCGTTCCCTTCCTCGCCTCCGGTGAGATCGGCGCCGTCGGACTCATCTGCGCACTGGCCGTGTCCTCCACGATCGTGGATGTTTCCCCCTTCTCGACCAACGGAGCGCTGGTCCTGGCCAATGCGCCCGAAGACATGGATAAGGACCGCTTCTACAAGCAAATCCTCGGCTACAGCGGAATCATCGTCGTCGCCGGACCACTGGTGGCCTGGCTGATCATGGTGGTTCCCGGCTGGCTCTAGGCCGCCGATCCAACCCGCACCCCGAGCACCGCACCGCCGGCACCGCATCCCCGCTACAGAAAGAGAACCCATGAGCACCGCCCCCACTTCCCGCGGCCCGCTGGACGGCTACCTCGTCGTCGACCTCAGCCGCGCCCTGGCCGGACCCCACGCCGGCATGATGCTCGCCGACCTCGGCGCGCGCGTGATCAAGGTTGAGACTCCGGGCACAGGCGATGACACCCGCAGCTGGGGCCCGCCCTTCGTGGGCCCCGACGATGACCAGCAGGCCACGTACTTCCTTTCCTGCAACCGGAACAAGGAATCCATCAGCCTGGACCTGAAATCCGACGACGGCGTAGCGGTGCTGCGCGACCTGGTCCGGCGGGCGGATGTCCTGGTGGAGAATTTCCGGCCCGGAGTCCTGGACCGGCTCGGCTTTTCCCCCGAACAGCTGCATGAGCTCAACCCCCGGCTGGTCATCCTGTCGATCAGCGGCTTCGGCCACGACGGCCCGGAAGCCACGCGCAGCGGCTACGACCAGATTGTCCAGGGCGAGGCCGGGCTGATGTCACTGACCGGGTCCGGCCCCGAAGACCCGCAGCGCGTCGGTGTTCCCATCGCCGATCTGCTCTCGGGCATGTACGGTGCCTTCGGCCTGCTCGCGGCACTGCTGGAACGCGAACGCACCGGCAAGGGCCAGGTGGTCCGCACATCGCTGCTTGCCGCCGTCGTCGGCGTCCATGCCTTCCAGGGAACCCGCCACACCGTTGCCGGCGAGGTCCCGCAGGCGCAGGGCAACCACCACCCTCCATCGCCCCCTACGGGCTATTCTCCTGCCGCGGCGGGAAGGTTCAGATCAGCGTGGGCAGCGAAAAGCTGTGGGAGACCTTTGCCGCGGCGTTCGGGATCGACACATCACGCCCCGAGTTCGCCGGAAACGCGCAGCGGGTCCGCAACCGGCAGGCGGTGATCGAGGCCGTGGAGGAGGCCTTCGCCGACTTCGACGCCGAACCGCTCCTGGAGAAGCTGCGGGCTGCCGGCATTCCCGCGGGCAAGGTGCGCACGCTTGATGAAGTGTACGAATGGGAGCAGGTCCACTCCCAGGGCCTGGTGATCGACGTCGATCATCCCGTGTTGGGCAAAGTTGCCCTGCCCGGCCCGCCGCTGCGGTTCTTTTCCGCCGCGGAAGGCACTGAAACCACCAACCGGGACCACCTGGCCCCGCCGCTGCTCGACCAGCACGGCGGCGACATCCGGAGCTGGCTGGGCAGCAGCCCGGCGCCCGGCGGCGGCGAAACAGCACAGCCCGCGCAGGCCGGCCAGCCCGACGAGGCAGCACAAACCGACCAGGCAGCACAGGCATGAGCGTCGCTGCCAAGCCGAAGCGGCTCACCGCCCGCGGACTGCTGGATCTCGTGGTCGATCCGGGATCGTTCCGCTCCTGGGACTCTCCGGTGGCCTACACCGGGCACAGTGACGCCTACGAGGCGGACCTCGCCGCCGCCCGGGAGAAAACGGGCGAGGATGAGTCCGTGCTGACCGGGGAAGGACTGGTGCGGGGCCGCCGGGTGGCGCTGGTCGTGTGTGAATTCGGTTTCCTGGGCGGTTCCATCGGAGTGGCTGCGGCGGACCGGCTGACTGACGCCGTCGAACGGGCCACCCGCGAAGGCCTGCCGCTGCTGGCCGGACCTGCCTCCGGCGGAACCCGGATGCAGGAGGGCACCCTGGCCTTCCTGTCCATGGTCAAGATCACGGCTGCGGTGCGCCGCCACAAGGAAGCAGGGTTGCCCTACCTGGTCTACCTGCGCCATCCCACGACCGGAGGCGTCATGGCGTCGTGGGGATCGCTGGGCCACATCACGGTGGCGGAGCCCGGAGCGCTGCTGGGCTTCCTCGGCCCCCGCGTGTACGAGGCGCTGTACGGCGAACCCTTCCCGGAGGGTGTGCAGACCGCCGAGAACCTGCAGGCCCGCGGTCTGGTGGACGCCGTCCTGAAACCGGAGGAACTCGCCGAAACCGTCCACCGCGCACTGTCCATGCTGCTGCCCGGCCCGGGCGGGACCGTGCCGGCGCCGGCTTCCTGAACACCCCACCGGCGGCGGTGCCGGCATGGGAGTCCATCACCATCTCCCGCAACCTGGACCGGCCCGGAGTGCGGCAGCTCCTGCATTTCGGTGCCGCCGATGTCCTGCCGCTGAACGGGACCGGACAGGGCGAAAAGGACCCGGGCCTGCTGCTGGCCCTGGCCCGGTTTGGGGAAACCTCATGTGTGGTGCTGGGACAGGACCGCCAGCGCGGGACACAGCAGCCGGCACTGGGGCCGGCCTCCCTCCGGGAAGCACGCCGTGGCATGCGGCTGGCGGAGGAATTGAACCTGCCCCTGCTGACCGTGATCGACACCGCCGGCGCGGCACTGTCCAAGGAAGCGGAGGAAGGCGGCCTCGCGGGTGAGATTGCCCGCAGCCTCAACGACCTGGTGGGGCTGGACTGCCCGACGGTTTCGGTGCTGCTCGGCCAGGGTGCGGGCGGCGGAGCGCTGGCCCTCCTGCCGGCCGACCGGACGGTTGCGGCGCAGCACGCCTGGCTGTCCTCGCTGCCGCCCGAAGGTGCCAGCGCCATTGTGTACCGGGACACGCTCCACGGAGCGGAAATGGCGGAGGCGCAGGGCGTGACGGTGTCTGCACTGGCGGCCCACGGCATCGTGGACCACGTCGTTCCGGAGGAGCCGGACGCCGCTGCGGAAGCTCCGGATTTCTGCCGCCGGATGGCGAAGGCGGTGGAATATGAGCTGGCGTCGCTGCGGACGAAGCCGGGCACCGAGCGGCTGGCGCGGCGGACCGAACGGTTCCGCCGGCTCGGGTCCGCCGGCTGAACCCATACCCCGGGTTGTAGCCTTCACACAAAATGGTGCTTGATCCGCGGACCCCGTAAGCTCTGCTTATGCCAGTGACTCGCAGCACAGCCGCGCCCGGACCCGGGATGCGGGCCGATCCGGCGGATCCCTCCACAGTGGAACGCCTCAAGGCCAACATCGGAAAGCTGTCCACCGCCACGCTCAAGCAGCTGGACGTATCCCTGCCCTGGTACCGGGGACTGCGGCCGGATGAGCGCTCGGCGCTGGGCATGGTGGCCCAAAAGGGCATCGCGTCGTTCGTGAACTGGTACGAGCGCCCGGCCTCGCCGGCCTGGGTCCTCAGCGACGTTTTCGGCACGGCCCCCACTGAGCTGACCCGCTCCATCAGCCTGCAGAAGGCCCTGCAGCTGATCCGCGTGGTGGTGGAAGTCGTGGAGGACCGCGTTCCGGAACTGGCCGGCGACGGCGTGCAGGGGCCGCTGCGCGAAGCGGTGCTGCGCTACTCCCGGGAGGTGGCCTTCGCCGCCGCCGACGTGTACGCGCGGGCCGCGGAAACCCGCGGAGCCTGGGACACGCGGCTGGAGGCGCTCGTGGTCGACGCCATTTTGCGCGGAGAAAGCTCCGATGCGCTGCGTTCGCGCATTGCCGCCGTCGGCTGGACCTCCGCCGCCCGGATCACCGTCATGGTGGGCAGCTCGCCGTCTGACACCAATGCCTCCTTCGTCAATGAGCTGCGCCGCGCCACTGCGCGGCTCACCGAAGATGCACTGGTGGGCATCCAGGGTGAACGGCTGATTCTCGTCCTCGGCGGGCTCGATGACAGCCCGGGTTCATATGCGCGGCTTGCCGAACTGTTCGGCCCCGGCCCCGTCGTCTACGGGCCGCCCGCCGAGTCCCTGGTCGATGCGGGTCCGTCCGCCCAGGCCGCCTTCGCGGGCCTTACGGCGGCCCGCGCCTGGCCCGCCGCGCCCCGCCCGGTAGCCGCTGACGATCTCTGGCCCGAGCGGGTGATGTCCGGCGACGACATCGCCCGCAAGGCCCTGGTGCGGAGCATTTACCGGCCACTGCTTGGCGCTTCCAACGGCCTGGCGGAAACCCTTTCGGCGTACCTGTCCCTGGGGCATTCCCTGGAGGCCACGGCCCGGGAGCTCTTTGTCCATGCGAACACGGTGCGGTACCGGCTGCGCCGGGTCTGCGACGTCACGGGCTGGGATCCCATGCTGCCGCGCGAGGCCTTCGTGCTGCAGACCGCCCTCGTGGTGGGACGGCTAGCGCCGCCCGGAAAGGCAGCTCCGGAACGTCCCGCCGCCCGCTCCTGACCGGGTTGCATCCACCCTGCCCCCTTGTAGACTTCCTACAACGCCTCACCTGGAGCTTGGTTCACGCAAACACCCGGCTTCGTCCCTTCTCTTTGGAAAGCTTGATACGTGCTAGCTATCGTCTGCCCCGGCCAGGGGTCCCAAACGCCAGGTTTCCTTTCTCCGTGGCTGGAACTGCCCGGAGTCCGGGAACACCTCGAGGCGCTCAGCGCCATTGCAGGCCTGGACTTGATTGCCCACGGCACAGTCTCCGACGAAGAGACCATCAAGGACACCGCTGTGGCCCAGCCGCTGATAGTTGCCGCGGGACTGATGGCTGCGCGTCTGCTGGTCGACCCGCAGGCGCTGACGGCCTCCACCGTCGTTGCAGGGCACTCAGTCGGTGAAATCACCGCTTCGGCGCTGGCCGGCGCGCTGACCGAACCCGATGCCCTCGTTTTTGTCCGCGAACGCGCCAACGCCATGGCCCTGGCCGCCGCGGAAACCCCCACCGGCATGAGCGCCGTCCTGGGCGGGGATCCGGAGGACATAGCAGCCGCACTGGCCGCCGCCGGCCTTACCGCCGCCAACGCCAACGGCGGCGGCCAGACCGTAGCCGCCGGCACCCTGGACCAGCTCGCCGCGTTCGCCGCAGCTCCGCCCGCCAAAGCACGCGTCATCCCGCTGAAGGTCGCCGGGGCCTTCCACACCGCGCACATGGCGCCGGCCGTGAGCGTGCTTGAGGCGCTGCGGCCCCAGCTGCGCCCTGCGGCTCCGCTGCCCACCCTGCTGTCCAATTACGACGGCGGCGCGGTCGTTTCCGGGGAGGCCAACCTCGACAGCCTGATCAGCCAGGTGTCCCGCCCCGTGCGCTGGGACCTGTGCATGGAGACCATGGCCGCCACGGGCGTAACCGGCATGCTGGAACTGCCGCCGGCCGGCACCCTGACCGGGCTGGCCCGCCGCGGCCTGAAGGGCCTGCCCACGCTCGCCCTTAAATCCCCCGAAGACCTCGACGCCGCGCGGGAGTTCATCACCGAACACTCTTCCTCGTCCGCCGCCGTGACAGCAGCAACCACCACCGGAGAAGGTAACGCGTGAGCACGCCCACCCTGAAACAGTCCCCCGTCCACGAATTCAGCCGCATCCACGGCATTGGCGCCTTCCGCCCCGATGTCATCGTGAGCAACGAGGATGTCTGCCAGTGGATTGATTCCTCCGACGAGTGGATCCGTCAGCGCACCGGCATCATCACCCGGCACCGCGCCGACAAGGGCACGTCGGTCATCGACATGGCCGAAGCCGCCGGCCGCGACGCCCTGGCTTCCGCAGGCATTGAGGGCTCCCAGCTTGGTGCCGTCATCGTCTCCACTGTCACCCACCCCTTCGCCACGCCGTCGGCGGCCGCCGAGATTGCGCACCTGCTCGGCGCGGCTCCCGCACCGGCCTACGACGTCTCCGCAGCCTGCGCCGGCTACTGCTACGGCATCGCCCAGGCGGATGCGCTGGTCCGCTCCGGGGCCGCAGACTATGTGCTGGTCATCGGCGT
The DNA here is from genome assembly GCF_026898095.1 of Arthrobacter sp. ATA002. Taxonomy (GTDB): domain Bacteria; phylum Actinomycetota; class Actinomycetes; order Actinomycetales; family Micrococcaceae; genus Arthrobacter_B. The sequence continues at coordinate 1,513,601 of NZ_CP114015.1, read as the reverse complement.
GGAAAAGCTCTCAGACTTCATCGACAACACCGAGCGCACCATCTCCTTCCTGCTCGGTGACGGAGCCGGCGCCGTCGTCGTCGGCCCCTCCGACTCGGCCGGCATCGGCCCGTCCGTGTGGGGGTCCGACGGCAGCAAGTCCAGCACGATCGGCATGACGCATTCCATGCTGGATATCCGCGAACTGTCGCTGGCCGCCGAGGCCGAAGCCACCGCCGTCGGCCCGGCGGAGGTCGCTGAACGTGACACGAAGCTGTGGCCCACGCTGCGCCAGGACGGCCAGAGCGTCTTCCGCTGGGCTGTCTGGGAAATGGCGAAGGTTGCCCAGCGGGCGCTCGACGCCGCCGGCGTCACCGCCGGGGACCTTGGCGCCTTCGTTCCCCACCAGGCCAACATGCGCATCATCGATGAAATGGCCAAGCAGCTGAAGCTGCCCGGGTCCGTGGTCATTGCCCGGGACATTGCCGACGCCGGCAACACCTCGGCAGCCTCCATTCCGCTGGCGACCCACCGGCTGCTGCAGGAAAACCCGGAGCTGAGCGGCAAGCTTTCCCTCCAGATCGGCTTCGGCGCAGGCCTGGTCTTCGGCGCACAGGTTATCGTTCTTCCATAATCTGTCCGTCCCCCAACACCCCGCCGTTCCGCGGTTGGACAACCATGCCGGCCCTGCCGGCATCACGAGAAAAAGGAGCCAACATGGCTAGCAACGAAGAAATCCTGGCCGGCCTCGCCGAGATCGTCAACGAGGAAACCGGTCTGGCCCCCGAGTCCGTCGAGCTGGACAAGTCCTTCACCGATGACCTGGACATCGACTCCATCTCCATGATGACCATCGTCGTGAACTCGGAAGAGAAGTTCGGCGTGCGCATTCCGGACGAAGAGGTCAAGAACCTGAAGACCGTCGGCGACGCCGTGGACTTCATCTCCAAAGCCCAGGCGTAATTTTGCCGGCGGCCGCTGCCTTCCCGGCGGCGGCCGCCGCGTCAGCCTTTCCGCAGCACACGCAATTGCAGCTCCCGCACCACCAACGTCTTCAAGAGAGTGAATCATGGCCCGCAAAGTAGTCATCACCGGCCTGGGCGCCACCACGCCCATCGGCGGCGATGTTCCCACCATGTGGAAGAACGCGCTCAAGGGTGTCGCCGGCGCCAAGACCCTCGAGGACGACTGGGTGGCGCAGTACAGCCTTCCCGTCACCTTTGCCGCCCGTGTCTCCACGCCGGCCACCGAAATCCTGTCCCGCGTTGAAGCCAAGCGCATGGACCCCTCGACCCAGTTCGCCGTCGTCGCCGCACGCGAGGCCTGGGCCGACTCGGGCATCGACGACGTGGACCACGACCGGCTCGGTGTTTCCTTCGCCACCGGCATCGGCGGAGTATGGACCCTGCTCGACGCCTGGGACACCCTCCGGGAGAAGGGCCCCCGGCGGGTCCTGCCCATGACCGTGCCCATGCTGATGCCCAACGGCCCCGCGGCCGCGGTCAGCCTTGACCTCGGCGCCCGCGCCGGCGCCCACACCCCGGTGTCCGCCTGCGCTTCCGGCACTGAAGCCCTACACCAGGGTCTGGAGCTGATCCGCTCCGGCAAGGCCGACGTCGTCGTCTGCGGCGGTGCCGAAGCAGCCATCCATCCCATGCCAATGGCTGCCTTCGCCTCCATGCAGGCCCTCTCCAAGCGCAACGACGATCCGGAACGCGCATCCCGCCCCTATGACAAGGACCGTGACGGCTTTGTGATGGGCGAAGGCGCCGGAGCCCTCGTCCTGGAATCCGAAGAGCACGCCCTGGCCCGCGGCGCCCGCATCTACGCCGAACTGGCCGGCACCGCGGTGACGGCCGACGCCTACCACATCACCGCACCCGATCCCGAGGGCCTCGGCGCCACCCGTGCACTGAAGGCGGCCCTCTACGATGCCCGGGCGCAGGCTGAGGACGTGGTCCACGTCAACGCGCACGCCACCTCCACCCCCGTGGGTGACAAGCCCGAGTATGCAGCGCTCAAGGCGGCGCTGGGCCCGCAGGTGGACAACGTCGCCGTTTCGGCCACCAAGTCCCAGACCGGCCACCTCCTCGGCGCCTCCGGTGCGGTGGAAGCCGTCATGGCAGCCATGGCCGTCTACGACCGGCAGGCTCCGGCGACCATCAACCTGGATAACCAGGATCCGGAAATCCCGCTCGACGTCGTAACATCCGCCCGGTCCCTGCCCGGCGGCGACATTGTGGTCCTGAGCAATTCCTTTGGTTTCGGCGGCCACAACGCCGTCATTGCGCTGCGCAGCTGCTGGGCGGCGGGCGCCCGCCCATGAAGTGAAAGCCGCGGCTGTTTCCCTGGGGAACAGCCGCGGCTTCGCGTCGCTATGGCATGTTGTGGTGTGCCTGCCGGCTACCCGACCTGGTGCAGCCAGCGGACATTCGCGCCGTCGCCTGCGTGGCGGAACGGCTCCAGCTCATCGTCCCAGGCCTCACCCAGTGCGAGGGACAGTTCGTGGTAGACAGCTGACGGGTCTCCGGCGCCGTTTTCGTAGGCGTACCGGATCCGGTCTTCGGAGACCATGATATTGCCGTGGACGTCCGTGGCGGCATGGAAAATGCCCAGCTCAGGTGTGTGGCACCAGCGGCTTCCGTCCGCTCCGGGGCTCTGGTCTTCCGTGACTTCATAACGCAGGTGCGCCCAGCCGCGCAGCGCCGACGCCAGCAGTGAGCCGGTGCCCTGGGGGCCGGTCCATTCCACCTCGGTGCGCAGCATGCCGGGCGCGGCGGGCTGCGGGGTCCACTTTAGATCCGTTCGCTTTTCCACGACGGATCCAATCGCCCACTCGATATGGGGGCACAACGCAGACGGGGCGGAGTGTATGAATAACACGCCGTGGGCCATCACAACAGACATTCCATCCTCCATAGCTGTAGGTACGTCTTCCCCAACGACCTTCAACCCAGGCGAATCCCGTGTTGCCTGACTCCTTCAGGGCGGGCGTGAATGCGTCACCCTGAATGCACTGTGAACTGCGCTACATTTTCTCTGCGGTAACTTCCAATTCTTTCGAGACTTTCATCCGGTGCGGACTTAGCCTTATTGTGCCGCAAGATTCAGGAATGCGCCAATGAGGTTTTCCGTTCCGGGGGCGCGGGAACCGGCCGGCGGATCGGCTCCGTATCAGGCCCGTGGATGGGCCTGGGAGTAGCTGGCCCGCAGCCGGTCCACTGATACATGCGTGTACAGCTGTGTGGTTGCCAGGGACGAGTGGCCGAGGATTTCCTGCACCGCCCTCAGGTCCGCGCCGCCGTCGAGCAGGTGGGTGGCGGCCGAGTGCCGCAGGGCGTGGGGTCCCGTTGCACCGGTGTCCCCGAGGGCCTCGAAGAGTCCGGACACCACCGAACGCACCTGCCGCTGGTCCACCCGGCGGCCGCGCTGGCCCAGGAACAGGGCGGGACCGCTGTCTGCGGCGGCCAGCGCGGGCCGGCCGCGGCGGAGCCAGTCGTCCACCGCTTCCGCGGCAGGCTGGCCGTAGGGAACTGTGCGCTCCTTGTTCCCCTTGCCGATGACGGTGAGGGTCCGCCGGTCAGCGTTCAGGTCGTCGATGTCCAGTCCCGTGAGCTCACCCACCCGGATGCCGGTGGCGTAGAGCAGCTCGACGATGGCCCGGTCCCGGATGGCCACCGGGCCGCCGTCGAAGGCTGCGGCGGCGAGCGCATCAAACAGCTCTCCGATCTGTCCGGCCCGCAGCACCGCCGGGAGGGTCTTTTCGCGTTTGGGAGCCCTGAGGCGCAGCGCCGGGTCCGTGTCGATCAGTTCCTCGCGCAGGGCCCAGGCGGTAAAGCTGCGGGCCGTGGCCGCCCGGCGGGCCAGCGTGGAGCGGGCCTGGCCTGATCCGCTGAGTTCGCCGAGCCAGCCGCGCAGGATGGCGAGGTCTATTCCGGCCAGGGTCCGCACTCCCCCGGCGAACGCGTAGGTCAACAGCTGGGCGACGTCCCCCTCGTAGGCCCGAACCGTGTGCTCGGAGCGGCCGCGCTCACTGGTCAGGTAACGGCTGAAGCCGCGCAGCGCCCTGCTGAACTCAGCAGGCCAGGGATCAGGCTGAACGGATCCTTCGGATGCGCCGGGCACGGATTCCGCGGGACGCTGCTTCTTACTGGGGGATGGTGTCACCCCTTTACTGTCCCCGCATCAGGTCCTGACCTCAAGCAGGCACACCGTCCGCACCGGCGCATTGGATGCGCAGGGCGGCGGTTGCCTGGGATGACTCGTGTTCCAGCAGGAAGCGCTTTGAGTCGATCCCTGCCGAGTATCCGGTGAGGGCGCCCCGGGACCCGACCACCCGGTGGGTGGGAATCACGATGTTCAGCGGATTGCGGGACAGCGCCGCACCTACCCCGCGCGCTTTCGCCGCGTCCCCGAGGCGGACGGCCAGCTCCTTGTAACTGCAGGTCTGACCGTAGGGAATCGCGGAGACCTCAGCCCAAACACGCCGCTGGAAGTCCGTGCCCCGGGTGTCCAGATCCAGATCAAAGCAGCAGCGCGTCCCCTCGAAATACTCGCCGAGCTGGCGTTCAGCTTCCTCAAAGCCGTCTTCGACAATTCGGCCCAGCCCGTGGTCCGCGGCCGGATCCGGAACTCCCGGAAAGACGGCCCGCAGGGCTCCTCGTCAGAGGCTAGCGTGAGGATGCCCAGGGGCGTAACGACACTTTTGTGAATGCGCATGATGGTTCCTTTCATGGTGGTTCCCCTCGTGATGGTGTACTGCGGTTGGATGGTTGCCGTGCGTGGAAGTGGTTCCGGGGAGGGGTTGTCTGGAAGGCGGGTATTGCGTGGACCCGCCGGCGCCGCGGCAGCTGTGCGTCATTGGCGGCTCCTTTTCCACAGCTGCGCGCCGTCGCGGACGGCGAGGTCTTCCAGTTCCAGGCGGGCCAGCCCCGCCCGCACCGCCGGCACGGACAGACCCGCGACTACGGCGAGCTTCTCGACCGGGGAACCGCTGCGTAGCGGCAGGGCATCGAGTAGGAGGAGATCTTCGATCGTGAGCCCGTCATGCACGGCCGCGGGCCCCTCGCGCGCGGCTTCCGCGGAGTCCGCAGCCGCACCGATGGGGCCGCCCAGCTCGATGACCTCCGCGGCATCGGTCACGCAGACGGCGCTGCCGTCCCGCAGCAGCCGGTGACAGCCCGCCGAGTTGGCTGAGTAGACCGAACCCGGCACGGCACCGACCTCGCGCCCCAGTGCCGCGGCGTGGTGGGCCGTGTTCAAGGCACCGAGCGCCAGCGCGCTTCGACCACCACTGTCACTGCACTGAGTGCTGCGATAATCCGGTTTCGCTGTAAGAACCTCCAGCGTGTCGGAGACGATCCCGGCGGCACTTCCGACAGGATCAGGCCACGCCGGACCACCTCCCGCAGGAGGTCCTCGTTCCCGGCAGGGTAATAGCGGTCAGCGCCGCAGGCCATGACGGCGATCGTGGGTGTGGCGTGCGCGCCGCCGGCCGCAAGCGCCGCTCGGTGGGCCTGGGCATCAATGCCGTAGGCTCCCCCGGAAACGACGGTCCATCCCCTCGTCACCAGTCCCGCGGCCAGGTCCCCGGCCACGGATGCGCCGTACCCCGTACTGTCCCGCGACCCAACAACTGCTGCTGTCGTATTCAGCACAGGCATGCCGCGGCTGAGGTCGCCGCGTACCCACAGGCACAGCGGCATGCCCAGCCCCAGGTCGCGCAGGGCCTCCCGGCCAGCGCGGGTCTTCCGGAATCAACAGTTCGCCCCCGGCACGGCCGATGGTCGCCAAATCCCGGTCGGGAGCCAGATCCGGAATTCTGGGGGCCCAGCGGCGCAGGGCCTCGGAAAGGCTGCTGCCGCGCCCGGAAATGCCGGCGGCTGCCAGCTCCTCCGCTAATTCGCGGGCCAGTGCGTCCCCCGCGCGCAGGGTCCCCGTGGCGACCCGGAGAGCGTCCACCGGCCCCGCTGCTGCGACCAGCGCAAGGCCGACGTTGTCCGAGGGTTCAAACAACCGGGACAGCGCGGCGCGGCTCCGGAGCAGCTCCGGCTGCTGCCCGCTCATGCCGCTGCTCCTGCTGGCGGAATCCCAGTGCCTGCCCGACGTCGTCGGCGTCCGGCGACGAGTGGCCGGCCAGGTCGGCAACGCTCCAGGCGACCCGCAGAACCCGGTCATAACCGCGGGCGGTCAGGGTTTGCCGGTCCATGGCACGGTCAAGTGCAGCCGTGGCCTGCGGTGCGGGTCTTAGTGCACCACGCAGCACGTTGCCGGACACCTCGGCATTGGTTTCATAGCCCCAGCCTTTTAACCGGTCGTGCTGGACATCCCGCGCGGCGGCCACCCGGGCGGCAACAACGGCGCTTCCTTCCGCGGAATCGTCTCCTGCCAGTTCCCGCAGCGACACCCGCTGCACCGTCAGCTGCAGATCCACCCGGTCCAGCAGGGGTCCGGACAAGCGGCTGAAATACCGGCGGCGCTGTTGCGGCGTACAGGTGCAGTCGATGCCTTTTCCGGAGGCGAGTCCGCACGGGCAGGGGTTAGCCGCCAGGACCAGCTGGAAGCGCGCCGGGTAGCTGGCTGTGCCGGCGGCGCGGTGCAGCTCCAGCTTGCCGCTCTCCAGCGGCTGCCGCAGGGCGTCCAGCACGCGCCGGTCGTATTCCGGAGCTTCATCGAGGAAGAGGACGCCGCGGTGTGCCCGGGATGCGGCTCCCGGCCGGGCGATCCCCGCTCCGCCGCCGATGACGGCCGCCGAGGATGCGGTGTGATGCGGGCTTTCAAAGGGCGGGCGGCGCAGCAGCTGCGAACACGGCCGACCGCCCCACACCAGCGAATGGATGGCAGTAACTTCCATCGCGTGGGAATCCGGAAGATCCGGCAGCAGGCCCGGCAGTCGTTCCGCAAGCATGGTCTTGCCGGCGCCGGGCGGCCCGGTCATCAGAAGGTGGTGGGCACCGGCTGCCGCTACCTCCACCGCGAACCTGGCCTCCGTCTGGCCGGCGATGTCCGCCATATCACGCAGCGGAGGCACGCCCGCGGCACCTGCATCGTCGTCTGGATTAGGGGTGTCCTCGGAAACCCTCGGGGGAAAGGACAAACGGCCGGGGTCGGCACCGAGGAAGGCTGCCACTTCGGCCAGTGATTCGAATCCAGTGACTTCGGCGCCTGAGACCAGGGACGCTTCGGCGGTATTGGCTGCCGCAACCGTAATCTCCGGGTAACCCGCCTGCACGGCCGCCATGACCGCGGGCAGGATGCCGCGCACCGGGCGCAGCCGTCCGTCCAGGGCGAGCTCCGCGATGAATACGCGCCGCCCGCTGCCGCGGACGTCGCCGGAGGCAGCCAGTGCAGCCGTGACGATGGCGAGGTCGAAACCGGAGCCCCGCTTAGGGACGTCCGCAGGCATGAGGTTCACGGTGATTTTCCGGCGGCTGAGCGGCAGTCCGGCATTCCTGGCCGCCGACCGGACCCTGTCCCGAGCCTCATTCAGCGACGCGTCGGGCAGCCCGAGCAGGACAAAGGCGGGAAGTGTCTGGCCGATGTCCGCCTCGATCTCCACCATCCGCCCGTCAAGGCCAACGAGTCCCACCCCGTATGTTCTTCCCAAAGTCACGGCGCCACCTCGCGCAGGTGCTCAATAACGGGGGCGCCCCCGCCGTCGTCGACCACTGACACCGCATCCACCCGGAACGCCGTAAACCTGCGGTCCTGGGCCTTCTTCCACCGGCTGGCCAGGAGGTAGAGCCGGGCGAGCTTAGCCGGGGTGATGGCCTCCAGCGGATGGCCGTAGTCCAGGGAGGAACGGGTTTTGACCTCCACGATCACCAGCGTGCCGTTGTCGATTCCGACGAGGTCGATTTCCCCGTCGGGACAGCGCCAGTTGCGGTCAATGACTTCGATTCCGGCTGCAGCCAGATAGGTGGCTGCGAGCTCCTCGCCGCGCTGCCCAAGGGTGTCTTTGGCTCTCATGCGTCAACCCTGAGCCGTCCGGCGGAAGAGTGCAGGGCCCCGCGTCCCGGCTGTGGACGATCCTGTCCGTTCCAGTGCCGCCCGCCTCTTGGGGAGGAGATGCAGTGCCAAATCTTGCTCTGATCTTGACGCCATCTTGCGTGCGCGCTGAGGGTGCTCGGACACGATAGGCAGGCCCCCCGCACGGACCCATCACATTCAACTGACTATTGAAGGAACCATGAACAACGTCATGAAGACTACGGCCGCAACAGCAGCCACCGCCTTGGCTATAGGGGGTTTTTCACTGGCTGTCATTCAGCCGGCCATTGCAGCGGGTGAAGAAAAAAACCGTCCCGTATCGAAGGAGGTTGGTGCATACGTCTATCTGAAGGTGGATCCCGCCAAGCCGGCCGCTTGGGAGAACTCCGGCCCGCAACGCCTTCTGGTGACGAAGAACGGTACAAGCTGGTTTGAGGATCTGATCGGTCGTCTGCCGGCGGATGTTTGCGGACCGGGGTGGGCCATACAGCAGGACAAGTTGGACATTACCGGGGACTTCACTTGGCCCGAAACGCTTGTCTATCCCGAAACCTTCGGGCCCAACGCGACGTTGACGGCAGACAGGCACGACGACCTTGAGGTCTACGGCCAAGTCCCGGACTGCGAAACTGAACCCAGCGACCCCAAGCCGACGCCCGATCCGAAGCCCACGCCCGAGCCCAAACCCACCCCGGACCCGAAGCCGACGCCCGACCCGGAGCCCACGCCCGAGCCCACCCCGGACCCGAAGCCCACCCCGGACCCGAAGCCAACCCCCGATCCCAAGCCCACGCCGGATCCGAAGCCGACGCCCGAGCCCACCCCAGACCCGAAGCCGACGCCCGAGCCCACCCCGGATCCGAAGCCGACGCCCGAGCCCACCCCGGACCCGAAGCCCACCCCCGATCCGACCCCGGAAGAGGACCCGACGGCACCGCCGGTAAACAATGAAACTCCGCGGCTGCCGGATACCGGAGCGAATCCCGCCATGGCTGCGATGGCAGGGGCAGGAGTCCTGGTTGCCGGCCTGGGTGCGGCTGCCCTGATCCGCAATCGCCGCCGGACTGAAGCTACCGAGGACTAAAGCAGTCAAATAGCGGTCCACAGCGGAGACGGTTAGGCCCCCGTGCCATGCACTGGGGGCCTAACCTGCCTCAGAGCCGACTCCCGTCCGAAAGCTAGTCGTCGGACGCTTAGTAGCTGGAACGCAACTCCATAACAGCTCGATAGTAGGCGTCGATCTTGCTGACGACCTCCTGTGCCGGCCCCCGGAACAGGTGCACTGAAATGGTGACGTCCCAGCCCCCGGACATGACGCGGCTCCACTGCAGCATGCCGGGCAGGTCCCGCTGCGGGAGGGCATTGAGACCTGCCAGCCCGCGGGGGCTGCGCCCGAGCGCCGCGCGGGGCGCCGAGCGCCGCAGCAGGGAACCGGTGGCTTTTCCTGTCACGGCCGCTGCCCGAATCGTCCGGATTTGTTCCGGGGTAAAGGACGCGAGGTACGCCTCATAGGATTTCAGCCGGATACCGAGCACCATGGTTCCTGCCGATCCGGTCTCAATGCGTCCGGTCCCAACCGCCTCGAAATCCTCCCAGGGGATGAGACCGCCCGACTGCGGCGTGATTCCGTCCGCGGAGAGCGTGAGGACAGTTGAATTCCGCGCCATCTTCCACAGCACCACGGTGTAGCCGCCGCCAAAAAAGAGGACGCTGACCAGTCCGATAATCTTGGTGCCCCAGTCCGGGCTGCCAACTACCATGAACACTCCGATGACGGTGAACCCCGCAGCCAGCAGTGCCATTCCCAGCACACGCCCCCAGGAGACCCTGAAAGTCAGCGGCGACAGAAGCTGTTCCGTACCGACGTCGGGACTCTTGCCCATTCGTTCCCCCAGCGCGATTCCGAGACCTTTGATTCCGAGACCTTCATAGCGAGCAGCCGCTCACCATAAAAGAAGATACAGCGGGACGTGCCGATTGTCCGGCCGGACCCGTCAACATGGCTTCAGTACACCACCGGCATGGCTTCGAGCCGCACGCTGCCCAGATGCAGACCTCCGGAATCCGGCCCCCGTACCGGGGCCGGCAGCGTTCCGGCAAAGCCCCGCGCCAAGGTGATGTGCGGGCGCAGCCGGGACGCAAACATGAAGTTGGGATCGGCGGCGGTGAAGGTTTCCACGTCGTCAATGCCGCAACGGCGCAGAAACGATTCCAGCGCGGCAAGGGCAGCGGCATGCGCCTGCATCAGCACCGCGGACGGAAAATACTCGAGCACCAAGGTCCGCCCGTGCCGCCCGAACCGGGACAGGACAGCCGGTTCGAGTGCAACCGGCTGCCGGGGCATCGCCGCTTCAGTGTCGGCAACGTACTCGGCCAGCAACTCTTCGTACGGCTCCCAGGAAATACCGGTGGCCGTGGAAACCAGCGCATAAACGTCGCGGACCCGGCCGAAATGGATCAAGGTCAAGTGCATTTGGCGTTCGGACACCCAGCGCGGCCGGCCGCCGTCGTGAACCTCCGGCAGCTCGGCCAGCTCCTGCTGCAGCCCGGTCAGGTGCGCCAACGACTCCGGGTCCGGGCGAAGCTGGGCATACAGGCGCCGGTTCCCGGACAGATACCCGGCCAGCGGAGAATCAGGGAGTGCCATTGGAGCAGTCTAGGAGATCGGCACCGGGCCGGCACCCCTGCCCGCTAGGGTGGGTCCATGCCCTTCGCCATCCCGCTCCTGTCCGACGGCCCGCTCACGCTGCGCCCGCACCGGGCCTCCGACGTCGTACCGGTGTACGCACGCTCGGTGGATCCGCTGACCCGCGAGTGGACCACCATTCCGCTGGAGTACACCAAGTCCATGGCGGCGGACTATGTGGCAGCCATTTCCAGTGAACAGGAGGAAGCGGTCTCCTGGGCTCTGGACTGCGACGGCGCCTACGCCGGCTCACTGGATCTGCGTTTCCAGGGGGCGAACTCGGGAAACCTGGGCTTTGTCACGGCACCGGCGTACCGGGGCCGGGGGCTGATGTCCCGCGCCGTGGCGCTGGCGGTGGCCCATGCCTTTGATGACCTCGGCTGGGATGTCGTGACCTGGACGGCGAATGCGGGCAACACCGCCAGCTACAAAACGGTGTGGCGCTCCGGTTTTCCGCCGCCCATCGCAGTCCCCCATTTGCTGGCCCACCGGGGCAAAATGGTGGAGGGCTGGATCTCCAGCCTCGCCTCCGGTGATCCGCGGACGCCCGCGGGGCCGTGGGCAGCTTGGGACGACGTCGCGTCCCGGCTTCCGGGGCTCAGCCCAGCTCGTCAGCCTTGGGAATCGTAAGGTCGTCGTTGCGGGTCAGCTCTTCCACATTGACGTCCTTGAATGTAATCACCCGAACGCTCTTGACGAACCTGGCGGATCGGTAGACATCCCACACCCAGGCATCCTGCAGGGTGAGGTCGAAATAGATCTCCCCGTCCGCGGACCGCGCCTGCAGGTCCACGTGGTTCGCCAGGTAAAACCGGCGTTCCGTTTCGACTACGTAACTGAAGAGCCCCACCACGTCGCGGTACTCCCGGTACAGCTGGAGCTCCATGTCCGTTTCATAGTTCTCAAGGTCTTCGGCACTCATAGTTCCATCATCCCCCAACGACGCTTTCTTGGTCCCGGGCATCCGCTTCCGGACGCGTTCCCAGCTGCCAGGACATCCGGTGCAGGGGCGTGGGCCCGTGCTCGTCAATCGCCAGCCGATGGGACGCCGTAGCGTAGCCCTTGTTCACTTCCCAGCCGTACTGAGGATGTGTCACAGCGTAGTCCACCATCATCGCGTCCCGCTCCACTTTCGCAAGCACGCTGGCGGCAGCCACGCTGAGGCACTGCATGTCCGCCTTGATTTTGGTGTGGACGGGCGCCAGGCAGCCGCCGCCGTCGTCGTTCGGGGGATCGAACAGGCTCACCTGGGAAACGGGCGAAAGCCAGTTGTAGTTGCCGTCCAGGAGCACGACGTCGGGGGTCAAGTCCGCGCAGACCTGATCCCAGGCGCGGGTCCCGGCCAGCCGCAGGGCGGCCATGATCCCGTGCAGGTCGATTTCGGCCGCACTGGCGTGGCCCACGCCCCAGCCTCTGGACCATTTCTTGATCAGCGGTACCAGCGCCTCGCGGTCCCGCACGGAAAGCAGCTTGCTGTCCCGCACGCCCTTGAGGGAACGGACCGTGGCCAGGTCAACGGCCACCAGGCCCACGCTGACCGGTCCGGCCAGCGCTCCGCGGCCCACCTCGTCGCAGCCGGCCAGGACCTTGTGCCCGGCCGTTGCGAAGGTGCGCTCGAAGCGCAGGGTGGGAGCCTTGCTTCCGGTTCCGGTCCTGGGCCGCGGACGGGCCGGCGCGTCCGTCATTTGGATTCGGCCGGTGCGGGGGTCGAAGGTTCGGGAACGTCCTCGAAGACTTCCGGGTAGCTGCCCACGAAACCTGCGCGGTTCAGCGGCCAGGCCGTTACTGCGGCCCTGCCCTCGATGTCCTCGACGTCCACGAAGCCGCCGCTGGGATCCTGCAGGTGTTCACGGGAATCCGCGGAAGCGTTGCGGTGGTCGCCCATGACCCAGACCTTGCCCTCGGGGACGACGACGTCGAAGGCAATGTCCGACGGCGTGGCGCCGGGATAGATGTACGGCTCGTCCAGGGGCTCACCGTTGACCGTGATCTTGCCGTCGGCGTCGCAGCAGACCACCCGGTCGCCCTCGGTGCCGATGACGCGCTTGACGAGGTGCTGCTCGGAGGTGTCCGGAACCAGGCCCACGAAGATGAGGGCATCGCGGATCCAGGTGCCCGGGCCCTCGGCCGCCGGCGGAAGCTCGGGGAGCCAGCCCTTGGTGTCCTTGAACACCACCACGTCGCCGCGGTTCAGGTCGAAGGGTTCCGGAACCAGGAGGTTGACGAAAATGCGGTCGTTGATCTCCAGGGTTTCCTCCATGGACCCCGAGGGAATGTAGAACGCCCGGAAGAGGAAGGTCTTGATGAGGAAGGAGAGCAGCAGGGCGATGACCACGATGGTGGCCACTTCCCGCAGCCAGCCGCCGAAGCCCCGGTTTTTGTCGCTGCCCTTCCCGCGGCGGCGGTCGCCCTTGCGCGGCGCTGCCGCCCGGGGATGCGCCGAATGCGCGCCGTGGACACCGGATCCGGCGCTCTGGATGGGCTCGTCCGGGACGTTCTGAGCCATGTGCTTTCCTCTTACTTCGCCGTGTTCCACTCGGCTCCTAACTCTAGCCGCTCAATATCCGAACTACGCTCCAGCGGCCACAAGATGGCTGTGGCCCTGCCAATAACGCGCTCCTCCGATATGAGCCCGCCGCCGGGCGCACCCAGCAGGGAGCGCGAATCGGCGGATTCGGACCTGTGGTCGCCCATCAGCCACAGCCGGCCCTCAGGAACGATGACGTCGAAGGACTGCCCGCTCGGAGCGTCTCCCGGATAAACGTATGACTCGTCCACCGGAGTTCCATTGACGGTTACCCGCGGCTCGTCGTCCGTGCAGCAGCTGACGCGGTCGCCGGGAATTCCGATGACCCGTTTCACATAGACGGTGTCGCTTCCCGCCAGTCCAACCCACCGGGCAACCGATTTCAGCGCGGTCACCGGCACCGGATCGCCGTTGTGCAGGGGAGCCAGGGAACCCCTGCCGTCGAAAACTACGACGTCTCCGCGCAGGATCTCGCTGGAGCGGTAGTCAGTGCGCGAGACGGCCACCCGGTCGCCCGGTTCCAGCAGCGGCTGCATCGATTCCGAGGGGATGTAGTACACGTCGACGACGAGGGCGCGGACGAGCGCCACCAGCACGACGGCTGCGGCGAGGGCGCATAACACGAAACGCCAGCCCACAAACCTGGGCCGGCGTTTCGTGTGCTTTACGGGAGGGTCCGGAGACTCCCCCGAAGCGGATGCTGCGTGGATCAAGTAATTACTTGGCGGGACGTGCGTCGCGCTTTTCCTTGATCTTGGCTGCCTTGCCGCGCAGGTCGCGCATGTAGTACAGCTTGGCGCGGCGGACATCGCCCTTGGAAACCAGTTCGATCTTGTCGAGCACCGGGGAGTGCACCGGGAAGGTACGCTCCACGCCGACGCCGAAGCTGACCTTGCGGACCGTGAAGGTCTCGCGCAGGCCGTCGCCCTGGCGCTTCATGACGAAGCCCTGGAAGACCTGAACACGGGTGTTCTTGCCTTCGATGATGTTTACGTGAACCTTGACCGTGTCACCGGCGCGGAACTCGGGGATGTCTGAACGCAGCGAAGCTGCATCAACAGAATCTAGGATGTGCATTGGTTATCACTCCTGGTGGACGCCACAGGTCACCCACGTTGGTAACGGCATGCAAGGATGCGGCGCTGACGCCGCACAGATGCTGCCGAAGCTGGAGACCGGCCGAGCCGAGGATTGGCTGCCGGCGTGCAGTCTGTTGGCCGCGCTCCCCCTGTGGCAGGTGCGGACCCAGATGACACAGTTATCCATTCTGCCATACCCGGGCAAACGCCACCAATCACCGGCGGGGCAGAACCCGGTCCTTCGTCACTTCGTAGCCCAGTGCTTCGAGGGCTGCCTTGTCGGCTTTGGTCAGCCGCGCGGCGTCGAGCTTCTCCAGCAGGTCTGGCCGGCGGTCGGCGGTGCGCTGCAGCTGCCGGGTGCGGCGCCACTGCGCAATTTTGCCGTGGTTGCCGCTGAGCAGGATCTCCGGCACCCCGCGGTCCCGCCAGACGGAGGGCTTGGTGTAGACGGGGTATTCGAGCAGTCCGTCCGAGTGGGATTCCTCCACCAGGGATTCGGGATTGCCGACGACGCCGGGCACCAGGCGGCCGATCGCCTCCACCATGGCGAGGACGGCCACCTCTCCCCCGTTGAGCACGTAGTCGCCCAGGCTGACCGGGCGCACGTCGAAACGTTCTCCAGCCCACTCGAGCACGCGTTCGTCGATGCCTTCGTACCGGCCGCAGGCGAACACCAGATGCTTCTCCTCGGCCAGGTCGTACGCCATGGCCTGCGTGAAGACCGCGCCTGCGGGCGATGGGACAATCAGCACGGGGCGGGCCCCCGCATCAGCATCAGCCCCGGTGCCGGGCACAGCGCTGACCGGCGCACCGCCGCCGGGCACAGCGCTGACCGGCACACCGCCGTCGGGCGCCACCTCACCCGGCACACCTGCGTCGGCGACGAAGGACAGGGCCTGCGCCCACGGTTCCGCTTTCATGACCATGCCCGCGCCGCCGCCGTACGGGGTGTCGTCGACGGTGCGGTGCCGGTCCGCCGTGAAGTTGCGCAGGTCGTGGACGTTGAGGTCCAGCAGCCCCTCCTGCCGGGCCTTGCCGATCAGCGACAGGTCCAGCGCGGCCAGGTACTCCGGGAAAATGCTGACTACATCAATGCGCACGTTAGCTGCCGGCCCCGTCCCGGGCGTCATCAGCGGCTGCGGCGTCGCCGGCTGGCTTCTGCCTGGCCGGCTTCTCCTGCTTGTCTTCGGGCAGGTTCAGTTCAAACAGGCCGGGCGGCGGGGTGATCAGCACGAAGCCGCCTTCGACGTTGACCTCGGGAACGATCGCCTCCACGAACGGCACCAGGACTTCCCGCCCCTGGATGTCGTCCACCACGAGAAGGTCCTGGACGGTCAGGGTGCGCAGCCCGCTGACCGTACCGACGACGTCGCCGTCCACCTTGGCCTGCAGGCCCACCAGCTCGTGCTCGTACCAGCCCTCGTCGTCGTCCTCGCCATCGAGTTCTTCGGTGTCGACGGAGAGCATGGCGCCGCGGAGCTCCTCGGCGCCGTTGCGGTCCGCAACTTCTTCGAATCCGAGCAGCAGGATGTCCTTGTTCCACCGCGCGCTCAGAACCGTGAGCGGGCCCTTGGAGGCGGGCTCGACGATGAGCTCCGTTCCGGGCACGAAGCGGTCCTCGGGGGCGTCGGTCATGACCTGGACGGTCACTTCGCCGCGGATGCCGTGCGGCTTGCCGATGCGTGCCACCTGTAACTGCATGGGGGTCTCCTTGTTGTGGTGCGGCTTATTCTGGTGCGGCCTGAATGGGGTGACGGGGTGCTGGCGCATGCGGCGGCCGCTCCTGCCCGGAAAACACATCCGGCCCCTTCACCATTATCTGGTGCAGGGGCCGGATGCCGTGAACTGCGTTCACCTGGTACTGCTGGTCCAACTGGTACTGCTGTGAAGTGCTGTGAACTGCCGATGCAGTCCGGCCGTGCCGCGGATGCTCAGCGGCGGCGGTCGGTATCCACTACATCGACGCGAACCGGTTCGCCGTTCGCCAGGGCGGCGATCACAGTGCGCAAGGCACGTGCGGTCCGACCCTGGCGTCCGATGACGCGGCCCAGATCATCCTGATGAACGCGCACCTCGAGGGTTTCCCCGCGGCGGTTGCTCTTGGCGGAAACCTTGACGTCCTCGGGACTGTCAACGATTCCGCGGACGAGGTGCTCCAGCGCTTCGGCCAGCAAGTTACTCGGCCTCAGCCTCTGCGGGAGCCTCGTCCTTCTTGGCCTTCGGGGTGATGGCCTCGGGAACGATCACGGACTTCTTCTCGGGAGCCACGAAAGCTTCCTTCGGAGCCTTGACCTGAAGGGTGCCCTCCTGGCCTTCGATGTTCTTGAACTTCTGCCAGTCACCGGTGATCTTCAGCAGAACTGCGACCTGCTCGGTGGGCTGGGCGCCGACGCCGAGCCAGTACTGGGCGCGGTCCGACTTGATGTCGATGTACGACGGGTTCTCGGTCGGACGGTACAGTCCGATTTCCTCGATGGCACGGCCATCGCGCTTGGCACGGGAATCCATGACAACAACGCGGTAGTGTGCTGAGAACTTCTTGCCGAGGCGCTTAAGGCGAATCTTTACGGCCACTTTTGTGGTCACTCCTGATCTGAAAAGGGGCGAACCCGTACTTCTGCTCCCGTGGGGCGGGCCATAACGTTGGGGTTCAAAAAGGACAAGATACATGCGCGGAGAGAGGGTCCACGCAGATCGAGTACCTGACCATTGTGCCAGATGAGTCCATGTTTGGCGACTTGGACCCGCGGGGACTGCGCGGGAACCCGGGGCTGGGCCCTGGGGGACGGAATCTGGTGCCCGGGCAGCCCGTTCTGGCCGGATCTTTGGCGGCGGGGTCCTCGGCGGGACCGGCTCCGGTCGCCCCCTGGCCGAGTGTCGAGTAAATGCCGCTTCCCCGGGTCGAGTGTCGGGACGATTGCCCTTCCACTCGGGCTAAGTCAACCGGTTAGTGCAACGCGGGTTTAGGCTGCTGCAGGTTGCAGCAGCTCAGCAAGTTTCTGAGCCGGTGTCGCCAGCCCGAGGGTCGGGCGGGGCCGCCGGTTCAAGGAGTCCTGGACCTTGCGCAGATCGGCTTTGGTATACACGCTCAAATCCGTACCCTTCTCGAACCAGTGCCGCAGTAATCGGTTCGTGTTCTCGTTCGTTCCGCGTTGCCAAGGCGAATGCGGATCACAGAAATAGACCGGCGCCCGAGCTCTGCAGTGATCTGCCTGTGCTTGACCATTTCCGAGCCCCGGTCCCAGGTCACCGTGCGCAGCAGGTCCGCCGGCAGGTGCTTCATCGCCGCGATCATGGCCTCCGCGACCGCTTCGGAGGTATGCCGTTCGGGAAGGTGCAGCAGGATCGTGAATCTGGTCGAGCGTTCCACCAGCGTGCCGATCGCTGAGCGGGAGCCGGTTCCGACGATCAGGTCCCCTTCCCAATGCCCCGGCACTGCCCGGTCTTCGGCCTCGGCCGGGCGCTGGCTGATCGTGAACGCGTCAGAGAAGAGCTTGCCTCGCCCGGTGGTGTGATCGGTGGTCAACGGTTTGCGGCGGGCCCGCTTTAGGCTCAGGGTGCGGTAAAGGTCCTTGCGGAGCTGGCCCCGGGTTTGAACGTAAAGGCACTGGTAGATCGTTTCGTGGCTGACCTGCATGCTCTTATCATCGGGGAAGTCCTTGGCCAGGACCAACGAAATGAGTTTTGGGCTCCAGCCCTGATCCATCCATTGCGTGATCTGGGTGCAGAGTCCCGGGTTGTCTATGAGTTTGAACGGTTTGGGCCGGTCGGCGCGGATATGGGCGCGGGAGTGCGCCATCCCTGCGTGGTAGATCCCGTTGGCGTTGAGGTTGCGTCTGATTTCCCGGCAGATCACGGATTTGTCCCGGCCAATCATGCGCCCGATCTCGGCTTGGCTTTTACCGGCCCGCAGTCCGCACATGATCTCGATCCGTTCGTCCAGGTTTAGCCGGCGTCCCGGGCCGCCGGGTCTATTCGACGGGCCAGGTCTTGCCAGTCCGCCACCACCGGGTCTTTGAACTAGTTTCATTGCACCAGCATCACGCCACCAGTTCCTTGCTCCCATCGCTGACACGCCCATGAGCTCGCACGCTCTGGTCAGGGAGACGCCGGAACAGATCAGGTCGTAAAACCGGTCCTTGAAATCTTGGCTGAAGGGGTAACCGCTGGGCATCGCATCGCTCCTGTATTTTCAGAGCGTTGCACTGACCATATGACTCTGCCTCGAACTTTCCCGCATGACCTCTACACTCGACGGATCAACACCGCATGACCCCGACACTCGATGGGGCAATCCCGCATGACCCCGACACTCGACGGGCTGCGCGGGAACGTCAGCCCACAGCGACGCGCAGGCGGTTCCGCCAGGGATCCTCGAAACGGAGCTCGGCACCGGTGTGGTGGCTGGAGATACCGGCGGCCTTGAGCCGGTCGGCGAGCGCGGCGACGTCGTCCGCTGCCGGAACGGTGAGCAGCACTTCGCCCAGGCCCAGCGTGTCCCGGCGGGGTCCGGCCCCGCGGCTGTTCCAGACGTTCATGGCCATGTGGTGGTGGTAGCCGCCCGCGGACACAAACAGGGCCTGCCCGTGGAAGCCGGCCGTGCGTTCGAATCCGAGCGTATCCACGTAGAAGGCGGCGGCGGTACCGGTATCCCCCACCTGGAGGTGCACATGCCCGACGCCGGCCCCGGCGGAGCGCAGCCCGGTCAGTGCATCCTCGGTGAGGTGCTCGCGGAAGTAGGTCTGCGGCGAAAGTGCCAGCGAGGCCATCCGGACCTCGCGGCCGGAGGCGGTCTCCTCCCACTCCCAGCTCTCCCGGGGCTTGTCGTAGTAGAGCTCGATTCCGTTGCCCTCGGGGTCCGTGAAGTAGAACGCCTCGCTGACCAAATGATCGGCCGAACCGGCAAAGGCGGAAGGATCGTACTGGGCGGCTGTCGCAACCGTGGCCGCCAGATCGGCACGGGACTCAAAGAGGATGGCGGTATGGAAAAGGCCCGCCTCACCCCGTGAGGCCACCTGCAGCCCCGGTGCCGGAGCCAGATGGACCACCGGAACACCGCCCCGCCCGAGGTACTGGCCGCCGTCGGCTTCAGCAACGATATCCAGGCCGAGGGCACCGCGGTAGTAGGCGGAGACTCCCGCCAGGTCGCCGACCTTGAGCATCACCGTTCCCATGGCAAGCTCAGCGGGTAGCAGATCAGCGGGATTTACTTGAAGGTTCATGTAATGAGTTTAGTTGAAGCTTCACGTAATGCCAAGTGCCTGCAGCGGACTTAGTGCGGTGGCTCAAGCTGGACGCGCATGGCAACCCGCTCCCCAGGGCATCCAGGCCGAGCTGTTTCTCGTGCTCGCGCACCTCTCCCAGTTCACCGCCGGGGCTCGGGACCTCGGCAAATCCGCAGCTCCGGTAGAACGGAGCGTTCAAGGGCACCGCAGCAAACGTGGACAGCGTCACTGACGTGTAGCCCTGCGTCCGTGCCCAGGCCAGGACGGCTTCCATCAGCGCCCGGCCCACCCCCTTGCCTGCGGCATCGGGATGAACTGAAAGCTGCTCCAGATGGGCCTGCCCGTCCACTTCCTCAATACGCGCGAATCCCACGGGCGGCGTTCCGGCCACCAGTACATGCAGGGCAGCGGCCAGTTCGGCCGCGGACGACGGCGGCGGCCAGTTCGGCCGCGGACGACGGCGGCGGCAGCGGTTCCTCCCCGGACTCCGGACGCCCGGCATCCCGGCCAGAAGAGTGTCCGACGCGGCCTCCAGTTCCGGCAGCAGAACCAAATCCTCCGCCCGGGCGTCCCGAATAACCGGCACTGCGCGACGGGTCACCCGGCGCCCGTTTCGGCCTGTCGGCTGCGGGCGAGGAACTCCCGTATGGCCTTGCGGCCGGCGCCGGTGTCCTGTGGTCGGTGATTTCCGCCTACCTGGCGGTGCTCGGCCCCGGTGGACACCAGGAATTCCGCGACTTCCTCATAGAGCGGTTCCCATCCTCCGGTGAGCACCAGTGTGGGCACGCCCGGAACAATATCCAGCGGCGCTTCCCAGGGCGGAGTTTGCAACCGCAGCCGGGCGGCGGAACGCCGGGCCGCCTCATCGGCCGGAGCGGTGTGGCCCGGGCGGGCGGCGCGGCCTGCGGCGGCGGCCTCGACGGCGAAGACGCGGCGGACAAATTCCCGCTCGAACCCTTCGTCGGTCATTTCCGGCGCGGCGTCAAACAGCGGCTGCAGCAACTCGCGGTGGGCGGCGGTGGCCGGCAAGTCGCGGGTCAGCGAGAAAACTGCCGGCTCACACAGGATCAGGGAATAGACCCGGCCCGGATCCCGCAGGGCCGCGAGCATGGCCGGAATGGCTCCTGCCGAATGCGCCACCAGATGTCCGCCTGCCCCCAGCGCCTCCCGGATCACCGCAATGTCGGCCTCCAAATCCGGTGCCTGCGGTTCCTCCACGGCGTCGTAGCCGTGCCGCTTGATGAACAGGCAGTCATAACCCAGCGCCAGCCCGTGCTGCCGCGGCCAGGCCGCAGCGCCGAAACTGCCCGCGCCGTGCACAAACACCACTCGTTCCGAAGGCACTGCGGGACTCCTAACGTCCAAGAATTCCGGAAAAGCCGTCCACCGGCGGCATCATCCGGCGCGGCGGCGGCGCCAGGACATGCTCGCCCCGGGCCGGCCTGCCGTCGACCAGTTCCGTCACAGTTCCCAGCTCCTGGGCTTCCACCGCGGCGGCCAGCAGGCCGGCCGTCGCCGCACCGAAGACCTCGGTACCCTCCCCCAGGGCCACAAAGCGGGCTTCACGCTCACCTCCGGCTCCGCTGAAGCCGGTCACCGATGTGGCCAGCGTGCCGCCGTCGAACACAAAAACGATGGAGTCCCCCTGCGCGCCGCCCTGCCGGTCCCCGCCCTGGACATAGTCCAGCACCAGCACGCGCCCGACGTCGAACCCGGCTCCCAGCGCCTCGCCCGCACCGCGCTGCGCAGCCGAGCGGGGGTCCTCCCCGCCCTTCACCACGCCGCCGGGAAGCACCCAGCCGCCCGAGCCGGCGCGCATCATCAGAATGCGCCCGTCCACGGTGCGGATCAGCGCGTAGGCAGCGGTGCTGCGCTTGAACACCGACCCGTAAAAGCCGCTCAGTCCCTGTGCTGCCACACTGGCCTCTTCCTGGGTTGACCCGCCGGCGGACCGGGCGGATCCGGCTGAATCCGCTCTGACCAGGCACCGCCGGACGGAGGGTCCGGCGGTGCCTGGCGTAGTTCCTTACTTGCCCAGGAACTTCTCGAAGCCCTTGGGCAGATTCAGGGAGGACGGATCGAAGTCGGTGTCCTGGCCGCCGAAGGCGCTGCCCGTCGGAAGTGCCTTGCGGGCTCCGGCGCGGCGGGCCTCCGCTTCGGCCCGTTCCTGTGCTGCCTTGGCGGGGTTGCCCGACTTGGCCTTCTTCTTACCCTTGGCGGCCTGCTGCTTCTTGCGGGAGCCGCTGAAGCCGCCGGGTCCGGCCATGCCCGGCATCCCCGGCATGCCGCCGCCGGCAGCCATCTTCTTCATCATCTTCTGGGCCTGCACAAAACGCTCCAGCAGGCCGTTGACCTCGGACACGTGCACGCCGGAACCGCGGGCGATGCGCGCGCGGCGGGAGCCGTTGATGATCTTCGGAGCCACCCGCTCGTGCGGGGTCATGGACCGAACGATGGCCTCGACCCGGTCAATCTCGCGTTCGTCGAAGTTCTCCAGCTGCTCACGCATGCCGGCGGCGCCGGGCATCATCATGAGCATCTTCTTCATCGAACCCATTTTGCGCAGCTGCTGCATCTGCTGCAGGAAGTCGTCGAGGGTGAAGTCTTCCTGGTCGGCGAACTTCTTCGCCATCCGGGACGCTTCGTCCTTGTCCCAGTTCTGCTCGGCCTGCTCAATGAGCGTCAGGACGTCGCCGAGGTCCAGGATGCGGCTGGCCATGCGGTCCGGGTGGAAGATCTCGAAGTCCGTCAGGGCCTCGCCGGTGGAGGCGAACATGATCGGCTTGCCCGTCACCGACGCGACGGACAGCGCGGCACCGCCGCGGGCGTCGCCGTCGAGCTTGGTCAGCACCACACCGGTAAAGTTGACGCCCTCGTTGAAGGCCTGCGCCGTGTTGACGGCGTCCTGGCCGATCATGGCGTCAATGACGAAGAGGACCTCGTCCGGGTTGATGGCCGCGCGGATATCCGCTGCCTGCTGCATCAGTTCAGCGTCCACGCCCAGGCGGCCGGCGGTGTCCACGATGACGACGTCGTACAGCTTGGTGCGGGCTTCCTCGATGCCCTGGCGCGCGACGGCGACCGGATCGCCGGTGGCTGCCTCGAATTCCGAGGACACGCCCGGATGCGGAGCGTAGACGGGAACGCCGGCGCGCTCACCGTTAACCTGCAGCTGGCGGACGGCGTTGGGGCGCTGCAGGTCGGCGGCGACCAGCAGCGGGCTGTGGCCCTGGGACTTCAGGTGCTTGGACAGCTTGCCGGCGAGGGTGGTCTTACCGGCACCCTGTAGGCCCGCGAGCATGATGACGGTGGGCGGGTTCTTCGCCAGGCGCAGCCGGCGGGTTTCGCCGCCGAGGATCGCCTTGAGCTCTTCGTTGACGATCTTGACGACCTGCTGGCCCGGGTTCAGCGCCTGCGAGACCTCCAGGCCCAGGGCGCGTTCCTTCACGGAGGCGGTGAAGGCGCGGACCACGGGCACCGCGACGTCGGCGTCGAGCAGGGCGCGGCGGATCTCGCGGACTGTGGCGTCGACGTCGGCTTCGGTCAGTTTGCCCTTGCCGCGAAGGTTCTTGAAGGTTGTAGTCAACCGGTCAGACAGTGAATTGAACACGTGCCGCGCACTTCTTTCGTCAGTTCTTCGCCATGTTTGGCAGGCCCAGCTATTAAGGGTACCAAGGCGCCTTGGGTAATCGCCGCAAAACTCTTAGCAGTTCCGCGCGGCTGATGGCAGGCTGTAACCATGACTGATTCCTCCCCACTTCGCACCCTTGATTCTTGGCGGCACCGGCGACCTCGCCAAGCGCCTGCTGCTGCCCGGGCTGGGCCAGCTGATCGGCAGCGGCCGCGCGCCGGCTGAGCTGCGCGTCGTCGGATCCGGCTCCCGGGACTGGAACGACGGCACCTGGCAGGACCTGCTGACGGAGGCCTTTGCCGCTGCCCGCGGCGAGGCCGGCGACGACGGGCGGGAGGCGCTCGACGCCGCCGTCCGGAACGGCAGCTACCTGCAGGTGGACCTCAAGGACCCGGAACGGCTGGTGCGGGACATGGGCAGCCTGGATGCACCGCTGGCCGTGTACTTCGCGCTGCCGCCGGAAGTGACACAGTCCACCGTGGCCGCGCTGAAGCCGGGAGACCTGCCCGAAAACACCCGTCTGGTGCTCGAAAAGCCGTTCGCCAGCGACGAGGCGTCGGCGCGAGAACTGAACCGGATGCTGGCGGATCTGCTGCCGGAGAGCCACATTTACCGGGTTGACCACTTCCTGGGCATGGCCACGGTCATGAACGTCCTGGGGCTGCGGTTCACCAACCGCATTCTGGAGCCGGTGTGGAACAACCTGCATGTCGAACGCGTCGAGATTCTCTTTGACGAGGAGCTTGGGCTGGAGGACCGGGCGAAATACTACGACGGCGCCGGCGCCCTGCGCGACATGATCCAAAGCCACCTGCTGCACACCATGGCGGTCATCGCGATGGGTCCCCCGGCGACCCTTGGCGAGCGGGATGTGCGCGACCAGATCGCCGCCACGCTACGGGCCTCCCGGGTGCCGGAGGACTATGAACGCAGTACCCGCCGTGCCCGCTGGACTGCGGGAGAGATTGACGGCGAAGAGGTTGAGGCCTATGTAGACTCCCCCGGCGTGGATCCGGACCGGGAAACCGAAACGCTCGCTGAGGTGGAAATCCGGATTGAGAACGACCGCTGGGCTGGGGTGCCGTTCATCCTGCGCTCGGGCAAGGCCCTGGGCAAAACCCGGCAGGAAGCCGTCATCACCTTCAAGCCGGTCAATCACCTGCCCGGCGGATTCACCGGTTCAGCGGGCGAAGCGTCGCGGCTGCGGATATCGTTCGCCCCAGCCCGCCTGGAACTGGAGCTCAACGTCAACGGTCCGAAGAACGTCTTCACGCTTGAGCGGACCGGACTCAGTGCGCCCATGCACAAATCGGCGATGACTCCGTACGGCGAAGTGCTCGACGGAATCCTTTCGGGTGACCCCCTCGTTTCCGTGCGTGCGGACATCGCGGAGGAGTGCTGGCGGATCGTGGACCCGGTACTGAAGGCGTGGGCCGACGGCGAGGTGGCCCTGGAAACGTATCCGGCCGGAAGCATGGGCCCGGCGGAGTGGGAATCGAGCCGTACGAATCTTTAGTGGAGTATCTAGCTTCCTGGCCGGCCGCCGAGCTGCTGACTGCGGCCGGTCAGGTGGCACCTGCTGCCGTCTAATAAGCCCGCTTTCGAATTTCCTCTGGTGTGCTGTGGATAACTCCGATACGTTGCGGACCAACTCGTAGCATTGGCCTCACATCCAGTCCCGCACCATTTTTCCGGGGTAATTCGATGATCCGCACTTCCGCCCGTTCCGTTGTTCCTGTCAGCCGGTTCGGCGCGCTTGGACTGGCTGCCGTTTTGGTGTTGGGCGGATGTTCCGGATCCGGCGGCGACCCCAACGCCGAGGCCGCCGAGAATGGCTCAAGCAGTCCGTCAGCCACGGAAAGCTCCGGCCCGACCGAAAGCGCTTCGCCCTCTGCATCTGCATCGCCGACTCCGACCGCCGCTTACAAGCCGGCGACCGCTGAGGGCCCGGCCGAGAATGTGCCTCTGCCGGTTATGCCTGAAATTGCGAAGGAAGAGTCGAAGGAAGGTCTGGAGGCTTTCGGGGACTACTGGTTCAGCTTGATCAACTACGGATACGAAACTGGAGACGCAGCCCCGGTGAGGGAAATAAGCGCACCGGAGTGTTCAATCTGCCAATCGTTCTACGCAGATCTAGAAGAAGGTTACGTCAACGACGATTGGATCCAGGGAGGAAAACTTACCGTTCTCTCAAGCGGTACCGAGTTCGTAAAAACACCTGAAGGGCGCTATCAACTGCTCCTATCTGTTATTCAAGAAGCAGGTGCAAATCGCGGACCGAACGGCAAAGTCTATGGGCAGGGCCCTGCTGATGAAGCATCAACGGCACAGATCATGGAGGCTACATATGATTCAGGCCACTGGGTAGTGAACTTAGTTGAAAACATGTGAGAGCGAAAATGCGGCCGCCTACCAGGAGAGTTTTGGGCTCAATTCTAGTCACCACGTTTGTTTGTAGCATATTCAATCTTACCGGCCCCCATGCTATCGGTGCCGGGGAAGATTGGGGGGAATGGAAAGAGAAAGAGATCGGGATCGGGGGCTGGAGTAGAGCACCGGGAACGGATGTTTGGAGCGACCTGCCAACCTTGGGCAATGACGGATACATCTATTCGTATGAGCCCGTGTGTTTTAGGGGTGACGTCGGAGATGTTCTATGTCTAGACGCAAATCCTTGTGTCGAAGGGCCTAGCGGCCAATATGTTCTCTGGAAACGAGCGTTGAGAGTAAGTCCTCCCGAGTGGCAAAACTTCCCGGACAATGGTCCTACTTGCGTATACTCGGAGAATCCCGAAGAACTTTTAGAAGAAGTTACCGCACGCCTCCTTTCAGAATTCCAGGAACATCCGGTGACCGCCGGCGAAGTGCGAGCCCAGCCCGGGCCCTACACGATGATTGGTGCCGAGACCAACGTCTACGTTGATTCGCAGATACAAGTAATCAGCACTGAGATTCTGGGTCAAGATATCAAGATTACTGCGACGCCAACAGAGTATGTCCTTCACTACGGCGACGGGACCAGCAGCGACCTATCCTTCGATCCGGGTTCACCCTTGCCTGAGTCCGGCGTGGGACAACCAACCGCGACAAGCCATGTCTACACTTCAACCGGTGACTTCGAAATGTACGCCACGGTCTACTTCACGGCAGTTTATTCAATGAATGGCGGTCCCGACATATCAATTGATGGTCGCGGTATATTCGATACGCCCGCCCAACCTGTAAGTGTCTGGAAATCCGAATCCCGCAGCGTCGCCGACGATTGTCTGGTGAACCCCGCTGGCTACGGCTGCTGATCCCGCAGTTCTCAGCTGGCGATGCGACTGAGATGGCGCCCCGAAAATGGCAACCATCAGGGTGAGACGACGATTACCTTCCACCCTGGCGACTTGTGGAAAACGCTGTGCGCCTTGACCCAGCACCTTAGCATTGGCATCACGTCCAGTCCCGCACCATTTTTCCCGGGGGTAATTCGATGATCCGTACTTCCGCCCGTTCCGTTGTTCCTACAAGCCGCTTCGGAGCGCTTGGACTGGCTGCCGTTTTGGTGCTGGGCGGATGTTCCGAATCCGGCGGGGAGCCCAACGCCGGTGCTGCCGGAATCGCCTCGAGTAGCCCGTCTGCCAGTGAAAGCTCGGGCCCAACCGAAAGCGCTGCGCCCTCTGCAACGCCAACCCCGGCGGCCGCGTACAAGCCGGCGACCGCTGAGGGCCCAGCCGAGAATGTGCCGCTGCCGGTGATGCCGGACATTGCGAAAGAAGAGTCTAAAGAAGGGTTGGTGGCCTTCGGCGACTACTGGTTTAGCTTAGTGAATTACGGGTTCGAAACCGGAGACTCAGATCCGGTATGGGAAATAAGTGCACCGGACTGTGCACGGTGCGAAATATTCTATACGGATCTAGAAGAAGGATATATCAATGATGACTGGATCCATGGCGGGAAAATCAATATCAACTCTTCTGGAACCCAGTTTGTAAAAACTCCCGAGGGACGCTATCAGCTATTGCTCTCAATTAGACAAGATGCGGTTGCCAACCGAGGCCCGAACGGCAAAGTGTTTTTTGAGGCTCCAATTGACAAGACAACCACAGCCCAAATAATGGAGGCGACCTACGTCTCGGATCACTGGGTAGTGAACCTGGTTGAGAACATGTGACGGCATGTATCGGAGAAAGGGATCCCGCCCGCGCAACCCGACCGGGCCGCGGCCTGCACCCATACAAGAAGACCCCTCGGGCGGCGGCAGCTGCGCCGCCGAACCCAAGAGGTCTTCATGTCGTAATCAGGAGCGGACGTTGGAAGGAAGGCCCCGTCCGCGAAACCCGCGCGCCTGCCGGCGCCTACAGGGCGGAGTCCCCGCGTTCGCCGGTGCGGACCCGGAGAGCTTCCTCCACGTTGACCACCCAGACCTTGCCGTCGCCGGCGCGGCCGGTGTTGGCGGTGGAGACCAGCACGTCCACAATGTCGTTGAGCCATTCGTTGGCCACCAGGACCTCGATGCGGATCTTCGGCAGCAGGTCCACGGTGTATTCGGCGCCGCGGTAGACCTCGGTGTGGCCGCGCTGGCGCCCGTAACCGTTGGCCTGGCTGACGGTCAGGCCCTGCACGCCGTAGGTTTCCAGGGAGCCGCGGACGGCGTCGAGCTTTTCGGGCCGGACAATGGCCGTTACGAGTTTCATGAGTTGATGCTCTCCTTCGTGGCGGTGCGGACGGTCTCGTGCGTGGGCCGGAAGGAACCGCCCACACCCAGGCCGCCGAATTCGTAAGCCGTTTCTGCGTGTTCGCTGAGGTCCACGCCGTTGACTTCCTGCTCCTCGGACACCCGGAAGCCGATGGTCTTGTGGATGGCCAGGCCGATCACCAGGGTCAGGACCGCGGAGAAGACGATCGCGACGACCATGGCAACCAGCTGTGCACCGAGCTGCGCGAAGCCGCCGCCGTAGAACAGGCCGCCGCCTTCACCCTCGACCGGCAGGGCAATGAAGCCCAGTGCCAGGGTGCCGACGATGCCGGCCACCAGGTGTACGCCGACGACGTCGAGCGAGTCGTCATAGCCGAGCTTGTACTTCAGGCCGACGGCGAGCGCGGAGAGGACTCCGGCCACCAGGCCGAGGCCGACGGCGCCGAGCGGGCTCACGCTGGCACAGGCCGGGGTGATGGCCACCAGGCCGGCAACAATTCCGGATGCGGCGCCGAGCGACGTCGGGCGTCCGTCCCGGATCCGTTCGATCAGCAGCCAGCCGACCATGGCAGCGGCCGGAGCGGCCATGGTGTTGACCCAGATCAGGCCAGCTTCCTCGGCGGTGCCGGCGGCGCCGCCGTTGAAACCGAACCAGCCGAACCAGAGCAGGGTGGCGCCCAGCATCACGAAGGGAATGTTGTGGGGGCGCTGGCTCGGGTCCTTGCCGAAGCCCTTGCGCTTGCCGATGATCAGGGCCAGGACCAGGGCTGCCACACCGGCGTTGATGTGAACCACGGTGCCGCCGGCAAAGTCGATGGCCTCCCCGACCACCGAGCCGATGGCTCCCTCTTCACCAAGCAGTCCGCCGCCCCAGACCATGAAGGCCAGCGGGCAGTACACCAGGGTCACCCAGACCGGAACGAAGACGGCCCAGGCGCTGAACTTGGCGCGGTCCGCAATCGCGCCGCTGATCAGGGCCACCGTGATGATGGCGAAGGTGGCGCCGAAGCCGGCGCTGATGAGGTCTTCGGTGCCGATCAGGGACTCAAGTCCAAAGGAAGTGAAGGGGTTGCCGAACAGCCCGCCCACGCCGTCGCCCCCGGTCATGGAGAAACCCCACAGCACCCAGACAACCCCCACCAGTCCGATGGAGACAAAGCTCATCATCATCATGTTCAGTGCGGCCTTGGCGCGGGTCATCCCGCCGTAAAAGAATGCCACTCCGGGCGTCATGAGCAGCACCAGTGCCGCCGAAATCATCACCCAGACGTGACCTGCTGACAGATCCATCTCCACGTCCCTTCACGTACCGCGGGCCCTTCCCGCACCATGAACTTTGCCGGGGCAAGATTTCGGTCTTCGCCCGGGCTGATTGCCGGGACATTACAAACCCGCCGTTGATGTAAAAACTCCGCGTCGGCGATGTTTCCACAGCGTTTCGGCGGACGGCGGCCAGCGAAGTGCAGGGGTGACGGCGGGGCGTATGGTGTCCGTGCCCGCGGCTAGGATGGTCCCTAAGTCTCACAACCGGAGGTACAACCTTTATGCCCGAGCAGTTTCCGCCATCGGGCGGCCCGGATTCCCCGGCCGCCGACGACGGCAAGAACAAGACCCCAGGCAAGAACAAGAAGAAAACGTGGATCATCTCCGGGACAGCTCTTGTAGCCGTGCTGGCCGCCGGCGCCGTCGTCGCACCCATGGTGATGAACGACGACGCACCCGCCCCCGCCGCTGCACCCTCCCCCACCGGAACTCCCTTCACAGTGACGCCGACACCCACGCTGCCCCCGGCGCCGGCAGTCACCTACTACGACCAGACCGGGCCGCCGGCCGGATCACCGCAGAATCCCGTGGAGCCGCTGAGCATCACTGTGGCCGCGGAAACCACCGGCACCGCACTGCCCGACGGGCTGATCGGGCTCTCCCTGGAAGCCACCGACCTGGCCGATCCCTCCCTGTCCGGCGACAATCCGGAAATGGTCCAGTCCATTTCCGGACTCGGCCGGCCCCTGCTGCGCTTCGGCGGCAACGCCGTGGACCGGCGCTTCTTCTGGACCTCCGCCGGTGAGGCCATTCCCGGAAACCTCTCCGGTGACAAGGCGCACCCGGTGCGCGCTGTAACTCCGGCGGACCTGGAACGGGTCAACACCCTCCTGGAAGCCGTCGACGGGCAGATCGCCCTGACCGTGGATCTGGGCAACTATGATCCGGCCCGCGCCGCCGACATGACCAAATACGCGGCTGCGGCCTTCGGCGAGCGCCTGGTCGGCATCACCGTGGGCAATGAGCCCAACGGCTTCGCCAAGACCGGGCTGCGGGACTCCGGCTACGGCATTGAGGACTACCTGACCGAACTGCAGGCCTACGCCGCAGCAATGCACGCCGTGGCCCCCGAAGTCCCCATCGTGGGCCCGGGAACGTACGAGCAGACCTGGTGGGGTCCGTTCGCCGAGGTGGAACTGCCGCAGAAGAAGATCCTCTCCTTCCACCACTACCCGTTGTCCTCCTGTGAAGGGTCCGATCCGCTGGGTGAGCCCATCATGGCCAACCTGACCACCCGGCACCTGCACGACCACGCCAACAATTTCCGCGCCGCAGCCATGGAGCCGGCAAGGCAGGCCGGCCTGGAGACCTGGATCCCGGAGACCGGCATCTCCGCCTGCCCCGGATCCAACGAAACCACCAAGACCCACGCCTCGGCCATCTGGAGTGCCGACTACGCCCTGAGTGCCGCACAGATGGGCATTTCCCGGGTCTCGTTCCACAGCTCGCTGATCACCTGCACGGGCGGTCCGCCCATGTCCGCCATCTGCACCGGCGGCGCCTACCTGCAGCCCAACGGAGCAGTGGATGAACGGGCCAACTACTACGGCCTGTCCATGGTCGCCGAAATGCCGGCCGGTGAATTCCTCAAACTGGACACCGCCGGCGGCGGCCTCGCGTACCCGTACGCCGTGCGGCACGCCGACGGCAGCGTCAGCGTGGTCGTGGTGAACAACAACAATCCCGAGACCGATGCCCAGGCGGCCGTCACCCTTGAACTTCCGGGCAAGGCCCTGACCGGCACCATGTCCCAGATGACGGGTACCTCCTACAGTGCGGAGGACGGCACGCTGATCGACGGCGCCCCCGCCGAGGGCACTCCGGCCGCCGAGCGGCTGACCGTGCCGGGCTTTGAATACGGCTCCAGCACGCAGACCTTCGCGCTGACCGCCGGAACGGTGACGGTCCTGAACTTCACGTTCTAACCGCCGCACTTTCCGCCGAACTCCGTTCCACCAAGGGGCTCCGCACTTCCGAAGGAAGTGCGGAGCCCCTTGCGCGGGTGGCGCGGCTTAGCCCAGCAGTGCGTCCACGAAGCTCTCGGCTTCGAACGGTGCCAGGTCATCGGCGCCCTCGCCCAGCCCGACGAGCTTCACCGGCACGCCCAGCGTGCGCTGGATCGCGACGACGATGCCACCCTTGGCGGTGCCGTCCAGCTTGGTCAGCACAATGCCGGTGATGTTGACGACCTCGGAGAAGACCTTCGCCTGCATCAGGCCGTTCTGGCCGGTGGTGGCGTCCAGGACCAGCAGGACCTCATCGACCTCGGCCTGCTTTTCGATGACGCGCTTGACCTTGCCCAGCTCGTCCATCAGGCCCACCTTGTTCTGCAGGCGCCCGGCAGTGTCGACCAGGACCACGTCCACCTCGCCGTCGATTCCGGCTTTCACGGCTTCGAAGGCAACGGACGCAGGGTCGGCGCCGTCGACGTCGGAGCGCACGGTGGGCACGCCCACGCGCTGTCCCCAGGTGGCCAGCTGCTCAGCGGCGGCCGCGCGGAAGGTGTCAGCGGCGCCCAGCACCACGTCCTTGTCCTCAGCCACCAGCACGCGGGCGAGCTTGCCCACCGTGGTGGTCTTGCCGACGCCGTTCACGCCCACCACCATCACGACGGCCGGCTTGTCCGCGTGCCGGGTGACGGCCAGGGAACGGTCCATGGTCGGATCCACGAGCTTGATCAGCTCCTCGCGGAGCATCTGATGGACTTCCTGCGGGTCGCGGCTGCCGGAAATCTTGACCCGCTCGCGCAGGGCATCCACCAGTTCCATCGTCGGTTCGGTGCCGAGGTCCGCCAGCAGCAGCGTTTCCTCGATCTCGTCCCAGACATCCTCGTCAATCTTGTCGCTGGACAGCAGCGCCAGCAGCGCCTTGCCCAGGGCATTGTTGGACTTGGACAGCCGCGCGCGCAGCCGGGCCAGCCGGCCCTGCACCGGTTCCGGAGTCTCCACCGTCGGAGCCTCGGGAGCGGGAGCCGCTTCCTCCAGGCCACGCAGGTCATCGGGAATGACGACGTCGGTGTCCGCCGGCGGCGGGGTGCCCGCGGGCGGCGCATCCAGGACATCGGTGCCGGCGGCATGCGCGCCTGCTCCGGTCACCGGATCATTGGCGTCACGGGTGGTGGGGTACATGCCCTTGGGAGTGCGTCGGGTCCGACCAGCAGAGCTGCCACGGAACCAACGACCGCAAGGGCGACGACCACATAGATCACAATCGCAAGAGTCTCATTCACGCTCTTTAGCATGTCACACCGGTGTGTTTCCGGGCACCCGGCGGGCCCTGCGGCGGCGCTCCGTTCCGGACGGAGGCGGGATCCCCGGAAGGCGCGCCGGTCTGAGAGAATCTAGGCATCATGGTCCGTGCCCCCGTCTCGCGATACCGCGGGAAATCAAAGTCCTTATTGCCGCCGCCTTCGTCATCGCCCTGGGCTTCGGCCTCGTCGCCCCGGTGCTGCCGCAATTCGCCCAGAGCTTCAATGTGGGCGTCGCCGCGTCCTCCGTCATCGTCAGTGCCTTTGCCTTCACCCGGCTGGTCTTTGCGCCGGCCGGCGGAGCCCTCCTGGAAAAGTTCGGCGAGCGCCCGGTCTACATCGCCGGTTTGCTCATCGTCGCCGCCTCCACCGGAGCGTGTGCCTTTGCCGAAAGCTACTGGCAGCTGCTGGTCTTCCGGGGACTGGGCGGCATCGGCTCGACCATGTTCACCATTTCGGCCATGGCACTGATCATCCGGCTCGCCAAGCCGGCGGTGCGCGGCCGTGTTTCCAGCGCCTACGCATCCTCGTTCCTGCTGGGCAACATTGCCGGCCCGCTCGCGGGCGGGCTCATGGCCGGGTTCGGGCTGCGCGTGCCGTTCCTGGTGTATGCCGGCGCGCTCGTCGTGGCGGCCGCCGTCGTCGCCCTCCAGCTCAAGGACGCCCGGCTGGCCGAGGGTGAAACCAAGCCCGCACCCCGTCCGGTGCTCACCGTCCGCGAAGCCCTGGGTGATTCCGCCTACCGGGCAGCGCTGGCCTCGAGCTTCGCCAACGGGTGGTCCTCCTTTGGCGTGCGCAACTCCCTGCTGCCGCTGTTCGCCGCCGCCGCCCTGTCCGCGGGCCCTGAAATCGCCGGCATCTCGCTGACCGCGTTTGCCGTGGGCACCGCCGTGGTTCTGACCTTCTCCGGCCGGCTGGCGGACAGCTGGGGCCGGCGTCCTCTCATCTTGACCGGCCTGGCCGTGAACGCGCTGGCCACCGCCGCGATCGGCTTCAGCACCAGCGTGCCGATGTTCCTGGTGGTCTCGGTGATCGCGGGCATGGGCACCGGGCTGCTGAATCCGGCGCAGCAGGCCGCCGTCGCCGACGTGGTGGGCAACGACCGCAGCGGCGGCAAGGTGCTCGCGACGTTCCAGATGGCCAGCGACAGCGGAGCCATCGTCGGGCCCATCCTGGCCGGCCTGCTGGCCGACTATCTGGGCTTCGGCTGGGCCTTCGGCGTCACCGGAGCCATCGTCATCATGGCGTGCTTCGCCTGGATCGGCGCCCGGGAAACCCTGGAGCCGGAGGTTAGCGTGCCGGCACCGGGCGCCGCTGGTGCCCCTGCACCCGGGGCTCCCGACGCACCCGGTGTTCCGGATGCTTCCGGTGCTTCCGGTGCTTCCGGCTCGCAGCGCCCGCAGCCGAAGTCCGCTTCCGCACCTGATACGCAGTCCGGCCCGTCCCGCACTACGATCGAAGAATGAAGCCTTTCCTGCTGCTGGCCTCCCGGGCCGAGGACGCTGCCGCCACCGAAGAGTATGAAGCGTTCCTGCGTTTCGGAGGCCTGCAGCCTGAGCAGCTGCACCGCATCCGGCTCGAGGCCGGACCGCTGCCTGCCCTCGACCTGGACCGGTACAGCGGCATTTTCGTCAGCGGCAGCCCGTTCAACGCCAGCGATCCGGACAGCGCGAAGTCGGAGCTGCAGCTTCGGGTGGAAAGCGAACTGGGGATACTGCTCGACGAGGTGGTGGAGCGGGACTTTCCGTTCCTGGGCGCCTGCTACGGGGTGGGGACGCTGGGCCGCCACCAGGGCGGAATCGTGGACCGGCAGTTTGGCGAGGCCATCGGAGCCGTGGATATCAAGCTCACCGGCGAGGGCCGGCTTGATCCGCTGCTTGAAGGGGTTCCGGATTCCTTCAGCGCCTTCGTGGGCCACCGAGAAGCCATTTCCGTGCTGCCGCCCAACGCCGTGAACCTGGCCGGTTCCGCCACCTGCCCGGTGCAGATGTTTCGGATCAAGGACAACCTCTACGCCACACAGTTCCATCCTGAACTGGACGTCCCCGGGCTGCTGACCCGCATCACCGTTTACCGGCACGCCGGGTACTTTCCGCCCGAGGAGGCCGACGCCGTCCGCGCCTCGGTGCACGGAGCCGACGTCAGTGTTCCGCCGTTGATCCTGCGCAATTTCGTGCTCCGCTACGCCCGGTAATCCGGCGCATCCCATAGGCACTTCCATTGTCGGGATCGTGCCGCTTAGGGACATCCATTGTCGGAATCGTGTTGCTTAGGCACGTCCAATGTCGGAATCGTGTTGCTTAGGCACATCCATTGTCGAGCTCACACCGATCCAGAACGTTCATTCCCGCAGGAGCTCTACACTCGACGGAGGATTCCCGCAGGAGCTCTACACTCGACGGAGTTAGCCGGCAGGAACTCGACACTCGACGGGGCGGGTGGACGCAGGAACCCGACACTCAGCCGGCCGGCTCGGACGCTTTCTTGAGCCGCTGGCTGATGACCGTGGATACGCCGTCGCCCTGCATCGTGACGCCGTACAGCGCATCGGCAACTTCCATGGTCCGTTTCTGGTGGGTGATGACGATCAGCTGGCTGGACTCCTTCAGCTCTTCGAAGATCGTGATCAGCCGTCCCAGGTTGGTGTCGTCCAGTGCGGCTTCCACCTCGTCCATGACGTAGAACGGCGAGGGCCGGGCCTTGAAGATCGCCACGAGCAGGGCCACGGCGGTCAGTGACCGCTCGCCGCCGGACAGCAGGGACAGGCGTTTGATCTTCTTGCCCGCGGGACGGGCCTGGATCTCGATTCCGGTGGTGAGCATGTCGTCCGGATCGGTGAGAACCAACCGGCCTTCCCCGCCCGGGAACAGCGTGGCGAACACCCGCTCGAACTGCTCGGCGGTGTCCCGGTACGCCGCCGTGAACACCTGTTCCACCTGCCGGTCCACGTCCTTGATGATGTCCAGCAGGTCGCGCCGGGTCGCCTTGAGGTCCTCCAGCTGGGTGCTCAGGTACGTGTGCCGTTCCTCCAGGGCGGCGAACTCCTCCAGCGCCAGCGGGTTCACCCGGCCCAGCGCGGCGAGGTCGCGCTCCGCCTGCTTCAGCCGCTTTTCCTGCACCGCCCGGTCATAGGGCACCGCGGTCAGCAGCGGGTTTCCGTCGTCGTCCACGGGCGCGTGCAGCGCCGCCCACTTATCACCCGCCCCGGCTTCCGCTTCCGCGGGGACCGGAACCGGCTGGTCCGGACCGAACTCCGCCACCAGATGATCGGGTGTTAGTCCCAGTTCCTCCACGGCGCGCGTTTCCAGTGCCTCGATCCGCAGCTGCTGCTGCGCCCGGACCAGTTCGTCGCGGTGCACTGAGTCGGTGAGCCGGGCAACTTCGGCGGCGGCATCTGCGGCGGTGGTGCGGACGGCGCCCAGCTCGGCGTCCAGGGCGGTGCGCGCGGCTTCGGCGGTGTCCCGCTCGGACGCCGCCGAAGCCAGGGACACCTCCAGGAAGCGCAGCACCTCCCGCGCCGCCTCCGCAACCGCCGCGGCCTTCGCCGCCTGCAGGGCACGACGCCGGGCCCGGACTTCCGCGGCGGCCCGCGTCCGGCGTTCAGTCTCCGCAGCGCGTTCGAGTCCGGCGGCCCGGCCGGCTACCGCCTTGTGCTGCTCCTCCGCGCTGCGCAGCGCCAGGCGTGCCTCGGTTTCCGCGCGGCGGGCGGCGGCAGCGGCGAGCGCCAGGGCCTCCCGGTGTTCGGTGGACGGTTCCTCGTCCGCCGGCGCTTCGTCCGCGGCGGCCAGCCGGGCCTCGGCCTCAGCCAGCGCTTCCTGTTCCCGAACTAGGTTGGCCTCGGCCGCACTGACCAGCCGCTGCAGGCGGTCCGATTCCCCCGCCGCAGAGCGCAGCGCCGAACCCAGCGTGCCGAGCCGTTCCGCGACGGCGGCCAGCCGTGCGTCGGAGTCGTGCAGCGCAGCCAGCGCCGTATCCGTGCGCACCTGGGCGGCATCGCGGCGCGCCGCGGCGCCGGACAGGGCAAAACCGGCCTGTTCCGACCGGGCCGCAGCAGCACGGATCCGTTCTTCAGTCTCGTCCACCGCCGCCTGCAGCTCCAGCAGACCGGGTGCCGAGGCGGACCCGCCGTGCCCGGCATACACCGAAAGGACCTCTCCCCCGGCGGTCACGGCCTTCAGCTCCGGCCGGACGGCAAGGACGTCGGCTGCAGCGGCCAGCGACTCCACGATGACCACGCCGTCCAGCAGTTCCTCCAGCGTGCGCTGCAGCTCCGCCGGCGCCTGCACTGCGTCGAGGGCCCAGAAGGCCCCGTCAGCCGGGGCCGGTCCGCGCCGGCTGTCCGCCGCCTGCCCCACGCCGGCACCCTCGACAGCGCCGGCACCACCGGCACCCGCGCCGTCAGCGCCCGCACCCTCGACGGCGCCCGCACCGCCGGAAGCGCCACCCGCACCACCGGAAGCGCCATCCACGGCACCGGCCTCCCCCGTGGCCAGCACCAGGTCCACCTGCCCGCCTTCGGCGTCGCGCAGGTGGGTCAGCACACGCACCGCGGCTCCGGGGCCGGTCACCGCCACGGCGGCAGCGGCCGCACCGAGGGCAGCCGTCACTGCTCGTTCGCAGCCGGAGCGGACGGTGAGCATCGCGGCGAACGGCCCCAGGACGCCGTCGAGCCCTGAGTCCAGCAGCAGCGCCGAGCCGTCCCTCCGGTCCAAACCCACACGCAGCGCATCGCGGCGCGCCGTCAGCGTTTCACGTTCACGCTCGGCCTGCTGTTTGGTGCGGCGCAGGTCCTCCAGCGCCGCTGCGGCGGCGTCGAGTTCGGCCAGCGCGTCCTCGTATTCCGCGTCCAGCCCCTCTTCGCTTTCCTCGGCACCGGCTGCGGAGTTCTCGAGTGCCGTGAATTCCTGCTGTGCCTGCCGGCGCCGCTCCTCGCCTTCGGTGATGGAAGCGCGCAGCCGGCCCAGCTCCGCCTCGGCCGCTTCCACCCGGGAGCGGGCGGCGCCCACCGCACCGGAGATGCGGGCGAGGCCCTCGCGGCGGTCCGCTGCGGCCCGCAGGACGGCAGCCAGGCGCTGCTCTTCGGCGGCAGCCTCAGCTTCCGCGGCGGCCCGGAGCTCTTCCGCGTCCGCCAGCACCCCTTGCCGGTCTTCAATCGTTTCCTGCAGTGCCGCAGCTTCAGCGCGGACCCGCTCGGCGGAGGCCTGCAGCCGCTCCGGATCGGAGCCGGAATCCGCACGCTGTTCGGACGCGCCCAGCAGCCGCTGCCGTTCGTCGGCCAGGGCCGCCAGGGACAGGTACCGCTCCCGCAGCGACGACAGGGCATACCAGGCGTCCCGGGCCGCATTGACCCGCGGCGTGGCCTCCGCTGCGAGTTTCTCCAGCTCATCCTGGCGGGCGCGGGCGCCGGCCAGAACTGCCGCTGCTGCGTCCCGCCGGGCCAGCAGCGCCGTTTCCTCGGCCTCGTCCCGGGCCAGCGCACTGGTCAGCGTCACCAAGTCGTCGGCGAGCAGCCGGGCCCGGGCGTCGCGGGCGTCCTGCTGCACGGTGCGGGCACGGCGGGCGACGGCGGCCTGTTTGCCCAGCGGACCGAGCTGGCGGCGCAGCTCAGACGTCAGGTCCGTCAGGCGGGCCAGGTTCGCCTGCATCGCGTCGAGTTTCCGCACCGTCTTTTCCCGCCGGCGGCGGTGCTTAGGATTCCGGCGGCTTCTTCGATGAAGCCCCGGCGCTCCTCGGCTCCGGCGTGCAAAATCCGGTCCAGCTGGCCCTGCCCGACTATGACATGCATCTCCCGGCCAAGACCCGAATCGGAGAGCAGCTCCTGGATATCCAGCAGCCGGGCGGGGGAACCATTGATGGCATATTCGGAACCGCCGGACCGGAAGAGGGTCCGGGAAATGGTGACTTCGGAGTATTCGATCGGCAGGGCGCCGTCGGCGTTGTCGATGGTCAGGGACACCTGGGCGCGGCCCAGCGCCGGCCGGCCGCTGGTGCCCGCGAAAATCACGTCCTCCATCTTGCCGCCGCGCAGGGTCTTGGCGCCCTGTTCCCCCATGACCCACGCCAGGGCGTCCACCACGTTGGACTTGCCGGACCCGTTGGGCCCCACCACAGCGGTTACCCCGGGTTCGAACTCGAACGTGGTGGCTGATGCGAAGGATTTAAATCCACGCATGGTCAGCGTCTTCAAATGCACGGGGGGCCAATCTTTCCTGCTGTCGGGTGATTCCTTAAATCTACTTGGTGCCTGAGACTTAACTGCAGTACTCGCAGAGCGTAATCCCGGCCCGCGCGTCCCTTCAGTCCCAGCGGGAACGTAGGATTCTCTAAGGAACAAGTGAATCAGGACGTGGATGCAGGCTCCCCTCAGCCAGCCAGCGCGATCACTTCAGCAGGAGACAAGGCAGGCATTTTGACCGGGAACTTCAACTTCCAGCATAAAAACACGGCCCTTCTCAGCGTCACGAGCGTTGAAGCACCGGTGGTTATGACCTCAGCTGAATTCGATGAACGGCTCGCGCCGTCCCTGAAACGGCTGCGGCTCTCCAAACGGCTCCTGGAACGGGTGGCCGGCGTCAGCGAGCGCCGGTGGTGGTCTCCGGGCACTGACTTCGACGACGCCGCCATCGAGGCGGGCGCCAAGGCCATCGCCGAGGCGGGGGTCGAGCCCTCCGAAATCGGGCTGCTCATCAACACCTCGGTGACCCGGCGGAACCTGGAGCCCTCGGTGGCCGTGAAAATCCACCACCAGCTGGGACTGCCCTCGTCGGCCTTGAACTTTGACCTGGCCAACGCATGTCTCGGGTTCGTCAACGGCATGACCCTGGCCGCAAACATGATCGAATCCGGACAGATCAAGTACGCCCTGATCGTGGCCGGCGAAGATGCCCAGGGCACGCAGGAAGCCACCTTCCGGCGCCTGAACAGCCCCGATTCCACCCGCGACGACTATCTGCGCGAATTTGCCACCCTGACCCTGGGCTCCGGCGCCGCAGCCGCCGTCATCGGGCGGGCCGACGAGAACCCCGGCTCCCACCGGATCATGGGCGGCGTGTCCCGGGCCGGCACCGAGCACCACGAGCTGTGCGTCGGCGGCGTGGACGGCATGTACACGGACACCAAGGGACTGCTCGACGGCGGCCTGGAGCTGGTGGTCAACGCCTGGGACGAGGCACACGAGAAGGGCTGGAACTGGCGCTCCATGGACCGCTACGTCACCCACCAGGTGTCCAATTCCTACACCAACGCCATCATTAAGGCGGTGGATCTGGTCCGGGACCGCGTGCCCATCACCTTCCCGCGCTGGGGCAACGTGGGACCGGCGTCGCTGCCGATGACCCTGGCCCAGGAATCCCGCACCCTGAACCCCGGCGACCGGGTGCTCTGCATGGGCGTGGGCTCGGGCCTGAACACGATGATGATGGAGATCGCCTGGTGACGCAGCAGTTGTGGCCCGGCGTTCCGGAATCCTGGTCCTCCCTCGTTCAGGTGCCCTCGACCGCGGCTGTTGACCGTCCCGGCACCGTTCACAAGTGGCACCTGCTCGACAACGGCGCGGACCTCGCGGCCCGCGGCGTCGAACCGGCCGGCACCCTGCTCTGCGTGCACGGCAACCCCACCTGGTCCTACCTCTGGCGCAGCCTTATCGCCGCCGGGTCCACGGCCGACAAGCCATGGCGGGTGGTGGCCGTCGATCAGCTGGACATGGGCTTTTCCGCCCGCACCGGCGCCTTCCGCCGGCTGGAGGACCGCATCACCGACCTCGGCGACCTCACCGGCGCGCTCGGCCTGACCGGCAAGGTCGTGACGGTTGGCCACGACTGGGGAGGCCTCATTTCGCTGGGCTGGGCGCTGAAGCACCGCAGCGTGCTCGCCGGCATCATCCTGACCAACACCGCGGTGCATCCGGCCGGGTTCAACGTGCCGCCGGCGCTGCAGCTGGCCCTGCACCCCGCCGTCCACGGCTGGGGCACGCAGACCACCGACGCGTTCATCCGCGTCACGCATTCCCTGGCACAGCCCGCGCTGGCCCGGGACGTGCGGGCCGCGTTCGCCGCCCCCTACCGCAGTGCCGCGCGGCGCGAGGGCGTCGCGAACTTCGTTGCCGACATTCCGGCCGAGTCCACGCATCCGAGCTGGCGCACCCTGAACCGGGTGGCGGACGGCATCCGGCGCCTGGACGTGCCCGCACTGATGCTGTGGGGACCGAAGGACCCGGTGTTCTCCGACCGCTACCTGCGGGACCTGATGGACCGGCTGCCCAACGCCGACGTGCACCGTTTCGAAGGCGCCAGCCATCTGCTGCCCGAGGACGTGGACATCACCGCGCCGGTCTTCGACTGGCTGGAGAAGGGGCCGGGCACCGAGAACCGCGAGATCCGCGGCCGCGCCGCGGCGGGCCTGTCACTGTTCCGGCCCATGCTGGCGGAACTGGACGAGCGCGACGGCGACACCTCCCCCGCCGTCGTCGACATGGCACCGCTGGGCGCACCCGCGGGCAGCGCCCCGGCCACCCTGTCCTGGGCCGAGCTGACGGAGCGCGTCAACCGGCTCGCCGCCGGGCTGTCCGCCGCCGGGGTCCGCCCCGGGGACCGCGTGAACCTGCTCGTGCCGCCGGGCATTGAACTCACGTCGCTGATTTACGCCTGCCTGCGGCTGGGGGCGGTCATCGTCGTCGCCGACGCCGGGCTGGGCACCAAGGGCCTGAGCCGTGCCATTAAGGGCGCCGGTCCGCAGTACATCATCGGCATTGAACGGGCACTGATCGGCGCGCGGGCCTTCGGCTGGCCGGGCGTGAAGATCAGCGCGCAAACGCTGTCACCGGCCAGGGCCCGGCTGCTCGGGGTCAAGCACTCAGTGCCCGCGCTGATCGCCGCCGGCGAGGGCCGCGACGTGCCGTGGCTGGCGGAGAAGCCCGACGCCGACGCCGCCGTGCTCTTCACCTCCGGTTCCACCGGACCGGCCAAGGGCGTGGTGTACACGCACCGCCAGCTCACCGCCAT
Organism: Arthrobacter sp. ATA002; assembly: GCF_026898095.1. Lineage (GTDB taxonomy): Bacteria > Actinomycetota > Actinomycetes > Actinomycetales > Micrococcaceae > Arthrobacter_B. The sequence continues at coordinate 1,472,235 of NZ_CP114015.1, read as the reverse complement.
GCGCGATGCCCTCAAGAACACGTACAACCTGCAGGCCGGCACGTCCCTGGTGGCCGGGTTCGCTCCGTTTGCCCTGCTGGGCCCGGCACTGGGCGCCACCTCGGTCACTCCGGACATGGACGTCACCTCCCCGCGCACCCTGACCGCGGCGGCCCTGGCCGACGCGGCAGCCGCCGTCGGCGCGACCACGGTGTTCGCCTCGCCGGCAGCCCTGGTCAACGTGCTGGCCACTTCCGGGGAGCTGGATCCGGACCAGCGCAAGGCCCTGGCCCGGGTGGAGCTGCTGCTCTCGGCCGGCGCGCCGATTCCGGAACCGCTGCTGGCCCGGGTCTCGGCGCTGGCGCCCAACGCTGAGCTGCACACCCCCTACGGCATGACGGAAGCCCTGCCGGTCACCGACATCAGCCTGGACGGGATCCGCGCCGCGGGCGCCGGCAACGGCGTCTGCGTCGGCACTCCGGTGTCGGGTGCCCTCGTGGCAATCGCGGCGCTGGCTCCGGACGGCAGCGTCGGCGACACACCGCTGGACACCGCCGGTGTGACCGGTGAAATCCTGGTGTCCGCCCCGCACGTCAAGGACCGCTACGACCGGCTCTGGATCACCGAAGCCAAGAGTTCCTCGCTGCCCGGCTGGCACCGCACCGGCGATGTCGGGCACCTCGACGAGGAAGGCCGGCTCTGGGTCGAAGGCCGGCTCGGACACATCCTTACAACGCCCGACGGCGTGGTCACCCCGGTGGCGGCCGAACAGGCCGCGGAGTCAGTGCCCGGCGTCGGGCGTGCCGCCGTCGTCGGCATTGGTCCGGCCGGAGTGCAGGTTCCGGCGGCCGTGCTGGAACTGGAGGAACCGGCCCGCCGAGCCGGAACCGCCCCGCAGGAGCTGGCCGCCGCCGTGCGGACCGCGGTGTCCGCCGCTGCCGGGCTCGACCTGGCCGCCGTGCTGGTGCTGCCGGCGATGCCCACGGACATCCGGCACAATTCCAAGATCGACCGCACCGCACTGGCGGGCTGGGCCGAACAGGTCCTGGCCGGCCAGCCGGCGAAGGTTCCCGGAACGGGGGACGCAAATGAGCGCCGCCGCCGGAGTGCCGGGAATGACTTCGGGCGAAGCCCCGCGCCGCGTCCTGGTGACCGGTGCCAGCGGGCTGCTCGGCGGTGCCGTCGCGCGGCTGCTGGCGGAGAAGGGCCACACGGTCCGGACCCTGCAGCGCACCCCCATGCCGTCCGTGCCTGTCATGCCTGCCGCTGCAGGCGTGGCTGCTGCCGGCGCGGCCGCCGGCGTGGCCGCTGTGGCTGCTGCCGGCGGGCAGAGGCCTGCTGCCATCGAGGCCGTCGCCGGTTCCGTCTCCGACCCGGCCGCCGTCGCCCGTGCTGTCGAGGGGATGGACGCCGTCATGCACCTGGCGGCAAAGGTGTCCTTCACCGGTGAGTGGCAGGACTTCGTGGACACCAACATCATCGGAACGCGGACCCTGCTCGAGGCGGCGAAGGCAGCCGGAATCCGGGACTTCGTCTTTGTGTCCTCGCCGTCGGTGGCGCATTTCGGCGGGCCGATCGCCGGAGCGGACGCCGGCACCGCCGATCCGGACCGGGCCCGCGGTTTTTACGCCCGGTCCAAGGCCGCCGCTGAGCTGCTCGCCCTGGCCGAGGACTCCCCCGGTTTCCGGGTTGGAGCCATCCGCCCGCACATCGTCTGGGGGCCCGGCGACACCCAGCTGGTGGAGCGCGTCATTGACCGCGCCCGCTCCGGCCGGCTGCCGCTGCTCAACGGCGGAACGGCCCTGATCGACACCACGTACATCAGCAACGCCGCGGCGGCCATCGTGCGCGGGCTGGAACGGATGGACCATGCCCACGGGCAGGCGCTGGTGGTGACCAACGGGCAGCCCCGTCCGGTGGGCGAACTGCTGGCCGGCATCTGCGCCGCCGCCGGCGTTGCCGCACCGGCGTGGAGTGTTCCGGGCGGGCTGGCCCGCGGCGCCGGATCCGTCATCGAACGCCTGTGGCTGGCCGCCGGAACCCGCGGCCTGGTGCAGGACGAGCCGCCGATGACCCGGTTCCTGGCCGAGCAGCTGTCCACGTCGCACTGGTTTGACCAGCGCCGCACCCGCGAGGTGCTGGACTGGACGCCGGCGGTGACGGTGGAGGACGGCATGCGGCGGCTCGCCGCCCACTACGGCGGCACCGCGGCCTGACGGAACTGCAACCCTTACGTCACTACCGCTTCACAGCAGAGGAACTCCATGGACAGCGTCAAGGTAATCGAAAACTGGCCGGTCGAGCATGCTTCCGCCGCCGTCATTCTGGCCGACGGCAGCGTGGCCGGCAGCTCCGGGGACATCGAGCGGCGTTATCCGCTGGCCTCGGTGACCAAGCTCCTGACCGCTTACAGCATGCTGGTGGCACTGGACGAAGGAGCACTGGAACTGGACCAGCCCGCCGGGCCCGAGGGCTCCACGGTGCGGCACCTGCTGGCGCACAGCGCCGGCTACGACTTCGGTGAACGCACCGTCCGCTACGAGCCGGGGACCCGGCGCCTGTACTCCAATGCCGGCTTCGAAGTGCTCGGGGAAACCCTGGAGGAGGCCACCGGCATTTCCATGGCCGACTACATGCGCGACGGCGTTCTCGTTCCCCTGGGCATGACCGCCACCGCCTTGGAGGGATCCCCGGCCGCCGGCGCCGTGTCGACAGTGGCCGATCTCAGCCGTTTTGCCGCCGAGCTGCAGCAGCCGGTGCTCACCGCACCCGGGCGCCTGGCCGAGGCAACCGCCGTGGTGTTCCCCGGGTTGTCCGGCGTGCTGCCCGGGTTTGGCCGGCAGAAGGAAAACGACTGGGGACTGGGCTTCGAGATCCGCAACTCCAAGTCCCCGCACTGGACCGGGGGCGACAGCTCACCGCGGACGTTCGGGCACTTCGGCCAGTCCGGCACCTTCCTGTGGGTCGATCCCGACGCCGGTGCTGCCGCCGTCGCCCTGACGGACCGTGACTTCGGGCCCTGGGCTGCCGAAGTGTGGCCGCCCTTCACCGACGGCGTCCTCGCGGAGCTTCGCCGCTCCTAACGCCCGGCCCGCGGCTCCGTGGCTCCGCTGCAGCGCTTGGTGAGGCGGTGTTCCGGGCAACAGGTGTGCACGTATGGCGGGTTAGGGCAACCGGAAGTCACCTGAGCTGCGCACGAGGGCAACCACCCGCCCGGCCACACGTCGGCAGCCCGACGTCGGTTGTACAGATAACGGGCCTAATCCGGGCAGCCCGACGTCCGTTGTACAGATAACGGGCCTAATCCGGGCAGCCCGACGTCCGTTGTACAGATAACGGGCCTTCACGCGCCCGGCCCGACGTCGGTTGTACAGATAACGGGCCTTCACGCGCCCGGCCCGACGTCGGTTGTACAGATAACGGGTCTACACCGCCCGGCCCGACGTTGGTTGTACAGATAACGGGCCTAAACCGCGGAAATGACCCCATTAGCTGTACAACGGACGGCGCCGGCAGAAAGCCTCGCCCGCAAGTAGCCGGAAACCCGAAAGGCCCCTACCAGCGGCCGTTGCGGGGCCGGGGCTGGCAGACCGGGCAGCTGTACGAGGAGCGGTTCATGAACGAATCGCGCCGGATCAGGGTGGACAGCCCGAGCGCGGCACACCGCGGACACGGTTCGCCCTCGCGGCCGTAAGCGTTCAAGGACCGGGAAAAGTAGCCCGAGGCGCCGTTCACGTTGACGTAAAGGGAATCGAAGCTGGTGCCGCCGGCGGCCAGGGCCCGGGTCATGACGTCGCACGCGGACTCGATCAGGCGAAGGGCATCGGCGCGGCGCATCGTATCGGTGGGCCGGGCGAAGTGCAGCTTCGCGGCCCAGAGGGCTTCGTCGGCGTAAATATTGCCGACCCCGGAGACCAGCCCCTGGTCCAGCAGGGCCCGCTTGATGCCGGTCCGGCGTTTGCGCAGCCGCGTGTAGAACTCTTCAAAGGAGAACGCCGGGTCCAGCGGATCGCGGGCAATATGCGCGGCTTCTCCGGGGATCAGCGGCAGGCCGGTCTCCGACAAACCGCCGGGGCGCCGTCGGGCGTGGGCTGCAGGTCGGTGAGGAAGACGCCGCCGAAAATCCGCTGGTCCACGAACCGCAGCTCTGCGGGCATCGGGGTTCCGTCGCCGGACACCGCGGGGCTGAGCGTAAAGCGGACCTTGAGGTGCTTTTCGTCGGGCAGGTGCGAATCTTCCATCAGCAGCTGTCCGCTCATGCCCAGGTGCGCCATCAGCGCCAGCCGGGGAACGCCGCCGTCGTTCGACGGGAGGGACGGCGCAACGGACTCCGGGGCGGAGGTCGCGGAAGTCGCGGAGGCGGCAGAAGTCGCGGAGGAGGCGGGCGAACCCAGGGGCTCCGCAAGGGCGGAAGCCTCCACCAGCGGCATCCAGAGGAACTTGCCGCGGCGGGCCACGTCGGTGACGACAGCGCCCTCGAGGTTGCCGACTAGGTCCTCGGGTCCGGCGGCGTGCCGGCGCACGGACCGGGGGTCTAGGATGTCGACGCCGGTGATGGTCCGGCCGCGGACCCATGAGGCCAGTCCGCGGCGGACCACTTCGACTTCGGGCAGTTCGGGCACGGAGCTAGGCTCCGGCGGCCGCGGAGCTGCCGGTCGGGCAGACCATCTTCCAGGTGGCGGCGGCAGCTTCCTGCTCCGCTTCCTTCTTGGAATGGCCCACGCCGCTGCCGTAGGGCTTGCCACCGATGTGGAGCACGGCGGCAAAGCTGCGGGAATGGTCGGGACCGGAGCCGGTGACCTGGTATTCAATCTCGCCGAGCTTCCGGCTCGCCGCGATCTCCTGGATGCTGGTCTTCCAGTCGGTGCCCGCGCCAAGCGCGTCGGCGTTCTGCAGCAGCGGGCCGATCAGCCGCATCACCATGGCACGGGCGGTTTCGATCCCGTGGCACAGGTAGACGGCGCCGATCAGGGCTTCGGTGGTGTCCGCCAGGATGGAGGACTTGTCGCGGCCCTTGGTGAGTTTTTCGCCCTGCCCCAGCAGGAGGTACTGGCCCAGTTCAAGTTCCCGGGCCACCCCGGCCAGCGCGCGGGTGCTGACGACGGCGGCGCGGCGCTTGGCCAGCTCGCCCTCGGACAGGTCCGGGTTGTCCCGGTACAGCGCGTCGGTGACGGAAAAGCCCAGGATGGAGTCCCCCAGAAACTCCAGGCGTTCGTTCGTGGGGATCCCGCCCTGCTCGTAAGCGTAGGAGCGGTGCGTGAGGGCAAGACGAAGCGTCCCGGCGTCGATATCGACACCGAGACGCTTCAGAAGCTCTTCAGTATTCTTCACTTTTTGGTATTGACCCGAAAAGCAGTATTCACGTCCCGATCCGGAGAACCGCACCGGGAAGGAACACTGGTTTTAGACGTCCGCTACCTTGCGGCCCTTGTATTCAAGGAACAGCGCGGTACCAGCTGAATCGGTCACAACCTTGGCCTGGTGAGGCAGGCTGTAGGTGACGCGGCCGTTCTCAACGGTCTTCACCAGGTTGGGGGCAGTTGCCTTCCACTGGGACCGGCGTGCACGCGTATTCGAGCGGGACATTTTCCGCTTGGGAACAGCCACGACTAACTCTCTTCTCTCTCGTCTGACTCTGTACTTGTTGCCGCAGAATTGTCTGCGGCGCTGCCAGCCAGCCCGGAGAGGGCTGCCCAGCGAGGATCCACGCTTTGGTGGTGGTGACCCGGATCCTCCTCAAGGCGCGCTCCGCATTCGGAGCAAAGGCCTTCGCAGTCCTCCCGGCACACCGGCTGGAACGGCAGGGTGGTGACCACTGCGTCCCGCAAAACCGGCTCAAGATCGATGACATCTCGCTCGATCCGGTGTTGCTCTTCTTCCTCTTCTGTTCCGAAGGACTCAGCGTCCTCGTAGTAGAAGAGTTCCTGCACATCGACTTCCTCGTCGTACGCGATGGGCTTCAGGCACCGTCCGCATTCTCCCTGAACAGGAGCGATGACGGTTCCGGATACCAAAATCCCCTCGTGCACGGCTTCGAACCTCAGGTCCAGATCGAGATCTGCGCCTTCCGGTACGCCGATAAGCGCAACACCGAAGTCCTTCGGTGCCGGAACATGTTCGTGCATAGTCCGCATAACCCCCGGGCTGCGCCCGAGATCCTTGACGCTGATGGCCAAGGGCGACGAACCCGGATTAATCCGCGACTGAACGCTAATGAGAACTCCTGTAGAACATAGACCGACATATCATCTTAGCCTGATACGGCCGATTCTCTCAAACTGCGCCGCGCCTCCCCTCGAATCGGGGCAGGGCCCGGGCTGCTCGTTCCAGTTTACAGGCCATGGCCCCGCAGGTTTACCCGAGCCCTGCCCGGCTCGCATTAGGGCGCCGCTCGCATAAACTGTCGGGATGCTATCCGCCCTCCGCGCCATGCCGCACCGCCTGGTGGTCCGGCTTCAGCGCGGAGTGCCTCGCTGGGTCGACGCCGCCGTCGTCACCATTGTCTCCGCCGTGCTGATCTGGGTGTTTGCCGCGGCCACCCTCTTCTACTATCCGCAGGTGCACCAGCCGGCCAAGGCGGACGCCATTGTGGTCCTCGCCGGCGCGGCATCCGAACGACTGCCGGTGGGCCGCGAACTGTCCTACCAGGGGTACGCCGAGGAGCTGGTCCTTTCCACCACGGACACCCCGGGCAACCGAATCACCGACATGCACTGCGACTACATTTCCAGTCCCACCGTGACCTGCTTCCTTCCGGAACCGCTGACCACCCGCGGCGAAGCCCGCGCCGTCGCCCGGCTGGCCGCCGACAACGGCTGGGACAACCTCATCGTGGTGACCTCCCGCTATCACCTGCTGCGCGCTGAAACCAACATCAGCCAGTGCACGACGGCGGCACTCACCATGGTGCCCTCGGATCCCGAGCTTTCGGCCGGGCAGTGGCTGGGCAGGTTTGTGGAGGAAACCGGCGGGCTGGCGGCCGCCGTGCTGCGGCCGGCCTGCGCCAGCCGGATCTAGGCCGGCCTGCGCCAGCCGGATCCAGGCCGGGAGTGCCAGCCGGGCGCGCCAACCGGATTTACGGCCGCCGGGGCAGCGGAAACGCGTCCAGCAGGGCGTCCAGGGAAATCCGCAGCCGCGGCAACGCGGCCTTCCGGGCCAGCACGGCCGGATGCATGTCCCGGGCTGCGGCCGCGGTCATGCTCACCGCGGCGACTGCCGAGGCATCCAGCGTGGTGAAAAAATCCCGGAACTTGAACGTGTCTCCGGCAATCAGGGCGTCCTCGATCCGCACCCAGACCCACGGCACTCCGTAGGCCTGCGCCACGATAATCCCGTGCAGCGAACTGGAAATACAGACGCGGGCAGCTGCAACCTCCCGGACCACCTGCTCCACCCCCTGCCGGGCATCAATGACGTGCACACCCCGGCTCCCCGGCCCTCACTGGTTTCTCCGGCTTCCCCGGACGCTGAGGCTTTTCCGGACGTCGAAGAATTCGCGGACGCCGAAGGTTCGTCGAATGTCCCGCGAGGGCCGAACAAGCCCTGGTGGTCCACGTGCGGCAGCACCGCCACCCTGCCCTGGGACGGCTGGCCGTCCGGCACCGGAAGGAAGCGCGGCAGCAGGAGCGCCGGGTCGCCGTACACCTCCGGCACCGTCCAGCTCAGCCGCGAGCGCAGTTCGTTCGCGGTGAGTTCGCCCCGGACGGCGTCGATCCGGATTCCCCGGAGCCCCGCCAGCCGCGTCACAGTCCCGGACGACAGCGGCGTCATCAGCCCCGCACCCCAGATCCGGGTGCCGTCCTGCTCCAGCCAGCCCGCGGTTGATCCGACGGTCACCAGGGGCGGTACGGACAGGTTGCGCCGCCAGCCGTTCACGGGGGTCAGTCCGGTCAGGCTGCGCACCAGCCAGGGCCCGACGGCGTCGCCGAAGTTGGCGCGTTCGTCCCACCAGAGCAGGTTCACCCCGCCGTCGGGAACCTCCCGGGTCCCGGACGCAACCGCTGAAGCCGGTGCCAGGAGCCCGGACAGCCGCCGTCGGGCCTCCGCCAAAGCGGCCCTCGAGTGCTCCTCCGGCGCCCCGGCCGGCAGGTACTGCAGCAGGTGCCGCTCGCCGGCATCCGGCGCATCGTCCCGGACCAGGTCAGCGCGCTCGATCAACGCGTTGCGCAGTAGCACCGACCCCGGCGCCGTCTCCGCTGCGGTTTCCCCGCCGGTGTCCACGCCGGTCTCCACGGCCCGTACGGACACCGCGGTTCCGGCACCGCCGCCGGCCGGCACCAGTTCCACGGCAAAACGGTGTCCGCCAACATCCAGGGGCTCGGAGAGTTCCCGGGCCGCCGTACCCCTGGGCACCGGTTTAGGCGCCCTGGTCCTGCTGCAGCCGCCGGTACGCCGCGAGGGGCACCAGTTCCTTGACGTCGCCGCCGAGCGCGGAGACTTCCTTGATCAGTGTGGAGGACAGGTGGGTGTACCGGCTCTCGGCCGGCAGGAACACGGTTTCGACGCCGGTGAGGTGACGGTTCATGACGGCCATGGGCAGCTCGTACTGGTAATCCTGAACCGAGCGCAGCCCCTTGACGATGGCGTCCACGCCGTGCTCACGGCAGAAGTCCGCCAGCAGGCCCTCACCCATCGGAACCACCGACACCCCGCGCAGCGCGCCCAGAGTTTCGCGGGCCATGGCCAGGCGTTCCGGGCCGGAAAACCGGTACTTCTTGGCGTAGTTGGTGGAGACCGCCACGATCACTTCATCGAACAGGCTGGCTGCGCGGGCAATCACCTCCACGTGTCCGTTGTGGAGGGGGTCATAGGAGCCGGGGCATACAGCGCGTCGCATAGATCGAATCTACCCGGTGAAAGGGGTAATACTGGAAGGCATGAGCTTCCCCTATCCCGCACCGTTGTTACGCTCCGACTCCGCCGGCGGAACTCCGCCCTGGCAGCGCCTTGCCGCCGGAGCCAATTTGCTCGGCGCGGACGGCGCGCTCGGGGTGACGATCTTCGAGGAAATCACGCTCCTGTCCGGCCGGCACAACGCCATCAACCTGGGCCAGGGCTTCCCGGATGAGGACGGCCCGGCCGAAGTCATGGACGCCGCCCGGGCTGCCATCAGCGCCGGCGCCAACCAGTACGCGCCCGGGCAGGGCCTGCCCGTGCTGCGCAACGCCGTCGCCGCCCATCAGGAACGCTTCTACGGGATCTCTCTGGACCCCGACACGCAGATCATCGTCAGCACCGGCGCCACCGAAGCCATCGCCGCGGCCCTGCTCGCACTCACCGGTCCCGGCGACGAGGTGCTGACCTTCGAACCGTTCTACGACTCCTACGGTGCCGTGATCGGTCTCAGCGGCGCCACCCACACCACGGCCCCGCTGCGGGCCCCGGACTTCCAGCCGGACCTGGCCACCCTGGAGGAGCCCTTCTCCGAGCGCACCCGGGTGGTGCTGGTCAACAACCCGCACAATCCCACCGGCGCGGTCTTTCCGGCCGAAACCCTGCAGCGGATCGTGGAGCTCGCCGCGAAGTACAACGCCGTGATCATCACCGACGAGGTGTACGAGCACCTCACCTTCGGCCCGCGCCACATTCCCGTCGCCACCCTTCCCGGAGCGGCCGAGCGCACGCTGACGATCTCCTCCGCCGGAAAGACGTTCTCCTTCACCGGCTGGAAAATCGGATGGCTCTCCGGCCCTGCGGAGCTGGTGGCCGCTGTCCGCGCGGTGAAGTCCTTCCTCAGCTACAGTTCCGGCACCCCGTTCCAGAGCGCCATTGCCGTGGGCCTGGGCCTGGAGGACGCGTTCTTCACCGGTATCGCGCAGACCCTGCAGGCCAAGCGGGACGTCCTGAGTGAAGGACTGCGCGCCGCGGGCCTGACCGTGTTTGAGCCGCAGGGCACCTACTTCGTCAATGCCGACGTCGCGCCCCTGGGCATCACAGACGCCACGGCACTGGCCCGCCGGCTGCCGGAGTTGGTGGGGGTGGGCGCCATCCCGGTGGCGGTATTCTGCCACGAGGACGGCGCCCGCCGCACCCGCACCCTGCTGCGCTTCGCGTTCTGTAAGAAGACCGAGGTGCTGCAGGAAGCCGCCGAACGCATCTCGAAGCTGGGACAGGTGCTCTGATGGGGGCGCAGGACAAGACCCCGCATAAAACACCGTCCCGGCTGCTGCGCGGCATCGGCGCCCATGCCACCATCACCGAGGACGGCTTCACCCCCGGGGCCTGGGTGCTGAGCATCGGTGGCGCCGAGCAGTCGCACGTGAACCTGGCCCATCCGGAGGACATCTTTTACGAGTACCTGCGCCGGATCGGTAACGTCCTGGATCTGGCGGCGCCCGCGGGGCAGCCGCTGCGGGCACTGCATCTGGGGGCCGGAGCGCTGACCCTCACCCGGTACCTGCAGGCCACCCGGCCCGGATCCAAGCAGCACGCGGTGGAGCTGGAGCGCGAGCTGCTGGACTTCGTCCTGGCACATCTGCCGCTGCCGGAGGGCACCTTGCTGGAAACAGTGATCGGTGATGCCCGCGACTCGCTGTCGAACTACGAGCCCGGATCCTTTGACGCCATAGTCCTCGACGTCTTCGCCGGAGCCGACGCGCCCGAACACCTGACCACGCCCGAGTTCTACGCCGAGGCCGCCGCCCTGCTCTCCCCCACCGGCGTGCTGCTGGTAAACGTGGGTGACGACCCCGGGATGGCCTTCTGCCGCAGGCAGATCCGCGCCCTGCAGGAGGGCCTGACGAACATCCCCGGAGCCGGGTTCGCGGCCCTGGCCGAGAAATCCATGTTCACGGGGCGTTTTCCCGGCAACATCGTGCTCGCGGCCACCGCTTTCCCCTGGCCCGAGGAATGGACCGCACAGCTGCTGGCGGCCGGCCCGCATCCGGCCGACGTGCTGACGGGTGAGCGGTTGGATGTGTTTGCCTCGGGTTCCTAGAGCGTGTTGCTAAGCGTGGCCTGTTTGCTTTTCCATAGCATGAGCGCATGGACAAGGTGGTTTGGTGGGAAGTCGAGACGACCGATCCAGAGCTCTTTCAACAGTTTCATGCGGCGCTATCAGGTTGGTTTTTTGAGCCTGCCTTCGCGGACACGGAGTTGGGTGCGGACTACTGGATCATCAAGGCAGGCGATCGCGGAATTGGCGGGCTTCGGCGGGCCGACCCGTCGGCGTCTCCTCCGTCTGCAGGGCCACGTTTGTATGTGGCTGTCGATGATCTTGAGGCAGCGCTCGACCGTGTTGCAGCGCTCGGCGGCCTGGTAGAGCGGTCCCGGGTTGCTTTGGGTGGCGACGATCGGTGGTTCGGCCTTTTCCGAGATCCGACCGGGGTGTCCTTCGGCATGTGGACCGAGCACGCAAGGCGGCCGTGAGACATGGTGTCGTGTGACCCCTTCACTGGCACGCCAACAGCTTTAGCAACACGGCTTAGCCGTCAGCGGCGGCTCCGGCACCTTCGGCTGAGGACGGCTCCGCGAACCACAGCGTGGTTTCCCCGTACTTACGCTCACTGAAGCGCTCCATGCCCTGGGGCCACTCCGGTTCCGGCGAGCGCGTGGAGCGTTCCAGCACGACGACGGCGCCCTCGGCCAGATGCCGCGGCAGTGCCCGCAGCACCGAGTTCAGGTCCTCTTCGGCCAGGTCGTAGGGCGGATCCAGGAACACCACGTCCCAGGTGACGTCGGCGGGCACGCGCAGCAGGTAGGTGTCGGCCTTGGCCCGGTGCACGTTCACCACGGACCGGCCGGCCGCGTCGTTGATCAGTTTGGCATTCTGCTTGCAGGTGCCTGCGGCCTTGTCGGCCAGCTCCACCAGGTCCACGGAGACGGCGCCGCGGCTGGCGCTCTCCACACCGAGCGCACCGGAGCCTGCGAACAGATCCAGCACGCGGGCGCCGGACAGGACGTCATAGGACTCCAGCCGGGAGAACAGGGCCTCCTTGACGCGGTCCGTGGTGGGGCGGGTTCCTGTTCCGGGAACACTGGTCAGGGAGGTTCCGCCGGCGGTTCCGGCAATGATGCGGCTCATGGGTTTTACTGTATCGGGCTTTGGCGCAGCGACATTTTCTCAAATACTGATCCGCTGTTTCACCCACACGAGTACGGTCCTGGTTCTCTGAACAACCACGACGATTAGGACGAACCGGCCATGACATATCTCATCGGCTCCCACCATGTGACCCTCTCGGTGGGAGCGGCCCAGGAGGACGTGGATTTCCATACCCGAGTCCTTGGCATGCGCTTCATCAAGAAGACCGTCCTCTATGACGGCTCCAAACCCGTGTACCACCTGTACTACTCCAATGCGGACGGCGATCCTTCCTCCGTGGTGACAACTTTCCCCTGGGCCCAGCACGGCCTGTTCGGCACCCGCGGAACCAACCAGGCCCGCGAGGTGCTGCTGTCAGTGCCGGACGGGTCGCTGGACTTCTGGGCGCAGCGCCTCAGCGACCACGAGGTGGAGAACGTGCAGGTTGAGATCTTCGGCGAGCGGCGAGTCGCTTTCCACCACCCCTCCGGGGTGGAGTATCAGCTGGTGGGCACTTCAGAGGATCCCCGCCGGGGATTCACCGGACACGGCGTACCCGACACGGCCGCGATCCACGGCATTCACGGCGTGGGTATCCACGTGTATGACGCCGACCGGATGGTCGACTTTGGCAACGAGGCCTTCTTTGCCCGGGACCAGATCCTGGAGGAGGGCGACCGTGCACGCTTCCAGGTGGGCAAGAGCGATTTCGGCAACTGGATAGAACTTACGGGCAACCGCACCGATGCCCAGGAACGTGGCGCTACGGTGCTGGGACCTATCACCACTTCGCGTGGAATCTGGACACCTTGCAGAATCAGGAAGAGGCGAAGTTCGAGATTGAAGGTGCGGGTTACACCGATATCTCCGAGCTCAAGGACCGGACCTACTTCAAGTCCCACTATGTGCGCTCCCCTGGTGGCGCGCTGTTCGAGCTCGCCGTTACCCACGAGGACGGCGGCTGGGACTGCGACGAGTCCCCCGAGGAGCTGGGCCGGGCATTCATGCTGCCGCCGCAGTTTGAGCACGAACGCGAACACATTATGTCCCAGCTTGAACCCGTTACGACGGACGACGACTGATTCCGCCGGCGCGACACGGGCGGCGCTCCCTCCGTCACAAGATTGGGAAAGGCGCCGCCCGGCTTCCTTCTTCGCGCCTCAACTGCAGGAGCATCGTGCAATCAACTCCGCATTCCAACCCACATCTGACTCACGAGCCCCACTGGTACGGGGCGGCCCTCGGGGAAGCCTCCTGCTCGTCTATGCAGTCCATGGGCGGGAGCAAACCCCGGCCTTCATGACGCAGGTGGCCGACCGCGTGGACATGCCCGGGATAGCGTGGGTCCTGCCGGCAGCGCACCACCGAAGCTGGTACCCGGAGAGCTTCCTTGCCCCGGTCGAGGGGAATCAACCAGCGCTCGATGATGCCCTGGAAACCGTCCGCACGCAGCTGGGCGCCCTGCTGGACCTGGATGGGCCGCCCGTGGTCGTGCTGGGTTTCTCACAGGGCGCATGCCTGCTGTCCGAATACCTCCTGCGGGACCAGCCGCGCCTGGCCGGGGCGTTTCTCCACACCGGCGGTTACCTCGGCTCGTCCGAACGAGAGTGGGCCGTTTCTTCACAGTCCACTCTGCGTGGCCTGGCGGTGGAGCTATGCACCGCCCGGGAAGACGTTTGGGTCCCCCTGCACCGCGTCGAAGCAACACGGCAGGCCCTCCGTTCCCTCGGGGCCGCGGTCGAGCTGACGATCTACGACGATTCCGACCACCACCTCAATGACGATTCCATCGGAAGGATCCGCCGTTATCTCAGGCGCCGAACGGTTTTGCCCACCGGAAAGTAGCGCAGCAGCCACTGAAAAACACCCTGAGCAGGAGCAGATGACCATGGCCCTAACTTTTGAACATGTCAGTCTTGGTCAGCGGGTGCTGTTCGGATTCGGCAGGGCCGCAGACAACCTGAGGGCCGAGGTCGCGAGGTTCAATGCGAAGCGGGTGATGGTGATCGCCTCAGGGGCCGGAGCACAGGCCGCCGCCGACGTTTCCGCAGGAATTGACGTCGCCGTGAATTATGACGACGTGGCAGCGCACGTACCGATCGAAAAAGCCGAGAAAGCCAGGGCCGCCGTAGCCGGCCACGGGATCGACCTCCTGGTGAGTATCGGCGGCGGCTCAACCATCGGGCTGGCCAAAGCCGTGGCCCTGACCTCGGGCCTGCCGATCGTCGCTGTACCCACCACCTATGCCGGCTCGGAGGCGACAAACGTCTGGGGCCTGACCGACGCATCGGGTAAGACCACCGGCACCGATGACCGGGTCCTGCCGGCGACCGTGATCTATGACGCCGCGTTGACCCTGTCTCTTCCGGTGGATCTGTCGGTGGCCTCCGGACTGAACGGTTTGGCCCACTGCATCGATTCGATGTGGGCCCCGGAGGCGGACCCGATCAACCAGGCCCTGGCGGCGGAGGGCATCCGGGCCCTGAGCCGTGGCCTGCCCCGCATTTTCGAGAACCCGCAGGACCTGGCCGGCCGGGAACAGGCCCTTTACGGCGCGTACCTCTCGGCTGTCGCCTTCGCCTCCGCCGGTTCCGGAATGCACCATAAGATTTGCCACGTTCTCGGAGGCACCTGGAAGATGCCCCACGCACAGACCCACGCCACGGTGCTGCCCTATGTGCTCGCATTCAACGCGCCCGAGGCGCCGGACGCCGCTGCCCGGATCGCTGGCGCCTTCGGTTCCGAAGATGCCGCGGCAGGCTTGAACCGCCTCCGTACCGCAGTCAACGCGCCCAAAGCGCTGAAGAACTACGGTTTTGCGGAGAAGGACATACCCGAGGCAGTGGAACTGATCCTGCCCGTGATCCCCGCTTCGAATCCGCGGAAGGTTAGCCCCTCGAGTCTCACCGAGCTGCTCACCGCAGCCTGGGCCGGAACCACGCCGGGCACCTAAAGAACCCACGATGGGACGGACATCGCCGAAGCCCGCCCGTGGCTTTGACTGGCGGCTCCGGCCGAGGTGTCAGCCGCGGTCCAGGAAGGCTTCCTTCTCCGGGTTGAGGTAGTCCTCGATGGCCTCGTTCAGGGCCGGATGCATGTGCAGGTCCGGATCCTCCTCGACCAGCGCCGTGGCGTCGGCGCGGGCCTTCTCGATCAACGCTTCATCCTGAATGGCGCGCAGCAGCTTCAGGGTGGAGCGGCCGCCGGACTGCGAGGCGCCGAGGATGTCGCCTTCGCGGCGCAGCTCCAGGTCCCGGCGGGAGAGTTCAAAGCCGTCGGTGGTCGCTGCCACCGCCTCCAGCCGTTCCCGGCTGGGATGTCCGGGTTCCAGCCGGGTCACCAGCAGGCACGTTCCTGGCAGCCCGCCGCGGCCCACGCGTCCGCGCAGCTGGTGCAGCTGGGACATTCCAAACCGGTCGGCGTCCTCGATAACCATCAGGGTAGCGTTGTGGACATCCACGCCCACCTCGATGACCGTGGTGGAAATCAGCAGGTCAATGTCGCCGCGGTTGAAGGCCGCCATGGTTTCGGTCTTGTCCGCCGGGTCCAGCCGCCCGTGCAGCACGCCGATCCGCACGCCGGCGAGCGCCGGAACCTCGGAGAGCTGCTGGTGCATTTCCAGAACGGAGGCCAGGTTCAGTTTGTCCGCCTTGCTGCCGGCGCCCGGGCCGTCGTTGAAGAAGGCCATATCAAAGCCCGGTTCGTCCTCCCGGTCGCCGATCTTGGGGCAGACCACGTACACCTGCCGGCCGGCGTCGATCTCTTCCCGGGCGCGTTCCCAGATGCGGCGGTTCCAGGCCGGTTTTTCCGCCAGCGGCGCCATGTAGGTGGAGATGGGTGCGCGGCCGGCGGGCAGCTCGGCGAGCGTGGAGACGTTGAGGTCCCCGAACACGGTCATGGCCACGGTCCGCGGAATGGGGGTGGCGGTCATGACCAGCAGGTGCGGCGTGCTGCGGCCTTTGGTGCGCAGCACGTCGCGCTGTTCGACGCCGAAGCGGTGCTGCTCGTCGACGACGACGAGTCCCAGGTCGGCGAACTGCACCTGGTCCGAGAGCAGGGCGTGCGTGCCGATGACGATTCCTGCGCTGCCGCTCGCAGCATCCAGCAGGGCGGCCCGCCGCTGGGCGGTGTTCATGGAGCCGGTCAGCAGCGTCACCTGCGTGGCGTCGTCGTCGCTGCCCAGCTGTCCGCCCCGGCCCAGCGGGCCCAGGGTCCGGGTGATGGACTCGTAGTGCTGCGCGGCGAGGACTTCGGTGGGGGCCAGCAGCGCGGCCTGCCCGCCGGCGTCGATCACCTGCAGCATGGCGCGCAGGGCCACCAGGGTTTTGCCGGACCCCACTTCGCCCTGCAGCAGCCGGTTCATTGGATGCGGCCGGCTCAGGTCGTCGCTCAGTTCCCGGCCGACGTCGAACTGGCCGTGAGTCAGGGTGAACGGCAGGGAGGCGTCGAAGCGGTCCAGGAGCCCGCCGGTCCGCGGCGGGCGCGCAGTGGCGTCCTCGCGGGCGGCGATGCTGCGGCGCCGGGCCAGGGCGGTCTGCAGCACCAGGGCTTCCTGGTAGCGGAACCGGTGCCGGGCCTTATAGGCCTCCCCGACCTCGGAGGGCCGGTGGATTTTCTCGTAGGCCTCGGCCAGGCCGAGCAGGTGTTCGCGCTGGCGGATGGGCTCCGGAATGGGGTCCTGCAGTTCTTCGGGCTGCAGGGTGACCAGCAGCGTGTCCACCGCCTTCTTGATGTCCCAGCTGTTGAGTTTGGCGGTGGCCGGGTAGAGGGGGATGGGGCGCTTGGCCTCCTCCTCGTCGTCGGCGTCGTCGTTCAGCACCACGTAGTTCGGGTTGGTCAGCGTGAGGTTGTGCCGGTACACGCTCACCTTGCCGGAGAACATGGCGCGGGTGCCCACGGTCAGTTCCTGCTTCGCCTTCCAGCCGTTAAAGAACGTCAGGTGCAGCTGGCCCAGGGCGCCGGAGTCATCATCGGTGACGGTGACTTCCAGCAGCATTCCCTTGCGGGTCTGCATTTGCCGGGAGTTGGCGGTCTGCACCCGCGCGATCAGCGTGACGTCCTCGTCATACGGGATGTCCGCGATCTGGGTGAGCTCGCCGCGCTCCATGTAGCGCCGCGGAAAGTGGTGCAGCAGGTCCCCGACCGTTTTCAGGCCCAGCTGCTTGTCGAGCTTGGTGGCGGACGGCTTGCCGATGCGCCGGTCGAGCGGAAAATCGAGTTCCGGGGAACGTTGGACTTCATGGGCCTCGTGGATTTCGCTGCCCTCGGCGATTTCCTTCGTTTCGTGGCCGTCGGCGGAGAGCTCGGTGATGGTCAGGTTCATGGGTTCGCCCACGGTGCGCAGCAGGTCGATGGCGGTGCCGGCGTCGGGCGTGTGGACGTGCACGCGCCAGCGGTACCCTCCCCCACGGCGTTCACGGCGCTCATGATCACCGAGTCGCCCACCTCGTCCAGCTGCAGGCGCAGGGTCGCGGCGTCCAGCGGGCTGAGGTTGATGGTGCACATGACCTCCACCCCTTCCATCCGCGGCATGTCGCTGTGAATGTGCGGTGCCTGAACGTCGTAGCCGTGCAGGCCATCGAGCAGTTCCTCCTGCAGTTCCTCGCCCAGGGCGGCGGCACGCAGGGCGTCCAGCACAAGCAGGAAGCCGACGCCGCCGGCGTCGACCACTTTGGCCTGGGTGAGCGCGTCCAGCTGCAGTTCGGTGTGCACGACGGCGGCCAGGCCGGCGTCCATCACGGCGCGCAGGGTGGCGGCCAGGCCCACGTTGCTGTCGTCGCCGGTTTGGGCGGCCTCTTCGTCCATCGCGGCGCGGGCCGCTTCCTCCAGCACGGAGAGCATGGTACCCGGCACGGGATCGCTGAGGACAGACCAGGACCGCAGCTGGGCCCGGTGCAGTGCCGTGGCCAGCAGGGTGCGGAGAGTCGGGTGCTGCCCTGCAGCGGTTCGGCCATGGCGCTCAGGAACACGGAGAGCAGGGTGCCGGAGTTGCCCTTGGCGTCCTCCATGGCCGCGCGTCCGGCGATGCCGAGCAGTTCACCGATGTCGGTGGTGTCGACGTCGGCGACGGCCCGGGAGGCGGAGCGGAGGGTGAGGTAGAGGTTGGTGCCGGTGTCGCCGTCGGCCACCGGAAAGATGTTGATGGCGTTGAGCCGGTCACTGTGGTTGCCCAGGGAGACTTCAGCGTTGCTCAACCATCGCTTCAGCGCCTGTGCATTCGCGGTGATTTTGGTCTGCAAAGTGATCCCGTTTCCGTGCTGTTGCTGCTGTGCTGGCCCCGGGCCTGCTTGCTGCCCCACATTGCCCCCGAGCCGGTTTGGTCAGTAGGAAGCCTACCGCAGGGACCTTGGCGGTGCCGATAACGATTTGCACAAATGTGGGAAGGTTGAGTCTATGGCGCACAAGCAGTACCCGGACATTGCCGCGGCGAGACACATGAAGGACACGCCTCTGGAGCCACAGAAGGGCACCGGCCGCGGAAAGCGGGCCGACGCTTCGGCGAGCCCGGCGAAACCAGCTACCGCGCCGTTGGCAAAGAAGGACAAGGCCTATCGGAAGAAACGCTTCGTGGCCTTGGTCCTGACAACGCTGGTGTGCCTCTCGGTGCCGACCCTGATCACCCTTTTGGTGCTTTTCGGCTAAGCCTTACCGCCACCGGCCGCGCGTGTCCTAAGATCAGGAATTTTGGAAGGCATAACCCCAACGTAAACGAATCGGCTAGACTGGCAGCAAATAACAGTCTCTTGTCAAGCGTATTTGGGGGAATCTCATGCCAGTCATCATGCCTATTTATGGAACCCGACCGGAAGCCATCAAAATGGCTCCGATTGTCGCAGCACTTCAGGAATCCAAAACCCTGGACTGCTTCGTGACGGTCACGGGCCAGCACCGGTCGATGCTGGATCAGGTCAATGGCCTTTTTGACATCGTTCCGGACCATGACCTGAACATTTTCTCCCCCGGGCAAACCCTGAACGGAATTCTTACCAAGACCATCGACGGTTTGGACAAGCTTTTCAGTGTCAACAAGCCGGATGCCGTGATTGTCCAGGGCGACACCACCACGTCCACGGCTGGCGCCATTGCGGCTTTTTACCATGGGATCCCGGTGGTGCACGTTGAAGCGGGATTGCGAAGCCATGATCTCTTCTCGCCGTTCCCTGAGGAAGCGAACCGCAAGATGACCTCGCAGATCGCCAGTTTGCACCTTGCTCCGACCACAACCAGCCGGGACAATCTCCTGGCCGAAAACGTGACCGCGGACGACATTGTTGTCTCCGGCAACAGTGTCATTGATGCGCTGTTCATGACCGTGGATAAGGACATTCCGTTCACCGACCCGAAGCTTGAAGAGCTGGCAGCAGCCGGCGGACGCATTCTGCTGTCCACCACGCACCGGCGCGAGAACCAGGGCGAAGCGATGCGTGGAGTGGGCCGGGCACTGGCCCGCATCGCCGCCGCCGAACCTGAGCTGACCATCGTGCTCCCCCTGCACAAAAACCCCGTGGTGCGCGACGCCGTGATGCCCTTCATCGAAGGCATCGACAACATCGTCGTCACCGAGCCGCTGGCCTACGGCGAGTTCACCCGCATGCTGTCCCTCTCCCACCTGGTCCTGACCGACTCCGGCGGAGTCCAGGAAGAAGCACCCAGCCTCGGCAAGCCCGTCCTGGTGATGCGGGAGAACACCGAGCGCCCGGAGGCCGTTGTGGCCGGAACGGTCAAGCTGATCGGCACGGACGAGGACCGCATTGTTTCCGAGGTGGACCGGCTCCTGAACGACCAGGCGTACTTCAACTCCATGGCCAACGCCGTAAACCCCTACGGTGACGGCAAGGCCGCCGAGCGGACCGTTGCCGCGATCGAGCAGCTGCTCGGTATTGGCAAACGAGTTTTGGACTTCGCCAGCTAGCATCGGCAGCCCTTTGGCTGCTGGTAGAGCCCCGAACACCGTGCTAATCCCCACTTCTAGGAACCATGTTAAATTCAGAACGATCGCTCCGGCTTCGAGAAATAGCTTTGAGTCAACTTCCAGCTTCTTCTTCGAGTGAGGCGCAGGCACGAGCGTCCAAGTTCCTGGATCAGGAACTAATCTCCTCCGTCCAATTTGGCGATCAGCCGTTCAACGGTGGACGGGTATGGAGTGCCTCAACTACACGAGCCAACGAGCGTTACTTGCATGGCTTCCTGTTCTTCATTGACTGGTCGAAAACGCTCCTAGCACAGGGTAATCCGAGGTGTGAAGAGGGCGCCGGGGCCGCTCTTGCCATCATTGGACGGTGGGCAGACCTTCATCCGAGTCGCGAGCCGTCTTCAAACATGGCCTATCACGACGAGACGACCGCGCAGCGTCTGATCAACTTGATCTCGATTTATCCTGCCCTGGTTCGGACACTTGGAGAACAAGCGACTGCTCCGGTCCAAGCCCTCATGGAATCAACCGCGGCAGTTCTTGCACGAGACGACTTCCATGCCGGAAACAATAACCACGGCATGTTTCAAGACTTGTCCTTGCTCTATTACAGTCTGCTGTGTGCAACGGATCCTGGCGTAATGCAAAAATATTATGAGCTCTCTCTGCGCCGCCTAAGGAACTACTTCTCCACGTGCTACACCTCCGATGGTGTCCACGTGGAAAACACACCTACTTATCATCTCCTCGTCTCTCGTCAGCTTGCCAATGTGCACAAGCTGGTGGAGGCTGCTGATCACGAAGACGCGGATTACTACGGACAGCTTGTTCAAAATGCCGAAACATATGCCGCCCATGCGCTGATGCCGGATGGAAAGTACCCGCCCATCAGTGATACCCAGCAAGTCGATACAAGCAAATCCGGGATGGCAAAGGTCTTCCCCGGGTCTGCCTTCCAGTATGCTTCCACTTGCGGCCGAAAGGGCGTGGCCCCGCAAGCCCGCGTACTCGTTCTTCCAGACTCCGGCTATGCTATTTATCGCAGCAGCTGGGGTGACCCAGATGCGGTCTACGCATTTTTTCAGCCGCTTACAATGCCGATTATCACAAGCACTCAGATGATTTAAGTCTCTTCCTACGCAGCAAAGGCATTGATTTACTCAGTGAGTCGGGACCGTACGGATACGATTACAAACACCCATTCTCCAGATACGCCTACTCCCAGTACTCACACAATTCACTCGTTGTAGATGGAGTCAGCCTCCCCCGGACCGATGGGCTCAGGCATAAGGTTCAGCTAGTCCGAGAGGCAGAGACTGAAACAGACTTCACAGTCGTGGGGACTAACGGCCGCTATCCAGACACCATCCACAACAGGCGGTTGCAGGTTCAGGAAAACGGAGGAATGCCGTCGTTTTTCCTTACAGACACCATCATTAGCTCCCAGCCGCATACATACCAACTGTTGTGGAACCTCGGTCCGGATGTTCGGGCGCACCTGACGACAAACGGCTTCGACCTCATGCACGGCGCTATCAAGGTTCTGGAACTTCGCTTAGAGGGAGATGTACCAGTGCGGATATCGCTTCACGAGGGCGAACAGAAGCCGCGCCCGCTGGGATGGAGGTTTCCGCGCTTCGGCCACGCTGTGCCAACCCAAGTTGTCATGATCAAATTCGAAGGTGCCGCTGCGGAGCTAGAGACAACTATTCGCCTTTCAGATTTTGAAAGGGTCCCCGCGGAACAAGTGTCATCACCTGCCTCAGCCAGCCTTCGTTCCATGACCACTCCAGCCGCGTACAATATTACCGCTGGCCCGTTAGGCACAAGCATTCACATCGCCGCTGAACTGCCCTCCTCTACTGAGGTCGCCTATAGGTTGTATCGCGGTTCAGAGCCAGTGTCCATGAGCCGCTATTCCAGAAGCCATGAGGCTCTTTTCGACGACTTGGCACCTGGACGTTACCGGATCAGGGTCTTCACAAGACAAAACGCTGTGGATACCCCAACAGCTTTCACGACAAAATGGGTACAGATCTAGGTACTGCATGGCAAACCGGCGCTTCCACCGTGTTGAGATAAAATGAGTGGATGAACTATCGATTACGGGACCTGAGCCAGTACGAAGACGCACCTCTTCACCAGTACAACTCTTTTAGGGATTTTTTGCGAGTTGAGGTGCGACACGGCATTTCTCGCATTTCTTCGAACGAGATGCACCTCGATTTTTTGTACGAGGACAAGGGTTCTCCGGTAACCTTCGTGTACTTTCATGCCGCCCTGGGGCTCAAGCAGGCCTACCCCTTTTTCGGGGGCCGGGGGATGATCGACGGTTTCCCCGTGAATTATCTGGGCATCGCCGATCCAGTAGCCGGATTAGTCAATGCTCCCACTGCTGGCTGGCACCTCGGGACGTCTCAGATGCCACTTCATGAGAACCTCGCTCAGGTTATTGCTCACGTCCTAGCCACTGGTTCGGGGACGCAACTTATGTTTTTTGGTGCTTCGGCTGGCGGGTTTGCTTCTCTCTACTATGGAGCTCAGTTTAAATCTTCTCTTTCCGTAGTCGTGAATCCTAGGACAGCCCTGTTTAACAGTCCACACACATTTGAGGAATATCGCGATGTGGCTTATCCGGGAACTCAAACCGACGATTTCGGCTCGTTCCTGAGTATGGACACAGCGACCTTGCACGCTTCCGGTGAAGCGAACACGGTCGCTTATATACAAAACCTACAGGATAAGCGATTTCTCAATAATCAATTGATTCCTTTCCTCGAGCAATGCCCCGGGAATGAAAGGATCTACCTCAAGGTTGGAGAATATGGCGTAGGACACGTCGTGCCGCCGAGAAGTGTCCTCCGAAAGGCGATTAAAGCCTCCCTGCGGACAGCACCCGATTGGAAACGTGGCCTCCTGGCCGACGGGTTCTCCCGGGGTCCGTCTGCCGACGGGTTAGCCGACGCGAGCCGAGCAAGCATAAAGGCAGCATCTTCCGGAAAAAACAAGCGAGCTAGGACTACTGCCGCTTGGATCGATCACACACGCCGACGGCTTTACGCCAAATGGCATGCCCCGGTCGCTGGGTCGCCTCAGCGCCGACTCCTGCGTACCCTGCCCACCGGGAATGGTATGCCCCTAGCGGCGGAGGACCCTGCACAGCAGTCCAGTCGTGCCGGGTAAATGCCAGACTGAACCGCGAAAGCACACGGTGCACGGTCGGATGCCCCGCCTGCGCCCGAACCCGCCTGGACCCCACCGTCAGTTCACATGCAGACGGATTGCCACCGTTCGGTCTAAACGCAGGTCCTCTTCTGGTTGCGGTGCGGCCTGCTGGAACGGTTGGCCATTCCTGCCGGACATTGCTCGCGGTACAGCGCACCCCACCAGCTGCTGTGGAGACAGAGGGCTTCGAAGTGTTCAGCGGCTCGTCGCTGAAACTGCTGCTGGTCCCTGGTTGGGTCCCCGTTAGCAGTCCAGTTGGCATGGGCCCTTATAGGTAGTCCAGTTTTACGTGAGTGGGGCATAGTGACTGCAGGAGGTCACCGCATGCCTTTCCAATATCCACGTTCTGTCTGGCGCGGCATCAGTATCCGTCTGCGCCAGGGCGAATCCGTCGTGTCCATCTCCGCCGAGACCGGAATCTGCCAGGGCACTCTATACCGGTGGAAACACCAGGCTCTTGTGGATGCCGGCATCAAAGAAGGAACACCAAGCCCGGATGCCAGTGACCTCGTTTCGGCCCGCAAGAGAATCCGCCAGCTCGAGGAAGAACTAGCGATCGTCAAGGCCGCCAGCGCGTTGTTCGACCAGACAGAGGTGGTGCGCCCAAAAGGAAAACCGCAGTCGTCGCCGGGCTCGTCGCCCAAGGATTCTCCGCCCGCCGGGCCTGCATCAGCGTAGACCTGAACCGGTCAACCTACCTCAAACACCTTCGTGCCGAACCCTCAATTCGTGCGATCAGACGCAGCATTGTTGCCGACTACGTGCGCCTCATTCACCGCAAATCCAAAGGCACCTACGGATGGCGACGGATCAGAGCTGAGCTGCTTGATGAATACGAAATGATCGTCAATCGTAAACTCATCATGGCCATCATGATCGAGCACGAAATCGCCGGAGTCCCGCGCCCCAGCGCGTTCCGCAACCCGCTGGCGGACAAGCGCACCGACAACGATCTGGTTAACCGGATCTTCACAGCTGACGGGCCGAACAGGCTATGGCTGACCGACGTTACTGAACACCCCACCAGAGAAGGCAAGGTCTACTGTTGCGTCGTCTTGGATTGCTTCGCCCGCACCGCTGTCAGCCGCTCCTTCTCAAGGATCAACGACACCGCCCTGGTCAACCGTGCCATCACGCAGGCTCAACGAAGCCGGGACCGTGACGGAGCGACCATCATGCACTCAGATCACGGATCGAACTTCACCTCTTGGGGATTCAGCGAGAACCTGCGCAGCTGGGACCTCACACCCTCGCTGGGCAGCGTCGGAGATTGCTACGACAACGCGGCCATGGAGTCATTCTGGGGCCGCATGCAGACTGAACTGCTCAATACGCGAAAACCTTGGGCAACAGTCATTGAACTGGTCACAGCAATGGACAAGTGGCTGGACTTCTACAACGAAAAACGCAGGCATAGCTACACGGGCTATATGAGCCCCGACCAATACGAAGTACTTTGGAACGACATCAATAACCCGCTCCTATTCACATAAGACCGGTGGAAAACGCAGGGACCGTATCAAGTGCTTATGCGATAGCTAATTGGTTGTTGATCGTCCAGGTTTCCCAGTACCGCTTCGGCGTCATACCGTTCAGGGATCCGTGGGGACGCTCATGATTGTAGATAGCTTTCCATTCCTCGGCCAAATACTCCGCTTCGGCCATCGTGTCCATGATTTCTCCGGCGAGCTGCTCCCTTCTGAACTGGGCGTTGAAAGACTCAATGAACCCGTTCTGCCATGGTGATCCCGGGTCGATAAACGCCGTTTCGACCCCGGCAGCAGCGCACCAGTCAATGAGCGCGCCGGCTGTAAACTCAGGCCCGTTATCGCACCGGACATAGGTTGGTTCAATGCCGGTCTCCGCGATGATGTTCTCCAGCACCGCGACCACATCGGTGGCCTTGAACGACCGGCGCGGGATAATCGCCAGGGCGGTGCGGGTGTATTCATCGATGACATTGAAAAACCGGATATGCCGGCCGCAGGTGGTGACACCGGACTGGAAGTCGAAGCTAAGGGCAGGCATCGGATACTCTGCCGACAACCGCTTCTCCTCCCCGGCGCCGGGCCCGGTACGGCGTTTCTTCCGCGCTTTGGGCTTGCACGTCAGGCCTTCCTCGCGCCAGAGCCGACGCACCCGCTTCCCGTTCAAGGCCACCCCGGCCCAGGCAGGTTGGGTACGCAGGTGCCAGCGGGCTTTCCTCCACCCCCACGCCGGATGCTTCGCTGCCACCGCACGCAGTGCTGCCCGCAGTTCGGCTTCCCCGAAACCCATGTCAGGCTTCTTCTTGCGGAAGGCTGAGCGGTTCTGGCCCAGGATTTCGCAGGCGAGGCGTTCGGACGCCCCGAACTTCTCCACCGCCATGCGCACGGCACGGCGGCGGGGTTCAGGGCTCAGAATTTTCCCTTAGCCACCTCGTTCAGGATGTCGATGGCCAGTTCCTTCTCCGCCAGCAGCCGCTTGAGTCGGGAGTTCTCCTTCTCCAGCTCCTTCGTCCGCTTCGACGCCTCGGCGTTCTTCTCGGAGCCGTACTGGTTCAACCACCGGTACCAAGTCGCCTCGGTGACCTGAAGTTCCTTGATGACCTCAATCAGCGGGTGTCCGTCGTTGAGCATTTTCTGGCCCTGCCGGACCTTAGCGATGACCTCCTCGGGCGTGTGTCTGCGTGCCATGAGTCGTGAATTTCCTCCTGTGTCCATTCTCGGACACGAAACTCACATAAACACCGGACTTCTGCACGGGACCCCAACCACCCCCACCGCACCGGACCGGACCGGCTGTAAGTGCACGCGGGGCCTGAGTCCGCCATCAGCCGTAAGTATTAGACATGAAGATCCCCTAGGCGGTGTGATTTAGGCACGCTCACATCGTCCGGAGGCCTTCCTCACGTCATGTTCGACGACGTGCACGTATCCAATCTCCGTAGCAAGTACGGGTAGGCCGAGGCGGTTATCCGAAGTGACCACCCATCCTTCCAATCGAGGAGTCTCCAAAGTCGATTGTTCCTATAAGCGGAAACTGGGCGCATTTGATATTTAAATAGGTCTTCGAAGAAGACTTTGAGTGTATCGAACGACCTATTCGTTGTGCATTTGATTTGACCTCTGCGGTCGGATGGACGCCATATGATGCAATCTGACCGTCTATGTGACCCGTGATCCTATCAGCTCGGACGGCATCAACAAGTTTTTCGGCCCCGGCCTTGGAGAGAATATATCCATAGGCTCCCCACCCACCGCCCTCAGGCCGCTTCTCCAGGGCTTCCCAGACCGAGGTATATCCGTGCCGCAAATTACCGGACTTTAGCGCAGACATTCCGTTGTGGACAAAAAGTACATCGAACTCCTCCGCCCCGTCGATGAGGGCACCAATGTCACCATGGACGAAAGGATAAGCATCGTCCTCCATCATGAGGCAGAAACTATCCGAGCTTGCAAGGAACCTCTCCCACATTGCAACATGCCCAAGCGCACACCCCATGGCACCAGCCCCAAGGTTGAGCCGATCGTGGCCTGCCCACGCTGCCCACTCTCCTGCCGTCATTGTGCCCGCGTCGACGCCAGCCTGCCTCTCCATGCGCACGTCCAAGCGGTTCAGGTGCGCTGATACGAGATTGAGTTTGCGGACGTCAGACGGCATGTTGAGCACATAGGCAGTGATTTCCATTTGCTGCCCGCTAAACCCGGTCGAGATCCGCTGCCTTTCCTGCAAGACTTGGAGTGCAAATGTCGAATCTTCACTTTTGAACGGATCTACGAGACGTTGTACTAAATCCCATCTGCCCATCACTGCAGCCAGGTTACCAAACCGTACTACCTCACGCTCGGTAGTCGGCTTCACAGCTGCGAAAAGAGCGGAAGCAGATTCGAAGCGCGATATAGATATCAATGATTCAATGAGAAACTCATGAATTGTGACATTGTCTGGCCAGATCTGATGCGCGGATTCCAAATGCGCAGCTGCCCGGTCATACTCGTTCGCGCGACGGGCTGCGATCATACCGGCTGTTGCATAAAGCTCCGGAGGCAATCCTGTCGTTCGAAAACCTTCAAGGCACCCGAGCGCTTCATCTAGACCCTGCGTTAACCGAACATAATCGACAAAATTGCGAAACTCCACCCGTTGAGAATTCTTAACTGGACTAAGAGTCTTCGTGAATGCTTGTCGCAGGTGATCTCCTGCAGTATGGAATATCTCGGACGACTGCTCATCGCTCGACCCATACATGAGGATGCGAGCAAACTCTTTCGCACTATAATCACTCATGCGGTTCACACTCCACTCATCGTCATACGAAATATACGACCTTTCGGTAATATGGCACACACATCCTGCCGAGAATGCATAGCGTTTATTATTTCAATTTCAGTGCTTCGAGGTAGAACAGCGTGCCCACTCTCGGGATCATCGTAGGTCATAAATTCAGTAGCCGCTAGACGCGAAGTTTTCGCGTGAGCGTCGACGTAGGGTAGAAAATGGTTTCTATAGTGAAAGTCATCCGCTAAATTCTGCGCATAGACAAGGTGAAAATCGCCATCCCAACCATAACTACACAACCGGTCTCCGTAACGGTCGTCAATCTCCACTTGGCTCATGCCCGCAAATGAGACCCTCATAAGTTTCCGATATGACTTCTCGTAATACCTTCTCGGATCGGTCTGAACGTTTGAAAGATAGACCGAGGTCTTTGGAAATTTGGCAGCGATTCTCAGGGCGGGCAGCCCGCCTCCAGACGAAGCAAAGACAAGCAAATCGTTTCCTGTGAACCTGAACTCCCTGCCAAACGGAGAACTAGATCCGCCAACATGTCCGCGTGGTCTACATTTTTGACGCCAATAAACCACCCTAACCCTATATTTTGGTCCCGGAACAGTAGTGGGTCAAATACGGAAACGACATTGTGTTCAAGATCGCTTGCGTACGACGACCGCTGATATGCCGGTGCGGGCTTCGACCTGTCGAAGCGTCCCGGAGTGAAGAGTGTCCATTTTGGGGAACCAGTCAAATTCCACCAGAAAGGAAATAGAACATTACGGTACGAAATAAAAGAATTGACCTGTTGTTACATGTCTCTTAGCTTCTGAAAAGCTGAAAAATACTTTCATTCAACTTATTCCTGGTTGGTCTTCGTGCCCAAGATTTGCGACACGAGCTCGGGGAGAACATGGCGCTGGTCGAAGGACGTCTCGGCCTGCCTGGAAGCCGCAGCTCCGGCCTGTCTCCAAAGTTCATCAGTCAAAGTACGGGAAATAATGGCTTCGACCATTTCAGGCACAGACGCATGGATCCAGCCCGAAGGGTAAATCTGATCTGCTCCATCCCAAGCCAAGGTCGCAGGCACCGCCCCAGAAGCCGCCCCATCAGCGATCGTCAAATGAAAAGATTCGAAGTCACTGACTGAGAGAACGGTCCCGATCTTTTCGTACCATTTGTCCATGTCCTCGCCGTGTCCGTCGAAAAATACCGCGTCATTAAGTAGGGGGTCCGCGCTAATGCGGCGGTCCTGTTCCTCGTAGAAGGCCATCTCCTCCGGTCGGTCCTTCATCCATGGGTAGTCCGTGGCGTTCTTTCCCTTAACAAATAACTTATAGCGGCCGTCTTGCTTACGGAGCATTTCTAAGACATCAAGAGCGACGTCCAACCGTTTGCGCTGTGGAACCGTTCCGACGATGCCGATGTTGAAACGAGCATCGTCCGTTTTATCCCGACGCAGCCGGTCCACAGGAACATAGTTGGGGACTACAGCACTCTTCGAAACAGGGAGCCCAAAGTCTCGGAAGGCGATATCTGCGATGTGTTGTCCAACAAAGATAAAGCGGTCTACTGCTGACTTTGCGATTTGCGTAAGATACTTAGTATTTATTTCCTGGAGATGAAGCCGAGTCACCAGCCTTTGGTTTGGCAGCTTGTTCCTCGAGTACCATACGGCGTTTCCCAGCGTCCACTCACAGAAGATAATGTCCGATTCGGCTAGGAGGCGGCGGCTAACTTCCTCGTCATGCTCTGAATGGCCTTGCCAGCGATCGATGAGTACGGTGTGGCCCTGAGACTCCAACTCGGTAATGATGCCTTGAGCAAACTTTAAATCGTGCCCGGCGACGAGCACGTTCTTCTTTACCGCTCGTCCGCTAGTAGTGGTCCCGACCGTTACGGGACGGTCGTCGCGCTGCTTTGAAGTCAGCGCTCTGATTAGTTGAAGCGAGGGTTTCCCAGATTCTTGGTTCAGTGCATACATTCCCCCGCCCACGCATTTGAGATTTATCTCATCAATTTCTGTCAGCGAAGCGATAGTGTCCACGTCATCATATGGTGCATAACGCACGTTCTGCCACTCACAGTATTTTCTGGAGGTCAGAAGGTCCTCGAAGAAGGTGCGGTCCAGGTCCGAAGCAGGCAGTACTCCTACCAACGATAGGTTGGATTCCCGCACCGCGCCCTCATGATCGTCGCTGACCCTGATGTTGAGACTAGTCTCTAATTGGCCTTCCCATGGTTCTGCGACGAGGACGAGCGCCGGGCGGACACTTTGATTCTCCAACTGGTGAAGGGTCTCCGCAGTCATTCGCTTTGTTGCTACTGCGTACGCTTCCAACTGGGGCGCAAGAACGCGGAGCCCGGCTGTACGAAGGGCATAAGCGAGGCGGTGTCCAGCTGTGTGACTCCGAAAGATCGACCGCATCGCGAGCCAGGCATCGGCGTTCCTTGCACGCTCATTTTCCATCCAATATTGGATGAGTATCGAAGCGGTCCCTTTATCCTCAGCTGTGGGAATGATACCGCCAAACATCTTACGGATTCCAAAAGCAGGTCCGCTTACCACAGCGCCACCACAGGCTGCAATTTCAAATAACCTGCGGGAAAACATTGTCCCCGAGTCTTCAACGCTGTTGACATTTATGTGCACGGGGTGAGACTTGTATGCATCAACCGTCTCTGCATATGTCAGACCACCACGTACGTAGGGCGATAATTCAGCCGGAAATTTGTACGGACTTTCCGGATTCAAGTGTTGCCGGTCATAGATAGAGAGACCATATGGAATAGCGGCTGAGAGAAGCTGTTGCAGCTGCTTTGACCGCTTTTTATACCTGTCACCGTAGTAGGACCCCGCATAAGCCACGGTATGGCTATAATCTCGTTTCCCGGATAGCGGATTGTGAATCTTTGGCTGAGCGTAGAACGGAAGTGATGCTACTGACTTGAGATGATCACCCGCATGGCTTAGGTACGCAGAGATCGAACCGTCATCACTGGTGAAGACATGGTCAAAATGGGCAGCCGTAGTTCTGAAGCGGTTGAAATGAACCGGATCTTCCTTGTTCCAGAAGATGGTGGGTACGTGGTTCCGCCTGCAGTGCTCCAGCAGACTGCGCAAGTTGCCGAATGATTCGTCGTCGTAGTAACCGACTTTACCTCGCCAGCTTCCTTCATTACCCTCCCACGCAGATTCCACAAAAAGCACATCCACCGGAGTCTCTTCCAGCTGATTCTTCCATGTCTCCGGACGCAGAATCACGAGATCAACTTCCGGCTCCAAACCTGCCGTGGTGAATGGGTCCGCGATAATCCCGACCCTGACTTCCGAGAGTCTGACAGACTTTGATCCAGACGACTCCTGAGAATACAAATTAGTTTTGCCCTTCTCAGCTGCATCCTTTGCGGTCGCACCGATCCGTTTCCAGTCTCGCTCATCTATTGTCCACAGGCGAGCCCTACGTCCGAGTTCTACCCGCTGCTGCGGGTCGCTGAGTAGATCCTCCAAGACATCGGCCAGCCCAATGGCATTGCCTGGTTCAAACAGACGAGCCCGCACACCGTCAGCACCGGCCATTTCCCTAAGTGGCCCAAGATCCGACAGCACAACCGCCTTTCCTGCCGCCATAGCTTCCAGGGGCTTCAGGGAGAAACCATCTCAGTGACATCAAGCGGCAACCTTGGACAAGGCAAAACATCGAACGTACTAATGTAGTCCGCAACTTCTGCGGGACTTACCCGTCCCGTAAAGGTCACATGGTCGGCTATATCGAGATCTGCCGTCATTTGGAGGAGTCGAGGCAACGACGCACCGTCCCCAACGATAACGGTTCGGAAGTTAACTCCTCTGTCGGCAAGTGCCCTGGATGCTTCGAGGAGGGACTCGAGCCCCTCATACTCGACCAAGCTTCCGGCGTAACCAATGACTGGGGTCGCTGCGTCCAGCCCCAACTTATGTTGAGTTGGGGCATGTGCCGGCATCGGGGTGAACTGTGTCGTATTAACACCGTTGTGAAGGATCACAATTTTATCGGGACTGACGCCCCTGGCTACTAGTTCCTCTTTGACCTGCTCCGTGATTGCACAAACGAGATCTGCTGAGGTAGCGACGATCGTCTCGAGCTTCTTCGCCAGTTCAAATGCTTCAGATCCAGCCCACTGAGGCGAGATCGATGCCTTCGTTACTTCCCACAGACCGCGAACTTCATAGATAAAGGGAAGACCGAGCCGTCTAGCTGCAATAAGGGCTGGCAGAGCGGTTACATGGTTGGAGGCAGCCTGTATCGTCTCGGCACGGGTCCGCATTGCAACCTGGACGTAGCTGTCGGCCGACTGTTGTAAGTAGTAGTCGAGTCGATCCCCAGTCCAGCTCGGCCCACTGCTGAAGAAATGCGTGACTCCGTTGATGGTCTTTTCAAAGCTAAGAGGTGCGTCGGGCGCCACATCCGTCTTGACGTCCCACGGATAACCCGGTCTGGCCGCAACAACGATATCGAGACCGGTGGACACCATTCCTTCAATGAGACCGCTTGTCCGAGTGGAGTACCCATTGCTGTTGTAGGGGGCCACACTATGTGCGCAGTAAAGCAGACGCCCGCGCTCGGCCTGGTACCCCGGGTTGCTCTGGCGGGGCGGGATTGAGAATTCGGACTCACGAACTGATGCCAAACCTTCAAGAGTCTTTACAAGAAGATTCTCTTTGCTCGTAAGTGGTGTCAACAGTTCGTGATGATCGGTGAGGAGTCTCAACGGCAGTGTCACTCTGCCCAGAGTGTAGTAACCGAACGACGCAGCCTTAAGAACATTGGCTTTGGTCGGAAATGAATCAACAAGGTCTAAAAGGTGTTTCCATTCATCATGTTGGTTTCTGCTCTCAACATGGCTGGTGCCACTTTCCGCTGTGCCGGAGACTCGTTTAGAAACCAGCTCAGTGGACAATCGCGGCACCGCTTTTGTCGCAGTGCCGCCCTCGGTTATCTCACCGGAAGAAACGCTGCCCTGACTAGCGACAGCTTCTCCGAGGCTTAGCCTCCGACTGGCGGTGCCAGCCCATCTGAATGGTGCCGTTGCCGCTGCACCAATCCGAACCCGCCATGAGTTCCTCAGCGCCGCAAGCTGCACCTGAAGCTTGGCCTTCTCGGACTGTACACGCCGAAGCTCAGCATTTCTCTGCGTAGCTACACGATTCAACTGCGACACTTTGCCCTGCAGGTCTTTTACCTGCTTCTGCAGTTGTTCAATCGTTGCTGTGTTGCGCCTGTCTCTGTGAAACAAACCATCATATTTGACAATGAACCCGTCCAGATCTGCGGCAACTCGAGCCCGTTTAGCCCCCGCAACAGCAGATGCTGGACGGAATTCATCTTCAAACTTCACGTTAATCCTGTCTGTTTGTACTTGTTGAATTTGTGTTAGCGCCAAATACCACGCGTGTCGACTACTTGCTTTCCGGCAAGAAGCTCAGTGTTCAGAGACTTGAATGCATCATGATCCACGAGAAGAAGAACGACATCCGCTTCTGCGATAGCCTCCTCGGTGCTTACAAGGGCAACGTTGCCGGGCTCCTGGAGAACTGCCGGCAGCTCACTGACGTGAGGCTCTGCCACGAGGACCGATGTGCCCTCTAAACGCTGACTCAGGTCGCGCACGATGGCAACCGCAGGGGACTCACGCAGATCATCGATATTGGACTTAAAGGCGAGCCCGAGCGCCGCAACCGTGGCTGAAGGCCTATCTCCCACAAGTTCAGCGACACGATCTATAACCCAGCCCGGCTTTGCGTCATTAGTTTCGCGTGCCTGCCGGATCAGGTTTGAATTTTCGGGATCAGCCGCGACGATAAACCACGGATCGACTGCAATGCAGTGTCCACCGACACCTGGACCGGGCTGCAAGATATTAACGCGTGGGTGGTGATTAGCAAGCTCGATTAACTCCCACACATCTATGCCAAGCCGGTCGCTGATGACCGAAAGTTCGTTTGCAAACGCAATGTTGACGTCGCGGTAAGAGTTTTCCACGAGCTTTGCCATCTCAGCGGTTGTTGCATCCGTAATGTGCATTGCTCCCTGGCAGAAAACGGAATACAGATCACGCGCCATTTCAGCTGCAGCCCGCGTCAGCCCTCCTACGATCCTGTCATTCGTTACGAGTTCGATCATGACCCGGCCCGGCAACACTCGTTCCGGGCAATGAGCGACATGAATTACTCCCTTGGATGACTCAGGATCAAGTGACAGGTCGGGCCGCAGGGTGACCAGATAGTCCGCCAGGTGCTGGGTGGCACCCGGAGGGGACGTCGACTCTAAGATCACAAGCTCGCCGCCCATCAACTGGGGAGCGATGCTCCTCGCGGCCGCGTCGATGTACGACAGGTCCGCGGTTTTGTCGGATTTGAAGGGCGTGGGAACCGCGACAATGTATGCGTCAGCAGCGGGTGTATCCGTGGTCGCTTTAAGCATTCCTTGGCTGACGGCTCCAGCGACCTGAGTGGCCAGATCGGGTTCGACAAAAGGCACTTCACCTCGGTTGATCGCCTCGACCGAGGAAGGCTTGACATCGACACCAATAACGTTTATTCCATTGGAGGCCAGAACAGCCGCGGTGGGAAGGCCTATATAGCCAAGACCAATGACAGCTACAGTCTTTATTCCATTCACAAATACTCCCCTATATAACTATGTGCTCTTCGGACGGCCCAAAAAGCCGTACATCACCCGACGCGATAATGGTCTCGTCGGAAATCTTCCATGTGTGGTCCCCGCTGCCACGGATTTGACAGTAATTATACCGGTCGGCCGAATAAACTTGGCCGCCGCCGGCGCGAACCGCTCGGATGAACTTCGTGTCTTCGCCTCTTCCAATAGGCAGGAAGGGATTGGATTCAAAGATCTCGCGGGGTCCCGTGATAGTGGGCCCCATGATTGAACTGGTAAACGTATGCTCACTACCTTCATACCTTATCAAAGTCGCATCATACGCAGCCACCTTGACAAAATGCGCTCTTTTGCCCACTAGCTGCGCGCCAGAATAGTGCAGAGCATTCAAAAGATCCCGAAGATAATATGGACCGTAGAAGTCATCATCGTCCATTTTACTGAGTACCGCGCCGCGGGAAGCCGCAACCGCAGCGTTGAGGCATTCACCTAGTGTCACCTCAAACGGACGCTCAATGACTACTACCTTCGCGACTCCGAACTTTGTACTCAGCTCATTAATTCGGCTTCCAGATACCGTAAATCCATGAGTCACCAGGACCAGCTCCAGGTCCACATCTACAAAACCCCCAGCGGTTCGGAAAACGTGTTCCAATTGATGGGGCCGCATAGAGGCAACGAGAAGGGACACAGTCGGCGTCTCTACTGCCCGCTCCCTACTCGGAATGACAGCCCTAATGATCGTCTCCGCCCGGTGCGTGTATGTATGCTCAGCCCAAATTCGCCGCTGTGCACGATGAAGCTGTCTGCCGGAGAGTTCAGGGTTCCTGAACAGTGCTGCCAGCACATCCTGAGCTTCTTCTTGCGAGCGGACAATATACTGCTCATTGGATTCCCATAACAATTCCAGCGCACGGCTCGGCGTACTCACAACAGTGGTACCCGATGCCGTTATTTCAAAATGCGGCGGGCACACATGCTCGGAGACTCGACCACAGAGTTGGCATTCAGAAACACCTTGTATGCCTTGTAGGCACTCAGCATCTCCCGATACGATAGAGTGCCCACAACCCGTTTGTCGTAGGGCGAGGGAAACTTATAGTTGTCGTCTCTGCCCGAATGTCGGGCAAAGATTTCGAGGCCGTGGGAAAGATTAGCCGTGGCCTTTTCCGCACCAGCTAGCAACATCTGCAACTGGCTTCTGCGCCCAGGGTACTTGTGGGCGAAATACATGCCAGCGAATGCGACGCTTCTTTCGTGCCATCCCACTAACGGCCGAACAGGATTGTGAATCGCGGGCTGCGCGGCAAACGTCAGAACACCCAGATTCGTATGTCCTAAGTCCAGTCGGTAGCGCTCCAGACGGTCCGAATCACTGGTGAAGACGTAGTCAAACAGGCGCGCTGCTTCAAGGAAGTCATCGTAGTGCGGGGGATCTTCTTTGTTCCAAAAGACAGTTGGGATGCCATTTTCGCGGCAATACCGCATCAACCTCTTGAACTCTGGCTTAGGACCGTTTGCTCCGGTCAGTTGGTACCTCCAAACGCCACCATTACCAGCCCACGCCGACTCGACAAACAAGAAATCTGGGCGCGCGGAGCGAATCTCAGGCTCCCAGCCATTAAGGCTGAGCTCGATTTGTTGCCATTCGAAGCCAAATGAAAGTGCTGAAAATTCATCCAATATGACGGCGACAGTCAGGTCCCTACGTCGGGGCGCTCGTTCCGGTAGGGTTGCAGGGTTAAAATGAGGGCGACGACGATTTGACCATTGGAAAAGCGGCCTTGCGCTAGGATTGTCAGACCTAAACGTCCGTTCAGCAGCATATTTAGCTATCCATCTATAGCCTGCTGGCACCCTCCTTTTCGTAGGTGCCATATGAAGGCACGGACCTGTGAACGTCTCATTCGCGCACAGACCTTCGGCGGCCCTGTGTTCGCGGTTGGATTTCCACTACTTCCAGAGTCCGCCGCAGCCGACGCCTGACCTTACCAGCAGAAGACCGATCCCGTTCAGCTAAATGCTTTGTATACCGCCGATACCAGTTCAGCGCTGATTCCGGTTCGCCGTCAAACAGAAGGTCCCCTTTATCCAACCAAATAACCCGGGTGCAGAGATCCGCTATGGTATTCAGACTGTGGCTCACCAAGAAGACGCAACCCGCCCGGTCCCGGACTTGGTCCATGCGCCTTTTAGTCCTGTCCTTAAATTCGTCATCACCTGTGTTCAGTGCTTCATCCATAATCAGGATCTCAGGCTCTACGGAAACAGCGATTGCAAACCGCAACCGTGAGGACATTCCCGATGAATAAGACCTCATCGGGAAGTGGATTGCTTCGCCGAGACCCGCGAGGTCCAAGATTTCATCGTATTTCTCCGTAATCTCATCGCGAGTCATTCCCATCGCGAGGCAGCCAAGCATAATGTTATGAGCACCTGAAAGATCAGGCACCAGGGCGGCGGAGACACCGAGCATTGTAGGCGTGGATGAAGCATATACATTACCGGAAGAGGGCTGAACCTTTCCACAAATCAGCTTCATAAGCGTGCTCTTACCAGATCCATTCAGGCCGATTACACCGATAACCTCTCCCTCATTGCAACGAGGGAGATCTCCTTTAGTGCCTCGACACGAGAACCTGTCTTGACGCTTGGAAAGATGCGTCGGAGGAAGTTCCCTCTTGCTCCGTCATTTTCAGATCCGCTGGGGTCGGCCGTAACCGCATAAGTCATGGTCACCTTGTCGATAACAACAGCGGGTGACGCCTCCAACAACCGGGGCGTTTCACTCATCGCGTCCATACGATTCTTCCCCCTTCCAAAAAATCACAGTCCCAACGGAAATAGCTCCAAGCGCCCACGCTCCCAGACCAGCCCAGTGCTGCCACATAGGCATCTGGTTGTAGAGAATGGCGTCTCGCGCCATGGAAATTATTATGTATAGCGGATTAATCTCCACGATCTTCTGAATAACCGGCCATTGAGCATACCGCTCAATCGAGAACATCACGCATGAAGCAAAGAGCCAAAATCTCATGAAGAAAGAGATCAGGTGCAACAGGTCGTTAACCTTTGCCACTAGTGGCGCCAAGATCAGCCCTATTCCCAAGTTGAATACTACCTGCAGAAGCACAATCGGAATCAGGAGAAACCAAAGTAGCGATATTGGTTCGGATGGTGGAATGAGCAGAACTAAAAGCAGCATCATAAGCAGAACCGGAACGTTCGCAATAAGCTCGCGTATATTTACCGCCAAAGCAAGGGCTGCACGTGGAAAATTGAAGGCTTGAATTACGTTTTGGTTTGCGGATATAATCCGGGCTGTTCCTACGATGGACCGTGAACTCATTTGGAACATAAAGATTCCAATTATCAGATACCCCAGAAAGTTTTCTATACCTCTGCTGGAATTGAGTAGCAAACCAAAGATTAGGAAGTAGCCAAGCCCGTTGAGTAGAGGATCCAGGAGCAACCACGCACTTCCGAGGCGATCACGCTTGTTCTTACTTTGAACTCGCGCTTTTGCGTCGTACAGCACGAAATGTCTATAGTTCCAGAGAGAGACGATGTAATCGATAAGTGATGGTCTTGCACCTACCCTCGATACCGACCGTAAATCAATTGTTACTGGAACCTTGGTGGGGCCGGGGTGTGCCGGTGTTTTAGTTTCCGCCACGTGCTACCTTCAATCGTTCGTATATTGCTATTGTCTGTTCGGCCGCGACCTGCCACGTCCGCTGAGTGAGCACTCGCGATCTGCCAGCAGCACCCATTCGTCTTCTAAGAGTTTCATCCCCAATTAGCGCTGCCACAGAGTTGGCCAGATTAGTAGGGTTCTCAGCTTCCACCGATATTCCTTCGATTCCGTCACGTACAGACTCGTGCAACGCAGGAATATCGCTAAAGATGACGGGACGAGAGCTGGCCAACGCTTCCACCGGCTTTAGGGGGTCACAGTTCGTGTTACTGCGAGGTTCTTACGAGGGAGCACAAATATGTCTAATGCTTGATGATAAAGGTGGCTTTGGGCTGAATCGACGCGGCCGGGGAAACTAACGCTATCGCTCACTCCCAGTTCCCGCGCAAGGTTCCTTAAGCGTGAAGAATCCGCTCCGTCGCCAACTATGAGGCAGCGGAGATTAGGTATTTCAGGAGAAAGGAGCGCAAACGCCCGGATGAGGTCGTCCAGCCCTTCGTAACCGACCAAGCTGCTTACCGTTCCTATAGTGAGCGTGTCTGGATCTAATCCCACATCCATGCGAGCCTCTGCAGGACTTCGCGGGGTATCCAGGAACATGCCTCCGACAGCGTTAGGTATCAGCTCCACCTTATCTGGGGCGCAGCCGCCTTCCTCGGTGATGGAGGCCTTCATAGCCTCTCCGAGAGTGATTACGGCGTCAGCACATCTTGTGGCGTCACTTTCCCGCCGGCGGAAGTTTCGGTGCCGCTCGCTGTGCCGGGCCGACCCTGGTCTGGATGATGCCCACGTCTCTGCCAGAAGACCGCGCACTTCATAAACCCAGGGGATGCCAAGTGCTCGCGCAACTGTGGATACGACAAGCGCGTTGACGAAGTGGGTGGTGGTGTGTAGCACTTCCGGACGGAGGCGCAAACACAGTTTCAAGAGGGCCGCGGTCTGCTCTTGTAAACGCTGATCCATCCCTGACGGTAGTCTG
Source organism: Arthrobacter sp. ATA002 (assembly GCF_026898095.1). Taxonomy (GTDB): domain Bacteria; phylum Actinomycetota; class Actinomycetes; order Actinomycetales; family Micrococcaceae; genus Arthrobacter_B. The sequence goes on along the minus strand of NZ_CP114015.1, from coordinate 1,433,508 downwards.
GCCACGAACAATCGATGGTAGTGGACCCCATCTATATTTTCCGTCTCCCGGCCGGTGAGCTTGCCGACCAGTGCTGGATACCCTTGACGGGTGACGGCGTGCACAGCCCACCCCGCACGCGATTGTGCCCTCAACAAAGAGTGCGAACGCTGGGCGTAGCCGCTTGCGGTGTAAGGCAGTGAATTCGTCAGAAAGTGAAGCACCGTCCGGGGCGTGGGAGTGTATGGAACCGCGTCCAACACGGGGGTCCACCCTTCGAAGACGCGCATTTCGCTTTCGAGCCGTCGCTTCTGCCTAACGTCTCGTCGACTCCCACATTCAAGGGCTTCCACAGCGCCGCTCATGTCGCCGCTGTGCCATCGGCGACGCGATTCAAAGGCGGCCAGTCCTGGCTCCCGCTGGGAACAGAAGAAACCAGCTCATCCGCCAACTCCGGTAAATTGGCTGCCAACGCGATTTGTCCCAGCCGAACTGATTTTTTCGACGATCTGGCACGGAAAATCCCCCGACTGAGGCACTCACTGGCCGCGTCCACATCACCCGCGAGAAAAAGTGAAAAGGGATGCCAACTGCTTGTTGCCGGCGTTTTTCTGCCTAAGGCCGCTACAGCTTGGGCCATCGAAGCTGGCAAACGTCGCGATACCTGCACGGCAAATAGCATGGGGTCATCACCGACATGGTCTAGGGCAGTATTGCCCACGAGGCAAAGGTTTTTAACCAAGCCATTAAAATAGCGCATTACTTGGCTCCGGCCCCAGCCAACGACTCGATCGCTGCAATGTAGTCAAGACACTGGCTCTCTAAGTTCGCGTTCTCGTGGATCCAGTCCCTGCCTGATGTCCCCGTCAGCAACAGGGTCCGATCCGAGGCTAACCTTTTCCACAAATCAGCAACAGCCACCGGGTCTGAAGGTACAACAGCTCCGGCCCCGGATTCCTCGATGATCTTCTTGGCTTCACCGAGGACTATTCCGGTAACATGTCGCCCCACAGCCAAGACTTCATAGGTCTTGGAGGGAACGGTTGTTTCGAACGATTTCCAGTCGTCCCGCAGTGAAACAACGCAGGTGTCTGCTGAGCGGTAGAACTCCATGACCTCCGGGGAGAGCGCCGGACCGTGAAACTCCACTGGGGCATCCAAGGCTTCAGCCAGCTCAATCAATGCGCGTCGCTGCACTCCGTGCCCGACCATCGTCAACTCGACATGCTTACGGGCCAATGCAGCTGCACGAACCACAACCTCCAGGCGTTGGCTTTCTCCATGATTGCCCAGATATAGGACTCTCAACTTGTCGGCCTCTGCAGGTGGCGGTGGAAGCAACTCGCGGACAGCCGTGTCCACGCCATTGCTTATGGCTTTCACCCGTCGGATGCCCCTCGATTTCAAAGTCCTTGCAAATCCATCGGTCACGGTCACCACCAGGTCTGCACGTTCCTGAACCGCCATAATGAGTCTCTCTGCGAGACTCTTTGCCCTTCCTTGCACTAGGCGTGCGTCCCGTGCGATGTCCGGCCAAGCGTCACGCATATCCACTATCAACGGAAGCTTCCGGAGGCGCGCAACGACAAAACCAGCACCCAGAATAGGCAGGCTTGGGACGGTTACGATGACGACCGTTGGCTTCGGACTGCAGAGTCCAGCCAAGGTGCTGAAGAAAGCCGAAAAACAGTGGTCGAGGAGCCTCCCCAGGCGAGTAGTTTTATGCCAGAGAAATGGCACCCTCAAAATGCGCTCCCCGTATTTACCCTCGTCCTTGCGAAAGGGACGGCCAGCACTATTGCGGGGCAAGACACGGCGTCCGTTGGGTGCGTGTGCAACGGGGGCGACGACGTCGACGGCCCACCCTTTGTGGCGAAAGGCTCGCACAAACTGCGTCCAGCGCCGCTGCGGCGGGCTGTGCTCCGGCGAATACGAATGCGTGAGCAAGAGTACCCGCAAAGCTTTTTCCACCCCATTAACCAGCGCTGATAGACGCTGAGACAAAATTACGTGCCAAGTCTACTCGCAAAAACTCTAGGGCTTGGCCGTTATGTCCTTCGCCGGACGCCGCAACTTCCGATAATAGAGCGCTCCAAGGCCCAGGATGAGGAGAATAACGCTCCCGCGAAGCGCCCAGTCGGACTGGGATAGCCCGTCATTCGCTGCAGCTTGTTCAGCCGCGACAGGGTCTCGCTGGGAGTCGCTGAGGGGGTAGCCGATGCACTGGCTGATGCCGTCGGTGTCGCTGACGGCGTAGGAGAGGGTGTTGGCGTTGCCTCTGTTGTCGGTGTCGGAGTCGGCGAGGGCGAGGGCTGGGTGGGCTCTTCGTCAGCGCCAAGCGTCGTCACCAGTCCTGTGGATGCATCCCACCGGAAGTCCGTATAGAGCATGCTTCCGCCGTCAATGAGGTAGCCGCTTCCAGCCTCTATTAGCCAGCCGGTGCCCGGATGGATGAGGTAACCGGTGCCCCGGTCAATGGTGTAACCGGTTACAGGATCGATAAGAGGCGTCAGCGGAGCTGGTTGAGGAGCGGGAGCCGGTTGAGGAGCCGGGGCTGGGGCCGGCTCAGGAAGCGGCGCCGGGGCAGGATCCGGCAGCGGCTCGGGGGCTGGTGGCGGATCCATCGGCGGCGCAGGCGTCGCCGGCGGTGCAGGGGCTCCACGGGACCCGGTGTCTCCGGCGGGGCGGGGCTTTCGGTTCCCGGAGAAGGCGCGGGTTCCACGGCAGTCGCTGGTGCAGCCACCATTGAGGATATGAGCGCGGCAGCCGCCGCAGCCATTCCTGCCCGACGCGGCAAGACTCCAAAACTCACGCTACTGTCCCCCATCGTTTGCGGCCAGGTACTCCCCCATGGCATCGGTATCTAATGCTTCCGCTATTTCCGCGATCGCAACTTCGTCCTTGACCACAATAGACTGTCCGTCGCTTGACATACCCACACCGAGGTTCGGCAAGGTGAACATAGAAATATCTGCGCTGCGGACGTTACGCAGTGAAAGGGCAAGCCCGCCCACTGTTACAGCATCAAGGTCTTCATCGAGACTGAGGTAAGGCGAAATTTCTGCCACCGACTCACTGATTTTCCCGGGGCTGGTCAGCGTCTCCTTGGTCAGGAGCGTCCCGAGGAGCCCGCGGACAAAAGCCTGCTGGTTCCGGACCCGCTGATAGTCTCCGTCGGTAAAGGCATACCGCTCCCGCACAAAGCTCAGTGCGGACTCCCCCTCGAGACGTATTTCTCCCGCCGGAAAGTACTCCCCCGTCTCGCTCGCAGCAAAGGCGGCAGAGTTGTTGACCGTTACGCCGCCCAGAGCATCGGTGAGGCCCTTGAACCCCTCAAAATCGATGATCGCCACGTGGTCAATTGGCATGTCGAAGAGGGTCTGCACTGTGTCCACTACCAACGGAATTCCACCGAAGGCCATTGCGGCGTTGATCTTATGTTCGCCGTAGCCGGGGATGTCCGTCCAGGTGTCGCGCATGATGGACATGACGTACACGCCGCTTCGGTCCCCAGGCAGGTGGACCAGCATCATGGTGTCCGAGCGTGCGTCGTCGGAGGCGGGATCCCGGGTGTCGCTGCCGATGAGCAGGATGTTCTGCGACTCGCCTGCAGCCGGGTCCTTGAGTGGGCTGTTGACCGGAAGCGCGTTCTCTATGGTGGTCGTGCCGCTGTCGAAGCTGCGGGCAAGGTTCCAGAGATAGCCGCCGGCCACCAGCGCAGCCGTGAGCAGGAGCACCAGCAGAACGATCATGGTGGCGCGGACCGGATGCCGGCGGCGGGGCGCCGGCTGCTCATAGTCCTGTAGGAACTGCGTCACAAAAACTCTCCTGAAGTAAACGAGTTATGAGCTTAGCGGCAGCCCGGCCGTTTCTCCGATTCGATCCCCCGGCCCCGGGGCGGATAGCCTTGAAGGCATGTTCTCCTCCCGCGCTGCCCTTCCGGCAGTGGTTCTTACCCTTGCAGCGGGCCTGACCGCCTGCACTCCCGTGGCCGACGTCGAACCGGCCCCCGATGCTTCAAACCCGGACTGCGCCACCGTCATGGTGGCCCTGCCGTCCGAGCTTGCCGGCGAACAGCAGCGCGAGACGGACAGCCAGTCGTCCTCTGCCTGGGGCGATCCTTCGAAGATCATCCTGCGCTGCGGCGCGCCGGTGCCCGGGCCCACCACGGAACAATGCGCCACGGTCAACGGCATCGACTGGATCCTGCGGGAGGACGAGACCACCTGGACGGCCACCACGTACGGACGGGAGCCGGCGATCGAAGTGATCTTCAACCCGGAGGAAGTCTCCTCCTCCACGCTCCTGGTGCAGCTGGAGAACTCGGTGTCGCGGATCGAACCGACCCGTGAATGCATCAGCAGCAACGACCTGGAGCTGCCCGCGCAGTAGTGCCGGCAGGCGGCCGGCGGCAGCGGCGACCGGCCGCGAAGGCGGTTACCGCAGGCCGGTCTGCCGCTCCAGCGCCAGGGAGATCAGTTCGTCGATCAGCTCCGTGTACTGCAGGCCGGATTTGGCCCACATCTGCGGATACATGCTCACCGGCGTGAAACCGGGCATGGTATTGATTTCGTTGATGATCAGGTCCCCGCCGGGGGTGTAGAAGAAGTCCACCCGGGACAGGCCCTCGGCCCCGACGGCGTCGAAGGCCACGGCGGCCAGCTCACGGACCCGTTCGGAGACTGCGGCCGGCAGGTCGGCGGGGCAGCTCAGCTCGGCGGCGGCGCCGTCGACGTACTTGGCTTCAAAGTCGTACCACTCGTGGCCGCCGTTCTGCACGGCGATCTCCCCCGGATGACTGGTGCGCGGATCGTCAGTGCCGCGGCCCTGCAGCACGGCCACTTCAATTTCACGGCCGGTAATGCCCGCTTCCACCACCACCTTGGGATCATGCAGGCGCGCGGCCTCGACGGCGGCGGACAGGCCCGACGGGTCGCTCACCCGGGTGATGCCCATCGACGAGCCGGCCCGCGCCGGCTTGACGAACAGCGGAAACTGCAGTTTTCCGGCGCGTTCCAGGCAGGCTGCGGGGTCCTTTTGCCACTGCCGGTCGGTGATGACTTCGTAGGGGCCCACCGTCAGGCCCGCGGCTTCAAACACCACCTTCATGTAGTGCTTGTCCATGCCCACGGCGGAGGCAAGGACGCCCGCGCCCACGTAGCGGATATCGGCCATTTCCAGCATCCCCTGCAGGGTGCCGTCCTCACCGAACGGGCCGTGCAGCACCGGGAAGACGACGTCAACGCGGCCCAGGCTGCGCGGCAGGGTGCCTTCGGCGTGCGCCACGAGTTCGGAGCCGGCCTCTTCCGCCGACAGCACCACGCTTTCCAGGCCCGGTGCCACTTCGGGAAGGGACTCGGAACGCAGCGACCATGCGCCGGGATCCGCTGAGACCAGGGTCCACTGCCCGCTGCGGGTGATGCCCACGGGAACGACGTCGTACTTTGTGCGGTCAATGGCGTCCAGAACACCGGCAGCGGTTACGCAGCTCACGGCGTGCTCGCTGGACCGACCGCCAAACAGCACCGCCACGCGGGGCCGGGAAGCGCCGGTGCCGGCGGGTACCGCGGCGTCGCCGGTGTTGCCGGTCGAGTCGGGAGTCAGTGGATCAATGCTCACGGGGTGTGCACACCTTCGGATTTCAGTTCACGGGACAGCAGCCGCGGTCCCAGCTCGTCCACAGAGATAACACCCTGCAGCACGGCAACAACATTTTCGGTAATGGGCATGTACACGCCCAGCTGCGTGGCACGGTCCAGCACGGCCTGGGCCGACTTGATGCCTTCGGCCGTCTGCTTCATCGAAGCGTTGACCTCCTCCAGCGTCAAGCCCTGGGCCAGCAGCCGGCCGGCCGTGTGGTTGCGGGACAGCGGGGAGGAGCAGGTGGCAATCAGGTCACCCATTCCGGCCAAGCCGGACATGGTTTCGGCGTTTCCGCCCAGGGCCAGGGCCAGCCGGGTGGTCTCGGCCAGGCCGCGGGTCATTACCGAGGCCTTGGTGTTGTCCCCCATCCCCTTGCCTTCGCAGATGCCCACGGCGAGGGCGATCACGTTCTTGACGATGCCGCCGATTTCAGTGCCCACCACGTCGGTGTTGGTGTAGGGACGGAAATAGGGTGCGGTGCAGGCCCGGGCGATCCAGCCGGCGGTGTCCAGGCTTGAGCACGCCACAACCGACGCCGTCGGCTGCCGTCCGGCGATTTCCATGGCCAGGTTCGGTCCGGAGACCACGGCCACCCGGTCTTCGGGCCAGTGCAGTTCCTCCTCGATGACCTGGCTCATCCGCGAGTCGGTGCCCACTTCCAGCCCCTTCATCAGGGATACGACGACGGCGCCTTCCGGGATCAGGTCCCGGACGGCGCGCAGCTGCGCGCGCAGGGTCTGCGCCGGAACGGCCAGCACCACCAGTTCGGCACCGGCCAGTACCTGTGCGGCGTCGGCCGAGGCCGTGAGATTCTCCGGAAGGACGGTGTCCTTCAGGTACTGGCTGTTGCGGTGGCTCTCGTTGATTTCCGCAGCGACCTCGGGGCGCCGGGCCCATACGCGGACTTCTGCCTGCCGTTCAGCGCCGGCGTCGGCCACAATCTTCGCGAAGACGGTTCCCCAGCTGCCGGCACCCAGGACGGCTATGACCTGCGGGGGCGTGGTAAGCAAACTCATTTGGTGTCAGTTCCGTCCTGTTGCGCGTTCCTGCCCTGGTTGCTGTCCGGGTTGTTTTTTTCAAAGTCCCGGCCGATGGCCGATTGGCCCTTCTGCGCCGGATCCCAGCGCACCGCGGGCGGCTTCTCGTTCCGCAGGTCCGCGACCAGCAGCGTCAGGCTGTCCATGATGCGTTCCGTGGCCGTGTCCAGCACGGACTTCGTCATCGGCTGTCCCCGAAGGTCCGAGAGGTCCACGGGGGTTCCGACCCGCAGCCGCACGGTTTGCGGGGGAACAGGTGGAGGCGCTTGCTGTAGCGCGGCAGTACGGCCTCGGCGCCCCAGTGGGCGATCGGAACCACGGGGGCTCCGGTTTGCAGGGCAAGCCGGGCTGCGCCTGTCCGTCCCCGCATGGGCCACAAGCCGGGGTCCCGGGTGAGGGTTCCCTCGGGGTACACGATCAGGGCGCCGCCGGCGTCGATCACGGTGCGGGCACCCTGCAGCGACGCCGAGGCGCCGGCGGTGATCCGTTCCACCGGCACCTGGTTGGTGGCGCGCAGGGCAGGCCCCAGCACCGGCACCTTAAAGAGGGACGCCTTGGCGAGGTAGCGGGGCATGATCTTCTGGTTGTAGAAGAAGTGCCCCACCACCACCGGGTCGATTTCTGTCACGTGGTTGGGACAGGCAATGAAGCCGGTGTCCCGCGGCAGGTTTTCCAGTCCCTCCCACTGCTTGCGCAGCATGAGGTTCATGACCGGCCGCAGGGTGTTCGCCAGCAGGGCGAACGTCACCCGTGATTTGGTCGACTCGGGCATGGCAGGCGCTACCGTATCCCGGCGGGAACCGTGGTGACGTCAAAATCGGCGCCAAGGCCCTCGAGCTTCTCGAGGAAGTGCTCATAGCCGCGGTTGATGAGTTCGATTCCGGTCACCCGCGAGGTTCCTTCGGCGGCCAGGGCTGCAATGAGGTGGCTGAAGCCGCCGCGCAGGTCCGGGATGTCGATCTCGGCGCCCTGCAGCTGCACCGGCCCGGAGATGACGGCCGAGTGCAGGAAGTTCCGCTGCCCAAACCGGCACGGCACGCTGCCGAGGCATTCCCGGTGCACCTGGATGTTTGCTCCCATGCGGATGAGTGCGTCGGTGAAGCCGAACCGGTTTTCGTAAACGGTTTCGTGGACGATGGACACACCCTGGGCCTGGGTCAGGGCAACCACGAGGGGCTGCTGCCAGTCGGTCATGAATCCGGGGTGCACGTCGGTTTCCAGCACCAGCGGGTTCAGCGCGCCGCCCGGGTGGTAGAAGCGGATGCCGCCGTCGTCGACGTCGAACGCTCCGCCGATCTTGCGGTACGTGTTCAGGAACGCGGTGAGGTCCTGCTGGGAGGCGCCTTCCACGTAAATGTCGCCCTTGGTGACCAGCGCAGCGGAGGCCCAGGAGGCGGCCTCATTGCGGTCCGGCAGGGCCCGGTGGTTGTAGCCGGACAGCTCGGCTACCCCCTCGATGCGGATGACCCGGTCCGTCTGGACCGTGATGATCGCACCCATTTTCTGCAGCACGGCAATGAGGTCCAGGATTTCCGGCTCCACGGCGGCACCGCGCAGTTCCGTAATGCCCACGGCCTTGACCGCGGTCAGCAGCACCTGTTCGGTGGCGCCGACGCTTGGGTAGGGCAGTTCCAGCTTGGCGCCCGTGAGTCCCTTGGGCGCGGAAATGGAAATACCGCCGGGACGCTTCTCGACGACGGCGCCGAAGTTGCGCAGCATCTGCAGGTGGAAGTCGATCGGCCGGTCACCGATCTTGCAGCCGCCCAGGTCGGGAATGAAGGCCTCGCCGAGGCTGTGCATCAGCGGGCCGCACAGCAGGATGGGGATGCGCGAATCCCCGGCGTGGGCATCAATATCCCGGGACGCCGCGGTCTTGGCGTTCTGGGGATCCATGGTCAAATCGCCGGTCACCGGGTCCTTGGTGACCTCCACGCCGTGCAGCTTCAACAGCGAGGTGACAACCTCGACGTCCTTGATTTCCGGGACGTTGCGCAGCAGTGACGGGCTGTTGCCCAGCAGTGCCGCCACCATGGCCTTGGGAACGAGGTTCTTCGCTCCGCGGACGGGGACTTTTCCTGTCAGAGGAACTCCACCACGGATGGTTAGAACGCTACCCATGAACACCTAATTTCTTTTTTCTGTAATGCCCCAACAGCAAAGAGAGACTGCACTCAAGCATAGGAGCAAGCGTCCGCATACTGAAATATCGACGCCCCGCCGCGGGTGTTTTAGCCCGCTTTGCGGTGCAGGCCCGGCGCAGCCTGAGTGTCGCTCCTCACCGGCACGGGAATACGAAGAAAAGCCGATGGGCCCCAACCGGGGGCCCATCAATAATACTGAGTGCCGCTAAAGGATACGAAACCTGCCGGAGTTCGCCGCGCCGGCGGGAAATGCGGTTAGGCGCGGGCCGGAAGGGTTGTTGGTTTGAAGGCGGGGCGCAGGGTTTCAAACTGTGTGATATCTGTCTCGTGCCGAAGCGTGAGGGAAATATCATCCAGTCCTTCGAGCAGCCGCCACCGGGTGTATTCGTCAATACTGAAGGGAGCAGTGACGGAACCGCAGACCACGGTGCGTGCTTCCAGGTCCACGGTGACCTCGGTGCCGGGAGCTTCTTCGAGCACCTTCCAGATGAGTTCAATGTCGTCCTGGGCCACCTGCGCGGCGACGAGCCCCTGCTTGCCGGAGTTGCCCCGGAAGATGTCCGCGAAGCGGGAGGACAGCACGGCCCGGAAGCCGTAGTCCTTCAGCGCCCAGACTGCGTGTTCGCGGGAGGAGCCGGTGCCGAAGTCCGGACCGGCCACCAGCACGGAGCCGGAGGCGTACGGTTCGCGGTTCAGGATGAAATCTTCGTTCTTGCGCCAGCCGGCAAAGAGGGCGTCCTCGAAGCCTGTCCGGGTGATCCGCTTGAGGTAGACGGCGGGGATGATCTGGTCGGTGTCAACGTCGCTTTGGCGCAGCGGAACGCCAATGCCGGTGTGGATGGTGATCTTTTCCATGGCGGGCTCCTAAACGGCGGGCTGGGCGGATGCGGCGCGGCTGGCGGGAGCCGCATGCAGCGGTTCCAGGTCCGAGGGCGAGCTCAGGGTGCCGCGGACAGCCGTGGCAGCGGCAACAACCGGTGAAACCAGGTGGGTGCGCCCGCCCTTGCCCTGCCGCCCTTCGAAGTTCCGGTTGGACGTGGACGCGCAGCGCTCCCCCGGGGCCAGCTGGTCCGGATTCATGCCCAGGCACATGGAGCACCCGGCAAAGCGCCATTCCGCGCCGAACTCCTTGAACACCCGGTCCAGGCCTTCGGCTTCGGCTTCCAGGCGGACGCGGGCCGAGCCGGGGACCACCATCATGCGGATGTCCGGGTCCTTTTGCCGGCCGCGGATGATGTCCGCTGCGATGCGCAGGTCCTCGATCCGGCTGTTGGTGCAGGAGCCCAGGAACACGGTATCCACACGGATGTCCTTCATCCGGGTTCCGGCGGCCAGGTCCATGTAGGTGAGCGCGCGTTCCGCGGCGGCCCGGGCGTTTTCATCGCCGAAGTCAGCCGGCGACGGAACCGCGTCGGACAGGGAAACACCCTGGCCCGGATTGGTGCCCCAGGTGACAAAGGGCTCCAGGTCGTTGGCGTCCAGGAACACTTCGGCGTCGAACACTGCGTCGTCGTCGGTTCCCAGTGACTTCCAGTGCTCGACGGCGGCATCCCAGTCCGCGCCCTGCGGCGCGTGCGGCTTGTCCTTCAGATAGGCGAACGTGGTCTCGTCCGGAGCCACCATACCGGCGCGGGCCCCCGCTTCGATGGACATGTTGCAGATGGTCATCCGGGCTTCCATGGACAGGGAGCGGATGGCGGAACCGCGGTATTCCAGGACGTAACCCTGTCCGCCGCCGGTGCCGATCTTGGCGATCACGGCCAGGATGATGTCTTTGGAGGTCACACCCGGGCGCAGGGTTCCCTCCACGTTGATGGCCATGGTCTTGAACGGCTTCAGCGACAGCGTTTGGGTGGCCATGACGTGCTCCACCTCGGAGGTGCCGATGCCCATGGCCAGGGCGCCGAACGCCCCGTGGGTGGAGGTGTGCGAGTCGCCGCAGACCACGGTCAGTCCCGGCTGGGTCAGCCCCAGCTGCGGGCCGACCACGTGCACAATGCCCTGCTCGGCATCCCCGAGCGGATGCAGCCGAACACCGAATTCCGCGCAGTTGGCGCGCAGGGTTTCGATCTGGGTGCGGCTGACCGGATCGGCAATGGGCTTGTCGATGGCCAGGGTGGGGGTGTTGTGGTCTTCGGTGGCGATCGTCAGGTCGGGGCGGCGCAGCTTCCGGCCGGCCAGGCGCAGCCCTTCGAAGGCCTGCGGGGACGTCACCTCATGGATGAGGTGCAGGTCGATGTAGAGAAGGTCAGGCGCGCCGTCCTCGCCCTTGACCACTACGTGCTCGTCCCACACCTTCTCCGCAAGCGTCCTGCTTGCTGCGTGCTCACCCATGCCGAATGCTCCTTGTGAAGTGTCTTCCGCCGGCCGAAACCCCGGCCGCGCAAAGTCGATGCGTTAAGACAACCAGCCCCGGCGGCGGGGGCGCCACTATTTTGATTTGCATCTCAAATACTGAGACGGCAGTATCAGCACATGGACATTACCGGAAACGCCGCCAGTGGCGTGGGAGTCATCGACAAAGCGGCTCTGGTGCTTGATGCACTGGAGGCCGGACCAACCACCCTCGCACAGCTGGTGGCCGCCACCGGGCTGGCGCGTCCCACGGTGCACCGCCTCGCCGTCGCGCTGGCGCACCACCGGCTGGTGGGCCGGGACATCCAGGGCCGCTTTGTCCTGGGCGGGCGGCTGGTGGAGCTGGCCTCGGCGGCCGGCGAAGACCGCCTGATCGCAGCGGCCGGACCGGTGCTGCTGGCCCTGCGCGACGCGACCGGGGAAAGCTCGCAGGTGTTCCGGCGCCAGGGCGAGTGGCGGGTGTGCGTGGCATCCGCCGAACGTCCCATCGGCCTGCGGGACACGATTCCGGTGGGCACGCAGCTGTCCATGAAGGCGGGGTCCGCGGCCCAGTGCCTGCTGGCCTGGGAGGACCATGACCGGTTATTTGAGGGCCTGCACAATGCCCGGTTCACGCCCACTGTGCTGGCCGGCGTACGGCGCCGCGGCTGGGCCCAGAGCCTGGGCGAACGGGAGCCGGGCGTGGCGTCGGTGTCCGCTCCGGTGCGCGGCCCGTCCGGACGTGTCATTGCCGCCGTGTCCATTTCCGGGCCGATCGAACGGCTGACCCGCCAGCCTGGGCGCATCCACGCCGAGGTGGTAACCCGGGCCGCGGCACAGCTTACCGAGGCCCTGCGGAAGAGCACAGACTAGCCTTACGCTGGGATTCTCCGATGCCGAGGGGAATCCATGAAACGGCTGCGTTTACTCTGGAACATCATCCGCACCACCGGCGCCCAGCGGGTGATCACCGGCTTCCTGTTTGCGGTGGCCGGAGCGGGGCTGGTACTGCCGCGCGTCGAGCCCGACATCGACACCTTCGGCAACGCCCTGTGGCTTCTCTTTGTCTCGTTTACCACCATCGGTTTCGGAGACTTTGTTCCGGTGACCTTCGCCGGGCGGCTCATCACGGTCTTCATTTCGCTCTACGGCATCCTGGTGGTTGCCCTGATCACCGGCGTCATTGTGGGCTACTACAACGAGATTCTTCGGGCCCGGGCAAATACCAGCCTTGATGAGCTCATCAACGAACTGGAGCAGCTGCCGGACCTGTCCCGGGAGGAACTTCTTACGCTGGCGGAACGGATCCGCCGCCGGCATATCCTGCGCTAGCTGGCGATGGGAATCCTAGCCGGCAAAGTGGTCCCAGCCGGCCGTGCGCGGCGCCTGTCCCCCAAAGGTGACTCCCCCGCCGTCGTGCACGGTTCCCACTTGCTCGAAGCCCTTCGGCAGCGCAGTGCCGGCCGGGAAGGCCGCCAGCAGGCCGTGATCCTCCCCGCCGCCGAGCACCCAGTCCAGCGGATCCGCGCCCAGCAGCGCCGCTTCGCGCTGCAGGCGGGCGACACGGGGAGCCAGGGCGACGGGGTCCAGCTCGATGCCCACAGCCGAAGCACGCGCCATCCGCCCGGCATCGCGCACCAGTCCGTCGGAAATGTCCAGCATGGCAGTGGCCCCGGCGGCGGCGGCCAGCGGCCCCATCCGCAGCGGCGGACGTGGCCGGCACTGAGCCGCGACAAGGCTCTGGAGCCCCTCATCCATGTCTGTGTAGGCTATGTTGCCCTCCAACGCTGCCAGCCCGCCGGCGGCCAGCCCGAGCTCTCCGGCAACGGCCACCACGTCCCCGGGACGGGCACCGGAGCGCAACACCGGGCTGCGGCCCTTCAGGTCTCCGGTTACCGCGGCGGTCACCACGATCTCCCGTCCCCGGCCAAGGTCTCCGCCGACGACGGAGCACTCCTCCGCGCCCAGGGCGGTGATAGCGTCCGCCAGGCCGTCAGCAAGGTCCTCCACCCAGGCCACGGGCGTGCTGCCCGGCAGGGTCAGGCTCACCACCAGGGAAGTTGGGACAGCGCCCATGGCGTTGATGTCCGAGAGGTTCTGCGCCGCGCACTTCCATCCGACATCAAAACCGCTGGTGCGGTAGCCCGAGGGCCACTGAAGCCGGAAGTCAGCGTCCTGAACCAGAGTGTCAATGGAAATGACGGTGCGGGAATCCGGTGCCGCGATGACCGCTGCATCGTCCCCGGGGCCCAGCAGTGCCTTTGGCGTGCCCAGCCGTGGAAAGATTCGGGCGAGGAGGGATTTTTCGTCCAGGTCCGCCACTATCTGCGCGTTAGTGGGCACGGGTTTCCTTTGGATCAATGGTGTGAATCGTGGCCGGATCTACGTAGGAAATTTACCACGGCGCTCTTTGCCGGCACGGAGTACGCCTGCGGATGAGCGGGTCCTCCTCCCGGCAACAAAAAAGCCAGTTCCGGAGAAACTCCGGAACTGGCTGAATTGGTGACCCCAGCGGGATTCGAACCCGCGTTACCGCCGTGAGAGGGCAGCGTACTAGGCCGCTATACGATGGGGCCGTGTACAAGCATTCTGCCCCTAAAGGCATCATGCTTCCTTTGCTAAATGTAAATTAAGCTCAATAAGCTTTTCACACTTACTGCTGATCTTCAAATTGATAATTACTTATCACTTGATAACCGCTGGGATACCAGGACTCGAACCTAGAATGTCGGTACCAGAAACCGATGTGTTGCCAATTACACCATATCCCACTGTGCTTTTTCGGCCACTTCGAAGAACTTTTTCCCCGCTGCAACCCCTCAGCACGAGATATAACTATACACGGGTTCCGGGGAAGCACAAAACGCCTCCAGGCACGCTCAGCGCGGCATCGGCTCCGCTGTCAGCTCTCGATCAGCGCCGCCACTTCGCTGAGTGACTGCACGGTATGAAACCCGCCGCGTGCGGGTCCGCCGCTGTCCCGGCGCACGGGGAAGGACTCCCGGCCCGGTCCAACCAGATTCCCTGCAGGCCGGCGGCGCACGCTCCCTCGGCATCGACGTGCAGGTTATCCCCCACATACAGGGTGGTTGCGGGCTCGGTGCCGAGCAGGCGGACCCCCTCGAGGAAGATGGCCGGGTCGGGTTTCGCTGCGCCCACGGTGTCGATGCCCACCAGGACTTTGATCCGCTGCAGTCCGGCGGCATCGAGCTTTGCCCGCTGATAGTCGTGGACGTTGTTGCTCACCGCCCCATAGGGGATGCCCCGGGCGTCCAGCTCCCCGAGGAGCGGAACGACGTCGTTGAACGCGCGAAAGTGCAGGGGCAGCATCGCTTCGTAGGAGGCGTTCCAGGCTGCGGCCTCGTCGTCGTCGAGCAGCGGCTGGCCGGTGGCCTGCTGGGCGTGCTGCATCCGCAGGATGCGCTGATCCGCGAAGGACAGCTCGCCGGCCAGGTACCGGTCATAGTAACCTTCCGGGTCCGCGGTGAAGAGGGCCTCGTAGGCCGTCCAGTCATCTGCGCCGAAGTGCGCCAGATCCTTGGACCCGAGCGACTGGAGGGTGGTGCCCATGGCAGCGTGCAGGTCCACGAGGGTCTCATCAATATCGAAGAGCACCCCGCGGACCTGCACGCGGTTCGGCATGGAACCAGCTCGCGCTGCGGAAGGCATGCAGCCGGGCCAGTGAGGAGTCCTTGCCGAGGATCACCATGGATTCGAACAGCGGCGGCGAAATACGGCGGCCGGATACGGCCGTGCGGACCGGGCCGAAGGCCAGGCGCGGCTTGATGCCCATCCCGTCGACCAGGGCGGTACGCAGTGCGGCCTGGATGTTCTCGGCGCTCCAGTCCTCGACCGGCTCCAAGGCTGCAAGGGCTGCGTCCAGGACCTCGGTGAGGTTGGCGGGCAGGCCCTTCCGTGCGTCGTCGGCCACGTCAATGGCGTCGTCGGACTTGAACAGGAAGCCGAGCATGTCCGGAGCTTCGCCCAGCAGGGTGATGCGCTCCTGGACCAGCGGTGCGGCCTCGGTGAGGATTTCCTCTTCCCGGGCGGTCAGGGCCTCCCCCACCAGGCCGGCCTGCTGCAGGTACGGCACCAGGCGGTTGCGGAAGTCCTCGGGGTCCAGCATGCGCACGTGGGTGCCGTTGATGGCCTCGGCCTTCTTCAGGTCGAAGCGGGCCGGGTTGGCCAGCACGTCGTGGATGTCGAACTTCTCCACCAGCTGGTCCACGGTAAAGATGTCCTCGTCCGCGGACAGCGACCATCCCAGCAGTGCGAGGTAGTTGAGCAGGCCCTCCGGGATGAAACCGCGTTCGCGGTGCAGGAAGAGGCTGGACTCCGGATCGCGCTTGGAGAGCTTCTTGTTCCCGCCGCCCATAACGTAGGGCAGGTGGCCGAAGAGCGGCATGTACTGGGCCACTCCGACGTCGATCAGCGCGCGGTACAGCGCAATCTGGCGGGGTGTGGAGGAGAGCAGGTCTTCGCCGCGCAGCACGTGCGTGATGCCCATCAGGGCGTCGTCAACCGGGTTCACGAGGGTGTAAAGAGGGCGCCGTTGGCGCGCACGACCACGAAGTCCGGAACGGTACCGGCTTTGAACGTGATTTCCCCGCGGACCAGGTCATTGAAGGTGATGTCCTCGTCGGGCATCCGTACGCGCAGGACCGGCTGCCGGCCCTCGGCCTTGAAGGCTTCGATCTGCTCGGGGGTCAGATTGCGGTCATAGTTGTCGTAGCCGAGTTTGATGTCGCGGCCGGCGGCCCGGTGGCGGGCCTCAATCTCTTCGGGTGTGGAGTAGGACTCGTACAGATGCCCGGCGTCCTTGAGCTTGGCAATGACGTCCTGGTAGATCTCGCCGCGCTGGGACTGGCGGTACGGTTCATGCGGTCCGCCGACGTTGACGCCTTCATCCCAGGTGATGCCCAGCCAGTCGAGGGCGTCCAGGAGCTGGAGGAAGCTCTCTTCGCTGTCGCGGGCGGTGTCGGTGTCCTCGATGCGGAACACCATGGTGCCGCCGGTGTGCTTGGCATAGGCCCAGTTGAACAGCGCGGTCCGGATCAGGCCCACGTGCGGGGTTCCGGTAGGTGAGGGGCAGAACCGCACGCGCACTGGCGTGTTGTCATCGACGGTGGGCAGGTCGGCAAGTGAAGGCAGGTTAGTCATGATGCTTCCCAGTTTAGTCTCTTGCCGCGCTGCCCCGGACGGCTACAGACTGTACGTCAGCAGCCAGAGGAAGACCCCGCCGCCGGCCAGCACGCCCGCAGCGGCTGCGGCAGCAGTTTGCCCGCCGCTCCGGCGTTCCCTGATCAGGACCCCGACGCACAGACCGGCGACGGCGGCAGCCAGGACCGTACCCGCGGCGCCCGGAAACAACAGGTAGAGAAGGACCGGGAGTACGACGGCGGCCGCTGCGTAGGTAACTTCCGCCCAGTCCAGCCGGACAACCCTGGTGAACGCCGCGGTGATGGCATAGGCGGCGATCATGCCGAAGACGACGGCGGCCAAGCCCTAGGCCCGTCGGTCCAGCGGATGATGCGAAGCACCACAAACGCGGCCCCGAACGCGCCGAGGATTACCGGGGAGGCACCGAGCCGGTTGATGCCGCGCCGCAGGTCTCCGCGCTTGTCCAGGACCGTGACCATGGCCCACGGGAACAGCGCAACGAGTGCGGCCGCTCCAGCACCCCAGAGCAGGGCGGTGGCGCCGTCGTCGTTCAGGAAGGGCGCTGCGAACAGGGCGGCGGCCCACACGGCTCCGGGCGGCAAAGGCGCCGGACCAGGGCGGAGTTGCGCACCGGTCCGGCGCTGGAG
This sequence comes from Arthrobacter sp. ATA002, assembly GCF_026898095.1. Lineage (GTDB taxonomy): Bacteria > Actinomycetota > Actinomycetes > Actinomycetales > Micrococcaceae > Arthrobacter_B. The sequence goes on along the minus strand of NZ_CP114015.1, from coordinate 1,416,567 downwards.
CTGCTCATGCTTTAGCTGCGTGCCGTGTTCGAGAGGCGCCCGATTCCTTCAATGGAGACGTCGTAGCGTTCTCCGTCGGAGATCAGGCCCACGCCTGCCGGGGTTCCGGTGAGGATGACGTCTCCGGGCAGCAAAGTGAACGCCTGGGACACGTAGGATACGAGCTCCTTGACACCCCAGATCATGTCACCGGTGTTGCCGTCCTGGACCAGCTGGCCGTTGAGGTAGCCGCGGATGGCCAGGTCGTCCGTATCCAGCTCGGTCTCGATCCAGGGACCGAGCGGGCAGGACGTGTCGAAGCCCTTGGCCCGGGCCCACTGGTTGTCCGTCCGCTGGGCGTCACGGGCCGTGAGGTCATTGGCACAGGTGTAACCGAAGATGACCTCGTCCACCCGGTCCAGCGGCACGTCCTTGCAGATCCGGCCGATAACGACGGCGAGTTCGGCCTCGTAGGAGACCTCGTCGGAGAAGGACGGCAGCACCACGGGGTCGTTGGGACCTATCACCGAGGTGTTGGGCTTGAGGAACATCAGCGGTGCCGGGGGAACTTCACCGCCCATTTCGGCTGCATGGTCGGCGTAGTTCTTGCCGATCCCCACTACTTTGCTGCGCGGAATGATCGGCGCAAGGAGCCGGACGTCCTCGAGCTTGTGCCGCTCCCCGGTCAGCTGGACGCCGGAGAAAAACGGATCGCCCTTAATGACGGCTATTTCTTCACGGCCTTCGTCCCCGTCGACGACGCCGAACGCAGGGTCACTGTCTTGTACAAATCGAGCAATACGCATGAGCACAAGCCTAGTAGACGATTCGAACCTTAGGAGAGCCCTCGAAGACGTGTTACTGAACCGCATACTTGTCGTCTGCGCGCAGAAAGCACCTGCATGCCGCACGCTTCACGCTTCACGCTTCACGCTTCACGCTTCACGCTTCACGCTTCACGCTTCACGCTTCACGCTTCACGATGACCAGATTGACAGGGCCCTCCGATATGCCGCTTCCATCTCGGACTCAGTGACCTCGTTGGTCTGAACTGCCGATGGCAAGGCCGCCTCAAAATCCGAACGGCGTGGGTCGTCGTGCTGGAGTATTCCACAGTTGTCTAGGCTTAGCGCATCAAAAATGGCTAAAACTCCAGGTAAATGCTCTGACCTATCTTCAGAGTCTTGTGTAAGAGGGCGCATGTGGACGACATTCCATCCGGCGCGAATATCATGGGGCATATTAGTCGGGCCACTTGTGGCAGCTGGCCCGAGTTGCAAGAAGACCATCGAACTCTTCAAATTCTTGCTGATTTCGACTGCCCATTCACGGTCGTCAACCCGCACCATGTGCGTGGACGAACCACCTGGAACATCGTATAGCCATCCCCGCCAGGAGGAATGCAAAGAAGTAGCCGAGCGGTCGAAACTGGCGTGCAGTGAGGTATTAGGCAGGTCGAGTCCCATACCAGCAATTGACAGTAGGTTTTGCCAAGATCTGGTGCTGATCCCCAACTCAGACGTCTCTATCACATAGCTACATCCGAAGGCCGCAATTACCCTTTCCAATTCGTCCTGAGCGTAGATAAACCAAGAACTTCCGCTCCACGTTGCCTCCGGTTGCATATGGCTTATTGCCCAACCGAACGGCCGTAGCTGTTTGAAAGACGCTGAATCAGTAACAACCACAATCCGAAACTCTAACGATGCCTGCTGCAGACCGTACACTGCCTCGACAATCGCTCCCGCCGCATCCTGACACTCACTGAAAAGTGGGAGCAATACGACGGGAAGCGAATTCCTTCGGGCCACAGACAGCCCAACACCGCCATCAATGTTCAAGCTTGCCTTGACAAACGGCGTACGTACGTCAGGATAACTCCGGACAACGCGCGAGAGGACCGTTTGCGACGCCCCTCCTTCAGAACCGTTTTGACCGAGTGGCAAAGTTGCAATCATTGAAATTTAACCTTTAGCTAGCTCAGATATATGTCGCGCCGCACTCCGCGCACCGTTAGCGAATGAGACCCGATTCAGTGCTTCCTGGAAGCGAGCCCGATTACTATTTTCTCCCAGTTGTTCGATGGCCTCCGAGATGGAGACCGAACCGCCTGGTCCCGCAGCAAGTCCAAGTCCCACATCGTGGGCGTAGCGAGCACGGCCGATCTGATCATCTGTAATGGTGTTCGCGTTGGCGATCCATAGGGCCGGAACCGAATAGGCTATCCACTCATGAAAAGAGTTATATCCTGTTGCTGAAACTACGAAATCGAACGCTCGAGCGACCTGTGCTAAGGGATACATCGAAATATTCTCGACGCCATCGCTGACGCCACGATTATCTGCAATAAGCGGGCTGGTCATAAAAATTCGCCACGTCTCGGGGAGCCCCTTGACTGCCATGATGACTTCTTCTACATCGTCGTCTATCTTGTTTATATTGCCGGCACCAAGCGTGATCAACATGACGTTCTCATCTGGATCTATATCCAGAAGGCCCCTTGCTTGGCTCCGCTCCAATATTTCGTCAGAGTCCAACACGATAATCGGATCGACCTTATATGCATCAGCCGCTCGACTAGTGGCACCTTGGTCATACGGGGAAGCAACATCCCCTGGCTCTATAACGGAATCAAATCCCGTATTTCGGACTAAAGACGTTGATGCAGTTTCCGATCGCCACATACCTCGTCTCATCCACACAAACTTCGCATCATAGTTCGTGACAGCCCGCGCAATACCTTGGTAAGGCCAGGTTCCGTCGAACACGACGACGTCAGGGCTTAGCCGCTCCAACGACTCCATGAACCGTTTACTGAAATACTGATTCCATTGCGTACCGTCAACAAGCAAGTCACCCTTAGACGGAATATACTCGAAACCGTATCCGTACTGTGCCACTACGCCACAAGCCTGTGACATCGACACAAAGGTCGCTTCTATATCGTCATCAAGGCGACGCGCCACTGCCAGCAGCCGTGTCAAATGGCCCATCCCGGCACCGTTGCTTGTCACAAAACAAACACGGGGCTCCGGTGACCGCGTTCCTTATGCGAGCTGGCCGACGGTTGAGTTGCAGGTGCCCCGACCCCGTTGTCGTTGTAGTTTTCACTCGACTTGGTGGCGACGGGTGAGACGCCGAAAGCTAAGAGGGTGCCGTTACTTTCCGAATACGTTCGCTCTTGAAACGACTGCTTTGCGTACTCTATAGAACCTTTTGCGGCCTCCATCTGGTCGGCGCTTTCAAGGAACAGTTCCAAAGCATCCACTTCAAAATAAGAAGCTGCAGGGCCGAAGTAAGGCTGAAGGGTCCGTGGAAGCACCAGAGGAACGCCAAGACGCATACACGCGTACACGTCGTCCTTCCATGTTTCTGACGTGAGCATCGTTGTGAGTACGACGTACACGGACAGAGAAACCAAAAACCTGTCGCGGTCTCCTGTGACGAAAGGAAAGCCTACTAGGAGATCGTTTTCACCCTTTCCGGTCTGCAATTGGGTCGGAACACGTGTTCGCGCGTACAACGCTTTGCCCGCAACCTCGCCAACTCGCAGCGCGAAGCTTTTCAACTCCTCAATTGTGACGCGACTATATTTTGACATTGCTGGTACGCCTATTCGGGTAGGAATAGACTCAGGATGGGCAATCTGGCCCTCAACTTCGGCATCGCAGGCGTGAAAGTTCCAGAGCCCCACATATTCACCAGTCTTAGCGCTCACTGCCTGCTGTTCCGCGGCGGTTACTGCCATAAAGGAAAACCCGGAGTCGCAATACGGTGCAACCATAGACTCCAGCTGATCAATAGAAAGCTTCTCGAATTTTTTATTCTCAAGGACCATCCAAGTCCATTGAGCCGAGAAACTCCCCTGAGATCTCTGGCGATGAACAGATCGGGGTTATACACAATGGCCAGTTGAGTCTTACAAACGTCCCGATGACCGAGCAGGGGAACACCCAACTCAAACGCCATCTTGACCAAAGAAGTGTTTCGATATCTGTCCGGACGCGATCCCTGCCCCAACGACATTAGCCCTACTGATAATCCCTTTGAGAGTAAATTCCGTAAATCGGATCGAATATCCAGACCGGGGGACTCACTGACATCTAGGGCTACAACGAGCAGCACGTCGAAGGACCCCGGTGTCGCTCGGCTACTAAGATTCATCATTCTGGAGTCCAAACGGGTTCGTGCCTGACAGAGGAATCAGTATCTCGTTTTTCCAAGAGCTCGCGTAGCACGGTTAAGTCGTTCAATATTCTAAGTTTCAATTCTACTGTCGCTCGCCGTTTCACGTCGTCAGAACTAAAGTGGTTCCGCAGAGTCTTGGTTTCCTCGCCAAGCCTGGCCACAGCACGCTCCGCCTCACGAATCAAACCACCCAACTGACGAACCCTGGCCTCATTCTCATCAAACTTCACACGCTGCACCTCACCAAACCCAGCCACAGCACGCTCCGCCTCACGAACCAAACCACCCAACTGACGAACCCTGGCCTCATTCTCATCAAACTTCACACGCTGCACCTCACCAAACCCAGCCACAGCACGCTCCGCCTCACGAACCAAACCACCCAACTGACGAACCCTGGCCTCATTCTCATCAAACTTCACACGCTGCACCTCACCAAACCCAGCCACAGCACGCTCCGCCTCACGAACCAAACCACCCAACTGACGAACCCTGGCCTCATTCTCATCAAACTTCACATTGTATGCAGCGTTATGCTCCCTAATAAGAGCGACCAGATTCTGATGTTGTTGGCGCGCCGAGAGAGCCATTCCAAAGATGGCCCTGAGTATCAGCGCGCCGGAAACTCCTACAAAACATACAAATACTACGAATGCAAATACCCCAGGAAAGAAGATTAGGGACACGAGCGTGAAAATACACATGATCAGGAGGAAAGAATAATACTTCCATGTCTGAAACACGAGGGATTTCTGTCTATCAACCAATTGAAACCCGTTACAGACGCGATGCGTTGGTTCGCCCCGAAACTACACCACGGGTATCGAAGAAGAACTTTGCAGATTCGGCAAGGTTATCAACGTCGTAATCACGGTGATTCTGCATCAATACAACGATGTCAGCATCTTCAACCGCATCGCCGAGATCGGAAACCCTCCCGATCTTGCGGTCATCTACAGTCCACTCGGATACCCTCGGATCATGAAAATGCACGTCTGACCCTTTTGCATCAGAAGACGGGCCAACGGCAGCGCCGGTGATTCTCGCTGATCTGCAATATCAGGCTTATATGTGACCCCCAGAAGCAGCACGCTAGAGCCTTTCAAAGCCTTGCCCTGATCGTTTAACAGACTTTGAACGCGCTCCAGTATGTACCGTGGCATCGAATTATTGATCTCCTCCGCGAGCTCCACGAACCTGAACGGATACCCCAACAACTTGTTCACCTGGTGGCTAAGGTAGTTCGGATCGATGGGGATGCAATGCCCCCTACCCCGGGTCCTGGGTAGAACGCATGGAATCCGAAGGGTTTAGTTTTCGCGGCATCAATGACATTCCATAGGTCAATGTCCATTTCATGGCAGAACCGGGCCATTTCATTGACTAGGGCTATGTTGATATGCCTGTAGGTGTTTTCGAGGAGCTTAGAAGTCTCAGCCTCCTTAGAACCACGGACACAAACAACCTCATCAATGAAACCCGCATAAAGATCTGCGGCAGACTTTGTGGAAACCTCACTCACCCCGCCGACTACCTTGGGCGTGTTCTTTAGTGAGAACGTTTTATTTCCAGGGTCAATCCGCTCAGGTGAAAACGCCAGCCAAAAGTCAATGTCAAGAGTCAGACCAGAGCTCTGGAGGATTGGAAGAACCAAATCCTCTGTAGTGCCAGGATAAGTAGTTGATTCCAAGATGACTGTTACCCCAGGGGACATGTTGGCCGCTATATCCTTCGAGGCTCCGATTACCGCACGAAGGTCGGGGCTTCCCGCCTCGCCAAGAGGTGTCGGGACGCAGATTACGACATAACGTGCACCCTTGATGACGGACGGGTCTGTTGTAGCCTCATATCCTCTTTGGCACATAAGCAGGAGTTCGTCATTTGTGATGTCGTCGATATGCGATAACCCAGAGTTTAGGTTTGCAACAGTCTCATTGTTGCGATCAAGGCCAGCTACTCTTAGGCCCGACGAGGTCGCCGCCTGGGCAAGAGGCAAACCCACATATCCCTGTCCGACAACTACAAGATCCTTCATTGGCAGCCCTTCTTATTTCATCTGAACTTGGCACCTTTGACTTTTGCTCAGCCGACCAGCGCATGTATGCACGGCCGCCGACCACATAGGACAAAGGCGTAATTAATCGGTGTTGGAACGCTTATAAAAGGTTTCAGAATGCCGCCGGTGCTGGCCCTGAAGCTAAAGGGATGTTCATGAGTGTTCGGTCGTGTAACTATATCCTAAAGCAGCTTTCAACTACAATGATGCGTGCCTTGGCTGCCGGTGACGCACCACTGCCCTCGGCTCTTTCATGGATCGAAACCGTCTTGAGCGCTACGAAGCGTAGGTCACCAGATTGGCACATGAAAGTAATACTGACGCATGAAGAGGCGGAGGCTGGTTAGCCTGGGTGATCTTCATAGCTGTCTCGTAAACACGACTGTCCCAAGGCCCCAAAATCGACCAACGGCCAGCGACTGCATCGTATTTTCCGTAGCCGGCGGTACCGTCGATATAGCTGGACAATGTTCCCGTCGCCGCTGCGCTAAGAAAGGTGTTTGCCATGCCTTGGAGGTCTCGTGCTGTAACTTCGATTCCAAGCCGATGAGCCTCGACAGCTGCTTCCACGGCTAGTACAGCATGTGACATATCCTCCATCCTGGGGTTTCCTTTCCGCCAGGACCTCCACCGAGATAAATTACCACCGCTGTGTCCACGATAGTTATGGAGCGTCGGTATAAAGTATGACCAAACCAGACATTGCCGGCCATCTAGATTTCGGGAAGAGAGCCCCATCATAAACGTTCTAAGCAGCTCGGTTGCGCGCAGTGTATATGCCTCCCTCCGCGTAATCCGGTGAAGGATTAGAAAGCAGAGTGCCATGCTCATATTGTGATTCTGCGGAGCATCTGTACCTTCGAAGTCGGTGGGGGCATCGGCAGGAATTATATAATAGCCGTTGCCGTCTTCGACGCGGTAGTCTGAATCATATACTTCTAACGCAGCTATTGCCGCCTCGACGTAACTGTCCGAGTAGCGGCCATACACTGCATAAAGCTCGGGGTCGCCGCTCACAATTTTGCTAAATTCAAGCATCGCTAAACAAATTTGGGAAACGTGTATTGCCGGGGCATAGTACTGTTCAACTAGACTATAGACACCTGGCCCACTCAGGCTCTTCACGCAACCGTCGTGGGATATGACAGCTGCTGCTTGGGGTGACTTCCAATGCTGTTCGGTCAGAATCTTATTGAGATTATTATCGGTACCGGCCCAAACGCTCACATTTTCGAACGACACAAGCGCGGGCTCTTGAGGACTCGACAGAAATGATATGTCGAGCGTTCCACCTTCCTGCTGAATGTTCTCAACGCGAACGTGTTCAGCCTGCTTGGACCGAATTTCTAGGCATGGTCCCTCAATCGCGCCACATCTAAACGAAATCAGATTTGTGGTATAAGGCCGACCAGACCTCCAGACTGGGCCAGACCGCCCGAGGTAATCGACCGCTCCTCGTACTTCGTCACGGGCAAGTAGTAGTTGCTCGCCTATCCCGATGAACCCTCGCAGATATTTATGATCCCCGGTCTTCTCATAGATTCGAAGATAGGACCTGCCCACCAGTGACGCGCCCCAGGACAGCGAACCGCGGTGTTCTTCCAACGCGTTGGATCTATACATGCCTGATGGGTGGAAGCTCGGAAACATTGCGTCTAGGTAGTTAAAACATTCCGTGGTGTTGTATTGCCTCTGCGGATGGTCCCTGTCAATAGGATGCTGAGGTTGGTCATTGTCCTGCAAGGGCTATACACTCCCGTGGATAGTTGGTGGTAAATACATCGTATACACGCTGATGGTCCCTACATGCAACTGAGTATGGTTCTGCTCTCTATCGGCCCGATGCGCCTATATGGAGATGCAATGCTCAGCCAGGAAATCGGTGACACTTGTCGGGACAGAAACCCGAGGCATTGCATCTACCCAACAACCGTGGGAGATGCGTTGGCTTCTAGAATTGCGAGGAATTCTTCCACTTCCCTGTTCTTTGCAGCCATTACGGGTCCGATCTCGAAACTACGGAACGCCTCTTCCTGTTCGCCTGTCATTTGAGGAATGTAATTCAGCATCCGGTCCGTGGTTTCCTGCCGATACTTCTGAGGGACCATAGTCTGTAGTGACGGTCCGTACCAGCCCTGGGTGAATGACACATTCCATGTTTTCGGCGCCACCCGCTTTTGCAGTGCCAGCAGCAGTGGATCCCTACCGGCATAATTCATCATCGCTGCGGCAAGTATTATTTCGAGACGGATAGGGGCATCGGAGAGGTAGTTGCGGATGGCCCGGTTGGCCATCATCCGACTCACCTCGGACTCGGACGGCCAGTTGCCGGACATTGAGGCCTCGATAAGCGACTTCCGGAAGCACTTCACGCAGCTCATGCAGGGTTTACCCGCAAGACCTCGAACACATGACTGCGCGAGGTGACCAAACTCGGATTGGAGTGCAATTGACGTCGTGCACATCTCGCTGAGCCCGGCGACACAGTTGTAGTAGTCGATGCCAACACTATGGAAGATGGTTTGCCACTGTGTGAACACCCCGCGCTTGGAGTAATCGAGGAAGGCGGCGCCACCCGTACGGTAGGCCGCCTCTGCAATTGTGCCAAAACCAATTGCGTCTAGTTCGAACAAATCGGCCAGGAGAAGCAAAGGTACCGCCGGAGAAGGGTCTATCGCGAAACCGACAGGCTCACGGACCCACTCCAGGTCTGATTCGACGAGGAAGGTGTCCTTGCCGGCGGCATTCATTTCTTTGATGGCGTGCAGCGGGGCGTCCGCTTTGTAGAGGGTGCGCCCGCCATTGGGCGGCGCGGTTCTGCAAGAGAAGACCGGAACGGTGTTCTCGGGCATGATCGCGAGAGCAGCGATTGAATCGACTCCTCCGGAGAAAGCCAAGCCCGGTCGCGCGTTTTCTCCTGTCGTGCGCTTCTGGATGCGATCTGATACGTTGGCAATTTCGATCTTCGATGCTGCCTTGACTGTGTCTGCGAATCCTTGGCTCACGGCAAAGGATAAATCCAGACGCTTTCCAATCCATGGATAGAAAGTGATCAGCCCGGCGAGGGCCAGAAGATCAGGGTGCACGCTTTGCTTATTGAACCCTTTAGGAAGGTTGAACGTCACCGTCTTGCGCGCGAGTGTAGCCTTTCCTGCCGACTCTCGGTCATCCTCCGCCAATTTGACACTCATAGTCATGTCAGCGTCTATCTGTGTCATATCGATGTGCATTTAGTTATCCTAGCTGCAACTCTCACGGACGTGGTGAACGCGTGCGATAGGTGAGCGGGATCCCCGTGTAGGAGTCCAGTTGGCATGGGCCACTATAGGTAGTCCGGTTTTACGTGAGTTTCGTGTTCGAGAATGGACACAGGAGGAAATTCACGAATCATGGCACGCAGACACTCACCCAAGCAGGTCATTGCCAAGTCCGTCAGGGCCAGAAAATGGACACCTGCTCATGGAGGTCGTCAAGGATACTGCAAACCAGAGAAGGGGCTGCGCCGGGTTTGCTTGACTCCTGATTTGTGAGGATTCGTTCCTTGCAGCAAGGATGATCAATATACCCAAGTCTTTCCCCGCTGAGTTCCGCCGCGACGTACGTAGTCGCTGTGGCACGCAAGCATGAAGCCCCGATCTCCCAGATCGCCAAAGACTTCGGAATTTCCGAAGCAACCCTGCACAACTGGCTCAAGAAAGCCGACGTCGAGGAAGGTGCCCGTCCCGGCGTGACGGAGAAGGAAGCCGCGGAACTCCGGGACGCTAGGAAACGGATCCGTGTGCTGGAGCAGGAGAACGAGATCCTGCGCCGTGCGGCGGCGTTCTTCCCCCGCGGGCTGCGCCCAAAATAAACCCGGCCGGTCCATGACCTTGCCGCGGACGGTATTATTCCCGTCGCGGCTGTTAACGCCAACCGAAGATAGGGTCAGAAACGCCAACTGAAAACAGCGCCACCGACCATTATGGAAGGTGATCAACTTGGATAATTGGGCGGAGATACGTCACCTGTTTGCAACGGTCAAGCACGCGAAGCGTGAGATCGGCAGGATCGTGGGGGTTTCCCGCGGAACGGTGGACCGGGCACTGGAGTCGGACCGGGCACCGAAGTACCATCGGGCGTCCGGCGTTTCGAGTTTTGATGCGTTTGCTCCCAGAGTGCGGGAGCTGTTGGTGAAGACGCCGACGATGCCGGCCGCAGCACTCGCGGAGCGGGTGGGCTGGGCCGGGTCGGCGTCGCTGTTCCGGGCGAAGGTTGCAGCGATCCGGCCGGAATACGCTCCGCTGGGCCCGGCCAACCGGCTGGTCTGAGGTGTGTCAAGGATGTGAGACAGTCGGTTAGTTTTTTCTGGGTTAGGCGGCCGCGGGCAGCGGCTGCTGTGTGGTGGTGAAGCTGGCCATCGCGGTGGCCAGCAGCAGCCCAGCATTGTTAGTGTGGGGCCGCCAGCGGTTGTAGAAGACCTCGATATATCGCACGGTCGCCCGGCAGCCGTCCTGGCGTGTGGGCGAAGTTGTGGTGGTGGTAGAACTCGTTCTTCAGCGACGAAACACTGACTCGGCGACGGCATTGTCCCAGCAGACCGGTGGCATCCATGGACTGACGAACACCGTTGCCGGTGGACCAGGCACCCATTTCCCGGGAGGTACATTGAGCTCCGCGGTCGCTGTGAAAAATCGCATCTGGGGCCAAATGCCCCCGGTCCCGGGACAGCGCCAGCGCCCCGGTGACCAGGGAGGCGCGCATGTGATCGACCATCGCCCAGCCAACGACCATCCGGGTGCAAATCGATGACAGTGGCCAGATACATCCAACCTTCCCCGGTACGGAGGTCAGTGATGTCCCCGACGAGCTTCGTGCCGGGGGTATCTGAGGTGAAGTCCCGGCCGATGAAGTCCGCGAAGACCTCATCAGGGTCCGAGGGGATGGTGGTGCGTTTGAACGCGGGCATCCGCTTGGCGGGCCAACCGTTTTCGGCCATGATCGCGGCCACTGTGCCCCGGAAACCTCCACGCCGGCGGCGGCGAGTTTGGTATGCACCATGCGGTGGCTGAGGATCCCGTCCGAGGAATCGAACATGGTCTTGACCTGCTCTGTCAGCTCCCGGTGCCGAGCAGCGGTCACCGATTCCTTCTGGTCTAACCAGCGGTAATACGAAGCCCGGGGATGCCCAGTCGGGAGCACATCCAGGTGAGAGGAAATTCGGCGTTATTCTCCTGAACAAGCCGTTAGAGGGTTTCTACCGTTGTTCTTTGGCGAAGAACGCCGACACTTTTTTAGGAAATCATTCTCCCTTTCGACTTCCCGCGGCCGTGCCTCCAACGCCTTGTATTTCGCGGGTTCCGCCGGATCATCGGGCTGGCCGTTAGCCCTGGTTTCGCCTTCCCGATGCAACTGCACCCACCGCTTCAGTGCGGTCACGGAGATACCCAGCTCGGGAGCTACCGAGCCGGGTGAACGGCCAGAGGAAATGACGAGATTAACGGCGTCGGACTTGAACTCATCGGAATATGTAGAGCGGGAAGACACAATCCTTTCAAACTATGTCTCACATCAGTAGTACACCTCAGTAGGTGATGTCCCCGACGAGCTCAGTGCGGGGGGAGTATCTGAGGTGAAGTCCCGGCCGGTGAGGTCCGCGAAGACCTTATCCGGGTCCGAGGGGATGGTGGTGCGTTTGAACGCGCATCCGCTTGGCGGCCAAACCGTTTCCTATTCGTGGCCTGGCTCGCGTTTTCCTGCTTCCGCATCGTGATCCCGTTGCGGGACCAGACCGCGCCGTGTGTGTTCGCGGCGTTTCTCGTGGGCTTTATCCGCGCGGATCCGGCCCTTTGATCCCTCGATCCATTCCTCGATTTTGGACAGGAACGGATCGGTGACCCGGCTGCGGGCATCGGGTTCAGCAATCGGCCGGCCAACGTCCCGGGCGGCGACGTGTTTGGCAACGGTGTGGTGTAAGCAGCCCCTGAGCTCCGCGGTGGTCCGCAACGATCCGGTCAGATCGTAGGCAGCAAGGATTTCCATGATTTCTCCGTCAGACTTCATATAAGGGCCTCTTCCTTGTTCGTTATTGGTGCGCTTAGACACCTTCACCAAACCCCGGGAAGAGGCTCCCACCGCTCAAGACGCGGTCGGTTCAGTAAGGAAGTGGGCAGATCTCATGGCCTCCGGTAGGCAGTTTTGCTGACCGTCTATGGGCAGTTTTCCATGACCGCTAACACTCGGACTGCTGACGGGGGCAAAGCCTGTACTGGCTTTGCCTCCGGGAGGGACGCGATGCGGCCAAGACACATGGGCCTCTATTTGGTGGTCTCGGGCCGCTTTGCATTGATGTCCAAGATGGCCCGGAACTGTTCAACATCGTCCTTCTTGGACTCGATTAAGGAGGAGTTATCGAAGGAGCGGAAGTCTTCGATCTGCTTGGATGTCATTTTGGGGAGATACCGGTTCGCTGCTTTGATACTGGATTCACGGTACCGTGCCGGGATAAGGTCCATGGCTGGAGGATACCAACTATGAGTGAACGAGACATCGTGTTCCTTCGCACCCACCCTTGACTGCAGGGCCAGGAGGAGGGGATCGTCGCCGTCGTAGGACGCCATCCCAGAGGCGAGGATGATTTCGAATCGGATGGGTGCTGGTTCGAGGAAAGCCTTAACGGTGCGGTAAGCCATCATCCGAGATACTTGGGCCTTGTCTGGCCACTCTCCGGACAGTGAGGCTGTTATCAGTGATTTGCGGAAGCACTTGGCGCAGGCTAGGCAGGGACGGCCAGGGATGCCGCGGATACAGGACTGGGCGAGATACCCAAATTTGCTTGTGCGGACGATGGATGACGTGCCTATCTCACTGATTCCGGCTGTGACGTTGTATGAGCCCAATCCGACTGCTTCGAAGAGATCCCGCCACCGGTGGTAAACAACGCGGTCCTTATACTCGGTCCATTTTCCCTTGCCTGTGGCGTAGGAGGACTCGGCTATGGTGCCAAAGGCGATTGAATCGAGGTTTAGCTTGTCCGCTACGAGGATCAGTGGGACGGCCGGGGCTGGGTCGACTGCAAAACCAACAGGGTCGCGCACCCACTCATGGTCAGATTCTACGATATGGACGTGCTTGCCGGCTTTGGCCATCTCGGAGATGGCATACAGCGCCACGTCCGCCTTGTAGAGGCTGTGGGCACCGTCTGGCGCGGGTGCACGGAGGGTGAAGACAGGGGCGGTGTCATCGGGCATCAGTGCCAAAGCGGCCATGGAATCCACTCCGGCAGAGAAGGATAAGCCGGGACGGGAGCCTGGCCCGGTGACGCGTTTCGGAATGTGAGCAGAGTAGTTGGGGAGGCTGATATTCGTAACAGCGTTTACGGTCTCCGCGAATACTCGGCTCACCGGAAATGGAAGATCGAGCGTATTACCGATCCATGGGTAGAAAGTAATCAATCCAGCAAGAGCCAGAAGGTCTGGGTGGGTCAGCTCCCAGTTGTACTCCTCGGGCAGATTGAAGGTGGCGGTTCTTCGGGCTAACCGCGCTTTGCCTGCCAGAGCACGGTCATCGTCGGAGAGCTCCGCGGTGAGAGCGAGCCTGTTTGTGGTTTGGGAGAGACTGATACGCATAGGACAATCGTATCCGCTATCCCGTATAGCAGCGCGATGAGCGCCGTGCCATAAATCGGTCTTTGTGTGAGTTTCGTTTCCAAAATGGAGAGAGGGAAAAATTCTCCAATCATGAAACACATATACACACCACTGCGCGGCTGAACCGTCCCGGGAATCATGCCGCCTGTTTGTTGGCGGCGTCGTCGGGTAACGGGCCGGTTGTAGATCATAATATGCCTGCTCATATTCCTCTGGCGTCTGGTGATCCAGGGCGGAATGCAGGCGTTCATTGTTGTACAAGTGGACCCACTCGAAGACGATCTCCATTACGTCGGTTTCGGTCTTCAGCGCCCCGCTGCGGAACGGTGAATCCTTCGCGACGGCCTCGTTCTTGAACAGCCCCATCACGGTCTCGGCGGCTGCATTGTAATATGCATTACCCACGCTGCCAATGGAGGGCTGAAGGCCCTCCAGGGCCAGGGTGTCCGTATAACGGATCGAGGTGTATTGGCTGCCGGCATCTGAATGATGGATCAGTCCCGCCGGTGCCGGTCGCCTGGTGTGTTCGCGTCGCCACAGGGCCATCCGCAGGCAGTGTTCGACGAACGCGGTGTCCTTGACGGTGGAGGTTTCCCAGCCGACGATCGCCCGGGAGTACAGGTCGATGACCAGGGCGACGTAGACGAATCCGGAGTAGACCGGGACGTAGGTGAAATCGGTGACCCAGATCCGGTTCGGGGCCGGAGCGGTGAAGTCCCGGTTCAGCAGGTCGCCGGCGCGGCGGCCGTCCTTGCTGGGGATGGTGGTGCGGGTCTTGCGGCCTCTGATCAGGCCGTTCATACCCTCTTCGCGCATGATCCGGTCCACGGTGTGTTTGGAGGCTTCCGGGAACCCGTGCCGGCGCAGCCACTGCGTCATTTTCCGCCTCGCGTAGATGATCTCGGGCCGGGGACGCCCTTTCGCATCGGGGACTTTCAAACTGCGGAGCGCGTCGGTGATGCGGGCGTCTTCGATGGTGCGCTGGGCTGGCAGGCGTTTCTTCCACGCCCGGTAGGTTCGTGCGGCGACCTGCACGCCCTGCTCCCGCAGGACGGCACAGATCGACTCGACCGCATAACCTTCAGCGCGCATTTCGTCGATGAATCGACAGATCAGCGGCGGCGAGGGTCGAGTTCCCTCGCGAAGAAAAACGATGCCTGCTTGAGGATCTCGTTCGACTCTTTCAAGTCCCGCACTTCAGCCCGGAGCCGCTTGATCTCCTCCAGCTCATCAGTGCTTGGTCCGGTCTTCCCTGGACAACCCAGCGGCGTAGCGATTCAGGGCCGACTCCGAGCTTTGGTGCCAGTGCCTTGCAGGCAGCATAGACAGACTGGTATTCGGACAATCGATCCAAGGTCATGCGCACTGCACGGTCACGGACTTCGGGCGGGAACTGCTTGGGCATAGTCACTATCTTTCTCAAAGAAGATAGCGGCATCAAACTCGGGACGGTTCATAGTGTTCTCAGGCCGCTTTGAGGCCGATATTGATCGGCCTCAAACTCGACCGGGATAGCCGCCCAAGCCGCTGCTGACGGCGTTTCCAGTGGTACGTTTTCTCGATCAAGGTCACAATGGCCAGACGCAGATCTGCCCTCGTGGACCAGCGCTGGCGATCCAGGACATTCTTCTGCAGGAGCGAGAAGAAAGACTCCATGGCCGCGTTATCGGCGCAAGCGCCGACCCGCCCATAGATCCTTTCGCTTGTTGCCTTCCAGCGTCCGTACGAAAAAATCGAGAACCGCAGTCGCTGTGCACCACCGTTCCTGCCGGTTCCCTGAGCGATATCGGGCGTTGTGCAGAGCCGAAACAGCCAGCGACGCTTTCATCCGGGAATCGATGGAATACCCCACGATCCGATTGGAATAAACATCCTTGATTGCGCACACATAAAGCTTGCCTCATCGGTCCGGGGCTCGGTAATGTCCGTCAGCCACAACCGATCCGGCGCCGTCGCGGTGAAGTCCCGCCTGACGTGATCATGCCGGCGGGCCTGCATTGCGGATCAGGCCGCGTTCTTGGCGAACACGGACCAGATCCGCTGTCTGCTGCACAGCCGTGCCACCCGGTTCTCTCCGGCACTGAAACCCTGATCTTCGATCTCGTTGGCGATGAACCGTATCCGAATGCCGGATCGTCCCGATGGACATCGACAGCGGCGTTGATGAGGTGCGCATCAGACCAGTCACGCTCCGTGACGGGCGCCGCCTTCCGCGCGTAGAAGGCCTGTTTGGGGAAACCCAGACCGTCCGCGGCAAGGTCATGGACCGGCTGGGTTTATTTTGGGGCAGCTCGCTGGGGAAGAACGCCGCCGCACGGCGCAGGATCTCGTTCTCCTGTTCCAGCACGCGGATCCGTTTCCTGGCATCTCGGAGTTCCGCGGCTTCCTTCTCGGTCACGCTGGGACGGGTGCCGTCCTCAATGTCGGCTTTCTTGAGCCAGTTGTGCAGGGTTGCTTCGGAAATTCCGAAGTCTTTGGCGATCTGGGAGATCGGGGCTTCATGCTTGCCTGCCACGGCGACTAACGTCGCGGCGGAACTCAGCGGGGAAAGGCTTGGGCATGTTGATCATCCTTGCTGCAAGGAACGAATGCTCACAAATTAGGAGTCAAGCAAACCCGGGGCAGTCCCGAGAGTGAATAGAAGCCAGAGGACAGATCCTGACCATTTGAACGAAGACAGCCTAGGCAGCGGAGGACCCGCAGCAGTACCGGCTAAGTCATTGGTTAGACAAGTAAGGCCCCGCAACCATGCGGGGCCTTACTCTCTCAACCAAACAATTGTCCGGCGGTGACCTACTCTCCCACACCCTCCCGGATGCAGTACCATCGGCGCTGTGGGTCTTAGCTTCCGGGTTCGGAATGGGACCGGGCGTTTCCCCACGCTATGACCGCCGTAACCCTTCCACCCACACCACCCCGGCAAACAAACCCCGGGGCGAGGGGGAAAACAATGGTCACAACAAGAAACACACACCCCCGGCAACCAGGAAACCCCAGCCACCTCAGCGCGTATTCCCCATAGGTGAATACAACAATAACAATTCTAAACCATCACACCGCCGGTAAAGACAGTCTGATGACCTGTTCCCGGGTGACAAACCACACGGGTTTGTTATCCGGGAACCACATAGTGGACGCAAGCAACACATGATCTAACATGATCCTTCTCTGGCCGGAACGTTTGAAGTCGTTTCCCGCCCAGATCATGGTGTGGTGTAAGTTATCGGCCTATTAGTACCGGTCAGCTTCACGGGTCTTTAGTCCCCGCTTCCACATCCGGCCTATCAACCCAGTGGTCTGGCTGGGGGCCTCTCACACACAAGGTGTATGGAAATCTCATCTCGAAGCGGGCTTCCCGCTTAGATGCTTTCAGCGGTTATCCCATCCGAACGTAGCTAATCAGCGGTGCACTTGGCAGTACAACTGACACACCAGAGGTTCGTCCGTCCCGGTCCTCTCGTACTAAGGACAGCCCTTCTCAAATTTCCTGCGCGCGCAGCGGATAGGGACCGAACTGTCTCACGACGTTCTAAACCCAGCTCGCGTACCGCTTAATGGGCGAACAGCCCAACCCTTGGGACCTACTCCAGCCCCAGGATGCGACGAGCCGACATCGAGGTGCCAAACCATGCCGTCGATATGGACTCTTGGGCAAGATCAGCCTGTTATCCCCGAGGTACCTTTTATCCGTTGAGCGACGGCCATTCCACAATGTACCGCCGGATCACTAGTCCCGACTTTCGTCCCTGCTCGAGATGTCTCTCTCACAGTCAAGCTCCCTTGTGCACTTACACTCGCCACCTGATTGCCAACCAGGCTGAGGGAACCTTTGGGCGCCTCCGTTACTCTTTAGGAGGCAACCGCCCCAGTTAAACTACCCATCAGGCACTGTCCCTGACCCGGATTACGGGCCGAAGTTAGATATCCAGTATGACCAGAGTGGTATTTCAACGATGACTCCGCCCGAACTGGCGTCCGGGCCTCACAGTCTCCCACCTATCCTACACAAGCCACACCGAATATCAATACCAAACTATAGTAAAGGTCTCGGGGTCTTTCCGTCCTGCTGCGCGTAACGAGCATCTTTACTCGTACTGCAATTTCGCCGAGTTTATGGTTGAGACAGCGGGGAAGTCGTTACTCCATTCGTGCAGGTCGGAACTTACCCGACAAGGAATTTCGCTACCTTAGGATGGTTATAGTTACCACCGCCGTTTACTGGGGCTTAAATTCCCAGCTTCGCCCACGAGGGGCTAACCGGTCCTCTTAACCTTCCAGCACCGGGCAGGAGTCAGTCCGTATACATCGTCTTGCGACTTCGCACGGACCTGTGTTTTTAGTAAACAGTCGCTTCCCCCTGGTCTCTGCGGCCCCGATCCCCTCCGGACAGCAATGTGTCCATCAAGGTTGGGGCCCCCCTTCTCCCGAAGTTACGGGGGCATTTTGCCGAGTTCCTTAACCATAATTCTCTCGATCGCCTTAGTATTCTCTACCTGATCACCTGTGTCGGTTTGGGGTACGGGCGGCTAAAACCTCGCGCCGATGCTTTTCTAGGCAGCATAGGATCACCGGATTCCCCCCGAGGGGTCCCGTCAGATCTCAGGATCGTCATCAAAGACACAGCAACGGATTTACCTATCGCTGACCCTACATCCTTAGACCAGGACAACCATCGCCCGGCCCGGCTACCTTCCTGCGTCACACCTGTTAATACGCTTACCTCCCGGGATCAGGTCCCGCGCTCCACCAAAAACCATGTCGCCACAAGGGCTAACGGTCAGGTATCGGGCGGTTAGTGTCCCCCGTTCAGTATGGGCGGTTCTTCGCCGGTACGGGAATATCAACCCGTTGTCCATCGACTACGCCTGTCGGCCTCGCCTTAGGTCCCGACTTACCCAGGGCAGATTAGCTTGACCCTGGAACCCTTGATCATTCGGCGGACGGGTTTCTCACCCGTCTTTCGCTACTCATGCCTGCATTCTCACTCGTGTAGGCTCCACCGCTGGTTTACACCGCGACTTCACTGCCCACACGACGCTCCCCTACCCATCCAAACGCTTGAACGAAAATGGATAAAACCATCCGCTTGGCTAATATTTGAATGCCACAACTTCGGCGGTGTACTTGAGCCCCGCTACATTGTCGGCGCGGAATCACTTGACCAGTGAGCTATTACGCACTCTTTCAAGGATGGCTGCTTCTAAGCCAACCTCCTGGTTGTCTGAGCAACTCCACATCCTTTCCCACTTAGCACACGCTTAGGGGCCTTAGTTGGTGGTCTGGGCTGTTTCCCTCTCGACTATGAAGCTTATCCCCCACAGTCTCACTGCTGCGCTCTGACTTACCGGCATTCGGAGTTTGGCTGACGTCAGTAACCTTGTAGGGCCCATTAGCCATCCAGTAGCTCTACCTCCGGTAAGAAACACGCAACGCTGCACCTAAATGCATTTCGGGGAGAACCAGCTATCACGGAGTTTGATTGGCCTTTCACCCCTACCCACAGCTCATCCCCTCCATTTTCAACTGAAGTGGGTTCGGTCCTCCACGCGCTCTTACACGCGCTTCAACCTGGCCATGGGTAGATCACTCCGCTTCGGGTCTAGATCACGCCACTGCAACGCCCTGTTCAGACTCGCTTTCGCTACGGCTTCCCCCACGGGTTAACCTCGCGACGTAACACTAACTCGCAGGCTCATTCTTCAAAAAGGCACGCTGTCACAACCACAACACCCCAAAAGGATGCTGCCCTGCTCCAACGGATTGTAGGCACACGGTTTCAGGTACTGTTTCACTCCCCTCCCGGGGTACTTTTCACCTTTCCCTCACGGTACTTGTCCGCTATCGGTCATCAGGGAGTATTTAGGCTTACCAGGTGGTCCTGGCAGATTCGCACGGGATTTCTCGGGCCCCGTGCTACTTGGGATCCTCTCCAAGCGGCAGCATACATTCCGGTTACGGGGCTAACACCCTCTACGGCCCGGCTTTCAAACCGGTTCACCTATGCACCTGCACTCACTTCACCAATCCGGCAGAAACTGGTACGGAAAGTCCCGCAACCCCAGTGATGCAACGCCCGCCGGCTATCACACACCACTGGTTTAGCCTCTTCCGCGTTCGCTCGCCACTACTAACGGAATCACTGTTGTTTTCTCTTCCTGTGGGTACTGAGATGTTTCACTTCCCCACGTTCCCTCCACGCACCCTATGGTGTTCAGATGCGGGTCACCCGGTCACTCGCGCGCCGGGCGGGGTTTCCCCATTCGGACATCCTGGGATCACCGCTCGGTTATCAACTCCCCCAGGCTTATCGCAGATTCCTACGTCCTTCTTCGGCTCCCGATGCCAAGGCATCCACCGTGTGCCCTTAAAAAAACTTGACCACAAAGATCAATAAATATTATCGCTATCGAGAAAACCATGATCTCACCAGGCACCACCCCAAAGGATGACCCCTGGATCCACCAGGTTTATCTGAAATTGCACTTAATGAATTTTAAGATGCTCGCGTCCACTATGTAGTTCTCAAACAACAACCCCGTCACACCCCGCCACCACCACGGATACACCGTGGACAGTCTTGGACCTGCGCAGAAACAACCGGAAACAACACGAAAAACCCGTGTCCCCTCCAACCAAACATGCAGTTGTCAGTTCTTCGGTCCTGTTATTTCAGGACCCAACAGTGTGCCAAACGGTAAAACCCGGTACTTGAAGACACCGGCAGCGCTTTCCAGTTCCCGGAAGGGAACGTACTCTGCTGCCGGGCCCAACGCCGGGCACCTGCTCATTGATATTCCACCCTTGAGCACCCACCGGAAAACGAATATTTCCGACATGGGCATCTCCTGCAAAGCACACATCCAACACTGTGGAAGGATCCGGGCTTTGAGGTGCTCCTTAGAAAGGAGGTGATCCAGCCGCACCTTCCGGTACGGCTACCTTGTTACGACTTAGTCCCAATCGCCGGTCCCACCTTCGACGGCTCCCTCCCCGCAAGGGGGTTAGGCCACCGGCTTCGGGTGTTACCAACTTTCGTGACTTGACGGGCGGTGTGTACAAGGCCCGGGAACGTATTCACCGCAGCGTTGCTGATCTGCGATTACTAGCGGACTCCAACTTCATGAGGTCGAGTTGCAGACCTCAATCCGAACTGAGACCGGCTTTTTGGGATTAGCTCCACCTCACAGTATCGCAACCCTTGTACCGGCCATTGTAGCATGCGTGAAGCCCAAGACATAAGGGGCATGATGATTTGACGTCGTCCCCACCTTCCTCCGAGTTGACCCCGGCAGTCTCCTATGAGTCCCCGCCATAACGCGCTGGCAACATAGAACGAGGGTTGCGCTCGTTGCGGGACTTAACCCAACATCTCACGACACGAGCTGACGACAACCATGCACCACCTGTAAACCGGCCACAAGTGGGGGACCTGTTTCCAGGTCTTTCCGGTTCATGTCAAGCCTTGGTAAGGTTCTTCGCGTTGCATCGAATTAATCCGCATGCTCCGCCGCTTGTGCGGGCCCCGTCAATTCCTTTGAGTTTTAGCCTTGCGGCCGTACTCCCCAGGCGGGGCACTTAATGCGTTAGCTGCGGCGCGGAAAACGTGGAATGTCCCCCACACCTAGTGCCCAACGTTTACGGCATGGACCACCAGGGTATCTAATCCTGTTCGCTCCCCATGCTTTCGCTCCTCAGCGTCAGTTACAGCCCAGAGACCTGCCTTCGCCATCGGTGTTCCTCCTGATATCTGCGCATTTCACCGCTACACCAGGAATTCCAGTCTCCCCTACTGCACTCTAGTCTGCCCGTACCCACTGCAGACCCGGGGTTGAGCCCCGGGCTTTCACAGCAGACGCGACAAACCGCCTACGAGCTCTTTACGCCCAATAATTCCGGATAACGCTTGCGCCCTACGTATTACCGCGGCTGCTGGCACGTAGTTAGCCGGCGCTTCTTCTGCAGGTACCGTCACTTTCGCTTCTTCCCTGCTGAAAGAGGTTTACAACCCGAAGGCCTTCGTCCCTCACGCGGCGTCGCTGCATCAGGCTTTCGCCCATTGTGCAATATTCCCCACTGCTGCCTCCCGTAGGAGTCTGGGCCGTGTCTCAGTCCCAGTGTGGCCGGTCACCCTCTCAGGCCGGCTACCCGTCGTCGCCTTGGTGGGCCATTACCCCAACCAACTAGCTGATAGGCCGCGAGTCCATCCAAAACCGCATCAAGCTTTCCACTCCCATGACATGCGTCAGGAAGTCGTATCCGGTATTAGACCCGGTTTCCCAGGCTTATCCCGAAGTTAAAGGGCAGGTTACTCACGTGTTACTCACCCGTTCGCCACTAATCATTTTGTGCAAGCACAAAAGTCATCGTTCGACTTGCATGTGTTAAGCACGCCGCCAGCGTTCATCCTGAGCCAGGATCAAACTCTCCGTAAATGTGTTACAGACACAGGGCCGGAGCCAAGGAAAATTGGCTGCACAGTCCTGCACTAAATTCGAAACCAGCTAAAAAAGCTGCTCCCAGCCCACGGGGTGGGCGGAAACAACCAGTTCAACCAATCAAAATAATTGGTATCAATAAACTTGGCACACTATTGAGTTCTCAAACAACAGATGCATGCGAAATACTCGGAAAACAATCCGTGAACCGGACCGCGTTTTTTCTTTTCTCTTCGCTGCAGTGTTTCTTTATTCTATTTCATCCGGACCGTTTTTGGCAATTCGGGATAATTCCCGCTATTTGCTTCATTCGTCCGAAGAAAACCCGTTACAAAGCGTCCGGATTATCTCCGGTGCTCTTGTGTTGGGGTTTTGCTGCCGCTTCCGGGAGTCTCACGTGCAGATACACTTCGCAGTGTCTGTCAGGCGCTCACCGGGGCAACTCACTCAACTTTACACAGCCCCGGCGGTCCGCGCAAACCGCTGGAGTGTGACCTCCTGCACGCTGCGCCAAACTTTCCCGCACTCCGGTTCGACCTCGAAAACGGACATACTCAGTCTGCAACGTGTCAGCCCACTGCTGCAAGCCCACCCACGGTGGAAGCGCTCACACAGCTTCCCTCAGGTACTGCAGCTGAGCGGCCACCGACAATTCAGCGGCCGGGCGGACGTTCTCCGGCACGTCCGCGTACACCAGGTCCGCGACCCGGGACACGGCCGCATCAGGCCCCGCCTCCGCCAGGGCCGCACGGATCTGCTCCAGCCGCTCCTCGCGGTGGTCCCGGTAGGTCAGGACCACCGAACTGAGATCCGGCAGCACGGGTCCGTGCCCCGGCAGGACCGTTGCGTGCCCCAGTGCCGCCAGCCGCTCCAGGCTGGCCAGATAGTCCCCCAGCGTTCCATCCGGAAAGTCCAGCACCGTGGTGCCGCGCCCCAGAATGGTGTCTCCGGTCAGCACCGATCCGCCGTCGCCGTCCGCCGGCAGATGGAAACACGCGGAATCGGACGTGTGCCCGGGAGTGGCCACTACACGGATTTCCACTCCCCCGGCCTGCAGCACCTCGCCGTCGGCCAGCGGCTCACCGTCCACGCACAACGCAGGATCCACGGCCCGGACGGGAGCACCTGTTATTTCCGCGAATCGCCGGCTGGCTTCGGTGTGGTCGGCGTGGCGGTGCGTCACCAGGATCAGCTCCACCGTGCCGGCCGAAGCCAGCAGCTGCAGGTGTCCCTCGTCCAGCGGCCCCGGGTCCACCACCGCCACGCGTTCTGATCCCTCGGCAGCAATGACGTAGCTGTTGGTGCCCTCCAAACTCATGGGGCCGGGGTTCGGCGCCAGGGCAAAGCGGGTCAGTGGGCTGCTGCGGATCAGGGCGGTGGTGGACATCGGGGTCATTTCGTTGGGTTAGGCCAGGCGGGTGAGCCAGCCGTGGGTGTCTTCGACCGTTCCGGTCTGGACACCGAGCAGCTGCTCGCGGATGGACATGGTGACGGGGCCGGCCACCGCGTCTGCGGAGCCGATGCTCTCGGTTTCGGTCTTCAGTTCGCCGACTGGCGTGATGACAGCCGCGGTGCCGCAGGCGAAGACCTCGGTGATGTCGCCGGAGGCTACGCCGTCGCGCCATTCATCCAGGGTGATCCTGCGTTCCTGGACGTTCATGCCGCGGTCGCGGCCCAGCTGCAGGACCGAGGACCGGGTGATGCCGTGCAGGATGGTGCCGGACAGTGCCGGGGTTACCAGCGAGCCGTCCTTGTAGACGAAGAACACGTTCATGCCGCCGAGTTCTTCCACGGCGTTGTCGTTGGACTCATCCAGGAACAGGACCTGCTTGCAGCCGTTCGCTTCGCCTTCCATCTGGGCGATCAGCGATGCCGCGTAGTTGCCGCCGCACTTGGCTTCACCGGTGCCGCCGCGGCCGGCTCGGGCGTACTTGGTGGACAGCCAGATGGAGACCGGCTTCAGTTCCCCGCCGAAGTAATTCCCGGCCGGGGAGGCAATCACGCGGTAGGAAACTTCACGGGACGGGCGCACGCCGAGGAAGGCCTCGGTGGCAATCATGAACGGCCGCAGGTACAGGGCGGCGCCGTCGCCCTCCGGGATCCAGTCTTTGTCCAGGGCCACGAGCCGGCGCAGGGATTCCAGGAACAGTTCCTCCGGCAGCTCCGGCAGTGCCAGGCGGCGGGCCGAGAGGTTCAGCCGGGCCGCGTTGGCCTCGGGGCGAAAGCTCCAGACCGAGCCGTCGGCGTGCCGGTAGGCCTTCAGTCCCTCGAAGATCTCCTGGCCGTAGTGCAGCACTGCAGCGGCCGGGTCCATGGCGATGGGTCCGTAGGGTTCGATCCGGGCGTTCTGCCATACCCCGGTACCGGACTCGTCAGTCTTGTAATCAATGACCGCGGTGTGGTCCGTGAAGTAGTCGCCGAATCCGGGGTTGGCCAGAATGGCCGCACGCTCCTCGGCCGGCTTCGGGTGGGCGAGAGCTCCTGGCTGAATTCCAGAGCGCTGACAGACATTTTTCCTCCACGGTGGACGGCGCGGCCGCCCGACGAAATGGTTACTGGTACGTCCCGAGCTTATGACACCGCTGTGCTTATCGCATCGCCGATCTCCGCCGTCGTGCGCGGCTTCCCGGTGCGGGCGGCGACGTCGGCTTCCACGGCTTCTTCCACGCGGACCGCCTCTTTTTCCAGACCCAGATGGCGGAGCATGAGTGCGGCGGAGAGGATCGCGGCGGTGGGGTCGGCCTTCTGCTGGCCCGCGATGTCGGGGGCTGAACCGTGCACCGGTTCGAACATGGAGGGGAAGGTCCCGTCCATGTTGAGGTTGCCGGAGGCAGCCAGCCCGATGCCGCCGGTAACCGCGGCGGCCAGGTCGGTGATGATGTCGCCGAAGAGGTTGTCAGTGACGATCACGTCAAAGCGTGACGGATCAGTCACCAGGAAGATGGTGGCCGCGTCCACGTGGAGGTAGTCGTGGCTCACGTCAGGGAATTCGGCGGCGACGCGCTCCACGGTGCGTTTCCAGAGCCGGCCGGCGTACACCAGCACGTTGTGCTTGTGGACCAGCGTGAGTTTTTTGCGCGGCCGGTCGTTGGCGCGGCGGAACGCGTCACGGACCACGCGCTCGACGCCGTGGGCGGTGTTCAGGGAGACCTCGGTGGCCACCTCCTGCCCAGTGCCTTCACGCAGGACGCCACCGTTGCCGGTGTACGGGCCTTCGGTGCCTTCGCGGACCACAATGAAATCCACCGTGCCCGGGGTGGCCAGCGGGCTGCCAATGCCGGGGTAGAGCCGGGACGGGCGCAGGTTCACATAGTGGTCCAGGCTGAAGCGCAGCTTGAGCAGCATGTCCCGCTCGATCAGCCCGGAGGGGATGCTCTTGTCCCCGGGCGCCGCCGACGGCGCCGAAGAGGATCGCGTCGTGGCCCTTGAGCGCTTCCAGGGTCTCGTCCGGGAGGGTTTCGCCGGTCGCGAGCCAGTGCTCGGCTCCGAGCGGGTACTCCGTCAGGTCAAACCGGACGGAGCTGTTTTTGGTGGCGGCAAGCAGCACCTTGACGGCTTCGGCCGTGACTTCGGGGCCGATGCCGTCGCCGGGAATGACGGCCAGGGAAACGGAGGAGGACTGTGCGCTCATATCGACAGTCTAGGAAAACCGTCCATATCCCGGGCAACCCGTCCCACATGGTGGACTAGGGATGTCCGTTCCGCGGGTGCACGAGGGTGAGGTGGCCGGTTCCGCTGCCGTCCACCCGGGACAGTTGCCCCATCCGGGGCTGTGCTTCCGGAACGCCGGCCGTCACCGCCGCCAGCGGGCTCCATCCGTTGCCCGTATCCCGGACCATGGTGATGCTCTCCCACTGTCCAAAGGCAGCCCCGGTGAGCAGGTCCTCCAGAAGGGTGCGCGGCTGCCCCGGAGACCAGGACCCGGTCCACTCGATGCCCAGTTCCTGCAGTTTCTCCGGCCCGGTCCCGCGTCCCTGGTGCAGCGCAATCCCGGCCTGCTCCAGCACTGCCGCGCCGCCGTCGTCGGCCGTGTCCGCCAGCACCAGCGCCGGCCGGACCGACTGCTCACGCAGTTCTCGGGCCGTGTCCGGCGTCAGCCGGTCCACGCGCAGGGCCGCCCGCCCCGGCTGCGGGGCGGCGGCGGGAATGCCGATGGTCCGGAAGAGGACGGCCAGGGCATGGCCGGACAGATGGGCGCGGTACACGGTGCGCAGCTGGGCCCAGGCAGCGGTTTTGCGGGCAGCCTCATCCGTCATCCAGCGGGAAACCTGCGCCCGGTAGACCTCCTCCTCCGCGGAAACGGGAAAAACGTCTCCGAGCGCGCTGCGGATACCCTGCCCGTCCGCGCTGTACACCGCGGTGCCGCTGGCCGCGATCTCCACGACCCGGCGGGAGAACATGGTCTCGGACCACGGGGCGGAGTTGAAGTTCAGATGCACCGGAAACGCCTTGTAGGCGTCGAGGGTTTCCGTGTACGTCAGGCCGCCGCGGATGAGGCCGCGGAGCTCGTCCGGGTAGGCCTTGCGCGCGTCCGGGTCGCTGCTGTGCCGGTCGAAGATGATCGGTCCGTACGGCTGGCTCGCCGCGAACAGCCGGAGCATCTGCCGGGACCGCTCCGGGAACCGGGACCCGTAATACGTGCCCGCGTACGCAACGGCCGTTTCCGGTGCGGCGCTGCCCGGCAGCGGATTGTGCAGGGCGGGATCCGCGAAAAAGGTGAGCGACGAATGCGTTAGCCCCTTCGCCCGGGGATTCTCCTGGTAGTGCGGCAGCGATCCGTGGTCGGTGGTCAGCACGTGGTCGAACAATCCCGCGACCCGCCGGAACCGGCGGTAATGGATGGGATCTTCCTTGTTCCAGAACACGGTGGGAACGCCGCGGGACCGGCAGGCCGCCACCAGGGCTGCCAGGTTCTCGTAGCCCTTTTGGTCCGTGTAGTAGTCCGAGATTTCCCATGCTCCGGCGTTTCCCAGCCAGGCCGACTCCACGATGAGGGCATCCCACTGCTCGGTTTCCAGCTGCTGCTGCCAGCTCCCTGGGGTGACGGCGGTGGTGCGCAGGGAGTTTTCCAGCAGCTGGCCGGTGAACTCATCACAAATAACGCCGGCGTGCAGCTGCCGCAGTGCGCGCAGCGGCCCAGCGTTCCGGCCGGGCAGGAGTTCGAAGGTGACGGGATCCGCCTCGGCATACTCCTCCCCCACCTGGGCCTCCGGCAGATCCGGAGCAGGTTCAAAGGCGACGGCGATGCCCAGCCGCCGCCCGGCCACCAGGACCGCCAGGCGGGTGGCTTCCCCGCCGTCGGCCAGCAGCACGGCGGGACGGCGAAGCCGCGCCTCCCGCACGATCGCGTCAGCGGCGCGGTCCACGAAGTGGTGCGGGTTCTCGGCCCGGATATCCGCGTCCGGGCTGTAGACAGTGACAAACCCCGCGGGGTTGTCGGCGCAGATCCGGCGGGGATAGCCGAAGGGCCGGCCGGTGTCCCAGGGAAACCCGGGGCGGAAGAGGACGACGACGTCGCGGCCGCGTTCCGCTGCCCGCCCGGCGGCGCTGAGGTGCTCTTCGGAATCCGCCACCACCAGAACCCGGTTGGGTTCACGGGTGTAGGCCGGGGACAGGGTCCGGGGCGGAACCGGGTACCCGGCGGCAGGCGTTGTGGCGGGGGCGGCGGCTTGGGCCGAAACAGCTGCCGGAGCGGAGGCCGGAGCCGGTGCCGAATCGGACGCAGAGTTCCGGGCCGGGGCGGGAACGGCGGAGCCGGATAACCGTGTGATGCCCAGTTTCCGTGCCAGCGCCCGGGCCCGCCGGGACATGGACGCCGGGGCGGCCTTGGACTGCTGCTTCAGCGCCGCATTTTCTGCGCGGAACGCCCGCAGGGAGCCCCGGGCCTGGAACAGTTCACGGTGCAGGTCATTTTTCGCGGTCAGCATGTCCTCGTAGTCGCGCTGGTAGGCGGCTGCCTGCTGCTCGGCCCAGGCGAGGCGGGAGACCAGGTAGGAGATTTCCGCATGTTCGCCGTCGGGCGCGGGCAGTGACGGATCGCCCTGTTCGTCGGGGTGGGGCATTTAGTCCTTCTCCAGTTCCAGCACGGACTCGAAGATGCGCGCACAGTTGCCGGCATCGCGGTGGGCAAAGGTGCCGGCCGCGCGCTCGGCGTAGGCCGGATTCCCGGAGAACCCGGTCCGTTCCAGGGCTTCGAGGTTGGCGAGGAGCTCATCGACGCTGCCGGCCACGGGGCCGAAGCCGTCGCGCTGATAGTCGAAGTAGCCGGGACGGGCGGGGTGGTCCCCGCGTAGGAACGTGGCCGCATCGAACTGGAAGTAGAGCACGTTGCGGTCAATGTAGGCGGCGTCAAAGGCGGTGGAGGAATAGTCCGTGACAAAAGCCGCGGACTCCAGCACCAGGTCATGCAGGCTGACGCCGGGCCGGGGATACAGCTCCACATGCTCCGGCAGGGCGTCGCCGGTGAGCTCCGCGGCCAGCGACGGATGGACGAAGAACGCCAGTCGGAACCCGGTGCGGCGCAGCAGGGCGAGCAGCCGGGGGTCGGATATGAATGCCGTCCACTGCCGGTAGAACTCGCTGTCCAGCAGGACGGCGCGCCGCTCGGACGGTGTGGCGGCCCGGGCCATGTCTTCGGCCACGTTCATCCGCCAGGTCGGCATGACCGTGATGGTGGTGGGAGCCGTTTCCTGCAGGCGCTGCTGCTCCGCCCGCTCGTGCAGGGAATCGAAGCGGGCCAGTCCGGTCAGCCGCACTTCGCGTTCGGTGACGGTGTAGACGCTGCCGTCCTCGGTCAGTGATGCGTATTCGGCCGGTGTACTGGTGATGAAACGGTCAATGCATTTGTCGTTGAGCCAGCGGGAGAGGTCGTTCCAGATCACGCCGTGCTGCAGGAACACAAACCGGCCGGCGCCGCCGCCGAAGCGCTTCCGGTCGATCGGAAAGTAGGACGGCAGTGCCGCGTCGGAGGATATTCGGTACTTGGCGTTCAGCGCCAGGAGCACCAGTTCGTCACTGCCCCAGGGAACCAGCCGAAAGCCTTCGTCCTGCAGCCGGGACCAGTCCGGTGAATCGCTCTTGAGCACAAACCAGGCGTTGATGCCGGGCTGGTTTCGAGCGAGGTAGCGGTAGAAGTGTTCACCGTTGTCAAAGCCGTGGTCCGGGCGGTCCATGACCAGCCAGGCGTCCTGGTACCGGGCACGGACGTCGGGGTCCGCAGCCCGCAGTTTCAACTGTTCGTCTTCGGCCGCCTGTGCCGCCCCCGGCGGTGCGGGCGCTTTGATGCCGAAGCGCGCCAGGTCCGGCGTCGAATCCGCCGCCGTACCCACCGGATGGAAGGTGCGGCGCACCCTGGACTGCACCCGCCGGCGAAGCCCGGCGGCGGGAATGAAGCGTGCCGCCCGCAGTGCTGCCCGTTCCGGCAGCCCGGTGTCCAGGCGCAGGTCGGCGGAGGTGTCCTTCGGCAGATACCGGGCCTGCGGCGGGCCGGGCCGGGACCGGGGCTCGAGCATCCTGCCGTCCAGTTCGCAGCGGGGCTCCTCGGCGGCGGGGAAATGGACCACCCGCTGCCACGCGAACACTTCTCCGAAGAACTCGTGCGCGATCCGTTTGGAGGTAGCCGGGGCCAGCGGTGATTCGGCCGGATCGAGGTACCGCTCGATTGGCGGCTGCCCGCGGTAAAAGTAGGCGTACCGGCACACGGCGCTCTGCGGCGAGGGCGCGTCCACGTGCCAGGCCGCAGGGACGCTGCCCTTGAAGCGCAGCGCGACAGCGGTTCTGATGTCGATGTTGACCGGCACCAGCGCAAAGTCCAGGATCGCTTCGGTGTCGATGAAGGAGAAGATGTCTTCCAGCCACTGCAGGAAGTCCCGCCGCTGGGTGTCGCTCAGTGCGGCGACGGGGTGGCGCACGGCCCGGTCCGCCAGGAAGTACCACATGATGTCGTACAGCACCGTGTTCTGCGCCCACCGCGGCGCGGAACCGTTGTCGTCCGCGAGCGCCTGCAGCAGGGCCAGGTACCCGTGCTCGAGGACCGAGGTGTAGCGGTGGCCGGAGACCCAGCCCGACTGCGCCAGCGAGGTGCCCGCTGCGCGCTGCCGGTAGTAATACCGGGCATCCGGGACCAGCCCGATGGTGGGCCGGGGGCAGCTGCCCAGGTAGCGGACCACCAGGTGTGCGTCCTCGAAGGTGGGACGGATCCGCTCGTCGAACCGCAGGCCAGCGCTGTCCAACACCGCCTTGCGCAGGAACACCGTCCCGGCACTGAGATGGACGTAATGGGGTTCCCGGTCCAGGTCCACGATGCGCTCGCCGGAGGAGAATTTCCAGGCCAGGGCATGGGTGTCCCGCACGTCCCCCGTATCTTCGAAGAACTGGATCAGCCGCCCGGTCACAGCCGCCGCCTTGCCGCTGCGGTCCCGGCGGATGAAGCCCGCTACCCGTTCCAGATACCCCGGGTCCAGCACGTCGTCGGGATCGCAAAACGTGATCCACGGATTCCGGGAAAAATCGAGCCCGCGGTTCCGTGCCGCTCCGGGGCCGCCGTTGGCTCCGGTGAGGACGCGGATTTGGTCCGGGTATTTGCGCTGCCAGGCGCCGATCCGGTCCAGCGACCCGTCCGTGGAGCCGTCATCGACGAGGACGATGTCCAGCAGGGCAAACGGGTAGCGCTGCTGCTCCAGCGATTCCAGAAAAGCGTCGAGGTACTCCTCCGCGTTGTACACGGCGGACACGATGGAAAACAGGCCCTGTCCCCTCACGCGCGCCGCTTCCAGCAGCCCGGCCCACCGGGGCAGCACCGCCGCGGCGTCATACGTGCCCGCCAGCTGCAGCGCCGCAGCGCTTTCCCGCTCCCGGGCGCGCGGATCCATGGCGGTGGCATGGATGAATGCGGCTGCGTCAGCGGTGGTGCCGAAGACCCAGCGCGGGTCAAAGATATCCGCCGCCCCCGGCCGTTCCAGCAGCACGGGCACAGCGCCCGACGCCGCTGCCTCCAGAGGTGCCAGATGAAACGTTTCGCGGTGGCTGGGAGAAAGGCAGAACCCGATGCGCCGGAACCATGAGGCCATGTCCGGGCCGAACTTTTCGAAGGCCACGCGCGAGCGCAGCCGGGGATCGGCCTGCAGGCGGGCAAAGAACTGCCGGTAGGCTTCCTGTTCCCCACCCGCCCGTTCCAGAACCAGTCGTACTCCCACGGGTAGCGGCTGCGGATGTGCAGTGAATACCGGTCGTCGAGGTCCAGCAGGGCGGCCAGGATGTCCAGCGCCCGGTCGGGACGCTTGAACCAGGGCACCATCCCAGCAAGTCCCAGCCGGAATTCGGCGCCGCTCTCCTTGGGCCGGAGGAAGTCTGCGGCGTCCACCATGTTGGGGATGACGAGCGTCTTTTCGCGGGGCCATCCGGTGGCGGCCAGCACCTGGCTGCGGAAGAACTCCGAAACCAGGACCACCGTGTCCACGGCGTCGATATTGATGTCCTTCAGCCAGTCCCCGCGCACTTCGAAGCCGTGCAGGCGGATGATCAGCCGCTGCTCGGGACGGACGCGGTGCGAGTACCAGACGGCGTTGCCGCCGGCCCATTCGCAGATGACGGTGTCGGCGTCGGCGAGCGCACGCTGCGAGGCGGCCTCGTCGTGGGTGTGCAGCGACGTCCACTGGTCGATGACGAGGCGGCAGCCCGGGTCCGCTTCCAGATGGTTCACCAGTTCACCGGTGAATTTCAGGTCATGTCCGGCCAGCAGGATCCGCCGGGCCGGCCCGGCCGGAGCCGGAGCCGGTGAGACGACGGCGTCGAACGCCGCGGTCCCCGGGATCAGGACCTTTCCGGCGCTTTCCGGCACGAAGGATTCCAGCAGGCTGCGCTCATCCTCATCGGCGGCGAGCAGGAAACGGGAAGTCCCGGCGATCTGCCCCAGTTTGGAGCGCACTCCGGGAAAGGGAAGCTTGTCCTCCCCGGGCGCATCATCGATGAAGGGCCACAGCCTGCCGGCGAAAGCCGGATCGGACGCCAGTGCGTAGGCGAGGGAGAAGCCCTGGCAGATCACGGCGTCGTACACCTGGTCCGCGTGCCTGCGGCGGGCCGCGGCCAGCAGATCCGCCCGGGTACCGCCGGGAACCTCTGCGCTGCGCAGCACCTCGGCCCCGGGCAGGGACTCAACTACCCGGGCCAGTGTCGGCGGTATGCCTGAATCTTCGTGCAGCAGCTGTTCGGAGAGCACCAGCATTCGGTTACCGGACATGCGAAACCTCCGCCGCGGACCAGTCCTGGAGTTCCATAAGCAAGGCGGAGCCGGCCGTCCCCTCCGGGTTCAGATCTTCGGCTGCCAGCGGCAGAACGTTGCGGCACAGCTTGCGAAGCGTCGAGGTGTAAAAACGGTCCGGCTCACCGGAGTCCACGAAGACGGTGGCAATGTGCAGGTCCTGGCACTGCCGGATCAGTTCGGCGAGCTCCCGGAAAAGGACACTGCCGGCTCCCGTTTCCGCGTGCGCCCACAATCCTGAGTCCAGCGTGCGGCGGTCGATCACCAAAAGCCGCGGAGCACCCCGGCGGACCTGCACTGTTGCGGCTCCCGGCAGCAGCGCCACCACCGGGCCATGGGCCTGCAGCCGCGCGAGAAGATCCGGGCCGGCGGCGGCAAGGATGGCGGGCCGGGGATCGGCGGAAGCTGCGTGCGGCTCCAGGATCAACCCGCCCAAGTATTCGCGGGGATCTTCGGTGCCGCCGTCGTCCAATGCCGCAGCGCGTCCCACCGCGGGCACGCCGCGCCCCGGCGGCGCTGGAGAAGCGGAGGCGGATGCGGGCACCGAACTTCCCCGGCTGCGGATCCCTGCCGCCAGTCCCAAGAGCCGACCCCCCAGCCCAACTCTGTGGTGCTGCACCAAATACCGTCCTTACCTGCGCTGATAGTCCGTGCTCATCCTAGCCGACCCCCATTCCCCGGCGGGATCACCCCGTGGCATGAGGTGTTGCCGGCCGCCGGCCCTAGAGTTGGTGTCCATGCTCGTGCACCGTCGAATTCATGCCTGGATGCAGGCCAACGCCTTCAAGGTCGACCTCGCCCAGGCCGTGGCGGCAAGCCTGCTCTTCGCCTTTCCGTTCCTGCTCACGGGGCATCCCTACATCGTCGAGTTCCTGCTCTCGATCGCCATCTGCATGTCCCTGGCGTGGAAGCGGAAACGGACCGTGGCAGCCGCATCGGTCCAGGCAGCGGCTTGCCTGCTCCAGCTGGTCCTTGTTCCGGTCACCGCGCTGCCCGCCGACATACTGGTCCTGATCATGGTGTATGCACTCGCCGCCAATGCGCCGCGGTGGGCGAGCTTCACTGGTCTGGTGCTGGCCATGATCGGCGGTTTCCTGTTTCTCCTGCAGTATTTTTTCCTGCAGACCTACACCCCGGGTTCCAACCCGGGCATTATTGGAGCGCACCTGGTGTTCCTCGTTGCCGTGGAAGCCGTCGTCCTGGTCTGCTGGACCTTCGGCGATCTGGCCCGGACCCGGCGGCTGGCAATGGAAGCGCTGCGGGACCACGCCCGCCGGCTGGAAGTGGAACGCCAGCAGGAACGTGATCTCGCCGCCGCCGATGAGCGGACCCACATTGCCCGGGAAATGCACGACATTGTGGCCCATTCCCTCTCCGTCATCATTACCCAGGCCGACGGCGCCCGGTATGCGAGCGCCCAGGATCCGGAGATTGCGGCCAAGACCCTGGGCACTATTGCAGAGACCGGCCGCGGCTCGCTGCGCGAAATGCGCCGCCTCCTCGGGGTGCTCCGCGGGGATGAACTCGCGTCCACCCGCCCCCTGCCGTCTTTGGAGGACGTCCCCTCCCTGGTGGACGCCGTCAAACGGGCCGGGCTGGACGTCAGCGTGGCCTGGAGCGGAACGATGCGCCGCGGGCTTCCGGCCGGGGCCGAGCTCACCGCGTACCGGGTCATCCAGGAATCCCTGACCAATGTGCTCAAGCATGCCGGTCCCTCGGTGCAGGCCCGCGTCGACCTGGAATGGACGCCCCGCGGGCTGCAGGTCACAGTGCACGACGACGGCCGCGGCGCCGGCGCGGACAGTCCGCCGCCGGCGCCGCCCTCCGCCGGTTCGGGGCAGGGCATCAATGGCATGAGCGAGCGGGTGGCCCTCTACGATGGAACATTGGCTGCCGGTCCGGCGGCCGGCGGAGGATTCCGCGTGACCGCATTCATTCCCTACACGGAGGCCTGAGCATGTCCGGCACCCAGCCCGCCCCTTCCGACAGCAGCGACACCGGAGCCGGCCCGATCCGCGTTGCCCTGGTGGATGACCAGCAGCTGGTGCGCGGCGGCTTCAAGATGCTGATCAACTCCCAGCCCGACCTCACGGTGGTGGCCGAGGCCGGAAACGGCAGCGAAGCGGTACAGGCACTCTCCGCCGTGCGCGCCGACGTCGTCCTCATGGATGTGCGCATGCCCGGCATGGACGGCATCGAAGCGACCGCCCGGCTCCTGGAGCGCGCCGCAGCCCAGCGCAAAGGATCCACGGACGGAGACCTGAAGGTGGTGGTGCTGACCACCTTCGACCTGGACGAATATGCCCTCTCCGCGATCCGCGCCGGGGCCAGCGGTTTCCTGCTCAAGGACGCTCCCCCGGAGGAACTCCTGGACGCCATCCGCACCGTCTACCGCGGCGACGCCGTGATAGCACCCTCGACCACCCGCCGGCTGCTGGACCATGTGGCGCCGCTGCTCCGTGAACCCACCGCTGACGTCAGCCGGCACGCGGCCGACGTCGAACGCCTCACCCCCCGCGAGCGCGAAGTGTTCGGACTGATCGCGCAGGGCCTGTCCAATCCGGAAATCGCCGCGCATCTGTTCCTCTCCGATGCCACGGTCAAAACCCATGTTGGCCACATCCTGGCGAAGCTCGGCGCCCGCGACCGGGTGCAGGCTGTGGTCATCGCGTACGAGACCGGTATTGTCGCCCCGTAGCCCGGGCGCCGGCCGGCCAGCTTCCACCCACGGTATGAGAAGGGGCCGCCCGATCCCCGCCCTTCCTCCGATGCTCCGGGAACAGGCCAGCACATAACGTAGGGAGCATGACAACCCTTACTGAGCACTCATCCGTGCCCGGCGGCTCCACAGCCGCCGCTGCCGCGGCCGCACTGAACAAGACCTACGGCTCCGGGGACACCACAGTCCACGCCCTGCGGAACGTGGACGTTACGTTCGAAGCCGGAACCTTCACCGCCATCATGGGACCATCCGGTTCCGGCAAATCCACCCTCATGCACTGCCTCGCAGGCCTCGACACCGCCGACTCCGGCCGGATCTGGATCGGCGGCACCGAAATCACAGCGCTCAAGGACGCCGAGCTCACCCGCCTGCGCCGGGACAGCGTTGGTTTCGTCTTCCAGTCCTTCAACCTGGTGCCCACCCTCACCGCCGAACAGAACATCACGCTCCCCGTAGCCCTGGCCAACGGCAAGGTGGACCGGCCCTGGCTGGCAGAAATCACCGACACCCTGGGACTGACCGGCCGGCTCAGCCACCGCCCGCATGAGCTGTCCGGCGGCCAGCAGCAGCGCGTCGCCGTCGCCCGCGCCCTGCTGACCCGCCCGCACGTGGTCTTCGGCGACGAGCCCACCGGCAACCTGGACTCCAAGTCCGGCGCCGAGGTGCTGTCCCTGCTGCGCCGCTCGACCCGGGAAATGGGCCAAAGCATCATCATGGTGACCCACGATCCGGTGGCCGCGTCCTATGCCGACCGGGTGGTCCTGATGAACGACGGCGAGCTCGTCGGGGAACTGGCGCAGCCGACCCCCGAGTCCGTGCTCGCCGCCCTGACCAAACTGGGGGCATAAGCATGCTGCAGGTAGCCCTGGCGCAGGTGCGCCTGAATGCCCGCCGCTTCATCGCCGTTTCCCTGGCCGTGATGATCGCCGTCGGCTTCCTGACGGCAACCCTGATCATCAATTCCTCATCCAAGGCTTCACTAACGCAGAGCATTGGAGAAGGGTTCCGCAACGCCGACCTGGTTCTTACCGCACAATACGTCGAGGAGGACCAGGGTTTCACGGTGTTGGACGATGACGAGGTGTCCCTGGTCCGCGGTTCCTCCGGGGTCGCTGAAACCTATGCCGTCCGCGCAGCGTACATCCTGTTCAACACCGACGGCGCCTCAAGCTCCGGACAGCTCACCAACATCCCGGATGACCCGTCCCTGCTGCCGGTGGAGGTTCAAGAGGGCAACCTGCCGGCGGGGCCGGATGAAGTGGCGGTGGATGGTGCCACTGCCGACCGGCTGGACCTGTCCGTAGGGTCTTCGCTGGGCATCAGTACACAGCAGGATACGGCTGCCGGGGAAGACCGGGAACTGGTGGTCAGCGCCATCCTGGCCGAATCACGGGACCCGCTGATGATGGGCGCTGCCCAGCTGTATGCAGAGGATGCTGTGGTGGCAGAGTACGCGGATCCGGAGTACGGATTCTCGAGCATCCAGCTGGGGGTCAGCGACGGTGCCGCTGTCCGCGCTGTCCAGACTGACCTGGAGCAGGCGTTTGCCGACGCCGGAACACGTGGTGTGGCAGTACGCACGGTGGAGGAACAAACCAACTACACGGTGGATTCCTTCACCGGTGGCAGCGATCAGCTAACCATAGTCCTGCTGGCCTTCGCGGCGGTGGCACTGCTGGTCTGTGCCTTGGTGGTTTCCAACACCTTCTCGGTGCTGGTGGCCCAGCGCACCCGTGAACTGGCCCTGCTGCGCTGCATCGGAGCGGACCGCGCCCAGATCCGCCGCTCGGTGATGGTTGAGGCGCTGGTGGTGGGAGTGGTCGCCTCCATTCTTGGCGTTGGCGTCGCGATCGGCCTCATGTCGGCCATCGTGGCCTACCTCCGGACCATACCGGAATCCGGTTTTGCCACCTTGGCCGTTTCCCCGCTGGCCGTTGCCGCCGGCCTGGGAGTCGGTATCCTGCTGACGGTCCTTTCAGCGCTGGTGCCGGCCCGCGCCGCGACGGCAGTCTCCCCGCTGGCCGCGCTGCGCCCTGCCGAGGATGTCCGGGCCGGAACCCGGAAGGGCCGGGCCCGTCTGGTCTCCGGGCTGGTACTCACCGTGGGAGGCGGACTGCTCCTTGGGGCAGGTGCCGTTTCAGCCAACCTGCTGATCGCCCTGCCCGGCGGCATCCTCAGCTTTGTCGGCATCCTGATGTGTGGGACGCTTTTCATCCCGCCGCTGGTCCGCGCCGTGGGATCGCTTGCCGCCCCGCTGGGTGTGCCCGGCAAGCTGGCGGCAGTGAACGCCATCCGCAATCCGCAGCGCACGGCAGCAACCTCCAGCGCCCTGCTGATCGGCGTGACCCTGGTGACCATGATGATGACCGGCGCCGCCACGTCCCGGTCCGCCTTCGAGGAGCACTGGACAAGGAGTATCCGGTGGACGTGAATGTCTTCGGCACCCTGCACGGTTCGCCGCTGTCTGAGGCCGATGCCGCTGCCGCCCGCACTGTGGACGGGGTGGAGGACGCTGTCCTGCTGCCGGTCGCCGGGCTGGTGGACTTCGGCGGCTGGGAAGAGGGCGTGCATGTCCTCGACCCTGATGAATCGGCTGTCCTGCGGGACCCGGGTGCTGTGCCCCAGCCTGGTTCAATCGTCATGCCCCAGGGAACCGATGCCACCTCCCTCACTGTCCGCGGCGCCAAATCGGACCTGGTGTTGAACGTCATCGAGACCGGCAACAGAGAGATGGTGCCGCTGATCACGGCTGAAACCGCTCAGGCCCTGGGCGGTGTTCCGGACCTGAAGGACCCCGAGGCGTGGTCACCGGTACCGGAACTGTGGATCGCCACCGAGGACCTGAGTAACCCGGAACTGATCGGCCTGCAGTCCGAACTGGTTCGCACGCTGGGGATCGAGGACTACCAGGTCTCCGGGGCTGCCGTCATCCGGGCGGCCTTTGAACAGGTAATCGACGTCCTGCTGATGGTGGTGACGGGCCTGCTGGGTGTGGCTGTCCTGATCGCCTTGGTGGGTGTGGCGAACACGCTGTCCCTGTCGGTGCTGGAACGTACCCGCGAATCCTCGCTGCTGCGGGCACTGGGCCTGACCCGGGGGCAACTGCGGGGCATGCTGGCGCTCGAGGCAGTGCTGATCGCCGGTGTGGCAGCACTGTTCGGCTCTGCGCTCGGAGCGCTTTACGGGTGGCTGGGGGTGCAGTCGGCACTGGGTACCCTCGCCGCAGTGGTTCCGGCGGTCCCCTGGCTTCAGCTGGGCGCCGTCTTGGCCGTCGCGCTGGTGGCCGGGCTCGCGGCGTCGGTGTTGCCGGCCCGCCGTGCCGCACGGCTCTCCCCGGTGGCCGGGCTGGCCGCGGACTAACCGGCAGCCGCATGACAGCCGTGGGTTCCCAAGCCTTGAGGCCGGGAACCCACGGGCCGGCCCGGCCCGCGAACTCGCGGCAGGTGCGGGGATCTGACAGGATAATCAGCAAACTGATCAGCACTAGTTGAAGGAGCACACCATGTCCGAAGCCGGAACCGTCTGGAAACTCGAGCACGCGTCCCTGTCCGCTTATCTGGATGATCATCTGCTCGCCGCGGAAACCGGAGTACGGCTCTTCAGTGCGGCGCGCCGGACGTGGGCCGGGTCAAAATATGAACAGACCTTCGCGGATCTGGAGAACGAAATTTCCGGGGAGCGCGACGAGCTCGAGCAGCTGATCATTACCCTGGGTTACCGCCGGAGCAAGTTCAAGCACCTGGTGGCCACGGCAGGGGCGGTCACTGGACGGCTGGGCCCGATCAATCCGCTCAGCACCGGCGGCGGAACAACGGGACAGTTCGAACTCGAAACACTGCAGTCCATTGTGCGGGCCAAGGAATGCCTGTACCGGACCCTGCTGTCCCTGTCTGCGCACGACCATCGGTTCAACCCCGCCCGGCTGCGGGAAATGATCGACATGGCCGGCCGGCAGCAGGACGCCGTTGCCCGCGTGATGGAGGAAACGGCTCCGGCGCGTTTCCTCACCGGCCAGGTCCGCTAAGGGTCCAGACTCTACTGTTCTGAGGCCGGCGCTTATCCGTGCCGGCCTCAGAAATCTAATTCTCGCTTAGGCGGCGCACATAGGCTTCCAGCCGTTTACAGGCAGGCCGGACACAAACCCCGTGCCGGTGAGTTTGTCCAAGTTCAGGGTGGAGAGCAGCGGCCGCGGAGCCACATGCTCCTTGCCCGCAAAGTACTCGGCCGTGGACACACCGGTCACCGCTTCCGGCGAAGCCCCCGACAGACGGAACACCTCACGGGCAACCTCGGCCCAGGACATCGCAGCCCCGCTGTTCGTCAGGTTGTACGTGCCGTACGGGGCGCCGGTGTCCAGCAGATGCCGGATACCGGCGGCCAGGTCCTCGGTGAACGTGAGCCGGCCGATCTGGTCATCGACCACTGACGGAGCGATCCCCGCGCGGCCAGCGATGCCATGGTCTTCACGAAATTGCCGCCCTCACCAATGACCCAGGACGTGCGGACAATATAGTGCGCCGGCACCGCCCCCACTGCGGTGTCCCCGGCGGCCTTGGACTGCCCGTAAACACCCAGCGGCGAGAACGGTTCATCCTCGCGGTGCGGCTCAACAGTGCCGTCGAAAACATAATCGGAGGAAACGTGCACCAGCGTGATCCGGTGTTCCACGGCAATCCGGGCCAGCCGGGCCACGGCTTCGGCATTGATGGCCCACGCCGGCACCCGCCCGGCAGGGGTTTCAGCGGTGTCCACGGCCGTGTAGGCGGCCGCGTTGATCACCGTGGAGTAGTTTTCCAGTTCCGGGCTGTGAAGGAATCCGGGTCGGTGAGGTCAAAACCGGCGCGGGAGAGGAACTCCACCCGGCCGTCGCCGTCGTACTCCGCGCGCAGCGCCCGGCCCAGCTGCCCGTCCGCGCCCAGGACCAGGATCTTCTTCGGCGGCATCGGCACCACATCAGCCAGGCGCGGATGGGCCTTGTCCTTATCCGAGAGCTCCGCCTGCTCCAGCGGGATCGGCCACTGAATGGCCGCGGTCTCGTCGGCGAGGTTCAGGAACGTGTACTGCCCCTGGGCATCGGCACTCCAGTGATCGTTCACCAGGTACGTGTAGGCGGTGTTGTCCTCCAGCGTCTGGAAGGCGTTGCCCACCCCGCGGGGAATGAAGATCGCCGTGTCCGGGCCCATCTCCGCGGTAAAGACGGTGCCGAAGGACGGGCCCTCGCGCAGGTCCACCCACGCACCGAAGATCCGGCCCGTGGCCACGGAAATGTACT
Organism: Arthrobacter sp. ATA002; assembly: GCF_026898095.1. GTDB lineage: Bacteria > Actinomycetota > Actinomycetes > Actinomycetales > Micrococcaceae > Arthrobacter_B. The sequence continues at coordinate 1,376,032 of NZ_CP114015.1, read as the reverse complement.
TGTCCCACGGCTCGGCGTGGATCCCGCGGGTGGTGCCGGCCTTCTCATTGAAGGAGATATTGTTCTGCACCGGCCCGAAGTCTTCCAGCCCCAGCGCGAGCATCTTTTCCCGCTGCCAGTTCTCCTTGAACCAGCCCCGGTTATCCCCGTGCACCGGCAGGTCATAGAGAACAACCCCGGGAATGGGCGTGGAGTGGGCAGCCAGGGGCTTAGAGAATTCTACGGTCATGGCCTTACTGTCCCTGGACCTTGTACTTGGCCTCGGTGGCATCTTTCTGCGGCCGCCACCAGTCCTCGTTCTCCCGGTACCAGGCAACGGTCTCCTCCAGACCCTGCTCAAAATTGGAGAACTCCGGCGCCCAGCCCAGCTCCGAGCGCAGCTTGGAGGAATCAATGGCGTAGCGCAGGTCGTGGCCGGGACGGTCGATGACCTGGTCATAGGCGTCCGCGGGCTGTCCCATGTGCGTCAGGATCAGCTCCACAACGTCCTTGTTGTTCTTCTCCCCGTCGGCACCGATCAGGTAGGTGTGTCCGATCTCGCCCTTCTCGATGATCCGCAGCACGGCCGAGGAGTGGTCATTGGCGTGGATCCAGTCCCGCACGTTCTCCCCGGCACCGTAGAGCTTGGGCCGCACGCCGTCGACCACGTTGGTGATCTGGCGCGGAATGAACTTCTCCACGTGCTGGAACGGCCCGTAGTTGTTCGAGCAGTTGCTGATCGTGGCCTGAAGCCCGAAGGACCGGACCCAGGCCCGCACCAGCAGATCCGAGCCGGCCTTCGTGGAGGAATACGGGCTGGAAGGGTTGTATGGGGTGGCTTCGGTGAACCGTGCCGGATCATCCAGTTCCAGGTCGCCGTAGACCTCGTCGGTGGAGATGTGGTGGAAGCGGGTGCCGTGCTTCCGGGCCGCTTCGATCAGCGTGTACGTGCCGATGATGTTCGTGTCCAGGAAGGGACGCGGGTCATGCAGGGAGTTGTCGTTGTGGGACTCCGCCGCATAGTGGACCACGACGTCGGCCTCGCCCACCAGCGGATCCACCAGGGCAGCGTCACAGATATCACCCACGACCAGGGTGAAGCGCGCCGGGTCCAGGCCCTGCAGGGAGGTACGGTTGCCGGCGTAGGTGAGCTTGTCCAGCACCGTCACTTGAGCGTAGGTGTGCTCCAGTACATAACGAACAAAGTTTGACCCGATAAAACCCGCCCCGCCGGTCACCAAAAGTTTTTGCATGCGATCAACGATAAGTGATTGAAACCACATATATTACCCCCCAAGATAAGCACATGCGCGGAATCATATTGGCCGGTGGAACCGGCTCCAGGCTTCATCCCCTTACCCTCGGTGTCAGCAAGCAGCTAGTGCCCGTATATGACAAGCCGATGATTTACTATCCCCTCTCCACATTGATTCTTGCGGGCATCAAGGACATTTTGGTCATCACCACTCCTCATGATGCGGAGCAGTTTGTCCGGCTGCTCGGAGATGGAAGTCAGTTTGGCGTCAGCATCACCTACAAGCAGCAGCCATCGCCCGACGGCCTGGCACAAGCATTTCTGCTGGGCGAAGACCATATTGGAAACGGCCCTGTCGCACTGGTCCTGGGGGACAACATCTTCTACGGATCGGGAATGGGAACCCAGCTTCGGCGCTTCGCCGATATTGATGGTGCCGCGGTCTTTGGTTACTGGGTCGCTGACCCTGGTTCTTACGGCGTCGTGGAATTTGATGCAGCGGGAACTGCCATCTCCCTCGAGGAGAAACCCGCGCAGCCCAAAGCCATTACGCAGTTCCGGGCCTGTATTTCTACGACAACGACGTAGTGGAGTTTGCCCGTAACCTTAAGCCCTCTGCGCGGGGCGAGTTGGAAATTACCGACCTGAATCGTATCTACATGGAGAAGGGAAAGCTTCAGGTCGAGATCCTGCCCCGCGGCACAGCGTGGCTGGACACCGGAACGTTCGACTCGCTCCAGGATGCATCTGACTTCATCCGCACCATCCAGAAGCGTCAGGGCCTCTCAGTGGGCTGCCCGGAAGAGATCTCCTGGCGTTTGGGCAACATCAGCGATGAGGAGCTGCATGCCCGGGCGCTTCCACTGGTCAAGAGCGGATACGGCCAGTACCTGCTGGACCTGTTGAATCAGAAACAGCCTCAGGCCGCGTACTAACGAAAAGGTGCTCCTCTCAACAAGAGGAGCACCTTTTCGTTAACTCGTGGGCCGTAACGGGAAGCTAATCGGCGGGTTCCTCATACCTGGGGAAGACGGGCGCCGGCGCCGGCAGCGGAGTGCCCGGCACCAGCGGGGTGCCGATCGCGCTGAACCGGCGGGCGCCGTCGTCGGCCTGGCCCAGGACCGTGAGCAGCTTGGCCGCGCTGTCCGGCATCACCGGCTGGATCAGGACGGCCACGATCCGCAGCACCTCCAGCGTCACGTACAGCACGGTGTTCATGCGTTCGACGTCGGTCTTCCGCAGCACCCAGGGGGCCTGCTCGGCGAAGTACGCGTTGGTGTCGCCGAGGACCTTCCAGGTGGCTTCGAGCGCACCGTGGAAGTCCTGGACGTCGTAGGCCTTGCGGGAGATGTCCAGCAGCTCACCGGCCGCATCCAGTATGGCGCGGTCCTCGGCGGTGAACTCCCCCGGCTGCGGAACGGCCGCGCCGCAGTTCTTGGCCACCATAGACAGGGAACGCTGGGCCAGGTTGCCCAGGTTGTTCGCCAGGTCCGAGTTCATCCGTCCCACCACGGCCTCGTGGCTGTAGGAGCCGTCGCCGCCGAAGGGCACCTCGCGCAGCAGGAAGAACCGCACGGAGTCCAGGCCGTACTGGTCCGCCCATTCCCTGGGCGCCACCACGTTGCCCAGGGACTTGGACATCTTCACGCCCTTGTTGTGGAGGAACCCGTGGATCATCACGCGCTTGGGCAGTTCCAGGTCCGCGGACATCAGGAATGCCGGCCAGAAAATGGCGTGGAAACGGGAAATGTCCTTGCCGATGACGTGCACATCCGCCGGCCAGTACTTCTAAAAGATTCACTCTCGGTGTTCGGGAAGCCGACGCCGGTGAGGTAGTTGGTGAGGGCATCCACCCACACGTACATGACGTGCTCAGGGTTGCCCGGCACCGGGACGCCCCAGTCGAAGGTGGTGCGGGAGATGGACAGGTCCTCCAGGCCGCCCTTGACGAAGCTGATGACCTCGTTGAACTTGGACTGCGGTGCGGCGAAGTTCGGCTGGGACTCGTACAGTGCCAGCAGCTTGTCCTGATAGGCGGAGAGCCGGAAGAAGTAGCTTTCCTCCTCGGTCCACGTCACTTCGGTGTCCGTCTCCTTGGAGTACCGGATGCCGTCGTCGCGCACTTCGGTTTCGTCGTCGGAGTAGTAGGCCTCGTCCCGGACGGAGTACCAGCCGGCGTACTTGGAGAGGTAAATGTCGCCCTTCTCCTCCATTCGCTTCCAGATGGCCTGCGCCGCAGCGTAGTGGTCCTTGTCCGTGGTGCGGATGAAGCGGTCATGGGAAATGTTCAGGTCCCGGCTCATCTGCTGGAAAGCAGCGGAGTTCCGGTCGGCCAGTTCCTTGGCGGTGATGCCTTCCTTGTCCGCGGACTGCTGCATCTTCAGGCCGTGCTCGTCCGTGCCGGTCATGAAGAAGACGTCATACCCGTCCAGGCGCTTGAAGCGGGCCATCGCGTCGGTGGCAATGGCCTCGTACGCGTGGCCGATATGGGGCACTCCGTTGGGATAGGAGATGGCCGTGGTGATGTAGAACGGGGTCTTGGAATCGGAAGAAGTCACATAAGAAAATTACCCTGTTTCGCCCGCGGTTGTCGCTTCGGACAGTTCCGGCGGCGTCTGACGGGCACCGGCCGCATCGAAGCGCTCAACGCGACCCGGGGCAAGAAACACCGCAGCAGGGATGATGGTTGCCGCGCACCGCGGCCAGCGTATTTATCCCCGTGGCCCGGAACCGGTTTCCAGCACCCCGGTCAAAACCGGGCCCATGGCAGCGAGTCCGGCCCGCACCAGCGCCACCCCGACGGCGAGCGAGCCCGCCAGGAAGGCCATGGACAGCGGCTCAAACAGCACCGCGGCTCCGGTGAGGGGGAACAGCAGCAGTGCCGGGACCGCCGTCGACACGATGCTGACCAGGAGTACCGGCTGCATCACGGCGCCAATGCGGGCGGCGTCGATGACCCCGCGCGGCATGCCCATGCGGTCAAGGCTCCGGTAGAGCTCCGCCCGGTCCAGCACCGTGGCCGCCTGGTTGATGCCCGCGGAGCAGGCGACCATGAGGAATCCGGCCACCACCGTGATCAGTACGCCTGTCATGATGTCTTGGCCCAGGAAGTCCTGGAGCCCTTCAGACGGTACGCCCTGCACAAGGGCGGCTCCGGATCCGGCGACGACCGCCGTGAAACACACCATGGACAGTGCGCTGACCTGCCTCCACGCCGCTTTCGGCGCATCAAGCACAATCCGCGCGGCAAGCAGTGCCTGCGGTGTCGCAGCCCGGCGCAGCCGCCGCCGCGCGGAAACGGCCACCAGCCACGGCCCCGCCAGGTTCAGGACCGCCAGTCCGGCGGCAAAGGCACCGAACACCACGGCCAGGGCCACCACCGCCGACGCGCTGGGCGACATGAGGGCGAAAACGCACCCTGCAATGATGAGCACCGCCGCGGCCACCCGGCGCCCGCGCACCCGTTGCGGGACGGCACGGGTGCGGACGCCCAGCGGCGAAACGGCCACCCGGCGCAGGCCGACGGCGGAGCTGACCGCTGCCAGGGCTACCACGACCGCCACTGTGAGCAGTCCCGCGGCCGGGTGCAGCCAGTACGCCGCCCCCAGCGGTGCTCCGCGGAAGTGGATCAGCTGGACAAACGGCGCGAGCACCAGATAGCCGGCCACGCCGGCCAGTGCTCCGGCGAGCGCCTGGGCACCGGCTTCCAGCACTGTTACCTGGCGGACCGTGGCGGCGGAGGCTCCGAGCAGGCGCAGGGTGGAGAGGTGCTCGTCCCGGCGCCGGGCGGAGAGCCGCGCGGCGGACCCGCCGAGGGTGATCAGGGGAAGCACCAGCAGGATGAGCGCAAAGCCGGCGAGGAGCAGATAAAGGTCACCATCCCTGTCCCCCCACTGCAGGAAGGACAGGGCACCGGCAAGGACCGTGAGCAGCAGCGTGGTGACCACGGCGAACGACGCCGCCGGCAGCAGGGCTGCGGTCCTCCCGGTGGTGCCGGGGCGGTTCAGCAGCCAGGCAATGCGCAGCGGAACGGTCAGCGGGGAGGCATGAACCGCGCGGGTCGGGGCGGAGGCGGCGGTGCTCATCGGCGGACTCCCGACGCACCGGCCGTGTCCGCGACAACGACGCCGTCGGCCAGTGTGATCACCCGGCCGCACCAGCGTGCAACCTCGGAATCATGGGTGACCACCATCAGCGCACGTCCGCTGCCCTGGACCGTTTGCAGCAGCAGCCGCATCACCTCCGCCGAGGTGCTTGAATCCAGGGCACCCGTGGGCTCATCGGCGAACAGCATCCGGGCGCCGGTGACCTGTGCCCGGGCGATGGCCACCCGCTGCGCCTGTCCCCCGGAAAGTTCACCGATCCGCCGTCCCTCCATGCCGGCCAACCCCAGGGCGGCCAGCGCGCCGGCCGCTGCCTGCTCGGCCTGCCGGCGTTCCGTGCCGCCGAGCATAAGGGCCAGGGCCACGTTCTCCCCGGCGGTGAGCTCGGGAATCAGCAGCCCCTGCTGGAACACGAATCCGAAGTCCCGGCGGCGCAGGGCCGACCGGGCATCGTCCTTCAGGGCAGTGACCTCGACGGGCAGTGCGGCGTCCCGGAACAGCCGGACCCGGCCGGCGTCGGGCTGCACAATGCCGGCCAGGCAATGCAGCAGGGTGGTCTTGCCGGAGCCGGAGGCACCCATGACGGCCACGGATTCACCGGGCCGGACGGTGAGGCTGACACCGGACAGGGCGGGGGCCCCGTTGTAGGTCTTGACGAGGTTTTCGGCGGCCAGCAGCGGCGCACCGGACATGGAGGAAGTCATGACTCCATGCTGTCGTGGGGCAGGTGCCCGGGACGTCGGAGCCAGGCATGAATCCGGCGGACGGCGCCTCCTACTGCGGGCTGACACGCCCCTACTCCGGGCGGAGACAGCCCGGACGTGCCAGGGACCGGCCCGCCGAAGCGGAACCGGCCCCTGCGGCGCGGGAACTTAGCCTCAGCCTTGCAGGTCAACCTCGCGGACGACTGTGGCGCCGATTTCGGTGCGCAGGGTTTCCAGCACGTCCTGCGGAACGGAGGAATCCACGGTCAGCAGCGACAGGGCCTGGCCGCCCTCGGTGTTGCGGGCCACCTGCATGCCGGCAATGTTGATGTCCTTCTCCCCCAGGATCCGGCCCAGGGCGCCGATGACGCCGGGGCGGTCGGCGTAGATCAGCACGAGCAGGTGCTCGCTGATCGGGATTTCCAGGTCGTAGCCATTCACGCCCACGAGCTTTTCGATCTGCTTGGGGCCGGTCAGGGTGCCGGCCACCTCCAGCTGCGAGCCGTCGGACAGCGCGCCGCGGATGGTCAGCACGTTGCGGTAGTCATCCACCTCCGGGGTGGTCAGCAGGCGCACCTCGATGCCGCGCTGCTCGGCCAGGACCGGAGCGTTGACGTAGGAAACCTGCTCGGACACGATGTCGGTGAAAATGCCCTTGAGCGCGGCCAGTTCCAGGGCCTTAACGTCCAACGCCGCAATTTCCCCGGCCACTTCAATGTCCACCGCCGTGACCGAGTCATGGGACAGGGCGGTGAAGATGCGGCCGAGCTTCTCGATCAGGGGAATGCCCGGGCGGACGTCTTCGGCGATGACGCCGCCGGCTACGTTGACGGCGTCGGGCACGAGTTCACCCGCCAGCGCCAGGCGGACGGATTTGGCGACCGAGACGCCGGCCTTTTCCTGCGCTTCCTCGGTGGAGGCACCCAGGTGCGGGGTGACGATGACGTTGTCCAGGGACTGGAACGGCAGGTCCGTGGAGGGTTCCTTCACGAAGACGTCCACGCCGGCGCCGGCAATTTTGCCCTCGGTGAGCGCCGTGTAGAGGGCGTCCTCATCCACTAGGCCGCCGCGGGCAACGTTCACCACGTAGGCGGTGTCCTTCATCTTCCCGAATGCCTCCGCGCCGAGCATGCCCAGGGTTTCGGGGGTCTTGGGCATGTGGATGGTGACGAAGTCGGCCTGTCCCAGCAGTTCATCCAGGGTTACCAGCTTCACGTTCAGCTGCGCCGCGCGGGCCGAGGTGACGTACGGGTCATACGCGAGGATCTCGGTGCCGAAGCCCTGCAGCCGGGCAGCGACGAGCGCGCCGATGCGGCCCAGGCCGATGATGCCGATCTTCTTCTCGAACAGTTCAATGCCGGAGTACTTGGACCGCTTCCATTCCCCGCCCTTGAGGGCGGTGCTGGCCTGCGGAATGTGGCGGGCAAGGGACAGAATGTGGCCCACGGTCAGTTCCGCCGCCGAAATGATGTTGGACGTGGGGGCGTTCACCACCATGACACCGGCCCGGGTGGCAGCCTTGATGTCCACGTTGTCCAGGCCGACGCCGGCGCGGGCAATGACCTTGAGCTTGGGAGCGGCGGCGATGGCTTCGGCGTCCACCTGCGTGGCGGAGCGCACGAGGATGGCGTCGACGTCGGCGATTGCGGCGAGCAGCTGCGAACGGTCCGCTCCGTTGGTGGAACGGATTTCGAAGTCCGGGCCCAGGGCCTGGACCGTGGCCGGGGAAAGTTCTTCCGCAATGAGTACGACGGGTTTGGTGGCTGTCACCGGTGACCTCTTTAGCTGTGGTGGATTCTGGTGGGGATCTTGGTGAAGCGATTTTCTGCGCAAAGAGGCCGGACCCGTTCAACCGGGCCCGGCCTCCTCACCGAAACGGCTTGCTCCTTCGAGCTTATCGTTTCGCTGTTTCGCACGCTCAATCGTGTGCGCTGTATTACCGGCAGGTTACCGTTGCCGGTTCCCTGCCCGGCTCATTTGACGCTTAGCGGGAGACGGAGCCCTCGGTGTAGTCGTCGTCGGACTTGATCCAGGAGAACAGCTTGCGCAGTTCGCGGCCCGTGGACTCGATCGGGTGGTCCTCGCCCTTCTGGCGCAGCGCCTTGAACTCCGGTGCTCCGGCGTCCTGGTCATCGATGAAACGCTTGGCGAAGGCACCGTTCTGGATGTCCGCCAGGACAGCCTTCATGTTTTCCTTCACGTGCTCGTCGATGACGCGCGGGCCGGACACGTAGTCGCCGTACTCGGCGGTGTCCGAAACGCTCCAGCGCTGCTTGGCGATGCCGCCCTCCACCATCAGGTCAACAATCAGCTTCAGCTCGTGCAGCACCTCGAAGTACGCGACCTCCGGCTTGTAGCCGGCCTCGGTCAGGGTCTCGAAGCCGTACTGGATCAGCTGCGAGGCGCCGCCGCAGAGCACTGCCTGCTCGCCGAAGAGGTCCGTTTCGGTCTCTTCGGTGAAGGTGGTCTCGATGACGCCGGCACGGGTGCCGCCAATGGCCTTGGCGTAGGACAGGGCAAGTTCCTTGGCCTTGCCGGACGGGTTCTGCTCGACGGCGATCAGGTCGGGAACACCGCGCCCGGCTTCGAATTCGCGGCGGACGATGTGACCCGGTCCCTTAGGCGCAACCAGCGCGACGTCGACGTCGGCCGGCGGCTGGATGTAGCCGTAGCGGATGTTGAAGCCGTGGCCGAAGAACAGGGCGTCGCCGGCCTGCAGGTTCGGGGCGATGTCCTCGGCGTACACGAAGCGCTGCACCTGGTCCGGGGTCAGCACCATGATGAGGTCGGCTTCGGCGACGGCGTCGGCGACGTTCAGCACGCGGAGGCCTTCGGCTTCGGCCTTGGCGCGGGACTTCGAGCCCTCCTTGAGGCCAACGCGGACGTCGACGCCGGAATCGCGGAGGCTGAGTGCGTGGGCGTGGCCCTGGCTGCCGTAGCCAATGACCGCGACGGTGCGTCCCTGGATGATGGACAGGTCGGCGTCGTCGTCGTAATACATGTCAGTCACAGTGTGTCTCCTACTAAAGGTGTCTTGGATGAAGGTTGGTGCGGAACCGGCGGAAGTCTAGGCGCTGCGCAGCGCGCGGTCGCCCATGGACTTCGCGCCGCGGCCGATCGCCAGGGTTCCGGATTGGACTATTTCGCGGATGCCAAAGGGTTCAAGCACTGCAAGGAGTGCGTTGAGCTTTTCGGCGGTGCCTGTGGCTTCAACGATCAGCGAGTCGGTGGACACGTCAACCACTGAAGAACGGAACAGCTCGGCTGCCTGGGTTACCTGCAGCCGGGTTGCGGCATCCGCGCGAACCTTGACCAAGATGTGGTCGCGTTGCACGGAAGACTCAGGAACCAGCTCGACAATCTTGATGACATTGACGAGCTTGTTCAGTTGTTTGGTGACCTGCTCCAGCAGGTCGCCCTCGGCCTCGACCACCACGGTGATGCGGGAGAACCCGGGCACCTCCGAGGGGCCCACGGCCAAAGAATTGATGTTGAAGGCCCGGCGGGCGAACAGGGACGCAACCCGGGTCAGGACACCGGGAACGTCTTCTACCAGCACGGAAAGGGTGTGGCGTGCCATGGCCCTAGTCCTCCTCTTCCCATTTGGGTGTCATGTTGCGGGCAATCTGGATCAGGTCGTTGGACACGCCCGAGGGGACCATCGGCCACACCATGGAATCGCGGCTGACCACGAAGTCGACGACGACGGGGCGGTCATTGATCTCCAGCGCCTGGCGGATGGTGTCGTCAATGTCCTCCTCCCGCTCGCAGCGCAGTCCGGCACAGCCGTACGCATCGGCCAGCTTGACGAAGTCCGGAACCCGGACGGTGTCATGGCCGGTGTTCAGGTCGGTGTTGGAGTAGCGGGACTCGTAGAAGAGCGTCTGCCACTGCCGGACCATGCCCAGGGAGGAGTTGTTGATGATGGCAACCTTGATGGGGATCTTGTTGATCAGGCAGGTGGCCAGTTCCTGGTTGGTCATCTGGAAGCAGCCGTCGCCGTCGATCGCCCAGACCACCCGGTCCGGGTTGCCGACCTTGGCGCCCATGGCCGCCGGAACCGAATAGCCCATGGTGCCGAGGCCGCCCGAGTTCAGCCAGGCGCGGGGACGCTCGTACTTGATGAACTGCGCGGCCCACATTTGGTGCTGGCCAACCCCGGCCACGTAGACGCCTTCCGGACCGGTGAGCGCGCCGATGCGCTCGATGACCTTCTGCGGGGCAATCTGTCCGTCCTCGGGCTCGCTGAAGCCCATCGGATAGGTTTCACGGAGCCGGTCGATAATGGCCCACCACGGAGCGATGTCCGGACGTTCCTCGGCGAACTGCAAGCGGACGGCGTCGCTCAGCTCCGGGATGATTTCCTTGACGGATCCGACGATCGGCACGTCCGCCGGACGGTTTTTCGAGATCTCCGCCGGGTCGATGTCGGCGTGGATGACCTTGGCGCCGGGAGCGAAGGAGGACAGGACGCCGGTGACGCGGTCATCAAAGCGGGCGCCGAGCGTGATGAGCAGGTCGGACTGCTGGAGTGCGGTGACCGCGGACACCGAGCCGTGCATGCCCGGCATGCCGGCGTGCTGGCGGTGCGAATCAGGGAAGACTCCGCGGGCCTGGAGCGTGGTGACGACGGGTGCACCCACCAGTTCAGCCAGTTCCAGGAGCTCGGCCGAGGCGTCTGCCTTGAGCACGCCGCCGCCCACATAGAACACGGGCCGCTGGGACGCAGCAATCAGGCGGGCGGCTTCGCGCACCTGTTTGGAGTGTCCGCGGACCACCGTCCGGTAACCCGGGAGGTCGATCCTGGGCGGCCAGGAGAACATGGTCTTGGCCTGCTGAGCGTCCTTGGAGATGTCCACCAGCACCGGGCCGGGGCGGCCCGTGGTGGCAATGTGGAACGCTTCGGCCAGGACCCGGGGGATGTCGTCGGCGTTGGTCACCAGGTAGGAGTGCTTGGTGATGGGCATGGTGATGCCCACGATGTCGGCTTCCTGGAAGGCATCGGTGCCGATGAAGGCGCTGGAGACCTGGCCGGTGATCGCGACCATGGGAACGGAATCCATATGCGCGTCGGCGATGGCGGTCACCAGGTTGGTGGCACCCGGGCCCGACGTCGCGATGCAGACACCGGCGCGGCCGGTGACCATGGCATAGCCTTCGGCGGCGTGGCCGGCGCCCTGTTCGTGGCGGACCAGGATATGCCGAATCTTGGTCGAGTCCATGAGCGGGTCATAGGTCGGGAGGATCGCGCCGCCGGGCAGGCCGAAAATGTCATCGACTCCGAGTTCTTCCAGCGCCCGGACGATGGCCTTGGAACCGGTCATCTCGGTGGGCGGAACCACGTTGTTGGGGCCCTGGACCCGGTTGTCCACGACGTCGGAGGGGTGGAGATGGAAGAGGCCACATCACGTGTCTTGGCCGCGGCCGCCTTGGCGGCAACGCTGGCCTTGTTGGCCATCAGCGACGGGCTGATTGGCGATCCCTTACTCATAAAGACTTCCTTACGGATACTTATTCATGTGATCTGCGGCGGCCGTCCGGACGGTTAGCCCGGGCCGGCTTTTGTGCTTTGTCTGAAGCCAATAAAAAAACCCCTCGTGCCGGTTGGCTCCGTAGGGGTTCGCGCGTGACGTTCTTGCAAGCTCGGCGGTTAGGCCACGCGCTTGGTAAGGACGACGGGTACGATCTGCATACCGTTCAGTCTTCCCAACCCCTGTGGCACTGTCAACTGAAACCGTTCCGGGTCTCACTATTTGGACAGCTGGTCCGCATCATGGACGCGCCGCCGGCCCCGCTGACATCCGCGCCAGCGGGTGCCTTCCTCCATAAGGCGGCAGGGCTTAATAAAGGTGAAACCGAGGGCCCCGGCTCGCAGGCGCTCAGCGCCTGCGAGCCGGGAGGTTTCACCCGCAGTACGCGCCGGTGGAGGCCGAGTTGACCAGCTTGGTGTACTTGCCCAGGACGCCGGTGGTGAACTTGCCGGGCAGCGGCTTCCAGCCAACCTTGCGCGCTTCGAGTTCTTCGGCGTCCACCAGCAGGTCAAAGCTGCGGGCTGCGATGTCCACGCGGATCCGGTCACCGTCCTTCACGAAGGCGATGGGGCCGCCGTCGACCGCTTCCGGAGCCACGTGGCCGATGCACAGGCCGGTGGTGCCGCCGGAGAACCGGCCGTCGGTCAGCAGCAGGACATCCTTGCCCAGGCCGGCGCCCTTGATGGCGCCGGTGATGGCGAGCATTTCGCGCATGCCCGGGCCGCCCTTGGGCCCTTCATACCGGATGACGACGACGTCGCCGGCGTGGATTTCGCCGTTGTCGAGGGCATCCAGCGCGCCCTGCTCGCGTTCGAACACGCGGGCGGTGCCTTCGAAGATGTCGGCGTCGAAGCCGGCGCTCTTCACCACGGCGCCTTCCGGTGCCATGGATCCGTGCAGGACGGTGATGCCGCCGGTCTTGTGTATCGGGTTGTCCATGGCGCGCAGGACCTTGCCGTCGGGATCCGGCGGATTGATGGAGGCCAGGTTTTCGGCCACGGTCTTTCCCGTGACGGTAAGGCAGTCGCCGTGGATCAGGCCGGCGTCGAGCAGTGCCTTCATGATGACCGGCACGCCGCCGATCTTGTCGACGTCGTGCATCACGTAGCGGCCAAACGGCTTCAGATCGCCCAGGTGCGGGATCCTGTCGCCGATGCGGTTGAAGTCCTCCAGCGTCAGGTCCACGTGCGCTTCGCGGGCGATGGCGAGCAGGTGCAGGACGGCGTTGGTGGACCCGCCGAAGGCCATGGTGACGGCAATGGCGTTCTCGAAGGCCTTCTTGGTCATGATGTCGCGGGCGGTGATGCCCTTGCGCAGCAGGTTGACCACGGCTTCACCGGACTTGCGGGCAAACTCGTCGCGGCGGCGGTCAGCCGAGGGCGGAGCGGCGGAGCCGGGCAGCGACATGCCCAGCGCCTCGCCAATGCAGGCCATGGTGTTGGCGGTGTACATGCCGCCGCAGGCACCTTCGCCGGGGCAGATGGCGCGCTCAATGGTGTCCAGGTCCTTCAGGCTCATCTTGCCCGCGGCGCAGGCGCCCACTGCTTCGAACGCGTCGATGAGGGTCACCTCGCGCTCGGTGCCGTCTTCCATCTTGGCGAAGCCGGGCATGATCGACCCGGCGTAGAGGAAGACGCTGGAGAGGTCCAGGCGGGCCGCTGCCATGAGCATGCCGGGCAGTGACTTGTCGCAGCCGGCCAGCAGGATGGAGCCGTCCAGCCGCTCGGCCATCATCACGGTTTCCACGGAGTCGGCGATGACCTCACGGGATACGAGGGAGAAGTGCATGCCCTCGTGCCCCATGGAAATACCGTCGGACACGGAAATGGTGCCGAACTGCATCGGGAATCCGCCGCCGGCGTGGACGCCTTCCTTGGCGCCCTGGGCCAGCCGGTTCAGGGAGAGGTTGCAGGGAGTAATTTCGTTCCAGGAACTGGCGACGCCGATCTGCGGTTTGGCGAAATCGTCGTCTCCCATCCCCACGGCGCGGAACATGCCCCGTGCCGGGGCTGCGTGGATCCCGTCGGTGACTACTCGGCTGCGGGGTTTGATGTCAGGGGTGTTCTCCAAGCTCATGTTTCGATCTTAGGACCTGTGCGCCGCTCCCCGGAGCATGTGACGGGCGTACGCGCCGGTTGTTACGGGACATGAACAGTGTGGAACGACCCTGTTTCCTCTGGTGTCTTCCCGGGCGGGACTTCCGCCGATCGGGGCAGGTGTTCGTAGACTGGGGGAATGACTTCGGCACCAGCATTCCGCGACCAGCCCTCCAGCGATGACATCAAGGCAGTGCTCCGGCATGTGTTCGAGTCGCAGATTCCCAACTACGGCGACTACAACCTGGTCTGCGCCGGACCCGGCGGCGACGGGGCGGAGGACTACTACGTGGTGGGTTACCGCTGGCGTCCGGCAGAACTCGTGTTCGCTCCGTTCGACACCGCAACCCTGGCCGGGCTCGAGCCTCCCACAGCCGTGAACTCCACGAACCTCTCCCACACGGAGGAAGTCAATACCGGAGACTTCGAGGTCGGCACAAACACCGGACGCATCTTCCGCTTCCAGGTGCAGGCGAGCGCCCCACTCCCGGAGTACGGGGACAGCCTGCGGATTATCGAGCAGGCCGCCGACCTCGAGGACTTCGGGGCCTTCGTGGATCACTTCCTGACCCTGGCCTGAGCCCCGGGTCCGCCCGGCCGGGCGGATCCGGGTCACCCGGCCGGGCGGCCGCCGTCGATCAGCTCCACGGGCCGCGCCGCACCAGGTTCAGGGGCTCCTCTCCCCGGCCCAGCCGCTCGACCTGCTCCTTGAGCAGTTTGCGGATCCGCGGCACAAAGGCCCCGGTGTTCCCGCCCACGTGCGGGGTGATGAGGGCGTTCGGGGCCTGCCACAGCGGATGGCCGGCCGGCAGCGGTTCGGGATCAACGACGTCGAGTGCGGCATACAGGCGGCCGGACAGGACTTCGGCGGTCAGGGCATCGGTGTCGACGACGGGGCCGCGTGCCACGTTGACGACAAGTGCACCGTCCGGCAGCGCCGCGAGGACCTCCTTGTTGACCAGATGGTGCGTGTGTTCGGTCAGCGGAGTGATCACCACCAGAACCTCGGCATCGCCGGCGAGCTCCACGAGCTCCTCCGCACCATGGACGGCACCGTGGTCATCGGTGCGCGCGCGGCTTCCCACCCTCGTCAGCTCGACTTCGAACGGCTCCAGCCGCTGTGCGATGGCCGCACCGATCCCGCCGACCCCCACCAGCAGGACCCTCCGGTCCGCCAGCCCCGGGAAACGGCGGCTGTCCCAGGTTTCGCTTTGGGCATTGCGGACCGCGGCGTCCACGCCGCGGAGCGAAGCCAGCATCAAGGCCACGGCAAGCTCCGCGGTACCGGCCACATGGACTCCCGCGGCGCTGACGACGGCGACGCCGGGTCCCACGAGTTCGGGCAGGCCGTCATAGCCGGTGGACTGGGCCTGCAGCATCTTCAGGTTGGGCACCCGGTCCAGGGCTTCCTGCCAGTCGCTGCCGGCACCGTAGGGCAGCACGACGGCGTCGATCTCGTCATAGGCGAGCCCCTCAGGCTCCCCCACAACGTCCCAGACACCCGCACGGATGCCTTCCGGCAGCGGGCTCACGGCCTCCAGGAGTTCTTCAGTGGGCAGGGTGATGGTCCGGACCGGACGGAATTCCTCATTCATGCCAGACAGCCTAGCGCCCGGGCCCCGGACACCCGGGACTCTGGACACTGCACCGAAACCGGCCGTAACGTCAAGGAGCGGCCGGAGTTGTCCCGGCGTCCGGCTCCCGCACCGATGTACTCCCGCATCCCAGGAAGGCAACGATGTGAAACGCTCCCTGTTAACCTCCGCAGCCGTCCTTACCGCGGCGGGTCTCAGTGCCGCCGGGGGCGCACTGGTGCGGCGGATCCTGCGCAATAGTGCGGTGCAGCAGGCCACGAGGATCAGTGCCGAAGATGCAGGCACCGGGCCGCTTCCCGTACTTCCAAGCCCCGGATCCCCTCCGGCCGGCGCCGATTCGGAAAATCAGAAAGCCCTCCCCGTTACTCCGGTCCCGCGCGATACCGTCACGGCCGTCGGCCCCGGGCCCGGCGCCGGCATGGACACCTCAGACGCGGAGGTTCCCGGCGCCGATTCCGGTGATCCCCTTGAGCCCGCCGACCCCGCCGATCCCGGCGCCGATTCCGGTGAGCCCGCCGGTCCCGAGGACCCGCGGCCGGCGAGGACCTGGGTGGTGGACAACAGCTCCGACTGGGACGGAAGCCCGCTGGAACTGGTGGTTTCGCCCGCCGAAGCCCGCCGCTGCTGGGACCATCCCGGCAGCGCCCGTCCCTAAAGGAGGGGGCGGCAGACCGCGTTTTTCTTTTCCGGAAAGTGCTGGTAATGTTTCATGTCGTTGCGGAGAGCAAATCGGGCGGAAATGCGCGGTCTACTCGCCAAAACAAAAGGCACCTCTAGCTCAATTGGCAGAGCATCTGACTCTTAATCAGAGGGTTCCGGGTTCAAGTCCCGGGGTGCACAAAGAAAACCCCGCGGAGCCAGGATCATTTCCAGGCGCCGCGGGGTTATTTTTTGTCCACGGACGGGACGCCGCCGCCAAGGGCTGTTTGCGCCCGCCGGACGGCACCGGCGCCCCACCGGCATGATTTAGCTCTCACTTCGGCAGGCACCGCCCGAACGGTTAGCCGCAGCCCGGAAACACTGGTAGTGTTGTCTGTCGTTGCGGATGACAAACCGCCGGTTCAAACCGGCGAAGGTCACTGCGGCAAATGCACCTCTAGCTCAATTGGCAGAGCATCTGACTCTTAATCAGAGGGTTCCGGGTTCAAGTCCCGGGGGTGCACCACATCAGGGAGCGGCTCAACCGGTGAAACCGGCAGAGCCGCTCTTTTTCTTGCTCCGCCGGCTTTTCCTGCTCCGCCGGTCCCGGTGGTGCCACCTCCTGGCGGATCAGTAAGCACACGGCTTTCCCGGCCGCAGGCCACCCCGGGCCGGAGGACCGCAGCAAACAAAGAGGCGCACCCCTGAGGGGTGCGCCTCGATGACTTTGAGTATCCGCTAAGCGGTTTCGGCAGCCTTCGGCGCGGTTTCGGCGTCGTCGCCGGGTAAAGCGTCGTCACCGGGTAAAGCGTCGTCACCGGGTAAAGCGTCGTCACCGGGTAGGATCTCCGCAGCAATTTCCTCCAACGGCACCGCCGGGATGGGCAGCCCCGGAACATCCACGGCAAGCTGCCAGCGGGGGTTTCCCAGTTCCCTAATAACATTGCGCAGCTGCCCGCGCAGCTCTTCCGACATCAGCTCCCCGCCCTCAATAAGCGTGCGCTCGATGTTCTGCGCCTCACGCAGCGCCTCCACTCCCTGCGGGGTAATGGATACCATGTGGCTGCGTCTGTCCAAGTCATTTCGAACCCGGGCAACGTGGCCGTGGGCTTCGAGCCGCGAGAGAGTCTTTCCCATTGTCTGGGCCTGGACCCGGACAAGCTGGGCCAGATGGGCCTGTGTCATGGTTCCCTGGGAGTCCAGAACTCCCAACGCGATCACTCCGGCGTGCGTGACGCCGATTCGAACAAGCCTTTCGTTCCAGGCGTGTTCAACCAGACGTGCCGCGGTCGACAACAGGCGACCTGTGGGCCAGTGCTCCATATCGGGCATAAAAGAGGACTCTTCCTTTCAACATGAGGATTCGACGGCCGATCGGATAACCTACAAATCCACCACAAACTAGGATAGCCACCCATGCCGTGCGCTGTCGCGCTGTAACACCGCCACAGCGCCGATTGATACCAAGGAGAGACCTATGCCCCGCCTGTCCCCCGGCGAAACAGCCCCCGATTTCACGCTTCCGGCCACCGGTTCCGCAACTGTCTCGCTCTCCGATTTCCGCGGCCGCAGCACCATCGTGTACTTCTATCCCGCTGCGGCCACTCCCGGCTGCACCACCCAGGCCTGTGATTTCCGGGACAACCTGAACAAGTTCCAGGACGCCGGATACGCCGTCGTCGGCATCTCCCCGGATTCGGTGCCCAAGCTGGAGAAGTTCGCCGAAGCGGAACATCTCACCTTCCCCCTGCTGTCCGATCCGGACCACGCCGTCGCCGAGGCGTACGGAGCCTGGGGCGAGAAGAAAAACTACGGCAAGACCTACGAGGGGCTGATCCGCTCGACTGTGGTCGTTGACCCCGAAGGCGCCGTTTCACTGGCCCAGTACAACGTGAAGGCCACCGGCCATGTTGCCAAACTGGAGCGTGATCTCGGACTGGCCTAAACCTCGGGTACACTGGAGGCTGGTTTTGCGCCTTTTCGCGGATTTTGCGCGGCAGCCCAGGCCTGAGCGCGAGTGGCGGAATTGGTAGACGCGCTGGATTTAGGTTCCAGTGTCTTCGGACGTGTGGGTTCAAGTCCCTCCTCGCGCACTCACTTGTGATGAGTCGAGACATCGTTTACGGATGAGTCGCGGCACAAGTAACACCCCGGTCTTCGGACCGGGGTGTTTTCTTTTGCCCGGAGTCACTGCAGCCTGGCGGTTCCCGGCTCCCGTCCCCTTCCCATCCCCGCTGTGACGTGGCCAAAAACTTTTCCACCATGCAACCCATCCGGATCCGGACCCGGCCCGAAGACCTTCTGAGACCCCGCAGCAAGGGGTGTTCACACCAACCAGGGGAAACCGCCAAGCGGGACCCCGCCAGAAGGAGAAAACAATGGCTTTCAAGACCCGCCGGAATATGTCCATCCTCGGAATCGCCGCTGTCTCCATGATGGGAATGGCCGCCTGCAGTACCGATTCTTCCGACACATCCTCCGAAAGCTCGGAATCGGGGATGGCATCGGAGTCCAGCATGTCGCCGTCGGCCTCGGAATCCATGAGCCCGGACGCAACCGCAGGCGAATCCATGAGCGCCGATCCGGCAGCCAACCTTGTTGGCGCCAGCTGCGCCGACTACGCCGCGGCTGTTCCCGAGGGGCCGGGTTCCGTTGAAGGCATGTCCCTGGACCCGGTGGCCACCGCTGCCTCCAACAACCCCATGCTGACCACCCTGACCGCCGCGGTCTCGGGCCAGCTGAATCCGGACGTCAATCTGGTGGACACCCTGAACGGATCCGAGTTCACGGTTTTCGCTCCGACCGATGACGCCTTTGCCAAGCTCGACCCCGCCACCCTGGAAACCCTGAAAACCGACCCCGACCTGCTGTCGGGCATCCTCACCTATCACGTGGTTCCGGGCCAGATGACGCCGGACGAGCTCTCGGGCATGTACGCCACGGTTAACGGCGCCGAAGTCAACGTCACCGGCTCCGGTGACAGCATGATGGTCGACGATTCCGCCGTCGTCTGCGGCGGGGTCCAGACCGAAAACGCCACGGTGTACCTCCTGGACACCGTCCTGATGCCGGCAATGTAGGCCCCGCCGCCCCTCCGGGGCAGCCGCGTTACCGCAGCAGTCGAAGGCGGGCACCCCTTCCGGGGTGCCCGCCTTTTGCGTGATCAAATTGTGACCCCGCCGGAGGGGAAATACGTCAAGATCCGGTGCAACCCATTAGGCTCTGTCCATACGTTTGTGTCGCACGACACACATTGGACAACATGCACCGCGCGGCGCCCGCCGTTTTTGCACGGGTAACACTCGCCCCAGAGGAGTTAGAACCATGTTATTTGCTGGCCGAACCATGAACGGGGCCCGCCCCAAGCGGCGGGCTGCCGCGATCACCACAGGAATAGCGCTCAGCGCCCTGATTCTTTCCGGCTGCGCCCAGAGCGAGCGCGAGGAGGGATCGGACGACGCCGGCACCGCCTCCGAGGTGGACGGAACCTTTGTGTTCGCAGCGTCCTCCGACCCGAAGTCCCTTGATCCGGCTTTTGCCTTTGACGGGGAGTCCTTCCGCGTCAGCCGCCAGATCTTCGAAGGCCTGGTTGGCGTTAAGGCAGGAAGCGCAGACCCTGAACCGCTGCTGGCCAAGTCCTGGGAAACATCCGAAGACGCCCTGACCTACACCTTCCAGCTTGAAGAAGGCGTCACCTTCCATGACGGCACTCAGTTCAATGCCGAGGCTGTCTGCGCAAACTTTGACCGGTGGTACAACTTCACCGGCATCCAGCAGGCCGACAGCGTCTCCTACTACTACGGCAAGCTGTTCAAGGGCTTCTCCGATTCCCCCGAAACCGCCACCTACAAGTCCTGTGAAGCGACCGGCGACTCCGAGGCCGTGGTCACCCTCGCCAAGCCGTTTGCCGGTTTCATTGCTGCTCTGTCCCTGCCTGCTTTTGCCATGCAGAGCCCGGCAGCCATGGAGGAGTTCTCCGCCAATGACGTCACCGGTACGGCGGAGGCCCCGAGCCTGAGCGCATACGCCAAGGAAAATCCCACCGGCACCGGCCCTTTCAAATTCGAGACCTGGGAAGTGGGCAACCAGATTACCCTCTCGGCCTATGAGGACTACTGGGGCGAGCAGGGCCAGGTCACCGACATCATTTTCCGGGTCATTGACGATCCCAACTCCCGCCGCCAGTCTCTGGAAGCCGGAACGATCGACGGCTATGACCTGGTGGCTCCGGCCGACACCCAGGTGCTGGCCGATGCCGGCTACAAGGTTGTTGCCCGTGAACCCTTCACCATCCTCTACCTCGGCATGAACCAGAAGGTGGAGGAGCTGGCGAATCCGCTGGTGCGCCAGGCGATTGCCCATGCGATTGACAAGCAGGCGCTGGTGGACCAGACCCTGCCGGAGGGCACCAAGATTGCCAGCCAGTTCATCCCCGACGTCGTCAACGGCTACAGCGAGGACGTCGCCGAGTACGAATACGACCCGGAAAGGGCCAAGGAACTGCTGGCCGAGGCGGGCTACCCGGACGGCTTCACCCTGGACTTCAATTACCCCACCGGTGTCTCCCGCCCGTACATGCCGACCCCCGAGCAGGTCTACACGAACATCACCGCGCAGCTCGAAGAAGTGGGCATTACGATCAACCCGCAGCCGAACAAGTGGTCACCCGATTACCAGGACCGGATCCAGGCCACCGAGGACCACGGCATCCACCTGCTGGGATGGACTGGAGACTACAACGACACCGACAACTTTGTGGGCGTGTTCTTCGGACAGGAGAAGCCGGAGTTCGGCTTCAACAATCCTGAAATTTTCTCCGCCCTGGAGGAAGCCCGCCAGGTGAGCAACCTCGAGGAACAGACTCCGCTGTACGAGCAGATCAACGAGGATATTGCGGAATTTGTGCCGGCCATTCCGCTGGCCCACCCGGCCCCCTCACTCGCCTTCTCCGAGCGCGTGGATTCCTACCCCGCCAGTCCGGTGAGCGACGAAGTATTCAACAAGATCGAACTCAACAAGTAGCAGCACTGGGCCGGGGTCTCCTCTTCGGAGATCCCGGCCCTTTCCCTGTTTCCATTTCCTTCATCCAGCGCGCACACCACGCTGAGAAAGGACATCTGTGCTGCAAGTCATCGGCAAACGCCTTCTCATGCTGATCCCCACCCTCATCGGTTTGTCCATCCTGCTATTCGTTTGGGTCCGCAGTCTTCCCGGCGGTCCGGCCACGGCACTTCTGGGAGACAAGGCGACTCCCGAAGCCATTGCCCGAATCAATGCCGCGTACGGCTTTGACCGCCCCCTCCTCGAGCAGTACTTCACCTACGTCGGCAAGCTCCTGCAGGGCGACTTTGGTGTCTCCACGGTCACCGGAAGGCCCGTACTGGAGGAGTTCGCCACTCGTTTCCCGGCCACGCTGGAGCTCGCCGTCGTGGCCCTGATCTTCGCCATCGGCATCGGGATCCCGCTGGGCTACCTCGCTGCCACCCACTACGGCCGGTTTTGGGACCACTCCTCAGTGGTCCTCTCCCTGCTCGGCATCACCGTTCCCGTGTTCTTCCTGGCGTTTATCCTGAAGTGGCTCTTTGCCATCCAGATTCCGATTTTCCCGCCGGACGGCAGGCAGGATCCGCGCATTGACGCAACACACGTCACCGACTTCTATGTCCTGGACGGGTTACTAACCCGCGAATGGGACGCCTCCTGGGACGCCCTGATGCACCTCGTGCTCCCGGGCATCGCTCTGGGCACCATTCCGCTGGCCATCATTGTGCGCATCACGCGGGCATCCGTCCTGGAGGTCAAGGGTGCCGATTACGTGCGGACCGCCCGGGCGAAGGGACTGATGGAAAAGACCATCCGCGGCCGCTTTGTGCTCCGCAACGCCATGCTTCCCGTGACGACCACCATCGGTTTGCAGACCGGCCTGCTGATTTCCGGGGCCGTGCTGACCGAAACCGTCTTCGCCTTTAGCGGGGTGGGGAGGTTCCTCCGGGACGCCATCTTCAATTTGGACTATCCGGTCCTGCAGGGGTTCATTATTTTCATCGCCATAGCCTATTCACTGATCAACCTGATTGTTGATATTTCCTACGGCTTCATCGACCCGAGGGTGAGGGTGCAATGAGTACAGTTCTCCCACCGGCCCCCGGCGGTGCCATCGGGCCAGAGCAGCCGGCGGCAGCCGGGGCCGACACCCGCGGCACCGGCATGTGGCAGTCTGCCTTCAAGCGGCTGCGGCGCAACCCTGCGGCGATTGCCGGAGCAGTCATCGTTGGCCTGTTTATCCTGGTGGCCATCCTGGCGCCGCTGCTGGCCCCTTTTGGCGGTGATGACCTGCCCGGGCGCACTGACATCACGCCCACGTCCATCCCCGGTCCCGGTGACATCGAGGACTATCCGCTGGGACTGGACCGCTTCGGCGGCGACGTCCTGTCCAAGCTGATCTGGGGCGCCCGGGCCTCCCTGATCATCGGAATCGTCTCCACTGCCCTGGGGCTGGCGGGCGGCATGCTGCTGGGCCTTATCGCCGGTGGGTTCGGCGGCTGGGTGGACAACGTCATCATGCGTTTTGTGGACATCCTGCTGTCCGTCCCGAACCTCCTGCTGGCTGTGAGCATCGCCGCGATCCTGGGTCAGAACACCTACGCGATCATGATCGCCATCGGGGTATCGCAGGTGCCCATCTTTGCCCGGCTCCTGCGCTCATCCATGATTTCCCAGCGCAGCGCCGACTACATCCTCTCCGCACAGTCGCTGGGATTGAGCCGGCGGACCATCACCATGAGCCATCTGCTGCCCAACAGCATGGGCCCGGTGATTGTGCAGGGAACCCTGACCCTGGCCACCGCCGTGATCGACGCCGCCGCGCTGTCCTTCCTCGGCCTCGGCGGCGGCAAGCCGCAGACCGCCGAGTGGGGACGGATGCTGACCTACGCGCAGAACGAACTGGCAGTGGCGCCGCAGCTGGCGTTCCTGCCCGGCATCTGCATCGCCGTGACGGCCCTGGGCTTCACGCTTCTGGGTGAGTCCCTGCGCGAGGCGCTGGATCCGAAAACACGGAAGAAGTAAGCAGCACGCGGCCCCGGCCGCGCACACACTAAGAAAGGTGCCGCCCGGACGGGCGGCACCTTTCTTAGTGTGTGCGGTTCTGGATCCGGTCCGGGTTAGGAAGCCAGTTCGCCCTCGCCGATGTTCAGCTCGTTGCCCGGGATGGAAGCCAGCAGCTTGCGCGTGTACGGGTGGCGGGGATTGGAGAAGACCTCCTCGGAGGACGCCGCCTCCACCAGTTCCCCGTCCTTCATCACGCAGACATAGTCGGAGATCAGGCGCACCACGGCCAGGTCATGGGAAATGAAGAGGTAGCTCAGCCCGAGCTCGGCCTGCAGATCCCCCAGCAGTTTCAGGATCTGGGCCTGGACCAGCACATCCAGTGCGGACACCGGCTCGTCGCAGACAATCAGTTCCGGCTTCAGCGCCAGTGCCCGTGCAATGGCAACACGCTGACGCTGCCCGCCGGAAAGCTCCGCCGGGTAGCGGCCCAACATTGACTGCGGCAGCGCCACTTGGTCCATCAGCTCGCGCACCCGGGCGTCACGCTCGCTCTTGGTGCCCCGCTTGTAGGTCTTCAGCGGCTCGTCCAGGATTCGCTGGATGGTGAACATCGGATCCAGCGAGGAGTACGGGTCCTGGAAGATCGGCTGGACCCGCTGCCGGAACTCACGCAGCTTGCCCTTCTCCAGGCCCCCGACGTCGATCCCGTCAAAGGTTATCGAACCGCTGGTGGGCTCAATCAGCTTCAGCAGCATCCGTGCCGTGGTCGTCTTGCCGGAGCCGGACTCCCCGACGATCGCAACCGTCCTGCCGCGCGGAATGTCCAGCGTCACGTTGCGGGCGGCGTAGAAATCGTCGGACCGGCCGCGGATCTTGTACACCTTGGTCAGGTCGCGGATTTCCACGATATTGTCCGGAGCCGCGGTGCCGTCCGCGGCTGCCTGCGGTCCGGCGCCGCCGCCGGCTTCAGCGGCTGGGGCGGCAGCGGAGCCGTCGCCCCCGCCGTCGCCTGCCAGCCCCGCCGCGCCGGAATGCTCGGCGTAGACCTCTTCGGCCAGTTTCAGCCGCTGCGCCGCCGGCACGGTGAAGGCACCGGGGCTTAGCCGCACCGCCGCCACGCTGGGGGCAGCGGACACCAGAGCCTGGGTGTAGGGATGCCGCGGATCCTCCAGCAGCTGACGAGCAGGTCCCGTTTCCACCACCAGGCCCCGGTGCATCACCACCAGCTCGGAGGCGCGTTCGGCCGCCAGCCCCAGGTCGTGGGTAATCAGCAGCACCGAGGTTCCCAGTTCCTCGGTCATTTTGCCGATTTGGTCCAGGATGGTGCGCTGGACCGTCACGTCCAGGGCCGACGTCGGTTCGTCGGCGATCAGCAGCCGCGGACGGCAGGCCAGGCCGATGGCGATCAGCGCGCGCTGCCGCATGCCGCCGGAAAACTCATGGGGGTACTGCTTGGCGCGTTCGGCGGCGTTGGGCAGGCCCGCAGCGGTCAGCACCTCGATCACCTTGCGGTCCACGTCTTTGGAGGTTGCCATGCCGTGCACCAGCAGGGTCTCGGCAACCTGGGTGCCGATCTTCGTGACCGGGTTCAGGTTGGACATGGGATCCTGCGGCACCAGTCCGATGGACCGGCCCCGGATAGCCCGCATTTTGGCCTCGGGAATCCCCGCGAGTTCGGTCCCGTCGAAACGGATGCTGCCGGAAACAACCCTGCCGTTACCCGGCAGCAGGCCGATGACAGCCATTGCGGTGGTGGACTTTCCCGAACCGGATTCGCCGACGATGGCCAGTGTCCGGCCCCTGCCGATCGTAAACGAGGCGTTCTTGACCGCCTGGACTTCGCCGTCGGTCGTGCGGAAGTTAACCGCGAGATCGGTCACCTCAAGCAGGGGATTATCAGGGCTCATTTCAGTCATTTCCCTATCCTGCCTTACTTGGAGCACTGGTGTGAGCCGTGTCTCACCGGCCTTTACCGGTTTTTTATCATTTAGACTGGCAATCCATGCAAAACAGCCCCGGAGTGACGGGCCGCTTTGCACGGGACCACGGATCGGCGCACCATTGGGCAGCGCCACCGGCGAACACCGTTAGATAAAACCAGGGATGGAGCGTCCCGGAGGAGAACAGCAGCTGTGACAGATCCCGGCATCGGCCGCCGCTCCTTCCTTCGGGCCGGTGCCCTGCTCGGCGCCCTGGCCGTCGCCGGATGCACCGCCACCCCGCCCGACAGCGAGGCGACCGCATCGGCATCCGCAACCGGCACCGCGGGGGTACCCGACGCCACCTTTACGTTCGCCACCGCGGCCCGGCCCGCGGGCCTGGATCCGTTCCTGGCCACGGACACCGAAAGCCACCGGGTTACGCGCCAGATCCTGGAGGGGCTGGTCGGCGTTGATCCCCTGACCTCCGCGCCCGTGCCGCTGCTGGCCGAGAGCTGGACCCAGTCGGAAGACGGCCGGACCTATACGTTTAAGCTGCGCAGGGACATCACGTTCCACGACGGGGAACCCCTCAACGCCGACGCGGTGTGCGCCAATTTTGACCGCTGGTACAACCTGCCGGCCTCCACCCGAGGCTCCGGCCTGCTGGCCTATGAGGCTGTTTTCAATGCCTATTCGGACAGCCCGGCACTGGCGGTGTACAAATCGAGCACCGCCGTGGACGAATACACCGTCAGCGTTGAGCTGGCCACCCGCCTCGCTTCGTTCATTCCCGCACTGGCCTCGCCCGAATTTGCCATCTCCTCCCCCAAAGCACTGCAGCAGTTCGGCGCCGATGCCCTGACCACCGACAACGGCGGCCAGCGGATCTCCGACTACGCCACCCGGCCGGTGGGCACCGGCCCCTTCGCCTTTGACTCCTGGAACGGAGACGAAGTTCGCCTGGCGGCGTATCCGCAGTATTGGGGAGAGCGCGGCAGGATTGGCACGCTCGTCTTCAAGGTCATGACCAGCCCGGCCAGCAGGCTGCGCGCACTCAAGGCCGGAGAAGTGGACGGCTACGACCTCGTGACCGTCTCCGACGTGGATGACCTGGCCCGCAACGGCATGCAGATCCTGCAGCGTGATCCGTATTCGGTCCTGTACCTGGGCATCAACCAGGCGTTCCCCGGCCTGGACGACATCAAGATGCGCCAGGCTATAGCGCACTCCATCGATAAGGCCGCGCTCCTGGACGGACTGTTCCTTAACGGCACCAAGCAGGCCAACCAGTTTGTGCCCGAAAAGCTCGGCGTGAGCTCCGGATCCGTCACCAGCTACGGCTACGA
Source organism: Arthrobacter sp. ATA002 (assembly GCF_026898095.1). Lineage (GTDB taxonomy): Bacteria > Actinomycetota > Actinomycetes > Actinomycetales > Micrococcaceae > Arthrobacter_B. Next base: position 1,349,812 of record NZ_CP114015.1, on the reverse strand, counting down.
TCCCGAGCGGGCTGCGGAGCTGCTGGAGGAAGCCGGCTACGACGGCGCCGAGCTGCCGTTCCACTATCCCCGCCATGTGACGCGCGCCTACCTGCCGACGCCGGAGCGTGTGTATGCCGAACTCAGCCGCCAGCTCACAGCAGTTGGCCTGAACATCAAGCCGGTCCCGGTGGAGTGGTCCGACGACTACGTGCAGAGCGTGCAGCGCGGCGGCGACCGCGCCCTGCACCTGTTCGGCATCAGCGGCACCTTTGACGATCCGGACAACTTCGTGGGAACGCTCTTCGGCAGCTATACCGAGGAATTCGCCTACGACGACGCCCAGTTGCTGAGCAAGCTAGACCGGGCCCGCACGCTGGAATCCGGGGCGGAACAGACCGAGGCCTACACCGCCATCAGCGACCGCATTTCCACCCGCGTCCCCGCTGTTCCGCTGGCCTTTCCCATCTCAGCGCTGGCCTTCTCCCCCCGCGTAGCGTCCTATCCCACCTCTCCCTGCTCAACGAGGTCTTCAACCGGATCGAGCTGCGCGAAGCGTAACTACCCGCAGGACCGTACTCCGGCAGGCAGGATGTGATTTTAGTCAGGGCCCCGGGAGCGATACGCTTCTGGGGCTAGCGCCCTCGCGACTGGAGATATGAAGTTGACTGCTAATAGCCCCGCGGACACGTCCGCAACGAAAACCGATGTACTGCTGATCGGCGGCGGCATCATGAGCGCGACCCTTGGGGCGTTCCTGAAGCAGCTCGCGCCGGACTGGGACATTTCCCTCTTTGAGCGCCTGGACCGCGCCGGCCTGGAAAGTTCCGACCCCTGGAACAATGCCGGCACCGGCCACGCCGCACTCTGCGAACTGAACTACAGCCCCGCCGGCCCCGACGGTTCGGTTGACCCGGCCAAGGCCGTGGGGATCAACGAACAGTTCCAGGTGTCCCGCCAGTTCTGGTCCCATATGGTCTCCTCCGGCCACATTTCGAACAACTTCATTAATCCGCTGCCGCACATGAGCTTCGTCTGGGGTGACGCGCACTCCGAGTATCTGCGCCGCCGCTACGAGTCGCTCAGCGCACAGCCGCTGTTCAAGTCCATGGAATTCTCCGAGGACCATGCACAGCTGGCCGAGTGGGCGCCGCTGACCATGGAAGGCCGCGACCCCTCGCAGCGCGTTGCTGCTTCCCGCGTCGCCGGCGGCACCGACGTCGACTTCGGTGCGCTTACCCGCGAGCTGACCGGATATCTGGGCAGCAACGGCGTGGAAATGAACTACGGCCATGAGGTCAACAACGTCTCCCGCGCCTCCAACGGCGGCTGGGACGTCAAGGTCAGGAACCGTGCCACCGGACAGTCCCGCACCGTCTCCGCCCGCTTCGTCTTTGTCGGCGGCGGCGGCGGCGCCCTGCACCTGCTCCAGGCCTCCGGCATTCCCGAGGGCAAGGGTTTCGGCGGTTTCCCCGTGTCCGGCCAGTTCCTGCGCTCCACCGACGAGTCGATCATTGCCCGCCACAACGCCAAGGTGTATGGCCAGGCCTCGGTGGGGGCCCCGCCCATGTCCGTTCCGCACCTGGACACCCGGTTCGTCAACGGCAAGCGTTCCCTGCTGTTCGGCCCGTACGGCGGCTTCTCCCCCAAGTTCCTCAAGAGCGGTTCCTTCCTGGACCTGCCCGGATCGGTGCGCCCGGACAACTTGGTGCCGATGCTGGCGGTCGCCAAGGACAACATGTCGCTGGTGAAGTACCTGGTCACCGAAGTACTGAAGACCCGCGAGGGCAAGACGAAGGCACTGCAGGAATTCATGCCCGGCGCCGTGACCGAGGGCTGGGACCTGATCACCGCGGGCCAGCGCGTTCAGGTCATCAAGAAGGACCCGAAGAAGGGCGGCGTGCTGCAGTTCGGCACCGAACTCATCACCGGGGCGGACGGTACCATCGGCGCCCTGCTGGGCGCGTCCCCCGGCGCATCCACCGCCCCGCCGATCATGGTCAACCTGCTCAAGCGCTGCTTCCCCGCCGAATTCCCCGGCTGGGAACCCAAGCTCAAGGACATGATCCCGGGCTACGGCGTGAAGCTCAACGAGAATGAGTCCCTGCTGGAAGAACTGACCAAGGACACCAACCGCGTCCTCGGCCTGGGCTGACCCGCAGGTACTGCCAGAAAAAATAGTTTTCCCGTTGGACCGGGTTGACCCATCCGGCCGGCCCGGTCCAACGAACGTTCAGTGCCGGAACCGCGTGCGCTCCGGAGTTTTGCCGATCTACGTCAGTTCAGCCCTTCCGAAGGCAGGCTCATGGACCGTTTGGCTAAGTTCTCGCTCTCCAACCGGGCGCTCATCGCCCTGATCACGGTGTTCATCGCTGTCTTCGGCGTGATCTCCATGGGTTCCCTGAAGCAGGAGCTCATCCCGTCGCTGGAGTTTCCGCAGATCACCGTGATCACAGCCCTGCCCGGCGCATCACCGGAAGTGGTGGACAAGCAGGTCAGCGAACCGCTGGAAGGCGCGTTAACCGCCGTCGAGGGCCTGGAATCCTCCTCCGCCACCTCACGGTCCTCGATCTCCACCATCAACCTGACCTTCGCCTACGGCACCGACCTGGACCGTGCCCGGGGCCAGGTGGACCGGGCCATCTCCAACGCCCGGCAGCTGCTGCCCGAGGACACCAATCCGCAATCCCTGGCCGGCAGCATCAGCGACTTTCCCGTCGTGTACCTGGCCGTATCCTCCGACCAGCCACTGGCCGAGCTCAACACCGAGCTGCAGCGGCTGACGGTTCCGCGCCTGCAGAAAATCGAAGGCGTCCGCACCGCCGAGGTCACCGGCGGGGCCAGCCGGAGCATTGCCATCCTTCCCGACCAGGCCGCGCTGGCCGCCCTGGGCGTTGCGCCGTCGGCGATTTCCGGGGCCCTGGAAAACAGCGGCGCCCTGGTGCCGGCCGGCACGGTTACCGAAGAGACTCGGTCCCTGCCGATCCAGGTTGGCAGCCCGCTGGACAGCCTGGAGAAAATCGAGGCGCTGCCGCTCGAGTCCGCACAGGATTCCGGGCGCGGGGACGACGACGCGCCGGTGACCATCGGCGACGTCGCCTCCGTGGACATCACGGAGGACCAAAACACGTCGATCACGCGCACCAACGGCGAACCCACGCTGGCCGTATCCATCACGAAGACCCCCGCGGGCGATACGGTGGGCATCTCGCACGAGGTCCTGGATTTGCTGCCGTCGCTGCAGGATGAACTGGGCAACGGGGCCACGTTCACCGTGGTCTTCGACCAGGCACCCTTCATCGAAGAGTCCATTTCCAACCTAACCACGGAGGGCATCCTGGGTCTCGGCTTCGCCGTCCTGGTGATCCTGGTCTTTCTGCTGTCGGTCCGCTCCACCCTGGTGACCGCCGTTTCCATTCCGCTGTCCCTGCTCGTCACCTTCATTGGCCTGCTGGCCTTCGGATATTCGCTGAACATCCTGACCCTGGGCGCCCTCACCATCGCGATCGGCCGCGTGGTGGACGACTCCATCGTGGTGATCGAGAACATTAAGCGGCATCTGGGCTACGGCACGGACAAGCGGACGGCCATCCTGACCGCGGTGCGCGAGGTGGCCGGCGCCATCACCGCCTCCACGCTCACCACCGTGGCCGTGTTTGCACCGATTGCCTTTGTGGGCGGGCTCTCCGGTGAACTCTTCCGGCCGTTTGCCATCACCACCTCCCTGGCGCTGCTGGCTTCGCTGCTGGTCTCCCTGACCATCGTGCCCGTGCTGGCGTACTGGTTCCTGAAGTCCTCCCAGCCGGTCGCCGATCCCGCCGCCTACCGGGCCGAAGTGGAAGCCCGGGAATCCCGGACCCTCCTGCAGCGCGGCTACCTGCCGATCCTGCGCACCACGCAGCGGCACCCCGCCTATACCGTTGCCGCCGGACTCGTGGTCCTGGTCGGCACCGCGGCCATGACCCCGCTGCTGCAGACCAACCTGCTCGGAGACACCGGGCAGAACACCTTCAGCGTGCGGCAGGAGCTGCCGCCGGGCACCTCGCTGGAAACCACGTCGGCGGCGGCCGAAGAGGTGGAGGAGGTGCTCGGCGGCACCGAGGGCGTCAAGGACGTCCAGGTGACCATGGGCACCTCAAGCTCCGGCTTCGCCGCCTTCACCGCGGGCGGGTCCGCGGTGGCGTCCTTCACCGTGATCACGGAGCCCGGCGTGGATCAGGTGGCGCTGCGGGAAACCGTGAGCGATGAACTGGACAACCTGGACGACGACGCCGGCACCGTCACGCTGGGCACCACCGGCGGCGGCTTCGGCACCTCCAACACGGTGGACATCAGCCTGTCCGCCGGAGATCCCACTGATTTGCAGCCGGCCTCCGACCAGCTGGTCGAGGCCATGTCCGCGCTGTCGTCAGCCGGCGAAGTAACCAGCAACCTCTCCTCGTCCTCCCCCGTGGTGCAGGTGTCGATTGACCGGGCCAGGGCCGTGGAAGCCGGTCTGAACGAGCAGCAAATCGCCGGACTGGTGGCCTCCACCCTCAGTCCGCTGCCGGGCGGGACCATCCGGATCGGCACGGATGATTTCCCGGTCCTCATTGGTGAAGGCACTGCCGTGACGAGCGTTGAACAGCTCAGCGCGGTGCCCGTGCCGGCCGGCTCCGGGACGGTGCCGCTCAGTTCGCTGGCCACCGTGGAGGAAGTGGATGTCCCGACGTCGATCTCGTCCTCCGGCGGCGAGCGCACCGCCGTCGTCTCCGTCTCCCCCGCGGATGACAACCTAGGCGCGGCCATTACGGAGGTCCAGAACGAGCTCGCGGAGCTGGAGCTGCCAGCCAGCGTCACCGCCACGCTCTCGGGTGCCGCCACGCAGCAGAACGAGTCCTTCACTCAGCTGGGTCTGGCCCTGCTCGCAGCGATCGCCATTGTCTACGTGATTATGGTGGCGACCTTCAAGTCCCTGGTCCAGCCGCTGATCCTGCTGGTGTCCGTTCCCTTCGCGGCGACCGGAGCCATCCTGCTGCTGCTGGTCACCGGCGTGCCGCTGGGACTGCCGTCCCTGGTGGGCATGCTGATGCTGGTGGGCATTGTGGTGACCAACGCCATCGTGCTGGTGGACCTGATCAACCAGTACCGGCGTCCGCACGACGGCCAGCCGGGGATGAACGTGGCCGACGCCATCATGCGCGGTGCCCGGCAGCGGCTGCGGCCCATCCTGATGACGGCGCTGGCCACCGTTTTCGCCCTCACGCCCATGGCGCTGGGAGTGACCGGGGAGGGCGGGTTCATTTCCCGGCCGCTGGCCATCGTGGTGATTGGCGGGCTGGTTTCTTCCACCATCCTCACCCTGATCCTGGTCCCGGTCCTGTACCGGCTGGTGGAAGGCTCCGGGAGAAGCGGGCCGGACGGCGCCGGCACTCCGCAAATCACACCGCGGACCGGGCTGCCGGCGTTTGACCGGGCCGGGAATGATTCACGGCTAAGCACCGTTGTCGCACTATGTAGATGCAAATGCATATACTTGTAGGTACCAGCCACTTTGGAGGACACCATGCAGATCGGCGTATTCAGCGTCAGCGACATCACCCGCGACCCCGTCACCGGGCGAATTCCCACCGAGGGCGAACGGATCAAGGCCGCCGTCGCCATCGCGAAGAAGGTCGAAGAAATCGGCATGGATGTGTACGCCACCGGCGAGCACCACAATCCGCCGTTTTATGCCTCCTCCCCCACCACCCTGCTGGGCTACATCGCCGCGCAAACGGAGCGGATCATCCTCTCCACCGCCACCACGCTGATCACCACCAATGACCCGGTGAAGATCGCCGAGGATTTCGCCATGCTCCAGCACCTCGCCGACGGCCGGGTGGACCTGGTCCTGGGCCGCGGCAACACCGCCCCCGTGTACCCGTGGTTCGGCAAGAACATGCAGGACTCGGTGGAGCTGACGGTGGAGAACTACAACCTGCTGCGCCAGCTCTGGGACAACGAGACGGTGACCTGGGAAGGGAAGTTCCGCACTCCGCTGCGCAACTTCACCGCCACCCCGCGCCCGCTCGACGGCGTTGCCCCCTTTGTGTGGCACGGATCCATCCGCACGCCGCAGGTCGCGGAAATTGCCGCCTACTTCGGTGACGGCTTCTTCGCCAACAACATCTTCTGGCCGAAGGAGCACTACATGCAGCTCATCAGCCTGTACCGCGAACGCTACGAGCACTACGGCCACGGCCGCGCGGACCAGGCAATAGTGGGCCTGGGCGGGCAGTTCTTCATGCGGAAAAACTCCCAGGACGCCGTCAATGAGTTCCGCCCGTACTTTGACAACGCTCCCGTGTACGGCCACGGCCCCTCCATGGAGGACTTCACGGCCCAGACTCCGCTGACTGTCGGCAGCCCGCAGGAAGTTCTTGAAAAGACGCTGTCCTTTCAGGAGTACTTCGGCGATTACCAGCGCCAGCTGTTCCTGATCGACCACGCCGGCCTGCCGTTGAAGACCGTCCTGGAGCAGCTGGACCTGTTCGGCGAGTACGTGCTGCCCGAACTCCGCCGCGAATTCGAGTCCCGCCGCCCGGCTGACGTGCCGGAAGGCCCTACGCATGCCGCGCGGGCAGCCGCCCGTAGCGCAGCGTCACGTACCTCTGCAGTGCCTTCTCTTCAGTAGGCTGGAGACATGTCCCTGGATACCAGCAGCGCCCCCGTCCGTCAGGCAGCCGAAACCTGGGAGTCCCTCTTTCGGGTCCAGGTGGGTGTCATGCGGCGGCTCCAGAAGGATCCGGCCTTCAAGGAGCTCACCATGCGCGAGTACGACGTGCTGTTCAACCTCACCCGCTGCCCCACCGGATGGTCCCGGCTGAACGAGCTCAATGAGCACCTCCTCATCAGCCAGCCCAGCCTCAGCCGGATGGTGGAGCGGATGGAGGCCAAGGGGCTCGTCCAGCGCCGCCCGGCCGAGAACGACCAGCGCGGCGTCGAGCTGGCGCTGACCGACGCCGGCCGGGAGCTGCAGCGCCGGCTGGGCCGGGCCCATGTCCAGGGCATTTACGAACTGCTCTCGCCGGCACTTAGCAACGAGGAACTGGTCCAGCTCCAGTCCCTCACCGACAAGGTGCTGGCCAGTTTGGCGGCCAGCGCGGAGTAGCAGCGGCCTCCGGAGTTCCCGGAGGCACGCATCCGGACGACGGCGGGAGCCAGCAGTGGGGACCTACAGCGCCGATGACATACCCGACCAAAGCGGCAAAACCGCCGTCGTCACGGGAGCCAACAGCGGCCTTGGACTGCAGACGGCCCTCGTGTTGGCGGCCAGGGAGCACGCGTGGAGCTGGCCTGCCGTGATGCACGGCGCGGGGAGGCGGCCCGGGACCGGATCCGGGCTGAAACCGGGAACGACGGCGTGCGGGTGCGGCCGCTGGACCTGGGCTCGCTGAAGTCCGTCCGGGCTTTTGCCGCCGCGCAGGACGCCCCCGTGGATCTGCTGATCAACAATGCCGGTGTCATGGCCACCCCGAAGAGCACCACCGCCGACGGCTTCGAGCTCCAGTTCGGGGTGAACCATCTGGGCCACTTTGCCCTGACCGGGTTGCTGCTGCCGGTGCTGAACGCCGCCCCTGCTCCGCGTGTCGTCACTGTCTCGAGCCTGGCGCACCGCGGCGGACGAATTGATTTCGACGACCTGGCCGCCGAACGCAGCTACCGGCCCTGGGCGCGGTACAACCAGAGCAAACTCGCCAACCTGCTGTTCACCTTTGAGTTGAACCGCCGGGCGGAAACCGCCGGTTCAACTCTGGTGGCCGCCGCAGCCCATCCGGGGTTTGCCAGCACCAACCTGACCGCCGGCATGAACCACCCCGCCACCCTGGACGTCCTCGGCGCGTTCTTCCGCCTGTTGGGCCAGAGCGGAGCACACGGTGCGCTCCCCACGCTCTACGCCGCAACGGCCCCCGGGGTCCGGGGCGGGGATTTTTACGGTCCGGGCGGGCCCGGGCAGCTGCGCGGCACGCCCGCTGCGGTCGCCCCCGCCCCGCAGGCGCGCGACGCGGCAACGGCCCGGCGGTTGTGGGAGGTCAGCACGAAGCTCACCGGTGTTCTGTTCGACGGACTCGGCTAGCCGTCAGTCCCGCTTGACCGGACCGGGCACAGTGGAGCGGTGCCCTCACTGCCCGGACTGCAGGCCGCGCAGCAGCCGGCCGTAGAAGAGGATCCCTTCCCCGAAGGCCTGTATGCCGAGGCACTCGTTGTCGGCATGGATGCTGGCCCGTGCCCGCCGGTCCATCCGGAACGGCGCAAACCGGTACACCGCGTCGCAAATTCCGGTGAAGCGCCGCGAGTCGGTGCCGCCCAGCATGACGTACGGCGCCGGAACCGCGTCCGGGAAGACTGCCGCGATGGCCTCTGCCAGCAGCGCAAACTGCTCATTGTCCGTTGCCGAGACCGGCGACGGTTCGTTGCCTTCCACTAGACGCAGGGTGACGGACGGGTCCCGGATGATCCGTCTCAGCCGCTTCAATGTCCCCTCCACCGTGTCCCCCACAGCCACCCTGATGTTGGCGTTGGCCGTGGCCCGGGAGGCCAGGACATTCGCGGCGCTGCTGCCCTGAAGCTGTGTCACCGCCACCGTGGTGCGGGTCAGCGCTTCGGACTCCCCGCCCATGCGGGCCAGGATCCGGGTGAGCGGTTTTCGGAAGACCCCCGGCTTGCCGAAGACCAGGCCAGCCGGAAAACGGGCGGCGGGCGCCAGACGGCCGAACATTTCAACCGTCGGTGCGGGCAGGGCTGCCGGCAGCGGGTTGTCGTCGAGCCGGACGACAGCCCGCGCCAGACGGGCGGTGGCCCCGCGGCGGTGCGGCGTGGACGCGTGTCCGCCGGGGTCTTCGGTGGCGAGCTCCACGTCAAGGACGCCCTTTTCCGTCACGCCCACCACGGCGACGGGGCCGTCCACGAAGGGAAAGGCCTGTGTCGCCACGGCCCCGCCTTCATCGAGCACCATCCACGGCCGAATATCCCTGCCTTCGAGCAGTGCGGCCGTTACCCCCGCTGTGACTCCGGAAACCTCCTCGTTGTTCCCAAAGGAGAGGTACACGTCCCGGGCGGGCTGGAAGTCCTCTGCCAGCAGCAGCTCCACGGCCTGCAGGACCGCGGCCAGGGAACCCTTGTCGTCGAGGGCTCCCCGGCCATGGATCACGCCGTCCGATATTTCTCCGGAGAAGGGCGGATGCTCCCACGTTTCCGGGCGGGCCGCGGGCACGACGTCGTAGTGGGCCATCAGGACCAGCGGACCTCCGGCGCCACCGGCGCCGGCCTCCACGGCTCCGGTGGCTGCATCCCGCGGTCCGGGCTTCCCGGTCCAGTGATAGAGCAGCCCGTACCCGTTGACCCGCTCCAGCCCCAGGTGCCGGTGAACCAGCGGAAACAGCTCGGGCAGCGCCCGGATGAAGGCGTCGAACTCTCCGATGTCAATGTCCTGCGGCTCCCGGGAGGACACGGTCCGGTACCTGATGAGGCGGGCGAGTTTCGGAGCGGCTGCCGATCCGGCGTCCAGAGCCGCGGCGGCGGGCTCCGGACCGGGGGTCTGCTGATTCATGCCCCCGAGTGTAACGGGGGACATCACGCCGGCGTCAGGTTCGCCGGCCGCCCAAACGCTCCACTGCGGCAACGGCTGCCGCCGCTGCCGCGGCGGCGGTGTCGATCTCGGATTCTGTCACGGCTGCGGTAAAGGTGAACCGTACGGCGGTCTGCGCCGTTTCCCGGTCCAGGCCCATGGCGGTCAGTACGGCGGAGGGTTCGTCGGCCCCGGCTGCACAGGCCGACCCGCTGGAACACAGCACTCCGGCCCGCTCCAGTTCCAGCAGCACTGCTTCGCCCGAGGTTCCCGGAAAACAAAATGATGCGTGGCCGGGCAGCCGCCCGGTCCAGTGTCCGGTCAGGCGGGCGCCGGGAACCCTGCCCAGGACCGCGCCGATCAGCCGGTTCCGCAGTACCTCCGCACGGCGGGCGCTGTCTTCGCGTTCCGCCGCGGCCAGCACCAGTGCCGTTGCCATCCCCACCGCGCCCGCGACGTTTTCCGTGCCGGATCTCCGCCCCCGTTCCTGGCCGCCGCCGTGCATGTGCGGTTCCAAAACCCGGGTTCCGCGCAGGTACAGCAGCCCGGTGCCCTTGGGCGTGCCGAGCTTGTGCCCGGACAGGCTGATGGCGTCAACACCCAGGTCCGTGACGTCCAGCTCCAGCCAGCCGCCCGCCTGGACGGCGTCCGTGTGGAACGGCACCGAGGCTGCGCGGCAGTGTGCGGCAATCTCGCGGATGGGCTGGACCGTGCCCACCTCGTTGTTCGCGTACATCACGGTGCACAGCACGGTTTCGGGGGTCAGGGCCGCGGCGGCCTCCGCGGGATCCACCCGCCCCGCGGCATCAACCGCAAGCAGCTTCACGGTGAAGCCGTGCCGGCGTCGCAGATAGTCCAGCGATTCCAGCACCGCGGGATGTTCGACGGCGGTGGCCACCACGTGCGGAGGGCGGCCGGTTCCGCACGGTCCGGACCGGCCGGCGGCAGCCGGAGGAACACCGGATCCGTTCCCGGCGGCCCCGGCCCTCCGGTCCAGCCCGGCCAGGGCCAGTCCCTTTACCGCGAGGTTGTTCGCTTCGGTGCCGCCGGAGGTGAAGATGATCTCGCCCGGCCCGCACCCCAGCACCCCCGCCGCTGCGGCGCGGGCCTCCTCGAGTGCCCGGGCCGCGGCTTCCCCGGCGGCATGGCGGCTGGAGGGATTGCCGAAGCCGCCCGTCAAATGGGGCCACATGGCCTCGAGCACCTCACGCCGGGGCGGGGCGGTGGCGGCCGCATCGAGGTAGATCACACCAGGTCCAGCCCCAGGTCCAGGGCGCGGACGCTGTGGGTCAGGGCACCTGCGGAAATGAGGTCCACCCCGGTGCCGGCGATGTCCGCCACCGTTGCCAGGCTCACGTTTCCGCTGGCTTCGGTGCGGGCCCGGCCGGCGATCAGTTCCACCCCGAGGCGCAGGTCGTGAAGGCTGAAATTGTCCAGCAGTACGGTGTCCGCACCGCCGGCCAGCGCTGTTTCGATCTGATCCAGCCGGTCCACCTCCACCTCGAAGTGCACGGTGTGCGGGAGCCGCGCTTTGGCTGACGCGAGCACCTGCGCCGGGTCCACCCCGCCGGCGGCGAGCAGCGCCAGGTGGTTGTCCTTCGCCATCACTGCGTCCGAGAGGCTGAAGCGGTGGTTGTAACCGCCGCCGCACCGGACGGCGTGCCGTTCCAGGATGCGCAGGCCCGGCGTGGTCTTGCGGGTATCCGTGATCCGGGCGGAAGTGCCGGCGGTCTGCGCAACAAAGGCTGCCGTGAGCGTGGCAATGCCGCTGAGGCGCTGGGCAAGGTTGAGGGCCACCCGCTCCCCCGTCAGCATGGCACGGGCGGACCCGCTGATTTCCGCCAGGACGGTTCCGGCCTGCAAGGATCCACCGTCCCGGACCAGGAACTGCACTTCTGTTTCCGGGGAGGCGAGCCGGAATGCGGCCTCGATGACCTGCGTTCCGCAGAAGATGCCCGGTTCGCGGGCGGTAAGAACCGCAGCGGCCCGGGCTTCCACCGGGACCAGGAGTTCGGAGGTGATGTCGCCCCACGGTGCGTCCTCGGCGAGCGCCGCGGCAACGATGCGGTCCACGGCTTCCTGCGGAACAGGCACCGCCCTCTGGGTGGAAGGCTGAAGCGGGGCGCCGGTTTTCGCTGTACTGGTGGTCATGGGGGTGTTTCCCTTCGAAAAGCTCATGGGATGAGGTGCAGGGTCTTGTCTGCGGGTTGCGCCGTTGCCGGGGGGTTAGTGCTGGTCGGGGGTCCAGCGTCGGTTCGAAAGTGCGCACCCACGGATTCGGTGCGACGCGTTGCAGCGGCCAGGAGCAGCCGCGCACAGGTGAGCAGGTTTGCATCTTCCAGCCCCCGCATCTCCGCTGCGGTGCCGGTAATCTCCCGCTGCCAGCGCGCAACCTGCCCGGCGGCGGCAGCAAGCCCGTCTGCGCTGCGCAGGACCCCGGCCCGGGAGGACATGAGCTGCTGGAGGGCGGCACGGCTAAAAGCGGGCTCCCCACGTCCGGTCTCGCGTGGCATGGGGACGGGCTTTGTTGGTTCCGGCTCCAGTCCCGTGGGGAAGCCGTCAGGTCCGGCGGCAGGAAGCCCTCCGGGGAAGGCGTTGGTTCGTTCATCCGCTGCCGCAGCTGCTCCGGCCCGGGCACCGAACACCAGGCCTTCCAGCAGGGAGTTCGAGGCCAGCCGGTTCGCTCCGTGGACGCCGGTGCAGGCACATTCGCCGGCGGCGTACAGCCCGGGAACCGAGGTCCGGCCCGCCAGGTCCGTCGAGATACCGCCCATCCAGTAGTGCGCCGCGGGCACCACGGGCAGCAGCTCCCGTTCCCAGTCCAGGCCGTGGCGCCGGGTCAGCGCCGCGAGGCCGGGAAACCGCCGGGCCAGGTAGCCGGCCCCGCGGGCTGCGGCGATGCCGGTGGTATCCAGCCAGACGCACGGTTCCCCACTCTCCCGCAGATAGGCGCTGACTGCCCGGGAGACGACGTCGCGCGGAGCCAGTTCCGCGTCCGGATGCGCGGACAGGAGGAAACGCTCCCCCGCGGCGTTGCGCAGCACAGCACCCTCGCCCCGGACCGCCTCGGAGATCAACGGGTTCCCCGGCACGTCAAGGGAGGTGGGATGGAACTGGAAGAACTCCAGGTCGCGCATGGCGGCGCCGGCTCCGGCTGCCAGCGCCACGCCGTCGCCCGTTGCCGAGTTCGGATTGGTGGTGTGCGCGTACAGGGCACCCGCTCCCCCTGCGGCAAGAATGACAGCCTCGGCGGCGAGGGTCCCCCGGCGTCCCTGCCGCAGCAGCCGGACCCCGGCAACCCGGCCCTGCTCCTGCAGCAGCCCGGCCACAAAAGTGTTCTCCGCGACGGTGATTCGCGGTTCCGCCGCAACGGCCCCCAGCAGGGCGGTGGCGATGCCCGCGCCGGTGCTGTCACCGTTCACGTGCAGGATGCGGGCAGCCGAGTGCGCCGCCTCCCGCCCCAGGGCCAGCGCGCCGGCACTGTCGCGGTCAAAAGGCGTGCCCAGCTGCAGCAGGCGCACCATTTCCCCGCCGGCGGCAGCACACAAAACCCGCACCGCTTCGGCGTCGGCCCTGCCTGCCGCAGCAGCCAGCGTGTCCGCGACGTGCGCCTCGACGGTGTCGCCGGCCGCCGCCCCGTCCGGCACCACGGCTGCAATTCCGCCCTGCGCCAGCCAGGTGTTCGTCTGCCGCGGCGTGCCCTTGGCCAGCACGGTCACCTCGGCGGACGGGTCCGCCCGCACTGCGGCCAGAGCCGCGGCCAGGCCCGCGATCCCGCTGCCGACGACGGCGATCACGGATGCGCCGCCAGCATCCGTTCCAGCGCGGTCCGGGCCGGTACTGCGACGCCGGCGGGAACCGTAATCCGGTTCAGCACCTCTCCCCGGACCAGACCTTCCAGCACCCAGGCCAGGTAGCCGGGGTGGATCCGGTACATGGTGGAGCAGGGGCAGATCACCGGGTCCAGGCAGAAAATGGTGTGCTGCGGATACTGTGCGGCCAGCCGGTTGACCATGTTGATTTCGGTGCCGACGGCGAAGGTGCTGCCGGCCGGGGCGGCGTCGATGGCTTTGAGGATGTAGTCCGTGGAACCTGCCTCGTCCGCAGCGTCCACCACCGGCATGGGGCACTCCGGATGCACGATGACCCGGACGTCCGGAAAATCAGCCCGGGCTTTGTCGATCTGGGCGACGGTGAAGCGTTTGTGCACGGAGCAGAACCCGTTCCAGAGCAGCACCCGGGACTCCTGCAGTTCCTCGGCGGTGTTTCCACCCAGCGGCAGGCGGGGGTTCCACATCGGCATGGCATCCAGCGGGATCCCCATGGCCTTCGCCGTGTTCCTGCCCAAATGCTGGTCCGGGAAAAACAGCACCCGGCGGCCGCGCTCAAACGCCCACTCCAGCACCGCTGCGGCATTGGAGGAGGTGCAGACAATGCCGCCGTTCTCTCCGCAGAAACCCTTGAGCGCGGCCGAGGAATTCATATAGGTGACCGGGATGACCGGCAGCTTGCCGCCGTCGTCGGGCTCCTGGCCGAACAGCGAGGTGAGCTGGTCCCAGCACGCCGCCACCGAATCGATGTCCGCCATGTCTGCCATGGAACAGCCCGCGGCAAGGTTGGGCAGCATCACCGCCTGGTCCGGGCCGGAGAGCAGATCGGCGGTTTCGGCCATGAAGTGCACGCCGCAGAAAATGATGGCCTCAGCGTCCGGTTTGGCCTTGGCGGCCTTGGCCAGTTGAAAGGAATCGCCCACAAAGTCCGCGTACCGAAGGACTTCGTCACGCTGGTAAAAATGGCCGAGGATCACTGCACGGTCCCCGAGCTTTTCCTTGGCGGCGAGGATCCGCACGTGCAGCTCGGTGTCGGAGGCCAGCCGGTACTCCTCCGGGAGGCTGCCCTGCCGGGGCGTGGCGGGCGGAGCGGCGTCATGCATGGATGCACCCGGGCCGTAGTCCGGCAGCCGGGCGCCGTCAAATTCCCACGGCGGCATGGCCAGCTCCGGCGTGCAGGTGCCGGCGGAGGAAGCTCCATTCGCGGCGGCGGCAGCGGAAATCAGGGCGACGGCGGTTGCCACGCTGGGAGTCGGGGTGGCGGGGGCATTGCTCATGATTCACTGCTCCGTTGCTGGGTAGCTCGGTGGCTGCTGGTCAGCCTGCGGTTGGGGCCTGCTCCGGGGTTCGGGGGTGGCACGGGGTTCCGGTTCGGGCAGGAGTGCGCCGGTGTAGCGGTAGAGGCGCGGCGGGCGGTGCCTGCCGCCCTGCAAATACTGGTCGGTGGCTTCGATGTCCGGGGCTGCGCGCAGCTGCCGGCGAAAATTCGCCGGTTCCAGCTCGCGGCCCAGCACTGCTTCGTAGACTTCCCGCAGCTGCGCCAGGGTAAAGGTGTCTCCCAGGAAGGCGTAGGCGATGGAACCGTATTCCATCCGGTTGCGCAGGCGCCAGAGCGCATACTCCACGATTTCGTTGTGGTCGAAGGCCAGCTCCCCCACCGCGCCGGCCGGAAACCACCGGACGTTGTCGTCCTGGCGGGACAGCGCTGCTTCGTCGGGTTGAACGAGGGCCCAGTAGACAATGGACACCACCCGCGGCGACGGCGACCGGTCGGTCCCACCGAAGGCATAGAGCTGCTCGAGGTACTTAGGGGCCAGGCCTGTGGTCTGCGCCAAGTTGCCGGCCGCAGCCTCCTGCAGGGACTCGCGGGCCCCCAGCGGGCCGCCGGGCAGCGCCCAGAGACCCCGGAACGGTTCGCGTATGCGGCGCACCAGTGGCAGCCACAGCGCGGGGCGGCCCGTGCCCGGATCCGGGCGCAGGGCAAAAATGACCGTGGAGATGGCCAGCGCCGGGGGTTGGCGTGCGCGTTCGGAAACGTTCGCGTATCCGTGCGCCGGTTGCTGGTACACCATGGGGCCCTTCCGGCCGGTCCGCCGGGGGTCCATCCGGAGGAAAGAGTAAAAGTCAGAATGACTGTAACTCATTTCGACCCAAGGGCATGCGAGGTGCGTCACATTTTGTCCAGCGGGGCGCGATCAGGTCCGTACGGACGGGAGGATGACGCTTGTTTGGCTGCCGGCGTGGACAAGCCCGCCCGCAGGGCCGTCCGGCAGGACGCAGTGTTGTCCGTCCGGGCACGCCACTGCGGGATGAGGCCAGCGGCGACGGCCGCCTCCGCGGCCAGCTGGGAGACACGCAAAGCGTCCGAGGAATCTTTCGTCCGGCGCCGTGAGGACTCCCATATGAGCGAGTGCGCCCGCCCAGACGTCATAGCCGGCGCCGGCGACCGGCCGGGCCTGGCCGGCCCCGCCGCCGTCCATGAGGATCCAGTGCCATGCGGCATTTGCAGCACGGAGGTAACGCGTTATGCGGGATCGGCAGCCGAAAGCAGGGCCGGGTCCGTGCCGGAGGCTGCCTCCAGCAGTGGAAGCGTCCGGCCGTCAAAATGCGTGTTCAGCACGATCACGGATGAGGACCGCACAATGGTGCGGGTGGCCACGATGGAATCAATGACACGTTGCAGGTCCGGGTTGGAACGGGCGGCAACGCGTGCCAGCAGGTCACTCTCGCCGGACACAGTGTGAATCTCCTGGATTTCGGGAATGCGGGACAGCGCGGCCACCACGGCATCGTGGCCGATGTCCTGGCTGATGGTCAGCGAGCAGTAGGCGAGCACGCTGTACCCCAGCGCCGCCGGGTCAATCCGGGGCCCCCATCCGGAAATGACTCCCGCCTTCTGCATTCGGTCCAATCGGGCCTGGACGGTGGCGCGGGCCACCTGCAGGGTGTGTGAGGCTTCGAGGACGGACATCCTGGGCTCGTCGGTGAACAGAGCAATAATGCGTGCATCCAAGACATCTGTTGGCATGCTTTCCCTCCCTCCGCGCGGTGAAGCGCTGTGCAAACTGTAAGCATAGTGGCACAACTCATACGCAGACTGAGTGATGAGCCCACACGGCATAAGATGGTTAGCCATGGCCGCGGCCGATATTCGGCATTCCAACTTTCCTCGGCATCCCCAACTTCAAAGGTGTCTTTTTCATGACTACCCGAACGTCCGCGACCGATTCCGCCGGATCAGCCGCACCGGACCCGGCAGGATCACCCGCGGTGCGCAAGATGCGCCCCCGCCATTTGGTCTTCATGAGCCTGGGCAGCGCCATCGGCACCGGGCTGTTTGTCGGGTCCGGCGCCGGAATCCAGGCGGCCGGGCCCGCAGTTCTGCTGTCCTTCCTGATCGCCGGCACCATGGTCATCCTCGTCATGCGCATGATGGGCGAGATGGCTGCGGCAGATCCCAGCAGCGGCGCCTTCTCCGTGTACGCGGAAAAGGCACTCGGCCGCCCCGCCGGAACAACCATCGGCTGGCTGTGGTGGCTGCAGCTGGTAATCGTGATCGCCGCCGAAGCAACAGCCGCGGCCGCCATCGTTGCCTCCATGTGGCCCGGTTCCCAGCAGTGGGTACTGGCGCTGGTGTTCATGACCCTGTTCACCGCCATCAATTTGGGCGGCGTCGCCAGCCTCGGAGAGTTTGAGTACTGGTTCGCACTGCTCAAGGTATTGGCGATCGTGGCGTTCCTCGCCGTCGGCGTCGCATTCATTGCCGGCTGGCTGCCCAATGTTCCAGCCCCGGGCCTGAGCAATTTGACCGGCAACGGAGGCTTCATGCCCCACGGATGGAGCGGGGTGGGTGCCGGGCTGCTGCTGGTGGTTTTCGCCTTCGGAGGCACTGAGATCGTTGCCGTTGCCGCCGCCGACACGGAGAACCCCGAAACCAATATCGCCAAGGCCATCAGCTCGGTGGTGTGGCGGATCCTGGTCTTTTACATCGGCTCGGTGCTCGTGATCGTCACCATCCTGCCGTGGGACAGCGAGTCGCTCAGCACCGGCCCCTTTGTCGCGGCGCTGGCGGCCGCCCGGGTGCCCGGCGCCGACGTCGTCATGGCCGTGGTCATTGTGGTGGCACTGCTGTCGGCGCTGAATGCCAATCTGTACGGGGCATCCCGGATGGTGTTCTCGCTGGCCGAAAGGGGCCGCGCGCCCAAAACACTAAGCCGCAAAAGCGCCAACGGCGTTCCCCGAGCGGCAGTGGCCGCATCGGTCGCGTTCGGCTTCCTGGCCGTGGTGCTGAACTACCTCTACCCGGAAACCGTCCTGATGATCCTGCTGAACCTGGTCGGATCCACCTGCCTGGTGGTGTGGGGTGTGTCGATCGTTTCGCAGATCATCCTGCGCCGGCGGGCCGAGGCCGCGGGAAAGGAACTCACCTTCAAGATGTGGGCCTTCCCCTGGCTGTCCTACTTTGCCCTGGCCCTGCTGGCCGGCATTGTGGTGCTCGGGTTCCTGGATGCGGCGGTGCGCATCCAGCTTGTCGCCACGCTGGCCCTGACCGGAGTGCTGGCCGCGGCCGCCTGGCTGCTGGACCGCCGGACACGGGCCGGGCGGATCGAGTAGCTGGCCGGGGCAGCGAATCACTCTTGCTTTTTCCGGAATTTTCAGCCTCCACTGTTTACCGAATTAATTCAGCGGAATTTAGCAGGTAATTAGTTTCCGGAAAAGCGCCGATGATCGAAGATGTTTTCCCGAACGGCGACGCACTGACGAACCACCAAGGGAAAATGGATGTTTGTTGGATTTCGGGAAACGCACCGAAGGCGCGCGGGACTGGGCCTGCAAAACCGTTCCGTTTTTTAGGCCGGGTGCGGTATTTCCGCCCCGCCTGCCACGCCGGCTCCCGCCCGGGTTCCGGTGGGATCCGGGCGGGAGCCGCTCCGGGCGGCGGTACCTGCTGTTTGGCTGCGTTACTGGCCCTTGCGCTTCCTCGGCATCAGCTCACTGTCGCTGGAATTCTTGGCCTTTTTTTCGGCACGCTTTTCCTTGATGGATTTTCCCGGCTTCTTCGCGTTTGAACCCTGCGGGGATTTACCTGACAATTTAGGCTCCTCTGAAAGAAACAACATCGATGGCTCACGACCATACCCGGTAAAAAAATAAAAGCCAGTCCTTGGCTGAAAACCGGATTTTTCCTGCCTCTCCCGCACCGCTGGAACGCCCAGCCCCGCCAGCCCCACCGGCTGGACAAATCGCCCGGCTGCGGCCTGCGTGTCCCGGTTGAGCGGATCTGGGCATCCGACGTACCGTGTTGATCAGACATCCCTGGAGGTCCAACACCTCCGGCAGATTCAGGCACCCCGGAGATGAGTCCCGCACACCGGTCTCCCCTGTTCGGGACTCACGGGTATTCAGGACCAACGAGCAGTGGAGTATCGGCGCAGCTGAGATTCCGGACGAGGACTATGGCATGGAAATCAGGACCCACAGCGTTGAGGGCACCGACCCCCGGCTGTTTGCCGAGGTTATTCACCCCGGAAGCGGCCCCTCTGCGACGCGGCCGGTTCTGCTGCTCCACGGTTTCGCCTCCTCGTCCCGTTTGAACTGGCACGAGTCCGGGTGGGTGAACGCGCTGACCACTTCCGGCAGGAGTGTCATCACCGTGGATCTTCCCGGCCATGGGCGCAGCGCCACCCCCTCAGACCTGGATTCCTTCCGTCCCAGCCGGATCCGTGCGGACCTGCTGCAGCTGCTGGTGGACGCAGGCGTGCACCCGCTCGACGACGACAACCCGGAAACCGGCGTTGACATCATCGGCTACTCGCTGGGTGCGCGGCTGGCGTGGGACTTTGGTGCCACCCAGCCGGAGCTGGTCCGCCGCATGGTCCTCGGGGCGGCCCCGGCACCGGCGATCCGCTGGCAACGTTCGACCTGCCCGCAGCGCGCGGAGCCTCGCGGGAACCGGGGAAGCACTTCCCGCCGGAACCACCGGCGAACTGATGCGCATGGCCGCCTCGGCGCCCGGCAATGACCCGCAGGTCCTGCTGAACATGGTGGAGGCCGTGCAGGATGAGCCGTTTGTTCCCGGTGAGGCGGTTCCGGCCATACCCTGCTGCTCGTCGCCGGTGACCTTGACCCGTTTGCCGCCGGCAACGAGGAGCTCGCCGAGCTGTCCGGCCAGTCCGAACTGCTCTGGCTGCCGGGGCGCACGCACGTGGACGCCGTCACGTCCCGGGCCTTCAAGCAGGCCGCCGTCGCCTTCCTCGGCTAGGGCCGGGCAGCGCCCGGGATGCGGGCAGCGCCACGGGATGAGCCCCCTGGTGAGAAGGCACATATTACGTCTTGGTAAAGCCGCCGTCGCTTGCGGGGAACCGGCGGCAGTACAGGATATGGTGGAACGGTGAGCAGCGTAGGAACAATTTAATCAGGCTGCTGATTAAATTTCAGTGCATAATTGCTCTGCAAACTCCTTCGTCCGGTGGTAAGCAATAGACCCGGACCCCCTGCCCACTTCCAGTTTTTCGACACACCTTCTAGGGAGGACACCCGTGGATGTACTCCTTGGGGACCGATACCGGACCACCGAGCTCATCGGTACGGGCGGCGCTGCCTCCGTTTACCGAGCGGTGGACCAGAACCTTGGCCGCGAGGTGGCGGTCAAGCTGTTCCGTCCCCACGTCAACGACGACGACGAAAACCGCCGCCAGCAGACGGAAACCCAGCTGCTGGCCACGCTGAACCATCCCGGACTGGTTACCCTGCTGGACGCCGGAGTAGTTCAGCAGGACGACGGCCCCTGCTCCACGTTTCTGGTCATGGAGCTTGTTGACGGGCCGGACCTGCGCCGGACATTGAAGTCCGGGCCGCTGGGCCATTTGGGCACGGCGTCACTGGGCGCGGACCTGGCCGATGCCCTGAACTACGTGCATTCCAACGGCGTCATCCACCGGGATGTGAAGCCGGCAAACATTCTCCTGTACCCGCTTGCCGAGAATGACACCCGCCTGTACCCCAAGCTCACCGACTTCGGGATCGCGAGGATGACCGAGGCGACCATCGCCACGGCCCACGGTGCGACCATTGGCACCGCCAATTACCTGAGTCCGGAACAGGCGCTGGGCGGGGCGGTCGATCCGAAGACCGACATCTATTCCCTCGGACTGGTGCTCCTGGAATGCCTCACCGGAGTGAAGGCCTTCCCGGGACCCATCGTGGAGTCCGCCGTCGCCCGCTTGGTTCGGGACCCGGAAGTACCCGCGGAGCTCGGCCCCGAATGGGTGGAACTGCTGCGGGCCATGACTGCCCGAACCGTGGAGGCACGGCCTGACGCGCACGAGGCCGCCGCAGCCCTGCGGGCCTTCGGCCAGGAGGCCGAGGCTCCGGCGCCCATGTCCGCCGGTGCGGATGCCGGTCCCGACGACGCCGTCACGGGCGGAGTCACGACGGGCAACATCTACATTCCGCTGCCTCCGGCCCACGCTCCCAGCCTCGGCTAGCAATCAGGATCCGCTGAATGAAAAGCCCGGACCGGGTACTCCCGGTCCGGGCTTTCTGCGCTTCATCCTGACCCTGCTACTTGGATCCGCCCTCGGCGGATTCCTGGTCTTCTTCGGGCTCGAAGTTGGACGGTTCTTCGGTGGACGCCGCGGCCACGCCGTCCTCGGTATCAGGGATGGTCCCCTCGGGCCCCGTTGTCTTCTTGCCGTCCCTGGAGTGGTCTTCGTTGGCGTTCTTTTCGCTGCCCATGGTGGGTCTCCTCATCCGCTGCGGCTCCGCCGAATACTCCGGCGCTTGATTCGATACTAAGCCACCTGAGTGCCGGCCCGACAGCCGGGCCGGCGCTCAGGTGACCGTTTCGTCAGTTCCGCCCCCGCCGGGAAACCACAGCCCACCGCACACACAGGCTCAGGATGAACAGCACGACGGATGCCCCCACCGGCACCAGGAACGCGGCCTGGTGGCCGGAGCTGTCGGCAAGCCGGCCGGCCAGCGCCGCGCCGATGGCTGTGCCGGTCACCACGCCGCTGGCGAGCATTGTCATGACCGTGCCCATCAGATGCCTCGGAGCAACCACGGCACCCATTCCGAAAATACTGACCATGGTGGGGCCCACGGGGATGCCCATAATGAAAAGCGCCACCAGCATGGTGGGGATGTCGGCGGGGAAGAGCAGCAGCACCGAGAAGGCAGCCATCGCTGCAGCGGACACCATCCAGCGGGCGGCAGGCGGGAACCGCTCCGGCCAGAAGGCTACCGACAGCGCGGCCGCCGCGGAGCTGATGCCCATGACGGCGTACAGCAGGCCGGCTGCGGACGACACGTCGAAGACGCCGCCAAAGGCGGTCAGGCTGGTCTGGGTTCCGCCAAAGAACGTCCCCATGGCCACCATGCCCAAAACCGGAAGGGCGATCAGCAGCCAGTCGGCACGGGGGCGCACGGCGTCGGCTTCGGCCGGCGTGCCGGCCTTCTTTGCGGCCGCGTCGCGGGCATCGCGGGCAGCACGGGCTGCCCGTGCCGGGACGACGGAGCGGACTGTGGGATGCACGGCGAAGGCGCTGACCATGCTCAGTGTCAGGACGGCGGCGATGGCGAGCGGCAGCCAGGGCGCGACGGCGGCAGCCAGCAGGCCCACCAGGGCCGGGCCGAGCACGAAGCTCAGCTCATCCGCCGTTCCCTCATAGGACATCGCGGTGTCCAGGTCCCTGGTGCCTGTGGATGCCCCGGACTGTTTGCGCTCGGTCATGGCCATCCACCGGACACGGGCCAGCGGACCCACCTGGGGGCAGGTGGCCCCCATCAGGAATGCGGCGGCAAGGGCTGCATAGGGAGTTCCGGCGTCAGGCAGCTGGAATGCCATGTACAGGGTCAGTGCAATGGCCAGGGGGTTGACGACGGCCGCGCCCAGCAGTATTGGCCGCTGGCCGATCCGGTCGGCTGCATAGCCCAGGACCGGTGCGCCCAGTGCCGAACCGATTCCCACGGCTCCTGCCGCCAGGCCGCCTGTTGCATAGGAGTCCGTGACGCTGGTGACGAGGGTCAGTGCCCCTACGGTCAGCATGGCCAGGGGCAGGCGGGCCAGGAAAGCGATCGGCACAAAGCCGCGGCCGGCGAGCGAGAAAATCCGTGCGTAGCGTCCGCCGGAGGCCAGTTCGTCATGCCGGGGATCCTGCGGTGACGGACCGGTGGCAGGCGGCTGCGCAGGGGCGGAGCTGTCCGGAGCGGAGTTCCGGGAGGTTGAAGGGGCAGACGGGAAGTCACTCAAGGCAGTTCCAGACATGTTTCAGCGCGCATCGTCCCCCCTCCCGATGCGCCCGACCCGGTTACCCCGCTACTCTATCCGATTCCGGGTCCGGTGCGCAGTGACCTTCCTCCCGCTGCGGCGGAGGAAGCGCAGTATCCCGGTTGCCGCTCCTGCCGCGGTCAGACACCCACCGGATCGCCGGCGGAGAATCGCACGGTGGATCCGTTGCGGCCCTTCGTGATCTGCAGCTGCGCCCCAATGCGCTGTTTCATTTCGGCCACATGGCTGACAAGGCCAACCACCCGGCCGCCGTCGCGCAACCCTTCCAGCGCGTCCATGACCTGCTCCAGCGACGTCTCGTCCAAACTGCCGAACCCCTCGTCCACAAAGAGGGTCTCGATGTTCACGCCGCCGGCTTCCTGCTGGACAACGTCGGCCAGGCCCAGGGCGAGGGCCAGGGATGCCATGAAGCTCTCACCTCCGGAGAGAGTGGCCGTGTCCCGGTGCTGTCCCGTCCAGGCATCGGTGACGTGCAGGCCCAGTCCGGACTTCCTGTTGCCGGCGGTGGAGTCGCTGTGCACGAGGGCATAGCGTCCGCCCGTCATCGCGGACAAACGTTCAGTGGCGGCCGCGGCCACCTGTTCCAGCCGTGCGGCCAGCACATACGTGCTCAGCGTCATTTTGTAGCCGTTCTCCCCGCTTCCGCGGGCGGTGTCGGTTACCGAGCGCAGAAGGTTGTAGCGCTCCTCCAGGGGGCGGATGCGTTCGGAGGCCGCCGCCAGCTCCAGTCCGTACGACTGCAGTGCCTTGGTGGAGGCTTCCAGCAGGCCCAGCTGGACCGAGCATTCCGTCAGCCGCATGCGTGCGGCCGCTGCGGCGTCCGAGGCCAGGGCCAGGTCCTGCTCGTCGGGCACCGGGAGCGGTTCGCCGTCTCCGTCCACATCGGCTGCCGAGTCCTCGGCTTCCCGGCGCAGAACCAGCCGCTGCCCCTCCTCGTCGTACCGGGCCACAGCTTGTTTGGCGTTGGCGGCCGTGTCCGTCTCCAGCAGGGCGTCGCGCACGTCCTGGACGGTGTCGAAGTCGGAGTCGCCGAGACGGTCAGCGAGGTCGCCGCGGGCCTCGGCTGCATTCTCCCGCGCCGTCTGCAGTTCGGCGAAGGACCGCCGGGCGGCGCTGACCAGGGTGCGCAGTCCCGCAAGGCAGTCCACCCGGTCCGCGAGTGTCGTGAAACCGTCGCGGGCCGCCTGTACCCGTCCGCTGAGTTCGGCGATCCGGCGCTGGGCCGACAGCCGCTGCTCGTCGGCCTGCGCCGCAGCAACCAGCGCTGCCGCTGCCTGCTCGGCCAGGTCGCTGCGTTCCCGGGACAGCTCCGCGCAGCGCACCACGGCCGTATCCAGTTCCTCGGCTGCGGCGGACGCTGCGGCCAGGGCGCTCTGCGCTGCGTCTTCCTCGGCCTTTGCCGTCTTCGGATCCCTGTCTCCGCCTTGGATCCGCAGTTCGGCGACGCTGCGGCTGTCCTGGTCCGCCTGCACACGTGCTGCTTCATAGGCGGATTCTGCGTCCTCAGTGAGCCGCCGCGCGTTGTCCTCATCCTGCTTGGTGACGGCGCTTTCACCGTCCGGCAGGGCAGCCGGAGCGGGATGTTCGCTGCTGCCGCAGACCGGGCAGCCCTGCCCGTCCTCCAGCCGTCCCGCCAGCTCCGCTGCCGCTTGATCCAGCCGGCGCTGCTGCAGGTCCTGCCAGGCCTGGCGGCGGTCCTGGTAGCTGCCGCGCAGCCGTGCCGCCTCGGCTCCGGACGCTGCAGCGGCAGCGGAGGCTTCGGCATATTGGCTGATGGCGCGGGTCAGGGCACGCGCACGTTCCAGGCCATTGCGCGCAAATTCCTGGCGGGACGCCTTCTCCCGCAGCGAATCCAGCTGCCGGGTCAGCTCGGTTTCTTCGGTGCGGAGTTCCTCCCCGGCCGCTTCCGCGGCAGCGGCGGCGGCCCGGCTGGTAGCGGCACGCTTGGAGGCGTCAACGAGTTCCGCTTCCAGATCTCCGATACGCTCTTCCTCGGCCTGCGCAGCTTCCGCGGCGCCCAGCTCCGCGGTCAGCCGGTCCTCGGCGGCCAACAAGACGGGTGCAGGGTCCCCTTCAGCCATCACGGTTTCCGTGAGGCCGAAGGCCGGTGAATGCGCATCCCCCAGCAGTGCATCCCGTGCCTCACCCGCGGCCGTTTCCCGGAGCCCGAGCCGTTCCTGCGCAGTGTCGGCGGCCCGGACGAAACCGCTCAGCGATTCGGCACGCAGATGGCGTTCGAGGGCATGACGTACCGGTTCAATCTCGTCCCGGCGGCGGGCATAAGCCTGTTCATCGCGTTCGAGCTGCTCCCGGGCAATGCCGCGGGTACGGCGCGCTTCCACATCCGCGCGGGTATGCTCCGCTTCCCGGAGTGCAGCGGCCAGTGCTGCGTGCTCACCGCGGGCAGCCTCCGTGCGGGCGGCCAGCATACGGCGGAAGTCCTCCACCCCGGCGGCCTCACTGCTTTCGGGATGGTCTGCTCCTGCGTCCCCGGCCGCATCCTCAGCCTCCGCTGCTGCGTCCTCCGCCCAGCGTTCCATTTCGTCCCGCGCCCGGCGCATCACATGTTCGCTTTCGGCGCGGGCAGCATTGAGCTCCTGCTCGGCAGCGGTAAGGTCCGCCTTCAGCTGGGCTTCAATGTTCTCGAACCGTGTGGTGCCGAACAGTTTCTGCAGCAGTTCAGCGCGCGTCTTGGCGTCCGCCCGCAGGAAGGCGGCAAAATCCCCCTGGGGCAGCATAACCACGCGGGTGAACTGATCCCTGTTCATCCCCATGAGGGCCAGGATCTCATCGCCTGCCTCGTCATTACGGGCTGACTTCGTAACCCATTCCCCGTTGACGAGCTCACGCAGGGTGGTGTGTGCCTGCTCCAGCACGGTTTTGCCGGCACCGCGTTTGGCCGGCCGGTCCCAGGCCGGGCTCCGCACGACCTCAAGGCGGCGGTCCCCGGAACTGAACTCCAGCAGTATCTCCGGAGCGGTGTCCGCTGCGGCGTGGTCGCTGCGCAGCCGCTTGGCGGTTTGCCGGTCACCCGGTACGGCACCGTACAGGGCATAGCAGACGGCATCCAGGATGCTGGTTTTCCCGGCACCCGTGGGGCCGTTGAGCAGAAACAGCCCATGGGCGCCGAGCTCATCGAAATCGATGACCTGGCGGTCAGCGAAAGGCCCGAAGGCCTGGATCTCGAGCCGGTGGATCCTCACTGGGCTGCCTCCGCCGACTGGACTTTGGACAGCACTTCAGCGAAGAGCTTTTTCTCCTGCTCGTCCGCCTGCCGGGAGCGTACGTGGTCCAGAAAACCGCAGCAGATTTCCAGGTCATCCGTGGCGCGGGCCAGCCGCTGGCTGTAGGTCTGGTTGGCGGCCCGCGGACCGGACGCCGGTTCAAAGGACAGCACCAGGGTGTCCGGGAAGCGGGTGCGCAGGCGCTCCATGGCCTTGGCGGGACGTTCGTCGTCGGTCAGCGTGACCTGGCAGTAGGCGCCTTCGGCTTCGGTGAGGCCCGGGTCTGCGAGCAGGTGCTCCAGTGTTCCTTTGAGGACCGCGAGCCGGCGCGGGGCGGGCCACAGGACCGGTTCCACCGAGACCAGTCCGGCGGCATCGAACTCCACCAGCAGTCCGCCTTTGTGCTGGCGCGCCTCGGAGAAGGAGTACGGCAGCGGAGAGCCGCTGTAACGGACGGACGGGCTCAGTTCCTGCCGGCCGTGCAGGTGGCCCAGGGCCGTGTAGGTGAAGGAGCCGAAGAGGTCCAGCGGAACCGCTCCCACTCCCCCGACCGTGAGGTCCCGCTCGCTGTCCGACGTGATGCCGCCGCTGGCAAAGACATGGGCCATGGCCACGGGAAGCACCGGCTGTCCCGACGAGGCGCGGCGCCGAACATCGTCCTGAATCCTGCGGACCGCCTCGGCAATCACGGTTTCGTGGTGCGGCGTGTCCACGCCCAGTTCCGGCCCGGCCAGCCGCGGTTCAAGGTACGGAATGCCGTAGACCGCCACGGGAATTCCTCCGGTGTCCAGCAGGACCGGATCCGGAATCTCGCTGATCCGGGTGCGCAGGTACACGCCGCCGCGCTCAAAAATGCGGCTGCCGAAGCCCAACCGGGCAGCTGAATCGTGGTTGCCGCTGGAGAGGATAACTTTGGCTCCCGCGGCGGTGATGCGGTCCAGGGCGGAGTCCAGCAGGCGGACGACGTCGACCCCCGGCAGTGCGCGGTCGTACACGTCTCCGGCAATCAGAACCGCGTCCACCTCCTGCTCACGGACCGTGTCGACGAGCCGGTCGATGAACTGCTGCTGGGCGCCGAGCATCCCCACGCCATGGAAGGAGCGGCCCAAATGCCAATCGGAGGTGTGCAGTATTCGCATACCAACCAAATTACATTGCCGCTCTGACACTCCCCGGACACCGCGGGCATGACAACGCCCACCCCCTGGTGCGGCGGTGGCCGCAGGAGAGGATGGGCGTGTCGGGGTAGCCCGCGGAGGTTAGGCCTTGCCGGCCGGTGTCCCGCCGTTGTTGTCGCCGTCGCCGTCGTCGTCGCCGTTGAAGAAGCCGCGGGCGTCGTCATCGTTGCGGGCGTCGGGTGTGCGGTTCGCTGATGCGCGGGCCGAGGCTCCTGGCGCCACCGTGCCGGTTCGGGCTCCCGAAGCGTCAGCAGGTCCGGCACCTGCGGCAGACTCGATGTCAGTGTCAGTGCCGGATTCCGAAGCGCCGTCACCGTCGACATCTTCGAAATCGTCGTCGTTCCGGGCGGCGTCAGCAGCTGTGAGGTCGATGCTGCGGTAAATCAGGCCGGCTATCAGGGCGCCCAGGACGGGGGCGGCCCAGAACAGCCACAGCTGCTGCAGCGCCGCATCCTCGGCGAAGAAGGCCACCGCACTGGAACGTGCGGGGTTCAGTGAACCGCCGGTAATCGGCGCCAGGAACGTCAGCAGGATGGCGTAGGTCACGCCCACGGCGAAGGCGGCGCCGACCACCGGACGGCGGCCCGATGTGGCGCCCAGGAATACCGCGGTGAGCAGGGCGGCTCCGATGACTTCGGTCAGCAGTCCGCTGGCCAGCGGGAACTGTGCACCCGACTGCTCGCCGTAACCGTTGGCCAGGGCCGAGAAGACCATGCGCGTGTCCGCGAGCTGGGGGACGCCCTGGATCACGACCCACAGAAGCGCGACAGCCAGGACCGCGCCGAGAAGCTGGGCCAGGACGTAGACCGGAAGCGCCTTCCACGCGGTGCGGCCGGCGGCGGCGCTGGCAATGCTGATCGCCGGATTGAAGTGCCCGCCGGAGACGTAGCCGAAGGCCACCATGGCGGCGGCGGCAGCCAGTCCGACACCCATCGGCGACGACACGCTGCCGGTGGCGCTGAAGAAGGCGAGGCCAACTCCGACAAAGACGAGGAAGAAGGCTCCCACCGCCTCGGCAGCACTGCGCGCCGGCAGTCCGTAGGTGTGCAGGCGCTTCCGGGGCGCTGTTGCGGCGGCCGGGTGCGCTGCGCGCGCACCGCCTGCGGATAGTGGCTCAGCGTTCATTGGCAAAAGTTTCCTCTTCCTAGCGATTGGCGCGGCGGGTTTCCTTACGGTCCCGCTGCAGGCCCGCAGCAGTACAACATGTGCCGGGCAAACTCACCCAGCTTGTCATTGGAGGCTGGGAGGACACTGGAGGCTCGCCCGGCCGGGGAGTCTCGATATGCTGGAACGGTGAGCCCTAACCTCGAAAATCCGCTGTCAGCCGCTCCTTCCCTCCCGGAACACGGCACGGCTT
Source organism: Arthrobacter sp. ATA002 (assembly GCF_026898095.1). Classification (GTDB taxonomy): domain Bacteria; phylum Actinomycetota; class Actinomycetes; order Actinomycetales; family Micrococcaceae; genus Arthrobacter_B. Next base: position 1,321,363 of record NZ_CP114015.1, on the reverse strand, counting down.
CCTCCCATCTTCCCCTCCGGGGACAGGCAACGAAAGTCTTTGGCTGCCTGCTGGGCGGCGCGCTGGGAGATGCCCTCGGCTACGCCGTTGAATTCTCCGGCACCGCGGAAATCCGCAGCGCCTACGGCGCCCGCGGCCTCCACAGCCTGACCGGGCTGCCCGCACCGGTACCGTTCTCCGACGACACGCAGATGACGCTCTACACCCTCGACGGGCTGCTCGAAGCCCTGGAATGGGCCAACGCGGGCGTTGGCGCGGATGAGACGGCATGCCTGTGGCTGGCCTACCTGCGCTGGCTGAAAACGCAGGGCGTGCCGCTGGATCCCGGTGCTCCTCAGCCGCCGCTGCGCTGGATCGATGAACAAACCGTGCTGCATCAGCGCCGTGCTCCCGGAAACGCCTGCCTGTCCGGGCTCTCCGGCCCGGACATGGGCACCAAAGCCCGGCCGGTTAACCCTGAGTCCAAAGGCTGCGGGACCGTCATGCGCTCGGCGCCCCTGGGCCTGCTGCCCTCGGTGGAACCGGGCATGGTCTATCGGCTCAGTGAAGACGCCGCCGCGCTGACGCACGGCCATCCCTCGGCCCTGCACAGCGCCGCCGCGTTCAGCGTGCTGATCCACGACCTGCTTCCGCCGTCGGCGTCGCTGCAGGAGGCCGCTGACACGGCCGTGGTCCGTGCACGGGAGAGCGGAGTGCCGGAGCTGGCCGCCCGGCTGGCGGCTGCCGTCGAGCTGGGCCGCTCCGGGCCGGTCTCCCCCGAAACACTGACGGCGGCCCTGGGCGAAGGCTGGGTTGCCGAAGAAGCCCTGGCGATCGGACTGTACGCAGCGCTGGCCACTGTGGGAGCGTCCACCCCGCAGGAGCACTTCACCGCCGCCGTCGCACTGGCGGTCAATCACGACGGCGACAGCGACTCCACCGGATCCATCACCGGAAACATCGTGGGTACGCTGCACGGCACCGCGGCCCTTCCCGGGGAATGGCTGGCCGTCCTGGAGGGCCGGGACGTCATCGAGGAGCTGGCGCGCCGGTTCACGGCCGCCACCGGCACCTAGCTGTCCGTGCCGGCTCCGGCCGGCCAGCTGCCGCCAAGCATCTGCAGGAACTCCCCCTCGGAGAGGACCTCAATGCGCTGGCCCTTTCCGTGCAGGTCCAGGACCCGCCGGGCCTTGCCGGTGAGGACCCCGTTGCGCAGGTCCCCGGACTCGAACCCGTCCCCCATCACGAGCATCGTGGTGGCACGGGTGACGTTCGACGCGGGGCGGGCACCGAACTCCGCCGCCGAATTCTTGGCGGACTGGCGGGACATGCCGAGGTTTCCGCTGAAGACCACGGTGTGGCCAAAGAGGGTGGGCGGAATCGGCCAGCGGGTTGGGCGGCGGGTTCTCGCCTTCCGAGGGCCATCCCGACCAGCCGGTTGCCGCTGCCTTGGCCTCGGTCCCGGTGCCCCGTTCCAGCGCGGCGCGGGTCGCCTTGGAGAGGGCGTGCACGCCGGGCACGTAGGCTTCGAGCCGGGACGGAACCATGCCCTGGACCGCGAAGAACCCGGACATGTCGGCGGCGCCGCTGCGCCGGACAATGTCCACCATGATTCCGGCGCACGCGCGGGCGTCCTCAACGGCGTCGTGGTGGTTCTGCAGCGGAACCCCCGCCGCCTCCGCCGCGAACGGCAGGGAGTGCGAGACCAGGCTGTACGTGCGGCGCGAGTGCGCCACCGAGCAGGTGTAGTCGTAGGCCGGGCCGGGCAGGCCGGAGACCTCCAGCGCCGAGCGGATCACCCCCATGTCGAAGGCCGCGTTGTGGGCCACCAGCAGGTCCGCGCCAATGAAGGCACCGATCTCCGGGAACAGGTCGCCGAACCGCGGCGCTCCGGCCACCATCCCGGCTTCAATACCGTGGATACGGATGTTGCGGCGGTCAAAGAAGTCGTGTCCCTCCGGCGGACGCATCAGCCAGGAGACCTCGTCGACGACGGCGCCATCCCGCACCTTCACCAGTCCGACCGAACAGGGTGAGCCGCGGAATCCGTTGGCCGTTTCGAAATCGATGGCCGTGAATTCAATTCCCACGCGGTGTTCTGTTCCTTAAGCGGTGATGCGGATAAGCGGTGGTGCGGGCCAAGCGGTGGCGGGCCAAGCGGTGGCGGCCTGCGCGCTCCGGCGCGGGCCCACGGGTGAAGCGGCGGGCCGGTTACTCGCCGTCGGCCGGCTCGGCGGGCGCGGCGGGTTCGGCCGGCTTCGCGGCCTTCTTCCGCCGGTACGAGCGGACCTTGCTGACGATATACCAGACGGCGGTAACAACCACCGCGGCAATGACGATCTTCTGGAAGACTCCGGCGTATTCCTCGACAATGTGCCAGCTCTCACCGAGGTAGTAGCCCGCGAAGACGAAGATTGAGTTCCAGATCAGGCTTCCCGCCGTTGTCAGCGCCAGGAACTTCCAGATGGGCATCCGCTCGATGCCGGCGGGAATGGAGATAAGGCTTCGGAAGATCGGAATCATCCGGCCAAAAAAGACTGCCTTGTAGCCGTGACGGTTAAACCAGGCCTCCACCCGGTCCACGTCCTCGATGTCGACGAGCGGAACCCGGGACACCAGGGCACGCATCCGGTCCCGCCCCAGCCATGCGCCAACGCCATACAGCACCCAGGCACCCAGCACAGAGCCCAGCGTGGTCCAGATAAGCGCCGCGGGGAGGAGAAGTTTCCCTGGCTGGCGGCGAACCCGGCCAGCGGCAGGATCACCTCGCTGGGCAGCGGCGGGAAGAGGTTTTCGAGGGCAATGGCCAGGCCGGCGCCGGGGGCTCCGATGGCCTCCATAATGTTGACGGCCCACTCCGCGATCCCTCCCAGCGCCGATCCGTCGGTACTGGCGGTGGCAACTGAGGCAAGAATCTGTGTAGTCATATTGCCCCCAATTCTGCCCTAAGAACTGCGCCCGGAGAAAACCCGAACCGCTGAAGCGGCCCGGACACCGGATTTTTCGGGTTGCGCGGCGCGCAGCGGAGCCTGCGGGCAGCCGGCCCCGGCTCCCGCCGGAATGCTCAGGCCAGGGCGTCCGCGATCGCCGGCAGCAGCGCCCGAAACGCCTGTCCCCGGTGGCTAATGGCATTTTTCTCTTCCGGCGCCAGCTCGGCACAGCTGCGGTCGAACCCGTCCGGCAGCAGGATCGGATCATAGCCAAAGCCGCCCGCCCCGCGCGGTGCTGTGAGAAGCGTCCCACGCAGCTCGGCGCGCTCCACCACGGCGGCGCCGCCGGGCAGTGCCAGTACAGCGGCGCAGACAAACCCCGCCCCCCGGTGTTCCGGGGCAATGTCAGCCAGCTGGGCCAGCAGCAGGTCCAAGTTGGCGGCGTCGTCGCCGTGCCGGCCGGACCACCGCGCCGAGAAGATGCCCGGCGCGCCGCCGAGGACGTCCACGGCCAAGCCCGAATCGTCCGCGATGGCGGCCAGCCCGGTGGCATCAGCCACGGCACGGGCCTTGAGCAGTGAGTTCGCTTCGAACGTAACTCCGGTCTCGGGAACGTCCGGAACGCCGGCGGCGGCGGCGTCGATCACCTGGGTGTCGACGTCGAGCCCCTCAATCCGTCCCCGCAGCAGTTCCCGGAGCTCCCTCAGCTTGCCCTGGTTCCGGGTAGCAAGGACCAGCCGGGCCCCTCGGGGGTGGAGGTCATACGCTTTCACCCAGCGTACGGCGCTGGATTTCAGCCAGCTCGGTGGTGCCCAGCAGAGCCAGGTCCAGCAGCGCGTTGAGTTCGTCCCGGTCAAACGGCGCACCTTCGGCGGTGCCCTGGACCTCCACGAACTTGCCCGAACCGGTGACCACGACGTTCATGTCGGTTTCGGCGCGGACATCCTCCACATAGGGCAGGTCCAGCATCGGCACGCCGTCAATGATGCCCACGCTGACCGCGGAGACGGTGTCCAGCAGCGGCTTCGCGTTGCGGGCGATGAGCTTGTTGTCCCTGGCCCAGGCCAGGGCATCGGCGAGCGCCACGTACGCGCCGGTGATCGCGGCGGTGCGGGTGCCGCCGTCGGCCTGCAGCACGTCGCAGTCCAGGACGATGGTGTTTTCGCCCAGCGCCTTGGTGTCGATGATGGAGCGCAGCGAGCGGCCGATCAGCCGGGAAATCTCGTGTGTGCGGCCGCCGAGCTTGCCCTTGACCGACTCGCGGGCGTTGCGGGTGTTCGTGGCCCGGGGCAGCATGGCGTACTCCGCCGTCACCCATCCCGTACCTTCGCCCTTGAGCCAGCGCGGCACGCCGGGCGTCAGGGAGGCGGTGCACAGCACGCGGGTGTTGCCGAATTCGATCAGGGCAGACCCCTCGGCCTGCTTGGACCAGCCGCGGGTGATGGTGATGCTGCGCAGCTGGTCCGGCGTGCGGCCGTCGGACCGCACGACGGCGGAACCGGCGGCAGGCGTGGAAGAAGAAGGGCTGTTTGCAGCGGTAGTCATGCGCCCAGTCTATCGGCCGGGCTCCGGCTACCCGGCGGGCTGGCTTCCTGAGCCGGCGGGCTGGGCTCCGGAACCGGCCGCCAGCGGAGCGGCGAACGGACTGCCAACCTCGTAGGAGACACCCGCCACGGCCACCGCGAGATCCCCGGCATACGTTTCGCGTGCTTCCGCGACCGAGGTGTTGGCGTCATTCCAGACCGGCAGGTGGGTCAGGAGCAGGCGGCGCGCGCTGGCCGCCGTGGCCGCGGCACCGGCCCGTTTGCCGGTCAGGTGCACGCCGTCGATGGCGTCGTCGCGGCCTTCATGGAACGCCGCCTCGCAGAGGAAGACGTCGCTGTCGCGGGCGGCTTCCTCCAGCCCGCCGCAGGAGTCGGTGTCCCCGGAATAGGCCAGGGTGTGCAGCAGGGTGGTCCCGTCCGGGCCCACGGACCTGGCCTCGACCCGCAGGGCGTAGGCCTCGTCGGCCGGGTGCCTGACCGGATAGGGCGTGACAGTGAACGGGCCGATGTCCACGCTTTCGCTGCTCTCCCAGTTCAGGAACTCGAAGTCCTCGTGCATGCCCGGATCAAGGGGCAGCCCGTATGCCGTGGCCATCCGGTCAGCCGTGTCCTTGGGCCCAAAGACCTTAATCCGGTCCCGGTTCCACCCGGCCGGGTCCCAATGGACCGCCACGTGCAGTCCGCACAGGTCCATGCAGTGGTCCGGATGCAGGTGGGTCAGCAGGACGGCGTCGATGTCCCGCAAATCCATGTAGCGCTGCAGTGCCCCCAGCGAACCGTTGCCCAGGTCCAGCAGGATGCGCCAGGTCCGGACGCCGTCGTTGGCGGTGACAAGGTAACAGGAGGCAGGGGATGCCGGACCGGGAAAGGATCCGCTGCAGCCCACAATGGTCAGTTTCATTCAGTGCCGTTCCGAAGGGCGCCGGGCGGCCTTCCGTGGTCGTCATGGATGGAGCCGGACTTGCCGCGTGCTGAGCGGTCGGCGGCAGCCATGTCCGGGGTGACCCGGGCCAGGCTGCCGGTGGGATAGTGCGCCGCCACGTTTTCCACGTGCTCGACACGCAGGACTTCAGGGCCAAGGAAGCGCCGGGCCAGGAGTTCGAAGGACGCCGAATCCCCCGTGGCCAGGAACCGGTACTCCGGTGCGGCCGCTGCGGTGCGCTGCAGGTCATGGGAAATCAGCGCCCGGTACACGTCCTTGGCGGTTTCCTCCGCACTGGACACCAGCGTCACGCCGTCGCCCATCACGTAGGAGATCACGCCGGTGAGCAGCGGATAGTGCGTGCAGCCCAGCACCACGGTATCCACCCCGCCGGCTTTCAGCGGGGCCAGGTACTCTTCGGCGGTGGCCAGCAGGTCCGGACCGGCGGTAACGCCGGCCTCGACGTAGTCGACGAACGCCGGGCACGCCACGGATTCGATCCGCAGGTGCGGAGCGGCGGCAAACGTGTCGTGGTAGGCGCGCGAACCGACCGTGGCCTCGGTTCCGATCACGCCGACCCGCCCGGACCGGGTGGCCGCGACGGCACGGCGCACGGCGGGCTGGATGACCTCGATGACGGGGATGCCGTAACGGCGGGTGTAGCGCTCGCGGGCGTCCCGGAGAACGGCGGCCGACGCCGTGTTGCAGGCAATGACCAGGAGCTTGACGCCGGAGTCCACCAGTTCATCCATGACGCCCAGTGCGTTGGCGCGGACTTCCGCAATGGGCAGGGGCCCGTAGGGGCCGCGGGCGGTGTCGCCCACGTAAAGAACCGACTCATTGGGCAGCTGGTCGATGACTGCCCGGGCCACGGTCAGCCCGCCCACGCCGGAATCGAAAATACCGATGGGCGCTTCCGCATTGTTTTTCCGCGGCAGGCCGGTGCGCTGCGGCCGCCGGGCGCGCCCGGCCACCTGCGCGCGCGGTGCGTCGGTCAGCGGTTCCGTCATCAGCGAGGAACTTTCCGGGTCAGAGCTCATAATGTATCGAGAATAGTCCCCCGGCACCCCGCCGCGAACTCACCCCGGCGTGCGCTTGGTCACAGCAGGGAGCGGTTCATGGCCTGCATCAGGGTCTCCTGCAGCCAGGTGACAAAGTTGTACACGAGGGCCAGATAACCGTCCACGTCCTGCGCCCGGGACGGATCGGTGATGCCGTGCAGCCGCTCGGTGTCTTCGTCGGTCTCCAGCCCGAGGCGGTCGGCAAGCACGAGCCGTACATCGTTGAGCGCGCGGGCAAAATACTGGGCCTGTTCGGCGTTGAGCAGCAGCGGTTTTGATTCCAGCAGCAGGGCCGCGGCGCGCAGTGCCCCGCTCTTGGATTCCCTCAGCGAGCGCTCGGTGAGGCGGCGGAATTCCAGTGCTTCGGCATCGTCCCCCTGGACGGCGTCGGGCAGCAGGCGGTGCAGCGCGGAGTCGGACGGGACACTGGCACTGGTGTCCAAACCCACCATCGCCGCCAGCGGGTCGGCGTCTGCGGGCGTATCCGGCTCCAGCATGCCCAGCACGTCGTTGAACAGGCTGCGCAACAGCTCCCGCTCCCCGCGTCCAGTGATGCGGTGATGCCCTTGCGGGTGGTTTTGAATCCGGTTGCCACGTCTGTCCTATCCGCCGGCCGGAGCCGGGCTGTGCTGCTTTTCCTGCCGCTGTTGCCGTTGTCAGTGCCGGTGCACCGGGCGGATCAGGGTTCGTCGGTTTTTGGAAGGTGGCCCAGAGCCCGAAGGAGTGCATGGCCACGGTGTCCCGCTCCGCCGACTCACGGGACCCGGTCGCGACCACGGACTTGCCCTGTTCATGGACTTCCATCATGAGCCGGTTGGCCTTGGCCTCCGAATAGCCGAAATAGCTGCGGAAGACGTAGCTGACGTAGCTCATGAGGTTCACCGGATCGTTCCAGACAATCACCACCCACGGCACGTCGGCGCCAACCAGGGACTCCGTCTCAGCGCGCTCAAGGGTGTCGGTGCCGGGCGCAGTGCTCAAAGTCATGACTCCAATTGTAGGTTGGGCCCGGTTGCCGAACCGCCAGCGGAAGCCTTCTACTCAATAAGCGAACGGGGGTTAGAGTTTTGACTGTGAACAGCACCAACGCTTGGCGCCAGCCCAATGCCGCCCTGTATACCGACCATTATGAGTTGACCATGCTGCAGGCTGCCCTGCATTCAGGCACAGCCAGCCGCCGATCCGTGTTCGAGGTTTTCGGCCGGCGGCTGCCCGACGGGCGCCGGTACGGGGTTGTTGCCGGCACCGGCCGGATCCTCGAGGCGCTGGCCGCCTTCCGGTTCGGTGACGAACAGCTCGCGTTCCTGGAAAGCACCTCGGTGGTGGACGCCCGCACGCTGCAGTGGCTCGCCGGCTTCCGGTTCTCCGGAAACATCTTCGGCTACGCCGAGGGTGAGGCCTATTTCCCGCATTCACCGATCCTGACGGTGGAAGCAACCTTCGCCGAGGCCTGCATCCTGGAGACCCTCCTGCTCTCGGTCCTGAACCACGACAGCGCGATCGCCTCGGCCGCATCCCGCATGGTCACCGCCGCCGGCGGGCGCCCGTGCATCGAGATGGGCTCGCGCCGCACGCATGAGGAGGCGGCCGCAGCCGCTGCCCGCGCCGCGATCATTGCCGGCTTCGACTCGACCTCAAACCTGGAAGCCGGGCGCCGGTACGGCCTGAAAACGGTTGGCACCGCCGCCCATTCCTTCACTCTCCTCCACGACTCGGAACGCGACGCCTTCGAGGCCCAGGTTGGCTCGCTCGGCGCGAACACCTCGCTCCTGGTGGACACGTACGACGTCGAAGCGGGCGTGCGCAACGCCGTCGCCGTTGCCGGCACGAAACTGGGCGGAGTGCGGCTGGATTCCGGCGACCTGGTGGCCCAGGCCCGGTGGGTGCGGGAGCTCCTGGATGACCTGGGCAACACGGACACCCGCATCATGGTCACCTCCGACCTGGATGAATATGCCATTGCCTCTCTGGCCTCCGCCCCGGTGGACGCGTACGGTGTGGGCACCTCGCTGGTCACCGGGTCCGGCGCTCCCACCGCCGGGATGGTGTACAAGCTGGTCAGCCGTGAGGGCGACGACCACGAGTTTGTTTCCGTGGCCAAGGCCGCAAAGAACAAAGCCTCCCGCGGCGGCCGCAAATATGCGCTGCGCCGCCTCAACGCGCACGGCACGGCCACCGCCGAGGTCATTGGTATCGGCCACCGCCCCCTCGATGACGGCAACGACCGCCCGCTGCTGGAACAGTTTGTGGCCGACGGCGAAATCCTCCCCGGCTGGACCGGCGCCGGCGGCATGGAGCGGGCCGCCAAACGGCACACAGATTCCCTGGCCGAGCTTCCGGCCTCGGTGAACCGCCTGCAGCGCGGCGAACCGGCCATCCCCACCGAATACGAGGAGTAAGAATGACGCGCGCCCTGATTGTTGTCGACGTCCAGAACGACTTCTGCGAAGGAGGATCCTCGCCGTTCCCGGCGGCACCGACACAGCCTCCGAAATTACCGATTACATCGAAACCACGCGGGGCCGGTACGACGTCGTGGCCGCCACGCAGGACTGGCATATCGAGCCCGGGCCGCACTTTTCCGACACTCCGGACTACAGGGAATCCTGGCCGGTGCACTGCGTCGCCGGCACCACCGGAGCCGGCCTGCACCCCGACCTGGACACCGAACACATTGACGCGTTCTTCCGCAAGGGCCAGTATGAGGCGGCGTACTCCGGTTTCGAGGGCGTGCTCGCGCCCGAAGACGAAGTCCCCACCGGCGATCTGGACGCGGCAGCCGCGCCGCTGGACCCGGCGGAGACCGTCAGCCTGGACGACTGGCTGCGTGAGAACGACGTCGACGAGGTCGTGATCGTGGGCCTGGCCGCCGACTACTGTGTCCGCGCCACGGCCCTGGATGCCGTCGCCGCCGGCTATGACACGTTTGTCATCCCGGACCTCTGCCGCGGTATTGACCGCGCCGGTACGCGGGCGGCGCTGGCCGAACTCGAAGACGCCGGCGTGGAACTGCTGGACCTGTAGGCCGTTGGCCCGCGGGCCGGGCCTGCCCGGCCGGGGGCGACAGTAGCAGGGGTGCCGGAGCTTAGCGCTCCGGCACCCCTGCTGCTTGCGGCCGATAAACCAGTCCTGGAGCTTCTTCAGCCGCTGGTTCAGCTGCTCCTCGTTGGCCTGGGCCACCGGCGGGCCGCCGCAAATGCGGCGCAGCTCGCTGTGCACCATACCGTGCGGCATGCCTGAGCGCGCGGACCAGGCGGACACGTTCTTGGCGAGCTGACCGCGCAGTTCGGTGAGCCTGCGGTGGTCCATGACGGACGGCTCCGGCTCCGGGGTGCGTGCCCCGGGCTCCCTGCGGCCGCGCCGGGACTGCTGCTCGTGCTGGCGCTGGCGCAGCAGCATGCCCACCTGATCGGCGTCCAGCAGGCCGGGGATACCCAGGAAATCCTGTTCCTCTTCGCTGCCGAGCTCTCCCCCGGTGCCGAACTCGCCGCCGTCGAACAGCACGCGGTCAAAGGAGGCCTGGGACTCCAGCGCCTCAAACTTTTGCTTGGTGAGCGAGTCCGAGGCCTTTTCCTCCCGGTTGGCGGCCTCCATGAGGCTGTCCTCCAGCCCGAAGCCCTCCTCCTCGAGGTGGTTATCCGGACGGTCCAGGGCGTGGTCGCGTTCCATTTCCAGCTGGTTGGCCAAAGCCATCAGGTTGGGCACCGAGGGCAGGAAGACCGACGCCGTTTCACCGCGCTTGCGGGCCCGCACGAACCGTCCCACCGCCTGGGCGAAAAACAGCGGGGTCGCGGTGGACGTTGCGTAGACGCCCACGGCCAGCCGCGGAACGTCCACGCCTTCGGACACCATGCGCACCGCCACCATCCAGCGCTGGTCACCCGCGGAGAACTCGTCGATCTTGTCCGAGGCCTTGGCATCGTCGGAGAGGATCACGGTTGGGGACTGTCCGGTAATCTTCTTCAGCGTGCCCGCGTAGGCACGGGCGTCGTCGTGGTCGGTGGCAATGACCAGCCCGCCGGCGTCGGGCACGGCGCGCCGCACCTCGGACAGCCGCCGGTCGGCGGCGGCCAGCACCGCCGGGATCCACTCGCCGGTGGGATTCAGCGCCGTGCGCCAGGCCTGCGCCGTAATGTCCTTGGTAACGGCGGCCTCGCCCAGGGATGCAGCCATCTCGTCGCCGGCGCTGGTGCGCCAGCGCATCTGGCCGGAGTACGCCATGAACATCACCGGACGCACCACGTGGTCCCGCAGGGCCTCGCCGTATCCATAGGTGTAATCGGCCTTGGAGCGTCGGATGCCGTCCCGGTCCGCTTCGTATTCCACAAACGGAATCGCCGCGGTGTCCGAGCGGAACGGCGTACCGGTGAGGGAGAGCCTCTTCACCGCCGGTTCGAAAGCCTCCCGGATACCGTCGCCCCAGGAGAGGGCGTCGCCGCCGTGGTGGATTTCATCCAGGATGACCAGGGTGCGGGCGGCTTCCGTCTTCGCCCGGTGCAGCATCGGCTTGGAGGCCACCTGGGCGTAGGTCACGGCCACCCCAATGAAACCGTCACCGTGCCGCCCGTCGGCGTTCTTGAAGTTGGGGTCCAGCGCCAGGCCCACCTTCGCGGCGGCGTCAGCCCACTGGCGTTTGAGGTGGTCGGTGGGGGCCACAACGGTGATCCGCTTCACGATCCCGCGGTCCACCAGCTCGGTCGCCACCCGCAGGGCGAAGGTCGTCTTGCCGGCGCCGGGCGTGGCTACGGCAAGGAAATCGTCCGAGGTGCTGGCGAAGAACTTTTCGAGGGCTTCGGCCTGCCACTGGCGCAGTTTGGGGGCGGTACCCCAGGCTGCTCGTTCCGGATAAGCGGGCGGCAGGACCGGTCCGCCAAAGAGGGTGTCGGGGCTCACGCTGTGAACGGCACCTTTCCTGTGTTCGGGGTAACTATTGCACTGCGGGCACCGGAGACAATCCCCAGGCACGCATAACGGCTCCGACCTGGTCGGAAATCTGAAGGGACGCGGAGTTGCGTCCCCGGTCCACGGAGGTGGACAGGGCCGGCACCATCACTGACGTGCTGGAAAGGGCCAGGTCCATGGCTGCTCCGGCCACGGACTACACCGCCACGAGAACCCGGAAGGGCACCGCCGGGGAAGACAGCAGTCCGATTCCTCCCACTGCCGCGGCCAGCACGGACGCGCCGGCCACCAAAAGCCGGTGGCGGCGCCCGGTGGCACGTGCCTGCAGGAAGGAACCCACCGCCCAGCCTACCGCTCCCGCGGTCAATGCCAGTCCGGCAGTGGCCGGGTCCACACCGTGGGTTGCCAGCACCATGAGCGACAGGAAAGCGTCTGCGGCCACGGGTCCGGCCCAGCACCGGGTCAAGTTCGGGGTCCTCCGGCACCCCAGCGTCCTGGCCCGCGGCCAGCCCGCGAAACCGGCAACCGGCACGATGGGCCCCGCCGCCGGCCGACAGGTCGGCCGCCGCGACCGGCATGACCGTTGTCACCGCCATGGCTTCAAACGCGAACAGGTGATGATCGCCAGGATGCCCAGGGTGAGGGCACGGTATGCGGCGGACAACGGACCGGCAGGACGCGGCTGGGCGGAAACCCGCTCATGGACGCCCGGAAATTACTTGCCGCCGTCCTTGGGCGCGCTCAGGCCGTCGTAGATTTCCTTGCAGGTGGGGCACACGGGGAACTTCTTGGGGTCCCGGCCCGGAGTCCAGACCTTGCCGCACAGAGCAATCACGGGTTCACCGGACAGCGCCGACTCCATGATCTTTTCCTTGCGCACGTAGTGGGCAAACCGTTCACTGTCGCCGGGTTCTGTGTACTCGCGCTGCTCTTCACGCTCGATGACGGCGGTGGAACCGCCGCCGTCGTCCAGGCGGCGGGCAGGGTCATTTTCGAAAGGATCAGGAGGCAGACTCATGGTTTCCATCTTAGTACCCGGAAGGTCCCGGGCCCGGCCGGCTGAAGGGTGGTTTTATTTGTGGACGGAGACTGCCGCCAGCATTTCCGGGGCGCGCCGGTCCAACCAGCGTCCGCCGATCCGGATTCCGGCAACGAGCAGTCCGGCGCCGAGCAGCACCCCGCCGGCCAGGGTCAGCCAGTCCCAGAGCGGGTTCTCACTCACCAGCGCCGTGACCGCCAGCACCAGCACGGGGAGCACGATGACGACTTGGGCCAGCATGCCCAGGCCCTGCACCAGGGCCGTCCGACCGCCGGAACCCGGCGGGGTCTTGAACGCGTTCTCCCCCGGCAGCGGAACGTTGTAGGTGTACCGTGCCGAGACTACCGATGACAGCCCCAGACCACCCAGCAGCACGGCGAGGGAGACCCCCAGCAGCACGGGAATCAGGTCCGTTTCGCCCAGCAGAACGCACGGCAGCACCGCGGCCAGGACGGTCACCGGCAGGGCAAAAACGGCGCAGCCAATAACCCGTCCCGCGCGGTCGGCCGTTCCCGACACACCGGTGCCCACGTGCAGGGCGAAGGCCGTATTGTCGTACGAGACGTCCGCGGAAATGCCGTAGCCGAGCAGGAAGCCCAGCAGCGGCCCCGCATACAGGATGAGGGACGGCCCCATGCCGTCCTGCGTTCCCAGGAACACGAGCAGGACCAGCATCAGCGGGATAATCAGCAGCGACGCGCCGTACCGCGGATCCCGGATCCAGTACGTCAGGGCGCGGGCAGCCACGGCCCCGGTGGGCGTGGGCGGAAATAGACCAAAGAACCCGAGCTTTCCGCCCTTGCGCCGCGCGCCGGCGTTGTGCGCCGGAGTGATGAGCGCGCGCACCAGCAGCACCTTCCAGACCCAGACCAGGAGGGCCAGGAAGACGACGGCGATGCCCAGCTTGGCGGCAGCCGCGCCCGGCTGGTCCAGGGCAACATCGCCCGGAACAGCCCAGGCGGCGCCGAGCGGCGTCCAGGACAGGGTACGGGCCAGGGACGGTAGATAGCCCTGGGCGCTGCTGATGCCCGAGCTGATGCCGGCAATGATCGGGCCCAAAAGCATGAGTGGAATGATGGCGGCCAGGCCGGAGATGTCCTTGAACCGGCGCGACGAGGCCAGGGAGGTGCTTGCCGCAACTGTGACGCGCGCAGCGATGACACAGGTGAACACCGCGACCAGCGCGGACACCACTCCCGCCGCAAGCGCGGCCGGACTGCGCCACCACACGGCGGCGGAACCCAGCGCCGCCAGCAGCGTCACCGCCCCCGGAATGCCGATCAGCCCGCCAAGCCCCAGCCCGGCCAGGAGCTTGGGCAGCGGCACGGCAAAGGTCACGAAGCGCGCGGGGTCCAGGGTCAGGTCCACACCGGTCGCCAGCACCGGAATCAGCGCCCAGCCCAGGACGGCGGCGCTGCCGGCGAGGACGGTCGCGGTGCGGGCCAGCTCGGGATCGTTGAAGCTCAGGAAGAACAGACCGGCAAACAGCAGGCCGAGCATCCCCAGTCCGTACAGCGCCCCAATGACCATTCCCACGATCTGCCAGGGGCTGCGGCGCAGGAGTTGCGCAGCAGGATGAGCTTGAGCCTTACGAGGTGCGCAACCACGGCAGGCCCTCCGAGTGCGTGCGTCCGCCCACCAGCTGCACGAAACGCTCTTCCAGGGTTTCGCCGCCGCGGACCTCGTCCACGGTTCCGGCGGCCAGCAGGTTGCCGCCGGCAACCACGGCCACGTGGTCGCACATGCGCTGGACCAGGTCCATGACGTGGCTGGACACGATCACCGTTCCGCCGGAACCCACGTAGCCGGAGAGAATGTCGCGGATGTTGGCGGCGGACACCGGGTCCACCGCTTCGAAGGGCTCGTCCAGCACCAGCAGCCGGGGCGCATGGATGAGCGCGGACGCGAGGGCAATCTTCTTGGTCATGCCGGCGGAGTAGTCCACCACCAGGGTGCCCGCGTCATTGGTCAGGTCCATGGCCTCAAGCAGGTCCCGTACCCGCTCTGCCACGGTTCCGCGGTCCATGCCGCGCAGCAGGCCGGAATACGTCACCAGCTGCTCGCCGGTGAGCCGGTCAAAGAGCCGGACGCCGTCGGGCAGCACGCCCATCAGCCGTTTGACTTTCAGCGGCTCAGCCCAGACGTCGGTGCCGTGCACCCAGACCTGCCCGTGCTCGGGACGCAGCAAACCGGTGGCCATGGACAGCAGGGTGGTTTTGCCGGCACCGTTGGGGCCGACCAGGCCGTAGAACGAGCCGGCCGGAACGTCGAGGCTGATCCCGTTGACGGCAATCTTCTCGCCAAACCGCTTGCCCAGCCCCCGGACTGCCAGCGCCGGCGCCGCGGGAACGGCCGGAGTTTCCGGAAATACGGAGTCGCTCATGTCAGCACCACTTTTGTCATGCCACCAAGGTACCCCTCCGGCGGCCGGAACCGGATCAGCCGCAGGGACCAGAACCGGCGCCGGCCGCCGGCAGGCGCGAACCCGCCTTGAGGACTAGCTGCACGCCGGAGCCTTCGGTGGGCCTGCGGCAACCGCGACCGCCCGCCGGCAGGGGCGGTCCACCGGTTAGGCCGGCCGGGCCCGCTCGTACTGCGGCGCCCAGGGAAGTTTGGCGTCCAGTTCGCCGGCCGCCCGCATCCACCAGTGCGGATCCCGCAGCGCGGCCCGTCCGATGAGGGCGGCATCCGCCCGCCCCGCCCGGAGGATCTCGTCCGCTTCCTGCGCGCCGGTGATCAGGCCGACGGCGGCGGTGGGAACACCTGCCTCCGTGCGGATGTGCTCGGCGAATCCGGTCTGGTACCCCGGGGCGACGGGAATGGTGGCCGCCGGAACGGCTCCCCGGTGGAAACGTCCACCAGGTCGACGCCGCGCCCGCGTGCCTGGACGGCGAGGCGGGCCGACGTGTGCTCGTCGAGGCCGCCGTCGGTCCAGTCGGTTGCCGAGATGCGCAGCAGCAGCGGCATGGACTCCGGGATGACCGCCCGGACGGCGTCGACGACTTCCAGCGTGAGCCGGTTGCGGCCCTCCTCCGATCCGCCCCACCCGTCGGTGCGGGTGTTGACCAGCGGGGTCATGAATTGGTGCAGCAGGTACCCGTGCGCGGCATGGATCTCGATGGTGTCGAAGCCTGCTTCCACGGACCGTTCAGCTGCCCGCGCGAAATCCGCGATGACCCGGCGGATGCCGGCTTCGTCCAGGGCGAGCGGTGCGGCGTAGCGGCCAAAGGCGTCGGCGGTGGGGCCTACCGTGCGCCAGCCGCCGTCGGCCTCCGCAACGCTGCCGCTGCCCCGGGCGAAGGGTGAGTAGGTCGAGGCCTTCCGCCCGGCGTGGGCCAGCTGCACGCCGATCCTGGCGTTGGCGGCCCCGTGGCGGTGGACGAAGTCAGTGATGCGGCGCCAGGCAGCGGCCTGCCCGGCGGTGTAAATCCCGGTGTCCTCCGGGCTGATCCGGCCCTCGGGGCTGACCGCTGTGGCTTCGGTAATGATCAGTGCCGCTCCCCGGCGGCAAACGAGCCCAGGTGCATCAGGTGCCAGTCGTTCGGCATCCCCGGCGCGTTGATGCCGTCGGCCGAGTACTGGCACATGGCGGCCACCCAGCCGCGGTGGGACAGCTCGAGGCCGCGGAGGGCCAGGGGGTCGAACAGCCCGGGGTTTGCAAAGGCCGCGGGTTCATTCATGCCGGGCCCGCTTAGAAGAGTGCCCGGGCGAGGGCGGAGCGTGCCTTGGTCACCCGCGGGTCGGTGGTGCCCACCACCTCAAACAGGTCAAGCAGGCGCAGCCGCGCCCGCTCCCGGTCGTCGCCAAAGACGCGCGCGATCAGGCGCACCACGCGGTTGAAGGCGTCTTCGACGTGGCCGCCGGAAACGTCCAGGTCCGCTACGGCCAGCTGGGCACCGACGTCATCCGGGTTCTCCGCTGCTTCGGTGCGCAGCTTTTCCGCATCGGCATCCTTCAGCCGGGACATCAGCTCGACCTGGGCCAGTCCAGCCCTGGCCTCCGCGTCCGCCGGCTGCTCGGCCAGCGCCCTGCGGTAGGCGGCCGCCGCGCCGTCATAATCTCCGGCGACGATCGCGTCGTAGGCTTCCTGGTGCAGCGGCGGCAGCGGAGCTTCCTCGGCCGGCTCCCCCGCGCCGCCCTCGTTCAGGGTTCCCGATACGCCGTTGGCTGCCGCCACCTGCAGCAGTTCGGCCACCAGGGCGCGGATCTGTTCCTCCGGGACAGCCCGGTCAAAGAGCGGCACCGGCTGGCCCTTGAGGACGGCGGCGACAGTGGGCACCCCCACGGCTTGGAATGCCTGGGCGATCTGCGGATAGGTATCCACGTCCACCCGGCCCAGCAGCAGCTTGCCGTCCTGTTCGGTGACAATGCCCCGCAGCACGGTGCCCACCTGGACGGATTCGGGGCTGCGCGCCGAGTACAGGTCGATGATGACCGGAACCTGTTCGGACAGCTGCACCAGCTGGGGGAAGGTCTGCTCGGACACCTCAACGATGTACGGGCTGGCCGCGGGCTGCCCCGCCCCGCCCTGTCCGGCGGCCGGGGCCCCCGCTGCGGACCTGTCTTTCAGGCTGGAGAGGTCGACGGCGCCGCGCAGGTTCATCGTGGAAGCGGCCGGTGCGGGACGGTGGTTCGGAGTGCTCATGGCTTCACCTTATTACGCAGTCTCGGGTCACCGGCAACCCGGTTTCCCCTAGTGGAGGGTGGGGTTACTTCAGGGTGGCTGACAGCAGTTCCTGCACGGCGCCGATGACCTGGATCTGGTCGGTGCTGCCCGCCGGCGGAACGTACAGCATGACGCCCTCGCCGTACTTGACGTCGATCCCCGCTTCGGTGCTCGTTTCACCGGTGAGTGTCTGGTAAACGGTGCCTTCCAGGTTGATGGAATCTCCGGCTTCCTTGGGCACGCTCGTGTAGCTGCTGTCCATGTAGCCGAAGACGATGGCTCCGCCGTCTGCGGTGCGAAGGGCGCGGGTATTGTCCGGCACGGCCGCGTGGTCGAAGGTGATGTCCGCGAACTCATTGTCCGGGCTCGTCGTGACGTCCGACTGGAACTTGGTGACCGCGTCGGCGAAGGTGTTCGGCGAGAAGGTTCCCTTGTTCATGCCGTCCGGGTTGGTGAGCGCGTCAGCCAATGCCTGCACGGCAATCTGCGGAGAAGTGGTCAGGCCTTCGGCGGAGTCGGCAGGTGCAGGCTCGACGCCGGCGCCGCCGGCCGGGCGCGGCGGGAAGGTGGTGCCGGGGAGCATCCGGATGGACGACACCAGTTTGTAATTCTCGCGGGCTGAGGCCTGTTCCAGCAGCAGTGCCTGCGGAACCTCATTGTCGGGCCCCTGCGTGACGGCAACCACGCTGCGCGGGAACTCCGTTCCGCCCATGATCAGGTCGGTCTTCAGCGGCTCGGCGGCAATTGGTTCCGGAGCGGGGTGGGTGGGCACCTTGGCGGAGGTGGCGTACCCGGCCTCCCGCAGGGTGGCCGCGGAACCGCCGGCCCGTTCGGCCAACAGCGCAGGATCCTTGGCGGCGTCCGCTGCCTGCACGGTGGCGGCGACGTCGGCCAGGATCCGTTCCAGCTGTGTCTTCAGGACGACGGGCGGTGTGGCTTCGCCGGTTGCTTCCGCTGTGGGGGCGGCCGTCAGCGGCAGTGCCGCCAGGGCAGGCGCGGGGCCGGCACCGAAGGCCAGGACCGTGGCCAGGGCGGTGCCAAGTGCAGCGGCAGGCCCCCGCCGGCGCCGGACCGGCATGGCACTGTAGGCAGAGGTGCCGGAGGTGCCCGGCTTGGAACCGGCCGCCGGCGCCGGTTCCGCGGCGGGAGGCGTGGTGCTGCCCGTCGTGGTGCTGCCCGTCGCGGGACCGGCAACCGTGTCGGCCCGGCGTGCGGGAGACTCGGCGGACGGCCCGCCGCCGCCGGAACGGCGTCCGCTGTTGCCGCGGCCGGCGGCGAAGGCCAGCGCGAGGCCGAGAACGGCAAGAAGCGCGCCCCCGACGATCAACGGCACGGCAAACGGCGTGGACGCATCGTTGGCGTAAGTGACCGACACATTCGCTGGCGCGGGAGCGGTGCCGTCAGCAGCGAGCAGGATCTCCCAGTCACCGGAAGCCGGGGCGTCCCACGTGAAGGTTGTTTCGCCGTCAACCTCCTGCTCGGAGACCCAAAGATCCGATCCGGCAGGATTGGGGACCGTCGGCGTTCCTTCAGTGACTTCGGATGCCAGGTTGTCGCCGTCAGCGGTTACCCGCAGGACGGCCGCGTCCCCCACCCAGGCTTCGACGTCGCCGGTCCGGCCCACTGCCATCAGGAAGGCGCCTTCGGAAGCCAACGTGAGCTCAACGCCGTCGGGGTGGGCGGTGAGGACATCGGTGCCGATGACAGTCAGCGGTGCCTGCTGATCGGTGGACGGTGCTTCGGCGGTGACGGTGCCGGGCGGAGCCCAGAAGGTGCGCTGTCCGATGCCGACGAGCATCAGCAGCACTCCGATCACGATCAGCGGAACTGCAATTTTGTTTCGCACAAGCTACCTATCTTCGGTCTCGGTGCATCGCCTCACCTGTAGGCAGGATGAAACGGGACGTGGAGCCTCCTGGCAGGGGGCCGGTCAATGGGTTTATAACCCAATGGTAACGAAATCCCCCGACCGGTCACATTCCGGCGCCGGCGCGGAAGCCGGACCGGCTCCCGCGCGCGGGATGGCTGATAATCTGGCGCTTCCGACCCCGGGCGTTCGCTTACCAACAGGAGACAAGCAAAATGGGCGAGAACCAGGACCAGCCGGCCGGAGAACCCCGCGACACTCCGCCGCAGGACGGGACCCCGGTGCCGCCCGGCGGTACGGCACGGCGGGGATTCCTTGCGGCGGCCTCGGACCGGGTCCGCCGGTCCGTTCCGCGCCATGTTCCCGGAGCGCGCCCGCGGCGCAGGTTCGAGTTCCCGCCGGATGCCGGCGCTCCGGCAGGGGCAACCGCAGCTGGCGCCGGACCGTCGCCGGGCACTGCCGTCAACGGCGCAGGCGGCGGCCAGGACGACGGCGCACCGGCGGGGCCTGCTGAGCTTCCGTCCGTCGGAATGAATGCCCATCCCATCCATTTCGGTTTCATGTTTACCGTGGGCGTGGGTTTCGCCCTGCTGGGCTATTTCATCCTCACCAATGTGGGCGAACTGCTGGTGTGGATCGGAGCGGCGCTGTTCATCGCCATCGGCCTGGATCCGGTCGTGAGCTGGCTGGCGGCCCGGCGTGTGCCGCGTCCGGCGGGAATAGCCATCACCATACTGGGACTGGCCGGCGTCGTCATCGGCTTTTTCTCGATGCTGATTCCCACGATCGTCCAGCAAACCACGGATATCATCAACAATGCCCCGGGGTACGTGGACACGTTCCTCGAATCGGACCTGTTCGTCAACGTCGAAGAGCAGTTTCATGTGCGGGAGCGGATCGAAGAAGAGGTCAACAAGTTTTTCACCAACGCCGACGCCCTCGGCGGTGTTTTCGGCGGCGTCTTGTCGGTCGGCACCGTTATTGCCAACGGTCTTTTCGGTGCGCTGATCATTCTGGTGCTGACCCTGTATTTCCTTGCCTCGCTGCCGTCCATGAAGAAATGGGGTTACCGGCTGGCGCCCGAAGCCGCCGCAGCCGGGTCGCCGCGCTGTCCGAGGAAATCACCGGCAGCGTCGGCAATTATGTGATCGGCCAGGGAATCGTCGCCCTGCTGGATGCCCTGTACGCGTTTGTCGTCATGACCATCACGGGGGTGCCGTTCTCCGTGCTGCTGGCGTTTGTGGTGGCCCTGCTGGCCTTCATACCCCTGGTGGGACCGCCCATCGCGCTGATTCTGGTTTCCCTGGTCGCGCTCACGAACAGCTGGCAGACAGCTGTGGTCTTTGCCCTGTTCTACATGGCCTACCTGCAGTTTGAGGCCTACTTCGTGTCGCCCCGCATCATGCGCCGCGCCGTTGCCGTCCCCGGTGCCGTTGCCGTGATTGCCGTTATAGCCGGCGGCACCCTGCTGGGCGTGCTGGGCGCCCTGATCGCCATTCCCACCGCCGCGGCCGTGCTGCTGCTGCTCAAGGATGTGTTCATCTCCCGGCAGGACAGCCGGTAGGCGGCCGGCCACCGCGGACAGTCACCGGCGCGAGTTGGATGCGGGAATCAGCGCCGGGAAATCAGCGCCGCCCCAGCCGCCCGCCGCCCGATCTGCGGGTGCGCCAGCACCGCTCGTGCCAGTGCCTGCGGTCGGCGACGGCGGTGTCCCGGCCCAGCAGTGAATCCTCCTGCCAGACCACCAAATGCGGAAGCCCGGGAGGGATGATCATGCCGCACCCGGGGCATTTGTAATCCTTCGCGGCGTTACGTGCCGTGATTTGCCGCACTGACCATTCGCCGTCGGGCCCGCTTTCCCGGTGCGGGATACCGGCGCGGGTCCGCTCCAGGTCCAGCTCGGCGGCGGGTGCTGCCCACTTGCTCCGGGCGCTGCGGCCCAGGTTGGCGTTGGCTGCGCCCGGCGGGCGGCGGGGACGGTTGGAACGGGGCATATAAGTCATTTTGCCTCACGCGGAGCCGGTAAAGTGCAACTGTGCGTTTAGTAATTGCCCGCTGCTCTGTTGACTACATCGGCCGCCTCCGTGCCCATCTTCCGCTAGCCGTCCGTCTGCTGATGGTCAAAGCTGACGGTTCCGTCCTGATCCACTCGGACGGCGGCTCCTACAAGCCCCTGAACTGGATGAGCCCTCCGGCCACCCTGCGCATCACTGCCCCGGAGGAGGACGACGCCGAAACCGGCGTGATCGAAACCTGGAACGTGCAGAGCGCCAAAACCGACGACAAGCTCGTGATCAGCATCTACGAACGGTTCTCCGAAACCTGCCATGACCTGGGCGTGGATCCGGGACTGATCAAGGACGGCGTGGAGGCTGATCTGCAGCGCCTCCTGGCCGAGCAGATCACCAAGCTCGGTGAGGGCTTCACGCTGATCCGCCGTGAGTACATGACCGCGATCGGCCCGGTGGACATCCTGGCCCGCGATGCGTCCGGAGCGACAGTGGCGGTGGAACTTAAGCGGCGCGGCGACATCGACGGTGTGGAACAGCTAACCCGTTATCTTGAGCTGCTGAACCGGGACCCCCTGCTGGCTCCCGTCCGCGGCGTCTTCGCAGCGCAGCAGATCAAGCCGCAGGCCCGGGTGCTGGCCGCGGACCGCGGCATCGACTGCCTCACCCTGGACTACGACGCCATGCGCGGCGTGGACGATTCCGCCTCGCGGCTGTTCTAAGTTGCCTGGGCTGGGCGGACTGTTCTAACCAGGCTGTTCTCAGCGCGGCTGTTTTAGCCGGGTTGGGCTGGGCCGGCGCTGTCAGTAAGGCACAGCTGCAGCAGGGCCAAAAAGCACTCAAGGCATGTTTCTAACCTGGCCCCGGCAGGTCCTGGAATGACGTGAAAACTTTTTCACTGAATTCGTTGACCAGCCATGGGGCGTGTGTAATCCTATAACCAGTCTTTGTGTAGGTGTTATTCATGCTCGCAAGACCGTTGCGAGCGTGGAGCTCCTCAAGGAACTGCTGAATGGCAAGGAACTTGAGCCTTCCCGTTTCAGTAACAATAGGCCGCCGCGGGTGTGGTGGCCGGAAGTTCCACTTATGAGGAGAAACAAAATGGCACAGGGTACCGTCAAATGGTTTAACGCCGAAAAGGGCTTCGGCTTCATCACTCCCGATGATTCAGACGGCGACGTCTTTGTTCACTACTCGGAAATTCAGACCGGTGGATTCAAGACCCTCGACGAGAACCAGCGTGTTGAGTTCGAAATCGGCCAGGGTGCCAAGGGCCCCCAGGCAACGGGCGTCACTGCGCTCTAAGCTTCACCACAAGCTCAACAGCACCCGTCCGGGATTCACCCGGTTCAAGGAAGTCCCCGGTATCCGCCGGGGACTTCCTGTTTATGGGGCGCCCGAGTGTTTATGGAGCGCCCGGAGGGCTTTCCCAAAGCGGAGGGATTTCCCAGACCGGAGCGGAACGCGCGGCAGCAACAGGACCAGCCCGGATCCGTAACCGGCATCCTCAGCGGGCATCCTCAGCTGCGCCGGCGGACCACCCGCGCTCCCAGTCCGCGGAGGTTTTCCATGAACCGCTCATAGCCCCGGTCAATATGGTCCACGCCGCGCACCTCGGTGGTGCCCTCGGCGGCAAGTCCGGCGATCACCAGAGCAGCTCCGGCACGGATGTCATGGGCTTCCACCGGAGCACCGGAGAGCCGGGGAACCCCCTGAATCAGGGCGTGGTGGCCGTCAAGGCGGATGACGGCGCCCAGCCGGGCCAGCTCCGAGGTAAATCCCCAGCGAGCTTCAAAGACATTCTCGGTCACCATCCCGGAGCCGGTCGAAACAGCGTTCAGTGCCACGACAAACGGCTGCAGATCGGTGGGGAACCCGGGATAGGGAAGGGTGGATACGTTAATCGGTTCCGGGCGGTCCGTTCCCTTGACCGTAAAGCTGTCCTCCCCCACGGTGACCGTGCAGCCTGCCTGCGCAAGCTTGTCCAGGACGACCGCCAGGGCTGAGGCGTCGGCGTTGCGGATTTCAATGCTGCCGCCGGTGACGGCGGCGGCGAAAGCCCAGGTTCCGGCCACGATGCGGTCCGGCACCACCCGGTGAACGACGGGATTCAGCCGTTCCACTCCCTCGATGACCAGCGTGTTGGTGCCGATTCCCGAGATCCGTGCCCCCATCTCGTTGAGCATCTCAGCAATGTCGGTGATCTCCGGTTCACGGGCGGCATTGTCGATGACGGTGGTGCCGGCGGCCAGCGTCGCCGCCATCATGAGGTTTTCGGTGGCCCCGACCGAGGGGAAGTCCAGCAGGTGGCGGGCACCGACCAGCCCGCCGGGCACGGATGCGATGAGGTAACCGTGGTCGATGGTGATGGTGGTCCCCATCAGCTCGAGTCCTGCGCGGTGCATGTCGAGCCCGCGGGACCCGATGGCGTCTCCGCCGGGCAGCGCCACTTCCGCCTGCCGGCAGCGGGCCACAAGAGGGCCAAGCACGGAGATGGAGGCCCGCATGGCCCGGACGAGATCATAGTCGGCCTGGTGCCCGGGAAGTTCGGGAACGTCGACGGAAACGGCGGCGGCATCGACGTCGTAGTCCACTTCACAGCCGAGCCGGCGCAGCAGCTCTGCCATGATCCAGACATCCTGGATATTGGGAACGTTGGTAATGGTGGAGCGCCCCCGGGCCAGCAGCGTGGCAGCCATCAATTTGAGGACACTGTTCTTGGCTCCGGGAACGCTGACCGATCCGTTGAGCGTGGACGGGCCGGTAACAACTATGACGTCTTCCATCCCTCAATACTACGGCGGAGGAGGAACAGGTCCTGCGTCAGCGCCAGGTGCCGATGCCGATGACGGGTCCGGCTTCGAGCCAGGAGGACAGGCCGGTGTACACCTCGTAGTTCATGGCGACGAGGACTTCACGGTCCTCGTACTGCAGGGTGACGATGATGGCGCCGGGCTGGATGCGGGCGCGTTCAGCTTCCGTGGCCTGCCGCCAGCTGCCGATCTCCAGCGAGCTGCGCAGGAAGCGGTGCGGCGGACGGGGGCTCAGCGAGATCAGGCGCAGCCACTCCAGATGGGTGTCCGTATAACGGCAAACCCCCATCTGCCACCCGCCGGGCGGGAGGCAAATGGAGGCATCAAAGGTTCCGAGAGCGCGCCGCAGCTGGCTGCGGCGCACCCCGAACAAAACTACTGCCAATAGCAGCAGGCAGAGCAGCCCTGCCAGCGCAATGAACACATAAGAGCTGCTCATTGGGAAGGGTCAGCGAGTCCCAGCGTTGGCTGCGTCGTTCATCTGAGCATTGTCAGCGACAATCACCACGCGGTTGCCGTCGACGGAGAAGAATCCCCCGTCGACGTTCACCGTGAAGCGCGCACCGGAGACAGGCTCGATGGCCATTTCGCCTTCAGCCAGGATGGCCAGCAGCGGGGTGTGTCCGGGAAGGACCCCGACGTCGCCCTCGCTGGTGCGTGCCTTGACCATCTTTGCCGCACCGGACCACACGAAGTGGTCCGCAGCAACAATCTCAACTTCGAGTTCAGCAGTGTTCGCCATAGGGCTTACTTCCCGGTCTGCTCTTGGATCTTCGCCCAGTTGGCCATGACATCGTCCATGCTGCCGACGTTGAAGAAGGCCTGCTCGGCAATGTGGTCGACGTCGCCGTCGCAGATGGCCTTGAAGCCCTCGATGGTCTCCTTGATGGAAACCGTGGAGCCCTCGACGCCGGTGAACTGCTTGGCGGTGTAGGTGTTCTGCGAGAGGAACTGCTGGATGCGGCGTGCACGTGCCACAACAATCTTGTCCTCTTCGCCGAGCTCGTCGATACCGAGGATGGCGATGATGTCCTGCAGTTCCTTGTTCTTCTGAAGGATCTGCTTGACGCGGACAGCCGTGTCGTAGTGCAGCTGGCCCACGTACTGCGGGTCCAGGATGCGTGACGTGGAGGTCAGCGGGTCCACGGCCGGGTACAGACCGCGGGACGCGATTTCACGGGAAAGTTCCGTGGTGGCGTCCAAGTGCGCGAACGTGGTGGCCGGGGCCGGGTCGGTGTAGTCGTCAGCAGGCACGTAGATGGCCTGCATGGACGTAATCGAGTGACCCTTGGTGGACGTGATGCGCTCCTGCAGGAGACCCATCTCATCGGCCAGGTTCGGCTGGTAACCCACGGCGGACGGCATACGGCCCAGAAGCGTTGAAACCTCGGAACCTGCCTGCGTGAAGCGGAAGATGTTGTCGATGAAGAGCAGCACGTCCTGGTTCTGCACATCGCGGAAGTACTCCGCCATGGTCAGGCCGGACAGGGCCACGCGCAGACGCGTTCCCGGCGGCTCATCCATCTGGCCGAATACAAGGGCGGTGTCCTTCAGGACGCCGGCCTCCTCCATTTCAACCCAGAGGTCGTTGCCTTCACGGGTACGCTCGCCAACACCGGCGAATACCGAAGTACCACCGAAGTTGCGGGCAACACGGGTGATCATTTCCTGGATCAGCACGGTCTTGCCAACGCCGGCGCCGCCGAACAGGCCGATCTTTCCACCCTTGATGTACGGGGTGAGCAGGTCGATGACCTTGATGCCGGTTTCCAGCATCTCGGTGGAGCCTTCGAGGTCCGCAAAGTTCGGGGCCTTGCGGTGGATGGGCCAGCGTTCGCTGATCTCCAGCTGATCCTCGGCAACATCCAGGGCTTGCCCAGGACGTTGAAGATGTGGCCCTTGACGCCGTCGCCCACGGGGACGGAGATCGGCGCACCGGTATCCACCACGGCTGCGCCGCGGACCAGGCCGTCGGTGGCCTGCATGGAGATGGCGCGCACGAGGTTGTCGCCGAGGTGCTGGGACGTTTCGAACGTGATGGTCTTGGTCTCACCGTTGAGCGTCAGCTCGGTGGTGAGGGCGTTGTAGATGGTGGGGATTGCGTCAGCCGGGAATTCGACGTCGACAACCGGGCCGATGACACGGGCAATACGGCCGGTGGCACCCGAGGCTACGGAATCAGATCCGTGCTCGACAGTTTGGGCAGTCATCTCTCTCACTTCACTCAGTTAGATGGCGTGTGGACTAAGTTTGCTTCTGGTGGATCTGTTCCTGTTGAGAGCTGGTGCTAGGACGCGCTGAGCGCATCGGCACCGGCCACAATCTCGGACAGTTCCTGGGTGATCTCGGCCTGGCGGGCGTTATTGCGAAGTCGCGTGTACTTCTTAATAAGGTCGGAGGCGTTGTCCCCGGCGGACTTCATTGCACGCTGGCGGGCGGCGAGCTCGGAAGCGGCTGCCTGCAGCATGGCTGCGAAAATGCGCGACTCGATGTAGCGCGGCAGCAGTGCGTCCAGAACCTTTTCGGGTTCCGGCTCGTACTCGTAGAGAGGCAGCAGCTCAGTCTCGGACGGAGCAGCTTCCTCGACTACCTCCAGCGGCAGCAGGCGGATCACCGTGGGTTCCTGAACAACCATCGACTTGAAGCGCGTGTAGACAATGTGGATTTCATCCACGCCGCCGTCTTCGTAGTCAGTGTTGAAGTCATCAAGAAGGGCCCTGCCAATTTCGCGGGCCGTTTCGAAGTCAGGTGCGTCGGTGTTTCCAGTCCAGACACGCGCGGATTCCCGGTCACGGAAGTCGTAGTACGCCTGTGCCTTGCGGCCCACCAGGTAGGTCTTGACCTCTTTGCCCTCTTCACGGAGCAGTTCAGCCAAGGATTCGCTCTGCTTGAGCACACTGGCGGAGTACGATCCAGCAAGACCGCGGTCGGAGGTCATGACCACCATGGCTGCCCGGCGGATCTGCTCCGGCTCGGTAGTCAGCGGGTGGTCGATTTCCGACTGGGACGCCACAGCAGAAACGGCACGGGTGATCGCATTGGAGTACGGCAATGACGCAGCCACACGGGTGCGCGCCTTTCCAATGCGAGAGGCAGCAATCAGCTCCATCGCCTTAAAGATCTTCTGCATCGACGTCGTCGAAGCGATCTTCTGACGGTAGACCCGAATTTGGGCTCCCATACTTTCCTTTCAGTTCCTAGCGTTTGAACTAGGGGCTAAGGCTTTGGCGGGGGTTCCGCGCCCGGATCTGCTGACCCGGGCGCGGAACATCCAGCTGCTAGCGCTTCTGCTTGACGATCTTTTCCTGGTCAACAGCGTCTTCGGCCAAGGCGGCAGACTCTTCGTTTCCGGCGGCAACCATGTGGTTGTCCCCTTCCCCGAAGAATCCTTCCTTGAACGCGACAACGCGCTTCTTGAGTTCATCCACAGTGGAGTCCTCAAGCTTGCCCGTCTGTGCCAGGGTGGTCAGGACGGACGTGCTGTGCTTCAGGTGGTCGATGAACTCGCCCTCGAAGCGCAGTACGTCTTCAACCGGAACATCGTCCAGGTAGCCGTTGGTGCCGGCCCAGATCGAAACAACCTGTTCCTCAACGGGGTACGGAGCGTACTGGCCCTGCTTGAGAAGTTCCATCAGGCGCGCACCGCGGGTGAGCTGCTGACGGGTGGCTGCGTCCAGGTCCGAAGCAAACATGGAGAACGCCTGCATGTCGCGGTACTGGGCCAGTTCCAGCTTCAACGTACCGGAGACCTTCTTCATGGCCTTCTGCTGTGCAGCACCACCGACGCGGGATACGGAGATACCGACGTCGACGGCGGGGCGCTGGTTAGCGTTGAAGAGGTCCGACTGCAGGAAGATCTGGCCGTCGGTAATGGAGATGACGTTGGTCGGGATGTAGGCCGACACGTCGTTTGCCTTGGTTTCGATGATCGGCAGGCCGGTCATCGAGCCTGCACCGAGCTCGTCGGAGAGCTTGGCGCAACGCTCCAGCAGGCGGGAGTGCAAGTAGAACACGTCGCCGGGGTAAGCTTCGCGTCCCGGCGGGCGGCGCAGCAGCAGCGACACGGCGCGGTAGGCTTCAGCCTGCTTCGACAGGTCATCAAAGATGATCAGAACGTGCTTGCCGCCGTACATCCAGTGCTGGCCGATGGCCGAACCGGCGTACGGTGCCAGGTACTTGAAGCCTGCGGGGTCGGATGCCGGGGAGGCCACGATCGTGGTGTACTCCATGGCGCCGGCATCTTCGAGGGTGCGCTTGATTTCAGCAACCGTGGATGCCTTCTGGCCGATGGCTACATAGATACAGCGCACCTGCTTCGTCACATCTCCGG
The DNA here is from genome assembly GCF_026898095.1 of Arthrobacter sp. ATA002. GTDB lineage: Bacteria > Actinomycetota > Actinomycetes > Actinomycetales > Micrococcaceae > Arthrobacter_B. The sequence continues at coordinate 1,293,301 of NZ_CP114015.1, read as the reverse complement.
ATTCCCAGTTGGCCTTCTGGTTAAGGATGGCGTCAACGGCAATGGCGGTCTTACCCGTCTTGCGGTCACCAATGATCAGCTGGCGCTGGCCGCGGCCGATCGGGATCATGGCGTCGATGGCCTTGAGGCCGGTCTGAAGCGGTTCGTGGACCGACTTGCGCTGGGTTACACCCGGCGCCTGGAGTTCCAGTGCACGGCGTGCCTCGGCCTGGATCGGGCCCATGTCATCCATCGGCTCGCCCAGCGGGTCGACAACGCGGCCCAGGAAGGCGTCGCCCACGGGTACGGACAGGACCTCACCGGTGCGGTGAACTTCCTGGCCTTCTTCGATCCCGGCGAAATCGCCGAGTACCACGACACCGATTTCACGGGTGTCAAGGTTCTGGGCGAGGCCCAGTGTGCCGTCCTCGAACCGAAGCAGCTCGTTCGCCATGACGGAGGGCAGGCCCTCCACACGGGCAATGCCGTCGCTGGCGGTTGTTACGCGGCCAACTTCAACGCGCTCTGCGTTTCCGGGTTCGTAGGACGCCGCAAATTCGTTCAACGCATTACGGACGTCGTCGGCGTTGATGGTCAATTCGGCCATCTGCAGTCCCTGCTCTCCTGTGTTGTGATCATCGCTTGTTGCCGATGACCGTGATTAATTCTCAAATGTTCGTGATCTGGTCTCTTGCCGTCCCGCGGGACGGCTAGACCGCGAGCTTCCGACGGAGGTCGGACAGACGGGAAACTACTGATGAATCCAGTATCTCGTCTCCCACTGCGATCCGCACGCCACCGATCAGTGACGGGTCAACGTCGGCGTTGATCTTCAACTCACGGCCATAGAGTCCATTAAGAGAGGACTGCAGACGCGAAAGCTGCTCTTGGGTCAACGGACGGGCGGCCCGAACCTCGGCAATCCAGCGCTTCTGGCGCCCGGCGACGAGCTCCAGGAAACGCGCAACGAGGGCGGTGGGCTTCAGGCCGCGCGGATGCGCGACTGCCTGGCGGATCAGTACCAGCGCTTCGGGGCTAGCCCCGGGCACCAGCGTCTCTGCCAGGCGGATCTTTGCCTCAGGCGATGCCTGCGGCTCCGACAGCGCCCGCTGCAGCTCGTGGCTGGAAGCTACCGCCCGGTTGAACCGGATCAGGTCGTCTTCCAGGGCGTCGAGCCCGGCAAGGCCCGCTCCCTGTTTTCTGCCGTTGCTGAAACCACGGTGGCAGCCAGTTCCTCGAGCGCATCACCCAAGTCACGCGGAGACCGCCAACGCGAGGAGACCAGGTCAGCAGCAATGGCCTCGGCGTCAGCCGAAACCTTCCCGCGTACCAGCTGTGAAACCAGCGCCGTCTTGGCATCGCTTTGACGGGCGGGATCGGTCAGCGCACGCCGGATACCGGCACTGCTGTCGAGAACGCCCAGGATTCCAAAGAGTTCCTCTGCCAATGACAGCGAAGCAAACGGAAGCTTGGCTTCCAGGTGCTCCTGCGCCATGACCAGTGATTCGCTCGATACTCCTGCCATTACCTAGCTGCACCTGCGTTCTCGTTTTCCAGTTCCCCAAGGAAGCGGTCAACCACGCGTGCAGCCCGGACGTCATCCTCGAGCGTTTCGCCGATGATGCGTCCGGCCAGCTCGGTGGCAAGCGTGCCGACCTCAGCGCGGAGCGACGTTACTGCTGCCTGCCGTTCTGCGGCGATCTGCACCTGAGCCTGCTCGGTAATCCGAGCGGACTCCGCAGCAGCCTTGGCCTTCAGGTCTGCAAGGATCTGGGCGCCTTCGGCGCGTGCTTCCTCACGGATGGTGTTGGCTTCTGCGCGGGCATCGGAGAGCTGCGCCTTGTATTCGTCCAGCGCGGCGCTGGCCTCCGCCTGGGCCTTCTCAGCCTTGGCAATGTTGCCTTCAATGGCTTCAGTGCGCTCGGCGTACGTCTTCTCGAAGGCCGGAACCACAAACTTGACGACGATGAACATCAGTATGGCGAAACTGATTCCCGTCACCAGGATTTCCCAGACGTTGGGCATCAGGGGGTTGGCGCCTTCAGCGGCTGCCAACAGAACTACCTGATCCATAAGTCACCCGTCCTATCTGCTTGGTTGGTCGGTTGGATGGGCTTAGCCAACAATGAACGCGAGAACCAGACCAAGGATAGCGAGTGCTTCAGTCAGTGCCAGACCCAGGAAGGCGATGGGCTGGAGGACACGCTGTGCCTCCGGCTGGCGTGCAACACCGCTGATGTAAGCGAAGAAGACGAGACCCACGCCGATGGCGCCGCCGATAGCGGAGAGGCCATAGCCGATTGCGTTGAGGCTACCCGAGATTTCCATGTTGATTTTCCTTTCAAGATGCCCTGGTGGGCAGGTTGCTTGGGGTTTCCCCGAAGGGAAGCTTGAGTTTTCCCGGAGGGAAAGCTTAGTGGTCGTCTGCCAGTGCGCCCTGGATGTAAATGGCGGTCAGCAGGGTGAAAACGTAGGCCTGGAGCACCATGATCAGCGCTTCAAGCATGTACATGGCGATACCGCCGCCCAGCACCAGGACAGAGGTGGCCTGAAGCAGGATGTTGTCCTGGAGAACCAGGAGGTACTCGATGCCGGCACCGGCGAGCATGATGATGAGGTGTCCGGACATCATGGTGGCGAACAGACGCAGGCTGTGCGTGATCGGCCGGACCATGAAGTTGGAGATGATCTCAATCGGGACCAGAACGGGGAGGATGTACCACGGCACACCGGAGGGCACTGTGGCCTTCACGAAGTACTTCATTCCGTGCTTCTTGATGCCTACGCCGATCCACGTGAAGTAGACAATCGCGGCCAGCAGGTAAGCACCGCCCGGATGGGAGAAGCTCGGCAACTGGATAAACGGAATTGCTCCGTAAATGTTGTTGACGATGATGAAGAAGAACAGTGCGAAGAGGAAGGGAACGAATTTCAGGAAGTCCCGTTCGCCGATCACGTCCTTGGCGATGCCGTTGCGAACAAATCCGTAGCCGAATTCGCCGAGGAACTGCAGCCGCCCCGGAACCAGCTTGCCCTTGCGGGAAGCGAGGATAAAGAACACGGCAATGATGATGACCGAGATGACGACCAGCAACATCTGCTTGCCGACACCGGTGCCGTAGTCCGCGCCCCACGGGAAAATCTCAGGGAGGTGCATTTCGTCAATGGCCGGCGGAACGAATCCACCTTCATTAGTGGCCGGGAGTGCAAGCGCGATCAACGCGTTTCCTCTCTGCTGTGTCCTTCATCGGGCGTGTGTATCGGGGCAAAGCTCGTTGCCCGCTCAAAAAACTTTGGCATTACTGTTCGGCTTCTTCACGGTTGTGGGCTGGATGGCCAACGTTGGCTTTCGCAGGTTTGTTTCCGGTCAGGCCGTGGACTTTGGTCAGGTAGAATCCGGCGGCTGCTCCGAAAAGGAGTCCGACGAGCACCAGCCACTGAGTTTCGAACAGATTGTCCAGAAACCAGCCTATCAAACCCCAGGCGACGATCCCGCCAATGATGTAACTGAAGACGCGCATGCCGGAGTCGTAAGTGTTCTCAGCATCGTAGTCAGGCTTTTCAGGCATCCAATTTCCCTTTGACTGATGTTTCTTCCCCGGGCATGTCGTCATACAGCTGGAAACGGATCCGGGAGAAGGCACGGATTTCCGCAACCTGCCACACCACCACAGTGAGGAGCGCAGCGGTGAAGAACCACGTTGTCTCCAGCCATTCAGGCCGGCCGATCAGAAACAGCACCGCAGCGAAAACAACCACTTTGACGATGTAGATCAGCGCGAACATGGCCATGGCGCCGTGCGGATTGTCGCGGCCCACCACATGGACGATCAGGAGGCTGACGCCGCTGAACGCAATGACGAGGCCCCACCCAAACAGCACGCTGCCCGCGCCCGGCATCCCGGCAACTGCCAGGGAGGCGACAACAAGGCCAACGGCGAGTATGCCGGTCCACTGCATTCCGGAACGGAACACTTTGAGCCAGGGATTCGATGTGGGCCCGGAGGCGCCGACGGGACGTCCAGCCTGGGCACCGGTGGCGGGGCTCATCGCTTAAGACATCCTTAGGGCCGTGGGTGGATGGAAGGTGCGGCGCATACTCTGCGCGACTGAAGAAATTCTACAACACATAGAAGATGACCCCGCACCCCGGCGTCATGAACGCTCATACGCGGCTGGGCTGCCGCCGGAAAATACGCGGTGACAGCAGGTAAAACACCACGACCGCCAGCGCGAAGAGCGTAACGGCGACCTTCAGCACATCACCGGCTTCAGCCACGACCAGGCCGGCCGCACCGGTGAGGGCTGTGCAGGCGGTCACCACGGAAGCTGACTGCAGGTGGCTGAGCCCGGCGTCGGTCAGCCGCTGGTACACATGCTGGCGGTGCGCGGCATACCAGCGCTCACCGCGGCTCACGCGCATCAGGAGCGTGGAGAAGGTATCAGCCAGGTAGATGAGGACCGGAAAGAGCAGATACTCCACGTTGACTCCGGCCAGGAAGCCTGCCACGGCAATCCCGGCAACGGATGCACCCAGGAGGTAGCTGCCGACGTCGCCCATGAACACTGATCCCCGGCCAAGGTTCCAGGGCAGGAAAGCGGCAAAGGCGGCGGCGGTCACCGCGCCGGCCACCGTCATCCAGACCTGGTCGCCGAGGACTCCGCCGACGGAGAACAGGACCCCAACAGTGATGCCGTGCAGCCCCGAGATGCCGTTGACGCCGTCCATGAAGTTGGCCACGTTGATGTAGGCGGCGATGGCCAGGGCCCCCACGGGAATCCACCAGTAGCTCTGTTCCATGGTCCACACCAGCGCCGCGGTTCCGGCGATGCCCAGCACCAGTTGAAGCCCGGCGCGCACCCGGACGGACAGCCCGCGGAAGTCCTCGATCCAGCCGAGCAGGGAGGCCGCCGCGGTGAGCAGCCCGAGGATAAGCACGATGGAGCGGTCCACTGCCACCAGCCCGGTCAGCAGGGACAGCGCCAGTCCGAGCAGCACGCCGGCAGCGATGGTGACTCCGACGCCGCGGATGACCACCTTTGTGTGCGACGAGCGCTCATTCGGGATGTCCAGGACTCCGAGGCGGCGCAGCAGGGGAATAAAGCCGAAGGGCAGCAGCAGGCTGGCCAGAAAGGCGGCACCGGCGCACAGAGCCAGCAGCATCAGCCCGTCCGCCGTTCCGCTGAGCCGTTGTAGGGATGCAGAGTGGTGCGCTCAGCGGCTGCCGGTCCCCCAATGCCGGTCACCGGCGGCAGGGCCTCCCCGTGCGAGTCCACGCCGCATTTGTGCAGCCAGTCCTCGAAGCGCAGGTCCGAGGGGTTGAGCTCGTCCACTGCCGTGTGGGAGATCTTCGGGTGCAGCGGACGGGAATCGTCCTCGCCCGTGCCGACGAGGATTTCGTGCAGTTTCTCGCCCTGCCGCAGCCCGGTAAACACAATTTCGATGTCCTTGCCGGACATGTCGATCATCCGCCGTGCCACGTCCAGGATCTTCACCGGTTCCCCCATGTCGAGGATCAGCACCTCACCGCCCCGGCCGATCGCGCCGGCCTGGATCACCAGCTGGCAGGCCTCGGGAATGGTCATGAAGAACCGGGTGACATCCGGGTCCGTCACGGTCAGCGGTCCGCCCTGGCGGATCTGCTCGGTAAACAGCGGCAGCATGGAACCCCGGCTGCCGATGACGTTGCCGAAGCGCACTGACACGTAGCGGTCTCCGGTGTTTCCGGCCATCCAGGCGGTAAGTTTCTCCGCCACGCGCTTGGAGTGCCCCAGCACGGTGGTGGGGTTCGCGGCCTTGTCCGTGGAGATGTTCACGAAGTACTTGACGTTGGCCTTCTTGGCCGCCCGCAGGACGTTGGCCGTTCCGAGCACATTGGTCTTCCAGGCCTCCTGCGGGTACTGCTCCAACAGGGAGACATGCTTGAGCGCAGCCGCATGGAACACGACATCGAGGCGCCGCGCGGAGAAGATTTCCTCCAGGGCGGCGGAGTCGCGGATGTCCGCCAGGACGGTGTCCTTGCCGTTGAGCAGCCCGTGGCCGGTAATCGAGAGCTGGGTCAGCTGCAGGCCGGTTTCGTCGCGGTCCACCATGATCAGCTCCGCCGGATCGAAGGCGGTGATCTGCCGGCACAGTTCGGACCCGATGGAGCCGCCGGCTCCGGTTACGAGCACCTTGCGGCCGGTCAGGTAGCCGGCAACTTCCTCCACATGGATATCCACGGGCCGGCGGCCGATGAGGTCCTCCACCGCCACCTCGCGGAAGTCGGTCAGACCGGCTCCGGCACCCTTGCTCAGCATGTCCTTCAGCGGAGGCAGGACCAGCACCCTCAGGTTCAGCCCGTTGGCATGGTCGGTGACATCGCGCACCTGGCGGGCTTCGACGTCGCCGATGGCGATCACCAGGACGGTGGCGCGGGTGCGCTGCACGACGTCGCGCAGGTCATCGAGCGTGCCCAGCACCGGCACCGAGGCCAGCCGCAGATGCTTCTTTGCCGGATCGTCGTCGATCAGTCCCACCGGGTAGTACGGCGAGTCGGGGTCCTTCATCATGCGGGTCACCAGGGAGCTGCCCAGGAAACCGGCACCGTACACCAGGGTGCGCTGGGCCTCGTCGCCCGGGCGTGCCTTGCCCTCGACATACATCCGCTTGAGGTAGCGGACAGCCGCCATGATGAGGCAGGCAAACGGGAAGGCAATCATGCCGGTGCTGCGGGGAATGTCGATGGTCAGGCCGAAGAGCGCACTGACCATGACGAGGATGGCGGAGACAACCAGCGTGACGATGGCCAGCAGGCGCATTTCGTGGAAGCTCCCGAAGCTGTACCTACCCCGGTACAGCGCGAAGGAGTACCCCACGACCAGCTGCACCAGCACCGCGGCTGCGCAGAAGACGGCAAGGCCGCCGGGGTTGATCTGGTCCACTGTGAGCTCGTAGCGGAGCACCAGCGCCAGGACGATGGCCACCACCCAGGCCAGTGAGTCCAGGATGTACTGGGACCAAATCCACAGCGCAGGTTTTTCGTCGCGGGAAAGACCGCGCTCGTCCGTGCTTGTCTGCCTCATAATCCTCAACGGGTAATTCCCCGGTTCTCTTCTCGGTGGTTGCAACACGGTTCGGAGGAATCCGGTGTAATAGAATGGAAACTCATCAGCATTCTAACTGCACCCCCTTCTCCGTTCGGCTTGTGCCGCTCATCCGGGTTGCCTCGAAAGGATCATTTTGCCGGACTCAGTGGCCGTAGCAGCAGTAACCTTCGACCGTCCCGGTGACGTTGCCGTGCTCCTGGACTCCCTGGCTGCCCAGACCGGCAACATTACGTCAGTTTCCTTGGTTGATTCAGGGAACACTCCGGTTCAGGATATCGCCGAATCCTCCGCTGCGCCCGTCACCTACATCCGCTCCAACACCAATCTGGGCGGTGCCGGCGGGTTCTCGCTGGCCATCCTCTCGGCGATGGCCTCCGGCGCGGACTGGATCTGGATCATGGACGACGACGCCCATCCGGAGGATCCCAAGTGCCTGGAAACGCTGCTGGCGGCGGCCCGGGAACACGAGGTGGATGTGGTGCTCCCCCTGGTGGTTGCCCCGGGACACCCCGACACGCTGTCCTTCCACTTTCGCCTGAACGGCAAGCTCACCCACAACCGCGCCGAGGTGGAGAAGCTGGGGTTCCTGCCCGACGTCGGACACTTTTTCAACGGCGCACTGATCCGCGCCGATGTATTCTTCCGTGTCGGCCTGCCGGACCTTCGCCTGTTCATCCGCGGTGATGAAACCGACTTCATGATCCGGCTGCGCCGGGCCGGCGTGCGTTTTGGCACCGTCACCTCGGTGGCCCTGACCCATCCTGCGGCCTGGGCCGAGGTGCAGCAGGTAGCCGGAGACCGGCTGCACGTGCTGGTTCCGGAGAACGCCTTTAAACAGTTCTACTTCTACCGCAACCGCGGGCACCTGACCTGGAAATACAAGCGCCTGCGGTCCTTCGCCGCCGATGCCGTGGGTTATCCGGTCCACTTCGCCAGGACCCGCGACCTGCGCGGCTTTGCCTCCTGGCTGCGCGCCTATGCCTCCGGCATGCGCGGACGCCGGTTTGGTCCGCCGTCGGATTTCGGGTTCTGATGCATGATTCCGGCGCCGCAGCCCTGACACTCGTCATCACCACCTTCAACCGTTCCCGGTACCTGCAGGGACTGCTGGAATCCGTGGCCGCGCTGGACCCGGCTCCGGAGCGGATCATCGTGGTGGACAACGCCAGCACCGACGACACCCAGGAAACCATCGCCGGCGCTGCCGCCCGGCTTCCCATGCCCGTGGTCAACCTTCGCCTGCCGGTGAACGCCGGCGGTGCCGGCGGATTCGCCGCCGGCGTGGAGCGCGCCCTTACCGAAGGAGCCTCCTGGCTGTGGGTGATGGATGACGACGTCGTCGTCCTCCCGGCGCCGTAGCGGCCCTGCGCAAATACACCGGCACCTATGAGTGCATTCACGGGCGCCGGCTCGACGACGCCGGCAGTCCGTTCTTCTGGCAGCACCGCTTCCTGTCTTTCCTCGGAATCCACATTCCCATCCAGGGCAACGTCTTCCGAGATTCCCCCGTTTTTGCCACCAACGTGGGCTGCTTCGAAGGCATGCTCATCTCCGCGGACCTGGTCCGCCGGATTGGCCTGCCCGATGCCCGCTACTTCATCAACGGCGACGACGAAATCTACGGCTGGCTGGCGTCGCAGCTGACGGAGGTGGTCTACGTCAATGACTTCGTGCTCCAGAAGGTCCGCCCGCAGAAACAGATCGATCTCGGCATCCGCCACCTGAACGACTCAAGCGACCTCAGCCGCTTCTACTCCATGCGCAACCGCGGCCACACCGCCCAATACCTGCTGGCACACGGCAGGTATCACCGGTTCGGGTTTGCCCTGGGCACCCTGCTGACCGCCGCCAAAGAGGCTCTGCGGCTCCTCGCCGTCGAACACCGCATTTCCGGTGCGGGCAGCCTCTGGCGCGGTTGGCGCGAAAGCCGCCGCATCATGCACGATAAGTCATGGCAGCCCATGCAGCCGCTGGAAGAACATCCCCACCACGATCGGAACCAGGTTTGACGCAGCACCTCCCGTCCACGCAGGAGTCTCCGGAACCGTCCGCTCCCGAAGTCTGGGTGGTGCTCGGTTCCTCGGGTTTCATCGGCCGGGCAGTCTGTGCCGGCCTGCGTGCGGCCGGCATCACGGTCCGCACCGTTCCGGCGCCGCGGCTGGAGTCATCGGCCCGGGATGCCGCGGGGCTTCTGGCCGAAGCCGCCCCGCTGACGGCGGTGCGGTCCGACCTTGCGGCCGCCTTTGCCGGTGCCCGGGTGGTCGTCAACGCCGCGGGGCTGGCCACGCCGGGCGGAGCGGACTCCCCCGGCCTGCGCGGCGCCAACTCGCTGCTGCCCGTGCTCATTGCCGACTCCGCCGACGCGGCCGGGGTGCGTCGTTTCGTTCACCTGAGCAGCGCCGCGGTTCAGGGCCACCGCCCGTTCCTGGACGAAACAGACTACGTGCAGCCGTTTTCCGCCTATTCGCGTTCAAAGGCGCTGGGTGAGCGCGCCCTGGCCTCCCGTCCGGCCCGCGGCTGCAGCGCCGTGACAATTCGGGCTACGTCCGTCCAGGGCCCGCAGCGTCCCACTACCGCAAAGCTGGCCCGGCTGGCGGCATCCCCGCTGGCTTCGGTCGCCGGACAGGGCACGGCGCCGTCGCCGGTCAGTTCCGTGGACTCGCTGGTGCAGTTCATCATGACGGTCGGGCAGCACACCGGCCCGGTTCCCGCCGTCGTCCTCCAGCCATGGGAACGTGCCACGGTGGCGGGCGTGCTGGAAGCCGCCGGCGGACGGACGCCGCTGCGGCTGCCCGTGTGGCTGTGCCGGAGCGCCCTGTGGTGCGGTTACCGGCTTTCCGCCCTCGCGGGCGAGCGGCTGCACGGACCGCTGCGGCGACTGGAAATGATGTGGTTCGGCCAGCGGCAGGTCTCCGGATGGGCCGAGGCCACCGGCAACGTGCCCGAACCCCGGGTGCAGGAAGTCCTGCGCTCCCTGCAGGAGCGCGAGCCCGCCGGACGCTGACGTTCAGGGGCTGCCTCGGGGCCTGTTTGGCCGCCGGTTTGGCCGCCGGCGTCTCCGGTTTGGCCGACCGGCGTGTCCGGCAGAGCTTTATCCCGCCGCCCGCCGAGTGTAGGGATAATGCGGCCATCCCCCGTCGAGTGACGCGACGATGCCGAAAAACCGGCCCGGAGAAAGCACCACCCCGACACTCGAACCGGGACACGGCACCGGCCCCTGGCAGCGGGGCGGACACGTCTTCGTCCTAGAAGGCCGCGTCCTCGTCCGGCCCCTGCACTCCGGGAACGACGCCCCGGAGCTGCTCGAGGTCCACGGCGCCCAGCCGGACAACCCGCAGGATGTCCGAGGTCGCATCAACAATCGTCGAGGGCACGCCGGCGGCTCCGTGCTCCGGCCGGGGGCCGGCTTCAAGGTAGACCTCCACGGATTCGGCCAGCTGTTCGCGTGCTTCGGCGGCGGTCCGGGCCGCCGGGTTTCCGGTGCGGTTGGCGGAGGAAACCGCCATCGGTCCCGTCAGCGCGAGCAGCTCCAGCGCAACGGGGTCATCGGGCATCCGCAGCGCCACCGTGCCCAGCGTGTCCCCCAGGTCCCAGGTCAGGGACGGCTGGGCATGGAAAATCAGGGTCAGCCCGCCGGGCCAGAAGGCCTTGGCGAGGGCACGCGCGTCGTCGGATACATCCACGGCCAGCCCTTCCATGGTCTGCATCCGGGGAATCAGCACGGGCGGCGGCATGGACCGGCCGCGGCCCTTCGCGGCGAGCAGTGTGGCAACGGCCTGCGGCGAGAAAGCGTCCGCCCCGATACCGTACACGGTGTCGGTGGGCAGGACCACGCACTGCTTCGCGCTGATGGCCTGGTGGGCTTTTGCCAGGCCTTCGCTTCGTCCGTCCGGGTCAGTGCAGTCAAAGGTGGTAGTCACGGGCTGGTTCTTTCCTTCGTCTTAGTGGCGTGCCGTCCGCACCGCGGAGGTTGCCCGCGGACGGCCGTTGAGGTCGGTGTGTGTTTCGACTTCCTGCCAGCAGGGCTGCGCGTTCAGGAGGTGCTTGATCCGTTCGGCCTGCACTTCAGCGTGCTCCATGACAAAGTAGCCGCCGGTCCGCAGCAGGCGTGCGGCGGTATCCGCCGCTGCCAGCGGCAGTTCGAGTCCGTCCCGCCCGCCGCCGTAAAGCGCCATGGCCGGGTCGTGCTCCGCAGCCTCGGGCTCGTTGGGCACGGCCTCGGCGGGAATGTACGGCGGGTTGGACGCCACGACGTCGAACGTACCGTTCAGGTCCGGCAGCGCGGTGCGCAGGTCATCATGGACCAGGCGCACCCCCAGCGGCTCCAGGTTCCGCCGCGCCCATGCCAGCGCCAGCGGGCTCAGTTCGACGGCGTGGACCTCGGCTTCCGGAACCTCGGTGGCCAGGGACGCGGCAATGGCACCCGATCCGGTCCCCAGATCCACGGCGCGGACCGACGGCTTACCGGCGCCCAGGAAGGCGCGGGCAGAGTCGATGGCCAGCTGGGCCACGGATTCGGTTTCCGGCCGCGGCACGAAGACTCCGGGGCCGACGCGAAGTTCCAGGTAGCGGAACGAGGCCGTGCCCGTCAGGTGCTGCAGGGGAATGCGCTCCGCGCGTTCGGCCACGAGTTCTCCGTACCCCGGCGGGACCGGTGTATCGGTAAAGGCCAGCGCCTTGACCCGCCCGCGGGAAACTCCCAGCAGGTGCGCCGCCAGCAGCTCCGCGTCAACGGCCGGCGTGGGCACTCCCGCCCCGGCCAGGGTGGCGGCAGCCTCGCGCAGGGCCGCCGCCAGTGTGGTGGATTCCATCGTCGACGTTAGTTCTCGTCCCCAATGGCGTCCAGGCGGGCCTGCTCATCCATTTCGATGGCAGCCTGAACCACCGCTTCCAGGTCGCCGTTCATCACGGTGTCCAGGTTGTAGGCCTTGTAGCCGGTGCGGTGGTCCACGATCCGGTTCTCCGGATAGTTGTAGGTGCGGATGCGCTCGGAGCGGTCCATGGTGCGGATCTGGGACTTGCGGATGTCGGAGTTCGCAGCGTCGATTTCCGCCTGCTGGTGTGCGAGGATGCGCGAACGCAGCACACGCATGGCCGCTTCGCGGTTCTGCAGCTGGGATTTCTCATTCTGCATGGCCACCACAATGCCGGTGGGCAGGTGGGTGATGCGCACCGCGGAGTCCGTGGTGTTCACGGACTGGCCGCCCGGACCGGAGGACCGGTAGACGTCGATTTTGAGGTCGTTCTGGCTGATCTCGACTTCTTCGGGCTCATCCACTTCGGGCAGCACCAGCACGCCGGCGGCCGAGGTGTGGATCCGGCCCTGGGATTCCGTGACGGGAACCCGCTGCACGCGGTGTACGCCGCCTTCGTATTTCAGCCGGGCGTAAACGCCCTCGGCGGGGTCGTTGGAGCTGCCCTTGATCGCCATGGAGACGTCTTTGTAGCCGCCCAGGTCCGACTCGGTCGCGGTGATGATTTCGGTCCGCCAGCCACGTCCCTCGGCGTAGCGGGTGTACATGCGCAGCAGGTCACCGGCGAACAGGGCCGCCTCGTCGCCCCCTTCGCCGCCCTTGACCTCGATGATGACGTCACGGCCGTCGTTGGGGTCACGCGGAATCAGCAGGCGGCGCAGTTTCTCCTGGGCGTCGTCGAGGGCTTCCTTCAGCACCGGAACCTCCGCCGCGAATTCGGGGTCCTCGGCAGCCATTTCCGATGCCGCGGCGAGGTCGTCTTCGAGGGCGTTCCACTTGTTGTAGGCGTCCACGATGCGGCTGAGTTCCGCGTAGCGCCGGCCCAGCCGGCGGGCGAGCCCCTGGTCCGCGTGCACTGCCGGATCCGAGAGCCGCAGCTGCAGCTCTTCGTGCTCATCCAACAGACCCTGTATGGACTCAAACATGTTCTACGTTCCTCTTTCGACGGTGGACCCGGGCCCGGACTCGGGCGGATCTCAAATACTTGTCCGGCGCCGTCCACAGCTGCAGTCCTGCTGCTGCGGAGGTCACCGGTTACGGACTTCATCACTGCCCACCAGCAGTTTATCCGCGTGCCCCGGCCGGGATGCGCACATTAACTGCCAAACCGCCCAGGCTCCGGATCCCCCGCAGGTGCGGAAGCCGGAGCATGAGCGGCTCGGTACGGCAGCTAGTTGTCCTTGGTGCCCAGGGTGGTCTGCTGGATCTGCATCAGGAACTCGACGTTGGACTGTGTCTCCCGGATCTTTCCGGTGAGCAGTTCCAGCGCCTGCTGGGTGTCCAGGCCGGACAGGACCCGGCGCAGCTTCCACATGATCTTGACCTCGTCCGGGGACAGCAGGTTCTCTTCGCGGCGGGTACCGGACGCGTTGACGTCCACGGCCGGGAAGATGCGCTTGTCCGCAAGGTTGCGGGACAGGCGCAGTTCCATGTTGCCGGTGCCCTTGAATTCCTCGAAGATGACCTCGTCCATCTTGGATCCGGTTTCCACCAGGGCCGTGGCCAGGATGGTCAGTGAGCCGCCGTTTTCGATGTTGCGGGCAGCACCGAAGAAACGCTTGGGCGGGTACAGCGCGGATGAGTCCACGCCGCCGGAGAGGATACGGCCCGACGCCGGGGCGGCCAGGTTATAGGCACGGCCCAGGCGGGTCATGGAGTCCAGGAGGACGACGACGTCGTTCCCCATCTCCACGAGGCGCTTGGCCCGCTCGATGGCCAGCTCAGCCACGGTGGTGTGGTCATCGGCGGGACGGTCGAAGGTGGAGGCAATGACCTCGCCCTTCACCGTGCGCTGCATGTCCGTAACTTCTTCGGGGCGCTCGTCCACCAGGACCATCATGAGGTGGACCTCAGGATTGTTGATCGTGATGGCGTTGGCGATGGCCTGGAGGATCAGCGTCTTACCGGCCTTGGGCGGGGACACGATCAGGCCGCGCTGGCCCTTGCCGATCGGAGCCACCAGGTCGATGACGCGGGGGCCGATCACCTTGGCGGAAGTCTCCAGGCGCAGGCGCTCGGAGGGGTACAGCGGAACCAGCTTGGAGAACTCCACGCGGTCCTTGTTATCCTCCGCGGGCTTGCCGTTGACGGAGGTCAGACGAACCAGCGCGTTGAACTTCTGGCGCTGGTTTCCGCCCTGGCTTTCGCCTTCGCGGGGGGCGCGGATGGCGCCGACGACGGCGTCGCCCTTGCGCAGGTTGTACTTCTTTACCTGGGCCAGGGAAACGTACACGTCGTTCGGGCCCGGCAGGTAGCCGGAGGTGCGGACAAACGCGTAATTCTCGAGGACGTCCAGGATTCCGGCTACGGGCAGCAGGACGTCATCTTCGGTGACCTCGACATCGTCGACGTCGGGGTTCTGGTTCCGGTTGCGGCGGCGCTCGTTGCGGTCACGGAAGCGGTCATTCCGGTCGCCGCGGTCGTTGCGGTCGTTCCGGTCGTTGCGGTTGCGGTTGCGGCGGTTGCGTCCGCGCCCGTTCTCGTCGCTGTCATCCCGGCTGTCGCTGCGGTTGTTGTCCCGGTCGCTGCGGTTGTTGTCCCGGTCGCCGCGGTTGTTGTCCCGGTCGCCGCGGTTGTTGTCCCGGTCGCCGCGGTTGCTCTCGCGGTCGCTACGGTTGTTGTCCCGGTCGCCGCGGTTGTTCTCCCGGTCGCCGCGGTTGTTCTCGCGGTCGCCGCGCTTGTTCTCACGGGAGTTTTCGCGGCTGTCGCTGCGGTTGCTCTCGCGTCCGCGGTCCTCGGATGCTGAGCCGTTCGCCGAAGCGCCCGTTCCGTTATCGGAGGCGTTCGACGGCGCGGTTTCGCCCTGCGCATCCTGCCTGTTCTCGCTCCGGCCGTTGTCCGAGGTGCCGTCGCTGTCCGCCCGGCGGCTGCGTGAACGGCGGTTGCTGCGCTCGCGCTGGGGCTCATCACGCTGGGGCTCTTCGCGCTGGGTCTCCTCGCGCGGTGCCTGGGCCTGTTCCGGGGCGCTCTGCGCCGGCGCTTCCGCGGCGGGTGCAGTGACGACTCCGTCGCTGGCAGCACGGCGGTTGCGGTTCCGGGTGCGGGCCGGACGCTCGGCGGCCGGCTGCTCGGCGGCCGGGGCCTCCGCCGCGGAGCCGCTGCCGCGGGAGCGGCTGTGCGGTCGCTGCCGGCCTTCGCCCCGTCGGCCTTGGCTGCTTCAGTCTTGGCGCCGCGAACCGGGCGGTCGGCTACTGCGCCGCCCCGCTGGTGGTTGGAGATCGCTGTTACCAGATCCCCCTTGCGCATGCGGGAGCCGCCGGTGATGCCCAGCTGTCCGGCAAGAGCCTGCAGCTGTGCAAGCTTGAGGCCGGCAAGACCGGAGCTTTTGAAGTTGCTTCGCCGTTAGTTCCGGCGGTAGCTGAGTCCACACCTGAAGTCAGGTCAGTGGTATCTGTCACGAAGGATCCTTCCCCCTCGTCGGGCGGTCCGGCGCAGTGCCGGCCGCGGATGATTTGGCCCTGGTCCCCCTATGGTCAGACATGGGGGTCAGGGTTCGCCGGTTGCCGGCAAGGGCCGGGAATCGGCGAATCTACTTAAGGTGCCTTTGGAAGAAATCCACAGAAGTTTGGTCAGCTTTGCTGCCGAACTATGCGGCATTCAAGGGGACTGACCGTTTCTTGGCAGTACCCGGAAGGCTGCACCGAGAATTGCACGTCCACAACTGAACAAGAGTTTCCGACACGGAGTTTGGACAATATGCCCTTGGCAACGAGTTTTCAACAGTTCTTCAGGGCGGTCCGGAAACGGACGGTCTGGATGCGGGAGCACAATACGGGTGCGGGAACACCTGACGGTTAGTACCGCTGGTGCTCTTCCACTCTAGCACCATCTCGGTCCACGCTGAGCCGCAAAACACGCCAAAGTTGTGCAGTTCCCGCGGCTGAGAGGTACTCAGCGATCAGTTGTTCGGCCTGCCGGGCCTGCTCGGGTCCGTTGGCCAGAGCCATCACGGTGGGCCCGGCTCCGGAGATGACCGCCGCCAGCCCTCTGCTCCGCAGATGGCCCATCAGTTCGGCACTTGGCCGCATGGCCCCGGCCCGGTACCCCTGGTGCAGGAAATCCACCGTTCCCGGCAGCAGCAGCGCAGGATCGGATGCCAGGGCATGGATCAGCAGCGCTGCCCGGCCTGCGTTGGCCGCGGCAGCCGGATGCGGAACCTGGGCCGGAAGCAGTCCGCGGGCGCTTTCCGTGGACAGTTCGGAGGCAGGCACTGCGGCTACCGGAATGATGTCGGCATGCACCGGCGAGGTGACGGACCGGAAAGTTCCCCCTTCTTCCCAGGAGACCGCCAGTCCGCCGGCCAGCGCCGGGGCGACGTTGTCCGGGTGGCCCTCCAGCCGGGAGCACAGGTCCAGCAGGGCTGCTGCATCCAGCCGGTGCTCCGGAGGCAGCAGGGCGTTGCCCGCCAGCACCCCGGAGACGATGGCGGAGGCCGAGGATCCCAGGCCGCGGCCGTGGGGAATGACGTTCTCCGCGTCCAGCCGCAGTCCGGGCGCGGAAAAGCCCGCCGACTCCACCGTGTTCCGGATGGTCCGGACCACCAGGTGGGTGTCATCGGTGGGCAGCGTTCCGGCGCCCTCGCCGGTGATGCGGACCGCAGTGCCGGGCCCTCCGGACGTGCGCACCCGCACGGTGTCATACAGGCCGACCGCCAGGCCCAGGCTGTCAAAGCCCGGGCCCAGGTTGGCGCTGGTGGCCGGAACCCGGACGGTAATGTCCTGCCCGGCGGCCACGGTTCCGGCCGCAGGCCCGGCCACGGCGGCTGCGGTGCGGGAGGCTGCCGCGGAATCGCTCACGTGCATGTTCGCTTAGCCCGCAGCCTCGTGCTTCCAGGCCCAGCGCGGCGGCAACGGATACGACGTCGAACTCCACCTTGGTGGGCTCGACATCGGAACCGTCGGCGGTGCGCAGGGCCCACTGCGGATCCTTCAGGCCGTGGCCGGTGACGGTAATGACGATCTTCTTTCCGGTGGGGGCTTCCCCGGCAGCGTGCTTCTTGAGCAGCCCGGCCACGCCTGCGGCGGAGGCCGGCTCCACGAAGACGCCTTCCCGGGAGGAGAGCCAGCGGTGCGCTTCGAGGATTTCGGTGTCGGTAACGGCTTCGATCAGGCCGCCGGATTCATCGCGGGCCGCGGTGGCCTGCTCCCAGGAGGCGGGATTGCCAATGCGGATGGCGGTGGCGATCGTATCGGGATCGGTTACCGGGTGGCCCTTCACCAGCGGCGCGGCGCCTTCGGCCTGGAAGCCCCACATGACCGGAGTCCTGGTGGACACCGGCGCCAGTTCCTCGCCGGCCAGGTTCGTGTACGGAGCGGCGTACTCGGTGTAGCCCTTCCAATATGCGGTGATGTTGCCGGCGTTGCCCACCGGGAGCAGGTGGTAATCCGGAGCATCGCCCAGGGCGTCCACCACCTCAAAGGCGGCAGTCTTCTGGCCCTCGATGCGGGCCGGGTTCACGGAGTTCACCAGGAACACCGGGTAGGCCTCGGCCAGCTTGCGGGCCACATCCAGGCAGTTGTCGAAGTTGCCGTTGACCTGCAGCAGCTCGGCGCCGTGGGCAATGGCCTGACTGAGCTTGCCCATGGAAATCTTGCCGTCCGGAACCAGCACGGCGCAGGTGATCCCGGCCTGCGTGGCATAGGCCGCGGCGGAGGCGGAGGTGTTGCCGGTGGATGCGCACACCACAGCCTTGGCGCCGGACTCGACGGCGGCCGTGATGGCCATTGTCATGCCGCGGTCCTTGAAGGAACCGGTGGGGTTCATGCCTTCGACCTTGAGGTAGACCTCGTTGCCGGTCAGCTCGGAGAGGGCCTTGGCCTTCACCAGCGGGGTGCCGCCCTCGCCGAGGGTGATGATCTCGGTGGAACCGGTAACGGGAAGACGATCGGCGTATTCGGCGATGACGCCGCGCCATTGGTGAGCCACGGTATTGGACCCCTTCTACCCGCAGGACGGATGTGACTGAATTGATGATGTCCAGGCCCTTGATGGCCTCGACGGTGGCGGCCAGCGCAGCTTCGGAGGCACGGTGTGTCACGAAGCGCAGTTCGGCCGACGAAGATGTGCCGCCGGCGTGGATGGTCTGGCGCATGGTTTCGATGGAGACGCCGTGTTCGGCGAAGACCCGGGCCACTGCGGCCAGGACACCGGGCTGGTCGGTGACCTGCAGGCCGATGCTGTAGCTGGTGGTGACCTTCTCGAACGGCAGCGCCGGCACCGACCCGGTGGGTGTCTCAGCCCCGAGCGGACCGCCCAGGACCAGCCGCCGGGCGGTGGACACGACGTCGCCCATCACGGCCGACGCGGTGGGAGCGCCGCCGGCGCCCTGGCCGTAGAACATGAGCTCGCCGGCGTTTTCAGCTTCCACGAACACCGCGTTGAAGGCACCGTGCACGGCGGCCAGCGGGTGGGTGCGGGGCAGCAGCGTGGGATGCACGCGGACGCTGACGCCGGGTTCGCCGTCGTTCTCCAGCTTCTCCGCGATCGCCAGCAGCTTGATCACAAAGCCGGCGTCCTTTGCCGCCGCAATGTCATCGGCAGTGACGGAGGAGATGCCCTCGCAGGACACGTTCGCGAGGTCAAAGTTGGTGTGGAAGGCGAGCGAGGCGAGGATGGCGCCCTTGGCTGCCGCGTCGTGGCCTTCGACGTCGGCGGTGGGGTCGGCTTCGGCGTATCCGAGGCGCTGGGCGTCGGCCAAGGCGTCGGCGAACTGCGCGCCGGTGCTGTCCATGGCGTCCAGGATGTAGTTGGTGGTGCCGTTGACGATGCCCAGCACGCGGGTGATGCGGTCTCCGGAGAGGCTGTCGCGGATGGGACGCAGGATCGGAATGGCGCCGGCCACGGCGGCTTCATAGGCCAGCCGGACCCCCGCGGCGTCGGCCTTTTCAAACATTGCGGCGCCGTCCGCGGCAAGCAGCGCCTTGTTTCCGGTGACCACGGAGGCCCCGTGGCCGATCGCGTGCAGCATCAGCGTGCGGGCAGGCTCCATGCCGCCCATCAGTTCAATGACGATGTCGGCGTCCTCCACCAGCTTTTCGGCGTCGGTGGTGAACAGGTCCCGCGGCAGGTCCACGTCGCGGGGTGCCTCCGGGTTCCGGACCGCAATGCCCGTCAGTTCCAGCCGGGCACCAGTGCGTGCGGCGAGGTCCTCCGCGTCGTCCAGGAGTATCCGGGCCACCTGGGAGCCAACGTTTCCGCAGCCCAACAGGGCAACTTTGAGGGTCTTCATCGTGCGTGCCTACTCCTTCAGCGGTTCGGGCGGACGTGCGCTTGCCGCGTCAACGTCCCGGGCCAACAGGTCTTCTTCGGTTTCACCGCGGATAATCAGCCGGGCGGTGCCGTCCAGCACGGCCACCACGGGCGGACGGGCAATGTAGTTGTAGTTACTGGACAACGCCCAGCAGTACGCGCCCGTCCCGGGAACCGCCAGCAGGTCACCGTCGCCGGTGTCGGCCGGAAGATAGACGTCCCGCACCACTATGTCCCCGCTCTCGCAGTGTTTGCCAACTACGCGTGACAAAACGGCGTCATCTTCGGACTTGCGGGAGGCAAGCACGGCGGAGTAGTCGGCGTCGTAGAGCACCGGACGGGCGTTGTCACTCATGCCGCCGTCCACTGATACGTACCGGCGTTCGGCCGTGCCGCCGTCAGCCGTGTCCACGCGCACCGTCTTGACGGTGCCCGCGCGGTACAGGGTGAACGTGGTGGGGCCAACAATGGCACGGCCGGGCTCGATCGAGATCCTCGGCACGGCCAGTCCCAGCTCCGTGCAGGTGGAGCCGACGACGGCGGCCATCGCCTGCGCGATTTCCGCCGGCGGACGCGGAGTGTCGGCTTCGGTGTAGGCAATGCCGTAACCGCCGCCGAGGTCCAGCTCCGGCAGTTCGACACCATGCTCCGCCTTGATGTCCGCCAGGAAGCCCAGCAGCCGTTTGGCCGCCAGTTCAAAGCCCTCCGGCTCAAAGATCTGCGAGCCGATATGGCAGTGCAGGCCGAGCAGCCGGATACCCTGGCTGCCAGTGCTGCGGCCACAGCCGCAGCTGCCGGAGATTCGCCGCCGGCCGCCGGATCCGGAGCCATGGAGAGGCCGAACTTCTGATCCTCATGCGCGGTGGCAATGAACTCATGGGTGGACGCGTGCACGCCCGGGGTCAGCCGGAGCATCACGTTCGCCTGCTCGCCGCGGGAGACCGCAAGGGCGTCCAGGCGGTGCAGCTCGGCCATGCTGTCCACCACGATCCGGCCCAGGCCCATGTCCAGTGCGCGGGTCAGCTCGGCGTCGGACTTGTTGTTGCCGTGCAGGCCGAGGTAGGCACCGGGGATCCCGGCGCGGCGGGCCACGGCCAGTTCCCCGCCGGAGCAGGTGTCCAGGCGCAGCCCCTCTTCACGCACCCAGCGGGCCACCGCGGTGCAGAGGAACGCCTTGCCGGCATAGTAGACATCCACTCCCCGCACAGGTCGGCAAAAGCCGCATCGAAGGAGTCCTTGAAGTCCCGGGCACGGGCGCGGAAATCCGCTTCGGACACCACGAACAGCGGCGTGCCGAATTCCGCGGCAAGGGACGAGACGGGCACACCGGCCACTTCCAGTTCGCCGTTCACGCTGCGGCTGACGTCGCGCGCCCACATTTGCGGCCGCAGGGCATTCACGTCCCCCGGATGGCTCAGCCAGCCGGGTGCGAGGGGGGAAACAGTCATCGGTTACATCCGTTCCGGAGCGGAAACTCCCAGCAGGCCCAGGCCGTTGGCCAGGACCTGGCGGGTGGCAAGGTTCAGCCACAGGCGGGTGCGGTTCACATCGGTGATTTCCTCGTCGCCCTGGGGCGCGATCCGGCAGGCGTCGTACCAGCGGTGGTACGTTCCGGCGATAACTTCCAGGTGGCGGGCCACGCGGTGCGGTTCGCGGAAGGCGCTGGCCTGCGCGACGACGCCGGGATACTGTCCCAGCGCGGCCAGCAGTTCACCTTCGGTGGGGTGCGTCAGCAGCGAGGCGTCAAAGGCTGAATCGTCCACGCCGGCCGCTTCGGCGTTGCGGGCCAGAGCGTAGGTGCGGGCGTGCGCGTACTGGACATAGAACACCGGGTTCTCGTTGCTGCGCTTGGTCAGCAGGTCCAGGTCGATGTCGATGTTGGAGTCGGCGGAGAAGCGGGCCAGCGTGTAGCGGGCGGCATCCACGCCCACGGCTTCCACCAGGTCCTCGAGGGTGACCACGGTGCCGTTGCGCTTGGACATGCGCACGGGCTTGCCGTCCTTGACCAGGTTCACCATCTGGCCGATCAGCACCTCCACGCACTCCGGGTCGTGGCCCAGGGCGGCGGCAGCGGCCTTGAGCCGGGCCACGTAGCCGTGGTGGTCGGCGCCGAGCATGTAGAAGTTCAAGTCGAAGCCGCGGTCGCGCTTGTTCTGGATGTAGGCGATGTCGCCGGCAATGTAGGCGGCGTTCCCATCGGACTTGATGACCACGCGGTCCTTGTCATCGCCGAACTCGGAGGAGTTCAGCCACCACGCGCCGTCCTTCTCGTACAGGTTCCCGGAGCCCTTGAGCTGTTCCAGGAGCTTGTCCACCTGCCCGTTTTCGTGCAGGGAATCCTCATGGAAGAAGACGTCGAAGTCCACGCCGAAGTTGTGCAGGGACTCCTTGATGTCGGCAAACATAAAGTCGACGCCGGCCGCCCGGAAGTGCTCCTGCGCTTCGGCGTCGGGCAGTTCCATGATGTTCGGTTCGGCGGCCAGGATGCGGTTCGCGATGTCCTCGATGTAGCCGCCGGCGTAGCCGTCTTCGGGAGCCGGTTCGCCCTTGGCCGAGGCCAGCAGCGACCGGGCGAAGCGGTCAATCTGCGCACCGTGGTCATTGAAGTAGTACTCGCGGGTGACTTCAGCGCCCTGCGACGAGAAGATCCGGGCCAGGGCGTCGCCGACGGCGGCCCAGCGGGTTCCGCCCAGGTGGATGGGACCGGTGGGGTTGGCCGAGACGAACTCGAGGTTG
This sequence comes from Arthrobacter sp. ATA002, assembly GCF_026898095.1. Classification (GTDB taxonomy): domain Bacteria; phylum Actinomycetota; class Actinomycetes; order Actinomycetales; family Micrococcaceae; genus Arthrobacter_B. The sequence goes on along the minus strand of NZ_CP114015.1, from coordinate 1,271,276 downwards.
ATCCGGGTGCCTTTGAGGATTTCCGAGGTGCCGTAGGACCCGCCGGCATCCACGATGGTCTTGACCAGCTCACCGGCGGCACCGGCGTCGAGGGTGATGTTCAGGAAACCGGGTCCGGCAATGTCCACCTTGGCCACGCCGTCGATCTTTTCGAGGCGTCCCTTGAGGATTTCCGCGAACTGGCGGGGGTTCATTCCGGCCTGCTTGGAGAGCTGCAGGGCAATGTTGGTGGCCCAGTCGCCGTGGTCGCGGTTCTTCGGCCGCTCCACGCGCACCTCCCGGGGGACGTCGATGCTGAAGTCACCGGCATCGATGGCGTCTTGGAGGCAGGCAGTTACGGCGGAGGAAAGTTCTTCGGGAGTCACCGGTTAAGCATAGCCTCGACTCAGGCACCGGTCCGCGAACTGTGACGCTGCCCCGGGCGGTTCGCCGCAGCAGCTCCGGACCCTGCCCCGCGCTTCCCCGGCGCCTCCCCGTATCTCCCGGCACTTCCCCGGAGAGACCAAGCCAACAGGGCGTGCACAGGCACGGTTCATCCGGATACGTTCTAATGGATATGGGCACCCGGCCCGCTTGCCTGCTGCCCGCCTGCCTGCTGCCCCACCTTCAGGAGAAAAATGAACCACACCCGCAAGACACTTCTGTTCACCGCTGCGTCCCTGATCCTGGCTTCCACCGCATGCGCCGGGCCGGCAGCCGATGAGGCGCCCGCCGCCCAGGATCCCGCGCCCGCTTCCCCTGCCGCACCGCAGAGCGCAGCACCCCAAAACGCCGCACCGGCCGGCAGTTACGCCGACGGCGAGTACTCCGCCTCCGGCAGCTACACGCCGCCGTCGAACCAGACCGAGGACGTCGATGTCACCCTGACCCTCGAGGGCAGCGTGGTGACGGAGCTGGAGGTCACCACCTCCGGCAACCACCCCACATCGAAGATGCACCAGCGCGATTTCACGTCCAAGGTGCAGGACCAGGTGGTCGGCAGGAACCTCGACGAGCTCGACGTGGACAAGGTGGGCGGTTCTTCCCTTACCAGCGCCGGCTTCAACAAGGCCCTGGACACCATCCGGGCCGAAGCCGCCAGCTGACCCTGCCGCCATGCCGGACCTGGAATTCGATGCCATCGGCACTGCGTGGACCATCACCACAGCTGTTCCGCTCACGGCACCGCTCCGGGCCGCCGTGGCGGACCTGGTGGCGGACTATGACCGCATCTATTCGCGGTTCCGTTCCGATTCCGTCATCGCCACACTGACCCGGTCGCCCGGAACCGTGGAACTGCCGTCCTCGGCCGCGCCCCTGCTCACGCTGTTCGACCGCCTGCACCGCCTTTCCGGCGGGACGGTCAATCCGCTGGTGGGATCCTCCCTGGAAAAGCTGGGCTACGACGCCGCATATTCCTTTGCCGGTTCCGGTCCGGCGCCCGCCCCCGACTGGGCGGCCGCCGTTTCCTGGCGGACCGCCGGGGAAAGCGTGCAGCTGAGCACCACGGTGCCGGTCACCCTGGACATCGGCGCCGCCGGAAGGGCCAGCTCGTGGACCTGGTCTTTGGGCTGCTGCAGTCCGCAGGGCACCGGAACCTCACCGTCGACGCCGGTTCCGACCTGCGGCACGCGGGCGGCACCGGGCTGCGGGTGGGCCTGGAGCATCCCTACGATACGGCCCGCGCCATTGGCATCGTGTCCCTGCGGGACCGCGCCCTGTGTGCTTCGGCCGGGAACCGGAGGGCCTGGGGCGAGGGGCTGCACCACATTCTTGATGCTGCCACCGGAAAACCTGTGAGCAAGGTCGCCGCCACCTGGGCGCTGGCCGCCGATGCCATGACCGCCGACGGACTGGCCACTGCTTTATTCTTTACCGATCCTGCCCGGCTCGCCGAGGAGTTCGCCTTTGACTATGTGCGGATGTTCTCGGACGGCCGGGCGACCTTCTCAGATGCCATGGCTGGAGTTCTGTTTTCATGAGCCTTTCCCTGCCCGCGCCGGTTGCCGGCCGGCTCGATGCCTTCACCGGCCGCTGGACGATGTACCGGCTGACGGTGTTCCTGCTGCTGGCCGTGACGGCCTGGTCCTTTTTGCTCTCCTTCGCCGGAGCGCTGGCCTACACCCCGGCCGAGCTGGCCGCGACCGCGGCCACCGCCGTCGTCTCCGCCCTGGTGGCCAGCCGCGTCATGGGGCTGCTTTTCCGTACCCGGCCGCAGACGGATTCCTCGCTGATTACCGGGCTGCTGCTCTACTTCCTGCTGTGGCCCAGCACCGAGGGCTCGTCCCTGCTGACCGTGGCGCTGGCTGCCGGTGCCGCAACAGCGTCAAAGTACGTCCTGGTCTGGCGCGGCCGGCACATCTTTAATCCCGCAGCCCTGGGAGCAGCCGTACTGGCCCTGACCGGCCTCGGGGCCGCCGTGTGGTGGGTGGCGGCACCGCTGATGCTGGTGGCAGTGCTCCCGGCGGCGGCCATCATCCTGTACCGGAACCGGCTGCTGCCGATGGCCGGGGTCTTCCTGCTGGCGGCCGGCGTCATTATCACCGTTCGGATGGTCCTGGCCGGTGAACCCCTTCCGGCCGCGCTGGGCACCTTCTTCGCTTCCTATCCGGTGCTGTTCTTCGCCGGCTTCATGCTGTCCGAGCCGCTGACCCTGCCCCCGCGGAACTGGCAGCGGCTGCTGGAGGCCGCCGTCGTCGGCGTTCTGTTCGCAGTCCCGCTGAATGCCGGGCCGGTGTTCATGTCGCCCGAGCTGGCCCTGCTGGCCGGCAATTTGCTGGCCTTCGCCCTGGCTCCGCGCAGCGGATCCGGCTGCGGCTGCGCGAGAACCGGGCGCTGACACCCACGGCGCGCGAGCTGGTGTTCGAGCCGGCGCGCCCGCTGCGCTTCCGGCCGGGCCAGTACCTGGAACTGAGCCTGCCGCACGCCACCGCCGACGCGCGCGGAACGCGGCGGATCTTCAGCCTCACCACGGCCCCGGGAGACTCCGGCACCGTGGCCGTGGGCCTGCGCGCGGCTGAACCAACCAGTTCCTTCAAGACCGCCCTGCTGAAACTGAAGCCCGGCGCCGTGGTGTCCGCGACGTCCGTGGCCGGCGACTTCCTGCTCCCCCGCAACCGCTCCGTTCCGCTGCTCCTCATCGCATCCGGAGTCGGCATCACTCCGTTCATGAGCCAGCTGCGCGCGCTCGCCGCGGGCAGCGGCGGCACCGTGACCCGCGACGTCGTGCTCATCTACGCCGCCGCGTCCGTGGATGAGCTCGCCTACGCCGCGGAGCTGCACGGCCTGGGCATCCGCGTCCTGGTCTGCACCCCCGACGATCCGCAGATCAGCGGCTGGACACACCTGGGCCCCGGCCTGCCGGATGCTGACGCCCTGGCCGCAGCAGTGCCGGACGCCGCGCAGCGTGCCGCCTATGTGTCCGGATCGCCGGCCGCGGTGGCCGCGGCACGGACGGCGGTCCGCGGTGCCGGCGGACGCTCCGTGCGGACTGACGCTTTCCTGGGCTACTGAGGTTTTGCGGGGCCGGTTCCCGGGGACGTTTTCACACCGCGCGCCGGACCTGCTAAGCTTCTTGAGTCCCACAGGACCTGCCGGTTTACCGGTGTCCTTGCCCTCGTAGCTCAGGGGATAGAGCGGTTGCCTCCGGAGCAACAGGCCGTAGGTTCGAATCCTATCGAGGGCACTTTGAGACAGAGAAGAACCCCGCACCGGGTGCGGGGTTCTTCTGCGTTCAACAGCGGATTACCGCCTCAATAGCGGATCGCATCGATAACCTTCACCCGCACCGCCACCAGCGCCGGGATCAGCCCGGCCAGCGCCCCCACCGCCGTGGCGGCGGCCAGGCCGATCAGCGCGGCCTCGACGGGAAACGGCGGCAGCTCGCTAACCCCGCCGGCCACGGCACGCTGGATGACCGGAAGTTTGACGACGGCGACGGCGGCCATGACCCCCAGCACCCCGGCGGCGAAAGTCGCCACCACCGATTCCAGCATCACACCGAAGAAGATGCGCCCCGACGTCGCTCCGAAGCTGCGGCGGATGCCGATTTCCCGCACCCGGTATTTGACCGTGACCATGGAAATGTTCAGCAGCCCCACCGCACCGAGCAGCATCACCAGCGCCGCTATGCCGCCCACCGCCCACTGCAGTCCGCCGAACGGATCGCCCCAGGCGGCGTAGTCGGTGCGGTGGGCATCAATCTGCATGCCGGGAAACTGTGCCTGCAAATCGGCGGTAACGGCAGCCTGCAGCGGGTCGCTGAGTTCCTCCGGAACCCACAGTTCCAAGTACGAATTTGCCGCCGCCCCCAGCCCCAGCCGGTCGTACGACTCGGACAGCATCATCGCCTGGGGGTACTCCCCTTCGTACTGTGCCCTGCTCACCCCCACCACCACGGCGTTGACCGTCCGTTCACCGGAAATAGGCAGCACCGGGTCCAGGGCCAGGCTGGGGTTTCCCATCCGGTCATACAGCGCTTCATTGACGACGACGGCGGGAGCCAGGCGGCCGGCGTCCGCCTCGGAAAACCAGGCGCCCTCCACCATGGGCACCCGGCGCATGACCTTGTAGTCCGGATCGACCACTACGGTGTTCACCTGCGCGACGCCGTCGGGAAGCTGGAAAGGAACGTTCGACTGCGAGGTCAGGGACGAATACGTGACGGAGTACCGTTCGGCCACGCCCCGGTAGGCGGCGGCCGCGGCGGCCGGATCCGGGACGCTTCCGTCGTTGCTGTACATCATGACGGACAGCGTTGCCGGCCGGCCGGACTGCACCTCGCTGCCCTGGGCAATGGATTCGCGGACCATGTTGCCCAGCCCCACCACGGAGGTCAGGGCGGCCACTGACAGGGCCACTCCGATCAGGGCCAGCAGCACCCGGGTCTTGTGGATGCGCAGCTCGGCCCAGGCCTCCACCAGGGAGCCGGCGATCCCGGAGAGGCTCATGCCGCCACCGCCGCTCCGGGCACGAGCCGGCCGTCCTGCAGCAGGAAGTGCTCCTGTGCCAGGGCCGCCACTTGGGGGTCGTGCGTGATGGTGACCAGTGCGGCGCCGGACTCCGCGGCGACCTCGGCCAGGAGAGCCATCACGTGCCGGCCGGTGGCGATGTCCAGGGCACCGGTCGGCTCGTCCGCCAGGATGAGCCGCGGCGAGCGGACCAGGGCACGTGCAATCGCCACACGCTGCTGTTCCCCGCCGGAGAGTTTTGGGGCCGGTCCCGCAGCCGGCTGCCCAGCCCCACCCGCTCCAGCATCCGGGCAGCGAGCCGCTCGCGCTGCCAGAACTGTTTTCCGCGCGCATAGAGCAGCGGGGTCATGACGTTCTCCAGGGCCGTGCGCTCCGCCAGCAGGTTGAACTGCTGGAAGATGAAACCGACAGCGGCGCCCGGGCCCCGGCGCGGCGTTTCTCGTTCATCCGTTCCACCGGGGATCCGTCAAAGGTCATGGTTCCCGAGGTGGGCACATCCAGCAGTCCCAGGATGTTCAACAGCGTCGACTTGCCCGAACCGGACCGGCCCACGATGGAAAGGTGGTCTCCGGGGTACACGGTGAGGTCCACTCCGGACAGGATGTGCAGGGTGTCCCGGTCCGGCAGGCTGACTGCCCGGGTGACCTGCGAGAGCACCGCCAGCGGCTGCTGCCGGGCAGCCGGGTCCGGGAACTCATCCGCCCATCACCCCGGGCATGCCGGCCATCTGTTCGTCCACCGAGGGGGCACCGGGAACAAACTGCAGGACCATTTCGCCTTCGGCCAGTCCGGCGGTAATCTCCACGGTCTGCCCGTCGTTCAGCCCCAGCGACACTTCGCGCTCCACTGCCGCTCCCGCGCCGCCGTCAAGTCCCGGGCCCGCCGCGGCCCCGTCACCGGCACCGCCACCGCCACCGGCACCGCCGCCAGCCGGCCCGTCCGTACCGGCGGCTTCCGGTGCTGCCGCCCCGCCGGGCATGACCCAGACAATGCCGGTCTGCACCGCACCGCGCACCGCCGTCGTGGGCACCGTGACGACGCCCTCGGCCTGCCCCGCCGTGATGTCGATTGCCGCGCCGAGGCCGGCGAAGACCGGGACATCCGCGGGAATGCTGCAGCTGACGCTGCCGGCCGCCGGAGCTTCCGGCGCCGGCTGTCCGGGCCCGGCCTGCTGCGCCTGGGGGCTGATTCCCGTGTCCGCGGCCGGGGTCCGGCCCATGGTGACATCACTGCACGGGAAAGGAGCGGGACCTCCGTTGACGGTGACCACCGCGGTGTTCGCCCGGCCCAGGATGCGGAACTGCTGGTCCGCGGTGAGGGTTCCCGAAACGGAAAAAGTGCCGGATCCAGGGACGCGACGTCGGCACCGACCGAGACCTGCTGTTTGGGAAGCACCGACAGCTGCGCCACGGTGCCGTCGGCCGTGGCGAGCACGTTCGTGTAGGCATATACCGGAACCCGGGGGCCGCGGGCGGCTGTTCCGGGGAACCGCCGTCACCTGAGGATTCCTCCGGCGCCGCCGGAGCTTCCGGTTCCACGGGAGTCTTCACCTGGAACAGGGGTGCACCCGCGATAACTTGGTCGCCGGCCTGCACATAGATGAAGTCCACGGTTCCGTCACTGGTGCTCTTGACCATGACCGCCGGATCACCCACCACCGAACCCTGAACCTGCACGAGGTTGGTTACCGTACCCAGCACAGCTGGAACGAGTGGAGTGGACAGCTGCGCGGCCGCCTGTTCGCCCCCGGCGGCGTCTGCTTTCATGCCGTCGATGAACGCGAGTTTGAAGAGAGCCGAAGCAATCACGGCGAAAATTGCCAGCCACAGCACTGGAAAGACATATCGGCGCACGGCCATTGGTTCCCCCGTCAAAGAAATCTTCCCCGGGGCAGCCTTCGGCACCGATTGCCACGGACGCTACCAGCCCGCTCCGCCGGAAAGGCGCCGTGACACGGCGGCGCGGCCGCGAGACCGCGGCTGGCGCCGAACTCCCGGAAGCCGCGGGAAATCTTTCGCCGAAACCCTTGCGGATAACGGGTGCCCCGGCGGTATGGTGATCCACATACCAACCGGTCGGTTCTCGCCGTGGCCTCTGGCCCGGCGGCCCGACCGGTACAAGCCACACGAGAAACACGGAACACCGCATGAAGACGATGAACATCAAGGAAGAACTGGCCCGCGTTTCCGTGGAGCTCTTTTCCAGCCAAGGTTACGCCCGGACCAGCGTGCAGCAGATCGTCGATGCCGCCGGTGTCACCAAGGGTGCCCTGTACCACTACTTCAATTCAAAGGACGACCTGCTGTTCGACATATATGACCGGATCCTCACCCTGCAGCACCGCAACCTTGACGAGATCACTGCCCGCGGCCTTCCGGTGGAGGAGACAGTCCGCCTGGTCTGCGAGGACGTCATTGTCACCTCGATCGACTGGATCCGCGAGGGCACCGTGTTCTTCCGGTCCCAGCACATGCTCAGCCCCGACCGGATGGAAGCCGTCAAGGTTCGGCGGCGCCGGTACAACGAGGTCTTCGGCGCCCTGATCAACCGCGGCCGTGCAGAGGGCTGCTTCCGCAGCGACATCCCCACGGCCGTCCTTGTCGCCAATTTTTTTGCCAACCCGCACTACCTGTCGTACTGGTACCAGCCCTCCGGGCCGTTGACCAAACAACAGGTCGCCACCCAGCTGACCGATCTGTACCTCGCCGGGCTGCGGCCCGCTCCACCCGAAGGACCAGCCACATGAAAGCATGGACCGTTGTCACAAACGCTGAGCCGCGCGATGCCCTGCGCCTGACCGATCAACCTTCCCCCGCCGCGGCACCGGGGTCGCTGGTGTTGAAGACCCTTGCCGTGGCGCTGAATTTCCCGGATGTGCTGTTGTGCCGCGGCGAGTACCAGGAAAAACCGGAGCTGCCCTTCGTTCCCGGCATCGAGCTGTGCGGCATCGTCACCGGAATTGGCGACGGCGTCACCGGCTTCCGGTTGGGCGAGCGCGTCATTGCCACACATCTGGGCGTTATGGCGGAGGAGGTGCAGGTTCCTGGCGCCACCGCTTTTCCCGCACCGGATTCCCTTTCCGACGCCGAAGCCGCAGCCCTGTGCATCGGCTACCAGACCGGCTACTTCGGGCTGCACCGGCGGGCCGGGATTGCCCCCGGCGAGACGCTGCTGGTCCATGCCGCCGCCGGCGGGGTCGGCACGGCGGCCGCTCAGCTGGGCAAGGCCGCCGGCGCGACAGTGATCGGCGTTGTCGGCAATGAAGCCAAACGCCGGGTGGCCGCGGAGGCAGGCGCCGACATCGTCATTAACCGCGCCACCGAGGACTTCGTCGAGGCGGTCAACACAGCCACCGGCGGACGCGGCGCCGATGTCATTTACGATCCGGTCGGCGGCAGCACCTTTGACCGCTCCACGCGCTGTATTGCCTTTGAGGGCCGGATCGTGGTGGTTGGTTTTGCCGGCGGAACCCTGCAGACCGCACGCATGAACCATGCCCTGGTCAAGAACTACTCCCTGCTGGGTCTGCACTGGGCCCTCTATGCCAGGAAAAAGCCCGGGCTGGTGACGGAGGCGCACGAGCAGCTCACCCTCCTCGCGGACAAGGGGCTGATCCGTCCCCTGGTTACCGAAACGGTCCCCTTCGCTTCCGCACCCGACGCCGTCCAGCGCCTCGGCGACGGACGAACCGCAGGCCGGGTGGTGCTCACCCTTTAGCTGCTGAGGCTGCATCCCGCACACAAGTTCACCATTACCGAGACAACGGAGTCCCAATGGCAGTGCAACATACCGACCAGTCGGTTCCACCCCGGCTGCGATTTTCCGACATCAGCGTGCGTTTCGGCGGCCTTACCGCCCTGGACGGTGTGTCCTTCGCCGTTCCCGCCGGCGCCGTCGTGGGCATCATTGGGCCCAACGGGGCCGGCAAAACGACGCTCTTCAACGTCGTGTGCGGCTTCAATGCTCCGGCAGCGGGCTCCCTGGAACTGGACGGGGACACTTTCCGGCCCCGGCCCCATCACCTCACCCGCCGCGGCGTTGCCCGCACGATGCAGGGGCTGGGCCTGTTCTCCGGGCTCACCGTACTGGAGAACGTCATGCTCGGTCTGGAAGGCTCCGCCCGCCACGGCGCGCTGCAGGACGCGCTGGCCCTGCCCCGCTCCCGCCGCGGGGAGGCCCGGCTGCGGGAGCGGTCGCTCCAGGCCCTGGACGAACTGGGCATCGCATCCCACGCCGCCTCGCTGCCGGACACGCTGCCCTACGGGGTCCGCAAGAAAACTGCACTGGCACGGGCCCTGGCGGGATCGCCCCGCCTGCTGCTGCTGGATGAACCGGCCGGCGGACTGACCCACGAGGACATCGACGAATTGGCGGGAATTATCCGTGCCATTCCCGCCACCGGCTGCTCGGTGGTACTCGTGGAACACCATGTGGACCTGGTCATGAGCGTCTGCGGGCGCATCGCGGTGCTGGACTTCGGCAAGCTCATCGCAGAGGGGACCCCGGCGGAAATCGGCGCCAATCCCGCGGTGACCGACGCCTATCTGGGGGTGGAGCCGGTATGAGCGGTTTACTGGTCCTGGACTCGGTGAGCGCGGGCTACGGCCCCGTCCCGGTCCTGCACGGCGTCAGCATCACCGTGGCCGCCGGCAGCATTACCGCCGTTGTCGGAGCGAACGGGGCGGGCAAAACCACGCTCCTGCGCACCGTGACCGGCCAGCTGCGGACCACCGGCGGCAGCATCCGCTTCGACGGGACGGACCTGGCCGGCACCAGGGTCGAAGATATGGTGCGGCGGGGAATCGCCCTGGTGCCCGAAGGCCGCGGAGTCATCACCGAACTCACGGTGGATGAGAACCTGCGGCTGGGCGGGCTTTGGCGGCGGGACCGGGCGGCCGCGGCCACGCTGCTCGTCCGCATGTATGAGCTCTTCGAGCCTCTCGCCCGCCGGCGCCGGGCCGCCGGGCATCAGCTGTCGGGCGGCGAGCGCCAAATGCTGGCCCTGGGCCGGGCGCTGATGGCCGGGCCCCGGCTGCTCCTCCTGGATGAGCCCTCCCTGGGCCTTGCCCCGCGCATCACCGCCCAGATCCTGGGACTGCTGCGCGGCCTGCGCGACGACACGGGCCTGACGGTCCTGCTCATCGAGCAGAACGTCCGCAGTGCCCTTGCCGTGGCCGACGACGGCGTCGTACTCAGCCTGGGCAGCGTCGTCGCCGCCCGCCCCGCCGCCGACCTGGCGGCGGATACCGATCTTCGCCACACCTACTTGGGGTTCTGATGGACAGATTTCTTTTCCTCACCGTTGACGGCCTGGCCCGCGGCGCCGTCCTGGCAGCTTTTGCCCTGTCGCTGGTCATCATCTGGCGTGCGGCCCGCATCGTGAACTTTGCCCAGGGCGCCATGGCCGTGGCCACCACCTACATCGCCTTCACCGTAACCAGCGCCACCGGCAGCTACTGGTTGGGGCTGGCGTCCGCCGTCGCCGCGGGCCTGGTCCTTGGGACGCTGGTTGAACGGACCGTGATGCGCTTCGTCGGCAACACGTCGCCGCTGAACTCCGTGATTGCCGGGCTGGGCCTGCTGCTGGTTCTCCAGGCGGTCCTGGGCATGATCTTCGGCAACGGCTACCGGGCCATGGAGATCCCGTTCAGCTCATCCCCGATCTCCATTGGAGGCATCAGTGCTGTCTCCCCCTACGACCTGTTCATCTTTGTGTGCATCGCCGTCATCGTTGCCGGTTTGGGGCTGCTCTTCACCAAGACGCCGCTGGGGCTGCGGCTGCGCGCTGCCGCCTTCGCCCCGGACCTGGCACAGCTGCTCGGAGTGCGGACCTCCCGAATGCTGACCCTGGGCTGGGCCCTGTCATCCGCCGTCGGCGCCCTGGCCGCCCTGCTGATCATTCCCACCGAGCTTGGCCTCAATCCGCACGCCTTGGACACGGTATTTGTCTATGCCTTCACGGTGGCGGTGGTGGGCGGCCTGGATTCCGCCGGCGGTGCCGTTGCCGGCGGCCTGGCGGTGGGCGTGGTGCTCAGCTGGGTCAGCGGCTACCTCGGGGCCACCCTGGCCCCCATTGCGGTGCTGGTCCTCCTCCTGGCGGTGCTGCTCCTGCGGCCCGCGGGACTGTTCGCCATGACGAAGGAGCGTACGGTATGACCCCGTCGAAATCCCTGCCGGCAGCCGCCGGTGCTGCGGCTGCCCTTATCGGCCTGACCTTTGTACTCGAGCCGTTCGTGTCCTACCAGCTGGCAACCGTGTGTGCCTATCTGTGCGCCATTGCCGGGCTCACCGTGCTGACCGGCAGCGGCGGACAACTTTCGCTCGGGCAGGCCGCGCTGATGGCCGGCGGCGCGTACAGCTATGCCCTCTGCGCCAATGCCATGGCCGAAGCCGGCATCGAAGGGCCGGTCCTGCTGCTGGCCCCGCTGGCTGCGGCCGTCCTCGGAGCGGCTGCGATGGGGCTTGTCATCGGCTGTGCGGCGGGACGGCTGCACGGCCCCTATCTGGCCGGCTTCACGCTGGCGCTGGTCGTTGCCATTCCGGCGGTGACCAGCACTTTCTCCGAAATGCTCGGCGGCGACCAGGGGCTGTGGATCACGGTGGAGAAGCGCCCGGATGCCCTGCGTGGGACGGTCAGCAACGAGCAGTGGCAGTCCTGGCTGGCCATCCTCTGCGCCGTGGCCGTCATGGCGGTGCTGCACAACCTGCTGCGCGGCCGCTTCGGCCGCCAGCTGCGGGCCGTACGCGACAACAGCGCCGCCGCAGCTCTGGCCGGGGTGAACGTCGCCCGCACCAAGATCGTGTCCTTCACCGTCAGTGCCGCCGCGGCCGGACTGGGCGGCGGTCTGCTCGCCTACGTCACGCAAAGTGCCAGCCCCGGGGCATATTCGCTGGTGCTGTCCCTCTACCTGCTGATGGCTGCCGTGATCGGCGGCATCGGTTCCCTCACCGGCGCCGTATGGGGTGCCCTGATCATGGTGTTCCTGCCCCACTCGATCAATTCCTTTACTGCCGATCTGCCGGTTTCCCCGGACCTGGCCCAGCGGCTGGACGGAAACCTGGCCATTGCGGTGTTCGGCACCGTCCTGGTGCTGGTGATCCTGCTCGCGCCCCGCGGCATCCAAGGCCTGATTACTGCTGCCGTACGCCGGTTCCGAAACAGCGGAACCGAGCCGCTTCCCGAAACCACCGCCGGTACCGCCGGTTCTACCGGCTCCGCCGGTCCTGCCGGTCCGGTGCCCGGCACTGCGTCCCTGCCAACGAAACTATCCACCACGAAAGGCCAGCCATGACCAGAACCAAGTACCCGGTCCTCGCCGCCGCCACGGCGGCTGCCCTCTTCCTGGGAGCCTGCGGTTCCTCCGGGGACGGTGAATCCGCCGCTGCCGAAGATGTTCCAGGGGTCACCGACACCACTGTCTCGGTGGGAACCCACCAGCCGCTGACAGGGCCGGCAGCCTCCGGCTATGCCTCCATCTCGCCGGCCACCAAGGCCTACTTCGACTACGTCAATGCCAACGGCGGCGTGCACGGCCGAACCATTGAGTACACCGTCAAGGACGACGGCTACAACCCCGCTAATACGCAGAGCGTGGTGCGCGAACTGGTGCTCCAGGACGAAGTGTTTGCGGTTATGGGTGGGCTGGGCACCCCGCCGCACAGCTCGGTGCTGGATTTTTTGAATGACAACGAGGTTCCGGACCTCTTTGTCGCGTCCGGCAGTCCCACCTGGAACCAGCCGGAGGAGTACCCGTACACGTACGGCTTCATGCAGGACTACGACACCGAGTCCAAGGTCCTGGCCACCTACGTGCAGGAGGAATTCCCGGACGCAACATACTGCCTCTTCGGCCAGGACGACGATTTCGGCGCGGACTTCAAGACCGGGCTGGAAGCCGCACTGGGAAGTGACGGGCTGGCGAGTTCGCAGGTGTACTCCACGGCCAACACGGACGTTGCGGCCCAGATCAGCGCCCTGCAGGCCGCCGGCTGCGAGGTGAACTTCCTGGCCTCGATCAACGGCTTCAGCGCCCAGGCCATCGGCACGGCTGCCCAGCTCGGCTACTTCCCGAAGTGGGCGGCCTCCTCGGCCGGCGGTGACTACAACACCCTGGCAAGTTATCTCGGCGAAAACACCGACAAGCTCCTGGAGGGCTTTATCAGTGCCAACTACCTTCCCGCCTATTCGGATGCCGAGGACGAATGGACGGTGAAGTTCCGGGAGATCAACGACGAGTACAACCCGGGGGCGGAGTTCGACGGCAATACGATCTTCGGAATGTCCCTCGGGTATCTCTTTGTCGAGGCACTGCAGGAAGCCGGCGAGAACCCGACGAGGGAGTCCCTGCTGGAAGCCCTGGAGTCAGGCGAAATCAAGGGCAACGGGCACGTTCCCCTGGGCTTCAGCGCTGACAGCCATGCCGGCTACACGGGAGGAATGATTACGCTCGTCTCCGGGGGCGTGCAGGCCTACACCGGAACCCCGTATGCGGTCGACGGCGACTCGGTCAGCCCCTATACCGAAGAACGCCCCGCCATGCCGGAAAACGGTATTCCGCAGTAGGGCACCGATCACGTGCGAAGGGGAAGGGCCCGCCGGCTGGGCCCTTCCCCTTCATTTGGTGTCTTTTCAGGTGCCCGCTTCCTGCTCAGGCCAGCACGTAGAGGGTGATCCACTCGGCGACCGCCGCCGGCTTGTCCGCCCCCTCCAGCTCAATCGTGATGCCGGTGACGACCCGGATGCCCTGCCCCGTGGTTTCCGCCTTTGCCAGCCTGGACACGGCGCGCACCCGGCTGTTCACCGGCACCGGATGGGGGAACCGCACACGGTCCAGTCCGTAATTAATGCCCATCACCGCACCGTCCAGGCTAATCCGCCCCGCTGTCAGCGCCGGCAGCAGCGAAAGCACGAGAAATCCGTGGGCGATGGTGCTGCCGAAGGGGCCGGCCGCTGCGCGCTCCGGGTCGGTGTGGATCCACTGATGGTCATCGGTGGCACCGGAGAACCGGTTGATGCGGTCCTGGTCAATGGTGATCCATTCGCTGGTTTCCGCCTGTCCGACGGCCGCCTCCAGCTCCTGCACTGAGCGAAAATGTGCCATTCCTAGCCTTTCGGTCCGCCGGCGGCGTAGAGCACCTGTCCGGAGACAAAGGATGCTTCCTCCCGGATGAAGAAGGATGCAGCCGCCGCGATGTCCGCCGGCGTCCCGGCGCGGCCCACCGGAATCTCCGCCGCTGTGTGCCTGACGAAGTCTTCGAACGGCACACCGATCCGTTCCGCCGTCGCGCGCGTCATATCGGTTTCAATAAATCCCGGCGCGACGGCGTTGACCGTCACGTTATAGCGTCCCAGCTCAATGGCCAGGGTTTTGGTAAATCCCTGCAGCCCCGCCTTCGCCGCGGCGTAGTTGGCCTGGCCCCGGTTGCCCAGCGCGGAGGTGCTGGAGAGGTTGACGATGCGCCCCCATTTTTCCCGCACCTGGTGGACCTGCACGGCACGGCTCATCAGGAATGCGCCGCGCAGGTGCACTCCCAGGACTGCGTCCCAGTCGGTTTCCGTCATTTTGAACAGCAGGTTGTCGCGCAGGATGCCGGCATTGTTGACCAGGATGGTGGGGGCTCCGAGCTCACCGGCGATGCGGGACACGGCAGCATCCACCGCGGCGGCATCGGAGACATCGGCGCCCACCCCCACTGCTGTGCCGCCGGAAGTGTTGATCGCTTCGACCGTGCCCGCGGTGTCTTCTTCATGGAGGTCCAGGACGGCCACGCGGTGGCCGTCCGCCGCCAGCCGGACGGCCACGGCGGCGCCGATGCCCCGTGCCGCCCCGGTCACGACGGCGGTGCGCTGTGCGGATGGTGCCGGAACCTCGGTCATGTCTCTCCTTGGATATGAGCTGAACTTGGATATGAGCTGAACCACATTCTCCGCTGAGCGTACCGACCGGACGGTACGTATGCAATGGGCGGCGGAGCCGCGTCAGCGCTGGGCGGCCCCCTGGGGAATGACTCAGGCAGCGGCACGGTGGGCATAGAGGTCCCGCAGCAGTGCCACCTCGGCAAGGTGATGGATCATCTCGCGGTGGATGTGCAGGACCAATTCCGCCATCGGCGCCTGTGCCCATCCTCCCTCCGCCTCCCCCACGGGAGCAGCGAGCGCCGCTTCGTCCAGCGCCGCCACCGAACGGATCCAAGATCCGTAGTACCGGTCGAGCAGTTCCAGGGCATCGGCGGCAGTGCCCGGATAGTCAAAGTCCTCGTAGCTGACTGCCGGACCGCCGAAATGGGCCGCATTGCGTGTGCCCAGCACACCCACCAGAAGGTGGCCCAGCCGCCAGGCAATGGTGGTCACCGGTGCCGGCACAGGTTCCGGATACTCAAAGTCGATCGTGAAGCTCCCCGATCCGCCCTGCATCCCCGCCGTCCCGGTGCCCCGCGGCCGCACGTTCCAGGCGTCCGGGACCGGTTCCCAGAAGTACTCGTCATCCGTCAGTCCGTTGAGCCGCGGACGTGCCTGGTTCTCCCAGTGCCACTGCAGCTGGTCCGTCAGCAGCCGGGTGATGTTCAGGGCACCACCCCGGCCGCCGCCTGTTCCGCCGGACGGCCCGTCGTCGTACGTCCTTCCGCCCGCGTTCGGTGCATCAGTCATTTCCTGCTCCGGTTCCATGAACGTCTTCTTCCTTGTCCCGAGATTCTTGTCCTGCGATTCCTGTCCTGCGATTCTTGTCCTACGATTCGATGCTCCCCGCGGCTGCAGTTCCCGAACCTCTGCTCCACCCACCCTAGGAGCGTCTCAGGACAGCTTTTGTCCGCATTTAGGAGTACGTTGATCTCCATGTTGGAAACCTCAGCGCGCCTGCTGCACCTGCTGTCACTGCTGCAGATGCGCCGCGAGTGGACCGGGGCGGCACTGGCGGACCGCATGACCGTCACGGAGCGCACGGTGCGGCGGGACATCAGCAAGCTGCGCAGCCTCGGCTATCCGATTTCCGCATCACCGGGCCTTGCCGGCGGCTACCAGCTCGGATCCGGCGCGCAGCTTCCGCCCCTGCTGCTGGACGACGACGAAGCGCTCGCCGTCGCCCTCGGACTGGCCGCCGTCGCCACCGGTCCCGTTGCGGGCATCGGAGAGGCGTCGGTGCGCGCCCTGGCCAAGCTCGAACAGGTGCTGCCCGGCCGCCTGCGGCCCAAGTTCTCCGCCCTGCGCCAATCGGTCAGTGTCCTGGCCGGCAATGCCGCAACCGTGGATCCGCAGACCCTGACCGCCCTTTCCAGTGCGATTGCCGAGCAGCGGGTGGTGTCCTTCCGGTACACCCCCGCCGGCGCCGCGCCCGGCCGGCGGCTCGTGGAACCGTACAAGCTCGTCAGCACCGGCCGCCGCTGGTACCTGGCGGCCTGGGACCTGGAACGCCGGGACTGGCGGACCTTCCGCATGGACCGCTGCCAAAGTATTCCATCCAGCCGCGGGCGCTATTTTCCCCGCCCCCTTCCGGCAAAGGACATGGCAGCGTACGTCCAGGACTCCATTACGCGCTTTCCGTACCGGTACGACGTCGTGCTGCGGTTGGCGGCGCCGCTGGCCGAGCTGGTGGACCGGATCCCGCCCGAAGCGGCCGAGCTCCAGGACGACGGGCCGGGGTTTACGATCCTGCGGGGCGGCTGGGATTCTTTGGACCTGCCGCTGATGCATCTGGCCGGTTTGGGACTCGAATTCGAGATCCTGGCACCGGCGGAGATGCGCGAGCGTGCCCGCTCGGCGGCGGCGCTGCTCCAGCGGGCCGCGGAGGCCCAGCCCTCGGCTGAAATCGGGAAAGCCGTGGATTCCAGCGATTAGACTGGGAGCAATCATGGCACTGACTATTTCCTACCCCGCGCTTTTGCCCGTTTCGGAGCGCCGCGAAGACATCATGGCGGCCATTGCCGCCAACCAGGTGACGATCATCGCCGGCGAAACCGGCTCCGGCAAGACCACCCAGATCCCCAAGATGTGCCTGGAACTCGGGCTCGCGGAGACCGGGCTGATCGGCCACACCCAGCCGCGCCGGCTTGCGGCCAGGACGGTGGCCGAGCGCATTGCCGAGGAGCTCGACGTCGAACTCGGCGCCGAAGTGGGTTACCAGGTGCGCTTTACGGGCGCAACCAGCCGCAGCACCAAGGTCAAGCTAATGACCGACGGCATCCTGCTGGCCGAGATCCAGCACGACCGCAAGCTGAAGAAATACAGCACCATCATCATTGATGAAGCGCACGAGCGCAGCCTGAACATCGATTTCATCCTGGGGTACCTCCGGCGGCTCCTGCCGGAGCGGCCGGACCTGAAGGTCATCATTACCTCGGCCACCATCGACCCGGAGCGCTTCGCCGAGCATTTTGCCGCCGACGGCAAACCGGCCCCCATTATCGAGGTTTCCGGGCGCACGTTCCCGGTGGAAATCCGTTACCGTCCGCTGAACCAGCCGGCCGGCGGCGGATCCGGCGACGATGAGACCGACGATGAGCTGGAGGAAGACCGCGACCCGGTGGACGCCGTCTGTGACGCCGTCGAAGAGCTCTCCCGTGAAGCCCCCGGGGACATCCTGATCTTCTTCTCCGGCGAGCGCGAAATCCGTGACGCCGCCGATGCCCTGCGTTCCTCGGTGCAGCGCGTGCCCCGCCTCGCCAACACCGAGATCCTGCCGCTTTACGCCCGGCTCTCCCTCGCGGACCAGCACAAGGTCTTTAATCCCGGCAAGCACCGGCGCATCATCCTGGCCACCAACGTGGCCGAGACGTCGCTGACCGTCCCGGGCATCAAGTATGTGATAGATACCGGCACCGCGCGTATTTCCCGGTACTCGCACCGCACCAAGGTCCAGCGGCTGCCCATCGAACGCATCTCCCAGGCCTCAGCCAACCAGCGTTCGGGCCGCTGCGGCCGTGTTTCGGACGGCATTGCCATCCGCCTGTATTCGCAGGAGGACTTTGAGTCCCGCCCGGAGTTCACGGACCCCGAAATCCTGCGCACCAACCTTGCCGCGGTCATCCTGCAGATGGCCGCCATGGGCGTGGCCAAGGGGCCCAAGGACGTGGCGGACTTCCCGTTTGTCCAGCCGCCGGATTCCAAGGCCATCAACGACGGCGCCACTCTGCTCAAGGAGCTCGGCGCCCTGCAGCCGGCCGGCGGCATCACCCCGGTGGGCCGCAAGCTTTCCCAGCTGCCGGTTGACCCGCGGCTGGGCCGGATGATCGTGGAAGCCGGGGCCCGCGGCTGCGCGAAGGAAGTCATGGTGCTCACCGCTGCCCTGACTATCCAGGACCCGCGCGAGCGCCCCTCGAAGGATGATGCGGCACGCGCCCAGAAGGCCGCGGAACTGCACAAGCGCTTCGTGGACGAGAACTCGGACTTCACTGGCTATCTGAACCTGTGGCGTTATGTGCAGGAGAAGCAAAAGGAACTCTCGTCGTCGGCCTTCCGCAGGCTGTGCAAAAACGAGTTCCTGAACTATCTGCGCATCCGTGAGTGGCAGGACCTGTTTACCCAGCTGCGCCAGATCGCCAAGCCGCTGGGCATCACGCTTGCCCCGGCCCGGTGGACCCGGTGGCGCATGACAAAGAGATCCACATGAGCCTCCTCACCGGCCTGCTCAGCCACATCGGCCTGTATGACCAGCGCAAGCGGGAGTACGCCGGCGCCCGGGGCACCCGGTTTGCGGTCTTCCCGGGATCCGCTCTGTTCAAGAAGACACCGGATTGGGTGATGGCCGCCGAACTGGTGGAAACGTCCCGGCTGTGGGCGCGCGTGGCCGCGAAATTCGATCCGCTGTGGGTGGAGGACGTGGCACCGCACCTGATCAAGCGCAGTTACAGCGAACCGCACTGGTCCAAGAGCCGCGGGTCGGTGATGGCGTATGAAAAGGTCACGCTCTACGGAGTGCCGGTCATCCCCCAGCGCAGCATCAACTACGGCAGGGTGGACCCGGAGCTCTCCCGGGAAATGTTCATCCGGCATGCCCTGGTGGAGGGCGACTGGCGCACCCACCACAAGTTCTTCCACCGCAACCAGGCGCTGCTGGCCGAGGTCGAGGAGCTGGAGAACCGGGTTCGCCGCCGCGGCCTGCGGGTGGACGACGAGACGCTCTTCGAGTTCTATGACGAGCGCGTGGGCAGGGACGTGGTGTCGGAACGGCACTTCGACAAGTGGTGGAAGAGTGCACGTCACGAGAATCCGACGCTGCTGGACTTCGACCCCGAGGCCCTGCGCACCGACGATGCCTCCGGGCTGGATGAAGACGACTTCCCGAAGAGTTTCCGCTACGGCGACTTTGACCTGCCGCTCACCTACGAGTTCTCGCCCGGCGTGGCCGGAGCCGGCGACGGCGTCAGCGTCGAGGTTCCCGTGCTGTTCCTGAACCAGCTGGACCCGGAGCCGTTCCGGTGGCAGATCCCGGGCCTGCGCGCCGAGCTGATCACCGCGCTGATCAAGTCGCTGCCCAAGGCCGTCCGCAAGAATTTCATTCCCGCGCCGGACGTGGCCCGCGCCGCTGCGGCAGCGCTGGCGGCGGACTTCGACCCGGCGGAGGATGCCCTGGAACCGTCGCTGGAACTGGCCCTGCGCCGGCTCAAGGGGCACATCATCCCGCCCGGATCCTGGAACTGGGAGGCCGTGCCCGAACACCTGCGGATGAGCTTTACCGTGGTGGACGGATCCGGCAAGGTCCTGGACGAAGGCAAGGACCTCGCCGCGCTGCAGGAGTCGCTGGCTCCGGCCACCCGCCGTGCCATCGCCGACTCGCTCGGGGCCACGCCCAAGACCGTGACGCCCAAGGCCGGGCGGAAGGGCAAGGGCTCCCCGGAAATGCCGCCAAGGCCGGCGTGGATACCGCGCTGCCAACCGGGTCCGGGCCGTCACTCGCGGAACAGACCGGTCTGACCGAGTGGACCGTGGGCACCATCGACAAGCAGGTGCAGCGGCTGGTGGCCGGGCACACGGTCACCGGTTACCCCGCGCTGGTGGACGAAGGCACGACGGCGGGACTGCGGATGTTCCAAAATGCCGGCGAGCAGGCGGCCGCCATGCGCGCCGGCGTCATCCGGCTGCTGGTGCTCCGGGTGCCCAGCCCGGCCAAATACGTCCTGGAACACCTGAGCAATGCCGAAAAGCTCACCTTCAGCCAGAACCCGCACGGCTCGGTGGCGGCCCTGATTGACGACTGCACCCTGGCCGCGGTGGACAAGCTGACGCCGGAACGGCTGCCCTGGACGCGGGCCGAATTCGACGAGCTGTACGAGAAAGTCCGGGCCGAACTGATCGACACCGTCTTCACCGTGACCGCCACAGTGGAGAAAATCCTTTCCAGCACCCGCCGGATCACCAAGGCTCTCAAGGGAACCCAGTCCCTGGCCCTCATCAGCGCCCTCAATGACATCCGTGCCCAACTGGACTCGCTGGTGTACCCCGGGTTCGTGGCCCGCACCGGCTATGCGCAGCTGACCCACCTGCCGCGGTACCTGGCCGGTATCGAGCGGCGGCTGGAAAAGCTGCCCACCAATGTCCAGCGCGACGCCCAGCAGATGGCCGTGGTCCAGGCGCTGGAGGACGACTACGACGACGCCGTTGCGGCGCTGCTGCCCGGCGCCGGGACGCCCCCCGCGCTGACCGAAGTGCGCTGGATGATCGAGGAGCTGCGCATCAGCTTCTTCGCACAGGAACTGGGGACCGTGCGCTCCGTGTCGGAGAAGCGCATCCGCACCGCCCTGAACGCCGCGCTCGCCCCGGCGTAGTGCGGCCCCGGCGTAGCGCGGCCGGGGCAGCCCGCTTTACGCCTCGGGGACGACGGCGCCGTGCCCGGCGGCCCGCAGCGCATCCCGGAGCTTCCCGGCGTTGGCGTCCATGCGCTCGGGGTCCGGGTCGGTTTCCGCGCGGCTAAAGTCAAAGTCCGCCAGGGAGTTCACGGGCCAGACATGAAGGTGCAGATGGTCCACCTCGAATCCGGCAATGCTGAGCCCGGCACGTTCGGAACCGAAGGCTTCCACCTGGGCCCGGCCAATCGCCTGGGCCACGGCCGTCAGTTTCTGCAGCAGGTCCGCCGGCGCGTCGGTCCACTTGTCGACCTCCTGCCGCGGGACCACCAACGTGTGGCCGTCAGTGAGCGGGCCGATGCTGAGGAACGCGGCCACGTCCTCGTCCTTCCACACGAAGCGGCCGGGAATCTCGCCGTTGATGATCCTGGTGAAGAGGGTGGGCATTGTTGCTCCTTCAAAAGACTGGTCGGGGGCTGCGGCGTGGCCGGGTGCCGGCGCCTCAGCGCCGGGCACCACCAAGTGCAGCGGCGGGGGTACGGGACGGCCTCTCATCATGGTTAGACGCTATCGCCTTTGTCCGGTCCCCGGCCATTCGCCGGGCTTCTGTCCCACCGCGACCGGGGACCCCTTGGTTGCCGACCATTGCGACCAGGACCCCGGATACAGGGCCGCCCGGTAACCCGCCAGTTCCAGCGCCGCCACCTCATGGGCTGCGGTGACTCCGGAACCGCAGTAAACCGCCACCGGTGCGTTGCGCCGCACGCCGAGCGCTTCGAAGGAGGCACGCAGGTCTTCCGGTGCGCGGAACGTTCCGTCTTCCGTCAGGTTCGACGCGGACGGTGCATTAACAGCCCCCGGAATGTGCCCGGCCAGCGGATCCACGGGTTCCCGGTCACCGCGGTACCGTTCCTTGGCCCGCGCGTCGAGCAGTTTTCCGCCGGCCACCACGGCGGGAACATCCCACATCTGGACGACCGGCATTTTTCCCCACGACAGCTCCACGTCGCCGGGCGGGGGCTCCACCGACCCTCCTTCCAGTGCCAGTCCCGCCCGGTGCCATGCCACGATGCCGCCGTCGAGCAGGTACACCGAATCCAGCCCGGCGTGGCGCAGCAGCCACCAGGCCCGTGCTGCCGATGTGCCCCCGACAGCGTCATAGGCCACCACCGTGTCGCCGCGGGAAATCCCCCAGTTCCTGGCCGTCTGTGCAAAGTCCTGCGGATCGGGCAGCGGGTGCCGGCCCTCAGTTCCCTTGCCGGCCGGTGCGGCCAGATCCGTTTCGAGGTCCGCGTACACGGCACCGGGAATGTGCCCGCGCTGGTACTGCTTGTTCCCGTCGGTGCTGCCCAGCTCCCAGCGCACGTCGAGCAGGACTGCGCCCGTTCCGGATGCCAGCAGTTCCTGCAGGCCGGCAACGTCGATCAGGGGCCCGGTCATACCTGGACCGTATCGCCGGTGTCCAGGTGCCGGTACACGGTGCCGTACAGTTCGCCGAACCGCGTGACGTGCCCCTCCGAGATGCTCAGCCCGCGCTCGTTCAGCAGCGCATCGTGAATGGGGTAGGCGCGTTCGGCACCGCAGGCAATGACGAAGTCAATTACTTCGCCCACCTTGGACCACGGTGCGTGGATCGGCACCAGCAGGGTCTTCACGGTCAGTCCGCTGGGCACCACGAAGGAGTCTCCGGGGTGATACAGCGTGCCGTCGATCAGGTAGCCGAGATTGGCCACGAGCGGCACCAGCGGGTGGATCAGGGCGTGCTGGCCGCCGAAGGACTGCACGGTGAAGCCCGCGGCGGTGAAGGTGCTGTCCGGTTCCACCGCCCGGATCCGTCCGGCAGCTTCCGCGCCGCTGCCGTCGGCATTCACCTCGGCCTGCAGGTCCGCGGCCAGCCGCTCCGGCGCATACAGCACCATTGACGTGTCGGCGCGGAGCTGGGCCAGGACCCGGCTGCGGTCCACGTGGTCGGCGTGTTCGTGCGTGATCAGGACCGCCCCGGCTCCGCCGAGCGCTTCTTCAACTTCGGAAAACGACCCGGGATCCAGCACCAGGACGTTTCCCCCGCGCTCCAGGCGCACACAGGAATGGGTGTACTTGGTCAGTTTCATACGGTCACAGTACCCCGCGGCTCCCCCGGGCGGGCCAGTATCCCTGCGGCGGGCGCCGGGCACCCGGGGCCGTTCCCGCCCTGGTGCGATAATCTGGAAGCTGCGCCGGCCCCGGCCGGCTGTTCAGCCCGGGCGCTGCCCTTCCAGGCCCGCCGGAGAATGCATCACCGTTCAAGGAGTGCACATGTCAGCCGAGACGTCCCAGCCCGTGAAGCGGGGCCCGGAGCAGCGGGTCACGCGCCAGCGCCTGGCGGTTGGCCGGACCCTGGATGAGCTGGATGACTTCATCAGCACGCAGGAGCTCCACCGCCTGCTGCATGAGCGCGGCAACAGTATCTCCCTTGCCACGACGTACCGCATCCTGCAGTCCATGGCTGAAGACAACCAGGTGGATGTCCTGCGCAACGGCGAGGGCGAGGCCCTGTACCGCCGCTGCGCCGTCGAACACCATCACCACCACCTGGTGTGCCGCAGCTGCGGCAAGGCGGTGGAGGTCGAAGCTCCGGCCGTGGAGGCGTGGGCGGCCGGCCTCGGGGCGCAGTACGGCTTCACCGACGTTGCGCACACCGTGGAGATCTTCGGCCTGTGCCCGGAGTGCAGCCGTTCGTAGGATTCCGCCCGCTGCCCTGCCGCCCTCCGTTACGCGGCTGAGAGGGTTCCAGCCCGGACCCGTCCCCTGGTCCGGCTCCGCTTGATCAGCCGGCAGACCACGTAAATCAGGAACGAGATGGTGGTGATGTACGGGCTGATCGAAATCCGTCCGCCCAGTGCCAGGAGAATCCCGCCCACCGCAGAGGTCACGGCGAACACCACGCTGAGCAGCACCACGAGCCGCGGTGAGGACGTCACCAGCAGGGCGGCAGCCGAGGGCGTGATCAGCAGCGAGAGCACCAGCAGGGCGCCGACAATCTGGATGGACAGGGCCACCGACAGCCCCAGCAGAACCATGAACACAATGGACAGCACCCGCACGGGGACTCCCCGTGCCTCGGCCAGTTCGGGATCGGCGCTGGCGAAGGTGAGCGGCCGCCAGATCAGGACGAGCCCGGCCAGGACCACGACGGCGGTGCCGGCGAGCAGGTTCAGCTGCACAGTGTCGACGGCGACGATCTGCCCGGTGAGGAGCCCGAACTTATTGGCTGAACGGCCTTCGTAGAGACCCAGGAACAGGATGCCAAGGCCGAGCCCGAACGGCATAATGACGCCCGTGACCGAGTTCCGGTCCCGGGCCTTCAGGCCCATCACCGCCAGCAGGACGGCCGCGGCCACGGACCCAATGAGGGACCCAAACACCACGTTGGCTCCGATCAGCAGGGCAAAGGCAGCACCGGCAAAGGACAGCTCGGCTATCCCGTGCACGGCGAACGCCAGGTCGCGCATCAGGACGAAGGTACCGATCAGTCCGCCCACCAGCCCCAGAATCGCGGCGGCCCAAATCGAATTGGAAACCAGCGGAAGGAGCTGTCCGTAGTCGCTGAAATCAAAGACGGCGGAGAGGAAGTCAGGCCAGTCCATGATCGTCCCCGCTCTCGCCGTGTACGTGGGTGGTGGCGTCGGGGATGCCCAGGACAACGATGCGGCCGTGGCTGCGGAGCACTTCAACCCGGCTTCCGTACATCTCGGACAGCACGTCGGACCGGAGCACTTCCGACGGCGTGCCGGTGCGGAAGGTGCCGCCGGCCAGATAGAGCACACGGTCCACGTAATCGATGACGGGGTTAATCTCGTGGGTCACAAACACGACTGCGGAGCCTTCTTCGTGGCAGCGCCGGTCGATCAGGGCGCTGATGGCCTGCTGATGGTGCAAATCCAGGGAGAGCAGCGGTTCGTCGCACAGCAGCAGGTCGGGATCCGTGGCCAGCGCCTGGGCGGCGCGCAGGCGCTGCACCTCGCCGCCTGACAGCAGGCCCACCGGTTCATCGGCGTAGCGGACCGCTCCCACCTGTTCCAGCAGCTGGTCCACACGCCGGCGCACCGGCGCGCGGTTCAGGCGCAGCCCCCACTTGTTGCCGTCAACCCCGAGGCCAACGAGGTCTCGGGCCCGCAGCGGAGTTCCCGGGGCGAAGGCCTTTTGCTGCGGAATGTAGCCGATGTCAGGGCTGCCGCGCCGGGCGGGATGCCCGTTGATTTCCACGGTGCCGCGGGTAAGTTCCTGCAGGCCCAGCAGGACCTTGAGGAAGCTGGTCTTGCCGGAACCGTTCGGGCCCAGCACCGCCAGGAATTCGCCGGACCTAATATCCAGGTCCAGTCCGTCCCACAGGGTCCGCTGTCCGAAGGACAGGCCGGCATTGCGGAGCCGCACTACCTGTCCGGTCACCGCAGCACGTCATCGATGGCTGCCACGTTGGCGCCCATCCAGGTCAGGTAGTCCTGGCCTTCGGGAAGGGTCTCGGAGAAGTCCAGGACCGGCACGCCGGCGTCCTCCGCGGCGGCCCGCACGGTTTCGGTCTGCGCCGAGGCCGTCTGCGTGTTGAACGCCAGGAAAACGACGGACCGGGAGCTCAGCAGCTCCTGCATTTCGTTCAGTGCCGCCGGCGGAACGTCGGAACCTTCCTCGACTGCCGCGGTGAAGGCGGCGGGAGTGACGTTGTGCAGGCCTGCGGCTTCAAAGAGATATTCCGGAACGGGTTCCGTGACGGCGACGTCGCGTCCGGCGGCCGCCGCCTTGTCCTCGGCCAGGTCTGCCGTCAGGTCTTCGATGCCGCTGTTGAAGGATGCTGCGTTCGCCCGGAATTGGTCGGCATTCTCCGGGTCCAGTGTGGCCAGGCGTTCAGCTGCGGCCTCGGCCAGGAGGCCCATGGCTTCGGGGCTGTACCACACGTGTTCGTTGAAGGAGCCGTGGGAGTGGCCGTCATGGTCGTGGTCGTCCCCGCCGGCCTCTGCTGTGCCGTCCGCCGATGCGGAGGCGTCGCCGTGCTCACCGGATGCATCCTCCAGTCCGGAGATTTCGACGGCGTTGAGGACGTTTGCGCTCTCGATCCCGGCTTCCTCAACCAGCTGTTCCATGAAGGTGTCGTAGCCTCCGCCGTTGAGGACCACCAGGTCCGCATCGCTGACCGCAAGTTTGTCCCGCGCCGTCGCTTCATAGGAGTGGGGGTCCTGGCTTGGCCGGTCAATGATGGAGGTGACGGTGACGGTGTCCCCGCCGACGGTTTCCAGGATGTTGCCGTACACGTTGGTGGTGGCAACGACGCCCAGGGTCCCCGTTTCGGAGCCCTGCCCCGGGGACTCCGGGTCCGCTGTACAGCCGGTGAGGGCAAGGGCCCCGCCGGCCAGGAGTGCCCCGGCAAGGCGGACGGAGAAACGTGGCATAAGAATTGGTGTCCCTGTTCCGGCATGGAGCCGTTTGGTGGCGAGAGGTACGTCGGTAATGACGCTGATGACGCTGATGACGCTCCGCGGGGCGGAACTCCATCAGCATAACCTAAACGCGAATCGTTCGCATGTAAGTCGACTGGATAGTTTCGGGGCTGGCCTAGTCGGTGTAGCTCTCCCCGGTGCGCCGGATCCCCTGCGCCTGCGTGGCATCCCGGATTTCCCCACCAGCTGCTCGATGATGTCCTCCAGGAAGAGCACACCCCGAGTGCGGTTGTCCGGTCCCAGGACGCGGGCCAGATGGGAACCTGTCCGCTGCATGGTGGCCAGGGCATCTTCGATCTCGTCATCCAGCCGCAGATTGGCGAGGGTCCGCACCTTGTTCTCAGTCAGCGGCCGGTCGTAGGCGTCGGCCGGAATCGCCATGATGTCCTTCAAATGCATGTAGCCGGTCAGGTTGCCCTGCTCGTCCACCAGGACGAAGCGGGAGAAACCGGTGCGGCCCACGGCCTTTTCGAACTCGGCCGGCGTGGTGTCGGTCCTCAGCGTGACCAGCCCCGCCAGCGGAACCATCACCGTACCCGCGCTCTGTCCCGAGAACTCCAGGGCCCCGGAGATGATTCCGGAGTCGTCTGCGACCGTCCCGTGTTTGGTGGATTCCTCCACGATGGACTGCATTTCCTCGAGCGTAAACGCCGAGGCCACCTCATCCTTCGGCGTGATCCCCATGACCCGCAGGGCATGGTTCGCCAGCCAGTTCAGCGCGAAGATGACCGGACGCACCACCCGGGAAATCAGCACCAGCGGCGGTGCGAGCAGCAGTGCAGCCCGGTCAGCGACGGACACCGAGATATTCTTCGGCACCATTTCACCAAAGGTCACGTGCAGGAACGTGACGATCAGCAGGGCCACCAGGAACCCGGCGCCGTCCGCAATTTCCACGGGCAGCCCAACAGCCTGAAGCGGGGCAGCCAAAAGGTGGTGGATCGCGGGTTCGGCCACCGAAAGAATCAGCAGAGAACACACGGTGATGCCCAGCTGTGCGCAGGCAAGCATCAGGGACACGTTCTCCATGGCCCACAGCGTGGTCTTGGCCCGCTTGGAACCGGCGTCGGCCAGCGGCTCAATCTGGCTGCGGCGGGCGGACATCACCGCAAACTCGCTGCCCACGAAAAAGGCATTGCCGATCAACAGCACCACCAGCCAAAAAATACCCATGACGTCACTCATCGCTGCTCCCCCGTGCCGGTGCTCTTTGCGGCGGACTTTTTCTCGGCCGCCCGGCGCACTGCCGCGTCGGCGGCAGACTCCTTTTCCAACGCCGGCGGCTCCTCGTCCGCGGCGGCGGGGTCGTCGTCGTTCTCCTGGGGTATGAAGCTGACCCGGTCGATGCGGCGGCCGTCCATGCGCTCGACTTCCAGCACGCCGCCGTCCACGTCCACCCGGTCCCCGGCCCGGGCAATCCGGCCGAGCTCAGCCATGATGTACCCGCCGACCGTCTCATAGCCCGCTTCATCGGGGACGTTCAGCAGCGGCACGAGCCGCGAGACCTCGTCGGGACGCATGATGCCCGGGAAGTACCAGGCCCCCGCTGCGCTCTGCAGCACTCCGGGCTTGATCTTGTCGTGCTCATCGGACACTTCTCCCACGATCTCCTCGACCAAGTCTTCAAGTGTGGCGACGCCGGCGGTGCCGCCCCACTCGTCAAGGACGACGGCGAGCTGGAGGTTGGCTCCGCGCAGTTCCGAGAGCAGGCTGTCCAGGTGCACTGTCTCGGGAACGCGCAGGACCTCGCTCATGATGGCTCCGGCCGGAAGGTCGGCCCGCCGGCCGCGGGGCACGGCCACTGCCTTCTTGACGTGCACCACTCCGCGAATGTCATCCGGGGAATCCCCCAGAACGGGAAAGCGGGAATAACCGGTGCGGCGGGCAGCTTCGATGACATCAGCCACCGACTGCTCCGAATCGATGGTCTCCAGCCGGATTCGCGGGGTCATGACATCGGCGGCAGTGCGCTCCGCGAAGGAAAAGGTGCGGGACAGGAAGTTGGCGGTTCCCTGGTCCAGGGTGCCCATTTCGGCCGAACGCCGAACCATGGAGGACAGCTCCGCGGGGGTGCGCGCCCCGGAAACCTCTTCCTTGGCCTCGAGCCCAAAGAGATGCAGCACCTTGTTGGAAAAGCCGTTCAGCAGGAGGATGGCCGGCTTGAAGACGACGGTGAAAGCCAGCTGCGGCCGGGCCAGCGCCCGGCCCATGCGGAACGGCAGGGAAATGGACATGTTCTTGGGGATGAGCTCCCCGATCAGCATGGAAAGGAACGTCGCGAGAATCATCGCGGCCACCACGGACACGGAACCCACCGCCACCGGAGGCAGGCCCAGGGCCGCAAGCGGAGGCTGCAGCAGCCTGCCCACCGACGGCTCCATGACGAAACCCGTCAGCAGCGTGGTCAGGGTAATGCCCAGCTGGCAGCTGGAGAGCTGCGTCGAGAGGGAGGTGAGGCAGCGCAGCAGCGGCTCGGCCGCTTTGTCGCCGTTTTCGACGGCCCGCCGAACCGTGGGCTGGTCCAGTGCCACCAGCGAGAACTCCACGGCCACAAAAAAGCCGGTGCCGAGAATCAGCACCAGGCCAAAAGCAAGATACAACCATTCCATGTCAGGCTCCCGCCGCGGGGCAGAAGCGGACAGGACCGGCCGCGCCGGGACAATGTGGGGAGGAGCCCGGCCCCGGCGGATAGCCGCTGCAGGGCGCAGGCGGAGGGTGATCGGCCGAAGCCGGTCTGGAAGGCTCCGATACGGCAGGAGCAGATCGGGGCGTCTGGGTTCGGGCGTGGCCGGCTCGGTGCGAACGGTCCGCAGCTGCGGACCGGGTTGCAGGCCGGCGCCTGGAGAAACTGTCCATAGACAATCGAGTTTACAGTGTGACAGTTCTTCCGGCCCGGGGACGCGCCTGACTGCGCGGGAGCCCACCGGGAGCCGCTCCGGGTCCATCCGGACTGTTCCGTGCCGGCTCTGCCCGGCTCTGCCCGGCTCTGCCCGGCTCTGCCCGGACGTGACGGATATCAAACGGGAATTGGCCAGTTGTCCCGCCTTGTCACTAGACTGGCATGAAGTCTCGGTCACTGCACACCGGCCGGGCCGCACCAGAGAGCTTTGAGGCTACGAGCCCTCAGACATGGTGCCAATCAGGGCAAAAGGCAACTCATGGAAGAGGCGTATTAACAGTGCCAGACCAATCCAACCACCGGCTGCCGGAAGAATTCGGCGGCAACGAGTGGCTTGTCGATGAACTCTACGAGCAGTATCTGAAGGACAAAAACTCGGTTGACAAGAAGTGGTGGAGCATTTTCGACTCCTTCAAGGATGAGGAAGCCCAGAGCTCCAGCACCTCCGCTTCCAACGGGAACGGCTCTGCCCCGAGTGAACTTGGCGCCAACCCGGCCACACGCCAGCTTCCGGTAGTGCACGCCGAGTCCGCCAAACCGAAGGCCTCCGGAGAATCCCCCGCTGCGTCCCAGCAGTCGGGGAAGCCGCCGGTCGCGAAGGAACCCGCCGCTTCCAATTCCGCCGCCAAGGACTCCAAGCCGGCCGAGGCCAAGACTGAGGCAGCCGACAGCAAGACTGCCGAGAGCAAAACACCGCCGATCCCGGCGCAGCTGCCCAAGACCCAGCCGAGCAGCGCCGCCGCCGAGGAAGACAAGGTCAACGTCCTGCGCGGGCCCGCCAAGGCGATCGCCACCAACATGGACCTCAGCCTGAGCGTCCCCACCGCAACCACGGTCCGCGCTGTCCCGGCAAAGCTCTTGATCGACAACCGCATCGTCATCAACAGCCACCTGGAACGCGCCCGCGGCGGCAAGGTGTCCTTCACCCACCTCCTGGGCTACGCGATCATCCGTGCAGCGGCCATGTTCCCGTCCCAGAACGTTTATTACGACGTCGTTGACGGCAAGCCC
The DNA here is from genome assembly GCF_026898095.1 of Arthrobacter sp. ATA002. Taxonomy (GTDB): domain Bacteria; phylum Actinomycetota; class Actinomycetes; order Actinomycetales; family Micrococcaceae; genus Arthrobacter_B. The sequence continues at coordinate 1,241,169 of NZ_CP114015.1, read as the reverse complement.
GTTGCCGTTCAGCCCGCGCACGTGAACTTCGGCCTGGCCATCGACATGCCCAAGCCTGACGGCACCCGCCTGCTCGTGGTGCCGAACATCAAGAAGGCTGAAACGCTGAACTTCTCGGAGTTCTGGCACGCCTATGAAGACCTCGTGAAGAAGGCCCGCAACGGCAAGCTCACGGCTGACGATTACAAGGGCACCACGATCTCCCTGACCAACCCGGGCGGCATCGGAACGGTTCACTCCGTGCCCCGCCTGTCCAAGGGCCAGGCCTGCATCATCGGCGCCGGCGCTTTGGACTACCCGGCGGAGTTCCAGGGATCAAACGAAAAGATCCTCGCCCGCAACGCCATTTCCAAGATCATCACGCTGACCTCCACCTACGACCACCGGGTCATCCAGGGCGCCGGCAGCGGCGAGTTCCTGCGCATCATCCACCAGCTGCTCCTCGGCGACCAGAACTTCTACGACGATATCTTCGAGTCGCTGCGGATCCCCTACGAGCCGGTCCGCTGGAGCCCTGACATCCAGGTGAACCCGGAAGAGCAGATCAACAAGGTTGCACGCATCCAGCAGTTGATCCACTCCTACCGCGTCCGCGGCCACCTGATGGCCGACACGAATCCACTGGAGTACGTCCAGCGCCGCCACGCGGACCTGGACATCCTGAACCACGGCCTGACCCTCTGGGACCTGGACCGGGAATGGCCCACCGGAGGCTTCGGCGGCAAGCCGATGCTGAAGCTGCGCAAAATCCTCGGCGTGCTCCGCGATGCCTACTGCCGCACGGCCGGCATCGAGTACATGCACATCCAGGACCCCGAAGAGCGCGAATGGTTCCAGGAACGCCTCGAGACCAAATACAGCAAGCCCACCCGCGAAGAGCAGCTGCGCATCCTCAGCAAGCTCAACGCGGCTGAAGCCTTCGAAACCTTCCTGCAGACGAAGTTTGTCGGCCAGAAGCGCTTCTCGCTGGAGGGCGGCGAATCCCTGATTCCGCTGCTGGACACCGTTATTTCCGGCGCAGCCGACGACGGCCTGGCCGAGGTCGGCATCGGCATGGCGCACCGCGGCCGCCTGAACGTGCTGACCAACATCGCCGGCAAGACCTACGCCCAGGTCTTCCGCGAATTCGAGGGCACCCAGGACCCGCGCAGCGTCCAGGGCTCCGGCGACGTAAAGTACCACCTCGGCACCGAAGGCACCTTCACCTCCGACAACGGCAACCAGACCAAGGTGTACCTGGCTGCCAACCCCTCGCACCTCGAAGCCGGGGACTCCGTCCTCGAAGGCATCGTCCGTGCCAAGCAGGACCGGCTGGACCTGGGCGACGAGTTCCCTGTCCTGCCCATCCTCATCCACGGGGACGCCGCGTTCGCAGGCCAGGGCGTGGTGGCGGAAACGCTGAACCTGTCCCAGCTGCGCGGCTACCGCACCGGCGGAACCATCCACATCGTGGTCAACAACCAGGTCGGCTTCACCACCTCGCCCACCTCCTCGCGCTCCTCGGTGTACTCCACCGACGTCGCCAAGATGGTCCAGGCGCCGATCTTCCACGTGAACGGTGACGATCCGGAGCAGGTTGTGCGCATTGCGCAGCTGGCCTACGACTACCGTCAGCGCTTCAACAAGGACGTCGTCATCGACATGGTGTGCTACCGCCGCCGCGGGCACAACGAGGGCGACGACCCCTCGATGACGCAGCCGATGATGTACAGCCTGATCGAGGCCAAGCGCTCCGTCCGCAAGCTGTACACCGAGTCCCTGATCGGACGCGGCGACATCAGCCAGGAAGAAGCCGAGCAGGCGCTGCGCGACTATCAGGGCCGCCTGGAGCGGGTCTTCGCCGAAACGCATGCCGCCCAGACCTCTCCCCTGCCGGTCATCACCAAGGACACCGAAGCGGTTTCCGATCTGGAACGCCCGGCCTCCCAGCAGGAAGGCAGCACGATCGTGTCGCCCGCGTCCACGGCGATCTCCGCCGAGGTGCTGGCCCACATCGGCAAGGCCCATGTGGCCGTACCCGAGGGCTTCACTGTGCATCCGAAGCTCAAGGCACTGCTGGAAAAGCGCGAGCAGATGTCCCGCGAAGGCGGCATCGACTGGGGCTTTGCGGAAATCGCAGCTTTCGGATCCCTGGTCATGGAGGGCGTCCCCGTACGCCTTGCCGGCCAGGACTCGCGCCGCGGCACGTTCACCCAGCGCCACGCCGTCTTCCACGACCGCGCCACCGGCGCAGAGTGGACCCCGCTGGCGGAGCTGGATCCCAACCAGGCCAAGCTCTGGATCTATGATTCCCTGCTTTCGGAATTCGCGGCCATGGGCTTCGAATACGGCTATTCCGTGGAACGCCCCGATGCGCTCGTGCTGTGGGAAGCCCAGTTCGGCGACTTCGTCAACGGCGCCCAGACGATCATTGACGAGTTCATTTCCTCCGCCGAGCAGAAGTGGGGCCAGCGTTCCTCGCTGGTGCTGATGCTGCCGCACGGCTACGAGGGCCAGGGCCCGGATCATTCGTCCGCCCGGATCGAGCGCTTCCTGCAGATGTGTGCCGAGGACAACATGATTGTTGCCAACCCCACCACGGGTGCCTCGCACTTCCACCTGCTGCGGCGCCAGGCTTACAGCCGGCCGCGGAAGCCGCTGATTATCTTCACGCCGAAGCAGCTGCTGCGGTTGAAGGCTGCGGCAACGTCCGTGGAGGACTTCACACAGGGTTCGTTCCAGCCGGTCATCCCCGAGCATGCCGATCTGGATGCAAACGCCGTCGAACGCGTGCTGCTGGTGTCCGGGCGCCTGTACTACGACCTGCTGGCCAACCGCCAGAAGGCCGGAGACGAGAAAACCGCAATCGTGCGGGTCGAGCAGCTGTACCCGCTGCCCGTCGCGGAAATCCAGGCCGCTGTCGCCAAGTACCCGAACGCTGACATCGTGTGGGCACAGGACGAACCCGCCAATCAGGGCCCGTGGCCGTTTATCGGCCTAAACCTGCCGGCGCAGCTGGACCGGCCGCTTCGCCTGGTCTCGCGCCCGGCGTCGGCGTCCACCGCCACCGGCTCGGCCAAGCGCCACGCCGTGGAGCAGGACATCCTTGTCAAGAAGGCCTTCGAACGTCAGTAGGCTAAGTTGGGGTGGGGCGCCGGCGGCCCACCCCGTTTTTTGTGACCGGAGAAGGTGACTAGTGGAACAACGCAGAATCAGGCTTGCAGCCGTCGGGGATGAGCTGCTTGCCGGACACGGAGACCCACGGGCTCTGGGCTGGCTGGGCCGTGTGCTGGCCCGCACCACGCCCGAAAATGTGAGCGTCCAGGCGTACACCCTCGCTGCGCCCCGGGAGGGGACCGAATCGCTGGCCAACCGCTGGCTTTCCGAAGCCGGACGCAGGTTCGATGACCACTGCGAGAACCGTCTGGTGATCGGCCTGTCGGACCGCGACCTGGACCTTGGCCTGTCAACGGCGCGCAGCCGCCTCAACCTGGCCAACATTTTGGACGGGGCCGCACAGATGAGCATCAAGGTTTTCGTCGTCGGCCCCCCGCCCGGGCTCGACGCCGAGCGGAACCGCCGGCTTTCGGATTTGTCCGCCGCTTTCGGGGACGTCACGACGCGGCGCAAGCACGTGTACGTTGATACGCTCACGCCGCTGCTGAACCATGAACAGTGGCGCACCGATCTGGCGTCCAACGGCGGCACCCCCGGCCAGGCCGGCTACGGCCTGATGGCATGGCTGGTCCTGCACCGCGGCTGGTACCGCTGGCTCGACCTGCCCGATATGAACTAGCAGGCACGGCGCCCGCACCGCCACGGCGCAGCACATCCTGATGAAAAGCGGGTCCCGGTCTTTCCCGGGGCCCGCTCTTACATTAGGAAACATTGTGCAACACCCCCCTTCCGATATCTTCCGGCGCGGCTGCCCGCAGCGGTCCGTTTCCGCGCTCCGCCGCGGAAGTTCAGCTCCAGCGCCCGCCCCGCAACCCTCCTGCACATCGTGCTCCCCGGTCCACAGGTAACGATCAGTTAACATCCGCTAACAGTTAGCACACTTGAAACAATTAGTGGCTAGTCTTTCGGAACATGTGGCGGTCATCACGGCCGCTTGGGGGAGCCGCCGATGGTGGTTCCTGACGACTCATCCTCAGTTAGGACTACGAATGCGTACAAAGCGCACGGCAACTCTTGCCGCACTTTCCGTGGGAGCCCTGTTCCTTGGCGCCTGCGGCTCAGCCGGAGGCGGCGAAACCGCCGAAAGCGACACCACAGAGGAAGCCAACCTCGCGTCGTCCATTTCCCTAGCCATCAGCCAGGCTCCGGACTTCTACAACGGCGGAACGTCCAAGTCCAACAGCGTGTACAACACGTACGTTGACAACCTGGTGCACACTAACTTCTCCGAGTACAGCCCCGAAGGCGTGATCCGCAACGAAGAGTTCGGCACCTTCGAGAAGGTCAGCGACGATCCCCTGACCGTGAAGTACACCATCAACGAAGACGCAGTCTGGTCCGACGGCACGCCGATCGACTTCGACGACGTCCTGCTCAACTGGGCTGCCTTCTCCGGCAAGGTTCTGGAAGGCGAGGCCGAGATCTTCGAGCCGTCCTCCAACAACGGCTACGAGTACCTGGCCATGCCCGAGGGTGAAGCCGGAGCCAAGGAGTTCGAGTACGTTTACGAGACTCCCTACGCCGACTGGGAAAACCTGATGATCGGTTCGCTCATGCCCGCGCACATTGCCGCGGAACAGGGCGGACTGAGCGTCGAGAACGACGGCGAAGCACTCATCGCAGCCATCCAGGACAACGACCTTGCGTCGCTGAAGCCGGTTGCCGAGTTCTGGAACACCGGCTGGAGCTACGCCGAGGGCCTGCCCTCGCTGCCCGATGCAGCCCTCATCCCCTCCTCCGGTCCGTACAAACTGGACAATGCAGCCGGTGGAAACCTGACGCTGACCGCCAACGAGAATTACTGGGGCGAAGAGCGCAAGGCTGCCACCGAGAGCATCATCTTCAAGACCATTAATGACACCGAAGTCGTGCAGGCCCTGCAGAACGGTGACGTGGACGTCATTGAGCCGTCCGGTCCCACCGGTGACACCAAGGACCAGATCGAGGCCATCGGCGACACTGTCACCATGCTCACCGACACCGGCATGACCTTCTCCCACATCGACCTGGACCAGTCCGAAAACGGCGTGTTCAAGGACCTGAAGGTGCGCCAGGCCTTCTCCAAGTGTGTTCCGCGCCAGGACATCGTCGACAAGTTCGCCACACCGGTTGACCCGGAAGCCACGGTACTGAACCTGCGCGAATACCAGCCGTCGCAGGAGGAATACGAAGAGGTCCTTGAAGCAGCACCCGCAGCGTCCGAATACGACGAGGTTGACCTCGAAGGTGCCAAGGCCCTAATGGAGGAAGCCGGCAAGACTGAACCCGTTGACGTGCGCATGCTGTTCTCCGCCGCCAGCCAGGTGCGCGCCGACATCACCGCCCTGGTCAAGGACTCGTGCGATCAGGCCGGCTTCAACATTATTGCCGCTCCTGACGCTCAGTGGAGCCAGAAGCTTGAAGAACTCGGTTCCTGGGACGCGGCTCTGTTCGCCTGGGCCGGATCCGGCCTGGTGGCCAGCGGACAGTCCATCTACGACTCCGAAGGCGTCCAGAACTACGGCAAGTTCAAGAGTGAAAAGGTCGATGAGCTGTGGGACGAAATTGCCCGGACGACTGACGCAGACCGCGTGCTGGAGCTGAAGAAGGAACTCGAAGAAGAACTCGCCAAGGACGTCTACAACGTCGTCCTCTTCGGCAACGCTGACATCGTCGCCCATAACTCCAACATGGAGGAAGTGGTTTACAACCCCACCCAGAGCGGCGTGACCTGGAACGCCTTCAAGTGGACCAAGCAGGCCTAACCAAGGCACCGCGCCTCAACGGCTAAAGAGCGGGATGGGCAGACCATTGGTCTGCCCATCCCAAACTTTTGTCCCGCTAACGGCTTTACGTACCACCCCCAATAGGAGCCTTCGGTGTTCTTCTTTATCCTCAAAAGAGCGGTGACCTCGTTCTTTATCCTGCTCGCCGCCACGGTGCTGATGTTCATCCTTGCCGTCAACTCGGGCGATCCCTTCCATGACCTGATCGAACTGCAAAGCGCCGACCGCGAGTCCCGCATTGCCCAGCGAACCGCAGCGATGCACCTGGATGAGCCCGTTGCCGTCCGTTATTTGCTCTGGCTGCAGGAAGTGGGCCGCTGCATCGTCCCCGGCGGTGCGGAATGCACACTCGGACTCAACCGTGCCGGCAATCCCGTGATCGACCAGCTGCAGACCGCGATCGGTTCCACCTTCCGGCTCGTCGTCGTGGCAACCCTGATTGCCCTCGTCCTCGGTGTCGCCGTGGGTCTCATCACGGCCCTTCGTCAGTACAGCGTTTTTGACTACTCCATTACCTTCGTTGCTTTCCTGCTCTTCTCCATGCCGCTGTTCTGGCTCTCCACGCTGCTCAAGCAGTACCTGGCGATTGACCTGAACACCTGGCTGGCCGATCCCCAAATGTCCTATCTGGGCATAGCCGCTGTAGGCCTCGTAGCGGGCGTCATCGCGGCTGTGGCCCTCGGCGGCGACCGGAACCGCCGCCTGCGTGTCTTCGCCATCGCTGCCGTTGCCACCGCGGTCACGTTCTACCTGTTGCTCATTACCAACTGGTTCAAGACTCCGGGCCTGGGGCCCATCGGCCTCCTCATCACCGCATTCGGCTTGGCCCTGGGCCTTACCGCCCTGCTGGCGGGTTTCCGCCGACGCCGCATTGTGTACGCCGCCCTCGCCACCGCCGCCGTGGGCTTCATTGCGTATCTGCTCACCCAGCCCCTGATGCAGGATCCCAATTGGGGCATCGTAGCCGGGCTGGCCGTGCTTACCCTCGTGGTGTCACTGGCCATCGGCCATTTTGTCGGCGGGCCGTACGCCAAACAGACCCGTAACCTCACGGCAGTCATTGGATTGTCCATCGGAGTCTTCGTCTTCATCGATGCCCTGCTGGGTGCCTACCCGTCGCTGGCGCGCAAGAACGGCGGCCGGCCGATCCCGACGACCGGCTCCTCGACTCCCAACCTGCAGGGCACCTTCTGGGAAATCAACCTGGACTACGCCCTGTACCTGGTGCTGCCCACCATCGCGATCATGCTGATCTCATTTGCCACGTACACCCGATACACACGGGCCAGCATGCTCGAGGTCATGAACCAGGACTACGTCCGCACCGCCCGGGCCAAGGGCCTGAGCGAACGGACCGTGGTCGTCAAACACGCCTTCCGCAACGCCATGATTCCCATCACCACCCTGATGGCGTTCGACTTTGCCGGCGTCCTTGGCGGTGCCGTTATTACCGAGGCTGTGTTCGGTTGGAGCGGTATGGGACGAATGTTCACTGAGGGCCTGGAAAACGTGGACCCCAACGTGATCATGGCCTTCTTCCTGGTGACCGGCGTGGCCGCAGTAACCTTCAACATGCTGGCCGACATCGCGTACGCGTTCCTCGACCCGCGCATTAGCCTGAACTGATAGGCGGAGACCATGACTGAAAAAATACCGTCCGGAACCCCGGGCAGCAGCCCGGAGCTGACAAGCATGACTCTGGAAAGCCAGAACACGGACATCGCAGATGCTCCCGCAACCCGGGCGATAGCTGCAGATCCGGAAATCACCGCCGCGAAAAGCCAGGGCCAGCTGGTCCGGGAACGGTTCTTCCGCCACAAGGGGGCCCTCGCCGGCCTGGCCGGTCTAATCTTCATCGTGCTGCTGGCCTTCACCTCCATTGGTCTCTCCGTGGGCCCGCTCCGCATCCCCGGCTGGTGGCCGCACACGTTTTCCACGGTGATGCCCCTGGAAGATGGTGGAGCTCCCACACTGTCCTGGACCGGACTGGGGAACCACCCCTTCGGTCAGGACACCCTGGGACGCGATTACTTTGCCATGACCATGCGCGGCGCCCAGATCTCGCTGACCATCGCCTTCGTCGTGGGCATCGTGGGAACAATTGTAGGAACCGTCGTCGGCGCCTTTGCCGGGTACTTCCGGGGATTCGCCGAGGCCGTCCTGATGCGTTTTACCGACGTCATCATCACCATTCCCCTGCTGGTGGTGGCTGCCGTACTGGCCAGCATCGTGTCCGACTTCGGGATCGTGGTCTTCGCCGTCTTCCTTGGCCTGCTGACCTGGACAAACCTGGCACGCATCGTCCGCGGCGAGTTCCTCTCGCTGCGGGAAAAGGAGTTCGTCGAGGCGGCCAAGTCCGTCGGGGCCAGTTCCCGCCGGATCATCTTCAAGCACATCCTGCCCAACACGGTGGGTGTCATCATCGTGTCCGCCACCCTGGCAATTTCAAGTGCCATCCTGCTGGAAACGGCATTGAGCTTCCTGGGTCTCGGTGTGCAGCCGCCGGACACCTCCCTGGGCAAGCTCATCAATGAGAACCGGGCCGCCATGACCACCCGTCCGTGGCTCTTCTTCTGGCCCGGCATCTTTATCGTGGCCATCGCCCTCACCGTCAACTTCATCGGCGACGGCCTCCGGGATGCGTTTGATCCCCGACAGACAAGGAAAAAGCAATGAGTTCGGCACCCTGTACAGCGACGTCACTTCACCGGCGGGTACGGCTCCGATTCTTGAAGTATCGGGCCTGGGCGTCGATTTCAGCGTGGACAACGAGTGGGTGATGGCGGCCGAGGACGTGTCCTTTACCGTCAGCCCGGGCGAGATTCTGGCCATTGTGGGCGAATCCGGATCCGGGAAGAGCATGTCTTCGATGGCGCTGCTGGGACTCCTGCCGGGCAACGGACGGTCCAAGGGCAGCGCCAAGCTGCAGGGCAAGGAGCTCATCGGGGCTCCCCAGTCCGCGCTGAGGAAAATCCGCGGCAATGATATTGCCATGATTTTCCAGGAGCCGATGACGGCGCTGAACCCGGTGCTCACCGTGGGCGAGCAGATCAAGGAAATCATTGAGCAGCACACGGACGCTTCTCCGGCGCAGGCCAAGGAACGCGCCATTGAGCTGCTGCGCATGGTGGAAATCCCCGAGCCGGAGAGGCGGTACGGTTCCTACCCGCACCAGTTCTCCGGCGGCCAGCGGCAGCGGGCCATGATTGCGATCGCCATTGCTAATGACCCCATTCTCCTGGTCGCCGATGAGCCCACCACCGCCCTGGATGTTACGGTCCAGGCGGAAGTCCTGGAGCTGCTCCGGAACCTGAACCGGCGACTGAACAGCGCGGTCATGCTCATCACCCATGACATGGGTGTGGTGGCTGACCTTGCCGACAAGGTAGTGGTCATGGAAAAGGGCCGCATCGTGGAGGCCGCACCCGTGGCCGAGCTGTTCACCAACCCCGGGAGGAGTACACCCGCCAGCTGCTGGCTGCCGTTCCCCACCTGGGTTCAGTAGTCGGCGGAGTCCTGTCCTCCGTCGAGGTGGAAGACGACGGATCCCTGCAGATCACCGATGCCCCGCGGGCCGTGCTTCGGGAGTCAGCGGGCCTTGCCACTCCTGACGCGGGCGTGGTTCCTGCCCTGCAGCTCACCGGTGTTTCGATCGAGTATCCCGGGCGCTTCCGCCAGCCGGGGTTCAAGGCCGTCTCGGACGTATCCTTCGTCATCAACCCCGGCGAGGTCATGGGCCTGGTCGGGGAATCCGGTTCGGGAAAATCCACGATTGCCCGGGCCGTCACGGGGCTGCTCCCGGTCAGTGCCGGCAGTGTGGACATCAACGGCACCAATATCGCCGGCTTGTCCCCCAAGAAGATGCTGCCCCTGCGCCGGAAATTCGCCATCGTGTTCCAGGATCCCGCGGCGTCCCTGAATCCGCGCATGTCCATCGGCGAGTCCATCGGCGAGCCGCTGTTCCTCCACGAGAAACTCTCCCGTGCGGATTTGGACCGCCGCGTCGAAGGCCTGCTGGATGATGTCCAGCTGCCAACGAACTTCCGCAACCGCTACCCGCACGAGCTTTCAGGCGGGCAGCGCCAGCGCGTGGGGATTGCCCGTGCCCTGTCACTGCGTCCGTCGCTCCTGGTGGCGGACGAACCAACGTCCGCCCTGGATGTGTCGGTCCAGGCACGTGTTCTCGCCCTGCTTCAGGACCTGCAGCAGCAGTACGGCTTTGCCTGCCTCTTTGTCAGCCATGACCTGGCGGTGGTGGAAATCCTGGCCAGCCATATCGCGGTCCTCAACAAGGGCATCATGGTCGAGCAGGGGTCCACGGAGCAGGTGCTGAAGTACCCGCAGGACGCGTACACGCGCCGGCTGCTGGCGGCAGCACCCGTGCCGGACCCTGCCGAGCAGGCCCAGCGCCGGGAACAGCGCAACGCCCTCATGGCTGCCGGCAGCACGGTCGAGTAATCCGCCGGGATCCCGGCCCGTGGTTTAGGTTGTCGGGCTCACCCTGTGGGACACTGGAGGGCAGAACTTTCAGCACAACGAAGGAGGCAGCTATGAGCAAGCGTGCACGCAAGCGCCGTGACCGTAAGCGCGGCGGCGCCAACCACGGTAAGCGTCCCAACACGTAAGTCTTGGAGCTAACCGTGTGGCCCACCGCCACTAGGGAAGAACCCCCGGAGCCTCACGGCTGCCGGGGGTTCTTTTTGGTCCGGGTGACCCCGCCCTAGTGGTCGGCGGTCTGGATCTGGCTGATCCGGGCCAGGATGCTGGCCTTGAGGGTCTCCGGTGCGGCTTCGGTGCAGGAACGCTTGACCACGGAGCGGATGACGCACTCAAGGTCATGCTCCTCGGCGCATTCGGGGCACCCGTCCAGGTGCTCCTGGATTTCCACGATGTCGTCGTGGGACAGCGCACCGTCCAGGTATTCATACAGCCGTTCGATGCGGGCATCCTCGCAATCGCCCAGGCTTTGGCAATCGCTCATAGCGTGTTCCCTGTTTCTTGTTCTGGCCGGCACCTGCGGCGGCCGGAGCCGACTTACCGCGGATACCGCGTTCGTGTGCATATTCTGCGAGCAATTCGCGGAGCATTTTCCGGCCCCGGTGAAGGCGTGACATTACGGTTCCGATGGGGGTATTCATGATTTCCGAAATTTCCTTGTACGCAAATCCCTCCACATCGGAGAAATAGACTGCCAATCGGAACTCCTCGGGAATGGACTGCAGCGCATCCTTCACATCCGAATCCGGGAGATGGTCCAGCGCCACGGCTTCGGCGGACCGCAGCCCCGTGGAGCTGTGCTCGGCGGCGCGCGCAAGCTGCCAGTCCTCCACCCCATCCGAATTTGCCTGCAGCGGTTCGCGCTGACGCTTCCGGTACAGGTTGATGTACGTATTCGTCAGGATGCGGTACAGCCAGGCCTTCAGATTGGTACCGGGACGATACTGGTGGAACGCGGAGAACGCTTTGGTGTACGCCTCCTGGACCAGGTCCTCCGCGTCGGAGGGATTACGGGCCATGCGCATGGCCGCGGAGTACAGCTGATCCACGTACTGCATGGCGTCACGCTCAAAACGTCTCTTGCGGGCCTCTTCCGATTCGGAAGCGACATCCAGCTCGGAGTCTTCCACCTGGGGGCTGCCTTCCGGCGCATCAGTTCTCATCAGTTCCAAGTCTACGGTGCGCGGCGGAGTCTTAACTCTGAGCTGAACTGAAGATACTGCTGCGGATGACGTTCCTGTGGCTGCGGCCGCAGGAACGGGCATAACCAAGGCAACTGGCACTGCTTAGTCTCCTCACTGGTTCGCGGACCCCGAAGGCGCCGCCTGTGGAGTCCCGGGACCGGCATTACCCGAGCCGGCGTAAATGCCGTATGTTCTCTCAACGCAGGAGTGAAGAAGCTTATTCCGTCGCCGCATTACGGAACCCGCGGCCCGCCTGAGATGTGCCGGCTCGTTAAAAGTGCCAAACTAGGAGTATTCTGCCCGGGCTATTCCGAGCCCGGACAGCAACCAGGAGGTCAATATGTCAGTTGTCCGTTTGCTCGCCCGCCCGCTGCTCGCCACCGGGTTCATTGCAGCCGGGGTTGACCGCCTGCGTGATGCCGACCAGACAGCCGAGCAGCTGCGTCCAACCCTCAACCGTGTTGGCGGCATGGTCCCGTCCGCATCCGCCGTCAGCGGCAACCCCCAGCTGGTCGCCAAGGTGCTCGGAGCAACTCAGGTTGGAGCCGGCGCACTGCTGGCCCTCGGCAAGCTGCCGCGCCTCTCCGGCGTGCTGCTGGCAGGAACCGCGGTGCTGAATGCCGTTGTCGAGTACAAGAATGCCGACACTGACACCCCGGACGAGCGCAAGGCGCGCCGCGCGGCCCTGCTGAAGAACCTCTCGCTGATCGGTGCTGTCCTGCTGGTCGCAGTCGACACCAACGGCCGCCCCGGACTGGCATGGCGTGCCGGCCACCTGGCCGATGACACCCGCCGCAGTGTTTCCTCACTGGGCAGGGACGCCGGACGCAAGTCGCGGGCGGTCAAGAAGGACGCCGCCAAGCAGCTGAAGAAGGCCAACCGCACCGTCCGCACCACCACCGCCGGCATTGTGGGTTCCTAGCCAGATGTCTTTCCCCGCTGAACCGCAGACAGTCTCTCCCTGGCCCGCCCCCGGGTCACCGGTCCGCTGGACGCCGAGGTCCGCATCCCGGGTTCCAAATCCCTCACCAACCGGTATTTGGTCCTCGCAGCGCTGGCCGACGGACCCAGCCGGCTCCGGGCTCCCCTTCACTCGCGTGACACCGCGCTCATGGTTGCCTCCCTGAGGGCGCTGGGCGCCGAGGTGCGGGAAATCGACGGCGACGGCGCCTTCGGTCCGGACCTTGAGGTCCGTCCGCTGGAAACGGGCAGCATCTCCGAGGCCAGGATCGACTGCGGTTTGGCGGGAACGGTTATGCGGTTCGTGCCGCCGCTGGCCGCCATGAAGAACGGCTCCACCGCCTTTGACGGCGATCCGCATGCGCGCCTGCGCCCCATGTCCGCGACCATCGCCGCGCTGCGGGGGCTGGGCGTCGCAGTGGACGACGGCGGCACTGGCTCCCTTCCGTTCACCGTGGGCGGGACCGGCCAGGTTGCCGGCGGTCGGCTGGAAATAGACGCGGGGGCATCCTCGCAGTTTGTTTCCGCCCTGTTGTTGGCAGGAGCGCGCTTCCGGGATGGCCTCCACCTGGTTCATACCGGCTCACACGTGCCCAGCCGCGAGCACATCGCCATGACGGCGGCTGTCCTGCGCGGCGCCGGCGTTCATGTGGATGACTCAGTGCCGAACGAGTGGAGGGTTGCTCCGGGGCCGATCCGGGCGTTCGACGTGAGAATCGAACCGGACCTTTCCAACGCCGGCCCCTTCCTGGCGGCTGCGCTGGTGGCCGGCGGCACCGTCCGGATGGCCGGCTGGCCCGAACGGACCACCCAGGTTGGAGACCGGTGGCGGCAGATCCTGCCGCGTCTGGGCGGCAGCGTGACGCTGTCCGACGGCATCCTTACGGTCACCGGCACCGGACGCGTCACCGGAGCCGAGCTCGCCGACACCGGTGAGCTCGCCCCCACCGTCGCCGCCCTGTGTGCCATGGCGGACTCACCGTCGGTTCTCACCGGCATAGCCCACCTCCGCGGCCATGAAACTGACCGGCTCGCTGCCCTGACGGCGGAAATCAACCGGCTGGGCGGGGACGCCGAGGAAACGCCCGACGGTCTGGCCATCCGCCCGGCGTCCCTCCACGGCGGCGTCTTCGAAACGTATGCGGACCACCGAATGGCAACTGCGGGAGCGCTGATCGGGCTGGCCGTGCCCGGTGTCGACGTCCAGGACATCGGCACGACCGCCAAAACGCTGCCCGAATTCCCGCAGCTGTGGCAGGAACTGGCAGCCACGGCATCCGCCGCCCCGGCGCCCGCCGGGGGTACGGCAACGGACGGGGGCATCCGCTGATGCCACGCTCCACCGGCAGCTGGGATGAATCGGACGTCCGGATCCGCCCCAACAAAAAGGGCTCCCGTCCCCGGACCAAGGACCGCCCTGCCTACGACGATGCCGTGACCGGACGAATCATCACGGTCGACCGCGGCCGCTACACCGCCGTCGTGGACGAGAACACCCCCGGCGAACGCATCGTCACCGCAGCGCGGGCCCGGGAGCTGCGCCGAAACCCGGTGGTGGCAGGAGACCTCGTATCGCTGGTCGGGGACGTTTCCGGCGGACCGGACACCCTGGCCCGCCTCGTGCGCATTCAGGACCGCCGGACCCTGCTGCGCCGCAGTGCCGACGACACCGACCCGGTGGAACGCGCCGTCGTCGCCAATGCCGACCAGCTGGTCATCGTCGTGGCGGCGGCGAATCCGGAGCCCCGCACCGGCTTTATCGACCGCGCCCTCGTCGCTGCCTACGACGCCGGCATCTCCCCGCTGCTCTGCATCACCAAAGCGGACATCAAGGACCCGGCCGAGCTGCTGGCGAACTATGAGCACCTGGACCTTGACGTCATCATCAGCCGCACCGCGGCCGACGATGTGTCCGGCATAGATGCCCGGTCCGATGACGGACTGTCAGCCCGGCTGCAGGGGAACGCCGTGCAGCAGCTGCACAGCCACCTGAAGGGCCGGGTTTCGGTCCTCGTGGGCCACTCCGGCGTCGGCAAGTCCACGCTGGTGAACGCCCTGACCGGTTCCGACCGCGCCACCGGCGGCGTTAACGCTGTCACCGGGCGCGGACGGCACACCTCCTCCTCGGCGCTGGCCCTGAAGGTCCTGGACGCTCCTCCCGGCAGCTGGATCATCGACACCCCCGGCATCCGGTCCTTCGGCCTGGCCCATGTGGACCCCGACCGGATCCTGCAGGCCTTCCCGGATCTGGCACCGGGCACTGAAGCCTGCGAACGCGGCTGCCGGCACGATGACCAGGCCCGGGACTGCGGACTGGATTCGTGGGTGGAGTCGGGACGGGCCGGAGCGGCGGGCCGGGCACGGCTGGCGTCCCTGCGGAGGCTGCTCAGCTCCGGGACACGGACCGAAAACCGCGCCTCGGCCAAGGAACTGGGCGCGCAGTGAGGCGCGCAGTAACTGCTCCGGCTTCCCGGAACCGGCCTCAACCGGCGCCGCACCGGGCCCTGAGCCGTCCAATCGCGGGCAGCGCCCGCCGAATAAGGATAAGTTGAACAGTATGCCGTTCGCTCAGAACTACAACGATGACCTGCGACTCGCCCACGTCATGGCCGATTCCGTGGATGACCAGACCATGTCGCGCTTCAAGGCCCTGGATCTCAAGGTCGAGACGAAACCGGACCTGACCCCCGTGACCGACGCGGACAAGGCTGCCGAGGACGCCATCCGCGGGCAGCTCTCCCGTGCCCGGCCGCGCGACGCCGTCCTCGGTGAGGAATTCGGCTCCACCGGCAACGGCCCCCGCCGCTGGGTCATCGATCCCATCGACGGCACCAAGAACTTTATCCGCGGCGTTCCCGTCTGGGCCACGCTGATCTCACTGGTCGACGACGGCGTCCCCGTCCTCGGTGTGGTCAGCGCCCCTGCGCTGGGCAAGCGGTGGTGGGCCGCGACCGGCACCGGCGCCTACATGGGACGGTCTCTGGCCGCCGCCACCCGGCTCAGGGTGTCCAACGTTTCCAGTCTCTCCGATGCCTCCCTGTCCTACTCCAGCCTCGGCGGCTGGAAGGACCGCGGCAACTTCGACGAGTTCATCGGGCTGACCGAGTCGGTCTGGCGCACCCGCGCCTTCGGTGACTTCTGGTCCTACTGCATGGTCGCAGAAGGAGCCGTGGACATTGCCTGCGAGCCGGAGCTGAACCTGTACGACATGGCTGCTCTGGTTCCGATCATCACCGAAGCCGGGGGCCGCTTCACCTCCCTCGAAGGCGAGGACGGCCCGTTCGGCGGCAATGCGCTCGCCACCAACGGTGCCCTGCACAGCGAAGTGCTCGCCAAACTGAACCCGGGTCTGGACGACCTGCTCTGAGCATGACTGGAGCAACACCGGGCCCGCGGCTCGAGGCGGAGCGGCGCCGGGAGCTGGCACGCAGCTATGAAGCCGGGGGCGAACACTACGACCGCATTCGTCCGGGCTATCCCCCGGAAGCTGTCCACTGGCTTTTTACGGGCAGTGACGGCAACGGGCCGGGAGCCCGGCGCCCGCGTAGCCGATATCGGTGCCGGAACCGGCAAGTACACCCGTTCCCTGCTCTCCGCGGGATACCGTCCCACCGCCGTCGACCCCTCCGCCGACATGCTCCGGCAGCTGCAGCATGCACTGCCCGGGGTGCCCGTGAAGGTGGGAACGGCGGAAGCGACCGGGCTGACGGCGTCGTCCATGGACGCTGTCACCGTCGCCCAGGCGTGGCACTGGTGCGACCCCCTCGCCGCCAGTGCGGAGCTTGCCCGGATCCTGCGGCCGGGCGGATTTCTGGGGCTCGTATGGAACCAGCTGGACGTAAGTGTCCCGTGGGTCCACCGCTATTCCCGCATCATCCACGCCGGTGACGTCCTGCGGCCGAATTTTCGTCCGGTGACCGGCCCCGAGTTTGTGCCGGATGCATCCTCCGTCACGCCTTGGTCCCAGCCAATGACCTGCGGGGACCTGGTGGAACTGGCGAAGTCCCGGTCCTACTACCTCTCCGCGGCCGAGCCCGTGCGCCGCAGGGTCCTGGCCAATCTTGACTGGTATCTCTTTGAACATTTGGGCCACCGTCCCGGCGAACCGGTCGAGCTTCCCTACCTGACCCTGTCCTGGCGAATGCTGCCCGCAGGGGCTCCGGGCCGGCGCAGCCGCCCGTAACCGGACGCGCCTGTCCCTCGGACTGCTACCGGGGTACCGGGCCGCGGCACTACCTGTCCCGCCGGCTCCGACGCATGTACTCTGGGGCTTCGCCCTCAGGGCCTGATCCATATCAACTGATGCTCTGCTGCGGAACAGGGGTACTACGTGGTCACCTTCGGTATCGAAGAGGAATTCCTGCTTACGGGTCCGAACGGCACAGCGCCGAGCACCCGGGCCGCCGAGGTCATCAGTGCCCTGACCCCCGGTGACGGCAGAAGCTTCACGAGTCCCGCCGAATTCCTGGCCTGCCAGGTGGAAAGCACCACGCCCATCTGTACCGAGCCGGAGGAAGCACTGGTTTCCCTGCTCGACTTCCGCGGCCGCCTGGCTGCTGCCTCGGCCGAGGCGGGACTTGCCGCCGCTCCCACCGGCGCCGCTCCCCTGGCCGCGCCGGGGCCTGCGCTCGTCAGCGGCACGCTGCGCTACCAGCAGATGAGCCAGATGGCGGGCGGCGTCGGAGACGAACAGTATGTGAACGGAACGCATGTCCATGTCGCGGTTCCCAGCAGGGAAGAGGGGGTCCAGGTCTTGAACCGGCTGCGCCCCTGGCTGGCCACGCTGGCAGCGGTCAGCGCCAATTCCCCCTACTGGCTGGGACGGGACAGCAGGTTCGCAAGCTGGCGGATCATCCACTACCGCCGCTGGTCGGTACAGGGCTTTCCGCCGTTTTTCCGGGACGCAGCGGACTACGAGGCCCGGATTGCGCGTCTCACGGCCACCGACGTCGTTCTGGATCCGGGGCACATCGGCTGGATCGCCCGCCTGTCCAACAACTTTCCCACTGTGGAAGTCCGGGTGGCCGATGCCCAGCTGGAGGCCAGGGAGTCGGTCCTGCTGGCCCTGATGATCCGCGGGCTGGTGACCACGCTGCTGGCTGAAACCGCCGCCGATCCGGAAGGCAGCCCCGGCGACCTGGCTGATCCGGAGCTGCTGGATGCGGGTCTGTGGCAGGCAGCACGCTTCGGCCTGGCCGGGAACCTGCTGGACCACGGCCCCGGGGGCGGTCCCGGCCGGACGGCGGCGGACCAGGTGGGTGCCCTGCTGGAGTACGTCCGCCCCGCCTTGGAAGAATCCGGCGACTATCCATACGTTAGGACCGGCATCGCGCATGTCTTGTCGGCAGGGACCGGCGCCCACCGGCAGCGGGAAGCCGTGCGCCGCGCCGGATTTGCCGGTCTCGGGCCGCTGTTTGCGCGCTCGCTAACCGCCCAGTGAGCCGGCTGCTCAGTGTCCCGGCCGCTCAGCTACTGGGCGGCTCAGGTAGCTCAACGTTTGGCGCGCCGGCCGGCCGGCCGGGCGGGTGCCGCCACGGCGGGGTAACCGGAGGCGAAATCCCACACCAGGTTTGCGGCGGCTGCCGCAGCCATCAGAAGCGCGGGGACGGGGAGTCCGCTCACCATCAGTGCGCCGGCACCCGCTAAGAAGGCCCCGGCTGCGACCAGTGGCAGTGCCGGCCACGGCAGGCGGTTTTTGCCCGCGGCGCCATCAGCACTCCCCACAGCAACACGCCGGCGGCCAGCGCCGCGACCGCTGCAACGGCTGCGTACCGCGGGAAAGCCGTAATGGCGCCGTATGCCACGGCGAAAAGGAGTGCCGTTTCCAGGGCGAAGGCCAAAACCTGCCGCAGGACCGCGGACCCTGTCCTGCGCGGAGGGCCGGCAGGAGCCGGTCCGGAGGCCCGGCCCGGCGCATATTCTCTCTGTCACAGCAGCAACTTTAGCCCCAGCTGTGGAGAAACCCGCGAAGAAACGGCCTAGCCGTCCTCATACGTTGAGATATCGACGATCCGCGCTTCCCAGGGGCGCAGACGGTGCGGGTTCCCCGGATCACCGTAGTTGCCCAGGATCAGATCGCCCGAGCCCAGGTTTGCGGGAAGTTCCAGGTCCTCGCCGGATACGTTGCCGGTTATCAGGGACTGCTGGTCTCCGCGGCTGCGGCGGAAGGCGTAGAGCACCGGATGCTCGGCGTCGAGCAGGTGAAAATCCCCCAGCGCCACGACGGCAGACTCGTGCCGGAGGCGAATCAGCTTTTGGTAGTACCGGTAGACGGACCGCTCCGAGGCGCGGTCGTTGTCAGCATTGATGTCCGGATAATTAGAGTTGACCGGAATCCAGGGCGTGCCGGCCGTGAATCCGGCGTTGGGGCCGTCCGACCACTGCATGGGAGTGCGGGCGTTGTCCCGGCTCATCGCCCGCAGCGCCTGCAGAGCCGTTTCCCGGTCGAATCCGCGGCTGAGCGCATCGGCATAAAAGTTCAGCGATTCCACGTCCCGGTAGTCGTCGATCCGGGTAAAGCCGGCGCTGGTCATGCCCAGCTCCTCGCCCTGGAAAACATATGGCGTCCCCCGGTGCAGGTGCAGCAGGGTGGCCCACAGTGTTGCGGATTCGTAGCGGTATGCGCCGTCGTCGCCGAACCGGGACACGTGCCGCGGCTGGTCATGATTGCTCAAGTACAGGCTGTTCCATCCGGTTGCCGCCAACCCGCGCTGCCAGCGGTTCCAGCTGGTCTTCAGGTCGCGCAGGTCCAGGTCATGGTAATCCCATTTGTTCCCCGGACGCTGGTCCAGGCTGACATGTTCGAACTGGAAGACCATGTCCAGTTCGGCCCGGTGCGGATCGGTGAACAGCAGCGCCTGGTCCACGGTCGCGCCCGGTGTCTCCCCCACCGTCAACGAATTTCCGGTCCGGTTCCCGAAGACGGCCCGGTGCATTTCCTGCAGGAACTCATGATTCCGGGGACCCGAGGTAAAGTACGGCGCGCCGTCGCCCCACACGCCTCCGGCTTCGACCACGCCGTCGGGCAGCGACGGGTCCTTGGAGATGAAATTAATGACATCCATCCGGAAGCCGTCGACGCCCCGGTCCATCCACCAGTTCATCATGGTGTGGACGGCGGCCCGCACCCGAGGATTCTCCCAGTTGAGGTCCGGCTGCTGCGGAGTGAAGAGATGCAGGTAATACTGTTCCGTCACGGGATCGTAGGTCCAGGCGGAACCGCCGAAATGGGAACCCCAGTTGTTGGGTTCCGCCCTGGCTCTCCGGGGCGAACCCGGGGCGGGGGTCCCGCCACCAATAGGAATCACGCTCCGCACTGCTCCGGCTTGCCGCCGACCTGCGGAATCCTTCGTGCTCGCTGGAGGTGTGGTTTACCACGAGGTCCATGATGAGCTTCATGCCGCGGGAATGGATACCGTCCAGGAGGGCATCGAAATCGGCCTCGGAGCCGTACATCGAATCTATGCGGCGGTAGTTACTGATGTCGTAACCGTTGTCATACTGCGGCGACTCGTGGACCGGCGACAGCCAGATCACGTCCACGCCCAGTTCCGAGAGGTAGTCCAGCTTCTGCGTGATCCCGGCCAAATCACCGGTGCCGTTGCCGGTGCTGTCGGCAAAGCTGCGGGGATAAATCTGGTAGACGACTGCGTTGGTCCACCACGCCGGCCGATCGGGATCGCTCATGGCGGCACCTCTCCCTAAACCCCCCGTAACCCCCGTCCGGCCGCCGGGCTATTGCCGCAGGCTGCATGCGCAGGTCCGAGCATTCTACGTCGATTCCCTGCCCGCGGACAGGGGCAGCGCGGACGAAGCAACCAGTCCTGCCCGGGTCCCCGGGTTTCCTTGTAGCCCGCTTTGTACGGTCATTAGTGTGGGCGCTACTTCCGCAGATCGGTCCCACCGTGCGGACATTTTCTGGATTCCGACCCTTTGGAGACAAAGCCATGGCAACATTGACCGTATGGAAATTCCCGGACTCGGGTGCTGCTGAGCAGGCAACCGACACCCTCTCCAGCCTGCAGTCGCAGGGCCTCATCAATGTGCAGGATTCGGCCATCGTGACATGGCCGCAGGATAAGAAGAAGCCCCGCACCATTCAGGAACACCACCTCGTGGGAGCCGGAGCCCTCGGCGGCGGATTCTGGGGACTTTTGTTCGGCCTGATTTTCTTTGTTCCGCTGATCGGGCTGGTGGTGGGCGCTGCGGTCGGCGCCCTGTCCGCTTCCATGGTTGACGTGGGCATCGACGATAACTTCATCAAACAGGTTCGGGCAGAAGTTACGCCGGGCACATCGGCATTGTTCGTGCTGTCCACGGATGCCGTCGAGGACCGCGTCCTGGACACGTTCCGCAGCAGCTTCCCCGATGCCTCGCTCATTGCGACCAACCTCTCCAAGGAACAGGAATCGAACCTGCGCCAGGCATTCGCTGACTGAGTTTGCGTGCTGCTGCCGCGGGCGTCTGCCGGCGGGGCCTACCGCGGCTAACCGGAGGCCGGACCGTCACCGCGGTCCGGCCTCCGGTGCGTGGCCGCAGGGCCGGTGGTGCGTGGCCGCAGGGCCGGGTCATGAAAGAGGCTGTCCGGTCCCGTATCGTTAATGGCGATGATTACCAGACGCCAGGCTGCCCTAGCCCTAGATATCCCCGTTGAAATGGCCGCCCGCCACGGCATTCCAGCCCGCCTGCCCGAGGAGGAGCTCGCAGATCTGCAGGCGAATCCACCGCAGTGGCTGGTACAGTCCCGGGCCAACCGCACGGGAAAACGGCCGGTTTGGGTGGAGCTGAAGTGCATTGTTTGCGGCTACCACGAAAAGTCCCGCCCCAAGAAGTGGTGGCCCGCCTTCGCGTATCTGGCCTGTGCGGACCACCCCCTCGCCGACCTGCCGGACCCGGCGCCCGGACTCATCCGCGGCGAGTATGACGGCATTGGGACCCGGTTTATTGGTTATGTGGAAGTGCCTGCCGCTGAACGTCCGGCCGGCGCCGCCGACTGGATGTAGCCGGCCCGGACAGGCAAGCCGGGCACCTGCGCGGTGCCCGGCTTTTGTTCGCCGCCTAGCTGCCGGGAAGGGCCAGCCCGGTCCGGGCCATGGCATCCTTGTAGGCAATCCGCATGGTCGCAAGGCCTTCTTCCTGCCGCTCCGCCGTGGCGCCGAACGCCCGGCCGTCAACTGAGCGCGCCTTGTAAATCTTGAAGCTGCGGCGGTAGATCATGCGGTTTTCCGTCTTCAGAAAGGCAGCACAAAGCCGCTGTGCTTCCGTGCCGTGCGCGACGATCACTGACGCACGGGGCACCAACGCCAGGAAGCGCAGCAGCGGCTTGAGGCCTTCCTGGATCTGTTCCTTGGTGAGCTTGCCGTTGGGTTCCCCGGGAACAAACCAGGGGTAGGTGTTCCAGGGCATGACATATTCGGGACGCAGTCCCACCTGCCAGTGGACGCCGAGCAGGCGGGCGACGGCGTCGTCATCGCCGGCGGTAATGAAGCCGGACTTGTGGGCGGTGCCAATGTTGGAGAACAGGCTCACAATGCGGGTCTCTCCCACGTCGTGCATTGGGTCGACGTAGGGCACCTCAGTACCGGGCTTCAAGGCCTTGAGCGAATCACAGAGCTGATTTACTTCAGCAACGTTGTCATCGTAGCGGCGGTTCCAGAGTTCTTCGGACTGTATTCCGGGGTCCAGGCTTTGCATAAAGTGGTGCGTCTCCTACAGGGGTCTTTTCGACCGGTTATAGCTCGTGTGCCCGAACGGAGCGCGTACGGGCGGGTGCTGCCGAGCCGCAGCGCCGGCGCGCGCGTGTCCGCGGAACCGCCGGCAGCGGCAGGCCGAATGCACTGCCTTACGATCAGTTTTCCGACTCCTGCAAGTCTAGCAATTCCTGTTGCCCGCCCCTCTCCGCTCCCACGCACAAAGCGCCCAAAACCGGTGGCGTGTGACCAACAACTCCTGTGCGCGTACATTCCCCCGGGGCAAATAAAAAAGCAGGAAAAGTTGCCGGCACTGTTACGGTGCGGAAACTTTTCCTGCTTTTTTCGGGATGTTGTTGCTGTGGAGATGGGGGAATTGAACCCCCGTCCGATGTCGTGTTGTCAGGGCTTCTCCGGGCGCAGTCTGCGGTGGATTTTCTTGGCCCCAGCTGTCATGCAGACAAGCAGCTGATCCGGGCCCAGCCGTTTAAGAGTCCCGAACACGCCAACGGCGGGCGTGTTCAGCAGTGGCCCTCTAAATGACGCCAGGATCCGGGACGAGAGCATTCCCGGGCTGACGGACTATGCCCGCTGCTTAGGCAGCGAGAGCGAAGTCAGTGCGCTTTGAATCGGCACTTATTGTTTTGCAAGGAGCGTTTACGAGATAACCCTGCATCCTCGGCCCGCTTCACCTGTCTCGACTAACACCGTCGAAACCTGTCATCCCCTGGTGGGTGTGAGTACCCTGTGCAGTTATCAACCAGCCGGAACAATCCTGCTGGAACCACCACCGGCCCTCAAGCCGGTTCGTTAATCATAGCCCATTGGCACGTCAACGGTGGTTACCGCCCGGGCCCAGCTGGTTCCGGGCCGGGAACCTCTTCCACCCCAGACTGCAGCGCCCGGAAGATACCGCTCATTAGGCGCCCCGGTTTTCTCCCGCATTGCGCGCAGTGCTTCCCTGTTGTCCTGTTTTTCCCTCAGGGTCTGGCGCTTGTCGTAGTCGCGCTTGCCGCGGGCCACGGCTATCTCCACCTTGGCCCGCCCGTCCAGGAAATACAGTTGAAGCGGAACAATGGTGAACCCGGATTCCCGGGTTTTCTGCAGGATCTTGTCCAGCTGTTCCCGGTGCAGCAGCAGCTTCCTGCGGCGGCGGGCCGAATGGTTGGTCCAGCTGCCGTTGAGGTACTCGGGGATATAGGCGGCTTCAAGCCACAGCTCGTTGTTGTAGAACGTGCCGAACCCGTCCACCAGGGATGCCCGGCCCTCACGCAGCGACTTAACTTCGGTTCCCATCAAAACCATGCCGGCTTCATAGGTGTCGAGGATTTCGTAGTTGTGCCGGGCCTTGCGGTTGGTGGCCACTACCTTACGGCCACTTTCTTTGGGCACGGTGCAACTCCTTTTCGATGAGCGGAAAACTCTATTGTAGGCCTACAACAGCCCCATCGGGTCAACCATGGCACCGTTCAGGACGGTCTCGAAGTGCAGGTGGCAGCCGGTGGAATTACCGGTGGTCCCGACGTAGCCGATGAGCTGGCCGGCGTTAACCCACTGGCCGACGGACACCACGTAACTCGTCAGGTGGTAGTAGTTGGTTGCGAGGGCGCTGTTTCCGATGACACCGTGGTTGAGAACCACGCGGTTTCCGGTCCCAATCATTCCGTCGGGCTGACCCTGGTCGGCCCGCCACACTTCACCGGACGCCGGGGCGTAAACGGGCGTTCCGCAGCTGGCACCGAAATCGATGCCCGAGTGAAGGTATCCGCCGGTACCAAAGAAGTCGATACTTCCCGGCGGGGTCGCCCGCCAGCCGAAGCCCGAGGAGATCGGTGCCTGAACGGGAAGGCTCAAGCCAAACGCCGAGGGATTGGTGGGCGTTGTGGGCGGAACCGCGGGGGCGGGCGCCGGGCGGTTGTTTCGAGCCGCCTCTTCAGCCGCTCGGCGGTTCTCCTCGGCAATCCGTGCTTCTTCTTCCTTGCGTGCCTGCTCAAGCAGGACACGCTGGCGTTCAGCAATGTCGGCGGTTACCTTGGCTTTTGCCGTTTCCAGCGAGGCGAGCTGTGCCTGGATGACGGGTTTGCGCGCTTCCAGCGCCTCGTTTGCCGCAGCAGTCTGCTCGATCAAAGTGTCGACTTTGGCCTTTTCGGCGGCAGCCGCGTCGCGGGCTTCCTGCTCCAGCTGGAGCGCGGCTTCCGCCTGCTCCCTGAGGCTGGAAATCTCTTCCTCGACGGCGGCCAGCCGCGCTTCGGAGTTCACGTTTGTTGCGCTCTGCTGGGACAGTTCCTGCATGGCGGCGTTCTGGCCGCGCAGCACCTGTTCCGCCAAGCCCATGGAGTCGGTGAGGCTGTCGGCGCCGTCGGCACCCAGGATCAGCGAGAAACTTGAGGGTACGCCCCCGCTCTTGTACGCCTGTGCCGCGATCTGCCCGATCACCTCCTGCGTGTCTTCCATGGCTGCCTGGTCCTGCGCGATCTGCTCCGTGATCGTGCTGCGCGTCTCCTGTGCCAGCGCCACGCGGCCGTTCAGGGCCGCAACCTTGCCAGCGGCCGCGGAAACCCGGCCTTCGGCGTCGGTCAGGGCCTGCTGCGCCCCCGGCAGCTGCTGCTGGTAAACCGCCAGCTCGGCGACTTTCCGGCTGGTTTCAGCATCAAGGTACTCGTAGGTTTCCTGCACCTTCTGCTGCTCAGTCTCGATGGCGGCCTTGCGGTCGTCGAGTTCATCGGCAGCAGCGGTTCCGCTGAATGCAAGGGTCAGCGTCAGCATCGCCGAAGCGACCACGCCAATCACAGTTTTGCGCTGGGCAGGCTTCAGCGCCTGCCGCGGATGAGCGCTAACCATTGATGGAACCGTCCATGGAGTTTGTCAGCTTTCTTTCCGGAGTTTGCAACACTCTAAACCTTTAAGTACCTTCGGAGCGTCAGCAGCGAGGAAATGCCTGCCAAAAGCGCACCAACAACGAGTAGAACAGGGCTCAGTACCAGTACCTGCTGGGCGCTGATGAACGCAGTTGCCGGGTAGGCCTTGGCCAGGGCACCAATGAAGAAATGTGCCACCGCCCACAGCGTACCCGATGCCAGGACGGCGCCGATGACCGCGGCGATCACGCCTTCCAGCACGAACGGAAGCTGGATCACCACCTTGGAAGCTCCGACCAGGCGCATAATGCCTGTTTCGCGCCTGCGGCTAAAGGCCGAGAGCCGGATGGTGGTGGCAATCAGCAGAATGGCGCAGACCAGCATCACGCCGGCAATGATCAGTGCAATCAGCGACGCCATGTTCATAAAGGAGAAGACTTTCTCCAGGAGTTCGCGCTGGTCGCTGACAGTTTCCACTCCGGGCATGGAGGAAAATGCTTCGTTAATTACCTCGTACTTTTCCGGGTCCACCAGGGACACACGGAAGGACTCCGGCAGCTGGTCCGCCGTCACCGAATCGACCAGCGGGGAATTGGCAAACTGATCCCGGAAGTGCCCCAGCGCCGTTTCCTGGTCCTCGTAGTCCACGGAAGCAACGTACTGGGCGAAGGCCGGGGATTCGAGCTCTTCTTCGATGGCCGTGCGCTGTTCGTCCGTCACCGGGCCGGAGGCACAGGACGGAGTGGTCGAGGAGTCCACGCACAGGAAAACCGCCACCTGCACCTTGTCGTACCAGTACCCCTTCATCTGGCCGATCTGCAGCTGCAGGAGCCCGGCAGCACCCA
Source organism: Arthrobacter sp. ATA002 (assembly GCF_026898095.1). Lineage (GTDB taxonomy): Bacteria > Actinomycetota > Actinomycetes > Actinomycetales > Micrococcaceae > Arthrobacter_B. The sequence goes on along the minus strand of NZ_CP114015.1, from coordinate 1,215,215 downwards.
CGAAGGTGAGCGATACGAAGGTAACGAGAATGACCGAGACCACCATGGACAGGTTCCTGCGGATACCCGAACCGATTTCCCCCAGGACGAATGCAAGCCTCATTTGGCTGCCCCCGTCCCGGCGGAGCCGTTCCCGCCGTCCGGCTCTTCGGTGCCGGGACCATCGGTATCCTGCCGGACGATGCTCACCTGCCGCGTCTCCGGGGCGCCCAGATAAATGCCTTCGCGTTCATCGCGGATAATCTTTCCGTGGTGCAGCTCCACCACGCGTTTGCGCATCTCGTTGACGATATCGTCGTCGTGCGTGGCCATCACCACGGTGGTGCCGTTTTGGTTGATCCGGTCCAGGACCTTCATGATCCCCAGCGAGGTGGTGGGGTCCAGGTTTCCGGTGGGTTCATCAGCAAGCAATATGCCCGGCTTGTTGACGATCGCGCGGGCAATGGCCACGCGCTGCTGCTCGCCGCCGGAAAGCTCGTGGGGCAAACGGTTGTCCTTGCCTTCCAGTCCAACAGTCTTGAGGACTTCGGGCACCGAGTCGCGGATGACGGCCCGGCTCCGGCCAATCACCTGCATGGCAAACGCCACGTTGGCAAAAACTGTCTTGTTAGGCAGCAGGCGGAAGTCCTGGAAAACGACGCCGATTCCGCGCCGCAGGCGCGGCACGCGCCAGCTCGGGATCTTGGCGACGTTGGAGCCAGCAACATACACGGTCCCGCGGGATGCGTGCTCCTCCTTGAGGATAAGCCGGATAAAGTGGACTTCCCCGATCCGGACGCACCAACCAGGAACACGAACTCTCCGCGGTCAACTTCAAGGTTGACGGAGTTCAGGGCGGGCCGGGAAGTGCGGTCATAGACCTTGGTGACGTTGTCGAAAGTGATCATGTCTGCTTAGCGCCCGTCGGTGCGGCCGGAAGACGGGCCTTGGTTCGGGATAAGGGCGCCGGCTGTTCGACTATATCGGCGGTTCTACCCGAAGGTCCCGATTCCGGCCGGTGTGTCGCCCCCGCCCCGCATCCTCCGGGGCCCCTGCTCCGGACCCCGGCCGGGTCCGCCGTTACCGCGCGGACCAGCCCCCGTCCAGCGTGTACGACGCGCCGGTGGCCATTCCGGCGTCGCCGCCTGCGGGCCATGCGGCCAGGGATGCAGCTTCCTGAGGTTCCACAAGCCGCTTGACCGTCCCTTGAGGGCGGTGACCTTGGACAACCCCTCAGGACCGTGTTTGGCGCTCACGCAGGCACTTGAACGCGGATGCGCGCAGCCTGTGAACGCTGGAAATGTTGATGCACCCAAAGCCGGGGCCGGGTCATTTCCGTGCAGACACGCTGCCGTTGGCCCGCCAGCGGATACCGGCGTCGATGAAGTCGTCAATCTCGCCGTCGAACACCGCGGAGGTGTTGCCCACCTCATGTTCAGTGCGCAGGTCCTTGACCATTTGGTACGGGTTCAGCACGTAAGACCGCATTTGGTCACCCCACGACGCCTTCACGTCGCCGGCGAACGCCTTCTTCTCGGCGTCTTCCTGTTCCTTCTTTAACAGCAGCAGGCGCGACTGCAGCACCCGCATTGCCGCCGCCCGGTTTTGCAGCTGCGATTTCTCGTTCTGCATGGAGACGACGGTGCCGGTGGGAAGGTGGGTCAGGCGCACGGCGGAGTCAGTGGTGTTCACCGACTGCCCGCCGGGGCCGGAAGAACGGAAAACGTCCACCCGAATGTCGTTGTCGGGAATGTCAATGTGGTCGGTCGCCTCGATCAACGGAATAACCTCGACGGCGGCAAACGACGTCTGGCGGCGGCCCTGGTTATCGAACGGGCTGATGCGCACCAGCCGGTGTGTGCCGGCCTCGACCACCAGGGTTCCGAAAGCATAGGGAGCCTTCACTTCGAAGGTGGCCGATTTCAGGCCCGCTTCCTCCGCATAGGAGGTGTCCAGCACCGTGGTGGGGTATCCATGGCGTTCCGCCCAGCGCAAATACATGCGCAGCAGCATCTCAGCGAAGTCCGCGGCATCCACTCCCCGGCTCCGGACCGGATCGTTACGACGGCTTCGCGCTCGTCGTACTCGCCGGAGAGCAGCGTGACCACCTCAAGCTGGGACAGGGAGGCGCGGAGGGACTCCAGCTCAACCGCGGCTTCAGCCTTGGACTCCGCGTCCGCCTCGTCCTGCGCCAGCTCGACAAGGACCTCGAGGTCGTCGATGCGGGACTCCAGCTTCTCCAGCCGTTCCAGCGCGGTTTGCCTGTGGGAGAGCTTGGAGGTGATCTTCTGCGCCTCCGCCGGGTCGTCCCACAGGTCGGGAACCCCCGCCATTTCACTGAGCTCTGCGATGTCCTCTTTGATCGCCGCTACATCGGAGACCTGCTCGATGGACGCGAATGTGGACCTGAGGGCGCGGATCTCCGCGGGAAAATCAATTTCAGCCATGGTGTTTACAGCCTACGCCATGTGCCTGCGGCGGCGCTGTGTACGACTGCCGGTCCGTTCCGGTTGCGCCGGTATGGCATATTGCACAGACCGGCCTGCCGTTTCCGGAATTCGCCTCCTTCGGACGTATCTTGGTTCTGTCAGTGAGCAGTTCCGCACGACCCCGCAGGAGGAGCCGACTGTGAGCACCAGGAAAGCTGAAGAACCAACTGCACCGGCGCCCGTCCGCCACCCGGAATCCGGGCGCAAATACACTTTGGATGAGCTCGAAACCCTGGCCGCCGAAGGTGACCCTGGGCCATGACCAAGACGGATGAGTGGGACCTGCATTTCGCCAACGAGTATGCGGCGTCCGTCAAGGACCGCTGCCCCGACCCGGACTGCGAACTCTTCGGCGAACCTGCCACGCTGTGTTACGGCGGGGACGGCTGCCTGCTGGACATCGACCACGACGGATGGGGCCACCCGCCGGCTGCCGCCGGGGAACAGGCCCGGGCGTCCTGACCCGCCGCCCGGCTACTGGCTGAGCCGTGCCCGGGCCTCGGCCACGACGGTGATCGGGATTCCGCCCGGCACCAGGAAGTTCACCAGCGGCGGATGAACGACGCCGGTGAGCACCACGCGGGCGGTGCGCCCGTCTGCGGTGCCGGTTTCGGCAGCGACGGCCAGGCCGGGCAGGCGTTCAGCGGCATTCGTTACCGAAAGGTACCGGTTCACCTCCGACTGCACTGCTCCGGGATCCAGTACTGCGGCCGGTCCTCCGGCGGGATCCCCCGACTGGCCCAGCGAGAAGGTGTCCGCGGCGGCGAGGGCGGCGGCGTCCGCCGTCGACAGCAGTTTTTTATGCCCCAGGTACAGCGCGGATGCGCCCATCACCACAGTGAGCACCAGCAGGCTTACCAACAGGTAGCCGAGGATAAGCACCCCGATTTGCCCTTCTTCGCCGCGGGCCGCGGACCGCAGGCGGGTGCCCGGCGGTGCCGTGCCTCCCTGCCCGCTCATCCGTAACGCTCCACGATCTGGGTGGAAACGGCATCAACGGTAACCGGGGCAAAGCCCGGCCCCGGAAGGCCGGAGCCGAGCGGCAGCGGAACGTCGAAGCTCACCAACGCAGTCACCGTCGTACCGGGGGCCAGGCACTGCGCGGAACAGGAAATATCCAGCAGCAGCCCCGCCGGTTCGAATCCAAAGTCGGCAAAGGCCAGCTCGGCGGCGGTTCTTGCCTGCTGCTCGCCGGCGACGGGGTCGCCCGCAGCGGCGTACACTTTCGCCGCCGACTCGGCCGCACCTGTGGCGGCGAAAGCAGCGCCCTGCACCTGGCCCGCCATCACGATGAGGTAGATGACGGGTACCAGCAGCAGCAGACCCAGGAAGATGAACTCCACCACGGCGCTGCCGTCCTCGGAACCGGCCGCCTCTCCGCCGCTGCCCGCAGCGGCGCCGTCAGCCGGCGGACCCGGCGTCCGCGTAGCCAAAGACCCCATGACCGGTCACCTCCAATCCGCCGCTGGGCCCCAGGAACCCCACCACCGGCAGGGCGCCCGCACCGTGACCTTGAGCATCCGCACGCCGCCCTCGGTGGTCTCCGAGACGGACACATCCTCGGCCAGCGAATCGGCGAGCGCCACGCGGATGAGATCGGCGGCGCGTTCGGCACCGTCCTCCGGGGTGCGGTCCGCGAGGGTGCCGTAGCGGGCGCCGGAAGCAGCGGCGTCGATCAGGGTGTTGCGCACGTGCAGCACGAGCGCCAGTTGAATGATGCTCAGGAAGAGCAGCGTGGCCAGCGCTCCAACCAGCACGAAGTCCACCACCGCCGATCCGGTGTCCCGCCTTTCCGCGCGGGGCACGGCACGGCGGCGCCGGCCACTCAGGTGTTGGTGACCATGTCCATCGCGTTTTCGAACATATCGACGAGTGCACCCCGGGCCAGGCCAAGGATCAGGGCGACGAGGGTCGCCGACATCAGGGTGATCATCACCCACCCCGGCACGTCGCCTCGTTCGCGGTCCCCGTCCTGCACGGTTTGGGTCAGCCGGACGATCAGCGCCGTGCCGAGCAGCAGCAGGAGCCGTTTCGGTGCGTTGAGGATGCGCATGTGAAGTTCCTTTCATTGGAGGGTCCTAGAGTCCAATTCCCAGCAGCGAGATGCCGGGAAAGATGGAGAAGAGCACGGTCAGCGGAAGGACGCCGAAGACAAGGGGAACCATCATGGCGATCTCCTTCTTTCCGGCGCTCTCCAACAGTTCGCGTTTAGCCAGGTCGCGGACGTCCTGGGACTGTGCCCGCATGACATCGGCCAGGGGTGTGCCGCGTTCGATCGCCACCGTCAGCCCGTCGACGAACCGGGACAGGGGCGCCAGCCGGACGCGGTCGGAGAAGTGCTGCAGGGCGTTCGTCAGCGGAATGCCGGAGCGGGTTTCGGCGAGGATCCGTCCAAACTCGCCGGCAAGCTCCCCGTGTGCCGTCCGGGCAATGCGTTCCAGGGCGCCGTTGGCACTTTCGCCGGCCCCCACCGCGAGCGCCATCATTTCCGCCAGGCTGGGGAATTCGGCGAGCATCCGCGTTTCGCGGTTCTTGATTTGCGAGCTCAGCCGGTAATCCCGCAGCACAAATCCCAGGGCTGCCCCCAGGACCGTGCCCGCGATGACTCCGACGACCCCGGTCCTGTCCATGCCGGCCATCCAGACGGAGACCACGCCGCCGGCCAGAAAGCCGCCGCCGGTCCACAGGACCTGTTCCGCACGGAAATCCAGGACGGATAGGTTCCGCCCGGCGCGCTCCAGCCGGCGCTGCAGATCACGGGTGGCGGGATTGAGTTTGTTCAACCGCCGGACGGCCAGGTGCAGGGCCGGCCGCAGGATGCGTTCCAGCGGGCCGAACGGGGTCAGGTCGTCTGCCGGCGCCGAAAGCAGCCTCGACCCGTGGCCGCCGTTCCGCAGCTGCGGCCCGATGCGCTCACTGAAGGTGACCGGCCGCAGCGGTGGCAGCCGCAGGGCGGCGAACCAGGCGGAGGCACCCAGGGCAAGGCCGCAGCAGACGGCGAGGAACCACGGCGCTGTCACCGCAGGACCCGTTCCTCTTCGGGCAGGGCACCGATGCGCAGCATCAGCCGGTAGCACACCACCGAAACCACGATCCCCGCCACCAGCACGGTCGCTCCGGCTGCGGAGTTGTAAGCGCTGATGGCTTCGGGCCGAGTGGCCAGGAGCATCAGAACGATCCAGGGGGCGGCCACTGCCAGGCGGGCGGCGTTGACCGTCCAGGACTGGCGGGCCAGCAGTTCGCTGCGGGTCCTGGCGTTGTCCCTGAGGAACTGGTTGAGGGTTCCCAGCAGCCGGCCCAGGTCCGATCCCCCGACTTCGCGGGTCAGGCGCAGCGCTTCAACGATCCGGTCCGCGACGGGGTCGGCTAAATTGGCTTTCAGCCGGGTCAGGGATGAGTCGAATTGGCCGCCCGCCCGGTAGTCGGCGGCGAACTCACGGAACGGCGGCCTCAGTTCCTCGGGCCCGTTCTCGCCAAGCTGGATGAGGGCCTCGGGCAGGAGAGTCCCGCCCGAATGGCGGACCGCAGGTGATCCACTGCGTCCGGCCACAGCTCGGCCCGCGAGCTGCGCTGCTTGCGGGCCTGCCAGCGAACCAGGGCCAGCGGAATCCCGGCGCCGAAAAGGCCAAAACATGCGGCCACCGGCACCGCACCGGTTCCGGCCAGGACCAGTACCGCAACCAGGAGTCCGGCCGACCCACTGGCGGCAATGACGGCACGCGGGGTGACCCGCTGGATACCTGCCTGCAGCAGTTCGTCCTCCAGCCGGCTGCTGCGGGGCTTACGGGCGGCGGGCGGCGGCACCGCCCAGCAGGACCGCCACACCAGGAACAGTCCGAGTCCCAGAAGCAGCCCCGCGGCGGCGCTCACGGCTGCACCTCAAGGAGTTCCGCCACATTAAACCCTGCCCGGGCGAATTTTTCCGGCGCCGGCATGGAAGCGGCCGTGAGTTCGAGCCGCCCGTCAGTCCGCTGGAAAATGGACGAGGATTCAATGATCCCGTTCTCGACGCGGCTGCCCAGCGCCATGATCTCCATGACCTGGCGTTTGCCGGCGGCATTCCGGGCGCAGTGGATCACCAGGTCAATGCAGGAAGCAACGGTGGGAACCACAAAGGCACTGGAAATGTTGTCACCGGCCAGGAGCGGCAGGGTACAGATCTTGGTGACGGCGTCATGTGCACTGTTGGCGTGCACGCTGCACATGCCGGGAAGACCCGAATTCAGCGCAATAAGCATGTCCAGGCTCTCCGCCTCCCGGACTTCGCCCACGATCAGCCGGTCCGGACGCATTCGGAGGGCTTCCTTGACCAGCCGCCGCAACGGTATTTCCCCCATGCCCTCGAGATTGGACTGCCGGCACTGCAGCCCCACCACGTCACGCAGCGGCAGCTGCAGTTCGAAGATTTCCTCGACGGTGACCACCCGTTCGCGCGGCCCGATTGATGCCCCGAGGCAGTTCAGCATGGTGGTTTTTCCCGCCTGGGTGGCTCCCGAAACCAGGACGTTCAGGCCGCTGGCCACAGCGGCGCCCAGGAACCGGGCCGCCTGCGGAGTCAGGGTTCCGAGTTCCACCAAATGCTCCAGCCGGCTGGCGCGGGCAATGAACTTTCGAATGTTGACCGCCCAGTGGCGCCGGGTGATATCCGGAATGACAACGTGCAGCCGGGAGCCGTCCGGCAGCGAGGCATCGACGAAGGGCGATGACAAATCCAGCCGGCGGCCCGAGCTCTTCAGCATCCGCTCCACCAGATCCCGGACCTGGTCCGGGAAAGCACCAGGGACGTCAGCTCGGACCGACCGTCGCGGGCGGCATAGATTTCCGTGGGGGAATTGATCCACACTTCCTCCACTGTGGGGTCATCGAGCAGCGGCTGCAGGTCGCCGAAGCCTGCCACGGCATCGAAGACCCGGCGCCGGGCCTGCTCCAGCACACCCAGGGGCGGCAGAGAGCCCAGGAGGGAGCGCTCGTCGTAATCCGTGACCGCATCCGCAACCAGCCGGCGGACTTCCGCAAGCTGGCTTCCGGGGTCCAGGCCGCGGACACGGATCAGTTCCCGTACCTCATCCTCAACGATTGCAACCGCATCCACAGCTGGCCCCCGGGTTCAGCACGGCAGGGCTGGTGGTTACGCCCGGCCGCGAGACTGGCGCGGCCCGGATCGGGCCACGGCGAACAGACTAGGAGGGCACGTGGTCTTTTGCGAGAGTAGCTCCCGGGTATGTGGATAACCGGGTAGCCCTACTTACAGGGTGCGCGCGGGGGTCAGTAGTCCGCCGCGGGCGGCAGGCCCAGGTGCTCCTCCAGCGTGGCGGACTGGTGCTTCTGCATGCTGCGGGCCAGGTCGGTGCCCACAAACCGCAGGTGCCACGGCTCGTACGCGTATCCCGTTGTGCCTGACGCGCCGTCCGGATAGCGGATGATGAACCCGAAGCGATAGGCGTTTTCGGCGGCCCAGGTCCCCGCCGCGGTATCCGCGAAGCAGCCTTGGAGGGTGCAGGCACCGTCAGGGGCGGCGATATCCACGGCGAGGCCGGTCTGGTGTTCACTGTGTCCGGGGCGTGCGGAGATCGTGTCCGCGGCTGCCTGCCCGTACCGGCCGGTGTAGCCCGCGTAAAGCTGCGCCTGGCTTTCATGGGAGCGGTAACCGCTGACGGCGGCCAGCGCGGCGCCGTCACCTGCGGCCGCTTCCCTCAGCATCTCAAAGGACGCAGCCGCAGCCCGCCGCAGCTGCAGTCCGTCCACACTCACCAGGTCTTCCGGAACGTAGGCCACGGGATCCAGCGGCCGTTGTTTGTTGACGACGACGGCGGTGCCCGCCGGGTCGTCGATGTCCAGGCGGACGGTTACCTCACCGGCCTTCGACCGGGTGACGGTGCCCCGTTCAAACTGCTGGGTGCAGGTCCCTTCCCGGCACGCCTGTGCATCGAGCGGGTAGCCAAGGGCCCCGGCTTCCGCTCCGTGGTCCCGCCAGGCGGAGCGGATTGCGCCGCGGACCGGTTCGGCGCCGGTGCGCGGCGAGTACACCATGGAACCGTACCGGTGGTCGCGGGAGCAGCCGCCGTCGCGCAGCCCGCAGGTGCGGGAACCGACGGGTGCGCCCAGCGTTGTGGATGCGTCGATGAACGCATTTCCTGAAGCGTCGTCGTCCGCGTGAGCCGTTCCTGCAACGGCAGCGCTTCCTGCCACGATGGCCAGCGCCGTCAGCAGCGACCGCGCGGCAAGGGATCCAACGGTGCGCACGCTCCTCCTTGGAAAGTCACCCGGGCCTACCCCGGGGGCCGTCATCCGACGGCCGGGCGCCCGCCTGCAACCGTACAGGACGGAGGCTGGAGCCGTCATTGGCCGGGGCGGCCTTTCGGCGGACCGGAAGCCAATGAGGTGCTGCCCGTGTCCCGCACGCCACATCGGACTCGGCCCTGCCAGTATTGGCCATGAACGAAGTGGCCGACGCCGAGAACAGTACCCTGTACAATTATCAGGTCTCAGGGACCGGCTCGGCACAATACCCTGGGGCCATCCGGGGTGGCTTTATATCGGCAGGCATAAGCAAACCCTGTCTGCACTACTCGACACCTGCTCCATCGTCATGCGTAGTGCAGGGCAGCGTTTGCACGCGCACACAGCACTGAACATACGAGGGATTTCTTGACTTTCGACGAGACTACGCCGGATTTGACCGTGGTGATTCCGGTCCACAACAGCGGGCCCGTTCTGGCGCCCGCCCTGCAGGAGTGGCGGCGCTACCTGCAATCCGGGCGCACCGAGATCATCATCGTGGAGAACGGTTCCTCGGACGACAGCTACCTCACCGCCCTGAGGAATGCAGAGGACACGCCCTACATCTCGTTCCAGGTTTTGCAGAGCGCCAAGGGAATGGGAAACGCCCTGCGGTGCGGAATAGCGGCGAGCAAGGGACGCCGGGTCCTGCTCACTGCAGATGACCTGCCGTTCGGTTTCACGGATTTGGAGGCCGCAGCGGCGCTGCCGGAGCAGCCCCTGCTCATCATTGGATCGAAGGCACACCCCCGGTCCCAGGCCGGACGCGGACTGCTGCGCAGTGTCAGCACCGGAGGATTCAAGGCGGCCCGCCGGCTGATCCTGGGCTCCCGCGTCGGCGACTCGCAGGGCACCATGAACGTTGACGGCACCTGGATCCGTGCGATGCACCAGCACTTTGATGACCCCGGGTTCCTCTTCAGCACGCAGATCGTACTGGCCGCCGAGGCCCAAAAGCAGACCATCGCCGAGGTGCCCGTTACGCTCACCACGGTTCAGGGCGAAAAAGAGACAAGCGTCAAGCCCAGGGACGTCGTGAAAATGGCCTTGGGACTGGGACGCTTGCGCAGGCAGAAGCGCCGCTTCGCGGTTCTGCCGCAGTCAGAGGCAGCCGCGCAGTGAGCCAGCCCGAATCCATGCCCGATGCTCCGAGTTCCACGCCTCCCACGAAGCGGCAGAAGATTCTCGACTTTGCCCGGCGTGCCCTGCTGGTCCTGGTATTCGCAGCCGCCGTCTATGCCATTGCCTCCCAGTGGCCCGAGGTCAAGGCCACCGTCTTCACGATGGCCTGGTGGCAGGTAGCCGCTGCTCTTCTCCTGTTGATACCGGGGGTCCTCCTCGGCATGATGATGTGGCGTGTCATCCTCCTCGGCATCCTCGACAGCGACATAGCCGCCGGTGCGCAGCGGGGGGATCTGAATAAGATCTATCTGATCGGCCAGCTCGGAAAAATACGTGCCGGGATCCGTATGGGCCTTCGTGCTGCAGATGGAGCTGGGCCGCAAGCAGGGACTTGGGCGCGCGCAGGTGTTCGTTGCCTCGCTCGTCAGCACCGGCATCACCGTTGGCGCCTCGCTCGTGGTCGGGGCCCTGGCGCTGCCGGCACTGGGAGAGCAGCAGCCCCCGCTCCGCTGGCTGTACATCCTGCTGCCGGTAGTCCTCCTCGCCATGCACCCGCGGGTTGTTACTTTCCTGGTGGATCTGGTCCTTCGCATATTCCGCCGGGAGCCGCTCCCGACGCCGATCAAAGCGAAAACGATGGTCCACTCCTTCATCCTCGGTGTGGGAATGTATGCCTTCTTCGGCGTGCACCTGTGGCTGCTTTCCAGCCACGAGGCGGGCCTGTCACCGGCAACCCTGTTCTTCCTTACCGGCGCCCTGGCCCTGGGTATGACCACCGGCGTCGTGGCCTTCCTCCTTCCCGCCGGCATCGGTGCCCGGGAAGCGATTGTGGGCCTGGCCCTTGCATCAGTGATGTCAGTCGGGGCGGCAACCGCCATTGCCCTGCTTTCCCGCCTGCTGTTTACGGTTGCCGACCTCCTCTGTGTCGGCGTCGCATTCCTCTCCGTCAAACGGAAGCAGCTCGGAGAGCGTGATTGAGCCTTCCACCCCTTCCGGACACCGCTGAGGCCGGTCCCCCGCCCCTCCCGCAGGCCCCGGCTCCGGCGGCGCGGCGGCTGCGGCGGCCAGCCGGCGGGGTGTACGGCCAGGGCGCTGCTACTGCCCTGCTCCTGGGCGTGCTCATCAACAGTGGAAACCGCGGCCTGCACTCCGGGCTGCCGGGAGGATACAGTGCGGGCACCGGCGACCACTATGTGCTCTCCCCCTGGGTTTGCAGTGGGCCGATCCGACCCGCTGGGCCGGCGACTGGTTCCTGGCCGCCGCGCCCCAGCCGCACTGGTTTTTTGACACCCTGACCTTTGTTGGAAGTTCCCTGGGAATCCTCGACCTGGTCTACGTGCTGTTCTGGTGCGCCGGACTGGCAGCCTTCGGTTTGGCCGTCTCCTTCCTGAGCCGAAAATGGGCGCCGTCCACACCGTGGCTGTTCGGGACGGCAACGACGGTCCTGGCCTCGCTTTCACCGTGGATGGTGGTCGGCACCGGCTCCTCCATGCTGGCCCTGGCCATACCGGCAGTGGTGTCGGCCAATCTGGTCTTTCTTTTCATAGCTGCGGCGCTGACCGGCCGAAGCACTTGGATGCTGGCCGCGGCCGTGCTGACCGCCGTCGTTCATGTACAGCAGGGAGCTGTGGTCGCAGTCCTGCTGGCCGCCCTCATCGTTGTCCACGCCATCCGCCGCCGCAGCGTCCCGCGGGCCACCGCGGTTACTCTGGCCGCCACGGCAGCCATCGTTGCAGCGGGGCTGACCGCACGGCCGGTTGCGGCCAACACCGGCGATTTTGTCGATATCTGCAATGACCTGATTGCCTACCACTGCGCAGCCCAGTTCTGGGGTGTCCCGGCAGTCATGTTCTCCCTGGCCATTATTGGGCTGGCACTTTTTACCGCCGTGTATGAGCGGCCCGGTAACCGCGCGGTGTGGGCCGCCGCCGTCGGGCTGCCGATGGTTGGCCTGCTCCTTGGACTCATGGCCAATGTGCTCTCCGTTCCGTTCTTCGGGGAGCTCGCCCAGGGTTTGAACGTCTACCGGCTGGGCGCCCTGGTTCTGCCGTTTGCCGTCATGGGGGTCCTGCTTCCCGTGTTCCGGCTGGGCATGAGGAGCCTGCCGACAGTGCTCCTGCTTCTGGTCCTGACGTGGGAATATGTCCTGGACGGCTCATGGGAGCCGGTTATTCCCGCCAGCGCTGCTTTTGCCGCGGCCTACCTCGTTGCAGTCCTGGTCCCCGTTTTTCTGCGTTCCCGCAGCCAGCGCACCGCCGTTCTGGCAACGCGCCTGTGCGCATCGGCCCTTATCGTCCTGTTTCTCGGCACTGCCGCCGGTTCCGGCGGCTTGACGCTGCGTGGCCTCAACCCGGAATATATCCCCAATACCGATCTGCGTGAGTGGGGCGAAGCGGTTGAAGACGTTGTCCCGGCCGGAGAGAGCCTCCTGGCACCGCCAATGGCAGCCTACGTCCGCGCTGTGACCTACCGCGGCGTGATTGCGGATTGTAAGAACATCCCGTACGGGGTGCTCCGTGGACTGAATGGCAGCAGCGCCTCGACGATCTGGGCGGAGTGGACCAGTGCCGGAAATCCGACCCCCGGCTGTACAACGGCCTAAGCTCGGAGCAGCTGGACCGCCTAGCGGACAAGTACGGCATCAGCTACCTGGTTGTGGAACAGGGCCAGTTGCCCCGTGTTCCGGAACTTCATGACCTCGGCTGGTCAACAGCGCTGGAGCCGGTCAACGCGCTCCAAAATGTTGTCCTCCACAAGACCGGGTGACTTTGGGGATATGTCACCAGACCAGCACAAGCATCAACCCGCAGTTAGGAAACAACGGTGTCCCGAGTTCCAGGCACGGCAGTAAAAGTACGGAAGAAGTCCCTGAAGGAGTGGCACATTGCTGTGCTGGTACCGCTCATCACGGTAGCTTTGTGCTTCATTCCCCGCTTGTTCAGCCCCACATTCTTCTACTGGGACGACACGATGCAGTCGTTCCTCCCGGTGTGGCGCAGCCTGGGCCAGGAGCTGCTCAACGGAAACTTCGAACTCATGGACCCGGGCGGCTGGGCCGGCGGTAACTACATCGCCGAAGTGGGCTACGGCATTTGGAACCCGCTGAACCTGCTGAACTTCATGGCCGTGGCCAACATCAGCAACCTGGCGCTGGCATCCTTCCTGGTCGTGACCGAGTTCATGGCTCTTCTCGCCCTCGGCACCTTCCTGCTGGCCAGGAGCTACGGGGCCAACAAGTGGCTTGCCGCTGCAGCGGGCATCGCCATTCCCTTCAGCGGCTTCACGCTCTTTTACGAGGCAGCCCGCTGGCCCGGCGGGCTCATGGCCTTCGCCTGGGTGACCCTGTTCTGGTGGTCGCTGCGCCGGGCGATGCATGGCAACCGCAACCCCCTGCTGCCCTTTATCCTTGGTTTCCTGACCATGACCGCCGGAAACCCCTACGGGGCCGTCGGAGTTATCGTGGTCTGCGCAGCCGTGGGCGTGGAGCTCCTGCTCACCCGGAAGAGCAGGAGACTGGTCAGCCTGTTCTTCCTGGCCCTCGCGGTCGGCCTGACCGCCGTACTGGTGTTCTTCCCCCTCCCCCTCTCGGCGGAGGTTACAGCGCGGACCAGTTCCGTCATTGCCAACGACATGTTCCTGGTGCCCGGAATCGGCGACCTGACCGCGATGAGCATGCCGAACTACAAGCCGCCAACAAACCACTTTTACGGTGCCATCGAGTCCGTCCCCTCGGCCTATCTGGCCTGGTTCATCCTGCCCCTGCTCCCGTGGCTGAACTTCCGTTCCATCGCCGCCCGCAGCCGCCAGATCTCCAGCCTGTACATCGTTACCGGCATCTACTTCCTGCTGGCCTTTGCGCCGTCGCACATCCTGCTCTTCCGCTGGCCGCTGCGCCTCATTGAGTATTTCTACCTCGGACTGCTGGTCATCTTCATGGTGGTCCTCTCCGCGGGCCTCAGCGCAACGAAGTTCAAGGCGCGGCTGGTCTTTGCCCTGTTGATCGTGGCTTTCGGTGTCTACCGCGCCTGGGCCATTTATCCCGACGGGCTGCACAGCCAGCTCCTCATCGGACTCTTCATCGCCGGCCTGCTGGGTCTGGCTCTCTTCTGCTGGCGCCGCCTGGGCTTCCCGGGCCTGGCGGCAGTCATGGTCTTTGGAACAGCGTCGGTCCTGGTCTTCCAGAGCTACGCTTTCATTCCGGCCAATCCGGTCGCTGCCCTGGGATCGCCCGTAGACGCTGAAGTGCTGGAGGAATCCACCGAGAGCTATGAGGGAAACACCCTGCAGCTCCTCACCGTCACCGGGCTGGAAGCACCGGCCTTCGTGGAGGGGTCCCTGCTGTACGGGAACCAGATTCTGAACGCCGGGATCGATGACAGCCTCAACCGCTACAGCGGCATCAGCTATGTCACGTTCGTCAATGCGCTCTGCATGAACTACCGGGGAGAGACCTGTCCTGCGGCCTACGACCAGTTGTGGAACGACGCGTCCGAGAGCATTCCGGTGCCGCTGGCCGATGTCCTGCGGGTGGAGACGGTCGTCGTCCAAAAGACCCTCCTCGACGTGAACGCTGCGCCGCTTCCCGACGGCTGGGAAATCGTGGAATCGGATGAGTACCGCGACATCCTCCGGCGCACGGAGCCGCTGGAGCTTCCCGGAACCGTTTCATGGGCTTCACCCGGGCTGCAGGTGCTTTCCGCCGAAGAGGACGGGGACGCTGAGACCGTCAGCGTTTCCGCGCCTTCCGGTGACGGGCAGCTCGTCTTCGCCCGGCTGGCCTGGCCGGGATACTCGGTCAGCGTCGACGGCACCGTGCAGGAGCTCGATGAAGGACCGGCGGGCGTGATCACCGTGGATGTTCCACAGGGGTCATCCGAGGTGAAGCTCGAGTTCACTCCCCGGGCCTGTATCTCGGTCTCGCCGCAATGGCCATTGGATGGGGGTTGGCGATACTGCTGAGCGTCATCCATGCCGTACGTTCGCGGCGCGGGAGCCGCCGGCAGCCGGCACCGGCTGCGGGGCGCCGTGCCGCAGGCCGCCGGGCTGAAGTGCTGGTACCGGAGAAGTAACCGTTTCCCCGCAGGGACCTGCCGCCGGTTCTCCGGCCGGCGGGTCCCTGCGGTTATCCGGCCCACTGACCGTTCAGGAACAGGTTCGCCCACCGGAGCATGAGGTAGAGGGAAAACGCCAGGTACAGGGCCAGCGCGGTGCGGCTCCTGCGCAGGAGGTAGGCAATGCCGATCCACAGCGGCCACCACAGCAGGGCCGAACGGGGAACGGAATAGAAGTAGGACGAGGTGGCCAGCAGCAGGACGTTGAGGCCCACGAACACGCTTTCGCCGTACAGCCGGCGGTAAATGAGCACACCCGTGACGACGGCGCCGGCTGCCACGGCAATTGCTTCCGCATAGCCGATCATGGACGGCCCGCCCGTGGGCGGATAAGTGGTGACGGTTACGGACAGTGCGGTCCAGGGCCATTCAAAGTGCCTGCCCCAGTATTTTTGGGCGCTCGTGTAGGCCAGGAGGTCACCGGTGATGAACGCCAGGTATGCCATCCATGCGGCCAGGACGGCTGCAGGGATCGCGAGGAACAGCCAGGAACGCCTCTTCGCCCGCGGCTGCGCAGGCACGCTTCCGCGGCGGTTCCGGGTCAGCCATAGAACGAGCAGCGCCGCCAGCAGGAAGGCACCTGAGATCCGAACCATGCATGCCAGAGCACAGAGGGCGCCGGCGGCAAACCATTTATCCCGCATCCCGAAGTACCATGCGCCAAGGCCGAGGGCCAGGAATAAGGACTCGGAATAGGGCGCATATAGGAAGATGGCCGGCGGTGCCGTCACGAACACTGCGGTGGCTTTGAGGCCCAGCCCGGGAACATACTCATCGGCGATCCGTCGCATCCAGACGGACGCCAGTGCCCCGGAAACGGCGGAGACCGCCAGGCCCGTGACGATGGAGGAAAGCCCCAGGGCCATGCCCAACCGGAGCAGCATTGGAAAGGCCGGGAAAAAGGCGTACAGGGGCGCTGCCGTGGAAGCAGTCCCCGGCGCGGGCAGATAACCGAGCCTGGCGATGTCATCAAAGTGGACGTAATCGAACCGGGCAAACTGTGCCACCACGCTGCTCAGCGTCGGCATGGCCGGTGATGAGAGCCGGTAGCTGTTGTGGACAGCGAGCAAAGCTACAGCGGCGGCCCCAAGGACCCAGAGGCCGATGGCCGCAAGATCGCGTTGCCGGCCGGACAACTTGCCGGCTACGCCGTACCCGGCACTGCTCTGCTGCATGGGACCCCTCCGCCGGACGACTGGATCCATCGTAAAGGGCCACGCCGCTGAGTACATGTGCGGCGCGGCCCTTCTCTCCCGGGAGCAGGTACTTAGAGTTTGACGACGCTTCCCGATGTGGCGGATTCGAGCACAGCTTCGGCCACGCGCAGGGTGGCCAGGCCCTCCCACAGAGTGACAACCCGCTGGGATTTGCCCAGGATGGCGTCACGGAACGCTTCATGTTCCATCTTTAGCGGCTCGCGTTTCGCCAGCGCAAAGCGGGTGCTGGAACCTTCAGCGACGCCGCGGAAGGCAGCCATTGATTCCCACTCCGTCTGGAACGTACCGTTCTCGATGAACGTGAGATCGGCGGAGATGGTATCCGCTACAAAGGCACCGCGTTCCCCGAGCACCACCGTCGTTCGTTCCTTGAACGGCGACAGCCAGTTGACCATGTGGTTGGTAATGATTCCGCCGGTCAGGTGGCCGACCGCCGACACCATGTCCTCATGCTCCCGTCCGCTGCGGGAGGTCGTCCTCGCAAAGACATCTTCATAGGCAGACTGGGCCAGCCACGCCGTCAGGTCGATGTCATGGGTCGCCAGGTCCTTGACGACGCCGACGTCGGCAATGCGAGCCGGGAAGGGGCCCTGGCGGCGGGTGGAAATCTGGTACACGTCGCCCAGCTCGCCCGCTTCGAGGCGTTCCCGCAGGTTTTGCAGGGCAGGGTTGAACCGTTCGATATGTCCCACCGCGCCCACAAGCCCGGCGTCCTCGAAGGCCTGGGCAATCCGGGTGCCCGAGGCCGCGTCATTGGCAATGGGCTTTTCCACCAGGGCATGGACGCCCGCGGCCGCGAGCTTCAGCGCGATCTCTTCGTGGAGCACGGTCGGCACGGCAACAACGGCCATGTCCAGGCCCTGCTCAATCAGTTCCTCGACGCTGGAGCAGACCGGCAGGCTGTCAGCGACACCGTGGGGGTCGCCGAACGAATCGGCCACGCCCACCAGGTCGACGCCGTCCAGCTCGCGGATCACGCGTGCATGGTGGCGTCCCATCATTCCGAGCCCGATCAGGCCCGCTCGGAGGTTAGCCATTACGCGCCCGCCCCTGCAACCTTGTTGACCGCTTCGACGATGCGCTCCAGGTCGTTCTGCGAGAGGGACGGGTGCACCGGCAGCGACAGCACTTCCTTCGCGGCGGCGGCGGTCTGCGGCAGGTCCTTGTCGACCTGGTAGGGCGCCAGCTCATGGTTCGGTACCGGGTAGTACACGCCGGACCCCACGTTGAACTCCTCGCGGAGCGCCCGGGCGAACCCGTCGCGGTCTTCCGTGATCCGGATCGTGTACTGGTGGTACACGTGTTCGTATCCTTCGGCAACCCTGGGAGTGGCCACGCCCTCAAGGTTCGCGTCGAGGAAGGCCGCGTTTTCCTGCCGCTGCTTCGTCCAGCCCATGACCTTCGTCAGCTGCACCCGGCCAATGGCGGCGTGGATGTTGGTCATGCGGCAGTTGAAGCCAACCAGCTCATTCTCGTACTGGCGTTCCATTCCCTGGTTCCGCAGCAAACGCAGCCGGCGCTCAACCTCGGAGTCACCGGTGCTGACCATGCCGCCTTCACCCGAGGTCATGTTTTTCGTCGGGTACAGGCTGAAGGTCCCAAAGGTGCCAAAAGTGCCCACGCGGCGGCCATTGACGGCAGCTCCGTGTGCCTGGGCAGCGTCTTCGAACAGCAGGAGGCCGCGCTCATCGGCAATTTTGGAGAGGGCGGGTACGTTGAACGGATGTCCGTACAGGTGCACCGGCATGATGCCCTTGGTCTTCTCCGTAATGCTTGCGGCGACCGATGCGGGGTCGAGTCCGAAGTAATCAGGTTCGATATCGGCGAAGACGGGGGTGGCGCCGGTGAGCGCTACGGAATTCGCGGTGGCGGCGAAGGTGAAGGACGGAACGATAACCTCGTCGCCGGGACCGATTCCCGACGCCAGCAGGCCAAGGTGGAGGCCGGACGTACCGGAATTGACTGCAACGGCGGCCCTGCCGTCGAGCAGGACTTCGGCAAACTCGTTTTCGAAGGCAGCGACTTCGGTCCCCTGCGCCAGCTGGCCCGAAGCGAGCACGGCGTCAACGGCTTGGCGTTCCTCCAAACCGATAATCGGTTTGGCAGGAGGAATGAAATCCTGGTTCATGATTTGGCCTCTCGGAGAGTTTCGTTTTCTTCAATAAATACCTGGCCGGTCTCGGGGCAGGTCCACTGCTCCCCGTCCCGTACCAGCGGGACCCCCGCCTTCCCGACCCAACCCAGACGCCGCGCTGGAACACCGGCGACGAGCGCAAAGTCGGGCACATCCTTAACCACCACGGTGCCGGCGGCCACGGTGGCCCAGCGGCCGATGGTCACCGGGGCAACGCACACGGCACGGGCACCGATGGATGCGCCGTCCCTGATGGTGACGCCAACGGCTTCCCAGTTGTCCGCACTCTTGAGCGACCCGTCCGGGTTGACGGCCCGCGGGTAGGTGTCATTGGTCAGGATCACGCCGGGACCGATGAACACCCCGTCACCGAGTTTCGCGGGCTCATACACCAGGGCGTAGTTCTGGACCTTGCAGTTCTTTCCCATCTGAACGCCGGTGCCGATGTAGGCACCGCGTCCTATGATGCCCCCGGACCCGATGACGGCGTCTTCCCGAACCTGGGCCAGATGCCATACTTTGGAGCCTTCGCCCAAAACCGCGGAGTCAGCGACGTCCGCGCTGTCGGCTACGTTGTTTGCCAACATCATTTCCCCGTCCTCACCCGTCAAGCGGGTGGCGCTAAATTCTTTTCGGTTGGGCTTCGCCTGTCCCGGCGGGACCGCAGGGGTGCAGGAGGAACCTGCGAAGCATATGTTGTACCTGGAGCGTCCGGTGCTATCCGCGCATCCGGCGTACGACATCGCTCACCGGAGCATCCATCACCACCCGGCCGTGTTCCAGCAGAATGCCCCGCTGGCAAATTTTTGCCACCAGGTCCAGGTCGTGGCTGACCACTACCAGGGTCTTGCCTTCGTCACCGAGTTCCTTGATCTTGGCAATGCACTTCTTCTGGAAAGGTTCGTCTCCCACAGCCAGGATTTCATCGATCAGGAAGACCTCGGGATCGGTGTGCACCGCGACGGAGAACGCCAGCCGCAGGTACATGCCCGAGGAATAGAACTTCACTTCGGTGTCGATGAACTGCCCGATTTCCGAGAACTCGACGATGGAGTCGAACTTCTCGTGGATCTCCGCCTCGCTCATTCCCAGGATCGCACCGTTCAGGAACACATTGTCGCGCCCGCTGAGGTCGGGGTGGAATCCGGCCCCCACCTCAATGAGTCCGGCCACACGGCCCCGAGTTCCCACGGTGCCGCTGTCCGGAAGCATGACTCCTGATATCTGTTTCAGGAGGGTGGATTTACCCGAACCGTTGAGGCCAAGCAGGGCCACCGACTCTCCCTGCTTGACGTCCAGCGACACCTCCCTGAGCGCGAAGAACTTCTCGGACAAATCACCCTTGCGCCCTTTGACGAACCAGACGAAAGCTTCCTTGATGGACCGCGTGTGCCGCAGGACGAATTCCTTCGACACGTTGTGTACTTCAATTGCTGTGGACACGGTCAGAGCTCCTGAGCGAAACGGCCTTCGAGCCGCCGGAAGGTGAATTGCCCCAACACCAGGACAAGGACGGACGTGGCCAGTGCCACCGGAGTCCACAGCATGATCAGGGACGGCGGGGTTTCAGCGATGATCCTTGCTTCGTCCCACCCGGTGGTCGGAATCCAGAATGCGTGGTGGAAGAGCTCCACAGCTGTGGTCAGCGGGTTCATCTGGTAGATGGTCAATGCCGTGGAACCGAGCGAGTCTCGGACCATCTGCCAGTGGTAAAGCACCGGCGACGCCCACGTGGCGATCATGAGCAGCATGTCCACGAAGTTCTCGGAATCCCGGAAATACACGTTTACCGCCCCGAAGAACAGGCCCAGTCCGGTGGCCAGCAGGGCAACGATCGTAAAGCCGACGATCGCGGCAGCCATTTCCGAGAGCCCCGGCCGCCAGCCGGTGAAGAGTGCCGCGGCCAGGAGAATAAGCAGCTGCGGCAGGAAATGCACGGCCGAAACCCACACCGACGCCACGGGAAACAGCTGCCGCGGCAGATAGATCTTCTTGATCAGCCCCCCGTTGCCCACGATGGACCGGGAGGCGTTCCCCAGCGCCTCGCTGAAGAAGTTGATCAGGATGATGCCCGAGAACAGGTAAATCGGGAAGTTGGGCGTGCTCTCGTTCAGCCCCAGGAAAACGCCGAGCGCAAACCAGAACACCAGGAACTGCACGCCGGGCTTGACGTAGGACCACAACAGTCCCAGCACCGAGCCGCGGTAGCGGACCTTTAGTTCCTTGGCCACAAGCAGCTTCAATAAATAACGCGACCGCAGCACGTCGCGCAGGCCACCCCCGGCACCGGGGGTGACAAGTTCGCCGGTAGACAAGCCTATTTACTCTCTTCCGAGTGCTTTTCGAAGGTCGCTTTCCAAGCCTCCATGGATGTGATCTCCGGAAGTGCCTTGCGGTACGTCTGGCTCAGCTTGTGCCAGTCCTTCAGGATTTCGGCATTCAGGCGGGCGCCTTCAGCCAGCAGGGCGCGGAGCTTGCGCGGGTCACGCTGGTACCAGGACGCGGCCGTACCGTCGGCGTTGGTGACAACGGCGCTGTCGTACTGGGACATCCGCCACCAGCGGTTGTCGAGGTGGGCGACGCGGGCCTGGGGACGTTCCATGCTGGACTTCGCCACGGGCTTGGTCAGCTGGCGGACGATTGTCTTGGCTGCCCACGGCACGAGCGTGACGTAGGAAGGCGCCTTGAACCCCTGGCCGTGCCGCGGGGCTTGACCATGCCCGGGCGCGGGAACGCTTCCGGGTCGGATTCGAACCGGGCTTCGGAGTATTCCTGCCGCATGGCCTGGATCTCGGGAAGCCTGGTGGGCAGGATTTCGTGCAGCTGATCCGGTCCGGCGATCAGGTCCTTCAGCGCCATGACCCGGCCCTGGGCCGTGAAGTACTGCATGGAGATCAGGTGCTTGATGTCGATGAAGCTGCCTTCGCGGACCACGCGGCCGCCGCGGGGGTAGGGGCTGTGCAGCAGTGCGGTGATGATCCGGTTGCGGCTGTGGAAGTACGCCTGCCAATCGACGGCGTCGTCCTTGTCAGCCCAGGTGATGTGCCAAACGGCGGCACCGGGCATGGACACCGTGTTGTAGCCGGCAGCCTTGGCCCGCAGCCCGTATTCGGCGTCGTCCCACTTAATGAACACCGGCAGCGAGAGTCCAATGTTGCGAATGACCTCGGTGGGGATCATGCACATCCACCAGCCGTTGTAGTCCACGTCGACGCGGCGGTGCATCCATGACGTGGTGCGCAGGTTGGTCCGCGCGAAGTCGTGCCCGAGCACCTGCTCCTTGAGCGGATGGTCCGGCTGGAAACGGAAGACGTTGACCGTCTCGCCGAACGTATGCAGCACCGAACGGTTATAGAGGTCGAACATGTGCGCGCCCACAATCGTGGGAGTCCGGCAGTGGTCGGCAAACGTGAGCATTCTGCTGATGCTCTCCGGCTCCATAACGATGTCGTCGTCGAGGAGCAGAGCGTAGTCGCTTCCGTTTTCCACGGCTTCGTACATGCCGCGGGCAAAACCGCCGGAGCCGCCCAGGTTTCCCTGGTGGATCATGCGCAGCTTGCCGCCCAGGGCAGCTTCCGCTTCGGCGAAGCCTTCGGCGTCCACAAGCTTCTTGGTGCCCTGGTCAACGATGAGGACTTCGGCAACGTTTTCCAGCGCTTCCGGGTTGTCCGCCAGGATCTTCAGGTTGTTGAGGCAGAACTCGTTCTTGTTCAGCGTGGTGATCTCGAGCGTGATCGATCCCGGCTTCTTCGCCGCCCCCGGTGCAAGCCACCCGGCCTCGACAATCGCCATCGGCTCGGTTCCGGCAACAACGTCGAACCAGTACCAGCCGCCGTCGCCGAAGGGCTTCAGCGGCAGGTCGAAGGTGGAGACGGTTGAGTTCTCGACGCGCCGGGTCTCCACATGCTGGAGGGAACCGCGGGCGTTGGACTTGTAGACGCTGACTGCGCCGGCACCCTTGGTTTCGACGCGCAGTCGGACGGTCTCGACATCGGTCCAGCGGCGCCAGTAGCTGGCCGGGAACGCGTTGAAGTAGGTGCCGAAGGACAGCCGCTGTCCGGGGCGGGCGATGGTGCCGGTACGGGACAGGAAGTCCTCGACGTGTACCTCGCCGCCCGACGCGGCCGCCTCGGTGCTCTGCGTGGTGGTCGACTTCATCATGGAGCCGTCCATGGTGTTGAACTGCGCGCCCATGGCGGAGCCGCTGTCGACGTACAGCAGGGCTGTGTCCATCTGGCTCTGATCAGGGAAAATTACCCGCTGCAGGGTGTGCCACTGCGAGGATTCCCCGGTTGCGCCCTGCTTCTCTTCCGTCTTCAGCTGGCTCACGCGTCAACTCCTCCGCTTTCAAGCTTTGCCCCGCCGGTGAAGTGGGGCTTGATCTTATTGTCGTACATCGACAACGCCGAGCCGATTGCCATGTGCATGTCCAGATACTTGTAGGTGCCCAGCCGGCCACCGAAAAGAACTTCCTTTTCGCCCTTCGCGAGGTCGCGGTAGGCGAGCAGTTTCGCGCGGTCTTCCGCCGTGTTAACCGGGTAGTACGGCTCGTCGCCCTTCTGCGCAAAGCGCGAGAACTCGCGCATGATGACCGTGGCGTCCTTGGTGTAGTCCCGTTCCGGGTGGAAGTGACGGAACTCATGGATCCGGGTGTACGGAACGTCCTCATCCGGATAGTTCATGACCGAGGTTCCCTGGAAGTCTTCGACCGGCAGGACCTCTTCTTCGAGGTCAATGGTCCGCCAGGAAAGGTCGCCTTCGGCGTAGTCGAAGTAGCGGTCCACGGCTCCGGTGTAGACAACGGGAACCTGGCCGCTGACCGCGCTGCGGGAGAACGCGTGGCCGTCATCAAAGAAATCGGTCTTCAGATGGACCTGGATGTTGGGATGGTCCGCCATGCGCTCAATCCAGGCCGTGTAACCGTCGACGGGCAGGCCCTCGTACTTGTCATTGAAGTACCGGTTGTCGTACGTGTACCGGACAGGCAGGCGGGAGATGATCTCGGAGGGCAGGTCCTTGGGATCGGTCTGCCACTGCTTACCCGTGTAGTGCTTAATGAACGCCTCGTAGAGGGGACGGCCAATCAGTTGGATTCCCTTGTCGTTCAGGTTCGAGGGGTTGGTTCCGGCCAGTTCGCCCGCCTGCTCCTGGATCAGCGCCTTCGCATCGGCGGGGCCCATCGAGGAACGGAAGAACTGGTTGATCGTACCGAGGTTGATCGGCATCGGATACACCTCGCCTTTGTGGCTGGTGTACACCTTGTGCACATAGTTGGTGAACTCGGTGAACCGGTTGACGTACTCCCACACGCGTTCGTTGGAGGTGTGGAAGAGGTGCGCTCCGTAGCGGTGCACCTCGATGCCCGTCTGGGCTTCCTTTTCACTGTAGGCGTTTCCACCGATGTGGTGGCGGCGGTCCAGGACGGCTACTTTCAGGCCCAGTTCCTTGGCGGCGCGCTCAGCCACGGTGAGGCCGAAAAAGCCCGCTCCGACGACGACGAGGTCAACGTTCACTTATTTCTCCTGTTAGATACGGTATGGCCGAACCGGGCGCACACCCGGTTGCAAGGTTAGCCGAGTTTTTCAGCTGGGGATATTTGGGGCAGGCGTGTCTACCACCCGAGAAGGTCCGTGAATCTCCGCCCAAGTTCGGGTGCCATGGAGGAGACATACGTCTGGGTCAGGTGGTTGTCGTCGATGTAGACCCGCACGTTGCCGATGACAGCGGAGCACACGCCGCCGGGGCAGACGAGGTCGTCGGCGTCGAGGAGCCTGGCGCCGGGAAGGGCGGCGCGCAGGGCATCAAACGGCGGTGAGGGACTGCGGACCGAATAGTAGGGCAGGTTGCACTCCGGGGCGTCCACTCCATAATCCTCGGAGCAGCCTCCCATGTGGAAGTCATGCCGCGGGTTGTCGCGGATGCCGACATAGGTGATCCCCCTGTCCATGACCTGCCGGGCCATTTCCACCACGCCGCCCGGTATGGTTTCGTACGGCTCGGCCAGGGTGGAATAGGTGGCGGTGGTGACCACGGCATCGGCGTCGACCTGGGTCAGGTACTCCAGCGCCTGCTCGTTTCGGTCGTTGCAGGAGTCCGGATAGTTGTCGTGGTGGGTCTGGAACTGGCACCCGCCCTGGATGAGGGCAATCAGTGCCCAGTTCCGCTCCGCAGCCACCGGCGCCAGGCCGGCCAGCCACTGCTGGACGTGGCTGTTCCCCACCGCCACTATGACCTTGTCGGGATTTTCGGGACTGACGACTTCCGAGCACCCGGCCCCCTCCAGGGCCCCGGCCCCGCTGGCATACCGGACGCACGGGGTGTCCAGGCTCACGTAATCCTTCGCCCCCGCCTCCGGGGCCGGCAGCACGGGTGCCTGCGGATCACCGGCGTAGACGTAGTCCTGTGCCAGGGAAGCGGCGCCCGGATTGTTGAGGTACGCGCTGGCCTGGGCGCGCTCGGACTCCGCCCGCAGCCCCTGTTCCCAGACTGCGACGGGCGCGGCAACGACAGCCAGGCACAGGGCAATCACGACGGCGGAGCGGCCCGAGTTCCGGTTGGCCCACCCGGAAGACCGCAGCGGACGCTCCACCAGGCGGGTGGTCAGGTATGCCAGCAGAAGCGAAAGACCAATAATAGCCGTTCCGCCCACCGGGCCCACTTCTTCACGCCCCCGCCAGATCAGGTAGATCACCAGCACGGGCCAGTGCCAGAGATACAGGGCGTAGGACATGTCACCCAGCCGGATCAGCGGCTTCCAGGACAGTAGACGGTCAGCACCGAAGCGGCTGCTGGTCTGGCCAGCAACGATAACCAGCGATGCGGCAGCCAACGGCCACAGAGCGACATATCCCGGGAACTGCCCCTGCACATCCAGCAGGAAACCTACGCTGAACATGATGGCCAGACCCACCCACCCCGCAATGACCCGGAGGTTACGCGGCAGCTTCACGTACGGCAAGGCAAGGGCCAGCAGGGTGCCCAGGGCGAATTCCCACAGCCGGGTTCGGGTATCAAAGTACGCATGGGCCTGGTTCCCGTACGTCTCCGCGACCGAAAAGCTGAGCGACACGATGAATACAGCGCCAAAGACGGCCAGCACCACCCTGCGGAACGGGATGCGTCCGGCACGGGCCAGCAGCGCGGATCCGGCGAACAGCAGCGGCCAAAGAATGAAAACCTGCCCCTGAACGGAGAGTGACCAGAAATGCTGAAGCGGACTGGCAGTGCTGTGGTCAGCCGCGTAATAATCCACTGATTCCGCCGCCAGGACCCAGTTTTGGAAATACAGGAGCGAGGACCAGCTCTGGGACAGGATTTCGCCCCATCTGCCCTGGGGAACGAACAGCGCCGTTGCGGCCAGGACTCCGGCCAGCACCACGGCAACCGGGGGCAGCAGCCGCTTGAACTGGCGCAGCCAGTAGCGGCCCAGGTCCAGCGGCAGTCCGGATTCGACTTTGCGGACAAAGGACAGCGTCAATAAAAAGGCCGAGATGAGCAGGAATATGTCGACCCCGCCGGAAACCCGCCCGAACCAGATGTGATACGTGACGACCATGAGCACGGCAAGAGCACGCAGTCCCTGGACTTCGGGCCGGAACGGGGATTTGCGCTCAGTCGGAGGGGTAACACCTGCGGCGCCCCTGGGGGCTTCCGCTTGTAGCTGCGACACAAGGACCTCTCATTGGAACAGGCGATCAGCCATAGACTCTACCCCTGCAGTCTTGGGGCGCTCAGTTTCCGCCGGCCCGCCTGGAGGGCCCGCCGCTTTCAATTTTAGGTGATGCTCCGGGGCGGCCCGGCAAAGGCCGTACCTGCGTGCACACGGCGCCGAGGCGGCTCCGGGAGCTGCCGGCGGTGTGTGCGGGAGGGGTCCCCGGCCCTGCAGTGCGCCCGGGAAACGACCGCGCAGCACCGCCCGGGATGTGGCGGAGGAGACAGCCCCCGTGCCAGCCGCGGGAGCTGTTCGGCTAGAAGGCCTTGGGGTCGCCGGAGACCTTGCTGGTGTGCTCAAGCACGGGACGGGTGAAAAGCAGCAGCAGCACTGCCGCTGCCGGCAGCAACAGCAGCAGGCCCGTCAGGATCACTCCGCCCTGGAGGGTCGGCACGGCGATCACGACGGCAAAGAGCTGGAAGACCAGGGTGCCGGCGCGGGTCCAGCGGTATCCGCGGAAGAAGAAGTGGCCCAGGGCCAGCAGCCAGATGCCGGCAGCGGCGATCAGGACCGTCGTGAAGACGGCGCCGCCCATCGAGACCGGAGCCACCGTGAAAAGGTTGTACACAAACCATCCGGCAACGCCGAGAAGTGCAAGGGCTTCCAGGACAAGGACGGCGGAGATGACGAATACTGCCGGCGGACGCGGCGCCGGATGGCCGGCGCCCTGCTGGGGCTCTTGGGGTCTTGACACACTGGCACACTACCGGACATAGTCGGAGGACGCCCACGTCCCCGGTCCCCCGCCCGGGTCACTGTGATGCATCCCTCATGGTTTGGCGCAAAGTAAGAGCATACTAACCCTTGTCTGGGTTTCCGTATCGTGGAATCCTAGATGCAGGGGAAATTAGGGGCCGGATCTGGCCCCTTTCGTTTGCAGTTGCTCGTGAATGTTTTCACAAACACGTGGGAGTCAACTATTAGAGGAGATTGTGATTAGCATGGATTGGCGGAGCCGCGCAGCGTGTCTGGATAAAGATCCGGAGCTGTTCTTTCCTGTGGGCAACACCGGCCCGGCTCTTCTTCAGATCGAAGAAGCCAAGAGTGTGTGCCGCCGCTGCCCGGTCATGGATACCTGCCTCCAGTGGGCTATCGAAACCGGCCAGGATGCAGGAGTATGGGGCGGAATGAGTGAAGACGAGCGCCGCGCGCTGAAGCGCCGTGCCGCACGTGCACGTCGCGCGTCCTAGGGACGCCACCTGCGGACAGTAGTCCGGGAGACTTTGGAGGGCCGCTGCATTGTGCAGCGGCCCTCGGTATTCGCTGCCCGGCATCAAGCCGCCCGGGCCCATTGCCGGGTCAGCTCCGGCGCGATTCGGCGTCCAGACCCATCTCAATGCGCACTTCGGTACCCCCGCCGGGCCGTGACGACCATTCGATGGTGCCGTCCAGCTCGCTCTGCACCAAAGTCCTGACGATCTGCAGCCCCAGGCCTTCCCGGC
Source organism: Arthrobacter sp. ATA002 (assembly GCF_026898095.1). Taxonomy (GTDB): domain Bacteria; phylum Actinomycetota; class Actinomycetes; order Actinomycetales; family Micrococcaceae; genus Arthrobacter_B. The sequence continues at coordinate 1,187,731 of NZ_CP114015.1, read as the reverse complement.
GCGGCCCCGGCGGCAGGCCGGCGCCGTCGTCGGCAATGGTAACCGTCAGGATCTCCTCGCCGTCCGGTCCCATTTGCCGGGCCGCGCTGAGCCGCACCGTTCCTTTGCGGTCCGAGAGTCCATGCTCGACGGCGTTGGTCACCAGTTCATTGATCACCAGTGCCAGCGGCGTCGCACAGTCGCTGGGAAGCTCCCCGAAGGAACCCTCCTTCTCCGTACGGACCTGCTGGGTGGGCGATGCGACTTCAGCCGCCAACCGGAACTGCCGGTCGATGAGTTCGTCAAAGTTCACGTTCTGCGTCAGTCCCTGCGAGAGCGTTTCATGGACCAGGGCAATGGTGGAGACCCGGCGCATGGCCTGCGCCAGGCCCTGTTTGCCCTCTTCACTCTGCATGCGCCGGGATTGCATGCGCAGCAGGGCCGCAACGGTCTGCAGGTTGTTCTTCACCCGGTGGTGAATTTCGCGGATTGTTGCGTCTTTGGACACCAGTTCCATTTCACGGCGGCGAAGCTCGGAGACGTCGCGGCACAGGACCAGCGCCCCAAACCGTTCCTTCTCGTCGCGCAGTGGAATCGCCCGCAGGGACAGGCTTACCCCGCGGGATTCGATTTCGGTGCGCCAGGGCATGCGGCCGGTTACCACCAGGGGAAGAGTCTCGTCCACCATGCGGCGGTCCTTCAGCAGGGCGGTCGTGATCTCGGCGAGGGAGCGCCCCTCCAGGGCCTCCATGTCGCCGAGGCGGCGGAACGCGGAGACCCCGTTGGGCGAGGCATACTGAACAACGCCGTCGGCATCCATCCGGATCAGCCCGTCACCCACGCGCGGCGCACCGCGCCGCGATCCGGTGGGCGTGGCAAAGTCGGGCCACAATCCGAGTGTTCCCATCCGCAGCAGGTCGTAGGCGCATTGCCGGTAGGTCAGTTCCAGCCGGGAGGGCATCCGTGAGGAGGACAGGTCCATGTGGCTGGTGACCACGGCAAGGGTCCGGCCGTTGCGGACGAAGGGGATGGCCTCCACGCGCATGGCTGCTTCGGAGGTCCAGTCAGTTTCGCTGGACCGCTCAATGACCTGGCTGGACCTGGCCTTGTCCACCAGCGGCTGCAGATCCGCACGGATCCGCTCCCCGACGAAGTCACTGTGAAAGACAGTGTGCGACGTCGAGGGGCGGGCGTGTGCCAGCGCCACGTAGCTTCCGTCCGGCAGTGGAAACCAGAGCGCCAGGTCGGCGAACGCCAGGTCGGCGACCAGCTGCCAGTCGCCGACCAGGAGGTGCAGCCATTCCGCGTCCCCCGGTCCGAAATCGGCATGGTCCTTGATGGGATCGGTAAAAATGGCCACGGTCTCTTTTTCTTAGTTGTTTCTAGCGTCGAACAATGGAGCGCAGCAGCCGCAGGGCAACCGAGAGGGAAGCCATGTCGTCGTGCTCGAGCTTATTGACATCGTCGAACATAACCCTGGCGCGTTCCAAATTGTCGGCGTTTTGCTCTTCCCACAGGTTGACCCGTTTCAGCGGATCGTCCCCCGCCTGCCCGGCCGTGGCCTTCAGCGCAGCCACCGTCATGTCAGCCACCGTGGAATACAGGTCATCCCGCAGTGCCGCGCGGGCCAGTGCCTGCCAGCGGTCGCCGCGGGGCAGCCTGGTGATGCGCTCCAGCAGGTCATCAACACCGAACCGCTCGTACAGGACAAAGTAGACCCCGGCGATGTTCGCTGCGGGCTCGTCCACCCGCTTGGCTGCGAGGAGGGCGATGTCCAGCAGGCCGAAGCTCTCGAACAGTTCAGCCCAGTAGGTGCCCAGGTCACGGGGCAGCTGCCATTCGCCCGAACGTTCCAGGGCTGCCTGGAACCGCTCCTCGTCCCCTCCTGCAGGTAGTCCAGCAGGGAGGCGCGCAGCGGGCCGATGACCGGCTTGAACGCCTCGATGTCCTCATCGATCGAGGTGCCGCGGCCCACGTGGTTGATAAACCAGCGCACGGCCCGGTCCAGCAGCCGGCGCATATCCAGGTGGATAGTTGTCCAGTTCTGCGTCGGGAAACTTGCCGGCAGCCCGTTGAGAATGCGGATGACACCGTCTATGCCGTAGATCTCGCGGAGCGCCGTGAATGCCCGCGCCACCATGGATTCAGTGGCCGACGTTTCTTCGATCACGCGGAAGGCGAAAGTGATGCCCCCGATGTTGATGATGTCGTTGGCAACCATCGTGGAGATGATCTCGCGGCGCAGCGGATGGGTCTCCAGCTGGTCGGCAAAGCGCTCCACCAGCTGTTTCGGGAAGTACCGGCGCAGCGTGCCGCTGAAGTAGGGGTCGTCGGCCAGGTCCGAATTGGTCAGTGCCTTGGTCAGTTCGATCTTGGCGTAAGCAGCCAGCACCGACAATTCCGGAGAGGTGAGGCCTTCGCCTGCCGCCACCCGGGCCCGCAGTTCAGCGTTGGTTGGCAGGGCCTCCAGCTCGCGGTTCAGGTCCGCGTGCTTCTCGAGCCAGTCCATCATGCGCTCGAAGCTGGGGCTCCACTCGATAACCTGGCTGCGGTCATTGAGCAGGAGCATGTTCTGGTCCTTGTTGTCCTGCAGGACCAGGCGGCTGACCTCGTCGGTCATGGAATGCAGGAACTCTGCACGCTCGTCCGGATCCAGGCGGCCGGCAGCTACCATCCGGTCCACGAAGATCTTGATGTTGACTTCATGGTCGGAGCAGTCGACGCCGGCCGAGTTGTCGATGGCGTCGGTGTTGAGGATGACGCCGGCACGTGCCGCTTCAATCCGGCCGCGCTGGGTCATGCCCAGGTTTCCGCCTTCACCGATAACCCGAACCCGCAGGTCGCGTCCGTCCACGCGGATGGCGTCATTGGCCTTGTCACCCACCTCGGTGTTCGTCTCCGTGGAAGCCTTCACATAGGTGCCGATGCCGCCGTTGTAGAGCAGGTCGGCCGGAGCCTTCAGGATGGCCTTCAGCAGGTCCGGCGGGCTCATCTTCGTCACCGAATCTTCCAGGCCCAGGACCTTGCGGACCTCGGGGCTCACCGGAATGCTCTTTGACTGGCGAGGAAACACTCCGCCGCCGCCGCTGATCAGCGACGCGTCGTAGTCGGCCCAGGATGACCGGGGAAGTTCAAAGAGCCGGCGCCGCTCCGCGTGCGAGACTGCGGGGTCGGGATTGGGATCCAGGAAGATGTGGCGGTGGTCGAAGGCCGCCACGAGCTTGGTGTGCTCGGAAAGCAGCATGCCGTTGCCAAAGACGTCCCCGCTCATGTCCCCGACGCCGACGGCGGTGAAGGACTCGTTTTGCGTGTCCACGCCCAGCTCGCTGAAGTGGCGCTTGACCGATTCCCAGGCACCCCTGGCCGTGATGCCCATGGCCTTATGGTCATAGCCCACGGAGCCGCCGGAGGCGAACGCGTCACCAAGCCAGAAACCGTAGTCCGCCGAGAGCGCGTTGGCGATGTCGGAGAAGGATGCCGTTCCCTTGTCCGCGGCCACCACGAGGTAGGTGTCGTCGCCGTCGTGGCGCACGACGCGCTGCGGCGGCACCACCTGTTCCGCGCCGTCGGACATGACCAGGTTGTCGGTAATATCCAGCAGCGCACGGATGAAGGTCCGGTAGCTTTCCTTGCCCTCCTCCATCCAGGCCGCACGGTCAGCCGCGGGATCCGGCAGCTGCTTTGCATAGAAGCCGCCCTTGGCGCCGGTGGGCACGATGACCGCGTTTTTCACCGTCTGGGCCTTCACCAGGCCGAGGATTTCGGTGCGGAAGTCCTCGCGCCGGTCGGACCAGCGCAAACCGCCGCGCGCGACCTCGCCGAACCGCAGATGTACACCTTCCACCCGCGGGGAGTAGACCCAAACCTCATACTTGGGGCGCGGATAGGGGCGCCCTCGATGACGGCAGTGTTCAGCTTGAAACTGACGTACGGCTTGTCCTGGTAGAAGTTGGTGCGCAGCGTGGCGTTGATCAGGTTTGCCACCGTGCGCAGGACCCGGTCGGCGTCGAGCGTGGGTACCTGCTCCAGGCCGGCTTCGAGGGCATCGCGGGCAGTTTCTTCGGCTGCGGCCCGCCGGTCCTCCGGCAGATCCGGATCGAAACGGGCCTCGAAGAGCCGCACCAGGGCCCGTGCCACGTCGGGGTTGCGCCGCAGGGTACCGGCGACGAAGCCGTAGGAATTGGTGTTGCCCAGCTGGCGCATGTATTTGGCGTAGCTGCGCAGCACCACAACCTGGCGCCAGGACAGTCCCTGCTCCAGGATAAGCCGGTCAAAGTAGTCGGACTCGCTGGCCCCGCTGGTCGCGGCGCCGAAGGCTTCGGCCAGCAGGGAGCCGGTCTTTACCGGATCCATGCCGGCGGGGTACTTCAGGCCCAGGTCGTAGAGGTGGAAGGTGTCGCCGTCTCCCCTGCTGATTTCGAAGGGCCGTTCATCGAGCACCTCCAGTCCCAGGTTGTGCAGGGTCGGCAGGATCTGCGTCAGGGAGCGCGGCTGCAGCAGGTAAAGCTTCAGCCGGGCGTCCTCGCCGCCGCTGCGCCGGGTTGCCTCGGGGACGTAGACAAACAGTTCGGGGGCCGTGGCCGGTTCCGCGGCGCGCGCTTCGAAGCGGGCGATGTCCTCCAGGGCGTCTTCCACTTCGTAGCTCACGCGGTAGTCAGCGGGGAAAGCTTCGGCCCAGAGAGCCGACAGCCGGTTCGCGTCACCGCGGCTGAACTTCGAGCGGAGCACCTCGCCGATCCCCTCGCTCCAGGAGCGGGCGGCCTGCACCAGCCGCTCCTCCAGGGCTGCGGCGTCCGGCTCTCCGATCTCGGCGCCCCGGGGCAGCCGAATCCGGAAGAAGATCCGGGCCAGCGCGGACTCGGTCAGCCGGGCTTCAAAGTCGATGGACTCCGCCTCGAAGGTCGAGCGCAGCTCGTCCTGGATGCGCAGGCGCACTGAGGTGTTGTACCGGTCCCGGGGCAGGAACACCAGTGCGGACATGAATCTGCCGTACACGTCCGGCCTCAGGAACAGCCGGGTGCGGCGCCGCTCCTGCAGCCGGAGGATGCTGCGGGCCGTGTCCAGCAGTGCATCCACGTCGATCTGGAACAGTTCATCGCGCGGATAGGTTTCAAGGATGGAGAGCAGGTCCTTGCCCGAGTGTGAGTCAGCGGGGAACCCGGCACGCTGGATCACCTCGCGGACCTTGTCCCGCACAATGGGCACGTTGCGGACGGAACCTGTGTAGGCTCCGGTGGAGAACAGGCCGATGAAGCGGCGTTCCCCGTTCACGTTGCCCTGCGCGTCGAAACGCTTGATGCCGATGTAGTCCAGGTAGGCAGCGCGGTGCACGGTCGAGCGGGAGTTTGCCTTGGTGATGACCAGGGCGCGCTTTTCGCGGGCCTTTGCCCGGCCTGCGGCGGTCAGGTGCTGGACCCGCCCGGCACCGGAGGCGCGGCGCAGCAGCCCCAGTCCCTGGTCTTCGCTGACGCGCAGGACGTCCTCGCCGTCTTCATTAATGAGGTCGTATTCGCGGTACCCCAGGAAGGTGAAGTTTCCGTTGTCCAGCCAGGACAGCAGCTCGCGGGCCTGCTGCAGGTCCGGAATTTGCCCGCCGCCGGCCGCGTCCTCGAGGGAACGTGAGACCTCATGGACCTTCGCGCGCATTGCCGGCCAGTCCGTGACTGCGAGCCGCACATCTTCCAGGACCTTGGACAGTCCATCGACAAGCGCACTGCGCTGCGAGTCGTCGGCCAGACGCCCGATTTCCACGGCTATCCAGGATTCAATGCGGGTGGTTTCATCCTGCCGCCCCAGCAGGGCGGAAAGGTTCGGCAGCGCCGCGGTGTCCCCGCTGGAAACGCCTGCTGTCGCCGGCACGCGGTGCACGGCCTGCAGTTCTCCGCTTTCCCGGTCGCGGCTGACCAGGAAGGTTGGGTGCACCACAAGCCGGATGGCGGCGTTCTGCCGCACGAGTTCCGCTGTCACGGAGTCCACGAGGAACGGCATGTCGTCGGTGACGATGAGCACGACGCTGGCGTCGCCCTGGTCGAAGACGGCTACAGTCGCCTGGCCGTCCGGCCGGACCGACCCGACACCGCGGTGGCGCTCTGCCCTTTCGCGCAGGGAGGAGCGCGGATATCCGTCTGCGTCTTCCCCTGCCAGATGCTCGTAGTAGTTCCCGATAAATTCGTCCAGGGAATCGTCGGTACCTGGTAGATCCGGAATACGGGATCCAGACGACATGTAATACGCCTCCGTTGTAGCCTTCTTGCCCTCCGCTTCTTTGCGAACGGCCTCACCTGAGCCTATCCCGGGAGGATGAAAAGGTCACTTTGCAACCGCTGCCGTCCGCTTCAGCCGGCGCCGCGAAGACACCGTGACATCTGCCAGCGCAGCGACTGCATGGCGCAGCGCCGACGACGGCGCCGTTTCCAGCAGCGCCGAGCCGGCCAGCAGGGCTGCGTCCACGGTGGAGAAGTCGGCCGGCAGGAAAGCTGTCACCGGAATTCCGGGACCAAACCTTTCCCAGGCGTCCCGCAGCTGGCGTTCCGGAGAGCGTCCGACGGCGGCGGCCCGGACCTTGTTGAGGACGACCTTGGGTGTGGCGCCGGGGACTGCGGTTTCCAGTTCGGCGAGCGCCCGCACCAGCCTCGGCACTCCCACCGAATCGGCCGCTCCGACGGCAAGTACAGTGTCGGCCAGCTCCAGGGCCCGCAGGGTGGCACCGTTTCGCCGCGGCGCCAGCGTGTCAAAGCTCAGCTCCTCATCGGCTTCCAGGCTGAACCCGCAGTCGATGACGATCAGGTCCGCCACCTTCCGGGCCTGCTCCACCACAAGGCCCAGGGCCGTGGGCCGCAGCTCCACCCAGCGGTCCGAACGCGTGATGCCCGTCAGCACCAGAAGGCGCCGCCCCTTCAGGGACACGCTGAGTGTGCTGCGCAGCAGCGACTGCCGGTCGAGCAGCCCCTGGTCTGCCAGCCGGCAGGCCTGTGCGACGCCGGCGGATTCGTCCAGGAGCCCCAGGCTTGCCGCCACCGACGACCCGTAGGTGTCGGCGTCGATCAGCAGGACGGTTTCCCGTCCGCGGCCGCTTCCGCCGCGTAATTCACGGCGACCGTCGTCCGGCCCGGTGCCCCGGCCGGACCCCACACCGCGACAACGGTTCCGTCCGCGCGTTCCCCGTCCCCGGTGTCCGTGCCGTCCGGCCCCTCCCCCGGAACGCCGCCGGGAGTCCCGCCCCGGCCTGACGGGCGGGCCGGTCCTCCCATGGAGTCGAGCGTCCAGGCACTCAGGGCCGCTGCGGGGTCAGCAAGCAGGGTGGAGGCTGTCCGCCGTTCCAACAGGTCCACAGCGTCCGACACCAGTCCCGAGAGCACCTCGGCGGCAGCTCCGCGGGGAGCATGGAGGATGCTCAGCGCGCTGAGCCGCTGCCGGGCACCGTCGTCATCCGCCAGCACCAGCAGTGCCACGCCCGAGGCAGCCAGGCGTTCGGCGAGCGCCGCGGTGACCTCCCCGGCGTCGTCGGCCACGATTGCCGCCCGGGCAATTCCGCTCTGGCAGGCGGCAAGCAGTTCCGGCAGTTCAGTGCAGCGCCGGACTACGGTGACGGGCCCGTGCAGCCGTTCCAGTTCCTGCACCAGGTTGCCCACGCCGTTTCCCACGGTGACCACCGGGATGTTCATGTTCCGGATCCCGGATTCGGAACCACGGCGATCCTGGCCCCGTTCGACTGCGCGCTGAGCAGGCCGGGCAGGTCCCCGTCTTCCACCAGGACGAGGATTTGCGTGGACCGGTTGGCTCCCAGCACCGACTCGTCGACTGTCAGTTCCGAAATTTCCGCGGCCGTAAGGATTTTCTGCGGCTCCTTAAAACCGTTCCGCTCGTCCGGCAGGGCCACCCAGACGTCAACCCGCGACCCCGCCTGTGTTCCGCTGGGGAGCAGGTCGTCAACCCGCAGCCCCACCGGCTTACGGTCCAGCCCGTCTGCGGTGCCGAGGTCGCTGCGGGCCACCAGCTCCCCTTTTCGCAGCAGCGATGACGCCACGGAGCCGTCGGGGATTCCGTCCGCCGCCGGAAGGTACGATCCGGAAACCTCCCCCAGCCGCACCGGAACAGCAGCGAAGTCGCCGGCGCTGACCGGTGTTCCCACCGGAATGTTCCGGTCCGCGACGAGCACCTCCGTGGTTTGGTCGGCCGATCCAACAAGCGCCACGACGCCGGCCGTGGAGGAAAGCACCAGCAGGATCCCCAGCAGGAGCCGGGGATCCTTCCATGACGGTTTCTTCAGCCGCGGCGCGGGCGCCGGCACAGTTGTGGTGAGACTCATTCTTCCCCCTGGTGGCACCGGAGTCCGAGCTGCACAGCCCCGGACGTGCAATCGCTGCCATTGTTAACCACGGGCCGGCGGATGGAAACGGTGTTTTTCCCAAAATTTCAGAATGTGGATAAGTTGGCCGGCGCCGGCGGCGGGGTGGGAGACTGGGGTGACGGCGCAGCGCATGCACGCGCCGAAGGAAGCGGAGGCGGATACGTGGGCGATAAACGGTTCCTGACACTGGCGGATGTCGGAGAGGTCCTGAACATATCCTCGTCGCAAACGTACGCCCTGGTGAGGTCTGGCGAGCTGCCGGCCATCCAGATTGGCGGCCGGGGCCAGTGGCGGGTGGAAGCCCGCGTGTTGGAGGAGTTTATCGCTGAGGCCTACCGCCGCTCGGCTGCCGCCCAGCGCGAGGGCGTGCCGGAGGGTGCGGTTCCGGAGCAGTAACCCGTCCCTGCCGGACGCTCACGCCGCCGATGAGACGGCCGCCACAGCACGCAGCGGCACGATGCCGGCGCCAAGAACGCTGCCCGGCCGCCGCGGCTCTCCCCTGGGCGTCAGGGACAGCTCGAAATAGTCCTTCCCCACCCGGTCAATGCTGCCGTCCAGCGCGGCTGCCGGTGGTTGTCCGGCCAAATACACCTGCACGGCCGCCCGGTCCCGGGACAAACCCCGCAGCGCCGAGGCAAGACCAAGCCGTGCCGCAGGCGCATCCGCCGCAGAGAAGCGGTCCATGCCCGCGATCAGTACCGCGTGGTCGAGTGCGACGACGGTGGGCCGGCGGCCCTGCAGGACGATCCACCCGCGGCCGACGTGGCCCAGTAGACCGTCAAAGGACCCGGGCAGTCCCACATCAACCTTCAGGTGCCGTCCGACCTGGCCGTGCAGCCGGGCTGCCAGGTCCATGGCGGCGAAATCGGTTCGAAGCCGGTCCGAAACCTCCGCATCCTGGATGAGCTGATGTGCCGAGGCCATTTGGGCCTCCATGTCGGCAAAAGGGCATCCCATCGCATTCGCTCAGGCTAACCGGTCCCCGCCTGCCCAGCTAGAGCCGTCCATGCCCAACAATCGTGGAACCACCCTAGACACGGAGCACACCGGCGTGTAGACAAAGCCCATCAAACACACTCATTAGCCTACAAACGCGATTCAACAGCGCTAAATGAAACCAAACTGCATCAAATGGGATGACCAGAGGACTTCAGGACCAGGAGGGCGGCACGGCATGAAACACCATCTGCGTGACCTCCTCCTCCTGACGGCGGGATGTGCCGTATCCGCCGTCCTGCTGTGCTCGGGACTGGCAACACGCCCGGATCCCTCGACGCTCTTCGCCGGCTCGGTATCGTCCCTGCAGAATGTCGCCGGCTTCGCCGCCGCCGCCGCGGGACTGCTCCTCGCACTGTGGTGGAGCCTCGGGATCGTCCTGGCAGTATTGTCGGCGGCGCTCCGGAAAGCGGGACACGCTGCTGCGGCCACCGCTGCGGGTGCCCTCGCACCGGCTTTCATGAAGCGGCTCGCCGCCGCCGCCGTCGGCATCAACCTTGTCGCCGGTGCCGGAGCCGCGCAGGCCGCGGATTCCTTGCCTGGAACACCTCCGGGACAGAGTGTGGCCCTGCTGCACCACCCGCTGGACACTGCGGCCCAGCCCCGGTGGGATACCGCACCGGACCTGTCCGGGCGCGGTACGGATCAGGCAGCTGCGGACAGCCCGGTGAGCCCGCAGTGGAAACCGAGCCCGCAGCGCCCTTCAACCAATGTTTTCATCCGTCCCGAACGCTCCGGTGCTGCGGACCGGACGGTGGTTGTCCGCGCGGGTGACTCCCGTGGAGCCTCGCTGCCGGACAGCTTGGCCCCCAGGCCACGGACGCGGAAATAGCGGCCCACTGGCCGCGCTGGTACGAACACAACCGCGGCGTCATCGGCCCCAACCCGCACCTGATTCTTCCCGGCCAGGTCTTCGAAACACCCGAACTGCCCCGTCAGTAGCCAGGCACCCGCTTCATCCCAGCACCCCGGCGCCCCGTTCACAACGGGTCCCGCAGGAAAGGACAGCCGCCATGACCACCGTCATCACTTTTCCCGTCCCCGAAACAGCAGACGAACTTGCCGCAGCATCCGGCGCTCCTCGCCCGCTTACAGTCCGCCGCATCCCGGTCACCGGCTATTCCCCGGCGGGGGCTCCGCCGGTCAAGCTCCGTCCGCTGCGGCCTGTTCCGGAGCAGGCCCGGCCGGAGCCTGCAGCCGGTACCGGCACGGCGGAGCACCCCCCGCTGGCAGAGCGACCCCGAGCACGACGCCCGGGTCAACGCGATAGCGCGCTCGGTAACCCAGGCGGCACTGGAAGTCCTGGGCGGAACCCGCCCCCTTCAGCAAATGGCCCGCTGGCTCGACCCGGCGAGCTTTGAACGACTGCAGCTGCGGGCGAACCTGGTCCGAAGCCGGGAGTCGGGTGCGGCCCGCGGCCCCTCCGGCGTCCGGGCGGGCGCCGGAGGGAGGGCCCCGGCGGTGCCGGAGCGCCTGCACCGGCAGGTCGTCATCCGCTGCTGCCGGATCTGCCCCGTTTCCGAGGGGGTTTGTGAGGCCTCCGTGGTGGCAGCGGAACAAAACAGAGTCCGCGCCGCAGCTCTTCGCATTGAGCTGCGGCGCGGACTCTGGAAAATCACGGCCCTGGAGATCGGCTAACCGAAGCGCGCCGGCATACCGGGCCTACCTGCGGCGTTTCGTCTTCTTCGGAGCAGTCTTCGCCGTGTTCCGCGGCTGGGAGCCTCCGGAGGCAGAGCCGCCGGAACCGGCAGCACCGGCTTTTTCCGTCCTGGCCGGCGCCGTCCGCTCGACCCGGGTCTCAACGCCGCCCTCACTGTTCGGTGCGGAGAACTGCAGGCTGGCGGGCTGCTGCGGCGTTTCAAGGCCGGCGGCCGTGACTGTCGGCTGACCAACTACGCTGCGGCCGTCCTTGAGTCCCGCCAGCGCCGGGGGAACGTCCGCTGCCGGCGGGTTCACCTTTACCTCGGCGTTGAACAGGTAACCGATGGATTCCTCGCGGATGGCCTCCGTCATGGTCTGGAACATCACGTACCCTTCGCGCTGGTACTCCACCAGCGGATCGCGCTGCGCCATCGCCCGCAGGCCGATACCTTCCTTCAGGTAGTCCATTTCGTACAGGTGTTCCTGCCACTTGCGTCCGATCACCGAGAGGACCACGCGGCGCTCCAGTTCGCGCATGGCCGGCGCACCCAAGGCGTCTTCCCGTGCCTGGTAGGCCAGTTTGGCGTCGGAGAGGATTTCTTCCTGCAGGAACTCACGGGTGACCTTGGACCGTCCTCCGACTTCCTCGACCACCTCATCGATGGTCAGGCCAACCGGATACAGGGTCTTGAGGTTGGTCCAGAGCTGGTCATAGTCCCAGTCGTCTCCGTGGCCCTCGGCGGTGGCCTCGTTGACGATGGACGTGACGACGTCCTCAAGGAAGAAGCCGACCTTCTCCTGCAGGTCACCGCCCTCGAGGATCCGGCGCCGGTCACCGTAAATGGCTTCACGCTGGCGGTTCAGGACGTCGTCGTACTTCAGGACGTTCTTCCGCTGCTCGGCGTTCCGCCCCTCAACCTGTCCCTGGGCATTCTGGATGGCTTTGGAAACCAGCTTGGATTCGAGTGCGACGTCGTCGGGCATCGATGAGCTGTTCATGATGCGTTCGGCGGCACCGGAATTGAACAGCCGCATCAGGTCATCAGTGAGCGAGAGGTAGAAGCGCGACTCCCCGGGTCTCCCTGGCGGCCGGAGCGGCCGCGCAGCTGGTTGTCGATACGGCGTGACTCGTGCCGCTCCGTGCCCAGGACATAGAGCCCGCCCAGCTCGATGACTTCCTGCTGCTCGGCGGCGACAGCTTCGCGGGCTTTCTCAAGGGCGTCGGGCCAGGCCGCTTCGTACTCGTCCGGGTTCTCGCTCGGGTCCAGTCCGCGGCGCTCCAGCTCCGCGATGGCATTGAATTCGGCGTTGCCGCCGAGCATGATGTCGGTGCCCCGGCCGGCCATATTGGTGGCGACGGTGACCGCACCCTGCGCCCGGCCTGGGCCACGATTGCGGCTTCCCGCGCATGGTTCTTGGCGTTGAGGACCTCGTGACGGATACCTGCCTTGGCCAGCTGCTTTGAAAGGTATTCGCTCTTTTCCACGCTGGTGGTGCCGACGAGGACCGGCTGTCCCGCCGCATGGCGCTCGGCGATGTCCTGGACCACGGCGTCAAACTTGGCAATTTCGTTCTTGTAGATCAGGTCGGGCTGGTCAATCCGTGCCATCGGCCGGTTGGTGGGAATCGGCACCACGCCGAGCTTGTACGTGCTCATGAATTCGGCTGCTTCAGTTTCGGCTGTACCGGTCATGCCGGCAAGCTTCTCGTAGAGCCGGAAGTAATTCTGCAGCGTAACCGTGGCCAGCGTCTGGTTTTCCGCCTTGATGGTCACGCCTTCCTTGGCCTCGATGGCCTGGTGCATGCCCTCGTTGTACCGGCGGCCGGCCAGGATGCGGCCGGTGTGCTCGTCGACGATCATGACTTCACCCTTGAGGACCACGTAGTCCTTGTCCCGCTTGAACAGTTCCTTGGCCTTGATCGCGTTGTTCAGGAAACCGATCAGCGGGGTGTTGGCCGCCTCGTACAGGTTGGAAATGCCGAGGTAGTCTTCGACCTTTTCGATACCGGCTTCCAGCACACCCACGGTGCGCTTCTTTTCGTCCACCTCGTAGTCGGTGTCCAGGGTCAGGCGCTGCACGACCTTCGAGAACTCGGTGTACCAGCGGTTGACGTCGCCGCTGGCGGCTCCGGAAATGATGAGCGGAGTACGCGCCTCGTCGATGAGGATGGAGTCCACTTCGTCAACGATGGCGAAATGGTGGCCGCGCTGGACCAGCTCCGCAGCGCTCCAAGCCATGTTGTCGCGCAGATAGTCGAAACCGAACTCGTTGTTGGTTCCGTAGGTAATGTCCGCGGCATACTGCTCGCGGCGGACCGCGGGATCCTGGTTGGACAGGATGCAGCCGCTGGTCATGCCCAGGAACCGGAACACGCGTCCCATCAGTTCCGACTGGTACTCGGCCAGGTAGTCGTTGACCGTCACGATGTGCACGCCGCGGCCGGTGAGCGCGTTGAGGTAGGCGGGAGCGGTGGCGACGAGGGTCTTGCCCTCACCGGTCTTCATTTCCGCAATATTGCCCAGGTGCAGGGCAGCGCCGCCCATCATCTGGACGTCGAAATGGCGCATGCCCAGAGTGCGGCCGGCCGCTTCGCGGACGGCCGCGAAGGCCTCGGGGAGCAGGTCGTCCAGGCTCTCGCCGTCAGCATAGCGCTCCTTGAAGCGGTCCGTCTCGCCCCGAAGTTCCGCGTCCGTCATGCCCTTGTACTCATCCTCGAGCACGTTGATCGCATCGGCGTAGTTGCGCAGCGTCTTCAGCGTCTTCTTATCGCCTGTGCGAAGAACCCGTTCGAGTAGTGATGCCACTGATTTGCTCCCAATCTAGTGTTGCCTAATTCTGGCGTCCCCAGTCTACGTGAGAGACGTTTGGTGGTGTGCGGGGGTTCCCCCGGCGGGCCTATTCCCGGCGTACTGCCAGTTTCAGTGCCTCCGCCAGATCACCTGATGGTTTTACCATAACGTCGTCCAGCCCCAGCCAAGCTGCCATCATACGCAGTTCAGCGGCAAGCTCAACGGCTGTATCTCCGGGAGCGTCCTCCTCCCGGTGTGCTGCCTGCACCAGCAGGACCCGGTTGGTCCGGTCGGCCTTGAGGTCCACCCTGGCTGCAAAGGCATCCCTGAGCAGGAACGGCAGTACGTAGTATCCGTAGCGACGGGCGGCCGGCGGAGTGTAGATCTCCAGGCGGTAGTGGAAGCCGAAAAGGGATTCCAGCCTGTTCCGCTCAAAGACCAGGGAATCGAAAGGGCTCAGGAGTGCGCGGGCGGAGGATCGGCGCGGAATGACAGCGTCGCTGTGGAGGTAGGCCGGAGCGTTCCAGCCGGCAACACGTACCCGCCGCAGCTTTCCCGTCCGGACCAGGGTGTCCGCCGCAGCTGCAGTTTCGCGCCGGCGCAGGCGGAAGTAATCGGCCAGGCAACGGACCGTCGCGACCCCGTGGGCCCGCGCCGCCAGCTCGGTGAGGCGCAGGACAGCCTCTTCCGGGTCGGCGGGTTCCAGGGCGGCAGCTCCTTCCGGATGGACGGCGGCGGTTGGAGCGTACAGCCGTTCAAACTGCGCTGTGCGTCCTGCGGAACTGAGCAGCCCCGCAGCAAACAGATCCTCGAGCACCCGCTTCGAGGCGTTCCAGTTCCAGCCCCAGTTCCCGGCCGCCCTCACGCTGTTTTCCCCGATCCGGGCCTCGACGTCCCGGGCCGTCAGCGGCCCTGACACGGCTAACAGGGCCACAATCCGTTCGCTGAGCCTTTCCCTGGCGTCGGCCGGGATGGAGTGCGCGGTCATCCACACGCGCCGCTGCACGGTGCGAAGATCCGCAAAGAGTTCAGGGCGGACATAGCTGGCTTCATGGGCCCAGTACTCCACCATCCGGCGCGGTGCCCTGGAAGCCAGCCGGTCGGGAATGGCGGTGTCATACGGGCCCAGCCGCGAGAACAGCGGCAGGTAGTGGCTGCGGGAGAGCACGTTGACGGAGTCGATCTGCAGCAGGTGAAGCTGCTCAACGACCCGGCGCACCGAGCCGGCGGTAACGTTTGTGGGCCGCCGCTTCGCCAGTCCCTGGGCGCCAATCGCTGCGAGGCGGGCCTGGCGGGCGGTGAGGGTTGGTTCCATGAACCACATCCTAGGCTGGCGGCCGGGCCCGTCCGGACCATATGCACCGGCGCTCCACCGGGCCAAACAGCCGGCCGGCGACGGAAAGGCCCCCGGGCCGATGGTCCGTGAATCCGTTCCATCAGCCCGGAGGCCCCTGCCGCCGGGTTAGCTCACCGGCCCGCTAGGCGACGCCGGCGGCTCCTTCGGACGGGCGGTAGGCCCGGGTTTCCTCCCTCAGGTCTTCGGTGCCTTCGGCGCAGCGCGAATCCAGGGTAATCACGCCGTAGGTCCAGCCCCTGCGCCGGTATACGACCGACGGGGCGCCGGTGGCTGAATCCACGAAGAGGTAGAAATCGTGGCCTACCAGCTCCATGTTGTCCACGGCGGCATCAAGGCTCATGGGGGCACCCGGGAAAACCTTGCGCCGGATCAGCACGGGGGAATCGTCAGCGGGTTCAGCGGCTTCAGTTTCGGCGGCCGCCGGTTCCTCCACCGGGCCGGCGCCGGCGGCGGCGTTCTCCATCTGCACATGCAGCGGCTCGCTGCTGCTGACGGTATCCAGATCTGCGGTGGCAACCCGCACGGCCACCGGCGTATGCCGCCCGTGATGGACCTTCCGGCGGTCACTGGCACGCCGGAGACGTTCAATAAGTTTGGCGTAGGCCAGGTCGAAGGCGGCGAACTTGTCGCCGGAGGTCGCTTCGGCGCGGACCACCGGGCCCCTGCCGATAACGGTGAGTTCCACGGTGAGAGAGCTGTCTGCCTCACGGACGTTGGGCTGCTTGGTGATTCGTGCATCCACGCGCTGGACCTTGTTGGCCAGATTCTCAACCTTGGCAATGCGTTCCTCGGCGTATTCCCGGAACCGGTCGGATACTGCCACGTTGCGTCCGCTGATCATGAATTCCATGGTGCCCTCCAATAGATTTCGGTGACACAGCAACGGCCGCTGCCAAAATCTGCGACCGCTGCCGCAGGACAGCTCCTCTTCTTGAAGCTGTCCATACCAACACGTTAGATCACCTCACAAGGTTATTCACCTCCGGACATTCCGATTACCTGAGCTGTTCGGCTTAGGCTAGGATTCCTCTTTTTGTGTTATCTGCGTCACGTGCGGGGGCTGCTGTTGCGGCTATCACCACCGCAGCTTCCACGCGGGCTCCGGCCGCCCTCAGCGCGCGTGCGGCTTCAGCGATGGTGGACCCGGTGGTGAGGACGTCGTCGACCAGCACACACCTGAGGCCGGCCAGTGAACCGGAGCTGCCCGCCGTCATAGTTCCGTAAACATTGGTGCGGCGCCCCTTCCGTCCCAGTTGTTTTTGGCTGCGGCCGGAGCGCCGCAGAACAGCCGTACGGAACGCTTCGGGACGCAGCAGCTGCCCGGGCCCCGGCCGGGACTGCCGCAGCAGCGGTTCCAGGGAAGTTCCGGCAGGAAGCAGCCCCTGGTGCGGAGCGCCCCGAGCAGCAGATCCAGCGGGTTGTATCCCCGGCGACGGCGGGCACGCCACGTTCCCGGAACCGGCACCAGGACAAGGCCGCGCCGGCCCGCATCATCGGCAGCCTGGTGCAGGGCTCCGGCCAGCATCGGGCCCAGCACGGCGGCGAGATTCGTTCGTCCGTGGTTCTTGTATGCCAGCAGCACCCGGGCGAGAGGGCCGGCATAGCGTCCGGCAGCGAGCACGGGCAGCACCTGCAGCCCGCCTCCGTCCGCCGCACTTCCTGTTTCCGCTTCGGCTGGCGGGAGCAGCTCCGCCGCTTCGTGGGCATAGTAGGGGCGGGTTCCGCTGCGGCGGACGATGCGCCGGCAGCCCGGACAGAGCGTGGCGTCCGGTGCCCCGCAGACAACGCACGACGTCGGCAGCAGGGCCGCTGCCAGCTCGGCGCAGGCCGCGGCTGCGGCGGCCGGCCAGGGATGCTGCCGGCACCGGTCCGCCGTCCTGCCGGCCTGCGACATCGAACGCGGAAACGGATCCATGGGGCCAGTATCCCGCTTGCGGCGGCAGGTGTTTCGCCGCCGCAGGCGGCCGGGGACAACGGCCCTGCGGCAGCGCCGGCCGGCTCCCGTGTGCAGGAGCAGCGGCGGCAGGAGAACGGCTATCCCGGAAAGGACGGATCGGTGAGACCCGCGGCTACCTCATACCAGCTGTTGCCCATCCGCTTATACAGGGCCGAGGACGTCTGGACGTAGATGTCCTGCTCCCCTTTTCCCGCGCTCAGGCCGGTAATGCCGGCGAGTCCGGCCAGAGGCTCGGGACCGGCACCCAGGCCCAGGATGAACGGGGTGACCTCGCCGTCGGCTGAGGTTTGCACCACTGCGACGGAATCCTCGGATACCCATTTGGCGCGGTCCACCGGAAGGTCCACGGGAATACCTGAGCCCGGGTCGGCAGTGACGCCCAGTTCCAGCGGCGTGGTCAGCGTGCGGGGGACGCCGTCGGCGCCGCGCACGATCCCGGCGACGAGTACCCGGCTCTGCCCGCCCTCCCCGGTGACCAGCAGGGCACGTGCCCCGTCGCGGGAAATCCGCAGTTCCGAAACGCTGGTTTCCGCCAGCCAGGCCACGGGCAGGGAAACCAGGTCCTCAGAAGAACCGCCGGGCGGCAGTGCGAGGATCGAGGAGCCGCTGCCCGATTGGGATGCCGTCCATGTCCACCTCCCCGGATCGATGCTGGGAGGAGTCAGCGAACCGCCGGTTGCGACCCGGCGGACATCCTGGTTCGGTCCGGTAAGGAACAGGCCCGACCGGTCCCCGTTCAGGAACGCAATGGTGGCCAGGTCCAGGGACAGCGCCGGATCCCGCGGCGCGTGCTCGGCCACGCTGGGAATGCCGTCAATCAGCTGCGGCTGTCCGTCCTTGAAATAGACCAGTTCGTTTCGGTACGCCCCGATCTGTGTCCCGCCCACCTCGGGGTCGGACACCGGCTCGATCAGGTCACCGCTTTCCTTGCCAAGATCCACGGAACGCTGGTTTACCGTCATCGTCACTGAATTGACGTTGTTCAGGTTGGCCAGGTTCTGCTGCAGCTGCAGGGCCATTTGCTGCCGGCTCAGGTCGCTCGAATCCTGCAGGACCTCGGCGGACAGGTCCACTGTCGCTGCCCCTGAAACTACGGGCACAGCATCGCGCGCCAGTGCGGTGCCTGCGGGGAAGGCACTGCTGACGGCCCCCTGCAGATACGGTGCCGGCCCCTCCAGCATCGCCTTGACCACGTTGGCCGCAATACCCGATTTCTGGACGAACCACCGGGTATCCGGCACCCAAAAGTCGTAGCTGCTCGAATAGAAGTAGAGATTGTGGGAGAGGAACAGCAGGGAGAAGTTGACCTCCGAAACCATGATGCCGTTGGGAACGGCACTGATTCTCCAGTTTCCGTCCTCCTGTTCCAGCTTGGCCGACAGGGCTTCGGTGGTGCCGGAGGGGCGGTCGGTCCGGATCCCGCGGTCATCCAGCGAGCCCACCACTTCCAGGCGGATGGAGTAGCCGTCGCCGTCGGCCGCAGGAACGATGCTGGGGTCGGCACCGTAAATCAGGACCCGGTCGGTGGGGATCCATGTTTCGGCGGCGGCTCCGGTCAGGAACTCGCGCGCCACGCTGTAGTCGTCGGCGGCTCCGGTTCCCGCGGTGATGAACCCCTGCAGGATTTCTTCCGGGGTTTCCCCGCCGGCTTCGCTGGGACCGCGCGGCGCCGCGGCAAAGGTATCCACCAGGGCATTGCCGTCACTGTGCGCCGTTGCGGTCCCCACCGGCCCGGTCGTCGGAATCGACGAGCAGGCGGAAAAGGACCATGAGCAGTGCCGCGGCCATGAGGACCAACCGGGCGAACGGCCGCGTGGACGCGGGATTAGCTGACATCGGTTGTCTCCTCCGCTGGCAGTGCCGGGGCCGCCAGCGCCCGGGTTCCCGGCCTGCCGTCGTACGGTGAAAGGGGTACGGGTGAATCCGAAAACGGTACCCCATGGCGGCGCGGGAGGGTCAGGCGGAAGCAGGCTCCGTCCCCGGGCCGCCCCCAGGCCTGGAGCTGGCCGCCGTGCAGCAGGGCGTCCTCCACGGCGATGGAGAGCCCAAGCCCGCTTCCCCCGGTGGTCCGTGCGCGGGCAGGGTCGGCACGCCAGAACCGGTCAAACACACGGGACGCTTCATCGTCGGTCATGCCGATGCCGTGGTCGCGCACAGCGACGGCGACGGCGTCGATGCTGGAGCCAACCGCGATCTCTATCGGCTGGCCCTCACCGTGTTCGAGGGCATTGACGACCAAGTTTCGCAGAATACGCTCGATGCGCCTCGGATCTGCATCAACCATGCAGCTCGTCTCCTTGGAGACAATGGTGACCTCCGAGCCAATATTCAGGGCCAGCGGCTCCGTGGCGTCAATGACCTCGCGGACCACGGTAAAGATGTCGGTGGGCTCCAGGTCGGGTGTCGCCGCACCGGCGTCGAACCGGGAGATTTCCAGCAGGTCTGCCAGCAGGGCCTGGAAGCGCTCCACCTGGTGATAGAGCAGTTCAGTGGACCGTTTGCTGATCGGATCGAAACCGTCGCGGGCATCGTAAAGCACCTCAGCGGCCATCCGCACGGTAGTCAGTGGAGTGCGCAGTTCGTGCGAGACATCGGACACGAAGACCTGCTGCATGCGGGAGAGCTGGGCCAGCTGGGTGATTTGGTCCTGCAGCGTCGCGGCCATGTGGTTGAAGGACGCGGCGAGCCGGGCGACTTCGTCTTCGCCCTTGACCACCATGCGTTCCTGGAGTTCGCCGGCCGCGAGCTTCTCGGAGACGGAGGCAGCGTCGCTGACAGCTCCCACACCCGCCTTCGTCACGAACCAGGCGATGGTTCCGATGATCGCGAACAGGAGGCCGCCGGCGATCCACAGGATGCGGTGGATATCGTCCAGCGTCTGCTGCATCGAGTCCAGGTCGTAAATCAGGTACAGCGCATACTCGGCGCTGTCCGGCGGCAGAGTTACCTTGGTACCGAAAGCAAGCCCCGGCTCGCCGTGCGCGAGCGCCAGCGGAGACCAGTGGATCGTGTCCTGGTCGGCGTTGACGTCGATGCTGCGGATGGACGCGCTCAGCTCCGTAGGAATACTGCCGGCGGTGATCCCCTCCCCCAGGGTCTGGGAGACAAACAGATTTTGTTCCTGGTCCGGCAGGGGGGTCAGCAGATACAGCCGGCGCGCGTCGGCTCCCTGCCCTTCCAGCAGCGAGAGGGTGTTGGAGACCAGCCGTTCGGTTCCTTCACGGTCCGTCGCCGCCGTGGTCCGGAAGTTCTCTTTCGCCGAATTGAGTCCGGCGGCCGCCTCGGACTGAAACTGGCTCAGCCGCTCCTCATAGAGGGCGCCTGCAATCTGATGGGACAGGAACGCTCCCACCCCGGCGCAGGCCAAGGTGACCAGCAGCAGGGTCGAGACCACTGTCTTGAACAGCAGGGAACGCCGCCAGCGGCGCGCAAGCCGCTGGAAGGTCGCTTTGCGAAGTGCGTCATGCAGCCGCCGGAACGTCCGCACCGCTGCCGGAAGGACTTCGGTTTTCAGGACAGAAGTCCGCGGGCGCCTAACTCTGGCCGGCTTTGTAACCGACACCGCGCACCGTCAGAACAATTTCGGGTGCTTCGGGGTCGCGTTCGATCTTGGAACGAAGCCGCTGCACATGGACGTTGACCAGCCGGGTATCCGCCGCGTGGCGGTAACCCCACACCTGCTCCAGCAGCATTTCACGGGTGAACACCTGCCAGGGCTTCCGGGCCAGGGCAACCAGCAGGTCGAATTCCAGCGGTGTCAGGGAAATCGTGTCGGCACCGCGCGAGACCACATGCCCGGCGACGTCGATGGAGACTTCCCCGATGCTGAGGGATTCCGGCGTCTTGGTGTCACCGGGGCGCAGCCGGGCCCGTACGCGGGCCACCAGCTCTGCGGGTTTGAACGGCTTGGGCACGTAGTCATCGGCTCCGGATTCGAGCCCGCGCACGACGTCGGACGTATCAGACTTGGCGGTCAGCATGACGATGGGAACATCGGACTCGCCGCGGATTTGCCGGCATACTTCGATGCCGTCGATCCCGGGCAGCATCAGGTCCAGCAGCACCAGATCCGGCTTTGAGCTGCGGAAAATTTCCAGCGCTCTGGAGCCGTCCGCGCAGAAGACAGGGTCGAACCCGTCGTTGCGGAGCACGATACCGATCATTTCGGCCAGTGCTTCGTCGTCGTCCACGACCAATATGCGTGCCTTCATAACTCCCTGTCCCCGGCTGACTGCTCAAACCGGTTCTTCGTTGCGGTGCCTGCCCTGCAGGCGGCCGTGCGCGTTCCCGCCGGCCCCCTGCCCGCTGTCCGGGATGCGGAGCATGGGCTGTGCCGGGGACACTGCGGCAGCTGACAATATCCCTCTCATCCTAGAGGACATCGTTTCCGGCACTTTCTCCGGGGGACGCGGAAAGGAGTTCGGAACTATAGTCGGATAAGGGCAAACAACTCTTTTGGGGGCACACCTTGGGTCAGGACAATCACAACGGCGGCATCCCGGGACAGCGGGACGAGCCTTCCGGGCCCAATGACCGGTCCGGGAACGTCCCCGGCCCGCCGCCTGTGCAGCCATGGGGCCAGCCGCAGGCCCAGCCCTGGGGCCAGCCCTCACCTCCGCCGAATCCCTGGGAGCAGCAAAACCAGCCCTGGGGCACCCCCGGCATCCCCCCGCAAAACCAGCCCTGGGGCACCCCGGGCATCCCCCCGCAGGGGGGACCCTGGGGCCAGTGGGCGCCCCCGCCCAAGCCGGGAGTCATCCCGCTGCGGCCGCTGGGACTGGGCGAGCTGCTCGACGGTGCGTTCCAGGCGTGCCGCAGGAACGCGGCGGCTACCTTCGGCGCAGCCCTCCTCGTCCAGGCCTTCGTTGCGGTCCTGACGCTGATCCTTTTCAACAACGTGCTTTCCCCGGCGCTCTTGGACGAGGATTTCGGAGCGGCCGGAACATCAGTCGGACCCGCGCTGACGTCCGGAACACTCGTGACCGTGGTCTCCGTCGTGGGGGTCCTGCTGCTGCAGGGAATGCTCGTGGTGCCCGTCGCACGGTCAATCCTGAACCTGAAGACCGGATTCACACAAACGTGGAAGCTCTCGGGCAGGCGGCTGCTGCCGCTGGCGGGACTTGGTGTGCTGCTGACGGTGATCCTGATCGCCGGCTTAGTTGCCTTCGCCTTTGCCCTGGTCCTGATCGTGGACACGCTGGGGGTGGCAGGCATCGGTGTGGTCCTCCTCGGCGTCCTGGCGCTGGCCGCCGTCGCCGCCTGGCTGGGTGTCAAGCTTGCCCTGGCACCGGCGGCCCTGGTGCTGGAGCCTGCCGGCGTTTTCGCTTCCCTTCGCCGGTCGTGGCAATTGACGCGCCGCAACTTCTGGCGGTCCTTCGGGATCCTCGCGTTGACGGTGCTGCTGGTGACCATTGTTTCCTCGGTGATCAGCACCCCGGTGGGCCTGCTGCTGAGCCTTGTCGGCACCTTTGGCAGCGGCGGTGAACCCGGCCCAGCCGCAACGCTGGCGCTGGTGGCGCTGAATGTGGCCGTGACGGCTTTCTTCAGCGCCATTGGATATGCCTTCCAGGCAGCCGTGACGTCGCTGCTGTACGTCGACCTGCGGATCCGCCGCGAGGGCTTCGACATTACGCTGATGAAGGAGCAGGAACTGGTCGGATCCGGTGATGCGGACCTCGTCCCCGGCCGGGCGCGGGACACCGGCCGGTGACCGCCCTGTTGGGTGCCCTACCCGGCACCGGCGTCCCGGTTGTTCCGGATGAATCGCAGGGGCGTGAGTGGGCGGAGCGGGAGCTGTCCCGGTCCGTCTATGCTGACGCCCGGCCGGGGCTGCTCGACCGGTTCTGGCAGTGGCTGGGAGAGTTTTTCGCAGATCTCCTCGATGGCATCTCCGGTGTTGATCCGTCACTCGGCGTACTGCTGCTGGCCGCCTGCGCCGCAGCGGTGCTGGCGGCAGCGGTCTTCCTGGTGCGCCCCCGCCTGAACGCCCGCAGGCGCAGAGGGCTTTTTGACACTGCGGAAACCCGGGAGGCAGTGGACCACCGCCGGCTGGCGGCGGAGGCTGCCGCACGCGGCGAGTGGAACACGGCGCTGGCGGAGCGGCTGCGCGCAGTGATCCGGTCCGCGGAGGAGCGCGTTATCCTCGAGCCGCAGGCAGGCCGCACTGCGGCGGAAGCCGGGCACGCGCTCTCGGCGTCCTTTCCCGCAGCGGCACCGGAAGTCCGCTGGCTGGCCCGGCGTTTTGACGAGGTGCGGTTCGGGCACCTTCCGGCTGCCGCAGCCGATGCCGAACGGGCCGCAGCCCTCGATACGCTGCTGGAGTCTTCCGCTCCCGCCGCCCCGGGCACAGTTCCCCCAGTTCCAGCAGCACCGGTGGTCCCCCGGTGACCGCCGGATCATCGGCGGCGGCACGTGCCGCCGCCCCGCGGACCTCCGGCCTTCGCCAGCGGCTGCGGACCTGGCGGCTCTGGATCGTCCTTTCCCTGGTCCTGTGCCTGGTTGTTGTCCTGGGTGTCCTGACGGGTTCCGGCACTCCGGCGCCCGCCCTCTCCCCGGCCAATCCGGCTCCGGACGGCGCCATGGCCGCCGCACGCATCCTGGAGGAACAGGGGGTGGAGGTCCTCGCCCCGGGATCCTTCGACGATGCTCTGGAGCTCCTGGCGGAGAAGGACGCCCGCGCTACTCTGCTGCTCGTGGACCCCAACGGTTACCTCAATGAGGAACAGCTGGCCGAGTTCTCCGGAACGGCACACCGAACCGTCCTGGTGGAGCCGTCCTTTACGCAGCTCTCGGTCCTGGCTCCCGATATCCGCTCGGCAGGCGTGATTCCCGAGAACAGCGGCGGGGCCCTGCAGGCCGCGTGCAGCGAGGCCGATGCCCTGGCCGCCGGCAGCGTGGACGCCGGGGGCCTCGCCTACCGGGGGCCGGCGGTGTGCTTTCCGGTTCCGGGCGGCGACGGCACCGCCGGCGCCTACGCCTCAAACAATGACGGCGCCGTCGTCCTGGGCAACGCCGCTTTCCTGGCCAACGGCACGCTCGCCGGACGCGGCAATGCCGCCCTCGCACTGCGCACGCTCGGCTCAACGGAAACGCTGGTCTGGTATCACCCGACCGCTGCGGACATTCCTGCCGCCGGGCTGCCCGCCGATCCGCGGACGCTGATGCCCGCATGGGTGGATCCGCTGCTGCTGTGGCTGCTGGTCGTGGCCGGGCTGGCGATGTTCTGGCGCGGACGCCGGCTGGGACCGCTCGCGGCGGAACCCCTGCCGGTGGTGGTACGGTCCGCAGAGACTGCCGAAGGCCGCGCCCGGCTGTACCAGGATGCCAAGGCGTCCGGCCATGCGGCCGAGACGCTCCGTGCCGCAGCCATGACCCGAATGGCAGCCAAGCTTCGACTGGGCCCGCAGTGCACCGCAGACATGGTGGTGCGGGCAGCGGCCCAGGCCACCGGACGGCCCCTGGATGACGTGGGCCGGTTGCTGAACGGCCGGCCGCCTGCCCGCGATGCGGAGCTCGTGCGCTGGTCACAGGATTTGCAAGCCCTAGAGGAAGAGGTCACCGCATCATGAGCCAGCAGTTCCAGCCGCAGGCAGTCCCCGGTCCGGTTCCGCCGCCGGAGCCCTACACGCCGCCTCCTGCCGGCGGGCCGGGGACGGAAGCCGTCCCGGAGAACCCCCCGCTGCAGGCGGCGGCCGGTTCCGGTGAGTTCGATCCCGTTCGGGACGCGCTGCTCAATGTCCGCCGCGAGGTGGCCAAGGCCGTGGTGGGACAGGACGCCGCCGTCACCGGGCTCATCATCGCCCTGCTCGCACGCGGGCATGTCCTGCTTGAGGGGGTGCCCGGAGTGGCCAAGACGCTGCTGGTGCGGACCCTTTCCGCGGCCCTGGACCTGGACACCAAGCGGGTGCAGTTTACCCCTGACCTGATGCCGGGCGACGTCACCGGATCGCTGATCTATGACGGCCGAACCTCGGAGTTCTCATTCCGGGAGGGGCCGGTCTTCACCAATATCCTGCTGGCCGATGAGATCAACCGCACTCCGCCAAAGACCCAGGCTTCGCTGCTTGAAGCCATGGAGGAACGCCAGGTGTCCGTGGACGGCGTGTCACGTCCGCTGCCCGACCCGTTCATCGTGGCGGCCACCTCCAATCCGGTGGAGTACGAAGGAACGTATTCACTGCCCGAGGCCCAGCTGGACCGGTTCCTGCTGAAACTGACTCTGGACCTGCCCGGCCGCAATGACGAGATCGAAATTATCCGCCGGCACAGCGGCGGGTTTGATCCGCGCGATCTCGGCGCCGCCGGTGTCCGCGCCGTGGCGACGGCCGGAGACCTGGAAAAGGCCCGGGAGGCCGTTGCCCGGGTGGCGGTTTCCCCGGAGGTACTGGGTTACATCGTGGACCTCGTCCGGGCCACCCGGGCCGCGCCGTCGTTCCAGCTGGGCGTTTCGCCGCGCGGCGCGACCGCGCTGCTGAACACCGCCCGGGCCTGGGCCTGGCTCTCGGGCCGGACCTTCGTCACCCCTGACGATGTCAAGGCACTGACGCTGCCGGCGCTGAGGCACCGTGTCTCGCTGCGGCCCGAAGCCCAGATGGACGGCGTGAGCGTGGACGACGTGCTGGGCAGCATCCTGGCCACCGTGCCGGTCCCCGTTAGGGCGCCGGGCAGCAATGGCGATTTCCGGCCGGCTGGTCTTTCTTGCCGCAGCGGGTACCGCGGCGGTCCTGCTCTTCCCCGGCACCGCTGCGATCTGGCTGTGGCTGCTGTTCCTTCTGGCCGCCGCTGCCGCTGATCTGCTCGCGGCCGGGTCACCCCGTGCCCTGGCCGTGGAACGGACCGTTCCTGCCGCCGTACGCCTCACCGAGCCGGCCACCGTGCTGCTGACTGTCCGCAACGAGGGCTCACGCTCCCTCCGCGGGAGCTTTCGCGACGGGTGGCAGCCTTCCGCCGGAGCACGCAATCCCGTCCAGCGGCTGCGCATTCCGGCCGGTGAGGCGCGGCGGTTCGAGGTATCGCTGCTGCCCGGGCGCCGGGGCGAGCTGCGCAGCGGTTTTGTCACAGTACGCAGCTTCGGCCCGCTGGGACTTGCTGCCCGGCAGCGCACTCTGCAGAGCCCGGCGGTGCTGCGCGTATTGCCCCCGTTCCATGCCAAGCGGCATCTGCCGTCCAAGCTGCGGCGGCTGCGGGAGCTGGACGGGAACGCATCGGTCCAGCTCCGCGGTGCCGGAACGGAATTCGATTCGCTCCGCGATTATGTCCGGGGCGACGACGTCCGGTCCATTGACTGGCGGGCCACGGCGCGCAGGCGCGACACCGTGGTGCGGACCTGGCGGCCCGAGCGTGACCGGCGGGTGGTGCTGCTGCTGGACACCTCCCGCACCTCCGCAGCACGGATCGCGGACGAGCCGCGCCTCGACACCGGAATCGAAGCCGTCCTGCTGCTGGCAATGCTGGCGCACGGCGGGGCGGACCGGGTGGACTTCCTGGCCTTCGACCGGCGGATTCGGGCACGGGTGCAGTCCGGTTCCAAGGGCAACCTCCTCAACCACCTCGTCACGGCCATGGCTCCGCTGGAAGCCGAGCTGATAGAGGCCGACTTCACCCTGGTGCCCGGCGCCGTCCGGTCCGTTTCCACCCGCCGTTCGCTCGTGGTGCTTGTTACCGCCCTGGACTCCGGCGCCGTCGAGGAGGGGCTGCTGCCGGTGCTGCCGCAGCTGCTGGAAAAGCACGTGGTGGTGATTGCCTCGGTCCGCGACCCGGAACTGGAACAGCTGCGCCGGCAGCGGGAAACGGCAACTGAGACGTTCCGCGCCGCTGCCGCTGAACGGGCACTGCTGGACCGGGCGGCCATGACCGCCCAGCTGCGTGCGATGGGTGCCGAAGTCGTCGACGAGACTCCGCATGAGCTGCCGCCCAAACTCGCCGACCTTTACATCCGGCTCAAGGCCTCCGGCAGATTGTAGGCGTCCGTGAACAGCTTCGAACCGCCGCAGCGCGGCCCCGTCAGCCCGGTCTCCCTCTACCGCAGCGCCCTCGGTCCGGACTTTGAACGGCTGCAGCCGGAGCTGCAGGATTACTTCTCAGGTACCCCGGAATCAGGGACCCGGGGCGAAGGCACCGGGATTTTCGAAGCGGCTGGCTGTCCCCGTGCCTGGCTGCGCCCGCTGCTGGCACTGATCCCGGTTCCGAACGCTTTCTTTCCCGACTACGGTATCGGGATCCCTTTAGCATCCGGAACTATCCCCACCGGGATCCGTGGGGCCGGACGTCGCTGACGGCGGTGCGGACTTTCCGGTTTCCCGGCGGGGACCGGATCTTCGAGGACACCACCACCCTGACCGGTCCCGGCCGGCTCACGGACTACCTGGGCCGGAACCGGAACCTCGCCACCGATTTGGTCCTGTCGGTGACCGGCGACGGCCATCTGCTCATGGATTCTCCCCGCAGCCGGCTGTTCCTGGGTCCCCTGCGGCTTCCGCTTCCGGCCTTTGCCGCGGCGGACGCCCATGTGGAGCAGTGGTACGACGGCGCCGCCGGCACCTTCCGCATCAGCACCCGCGTGGTGCAGCGGCAGGTGGGGACCATCTTCGTGTACGAGGGCAGCTTCAGCTACCGGCAGCAGCCCTGGGACGGCACACTGCCGGCCGAGGCCGTCCCTGCCCGCTGGGAGCAGCGCGTCTAAGCCCCCGGGCTCCGCTAGCCCTCCGCAGCCACCTGGGACAGCGCTTCGGCGGCCTGCGTCAGGCGGCTCAGGACTTTGCGGGCGGACGACGGCGATGCGTCCGCCAGCTCGGCGGCCGGTGTCAGGCGAAGCGCCGGCAGGGCGCCGGCGGACAAGCCGATTTTGGTCCATGGCCGCAGCACGTCCTCCACCAGGACTTTGACCTGCCGTGGTTCGGCGTTCGGAGCCGGCTCCGGAAGGATCCCCAGCCAGAGTGTTTTTCCGCCTTCCACTGCTTCTGCGATGGCTTCCCAGTCCGCGCCCGTGAGTCCTGCCGCAGGCAGGGCCGCTCCGTCCGCGCCGGCACCGAGGGCCAGGGCAAACGGCGTTTGGGCTCCCGGCCGAAGCGCCGCCGAGCGTCCGGTCTCCGGCAGCCGCAGGATAATTTGCTCAGCGCCGGCGCCGGTGAGCGCTTCAACGAGCGCGGTCCAGGCGGATGACACCTCGGTGGCCGGAACCGAGCGCAGCGTGCGGTAGCCGCTGGCGGTGGGAATGGCTCCGCCGAGAATCTCGGCGATGTCGGGCTCATCCAGCTGGACGACGATGCCGGTGTCGAGCGCCGCGGTGCGTGCACGGGCCACGAAGTCCACTGCGCCGGCAGTGAGGGACTGCAGCAGTTCGCGGCGGGCTCCGGCGTCGGCAAGAGCACGTTCGCCGTTGTGGAGGTAGAGGCCAGCGGCCAGGGACAGCGGGCCGCGCAGCGAAATCTTCAGCTGCGCACCCGGGGATTCCTCGGTTCCGACGACGTCTGCCAGGGCGTTGAGGTCCTGGCTCAGCAGGGAAACAGCGCGCCGGTGGTCCTTTCCGGGCCGTGGCACCAGGCGCCAGCCGTGCGGCTGGAGGTCCACGGCGAGGTCCACCAGCAGCGCGGCCGTCCGGCCCAGGGCATCGGCGCCGGGACCGCGGTGCGGCAGTTCCACCAGGAACGGAAGGTGCGGCTCCCCGAGCTCGCCGCGGATGATCCGGGTGGCCTCCACCGGGTCGCTGCCGGGCCACGAGCCGGAGGCGGTGGCCGTCACAGCGGTGGCCGTCATCTCGGAGGGTGCGCAGAGTCCTGCCGTTCAAAGTGCCGGTGTTCAGAGTCCTGCTGCATTGCTGTTGCCGCCGTTGTGGTTGTCGGAGATCGCCTGGTGGTGCCGGATGACCTCGCTGATGATGAAATTCAGGAACTTCTCGGCAAACGCCGGGTCCAGGTGGGCGTCTTCCGCCAGACGGCGAAGCCGGGCAATCTGTGCCGCCTCCCGGCCCGGGTCTCCGGCAGGAAGGCTGTGGACGGCTTTCAGGAGCCCTACCCGTTGAGTCGCCTTGAACCGCTCGGCAAGCAGGTACACCAGCGTGGCATCGATGTTGTCGATGCTGCTGCGAACCGCCAGGAGCTCCTGCATGACCTCGTCGGACACCGTCCCGGAGAGGGAACTGGCCGTGGGGTCGAACTCGTCTGCGGGGATATCAGTCATAGCTCCAGTCTAGGGTCCGTGGTGCGGCAGGACGGAGCACATTACGCCGCCCTGCCCGGCTCACGAAACTGCCGCGGGATCCCATTCCAGCGAGCGCGCGGAATCGATCGTGGCCTGGCCCAGGACACGGGTGCCCTGGTAAACAACCATGGACTGCCCCGGAGCCACGCCGCGCATCGGCTCATTGAGGCGGACCACCAGCTCCTCGCGGATGCCGCCGGCCTCATCGGAGGCCACGTCTTCCATCCAGCCGCGCGCGGGAACGGGATCGCCGTGTGCGCGTACCTGGACCATGCAGTCGAATGCCGTGCGGGCGGCAATTTCGGGAATCGGCAGTCCGGCCCAGGAGATCTTGATGCCGCGCATCTGGTCGATGTTCAGCAGCTTTTCCGGACCGACCACCACCTTGTTTTCCTTGGGCCGGATCTCAAGCACGAAGCGGGGCTTGCCGTCGTCGGCCGGGCGGCCCAGCTTCAGGCCCTTTCGCTGGCCGACGGTGAAGGCGTTGGCGCCGGGATGGGTGCCGATCTTTTCGCCGGACGAGTCAACGATGTCGCCCTCGGTCAGGTCGATCCGTTCCTCAAGCCAGCCGCGGGTGTCGCCGTCGGGAATGAAGCAAATGTCGTGGCTGTCGGGCTTGTTGGCCACGGACAGGCCGCGGCGTTCGGCTTCGGCCCGGACCTCGGCCTTGGACGGGGTGTCGGCCAGCGGGAACATCGAATGCTTGAGCTGTTCATGGGTGAGCACGCCCAGCACGTAGGACTGGTCCTTTGCCCAGTCGGCGGCGCGGTGCAGCTCCGGGTTTCCGTCGGCGTCGGTGAGGACCTTGGCATAGTGGCCGGTGCACACGGCGTCGAACCCCAGGGCCAGCGCCTTCTCCAGCAGCGCGGCGAACTTGATGCGTTCGTTGCAGCGCATGCACGGGTTGGGGGTGCGGCCGGCGGCGTATTCGGCGATGAAGTCATCCACCACGTCTTCCTTGAACCGCTCGGAAAAGTCCCAGACGTAGTACGGGATGCCCAGGATGTCGCAGGCGCGCCAGGCGTCGCGCGAGTCCTCGATGGTGCAGCAGCCCCGGCTGCCGGTGCGCAGCGTTCCGGGCATGCGCGAAAGCGCCAGGTGGACGCCGACGACGTCGTGCCCGGCCTCCACTGCGCGTGCTGCGGCTACCGCGGAGTCCACTCCGCCGCTCATTGCTGCCAAAACCTTCATGAAGTAAAACCTGTTCCTGCTGTTTGGATGCTGCTGACGTGGGAAGCCATGCCGGCCTTTTTTGCGCGTTCATAGGCTTCGGGAAGTGCTCCCAACAAAGTGTCAACGTCTTCGGGGGCCGTTGTATGCCCGAGGCTGAAACGCTGCGCGCCGCGGGCCTGCGTTTCGCTTAGGCCCATGGCCAGCAAAACGTGGGAGGGGCGCGGAACTCCCGCGGTGCAGGCCGAACCGGTGGAGGACTCCACCCCGGCCAGGTCCAGCAGGAACAGCAGCGAATCGCCTTCACAGCCGGGGAAGGTGAAATGCGCGTTGCCGGGCAGCCGGCGGGGCAGGCCGTTGCCGGCCCCCGTCCCGCCGTCGTCCTCGCGCACGCCGCGCAGCACAGCGTCGGGGACTGCCTGCTCGACACCGGCGATCAGCTTGTCGCGCAGGCCGCGCAGCCGGGCAGCTTCGGCGGGAAGGTTATCGGTGACCTCCCGCGCCGCCGCGGCAAACGCCGCTATGCCCGGCGTGTCCAAAGTGCCGGAGCGGATGTCCCGCTCCTGCCCGCCGCCGTGCAGCACCGGAGTCAGCTTTACCGCCCGTCCGACGACCAGTGCGCCAACACCCACCGGTCCGCCGATCTTGTGGCCGCTGACCGCCATGGTGTCCACGCCGGCGGCGCGGAAGTCCACCGGCAGCGCGCCGAAGGCCTGCACCGCGTCGGTGTGCACCGGCACGCCGTACTCGTGGGCGAGCGCCGTGATGGCGGGGATGTCCTGGACCGTGCCCACCTCATTGTTGGCCCACATCACGGTCAGCAGCGCGGTGGTGCCGGCGTGGGCTTCCAGCTCGGCGCGGATCGCATCCAGGGACACGACGCCGTCGGCGTCCACCGGCAGCCACACCACGGTGGCGCCCTCATGCTTTTCCAGCCACTGAACGGTGTCCAGGACCGCATGGTGCTCAATCGGAGAGCACAGAATGCGGGTGCGGGCGGGGTCGGCATCGCGGCGGGACCAGTACAGGCCCTTGACCGCCAGGTTGTCCGCCTCGGTTCCGCCGGAGGTGAAGATGATCTCCGAGGGGTGGCAGCCCGCCGCGGCGGCGAGCGCTTCCCGGGATTCCTCCACCACCATCCGGGCGCGGCGGCCGGAGCCGTGCAGCGAGGACGGATTACCGCTGCGGCTAAGTTCTGACGTGAGTGCGGCGAGGGCCGAGGCCGAGATAGGCGTGGTCGCCGCGTGATCTAGATACACGGGCACCTGCCCATTCTACCGGTGATCGCAACCTGTGCCGATCAGTTCTGGCACAATGCCGCTGTGACCACTACGCCTCCCCGCCGGCGCTCCCGGTTTATCCTGTGCCTGTCCACCGGGCCGTGCTCCTGCAGGAACTGGCGGCCAACTTGTCCGGCAGGTCCCCGGCCGCCGGGTGTTCGCGGCGGTGGACGGCGTTGACGGCTCCGGCAAGACAACCTTTGCGGATGCCCTGGCTGCCAAACTGGCCGGTGCCGTGGACCCGCGGCCGGTGATCCGGGTGTCGCTGGATGACTTTCATCACCCCCAAAGCGTTCGGTACCGGCGCGGCCGGCGGTCGGCAGCTGGATTCCGCCATGATTCCTACAACGTGGAGCAGTTTCGGGCCTATGTCCTCGACCCGCTGAAGCCGGGAGGCGGCGGGAGTTACCGGCCCGCCGGGCACAGCCTCGACTCCGACGCTGTGCTGTCCCCGCCTGAGGTGCCCGCCCCCGCCAACGCCGTCGTGCTCGTGGACGGGCTTTTCCTGCACCGCGGTGAACTGGCGGCGGATTGGGAGTTCTCGGTGTTCCTCGATGTCCCGTTTTCCGTAACGGCAGCCCGGATGGCTCTGCGCGACGGTACGCCGGCGGATCCGGATGATCCGGCCCTCCAGCGCTACGTCGGCGGCCAGCGGCTCTACTTTGCCGATACGGATCCCGCGGGGCGGGCCACGGTGGTGGTGGACAACACGGATCCGGACCGCCCGCGAGTCATTTCCGCCGCCGCGGCGAGCTATGACCGGAGAGCCGGTCAGTCCGCCCGGGAAACATAGTCAGCGGTTGCAGCGTTATAGCTGGTGCAGCCTGATAGCTGCCGGTTTGGCGGGTGACGCCGCCAACCTGAGAGAATGCAACCGCTGTAAAACTGCGGCGCCATCCGCGCGCTGTGCCTGCCGGGCCTTCCGGCCCAATGAGAGGAACTGCTGTGAGCCCGTCACCCAAGACGCTGTATGAGGTTTTGGGTCTCGCCCCCTCGGCCACGGCGGACCAGATCAAGACTGCCTACCGGAAAGCCGCACGGGCCACCCACCCCGACCACGGCGGCAGCGCCGAAACGTTCCACGTCATCGCCGAGGCCTACGAGGTGCTGTCCAACCCCGGGCAGAAAGCGGCGTATGACCTGAGCCTGCGCCGGGGACGCGGAGCAGCGCCGGGCAGCACGGAGCAGGAAGCGCGGGAACGCGGACCGGTTATCAGCGCGGAGCAACAGTCCCGGCGGAGGATGTCCTGGATACTGCCCCGCGGTTCGTGCCCGACTTCTCTCCCGGCTCCCCGCCGGTGCTGCCGCTGACACTGGCGGGACAGCAGGTCCATGGATCTCCCCGGCGGCCGGGCTTTATGGCCCGGCTGGGTTCCGGTGCCGCGGCACGGTACGACGGCGAGAACCTCACCATCCAGCTGCTGCAGCGCAACCTGCTGGCGGATTATCCGGCCGGCCGGCTGGTCAACGGACTGCACGTGCCCGACCGTTCGCCCCGCGGCGGCAACCTTGAGGTGGGCCACGTCCTTCTCGGCGGCTACCGGATGGCCGTGCTCGAATCCCAGGTTGCGTCGCCGGGCAACTACAGCTGGGACGGCAGGCACCTGCGCTACCGGGGCCGCGACGTGAACATCGGCCGGCTGCCCGACGCCGTCCGCACCCTCCAGGACCGCTTTCCGGAATGCAACGTCAGCGGCTGGGTGGTCCTGCACAGCCCCAACGGTAATCCGTTTGAACCCGTGATCGACTATCCGCCCTCCCTGAGCCGCAGTGCTCCGGCCATGGTGCACGTTGCCAATGCCGGAACACTGCAGCGCGAACTCCGCCGGTTCTTCAACGACGGACCGCAGCCCAATGTGGTGCAGCTTCCGGTTCTGGGCGGGCTGCTCGATGCATTGGCACGCTAGCCTCCGGGCATAGGATGGGGGTGTGTTCCGCATCCTCTTCCACTCCCTGAAATCCCCGGCAATACCGGCAATGCCATCCGCCTCGCCGCGATCACCGGAGCCGAGCTCCACCTCGTTGAACCCCTGGGCTTCGAGCTGGAGGACTCCAAGCTGCGCCGCGCCGGCCTGGACTATCACGACCTCGCCGTGCTGCACGTGCATCCCACGCTCGAAGCGGCGTGGAAGGCGCTGGCTCCGGAACGCGTTTATGCCTTCACTTCGAGCGGCGAAACGTCGTACACCGACATCGCATACCAGCCCGGCGACGTGCTGATGTTCGGCCGTGAATCCGTCGGACTCGACGAGGACGTGCTGCAGGATCCGCATGTCACTGCCCGCGTCCGACTGCCCATGCTGCCGTCCCTGCGTTCCCTGAACCTTGCCAACTCCGCCTCCATAGCCGTCTACGAAGCCTGGCGCCAGCACGGCTTCGCAGGTGCCCAGCTCTAAGGACTTCCTCATGCCCGACACCAACATTGGAACCGTGTTCGACGACGGCGCCGCCGACTTTGAGCGCCTGGCGCCTTCGCTGTGGAATCCGATGGGCAACGCCCTGGTGGCGGCAGCGGAGATCACCATGGGCGAGAGCGTCCTCGACGCCGGCTGCGGGACCGGTGCCACCACCATCCCCGCCGCCCAGTACGCGGGCCCGGAGGCCCGGGTGGACGGCGTCGATCTTTCGGCGGAAATGCTGGCCCTGGCCCAGGCGAAAGCCAGCACCCTTGCCCTGGAAAACGTCACCCTGCATGTCGGTGACGCCGCCGCGTGGAGCGGCGGCGAGCCGTACGACGTCGTCCTGTCCGCCTACTCGATCTTCTTCCTTCCGGACATGGACGCCGGAGCAGCGCACTTGGTCTCGAACCTGAGCCCGGGCGGGCGCCTGGCCCTGAGCACGTGGGCGCAGGGTGCGCTGAACCCGTTTACTGATCTGCTGGTGCAGGAGTGCCGGCGTGAGCGGCCCGAGCTGGCCGGTCCCCTTTCCGGGGCAAGGGACAACAGCGAACGCCTGAACACACCGGAGAAACTCACCGCCTGGCTCGAGGGCCTCGGACTCCAGGACATCAAGGTCCTCTCCACCCCGGCGCAGGTCCAGCTCAGCCAGTCCCTGGCCTGGTCGCTGGTCATGGGCAGCGGACTGCGTTTCCTCCTGCCCGGTGATCCGGAAGCCGCGGAGCGGGTCAAGACAGCCTTCCTGGCGCAGCTGGGCGAGGAGCACACTCTGAATGCCGATACCCTGATTGCCACGGCCCGGCGCCCTGAGTTCCTGCCGTGCCGGCCCATCCGCCACGCTGCCCGCGCCGAATAAGGGGCATGGAAGTCACTGGACGCCCGGCGGCCGCGGGACCCGCCGGTCCCCGCACGAGTACTGCTCCGTGCCCCGGCGCTGCGGTCCGTGGGGACGCCGTTTCGGGTCCTGCAGCGGTGGACGCCTTAATCCGTTTATGCTGGAGGCCTATGGACACGTCCAACACGGGACGGCCCTCCGCTGCGCAGGCCTCTCCACCGGGCCGCGCCGCCGATGCCGCAGAGAACGCCAGCCAGCAGACCCGGCCCCATGCTCCGCTGGAGGCACTCCTGGCCGGAATTGCCGGCGGCAGCCGGGATGACTTTGCCGCCTTCTACGCATTGACCTCCCGCCGTGTCTACGGCTTGGCCCGCCGGGTACTGATTGACGCCGAGCTCAGTGAGGACACCACGCAGGAGGTCTACCTGCAGGTCTGGACCAGTGCCGCCCGCTTCGATCCCGCCGTCGGCTCACCGCTGACGTGGCTGCTGACGCTCGCCCACCGCCGCGCCGTGGACCGGGTCCGCTCCGAGCAGAGTTCCGCGAACCGGGAGGCGCGCTTCGGCGCGGCCATGCAGGAACCGGATTACGACAGCGTCGTGGACACGGTGACCCGGCAGCTCGAAGCAGATTCCGTTGTCCAGTGCCTGGAAACCCTGACCGATACCCAGCGGGAATCAGTCCGGCTGGCCTACTACGGCGGACTGACCTACCGCGAAGTTGCAGAAAAACTAAACGCCGCGGTGCCGACCATCAAGTCCCGGATCCGCGACGGACTGATCCGGCTCAAGAACTGCCTGGGGGTGAATTCAGTTGACGGATAACAGCTCTGACGCCGCACCGGACGCCCCGGGCCGGGACCTGTCCGAGGGCAGGCTGCTGGAGTGGGCCGAACTGTATGCCCTGAATGCTCTGCCCCGGGATGAGCGGCAGGACGTGGACACAGCTTTGGAGGAAGCGGACCCTGCCGTCCGCCGGGCTTTCCTGGAGCGGGTCTGGACTGCGCGCGAAACCCTTGCCGGCGGTTACCGGGCCGAGGAGCAGCCGCCTGCGGACCTGTTCGATAAGATCCTGTCCCGGCTGCCCGGGCAGGACGCCGGCGGGCCGGGTATTCCCCGGGTTCCGGATTCCCCAAGCCCTTCCCCGGCCGAAGAGGTCGATGAGGTCGCTGCCCGCCGCAGCCGCCGCTCCGTGCTGCGGTCAGCTCCCGGCCGCTGGATCCTTGCCGGCGCCGCCGCCGCAGCCATTGTGGTGGGCGGTGTTGCGCTGGGCGGCAGCCTCGGACCCGACTCGGTGCGGGAGGAAGTGCTGCAGGCCTCGGACGTGCAGCAGCGCACGATGGAGCTGCCCACCGGTGGAACCGCAGAGGTTGCCACTTCCGC
The DNA here is from genome assembly GCF_026898095.1 of Arthrobacter sp. ATA002. Classification (GTDB taxonomy): domain Bacteria; phylum Actinomycetota; class Actinomycetes; order Actinomycetales; family Micrococcaceae; genus Arthrobacter_B. The sequence goes on along the minus strand of NZ_CP114015.1, from coordinate 1,151,399 downwards.
GGGAGAAGACGCTGCCGTGGTGACGCTCAGCGGAGTTCCGGCCCCGCCGGAGGGCTCCGTCTACCAAATGTGGCGTGTTCCGGCCGACGGTTCCGATCCAGTATCGGTGGGCACCATGACCGGTGAAGACGTGTCAGGTGCCAAGGCCACCGAACTCACCGGCATCGACCCGTACAGCGCAGTTGCACTGACACTGGAGCCCGACGGCGGTTCCCCCACCCCCACCCTGCCCATCCTTCTGGTCATTCCTTTCAGCGCTTAAGGTCTCCGCTTGACGGTGACGCTGCGTCAACCCGCAGCGTTGTCGGTGGGCAGTTGGAGGTCCCGGCTGCCGGGCAGGGAGGAGCAGGACAGTGGCACTGCAGATCCGGGACACATGGCCCATTCCGCCGCCGCGCGTATGGCCGGAGTTTCATCCCGGACCCTGCGCCATTGCTCCGGATCACGGCCTGCCCGCTGAGGCCCCCACCGGAGCCAACGGCTGCCGTTTTACGGCATGCCCGAGCTGCGGAGGCTGCAGGACATGGCGGCCAGGGCTGGCGGGCTATCTCGCAAAAGCCATCGATATCTGGGCCGGGACGAGCCTCCCGGTTGGCCTGCCAATCCGGCCGCACGGACTAACCGTGGGTCAGAACCCGGCGATGGTCTGCTCGGTGTTGACCCCGACCACATGGAAGACTTCGGCGCTGGCACCGTTCGGAAGGCCAAAGCGGCGGGCATTGTCCCGCAGCATGCTGCGCACTGCCGTTTCCATCCCGGCCAGGTCCGGATGCTGGCTGGCATGGATCCGGATGGCCGCAAGCTTCTGCTCGACCGTGGCGCTGATATCCACCGCATGGTTTTCCCGCTCGCGCGGGGCTCCGTAAAACCAGAGCCAGGGAACCTTGTACGCCTGCAGGCCCTGTTCGGCCAGCTGCGGGAAGGCAAACGGATTCTCCGCCGCCGGGTAGACCGCCCGCGTCACGATTTCACCGCAGGCCAGATGGTCCGGGTGACTGGCCTGAATCCGTTCCCAGTTCCGTTCCGGATGCATCGAGAGCACAACGTCGGGGCGGACGCGGCGGATCAGCGCCACCACTTTTTCCACCACTTCCGGCGTCACCGCAAGGAAGCCGTCCCGCTCCCCCAGAAAGTGGAGGTCCCGCACGCCCACCAGTTCGGCGGCTGCCCGCTGCTCGCTGCGGCGCAGTCCGGAGATCCCGTCCCGGTCGCCGGCCTCGAAGCCGCCGGCATCACCGGAGGTCATGACACAGTAGGAGACTTCGACACCGGCAGCCGTCCAGGCCGCCACGGTTCCAGCCGCGCCGAAGTCAATGTCATCCGGATGGGCAGCGAAAGCCAGCACCCGCTTCACGCCGGGGACAGACGGTTCCATCGGGCTAGGACCTGCGCTTCCGGATTTCCTCGGTGGCCTGCGGCAGGACCGAGAACACGTCCCCCACGATGCCGAAGTCCGCAATCTCGAACACCGGCGCATCGGCGTCCTTGTTGACCGCCACGATGACTTTGGCCGTCTGCATTCCGGCCTTTTGCTGGATCGCCCCGGAAATACCGGCGGAAATGTACAGCTGCGGCGAGACCGTCTTGCCGGTCTGCCCCACCTGGGCCGAGTGCTCGATCCAGCCGGCGTCGGTGGCGGCGCGCGATGCACCCACCGCACCCCCCAGCACGTCCGCCAGTTCTTCGACCGGACCGAAGTCACCGTCCATCCCCCGGCCACCGGCAACAATGACCCGGGCCTCGGAGAGCTCCGGACGGCCGCTGACCCTTTTTCGGTGCGGCCGGTGACGCGTGCCGCCGGGCCGGCGTCGGACACGGTGATATCCCTGCTCTCGGGAACGGAGGGCGTTTCGGCGGGGGCCGGCTCAACACTGTTGGCCTTCACCGTGATCACCGGCACTCCCGTCTGCACGCGGCAGGTGGAGGTGTAGGACCCGGCCAGGACGGACTTGGTGACTGACATGTCCGGCGCCACGGCGACGGCGTCGGTAATCACGCCGGAGCCGAGTTTCACGCCCGTGCGGGCAGCGGCTTCCCGGTCCTCAAAGGAATTGCCAAGCAGCACGGACGCCGGATTCGCGGCCCGGACAGCGTCGGCCAGGAATGCGGCCTTGGCCGCGACCAGGACATCGGGCAGCATATCGGCAGGTTGGTACACCGTGTTGACTCCGTATTCCCCAAGCGCCTGCAGTGCGTTCCTGTCAAGGGCGCGCGGGCTGGCTACGGCGGGCTCCCCCAGGCTGCGGGCGATGGTCAGCAGCTCGCGGCTTGCCCGCGGCAGGGGCAGACCCGGAACATCGATAAAGACCAGGACAGAGGCCATGGGTGGCTCTCCTTAGTGCTTCGGGCGCAGCCAAAAGCGGCGCCGGTGGGAGGTTTGTTATAGGAGTTTCCGGGCGGCCAGGTAATCCACCAGCGCGACTCCGGCCGTGCCGTCGTCGGTAATGATGGTTCCGGCGGAGCGCGGCGGGCGGGGAGCGGATGCGGCCACTGTTGTCCAAGCGCCGTCCAGCCCCACCTGGTCCTGGTCGAGGCCCAGATCCTGCAGCGACAGCACCGTGACCGTCTTCTTCTTGGCGGCCATGATGCCCTTGAAGTTCGGATACCGCGGGTCATTGGCCTGATCGGTAACCGACACCAGCGCCGGCATGGGCGCTTCCAGCGTTTCGGAGTAGGAATCCCCGTCGCGCCGGGCACGGACGACGGCGGCGCCGCTTTCGTCGTCAGCCACCTCCAACTCCGAGGCGAAGGTAATTTGGGCCAGCTGCAACCGTTCTGCCAGCTGGGCCGGAACCAGCGACGTTTCCCCATCAGTGGACGCCATGCCGGTCAGCACGAGATCCGGAAGCCCGGCGCCGTCACCGGACGCCTTCCGGACAGCGGCCGCCAGCACCGCGGAGGTCGCGGCCGCGTCCGAGCCTGCCAGCGCGGCGTCGTTGACGTGGATTCCCTGGTAGGCGCCCATTTGCAGAGCTTTTTTCACTGCGTTGACCGCTGCATCCGGTCCCATCGTCAAGGCCGTGACCATGTTTCCCGCCGCCTGCCCTCCACGGGCCTCAGCGATTACCAGCGCAGCTTCCAGGGCGTACTCGTCGAGCTCGGACAGAATGGACTCGGACCGGTCCAGAGTGTGTCCGGGCCCGGAGAGATGCCGGTCAAACTGGGTATCGGGAACGTGTTTGACCAAAACGACGATGTTCAGCGGCCTCTTCGATTCCTGCATGCGGGGCCTTTCTGGCGTTGAAGATCTTCCCGGCGCGGACGCACCGGCTCCGGGACCACCCGCGCAGGGCGACCCATCAAGCTAATCACATTGTGCGGGTGCCCCGTGCCTGTCCCGGGCACCAAACGGAGCAGGGACCGCACCTCCAAAGGAGGCCCAGTCCCTGCATACAACAACGGGCGGCTGCCGCTACTGGTTGGCGGAGTCGCCCAGCGTCACCTGAACGCTGTCCGTGTCTCCTCCGCGGTTGTAGTCGACGGTAACCTCGCTGCCGGCTGCCTGCATCCGGATGGCCGCGGTCAGCGACTGCGCATCGGTCACCGGAATGCCGTTCACCGCGGTGATGACATCGCCCTGCCTCAGGCCGGCATCCGCTGCCGGCGTTCCGGAGGCCGGGTTTTCCGCGACTTCCGCACCTACGGTGAACGACGAGGCACTGGACGCGGAGGCGGGGGTGACTGACACGCCCAGGAAGCCGTGGGTGGCCGAACCGTTGTCAATGATCTCGTTGGCGACCCGCTCGGCATAGCTGATCGGCACGGCGAAGCCGACGCCGATGCTGCCGCTTTCCTCGCTGGCTGACGCAATTGCCACGTTGACGCCGATGACGTCCCCGTCCGTGTTCACCAGCGCTCCGCCGGAGTTGCCATGGTTGATGGCCGCATCGGTCTGGATGACGTCCAGGTAGATGGAGCTCCCCGCGGCACTCTGCTCCTGGCTGGACCCGTCCGGCGGTGCGAAGCGGAAGCCGTTGCCGTCATCCTCGCCTGATCCGTCCGACTCCGTTTCCGGAGCTGCGGAGGACTGGACACTGATGGTGCGGTTCAGGGTGGAGACAATGCCGTCGGTGACGGTACCGGCGAGGCCAAGCGGTGCACCGATGGCGATGACGGAGTCCCCGACATTGAGGTCGTTCGAATTCCCCAAAGCAGCCGGCGTGATGTCGTTGGCGTCAATCTTGATGACGGCCAGATCGGAGAGCGGATCGGTCCCGACGACGGTGGCCGAGAACACCCGGCCGTCGTTCAACTGGACCTCCACTGACGGTGAAGCAGCCGTCCCGCCCAGCGTGACCACGTGGGTGTTGGTCAGAATGTGCCCGTCATCATCCAGGATGATGCCTGATCCGGTTCCGGAGCTGCCGCCGGCGGTGACGTCTATGGTCACGACGCTGGGGGAAGCTTTGACAGCTGCCGCCGTCACGGCATTGACACTGTCGTCGTTGTTCACCACAACGGTTTGCGCCTGTCCCGTGCTTTGCGGAGCGGCGTCGTTGTCCAGCCAGGAGTCGGCGGCTACGGCGGTCCCGCCGCCGAGCAGCCCGGCGAGCACCATTCCGGTGACCAGGGTGCCGGCCCCGAACCTGCGCCGGGGCGGCACAGCTGCGGGCTGGTGGCCCGGCCCGTAGGGGTCCTGGCCGTAACCGGAGCCGGAATGGCCGCCGGAAGCGGGCCCGTAGGACGGCGGTGCACCCACGCCCGGGTTTGCGTCCTGCGTCCGGCCGTAGAACGGATCACCGGCCGGCGGCGTCTGGGCATGCCGGGCGCCGGGCTCCGGCGAAGGTGCCGACGGGTGCGCCCCGGCGGCCTCCGGCGGCTGTGCCGCCGTGCCGTCCGCGGGCGGCGAAGAGTGGGATGCCTGGGCCTGCACGGGTTCCTGCGCGGCCGGCTGGTCCGGGAACTGCTGCGTCTGGCCCTCGTCCCGGCCCGCGGCTTCTCCCCGGACGATGCCGGCGGTGCCGGCGGACGGGGAGGCAGCGGACGCTGCGGGCCCTCGGCGCCTCCGTTTTGCTCAGACATGTGCGGTCCTTTCCACATCGGTATGCCCTTGATCAGTGCTCACTCAACTATGACAGCACTTTCTGGGACCTGCTTCGAAGAAAACTGGACACTTCCTGAGAGTTCACCGATAACCGCGCGCCGGGAACCGTGGTGGACTGGGTATCAGGTGAACCATAGAATCGATGCAAGTGTCTGCCCGCCCGAAAGGGATCTGACGGGACGGGACGAGCGCAGCGGATCATCTTAGATGCCACGACGAACCTGAGGACAAATTTTATGCGGTTGAAGACCAAGCGGCTAGGTGCCGTGGTGGGTTTGAGTGTCACAGCACTGCTGGGATCGGCTACGGCTGCCTCCGCCGTGCCTCCGGTGACCATCCCGCCGGGACAGTTCGTGGTTGACGACGCCGGTGTCCTGGGACCGGACAGCGAGGAGGTCCGCAGCGCCATCACCGAAACCCGGCAGGAGTCCGGTTACACCCTCTTCGTGGTGTACGTGGACGAGTTCACGGATCCTTCGGACCCCACGGAATGGGGCAACCAGGTGGTCGCGCAGCGCAACCTGGGTGAGCGCGAAGCCCTGCTCAGCATTGCCACGGAAAGCCGGCTGATCCAGGCTTCGGCACCCGCGGATACCGTTCTCACTGAACAGCATGAGACGGCAATGGTGGAAGCAGCGACGGACGCACTCTTCGGCAAGGAAACCATCACTTCGGAAGACTGGGCGGCTGCAGCGGTCAGCGCCGCCGATGCCCTCGAATCCGGACGCAGCGGAAGTTCCGACGGCAGTACCTCATCTTCGGGTGGCGTGAGCCTCGCACCGCTGTTCCTCTTTGGAGGAATCATCCTGCTCGGCGGCGGGGCTGCGTTCCTGTTTGTCCGCAGCCGCAGCAAGGGCGCCGTCACTGCGGGCCGGGGCCGGGAGCAGGAGGCACCCCCCACCGATCCCCTCGACGAACTGAGCGTGGCGGATCTGCGCAAGCGTGCCGGCAGCCTGCTGGTGGCAGCCGACGACGCCATAAAGTCCAGCGAGCAGGAGCTGTCCTTCGCGATGGCATCCTACGGGGACGATGCCGTGAAGACTTTCACCGAGGACCTCGCGGCGGCAAAGAACCACATGAGCGAGTCTTTCAAGATGCAGCAGCAGCTCGATGACCATATCCCTGATACCGAAGCCCAGCAGCGGACCTGGCTGAAGGACATCATTCGGCGGTGCGAGGCGGTGAACTCTTCGCTGCAGGCGCACAAGGAGGACTTCGACAAACTGCGTGAGCTCGAAAAGAATGCGCCCGCTGCCCTGGCCGAAGCGCGCCGGAACGCACAGGCAGCTGCAGGCCGCCTGGACGCAGCCCGCAGTTCCCTGGCCGAGCTTCGACAGCGGTACTCGGACGCGGCCCTCGCCCAGGTTGCCGACAACGTCGAGCAGGCCAGCCAACGGCTGGAGTTTGTCGACAACGCCGCAGAAGCTGCCTCCGCAAAACTCGAGGAAGGCGACACGGCTTCGGCAGTGGTCGCTGTCCGTGCCGCCGAAGAAAGCGTGCACCAAACCAACGTGCTGCTGGACGCCATCGAAAAAACCGGCCGTGAACTCGACTCCGCCCGCGATGAACTGCAGCGCGCGGTGGCCGATGCCCGGCAGGATCTGGCCCAGGCACGGGCCCTGGCCGCCTCCGAGGCAACCAAGGCCTGGCCGGGCCGGTCGCCGGCGTCGAGGCGGCACTCTCCGCCATTGACAGCGAAGCGGCTGTCAGGAACAACCCCGTTGACCTGCTGAGGCGTCTGGAGAAGGCCAACGCCCAGCTTGACGGCGCCCTCGAAGGAATCCGCGACCGGCAGGAGCAGGAACGCCGTGCCAGGGACTCCCTGCAGCACGCCGTGATGTCCGCCCAGGCGCAGATTTCCGGAACGGCCGACTACATCCGCGCCCGGCGCGGCGGTGTCGGCAGCGAGGCCCGGACCCGTCTCGCAGAGGCAGAGCGCAACCTTCAGCAGGCCATCGCCCTGCAGTCATCGGATCCCGTCAGCGCCCTCGCCTACGCACAGCAGGCCAACGCCCTGGCAGCCCAGGCAGCCGATATGGCCCAGCAGGACGTCGACGGCTTCGGCGGCGGATTCGGCGGCGGGGGCGGGGGCGGCATGTACGGCGGCCGCGGCGGCGGCTCCGGCCTCGGCGGTGCCATCCTCGGCGGCATCCTTATCGACTCCATCCTGCGCGGCGGGGGTGGCGGCGGCGGCTGGGGCGGCGGCGGCTTCGGCGGTTTCGGCGGCGGTGGCGGCGACTTCGGCGGGTTCGACGGCGGCGGCGGCAGCTTCTAGGCACAGGCTCGAGTTATGGCTTCCAAATTCTTCAACAGGTTCACATCCAAAAACCGAAAGGCAGACACCGTGGTAAAGCAGTCAATCTTTGGACGTATCACCCAGCTGGCCAAGGCCAACATCAACGCCATCCTGGACCAGGCCGAAGATCCGCAGAAGATGCTGGACCAGATGGTCCGGGACTACAGCAACAACATTGCCGAGGCGGAGAGTGCAGTTGCCCAGACCATCGGCAACCTGCGCATGCTCCAGGATGATTACAACGAGGACATCCAGAATTCCCGCAACTGGGGCAACAAGGCGCTGGCTGCATCACGGAAGGCAGACGAGTTCCGTGATGCCGGCAATACCGCCGACGCGCAGAAGTTCGACAACCTGGCGAAGGTGGCCATCCAGCGGCAGATCGCAGCGGAAAACGAAGCCAAGGGTGCCGAGCCCACGATCGCTTCACAGGAAGAGATCGTGGAGCGGCTGAAGACCGGCCTGGACCAGATGAAGGGCAAGCTTAACCAGCTGCAGAGCAAGCGCGATGAACTGATTGCGCGTTCCCGCAACGCACATGCGCAGACGCAGATGCACGAGGCCATGAAGAGCATCGACGTCATGGACTCCACCTCGGAAGTCGGCCGCTTCGAAGAGAAGATCCGCCGCGAAGAAGCGCGCGTGCGTGGTGCAAACGAACTGGCTGCTTCCAGCTTGGACGCCCAGTTCGAGAGCCTTGAGGATCTGGGCGAGCAGACTGAGGTTGAAGCCCGCCTGGCCGCCCTGAAGAGCTCCGGCTCGGGACAGTCCGCCATCGGCCAGAACTAAGCACCATCAGCGCCGTTTGCCGGCGCTGACCACTGACGGGCGGCATTCCCCTGCGGAAGTGCCGCCCGTAGTCTTTTTCAGCGGCTCTTCTCGGCGTTCGCCCGTCCCGGAGCAGGCGCTGAGCTGATCCCCCGGCGGCGAAGGGCGCACCGCCGGAGCGTCAGCGGCTGCAGGACCCACAGAACGAGGAGCACCAGGCCCAGGCCGACACCCACGGCGGTTCCGCTGACGCTGCCGACTACCAGGTCGAAGACGAGGCCAAGGGTGCCGATGGTGGTCAGGCCCACGAGGATAAGAATGATGCGAAGAAGAATGTCGCTGTAGCGAATCAGATCAGGCTTAATCCGGCGGTGGAAGAAGCTCCGGTGCATGACAACCGTGGACATCAGCACGGCGGTGGTCAGCGCCGACACCACCACCAGGGACAGGTACACGATGACCTGCGCGCGGGACAGCGCAGCGAACCGCTGTTGGAACGGAAGGGTGAGCAGGAACCCCGCCAGAATCTGCACACCGTTCTGCAGCACGCGCAGTTCGTTCAGGAGATCCGTCCAGTTGTGGTCGATTCGATCCGGTGAGGATTCAGAATCCCGGCGCGCTCTGGCCCGCTCCGCTCTGGTCCGCTCGTCCCTGGCGCGCTCCACCTTGGCGCGGTCCGCCTCGGCCCGGTTCCTCTTGGGCCCCCGATGTCCGGCTGCGGGATCGCCGGCAGGCCTCTGATGGTCACCTCTGCGAGCCGGCCCTGCCCGATTGCCCATGCCGCGAGTCTATTAGCCGCAGCGCCGGGGAGCAGGGGGGAAGCCCCGAACGCAGAAGATCCCGGTTGACATTTCTGTCAACCGGGATCTTCCGGTACATCCGTGTTGCATGGTTGCGGGGGCAAGATTTGAACTTGCGACCTCTGGGTTATGAGCCCAGCGAGCTACCGAACTGCTCCACCCCGCGGCGTGATAGTTAACTCTACCCGCCGCGGGGAGCAGCCGCAAATCGGTTGCGGCTGCGTCAGCTGCTAGTCGCCCTGGGCATCCTCCGTGGGGGCGGGAGTTGCACCTTCGGTGGCACCGGTGGTCCCCTCCTCGGTCCCCCCGGCCGCCTCGTCCATGGCTTCCTGCGCGGCGATGGCCCGCTCGATGGCGGCGTTGAGCTTGTCCTGCGCCGCACCGTAGGCGGCGAAGTCGTTGGCTGCCAGCGCTGACTGCCCCTCCTGGATGGCGGCCCCGGCATCGTCCAGCGCTGCGGCGAGGTCGGCCTCGGCAGTGGTGTCGCCCGGCACTTCCCCGGTTCCGGGATCGGGGGTCTGCCCGACGTTTTCAGAGTCACCGGTGATGGCACCGGAGTCGCCGCCGAAGACCTGGTTGAGGGCCTCATCCAGCGTCGGCGCGAAGCCGACCCTCTCACCGAAGTTCACCAGTACGCGCTGCAGCGTCGGATACGACGCATCACCGGAGGACTGTACGTAGACCGGCTGCACGTAGAGCATGCCGCCTCCGACAGGCAGCGAGAGCAGGTTGCCGTTGATGACCTCGGAGGCCCCCTGCCGCAGCAGGTTCAAGGCGTTCGACACCGTCGGATCCGAGTTGAACCGGTTTTGTGCCTGGCCCGGACCCGGCACCACGGTGTCGGTGGGAAGCGAGAGCAGCCGGAGCTTGCCGTAGTCCTCGCTCTTGACGCCGTCTTCGCCGGTCCCGGCATCCGCGTCAGCCGAGAGGAAGCCGTACAGCACGTTGCGGGCTTCGTTGTTGGGGGCCACAAACGGAATAAACGGGGTGGTCAGGGAGAACGCCGTGTCGTCCTGGCCCGGCATCTGCAGGGACAGGTAGTACGGCGGCTGCTTGACCTCGGAGTTGGCGACCGTCGGGTCGTTCGGGACGCTCCACGCGTCGTCGTTCCGGAAGAACGAATCAGCATTGGTGACGTGGTACTTGCCCAGGAGCTCACGCTGAACCTTGAACTGGTCCTCCGGGTAGCGAACGTGCGCCATGAGATCCGCTGACATCTCGCTGTAGGGCTTGAGCGTGGACGGGAAAACGCTCTGCCAGGACTGCAGCAGCGGGTCCTCGTCATCCCAGGCGTAGAGGGTCACCGAACCGTCGTAGGCGTCAACGGTGGCCTTGACCGCATTGCGGATGTAGTTCACCTGGTCCGCCGGCAGTGCCGCCGCTCCCGTGGTCAGGGAATCAGTAGTTGCGGCCTGCAGCTCCTGCTGGGTGGAGTATGGGAAGTACTGGCTCGTGGTGTAGCCGTCAACGATCCACTGCACCCGGCCGTCAACAACTGCGGGGTAGGCGTTGCCGTCCACCGTGAGGTACGGGGCAACCTTTTCCACACGCTCGCGCGGATCGCGGTCATAGAGGATCTGGGATTCTTCGTTGACCGCATCCGCGAGCAGGATTTCGGTGGACTGGAACTTGATGGCGTAGACCAGCTGGTTGAACAGATTGCCCACGCTGGGTCCGCCGTCGCCGTCGAACGTTGTCTGGGACTCGGTGTCGGAATCGCCGGTCTGCGGGCGGTCGATTTCCTGCGGCGGCGCCCTCCGGGGCACCCACCACTGAGTATTCCGGCGAGGATTCGCCGAAGTAGATCCGGGGTTCATAGTCCCCCAGGACGCCGCTGGACGGAATGCCGGACTCCATGAAGCTGGGCTTGCCGTCGGCCTGGACGGTGGAGCCGCGGGCGGCAACCACTCCGTAACCGTGGGTGTAGAGAATGTGCTCGTTGACCCACCCGTCGGGCACGCCGTCGGTGTTCAGTTCGCGCACGGCGATGACGGTGTCCTGGACTTCGCCGTCAATGTCGTACCGGTCAACGTTGAGCGTTTCCGGGAACTGATAATACTGCCGGAACTGCTGCAGCTGGGAGAAGGCCGGCGAAACGACGTTCGGGTCCAGCAGGCGGATGTTGGAGGTGGTGCCGGAGTCAGCGGCCAGGGCGCCGGCATTGGCCTCAACCGTGGCTTCGTAATCAATCAGCTCGGTTTCGTCCAAGCCGTAGGCCTCCCGCGTCAGCTCAATGTTGCGCTGGATGTACGGAGCTTCCCTGCTCAGTTCGGAGGGGCGCACCTGGTACTGCTGCACGATCCAGGGGTAGACGCCGCCGGCCACGATGGCCGTGATGATAAGCATGGCCGTGCCGATGATGGGCAGGCGCCACCGGCCGATGACCGCTGACACGATGAACAGGATGGCCACGATAACGGAGGCCACGGTGAGGATGGTCTTGGTCGGAATGACAGCTTCAACGTCCGTATAGAGGGCGCCGGTCCAGGTTCCGGAGGTACTCAGCAACGTGTCGTAGCGGTCCAGCCAGAAATTTGCGGCTTGAAGCAGCAGGAAAGTTGCAGCTATGACGGCAATGTGGATGCGCGCCTGACGGGACGTGAAGATGCCCTTTTCCTCGAGGCGGATGCCGCCGTAAAGGTAATGCGTCAGCAGGCCGGCGATCCCGGAGATGACCACCACGCTGATGAGGAAGCCGATGATGAAGCCCAGGAACGGCAGCTGGGTGAGGTAGAAACTGAAGTCCAGTCCGAACTCGGGATCCTGCTCGCCGAAGTTGCGGCTGTTGAAGAACAGGAGGGCCTGCTGCCACATGGACATGGCTGCCGTACCGGCAAACCCGCCGACGACGACGGGGATGCCGATCATCAGGAGCTTGCGGACCGGTTCCAGCTGGGCCTGGTAGCGGTTCAGGTTGTCCTGCAGTGCACTGTCAGGGGCGTACACGGGACGTGAGGAGTATGCGACCCTAATGCTCAGGAAGACGCATGCGGCCATCACGATGAACGCGCTGAGGAACATGGCGATCCGCGTCAGGTTTTCCTTGACAAAGACTTCAAGGTATCCCAGCTGGTTGTACCAGAGGACGTCCGCATAGACCTGCGAAAAGTACACGAAACCAATCACAAGGACTGCCACCACGATCAGCGTGGCGATCAAGGGGCTTGGTCTGCGCCGGTTGCCGGGACGGGTGCCCGTGCTGGGGCTTGGTCGGGAAAATGGGCCGTTTGGTCCGGAAGTCACTGTTACCTCATCGTTCGGTACGTCGGTCCACGGCGCCTGCAACCGGTACTACAGGACATTTTCTTGTCCCCTTTGCAAGTTGCCGTGCATTTCTCATTCTGCCTTGTCTTCCTTGCAAGGGCCACCTGCCCCGCCTTTGCTGAAGAACCTTTTCACGATCGTGATGGGCGGCCGGGCTGTTCCGGCGTCCCGCGGACCCGGCCGGCGCTGTCCGGCGGGCGGCTGCCGTCCCGGCGCGCGGCTACTCCGCGGAACACTGTGCAAGCTCCTCCGGACTGGTACCGGCGGCCAGGGCATCGACGGCGGTCCGTGCCTCGTCCAGAGTGGCAACGCGCACAACGCCGAGCCCCTCCGGTATGTTTCCGACCACTTCCCCGCAGTTTTCCGCGGGCGCCAGGAAGAACTCGGCGCCGGCGTCGGAGGCTCCCGTCATTTTCTGTGCTATACCGCCGATCGGGCCCACATTTCCGGCTGAATCGATGGTTCCGGTACCGGCGAAGTGCCGGCCGCCGGTCATGCCGCCGGGTGTCAGCCGGTCAACAATCCCGAGCGCGAACATCATGCCGGCGGACGGCCCGCCGACGTCGTCCAGGGCAATGCTGACCTCGAAGGGAAATTCAAAACTGGTGGCCAGGAAAATTCCGAGCTGATAACTCCCCGAATCCGCGGCGGCCGGAGTCACGGTTCCGGTTTGTTCCTGCCCGTCCCGGCGGAACTCGACCTCCACCGGGGCACCGCCGCCCGCCTCCAGCTCGCGGCGCAGCGTTTCGATGCCGTCGATGGCCGTCCCATCCACGCTGATCAGGGTATCCCCCGCTTCAAGCACCCCCTCGGCCGGTGAGCCGTCCACGAGTTCGGCCACGGCCAGGTCCTCGGTGAAGGGAATGTCCAGTTCCCGCAGCGCCGCTGCCACTGCTGCTTCCTGGGACGACGTCATGGCGGCGGCGTTTTGTTCGTCGATGTCTTCTCCGGTCGTTCCGCGGGGGTACACAAATTCCTCCGGAACAACGGCGTCTTCCGGGTTCAGCCATGCCCCAACGGCTTCCAGGAAACTCATGGTCGAGCCGGGTCCGCCGGCCACGTAAACGGTGGTCAGGTCCAGCTCGCCGTCGGTGGGATAGGTGGGCGCGCCCTCGATCTCTATCAGCGGCGTGTCTTCGCCGCCGGCGGCCACGGTGCCCACCGTGTTGAATGTGGGACCCGGTGACTCCACCACGTACGGGGTCGGCAGGAACACGGCAGCGGCTCCCAGCACCACGGTCAGCGCACCGGACACCGCCAGCGCCCGGGAACGGGGGTCGCGGCGGGGAGCGGAAAAGGGGCCGGTTCCTGAAGCCGGCGCCGGAGATGCATCCTGTCCCGGAGGCGGAACCGCCGGCCCGTTGCCGGGAACGGAAGGGTCGTGCTGATGGTCTGAGGGGCGCAAGTGGCCAACCCTTTTCTAAAGGTGGGAACCCGAGGCAGCTCACTTGAGGCTGAAACGGCGAATACTGGCACCCAGCTTAGCGTGCAGTGCCTTTGCCGCGGGTGTTTGCCGGGCCGGGGCGCTTTGCCGTCAGCGAACGAGACGGTCAACGCGGGACTTACGTCACCGGCTGCCGGTAACGTAAGGAAGCCACGGACCGTTTTCGGCGGCACGTGGTCCGGAGCAGCCGGGACCGCCATGCGGCTGACTGCTCCGCGTAATGCACGTCAATCTTCCACAGGACCGGTGGTATCCATGAGCTCCAACCCTTCCGACCCGGGCGAGACGCCCCAGGATCCGCTCTCCGAGATGCTTGCCCGGCTGTTCGGCGGAGCAGGCGCCGGCGGCATGGATCCGCAGGAACTGGCGAAGGCGGCAGGACTGCCGTCCGACCCCAACGCCATGGCCATGATCTTCCAGCAGGTCCAAGCCATGTTTAGTGCCCCCTCGGACGGTCCGGTGAACTGGCAGCTCGCCAGGGACAATGCCCGCCGGGTGGCTGCCACGGACAGCGACCCATCGGTGCTGCCGGCACAGAGCCGTGAAGTGGACGAGGCGCTGCACGTCGCCCAGCTCTGGCTGGACCCCGTCACAGATTTCGCGTCCACCTCGGCGCTGGGCCGGGCCTGGAGCCGGGCGGAATGGGTCGAAGCCACGATGGATTCGTGGAAACGGCTCACCGAACCGGTTGCGGTCAGCATTTCCCAGGCCCTCTCGAACGCCATCAGCACGCAGATGCCCGAAGAAATGAAATCCATGATGGGCGGAGCTTCGTCCATGCTCGCGAATATGGGCGGCGCCATGTTCGGGATCCAGCTAGGCCAGGCCGTGGGCGCCCTGTCCAAGGAAGTTGTCAGTTCCACCGACATCGGGCTCCCCCTGGCGGGCGGGACCATGGCCCTGCTGCCGGCCAACGTGGCAAAGTTCGGCGAAGGCCTGGACGTCCCGGAGACGGAAATACGGCTGTACCTCGCCGTCCGCGAAGCCGCACATGCCCGGCTTTTCACCCACGCCCCGTGGCTGGCAAGCCACCTTTTCGGTGCCATCGAGAGCTACGCCCGCGGCATCCACATCGACATGTCCAAGATCGAGGAAGTGGCGCGGGACCTGGACCCGTCCAATCCCGAATCCATCCAGGAGGCTCTGTCCGGCGGTGTGTTCCAGCCCGAGCGCACAGCGGCGCAGGATGCAGCGCTGGAACGCCTCGAAACGGCCCTGGCACTCGTAGAGGGATGGGTTGACGAGGTCACTGCAGCGGCAACGGCGAACCTTCCATCAGCCGGCGCACTGCGGGAAATGATCCGCCGCCGGCGCGCAAGCGGCGGCCCGGCCGAGCACACCTTCTCCTCGCTGGTGGGGCTGGAGCTTCGCCCCCGCCGGCTCCGCGATGCTGCCGCCCTGTGGTCGCAGCTGCGCGAGGAGCGAGGCATCGAAGGCAGGGACGCCGTTTGGGAACATCCGGACCTCATGCCCACCTCCAAGGACCTGGATGATCCGCAGGGCTTCAGCAAGCGGCGTGAGCTGCTGGATGCTTCCGATTCCGACGTCGATGCTGCCCTCGAGCGGCTGCTGAACGGCGGGTTCGATACACCGGAGTCCGACGCCGGCGAGCCGGAGGGGAACGACGACAGCGGCGGTCCGGCAGGGAACCCGGACAGCGGCAACGGTTCCGGCGAGGGCGGCGGTTCCGGAGACGCGGACGGCGACGGTTCCAGCGGCGGCAAGGGCGGACCGCCCCGGTCCTAGCCGCAGGGCTATGGCAACTACGGCCCCGGCAGCATTTTCGCTGCCGGGGCCGCAGCGTTATCTGCGGTTAGGCGCCGTCTTCAGCCGGGCCGCCGGCCGGACGGCCCTCTTCGGCGCCCTCATCCTCCTGCATCGGGCCCTGCAGCCCGCGCGAGCTGGCAAAGGCCGCTCCCTGCAAGTACGCCTTGGCGGTTTCAGTGTGCGGATAGGACTCCAGCAACCGCCAGAAGGCCGGTGAATGGGATGCCTCGATCAGATGGGCCAACTCATGCAGCAGGACATAGTCGATGACCCAGCCGGGCATGCCCTGCAGCTTGTCGGACAGCCGGATGGTGCCGCGTGCCGGGGTTGCCGACCCCCAGCGGGAATTCTGGTTGGTCACCCAGCGCACCGACCGGGGCGCTGCGGCGCCGTGCAGGTACCGCCGCGACAGTTCCGCGGCCCGGCCGGCGAGTTCACCCGCTGCGTCCTGCGGATCCGCCTGCGGAGCGGCGGTGCGCTGCTCCAGCCGGGCGACCATGCGCCGGACCCAGTCCGCTTCCTGGGCCTTCGTGAAATGGCCGGGAATCGAGATGACGGCTTTCCCGTCCCGGAAGGCGGCGTTGACGGTACGGCGGCGTTTGGCGGAGCGGCGCACTTCGATGGGAATCCCGGCGCTGGTCACCGAGGGAACACCGGCCGCGGCGGCAGGAACAACCGCGGTGTCCGCCGGCGCGGCCCGCCGCGGGAGGGGTTTCGAGCGGTGCATTTCTCCAGAAGGCATGCATTAAGCCTAGGGGAACCGAGGTGCCTGGCCTGCCCCTGTGGATAACCCCGGCCCCGCCGAACGGTACGTGCCAAGATGGCTTCGCAGGCCGTCCCTATACGCAGGAGGTTTCCGATGCGGATCAATCCCGGACTCCATGTCCTGGCGCTCTCGGCTTCGGCCCGGCAGTTCGGGCTGGGCCCGGATGCCCTGGTCCTGCGGGGACTGCGGGAAAGCGACCTTGCCTTTCTCTCCGCCCTTCGCGACGGCCTCCCCGACGGCTTGGAAGCGTCCGAAGGACGCCGCCATGATGTTCCGCCGCAGCGGGCGCGGGCCCTCACCCAGGCACTGTCCCCGGTACTCCTCCCTTTCCGGACACGGCCGGCCAGGCCGAGCCCGCGGTTCCGGCACTGCGCCTGGAACGCCTGCGCCGGGACAGTGACCGGCTCTCGGCTGCGTACGGCTTGAACGGCTCCGTCATCCTTCGGCGCCGCTCCCGCTCCGCAGTTGAAATTAACGGACTCGGCCGCATCGGGTCGGTGCTCGCCCAAACCCTGGCCGGCGCCGGGGTGGGAACCCTGGTGCTGTCGGATCCGGGAGTGGTCCTCCCGTCCGATGTGGGGCCGGGCTATCCCCTGACGGATCAGGGGATGCACCGTGCACAGGCGGTCAAGCGGCACATTTTCCGGCTGGATCCCACCGTTCAGGTCCTCCTGTCCGGCGGTGTCGAAGGTTCCGGCCCGCGGCGGTCACACGTGGATTTGGCAGTATGGGTGGGTACACCGCCTATTGCGGGACGCACGGCGGGAACCCAGGCAAGTGAACAACCCCATCTCGCGGTCACTGTCCAGGAAGCCGGCGTCGACGTCGGTCCGCTGGTTGTTCCCGGCCTGACACCATGCCTAGAATGCCTGGACCGGCAGCTGGCCGACGGCGACAGCACCTGGTATACCGCGGCGGAAGCGCTGGGACGGCAGCACTTCGATGCCGCGCCGGCGGGAGAGGAAACCTCCGGCGCGGTTGTCGCCGCCGGAGTTGCCGCGGGGCAGGTGCTCGCGTTTTTGGACGGCGTAGTCCAGCCGGCCACCTGGTCGGCTGTGCTGGTGCTGCGGGCTGCGGACGGGTACGTCGGACCTAAACAGCTATCCTTCCATCCGGACTGCGGCTGCCGGCTGCAGCAGCAGGGTTCTCCGGCCCAGGCGTCCTGAGAAATTGCCCTAGTTATCCGCCAGCACCCGCAAAACGGCCTCACCATAGCGTTCCAGCTTCGAGGGACCAACGCCGGGGAGGGTGGCCAGCCGGTTCAATGACGGCGGGCGGTCCTCGGCGATGGCCACCAGGGTGGAATCGGTGAAGACGACGAAGGCCGGGACGCCGGCTTCGGACGCCGCTGCACGGCGCCATTCCCGCAGGGCGTCGAAGGTGCTTTCCTCATAGGTCACCGGGCACTCGGCACAGCGTCCCACCTTGCGTTCGGATCCGGTGGTCAGCAGCGTGCCGCAAACCCGGCACTTGGCCGGGCCGGCGGCCTTGCGGCGTGATGCCGCCTTCGGCGCCGTTGGGCGCTGTGCGTCGCGGGCCGTCTGCGGGCGCAGCCCGTCCAGGAAGCGGGACGGCTTGCGGTTCGCCCGGCCGCCGGGGGTCCGGGCCGTGGACCAGGACAGATGTAAATGCTCCCGGGCGCGCGTGATCCCCACATACAGGAGCCGCCGCTCTTCATCCACGGCCTCGGGGGTGTCCGCGAAGGAAATCGGCATCAATCCCTCGCTGAGCCCGACGAGGAACACTGCGTCCCATTCCAGGCCCTTGGCCGAGTGCAGTGACGCCAGGGTGACACCCTGGACGGTGGGAGCGTGCTGGGACGCGGCCCGCTCGTCAAGCTCGGCAACAAAATCTATCAGGGTAAAGATGGAATCGGGATCCTGCGTTCGCGCGGTGTGCAGCTCATCGGCCAGTGCCACCAGCGCCGCCAGCGACTCCCACTTTTCCCGGACGGCGCCGCCGCCGGCCGGCGCCTCGGGGCTGTAGCCCAGGGACACCAGGATGTCACGGACCAGCTGCGGCACCGGATCGTTGCCGACCGCCCTGGATGCCGCCCGGAGCTGGGCGATGGCGTCACGGACTTCGCGCCGGGCAAAGAACCGCTCCCCGCCGCGCAGCTGGTATCCGATCCCGGCGGAGGTTAGCGCCTGTTCATAGGCCTGGGACTGTCCGTTGGTACGGAACAGGATCGCAATTTCGGCCGGCTGCACGCCGTCGCCAATCAGTGCCTTGATGCGTTCGGCCACAGAGGCTGCCTCGGCGTCGTCGTCCGCGCATTCGGTGAAGGTGGGCTCGGGGCCGGCGGGGCGCTGGGCAATGAGTTCCAGCGGCTTGGGCCAGGGCGGGGCAAACCGCGAGCGCTCGCCTTCGGCGGTTCGGGCGGCGAGGATCCGGTTGGCCAGCCCCACCACCTGCGGCGTGGAACGGTAGTCCCGCACCAGCTTGACGATCGGTGCCTCGGGAAAACGCGAGGGGAACCCCAGCAGGTGCTTGGACGTGGCACCGGTGAAGGAGTAGATGGTCTGGCTCGAATCGCCCACCACGCACAGCTCATCCCGGCCGCCCAGCCACAAATCCAGCAGCCGCTGCTGCAGCGGAGAGACGTCCTGGTACTCGTCCACGACGAAGTGCCGGTACTGGTCCCGCACGGTTGCCGCCACCCGGGCGTCCTCCTGCAGGATGCCCACGGTAATCAGCAGGACATCTTCGAAGTCGATGACGTTGCGGTCCACCTTGACGTCTTCGTAGGCCTGGAAGATGCGCGAGATGGTGATGAGGTCGAAACCGGCCGGGGCGTCACGGCCCTTGGCCGCGGAAACATAGCTTTCCGGAGTGAGCATGGAGACCTTGGCCCACTCGATTTCGGCGGCAACGTCGCGGATTGCGGCGCGGTCGGTGGACAGGCGCAGGCGGCGGGCGGCTTCGGCAATGAACTGCGCCTTGTGGCTGAGCAGATCCGGGAGCTGTCCGCCGACTGTCTGCGGCCAGAAGTACTGCAGCTGCTTGAGCGCTGCAGCGTGGAAGGTCTTCGCCTGCACCCCGCCGGCACCGAGATCCCGCAGCCTGGTGCGCATTTCCGCCGCTGCCCGGGCGGTGAAGGTCACAGCGAGCACGCGCTGCGGCTTGTAGACGCCGGTGTGTACGCCGTAGGCCATGCGGTGCGTAATGGCCCGGGTCTTGCCGGTGCCCGCTCCGGCGAGTACGCAGAGCGGCCCGGTCAGGGACGTCGCGACTTCGCGCTGTTCATCGTCCAGTCCGGCAAGAATCCGTGCCTCCGCGGAGTTACCGCTCATGCCCGGTCCTCGGGCTCCGGTTCGGCGATCGGCCCTCCGTACCAGCGTTCGATCAGGTTCCGGGCGATGGAGATGCCGCTGGCGATGGTGATTTCGCCGCCGGCAACGGCATCGCGCAGCTCGTCCGGGTAAACCAGCGGACGTCGGAAATTTCGACGCCGTCGTGCACCGCCGCTGAGGGGTTCTCGGTTCGGGCGGTGAAGCCCAGCATCAGCGAACACGGGAACGGCCAGGGCTGAGACCCCAGATACTGCGGCGAGTGGACCACCAGCCCGGATTCCTCGGCGACCTCGCGGATGACGGCCCCCTCAAGCGACTCTCCGGGCTCCACGAACCCGGCGAGCGTGGAGTAACGGTTGCCCTTCCAGGCTGCGGCCGAGCCAAGCAGGATGCGGTCCTCGGGGTCGGTCACGGCAACGATGATGGCCGGATCCGTACGCGGAAAGTGCTGGCTTCCGTCCTCGGTGCAGCGGCGGACCCAGCCGCCCTGCTCCGGCACTGTGGGGGCACCGCAGCGCGGGCAGTGCGTATGCACGGCATGCCAGTTGGAGACGGCCGCAGCCTGCACGAACAGGGCGGCGTCGAGCTCGCCGAGCAGGACTGCGACCTCCCGCAGCGATGCCCAGCGGGCTCCGCCGGTTTCCAGCAGCGGGTCTTCCTCCCCGAGGGTGACCAGCACGACGTCGGTGCCTTCCGGTTCCTGTGCCGGTGCCAGGGTGCGGCCCAGGTACACGGGGGCGTCACCGAATCCTGTCTCGGCACCGGATGCCAGCACAACCTCGGTGTCGTTGATGAGGGCCTTGCCTCCGGCCATATACATCACGCGGGTACCCGGGTTGGCGCGGATCTGCTCGAACAGGTCCGCCGCCATGCGCCGGTCCGATCCGCGGTCAACTGCGGTACGGGCCAGCGGCAAAATTCCAAGAGGGGGTACAACTGCTACCGGTACTGGGCTGCTCATGCCTCTACCGTACTGACTCGCACCCCCAACCTGTAGTTGGAACAGGACCGCGTGCCCGGGCTGAGTTATTGCTCACGCATCCGGCGACTCGCCGCCAGCCTATGGTTATTAGGAACACATCTACCTCTACGGTTGAAGATGTGAAACGCACCCCCATGGAATTGGCCGCAATGGCCAGCGCCGCCGTCCCCGGGCTGGCCCCCACCGGCGTCGCCGGCTCCCCCGACGACGCCGCGGACTTCGACGCCGCCGTGCTGGTTGACGAAGCAGGAAAACAGTGGCGGGTACGCTCCCCCAGGCATGTTGACGCCAGCATGAGGCTGGAAACGGAACTCCTGGTACTGCGGGCTTTCGTGCCGGCAGTACGGGCAGAGCTTCCGTTCGCTCTTCCGCACGTGGCCGGAACCGTCCGCCAGGGTGACCTGTGCACCTTTGTCTACTCCCATCTGCCCGGCTCCACGCGGGATATTGATTCCCTGGTCGCTGAAGGCGGAGCGCTGCCCGGAGAAGTCGGCCGGGCCATGGCCGCCATCCACGGCCTGCCGCAGGACCTGGTGAACGACGCCGATTTGCCCAGCTACTCGGCCAACGAATTCCGGCAGCGCAAGCTCAACGAACTGGACCAGGCCGCCACCACCGGCAAAATTCCGCCGGTGCTGCTGCGCCGCTGGGAGCATGCCCTCGAGGACGTTACGCTGTGGCGTTTCAATCCCTCGGTGGTGCACGGGGATCTGCACGAAGACAACCTCCTGGTTTCCAACGGACGGATCAGCGCGGTCACCGGCTGGACGGATCTTCGCATCGGCGACCCGGCGGATGACTTCGCCTGGCTGGTCGCCGCCAACGACCCCGCCTTTACCGAGGCTGTGCAGGCGGCATACAACGCTGCCCGCACCGAAACGCCTGATCCGCACCTGATCCGCCGGGCAGCGCTCTCCGCCGAGTTCGCCCTGGCGCAGTGGCTCGTGCGCGGCGTTGCCGCCGAGAACCCGGTGATGATCGCCGAAGCCGAGGAAATGCTGGCCACTTTGGAAGCAGACATCCTGGAGCAGGACGCCGCAGCAAAGGCCGAGGCAGCAGCAGCCGCAGCTGCCGCCGAGAGGGCTGCTGTCGCCGCGGCAGAAAAACCGCGGCAGTAAACGCCGACACCGCCTCCACCGCCGCCCCGGCCTTGGTGCTGCCGGCTTCTCATCCGGCTCCGGCCAAGAGCCCCACGGTCAGCGGTACGGTGAGCGCCGGATCCTCACGTGTCACTGTCACCCCCATTGCAGCTGACCCGGTCGCTCCCGCGGGAGCGAAACCGCCAGTCACCGATGAGACCGGCGCCATCGCGGCGGTTACGGTCCTGACAGAGGGCCCCGGGCACGGAAAAGCTCAACGGAGCGTCCGGCAAAGGGAGAATCAGCCCCGGGAAAGCCGCAGACGCCCGGACCCGAAAAGAAGAAGCCCGGACCGCTGGACAAGAAGCAGTCCAAGCAGCAGCCGTAACGGACGCATGAGAGGGCAGTCGCCCCTCCCGCCCGGCACCTGCCTCTTATCTGTTCCGGCCAAGCCCCGCTTCGGTGAAGACACGGGTTTGCAGGCTGACCCCGCCTGCCCTCCCTCCGCGCCCATTCCTCCTGCTTCCCTGCCCAGCGCCTCTCGCCTCCCGGCCCCTCCTTCTTCCCGGCCCCTCCTTCCTCCCGGCCCCCTTCCTCTCTGCCTCCCGGCCCCCCTTCCTCCCTGCCTCCCGGCCCCCTTCCTCCCTGCCTCCCGGCCCCCTTCCTCGCTGCCTCGCTGACTCTTGTCTGCTTGCCATTTGGCCGGCCCGGTTCTATGGTTAGTTACACCACCAACCAACCAACCAACCGGATAAGGCGCTTCGCCGGTCCGCTCTGAGTGAACCGAGGCAGCTCATGATCCGCAGGCTCCCGTGAACGTTTTCGATGACACCCGCCCCATCTTTGTGCAGATAGCCGAGCGCATCGAAGGGGACATTTTGGCTGGTGTCCTCCCGGAGGAAACCCAGGTTCCCTCCACCAATGAATTCGCTGCCTTTTACCGGATCAATCCGGCGACTGCAGCCAAAGGTGTCAACCTGCTGGTCGACGAGGGGCTTCTGTATAAACGGCGCGGCATCGGAATGTTCGTTGCGCCCGGAGCCCGCGCCGTCGTGCTGACCAAGCGGCGTGAACAGTTCTACCGCCAGTACGTACAACCCGTCGCCGATGAAGCGCGAAAGCTGGGCATCGGCGTCGAGGAATTATCCGAGCTCATTCACCGCAGTGCCGTCGAACACGAAGGGACCCCGGCACCATGACCGTCGTAGAAACCCGCAACCTCACACGCCGCTACCGAGATCAGCTGGCGCTGGACAATGTCACCCTCTCTTTGGCGGCCAACCGCATTTACGGCCTGCTGGGCCGCAACGGAGCCGGAAAAACCACTCTGATGTCCATCCTCACCGCACAGGAGTTCGCCAGCTCCGGGGACGTCCGGATCTTTGGTGCACATCCCTTCGAGAATGAGCAGGTCCTCTCCCGGATCTGCTTTGTCCGCGAGTCGCAGAAATATCCTGATGATTTCACCATCCGCAACGCCCTGGATGCAGCGGCGCTCTTCTTTCCGAACTGGGACAGGGACCTGGCGGATGTTCTGTTATCCGACTTCCAGCTCCCCGCTCCGAAAAGCACCGGATCAAGAAACTCTCACGCGGCCAGCTCTCGGCCGTCGGAGTCATCATCGGTCTGGCGTCCCGCGCCGAACTGACATTTTTTGACGAGCCCTACCTCGGTCTGGATGCCGTGGCGCGTCAGCTCTTCTACGACCGGCTGCTGACCGACTTCGCCGACCATCCCCGGACCATCGTCCTTTCCTCCCATCTGATCGACGAAGTGGCAAACCTGCTGGAACATGTGATCGTCATCGACCATGGCCGCATCATTATGGACGACGAGGTGGAAGCCATCACAGGATCCGCTTTCGCCGTTGCCGGCTCCTCCGCCGCAGTGGAGAAATTTTGTGGTGAACGGCCCGTGCTGCACCGGGATTCGCTGGGAGCACTTGCCTCGGTAACAGTGGACAGCACACTAACCGCGGAGGACCGTGCGCTCGCGCGGACTCTGGGGCTGGAGCTTGCGCCGGTCTCGCTGCAGCAGCTGATTGTCCGGAGAACCCTCAAAGCAAATGAAGGCCCCGGTTTCCGGGACGATGCCGACAACCAGAATCTGGAGGTGCTGCGATGAACCGGCCGCTGGCAGTGGCTCGCATGCAGCTGCTCAACAAATGGATTTTCCTCGGAATTCCAGCGATCATCCTCGTCTCCTCCACGCTCATCGCAGTGGCGATTCTGGCGGTTATACCTGACACCGGCGGCATCCGGATGGCGCTCTCGGGTCAGGCCGTCATGTGGTATTTTCTCGGCATCGGGGTGCAGGCGCTGACCCTGACCTTTCCGTTCTCACAGGCCATGAGCGTCAGCCGGCGCTCTTTCTACATTGGAACCCTGGGCCTGTTCGCAGTAATGGCCCTGGGACTCGGTGTGCTCTACTGGCTCCTCGGCTTGGTGGAGGAGGCCACCAACGGGTGGGGCGTGAACGGCGCCATCTTCGCGATTCCCTGGATCGCGGAGTCTGCCTGGTATGCGCAGATCCTGCTCTACTTCGCACTGTCGACCCTGCTGTTTATGTTCGGCTTCTGGTTTGCCACGGTCTACAAGCGGTGGCGCACCACCGGCCTGATAGTTGCCCTTATAGGGTTCGCAGTGATTCTTTTGGGGGCCGTGGCATCTGCAACCTGGACGGACTCCTGGGCAGCCGTGGGAGCCTGGTTTGTCCAGCTGACACCTCTCACACTGACAGGCTGGCTCCTGCTGGGCGGCGCAGTGCTGGCGGCGGGTTCTTACGGGACCCTTCGCCGGGCCACTCCCTGAGCAGATCCGTTCTCCTGCAGGCAGAGCAAAAATGCCGCCGTCCTCTTCGGGCCGGCGGCACTTCTGTGGTCAGGGATCAGTCCCGGACCGGGGAGTTGGCCGCGCGGATGATGTCCTCGAGTTCCTTTTCCCCCAGCAGGTTGAAGGGACGGATCAGCTTGTCCGCCGCCACGTAGTAGAAAGCCGCGTTGACCTTCTCCAGCGGCACTTGCTTCAACCGTGCCCACGCCAGCCGGTACACCGCCAGTTGCACTGCCCTGACGTCCAGCTTGTCTTTGGAGGGCGGAGCTCCTGTTTTCCAGTCGATCAGGTCCCACGTACCGTCGGCGTCCTGGAAGACGGCGTCGATGCGGCCGCGCACCACGACGGCGTCCACGCGGGTCTCGACGGGCACTTCGATGAAGGCCGGAGTCCGCTGCGCCCAGGGGGATGCCTCGAAGGTGGCGATCATTTCCTCCAGCTGGTAAGCCTCGTCCACGTAGGCGTCGGCTGCTCCGGGGTGTTCATCGATGTCCAGCATCCCGCTGGTCCCGAAGAACTCCTCGACCCAGGCATGGAAGGCCGTGCCCTTGCGTGCGGCCATGCCCGGCTCCCGCGGAACGGGCGCCGCAGCTGCCGGGTGACCTCCTCCGGATCATCTTTCAGGTCAACCAGCAGGGAGGCGGAGATATGGGCGGGCAGTTCAACCTCCACCACCTGGTTCGGCGGATGGTGCCGGGCCAGGACCAGCTCCACTTCCCGGGCCCAGCGCGTGGGCTCAAACACCCCCGGAGAGGACTCGTGGGGGCCTTCCGCTTCCAGTCCCTCGGCACCGGTCAGGATATCGATTTCAGCCTGCCCGACCCGGCCCGCCTGACGGGCCGCCGCTTCCATCACTGCGGCAGCGGCGGCCTCCACAGCCGCGCGCCGGCCGCCCAGGGGATCGATCGGCCAGCTGGCCCGGCGCACATCGGCATTAGCCGGGTTGCTGTCGCCTTCGTCACCGGACTGCACCCAGGACAGGAGCGTAAAGCCTGCGGCGCCTGCTGCCCCAGGTCGTAGAGGTCCTGCAGGTAGCGGGAAACCGCAGTCGGCTTGGACCGTCCGCCGCCCCACACGCTGGAGGTGCAGATCAGGACGTACTTTGCGCGGGTGAAGGCCACGTAGGCGAGGCGGCGTTCCTCGCGCTCGGCATGACCGCGCGCGTCCTCGCTGAAGAGTTTCTCGCTGTCCACCCAGCCCTTTTGGTCCTCCTGCTCCCAGTCCCACTGCGGGAGGTCGGGCGCATCGCCGCGCAGGGGCCAGGGAATGGATCCCTCGCCGCTGCTCCAGCGGGAGTCACGGTCGTTGGGGAACTGGCCCTCATTCAGGCCAGGCACCACCACAACGTCCCATTCCAGTCCCTTGGACGCGTGGACGGTCAGCAGCTGCACGGCCTCGCGGCTGGCCTCCAGCTGGGTGACGGGCAGTCCGTTTTCCTCGTCGTTGGCGGCTTCCAGCCAGGCCAGGAAGGCCGTGAGGTCCACCCGTTCACTGGAAGAGCTGAAGGTTGCCGCAGCGTCGATAAAGGCGTCGAGGTTCCGGCGCGACTCATGGATGGAGACACCGGGCTTCGCGGCTGCTTCGATGTCCAGCAGGATGCGGCGCTCGACTTCGCCGATCAGCGTGGTCAGGTCTTCTCCGACAAAGCTCCGCAGGTCCCGCAGCTCGTCGCGCAGCAGTTTCAGCCGGCGCAGCCCTTCCGGCGAGGCGATCGTCCGG
Organism: Arthrobacter sp. ATA002; assembly: GCF_026898095.1. Lineage (GTDB taxonomy): Bacteria > Actinomycetota > Actinomycetes > Actinomycetales > Micrococcaceae > Arthrobacter_B. The sequence goes on along the minus strand of NZ_CP114015.1, from coordinate 1,125,346 downwards.
AGCTGGAGACCCACTCCGGACGCGGCAGGGAGTCAACGGCTTCCACCAGTGACCCGGCTTCGGCCATATCCGCCTCCACCACGGACCCGGCACCGTCCTGCTCCTCGTCCGGCCGGTGGACATCGGCGGCATCGGCAACGGACACCGCCCGTTCGCGGACCCGGACCAAGTGCCGGGACCAGTCCGCCAGCGCCATCAGATCCGCCGGCCCGATCCGCCAGCGCGCCCCGGCCAGGATCCGCAGCATGGAATCCGAGCGGCCGGGGTCCCCGAGCACCCGAAGCACTGCCAGTACGTCCACCACTTCAGGGGTTGACAGCAATCCGCCGAGTCCAACAATCTGCACCGGTATGCCGCGCGCTTCCAGCGCCTCCCGGATTGGGCCGAACTGCTTGCGTCCGCGGCACAGCACGGCCACGGTGGGCTGCAGCGGCTTGCCGGCGTCGTCGGTTTCAAATCCGGCCCAGCCGGGCCGCGGGGTCCGGTACCACTGCACCTGGTCGGCCACCGCGTCGGCTTCTCCCAGGATGCCGTCGGTCCCGTCTTCTCCCGCAACTGACACATCCGTCAGGTAGCGGCCCAGCAGGACCTCCCCCACCGGTGCCTTGGGCTTGGCCTGCAGTTCGGGAACATGCGGGAGCCGCTGCCGGGTCAGCCACGGCGCAGTGCTGTTCAGGGGCGCGGACACGGTATTGGCGGCGGCCAGGATGGACGTGGAGTTGCGCCAGGCGACGGAAAGGTTGGCGACGGGCGCCAGCGCACGCGTGCCGTCCGGAAGGAACAGCGGAAACTGGTCGCGGAACGTGCCCAGCTGGCCGGCAGAGGCGCCGCGGAAGCCGTAAATGGACTGGTGCGGGTCGCCGACCGCGGTGACGGCGCGGCCGTCACCGAAAAGCTGGGAGAAGAGCACCATCTGGGCGTGGGAGGTGTCCTGGAATTCATCCAGCAGCACCACTTTGTACTTGGCCCGTTCCATCTCCACGGCCTCGGGGATGGTGGCGGCGATCGTGGCGGCCATTTCCACCAGGTCGCCGAAGTCCAGCTGCCGGCGCTCGAACTTTGCACGCCGGTACGCTTCGACGAGCTCGGTGACGGAAATGCGGGTGCGGAGCCGGTCCATCAGTTTCTGCACGGCCGCAGTGGCTGCCTTGGGCTTGCCCGCCAGGTACGGCAGCCGGGTGACGGCCTCCAGGTGTTCGGCCAGGTGTGCCCGCACCTCCGCCGGGCTGGTGAGGTGTTCAGCGCATTCACCGGCCATCTGCAGGACGCCGTTGACCAGGGTGGATTTCGCGGCGGTGAAATGTTCAAAGTCGCCGGCGTAGGCCTCGACAACCTCGGTGGCGAGCTGCCAGGACTGGGCGCCGCCGAGCATGACCGAATCACGTTCCACGCCCAGGCGCAGGCCGTAATCGTTGACGATGCCGTTGGCGTAGGAATGGTAGGTGGAGACCGCCGGATCCAGTCTGGCGTCCTCCGATACATCGGGCCCGCTGCCGGGCGGAATCAGGCCCGGATCAGCGGTGCCCGCAGCCTGGACCCGGTACAGCAGGTCCAGCCGCTGGCGGATGCGGCTGTCCAGTTCGCCGGCCGCCTTGCGGGTGAAGGTCACACCCAGGATTTGTTCCGGGCGCACCAGCTGGTTGGCCACCAGCCAGACCACCCGGTCAGCCATGGTCTTCGTTTTCCCTGAGCCTGCGCCGGCAATGACCAGCAGCGGCTCCAGAGGTGCCTCGATGATCCCGATCTGGTCCGGCGTGGGGTACTGGACGGGATTTGCCGGATCCGTGTGCAGCATCTCTGCAAGTTCCCGGGCGGAGTAGCGCGGAGCCGGAGGAGTCCCGGGGGCAAGCGTTTCGGTCAGGGAGGCACTCATTCGGTGACCTGCTTTCCTTCGGGGCACAGCGGGCAGATTTCGGGGAGCCGGCAGCCGTGGCCGCCAAACCCGCTGCGGGTGGGGTCATGGACGGTATCAAAATGCGCGTCGGACATTAGCGCGGCCGCTTCACGGACCATGTCCCGCGCGCTGGTGTCCGCAGGATCCAGTGGCGGCTGCTGCTGAACGGCCACCGACTTGCTGGTGGTTCCCAGCTGGACCAGGGCGGCGCCGCCGGGGCGGGACGGACGGATGGCTGCAGCTCCGTCTTCCGGAACTGCCTCCTGCGGGACGTCACGGTTCACCGCGCCTTCCCGGACCGCCTCCTGGTAAGCCGCCAGCTGGGGGTGCTTTTCGAGGTCGTCTTTTTGGGCGCCGATTTTCCGGTTTTGAGATCGACAATGAACAGGCGCCCCTCGGCGTCGATTTCCAGCCGGTCGATCTGGCCCCGGAGCAGAGCCGTGCGTTCCCGCCCGCGGATTTCCACCGGCACTTCGGCGGCAAAGTCCCGTTCCACGTCCACCAGTGACCGCCCTTCCTGGCGCATGGTGATGACGTAGGCGGCAAGCTTGCGCACCATGGTCTCGGCGCGCCGGAAGTCCAGCTTGCCTTCCCAGTTGTCCTTCATGCCCAGCGCGGGCCAGCGGCGCTCCAGTTCACGGACGTATTCCCCGCCCGAGGCATCGGGCATGTCCTGTGCAATCTGGTGGACCAGGGTCCCCAGGGAACGGGCGAAGTCGGTGGCCTGCTCGCCGCCGGCCGCGGACACGAACCAGCTCAGCGGCGACTTCAGCACGGCGTCGACCTTGGACGGTGACACCGGGATGGGCGTTTCCCCGGGAATGACCGGATCCGCGGTGGACAGCTCCGCAAGCCCCCACCACTCCGCCGGCGCGGCGCCGGGGACCCGCACGGGATGGTTGAGCATCGTTCCCAGATGGTGCACCGCTTCGCGGGCCAGTTCCGGCTTCTCCTGTGCCTGCTGCGTATAGGCGCGCAGCTCTGCCACCAGGGAACGCAGGGTCAGGGGGCGCAGCACCTCGGTGCGTTCGCGCTTCACGGCCTGCGGCGGCAGCGGATCCACCAGATCCAGGAACGCCGAAGGCTGCTCGTCGTCCGAGGAGACGGCGGTGCACACCAGCCGCTCGCGGGCACGGGAGACGGCGGTGGAAAAGCTGCGCAGTTCATCATGCCGGATCGCGTGCATCAGGGACTGCGGACTGCGGTGTTTGGCGAATCCGTCTCCGTACTCGATGGCCGCCACCAGGTCACCGCTGCCGAGCAGTTCGCCGCGCAGGCGCAGGTTGGGCCATACGCCGTCCTGCACGCCGGCAACGATCACCATGGGCCACTCCCGGCCAGCGGCGCTGGCGGGCGTGAGCAGTTCCACTGCGTCACGCCGCTGGGCCCGGGCGGCAAGAGTATCCATCGGCAGCTCGGAGCTGGTCAGGTAGTCCAGGAACTGCGCGGGCGTGGAACCGGGCAGCTGGTCCACATAGCGTTCAGCCGTCTGGAAGAGAGCCATGATCGCGTCGAGGTCGCGGTCCGCCCGTGCCCCGGCCGGGCCTCCGGAGAGCGCGGTTTCGGCCCACTTCTTGGACCACCCGGAAACCGACCACAGGGCCCAGAGAACGGTTTCGGCGGTGGCTCCGGGCTGTTCCGCCGCAGCCCGTCCGGCCCGCAGCATGGCCGCGGTGCGCTGGGCGGAGCGCGCTTCCCAGGTCAGTCCTGCGAGCGTCAGGCCGCTGGGCGAGAGCGGATCAAGCAGGGCCTCCACCAGCAGGGCGTCGCTGGTGCGGCCTCCCCCGCCGCGGATTTCCTCTCGGCGCAGCGACTGGCGGAGCCTGCGCAGCTCAATGGAGCTGGCTCCGCCGATCCGCGAGGTCAGCAGCGAGACCGCAGCTTCGGGGGTGAGCAGTTCCGGATCCAGGACCACGGCGAACGCCTCCAGCAGCGGCCTCACGGCAGCTTCATCCCGCACCGCCTTTTCCGCCACGGGCACTTTCACGGCAATGCCCTGCCCGCTGAGGTAGCGCTGGATGCGGGCCAGCTGCCCGCCCGTCCGCACGATCACGGCAATGTCTTCCAGGCTCCGCCCGTCCAGCAGCTGGGCTTCGAGGATGCGCTGGGCGATGTAGCGCAGTTCATGCATGGGCGAATCCACCACGTGCGCTTCGGCACGGGCAGCGGCGTGTGCCGCGTCGGGCCCGGTGGAGGAGGACGGCGGCCCCGGCTCCCCTCCGGAGGTTTCCTGCGGCGGGGCCGGCAGCACCGCCGCCCGGTACCGGGGAAGCTGCCCGACCACGGAAATCCGGGATGCGGTCCGAAGCCAGGCACCGGCAACGGAGCCGCTGAGCCGGTGCGGTTCGGACAGAACGAAGGTTTGCAGCTCCTCCCCCAAAGTGTCGGCGAGTTTGCCCAGCAAATCCGGGCGGGCACCGCGGAAGCCCTGCACCACCGTGTCCGGACACCCCGTCACAAGGGTGTCGCGTCCTCCGGCGAGCAGTCCCAGCAGGGCGTGGATGGCGGGATTCGCCTCCTGCAGGTCGTCCACGAGGATGAACTGCAGCCGTGCCCGTTCCGCTTCGAGGAACTCCGGATCCGACTCCAGGATGTGCAGTGCGGAGGTGATGATCCCTGCGGGATCAAAAGCCTCGGGCATGCGGATGTCCAGGACATCCCGGTATTCCGCGTACAGGGCCGCTGCCGCCACCCAGTCTTCACGGCCGTGCCGCCGGCCCAGGCCTGCCACCTGCTCAGCAGAAATCCCGTATTCAATGATGCGGTCAAAGAGCTGCCGGATCTCCTGCCGGAAACCGCGGGTCGGCAGGGCAAGGCCCAGGGAATCGGGCCAGGGCAGGGCGGGGACGCCCTGCTGACCGTGTCCTTCCAGCAGTTCCTTGATAATGACGTCCTGCTCGGCGCCCGACAGCAGCTTGGGCGGCCGGGTAATGTACGGCAGCCTCCCCTCCGCCTTGGCCCGCCGGATCAGGTCGAAGGCGTAGGAGGCCCAGGTGCGTGCGGGGGACGTGCTCAGTGTTCCCTGCAGCCTGGCGGAGAGGGAGTCGCGCAGCGCGGCTGCGGCCAGGCGGGTGGGGGCAAGCAACAGGAGCCCGGCCGGGTCCATTCCCGCTCTGATCCGGGCGACGGCAGCTTCCACCAGCACTGTCGACTTCCCGGTGCCGGGAGCGCCCAGGACGAGGACCGGGCCGCTGCCCGCAGGCAGGTCTGCGACGGCCTGCTGGTCCGGACTTAGCTGTGGAGCCGGGGCAGTTCCGGCCGACGGTCCAACCAGTTGCAGTTTTACGCTCATGCCCCTACTTCATCATGTCCCGCCGACATTCCCGTTTTATCCGCCGCCAGCTCCCCCGGACCCCTTCAATCACCGTCCAGTCCCCCGCCGAGGGGAACCAGCGGGCCGGACCGATCCGCACCCGGTAGCCCCCGCCGTCGTCGTCGGGCGTTCCGGAAAGCGGCGTCCCCTCGCTGCGGTAATGCTCCAGGGCACTCCGTTCATGGAACCGGGGCGGCTCTCCCCCGGCACGGATCACCCGCCACCAGGGCAGGCCGCTGCCGCTGCGGGACAGGACCGCACCCACCTGCCGCGGGCCGCCCTCGTGCAGGATCTCAGCGATGTCCCCATAGGAGAGGACCCTGCCGGCCGGTATCAGGGCAACCACTGAACGGACGGCGTCGACATACTCATCGCGCATGCTTCCAGCCTAGTCCGCGCGGCCCGGAGCCCGGGAACCGCGGGCCCCGGGCCGGGAATCTTTGATTGTCAGTGCCCAAAGGTACGTTTATTTCATGAACAGCTGGCATGAACTCCCCCACGCGGCCTTCGATCTTGAGACCACGGGCCGCGACCCGCAGACCGCACGCATCGTCACCGCTTCCATCATCTTGGTCGACGGTCAGGGGGACGTCCTGAAGCACCACGAGTGGCTTGCCGCCGTGGAGGATGAGATCCCGGCGGAAGCCGCGGCCGTCCACGGCGTCACCACGGAACGGGCACGCACCGAGGGCCGGCCGGCCGCCCGGGTGGCCGCGGAAATCGCCGGTGTTCTCGGAAGCCTGTTCGCTGCCGGCATCCCGGTCCTGGCTTTCAACGCCTCCTATGACTTCACCGTCCTGAACCGGGAGTGCGGACGGTTCGGACTGACGCCGCCGACCCCCGCCCCCGTCATCGATCCCTACATCCTGGACAAACAGGTGGACCGCTACCGCCGCGGAAAGCGCACTTTGACGGCGCTGACGGAACACTACGGCGTCAGCTTCCAAAACGCGCACACTTCAGCCGCCGATGTCATGGCCACCATCGGCGTTGCCCGGGCCATGGCCGGCAAGTTCCCCGTGCTGCACCGGGACGCGGCGCTCCTGCATCAGGCACAGGTTGACTGGGCACGTGAGCAGGCAGCCAGTTTCCAGGACTATCTGCGCCGCAGGGACCCGGCCGCCGTCGTGGACGGGACCTGGCCGGCCCGCAGCTAAGCGCGGAGCCTTCCTGACGGTCACCCCCGGCCCGGAAGCAACACCGCGTCACGGGACGCAACATAAAAGGAAGCCTGCTTCACAAGTCCCGGCGAATCATGCCCTGAGCCCTCTGCATGAGATACTTGCACCTGTGTAAGGCGCTGATGGCGCCCCAGGCGCGGCCCCGGAGAACCAGCTTCAGGACTCTCCGGCGGACCCGGCGTCTCGTGCCACGCGATTGGCAGACACCACCTTCGTTGGCCCGGCACCCCGATGTGCCCGGTACTTCCCGCGCCCGGCAACCGCCCGCTGACCAGCACCAATACTTAGACCACGAGGATTAATGATCACAGTAACCGACCTGCGCAAGGTCTACCGCCAGGGCGACCGAGACGTCACTGCGCTCGACGGCGTCAGCCTGAGCGTGCCGAAGGGGTCCATCCACGGGATCATCGGACATTCCGGTGCCGGCAAGTCCACGCTGGTGAGATGCCTCACGCTGCTGGACCGGCCGACGTCGGGCTCGGTCACCATCGACGGGCGGGAGCTGACTGCGGTTCGGGATTCCGAAATCCGCAGCGCCCGGCGCCGCATCGGCATGGTCTTCCAGCACGCCAACCTGATGGATTCCCGCACTGCCGCCGCAAACATCGCGCATCCCCTGGAGCTAGCAGGGGCCAAGAAACAGGCTATTCAGGACAAGGTCTCCGCCCTCCTGCGCCTGGTCGGGCTCGAAAGCTTCGCGGGGGCCTACCCGCGCAGCTGTCCGGCGGACAGAAACAGCGTGTGGGCATTGCCCGGGCCCTGGCCTCGGACCCGGACATCCTGCTGTGCGACGAGCCGACCTCGGCCCTGGATCCGTCCACCACCGACGACATCCTGGATTTGATCTCGGACCTGTCGCACCGGCTGGGGCTGACGGTGGTCATCATCACCCACGAAATGAACGTGGTGAAGCGCATCTGTGATTCCGTTTCCCTGCTGGAGGCGGGACGGGTCGCCGAACACGGTCCGCTGAACGAGGTTGCCTCCAACCTCGGCGGCCGGCTGGCCAAGCAGCTGATTCCGCTTCCGGCCACGCCGCTGATGCCCGGAGATCCCACCGGACCGGTCCTGGAACTGCTGCTCACCGGCGGCAGCGCCACGGAACCGGTGCTTTCCGCACTGACCCGCCGCTTCGACACGGACGTCAACGTTCTGGCCGGCAGCGTCGAAACCCTCGCCGGCCGGCGCTTTGGCCGGCTGCGGATCCAGCTTGACCTGCACACGGACGTCACCGCCGTGACCGACTATCTCGCCAGCCAGCACGTTGCCGTGGAGGTGGCCGCATGAATTTCCTCACCGAACTACTCGACAACCCGGGGATTACCAAGGCCCTGCCGGAATCCATCCTGGAAACCCTGCAGATGGTCGGCATCTCCGGACTGGTCACCCTGCTGATCGGCCTGCCGCTGGGCATTTTCCTGCATACCAGCGCGCCCGGCGGGCTGAGTCCCCTGCCCTTCATTAACCGGATCGTCAGCGGCGTGATCGTCAATATCACCCGCTCCATCCCGTTCGCCATCCTGATGGTGACGCTGATTCCGCTGGCCCGCATCATCACCGGCACCTCAATCGGCCCGATTGCCGCCTGCGTGGCCCTGAGCATCGGCACCATCCCGTTCTTCGCCCGGCTCGTGGAAACCGCGCTGCGCGATGTCTCCGGCGGCAAGATCGACGCGGCCCTGGTGATGGGGTCAACGAAGATGCAGATCGTCTCCAAGGTCCTGCTTCCGGAAGCGATGCCGGGACTGGTTTCCGCCCTGACCACCACCATGGTCACCCTGGTGGGCTACTCCGCCATGGCCGGGATCGTGGGGGGCGGCGGGCTGGGCCGGCTGGCCTACAACTACGGTGTCCAGCGCTTCGACAGCGGGGTCATGGTGGTCACCATCATCGTGATCGTGGCCATTGTCCAGGTCATCCAGATCACCGGGGACATCGTGGCCCGCCGCGTGGACCACCGCTCGGCCGACGGCGGGGCCAGGCGCCGCCGCCGCTCCGGTTCCGCCGGCGCCCCCGGTGCCCCCGCCCTCGACGTCAGCGTCGTCGCGCCGCCGGCCGGCCGGGATTCCGCTCCCGGCCGCGGCGTCCCGGACACCGCGGACATCCGGCGCTGACCAGAAGTTTTCCGGTCGTCCGCTGCTTTCCCGGCCGCGGACCGGACCGGAATCTGCAGCCAGTAGCCGCTAGCTGCCCACTGTCCGGGTTGGATGTCTCCCAACCCGGGTCACTTGAAAGGAACGCATCCAATGCGTAAATCACTGACTCTCGCTGCCACCGGTGTGGCTGCTGCCCTGGCGTTGTCCGCCTGCGGAGGCTCCGATGCCTCCAGCGAATCCGTTGACACCCTGGATCCGGCAAACCCGGTGACCCTGACGGTGGGCGCCAGTCCGCTGCCGCACGCACAGATCCTTCAGTATGTCGCGGACAACCTGGCGTCCGACGCCGGACTGGAGCTGGAAATCAAGGAATTCGACGACTACGTCACGCCGAACATCGCCCTGGATGACGGCTCACTGGACGCGAACTACTACCAGCACCTGCCGTACTTCGAGTCCCAGGTGGAATCCCAGGGCTACGACTTTGAGCACGGTGCCGGCGTCCATGTGGAGCCGTACGCCGTGTTCTCCGAAAAGCATGAGGACATCGCCGCCGTCGGTGACGGCGCCCGGGTAGCCATTACCAACGACCCCTCCAACCAGGCCCGCGCGCTGACGCTGCTGGAGGAAGCCGGCCTGCTGAAGGACGTGGAGGACGACGCTTCGGTGCTTGCCCTGACGGACGAGCAGAACCCCAAGGGCCTGGACTTCGTGGAAAACCAGCCCGAGCTGCTCGTCAACGACCTCAGCGACCCCACCGTGGACCTGTCCATCCTGAACGGCAACTACATCCTGGCCGCCGGGCTGAGCACCGACGACGCCCTGCTGGTGGAATCCGTCGAGGACAACCCGTACGCCAACTTCCTGGCCTGGAAGACCGGCAACAAGGATGCGCGCATCGACAAGCTCGAAGAGCTGCTCCACTCCCCCGAGGTTTCTTCCTTTATCGAGGAGACCTGGCCCAACGGTGACGTAACGGCTGCCTTCTAGCCGTCAGCTCCTGACCGAACAAGAAACCCCGCACCTCCCGAAAGGAAGGTGCGGGGTTTCTTTTGTGCTGGTCCTACGGGAGCGTTGGAAGCTAGGGCCGGGTGCCGGCGGCAGCCTTGGCGGCCGCCGGAAGGGCGGCGTAGATGCGTTCCATCGCGGCGTCGTCGTGCGCCCCGGACAGGAACCAGGCCTCAAAGACCGACGGCGGCAGGTACACGCCGCTCTCCAGCATCGAGTGGAAGAACGGCCGGTAGCGGAAGGATTCCTGCGCCTGGGCCTGCTCGTAGTTGTGCACCCCGGTGGCCGAGGTGCCGAAGGCGACGCTGAACAGGCTGCCTGCGCGCTGGATGCTGTGGTCCACGCCGGCCTTATCCAGTTCGGCGGTCACCGCGGCGGAGAGCTCCGCACTGCGGGAGTCCACCGTGGCGTAGACCTCCGCGGTGGCTGCCTTCAGCGTGGCGACGCCGGCGGCCATGGCGATCGGGTTACCGGAGAGGGTTCCGGCCTGGTAGACCGGGCCCAGCGGGGCCAGGTGGTCCATCACGTCGGCGCGTCCGCCCAGGGCGGCCACGGGCATGCCGCCGCCGATCACCTTGCCGAAGGTGAACAGGTCCGGCGTCCAGCGCTCCTTGTGTCGGCTGCGCCGCCCGTGAGCCCCCAGTAGCCGGCCGGGCCGGTGCGGAAGCCGGTGAGGACCTCGTCAAGGATCAGCAGGGCACCGTGCGAGGCGGTGATGCGGGACAGTGCAGCATTGAAGCCCGGCTCCGGGGTCACCACGCCCATGTTCGCCGGAGCCGCTTCGGTAATGACGGCGGCAATGTTGGCGCCGTGCTCAGCAAAGGCCTCTTCAACCGCAGCAACGTCGTTGTAGGGCAGGACCAGCGTTTCGGCAGCGGTGGCAGCCGTGACGCCGGCGGAGCCGGGCAGGGCCAGGGTGGCCAGACCGGAGCCGGCGGAGGCCAGAAGCCCGTCAAGGTGGCCGTGGTAGCAGCCGGCGAACTTGATGACCAGGTTCCGGCCGGTGTAGCCGCGGGCCAGCCGGATGGCGGTCATGGTGGCTTCGGTGCCGGTGGAGACCATGCGCAGGCGCTTCACGCCCGGCACACGGTCCATCACCAGCTGGGCCAGCTCGGCTTCGGCCGGGGTGGAAGCACCGAAGGACAGTCCGTTGTCGACGGCGGCGTGCACCGCAGCCAGGACGTCCGGGTGGGAGTGGCCCACCAGCGCCGGGCCCCAGGAGCAGACGAGGTCCACGTATTCGCGGCCCTCGGAATCGGTGATGTACGGCCCCTTGGCGGAGACCATGAACTTCGGCGTGCCTCCCACGGAGCCGAAGGCCCGGACCGGGAGTTCACGCCGCCGGGCATCAGAGCCCGGGCACGGTCGAAGAGCTCGTCATTGGAGGACGCAGTTACAGGTGAGGACATTATTTACTTTCCTTCAGCCAGGCTGCCAGCTCGGCGGCCCAGTAGGTGAGAATCATGTTCGCGCCGGCCCGCTTGATGCCCAGCACCGACTCTTCGATGGCCCGGCGGCGGTCAATCCAGCCATTGGCGGCGGCAGCTTCAATCATCGCGTACTCGCCGGAAATCTGGTACGCGCCCACCGGGACGGGGGACATGGCGGCCACGTCGGCCAGCACGTCCAGGTAGCTCATGGCCGGCTTGACCATCACCATGTCGGCGCCTTCCCCGAGGTCCAGCTCCACCTCGAGGATCGCCTCGCGGCGGTTCGCTGCCTCCATCTGGTAGGTCCGGCGGTCGCCCTTCAGCTGCGAGTCCACGGCTTCCCTGAACGGGCCGTAGAAGGCGGACGCGTACTTCGCTGCATAGGCGAAGAGCGACACATCCTGGTGGCCGGCCTCATCCAGGGCCTGCCGGATCACGGCGATCTGTCCGTCCATCATGCCGGACGGGCCCAGCACGTGGGCGCCGGCGCGGGCCTGCTCCACAGCCATCCTGCCGTAGATTTCCAGGGTGGTGTCGTTATCCACCACGCCGTTCTTGTCCAGCACGCCGCAGTGTCCGTGGTCGGTGAATTCATCCAGGCAGACATCACTCATGATCACCAGCTCGTCGCCGACCTCTTCGCGCACCGCCGCGATGCCGCGGTTTAGGATGCCGTTCGGATCGGTGCCGGCACTGCCCGCCGCGTCGCGTTCAGCGGGAATACCGAAGAGCATGATTCCCCCCACGCCCAGATCCACGGCCTCGGACGCGGCTTTCTTCAGCGAATCCATGGTGTGCTGGACGACGCCGGGCATCGAGGTGAGTGGGTTCGGTTCCGTGATGCCCTCGCGGACAAAGGCGGGGAGGATCAGCTCGGCCGGATCCAGCCGGTATTCGGCGGTCAACCTCCGAATGGCGGGTGTGGTGCGCAGCCGGCGGGGGCGGTGCTGGGGGAAGCTCATGGAGTTCTGCCTTCCGGATCTGGGTGTAGTTAGGTTGAGGGGCCCTTAGACACAGCAACGGCCAAGGCCTGCGCTATTCCCGCCGGCGTTGGCTGTTCGGCCACGGCGTCCGGGGAAAGGCGCAGTTGTCCCATTTGCGCCGCGGTGCTGTCGCCGATGGCGACCAGGAGGGTTTCCCGCGGAACCGGAGAGCACTGCCGCAGGAAGCGCCGGGCAATGCTGGGCGAGGTCAGGACGACGGCGCGGGGTCCCCGGGGTGTCCGGGCCAGGAAGTCCTGCGGTGTGAGCAGCTGCGGACCGCCGGCCGGGCCGGCGTCGGGAGCGGGTGTGAAGCGGACCCCCGTGGCCGGGTAGTCCACGGTGCAGTAGGCCGTCACGGGACGCACATCCCAGCCCAGCCCGGCCAGGGCTCCGGCCAGGGCCGGGTCGGCCAGATCTGCCTGCGGAAGCAGGATTCGCAGGGCACCGCCCTCCGGGTCGGAAACGGCGGGGTGGGGCCAGGATTCAGCCAGCCCGCGTGCTGACTGGTCGCTGTCCGGCATCAGGTCCACGTCCAGGCCGATTTCCTCCAGTGCCTGCCGGGTGCCCGCTCCCACCGCCGCAATGTATGTTCCGGATGGAACAGCGGTGGCTGCCGGGACGCCGAGGGCGGCACAGCGCCGGACCATGGCGCGCACGGTCGTCACGCTGGTGAAGACCACCCACGCAAACCGTCCGGACCGCAGTGACTTGAGCGCCCGGTCCAGGTCAGTGGTGTCGGCGGGGAACTGGAAATCGATCAGCGGCATCAACTCCACCCGGGCCCCGCGGTCCGCCAGCTCGGCGGCCATCGCGGCGGCCCGGTCCGGAGTGCGCGGAAGCACGACGGTCAGCCCGGCCAGCTCAGGCTGGGGTTTCCTCGCTGCCACGTCAGCAGGTCCGGGAACGGCGCATCAGCTGACCGCTAGGTCCGTCAGTGACGCTGCGCCGGCTGCGAGCAGGTCTTCGGCGAGGCGCACGCCCAGGGTTCGGGCGCCGTCTTCGTCGAGCACCGCGGTTGCCGCGGACCGGCGCATCACGCGGGACCCGTCGTCGCTGCACACCACGGCTTCGAGCTGGAGCCGGGTTTCGGTCAGCGATGCAAGCGCGCCGATGGGCGCGGTGCAGCCGGCTTCCAAGCGGTTCAGCAGGGCCCGCTCGGCAGTGACCGTCAACCGTGCGGCGTTGTTGTCATACGCGGCTAAAGCACGGCTCAGCGGGCCCTCGGCGGCATCGGGGGTTCGGCATTCGACGGCCAGCGCGCCCTGGCCCGGTGCCGGCAGCATCACGGACGGGTCCAGGAATTCCGACACCATCTCCAGCCGGCCCAGGCGCGCCAGCCCGGCAGCGGCCAGAACGACGGCGTCGAGGTCGCCGGGGGCGCCCTCGACCAGGCCTGCAACCCGGCCCAGCCGGGTATCGACATTGCCGCGGATGTCCACCACATCAACATCCGGCCGCAGGGCTCGGAGCTGCGCAGCGCGGCGCGGCGAACCGGTTCCCACTTTGGAACCCTCCGGGAGCTGCGCGAGGGTCAGACCGTCCCGGGCGCAGAGAGCGTCGCGGACGTCCACCCGGGCCGGGATGGCGCCGACAGCCAGGCCCTCTGCCGCGCCGGTGGGCAGGTCCTTCAATGAGTGCACCGCGACGTCGCAGTCCCCGGCCAGCAGGGAATCACGCAGCGCCGCAACAAAAACGCCCGTACCGCCAATCTGGGACAGCGCCGCGCGGTTAATATCGCCTTCCGTGCGGACGCGCACCAGTTCGGCGTCGAAGCCGCCGAGTTCGGAGAGCGCGTTGGCCACGGTGGTGGTCTGGGTGACGGCCAGGGCACTGCCCCGGGTGCCGACCCGCACGGGCGAATGCGCCACTACTGCACACCCACTGTGGAGTCAGCACCCGCGATGGTCGGCTTCTCGCCGCGGAGGTTGGCGCAGCAGCCGGGGCGGCAGACGTCATACCAGGGGCCCAGCTTCGTCAGCGCCGGCCGGTCGGTGATGGTGTTCTCCACCGTACGTTCCTGCAGGAGGTCAACCAGCCCGGAGACGAAAGTCTCGTGGATGCCGGGAGTCGGAGTGCGGTCCGCGGCCAGGCCCAGTTCCCTGCACGTGTCCATGGCCTCGGTGTCCAGGTCCCAGAGAACCTCCATGTGGTCGCTGACGAAGCCCAGCGGAACAATGACGACGCCGCGCACGTCCTTGGCCGGCAACTCAGCGATGGCGTCGTTGATGTCCGGTTCCAGCCACGGGGTGTGCGGGGACCCGGAACGGGACTGGTAGACCAGCTGCCAGTCCAGTCCTTCAGCTTCGGGGATCCGGTCGATGATCGCACGGGCATTCGCGAGGTGCTGCGCCACGTAGGCGCTGCCTTCCTCGAACTCACGGTCACGCGGGCCGGAGGCTTCGGCGTCGGCAGTGGGAATGGAGTGGGTGGAGAACAGGATTTCGATCTTCCCGCCTTCCTCGCCGCGTTCGGCCAGCTGTGCGCGGACATTGGCGATGGAGTCGCGGACGCCCTCCACGAACGGCTCCACGAAGCCGGGGTGGTCGAAGTACTGCCGGACCTTGTCCACCTGCAGCTTTTTGTCCAGGCCGGTGGCGAGCAGGTTCATGCCCAGGTCTTCGCGGTACTGGCGGCAGCTGGAGTAGGAGGAGTACACGCTGGTGGTGACCATCAGCAGCCGGCGGTAGCCGGTGTCGTGGGCTTCCTGCAGCACGTCCTTGATGTACGGCGCCCAGTTGCGGTTGCCCCACAGCACCGGGGTGTCGATTCCGCGGCGCTTCAGCTCAGCTTCGAGGGCCGCCTTCAGTGCGCGGTTCTGCGCGTTGATGGGGCTGATGCCTCCGTTGGCGCGGTAGTGGGTGGCCACTTCCTCAAGGCGCTCGTCGGGGATGCCGCGGCCGCGCGTGACGTTGCGCAGGAACGGAATGACGTCTTCCTGTCCTTCCGGACCGCCGAAGGAGGCCAGCAGGATGGCGTCGTAGTGCTTGGGAGCCATCCGGCCGTTCTCGTCCACGCCCTCGAACGGGTCCAGGGGTGCAGGCTGGTTTGTAGCGGCAGTCGTCATTTCAATACCTCGGCAACTTCTGCGGCGGCGATGCGCCGTCCTGTGTAGAAGGGGATTTCTTCGCGTACGTGGTTGCGTGCCTCGGTGGAGCGCAGGTGGCGCATCATGTCCACCAGGTCAACCAGGTTGGGAGCTTCCAGGCCCAGGATCCACTCCCAGTCGCCCAGCGCAAAGGACGCCACTGTGTTGGCCAGGACCTGCGGGAATTCCCGGCCCAGCATGCCGTGGTCGCGCAGCATCTTGCCGCGTTCCTCGGCGGGCAGCAGGTACCACTCGTAGGAGCGGACAAACGGATAGACGCAGATCCAGGCCTCGGGGTCGATGCCCCGGGCGTAGGAGGGCCAGTGGTTCTTGGAGAACTCCGCATCGCGGTGCACGCCCATGGCGGACCATGCGATCTCGGTGCCCGCGAACAGGCCCGAGCGGCGGATGTCCCGAATAGCCGACTGCAGGTCTTCGGCGCGGCCGCCGTGCAGCCACACCATGACGTCCGCATCGGCGCGCATGGCGGAAACGTCGTACAGTCCGCGGAGGGTGACGTGGCGGTCGGCCAGCTGCCCGGCAAGGGCTTCGAAGGCCTTGACGTTGTCCTCGGGACCGGCAGCCCCGGAGGCTGGCTGACCCGCGCCGGACCGCTTGAAGACGGTCCAGAGGGTAAAGAACTGTTCTTCGGTGACGGCTGTTTCTTCGGTGCTCTGACCCATGGGCTCACTCATGATTAACAGTCTGCCCTTTTGGGCAGGCTTAGACGAAATATCCTTCTTCTACTTCTTGTAGAAAGTGGTTAATGTCACGACTCCTCCAGCTGCTCCGTCAACCCGGCTATCCGGGTCCGGGTATCGGCAGTCACTGCCGCCAGTCCGGTGCCGGCAAGCCACGCGCCCACCACTTCCAGCCCGGAAACGGCGTCAACGGCCGTGCGGACCGCGGCCACCCGGTCCCGGTGCCCGACGGCGGCGGACGGCAGGGCGCCGACCCACCGGACCACGTCCCAGCCGACCACGTCGTCGACGCCCAGCGGAACCTGCAGCAGCACCGATGCGTCGGCCAGGGCCTGCGCGAACAGGTCGGCGTCACCGCGGTCCACCGGGCTGGCCGGGGCCTGTCCGGCGGCAGCGGCTGCGCTCAGCGCCCGCCCGTAGGACAGCCGCAGGACATGCGTCCCCGGTCCGGTGGAGTCGGCCAGCCACTGCCACTTGGCAGTGGCGTGCGTCAGCGCCTTGGCGTCCACGGCTTCGACATCTTCAGCCACCAGGACGCCGGTGCCGCGGGGGTGGGCATCAAGGTCCGGCTGGTCCACGACCAGGGTCACCAGGGCGACGCCGGGTCCGGGGCCCGGGCGCGCTGCGGCAAGTTCCGGCACCGCTGCGGCAAGCAGGTTAACGGCGGCGGGACCGTCAGTGGCCATCACCAGCGCGTCCGCTGACAGCGTGCGGCCGGCCGCGGAGACCACCCACCCGTCGCCGTCACGCTCCACCGCTTCAACAGTGACGCCCGTGTCCACCTTCACGCCGCGTGCTGCCAGGTCCTCCTCCAGGGCACGGGTGAGCGTGCCCATGCCGCCGGCCAGGCCGGCGACGGCGGAACCCGCCGGAGCCGAGGCGCGCATGGATCCGACCGCCGCCGCCAGGGAACCGTGCTTTGCCAGTGCCGCCCGCAGCCCCGGGGCCACCGAATCCACGTCCAGAACGTCCGGATCCGAGGAGTACACGCCCCCCGACAACCGGAGCGACCAGCCGGCGCAGCACCGCGTCCCCCATGCGCGCCCGGACAACCTCGCCGAGGCTGGCGCTTTCCTTCCGCGCCAGGGCGCCAACCGGCAGGATCCTGTCCATCGCCGCGCGGGCGGCGCCGGCCCGCCCGACGGCCCGGACGATTTCCGGGGCCCGGGGATCGGCCGGAATACCGAGCAGACCGCTCTGCGGCATGGGCTGGGCGGCAGCGGCCGGGTCCTCTCCGGACAGCTGCAGCCATGCACCGGCCCGGTTGGGAGTGACGACGGCGCCGTCCAGCCCCAGCTCCCCGATCAGGTCCGGCACGGCACGGGACCGGGTGGCGAAGGATTCGGCGCCGCTGTCCAGGGTCAGGCCCGCCACCGAATGCGTGCCCACACAGCCGCCGACGGCGGGGCCGGCTTCGAGCAGCGTCACTGCCAGCCCCCCGCGCGCCAAATCGCGGGCGGCGATGAGGCCCGAGATGCCGCCGCCGACCACGACCGCGCTGCGCACCGGCACAGTGGGGGAGCAGCAGGATCCGTGCCGGGGCCGGGTTTGCGGGACACCGGGAAATGGGGAAGAACCGGGCGGTGCGGCATGGTTACGGCTCCACCGAGTGGATCAGCTCCACCACGCGGGTCAGGACATCCGGGTTGGTGTCCGGGGAACCCCGTGGCCCAGGTTGACCACGTGCCCCGGAGCTCCGGCGCCGGCGGCGAGGACTTCACGGACGTGGGCCTCCAGGACCGGCCACGGGGCTTCCAGCAGTGCCGGGTCGATGTTTCCCTGCAGCGGCGTGGTTCCGCCGAGCCGGCGGTTGGCCTCGTCCAGCGGCAGCCGGTAGTCCACGCCCACCACATCGACGCCGACATCGCGCATCGCACCGAGGAGTTCGGAGGTGCCGGTGCCGAAGTGCACCAGCGGCGCCCCCAGGTCCCGGACATGGTCCAGGGCCCGGGACGAGGCAGGAGCCACATGGCGGGTGTAGTCGGCTAAACCCAGGGATCCGGCCCAGGAATCGAAAAGCTGTCCGGCACTGGCTCCGGCTTCCAGCTGCGCACGCAGGAAGATGCCCGATGCGTCGGCTGCCCACTGCGTCAGGGCCCGCCAGGTCTCGGGGTCTGCGTGCATCATGGTGCGCGGGCCCAGATGGTCGCGGGAGGGTTTGCCTTCCACCATGTAGGCCGCCAGGGTGAACGGGGCACCGGCGAAACCGATCAGGGCGTGGAGCCCAGTTCCGCCACGGTGAGGCGGACCGCTTCGCGGATCGGCTCCAGGGCCTCCGTGGTCAGGACGGGCAGCGCAGCGACATCGGCCGCGGTCCGCACCGGCGTTCCCAGAACGGGACCGACGCCGGGAACAATGTCCACGTCGACGCCGGCAAGCTTAAGCGGAATGACGATGTCGGAGAAGAAAATTCCGGCGTCAACGTCGTGCCGGCGAACCGGCTGCAGGGTGATTTCCGACGCCATGGCCGGGTCCAGGCAGGAGTCCAGCATGGCCGTCCCCTCCCGCAGCTTGCGGTATTCCGGAAGCGACCTGCCGGCCTGACGCATAAACCAGACCGGCCGGCGGGACGGAGTGCCGCCCCGGTAGGCGGTAATCAGGGGGAATCGGCCGTGCGGCCATCCATGAGCGGATGAGAGGCGCTAAGAGTCATACCCTGATTCTCTCCAAAATCCCCGCCGATGGATAACCAGGGCAGTTCGGCGTGGACGGCGCACGGTCCGGGGTGACGGGAAACACCCCGGAAAAGGGTGATAGTTAGGGCGCCCTATTGGGGTGAACACGGCAACGGTGGCTAGTATTGGAGCACTGTGGTTCTACTTTCCCTTATTGCGACGCATTCCGATGTTGATCTGGAAACTGTTGCCCGCCTCAGCGCCGGCGCATCCCAGGTCCCCTCCTCCCTGCTCGAAACCGGATCGGCGGTGTCCGGATCCGTGGTCCTGGCCACCTGCAACCGGTTCGAGGTTTACTGCGAGGCAAAGTCGGAGGCGGACATCGAAGCAGCCCGCTCCGCCGTCGTCGCGGAAATCAGCCGGCATTCCGGCCTGAACAAAGACCTCGTTTCACGCTCTTTCACGACCAATACCGGCGAATCCGTGGCCAAGCACCTGTTCGCCGTCGGCGCGGGCCTGGATTCCGCCGTGGTCGGCGAACGTGAAATTGCGGGCCAGGTTCGGCGCGCCCTCATCGAGGCCCAGGAAAAAGGCACCGCCAGCGGCGGCCTGACCCGGCTTTTCCAAACCGCCTCGCGCACAGCCAAAGATGTTGGAGCACTGACAGCCCTCGGTAAGCGGGGGCTTTCCATTGTGTCCGTGGCCCTGGAACTGGCCACCGATCTGTCGGTGGACGTGGACTGGCGGAACAAAACGGTGGTCGTGTTCGGCACGGGAGCCTACGCCGGCGCCACCATGGCCCTGCTCAAGGAGCGCGGGTGCACCGACATCAGCGTGTATTCGTCCTCCGGCCGGGCCGAGTCCTTCACGGCCTCCCGCGGCGGCGTACCGCTGACCCGCGATTCCCTGCCTGAGGCACTTGCCGCCGCCGACGTCGTGATCGGCTGCAGCGGCAGCGACAGCCAGGTCAGCGCCAGGGACATCAGCCGCGTCCGGGCGAACAGCAACAAGCCGCTGATCATCATCGACCTGGCACTGACCCACGATTTCGAGCCCGCGGTGCGGGAAGTGGACGGAGTGGACCTGATTACCCTCGAGTCGGTGCGCCTGGCTGCTCCCGCAGAGCAGGCCGAGTCCCTCAAGCAGGCCAGTGGCATCGTGGCTGACGCCGCCAAGGCCTTCTCCGAGCAGCAGCTGAGCCGGCAGATGGACTCGGCGATTGTGGCGCTGCGCCGGCACACGCTCAATGTCCTTGACTCGGAGCTGGAGAAGGTGCGCGCCCAACACGGCTGCACCGGCGCTGCCGAGGAAGTGGAATTTGCCATGCGGCGCATGGTCAAGCAGCTGCTGCACGTGCCTACGGTCCGTGCCCGCGAGCTCGCTGCCAGCGGCCAGCAGGACGATTACATCAAGGGCCTTGAAGCCCTCTTCGGGATTACCCCGGATAAGCCGGTCACCCGCCGGCCCGCAGCTCACCCCCATGGCAGCACCATCCCCGGCCATGACGGCATCGCCGAAGGCACCGCGGAATCCGCCTAGCCCGGCTGCGTCCCCCGGGAAGCCGCGTCTCAGTACACCGCGTCTCAGTACATTTGCTTCGCCGGTTCGATGTCGCGCACCCATTCCAGGATCCCCCCGGACACCGTGAACACATCCGGGTATCCGCGGTCCAGGAGGAAGGCAGCCACCTCAGCTGACCGAACCCCGGATTTGCAGTGAATGTAGAGCTCCCGCCCCCGCTCGGGCAGCTGCTCACCGGACAGAATGACGGCCCTTGGCATCAGCACCGCGCCCTCGATGCTCACAATGGCGTGCTCGCCCGGCTCCCGCACATCCAGCAGCTCGAAGTCGCGGTCCCCGGCCGCCCGCTCGGCGAGCAGCTGCTGCAGCCTCCGTACGTCCACAGCGGGAACTCCGGCGGCGGAGCCTCCGGTTTGGTCCGCCCGCAGGCCGCAGAAGGCTTCGTAGTCGCCCAGCCCGGTGACCGGCACCGCCGCCGGGTCCTTCCGCACCCGAATTTCCCGCCAGGCCATGTCCAGGGCGTTGAGCACCAGGACCCGGCCCAGCAGGGTGGTTCCGGTGCCGGTAATCAGCTTCACCGCTTCATTCACCATGACAGAGCCGATCTGCGCGCACAGCACCCCCAGCACCCCGCCCTCGGCGCAGGACGGCACGGAGCCCGGCGGCGGGGCCTCCGGATAGAGGTCACGGTACGTCGGACCGTACCTTCCCCAGAACACACTGACCTGGCCGTCGAAGCGGAGGATGGAACCCCACACATACGGTTTGCCCAGGATTTCGGCGGCGTCGTTGACCAGGTACCGGGTGGCGAAATTATCGGTGCCGTCCAGGATCAGGTCATAGCCGGCAAATATTTCGAGTGCATTGGAGACGTCCAGCCGGACCGGATGCAGCTGCACCGTAACGAGGGGGTTCAGCTCAAGGACGCCGCGGCGTGCCGACTCGGCCTTCGAACTGCCGACGTCGGAGACACCGTGGATGACCTGGCGCTGCAGGTTGGATTCCTCCACCGTGTCATCATCGACAATTCCCAGTGTCCCAACCCCGGCCGCTGCGAGGTACAGCAGGGCAGGCGACCCCAGGCCCCCGGCGCCGATCACCAACACCCGCGCGTTTTTGAGGCGCTGCTGTGCCTGCATCCCGAACCCGGGCAGCAGGAGGTGCCTGGAATAGCGGAGGATCTCCCCGCCTGTCAGCCCTGCTGCAGGCTCTACCAGGGGCGGAAGGGCTACGTGCTGCTCAGTCATGGGTTCCAATGTAGTACCCATTCACGCAGCCGGACCTGTTGCACTTATTACCCGCGGGTAAACTGAAGTCCGTTGTCCGGGCGCCCTGGCCCGGGTGCCTTGGAGAGGTCGAACTACGTGAGCAACCAGCAAACCGGCAAACCGATCAGGCTGCCCCGGAGGAGCGCCGCCGCCAACTGCTGAGCGCCGCGCAGGAGGTCTTCGTCAGCAACGGTTTTCACGGGGCGGCAATGGACGACATCGCCGAAGCCGCCCGCGTCAGCAAACCGGTGCTGTACCAGCATTTTCCTGGTAAGCGCGAGCTGTACCTGGCCCTGCTGGAGAACCACTTGAGCACACTCACGGAGTTCCTCACATCGGCGCTGAACTCCACCACGGACAACAAGCTGCGGGTCCGGGAGACGATGCGCGCCTACTTCCGGTTCGTGGCGCAGGACAGCCAGGGCCACCGCCTCGTCTTTGAGTCAGATCTGACGAACGATGTGGAAGTCAGTGCCCGGATTGAGGAGTTCAATGCCCGGTTCGCCAGCAGTATCGCCGGGGTGATCGCCGAGGACACCAAGCTTTCGCCCGTGGAAGCCACGCTGCTGGGCCGCGGCCTGGCCGGAATGGCGCAGGTCAGCGCCCGCTATTGGCTGGAAACCGAGGGAGACCTGGACATCGACGCGGCCTCGGAACTCATTTACCGTTTAGCTTGGCGCGGAATCAGCCGGTTCCCCAAGGAGATCTAGAGTAGATTTCGAACCGGATACGTTCATTAATACAGGAGGCACCACGGTGGAAGTAAAAATCGGTATTCAGAATGTTGGCCGCGAAATTGTCTTTGAGTCGAGCCAGAACGCCGACGCCGTTGCCGATCTGGTGGCCGAGGCCCTCAACGCACCGAAGGAACTGCGCCTGAAGGACGACAAGGGCAGGCTCATCATGGTTCCCGCCGGTGTGATCGGCTACGTCGAAATCGGAGCTGAAGAGGTACGGCGCGTCGGCTTCGGCGCCCTCTAGGCCCCGGAACGGGCGGTAGGGAAAGATGGCCAGCCTGCTTGTTGCCGCTGCTGCCTCCGCGGCAGCCGGCTTCATTGTGTGGGGTGCTGACCGGCGGCGGTCCCGCTACGGCATCTTCCTGCTCCCGGGCCTGGCCCTGGCCGCCGGCCTGCTGCTCTGGATCGCATTGCAGCTGGCCGGCGCCGGTTCGGATCCGGACCTGCACTGGCTCGTGTGGGCACTTCCCCCCGCAGCCGCCGCTGTCACCGCCGTCACCGGTGCGCTCGTCACGGGTCCGGCCCGCGAGGCGCGGGACACCGCGGAACTGGAACGGCTGCTGCGCCTTTAGCCGGCGGAATCTCCGCGCCGGAGCCAGCCGGCCGGTGCGCTTAGGCGGTGAGGCCCAGCCTGCTCATGCGGCGCGAGTGGTTGCGCGTCAGCGAAGCGAAGACGTTTTTGAGTTCATCCCCATAGAGGCCCTGGTCCGTGTCCTGCAGCAGTCCGCCCAGGACGGCGCGTTCCAGGACGACACGCTGGGCCTGCGTCAGGGCTTCACCGACCAGCCGGCGGCCCCACAGCGCAAGCCGCGAGGACAGCCGGGGATCATCGGCCAGCGCCTGCCGCAGCCGCGTCTCAAGGACCGCGCCAGTCGGCTCAGCCTCCTGCAGCCCCAGTACCAGCTCCGCTGTCACGGGATCAAGGCGCGATGCCACGGCCTGGTAAAAATCGTCGGAAATACCGTCCGTGACATAGAACTTCATCAGTGACTCAAACCAGTCCGCAGGCCGGGTCCGGTCATGGAAGGCATCAACGGAGGCCTGGAACGGCTGCATAGCGGTTTCAGGATCAAGGCCAAGCGTTTCCAGGTGCCCGCTCACCCGCTCAAAATGTTCGTATTCCCGTACGGCGAGCCGGCCCAGGACCGTGCGGTCATGCAGGGTCGGCGAAAACCGCGCGTCGGACGACATCCGTTCAAAAGCCGAGAGTTCGCCGTAGGCCATCACTCCGAAAAGATCCGCCAGGAAGCGGCGGTACAGCTCGGCGGCGTCAGGGAAGGCTCCTGCAGCTCCGGCGCCTGAGGGGCAGGGGATCGGGACGGGTCCGGTTCGTCATGAAGTTCAGCGTACCGCCAGCGGCCGCCCGGGCGGCGCACCCGCCCCAATGCGCCCTCACGCACGACCACCGGTTAGACTTGTTGGGTAGTAAAAGGATGCCCGGTCGTCTCACACACCTTTGATAGACCTTAGCCAGACCCGCAATACCTACGCGATCTTGATATTTTCGGCCGCCGCCCGTGCCCGATGCACCGCGGCGGACCTGCAGTTGTTAGCCCGCGATCGGCTTCCGCTGGACGCATCATGCGTGCGCCATCCGCTCCGGTATGGGCTAGTACAGCCACTCGTCGAGCGTGACGCCGCGATGCCTAACTGAACGGTATTTAATTGAACACTGAACTCTCCCAGGTAGACGAGAACCGTCACCTCACCGCTGATGACAGCAATGAAGCTTTGAACGTGGCCGAGACCCTCGCCACCTCACAGGCAGCGGCGGAAATTCCACATCTGACGTTCGCTGATTTCGGCGTCCGCTCCGACATCGTGCAGTCACTGACCGAGGCCGGGATCACCCATCCCTTCCCGATTCAGTCCATGACGCTGCCCGTCGCCCTGGGCGGCCACGACATCATCGGCCAGGCCAAGACCGGCACCGGCAAGACGCTGGGCTTCGGCATCCCCGCCATCCAGCGCGTCATCGCCCCCGACGACGAGGCCTACGCCTCCCTGGCGGTTCCCGGCGCCCCGCAGGCCCTGATCGTGGTCCCCACCCGTGAACTCGCCGTCCAGGTGGCCGGGGACCTCTCCACCGCGGCCAAGCGCCGCGGTGCCCGCATCGTCACCATCTACGGCGGCCGCGCCTACGAGCCGCAGATCGAAGCCCTCACCGCAGGCGTGGAAATCGTGGTTGGCACCCCGGGCGCCTCATTGACCTGTACAACAAGAAGCACCTCTCGCTGAAAAACGTCCGCATTGTCGTCCTCGACGAGGCCGACGAAATGCTGGACCTCGGCTTCCTGCCCGACGTCGAAACCCTGATGGCAGCCACGCCCGCCGTCCGCCAGACGCTCCTGTTCTCGGCCACCATGCCCGGCGCCGTCGTTGCCATGGCCCGGCGCTACATGACCAAGCCCACGCACATCCGGGCAGCGGATCCCGACGACGAAGGCCTGACGAAGAAGGACATCCGCCAGGTGGTCTACCGCGCCCACAACCTGGACAAGAGCGAAGTGGTCTCGCGCATCCTGCAGGCCGAGGGCCGGGGCCGCACGATCATTTTCACCAAGACCAAGCGCACGGCCGCCAAGCTTTCCGAGGAACTGACGGACCGCGGTTTCGCCGTCGCCGCGATGCACGGCGACCTGGGCCAGGGCGCCCGCGAACAGGCGATGCGCGCCTTCCGCAACGAGAAAGTCGATGTCCTCGTCGCGACCGACGTCGCCGCGCGCGGCATCGACGTCGACGACGTCACCCACGTCATCAACTACCAGTGCCCCGAAGACGAAAAGACCTACCTGCACCGAGTGGGCCGCACCGGCCGCGCCGGCAACAAGGGTACGGCCGTCACGTTCGTGGACTGGGACGATGTTCCCCGCTGGGGCCTGATCAACCGGGCCCTGGGCCTGGACCAGGCGGAGCCGGTGGAGACGTATTCCTCGTCTCCGCACCTCTACACTGATCTGGACATCCCCGCGGGCACCAAGGGCCGGCTGCCGCGCAACAAGCGCACCCACGCCGGTATCGATGCCGAGAAGATCGAGGATCTGGGCGAGACCGGCAAGAGGAACGCAGCCGCTCCTGCCCGCGACAGCGGCCGCGGCCGTGACCGGACCCGTTCCGGCGCAGCCCGCGGCGAGAATCCCCGCAGCGGTGACCGGTCCGGGAAGCGTGAAGGTCCGCGCCGCTCCAGCGACCAGCAGGCCGCGCCGGCGCGCTCGGCTGAGCCCGCCGCGGGAGGACCTGCGGCAGCAGATGCTTCCGCCGACCGGCCCCGCCGCAGCCGCACACGCACCCGCCGCCGTAACGGCGAAGTTGTGGGCGACTCTGCCCGCGCAGCCGACTAGCACGGCGGCTCCACAGCACATGAGCATCCCCCTTTGGACGCCGGACGGCAGCTCGCTGGTGGTGCACGCGGACAACGCGGTGTTCCTCCCAACCCTGCCGGACGGCGCCTTCACCATGATCTACGTGGATCCCCCGTTCAACACCGGACGGTCGCAGCGGCGCCAGCAAACCACGATGGTCCGCAGCGCCGACGGCACCGGGGACCGCGTGGGCTTCAAAGGCCGCAGCTACAGCACGGTCAAGGGGCTGCTTTCCAGTTACGACGACGCCTTTGAGGACTACTGGGCGTTCCTGGAACCCCGGCTGGCTGAAGCATGGCGGCTCCTGGCCGATGACGGCACGCTGTACGTGCACCTGGATTACCGTGAGGTGCACTACGCCAAGGTCATGCTGGATGCCCTGTTCGGCCGTGACTGCTTCCTCAATGAGATCATTTGGGCCTATGACTACGGCGGACGGGCCAAGAACCGCTGGCCCGCCAAGCACGACAACATCCTGGTCTACGTCAAGAATCCGGCGGCCTACCACTTCGACAATGCGGAGGTGGACCGGGAGCCGTATATGGCCCCGGGCCTGGTCACCCCCGAGAAGGTGGCCCTCGGGAAGCTCCCCACGGATGTCTGGTGGCACACCATCGTGTCGCCCACGGGCAGGAAAAACCGGGTACCCCACCCAGAAACCTGAGGGGCTGCTCCGCCGCACCGTGGCCGCCAGCAGCCGCGAGGGCGACTGGGTCCTGGATTTCTTTGCCGGCTCCGGCACCCTGGGCGCCGTTGCCGCGAAACTGAACCGCAGGTTTGTCTGCGTGGACGCAAATCCCCAGGCCATCGAGGTGATGTCCAGGCGGCTCGGCCACGCTGCGGAGCTGGTTCCGGCAGAGGCTGTCGCTGCGGCTGCGGCTGCCGACGCCGGAACTGCGGCAGTGGCAGCCGACGCCGCCGGTTAGCGCTGCCGCAGCCGGTGAGGGCGGGGAAACGTCCACGCCTGCCCCCGCCAAAGTCCTTGTTGGCTGGCCGGCGGAGCGAAAACCGCGCCGCCGGTGCAGGTCCGGTCCTGCTCCGGCGGCGCTGTGCGGCACAGCCCGTGATGAAGTGCCTAGATGATGCTTCGTCCCTCCTTCCGTGACTGGATCCAGTCACGGAAGAATGCGCGGACAATCTGCAGCAGGACGCCGGCAACGATAACGGGCCAGACCAGGACGTAGACAGTGAGCCAGAAGGTGGCCATCAGGGTTCTCCTTAAGTCGGTGGGAAGAGGATCAGGACTTCGCGGCGGCGATGGTCTCGGCGGGGGTGCGGGTGTCAAAGTCACCGATGCGCTGCTGGATCGTGTCGAAGTCAAACTCCGTGGTGCTGCGGACCGACATCAAGTAGCAGACAACGGTGCTGACGGCGTAGGCCACCAGCGAACCGGTGAGCACTTCGTAGTCGTGCAGGAACCCCATCACAAACGGCGCCGCGGCAACGGCGCCCGCGGCACCGATGAAGAGCGCCGGTTTCAGTCCAAAGAAGCCGAAAGCCATCAGCCCCAGGACCACGCCGATGCCAACCACTGACACGGCATCGAAGATGTAGCCCGTGGCCCCGTCCATGGAGAACCAGGCAAAGCGCACCGGGATAAACGCGGCAAGGGCGGCCAGGACCGACACGGTGAAGGCCTTGTTGGTGACTTTGTTCCAGTAGAAGCTGGCCAGCACCGGGAAGACCAGGGCGCCCCACAACGCGCCCACGAAGACCAGCAGGTCCAGGATGTTGAGCTGGCCGCTGGCGAAGTAGAGCCCGGCACCGGTGGCCACCACCATGGACAGCCGGCCGATCAGGAGCATGGTCTTGGGCTTGGCTTTGCCGCGCTTGGCGATGTTCTGGCCGTAGACGTCGGCCATCATGATGGAGGACAGCGCGGAAAGATCCGAGTCGGCGGTGGAGGAAAGCGAGCCGAGGATCATGATGAAGAAGACACCCAGCAGGATCGGGGTGAGGTAAGTGGTGGCCATCTGCGGAATCAGGTTATTCACGTCGTTGTCGACCGGGTTCACTCCCAGGTACAGCGCCATGACGCCAAGCATGCCGATGCCGATAACGGTGGCGCCGTAGCCCACCGTGGCGGTGACGAACGTTTTCTTGATCAGGTCCTCGCGCACGGCGAACAGGCGCTGGGCGATGGTCTGATTGCCGATGGCGTAGGCCAGGACCGCCGCAATGTACGGTGCGCCCTGGTTGAGGAAGGCCTCGGAGGAGAAGAAGTTTGATTGCTCGGCGGTGAGGTTGGCGGCACCGGCTTCAAACATGGAGGGGCCGCCGGCGGCGAAGAACACCACCGGGATAATGACGACGACGGCGCCGAGCATGGCAACAACCTGGGCGAAGTCGGTCAGCACCGATGCGCGGAACCCGGACCAGAGGGTATACAGCAGGACACCCGCGGCGACAGCGACAATACCCTGCTGGAAGCTGAACGGAGAAAGAAGCGCCACCAGTGCGCCGCCGGCAATAAAGTTCGACGTCAGCGAGATGACGCTGCCCACCACGTTTGAGCCGGCGAGCATCAACTGGCTGGATTTCCCGTGCCGGGCACGCATGACTTCGGCCAGCGTGTGGGCCTTGGGTGCCACCTTGCGGATCCGCCTGCCAAAGGGGTAGATAAACAGGATCATCAGGGCTCCCCACAGCCCGTAATGGATCGGACCGGAAATGCCGTAGGTGTAACCCGATGTTGCCGATGCGTACATGGAAGATGCCCAGATCCACGTGGCCGTCATGCTGGCGGCCGAGACACCGAAACCGACCTTATTGCCGGCGGTCATATACCCGTCGGCATTCTCGTTCTTTTCCCGATTAGTGTGGACATGAGAAATGTTCCACCGTAAAACAGGACAAACAGCGCTATTACTGTCCATCCCCCCAGTTGATAAAGATCCAATCCTTCGTTCGGCACAGTTCCCTCTCCCCCGCGCAAAAAAACGGCGCGGGTAATTGCTGCACTAAGGCCGTCAACCGCATTCCGGCGGGCCCGGACGGCACGCGCGCCCGAGCGGAGTCCGGAATCGGAATTCCGCTGGAGGGCAGCCTGTCCACGGGGCAGCAGCGCATACAGCGTTGCTGACGAAAAGCGGTGAGCATCGGCTCAAACCGCGGCGGGCGGCGTTTGTGCTGCCCGAAGAATGCTCGATGCATCCCCATCCGATGCCGTCCCCCAAGACGTCATTGGACTTTTCAAAGCTAGCAGAGTTATTGCGGCACTTGGAATTGCAAGAAGTTTCCGCTAAATATCCGGCATTTTCAGGGACGGACGGCGGGTGAACCGGTGCCCAGCGCCGTGATTTTCTCCAGGACCTCCGGCGCGGTGGTGAATTCACCGAGCAGGTTCGGCTTGCCCGTTCCGTGGTAATCGCTGGAACCGGTCACCAGCAGGGAGTTTTCCGCCGCCAGCTGCTGCAGCCAGGCCCGGCCCTCAGGCGGATTGTCCCGGTGGTCTATCTCCACGCCCAGCAGTCCGGCGTCGATCATCTCGTGGAAGGTTTCCTCGCCCACCACGCGCCCCCGTGAAGAGGCCACCGGATGCGCGAACACCGGTACCCCTCCGGCCTGCCGGATCAGTTCCACGGCACGGGCCGGGTCCGGGGCGTAGTGGGCAACGAAGTAGCGGGAACGGGCGGTAAGGATGCCGGAAAACGCCGCCGAACGGTTGGGAACCACGCCCGCCGCAACCAGGGCATCGGCGATGTGCGGCCTCCCGATGGTCGCTCCCGGGGCAACATGTTCCTGGACGAGTTCCCAGTTAATCGGAAAGTCCTCCGCAAGGCGCTGCACCATCAGCTCGGCCCGCGATACACGGGCCGTCCGCGACCGGGCAATCTCTGCCAGCAGCCCGGGATGCCGTGGATCATGCAGATAGGACAGGACATGGACACTGATGCCTTCGCTGCTGCGGCAGGACACCTCCATGCCCGGCACCAGGGTCAGCCCCAGCGCGCGGGCGGCATCCCCCGCTTCTTCCCACCCCGCCGTTGAATCGTGGTCTGTCAGGGCCACGGCGTCCAGCCCCGCCTTCGCGGCGGAGCGCATCACCTCCGCCGGCGGCTGGGTTCCGTCGGACACGGTTGAGTGGGTGTGCAGGTCAATTCTCACGCCCTCAATCTACTTGGTTCCGCACGGCGCCGGGCCGTGCGCACCGCGGGACCAAAAACAACTGCGGATGTTTGGCCGCTCCGCACGCGCAGTGAGACCATGGAGGAGTGACTACTGATGCGAATCCACTGACCACCGCCGATACATCCGGACTCGGAGAACTCTCCGAAGGGCAGCCCCTGGATGACCGCGTGAACAACCGCTCCCAGAAACCTTCCAACGAGGCCTACAAAGCGTTCATGGCCACCGGCTGGGCCGACGGCGATGTGGAGCTTCCGGCACGCGCCGAGGTTGCCCCCTACGCCGCCCGGCGCCGCCGCGCGCTGTCCGAACGCTTCCCGGGTGAGCGGCTGGTGATCCCGGCAGGACCGTTGAAGGTGCGCTCCAACGACACTGATTACCGTTTCCGCCCGCATTCCGGATTCGCGCACATGACCGGGCTCGGCCTGGACCAGGAGCCCGATGCCATCCTGGTGATGGAGCCGGTGGAGCCCGGAACGGGCGACGACGGCGGCAACCATACAGCCGTCCTGTACTTCCGTCCGCTGGCCGGCACCGACAGCGAGGAGTTCTACTCCAACGCCCGGTACGGCGCGTTCTGGATCGGATCCCGGCTGGGCCTGGAGCAGGTCAGCGCCCTGTTGGACCTTCCGGCCCGCCACCTGGACGAGGCCGAAACAGCGATCACTTCCAACGTCGGCGATCCCACGTTCGGCGGCGTCTCCGTTCGCCTGCTGCGCAAGGTCGATGAAATGGTCGACGCGCTGGTGGACACCGTGCGCTACAACACCGCCATGGATCCGGAAAACGCCGACCTCAGCGCACTCGACGCCCTGGACGGGGAACTGACCGAGGCGCTGTCCGAGCTGCGCCTGATCAAGGACGCCTGGGAAATCAAGCAGATGGAAGCCGCCGTGGCTGCCACGGTCAACGGTTTTACCGAGGTCATCAAGGCCCTGCCCCGGGCGATCTCCCATCCCCGCGGCGAACGCGTCGTTGAAGGCGCGTTCTTTGCCCGTGCCCGGGAAGAGGGCAACGATCTCGGCTATGACACGATTGCCGCGGCTGGCAACAATGCCACCGTCCTGCACTGGATCCGCAACAACGGCACCGTCAACGCCGGTGAGCTGCTGCTCCTGGACGCCGGCGTGGAGGCAGACAGTCTCTACACCGCCGACATCACCCGCACGGTGCCGGTCAACGGCAGCTATTCCCCGGTGCAGCGCAAGATCTACCAGGCAGTGCTCGACGCCGCCGACGCCGGATTCGCCGCCGCCACGCCGGGCGCCAAGTTCCGTGACGTCCATGCCGCGGCGGTCCGGGTGCTGGCCGAACGGCTGGACAGCTGGGGCCTGCTTCCCGTTCCGCTCGAAGAAGCACTCTCCAGCGAGGGCCAGCAGCACCGGCGCTGGATGCCGCACGGCACCAGCCACCACTTGGGCATGGATGTCCACGACTGTGCGCAGGCCCGCAGGAGCTGTACCTGGACGGGGTCATCACCGAGGGCATGGTCTTCACCATCGAACCGGGCCTGTACTTCAAGGACGAGGACCTGACCGTTCCCGAGGAGTACCGGGGCATCGGTGTCCGGATTGAAGACGACATCCTGATCACGGCCGACGGCCCCGTCAATCTCAGCGCGGCCCTGCCGCGCAACCCGGAGGACGTCGAAGACTGGATGGCCGGCGTGTACGCAGCCGAGTAAACAGGCCAAACTGCGCATACAAGAGGCTCCGCACCCAGGGTGCGGAGCCTCTTGTATGTCCTGCTGGTGCGTGGTGCAGTGCTAGCGGTTTTCGGCGGTTCCGCCCGTGGAGCCGCTGTTGTCCGGCTCTGACGGCGTGTTAGGAGCCGCAGCCGGAGCATCGGCGGATTCCGGGTTTTCCGGTGCCGGCGCCGGGGGAAGCCGCACACCGTACTGCGGCCGCCCGTCCGGGAGGTCCGGGAACTGGCCCCGGGGTACCGTTCCGGCCTGTTCGCGCGCCGCAGCGGGGTCCTGGGCGCCGTGCTGGCCGGCCGCTTCCGGTCCCGCGGGAGCAGGCTGCTGCGGGCCGGTGGCCGCCCCGTAGGGGTTGGCCCAGCCCGCCGGGCGGTCCGGAGCCGCGCCCTGGTCCGGGCCCTGCTGCGGATTCTGACCCCGGTAGGGTCCCTGCGGGCCGTGGTTGTTGGGGCCGGACTGGTACGGAGGGCGGTTCTGCGGAGGCTGGGGGTGGCCGTGCTGCCCGACCATCGGCAGCTGCTGGAGCAGCCGGCGCGCGTCGTTGGCGGCCTGCGGCGCAACAATGACGTCGTAGCTCGTTGCCACCACCTGGCTGATGGACGTGAAATCCCGGCGGCCACGCTGCAGGGCGTACGCCAGCACCCCGAACAGCAGCCAGAACACGGCGCCCAGCGCCATGGAGGGAATCAGTGAGACGTAGGACTCCCCGCCGGCAAACAGCATCAGGGCCAGACCGACGAACAGTCCAAACCACGCGCCGGTCGCGGCCGAGGAAAGGGCCACCTTCGGGTACGACAGCCGGCCGGTCACCCGTTCCACCGATTTCAGCTCATTGCCAATGATCGAGACCATCTGCACCGGGAACTTGCTGTCCGCCAGATAGTCCACCGCCTTCTGGGCGTCAAGGTAGGCGGTGTAGCGGCCCACCGTTTCTCCCTGGGGCAGGCTGCGGCCTTCATCGCGTGGCGGCTTTGAACCGAAGAGGTTAGACATTTCTCCATTCTCCCCCACTTTCCGGCCCGGCGGTGGCCGTATCGCTTGAAGTGAACGGTGTCCCCGTGTGCCGGCTCCCTGCAGCTCCCCGTCCCGCATCCGGAGCCGGACCATAATACGGCGGAAGCGCCGGGCAGCACGTAGCCTAAGAATGTGACCAAAAATCCTACCCGTGTCTTCATTGCGCGCCTGCTCGGCCTCGATGTCTTTGACCCCCTGGGCGACCGGCTGGGCCGGCTCCGCGACGCCGTCGTGCTGGACCGCGGTCCCGGCCGCCCGCCGCAGGCCGTGGGCATCGTGGTGGAGGTCCCGGGTAAGAAACGGGTCTTTGTGCCCATTACGCGCATCACTTCCATGGACCCGGGACAGATCATTTGCACCGGGCTGGTGAACCTGCGCCGGTTTGAACAGCGCGGGGCGGAGATGCTCGTGGTGGCCGAACTTTTCGACCGCAGGGTGCTGCTCCGCGACGGGAGCGGCGAAGCCACCATCGAGGACATCGCCATTGAACAGAACCGCGCCGGGGACTGGCACGTGTCCAGCCTGTTTGTCCGCCGCGGCGGTTCCACGTCCCGGCTGCGCTCCCTCCGCCGGCGCGGGGAACCGATCATCATTGACTGGTCCGATATTTTCCACTGGGACATCAGCGGGCCGCAGGCTGCCACTCAGTTCGTCGCTCAGAACGATGACCTGAAGGCCGCCGACTTCGCCGAGGCCCTGCATGAGATGAGCGGCAAGCGCCGGATCGAAGTGGCCAGCGAACTGCAGGATGAGCGGCTTGCCGATGTGCTGCAGGAACTTCCCGACGACGACCAGGTGCAAATCCTGCAGGCGCTGGACGTGGAGCGTGCCGCTGACGTTCTCGAGGAAATGGATCCCGACGATGCAGCGGACCTGCTCAATGAGCTTCCCGAGGAGCAGAAGGAAGAGCTGCTGCAGCTCATGGAACCCGAAGACGCCCGTGACGTGCGGCGTCTGATGCAGTACGAGGAGGACACCGCCGGATCGCTGATGACTCCGGTGCCGGTGATCCTGCCGCCCGAGGCAACCGTCGCTGAAGCCCTGGCGCATGTCCGCCGGGAGGAACTGACTCCCGCCCTGGCCTCCTCGATTTACGTGTGCCGCCCGCCGCTGGAGACGCCCACCGGGCGGTACCTCGGCGTCGTGCACATCCAGCAGCTGCTGCGGTCGGCTCCGCCGGAAGCGCTGGGGAATATCCTTGATACAGATTTGGAGCCGGTCCGGGACTACGCGAGCATCAGCGAAGTGTCCCGGATGCTGGCTACCTACAACCTCAATTCGCTGCCGGTCGTGAACGACGGCGGCCGCCTGGTAGGCGCGGTGACAGTGGATGACGTCCTGGACCATCTGCTTCCCGACGACTGGCGCGCCTCCGACGATGCGCCGACTGTAAAGCAGGGAAGGACACATGGCTGAAAGAGTTAAGTCCCAGACCAAAGGGCTGGACACCCCCCGGACCGCCCGCACGCGCTGGCTGCCCCGGCTCTCTCCCAACCCGGACGCCTTCGGTCATGCCACGGAGAACTTCGCACGGTTCATGGGGACGCCAACGTTCCTGGTGTATATGACGGTGTTCTGTGCCGTATGGCTGATTTGGAACACCTGGGGTCCGGAACCGCTGCGCTTCGACAACGTCGCCCTGGGGTTCACGCTGCTGACCCTCATGCTCTCCCTGCAGGCTTCCTACGCCGCACCGCTGCTGCTGCTCGCCCAGAACCGGCAGGACGACCGGGACCGCGTGTCGGTGCGCCAGGACCGGGAACGCGCAGAGCGCAACCTGATGGACACCGAGTACCTGACCCGGGAAATCGCCGAGCTGCGGATTGCCCTGCGCGAGGTGGCCACCCGCGACTACGTGCGCTCCGAGCTGCGGAGCCTGCTCGAAGAACTGCTGGAGGCCAACGAGGCACCCGACGAAGGAGCCGGACGGCGCACCGCGCGCCGCCGCCACTCCGAGTCCGGCGCCACGGACAGTATGCCCAAACTCAATCCGGGCGGGAGGGAAAGCTAAGGGTGGAAGCACAGCATACAGCTGACCGGGCCCTCGCAGCACTGGATTCCGTCCTGGACCCCGAGCTTCGCCGCCCGATCACGGAGCTGGGAATGGTCACCGGGGTATCCGTGGACGACGGCGGCGTGGCCTCCGTGGGTGTCCTGCTGACTATCGCCGGGTGCCCGCTCCGCGAGACCATCACCGCCGACGTCGAGCGTGCCCTGTCCGCGGTCGAGGGAGTCAGCGCCGTGCAGGTGGATCTGGGCGTCATGAACGCCGGGCAGCGTGCGGCGCTGAAGGAAAAGCTGCGCGGCCCCGGCGGCACCAAGGACATTCCCTTCAACCGGCCGGGATCGCTGACGCGCGTGTACGCGGTGGCCAGCGGCAAGGGCGGCGTGGGCAAGTCCAGCGTCACGGTGAACCTCGCCGCGGCGATGGCCGCCTCGGGGCTGCGCGTGGGCATTGTCGACGCCGATGTGCACGGGTTCTCCATTCCGGGCCTGCTGGGCATCACGCAGCCGCCCACCCGCGTGGACGAAATGATCCTTCCGCCGGTCGCCTACGGCATCAAGACCATTTCCATCGGCATGTTCGTGGCCGGCAACGCGCCGGTCGCATGGCGCGGACCCATGCTGCACCGGGCCCTGGAACAGTTCCTGACGGACGTGTACTTCGGCGACCTCGACGTGCTCTTCCTTGACCTGCCTCCCGGCACCGGAGACATCGCCATTTCCGTGGCGCAGCTGCTGCCGCAGTCGGAAATCCTCGTCATCACCACCCCCCAGGCGGCAGCGGCAGACGTCGCCGAACGTGCCGGCTCCGTCGCTTCGCAGACGGGACAAAGCGTCGCCGGAGTCATCGAGAACATGTCCTGGCTGCAGCTGCCCACCGGGGAACGAATGGAGGTGTTCGGTGCCGGCGGCGGCGGGATCGTGGCGAAGCGGCTCAGTGATGCCCTGGGCAAGGACATTCCACTGCTGGGCAGCATCCCCCTGGATGTGGGCCTGCGAACGGGCGGGGATGCCGGGACACCGGTGGTGCTTTCAGAATCAGCCTCCGTGGAGGGGTCGGCGGGCGCCGAACTCCGCCGCATTGCAGGGGCCCTGGCCCGGAGGCCGCGCGGATTGTCGGGCCTGAAGCTGGGCGTCAGCCCGCGTTAGCCCTCAGGGGCCTACGTGGCTTCAGAGTCGAAGGGCGCCCGGTCGCCGGTCTGGAGCCGCATCAGCGGCTTGACGGCCGGCGGCGCGGTTGGCGCCGCAGCGGTTTCCGCACCCGGCGCCCGGGTGCTTCCGCGCGGAGCTGCCGGTGCGGGACGGGCACTGACGGGTTTGACGGCGTCCTCGACATCATCAAGCAGTGCTTCCTTGATGATCCGGCGCGGATCATATTGCCGCGGGTCCAGCTTCCGCCAGTCCACCTCGTCGATCTCGGGGCCAACCTCTTCGCGGAGCTGCTCCCGGGCTCCGGTGGCCATCCGCCGCAGTTCCCGAATAAGCCGGGCCAGCTGGGACGCGTATTCAGGCAGGCGTTCGGGTCCAAGCACCACCACAGCGAGCAGTGCCAGCACGAGCAGCTCATAGCCGTTGATTCCCATCACCAGTGAAGACTACCTTTCATGCACTGCTGCAGGCCACTCGCCCGCCCGGGGCTTTTCCGGCACGCGGGACCGTTCATGAGCCTGCTCCGGTCATGACGGACAGTCCGTGCTGGATCCGGTCCCAGAGGTCCTGCGCGGTGTCCGGCTGGTGCCGTACGAGCCGCGAGGATTCGATGAGGGAAATCTCCGTGACGGCGTCCTCCAGCGTCTTGTCCTCCGGAGCGGCGGCAACGGAATAGGTGACGCGTTCGGAGGACACCACCGCGTGGTGGGGCCGCTGCGGATGCAGCCATACCTTCGGACGGCCCGGGCGCGATCCCTCGTCCCGGAGGACAAACCCCTCCTCGGTGACGGTGTGCCCGCTGATGCCGTCCACGGCCGGCTCCCGGCCGCCACTGTCGGACCGGGTCTCGTAGACCGTAACCGTGCTGCCGTTCCCCTCCAGGGTCATGACCACGGCCGGTTGTCCGCCGACCCGGCCGGAATGTGCAGCCACCAGGGACATGCCCACCGCCCGCAGCTCCGGGCAGGTCCACCCGTGCGTCCGCAGGGCCTCTATTTGCCCGGCGGTCAGCTGGTGCCCTTCCCCGCCCGTAACCTCGCTCCAGGCGGCGGCCAGGGTTGGCGTTGAGGCAGCGGGCATGGCCTGCTGGGACCATCCGCCCAGCAAGTAGGCGGTGGACAGGACCAGGCCGACGGCGGCTGCCGCGCCGGCGGCGAATCGAAGGCCCCGGCGCCGGCGGTTCGGGGCCTTCGGTGCCGGCAGCTCCGTGTAGCCCCGGCTTCCGGCGCCTCCAGGCATGGCCGAGCGTTCCAGCTGTTCCCGCAGGCCGGGTTCGGGAACCGGAATTTGGGCCGACTTCAGGCGGCTGCGGAGCCGGCGCTCCCGTGCTGCCTCGGCACGGCACGCGGCGCACCGGGACAGATGTGCCTGCACTGCGGCGGCCCGGGCGGGGCTGGCTTCATTGTCCAGGAACTCCTGCAGACGGCGTTTGGGATGTCGCATGGAATCAGCTGGCGCCTGCCACGCGTGGAAGGGCCAGCCGGGAGCCGGGTCCGCGGCGCTGCTGCGGGTCCCGGTGCGCCAGTTTCTCCTTCAGCATGGTCCGGCCCCGGTGAATCCGGGAACGCACGGTGCCGAGCTTGACGCCGAGGGCCCTCGCTACTTCGTCGTAGGAAAGTCCCTCCAGGTCACAAAGGACAACTGCAGCTCGGAAGTCCGGCGGCAGTTCGTCCAGGGCGCGGGTAATGTCGACATCCAAATTGTTGAATTCAAAGCTGCGTTCCGGCCCGGGCCCGTTGCTGGGCAGGCGGCCCTCGGCCTCTTCGCTCATGCCGTCAAAACGGATCCGGCTCCTGCGGCGGGCCTGGTCAAGGAACAGGTTGGTGGTGATGCGGTGCAGCCAGCCGTCAAGGGTGCCGGGCTGGAATTTCTCCAGGGAACGAAAGACACGGACAAAAACTTCCTGGGTGAGGTCCTCGGCGTCATGCCGGTTGCCGGTGAGCCGGTAGGCGAGACGGTAGACTTTCGCCGAATGCGCAGTCACCACTTCCTCCCAGGTGGGCCGTACCCACTCGGAGTCAGCCGCTCCGGCAGCTGCCGCTGGAGGCGTCGTCGTCATGGTCTTCCCTCCTTCCCCTGATTCCCGCCGTCGGCCCGAAGGCGGACGAATCCCGAGTGCTGTTTTCCTGCATAATTATGGTGACGCATCAATCTGGGAATTGTCTGTTAGCACGCATGGCGCGGGCGCACAAGGGCGATTGCAGCCCCGTTTGCGGCGGCTCGTGCCCGGGAAAGACGGGCGCACAGCCGCGGGGCCTTAAGCTTGACTGAGCATGCCTCCCCTTCCAATGAAAGTGACACGAATGAGCGCCGACAAGCAGACCAGCTGGTCCTACACGGAGGGGCTGCCCTTCGAGGACGACGTGCTGCTGCGCGCCCGGGAGCGCTCCTACGAACTGGGCGTATCCCCGGTCTCCGCCGGGGTCGGTGCGGCCCTGACGGTCCTGGCGGCCGCATCGAAGGCCCAGACGGTAGTGGAAGTGGGGACCGGAGCCGGTGTTTCCGGGGTTTGCCTGCTGCGCGGGCTGGGACCGCAGTCGGTGCTGACGACCATTGATTCCGACGTCGACCATCTGCGGGCAGCGCGGGAGGCCTACCGGGAAGCCGGAGTGCCGGGCAACCGTACCCGGACCATCTCGGGGCGGGCCGCCGAGGTCCTCCCCCGGCTCACCGACGCCGCTTACGACATGGTTTTTATTGACGCGGACAAGCCGTCCTTTCCGCTGTACGTGGCGCAGGCCGTGCGCCTTTTGAAGCGCGGCGGGCTGCTGGTGGTCAATGACGCTCTGGACCGCGGCAAGGTAGCTGATCCCGCCGTCCGGGAGGCAACCACCAACACCATGCGCAAGGTGGGTAAGGCCATCCGGGAGAACGAAGCCCTCGTGTCCTCGCTGCTGCCCACCGGCGACGGCCTGCTGCTGGCCGTCAAGACCGGCAGCTAGGCCGTCAGCTGCCCGCCGGGATGTTCCTCAGGTAGGAGATCAGCAGGCGGGTTCCGAATCCGGTGGCACCCTTGGAGATCTCATGGGCATCGGATGCGGCACGCATGGGCCCGGCAATGTCGATGTGGGCCCATGCCGTGCCGTCCACGAACTTCTCGAGGAACAGTGCGGCCACGATGGCCCCGGCACCGAACTTGAGCGCGGGCGGCGCCACATGCGCCAGGTCCGCGGTGTCCGACTCGAGTGCGTACCCGTACTCCTGCACGAGCGGCAGCTGCCAGACGCGGTCTCCGGAGTCGCTTCCCGCCTTTTCCAGGGCGGTGAGTAAGTGCGGCGAATTCGCGAACAGCGCTCCGTACTGCTGGCCCAGGCCCAGCGCGGCCGCTCCGGTGAGGGTAGCCACATCCACCAGGACATCCGGCGCCAGCCCGGCCACGGCGTAGCCAAGGGCGTCGGCCAGGGCCACGCGTCCCTCGGCATCCGTATTGCCGATCTCCACGGTGCTGCCGTTGTAGGTCCGCACCACGTCTCCGGGGCGGTACGCGGATCCGCTTATGGCGTTTTCCGCCAGCGCCAGCACGGCGGTGACCCGGTGGGGAAGCTGAAGCGCGGCGGCGGCCTCCACAGCGGCCAGCACGACGGCGGCTCCGGCCATGTCCATTTTCATGGCCATCATGGCTTCACGGGGCTTCAGGGAAATTCCCCGGAATCGAAGGTAATGCCCTTCCCGGCCAGGACGATATGTCTGCCGTCCCTGCCGCGGGCCGGTAGGACACCTGCACCAGCCGCGGCGGATGGGCGGAGCCGGAACCCACAGCCAGCAGGCCTCCGAAGCCCTGCCGCCGAAGCTCGTCCCCGTCCAGCACGGATATTTCCAGGCCGGCGCGGGCCGCGACGGCACGACTTTGGGCTGCCATCCATTCCGGGGTTGCCGTGTCCGGCGGCAGGTTCGTCAGGTCCCGGGCCAGCCACACGGCACGGGCAGTAATTTCGGCGGCCTTCAGAGCCTCCGGGTCCAGGCCCGTCACTTCCATTGCGCGTGCCATTGGCGGGCCGGCAGGAGTTTTGCCCTGCCGGGGCGCCCGGTACCCGCCCAGGAGGAAGCCCTCCACGAAGGCCTGCTGGGCCGCAGGGTCCAGACCGTCAACCGCGGCGGTGCGGATGTGCTGCGCGCCCCGTGTGGCCCGGGCCAGGGCGGCACCGGCACGGCGCATGCCGGACACCGATTCATCACCGACGCCAAGGAAAATCAGCTTGGCCGGCAGCCGGCCGTCCTTTCCGGCGGGCGGCTCCACCAGCAGGGACTCGCCGGCTTTGCCGGTAACCCCCGCAGTGGCTGCCCGGGCAGCCACATCCACCTCGTACTCCAGCGCCGTTTCGACAGCGCCCCGCCGCGGCTGAGGGTCGGATGCAGCGCTTCCTCAGTGTCCTCCCGGACCGTGGCCTGCGGAGCAGCCGCAATGGCAACAACCAGGACGTCGATTCCTGTCTCATGTCCCGGCAGCAGCCCGGGGCCGGTGGGGGCACCGGCCCGTGGCTGCAGCTGCTCCACTGCGGAAACAGCGGTCATCGGCGGGGCCTGGACCTCGGGTCCGGCAGGGACGCCTGCGGCCGGGGTTGCCCGGGAGGACCCTCTGGGTAGTCGCTGCATTAGTTCAGTTCCTAGCTCGTGGCACCCAGCAAACAGTCTTTCAGCTTGCCGGCTTCCTCTGCGTTCAGTTCCACTACCAGACGGCCGCCGCCGTCGATCGGCACCCGCAGGATGAGGCTTCGCCCCTCCTTGGTGACCTCCATTGGTCCGTCCCCTGTGCGCGGTTTCATTGCAGCCATGTTCCAGTTCCCCTTTCACAGTGCGCTGCGGGCAATCCCCCAGTCACATGTAACCCTCTGTCGCACGGCCTTAAACCAGCTCCGGCGGCAATTAAGGTTCATTATTCCGCACAAACGTGACGCAAACGAAATTTCGTGTGTTCCCCGCCACAGCCTTAGGGAGGATAATCGCCTCCGCCGGGAAGCGGCGTCCATCGCCAGAGCCACGCAACCCAGACAATTTGGAGGATGAGGAACGCGGCGGCCGCGGTCCAGCGGTACGCGCGCGAAGTGCTCAGGTACGCCAGCGCCAGGCCCAGCGGGAACAGCGGCAGCAGCAGCCGGAACGTGCTGGTCAGCGGGTTCAGGAAGGCAAAGAGGTACATCAGGTACGCCGCGCACCACACCTGCAGTTCAACGCCCAGCCGGCGCACGGGTCCGGAATTGAGGCACAGGACCGTGAGGAGCACCAGCCCTGCCAGCGCCGCCGGGCCCAGGACCGGACCAAACAGCCGCTCCGCCTCGTCGAACCAGGGCTTGAACAGCAGCAGGCTGTCGCCCCGCCAGGCAGTCTCCGTGTCCGTGTACGCCCGCAGGTCACCGGTGGCAGCCCAGGCAGCCACCGGCCAGGCCAGCGCCCCGGCGCCGGAGGCAATACCGAGCACCACCATCCGCCGCACTTCCGGCGCGGGGAAGGGCTCCGTTCGGCGCCGGACCCAGCGGCGGACAAACAGGATGCCCATCATCAGGGCAAAGGCCACGCCCACCGGGCGGGACAGGCACATGAGGAGCACAACCGGCACCGCAGCCAGGTACCGGCGGGTCAGCAGCAGGTACAGCGCCGCAGCGAGCAGAAGCAGGTTCAGCGATTCGGCGTAGGGCACCTGCAGCACCGGCGACACCGGAGAGACTGCCACGAACACCACACCCCAGAGCGCCGTTCCGGCGGCGGCCCGCAGTGCGAAGAGCCGGTACACCATCAGGGCTGCCCCAAACCCTGCCGCCGTGGCGACAATCGGCGCGAGCACTTCCCAGCCCAGCCCCGTGACGGCGGCGAGCGCCCGCACCAGCCCGGGGAAGAGGGCGTAGAACGCCCACTCGTTTTCCAGCGCCCGGCCGTTTGCATCACGCGGGATTTCCGCGGGATAACCGCCGCTGAAGATCTTTCCGTACCACTCGCTGTCCCACGCACCAATGAACTGCAGGTACGACGGCGTACCCTCCCATCCCCAGGGGTTCAGTCCCTGCTGGGCGGCCACGGCCAGAAACAGGGCGAAGGAGAACAGCCGGGCCAGGGCCCACACCACCAGGACCTGCGCGTACCAGGGCCAGCGGCCAAAGACCCTTGCCGCCGAGGCTGCCGCATCGGCCAGGATCCGGTTGGGGCCAGAGGGCGGCAGCTGCCTGTTCTCCGCGATGGTCCTACCCTCCATTACGCACCCAGCAGCTTTCCAGATGGTCGTTGGCGCAGCCGGTGGCCTGCAGCATGGCATAGGCGGTGGTGGGACCGACGAAACGGAAACCGCGCTGCTTCAAGGCCTTGGCCAGGGCGGTGGATTCGGCAGTGGCAGCGGGTACGTCCGCGGTGGTTTTGGCGCCGGACGCTGCGGGTCCGCCCGGTGCTGCTGAAGCAGTTCTTCCAGGCTCTCGCCTGCGGGCAGCTGCAGCAGTGCCCGGGCATTGGCGATGACGGCGTCGATCTTCGCGCGGTTCCGCACGATTCCGGCGTCGGCCATCAGCCGGTCCCGGTCAGCATCGGTGAAACGGGCAACGGCCGCGGGGTCAAACCCCGCAAAGGCGGCCCGGAAGGCAGGGCGTTTACGCAGGATCGTGATCCAGCTCAGGCCCGCCTGGAAGGCCTCAAGACTTAGCCGTTCAAACAGGGCCGCTTCCCCGGCAACCGGTCGGCCCCATTCCTCGTCGTGGTACCGCTGGTAATCGGGGCTGGCCACTGCCCAGGGGCAGCGCAGCAGGCCGTCGGAGCCGGCGACCGTGCTCACTGCCGCACCTCCGGGTCCTCTGGATGTTCCGGGCCGTCCGGCCGCTCCGGGCTGATGCCGGGCGAAGGGCTCATCACAGCGGTCAGTGCTGCGTCCCGTTCGGCCAGCGCCGCCGCCAGCTTGGCCAGGACCTCGTCCACCTGGTCCATGCGGTACCCCCTCAGGGCAACGGAAAACCGCAGCCGTCCGATATCCGAGGGCCGGACCCGGTCCGGCAGCAGGACCGGCGGCAGCCTGGGATCCGGTTCGGCCAGGCCCGGGTCACCGCCGGGCCCAGTGAGCGGCGCTCCCCCGCCGTCCGTCCCGGGGCCCGCTGCGGATTTGCGCTGCCGCGGAAGCCCCGAAGCCAGCAGGGCAACCGCGCCTGCGGCAACAATTGCCAGGAAGACCAAGAGTGTTGTCACAGAACCATCGTGCCAGATGAGGCCCCCGAACCTGCCCTACGGGGAGACGTGCCCGGCGCTGTCGATGATCATCAACTGCACGGCTTCCGCCGGGTCGTCCACCACATGGATCAGGTCCAGGTCCTTGGCCGAGATCATCCCCTCACCCAGCAGGGTGCCCCTGACCCAGTCCAGGAGCGGGGTCCAGAACTCGGTGCCGATAAGCACGATCGGGAAGGACGTCACCTTTTGGGTCTGGACCAGGGTCATGGCTTCAAAGAGTTCATCCATGGTCCCGAACCCGCCCGGCAGGACGATGAAGCCCTGGGCGTATTTGACGAACATGGTCTTGCGCACAAAGAAGTAACGGAAGTTGATCCCCAAATCGACCCAGTCATTCAGGCCCGTTTCGAAGGGAAGCTCAATGCCCAGTCCCACAGACAGCCCGTCGGCTTCCACCGCGCCCCTGTTCGCGGCCTCCATGGAACCCGGCCCGCCGCCGGTGATCACGGCCAGCCCTTCCTCCGCGAGCAGGCGCCCCACTTCCTCGCCAAGCTTGTAGTAGGGGGAACCGGGAAGGCTGCGGGCGGAACCGAAGACGCTGACCGCAGGACCCAGC
The DNA here is from genome assembly GCF_026898095.1 of Arthrobacter sp. ATA002. Classification (GTDB taxonomy): domain Bacteria; phylum Actinomycetota; class Actinomycetes; order Actinomycetales; family Micrococcaceae; genus Arthrobacter_B. Next base: position 1,082,402 of record NZ_CP114015.1, on the reverse strand, counting down.
TCGGACAAGGTGCCGAAGCCCTCGACGAACTCGCTCTGGATACGCAGTACCCGCCAGGGATCGGTGTGGGTGAAATGCGTTTGGTCCTGGCCGTCAAGCAGGTAGCGGTCTGACTGCGGTGCCGCGGCCTGCGCCCGGCGCAGCTCCACGGGTCCGCGCTTCCGGGGACTGCCGATACGGGGACGGGACGTGTTCTCGCTGAATTCCATGCTTCAAGGGTAAGCACATGTGTGGGACCGGTCTCACGCCGTCCTCCGGTCGTGTTTGGTTGCTCTTGCGTCACGATTGCGCAGAAAAAGTGGACTGAGACACATTGCGGACACAATCATTGGTTATCTTCTTCTTATGACCCGTGACACATCCGAAGGCGCCATGCCTGACTCTGCCGCCCCTCTTGTCTCACTGAGGAACGTCAACAAGCACTTTGGCGACCTGCACGTCCTGCAAAACATCAACCTCGACGTGGCCCGGGGCGAAGTGGTGGTCGTCATTGGCCCGTCCGGTTCCGGCAAGTCAACGCTCTGCCGTGCCATCAACCGCCTGGAAACCATCGACGACGGTGAAATCGCCGTCGACGGCAAGGTCCTGCCCGCCGAGGGCAAGGCCCTCGCGAAGCTGCGCGCCGACGTCGGCATGGTTTTCCAGTCGTTCAACCTCTTTGCCCATAAGACCATCCTCGACAACGTGTCGCTGGGCCCGGTCAAGGTCAAAGGCATGAAATCGGCCGACGCGAAGAAGCTGTCAATGGAACTGCTGGAACGGGTGGGGGTCGCCAATCAGGCGAACAAACTTCCCGCCCAGCTTTCCGGCGGCCAGCAGCAGCGTGTGGCGATTGCCCGCGCACTGGCCATGAAGCCCAAGGTCATGCTGTTCGACGAACCGACCTCGGCGCTGGACCCCGAAATGATCAATGAAGTCCTGGACACCATGGTCGGCCTGGCCAAGGAAGGCATGACCATGATCGTGGTGACCCACGAAATGGGCTTCGCCCGCAGGGCCGCCGACCGTGTGGTCTTCATGGCCGACGGACAGATCGTCGAAGAGGCCACGCCTGAGGAGTTCTTCACGAACCCCAGGAGCAGCCGAGCCAAGGACTTCCTGGGCAAGATCCTCGCCCACTAGGGCGTTCTGACAGATTCACCGATCACTAACACAGATACACCCGGATTCACACGTTGGGGGCAACCCCTGAAGTAAGGCCAGCCCGTCCGGCACGGCCGCTAAACAAGGAGAAATCATGCGCAAGACCCGCTACGCCGCAGTGGCATTCGCCGCTGCCGCAGCACTGACCATGTCCGCCTGCGGAGGCGACTCCGGCACTGATGCCGGCGGCGAGGACACGGGTTCATCAGACACCATCACCATCGGCATCAAGTTTGATCAGCCCGGCGTTGGTTTTATGGAAAACAACGAGCCGAGCGGCTTCGATGTTGACGTTGCCAAGTATGTGGCAAATGAACTGGGCTACTCCGAAGACCAGATCGAATGGAAGGAAACCCCGTCCGCGCAGCGCGAGAACGTGCTGGAAAACGGCGAGGTGGACATGATCTTTGCAAGCTACTCCATCACTGACGAACGCAAGCAGCGCGTGGCCTTCGCCGGACCGTACTTCATTGCCGGCCAGGACCTGCTGGTCAACGCCGACAACAATGACATCAACGGCCCCGAGGACCTCAACGGCAAGGTACTGTGCTCGGTGACCGGCTCCACCTCGGCCCAAAAGATCGCCGACACCCAGCCCGATGTGAACCTGCTGGAGCAGGGCGGCTACGCCAACTGCGTCACCGCCATGCAGGGCGGACAGGTGGACGCCGTCACCACCGACGACATCATCCTGGCCGGCCTGGCCTCCACCGACGCCAACTCCGGCAAGTTCAAGGTCGTCGGGAACACGTTCACCGAAGAGCAGTACGGTGTGGGCATCTCCCAGGACAGCGACCAGTGTGAAGCCATCAACACGGCCATCCGCACCATGGTGGAAGACGGTTCCTGGGAAGAGGCCATCATGGCCAACACCGAAGGCGCGGACTACTCCTACAACGATGAGCTGAACCCGCCGGAACCCGCAGCCTGCGCCTAAGCACGTCAACCGGCGGCCGTCCGCCGGCGTAAACCTCCGGTGCATGCGAAGGATGTCGATTCCTTCGCATGCACCGGTTTCTTTCTCTTACAGAAGAGGTACATCATGGGTGGTTTTTTCGCCCTCTTCGAGGGTTACGACGTCGTCGCGGCGTTCTGGATGAACATCCAGCTGGCGTTCTGGGCGGCCATCGGGTCACTGGTCCTGGGCACCGTCCTTGCCGTCATGCGGATTTCGCCCATCGCGAGCCTGCGCTGGTTCGGTACGGCCTACGTCAATATCTTCCGCAACACCCCGCTGACCATCATCATGGTGTTCTCAGTGCTGGGACTGTGGGGCCAGCTCCAGGTCAACTTCGTCAACGATTTTGACCTGAACTTCTTCATGTTGGCCATCCTGTCCCTGAGCCTGTACCACGCAGCGTTCGTCTGCGAAGCGATCCGCAGCGGCGTTAACACCGTACCGCTGGGCCAGGCCGAGGCCGCCCGTTCCATTGGGCTGTCCTTCCTGCCCGCAGCGTGGCTGATCATCCTGCCGCAGGCCTTCCGCGGTGCAATTGCGCCGCTGGGCAATGTACTCATTGCCCTGGTCAAGAACACCACGGTCGCCGCCGCCGCGAGCGTGGCGGAAGCGTCCGGCCTGATGAAGACCATGATCGAGTTCCGCCCCGATGTCATGACCCAGATCTTCCTGACCTTCGCCATTGGCTTTGTGGTCATCGTGATCCCCATCGGCCTTCTCACCACGTGGGCCTCAAAGAAGCTGGCGGTGGCACGATGAGCAACCAAGCAGTCCTGTTCGACGTTCCCGGTCCCAAGGCCAAGCGCCGGATCCTGGTCTTCAACGTCCTCGGCGGGCTCTTCGTCCTGGGCATCCTCGCGGTGGCCGTCAACGGCTTGGCGGAAAAAGACCAGTTCGAGGCAGCCAAGTGGACGCCCTTCCTGGAATGGTCAACGTGGCAGTTCACGCTGCTCCCCGGGTTACTGGCAACCCTTCAGGCCGCCGGCGTAGCGGTGCTCACTTCCATTGCCTTCGGCCTGCTCTTCGGCTTTGGCCGGCTGTCGGGGGTGGCTCCGCTGCGCTGGGTGTGCGACGTCGTCGTGGAGTTCTTCCGCGCCGTTCCGGTGCTGCTGATGATGATCTTCCTGTACCAGTTCTTCGCCAAGTCCACGCCGATGGAAGCGTCCAACGCCCCGTTCGCGGCGGTTGTGGTGGCGCTGACCCTCTACAACGGTTCGGTCATCGCGGAACTTGTCCGCTCGGGCGTCTTCGGGCTGCCCAAGGGCCAGCGCGAAGCAGGGCTGGCCATCGGCCTGACCCCGGCACAGTCGCTGCGCAGCATTGAAATCCCGCAGGCCCTGGTGGCCATGCTGCCCGCCCTGCTGGGCCAGTTTGTCGTGATCCTCAAGGATTCGGCACTGGGCTACATCATCGGCTACACCGATCTGCTGGCAAACGCCCAGCGCTTCGGCGCCGGAGCCGGGAACATGCTTCCATCCCTGCTGGTGGCGGCAGCGATCTTCATCCTGATCAATATGCTGCTGACCTTCACCGCACAGCGTCTCTCCCGTCTGCTCGGCGCGCGGGCCGGGAAGCTGCTGCAGCGCGAAGACGCCATCGATCCGGAAGGTGTTGAAGCTCCAGTCAAGTAGAAACAGGCGCCACGCAAAGAAGGGGAGGACCGGTGCTGCCGGTCCTCCCCTTCTTTTGTCTGCTCTTTTGGCTGCTCGTTGGCTGTTGCCGGCCTGCGCTAGCTGAGCCAGGTCCGCAGCGCGGCCAGGCAGGCCCGCACTGCGTCCGCCTCAACGTGCTCGTTGTCCGTATGTGCCAGGAGGGCATCCCCCGGGCCGAAGTTCACGGCCGGAATGCCCAGGGCGCTGAAGCGGGCCACATCGGTCCAGCCGTACTTGGGCTTGGGCTCCTGCCCGACAACTTCCACGAAGCTCGCAGCGGCAGGCCGGTCCAGTCCCGGCCGTGCACCGGCGGCGGCGTCGGTGCGGACCAGGTCGAACCCGGCGAGCAGGTTCCTGACGTAGGCTTCGGCTTCCTCGATCGACTTGTCGGGGGCGAAGCGGTAGTTGATTTCCACTGTGGCCGCGTCCGGAATGACGTTGCCGGCAGTGCCGCCCCAGATCTTCACGGCGTTCAGCGATTCGCGGTAGTCCAGGCCCTCCACCGACACGGTGGCAGGCACATGGTCGCGCAGCCGGGCCAGGATTTCCGCCGCGGCGTGGATCGCGTTCTCGCCCATCCAGGCCCGGGCGGAGTGCGCGGCCCGGCCGGCGGTGGTGGCGTGAAAGCGCATGGTGCCGTTGCAGCCGCCCTCCACTGTCCCGTTGGTGGGTTCCAGCAGCACCGCGAAGTCCGCTTCCAGCCACTGCGGATAGCTCTCCTGGAGCCGGCCCAGCCCGGAGAGCGACGCCTCGACTTCCTCATGGTCATAAAACACAAAGGTGATATCCCGGGACGGTTCCGCCAGCCCGGCGGCCAGGGCCAGCTGCACGGCCACCCCGCCCTTCATGTCTGTGGCGCCCCGGCCGTACAGGACGTTCCCGTCCCAGGTGGAGGGCACGGTGCCGCGGGAGCCGGGAACGGCGGGCAGCGGGACGGTGTCCAGGTGCCCGGCAAGGATGACCCGCTCGGCGCGGCCCAGGGACGTCCTCGCCATGACCGAATCGCCGTCGCGCACCACCTCCAGATGCGGCAGGGCACGCAGCGCCGCCTCCACGGCGTCGGCCACTTCCTTCTCGTTGCCCGACACACTTTCCATGTCGATGAGGTCGGCGGTCAGCAGGGCAACGTCACGGGTGGGATCCAGGGTCCGGGATGGCGTTTCAGTCATGCCTCCACCCTACCGACCACCTGCCCGTGCCCCTCAAGCGCTCTTCACACAGGCTCCATCCCAGGCCATCGGTAGACTGGAGTGCATGACTTCAAGCACCTCCTCCCCGACCGCCCGCACCGCCTCCGGCCTGGGCCTGGCCACCATTACCGAAGACGGCACCGTCTTGGATGTTTGGTATCCGCAACCTGTGCTGGGCGCCCACAGCGCAGCTGATTCGTCCGCCGCCAACGCCCTCGTCCCCGAGTTGGAAGCCGCAGCTGCTTCCCTGACGGACGCCGGCCGCGGCACCCGCGGCGAGGTCCTGCGCACCGAAATCGACCTTGACGCCGCACCGTCGGACACCGCCGACGCGTACCTTCGCCTGCACCTGCTCTCCACCCGCCTCGCCGCGCCGAACACGCTGAACCTGGACGGCATCTTCGCCAAGCTCCCCAACGTGGTCTGGACCAACTTCGGCCCCTGCGCCGTCGAAAACTTCGAGGCTGTCCGTCTGCGCCTGCGCGCCCGCGGTCCGGTGACGGTGTACGGCGTGGACAAGTTCCCGCGCATGACGGACTACGTGGTGCCCTCCGGCGTGCGGATCGCCGACGCCGGGCGGGTGCGCCTGGGCGCACACCTCGCCGAAGGCACCACCGTGATGCACGAGGGCTTCGTCAACTTCAACGCCGGAACTCTCGGCGTGTCCATGGTCGAGGGCCGCATTTCCGCGGGCGTGGTGGTGGGCAACGGCACCGATGTGGGCGGCGGCGCCTCCATCATGGGCACCCTGTCCGGCGGCGGACGGGAAAAGATCACCCTCGGCGAACGCGTCCTGCTGGGTGCCAACTCCGGCGTGGGCATCAGCATCGGAAACGAATCCGTCGTGGAAGCCGGCCTGTACCTCACCGCCGGCACCCGGGTGTCGGTGCTGGTCCCCGGCGAGGAAGCGCAAACCGTCAAGGCGGTGGAGCTGAGCGGCGTTCCCAACCTGCTGTTCCGCCGCAATTCGGTCACCGGCAGCGTGGAAGCCCTGGCCCGCAGCGGAGCGAGCGTGGAGCTCAACGCCGCCCTGCACGCCAACTAGGCAGCGGCAGCCGCCCATGCCGGCCTCCGGCTCCGCACCCCGGCGCAGCAGCGGATCCCTTCCGGTGCTGCTGCTGGCAGTGCTCTTTCTGGTTGCCGTCACCGTCTACGCGGTGTCAGCGCTCCGTGAGCCGGGGACGGGCCGGCTGCCCCGCCGTCGTGCACCGCAACCGCCGGCGGCGCGGAATATCACCTAACGCCGGCGCGGGCGGAGACAGCGGCCCTCATCGCCGGGATTTCGGTCCGCCGGGGCATGCCCGCGCGGGCCGCCTCCATCGCCGTGGCCACCGCCATCCAGGAGTCCGGGCTGCGCAACCTCGACTACGGGGACGACGCCGGCCCGGACTCCCGGGGCCTGTTCCAGCAGCGACCGTCCCAGGGTTGGGGCAGCCAAGAGCAGGTCATGGACCCGGTGTATGCAGCCAACGCGTTTTATGACGCCCTGGAAAAGGTGCCCAATTACGCGGATCTTCCCGTGACCGTAGCCGCCCAGACGGTCCAGCGCAGCGCTTTTCCCGACGCCTACGCCGACCATGAGGACGAGGCCAAGGCCTTCGCTTCCGCCCTGACCGGGCACTCCCCCGCCGCCATGGCCTGCACCCTGGATCCGCCGTCGGCCTCCGGCAGCCCCGGCGCCGTCCTGGCCGCGATGACCGCGGTCTACGGCCCGGTGGACGCCACTGTCGAGGGCTACCGCATTACCGTGGCGGGCACCGGCAGCTACGGCTGGTCGCTGGCGGAATGGGCCGTGGCCAACGCCCAGACGCTGTCCCTGGACTCGGTGGCCTTTGACGAACGCCGGTGGACGCGGGCAACGGGAACCTGGGATCCGGCTCCCGCCTCCGGCGGCGCCGTGGTCCTGACGGTGTTTCATGCCGCTGAGCAGTCCTGACCGGGCGCCGGTGCGGAATCCACTAGTCTGAAGTCATGCGAATACTTGTTACCGGAGGCACGGGATACATCGGTTCCCACACCACGCTGGCCCTGCTGGAAGCCGGCCACGACGTCGTCGTGCTGGACAATCTGGCCAACTCAAGCGAAGAATCCCTGAACCGGGTCCGTGAGCTGACCGGGCGGAGCGCCGAGTTCGTCCGCGCGGACCTGCTCGACGAGGCCGCCGTGGATGCCGTCTTTACCGACTATGCCGTGGACGCCGTCATCCACTTTGCCGGACTGAAGGCCGTTGGAGAGTCCGTGGCCAAACCCCTGTACTACTACCACAACAACGTCGGCGGCACCCTGAACCTGCTGCGCATGATGGACAAGCACGACGTCCGGACCCTGGTCTTCAGCTCCTCGGCCACCGTGTACGGCGCCTCCGAGGAAGTCCCGCTCACGGAAAAGTCGCCGATGGACGCGGTGAATCCCTACGGCCGCACCAAGGAACAGATCGAAGACATCCTGGCAGATCTGGGCGCGGCCGACGGCCGATGGAACATTGCCCTGCTGCGCTACTTCAACCCCGCCGGCGCGCATGAGTCCGGCCGGATCGGCGAAGACCCCACCGGTGTTCCGAACAACCTGCTGCCGTTTGTAGCCCAGGTCGCCGTGGGCCGCCGTGAGAAAGTCATGGTCTTCGGCGACGACTACCCCACCCCCGACGGCACGGGCGTGCGCGACTACATCCATGTGGTGGACCTCGCTGCCGGCCACCTCGCGGCCCTGGAGTACATCACCGCAAAGTCCGGCGTACACCGCTGGAACCTCGGTACCGGCCACGGATCCTCCGTGCTCGAGGTGCTGGCCGCGTTTTCCCGCGCCGCCGGCAAAGAGGTGCCCTACGAAGTCACTGCCCGCCGGCCCGGCGACGCCGCCGTCAGCTACGCCGACCCGTCCGCCGCCCTGGCGGACCTGGGCTGGTCCGCCCGGCGCTCCCTGGACGATATGTGCGGGGACCACTGGCGCTGGCAGAAGAACAACCCGCAGGGCTACGCCGGCTCCTAACGGCCGGCGGCACCAAAGGCCCCTGGAATCCATGACGGACTCCAGGGGCCTTTTGCGGTGCTGCCGGGCCCGGTGCGGGCTAGCGGGCCGGGTAGTTGCGTTCCGGGGAACCCGTGTAGAGCTGGCGCGGACGCCCGATCTTCGTCTGCGGATCCTGCATCATTTCGCGCCACTGGGCGATCCAGCCCGGCAGGCGGCCAATGGCGAACAGGACCGTGAACATCTTTTCCGGGAAACCCATGGCCTTGTAGATCAGGCCGGTGTAGAAGTCCACGTTCGGGTACAGCTTGCGCTCGATGAAGTAATCATCGGCCAGGGCCTTCTCTTCCAGGCGCATGGCGATGTCCAGCAGCTCGTCGTTGCCGCCGAGCTTGGCCAGGATGTCGTGCGCGGTGGCCTTGACGATCTTGGCGCGCGGATCGTAGTTCTTGTAGACGCGGTGCCCGAAGCCCATGAGCTTCACGCCGTCTTCCTTGTTCTTGACCTTCTCCATGAAGGTTTCCGGTGCCATGCCCGTGGACTTGATGTCCCGGAGCATGTTCAGGACGGCCTCGTTGGCGCCGCCGTGCAGCGGCCCGAAGAGGGCACTGATGCCGGCGGACACGGAAGCGAACATGTTGGCGTTCGAGGAGCCCACAAGGCGGACGGTCGACGTGGAGCAGTTCTGCTCGTGGTCTGCGTGCAGGATCAGCAGCAGGTCCAGCGCCTTGACCAGGTCGGGATCGATTTCGTAGGGCTCGGCCGGCAGGCCGAAGCTCAGGCGCATGAAGTTCTCCACGAGGTTCATGGAATTGTCCGGGTACAGCATCGGCTGGCCAATGGACTTCTTGTGCGCGTAAGCGGCAATCACCGGGAGCTTTGCCATCAGGCGGACGGTGGAGAGCTCCACCTGCTCTTCGTCGAACGGATCCAGGGAATCCTGGTAGAACGTCGAGAGTGCGCTCACAGCCGAGGACAGTACCGGCATGGGGTGCGCGTCGCGGGGAAGCCGCCGAAGAAGCCCTTGAGGTCTTCGTGCAGCAACGTGTGCCGGCGGATCCGCTGGTCGAAGGCTTCCAGCTCCGCGGGGGTGGGAAGGTTGCCGTAGATCAGCAGATAGGACGTCTCGAGGAAGCTGGAGTGCTTGGCAAGCTGCTCGATGGGATAGCCGCGGTAACGCAGGATCCCGGCATCGCCGTCGATGTAGGTAATCGCGGACTTGGTGGCCGCGGTGTTCATGAAGCCGGGGTCAAACGTGACGGTTCCGGTCTGCTTCAGCAGCTTGGAGACGTCAAAGCCGTCGTTGCCCTCCGCCGCGGCAACGCGGGGAGCTCCAGCCGGTCTTCAGTGTTTTCCCCATAGTGCAGCTGTGCACTGGGACGCTCAGTCATTAAGTCTCCTTCAGGAGTTTGAAGAAACCAGAGCTACGGGCGTCGCGTGGTCTCGGGGAGCGCCCATAGTGTCAATTCCGCTCAATCTATTTACGCAAAACGCTACCCTTTGGGCGCCCTCTACGACTAATCGGCGGGCGGGTTGTTGTGGAAGCGAAACATGTCGCCCGGACGCTTCCGGCGCTATAAGCGGCTATTCGGCGGCTGCGGAAAGCCGGCGGGCAGCGGCCGCCACCCGCTCGTCGGAGCCGGTCAGCGCAATGCGCACAAAGCCGGCACCTTCATGTCCGTAAATGACGCCGGGGCCGGAAACAATGCCCAGCTTCGCCAGCCGTTCCACGGTTGTCCAGGTGTCCTCTCCCGCGGTTGCCCAAAGGTAGAGCCCGGCTTCGGAGTGGCGGATGGAAAGCCCAAAGGCTTCCAGCGCCGGAACCAGAAGCTCACGGCGTGCCCGGTACGCGTCCTTCTGGGCGGCCACGTGGGCGTCGTCGGAGAGCGCGGCGATCATGGCGGCCTGCACGGGCGCCGGAACGATCATTCCGGCGTGCTTGCGGCTGTTGACCAAATTGGCGATGATCGCCCCGTCGCCGGCGACGAAGGCGGCACGGTAGCCGGCCATGTTGGACTGCTTGCTCAGCGAGTAGACCGACAGCAGCAGGTCATTGCTGCCGCCGCTGACCGCAGGGTCCAGGATGCCCGGCACCGGCCGGCCTCCCCGGTCGGGATCCCACTCGCCCCAGCCCAGCTCGGCGTAGCATTCGTCGGAAGCGACAACGGCGCCGACTTTCCGGGCCGAATCCACCAGGGCGCGCAGGGACGACGCCGAACGCACGATTCCGGTGGGGTTGCCCGGAGAGTTGACCCAGACCAGGCGCACCCGGGCGCGCACGTCCTCGTCGAGCTCATCCAGGTGATCCGCGGCCACGGGGGTGGCGCCGGCCAGGATGGCGCCCATGTCATAGGTGGGGTAGGCAACGGTGGGGCGGACGACGACGTCGCCCTCCCCCAGTCCCAGCAGCAGCGGAAGCCAGGCCACCAGTTCCTTGGAACCCACGGTCGGCATGATGTCCCGCGGATCCAGCGCCGGGACGTTCCGGCGCCGGGCGTACCAGTCGCTGACCGCCTGTCGGAGCTCGGCAGTGCCGTGCGTCGTCGGGTAACCGGGTGCGTCAGCGGCCGCGGCCAGTGCTTCCCGGACAACCGCAGGCGTCGGATCCACCGGGGTTCCGATGGACAGGTTCACTGCCCCGTCCGGATGCCCGGCTGCCAGTTTGGCGTAGGGCGCCATGGCTTCCCAGGGGTATTCCGGCAGGTCGAGCCCGAAGGTGCGGGAAGCGGCGGAACTCATGCCTCTTGGTTCTGCGGGGGCAGGACGGCGATGATCGGATGGTCCTTGTGGGTGTTGCCGATCTTTGCCGCACCGCCCGGGGACCCCAGGTCATCGAAGAATTCGACGTTGGCCTTGTAGTACTCGGCCCATTCCTCCGGCGTGTCATCCTCGTAGTAAATTGCTTCGACGGGGCAGACCGGCTCGCAGGCACCGCAGTCGACGCACTCGTCCGGGTGGATGTAGAGGAGCGTTCACCTTCATAGATGCAATCCACCGGGCATTCCTCAATGCATGCCTTGTCTTTTACATCTACGCATGGCTGCGCAATTACGTACGTCACGTCCCTTGCCTTCCTGATCTACGGACCGCCCCGGAACGGGAAAATCCACGAAGTGTTGGTTCCACGGTAGTAGCCCGAACCATTATCTCCCAGTCGGGATGCTCCGCGTACCATGTAACGGTGAACGTTCCCCCTCCCGCAGCAGTCCTCCGCGCCCTTCCCTCCGGTGCCCGGGTGGTTGTCCGCTACCGGCTGGAAAAGGGTTTCACCGACGTGCTGGGTTACCTGGTCGAGGCCGGAGATGAGGACGTTACGGTTTCGGGCAGCCGCGGCGACGTCACGGTTCCCTACCGCCTCATAACGGCCGCAAAGGAAGTGCCGCCTCCGCCGCCCAGGCGCGCGCCCCGCCGGTAAGGCGGTTCCTCAGCCGGCCGGCGGGATCGGTGGAAGCGGCCGCGAGGCCGCGTCTTCCGCTTCCGCGCGGCGGGCTTTGGCCAGCACCCGTGAAGTCAGGAACAGCGCAAGGATGGTTACCAGTGCCTGTCCAAACAGCCAGATGCGGCCGGCCACAACGATGCCCGGCTGCACCTCAAGCACGGTGCCGGTGATAATCAGCGGCGTGTCCCAGAGGTCAAGCGTAAACAGGCCCAGGATCACGTACGTCACGAGGCCGGCCGCGGCCGTCCACAGGGCGCTCCGCGCCCAGACGCCGGCGAAAACGGCTGACGCACCGCTGAGGACCAATGCGGCAACGGCGCCCAGCGGCACCGCGGTATCCCCGGAATAGAGGACCTGGGCGTGCAGCCCGGTCCCCAGCACGGCGGCCAGGATGCCGCCCGGCACGGCCGCCGCCGGGCCCCGCCAAGCGGGGCCCGGCGGACGGGGCTCATTGCTGCGGTAATGCTGTTATGCCTTGGACCGTGCGCGGGTCACCTTGGCACGCTCGGAAGCGTTCAGGATCAGCTTGCGGATCCGGATCGCTTCCGGGGTTACCTCTACGCACTCGTCTTCACGGGCGAATTCGAGGGACTCTTCCAGCGTCAGCTTGCGCGGCGGGGTCAGGTTCTCGAAGGTATCCGAGGAAGCGGCGCGCATGTTGGTGAGCTGCTTTTCCTTGGTGATGTTCACGTCCATGTCATCGGCGCGGGAGTTCTCGCCGACGATCATGCCCTCGTAAACCTCGGACGTGGGCTCCACGAAGAAGGAGCCGCGTTCCTGCAGCTTGATCATCGCGAACGGGGTCACGACGCCGGAGCGGTCGGCGATCATCGAGCCGTTGGTGCGGTACTCGATGGGGCCGGCCCACGGCTCGTAGCCTTCGGCGATGGAGGCGGAGATGCCGGCGCCGCGGGTTTCCGTCAGGAAGCGGGTGCGGAAGCCGATCAGGCCGCGGGCGGGAACGATGAATTCCATGCGGACCCAGCCGGTGCCGTGGTTGGCCATGTTGACCATGCGGCCCTTGCGGGCTGCCATCAACTGCGTTACGGCGCCGAGGTATTCCTCGGGCACGTCGATGGTCATGTGTTCCATCGGCTCGTGGACCTTGCCGTCAACCATCTTGGTGACAACCTGGGGCTTGCCCACGGTCAGCTCGAAGCCTTCGCGGCGCATCTGCTCCACGAGGATGGCCAGGGCGAGCTCGCCGCGGCCCTGGACTTCCCAGGCGTCCGGACGCTCGGTCGGCAGGACCCGCAGGGACACGTTACCGATGAGTTCCTTGTCGAGGCGGTCCTTGACCTGGCGGGCGGTGACTTTGGCGCCCTTGACCTTGCCGGCCAGCGGCGAGGTGTTGATACCGATGGTCATGGAGATCGCGGGATCGTCCACGGTGATCAGCGGCAGCGGCTTGGGGTTGTCGACGTCGGTCAGGGTTTCACCAATGGTGATGTCCTCGATGCCGGCGACGGCCACGATCTCGCCGGGGCCGGCGGACTCGGTGGGAACACGGTCCAGGGCCTTGGTGGCCAGCAGCTCGGTGATCTTCACGGTCTTCATGGTGCCGTCGGCGCGGGCCCAGGCTACCTGCTGGCCCTTGCGCAGGGTGCCGTTGAAGATGCGCAGCAGTGCCAGGCGGCCCAGGAACGGGGAGGCGTCCAGGTTGGTAACGTGTGCCTGGAGGACACCCTCGGGGTCGTAGGTCGGTGCCGGGATGTGCTCGATGATCGTCTGGAACAGCGGTTCCAGGTTGTCGTTCGCGGGAGCGTCGCCGTCGGCCGGCTGCTCCAGGGACGCCGCGCCCACGCGGGCTGCGGCGTAGACAACGGGAACGTTCAGCACCAGGTCCAGATCCAGGTCCGGAACTTCGTCCGCCAGGTCAGAGGCCAGGCCCAGGAGCAGGTCCATGGATTCGCTGACAACCTCGTCGATGCGGGCATCGGGACGGTCGGTCTTGTTGACCAGGAGAATGACGGGGAGCTTCGCGGCCAGGGCCTTGCGCAGGACGAAACGGGTCTGGGGCAGAGGGCCCTCGGAAGCGTCGACGAGGAGCACCACGCCGTCAACCATGGACAGTCCGCGCTCGACCTCGCCGCCGAAGTCGGCGTGGCCCGGGGTGTCGATGACGTTGATGGTGATGGTTTCACCATTGGCGGCCGGGCCGTTATAGAACACGGTGGTGTTCTTGGCCAGGATGGTAATGCCCTTTTCGCGCTCCAGGTCACCGGAGTCCATCACGCGGTCTTCCACGTCGCCGTGGGCGGCAAACGAGTTCGTCTGCTTCAGCATGGCGTCGACGAGGGTCGTCTTACCGTGGTCAACGTGGGCCACAATCGCAACGTTGCGGAGATCGCTTCGTACTGCGGTGTTTACAGCCGTGTTGGTTTCTGACATGCGTGAGGACTCAATTCATAGGAGATAAGTTCGAAGGTGGTGCACAGTAGCCCGGTCATGTGTCCGGGTTGATCCGGCCGTTCTGTACGAATCCCGCTCTGCACGTATGCTCCGTAAGAATGTACCGAAGGCGCCGCCGTCAGCGGGCACGCTAATATTCTAGTCCGAAGACCATAAGTTCCCTAATGGACGTCTTTTCCACCCGGCGGTACCGGGCGGAATACGGGCGGAAAAGTACGGAAGGCAGGCAGCCGCGCGGGCTGCCTGCCTTCCGTTGGTTCCGTTGATCCCGGGACCGTTATTGCCGGGACCGTTTGCTAGGCAACTTCCGGCGGAAGCATGAGCCCCGCACCGGGAATGGCCGCCAGCAGGGCCCTGGTGTACTCCATCTGCGGATTATCGAAAACGTCGTCCGTGGACCCCGTTTCAACGATCCGGCCCTTTTGCATCACGCACACCTCATCCGCGATCTGCCGCACCACGGCAAGGTCGTGGGTGATGAACAGGTAGCTCAGTCCCAGTTCCGACTGCAGATCCGCCAGCAGGCTCAGAATCTGCGCCTGGACCAGGACGTCCAGCGCCGAAACGGCTTCGTCGCAGATCACCACCTCCGGATCCAGCGCCAGTGCCCGGGCAATCGCCACGCGCTGGCGCTGCCCGCCCGAGAGCTCGTTCGGGTAGCGCCGCATCATTGACGCAGGCAGCGACACCTGGTCCAGCAGTTCCCGGACTTTCTGCTCGCGGCTCTTGGCGTTGCCGATGCCATGGACCCGCAGCGGCTCCTCAATGGTCCGGTAAATGTTGTACATCGGGTCCAGGGATCCGTACGGGTCCTGGAAAATCGGCTGTACCCGGCGCCGGAAATCGAACATTTCCCTGCGGTTTAGCTTGGTGATGTCCGTGCCGTTGAACAGGATGTCGCCCTTGGTGGCTTTTTCCAGTCCGAGGACCATGCGGGCCACCGTCGATTTTCCGGAGCCGGATTCACCGACGACGGCGGTGGTGGTGCCGCGCGGAATCGAGAAGGACACGTCGTCGACGGCGGTGAAGTCCGTGGATTTGCCCAGGGCACCACGCAGGTTGAAAACCTTGGACAGGTGCTTCACCTCGATGATGCTCTCCGTCCTGCCGCCGTCGGGATTCGCGGCAAGAAGCTCCGTGGTGCCGTCCAGGCCCAGGGACTTCGCGGTCTCGATCCGCCGTGAGGCGAGCGAAGGAGCGGATTCCACGAGCTTGCGTGTGTACGGGTGCTGCGGATTGGTGAGGATCTCCAGCGCGGGCCCTGATTCCACCACCTGGCCCTTGTACATCACCACGACCTTGTGCGCGCGCTCGGCTGCGAGGCCCAGGTCGTGGGTGATGAGCAGGACCGCGGTGCCGAGTTCGTCGGTCATGCGGTCCAGATGGTCCAGGATCTGGCGCTGGACGGTGACATCCAGCGCCGACGTCGGCTCATCGGCAATGAGCAGACGCGGCCGGCAGGAAAGCCCGATGGCGATCAGCGCACGCTGGCGCATGCCCCCGGAGAACTCGTGTGGATACTGGTTGGCCCGGGCCTCGGCGTCCGGCAGGCCGGCTTCGCTGAGGACCTGGGCAACATCCTTGGGGCTGCACGGCAACCCGTTGGCCTTCAGCGTTTCCTTGACCTGGAACCCAATTTTCCACACCGGGTTCAGGTTGGACATGGGGTCCTGGGGAACCATGCCGATGGAGGAGCCACGCAGCTCGACGATGCGCTTTTCGCTGGCGTGGGTGATGTCTTCGCCGTCGAAGATGATGCTTCCGCCGGAAACGGCACCGTTGCCGGGCAGCAGGCCGATGGCGGCCAGCGCCGTCGTCGATTTGCCGGAGCCGGACTCCCCCACGATCGCGACGGTTTCGCCCGGCATGATCGTCAGGTGGGCGTTGCGCACGGCCGGCACGTCGCCGTTGTTTGTCTTGAAGGTAATGGCGAGATCCCGCAGCTCGAGCAGCGGCTGGGCCGCCCGTCCCGGGACTGCGCCCGGGCCGCGGTGTTCATAGACGTGGTGTTCGCGGACATCGTTACATCCTTAGTCATCGCTTGCGCGACTTGGGGTCGAGCGCGTCCCGCAGGGCATCACCGAGCATGATGAAGGACAGCACGGTCAGCGACAGGGCAAGTGCCGGCCAGAACAGGGCCATCGGGTTGCTGCGCAGCGAGGACTTCGCGGAGAAAATGTCGTTGCCCCAGGACATGACGTCCGGCGGCAGGCCAATGCCCAGGAAGGACAGCGTGGATTCGGCCACGATGAAGGTACCCAGCGAAATGGTCGCAATGACGATGACCGGCGCCATGGCGTTCGGCAGGACGTGCTTGATCAGCGCGGCCATGCGTGAAACGCCGAGCGACCGCGCGGCCGTGACGAAGTCCGCGTTGCGGATTTCCAGGACCGCGCCGCGGGTAATGCGGGCCACCTGCGGCCACCCAAAGGTGGCCAGGATCAGGACGATGGTCCACACGTTGCGGTTTTCACGGAAGAACGGAAGCTGGACCACGACAATGGCACCCAGGATCATCGGCAGGGCAAAGAAAATGTCGCTGACCCGGGCCAGGATGGCATCGACCCAGCCGCCGAAGAAACCGGCGAGGGCACCCACGATGCCGCCGACAACCACCACGCCGAGGGTGGCGAACAGGCCCACCATCAGTGAGGAGCGCGTTCCGTAAACTACCCGGGCCAGGACGTCGCAGCCCTGCTGGGTAAAGCCGAGCGGATGCCCGGGAGCGGGGCCGCCGTCCGAGTTGGCCAGCAGGCAGTTGTCATTGGGCTGCTGGCTGGTAAAGAGCCCGGGGAACAGGGCCACGATAATCACCATCAGCAGCAGCAGGGCGCTGATGATAAAGAGCGGCTGCCGGCGCAGGCTGCGCCAGGCCTCGCTCCAGATGCTGCGGGGCGCGCCGTCCGCCGTCGAAGCATCGACAGGCAGAACCGGGGTTTCCTCCACATCCGCCACGAAGTGCTCGATCGGGTAGGAAGAGACCTTGCCGCGCGGAACGGGGGTCAGTGCTTTGTCATTCTCAGGCATATCGAATCCTCGGGTCCAGCCACGCGTACAGCAGGTCTACCAACAGGTTGGCGAGGCAAAAAATCAAGATCAGCACGGTGACGATCGAAACCACCACGGGAGCTTCACCGTTTTGCACGGCGCGGTACAGGGTGTTGCCGACGCCGTTGACGTTAAAGATTCCTTCGGTCACGATCGCCCCGCCCATGAGCGCACCCAAATCGGCGCCCAGGAAGGTGGCCACGGGAATCATGGAGTTGCGGAGGATATGCACGGAGACCACGCGGGGACGGCTCAGGCCCTTGGCCGTTGCGGTGCGGACGTAGTCGGCGTTGGCATTTTCAATGACACTGGTCCGGGTCAGCCTCAGCACATAGGCGAAGGACACCAGGCCCAGGACGATGGCCGGCAGCAGCAGCTCGGTGAAGCCGGCGTCGCCGCTGACCGTGGGATTGGTCCAGGCAAGCTTCACGCCGAAAACGAACTGCATAAGGAAACCGAGCACGAAGATCGGCACGGAAATAACCACCAGGGACACCACGAGGACCGTGGAGTCGAAGAACTTGCCCTTGCGCAGGCCTGCGAAGAGGCCGAAGACGATACCGAAGACGGCCTCGAAGACCAGGGCCATGACGGCCAGCTTGGCGGTGGTCGGGAAGACCTCGGCGATGATGGTTGCGATTTCGCGGCCGGCGAAGTTCACCCCGAGGTCGAAGGTCAGCACACCCTTCAGGTACAGGAAGTACTGCACCCAGAAGGGCTCGTCCAAGTTGTACTGGGCCCGCAGGGAGGCTTCAACGGCGGGGGTGCAGCCCTTTTCGCCGCAGATGGCCGCGGTTGCGTCCCCGGGAAGGCTGAACACCAGGAAATACAGGAGCAACGTTGCGCCCAGGAAAACGGGGATGAGCTGCAGGAAGCGCCTGAGGACATATCCGGCCATCAGACGTCTCCCCGCGGCACGGAAAACGCGCAGTGAGGGGGGATGGTGAAACTCATTCTAAAGAGCACCTTTACATTGGAGCGGCCCAGCGGCCCGGCTGCGGTGCAGCCGGGCCCTGGGCTGTGGGATTACTTGCCGGTGATGGCGTGGTACAGCGGCACACCGTTCCAGCCGAACTCAACGTTGGTCACGTTGGTGCTCCAGCCGCCCTGGGCAACCTGGTACCACAGGGGAATGGCCGGCAGATCTTCCAGGAGCATTTCCTGCGCCTGGTTCATGATTTCGCTGCCTTCTTCGACGCTGGACGCCGCGAGGCCGGTGCTCAGCAGCTCGTCGAACTCCGGGTTGTCATAGCGCGCGTCGTTGGATCCTGCACCCTCGGTGTAAATCGGGCCCAGGAAGTTGTAGAGCGACGGATAGTCGGCCTGCCAGCCGGACCGGATGGCGCCGGTCAGAGCGCCTCCGGTTGCTTCCGTGCGGGCTTCCTTGAACGTGGCGTACGGCTTTCCGGTGGCCTCAATACCGAGGTTGTTCTTCAGGCCGTTGATGACGGCTTCGACCCAGGTCTTGTGGTCTCCTTTATCCGCGTTGTAGGCGATGGTGAGCGGCTCGGCCTCGTTGTACGGCGAGATCTCCTCCGCCTCGGCCCACAGCTTCTTGGCCTCGTCCGGGTTGAACTCCAGGTTTTCGCTGCCGGGCAGGTCCTCGTCGAAGCCCTCCAGCACCGGTGCGGTGAAGTCCTGGGCCGGGGTGCGGCCGTTGCTGAAGATCACCCGGGTGATTTCTTCCCGGTCAATGCTCATGGACAGGGCCTGGCGGCGCAGCTTGCCGGCTTCGCCGCTCCAGTTCTCGAGGTAGTACGGAATCGCGATGGTCTGGTTGCCCGCATACGGCGACTCGATGGAGCGTTCCTCGCCCAGGTCGTTCTTGAAGTTCTTGACGTCGGACGTCGGGATGGTCTTCAGGATGTCCAGGTTGTCGGAAATCAGGTCCTGGTAGGCGGTGGTGTCGTTCTGGTAAATCTTGAACGTCACGCCGGCGTTCTGGGCCTTCTGCGGTCCGTCGTAGGACTCGTTGGGAACCAGTTCGATCTGCTGGTTGTGCTGCCAGGCGCCCTCGCCGGCGAACTTGTACGGACCGTTACCCACGGGGTTTTCCCCATAGGTGGCCGGGTCGGCCAGAGCCGCGGCGGTCATCGGGTAGAAGGCGCTGTAGCCCAGGCGCAGCGGCCAGTCGGATTCCGGCTGGCTCAGGGTCACCGTGAAGGTGGTGTCATCCACTACCTTGAGGCCGGACATGGTCTCCACTGTGGAGCCCTCGGCGCTGGCTTCCTCGTAGCCTTCGATGCTCTCGAAGAAGGTGTTGCCGAGCTGGGCGTTCTTGGCAGCGGCACCGAAGTTCCACGCGTCGACGAACGACGACGCCGTTACCGGGTCGCCGTTGCTGAAGGTCTTGCCTTCCTTCAGCTTGATGGTGTAGTTCTGCGCATCTTCGGTGTCGATCGAGTCGGCCATTTCGTTCTGCGGCGTGCCGTCTGCGTCGTAGCTGATGAGGCCCGCGAACAGCAGGTCCAGGACGGCTCCGCCGCCCACCTCGTTGGTGTTCGTGGGGATCAGCGGCTGTGCCGGCTCGGAACCGTCGGCAATGATGACGCGGCCGGTGTCACCCTCTGCGCCGGCATCTGCTGAGTTGTCGCCACCGCCGCAGGCGGTGAGTGCCAACAGGGCAACGGCTGCAACGCTGAGTAGTTTGGGAGTGCGTGGGGAGCGCATTCCGCCTCCTTAGTTTTCTAACTCCGGACGCATAGCGACCGGCAGTGCGGCCCTCTAGCAGTGAGCCGACTCACAGGTTCAAAAGCAATTGCTTTCGGCCCATACCGTACTCACTTCAGAGAGCGGCGAATGACCGCTTCGGCGCCTTCGGAAGCCGCCAAGGAGGAAAAACGGCCCCGCATTGCAGGAAATACATAGAAAGACATGCAACTGTAACGATTCGATATACGCGGATCACATTACGACGCAATTCTATGACCCGGGGGTGATCTGTGTCATACTTCGGCGGCAGTTGGGTTGACCGGCCGGAACAGCGGTTACCGGAGGATCTTCCATTCCCAGGCGTTCCACCACAGACCGGTGGAATTCGGCATGTACTCCACACCCTCAAGGGTGTCGGCCGAGGCGTGCAGCCCGGGCAGCTGGTACAGCGGCAGCCCGTAGTTTGCTTCCCAAATCAGCCGGTCGATCTCGGCGGAGAGTTCTTCCCGCCGCCCGGTGTCGGTCTCCACCACAAGCCTTGCCATCAGCTCATCCGCCTCAGGGCTGGAGAAACCGTTGTAGTTCGACGCCGCGCCGGTGGCAAAAATCTGCGGCACGCCGGCCACCCCCACGCCGCTGGCGGTCCAGCCGAAGATCGCGGCGTCATAGCTGCCGCTTCCCAGCCCTGCTGCCCACTCCCCCGCAGGAAGGCCGCCGTCGACGACGTCGAACCCGGCCTCCGCGGCGGATTCCCGGATCAGGCGGAAGGCTTCGGCACGGTAGGCGTTGTCGCGGTCGTACAGGACGCGGATTACAGGCGTCTCGCCGTCGAGCAGTTCCCGGGCTCCGGCCACGTCCACCTCGGCGAATTCACTGGATCCGTTGCCGGCGGCGGACTCCCCGTACCCGGCCTGGTCGATGAGGAAGACCTGGGAATCCAGGGGTTCCTCACCGGGCTGCAGGCCCTGCACCGTCGCATCCACGATGGCTTGGCGCGGAACCGTCTTCAGGAAGGCTTCACGCACGCCGGCGGAGGCGAACACGCCGTCGAAGGTCAGGTCCAGGTGGTCGTAGGCCAGCTGGTTGCCGCGGTGCAGGTGAACGTTCCCAAGTGCTTCGAGTTCCTCCAGGTCGGGGAGGGTGCTGCCGTCGGGCTGCGGGGACACGATGTCCACCGTCCCGTCCTTCAAAGCCGCTGTCTGGGCCGCCGGGTCCGGGAGAAAGCGGATGGTGATTTCATCCAGGTCCGGCCCGGTGCCCCACGCATAGTCTTCATTGCGGACCAGGGTCAGGGAGACCCCGGGGTTGATGTCGGAGACGATGAAGGGCCCGTTGGAGAGGTACAGGGCGGGATCCTCGGGCAGGGTCCGCGCATCGAAGGCGGTGTTCCAGTACTCGGCCACGGCACGGAGTTCCGGGTTCACCGGCGCGGGGTTCAGCGGGTCCCCGCCGGGTGTATCGCGAATCAGCTCCGTTAGTGCCTTTTCATCGGCCAGCCCGGCTCCCTGCGCCACGATATGCGCCGGGACACTGATTCCGCTGCTGTCCGACAGGGATCCGAAGGCCGTCTCCCAGTCGGCGTAGGGCCGTGAATAGGTGAGCGTGATGGACCGGTTGTCGTCACCGATTTCGGGCAGCCCGGTCAGCGCCAGTGCCTGGGTGGAACCGGCGTAGTCGAAGTAGCGGGTCCCGGACAGCGGGGTGCCGTCGGCGGACAGGAGCTCGTCGTCGAACCATCCGGACGCCGCCGCCCACGCGAGCATCAGGTCATCGGCGCCCACCGGGGCGCCGTCGGACCAGGCCACGCCCTCGTTGACCGTGTACTTGACCGTCAGCGGATCCTCGGAGACCTGCTCGTACGTACCGAACTGCTCCAGCGGGATGATCTCAAGGTTGTTGTCCACGTAGTTGAAACCCGAGTGTGTGGCATAGGCCAGTTTCCGGTTGATGTCGGTGTTCCCGGCTGCCGACTGCGGGTTGAAGGAATCGACGACGCCGGCCTCGGCCACGGAGATTTCGCCGCCGGGCGTAGGCAGCGCACCGGGCAGTTCCTCGGCATCTCCTTCGTCCGCGGTACAGGCACCCAGGGCCAGGGCAGCTGCGGCGCAGGCGGCAGCCAGCTTGGTCAGGCGGTTCAAACGCATGTTCTTGCTCCCCGGGACGATGTGGCGCCGGTCGCGCACCCTGTGATAATTGCACACCGCGCGAATTTGGGACGCAACGAATCCCGGAAAGCGGGCGGGTCCGGCCATCTGGAGCCGGACCTGCCTGCCTACCGTTACGCCGTGACGGTGAACGCAGCTTTGAGCAGCACCTCTGCCCGCGACGAGGGACCGACAAGAAGTTCAAAGTCCCCCGGTTCCACGACACGCCCTCCGGCCGCATCAACGATTGTGCATTCAGCGACGGGCAGCTCCAGCGGCACGCGCACTGATTCGCCGGGGGCCACATCAACCTGCCGGAAGCCCTTGAGTTCCCTGTCGGTCCAGCTGACCGATGTCACCATGTCCCTCACATAGATCTGCACGGTTTCCAGCGCCGGGCGCGCGCCGGTGTTCGCCACCGTGACGTGTCCGGCGATCATGCCGGACGATGTCAGCACTGCCTCATCCAAAACCAGGTCCCGGTACTCGATCGTGGTGTAGCTGAGTCCCTCGCCAAAGGCCCAGGCTGGAGACTGGGTGAGGTCGGCGTAACGGTCGCCGTGCTGGCCGCGGATCTGGTTGTAGTACGTCGGCTGCTGACCGACGTGCCGCGCAAAGGAGATCGGCAGGCGCCCTGAGGGCTCCACCTCGCCGGCAAGGATTTCGGCGAGCGCCCTTCCGCCTTCCATTCCCGGATTGGATGCCCAGATGACAGCCGCTGCCTGCTGCACCGAGACCGGCAGGACGAGCGGCTTGGAAGCAAGCAGCACCACCACCACAGGTTTCCCCGAGGCAATTAGCGCGTTCAGCATGGCATTTTGACCGCCGACCAGCTCCAGGGTGGCCGTCGAGCGGCCCTCCCCGACAAGCTCGATCCGGTCGCCTACGACGGCAACCACCACGTCAGCCTCATCGGCCAGGCCAACCGCTTCTGCAATCAGCGCCGGATTCGGCGCGGACGGCACAACGTGCGGAGGACGGGGCTGGCCGTCGGGGAAGGCTGCCCCGGCGGGGTCCTGCTCAAGGGTGAGGATCTCCGCGCCCTGCGCGAAGTTCACCGTCCACGCGTCCGGAGCAACTCCCCGGAGGCCGTCGAGCACGGTCGTAATCATGTCCCGGGGCTGCCCGTCGAGCCACCCCGCCTGGCCCGACCCTCCGGCCCAGTCACCCAGCTGGGTCTGGGCGGCGTCGGCCAGCGGGCCTACCACGGCGATCCGTGTCGGCCGGTCAGCTGACAGCGGCAGCAGTCCGTCATTTTCCAGCAGGACGATCGACCGGCGGGCTGCTTCGAGATTCAGTGCGGTGTGCTCGGGGCGCCCAACGATGCTGGCTGCTTCGGCGGAGGGAAGCCGCGGGTCCTCGAACAGTCCAAGCTCGAACTTCAGGGTCAGGATGCGTACTGCTGCCGCATCGAAAGCCTCTGGACGAAGCAGTCCGCGGCCCACGGCGTCCAATGCTCCCTCGAAGAACTTGGGGGTTGTCATGATCATGTCGTTGCCGGCGCGCACTGCGGCAGCGGCTGCGTGCGTGTAGTCAGGCTGCACCTGCTGTTCCCAGACCATCCGGCCAACGTTGTCCCAATCGGTGATGAGTGTGCCGGTATATCCCCACTCGCCGCGCAGGACGTCGCTGAGGAGCCAGTCATTGATCGTGATCGGCACCCCGTCCATGCTTTGGTACCCGAGCATGAAGGAGCGGCATCCCTCCCGCGCGACCCGTTCGAACGGCGGCAGGAACCACGAGCGGAGCTTGCGGCGGGAGATATCGGCCTCGCTGGCGTCACGTCCTCCTTGTGTCTCCGAGTACCCGGCGAAGTGCTTGGCCGTTGCCAGAATCGCGGTCGGATCGGTCAGGCCGTCGCCCTGGTAACCCCGAACCATGGCAGAGGCGAGTTCACCGATGAGAAACGGGTCTTCGCCGAAGGTCTCGTTGACGCGCCCCCAGCGCAGGTCCCGGGAGATGCACAGCACGGGAGAGAAGGTCCAGTGCACGCCGGTGGCCGCCACCTCGACAGCAGTCGCCCGGGCAACACGTTCCAGCAGGCCCGCGTCCCACGACGCGGCCATCCCCAGTTGCGTCGGGTAGATCGTGGCGCCCTCACAGAACGAATGCCCGTGGATGCAGTCCTCGGCCACCAGCAGCGGAATGCGGAGCCGGGTCTGGCCGGTCAGCTCGTTGGCACGCACAATCCGTTCCGGCGACGTGTGCAGGATCGAGCCGACATGCTTCCGGAGCACATGGTCCTCAAGGCAGTCCCTCGCGTCCAGCTGAAGCATCTGGCCCACCTTCTCCTCCAGCGTCATACGGCCAAGGAGGTCGGCAACGCGCTCTGGAATGGGAAGCGAGGGGTCTTGGTACGGCAGAGTGTCGGTACGGATTTCCGGGGTCGTCATTTGGTGTTCTGTGCCTTGCCGTCAGTAGGAGTGTCAGGAGTGGTGCGGACTGCGGTTACGGCGTCATTGACGTCCAGGCCCTTCTTCTTCATTGCCCGCGCCCGCTCCCCTGCCGAACGCAGGCGGGGGTTCACGTATTCGTCGATGCCGAAGTTGATCAGCGACAGCGCGACGCCGAGGACCGCGATACAGAGTCCGGCGGGGACGTACCACCACCAGAAGTTCGGGAAGGCGCCGTTCTGCTGCGCCCAGAACAGGATGGTTCCCCAGTTAAGGTTGCTGATCGGGATCACCCCGATGAAGGCCAGGGTGGTAAGCCCCAGCACTGCCGCAGTGACGGTGCCGACGAAGCTCGAGGCGATGATGGCCATGAGGTTCGGCAGCATTTCCACAAGGATGATGCGGCGCAGCGGTTCACCGTTTGCACGGGCAGCCTGGATAAAGTCGCGGTTGCGCAGCGACATGGTCTGTGCCCGGAGGACCCTGGCACCCCACGCCCAGCCGGTCAGCGCCAGCACTGCCGCAATGAGTACGAGCGGCGGGTTCTCGAACTGCGACGCGACAATGATGATCAGCGGCAGCCCGGGGATAACGAGGAACACATTGGTCACGGCGGAAAGCGATTCGCTTCTCCAGCCGCGGGTGTATCCGGCGATAACGCCCATGAACACGGCCACGGCTGTTCCCATAATTCCTGCCAGGAAACCCACCACGAGGACGCCGCGGGTGCCGTAGATGATTTGACTGAAGACGTCCTCCCCCATGTGGGTCGTTCCTAGCAGGTGTGCTCCTGACGGTCCCTGCCGGAGTGCAGTGAAGTCTTTCTCCAGTGGGCCGTACGGGGCAATAATGTCGCCGAAAACGGCGACCAGGACGAACACCCCGAGGATGATGATCCCGGTCAGCGACTTCGGGTTGCGGAACATCGCGAAAGACGAGGTCAGCTGTGACCGGAACGTCTTCTCCCCGGATGGCAGGTCCGGCAGGCGGGTTCGCTCTGTCTCCGTCACGGCGGCGGTGGTCTGCGTCAGGTTTTCCGGCGTCGACATATCAGGCCTCCGTTTGGCGTGTTCGGGGTCAAGGACCGCGTAGGCAATGTCAGCGAGGATGTTTGCACACAGCACGGCCAGGGTGATGATGAGGAACAGCCCCTGCATCAGTGGAAAGTCCTTTGCGGTGGTTGCATCGAGCAGCAGCTTGCCGACTCCGGGGTAGGAGAACACCATCTCCATCACAATGGTGCCGCCGACGATAAAGCCCAGGGACAGGGCAAAGCTGGAGAGCTGCGGCAACATGGCATTGCGTGCTGCGTAGTTCCAGAGCACGCGGCGGTTCGGCATGCCTTTTGCCTGGGCGACGGTGATGTAGTCCTCGTCGAGCACTGTGAGCATCATGTTCCGCATGCCGAGAATCCAGCCGCCCAGGGATGCGATCACAATGGTGATCGCCGGCAGGGCGCCGTGGGATACCACCTGACCGATAAAGTCCAGGGTGAATTCGGGGGACGAGCCCTTGTCGTAGGCGTGTGAGGCCGGGAACCAGCCCAGGACCGTCGAGAAGACCGCGATCGCGATCAGGCCGAGCCAGAAGTACGGCACGGTGCTGAAGAACGTAGAGATCGGGACAATGATGTCGGCTTTGCTTCCGCGGCGCCATCCGATCAGGGCGCCTGTTGCCGTCCCGAGGACGAAGGAAACGACGGTGGCGATCCCGACAAGTCCCAGGGTCCACGGCAGTGCCGAGGCGATCACGTCGCCCACCGGTGCCAGGCCGTTCGAGAAGGAACGCCCGAGATCACCGCTGAACAGCAGCGCCCAGTAGTCGAGGTACTGCTGCCACACCGAGGTGTCCTCGTCCAGGCCAAAGAGAATGCGCAGGGACCGGGCAGCTTCCGGAGTGATCTCCCCGGCGTTGCGCTGCATGTATGCGGTGACGGGATCACCTGACATGAGCCGCGGCAGGAAGAAGTTGATGGTAATCGCTGCCCAGGCCGTGAACAGGTAAAACGCAGTGCGGCTGGCAATAAAGCGTACGGGGATTCTCACGCGGCACCGCCTTCATTTGTACCCGGCACCGAAGCGAAGTGCTTTTCGGGATCGGGCGACGCCGCCCGAAGTTCCCTGGTGTATTCATGCTGGGGATTCAGGATGACCTCATCGGCCGGCCCGTGTTCGACCACGCGGCCATGGTGCAGGACCATGATTTCGTCGCTGAAGTGGCGGGCTGTTGCGAGGTCATGGGTGATGTAGAGCAGCCCCAGCCCTTCCTCGCGCTGCAGGTCCGAGAGCAGGTTCAGGACGCCGAGACGAATAGAAACGTCCAGCATCGACACCGGCTCGTCCGCGACCAGCAGTGCCGGCCGGGACGCGAGTGCCCGTGCGATCGCTACGCGCTGGCGCTGACCTCCGGACAGTTCGTGCGGGCGGCGGTCGATAACGGCGTTCACGTCCAGCTGCACCCTGTCGAGGAGCCGCCTGACCTCCTCCTCTGTTTCGGCTTTGGGAACGACGTTGTCCAAGCGAAGCGGACGCTCAATGTTGTATCTGATGGAGTGGTACGGGTTCAGTGAGGCGAAGGGATCCTGGAACACCATCCGCAGTGTTTGGCGGTAGCTGCGGAGCCCCTTGCCCCGGCGTGGGATCGGTTTACCGTCCAGCAGTACGCTGCCGCTGGTAGGGATCTCCAGTTGGGTCAGGATCTTCGCAATGGTGGACTTGCCGCTGCCGGACTGGCCTACCAGCGCAATGGTTTCGCGGTCGTGCAGAGTGAAGCTGACCCCCTCCAGGGCAAGCATCGGCGCTGCACCGCGCACCCGGTAGCGCTTGGATACGTTTTGGAACTCGAGTGTGGTCATCGGACCAGGACTCCCCTCTCGCCGGTGAGGCGCGGGAACGACGCCAGCAGCGTCTTGGTGTACTCATGCTGCGGGCGCTCCCAGATCTCGCGTGCCGACGCGAGTTCGATGATCGTGCCATCGCGCATAACAGCGATCCGGTCGCTGATCTCCAGCAGCAGCGGGAGGTCGTGGGTGATGAAGATGACTGAAAAGCCAAACTCGTGGCGAAGTTGTGAGATTTTCCGCAGGATTTCGCGCTGTACCAGTACATCCAGCGCAGTTGTAGGTTCATCCATGACCATCAGCTGGGGACGCAGGGCAAGCGCCATCGCAATCATCACGCGCTGGCGCATGCCTCCGGACAACTCATGCGGATAGGAGCGGGTACGGTCGCGTCCCACGGCGACGATCTCCAGCAGCTCCTCGCAAGCGGACCGGCGCTCGCGCCTGGACAGTTCAGGGCGGTGCACGAGGAACACGTCGTCGAGCTGGGCACCGATTGTCGTGACCGGGTTAAGGGCGTTCATGGCGCCCTGGAACACCATCGATACTTTGTTCCACCGGAAGCGGCGCATTTCCTCGGCCCCGAGCGAGTTGACGTCGATAGCGGTCCCGGATGAATCATGGAACGTCACGCTGCCGCTGGTGATGACAGCGGGGACTCGAAGCAGACGCTGGACTCCGTACGCGAGCGTCGTCTTACCGCACCCGCTCTCCCCTGCAAGCCCGAGAATCTCGCCGCGCTGCAGTTCGAGGGTTACGTTTTTCACCGCCTCCACGGGCGGATCGACGTCGTACACGACGGAAAAATCGCGCACGCTGAGAAGGGGTTCTGGCATGAGTTGATCCCTTTCAGGGAGTCGTCGGATGAAGGGAGGATGCCGCGGCATCCTCCCTTCCTCCGGGTGTTGCTACTCGGCGGGTGTCAGTTTCGTGAGGATCAGCGGAACGGTGACCTGCACGGGGTCAGCGGTCGCGTACTGGTCTTCCTCGCTGGGCCATCCCACGTAGTTGCGCGTGTTGTACTCGCCCAATGCGGGGTGGGTTCCCACCGGGATCACCGGAACATCCTCGACGAAGATCTTCTGGACCTCTTCAAGGGCCTTGGTGCGTTCCTCGTCGCTTCCCGACGTCGCATATGTGTTCAGCAGCTCCGTGGCGCGGTCGTTCTCGTAGCGGCCGAAGTTGTAGTCCACTGCGTCGCCCGCCAGCAGCCAGCGGCCGTCCATCGTGTCGGAGTAGAGGTCATACGGCGTTGTGCCGCTGTCCGTCCAGTGCATGATGGCGTCAAAGTTGCCGGAGCGCTTGTTCTCCCACCATGTGTCGGCATCGGGCGTGTTGACCTTTGCATCGGCGCCAAGGGTTTCCTTGACCTGGTCTGCGATGAGGCTGATGCCGGTGACGTAGTCATTCCATCCCTGGGGCACCTCAAGCGTGAAGGAAACGGGCTCGCCGTCAGGATCAATGAGGGCTTCGTCAGCCCACGCATAGCCTGCCTCCTCGAGGATTTTCCGGGCGCCGTCAACGTCGAGGGAAAGTTCTGCATCCTTGAATTCGTCAGCGATGTACTGGTCCCCGATTGGAGTCGGCAGTCCGGTCACCGAGGTCAGTTCCGGTCCGGCCTTTTCCCTGGCGATTTCGGTGTGCGCCGCACGGTCAATGACCATGTTCACTGCCTGGCGGAAGGCGAGGTTGTTGAAGGGCTTTTCCTGATGGTTCAGGAAAAGGACGTCCGGGGCCATGACGTTTGCCGGCCAGAAGACATTGTGCTCGGGGTCCTTGTCGACAAAGGCACTTTGCACGTCGGGAATGAATGCCTGCGCCCAATCGGCCTCTCCGTTTGCAAGAGCCGTGGTCAGGGCAGTGTTGTCGTTGTAGGAGACGTAGTACAGGGTCGGGACGGCCAGGTCTCCGCCCCAGTAGTCATCCCGGGCTTGGAGGGTGACCGACTGGCTGCTGAAGTTGTCCAGCGTGTAGGGGCCGGTTCCCACCGGATCGGGGTTCGCCTCCGTGGTCGGATCCGCGATGTCGGCCCAGATGTGCTCCGGCACCATCGCGGTGTGCAGGACCTGGCCCTGCTTAACGAACTTGGACTCGTCGAAGGTCAGGACGACGCTTTCGCCGTCCTTAACCATGTCGGTCAATTGCAGGTTTCCGGTGTCCAGGGCCGGGGTGTTCCGGATCAGGTCGAAGGAGAACATGATGTCGTCGGCTGTGAACTCCTCGCCGTCGTTCCAGGTCACGTCAGTCCGCGGGGTGATCGTGAGCTGGGTGTAGTCGTCGTTCCATTCGACCTTTTCCGCCAGCCATGGCGTGGTCTCATTCTCGCCAACGGTGTTAACCATGGCGAGCGGCTCAAAGATGACGTTCTTGTAGCCCAGCTTGTTCGCCGACGAATCACCAACCCAGGGATTGTTCGACTCCGTGGTGATGGCACCGTCCGGCTTCGCGATGGTGAGCGCTGCACCTGCCTCGGGCTGCGAGTCGGACTCGGCGCCGCCGCCACAGGCGCTGAGCGCCAGAGCCGAGACGAGTCCGACGGCGATGAAGGATGTTTTAAGCCTCATTGCTTCTCCTCATGTGATGCAGCACCGCCATGGTGCGCATTCCGGTTGGCTTACTTGCTGACCAGTAAGTAACATTGGACGCTACCACATGTTAGTAAGATCACAAGAGATAATTCACAAGCCGCCGTCACCGCCGAAGAGGACACCCTGACACACGAAACCAACAGCAATGTTTCCCGCACCCGGCCCGCCACCCAGCGCAAGCGGTCAGAGATCCTCGAGGCCGCAATCGACATCTTCGGCAACAAGGGTTATGCCAACGGAACCCTTGCCGACATCGCGGAACAGGTGGACATCACCCACTCCGGCGTGCTCCATCACTTCGGTTCCAAACAGAATCTCCTGCTCGAGATGCTCACGTACCGGGATGAGACAGACGTTGCGGATCTCGACGAGCGGCACATCCCGGACGGGCCAGAACTGTTCCTGCATCTAGTGCGGACGGCCCTCGCCAACTCACGGCGTGCAGGCGTCGTGCAGGTCTATACCGTGCTCTCAGCTGAGGCGGTTACGGATGACCACCCGGCACGCCCGTTCTTCGACAACCGGTACGCTACCCTTCGGCGCGAGGTCGGTGATGCCTTCGGTGTCCTGTGCGCACAGGAGGGCGTCACGGAGCCGGCTACGGTCGGCGCAGCGTCTGCCAGCATCTTGGCGGTGATGGACGGGCTGCAGTTGCAGTGGCTCCTGCACCCGGAGGAAATCGACCTCGCGGAGACCAGCGAGTTTGCAATCCGTGCGATTGTCAACGCGGTGCTGCGTCCCGGGCCGGAGCTGTCCGACTATGTCCGGTCCGGCACCGATTGATGACGATGACGCGCCCGGCCTGTCCCCCGCAGCGGATGAGATGATCGTATGCAGCACCAGCGCGCTACGAACCGAAGGACTTTCATGAGAATCACCATTATCGGCGGATCCCAGGGCACCGGCGCCCAGCTGGCATCGCTGGCGCAAGAAGCAGGCCACGAGGTCACCGTGTTGTCCCGCAGCGGCCGCGGTCCTGCCGGTGTCCGCGCTGTCGCCGGCGATGCTTCTGATTCCACGGCTGCCGCAGAGGCCGTGGCGGGGGCCGACGCCGTCGTGGTCACCGTGGGCGGCGCCAAGGGCGTGTCCCGTCAGCGTGCCGCCGTGACGGAGACCGTCACCCGCGCGATGCGGGACGCTGGAGTGCGCAGGCTCGTTGTGCAGTCGTCCCTGGGCGCGGGAGATTCGGCGGCGCAAATGCCCGCACCGCTGCGGCTTCTCATGCGGGTGGTGCTCGCCAAAGCACTGGCCGATCACAACGAGCAGGAGGCGCTGGTCCGGAATTCCGGCCTGGACTGGACCGTTCTCCGGCCCACCGGCCTTACGGACAAGGAACCCACCGGGACCTGGAAGGCGCTGACGACGGACGACGACGGCCGCCTTGGGGGTTCAATCCCCCGCCGGGATCTGGCCGCCTGCATGCTGCAGGTTCTCAGCGATAATTCCACTGTTGGCAAAGCCCTCGGAGTGAGCAGCTAAACCGGCCGGCTCCGAAGGCTCCCCGGTTGCGCGCTGGAAGCTCTTGCCGGGTTTCAAACGCATGCCGGGATGAGTCGAACCAGCCGCTCAGTAGTGGTACCGCGCCTGGAGGATCACGAGATCGTCACCGTCGATGAGGTAGACCAGCCGGTGCTCGTCGGTGATACGCGGCGGTCATGAGCCCTGGGCGCCATCCTTGGGTTGCCCAGGTTTCCCGATACCGCCGAATGGATCACGCAGGCATGTGGGATGAGCTGAGCTGCTGCCCGCTC
This sequence comes from Arthrobacter sp. ATA002, assembly GCF_026898095.1. GTDB lineage: Bacteria > Actinomycetota > Actinomycetes > Actinomycetales > Micrococcaceae > Arthrobacter_B. Next base: position 1,051,226 of record NZ_CP114015.1, on the reverse strand, counting down.
AACCGATCAAGTACACGCACCCGCGCCCCTCCGAGGACAACGTGTCAGCAAAGGACCTTGCACGATGCAGGTAGGGGACTACATAGGTGAGCTCGGACGTCACCAGCTGATCAGTCGAGCCTCCACCGCTCAGGCACGCTTCGACGTCATGGTCGCGGATCGTTTTCAAATCCTGGGCGATCAGTGAGACCTCGTCAGGTGCGAGGGCACGCACCCACGGGTGCCAGGAATAACCGTCGGCGATGAAGGCAACCTGTCCTTCGAACATCCGGTGGGCCGGTCTGGCCTTGGCATCAGCCGAGCACGGAGCAGTGAGCCACTGCAAATACCGCCATGCCTTATCGAGATACAGAAAGTCGCGCTCCGGCCGGGACTGCTTGAACTCTGTGACGCCCAGGGTGAAACCCGGTTCGAGACCGCAGGCATCCGCGTAGGGGTCGGAGCCGAGCACCAGGGAAGGGTCAGCCAGGACTTCCCTGGTTTGATCGCCGTCGAACGCGTAGGCGTAGTACCTGATTCCCATATGCCGATTTTGAGGCAGCGCTTCCCTGAGCGGGCGAACCTCCTGCTGCCTGTGGATAACTCGCGGCCACGAAGCTGATCCTTCACTGCACGTCAGCGTCCTCCACCGCAATTCGACGCCGGCCAACGTGAAGCGATGCCACCCACAGGCAACAAGGTGAGAACGACGTTACTCGACCACGGACCGCACAATCTCGGTAATGCGCTTTTCGGTGTCGTCGTCGATGGTCTCGAAATACCATGCGGCCGGCATCAGGCTGCCGTCCGCCCCACCGGCAGGTCGGAAGGCGGCCTTCTCCGTGATCGCGAGGTTCAAGCGTTCGTCATTGCGCAGGGTCACGAGCGCGGGATCGCTGGCCGTCTTCGCGTAAGCGGGCATTCCGTACCAGATCCGCGGTTTCAGGGTAGGGGCCGCAGTGAGGATGATGTCATGCACACGGTGCATAGCCTCTCGTTGCGGCTCTTCCATCTTTGAGATTTTCTCGATTACCTGAGCCAGGTTTTTCTCGTCCTTCGATGACATGTCATGTCCTTTCGTCAGCCGGTGCCGGGCATCGGCGAAATGAAGTTGGCGTATGCGTACGCCGCACTCCATCCGGACATGTCCTGAACTACTCAGGCCTCTCCGCGATGATTCACGTGGTCCTCACGTGGAAGCGCAGTAGGTGGCGTGTGCCACCAAAATCAGGGTACCTGTCCTGCGGACGGATGCAACCGTCCGTCCGAAAGATCCGCTTTCGAAACGCGCTACCCGGGCTCGGTCCCCATCGGTTTCACCATGATTAGACATGGTGTGCCTTCTCCCCAGAGCTCCGCCTCTACCAAGGGCAGGAATCCCGGCTTTTCATAGAAGGCCCGGGTCAATGCATACCCGGCATCCGGCTGCGTCGGGGAACACTGTCATGCAGTATGCGCGCAACCCCGTCCGAACGGTCTTCGACCCCAGGCATTCCGGTCATTTCATTAATCAGCGCGTCGATAGTGCACGGAAATTGTGCCGTTGCTGAGTGGTTCCGACGAGATCAGATCGAGGCGGCGCGTGCCGCGCAGCAGCCCCTGATACAGGGTCGGGCCATGGCCGGCGATCATCGGGTGAACGAGGAATCGATACTCGTCAATCAGGTCCCACCGGTCCAGCGCCGTCGCAAGGTTTCCGCTGCCGACGAGCACCCCGTCGGGGGTCCGTTCCTTGAGCTCCTGCACAGCACTGCGCACGTCACCGGCCACATGGTGGCTGTTGGTCCACGGGTAATCGCTGCGGGTCGTGGACACAACGTATTTTGGTATGGCGTCCAGCTTGAGAGCCCACTCGCGCATCGCTTCCGGCGCTTCGACGTCGCCGCTCGCTACCGCCGGCCAGTAGCTCTCCATCATCTCGTAGGTCGTGCGGCCCCAGAGCATGGCGCCGCTCTCGTCCAGGAGGCGGGTGAAGTGGGCATGTGTTTCGCCGTCGGCAATCCCCTCCCGGTGGTTGATGCAACCATCCAGGGTGACGTTGATACTGAAAGTGAGCCGGCCCATACGAAGATTCTAGGGCTGGGGTTTTCAGGTGCAACGGCCTGCGGATTGAATCCAGTCGCGCCGAAGCAGGCCGTATATCCAGGAGTCGGACACGTCGCCGTTGACGATGCAGTCCTCGCGCAATGTCCCCTCACGAACGAAACCGAGTTTCTCCAGCACGCGGGCCGAGGCCATGTTGCGTGTATCTGTTTCGGACTGCACCCGGTTGAGATTGAGATTGTCAAAAGCCCAATCCAGAAGAACGCGGGCTGCCTCCGTCGCGTAGCCGCTGCCCCAAGCCGACTGGGCGAGGCAGTACCCCAGCGAGGCACTGCGGAAGTCGGGGTTCCACCCATTGAAAGTGCACCAGCCCAAGAACTCACCGTCAGATTTGCGGGCGAGAGCTACCCTGGCACCGGTTTCTTCGTCCGCCATCCGCTGGCATCCGTCCAGGAAGCGTGCGGCCTGCGCCCGCTCCGTCCACGGCGGACTGTCCCAGTAGCGCAGCACTTCGGCGTTGCTCTGCAGCGCGAAGAGGTCGTCGGCGTCGGCATCGGCGAAGGGCCGCAACAGTAGCCTCTCGGTGTGCAAAATGGGCGTCGGCAGAGTCATGCATGCCACCCTGCCATATGAACCGCCCTCCGCCGTGGACCTCATCCAGGGTCCCTTGAATGCCGCTGGACCAGCCCTGCCGGATGCAGACAGCGCTGCTGAACACCCGGGCCGAGATCCCGAATCTGCTAGAATTTTCGATGGCCTCCGGGCCACGGCATCGATGACACGACACGCGAAGTCCACAAGAACCTTCTGACACGGCACGGTCGATCGCCTCCACACCGCCAACTGTCAGGAGATTCCATGGCGCCCCCTCAAACATCCCGCCCAAACGTCAAGGGACGTGCAGGTGGAATGATCGCGGTCGCAGCAGCCGCCGCCTTCCTTGCCACATTCAACGAAACGTTCCTCAACGTAGCTTTCACGCCGATCATGCAGGACTTCGGCGTGAACGTGGCCACCGTGCAGTGGCTCACCACCGGCTATCTGCTGGTGGCAGCGGTCTTCGTGCCTGTCGCGAACGTGCTGTACCACCGGTTCCCCACACGCCCCCTGTTCGTCGTCGTCGTCGCACTCATGACGGTCGGTTCGGTGGTGGGAGCCCTCGCCCCGAGCTTCGAAATACTCCTTGTCGCGCGGTTGCTGCAGGCCATCGGCACCGGCCTGCTCACCCCTATCGGCATGAACATCACCCTTGCCGTGTCCCCGCGGGAAAAGCTTGGCCTGAACATGGGCATCATGGCGGCAATGACGACGCTCGGCCCGTCACTGGCGATCGTCCTGTCCGGCGTCATTCTCACCGTCGCTCCCTGGACCACGTTGATGTGGGTCTTCGGCGCACTCACCCTCGCGGTACTGCTTGCCGGCGCGGTCGTCCTGCGGAACGTTGCCGAACTGGGCCGGCCGGTTCTGGACATCCTGTCGTTCATCCTGGTTGCCGTCGGCCTGGCAGGCATCCTTTACGGCGTGTCCAGCGCCTTCGAGGGATCCGCCCTGTACGCGGGTGCCTCCGGCGTCGTTGGGCTGCTCGCGATGTGGCTGTTCGTCATCCGGCAGCGCCGCATTGAACATCCCCTGCTCGACCTGCGCCCGTTCTCCAACGCCCCCTTCGTGTTCGGCGTGCTGATGACGATGCTTGGCCTGGTCTTCGTGTTCGCCATGAACGTCACCATTCCGCTGTTCCTCCAGGGTGCACTCGACATGCCGCCGCTGGGTGCTTCACTCACCCTCGCCCCGGGCATCCTCCTTACGGTGGGGATGGGGCCCATTGCCGGGCGCCTCTTCGACCGGCACGGCGGCCGTTGGTCCATCCCGCTCGGGTACCTCGTCATGGCGGTCTTCGTCACGCTCGTCGGAGTCGCTGCCGGCCATTCATCTGTTTGGATCTTCGGGCTCCTCTACGTCCCGGCGGTGCTGGCTACGGCATTCGTCATCGGACCGGCACAGACTTTCGCGCTGTCCCACCTGGACCGTGAAACCAGTGCACACGGCGTCACGGTTGTTTCCACCAGCTTCCAGATCGCCGGCTGCGTGGGTACCTCGCTCGCCACCGGTATCTACGGCGCCCTGATTGCGGCGAACATGGGCGCAGGGCGCAGCGAAAGCGACGCGCTGCTCACCGGCTTCCACGGCTCCGTCGGCCTGGTGGTTGCCACCTCGTTCCTCGGCATTGTCCTCGCTTTCCTGGCGTACCGTTCGGTGCGGTCACGCCGCGCGGCGGAAAGCGTTCAGAGTCCGGCAAACACCGTCCAGTCGATCATGAAGTCCGATGTGTACGCCCTGTCCTCGGACTCCACGGTGCTTGACGCTCTGCAGACCTTCACCGAACGCGGCATCTCCGGAGCGCCGGTCCTCGACGCGGAGGGCAGGCTGGCAGGCTTCCTTTCCGACGGCGACGTCCTGCGGTATCTGTCCGCAACCCATCCCTCGTCGACGTCGATCTACTCCTACGCGATCGGTGCCGACGACGATCTGGACCGGGCGATGTCCGATCTGGCGACCCTGAATGTTCTGCGGCTTGCCACGCACGACGTCGTCACCATCGACGCCAATGCGGCGATCAGTGACGCCGTGGCTGCGTTGTCGGACGCGCGGCTCAAGAAAGTACCAGTGGTCAGCGGGGATGATTCCCGCCCCGTTGGGATCGTGAGCCGGTCCGCGGTCAACCGCCTGGCGGTCGCCGCTTACCTGCGCTCACGCAGCGGAAGTATGCAGTCTGAAGGCGGCAAGACGGCATAAACCGTAGCCCGCGTAGTTCGTAGAAACAGGCCGGACCCGGGTTTGGTTACAGGAATGCCGCCCTCGCTCATCACCGAGGGCGGCATTCTCTTGATGCAGGTCGAGAACTAGACGCTAAACCTAAACTCCACCGCCGCGTCGTTCCCTAACGGAATAACGTCTGCTTCTGAGGCATGCTCCTGCGGCCTCCTGAGCTATCGGGGGGACGACACGATCCATGAGGCGGGCAGGCAGGAACCGCGCCATTGGCAGGGTGAAGGCAGCATCCGTTCCAAGGCTGTATCTGGTTCGAGGACGCTTGGTGGTGACGATCTTCGTGATCTTTCTCGCGGCCTGGTCTGCCGTCATCGCCCGCTGCAGGAACGAGGATTGGAAGCTCACCGTCGAAGAGATCAAGGCACCCTAGAGGCGGGTGTGCTCCTTGCTCATGCCCTGCGAAAGTTCGAGCGAGAGCGGCCCGCTCTTGGCGGCCATAGGAGTCTTCACTCCACCGGACTGGATGATCACGACCTGAATACCCTGAGAACCTGCCCGGTGCGCGTGCGACAAACGGACTCACTACCGTGAGAGGAGCTTTTCACCGTCGCGGCACAGTTCCCCGGTGGGCGCGACACGGCGGTAGAGGGTTTGGCGGGTGACGCCGGATTCGGCGCAGAGGTCGCTGACCTTGGTTCCGGGTTTGCCCATGGACGCCAGGGCGAGCCCGAGTTTCGCCGGGGTCATCTTGTAGGGGCGTCCGCCGTTACGGCCGTGGGCCCGGGCGGAGGCGAGCCCGGCCAGGGTGCGTTCAGAGATGAGTTCACACTGAGAGCGATGTCCCCCGGTGCCCGGGGTTAGGCTTCCGGGCCGAGCATCGCGGCGGCCGTGGCCCGGTCTGCCTTAGCGCCGGTGGTCAGCGCATACAGCGCATAACCGAGTGGGGAGGCCTCCCACAGGTGCCGGGCCTGGGCAGCCATGCCGGGGTGCACGTGCCCGCCGGCCTGTTCGTACGAGGCGAGAGTGATCTGCAGCATCTCCTCCCCGCCGGCACCGTACTGGGCCGCCAGGTCTCGGGCAGGGTCGTCAACGCGGGCCGTCGTCCAGTCCAGGACCCCGGTGATTGTGCCGTGCTTGTCGAACAGGATGTGGGCAGGGTAGATCTCCCCGTGGGTCATCACGGTCTCCTCCGGCCAGCAGATGTCGTCCTCGAGCCAGTTCTGCCATGCCTCGGCCAAAGCCGGGGCGACGGTGAACTCCGCACTAACCCGAGCGACGTCGTCATGCCATGCCTGGCGGACTTGCTCGGGGGATCGAACCTCTACGCCCGCTGCCTCGGCCTCCGTCGCGCCCAGAGAGTGCAGGCAGGCCAGCAAGCGTCCCAGTCGGCCGGCGTAGTCCGGACTAGCCGGATCCATGTGCCAGAGGACTTCCCCGGTCTCAGAAAGTGTCAGGCCCGGGGCACCGGGCAAAGCCGGGTAGGCGATCAGGTCCGGGGCGCGAACCTGCCAATCCGGAACCGCCACCCCTTCGGCCGCGAGGACTGGAGCCACGAGGTCGAGGATACGGACCTCGGCGGCCATGCCCTCGGACACGTCTACACGGCGTGGAATCCGCAGCACCCAGCGGCGCCCGGCCTCGTCAGAGGCCATGACTACGCGGTAGTCCAAGCCCGCCTCATTCACGGTCGCACCCTCAGCGGTCACCGACAGGCCGTAGGAGACGGCCAGGGCGATGGCGTCATCAAGCGTGTTCACGGGACCATCCTTTCACCTGTCGGCACGTACCATCCAAACGAGTTCCCATGGCTCCCCCCGCACTCACCGATCAGGCCGCTAAGTTGGATCTGCTCTGGAGAAGCAACCGCCGCTCCTTCCACCCGACCTAACCAATCGAACCTTGCACTCACCCGGCCTTGCTTGACCTCTGCATTACCTACTTCTCGCAGAGCGACACCCCGCCACTACATAGGGGATTATTATGGTGTCACTCTACGAAATCGATCTGCCTGGCGTGTGTGCCTGGCGGGATCCGGCTGGTGCCCTTGCCCGTTTCTCGCCCGCTGGCTTTCCGCAGGTAGACCCGACCGAGCCGTTGTACATTGGCGTCGCAAAATCGTCTCCGCGAAACGTTTTGCTGACATGCATCTAGCGACAACAAGGGTATCTGCAATTCGCCGCTCTCTTGCGGCATTGTTGGTCGATGAGCTGCGCTTGCTGCCGGGAATTGCCGTGGACCCGCGACGCCGCACCAAATTCAGCCTTGCGCCAGCAGCAGAGCAACGTCTGACCAACTGGATGACGACACACTTGCAGGTGACCTGGATACTCCATCCAGTGCCCGAGAGTTTCGAGGAAGACATCATCAAGAGGCTCACTCCGCCGCTCAACTACGACTACGCCACCAAGGGTCCCTACGCAGAGCCACTTCAGGTACACAGGGACCAGCTGCTTGCTCGGGTGGGCGCCTAGCAGCCACCACCCTCCTTCTCTGTTTCTCTACGCTGCCAAGGTTTCCAGAACCGCGCGTTGGCTAAGGTCGAGCCGCTCGCTGCAGTTGGAGTCGCGCTTCGTAAGGCTGCAGGCAAACAAAAAGCGCTTCCCGGATAGTCCGGGAAGCGCTTTTCGGAAGGCGACTACACGTTAGAACCTAAACTCCACCACGTTCCGTAGCGGAATAACCTCTGTTTCTGAGGCATGCTCCTGCGGCGTCCTGAGCTATCGGGGGACGACGCGATCCATGAGGCGGGCAGGCAGGAACCGCGCCATTGGCAGGGTGAAGGCAGCGTCCGTGCCAAGGCTGTATCTGGTTCGAGGACGCTTGGTGGTGACGATCTTCGTGATCTTTTTCGCGGCCTGGTCTGCCGTCATCGCCCGCCGCAGGAACGAGGATTGGAAGCTCACCGTCGAAGAGATCAAGGCACCATAGAGGCGGGTGTGCTCCTTGCTCATGCCCTGCGAGAGTTTGAGCGAGAGCGGCCCGCTCTTGGCGGCCATAGGAGTCTTCACTCCGCCGGACTGGATGATCACGACTTGGATGCCCTGAGGAGCCACTTCCCGGCGCAGGGCATCGCTGGCCGACTCGAACGCGGCCTTGGACCCGGGATACGCTCCGTAGATGGGCAGAGTGGCCACTGCCCCTACGGAGCTGATGTTGACCACGCGGCCCCGGCTTTTCCGCAGCGCGGGCAGTAACGCCTGGATGACCCGGATGTGTCCGAAGAGGTTGACCTCGAACTGCTGCCGCCATGTGTCGAGCGGGAGGACCTCGATAGGTGCGTTGATCTCGATCCCGGCGTTGTTGATCACCGCTCGCAGCGCTCGCTCCTGAGGATCATCGGCGATTCGGGCGGCGAGCGCCTCGATATGTTCACCAATGGTGATGTCCAGCATCACCGGTTCGATGCACTTAGCGCGGATCGCATCAGCGTCCGCGTCTCGTCTGACGCCGGCAAGGACGTGGTAACCGCGAGAAGCGAGCTCGCGCGCGGTGGCCGCCCCGATCCCTGTCGAGGCACCGGAGACGACGATCAGCTCCCCCGTCGACGTGGTCCTAACACTGCACCGTTCCCGAACTGTCATGTACACAATGTAGGCACTGCCTACCAATGTTGTCCCGGTCGGGGGCGGAGACAGAAAGGCCCGGAATGCATGCACTACGCACCCCGGGCCTTCCTTCAACAATCCGTTGAGAACTAGACATTGAAGCGGAACTCCACCATGTCACCTCATGTAGCAACCCCTGAGCGATGCGAGCAGGCTAGAAGCCCCTCCCCGAAATCCCTACTTGCAAATACTGCAAGTAGTTGCAAGTATTGCCGGATGAACGCTGAGTCCCCTATTAATCCTCAGGATCGGGAAATCACCACACCCGATCAGGCCCGGCGGCTCCTCACCGCCATTCCGGAAAGACCGCGGCGAGAATTCACAATCGCTGACCACGCAAGCACCGCAGTGACAGTCGCCGGCTCGTTTTTTTCAGGACTGGTTGCCCTGATCGGTCATCCTTGGTGGGCAATCATTCCCACCCTCTGCACGCTGATCACGTCGCATTACTGGATCGCCAGCCGCCTGGCACGTCCCAACGAGCCTCGCCTCAAGGTGACCGCCGTTAGCGCGGCCTTCACCGTATGGTTACTCATTCCAGTCTGGAGAGGCATCTCCCACGGGGAGACGATCCCCTTCCCTGAGGCCTTCCTCTTCGCCGGTCTCGCACCGGCAGCCTGGCTAACGTTCTATATCATTCTGTTGATCCGCCGCTGAGGCACGCATGGCCCACACCGAACTCGACGCGCATCTAGTCGCCCCCAAGCGATTCGTGACCATGGCGCACCTTTCGCAAGTAGAGCAAGCAGACTACCCTTCGCTGCAAGAAACAACCGGACTGTCGACACCTGACCTCTCAAAAATCATCCGCGACCTCGAGGAACGAGGGCTGGTCGAAGTGAGCAAAGAGCGTCGTTCCCGCTACGGTACTACCAGAGTCAGGCTCACTCCGGAGGGACAGAAGACATTTAGAGCTCTTCTCTCCACGATCAATCGAATCGCAGGTCAGTGAGCGCCCCCTCAGCACCCCGGCAAACGAGGTCCACCAACCATCAAGGGAAAATTCAGCCCGTCCAGTCGCGCCTGAGCAGACCGTACACCCAGGAGTCGGATACGTCGCCGTTGACGATGCAGTCCTCGCGCAACGTCCCCTCAAGCACGAATCCGAGTTTCTCCAGCACACAGGCTGAGGCCATGTTGCGTGTTCTGCCTCGGGCTGAACCCGGCTGAGGTCAAGACTGTTGAAGGCCCAGACCAGCAGGGAGCGTGCCGCCTCCGTCGCGTAGCCGCGGCCCTAAGATTCCTGGGTGAGGCAGTACCCCAGAGAGGCACTGCGGAAAGGGAGCCACTAGGCGCTGGTGGCGATGCCTGCGAAGGGGTTGTTGCCCACAAATATCATGGACATGGCCGCGATGGTGAAGCCTTTGGTGCCGAAGCACACAATGAGGCCGGCCAGGGGCAGGGCCAATGCTGCGATGCCGAGGGAGACGCTTGACGCCACGGGGATCATGGGACCCTCGATGCTGCCGAACACGTACTTTAAACGGGAGCGACCACGAAACCGCCTGTTATCCCGGTCGAGGGCGAAGACAGAAAGGAACGGAACGCACTAGGCACCCCGGGCCTTCCTCAAACAATCCGTGGAGAGCTAACCATTGGAGCGGGACTCCACCACGTTCCGTAACAGACCAACGTCACATCTGGATTATGGTGTCGGCGTCGTGACCTGCTCAAGGGCCCTTGTTTCATACGGTTCTTCACCGGCAAAAGGGAACCTCCGCGGAAGACGAGACTTCCCTTCCTGCAAGCGATCCTAGCCGTAGGTTGTATCCACTTCGGCAAACGATGACAACCCGAGCATCCCGAGGATAAACGGTGCCAACGCGACGATCGTCAACACCCCGGCAATGATCCACAGCACCAGTGTCCGGTTCCTGGATTCCCGAAGCCGGGTAGCCATCGCCATTCCGGCCACCACGAGGGGCAACCCCGGGAAGACAGCGAAAGCCAGGACTTCAAGGACAATGAAGCCCGCGAATATCCATTCCGTCCGGTTGTAGAGACACTCAGGTCTGGTCAGTTTCGTCGGCTCCGTCATCGGGCCATTCTGTCATTCCTTTGTCCGCCGCCCACGAACCCTCGGGATCGTAGGCGTGACAGCCCTGCGCCCTTTCCCTCTATACATACGAAAATGCCGCCCTCAGCGTTTCCGGTGAGGGCGGCATTGCCAATGAGTTAGACGATAAACCTACACATTAAATCTAAATTCGACCGCGTTCCGTAGCCGGGCAACCTCTGCTCCTCACGTCCTAGATTCGTGCAAGCGCCAGAGCCTGCACCTTGCCTTCAACAAAAACGCTTCTCAACCACCTATGTGGTGGAGCCAGGCCTGGAATCGAAAGTTATTCGGATCGAGAAGAATGTCGTCGAGGGCGAGTGTAGAAGCGGAGTTGGAAACCATGAGCAGAACCTGCAGGCGGCCACCTCCCGATCTGATATCCCAGGACCGCGGCGACGATAACATTGGCGGAAGCTACCCGACTCGCCCATTCGACCGCCGACGCTGAACCCTCGCAAGGATCCACATGGACACAGATACTGCACCTGACCCGTTCTCCCGTCGTCTCCGCTACTACGGCCCCAGCGACTATGCAACCTATTGGCAAATCGAGCAAGCTGCTGAAGTAATTAGGGGGTTCGACCCAGCTTCTCCCCCGGAGGATGTCAACAGCATCCTGGAACTGCACAACGCACGGCTATTCATAGAGGCAGGTTTTTCCCCCTAATATCCGTGAAGACGACCGAAAGGCCATCCTCGCAGGCGCCGCACACACTCGACGGACAGTCGCGCAGTGGTTTAACACCCTGAAGGACGACAATCTCAACGAGATGTTACCGAAAGTCGACTGGCAGTATCATGAACACCTTCTCGATCTCTTGGCTGGCCTCGGAGTCTTCGGACGCTGCTCGGCCGGTGCAATGCTGACTGCGCTCGAACACGCTAGAGTTCGCCTCGGCGACATGCTCACGAGCAAGCGGCTGGTGGACTACTATGACACGGCCGTGCGAGAACGGCTTCTAGCCGAGCCGAGCCAAGCTGAACTTGTGGTCAGTTTTCACCTTGAGGACAAGAAGAAAGTGGACAGCTTTCTTCCCGCGAGTTTCAGTGCAATAGACTCGCGGGCCCTGATGGATGCCTACATCGACAGCTCGGAGCCGAACCCGAATTATCTTGACCTAATCGCACACGCTGCGATCGACAGCAGCGCCGGAATAGATGCCAAGCTGATTGTTAAGGCGAGGCGTCGGTACGACTCGATTATCAAAGATTTCTTCAATACGACCCCCGGCATCAAGACTGGTTGCGCCGTTGCCATATCACCGACCCAGGTTGAGCCGATGACTGCAACGTTGAACGACATGGTCATCGAATACAGCTTCAGCGAGGCCTGGCTGGAAAGCACGTTGGACTTTCCGTCCATTCTGAACAACTTCCAGTTCCTCCTCGAGTTCGCACCCCATGACGGGCTCCTAACTCTCCCCGCATTCGATAGCGAACGCCGCGGGCTTGAAGTCGCCATGGGTTTGAGCGGCACCGCACACTACCGCACCGGGCATGCATTTAGTACCAAGGACCGTGCGACACTACTCCAAACGGAGATGTACCAGCGGTACTTGGCGACAAAGGATATCGACCTAGAAACGGTGATCCGCTGGTACTTCGAAGAGCACCTTACTGCGGAATATGGCGTCACGAGTTTCGTGTTCAACATGTCAAGTCCGACAGCAAATTCTCTAGAGCGGTGTCGGAATCTGTTCGCCGAAATGGAGTCCGTGGCAACGCAGTTCAACCTGTTCATAGAGGACGGCGAAATCGACCATGACTTAGCGGCAGCGGGAGCGGATCAGGTCCGATACCGAACGATTCCCAGTGCGTTGGAAGGAAAGTATGCATATGCGACGGACCATGTTGAGATCCGAACGGTCCTGCACACGTTGTTCTCTGATCAGTCGCATCTGGCTTACATTAACGAGGATTTGAAAGGCCACAACCTAGTCGACCTGCTTCAGCGAAACCAGGTGTCGTATGAATCGCTTCACGAGTACCAACGCCCCCTCATCGACAAACTGATCGAACTCGGAGCCGCCGAGAACACCGGCAAGCGCGTCCGGCTCAAGGACCCCGGATTGTTTCGCGTCCTGAAGTCACTCAATGACTACCAAGCGGTTGCCTACCACCATCTCAGCGAGAGGTCCCGCGTACACGTCGATAGGATGCTCGATGCTGGTTGGCTCGTGACACGTTCGTCACTGCTCACCGACGCCGAAGCGTCCTACTTCAACTACAACCTCAACTCAAACCAATTCAGCAACGGGCCGAAGTTGCGCAATAAGTATCAACACGGCACCCAACCCAAGGCCGGCGGCGAGGCACAGCATCAACAAACCTACTACTTCGCTCTTCGATTGATGATTGCGCTGCTGATCAAGATCAACGACGAGTTCTGGCTTCTTGATATGAAGAAGAAGGGGCCTGCCTGAGCTTGCCTTGGCAATGGCTTCAATGCGTTATTACGGGCGTTTCCTTTGCAATTATGGTCGAGGGGTAAGTCCGCCGATCGTAGCCTTCGTCTTGCCGTAGAGTTCCGATCAGCACCTCGTTGATCGTTTACAACAAGGACTAAAAGGACTTGCGCGTCTTCGAGCCTCCATAAACGCGCCCATTCAGCCACTAAGTCTAAACTCCACCACCACGTTCCATAGCCGACTAACCCCACCATGGCACCGTTGTGTCTCCTACGGACTTCAGGATCGACTGATTACTCCACAGGCCTATCAGACGTTCAGTAGCCTATAAGGGCAACCATCGACATTCTTCAGTCACTCCAGAGCGACGACTATGTACGCTCTGTGTCCTACGGGAACAAATAACTACCAGGAGGCATAGCGAGCATTGCGCACCTACTCAGTTGGCACTTGGGATAACCAGTCGCCTTCCACGCCCTAGGAGTGAAGGCGACGGAAGATGTTAGCGAGAAGAATAACCGAATCAGCAGCAATCCCAGCGTCAGTCCTGGTAGCAGTTTCCCGGCGGTGCTTGACAGCTTGGGACAACTCGATGGATGCACGGGCAAGCTTTCGAATGTAGGAGTTCTCAGAGCCCCGGACTTCAACTTCAACGAAGCGATCGAAGCGCGTTTTTGTGCTTGCAACAGAAGGCTCAGGACTTTCCGCTTCACCGTGCTTCTCATGGACATAAACAGCCGCAGACAGCGCTTCAAGAATCGCCACGCAGTCGTTTCCAACGTTCGAATAGTCTTGTTGCGACGTCGCAGCATTGAAATGACGACGCATCTCAGCAATCTCCAGGTCAACGCGTGACCAACCCGTAACGGGGCGTGGAGAGATAGGCGTCGCCAGGGTCCAGGCCATGCTGGCAGCTTCTCGCTGATCCAAGAGTTCATGTAGCGGTTCAAAGAATCCCTCAACCATGTCGCGTCGGGCCTGCCAACTCCCATGACCATCATTTCGTCTCCAATACTTGCGGAATGAGTCAAAGTCACGGAACGGAACCTCAAATGTTTCTATGCCGAGACGCTTCAGCACCCGGTGGAGCGCACGCGTGAAAAGGAGAGAATCTTCGTTGCTCAATTTCGAGCCGCAAGTACCATAAAGCTCATATTCATCGTGGGCAAGATGAGCAAGAGCGACGGCTACTTCAACGTCAGGATGATCAGAGATCGGCCCCTGCACAATCGCTTCAAGGAGTTCTCTATTGAACTCGCGAGTTGTCGTCTGCTGCCCCCAGCCCCCGAGCGAAGAATCCGTCTCAGTGTAAAAATCATCTTCCTTCATAGGGGAAGGCTACCCGGGAGGACCGACAGGTCGAAAATATGCGCCTACCCACGAAGATGAAGAGAACACCAACTCAGCCAGGACCCAGCAAGGAATCTGAAGTCGTCGAACTACCGAGACGATTTTCAGTCCGAGCCCATGCAGGCGAATCGCAACAAACGGCGGACAACACTCGCTTGGTGGTTACACGACAAACGACTCCAAACGTGAACGACGTTCCATGCACCAATTAGGACAGACAAGAAGAAGGCGGCTTGACGCGCTTATTGCATGTCAAGCCGCCCTCAAAAATGAACGAAATTACGCGACTTTATACATTGAATCTAAATTCGACCACGTCGCCGTCGACCATGACGTAGTCCTTGCCTTCAATGCGGACCTTGCCGCGGGACTTGGCCTCGGCCATGGAACCGGCCTCGGCGAGGTCGTCGAAGGAGACAACTTCGGCCTTGATGAAGCCGCGCTGGAAGTCGGAGTGGATCACGCCGGCGGCCTGCGGGGCGGTGTCGCCCTTGCGGATGGTCCACGCACGGGTTTCCTTGGGACCGGCCGTCAGGTAGGTCTGCAGGCCCAGGGTGTGGAAGCCAACGCGGGCCAGCTTGTCCAGGCCGGACTCCTCCTGGCCGCTCATCTCCAGCATCTCGCGGGCTTCTTCCTCGTCCAGCTCTACCAGGTCGGCTTCGAGCTTGGCGTCGAGGAAGATGGCATCAGCGAGGGCCACCAGGGCGCGCAGTTCCTCCTGGCGCTCCGGGTTGCCCAGCACGGCGTCGTCCACGTTGAACACGTAGATGAAGGGCTTGGCGGTGAGCAGGCTCAGCTCGCGCAGGTGCTCCATCTCCAGCTTGTCCTTCTCCACGGAGGAGAAGATGGTGTCGCCGCGCTCCAGCACGGCCTGCGCGGCCTGCATGGCGGACAGCTGCGCGGCCTCGCGCTTCTTGATCTTCACTTCCTTTTCCACCCGCGGGATCGCCTTTTCCAGCGTCTGCAGGTCGGCCAGGATCAGTTCGGTGTTGATGGTCTCCATGTCCGAGCGCGGATCCACCTTGCCGTCCACATGGATGACATCGGGATCATCGAACACGCGGATGACCTGGGCAATCGCCTCGGCCTCGCGGATGTTGGCGAGGAACTGGTTGCCCAGTCCTTCGCCTTCCGACGCACCCTTCACAATGCCGGCAATGTCCACAAAGGACACCGTTGCCGGCAGGATGCGCGCGGAACCGTGAATCTCCGCCAGCTTGGCCAGACGCGGATCCGGAAGCGACACGACGCCGACGTTCGGTTCGATGGTGGCGAACGGATAGTTCGCCGCCAGCACGTTGTTGCGGGTCAGCGCATTGAACAGGGTTGATTTGCCGACGTTGGGCAGGCCGACGATGCCAATAGTAAGAGCCACGTTAAGCAATCATACCGGTGCCGCTCAGGCTCCGGCACGCCGCCCGCCCAGACCGCGGGAGGTGTCCCCCATGGCCTTGAGCGTGGCGCGGATTTCCTTGGGCAGGGAGAAGATGATGTCCTCCTGCGCGGTGACCACTTCTTCGACGTCGCCGTAGCCGTAATCGGCCAGCAGGTGCAGGACCTCCTGGACCAGGTTTTCCGGCACGGAAGCTCCGGACGTCACACCCACGGTGGCAACGCCCTCGAACCAGCTCTCGTCAATCTCGTTGGCGAAGTCCACCCGGTAGGAGGCCTTCGCACCGTACTCAAGCGCCACTTCCACCAGGCGAACGGAGTTCGAGGAGTTCGCGGAACCGACCACCAGCACCAGGTCCGCCTCGGGGGCGATCTTCTTAATGGCGGCCTGCCGGTTGGAGGTGGCATAGCAAATGTCGTCGCTGGGCGGATCCTGCAGGGTGGGGAACCGCTTGCGCAGCAGGTTCACCGTGTGCATGGCTTCATCGACGCTCAGCGTGGTCTGGGACAGCCAAATGACCTTGTCCGGGTCCCGAACAACCACCTTGTCCACATCTTCGGGACCGTTGACGATCTGCGTGTGCTCGGGGGCCTCGCCGTAGGTGCCTTCAACTTCCTCGTGGCCCTCGTGTCCGATCAGCAGGATGTCAAAATCGTCGCGGGCAAACCGCACGGCTTCCTTGTGGACCTTGGTCACCAGGGGGCAGGTGGCGTCGATGGTCTGCAGGTTCCGGTCCTTCGCGGACTGCACGACGGCGGGAGAGACGCCGTGCGCGGAAAAGATCAGCCGGGCGCCTTCCGGGACTTCGTCGGTTTCGTCCACGAAAATGGCGCCCTTTTCCTCCAGCGTGTGGACCACGTGCAGGTTGTGGACGATCTGTTTGCGGACGTAGATCGGCGGGCCGTAAGCTTCCAGCGCCTTCTCGACGGCGATCACGGCACGGTCCACACCGGCGCAGTAGCCGCGGGGTGCGGCGAGCAGGACGCGGCGCGCGCCGGAGACGGGTGCGGCGGCGGATACCTCCTGGGGGCTGCGGCGCCGGCGGGGCACGGTGGGCATAGGCACGGATACGGCAGTGCTGGTCATGCCTCCATGCTATCGGGTGCCCGGACACCGGACCGGCGGCTGGGCCGGGCGTCCGCTATGGGCGCACTGCCGGCGCGTGTCCGGCAGCTCTCCCCGCCCGCGGCACCGCAGGCATTGCAGTTATCTTGCCCGTCCGCGCAGCAAACCGCGCAGTGACCGCGCCACCAGCCCCAGGACCAGGAGCACCGCTGCGCCCAGGAGGAAAGGAACAGTCCAGGCCTGCAGGCTGGCTGCGGCTTCGACGGAAAAAGCGGCGGCGAAGGTTTCGGCCACGGCGCTGCCGTACGCCGGCCGTTCGGCGAGCGCGGGAAGGCTCCCGGCGCCGATCCACAGCAGCCCGCCGGCGAGCAGTGCGCCGAGGCCCAGCCAGGCCAGGGCGGCAGTCCGGCTCCGGGCCACCAGGAGTGACAGCACGGCCGCGGCAGCCGCACCCAGTGCCAGATACGGCCAGGCGCCGCCCGCCCGCACCAACAGGTCCACGGCGTCGCGCCGGTCCGCTCCCGTCAGCGGAACGGGCGAGGATTCAGGCGCCGCCACCTCAATTCCGGTTTCACTGCCGACGGCGTTGGTCACCAGCCCCACCAAGGGCGCCACGTCCAGCGTGACTCCGCCGCCGCCGTCGAACGTCAGCGCGTGGGACCGGCTCAGCGTTTCCTCCCAGGCCTGCGGATACTCGGGCAGTGACTGCACGCCCTGTACGGCACCGGTAATTACCGGCTCCACGAACGGAGCGATGGCGGAAGGAACCTGCAGGCTGTCCGAGGCCTGTCTGCCAATTGCTTCAGAAAGGGTCTGCTGGAAGGCTGCGTCGGTTCCCAGCGGCTGTCCCAGCGCGGTGAACCCGCTGTCGGAGACCACGTTTTCCTCCAGCCACGCGGAGCAGAAGGCGGCAGCCGCCAGCAGGATGGCCACCAGGCCCAGAATCGCAGAACCGAATGCTCGCATGGATTGTTTCCCCGTTCCTCCGCCGAATGGCTCAGCTGGCCTGACGCCCGGTTTCCGAAAGCAGGCGGTCCCGGTTCGGAACGCGCGTTGTGGGCGGCACCTGATAGACATTAACTATGCAAGACCCCCTAGACCCTTCCGGCCCCGACGAATCCGCTCCCACGAGCCTTCCGAAGACTGCCGCGGAAACCACGCCCGAGAATCCGTGGCCCCTGCAGCTGTTGTCGAAGAACCTCAAGACCTACATCGACCGCGCCCCGGCCACCTGGGTTGAGGGGCAGGTTATTGAGCTGAACAAGCGCGCCAACGCCTCCTACATCACGCTGCGCGACGTCGATGCGGAGATCTCGCTCTCCCTGACCGTATGGAGCACGGTAATGAACCGGCTGGAGCTGCCCCTGGAGCGCGGCGCCCGGGTCGTGGCCCAGGTGAAGCCCGACTTCTGGGTCAAGACCGGACGGCTGTCCATGCAGACCCGCGACATCCGCCCGGTCGGCATCGGTGACCTGCTGGCCCGGATTGAACGCCTGCGGCAGTCCCTGGCGGCCGAAGGACTGTTCCGGGAGGACCGGAAGCTTCCCCTGCCGCTGCTGCCGGGTCGGATTGGGCTGATCACCGGCCGCAACTCCGACGCCATGAAGGATGTAATGCGCAACGCCGCGCTGCGCTGGCCGGCCGTAGCGTTCGAGGTGCGGGAAGTGGCAGTGCAGGGCGTCAACGCTGTCGCCGAGGTGTCCCGGGCCCTGGCCCAGCTTGACGCGATGCCCGAGGTCGACGTGATCGTGATTGCCCGCGGCGGCGGTTCCCTGGAGGACCTGCTGCCGTTCAGCCATGAGGACCTGGTCCGGGCCGTCGCCGCTGCGTCCACTCCTGTGGTCAGCGCCATCGGCCATGAGGCGGACCGGCCGCTGCTCGATGAGGTGGCTGACCTGCGCGCCTCCACCCCCACCGACGCCGCCAAGCGGATCGTTCCGGACGTGGGCGAGGAACTGCAACGCATCGCCGCCGCCCGGGCACAGCTTCGCCGCATCGTGGAGCTGACCGTGGGCCGGGAAGCGGAGCGGCTGCACCACATTCGTTCCCGCCCGGTGCTCGCGGCGCCGCAGACCCTGATCGACGGCCGGGCGCAGGACGTCGCGCGGCTGCGGGAACGCGCCCTGTCCTGCATGGTGTCGGAGGTTCGGCGCGACACCGACCGCATTTCCCACCTCCGGGCCCAGGTGCGTGCCCTGTCGCCGCAGAACACACTGGACCGCGGCTACGCCGTCGTGCAGCTGGCGGACGGAGCCGTGGTGCGCGATGCGGCGGCGGTTCCCGAAGCCGCCCGGCTGCGCATCCGCGTTGCCGCGGGTGAACTCGCCGCCACAGCAGCCGGCACGCAGGAGCCGCCAGCACATGCCTGAGTTTCCGCCCGCACCGACTACTGGGCTGTCCCCAGCCCCTGCGCACTCCTCCCCCGAACCGAAGGAAGCACCAGCAATGAATCCCGCAGCAAACGAAGCATCAGCAGTTCCGTCCGACATTGAGGCCATGAGCTACGAACAGGCCCGCGACGAACTCGTGTCGGTGGTCGGCCGGCTGGAAACCGGCGGCGCGTCCCTGGAGGAGTCCCTCGCCCTGTGGGAGCGCGGCGAACAGCTCGCCACCCGCTGCGAGTCGTGGCTCGAGGGCGCGCGCCGGCGCCTCGATGCGGCCCGGGAACAGGCAAGCACCGAGTAGTCCGCCCCGGTTACTGCTTGTAGGTGCTCAGGAACTCGGCCAGCCGGATCATGGCGTCTTCAATGTCCTCCACGTTGGGCAGGGTGACCATCCGGAAGTGGTCGGGGCGCACCCAGTTGAAGGCCGTTCCGACCGAGATCAGGATCTTCTGCTGCTTGAGCAGGTCCAGGGCGAACTGTTCGTCACTGGCAATCGGATAGACCTCCGGATCCAGCTTCGGAAACAGGTACAGGGCGCCCATGGACAGCTCGCAGCTGACCCCGGGAATGTCGTTGAGCATCTTGTGGGCCAGGTCGCGCTGGGCCTTGAGCCGGCCGCCGGGCAGAATCAGGTCGTTGATGCTCTGGTAGCCGCCCAGCGCGGTCTGGATGGCGTGCTGCGCCGGAACGTTGGCGCACAGCCGCATGTTGGCGAGCAGGTTGATGCCCTCGATGTAGTCCGCGGCCTCGTGCTTGGGTCCGGAAATCGCCATCCATCCGCTGCGGTAGCCGGCAATCCGGTAGGCCTTGGACAGTCCGCTGAACGTCAGGCAGAGGACATCCTCGCCGGCGATGGTCGCGGAGTTCACGTGGACGGCGTCGTCGTACAGGATCTTTTCGTAGATCTCATCCGAGAAAATGATCAGGCCGTGCTTCCGGGCGAGGTCCACAATGGCCCGCACAATGTGTTCCGGATACACCGCACCGGTGGGGTTGTTCGGGTTGATCAGCACGATGCCCTTGGTCCGGTCGGTGATCTTGGACTCAAGGTCCTCAACGTCGGGCCACCAGTGCTCGTTTTCGTCGCACAGGTAATGCACCGCCGTGCCGCCGGCCAGTGACACCGAAGCGGTCCACAGCGGATAGTCCGGCGCCGGCACGAGAATTTCGTCGCCGTTGTTCAGCAGCGCCTGCAGCGAGAGCGTGATCAGCTCGCTGACGCCGTTGCCCAGGTACACGTCGTCGACGTCGATGTTCTGGATTCCGCGGCCCTGGTAGTACTGGACGACGGCGGTGCGGGCGGAGAAAATGCCGCGCGAGTCACTGTATCCCTGGGCTTTGGGCAGATGCCGCATCATGTCCACGAGAATGGCTTCCGGCGCCTCGAAGCCGAAGGGCGCGGGGTTGCCGATGTTCAGCTTCAGGATCCGCTGGCCGGCCGCTTCCATGCGCTGGGCGTGCTCCAGCAGCGGCCCGCGGATGTCGTAGAGAACGTTGTGGAGCTTGTGCGACTGCTTGAATTCTGCCATTCCAACATGGTGCCACAGACCGGGGACCCCTTTCCCATATGAAGCGGAAAGGGGTCCCCGGCGGTACCGGCAGGGTTATCCGGCCTCGACGAAGCCCTTCTCTTCCAGCCACATCCGGGCTGCCTCACTGGGGTCCAGTTTCTGGTCCCCGCTGACGGCCTGGTTCAGCTCGATCAGGTCCTCGGTGGTCAGCTGCGCCGACACCTGGTTCAGTACGTCCGTGGCTTCATCGGTCAGAGCTTCACCGGATGCCAGCGGAACCACCTGCTGGGCGGGCCAGTTCTGCTGCGGATCTTCCAGGACCACCAGGTCGTTTTCCTCGATGGCGGGAGTGGTGGTGTAGATGTCCGCCACCTGCACCTCGTCCTTCAGCAGGGCGTCGACCGTCAGCGGGCCTCCGCTGTCGCCGATGGGAGTGAATTCCTTGAAGACACAGCCGTACTTTTCCTCGAGCCCGGGCAGGCCCTGGGCCCGTTCGGCGAACTCCGCCGGGGCGGCCAGCGTGAGCTGGTCGCAGACCTCCGCGAGGTCCTCGATGCTCTCCAGCTGGTACTTCTCGGCCGTGGCCTGGGTGACCACCATGGCGTCCTTGTTCTCGGCGTCGGACGGTTCCAGGACGACCAGGCCCTCGGGCAGGGCCTCGGGCAGGGCCTCGACGATTTCGCCGGCGTCCACCAGTTCGGTGTCCGGGTCCACGCCCACGAGCAGCGCCCCCGTGTACTCCGGAATGAGGTTGATGGAGCCGTCCTCCAGCGCGGGAAGATAGACCTCCCGTGAGCCGATGTTCAGCTTGGTTTCCGCCTCAATGCCGGCACCGTTGAGCGCTCCGGCATAGATTTCGGCGAGGGTGCTGGATTCGGGGAAGTCGGCCGAACCGACCACGATGGTTTCCGCGGCACCGGCGGCGGCCGATTCCGAGGGTTCCTCCGAAGCCAGCGGGTCGCCGCCTCCGCCGCCGCTGCAGCCGGCCAGCGCCAGGGCAAGGGTGAAGCCGCCGGCCAGGGCCGGCAGGCCCTTCCGCCGGAAGTTCCGGCGCGTGTGCTGCATCATTGTTTTCCTCCTTGTGATCCGGCGGCGGCAGTTCCGCCGCCGGTCGGTATGGGTGCGTTGCCGGCAGCGGCAGCCGCCGGGGACGTGTACCGGCCCTGAAGGCCGGGTGATATGAGCAGGCGTGCCGCCAGCGCCAGCACGCCGTCGACGGCGAGCGCCAGCACGGCGATGATGACCGCACCGCCAAAGACCCGGCCGTAGTC
This sequence comes from Arthrobacter sp. ATA002, assembly GCF_026898095.1. Classification (GTDB taxonomy): domain Bacteria; phylum Actinomycetota; class Actinomycetes; order Actinomycetales; family Micrococcaceae; genus Arthrobacter_B. The sequence goes on along the minus strand of NZ_CP114015.1, from coordinate 1,029,389 downwards.
GCCCAGGGCCAGCCCGTCGATGAGGTAGCGTCCCAGCCCGCCGAGGTTGATGACGGCCACCACGGCAGCAGTGGCAATCACCTGCAGGGTGGCGCCGCGCAGACCGCCGAACATGACTTTCAGCCCGTTGGGCACCTCCACCCGGAAAAGGATCTGCAGCTCGGTCATGCCCATGCTGCGGGCCGAATCCACGATGCTGCGGTCCACCGCGGCAATTCCGGAATACGTGCCGGCCAGCAGCGGCGGAACGGCCAGCAGGACCAGCGACCAGATGGGCGGCATCAGGCCCAGCCCCGCCAGCAGGACGAAGAGGGTCAGCATGCCCAGGGTGGGCAGTGCGCGCAGCAGGCCCGTCACGGCGACGACGGCCACCTGCCCGCGGCCGGTGTGGCCAATGAACAGGCCCAGCGGAACGGCGAGCGCGACGGCGATCAGCAGGGTCAGCCCGGTGTACTGCAGGTGTTCCAGGCTGCGCATCGGGATGCCGGCCGCCCCGGTCCAGTTGGCCGGGTCGGTGAGCCATTCCCAGCCCTGGCCCAGGGCGTTGGTGCTCGTGTATTCGGTCCGGGGAATAGTCACGGTCATGGCCTAGGCACCCTTCAAAGCGGCATCCGGTGCCACAGCCGCAGTTCCTGCCGGTGCCGGTCCGCCGCGCCCGGAGCCGGTGCCGGCACCGCTGCGGCCGGCCGGTTTACCCTGTCCGGTCCCGCCCGGGACACGGCCGGCGCGTCCCGCGCGCAGCCACGGCGTCAGGGCCCGCTGCAGCAGCACGAACACCAGGTCCATCAGGAAGGCCAGGACCAGCGTGGCGACGATGCCGACGACGATCTCGGTGACGAAGTAGCGGCGCAGCCCGTCCCGGAAGAAGAAACCCAGGTTTTCCACCCCGATCAGTGCTCCCACGCTGACCATGGAGATGTTACTGACGGACACCACCCGCAGCCCGGCAATCAGGACCGGAACCGACAGCGGCAGGTCCACGGTCAGGAACCGGCGCAGCGGTTGGTACCCCATGGCGACGGCGGCCTGCCGGACGCCGTCGTCCACGGAGTCGAAGGCGTCAACGGCCACGCGCAGCATCAGGGCAACGGCATAGATTGTCAGGGCAATGATGATGTTGCTGATGTCGAGGATCCGCGTTCCCAGGATGGCGGGCAGGGTCACGAAGAGCGCAAGGGACGGGATGGTGTACAGCAGCGAACCGGTGGCCAGCACCGCGCCGCGCAGCCGCCGGTTGCCGCGGATCACGGCCGCCAGCGGAACAGCGATGACGACGCCGAGCACCAGCGGCACGATCGACTGGAACAGGTGAAGTCCGGTCAGCCGGAACACCTGGTCGGTGTGGGAAAGGAACCATTCCATGTCAGCCCCGGCTCCGCTGCAGCCTAGCCTGCTCGATCAGCGCCAGCACCTCATCGGGGCGCACTGCACCGATCACCCGCAGATCGGCGTCGACCACCACCCCGAGCCCCGCCGGAGAGGACAGGGCGGCATCGAGCGCCTTGCGCAGGTTCCCGCCCTCGCGGTACAGCGATCCGCCGGGCACCAGCCGGTCCGCGGACGTAATGGCTGCCCTGTCCCCTGCCGGCACCCATCCCAGCGGCCGGCCGCCGTCGTCCACTGCCAGGGCCCAGTTCCCGGCCACGGCGACCGAGGGATCCGCCAGCCGCTCCGGATCCAGCAGCTGGACCGGATGCACCGGAACGTCTTGGCCCGCCTGGAAGGACAGGTGCCGGAAACCCCGGTCCCGGCCCACGAAGCCGGCAACGAAGTCATCGACGGGAGCGCGCAGGATTTCCTCGGGGGCGGCATACTGCGCCAGCCGTCCGCCCACGGCGAATACTGCGACTTTGTCACCCAGGACCGTCGCTTCGTCAATGTCGTGGGTCACGAAGACGATGGTCTTGGCCAGGTCCCGCTGCAGGCGCAGCAGCTCGTCCTGCAGCTCGGTGCGGACCACCGGGTCAACCGCGCTGAAAGGTTCGTCCATGAGCAGCACCGGCGGATCGGCGGCGAGCGCGCGGGCCACGCCCACACGCTGCTGCTGGCCGCCGGACAGCTGGGCCGGGTAACGACCGCCCAGCGCGGAAGCCAGGCCGACGACGTCGAGCAGTTCCGCCGCCCGGGCCCGTGCCCTGGCCCTGGACTGGCCAAGCAGCCGGGGAACAGTGGCCACGTTGTCCAGCACCGTGCGGTGCGGCATGAGGCCCGAGGACTGCATCACGTATCCCATGGACCGCCGCAGCTCCGGCGCCCGGACCTTGCCCACATCCGTGCCGTCGACGGTGATGGATCCGGAGGTGGGCTCGACCATGCGGTTGATCATGCGCAGCGACGTGGTCTTTCCGCAGCCGGACGGGCCCACAAAAACGGTGACTTCACCGCGGGCGATATCCATGCTCAGTCCGTCCACGGCCGGAGCCGCGGACCCGGCGAAGGACTTGGTGACGCCGCGGAAACTGATCATCGGCTCGGCGGTCGGCTGGGCGGGTTCCGGCGGGGTCATGGAGATGCCTTCCGTTGGAGTCATGGGGGGTCCTGCGGAGCTGGTGTCCTGCCGTGAGTTCAAACGGTAGGACACCGGCTGGTGCTAGTCCAGTTGTTCATTCGGAACGGCGGCGTTCCGGATGGCCAGCTTCAGCCCCACCTGCACCAGCGGTGCGGGGCCGAGTTCGGCGATCCGGTCCAGGGCCACCCACTCCGCGCGGTCAGTGCTGCCGCCGAGTTCATGGGCCAGCACCCCGAGGTGACCCGGGCACGGTAAATGATCCGCAGTGCGTGCAGGAGCCGGCGTTCCCCGCCGGGAAACCGGTGTTCGGGCGGAATGAAGATGCTGTCCACGCCCAGCAGTTCCCCGGCTTCGACGGTAAAGCCGGTTTCCTCCCGCACTTCGCGCACGACGGCGGCCGGAGCATCTTCGCGCGCTTCCAGGCCTCCCCCGGGCAGGGTCCAGCTGGAGTAGCCGTGGTCGTTCCAGTGCGCGAGCAGGATGCTGCCGTCCCGGATGATCACCGCATAGGCACCCACTCGGACGTCGAAGTCTTCAGCCACGCAGTCCGTCTCCCGCCGCCAGGTAGCCGGCACCGTGGACCGGGTCCCGGCGCAGGAAACGGATATCCGTCAACCCGGCCCGCTCCAGGTCCTGTTTCAGCCGGTCCTGCAGCAGCGGCTGGTGCATGGCGAGGCCCCCGCCGACCACCACGGGGCCCGGGATGCCGAGGAGGCGGGCAGTGTCGGCGGCGAGGCCGGCCAGGTGGCGTGAGGCCGCTGCGATAATTTCGGCGGCGGCACTGCTCCCCTGCAGGGCGGCATCGAACACGACGCCGGCTTTGGACGCCCAGTAGCGCCGTCCGGCTTCGGGGGAATGGAAGAGGGAGATGAACTGGACCGGTCCGGTTACGGAACACGCCCGCATTAGGGACTCGGCCAGGGCATCCGGGTCCCTGCCCAGGTTGAAGTTCCGCAGGGTGTGGCGGACCCCTTCCCGCGCCATCCAGTAGCCGCTGCCCTCATCGCCCAGCAGGTGCCCCCATCCCCCGCAGCGGGCTTCCCGGCCGTCCGGGCCCAGCCCCCAGGCCACCGATCCGGTGCCGGCAATCACGGCAATTCCGTGCGGGCTTTCTCCCGCGGCCAGGATCAGGCGGGTGTCGTGGATGACGTCCACTGCCGCGCCCGGTACAGGGGGCGATCAGCGCGCGGAGGGCGGCGGCGTCTTCGGCGGTGTCGATGCCGCCGGATCCGGCAATCACGCGGTCCACCGGGCCGGCGTTCAATGCCGTGAAGATCTCGGCGAGGTTTGCCGCGGCCGTCTCGACGGCAACATTTTGGACGTTGGCGCTGCCGGACACCGCTTCGCCGGCGGGAACACCGCCGCGCAGGAGCAGCCCGTGGGTCTTGGTGCCGCCGATGTCGAGCCCGATGACGCTGCTGCCGGAGCCGGCGGAAGTCGCTTCGCGGGGAATGTCCATTGCACCAGCCTACTTTCCGCGGCGGCCGCTGGGTACGCCCGGCGTCCCCGTGCCGTCAGGCGCGTCCGTGCCGTCAGGCGCGTCCGTGCCGTCAGGCGCGCCCGGCGCGGAGGGCCCGCACCAGTGCATAGATACACAGCGCGGCACAGCAGCAGGCAATGGCCGCGGAGAACCACGCCACCGCCGTGGGCAGGCCCCAGGCAGCGCCCGCGGCGTCCAGCCCCAGCACCGGAATGGCGCTGCCCAGGTAGGTGATCACGTACACCGTGCTGATGATTTGGGCGTGCTGCGCCGCTTCCACCTTCGCGGCCACGTCGTTGAAGACGGCACGGAAGGCCATTCCCTGGCCGAAACCGGCTGCCAGCGAAGCGGCCACCAGGAGGGGAACGCTCTCCTGGGCGCCCGCGGCCGGAATTAGGGCGACGCCGGCGCCCATCAGGGCCAGCCCCGCTGGGACGACCAGCCGGCCGCGGATTCCGGTGAGCTGGCTGACGGCCGACGCCGCGAGCGCCAGCGCCGCAAGCAGGCCGACGACCGGGCGGGATGCCGTGCCGGCAATGCCGGCAAAGTAGGTGGGGGCCAGCGACAAGTAGAAGCCGAAGACGGCGAAGCTGAGGAAGCCGGTAACCGAGGCCATCCAGAACTGTGACCGGGCCTGGTGCGAGACAGCCAGACGGCGCGGCCGCAGTGCGGCGAAGGCCCTGCCCAGGGGCGGCACCGCGATGGCCGGACGTGCCTTAAGCATGCACAGCGGCACCAGCAGCCCGGCAAGCACCACGGAGTGGATGAGGAACGGCGTCAGGGTGGGGGCCGGCAGGAGGGACAGCAAACCGCCGATAACCGGACCGGCGGCAACGCCGCCGGCGGAGACCATCAGGGTGAAGCGGGTGGCCCATTCCGGCCGGTGCGGCAGCAGTTCGCGCAGCGCCGCTGAACTGGCACCGGTGGCCAGGGCCACCGACGCCCCCTGCAGCGCACGGCCCGCGATGAGCGCACCCATGCTGGTGGCGGTCCCGAACAGCACGCCGCCAAGGAGACTGACGACGCCGGCCAGCACCAGGGCAGCGCGGCGGCCAATGAAGTCGGACCAGTGCCCCACCAGCAGCAGTCCCGCGACCAGAACCATGACATACGCGGCAAAGGCTACGGTGACACCGAAGTGGGTCAGTTCCAGCCGCACCCCGAGCAGCGGATAGAGCGGAGTGGCAAGGTTTGCGCCGACCAGCAGAGTGGTCATGACCGCCAGGGTCAACAGCAGGCGCGGCCGGCGGGCAGCGTCCCATTCGCGGCGTCCGGCCGGCGCCGGCCGCATCCGCAGTTCGTTCAGGACTGTCACTGCGTGTCTATTACCCTTCTCGGTTCACCTCAGGTCATCCCTGTCTGCGGGACCCCGCTGCCGGACCCGCTCAGAGCTGGGGCGTCGGCAGGGCGGCAGTATCGAGATTCTTCGCTATATCCCCTATAGAATGGGGCCTGCCGGGTTTTATCGAGCACAAAATCTCCGGAAATTGACGGTTTCGATCAATATTCTCCGTTTTCCCTGAGAGGAGCTGCGCGCAATGGGCAATCTGGATGCCCTCGATCTGAAGCTGCTGCTGGAACTGGTACGGGACCCGCGGGCACAGATCGGCGACCTGAGCGAGAAGCTGGGCATCGCCCGAAACACCACCCAGAGCCACTTAAAGCATCTGGACCGGGCCGGCCTCATGCGTCCGGGCGGGAGGGACGTGGATTTGGCGCGCTTGGGGTATGACGTCCTGGCGTTCGTCACCATCGAGGTGTCGCACCGCGAATTGGACACGGTTATTGCCGGCCTGCGCACGATCGCCCAGATCCTGGAGGTTCATGAAATCTCCGGACATGGAGATGTCTGGTGCCGGCTGGCTGCCACCGACACGCAGCAGCTGCAGCATGCCCTGCGCTCGGTGCTCCGCATCAAGGGCGTAATCCGCACCGAAACGGTGCTGGCCCTGCATGAGCACATTCCTTACCGCAGCGAGCCGCTGCTGGAGAAACTGGTGCCGCCCGCGTAGCCGCCCGTTCAGCTGCGGCCGCGGGCCGCAGCCAGGAGTTCCTCCGCAACGCTCAGCGTCCGCAGCGCAGCGTCCGGGCCGCGGCCCGAAGTTCCGGCCACCAGGGTGAGGGCTACCCCGGCGGCACGGCAGTACAGCGCCGCCGCGCCGGTACTGCGGGTGAAGACACGGGCGCAGCGGATGGCAGCGGCCTGCAGTGCCCCGTTCCCGGGTGCCTGCGCCGCAAGAACGCTCAGATGCCCCAGGAAGCAGGCCAGATCATCCACCCGGTGTCCCGGCCCCAGCGCGTCCACGTCCAGCAGTCCGGTGAGCCGCAGTTCAGGGCTGTTGCCGGCCAGCAGGTTGCCGCCGTGGAAGTCACCGTGCGCGGGCACCAGCGGTCCCGGGTCGGTGGAGCGGACCATGCCGGCAACGCCCTGCGCACAGTGGAGAATGCGTTCCGCACCGGCCGGCAGGGCGACTGCTGCGCCGGCGCCGTAGTCGAGAATGCGTTCGGACCAGGCGGCTTTGCGCGGCAGCGCCAGAGCCGCGGGCGGCAGCCGGTCCAGGAGCGCAGTCAGAGCACCGGGGTCCCAGTCCGTACCGGCCTGCAGCAGCCCGCGGTGCAGGGACTGCCCCGGCAGGGAACCCAGAACCAGCACCCCGTCTGCCGCTGGCCCTGCAGCGGACACCGTTTCCAGCAGCGGCGGAACCGGCAGTCCGGCGCCGCCCGCCAGCTGCAGCCGCCTCCGCAGTCCGGCGGCCAGCCGGGGCTGCGGCACCTTGAGGTAGGCGGATTCGCCCTGATAAGTGGCGCGGACGACGGCGCGCCGCAGGGGCCGGTAAGCCACCAGTGTCAATGCCGCGCGGGCATCGGCGGATCCTGCGCCGAATACTCCGCGGGCTACGGCCCCGGGGTCCGTCGCCCAGGGAAGGCCGGTCAGGACCGGGTCGCGCGGATGCACCCAGAGCCTGACGGGAATGCCGCCCACTTCGGACTTGACCGTCCCGCTCCCGGCGCCGGGCAGCCGCGCGGTTGTGGCACCCACGTGAAGGCGTATGGTCCGCGGCGCGGACCGTGAGGTGTCTGCCCGGGGAACTGCTTCCACCCGGTACAGGGCGCTAATTCCGGCACCGGGCCGGTGGTGGGACCGCACATGGATCCAGGAGAGCGGGGTGAGGCCCAGGGCCGGACTGCGGCTGCCAGCGGCTCCGCCATGCCGGGCCCCTCAAGCTGCGCCCTGGCCGCTGCTTCAGCGGTGCCGCGCACACCGGGCGGACTGACGTGCTCCATCCCGGCGGGCCGCTAGGCGCGGCGGCGCTGCAGGACGTCGTCCAGATTAATCTTGCCCGTCCGCGGAGCAGCGGCACCGGCCTCGGCGCTGTCGGCGGCCGGCGCACGCAGCGGGGTCCGTGCCGCCGGTTTGGGCGGCTCCGGAAGCACCAGCGGCTCCGGTGCGGGCCGCTGGGCCACCGGGGCCTCAACGTACACAGGTTTCGGAACCTCCACCGGCTCCCACGGAGTGGTGGAGGTTTTCGGCGGCCCGGCCGGCACTGCCTTGGCGGCAACTTCCAGGGCGGCGGTGCGCAGCTCCGCTGCCGTGAGCCTGCGGTCGGCCGCTCCGGGTGCCGTGGTGACGGTGGCGGGAACGGTCTCAGCTGCCGCCGGCACTGCGGAGCTTCCGGAATCGGCAGTACTCTGGGCGTCAAACAGGACGGTTTCCCGGACGGCCCGCGCGGGTTCCGGGGCGGGCGCCTGCAGGGCCAGCCCGGCAGGCCGGAGCTCAGCAGCCCGGAACTCAGCTGACCGGGGAGCGCCCATGGCTGCCCGGAAGGCTGCATCCACCCGGCGCCGGCGGTCCCGGACGGCGAGGGCGCGCAGCGACGCTGTTGCAGCGGCCACTGCTGCGAGCGACCCTGCCGGGACCCACCAGGACGCAGCACCGAAGACTGCCAGCGGCAAACCGATGACGGCGGCGGCAAGAGCCAGCGCTCCCGCGAGGGCCAGCGCGGTGCGGCCATAGTGAATCCGGAACTCCGGCCGGCGGCCCCGGACCGGTCCCGCTGCACCGGTGTCCGGTGCCGAAGTTCCCGTGGAGCCGTTGGAGGAAGCGGAGGTGGTGTACATAGTGTTTCCCTGTGAGGACAGACCATCGGCGGAGATGGATGAACGGATGACTGTTGACGGGGAAGCTGGCACACCGGCGGCCGTCGCCGGAGACAGGCCTGAACGGCGGAAGACGTAAGGAGCAACCCACAGCAGCCACAGACCGACAGTGACGGCCAGGATCAGGGAGCTGTTGAGAGGGAAGTCCACATCTACGACGTTATGAGCTAATACACACGGCGGCGCGCATTACCGCAGGGCGTGTCGGCATCCGGGCCAAAAATTCCTGGCACGGCGCGTTACTGCCGTGACAGCCAGCGGTTCAGCAGGCCTTCGGGAACGTCCTCCGTGGTCAGGGCAAAGCTCCGGTGGTCCGTCCACCGGCCGCCAATGTGCAGGTAGCGCTCCCGGAGGCCCTCATCGCGGAACCCCAGCTTCTCGACCACCCGCAGGCTCGCAGCATTCTCCGGCCGGATGTTGATTTCCATCCGGTGCAGCCCCAGGACACGGAAGCAGTGGTCGGTGGCCAGAGCCACCGCCGTCGGCGCTATCCCGCGGCCGGCCCGCGCCTCATCCACCCAGTATCCGAGCGTCGCCATGCGGGCGGACCCCCACACAATCGTGGAGACGGTCAGCTGTCCGGTAAGAGCCGGCGGAGTGCGCAGCCCGCCGCGGCGTTCGGTGATGACGAACGGCAGCGCCGTGTCCTGCCGCGCCTGCTGGTTGAGGCTGCGCACCATGGCGGCGAACGACGGCAGTTCGGCGCCGGGCAGGGGGTTGCTAGCTTCCCACGGGGCCATCCAGTTGGCATTGCGCATGCGGAGGGCGGTCCATTCGCGCCGGTCGCCGTGACGGATGGGCCGCAGGCCCAGGTCGCCGCATTCCAGCGTTACCGGCCAAATGGCCGACCCCCACACGGCACTAGCTCTCGAGGGTTCCGGTGAAGTCCTTGAGCCATTCGCGCAGGTCCGGGCCCAGGTCCTCGCGCTCGGACGCCAGGGTCACCACGGCCTTCAGGTAGCTGAGCTTGTCACCGGTGTCGTAGCGGCGGCCGCGGAAGACGACACCGTACACGCCGGCACCTTCGCCCTCCTCCTGCGCGGCCAGTGTCTGCAGCGCATCGGTGAGCTGGATTTCGCCGCCGCGGCCGGGACCGGTTTCCTCCAGCACGCCGAACACTGCCGGGTGCAGCACGTAGCGGCCGATCACGGCCAGGTTGGACGGTGCCTCGTCCACTGACGGCTTTTCCACCAGCTTGTTGACGCGGACGTAGTCCTCGCCCTCGATAACGGAGATGTCGGCGCAGCCGTAGGAGCTAATCTGCCCGGGCTCCACCTCGATCAGGGCGATCACCGAACCGCCGGTCTTGGCCTGGACCTCGACCATTTGCTTGAGCAGTTCATCCCGGGCATCGATCAGGTCATCGCCCAGCAGGACGGCGAAGGGCTCGTCCCCCACGTGGAGCTTGGCGCGCAGCACCGCATGCCCAAGCCCCTTGGGGTCGCCCTGGCGCAGGTAGTGGATTTCACCCAGCTCTGAGGCGGCCCGCACCATGGCGAGCCGTTCCAGGTCGCCCTTGTCTTCCAGTGTCTTTTCAATAAACGGCACGCGGTCGAAGTGGTCTTCGAGCGAACGCTTGTTGCGGCCCGTAATCATCAAAATGTCGGACATACCGGAGTTAACGGCTTCTTCCACCACATATTGGATGGCGGGCTTATCCACCACAGGCAGCATTTCCTTGGGCATGGCCTTGGTGGCCGGCAGGAAACGCGTCCCCAGTCCGGCGGCGGGAATAACGGCTTTGGTTACGGTGGCGCGTGAAGTCATGTCCGTAAGAGTACATAGGCGCAGCCCGTTTGCACCAAATATCCGCCTATTGCCACACGGCATTTGGATCAATTGCCGGCACACTCTTTGCGACAATGGATATATGACGGACTCAGCGGGCCCCGCATCGAAGGAACTGCTCCGGAAGCAGTACCGCCGGCTGCGCCGGGAGCTGCCGCCCGGTGCCCCGCTGGCCGCCGGCGTATCCCTGGCCGCACACGCGCTGGCCGCCATGCCAGATCTGGTTCCGCCCGGCAGCACCGTGGCAGCGTATTTGTCCGCCGGCGCCGAACCCGGCACTGCCCCGCTGCTGGCGGGCCTGCACCTGCGGCGATACGACGTCGTTGTTCCAGTCTGCCAACCGGACCGGACCCTTCTGTGGTGCCGGTGGAGTCCCGGCATCCCGCTGGTGCCCGGGATGTTCCCGTCGGTGCCCGAGCCCGCCGGCCCGCGGGTAACGGCCGCGGACCTTCCCGGGCTCAGCCTCGTCCTGGTGCCGGCGCTGGCCGTGGACCGGGCCGGGGTGCGGATGGGCAAGGGCGGTGGCTACTATGACCGGTTCCTCTCCGAACTCCGGGCGTCGGGAAATGCTGCTCCCGCCGTGGGCGTCGTTTACGACCACGAATTCGCCCCTGCCGGCCGGTGGCAGGCCGACGTCTTCGACCAGCCGATGGACGCAGTCCTGACCCCTTCCGCCTGGACCGGACTGCCGCAGCACCCGGTGTATAGTTAGCACTCAAGGCCACCGAGTGCCAGCTGCCGTTTTTCGACGGGCCAGCGGGGCCAGGGACCTGACATCTTGGTTTTCAGGAGGAGTAAGTAACAGTGCCTACGTATGCCTATGCCTGCAAAGACTGCGGTTCCGCTTTCGACATCCAGCAGTCCTTCACCGATGACACCCTCACCGTATGCCCGTCGTGCAGTGGAAACCTGCGCAAGAAGTTCAACAGCGTAGGCGTGGTGTTCAAGGGATCCGGGTTCTACCGCACCGATTCCCGCGAGGCCAAGAGCACCGTGCCCGCGGCGCCGGCCAAGTCCGAGACCTCATCCGGCGCTGCTGCAGCAGCCAAGTCCCCCGCCGCTGCCGCCAGCGGGGCGCAGTCCTCCGGCACCTCTGCGTCCGCCGGCTCGGCATCCGGCGGGTCGACGGCGGGGTCAGGCTCTTCAGCCGGATAGTTCCTCCCCAGCGGCGGACCGTACCGCTCCGAACCGGCGCCTATCCACCGGCTGCGGATGGAGGCGGCGCCGGTGTTCCCGGGCACCTAGCCTCGGGAGCATGCTTTTCTTTCAACCCCGCGCAACGGCCGCGGCGGTGCTCCGGGTACGCGGCTGCGGCGTTTCATCCTGCGCCGGCGGCGCCTGATCGCAGCCCTGCTGTGCTGCGCCGCCGCCGGAACCGCCGTCCAGGCGCTGCTTCCACCGGACCCGGGCACGGTCATGCTGGTAGTCGCGGCAGGTGATCTGCCGGCGGGTGCACTGCTCAGTGCCGGAGACCTGCGCACCGTTGCGCTGGCTGCGGCCGCCGTTCCGCCCGGCTCATTTTCTCATCCTGCCCAGCTCCCGGGGCGGCGGTTGGCTACTCCGCTGCGGGAGGGCAGCCCGCTGATGCAGACCTCGCTGGTTGGGACCGGGCTTCTCACCGAGCTCCGCCGGGTTCCGTTGCCGTTTCCGTGCGGCCTGCTGATCCTGCCATCGTCGCGCTGATGTCACCCGGCCAGCTCGTGGACGTCTTCCTGGGTAGCGCCGGGGCAGACCAGGGAACCGGCGGCCCCGCCGCAGTACTCGCTTCTGATGCGCCGATCCTGTGGACCGCCGGCGACGGCGGCGATTCCTGGCCCGGCGCCGACGAAAACAGCGCTGTGGTGGTGCTGGCAGCCGCTGCCGGGGAAGCGGCTGCGCTGGCCGAAGCCTCCGGGTCCGGACGAATTCATCTCGTCCTCACCGGAGGCTAGGACCGCTTTCAGTCCCAGTGCGGCGGACGCTGTTCGAGCAGCCAGGAATCGCGGTCCTCCTCGTCGGGCCCGCCACCCCACACCCGTGGATCGTCCTCCGGAGCCCTAACCTTCAACACCGGGGGCTCCGCGGGCGTCCCGGCCGGCGAATTCTTCGCCGGGACCGGGGTGGCGCTCCCGCCGCTGGCCCTGCGGTGCGGTTGACGGACGCTCACGGGCGGCGCGTCTCAGCGTCGGGGGCCTGCGGTCCGGCTTCCCGGTCGGCAGTTACGGTTCCGCGTTCCCGAATTCGGCTGCTGCCATGGGGAACGACGCTCCGGCTGCCCCTTCGGGCCATCGAACCCCGGACTGCAGCGGCGGAGCGGGCGGCCTGCTCCTCGCCGTCCTTCGCCGCCGGCAGGTTCAGGTAACGTCCCACCAGATCAGCACAGGCGGAGGGGTCGCTGAACACTTCGATGGTCCACAGCGGCATGTACCGCCAGCCCAGCCGCTCCAGAAGCTGCGGCCGCAGCCGGCTGCGCTCCCGGACGCTCATGGTGCGGTACCGCTCCGTGCCGTCGGATTCGATCGCCATGGGCACCGCCGGCTCACTCTCGGTGCTGCTGCGCTCCACCGTGGCCACAATGTCGATTGCGCCCTGGTAGTGGTCCCAGACCTTCGCTCCGCGGGCCCGCAGCCGGTTCACCAGGTCAGCGACCAGCGGATCCTCGTCCATGATTCCGCCGGCGGTGCCGTCGGTACCTGCGGAACTGCTGAAGGTAATCCCCTCATCGATGCGCCGGACGGCGCCGGCGGCTGTCGGAGCCAGTTCCCGGCTTATGAGGTCGTAGAAGTCGAGGGCACCGTAACCGAGCCGCGACTTGTCCAGGTCCTCCGGCCGGAAGCAGGTCAGGACATGCAGCCTGCTGCGGGCGCGGGTCATGGCGGTCAGGAACTTGCCCCGGCCGTCCGGGGCGGAGAGGGAGCCGAAGGTATGCAGGGCCCGTCCGTGCGGGGTTCGGCCAAAGCCGAGCGAGAAAATCACGCAGTCCCGCACCAGTCCGGCGGCCCGGTCCACCGGCACCACGCGGAAGGACTCCTTGCCCGGCGTGAAGAAGTCCGATGCCCAGGGGAAGTTGGCCATCTGCACCCGGATGGCTTCAGCGACGCGGACGGCGTGCCGCGGGCTGGCGGTGAGAACTGCCAGCGACTGATGCGGCCGGCGGCGGATGTGTTCGAAGACCAGGTCCACCACCCGGTTGACCTCGGCTGCCACGCTTTCCACGCCCTCATGATCGGCGCTGGGCATACCCGTTCCGTCCGCGAGGTACTCAACGACCAGCGGCCGCTCCTCCGACGACACGTCGGTGCCGCGCGGCACCGACGTGAGCCGGTCCTCGTAGAAGCTCCGGCTCAGTTGCTGCAGCAGGCCGCGGTCGGTTCCGCGGTAGACCGTGGAGAGGGTGCGTGTCGGCAGGACCTGGGAAAGGGCCTCGAATGCGCTGACGAGGTCATGCTGCTCCCCCGCCGGCCGCGCGGGCTCGACCCCAATGGTGAAGGGCCGGGGTCCACCCAGCTGGCCGTCGCCGAAGGCAACCACCTGCGCGGCCCGGGCCAGCGCCGGTACCGCGGACTGCAGGGAGGTCGACTCGGCGTCCAGCACAATGACGGTGTCAAAACTCCGGTCTCCGGGCAGCACCATGGGCAGGACCAGGGGGCTCGCGGTCCACACCGGCAGCAGCGCGGAAACCAGTTCCTTCGGCTGGCTGCACAAACTGTGCAGGGTCAGCGGCCCATTCTTGATGGCGTCCCGCAGCGTCGCGGCGTCCGGGGCCGAAGCCTTCACTCCCCGCCGCCAGCGGTCCGCCAGGGCAAACCGCACCCGCGAGCTGCCGGAGGCAATGTGGGCGTTATCAGCCAGCCGGTATTCGGCCTCCAGCCGGCGCAGGCTGTCGCCGTCGCTCATCGCCAGGTAGTCGTCGCCGCTGATCATCGCTTCGAGGGCGGACTGCCACCAGGCCAGCTCCAGCTCATACCCCACCTGCCGGGGCTGGACTTCCCTGGCTTCCAGGTCATCCAGCAGCTCACCCAGTCCCTGGCCGCGCATTTCGTCGAGCAGCAGGGTGCGCTCGGGCAGGGTCTCCAGGGTTTCCCGGTCCCCTGCGAGTGCATCGAGCTGTTTTTCCAGCTCATCGAGCGTCAGTTCCGCGAGGTTCGGCTTGGCGGGCGTGCCGTCAAGGATCGAGGTGAGGGTATCCAGCTGCTCCTTGACGGTGATGTAGGACCGGTTGATGTCCGCCAGGCCCGTGGCCACCGACGGGTGACGCTGAGTGGTGGCGTAGCGGGCCCAGGTGGCGCGCTGCCGCTGCACCTCGACGAGCGAGGAATGCAGGTCCGAAATATGCACGCCGGGCCGGATGTACTCCTTGGCTACGCGGCGGAGCCGGGAACGGGTCATCGAACTCATGTCCACGGCACGCTCCCGGCGCCAGGAGGAGGACGCCGTAGCGGAAATCAGGTCGCTGACCGGGCGGTCAAAGATGTCCGGAGTGAACTTATCGAGGCTTTCGCGCACGGCGACCAGCAGTTCCAGCTGCTCGCCCCACTGCGCAAAGGTCTCCCCCAAACGGATTTGGGAGTGCTCGGCAACGGCCTGGACCTTGGCCCGCAGCTCCGGCAGGTCCCGGGCCAGGCTTTGGGTCAGCTCGTAGGCCTCTTCGGTTTCCTTGCGGTTGAGCAGTTTGGCCCCGAACCAGGGGCTGGTGGTGGCCGCCCGGCTGAAGCTGCCCAGCTCCGCGGCGCGGCGCAGCCGGCCGGTCAGTTCGGTGCGGTCTGTAATGCTGTCAAGGACGCTGCGCTTGAGCCGGACGGTTGTCGCCGGTGCAGGCGTCATGGACGTGAGCTCGGCAAGGGACTGCATGGCCTGGTACGGCGAGCAACCCCAGCGGCGGCGAACGTTGTGCAGCGACTTAACATGGTCCCGCAGCTGGTGCCGGTTGGCGACGAGGACCTTATGCAGGCTCTCGAGATCCGGTGCGGCAGCCTTCTCATTCCGGACGATGGCCCGGACCAGCTGGTCCTTTAACTGCTGTTCCGTGATCCCGGCATTGAGCTGGAGCACGGCGGAACCCAGGTGCAGCGCGTCCAGCTCGGAAACAAACTGGTTGAGGGTGCCGCGGCGCTCGGCAACCACGAGGACCGATTTCCCGGCGTGGACCAGTGCGGCGGCGGCGTTGAGCGCGGTTTGCGTTTGTCCCGTGCCGGGCGGCGAAGAAACCACCAGTGACTGCCCGTCCAGGATCAGGTCCAGGACGTCCTGCTGCTCACGGTCGGCGTCCAGCACCAGGAGCTCGTCGGCCGGTGCGCGGTCGTCAAGCGCCGGAAGGCCCGGATCCTTGGCGGCGGGAGCGGCGGTGCCCTTGCCCCGTGCCGCGTCCATCAGTCCCTGCAGGATCGGATGCGCCGGATCCAGGGCACTGTCTTCGGAAAGATCGGACAGGTCGGCGAAGGTGGAGACCAGGAGCCGGTGCTCGATGTTGATCCCGCGGACCCCTTCAGTGATGGCCCGCAGTTTTTCCAGCACCGGATGGGGGTCAAAGCGTGCAGTCCCGTATGCCAGCCGGGCCAGGGACTCCACATCGAGGTCCAGCCCCTGTTCGTGCTGCAGGTGCCGCACGAAGGCCGGGTTGAGGGCGGCCTTGTCGGTCAGCTGGAGTTCGTAGTCATCCTGGGAAGGATGGACGGTCAGCGACACCGGCGTCAGCAGGACCGGCGCAGTCAGCGATTCCGGGCGGACGGCGTCGTCGTCCGCGTAGCGCCATGCGGCGGTCCCGGCGGCGAGATAGCCGACGTCGATCCCGCGGTCGGTGCCCAGTTCATAGATCTTGGCGCGAAGGAGGCGTCCGGCCTTCATGGCTGCCCCGTACTGCTCCGAGTCGCGCAGCAGCGTGGACAGCCGGGTTCGGCGGCCGGCGAGCAGCTGGGCGAGGCCGGAGGGATGCGCATGGGTCAAATCGATGCTGTTGGAGGCGGACGCGGTGAAATGCAGCAGCGTGTCCGATCCGGCATGCTGTCCCAGTTGTCCCAGCCAGGGCAGCAGGAAGTCCGAGGCGTTGTCCCCGGGATTCTGCTCAGACACTGATGCCCTCTTTTCTGCACTTCCGCGCGGCGTTCTTGACCAAATTGGCATACCTTCCAAACTATCGCTTCCTGCCGGGTTTGCCCGGCAAGCAACGCGGGGGACAGCCTGGTTAGGCTGTCCCCCGCGGTTAATCTACTCCCACTCGATGGTTCCCGGCGGCTTGGACGTAACGTCCAGGACCACTCGGTTGATTCCGTCGACTTCGTTGGTGATGCGGTTGGAAATGCGCGCCAGCAGGTCATACGGCAGGCGTGACCAGTCAGCGGTCATGGCGTCCTCGCTTGAAACCGGACGCAGCACGATCGGATGCCCGTAGGTCCGGCCGTCACCCTGGACACCAACACTGCGGACATCGGCCAGCAGGACCACCGGCATCTGCCACACGTCGTTGTCCAGGCCGGCTGCGGTCAGCTCGGCGCGGGCGATGGCGTCGGCCCGGCGCAGCAGGTCCAGGCGTTCCTGGGTGACTTCACCGATGATGCGGATGCCCAGGCCGGGGCCGGGGAACGGCTGGCGTCCGACGATTTCGGCCGGGAGACCCAGCTCGGCGCCCACGGCACGGACTTCGTCCTTGAACAGGGCCCGCAGCGGTTCGACGAGCTCAAACTTCAGGTCCTCGGGGAGCCCGCCCACGTTGTGGTGGCTTTTGATGTTGGCTGCCCCTTCGCCGCCGCCGGACTCGACGACGTCCGGGTACAGGGTGCCCTGGACCAGGAAGCGGATGGGCTCGCCGGCTGCGGCAGCTTCCGCCATGATGGCGCGCTCGGCCTCTTCGAAGGCGCGGATGAATTCGCGGCCGATGATCTTGCGTTTCGTTTCGGGGTCGGTAACCCCGGCCAGGGCGTCAAGGAAGCGCTTCTGCTCGTTCGCAACGTAAAGGTTGACGCCGGTGGACGCCACGAAGTCGCGCTCCACCTGTTCTGCTTCGCCCTCGCGCAGCAGTCCGTGGTCCACGAAAACGCAGGTCAGCTGGTCGCCGACGGCGCGCTGCACCAGGGCAGCGGCGACGGCGGAATCGACGCCGCCGGACAGGCCGCAGATCACGCGGGATTTGCCGACCTGGGCGCGGATGCGCTCCACCTGTTCCTCGACAATGTTGCCGGTGGTCCAGCTGCGGTCAAGCCGCGCGCCCTTGAAGAGGAAGTTCTCCAGCACCGACTGGCCGTGGGCCGAGTGCTTGACCTCAGGGTGCCACTGGACGCCGTACAGACGCTTTTCTTCATTCGCGAACGCGGCAACGGGAGCGCCTGCGGTCGTGGCCAGGACATCGAATCCGGGAGGCGCCTCCTGGACACTGTCGCCGTGGCTCATCCAGGTGTTCTGCTGTTCCGGGGTGCCTTCGAGGATGGAGCGGGCGCCGCCCACAACGGTGGCGTCGGTCGACCCGTATTCACGCAGGCCGGTCTTGGCGACCGTGCCGCCCAGGGCGTTGGCCATTGCCTGGAATCCGTAGCAGATGCCCAGGACCGGAACGCCTGCTTCGAACAGGCCCTCGCTGACGGCGGGGGCGCCTTCCGCGTACACACTGGAGGGTCCGCCGGAAAGAATGATGGCTGCCGGGTTCTTCGCCATGATCTGTTCCGTGCTGTAGGTGTGGGGAACCACCTCGGAATAAACATCTGCATCGCGCACCCGGCGGGCAATGAGCTGGGCGTATTGGGCGCCGAAGTCCACAACGAGGACAGGGCGCTCTTCAATGGGAGGGGTCGCGGAATTAGTCACGGTTCAAGGATAGTCGCCGGAGCATCCGTGCCGCACATCGGTATTTCGGAACGGCCAGCCCCGGCACGGTTCCGCCCCGGGTTCAGGGCCGCTCCTGAACCCCGGGGCAGCGGCGGCAGTACGCCTAGTACCGCTTAACCGCCTCCGGATGGGCGGCGAGTTCAGCCACGACCTGCTTGTGCGTCCGGCCTTCGACAATGAACGAGAGGAAGGGCACACAGCCGCCAAGCGCGATCAGGAGAAATTTCGAGAACGGCCAGCGCATCAGCCGCCACAGCTGGAAGTCCGACAACAGGTACGCCACGTAGACCCATCCATGCACAATCAGCACCATGACCGACACGTTGAAGTCCCCGATGTAGATTTCAGTCCCGAAACCGTACTTCACGATCATCTGCACCACGAGGGCGAGCAGGAGCGTACCGGTGAAGTAGGACAGGACCTTGTAGAACTTCAGTGCCGAACGGATCTGGGCGTGGGTACCGCCGAACCGCCGCTTCTTCCGGCGGGGCTTCTTTGTTGCTGCGGGGGCCTCGGTTGGAGCCTGTGCTCTATCGCTCACTGCTGTACCTCACTGTTGGGGACCGGCCGGCCGGCCTGCGGGCCGTCGCTGCCGTTGTTGGTGTCATCGTCGTCGTCGTAATCGTCGTCGTAGTAGTACTCGTCGTCGTCCTCGTCTTCGAGGGAACGGGCGTGTGCGTCGGCGACCAGACGCCACCACAGGAACACGGAGAACCCGGCGAAAACAACCCACTCGATGGCGTAGAAAACGTTCATCCAGTTCACCGACGTTTCCTGCGGCTGGGCCTGGATGTCCACGACCCGCATGTTCCCGGTGTCGGCGGCTTCACCGTTCACGGTGATCTCATCGGCGGTAACGAAGGCGGAATAGCCCGGGGTGTCCCAGACATTAATCAGCTCCGAACTGGCCAGGCTGGGCAGGATGCCGTCCTCGACCGGCTGCGCAATGGGCGCTTCCGGAGGCAGCAGGCGGCCGACGACGGCGGACTCTCCCGCGGGCGCGGGAACCGCGTCTTCGGTCTCGGCGACCCAGCCGCGGACGACGGGCATCACGGCGTCGTCGGGGGCTCCGTCGACGGCGAAGGCAGTGACGACCCAGTAACCCTGCTCACCGTCGTAGAGCCGGTTTTCGACCAGCACAGTGTCCTCGGTGCGGAAGGACCCGGTCATCGAGACCATCTGGTCTGCGGTTGTTCCAAGCAGTTCGATGCCGGGGGTAAAGACCTCGGTGAGCGGCCGCACGGTTTCGGTGCGGTCCGTCGACGGCGGAAGATCGCTTTCCGCAGTGGAAAACTGCCACTGGCTCAGGACGACAAAGACCGTGGAGATCGCGAGGGCAAGGAGCAGCGCGGCGATCCAGCGGGGTTGCAGGGCAGTTTTCAGCACGCCTTAACCGTACTTCGTACCCGTGTAGAAAACCCAATGTCTGCCCGGCCGGGCAGGAAACAGGCCCGGTCAGTGGTCAAAGAATACCAGCGAGGAATTGATCAGCTCGGCAATTACTTCCGTATCGTTGGCCCGGCGGAGCGACTCCCGGAAGGCCGGACGGAACAGGGACCGCGCCAGGGTGGCCAGGACCTCCAGATGCTCCGAGAACGCTCCGGCGGGCGTGGCAATGAGAAGAATCACTGTGGCCGGACCGTCGGAGGCGCCAAAATCGATGCTGTGTCCATAGCGTGTGACGCCCACTGCGATCGAGGTTTGGGCAACGTACTCGCTGCGGGCATGGGGCATCCCGATTCCGCCGGGCAGGCCGGTGGCCATCTGGTGTTCCCGGGCGTTGACCTGCTCCAGAAATGCCTCAAGGTTGCTGAGCCGTCCGTGCCGGTACATCCGCTCCGCGAGCTGGGCAGCGGCATCGGTGCGGTCAGCGGCTTCCATCTCGAGAATGACCATGCCGGGCTCCGTCAGCACGGCGCCCTTCTCATTCAGCGAGAGTTCTGGTGCCACGTCAGCCAAGGGGCGCAATGTCGTGCGCCTTCAGCCGGGCCGCGTCCGCCGAGACGTCGTCGGGCTGTTCCTGGCTGAGGCGCTCGGCCTCCACCCGCGCCAGGTAGTGGGCGACTTCCTTTTCCACCCGGTCCAGATCCCAGTTCAGGATGGGTGCCATCAATTCCGCCGCCGCCGGAGCCGCGGACACCCCGCGGTCCCAGGATTCAATGGAGATGCGCGTGCGCCGGGCCAGCACGTCCTCCACGTGGCGGGCGCCTTCGGCGGTGGTTGCGTAAACGACTTCGGCGCGCAGGTAGTCGTCCGCTCCGGGCAGCGGCTCCCCCAGCGCCGGATTGGCGCGGATCAGCTCCAGCACCTCGCCGGCCAGTGAACCGTAGCGGTTCAGCAGGTGCTCGACCCGGGCAACATGCACCCCGTACTCTTCGGCGGTGCGGTGCCGGCGGTTCCAGTCGGCCTTATAGCCCACGGCGCCCAGCAGCGGGATGGTGGAAGTGCAGCTTTCCGGTACCTTTTCGTCCAGGGCCCGGGCCGCTTCGTCCACTGCATCCTTGGCCATCACGCGGTAGGTGGTCCATTTGCCGCCGGCAACGACCACCAGTCCCGGCACCGGGTGGGCCACCACGTGTTCGCGGGACAGCTTGGCCGTGGAGTCGTTTTCCCCGGCGAGGAGCGGCCGCAGGCCGGCATAGACGCCTTCAACGTCTTCCCGGGTCAATGGTGTCTTCAGCACCAGGTTTACGTGCTCCAGGATGTAGTCGATGTCGGCGGAGGTGGCCGCCGGATGCGCCTTGTCCAGGTTCCAGTCGGTGTCCGTGGTGCCGATGATCCAGTGCCTGCCCCACGGGATGACGAACAGCACCGACTTTT
Organism: Arthrobacter sp. ATA002; assembly: GCF_026898095.1. Taxonomy (GTDB): domain Bacteria; phylum Actinomycetota; class Actinomycetes; order Actinomycetales; family Micrococcaceae; genus Arthrobacter_B. The sequence goes on along the minus strand of NZ_CP114015.1, from coordinate 1,008,840 downwards.
CGGTCCGCAGGATCATACCCACGGTGGACTGGATCCTGTCCTTCGGGACCACCAGGTGCACGCCCTTGGAGGCCCGGACCTTCAGCTGGCCGCGGTCGGTGACCATGGCCTGGGTTTCATCGGTCCAGACACCGGTGGCGTTGACCACCTGGCTGGCGGCGATGTCGAATTCGTTGCCGGTTTCGGAGTCACGCACCCGGGCGCCCACCACCCGCTCCCCCTCGCGGAGGAAGTCCACCACTGACACCCGGTTGGCCACGGCCGCGCCGTAGTGGGCGGCCGTGCGGGCCATGGTGGCCACGTACCTGGCGTCGTCCACCTGCGCGTCGTAATAGCGGATGGAGCCGATCATGGCGTCATCCTTGAGGCTGGGCGCGGCCCGCAGGGTGGCCTTCCGGCTCAGGTGCTTGTGCATGGGAACGCCGCGGGAATTACCGGAGGTCAGCCCCATGGTGTCATAGAGCATGATTCCGGCGCCCACGTAGGGACGTTCGTAAAAGCGGTGCGTCAGCGGGTACAGGAACGGAACGGGCTTCACCAGATGCGGTGCGATGCGCTGGATCAGCAGGCCGCGTTCCTTGAGCGCTTCGGCCACGAGGGCGAAGTCCAGCATTTCCAGGTAACGCAGCCCGCCGTGGATGAGTTTCGAGGACCGCGAGGATGTGCCCGAGGCCCAGTCCCGGGCCTCCACCATGCCCACCTTCAGTCCGCGGGTGACGGCGTCGAGCGCAGCACCGGCCCCCACCACACCGCCGCCTACGATCAGGATGTCCAGCTCTTCGCCCGGTTCGGCCGTGGAACGCAAAGCGGCCAGGGCATCCTCCCGGTATTGCGGACTGAGTGCGTCTTTGCTCATCGTCGACATTCCTCTCTGCGATCCTGCCGGTGCTGCGGTCCCTGCAGCCGCTCCCTGTAACTCTAGGGAACTACATGGTGGATAGGTAGGGCGATACCAGCACCTCGATGCGCTGGAACGCCTTCACGTCCGAGTATCCCGTGGTGGCCATCGCACGGCGCAGGGCACCCATCAGGTTAGAGGTTCCGTTGGTGTGGTGCGAGGGGCCCCAGAGGACCTCCTGCAGCGGTCCCACGGTATCCAGCCGGACCCGGTCGCCGCGGGGAAGTTCACTGTGGTGGGCTTCCTGGCCCCAGTGCCAGCCCTGGCCCGGGGATTCCTCGGCACGGGCCAGCGCGGACCCGAGCATCACGGCATCGGCTCCCATCGCAATCGCCTTGATGATGTCGCCGCTGGTGCCCATGCCGCCGTCGGCAATGACGTGGACGTACCGGCCACCGGATTCATCCATGTAGTCGCGGCGGGCCTCGGCAATGTCGGCGATGGCGGTGGCCATCGGAGCGTGGATACCCAGCGCACGCCGCGTGGTGGTGGTCGCTCCCCGCCGAAGCCCACCAGGACGCCTGCCGCGCCGGTGCGCATCAGGTGCAGCGCCGGGGTGTAGCCGGCGGCGCCGCCGACGATGACGGGAACGTCCAGTTCATAAATGAACTGCTTCAGGTTCAGCGGCTCGACCGTCTTGGAGACGTGCTCGGCCGAGACCGTGGTGCCGCGGATAACGAAAATGTCGACCCCGGCGGCGAGCACTGTTTTATAGAACTCCTGCGTGCGCTGGGGGGTGAGCGAGCCGGCGACGGTTACACCGGCTTCACGGACCTCGGCCAGGCGCGAGGTGATCAGTTCCGCCTGGATCGGAGCCTGATAGATTTCCTGCAGCCGGCGGGTGGCCGCCGGGTTGAAGTTATCTTCGCTGAGGACGGCGATTTCATCCAGCAGCGGCTGCGGATCCTCGTAGCGCGTCCACAGCCCTTCCAGGTCCAGTACGCCGAGGCCGCCCAGGCGGCCCATGGCGATAGCGGTGGCAGGAGACATCACCGAGTCCATCGGAGCGGCCATCACCGGCATTTCGAACTGGTAGGCGTCTATCTGCCAGTTGATCGAAACGTCCTGCGGGTCCCGGGTACGCCGGGACGGCACGATCGCCACATCATCGAGGGAGTAGGCTCTGCGCCCACGCTTGCCACGGCCAATTTCAATCTCGTTACTCACTCCCTAGGTTATCCCAGCCACGTGCCCGCGGCAGCAGCAGCAGCCCCGGTCTTCCGCGCGGCTGGACGGAAGACTGCGGCTGCTGCTGCTTTTGCTGCTGATTAGCGGCGGGTACCGTAATTCGGTGCCTCGGCCGTCATCATGATGTCGTGCGGATGGGATTCCTTCAGCCCGGCCGGAGTGATCCGGACAAACTTTCCCTTGGCTTTCAGCTCGGCGATGGTGCGGGCGCCGGTGTAGAACATGGTCTGCCGCAGCCCGCCCACGAGCTGGTGGGCGACGGCGGACAGCGGACCGCGGTAGGGCACCTGTCCCTCGATGCCTTCCGGAATCAGCTTTTCGTCGGAGGGAACGTCGGCCTGGAAGTAGCGGTCCTTGGAATAGGACGTGTTCTTGCCGCGGCTCTGCATTGCGCCAAGAGATCCCATGCCGCGGTAGGACTTGAACTGTTTGCCGTTCACGAAGACCAGGTCCCCGGGGCTTTCGGCGGAACCCGCCAGCAGGCTGCCGAGCATCACAGTGTCGGCGCCGGCCACGATGGCCTTGCCGATGTCGCCGGAGTACTGCAGTCCGCCGTCGGCGATCAGCGGCACACCGGCCGGTATCGCAGCCTTGGCGGCCTCATAGATAGCGGTCACCTGGGGCACTCCGACGCCTGCCACTACGCGCGTGGTGCAGATGGAGCCGGGACCCACACCCACCTTGATCGCGTCAGCGCCGGCGTCGATCAGGGCCTGGGCACCTTCACGGGTGGCGGCCTGGCCGCCGATATCCACGTGCGCGGCGGCCGGGTCATTTTTCAGGCGGGCGATCATGTCCAGCACCCCGGCGCTGTGGCCGTTGGCGGTGTCCACGACCAGGATGTCGACGCCGGCCTCGACCAGGGTCATGGCGCGCTCGTAGCCGTCGCCAAAGAAACCGATGGCGGCACCGACGCGCAGCCGGCCCTCGTCGTCCTTCGTAGCCAGGGGGTACTGCTCTGCCTTGTCGAAGTCCTTGACCGTGATCAGGCCCTGCAGGCGGCCGTCCGCGTCAACCAGGGGAAGCTTCTCGATGCGGTGCCTGCCCAGCAGCTCAACGGTTTCTTCGGCACTGATGCCCACCCGGCCGGTAATCAGCGGCATGCGGGTCATCACTTCATTGACCTTGCGGCGGGGGTAGTCGGCCCGTGGGATGAATCGGGTGTCGCGGTTGGTGACAATGCCCAGCAGTTTGTTGTCCGCATCCACCACCGGCAGGCCGGAGACGCGGAAGTGGGCGCACAGGTCATCGAGTTCCTGCAGGGTGGCGTCCGGGGAAATGGTCACCGGGTTGGTGATCATGCCGGATTCGCTGCGCTTGACCCGGTCCACGTGCTCGGCCTGGTCGGGAATCGAGAGGTTGCGGTGAATGACGCCCAGGCCGCCCTGACGGGCCATGGCGATCGCCATGCGGGACTCGGTGACCGTGTCCATGGCTGCGGAGAGCAGCGGCGTGTGAACGGTGATCCGTTTGGACAGGCGGGAAGACGTATCCGCCTCGGAGGGAATGACGTCCGTGGGGCCGGGCAGCAGCAGGACGTCGTCGTACGTCAGGCCAAAGAAGCCGAACGGGTCATGCTCTGGGGACTGCTGGCTCAAAACTGCGCCTCTTTCGCGGGGGACCGGAGGGATGAAGGAAAAGCCGGGACAGGACCGGCGGACTTCCTTACATTCTAAAACGAAAGCCTCCCGGGCCCTATTCCGAAACCCGGCGGGTGGTACCGGTCACAACATCGGAAAAGCCCCGGTGCGCCGGCGGAAATCCGCTGGCGCACCGGGGCTTGAGCCGTACTTAGTGCTGGTGACCGTGGTCTTCCTCGTCGTCGGCCGGCTTCTCAACCACAAGAGCTTCAGTGGTGAGGACCAGCGCGGCGATCGACGCAGCGTTGCGCAGAGCAGAACGCGTGACCTTGACGGGATCGATGATGCCCGCCTCGATCAGGTTTTCGTACTCGCCGGTTGCGGCGTTGAAGCCGTTGTTAACCTCGAGGTCGGTGACCTTGGCGACGACAACCATGCCTTCGGCACCGGCGTTCTCAGCGATCCAGCGCAGCGGCTGCGCCAGGGCGCGGCGGACCAGGCCCACGGCAGTGGCGGCGTCGCCTTCAAGCTTGAGAACCTCGGGATCGGTATCCAGAGCCTTGGCAGCGTGGACCAGGGCGGAACCGCCGCCGGCCACGATGCCCTCTTCCAGGGCCGCGCGCGTTGAGGACACTGCGTCTTCGATGCGGTGCTTCTTTTCCTTGAGCTCCACCTCGGTGGCGGCGCCAACCTTGATGACACCGATGCCGCCGGAGAGCTTGGCCAGGCGTTCCTGCAGCTTCTCGCGGTCCCAGTCGGAGTCCGTGCGTTCGATCTCTGCACGGATCTGGGCCACACGGTCTGCAACGTCGGCCTCGGAGCCCGAACCGTCAACAATGGTGGTGCTGTCCTTGGTGACCGTGATGCGGCGGGCGGAGCCCAGCACCTCAAGGCCCACCTGGTCCAGCTTCAGGCCCAGGTCCGGAGAGACAACCTGCGCACCCGTGAGGGTGGCGATGTCCTGCATCATGGCCTTGCGGCGGTCGCCGAACCCGGGAGCCTTGACGGCAACCACGTTCAGGGTGCCGCGGATCTTGTTGACCACCAGGGTGGAGAGCGCTTCGCCTTCGATGTCTTCGGCGATGATGAACAGCGGCTTGGAAGCCTGCAGCGCCTTTTCCAGCAGCGGCAGGAACTCGGCAACGGAGGAGATCTTGCCGGAGTTGATCAGGATCAGTGCGTCTTCGAGGACGGCTTCCTGGCGTTCCGGGTCGGTCACGAAGTACGGGGACAGGTAGCCCTTGTCGAACTGCATGCCCTCGGTGATGACCAGTTCGGTCTGCGTGGAGGAGGATTCCTCGATGGTGATGACGCCGTCCTTGCCGACGGTGTCGAAGGCCTTGGCCAGCAGTTCGCCGATCTCCATGCTCTGCGCGGAGATGGCAGCGACATGCGCAACCTGGTTGCCCTCAACTTCCTTGGCGTTTTCCAGCAGCCGTGCAGCCACTGCCTCCACGGCAGTTTCCATGCCGCGCTTGAGCTGACCCGGAGCTGCGCCGGCAGCAACGTTGCGCAGGCCTTCCTTAACCAGCGCCTGCGCCAGGACCGTTGCCGTGGTGGTGCCGTCGCCGGCAACATCGTTGGTCTTGGTGGCGACTTCCTTGGCCAGCTGTGCGCCAAGGTTTTCGTACGGGTCGTCCAGCTCAACCTCACGGGCGATCGTCACGCCGTCGTTCGTGATGGTGGGAGCGCCCCAGGTCTTGGCGAGCACTACGTTGCGGCCGCGCGGGCCGAGCGTCACCTTGACGGCGTTGGCCAGCTTGTCGACGCCGGCCTCCAGCGAGCGGCGGGCGGAGTCGTTGAACTCCAATTGCTTTGCCATGTGTGTGTCCTTTCCGACAGCTACATCTGCACCTGCATCAGAAAACCCCGGCCAGATTGGCCGGGGTCTTCCTTTTTCAACTACTTAACGACGATGGCCAGTACGTCGCGGGCGGACAGCACCAGGTACTCCTGGCCGCCGTGCTTGACTTCGGTTCCGCCGTACTTGGAGTAGATGACAACGTCACCCTCGGACACGTCCACGGGAACGCGGTTGCCGTTGTCGTCAACGCGGCCGGGGCCTACTGCGACAACTTCGCCCTCCTGGGGCTTTTCCTTGGCGGTGTCCGGGATAACGAGGCCGGAAGCAGTGGTCTGCTCGGCTTCCAGCGGGCGGACAACAATACGATCCTCAAGGGCTTAATCGAGACCGACACTCGGGCTCTCCTTTGCGTAGTTACTAACGGATGTGGACCGTCGGTGGGCGCTGGCCGTCGTCGCGGTGCCGGTTGGCGCTTCCCTCAGGAATTAGCACCCTCACTGGGAGAGTGCTAGCTCCGACTTTATGCAACGGTTAGCACTCGGTCAAGGCGAGTGCCAATATTGCCCGTCCCGGAGCCCGGAGGGAGTCCTTCATCGTGCGTAACCCTGGCTACAAACTTGCCTTAGGCTTACCTAACCGATAGTTTTCAGAAGCGTTCAATTAGCAAACATTTCTGTGACCTATTGGTTTTTCTGCGTCCGAATGGCGGATTATCCGCCGGACCGGATCCAAGCAACTGGAGCTCCCCATAGTGAAAAATATCGTGAAGTCCCGTTTCGCCGCCGGCACCGCCCTGGCTTCCCTTCTCGCGCTGAGCGCATGCGGCACAGAGACGTCCGCCTCTGCCGATTCAGCACCCGACCAGACCAACATCACGGTGGAGCACGCCCAGGGCAGCACCGAGGTTCCGGTTAACCCCGAAACGGTTTACACCTTTGACCTTGGCGCCCTCGACACCATGGATGCCCTCGACATCGACGTCGACGGCGTTCCTGCGGCCAACTTCCCGGAGAGCCTGTCCCAGTACGGCGGCGATGACTACGCGAAAATCGGCTCCATGAAGGAACCCGACTTCGAAGCCATCAGCGAGGGCGCCCCGGACCTGATCATCATTTCCGGCCGCGTTGCCGCCTCCTACGAGGAACTGAGCAAGATTGCCCCCACCATCGACCTCAGTGTTGATGCCGCGGATTCCATGGATTCCTTCAAGGAAGTGACCGGCACCCTGGGCCGCATCTTCGACAAGGAAGAGGCCGTCGAAGATAAGCTTGCCGCCATCGACAAGCGGATCGAAGAGACCAAGACCGCTGCCGCCGACGCCGGCACCGGGCTGATCGTCATGACCAGCGGCGGCGAGATGACCGCGTATGGTGCCGGCTCCCGCTTCGGCATCATCCACGACGTCCTCGGAGTGTCACCGGTCGCCGACATCAAGGCTGACGGCAAGCACGGCGAATCCATCACCGCCGAGTACATCGCTGACAAGAACCCCGACAATCTGTTCGTGATCGACCGCGACACCGCCGTCGGCGAGAGCGGCGAGGCGGCCCTGACGGTCATGGACAACGAACTGGTCAACGGCACCAATGCGGCTCAGAACGACCGCGTCACCGCCCTTGACGCCTCCAGCTGGTACCTCGTGGGCTACGGCCTGAGCAACGTGGACAGCATGGTGACCGAAGTCCAGAACGGCATCTCCTAACCACCCCTCACCGCCCTGGGTTCCGGCACGTGCGCCGGAACCCAGGGCGAGACCGATTTCCTCTATGAGCACCACCGCTGCCCGTGCACCGGGCCACGCTTCCCCGCCCGGAGCGCCCCCGCCGCCCTCCGCCGCTGCCGCTTCTGCCCGGCGGCGGCGGTTTCCGCGTACCGGGATCAGCCTTGCCCTGGGTGCCGCGCTGGTCCTCGCGCTGGCCGCGGCGAGCATGTTCATCGGCGTCAGCGACGTTTCGCTGCCCCTGCTGCTGGCCGGAGACCCCGCGGCATGGCAGGTCTTCTGGGTCAGCCGGGTGCCCCGCACCCTGAGCATCATCCTCGCCGGCATGGCCGTCAGCGTGGCCGGCCTGATCATGCAGTTGATGGCGCGCAACAAGTTCGTGGAGCCGGGCACCATCGGCACCGTGGAGTCGGCGTCGCTGGGCATCCTGGTGATCACCGTCCTGCTTCCGGGGGCGTCCATGATGATGAAAATGTCCACGGCCACCGTCTTCGCGGCTGCCGGAACCGCCCTGTTCCTGCTGATCCTGCGCCGCCTGCCGCTGCGGAACACGCTGCTCGTTCCCCTGGTGGGAATTATGCTCGGCGGCGTCATATCCGCCGTCACCACTTTCTTCGCCTACCGCACGGACCTCCTGCAGACCCTGAACAGCTGGATGGTCGGTGATTTCTCCGGCGTACTGCGGGGCCGGTACGAGCTCCTGTGGATCGTCGGCATCCTCACCGTTATCGGCTATCTGGCCGCCGACCGCTTCACGGTGGCGGGCATGGGCTCCGACTTCACCACCAACCTGGGCCTGAACTACAACCGCGTCATGACCCTGGGCCTGATCATTGTCTCGCTGATCAGCGCGGTAGTTGTCGTCAGCGTGGGGTCCATTCCCTTCCTGGGCCTCATCGTGCCGAACCTGGTGTCCCTGATGATTGGAGACAACGTCCGGCGGGCCGTTCCCTGGGTCGCCGTCTTCGGCGCCGGCTTCGTTCTGGCCTGCGACATCATCGGCCGCACCATCCGTTATCCGTACGAAATTCCGGTGGGCGTCATCGTCTCCGCCATCGGAAGCGTCCTGTTCCTGTATCTGCTCCTGCGAAAGCGTGCTGCCCGTGCCTGAATCCGGCCTCGCTAAGACCGGCCCCGCTTCCTCCGGCCCCGCCCAGGGGCTCGAAGCGCCAGCCAATCCGCTGCCCAAAGCGCTCGTGTCCCACCGCCGGCATCCGGTCCGTTCCCTGCCGCCGAAATTCTGGATCATCACGCTGGGCATCGTGGCCACCGCCCTTGTCGCCGTCTTCATGACCATTGAGCTGCGGGGCAACATCGGCTACATCCTCCCCCGCCGCGCCATCAAGGTCACGTCGATGATCCTGGTGGCTTACGCCGTCGGCGTCTCCACCGTGCTGTTCCAGACCGTAACCGGCAACCGCATCCTCACCCCGTCAATTATGGGTTTTGACGCCCTCTACGTGCTGCTGCAGACGGCACTGGTCTTCGCGATCGGCGGGCAGGCCGTCCTCACGATGTCCGAACCGGTGCTGTTCATCACCGAACTCGTGCTTATGGTGGGCTTCTCGTTCCTCCTCTACCGCTGGCTGTTTACCGGCGGCGGCAAGTCCCTTCACCTGATGCTGCTGGTGGGAATCGTTTTCGGCACCATGTTCCGGGGATTCTCGTCCCTGCTCCAGCGCCTGATCGATCCCAGCGAGTTCATCATCCTGCAGGACCTCTTTTTGCCTCGTTCAACAACGTGGACGGCGCACTGCTCGGCTACTCCGCCGCCGCCGTCGCCGCCGTCAGCGTCCTGGCCTGGCGGATGCGCCGTTCCTTCGATGTCCTGGCCCTGGGCCGGGACACGGCTGTCAACCTGGGCGTTGACCACCGCAGGGCGGTGACGGCCACCCTGATCATCTGCTCCGTCCTGGTTGCCGTATCCACGGCGCTTGTGGGACCCGTGACGTTCTTCGGCCTGCTGGTCGCCTCGCTGGCCTACCAGCTGTGCTCGCATTTCCGGCACACCGCAGTGCTGCCCATTGCCGTCCTGCTCGGCATTATTGCCCTGGTGGGCGGCCAGCTGGTCCTGGAACGAATCTTCGCGTTCGACACCGCGCTGAGCATCGTCATCGAATTCGTCGGCGGCATCGTCTTCCTTATCCTGCTGCTGAGAGGCAACGTCAAATGATCTCCATAACCGGCGTATCCAAGTCCTACACCAACCAGCTCGTCGTCGACGGCGTCAGCGCCGACATCAAAGAGGGCGGCATCACCTCGATCATTGGGCCCAACGGCGCTGGCAAGTCCACCCTGCTTTCCATCATTTCGCGGCTGCTGCGCATGGACGCCGGCAGCGTCAGCTTGGACGGGCTGGACGTCCACGCCACTCCCGGCAAGGAGCTGGCCCGCAAAATGGCCATCCTCCGCCAGGACAACCAGCTAACGGTGCGCCTTACCGTCCGCGACCTGGTCGGTTTTGGGCGCTATCCGCACAACGGCGGCCGCCCAACTATCGAGGACAAGGCGCACATCAACGAGGCCATGGCCTATCTGGACCTGACGGCACTGGCGGACCGCTTCGTGGACGAGCTGTCGGGCGGGCAGCGCCAGCGCGCCTTCATCGCGATGGTCCTGGCGCAGGGCACCGATTACCTGCTGCTGGACGAGCCGCTGAACAACCTGGACATGAAGCACTCGGTGGAGATGATGCGGCTGCTGCGCCGGCTCACCGATGATTTCGGCAAGACGGTGGTGCTGGTCATCCACGACATCAACTTTGCCTCCTGCTACTCGGACGACATCATTGCCATGCGCGACGGGCGGCTGATCCATCAGGGCCCCCCGGCGAAGATCATGCAGCCCGAAGTGCTCCGCGACATCTACGACATCGACATCCGCATCGAAGAGATCGACGGCAACCGGATCGGCGTCTACTTCGCCTAGCCTAATTGAGAGGCCCGCCCCGGCACATTTCCGTGGCGGGGCAGACCTTTGATTCATCGGTGCAAAAAGCGTTAGGGAGCCGGAGGCATTCCGTAACCGGTGCCCTGGGGCGTCTGCTGGTGCATTTGCTGCTGCAAATTAATTTGGGCCTGCTGGTTGAGCAGGCTTTGCGTCTGCATACCCATGGACTCCTCGTGACGGACCCGTGCATGGTCGGCAAAAAGCCGCGCATTGATCTCATCGCGCATGCTTTCCAGCTTCGACTTTTCCAGAATCGAGACGCGGATTGTGCTTGATCCGCCGCCGTGGTTTTTGATTTGCAGTGCGGCGCTCATCGCGTTGAGGATCATCGAGATTGCCAAAAGAAGCAATATGTAGCCGAAGAAGTTGTCGAGCAGGTTCAGCCCAATGATCAGGAAAATGAGGCCGAAGAGAGCACGTGCGAAGGAGAACTTGACCTCTACGCCCACACTGGCGGTCCCGCTCAGAGGGTAGGCCTCGTCCTTGTATCCCAGCGGAATTACACCGAAGAGCGTGTTCGGGCTTTTCGCCACCACTCTCATATTGGTGACGGCAATCTCCGTTTTCAACCAAAACAGAATTACTGACGGACTAAACTTGGAGCTGCTGACTCCCGTTTCTCCGGGTGCGAAGACAATACCACTCATTACGTTCCAACCTCTCTAACAGCTGGGAGGGCAGGGCCTATCGCGCCAAAGCCCCCCAGCTTCGGATAATTCAAGGATTTTTCAGGGCTGCCGTCAGCACGAGAGGCGCTGGCAGGAACATAGCGGACGTCATACTTCATAGCTTTATTGAGAAGAATCAGGTGACTACGACGTCACCGGCTGCGCAAAAAGCAATTGAGAAATAATGTCTACGACAGAACCAGTCGAGGGTAACCATACACCATAATTGCGGGTGATCTGTGGGTAGTTTTGACACCCGCACAACACCATTTAATAGTCAGTTGCCTGACCATTTTTCCGGGCGGGACCAGGAAGTGCGGACGGGCAGGCGGGCCCGGGAGAAACACCGGACCGTTACAGGACCGCCGCAGCTGCCAGCCGGGCGACTGCCTCCGCCAGGACCTCCGGTGAGCAGGCGAAGTTAAGCCGGGCGAAGCCGGTGCCCTGCCTGCCGAACCGCTGCCCCGGTTCCAGCGCCACCCTGGCGCGCTCCATCGCCACCGCTGCAGGGTCTGCCCAGCCGAGGCCGCGAAAATCCAGCCAGGCCAGATACCCGGCCGACGGCGGACGGTAGATGACTCCGGGCAGCTCCGCCGCAAGCAGTTCCCCCAGCAGGCTGCGGTTCGCTGCCAGCGCTTCAAGGACGTCCCCGAGCCAGGGCCCGCCGTCGTTGTAGGCGGCCGCAGTTCCGTGCAGGCCCAGGATGGAGGTGCGGGCCGGCACTTCCGCCGGCATGGAATCCAGCTGCAGCCGCATGCGGTCGCTTTGCGCCACCATCAGGGCACATTTGGTGCCGGCAATGTTCCAGGCCTTGCTGGCGGCAGTGACGCAGATGCCGAATTCCCGGGCATTTTCGGACACGGAAAGGTACGGCGTAAAGGCACCTGCCTCATAGGTCAGCGGGGCGTGGATCTCATCACTGATCACGGCTACGCCGTATTTCACGGAGAGGTCCGCCACCGCCCGCAGGGACTCAGCCGAGTGGACCAGTCCCAGCGGGTTGTGCGGACTGCACAGCAGCAGGGCTTCGGCGCCGCGGGCGAAGGCGCGTTCAAGCTGGGGCAGGTCCAGTTTCCAGCCCGTGCCGGTGAGCAGCAGCGGCACTTCCACCACCGAGGCGTCGGCCTCGGGCGGAAGTTCGAAGAAGGGCGGATACACCGGCGGGGTGATCACCACACTGCCGTCCACGGGAACGGCCTGGCGCAGGCATTCAACAATGGCGACGCTGACGTCCGTGGTGGTCCGCACGTCCCCCGCGGCTACATCCCAGCCCCAGGCCCGGCCGGCATACCCGGAAAACGCGGCTGCCACCGGCTCCGGACCGGCGATGTATCCGGTGTCCGAGGCAAGCACCCTGCCGATGATGGCCTGCTGCACCGGTTCGGCCAGCGGATAGTCCATTTCCGCCACGAACAACGGCAGGACATCAGCCGGGTAGGTCTGCCATTTGTAGCTGGTGCGCGCACGCAGCGCGGACAGCGGCTCGGCCGCGATCTTCGTCATGCCGCCCAACCTACAGCTAACGTGCCCGGGGGCAGAAGAACTAGGCTGGTAGGCATGCCGGATACCTCCCTTGCCCATGTCCTGACGTCCGAAGGCTGGGAGCTGCTGAACTCCCTGGGCCCGTATCTGGAGTCGGAGTCCTTCAAACTGAACACCGACCTGCGCAAAGCGGGCCACTCCCCGAGGTGGTGGCCGCCGTCCTGACCCAGGCAAAGCTGCGGATGAAGGCCCGGGGCAAATTCGGGCCCTTCGCCGAACACATGCTCTTCACCGCGCCGGGGCTGGAGCAGGCTACGCGCCTGAACGTCGCAGCGCTGCACGCCCAGCGGTATGTCCAGGCCGGGCTGGAGAAAATTGCGGATCTGGGCTGCGGAATCGGCGCCGATTCCCTGGCCCTGGCCACCCTGGACCGGCAGGTGACCGCCGTCGAGCTCGATGAGATCACCGCGGCTGCTGCCACCATCAACCTCATGCCCTGGCCCAATGCCACGGTCGTCCAGGGCGCTGCCGAGGAGTTCGACCTGACCGGGTTCGACGGCGTGTGGCTGGATCCGGCCCGCCGGACCACCTCGACCTCAGGCACCACCCGCATTTTCGACCCGGAGGCCTTTTCCCCGCCGCTCTCGTTCGTGGAGTCCCTGGCTGACGCAGGACTGCCCGTGGGCGTGAAGATGGGTCCCGGCATCCCGCACGAAGCGCTGCCGGAAAACTGCGAAGCCCAGTGGGTTTCCGTGGACGGTGACGTCACGGAGGCGACGCTGTGGTTCAACGCCCTGCGCCGTGGCGGTGTCCGCCGCGCGGCCCTGGTGATCGGGCCCAACGGCGCCGCGGAACTCACCTCGCCGCTGGACTATGCCCCCGGAAGCGAGGACGTCGCCGTCGGCCCCGTGGACGCCTACCTTTACGAGCCCGACGGCGCGGTCATCCGCGCGGGCCTCGTGGCCGACGTCGCACGCTCCCTGGGCGGGCATCTGCTGGATGAGCACATTGCTTACATCGGGGCACCGGAACTGATGGAAACGCCGTTTGCCCGGGCGTACCGGGTGCTGGAAGTGCGTCCGTACAACGTCAGGGCGCTCAAGGCCTGGGTGAAGGCCAGCGGGATCGGCGTGCTGGACATCAAGAAGCGCGGCATGTCGGTGACGCCCGAGGAGCTGCGCAGGCAGCTGCTGACCGGCTCCGGCAAAGGGCCGAACAAGGCCACGCTCGTCCTGACCCGGCTCGGGGAGGACCGGGTCGCGATCGTCGTGGAACCGGTGGGTTCCGCGGCGTAGGGCCGTTCAGGCGCGGGAGAATTCGCTGGCCGCCCGGACCTGCTCCGGTGTGGGCCGGACCCCGGTATAGAGCACGAACTGCTCTTCCGCCTGGATCGCGATGACCTCGGCACCCGTGATCACGCTCTTGCCGGCGGCGCGGGCGGCGCTGACCAGCGGCGTTTCCGCGGGCAGGGCGACGACGTCGAACACGGTGCGGGCGCCGGCGACCGCCGCGTCATCGAAGGACTGGACCGCTTCGTGTCCGCCCGCCATACCGAGCGGGGTGGCGTTGATGAGCAGGTCCGCGGTGGCCCCTGCCGCCGCGGACAGCCAATTGAAGTCGTAGGAATCGGCCAGCGCCCGTCCCGTGCCCTCGTTCCGGGCCACGATGGTGACATCCGAGAACCCGGCATCGTGCAGCGCAGCAGCAACGGCTTTGGCCATCCCGCCGGAGCCCTGCAGCAGCACGGACGAGGCGGCCGGGACGTGGTGGTCGGCCAGCAGCCGGGCGACCGCGAGGTAGTCAGTGTTGTAGGCGGTGAGGACGCCGTCGTCGTTCACTATCGTGTTGACCGAGTTGATGGCCCGGGCCGACACATCCATCTTGTCCACCAGGGCAATAACGTCTTCCTTGTACGGCATGGACACGGCGCAGCCGCGGACCGGCAGGCCCCGCACACCGGCCACTGCCTGGGCAAGGTCCGTCGGAGCGAAGGCCTTGTAGACGAAGTTCAGGTCCAGCAGGTCATACAGGTAATTATGGAAGCGTGTTCCAATATTGGACGGCCGCGCCGCCAGGGATATGCACAGGGTCATGTCTTTATTCAGGATGGGCACAGTCCCATTATGTCGGTCCGCTTCCCCGGCGGCGAGGAAAGTATGTTCCCCCGGCCCCTGCCCAAGCCGGAGAGTAACAAATAGTCATCCTTTTCTCAGGACACTTCCTGCACTAGGTTCTCCTGTGGGCATACCCGTTCCCGCGGGCCGGTGCCTGCTTTCGGTGCCAAACCGGCAGCGAATCCATCACCACGCAGCAGGGGGAACAGTGGCACAAACCGCCGCCGTCGAGCAGTCACGGGGAATGCGTGCAGCGTTCCGCGTCTTTTCAGCGATTGAGCGGATCGGCAACCTTCTGCCGCATCCGTTCTGGCTGTTCTGCATCCTGTCCGGAGTCGTTATCGTCCTCAGCGCGGCCCTGGAAGCAGCAGGGTTTCCGCGGTCAGCCCCAGCACGGGCGACGCCGTCGAAGTGCGCAGTCTCCTGAGCGCCGCCGGCATCCAGACCATGATCGGTGACGCCGTCGCAAACTTCGCGTCGTTTCCTCCGCTGGCAACCATCCTGACCACCATGCTCGGCATCGCGATTGCGGAGAAGAGCGGCCTGATCGACACGCTGCTGCGGAACACCGTCACGAAGGTCCCGGCCAAGTACGTGACCTTCGCCCTGGCCATGGCAGCCATGCTGGGCCATGTGGCCGGAGACGCTGCCTACGTAACGCTGATCCCCTCGGAGCCCTGGTTTTCCGGGCCGTCGGCAAGAGCCCGGTCCTAGGCGCCATTGTCGCCTTCGTCTCCATTTCCGCCGGATACGACGCGTCCCCCTCGCTCACCACCACCGACGTCCTGCTTTCCTCCATCACCACGGCCGCTGCGGGCACCATCGATTCCTCCGTCGTCGTCACGCCGCTGGCCAACTACTTTTTCAGCCTGGCGTCCTCCGTCCTGATCTCCCTGACCATCACGGTGGTCGTTGAGAAAGTCCTTTCCAAACGCCCGGATCTGGAAGCCGATGCCAGCGACGAGCCAGCCGGCTCGGTGGCCGACCTGCGCATCTCCACCCGCGAACGCCGCGCACTGCGCCTCGCCGGCATCACCGCGCTGCTGTTCCTGGCCGCAATGGCCGCATCGCTGATTCCCGCCGGCTCCCCTTCCGCGGAGAAGCGGGCGGAGTGCTGAACTCGCCGGTCATCGGCGGCATGGCCTTTGTCATCGGGCTCTTTTTCGCCGTGATCGGCGTCGTCTACGGGCGCTCGGCCGGAACGTTCACGAGTGGCTCCGACGTCACGGGGGCCATGATCGAGGGCATCAAGTCGATGGCACCGATCCTGGTCCTGTTTTTCGCCATTTCACAGTTCCTGGCCTACTTCAAATGGACGGGCATGGGTGAAGTCCTCGCCATCAGCGGGCACGGACCCTGGACAGCATCAATGCACCCGGCTGGGCCATCCTCCTCGGAATCGCCGTCCTGATTTCGGTCATGAACTTCATCATCACGTCTGGATCCGCCATGTGGTCGCTGGCCGCTCCGATTTTCGTGCCAATGCTCATGCTCCTGGACATAGAGCCGGCGACGACGCAGGCGATGTACCGGATCGCGGATTCCGTCACCAACTGCGTCACTCCGATGAGCCCCTATTTCGTGATGGCCCTGGGATTCGTCCAAAAGTACCGCCAGTCCGCAGGTATCGGCACCCTGGCTTCCTTCACTATCCCGCTGGCCATGGTCATCTGGGTGGTATGGATGGCCTTCTTCATGCTGTGGTACGCGCTCGGCATTCCGTTCGGGATCTAAGTTCCCGTTCCACGTCGTTCCCATTCCACGCCGTTTCCGTTGCACCCGGTGCTGTTACTGCCCTACCAGGAGAACCATGAACAACCTGCTCGACACCGCCCGCTCCAGCCTTCCCGAGATCATCGCCGACATCGCTTCCCTGGTGGAGATTGAAACCTACAGCAGGGACCGCGCCGGGCTCGATGCCGGATTGAATCAGGTGCGCTCCCTGATCCAGCTGCGGCTGGGCGCACCGGCGGCTGAACAGCTGGAGGACGACGGTGTTCTCGGCGCCACGCTGAAAGTCACCTATCCGGGTTCCGGGCCGGGTCACGTGCTCATCCTGGCCCACTACGACACAGTGTGGCCGGCGGGCACTCTGGCCGGATGGCCGCTCACCGAAGGAACCGACGACACTGCCCGGACGACATTATCCGGCCCGGGCATCTTCGACATGAAAACCGGGCTGGTCCAGGGAATCTGGGCGTTGAAGCTCCTGCAGGACAGTGGAAAGCCTCGTCCGACGATAACTTTCCTCTTCAACGGCGATGAGGAAATCGGCTCAGACGGCTCTCGTGCAGCGATCGAAAAGGCCGCCCACGACGCCGACGCCGTCCTGGTGCTGGAGGCCACCGCCGGCGGAGCGGTCAAGACGGGCCGCAAGGGCGTGGGCATCTTCACCGTAACCTCCACCGGGGTGGAGGCCCATGCCGGGCTGGATCCGGCAGCGGCGCCAGCGCCATCCATGCGCTGGCGGAATTCGTGACGGCCGCCGTCGGCGTCGCCGATCTCAGCCGCGGTACCTCAGTCAACGTGGGGCTCATTGAGGGCGGTTCAGGAAGCAACGTTTCCGCAGGGCGGGCCAGCGCCACGATCGATATCCGGGTGGAAACGGCAGCCGAAATGGAGCGCGTGGACCGGGAGCTGGACGCCGTCGGGGTCAGTGACCCCCGGGTGCGCCTGGAAATCGACCATTACTGGAACCGCCCGCCGATGACGGCGCAGCCCGGCGACCCGCTGCTGGCACTTGTCCGCGAAGCCGCCCATTCAATGGGCCTCGACTTGCAGGATACGTCCGTGGGCGGCGCCAGCGACGCCAACTTTGTTGCCGCGCTGGGCGTGCCGGTGCTGTGCGGCATGGGCGCCGTCGGCGGCGGAGCGCATGCCCGCGGCGAATTCATCTATCCGGATGCCGTCCCGCTGTACACGGCGCTCACCGCAGATGCCCTGTCCCGGCTGGTGGACGGTTTGCCTCCCCTGCACGGCTAGGATTGAACCCGGGTTCTCAAGCGCGATGATGCGGGTCGGGGTTCCTCCGAAGAATATGCATTACAGCAGGAGACAGTTTGGAAATCGGTTTCGCCCAATCAGCTCAGTCCACGCTCGGCGTTGAATGGGAGCTGGCACTTGTCGACCGGACCACGGGAGATCTGGTGTCCGTGGCGGACGAAGTCCTGCGCGGCGTCAGCGCAGCGCATCCGGGCATCAGCGAAGATGACGAGCATCCGCACATTAAGCAGGAGCTCCTCGAGAATACTGTCGAGCTGGTTACCGGCGTGTGCAACACCGTCGCCGAGGCCAAGGCAGACCTGACCCGCTCCCTCGACGCCCTGCGCCGGGTCACCGACCCCATGGGCGTGGAACTGTTCTGTTCCGGTTCGCATCCGTTCAGCGCCCCGCGGTCACAGCCGGTCACGGACAAGGAACGCTACGCCAAGCTGATCGACCGTACGCAGTGGTGGGGCCAGCAGATGCTCATTTACGGCGTACATGTGCACGTAGGCCTGGATTCCAGGGACAAGGCGCTGCCGGTCCTTGACGGGCTGGTCAATTACTTCCCGCATTTCCAGGCTCTGTCCGCTTCCTCCCCGTACTGGTCGGGCGAGGACACCGGTTACGCGTCGCAGCGTGCGCTGATGTTCCAGCAGCTGCCGACGGCGGGGCTGCCTTTCCAGTTCGGTTCCTGGGCAGAGTATGAGTCCTACGTGCAGGACATGTTCACCACCGGAGTCATCGACTCGATCAGCGAGATCCGCTGGGACGTACGTCCGGTTCCCGGTCTGGGAACTATTGAAATGCGCATCTGTGACGGAATGGCCACTATTCAGGACGTTGGCGCCCTTGCCGCCCTGACCCAGTGTCTGGTGGACGAGTTCTCGACCATCCTCGACAACGGCGGCACCATTCCCACCATGCCTCCGTGGCACGTACAGGAAAACAAATGGCGCGCGGCCCGGTATGGACTGGACGCCATCATCATCCTCGACGCTGCGGGCAACGAGAAGCTGGTGACCGACCACCTCCTCGAAGACGTCCTGCCGCGCCTGGCACCGGTAGCCGAGAAGCTCGGCTGCACCGCCGAGCTGGCCGATGTGCGCACCATCATCGAACGTGGAGCGGGCTACCAGCGGCAGCGCCGCATAGCTGCTGAAAACGGCGGCGACCTGCGCGCAGTGGTCCAGGACGGCATCCGCCAGCTGCGCGGCGAAGGCTAAGACCGCGGGGACGACGGCGGCGGGTTTCTGCCGTGCGGACCGGTGGCAGTTCGCGGCAGTCGAGTATTTGTCCCGTAGCGACAAACCGTCCATTCTGTGACATGCGTTACTAACATAGAACACATGTACGAATCGCTGCAGAGTCACCGAGCCGTCAGCCCTACTGCGCCTGTCCCAGCAGAAGCCGAACTTCTCGCCGGGTTGATTGACCAAATCCGTGCTCTGGAGGAGCTGAAAGCCGCCGCGTCCGCGGCCCAGGCCCAGGCCGCCGCCATCTTCGACGCCGCGACCCGCCGCGCGCAGGCCGCTGCCGGGGTGAAGAAGGAACAGCTGGGCCGCGGCGTCGCGGCGCAGATCGCGCTGGCCCGCCGGGAATCCCCGCATCACGGGACCCGGTTGCTGGGGTTGGCGCGGATCCTGACCACGGAAATGCCCCACACCCTGCACGCCCTGACCCTGGGGGTGATTAGTGAGTGGCGGGCGATGCTCCTGGTCCGGGAAACAGCGTGCCTGACCCTGGCGGACCGGCAAAAAGTCGACGAGGTGGTCGCGGGGAACCTGGCCGAGCTGGAGCAGCTCGGGGACCGGAAACTCATCGCGAGGATCAAGTCGTTGTCGTACGGGTTGGATCCGCATGCGGTGGTCAAGCGGGCCGCGCATGCGGTGTCGGAGCGGTTTGTGTCCTGCCGTCCGGCTCCGGACACCATGACGTATCTGACGGCTCTGCTGCCGGTGGCGCAGGGGGTGGGCGTGTATGCGGCGTTGACCCGGGAAGCGGACCGGTTGCGGGCTGCCGGGGATCCCCGGACGAAGGGCCAGATCATGGCGGACACGTTCGTGGAGCGGGCTACCGGTCAGGCCCGGGCCGAAGACGCCCGGATCGAGGTGCAACTGATCATGACGGACCAGGCCCTACTCCACGGCATCCTGCCCCAGCGACAGGGCCACGGCCACGGCCACGGCCAGGGCCAGGGCCAGGGCCAGGGCCAGGGCCAGGACAAGGTTAGAGACACAGATAAGAGCCAGGAGCAGGGGCAGGACCGGATCCCAACAGACGTAGCCGAGTCCTTCGTGCCTGACGGGGCGGAGCCGGCGGTTCTGGCTGGTTATGGAATGGTTCCCGCGCAGTGGGCTCGGGACCTGATCCGCGGACCTAACCCGGAATCGGACCTAGAACCAAACTCGGAACCGGATGACCCACAACCAGATGATCCTCCTTCAAGCGGCACTTACCCGGATTCTCACCCCGACGACCGGTTCGATGCTCAGGGCAGGTCCGGTGATCAGGCAGGACGTCCCGACCATTCACAAGGTCCTTCCGGCTGGGCCGGAACCGGACGTGTCGGGCCAGCCTGGGGTGCAGCCCCGCCGCGCCGGCCGGACCCGCAGACTGAGACCTGGCTCCGCCGGCTCTACGTGGCCCCGGATACGGGGGCGCTCACGGCGATGGATTCCCGTGCCCGGCTGGTGCCCCACGGGCTGGCCCGGCTGATCGCGGCCCGGGACCAAATCTGCCGGACCCCGTGGTGCGGTGCCCCGATCCGCCACTACGACCACATCCAGCCCGCCCGCGAAGGCGGACCTACCACCGTGGTGAACATCCAGGGACTCTGCCAGGCCTGTAACCAGGCCAAGGAAGCACCCGGCTGGACGACGCACGCCCTTTCCGCCACCGCCGCCGGCACAGATTCGGCAGCGACACCGGCCAGCAGCAGGCACACCGTCGAAACGGTGACTCCCACCGGACACTGCTACACCTCTGCGGCACCGGGGCCTCCCGGTTCCAAGGCCTCCCTAACCAGCAGGGCCTTCAGGGCCAGCCGGGCCCAAGAGCCACCAGACCCTCGGAGAACCGCTAAAGATGGATGCTGGTGACCGGCATGGACGGGTCCGGAGCAAAGCCAAGACCCGAAGGCTCGGCGCCCGCCATCACCACCTGTGCACCCAACGCTGCAACCATGGCACCGTTGTCCGTGCACAGGGATATTGGCGGCACGCGCAGCGTGATGCCTTTGGCCGCACAGCGCTGCGCCGTCAGCTCCCGGAGCCGGGAGTTGGCGGCTACTCCCCCGCCGAGCAGCAGGTTTGTGATGCCGTGTTCAGTGCAGGCCAGAACCGCCTTGGTCGTGATGACGTCCACCACGGCTTCCTGGAAGGACGCTGCGATGTCGGCCACGGGAAGCTCTTCCCCGGCGGCCTCATACTGTTCCACGCACCGGGCCACGGCCGTCTTGAGCCCGGAGAAGGACCAGTCGTAGCGGTGGGGCCCGGGTTCCTCGGCGGTGCCCATGTATTTGGGCTGGGTCAGGCCGCGGGGAAAGCGGACCGCCTTCGGGTTGCCGCTCCGGGCGAGCTTGTCGATGGCGGGACCGCCGGGATACCCCAGCCCGAGAATCCGGGCCACCTTGTCATAGGCCTCGCCGGCGGCGTCGTCGATCGTCGACCCCAGCAACTGAACATCCCCCGTCAGCGACTTCACCCGGAGGATCTCGGTGTGGCCTCCGGAAACCAGCAGGGCTCCAAGGTTCTCCGGCAGGTCACCGCCGTCGAGCACGCCCACCCCCACGTGCGCCACCAGGTGGTTGATGGCATACAACGGCTTTCCGGTGGCGGCGGCGAGCGCCTTCGCGGCGCAGACACCGACCATCAGGGCGCCGGCCAGCCCCGGCCCGGACGTCACTGCGATCGCGTCAACCTCTTCAAGCGTCACTCCGGCGTCGTCCAGGGCCTGCCTGAGCGTCGGCACAAACGCATCCAGATGGGCGCGGGAGGCAATTTCCGGAATGACTCCGCCAAAGCGAACGTGCTCCTCCATGGAGGAGGACACCGTATTGGTCAGCAGCTTGGCGCCGCGGACAATGCCGACGCCGGTTTCGTCACAGGATGATTCGATGCCAAGCACCAGGGGGTCGGTGCGGTTCATTCAGTGTCCTTCGTTGTGGCTCGCGGAGACCCGTTCCAGGCGGAAAGGGGCAGCCGCATAATGAGTGCGTCAGCGCCGTCGCGGTAATAGCGCGGCCGGACGTGGATCTGCTCGAACCCGAACCAGCGGTAGAGCCGCTGCGCCCGGGGATTATCGGCGCGAACTTCCAACAGCACGTCGTCGGCTCCCCGCTGCTTCGCCTCGTTAATGAGGGTTTCCAGCAGCGCCGAACCGATGCCGGCGCCCTCGGCCCCCGGCGCGACGGCGATCGTCTGCACGTCGGCAATGGGCAGCACGCACATCAGCCCCGCGTAGCCAACAACATCTCCGTCGGGATCCTCGGCAACGTAATAGGAACGGGTGTCCGCCTGGTTCAGCTCGTCGTAGAACATTTGCAGCGGCCAGGCATCCACCGGGAACAGTGCCTGCTCGAGCCCGTTGACGGCGGCAATGTCGTCAAAGGTCATCGGCCGGATGGCGGTGAAGCTGTCCGGACGGGACGGGCCAGTCACAGCGCGCGCTTTCGGGGGCCGGGAATCTTGGCATCGGATTCACGCAGGTAGAGCGGAGTGGTATCCAGCAGCGGCAGCCCGCGGACCAGACGCACGGCGGCGGTGCGTCCCAGTGCGGATGCCGTGGGCTGCAGATCCGTGAACCCGTTAACGCCGTGCAGGATTTCCGGATAGAGGCCTGCCCCAGCGCCGTAGACAGGCAGTGCCGGAACGTCGGCAGGAGCGCTGACAAACGGGCCGGCCAGGAGTTCTGCTGTGCCTCCGGTACTGCGGTAATGGGCCCAGTACACTTCCTTGCGCCTGGCATCGGTAGCCACGGCAAACTCGTCGATACCGAGCCGCCAGGCGTCCAGTGCGGCATCGACGGCGATGGCGTCCAGACTCATGACCCCGTGCACCGGCTTGTTCCAGGCGAATCCGAGGGTGCGGGCGGTGGCAATGCCGGAGCGCAGGCCCGTGAAGGGGCCCGGCCCTGTTCCCACCACGACGGCGTTGAGGTCAGCGGAGGTGACGCCCGCGGTGACCATCAGGCTGGAGATACCGGGAGCCAGCACTTCGGCGTGGGAACGGGTGTCTTCCGTGGCAAAGGCGGCCAGGATCTCCCCTTCCCCGGTCAACAGTGCCGCACTGGCGATGGCGGAGGTGTCAATGGAGAGAATAAGCACGGTGTCCATTTTACGTCTCCGCCGGCGCGGCACCATCCGCGGGCCCGGCGGGCCGCAGGGGAGTTTCCTGCCATCGGGGACCGTAGGCGGCGATTCGAATTCTCCGCTCTTCATCAGGATCATCGTCGAAGTCGAAGCTCCACCCGTCGGTATCCCGGTTGGGGGCGGTGTCAGCCCCGGTCGGCCGCACCAGGGTGATCTCGAGCCGGCTGTCCGAAGGTGCTCCACCAATCCGCGGCCCCACTCCACCACGGTGACGGAGCTGTCCATGGTGTTCTCCAGGTCGATGTCGTCAATCTCTCCGCTGGAGCCGAGCCGGTAGGCATCCACGTGCACCAGGTTCGGCCCGTCTCCGAGGCTGGGATGGATGCGCACCAGCACGAAGGTGGGGGAAATGATGCCCGGCCGCACCCCCAGCCCCCGGCCCAGGCCCTGGGTGAAGGTCGTTTTTCCGGCCCCAAGCTCGCCGGTCAGCAGGATCAGGTCACCGGCCTCCAGCCTGCGGCCGATCCGCTCTGCTGCCGCCTGGGTTTCGTCCGGATTGGCAGTGCGGATCTCTTCTTCCCACACGGGCACGCCGTTGCCGCCGTTCTGCCCGCTCATGCCTCTGCCGTCCCGTTCAGGCCGGTGGCCTCGGCAGCTTCCGAGTCCGTGTATTTGCGCTCCACCCTGGAGCCGATGCGGGTGATGAGCTCGTAGTTGATACTGCCGCAGGCATCGGCCCATTCATCGACCGAGGGCATCCCGACACCACCAAACAGCACGGCTTCCCGTCCCACGAGATCCTTGCCGGTGCCCGCAATGCCGGAGGCTTTGAGGTCGATGACCATCTGGTCCATGGCGATGCGGCCAACCACGGGGTACACGGTGCCGTCGACCCACACGGGACCGCCGGTGCCCGCGCGGGGAACGCCGTCGGCGTAGCCCAGGGGCACCAGAGCCAGAGTCGTGGGCTCGGATGTGGAGTACTGCAGGCCGTAGGACACCCCCTGGCCGGCACGGACCTCCTTGCAGTTGGCGATGGTGGTCTTGAGGGTCATGGCCGGACGCAGCCCCAGTTCGGCCGGAGACTGCCCGGGGAAGGGCGAAAGCCCGTACAAGCCCAGGCCCACGCGCACCATGTCGAAGTGGGTGTCCGGGCGCGAGAGTGCCGCCGGGGTGTTGGCGATGTGCCGCACCTCGTGGTCCACGCCGGCGTCCTCAGCTACGGCAACGGCTGTACGGAACCTGTCGAGCTGCTCGTCGGTCTCGGGACGCTCGGGTTCGTCGGCGACGGAGAAATGGGAGAAGATTCCGACGACGCGCAGAAGTCCCTCTTCCTGATAAGCCAGCGCACGGCCGACAAAGGCTTCCCATTGATCCGGCGGACAACCGTTGCGGCCAAGGCCGGTGTCGATCTTCAGGTGCACCCGGGCCGGGATTTGGAGTTCCCGGGCGGCCGCCACTACGTTTTCCAGTTCCCAGCCGGACAGGCCAAGATCAATATCGGCTGCGACCGCAGCAGTGAAAGAACTGTCCACGGTGTGCAGCCAGGCCAGGAGCGGAGCGGAAATACCGGCGTCTCGCAGGGCCAGCGCTTCCGAAATGTGGGCAACGCCGAGCCACGATGCACCTGCCTCCAGGGCGGTGCGCGCAATCGTTTCGGCACCGTGGCCGTAGGCGTCGGCCTTCACGACTGCCATTACGCGCGCCGGGCTCGCCAGCCGAACAAGGTGGCGGACATTGTGCCGCACGGCGGCCAAATCGATGAGGGCTTGGCGTTCGGCGGCGGGAGGAGCTTGTTGGTCATTCACATGAACCATTCTTTCACTCACGGCAGCGGCCCCGTGATTCGGGCGCACAGGGCGGCCGCAGCCGGGGTGAACCGGCTGCGGCCGTGCCGGTCAGGCTTTGAGCGCCGAGGCCCACAGGTTGATGTCGGAGTCGACGGCATAGGCGTCGATGGCGGACAGTTCCTCGGCGGTGAAGTCCAGGTTGGTCACCGCCGCCAGGCTGTCCTCGAGCTGCTTTACACTCGAGGCGCCAACGAGTGCCGAGGTGATGGCTGGGCCGCCGGACTGCGGGCGCAGGACCCAGGCAATCGCCATCTGCGCCAGGCTCTGCCCCCGGGACTGGGCCAGGTCATTCAGGCCACGCACGCGCCGGAGGTTGTCCTCCGACAACTGCGACTGTTCCAGGGACTTGCCCGCTGCGGCGCGTGAATCTTCCGGAATTCCGTTGAGGTACTTGTTTGTGAGCAGGCCCTGGGCCAGCGGTGAGAAGGCAATGGATCCGGCTCCGGCCTCGTCCAGCGCCGCAAACAGGTTTGGGTCCCCCTGCTCGACCCAGCGGTTCAGCATGGAATAGGAGGGCTGGTGAATCAGCAGCGGAGTGCCCATTTCACGCAGGATACGGGCGGCTTCGAGCGTCTTATCCGGTGAGTAGGAGGAAATGCCGGCGTAAAGGGCCCGGCCGGACCGCACCGCGGTGTCCAGGGCGCCCATCGTTTCCTCCAGCGGCGTCTCGGGATCGGGACGGTGGCTGTAGAAAATATCCACGTAGTCCAGGCCCATGCGCTCCAGCGACTGGTCCAGGCTGGCGAGCAGGTACTTGCGTGATCCCCAGTTGCCGTACGGTCCGGGCCACATGTCGTAGCCGGCTTTGGACGAGATGACCAGTTCGTCCCGGTACGGGCGGAAATCGTCCTTGAAATGGCGGCCAAAGTTCGTTTCAGCCGATCCGTACGGCGGACCGTAATTGTTGGCGAGGTCGAAGTGGGTGACGCCCAGGTCGAAAGCCCGGCGGAGGATGGCGCGCTGGGTCTCGAAGCTCTTGTCGTCGCCGAAGTTGTGCCACAGGCCGAGCGAGACTGCAGGCAGGTGCAGCCCGCTGCGGCCGACACGGCGGTAGGGCATGGAATCGTAGCGGTTGTCCGCGGCAGTGTATGTCATGGGTTACATCTTGCCACTGCCGCGGACAACGCGGTGCTTATCCGGCGGCCAGGACCGCGGCCCCGTAGGGCGGCAGCTGGAGGGCATCCCCGTACACTTCGGCCGGCGCGCCCGTCTCAAGCAGCACCTTCGTCCTGCTCCCGAACGGAACCGGTATTTCCCGGGGAGCGTCGGCGAAATTGAGCGCCACGGCAGTCTCTCCGCGCCGCATGAGCAGCCAGCGCCCCACCTCGTCAAACTCCACGTGCACGCTGCGCAGGTCGGGGTCCGTCAAATCCGGGCGGTCGGCCCGCAGCTGCAGGAGGCGGCGGTACAGGTCATGCAGCCTGGCGTGCCCGTCCCGGTCCACCTCCGACCAATCCAGCTTGGAGTTGGCGAACGTCGCCGGATCCTGGGGGTTGGGTACCGTGGCGGGGTCCCAACCCATGCGCTCAAACTCCCGCAGCCGGCCTTCCGCCGTGGCTTTACCCAGCTCGGGCTCAGGATGGGAGGTGAAGAACTGCCACGGTGTGGAGGCACCAAATTCTTCGCCCATGAAGATCATGGGTGTGAACGGGGACGTCAGGTTCAGCACCGCTCCCAGGGCCAGCCGGGAGTAGTCCAGCGAACCGCTGAGCCGGTCCCCGGCGGCACGGTTGCCGATCTGGTCGTGGTTTTGGATGCAGGTCACCATTTGACGGGCGCCCACGACCTCCTTGTTCAGCGGACGGCCGTGGGTGCGGCCCCGGAAGGATGAGAAGGAACCGTCATGGAAGAAGCCGTCCTGCAGCACCTTCGCCAGGGCCGCCAGCGAATCGAAGTCTTCGTAGTAGCCGCCGTTCTCCCCTGTGAGGTTGGTATGGGCAGCATGGTGGAAGTCATCCGACCACTGTCCGGTGAGGCCGTAGCCGTTCAGCTCCCGGGGAGTGATAAGGCGCGGGTCGTTGAGGTCGGACTCCGCTATGAGGAACAGCGGCTTGCCCAGTTCCCGGGCACAGTTCTCGGTTTCAGCGGCCATTTCCTCCAGGATGTGCACGGCCCGTTCGTCGTGCAGGGCATGGACCGCGTCCAGCCGCAGCCCGTCCACGTGAAAGTCCCGGAACCACATCTGAATGTTGTCCAGGATGTAGCGGCGGACCACGTCGGACAGCGGCCCGTCGAGGTTTACCGAGTCACCCCAGGTGTTGCCCTTTCCGTCGGAAAGGTAGGGGCCGAACATGGGAAGGTAATTTCCGCTGGGTCCGAGATGGTTGTAGACCACGTCCTGAATGACGCCCAGTCCGGCTTCGTGGGCGGCGTCCACGAACCGCTGATAGCCTTCCGGTCCCCCGTAGGTTTCCTGTACGGCATACCAGAGCACGCCGTCGTATCCCCAGTTGTGTGTTCCGTTGAATGCGTTCACCGGAAGCAGTTCCACGTACCGCACGCCGAGGTCCACGAGGTAGTCCAGCTTGCCGGCAGCAGCATCGAATGTTCCCTCGGGCGTAAACGTGCCGATGTGCAGCTCGTAGACCGCACCGCCGTCGAGGCCCGGCGAGGACCAGTCCCCGTCGTGCCATTCATACCGGTCGGGGTCGAAGGTGCGCGAGAGCGCATGGACCCCTTCCGGCTGCCGGCGGGACCGGGGATCCGGCACCGGCGTTTCGGCGTCGTCGATAAGGTAGCCGTAGTCGATGTCTCCGGGAAGCTCCGCGTGCTGGACATGCCACCAGCCGTTCTCCCCCGGCTCATCGACAGCTTCCGGTCGTCCGCTACGAGCGTCACGGTGTTGGCTTTGGGCGCCCACACATCGAAATCGGTCTTCATTCGCTGTCCTTCCGTACCAGCAGCACCACCGGATAAATGCCAAACAAATCCGCAGCCCGCACGGCGCCGCTGCTTCGTGGGCCCTGCCGGTCAGGACGTCCGAGTAGGTCCCCGCCGGCAGGACGACGGCGGTGTCCCGCCAGCCGCCGGAGCGTTCCAGTCCCAGCGGCAGCCGGGTCACCAGGCCCACGGCACCGCCCCGGTCAAAGCGAACACATGTTCCGCTGCGGGTCCCGTTGCCGAAACCGGCAGGTAGTCCGTGAACAGGTCGGGACGGGAGCGCTTGAGCCCCAGGGCGCGCGACACCAGCAGCAGCTTGGCGGCGGCTTCCTCGTCGATGACGGGGGCTTCGGCCGTGTCCGTGAGGGACGCCAGCACCCCGCGCCGGAGGTTGAAGTCAACTTCCCTGCGGTTGTCCGGATCCACGAGGGAACGGTCCCAAAACTCCGTTCCCTGATAAACGTCGGGTACGCCGGGCATGGTCAGCTGAAGCAGCTTCGCGGAGAGCGAGTTGGAATAGCCCGCGGAACGTGTGCGTTCGACCAGGGACTCGACGACGGCGTTCACCTCCGCGTTATCGAATGCCGCGTCGACCGCCGCGTGCATCCGGTCTTCGAACTCGGGGTTCGGCGCTGTCCAGGTGGTGCTGGCGGAGGCCTCCCGTGATGCTTTCTCAGCGTAGGCATGAGCCCGTTCCCGGCTCAGCGGCCAGGCCCCGACAATCGCCTGCCACAGCAGGTTTTCCATGGCTGGATCGCCCATCGGCGCCAGCGAGGACAACGCCGTGAAGGCTTCCCGCCACTCGTCCGGAATTTCGGCCAGCACAGAAATCCGGGCCCGTGTGTCTTCGCTGCGCTTCGTGTCGTGAGTGCTCAGGGCGGTCATTGCGGCAGGCTGCTCCTGCTGCCGGCGGAGAAGCCGGTTGTGCAGCTCGTAGGGTTCCACGGCAAAGTGCGCCGGGTCGGCCCCGACTTCATTGAGCGACGTCAGCCGGGCATACCGGTAGAACGCGGTATCTTCCACGCCTTTGGCCATCACCATGCCCGACGTTTGCTGGAACCTTGTGGCCAGCTCACCCAGGTCTGCTCCGCCGGGCACATCAGCCCCGGCGGCGGACAGCGGGTTGAGGAGCGGATGCAGCTTGTCCAGCGCACCGGCCAGGTCGGGGCGCTGGACCTTGGCAGCGGTTACCGCGTCGGCAAGATACTGCGCTCCCTCGGGCAGGTAACTGCGGTACACGGGGAAGCACGCGAGCAGCTCAGCCACTGCGTCCGCAGCTGTCCCGGCATCCAGTCCGCTGTCGCCGGGCAGCAGGCGGACCAGCCGCTGCACTTCCGAGTTCAGCAGCTGGTCGGCGATGGTCCGTTTGGTGCCGTGGATCATGTGGCCAAAGGCTTCCGTGGGCACGAGATCGGTGAGCGGCTTCATGCCCTCCGGATCGACAAAGAGCCGGTCGATGTCGGCGAGCGCGTCATATCCGGTGGTGCCTTCGGTTTCCCAGTCCCGGGCAGGGCCTCCCCCGGCTCCAGAATTTTCTCGACCAGGATGTATGCCCCGCCGGTCAGTTCACGGAGCCGGGCCAGGTAGCCCTTGGGGTCTGCCAGGCCGTCCGGGTGGTCGATCCGCAGTCCGTCCACAAGCCCTTCATCAAACCAGCGCTTGATTTCGGCATGGGACTCCTCAAAGACCCAGGGTTCCTCCACCCGGATACCGGCGAGGGTGTTGACGCCGAAGAAACGCCGATAGTTCAGCTCGCTGTCCGCGCGGCGCCAGTTCACCAGTTCATAGTGCTGGCGGGCATGGACGTCCTGCGCGGAGTCGCTGTCTCCGGCGGTGCCTTCGGCTACCGGGAAGCGGTGTCCGTAGTAGTGCAGTTCACCGCCGGCCAGCTTCAGCTCGGCCAGCTCGTTGTCTCCGTCCCCCAGCACGGGCAGGCGAAGCTTCCCGTTGCCGGCGTCCCAGTCGATGTCGAACGCTTCCGCATACCGTGATTGCCGGCCCTGCGCCAGCACCGACCACCACCACGGATTGGTGGGCGGCGTCGCGATGCCCATGTGGTTGGGCACGATATCCACCAGCACTCCCATACCCGCGGCGTGGGCGGCGCCGGAAAGGGCCTTCAGCCCCTCCGGCCCGCCGCGCGCCGGGTCCACGGCGGAGGGGTCGACGACGTCGTACCCGTGGTCCGATCCCTCCTCGGCCGTGAGGATGGGCGAGAGATATACCCAGTCCACGCCCAGGTCCGAGAGGTACGGCACGAGTTCGGCGGCATCGTGGAGCGTGAAGGAGGGGCGGATCTGGAGACGGTAGGTGGACAGCGGGGTCCTCATACCGCGGCCGCCGGGTTCTGTGCCTTGGAGCCGGCCAGCACGGCGAGGGATGCCGCCACTGAGTGGTCGTGTTCCTCTTCCTCCTCGTGGGCGCGCAGCACCACCATGGATTTGGCCGCGACGGTGATCTGGCCGTCGGCGGGAATGGGTGCCGAGTCCGCGTACTCCCCCGCAGTGTCAATGACCTGGTCCCACATGGGGGCGTATTCCTGCGACGGAATGGTGACCTTGACGGCCTCGTCGTGGGCGTTGAAGTACAGCAGGAAGTTCAGGTCGGTGATGCGCTGCCCGCGGGCGTCCTTGCCGGAGATTCCCTGGCCGTTGAGGAACACGCCGAGCGAGCGGCTGACCGGGGTGTCCCAGTCATCCTGGGTCATCGGCGTGCCGTCCTCCGTCAGCCATACGATGTCCGGCAGCGCCTCGCCCTCGCCGCGGCGCACCGGGCGCCGTCGAAGAACCGGCGGCGCCGGAATGTCGGGTGCTCGGCCCGCAGGGTGTTCACCGCCGCCGTGAATTCCATCAGCGGTGCGTCCATGGCGTCCCAGTTGATCCAGCTGAGTTCGGAGTCCTGCGCGTAGGTGTTGTTGTTGCCCTGCTGGGTGCGTCCGAGTTCGTCGCCGTGCGCGATCATCGGCACACCCTGCGAGAGCAGCAGGGTCGCCAGGAAGTTCCGCTGCTGCCGGGCACGGAGCGAGAGCACCGCGGGGTCGTCGGTGGGCCCCTCCACGCCGCAGTTCCAGGAGCGGTTGTGGGATTCGCCGTCGTTGTTGTCTTCGCCGTTGGCTTCGTTGTGTTTCTCGTTGTACGAGACCAAGTCATGCAGTGTAAAGCCGTCGTGGGCGGTCACGAAGTTGATCGAGGCCACCGGGCGGCGGGCCGAGGACTCGTAGAGATCGGCGGAACCGGTGATCCGCGAAGCGAACTCGCCCAGCGTCGACGGTTCACCGCGCCAGAAGTCACGGACGGTGTCGCGGTACTTGCCGTTCCATTCCGTCCACTGCGGCGGGAAGTTGCCCACCTGGTAACCGCCCGGACCGATGTCCCAGGGCTCGGCGATCAGCTTCACCTGGGAAACCACGGGGTCCTGCTGCACCAGTTCGAAGAAGGTGGAGAGCTTGTCGACGTCGTAGAACTCGCGGGCCAGGGTGGACGCGAGGTCAAACCGGAAGCCGTCCACATGCATCTCCGTCACCCAGTAACGCAGCGAGTCCATGAGCAGCTGCAGCGAGTGCGGGTTGCCCACGTTCAGCGAGTTGCCCGTGCCGGTGTAGTCCATGTAGTACCGCTTGTCGTCATCCATCAGCCGGTAGTACGCCTGGTTGTCGATACCGCGGAAGGAAAGCGTGGGGCCCAGGTGGTTGCCCTCGGCTGTGTGGTTGTACACCACGTCAAGGATCACTTCAATGCCGGCCAGATGCAGCGCGCGCACCATGGCTTTGAACTCCTGTACCTGCTGGCCCCTGTCGCCGGTGGCGCTGTAGGTGTTCTGCGGCGCGAAGAACCCGATGGTGTTGTAGCCCCAGTAGTTGGACAGGCCTTTGTCCTGCAGCGTGGAATCGTTCACGAACTGATGTACCGGCATCAGCTCGATTGCGGTGATGCCCAGCTTCTGCAGGTGCGCGATGACCGAGGGATGGGCCACTCCGGCGTAGGTGCCGCGCTGCTCCTCGGGGACGTCCGGATGCCGTTCGGTCAGTCCCTTGACGTGGGCTTCATAAATCACCGACTGGTGGTACGGAATCCTGGGCTTGCGGTCGCCGTCCCAGTCAAAGAACGGGTTGATGACAACGCCCATCATCATGTGCGGCGCGGAGTCTTCGTCATTGCGCGAGTTTTCGTCGCCGAAGTTGTAGCCAAACAGAGCCTGGTCCCAGTCGATTTCGCCGGTGACGGCCTTGGCGTAGGGGTCCAGGAGAAGTTTGTTCGGATTGCACCGGTTGCCGTTTTCCGGGTCGTTCGGGCCGTCCACCCGGTAACCGTACTTCTGCCCGGGCTGGACATGGGGCAGATAGCAGTGCCATACGTAGCCGTCCACCTCGGTAAGGCGAACGCATTCTTCGCCGCCGTCATCGTCGAACAGGCACAGCGTGACCGAATCAGCCACCTCGCTGTACAGGGCAAAGTTGGTGCCGTTTCCGTCATAGGTCGCGCCCAGCGGATAGGCATCTCCCGGCCAAACTTCCATTTAGAGCTCCTGACTAGTCCAGATGACAACAATTAAATAGTATGTCGACTTACTTTCTACCGCAGACTCGGCCCAGCATTAAACGGCGGACATTACCAGCCCCGCCCGGCATCTGCCCCGCCGGCGGCCGCGCGGGACGGATCGGAGGCGAGATCCCCGACGACGGCGCGTACGGCGGCCGGCAGCCCGGACGGCTCCACCGGGCCGGAGGCTGCGGCAAGGGCGCCGGCCCGGCCGTGGATGGCGGCCGCAGCAGCGGCCAGGGCCGCATAGTGTCCGGGCGGGGGCTCGGGATACCCGTCCCGGCCGTGCCGGTCCGTAGCGAGCAGGGATCCGAGGATGCCGGACAGCGTATCGCCGCTGCCGGCTGCGGCCAGCCACGGCGTTGCGTCCGCCTGGCTGAAGGTTTCGCCGGTGGGTGCAGCGGTAACGGTGGCCCACCCCTTGAGCAGGACTGTTGCTCCCGTCAGGCCTGCCGCCAGGCGGGCGTACCGAAGCGGATCCGCTTCGACGCGGTCCCGGGTGACGGTCTCGCCGAGCCTGGTCAGGAGAGCCGTCAGCTCACCGGCATGCGGGGTAAGAACTACCTGCTGCCCGAGGCCGGGCTGTGCGTAGCCCACGGCATCGGCGTCGACGACGGCGGGAAGCCCTGACGCCATGGCGTCCAGGGCGCGCCGGCGCTGGTCTTCGTCCGCACCGGCTCCCGGACCGGCAAGCCACGCCTGGACATGCGTGTGCGGAACCGCTGCGGTGGCGCAGACGGCTTCGGGGTGTGCGGCGTTGACCAGGCGGCATACTGCTTCGGGCCCCAGGTAGCGGACCATGCCGACGCCGGCGGCCAGCGCCGCGCCGGTGGCCAGAACGGCGGCACCGGGGTAGGCGGCGGACCCGGCGGCTATGCCGAGCACTCCACGGGTGTATTTATGGTCTGTCTTGGCGGGAACGGACAGCAGCCCGGCCAGATCCGCCGGCTCGAGCCGGCGCACGTCCGGAGACGCCGGCAGCGGCAGTCCGATGTCCACGGCCTCAATGCGTCCCGCCGCGACTGCTCCCGGGCCGGCCAGCAGTCCGGTCTTCACGGCCCCGAAAGTGACGGTGAGATCGGCGGCCAGATGGACGCCGCCGGTTTCCCCGGTGTCGGCGTCCACACCGCTGGGCAGGTCGCAGGCAATAATCAGCGGCCCGGCGTCCGCGGGCAGCTGCCGTGCCAGTGCTGCTGCCTCCCCGCGCAGGCCGCCCCTGCCTCCGGTCCCGAGGATTCCGTCAAGAAGCAGGTCGGCGTCCGCGCAGAGGGCTGCCGCGGAGGCCGAGCCGGCAGAGAGCCGCACCACCCGGCCGCCCTGCCGGCGGAATTCGGCGAGGGCTTCCGGGTGCGCTCTACCGGACGTCAGGACCGCCGTGGTGCCGGCCCCGCGCCGCGCCAGCCGGGCGGCAGCGTACAGGGCGTCGCCGCCGTTGTTGCCGGCCCCGGCCAGTACCGCCACCCGGGCCCCGTACACCGAACCCCGGACGGCGAGCAGTTCACGCACGCATGCGGCATAGAGTCCGTACGCCGCCCGCTGCATCAGTGCAGGACCGTCTCCGGCGTCGAGCAACGGCTTTTCCGCGGCCCGCACAGCGGTGCCGGAGTACGCACTGATCATGGGTCCAGACCAGCCCTCGGCCACCACCATGGCAGTGGCGACGCCGCCGTCATGGCTGAGCGAGAGGTGCCAGGTGCGCACGCCCTTGGCGTCGGCAGCCGCTGCAACTGTGCCCTGCACGCTGACGCTGGGAGCGCCGGCGGCGTCGAGGTCCACTTGGCAGTCCTGCCAGTTCATCCCCGCCGGTGCGCCCAGCGCCTTGGCAACCGCTTCCTTCGCGGCGAAGCGCGCGGCAAGGGACCGCAGGTTCAGCTCACGTTCGGCCGGAACGAACAGCCGGGCGCGCAGGCCGGGCGTCCGTTCCAGCTGGCGCCCGAACCGCGGCACGTCGACCACGTCCACCCCGATGCCGATAATCACCGGCTACTCGACCGTGACGGACTTGGCCAGGTTGCGCGGCTGGTCCACGTCATATCCCTTGGCCGTGGCCAGGGCACAGGCGAAAATCTGCAGCGGAACGGTGGTCAGCAGCGGCGCCAGCAGGGTGGGTGTTTCCGGCACGTAGAAGACGTGCTCGGCATAGGCCTTCACGGCGTCGTCGCCTTCTTCGGCAATGACAATGGTCTTGGCACCGCGGGCCCGGATCTCCTGGATGTTGGAAACCACCTTGGCGTGCAGCGAATCGCGGCCGCGCGGAGAGGGGACCACAACGAAGACGGGCTGCCCCTCTTCGATGAGTGCTATCGGGCCGTGCTTGAGCTCGCCCGCAGCGAAACCCTCGGCGTGGATGTAGGCCAGTTCCTTCAGCTTCAGGGCACCTTCCATCGCCACCGGGAATCCGACGTGGCGGCCGAGGAAGAGGACGGACTTGGCGTCCGCCATCAGCCCGGCCAGTTCCTTGATCTGCCCGGAGTTGTCCAGCACCTGCTGGATCTTGGCGGGAACCTTGGCGAGGTCCGTCAACATGTCCTTAATCTCGCCCTGGAACTTGTCGCCGCGCAGCTGGGCCAGGTAGAGGCCGAGCAGGTAGGCGGCCGTGATCTGGGCCAGGAAGGCCTTCGTGGAGGCGACGGCGATTTCAGGGCCGGCGTGGGTGTAGAGCACGGCGTCGGATTCACGCGGAATAGTGGAGCCGTTGGTGTTGCAGATCGCCAGCACCTTGGCGCCCTGTTCCTTGGCGTAGCGGACCGCCATAAGCGTGTCCATGGTCTCGCCGGACTGGGAAATGGCGACGATCAGCGTGTTGCCGTCCACGATTGGATCGCGGTACCGGAACTCGTGGCTGAGCTCGACCTCCACCGGAATCCGGCACCAGTGCTCAATGGCGTACTTGGCGACCTGGCCGGCGTAGGCGGAGGTTCCGCAGGCCAGGACCATGATCTTGTTGACGGCCTTCAGGTCCTCGGGGTCAACGCGCAGCTCGTCCAGGGTCAGGCGGCCCTCCAGATCGGACCGCCCCAGCAGGGTGTCGCCCACGGCCTGGGGCTGGTCATTGATTTCCTTCTCCATGAAGGAGGGGTATCCGCCCTTTTCCGCAGCGGCGGCGTCCCAATTCACCTCGAACTCGGTGCCGGAGGCAGGATTGCCGTAGAAGTCGGTGATTTCCACCGATTCGGGAGTGATGGTGACAATCTGGTCCTGGCCCAGTTCAACGGCCCGGCGGGTGAAGTCGATAAACCCCGAGACATCCGACCCCAGGAAGTTCTCGCCGTCGCCCAGCCCCACGACAAGCGGGGAATTGCGGCGGGCGGCGACAACGACGTCGGGTGAATCGGCGTGGATGGCCAGCAGGGTGAAGGCACCTTCGAGCCGGCGGCAGGCCAGCTGCATGGACAGGGCCAGGTCTCCCCCGCCCTCACCGCGGTAGAC
This sequence comes from Arthrobacter sp. ATA002, assembly GCF_026898095.1. GTDB lineage: Bacteria > Actinomycetota > Actinomycetes > Actinomycetales > Micrococcaceae > Arthrobacter_B. The sequence continues at coordinate 973,447 of NZ_CP114015.1, read as the reverse complement.
CGAAGCCAGCAGGGCGGCGGCCACCTCGGTGTCCGTCTCGGAAATAAACTCGGCGCCGGCGGCCAGCAGCTCCGCTTTGAGCTCGGCAAAGTTCTCGATGATCCCGTTGTGGATCAGGGCCAGGCGCCCGCCATCAGCCAGGTGTGGGTGGGCGTTTTCGTCGGTGGGTCCGCCGTGGGTCGCCCAGCGGGTATGCCCGATGCCTGTGGTTGCCTCCGGCAGCGGGGCCGCAGCCAGCTCGGCAGTCAGGTTGGCCAGCTTGCCCGATTTCTTACGTGAGTCAATTCCGGCTTCGGTCAGCACCGCTACGCCCGCCGAATCGTACCCCCGGTACTCCAGCCTGCGCAGGCCTTCCATGACGACGTCGAGCGCGCCATGCGCGTGACTCTTAAGCTCCCCTGCGGCGGCGGCACTGGGGCGGCGACCGGCATATCCTACGATTCCACACATAGGGCTAAGACTACCGGCAGGAGCAGCTACATCGCGAAAGGACCGTATCGGCCGCCAAACACACGGTCTCCGCGCCGCGGCACGGCCGTTTTGGAATGGCTGCAAGGCAGGGCAGAATCGTAAAGTGACAGACCATACATCCAAGGCAGTCCCCCATCCGGCCAAGGCCTCCGCCGGGAATGCAGCCGACAGCGGTTTTTCGCCGTTCGTGGAACTGGACCGGCAGACCTGGTCCCGTCTTTCCAATGAAATTCGGTCGCCGCTGAACCAGGACGACATCCTGAGGCTTCGCGGCCTGGGCGAGAAACTGAACCTGGATGAGGTCCGGGAGGTCTACCTGCCGCTCTCCCGCCTGCTGAATCTCTACGTCGCCGCGGCCGGGCGGCTGCACAGCGCCACCACCACATTCCTGGGCGAGAAGACCACGCGGACACCGTTCGTGATCGGTGTGGCCGGATCGGTGGCGGTCGGCAAGTCGACGACGGCACGCGTGCTGCGGGAGATGCTGCGCCGCTGGCCGGAAACGCCGAATGTCGAGCTGGTGACCACGGACGGGTTCCTTTATCCGAACGCTGAACTTAAGCGGCGGGGGCTGATGGATCGCAAGGGGTTCCCGGAGTCCTACGACCGCCGTGCCCTGCTGCGCTTTGTCAGCGCCGTCAAGAGCGGCGCCGAAGAAGTGCGGGCTCCGCGCTACTCGCATCTGACCTACGACATCGTGCCAAACGAGGAGATTGTCGTCCGCCGCCCCGACGTGCTGATCGTTGAAGGCCTCAACGTCCTCGCACCTGCCCGCACCCGGGCCGACGGCCGGGCGGGCCTCGCACTGAGCGATTTCTTCGACTTCTCCATTTATGTGGACGCCCGGACCTCCTACATTGAGGAATGGTACGTCCAGCGTTTCATGTCACTGCGCGGCGGAGCGTTCGCCGATCCGGAATCCTACTTTCACCGCTACGCGGGCCTCACCGACAGCGAGGCGCGCGCCACGGCCCTGGATATTTGGAAGCGCATCAATGAACCGAATCTGGTGACCAACGTCCTGCCGACGCGCGGGCGCGCCCAGCTGGTCCTCAGCAAGGATGCCGGCCACTCGGTGACCCGGATGCTGCTGCGCAAAACGTAGCCGCGCCTGGCCCCGGGCACCCGGGGCCGCACGACGCAGGCCCGGGCCTCAGGCCTCAGTGGGCTCCAGCGCCAGGTTGTTCTCCACTGTTGCCGCCAGATCCGCGGCCACCGAGGCAGCTGTTTCCATGTCCTCTGCTTCGACCATGACCCGGACGAGGGCTTCCGTGCCCGAGGGACGCAGCAGCACCCGGCCTGTTTCGCCGAGAAGCATCCGGGCGTCCGTCACGGACCGGAGGACGGCTTCGTTGCTGCCGACTGCCCCCTTGTCGACGCCCTTGACGTTAATCAGGACCTGGGGAAGCTTGTTCATGACCTGGGCCAGTTCCTTGAGCGTCCGACCGGTGCGCTTCACCTGTGCGGCAAGCTGGAGACCGGTCAGGACGCCGTCACCGGTCGTCGCGTATTCGGAGAAAATGACGTGCCCGGACTGCTCACCGCCCAGGCTGTAGCCGCCTTCGCGCATTCCTTCGAGCACGTAACGGTCCCCCACCCCGGTCTCGCGGAGGCTGATGCCGGCCTCGCGCAGTGCGAGCTTCAGCCCCAGATTGCTCATGACGGTGGCCACAAGGGTGTCATCCTTGAGTTTGCCGGCGGACTTCAGTGCCACGGCCATGATCGCCATGATCTGGTCGCCGTCCACGACGGTTCCCTCATGGTCCACGGCCAGGCAGCGGTCGGCGTCGCCGTCGTGCGCCACACCGAGGTCCGCTCCGTGCTCGATCACAGCGGCCTGCAGCTTCTCCAGATGCGTGGATCCGTATCCGTCGTTGATGTTGACGCCGTCGGGATCCGCTCCGATCACCACCACCTCAGCGCCCGCGTCGGCGAAGACCTGGGGTGAGCAGCCGCTGGCAGCACCGTGGGCGCAGTCCAGGACAACCTTCAGCCCGTCGAGCCGGTTGGGCAGGGTTTGGAGCAGGTGGATGACATAGCGGTCTTCGGCGTCCGCGAACCGGTGGATACGACCAACGTTGGCACCGGTGGGACGCAGGCTGGGCTTGAGCATTTCGCGTTCGATGTCGTCCTCGGCGGCGTCGTCGAGCTTCTGACCGCCGCGGGCCAGGAACTTGATGCCGTTGTCAGGTGCCGCGTTGTGCGAGGCGGAAATCATCACGCCGAAGTCGGCGTCGAGGTCCGCAACCAGGAACGCTGCCGCGGGGGTCGGCAGGACACCGGCGTCGAAAACGTCAACGCCGGAGCTCGCGAGCCCTGCTTCCACTGCCGCGGAAATGAAGTGCCCGCTGATGCGGGGATCGCGTGCCACGACGGCGACGGGCCGGCGCCCGCCCTCGACGCGCCGATGGCCCAGAACGACGGCGGCCGCCTGCGCCAGGCCCATTGCCACTTCGGCAGTGATCAGGCCGTTGGCCAATCCTCGGACGCCATCGGTTCCAAACAGTCTCGTCATCGCACATAATCCTCAAACAGGGGGGCAGGGCTGCAGGCGCTCATTGGCAACCCACTGGGCTATTGTGCCACTCCCATGCCGCGGCCGACTAAGTGCGGACCGGGCGGCAGGTAGTTTCAGTGATGAAGAACACACATTGGGGTGGCCGCTTGGGGAGATTGTTATCCCTCCAAACGCAGAAAGTGCGCCTTCCAAATACTGGAAGACGCACCTTTTGCTGTAGCGCTTACGGAGCCAAGCCCCGAACCAGCGCTTGGGGAGCCAGTCGCTGAATTAGCGCTTGTGGAGCCAAGCGCCTGAATTAGCGTTTGTGGAGCCAAGCGCCGAAAAGCGCCGAGGGCCCTGGCTGCTGACGCGCAGCGGCAGCAGCCAGGGTAGGCGCTTTAGCGCTTGGAGTACTGCGGAGCCTTGCGGGCCTTCTTGAGACCGGCCTTCTTGCGCTCGATGACGCGGGCGTCACGGGTCAGGTAGCCGGCCTTCTTCAGGGTCGGGCGGTTGTTCTCGCGGTCGATTTCGTTCAGCGAGCGGGCAACACCCAGGCGCAGCGCACCGGCCTGGCCGGAGGGGCCACCGCCGTGGATGCGGGCAATGACGTCGTAGGCGCCGTCGAGATCAAGGACCTTGAACGGCTCGTTGACGTCCTGCTGGTGCAGCTTGTTCGGGAAGTAGGCAGCCAGATCGCGGCCGTTGACCAGCCACTTGCCGGTGCCGGGAACAACGCGCACGCGGGCGATAGCCTGCTTGCGGCGGCCAACAGCCGAACCGGAAACGGTCAGTGCCGGGCGTTCCTTGACGGCAGCCTCGGCTGCGTCAGGGGTTTCCGAGGTGTAGCTCGAAAGCTCCTCGGTCGTTTCATTGAGCTCTTCAGTGTTCTGAGCCACGATTCTCCTTGAATTAATTCTTTAGTTGGCGGGCCAGAACTACTGGGCGACCTGGGTGATTTCGAAGGTCTTGGGCTGCTGGGCACCATGCGGGTGCTCTGCACCGCGGTAGACCTTGAGCTTGCTGATCTGCTGTGCAGCCAGGGAGTTCTTGGGCAGCATGCCGCGGATGGCCTTCTCAACTGCACGTACCGGATTCGACTCCAGCAGCTCTGCGTAGTTGACGGAGGACAGACCGCCCGGGTAACCCGAGTGGCGGTAGGCACGCTTCTGTTCGAGCTTGGCGCCGGTGAGGGCAACCTTCTCAGCGTTGATGATGATGACGAAATCGCCCATGTCCATGTGGGGAGCGAAGGTCGGCTTGTGCTTTCCGCGCAGCAGTGTTGCGGTCTGGCTGGCAAGACGGCCTAGGACAACGTCGGTGGCGTCAATGACGTGCCACTGGCGGTTGATGTCGCCGGGCTTCGGGGTGTACGTACGCACGGTTTTTGCCTTCGTTTCTTCTTCTTAGGTGGCGCGGCTCATATGGATGCCACATGGTCCGCAGCTTCTCTATGCGTTTACCGGATGGTCAGGTGAGGACTGATGTAACCAGTGGTCCTGATGTACTCGGCTATTTCCCCGGGGCCAGGTGGCTCTGCAACCGAGCCGCTCCCGTGGGCATAGACCTATCGAGGTAGGACACGCACAACGACTATAAACAATAGCCTGCTTGCGGGTGGAGGTCAAAAGCCGGACACCGGACGTTTGGCCCGAGTGCTCTCTGCCCGCCGGTGCAGTTCCGCATCAGCCGGATACCTTACCTCTTCGAGGATCAGCGGATGTGGTGCGGCCAGGAGGGACTTCGAATCACGGATCCGTGCCAGCAGTCTGCGCTCCAGCCACTCAGGAGTCCGCTCCCCCGCCCCCACGAGTATGGCCCCTCCGACGAGGGACCGGACCATGTTGTGACAGAAGGCGTCAGCCTGCACATGGGCCTCGATGACGCCGTCGGGGCGCCGCAGGAAGGAGAACTCCTGCAGTTCCCGAACGGTGGTGGCACCGGTGCGGGGCTTGCAGTACGAGAGGAAGTCCCGCACCCCAAGGACGGCTTCGGCCGCTGCGTTCATCCGGACCACGTCCAGTGCAAAGTCATGCCACAGCGTTGTATTGCGGGTCAGGGGATCACGGCTGGCATCCCGGTCGGCGATCCGGTAGCTGTAGCGGCGCCACAGGGCTGAAAACCTCGCATCGAAGCCCTCGGGTGCCACAGAGGCCGACCGGACCGTGATCGCCCCTTCCATGGCATGAATAGCCCGCTTGGGTGCCTTCGCCCTGCGCAGAGCCATGGTGAGGTCCTTGTTCAGGATTCCGCGCATACGGCGGACCAGGGCTTCTGCGGGGGTAAGTGCCGCGCCTCGCGAAAGCCCCGCCCACTCGGATTCGGTGAGGTCGAAGTGCACAACCTGGCCCCGGGCGTGCACTCCCGAATCAGTCCGGCCGGCGACGGTCAAACGCACAGGACGGCGGATCAGCACCTCCAGGGCCGCCTCAAGACTGCCCTGGATTGTGGGAAGGCCGTCCTGCGCAGCCCAGCCGTAAAAAGCGGCGCCGTCGTAGGACAGGTCCATCCGGATACGAAAAAGCCCGCCGTCCCGTGAGGGTGCGGCGGGCCTTTCGATACTCATGTCCTCAATATTAAGGGACACGGGAGCGAAGCGAAGAATTACTTCTTCTCTTCGGCCTCCACTGCTTCGTCAGCGGAATCAGCAGACTCAGCGGAATCGGCGGACTCAGCAGAATCGGCGGATTCAGCCGAGTCGGCGGACTCAGCGGATTCCTCGACCGGTGCCGGAGCAGCCACGGCTGCTGCGGTTTCGGCCTCGGCCACGACAGCCTGCTTGGCAGAGACGGGCTCGAGAACCAGTTCGATGACAGCCATGGGAGCGTTGTCGCCCTTGCGGTTGCCGATCTTGGTGATGCGGGTGTAGCCGCCGTCGCGCTTCTCGACTGCCGGAGCAATGTCAGTGAAGAGCTCGTGGACAATACCCTTGTCCGAGATCAGACCCAGGACGCGGCGGCGGGAAGACAGGTCTCCGCGCTTTGCGAACGTGATCAGGCGCTCGGCGTAGGGACGCAGACGCTTGGCCTTCGTCACCGTGGTGGTGATCTGCTTGTGCTCGAACAGCTGGGCGGCCAGGTTCGCCAGCATCAGGCGCTGGTGGGCCGGGCTGCCTCCGAGGCGCTTACCCTTGGTGGGTGTAGGCATTACATTTTCTCCTCAAACGGTGCCGTACGGAGCCAACAGGTCCGGACAGCAAAATTTTGCGTGTGTTAGAGCTCGTCGTCCGAGTATTCGGACTCGTCCTCTTCAATAGCTGCGGCACGGGCGGCCAGATCAAACCCGGAGGGGAATCCTTCAGGGACAGACCGAGCTCGACCAGCTTTGCCTTTACCTCATCAATGGACTTTGCACCGAAGTTGCGAATGTCCATCAGGTCAGCCTCGGAGCGGGCAACGAGTTCACCCACAGTGTGGATGCCTTCACGCTTGAGGCAGTTGTAGGAACGCACAGTCAGCTCGAGGTCTTCGATCGGCAGGGCCATGTCGGCTGCCAGTGCGGCATCCGTGGGGCTCGGACCGATTTCGATACCTTCAGCGGCGCTGTTCAGTTCACGGGCCAGGCCAAACAGCTCAACCAGGGTGGTGCCGGCAGAGGCGACGGCGTCGCGCGGTGCAATGGCATCCTTGGTTTCAACGTCAACGATCAGGCGATCGAAGTCGGTGCGCTGTTCAACACGGGTAGCCTCCACGCGGAAGGTGACCTTCAGGACCGGCGAGTAGATGGAGTCAACCGGAATACGGCCGATCTCCTGGTCACCGGACTTGTTCTGGCTAGCGGAAACGTAGCCGCGGCCGCGTTCGATGGTCAGTTCGAGCTCGAACTTGCCCTTCGAATTGAGCGTGGCAATGTGCAGATCCGGGTTGTGGAACTCCACGCCGGCCGGCGGAGCAATGTCCGCAGCCGTCACGACGCCGGGACCCTGCTTGCGCAGGTAGGCGACAACGGGTTCGTCGTGCTCGGAGGAGACCGACAGGTTCTTCACGTTCAGGATGATCTCGGTGACATCTTCCTTCACGCCCGGAACCGTGGTGAACTCGTGCAGCACGCCGTCGATCCGAATGCTGGTTACTGCAGCACCGGGGATCGAGGACAGGAGCGTACGGCGGAGGGAGTTACCCAGGGTGTAGCCGAAACCGGGTTCCAGCGGCTCGATGATGAACCGTGAACGGTTGTCGGCTACGACTTCTTCAGTGAGGGTGGGGCGCTGTGCAATGAGCACTTGCATTTCCTTTCAGCGAGCGTCCGCTATATGACGCAACACAAATGGTGGAAACGACGACGACGGGTCTTCCGCGGGCGTCTTGGACGGCTTAACAGCCACGTGCCCGGAGCCGGAGGCGTCCGATGGGCGGCCCGCCCCAAAGGGTGGACCGCCCGCCGGATATTACCGGAACCGCAAGTGCTGCTTAGACGCGGCGGCGCTTCGGGGGACGGCAGCCGTTGTGCGCGCTCGGGGTGACGTCCGAAATGGAGCCAACCTCCAGGCCGGTGGCCTGAAGCGAACGGATCGCGGTTTCGCGGCCGGAACCCGGGCCCTTCACGAAGACGTCGACCTTGCGGACGCCGTGCTCCTGGGCGCGCTTTGCAGCGGCTTCAGCAGCCATCTGCGCGGCGAACGGGGTGGACTTACGCGAGCCCTTGAAGCCAACCTCACCGGCGGAAGCCCATGAGATAACAGCACCGGAGGGGTCCGTGATGGACACGATGGTGTTGTTAAAGGTGCTCTTGATATGCGCCTGGCCAAGCGCAATATTCTTCTTATCCTTGCGACGCGGTTTGCGGACCGCTCCACGAGTCTTGGGGGGCATTACTTCTCCTACAAAGAGTTTGGTTTAGGTGGCCCGTTTAGGGCCGTGGCCTCACACCGCTGTGTTTAGCGGGCGGCCTTCTTCTTACCGGCAACCGTACGCTTCGGGCCCTTGCGGGTACGAGCGTTGGTCTTCGTGCGCTGGCCGTGAACGGGCATGCCGCGACGGTGGCGGATACCCTGGTAGCTGCCGATTTCAACCTTGCGGCGAATGTCGGCGGCTACCTCGCGGCGGAGGTCACCCTCAACCTTGAAGTTGCCCTCGATGTAGTCACGCAGCTGAACGAGCTCAGCATCCGTGAGGTCCTTGACGCGAGTGTCCGGGCTGATGCCGGTCTCTGCCAGGGTCTGGTCTGCACGGGTCTTACCCACGCCGTAGATATAAGTAAGCGCAATCACAACCCGCTTTTCGCGGGGAATGTCAACGCCAGCGAGACGTGCCATATCGGCGGTTCTCCTTTTGTGTCACCGGAGGTCTGAAGCAGTGCATCCCTGTTGCCAGGTCCCCGGCCTCCGGGCCGGGGGTATGCGCTACGCGTATCAACGCTGCACTGCCATATTCATTTACTACTACTACGCGTGGGCTGTCCCTGAAAGCAGGAAATTAGCCCTGGCGCTGCTTGTGGCGCGGGTTCTCGCAGATCACCATGACTCGACCGTTACGGCGAATCACCTTGCACTTATCGCAGATCTGCTTGACGCTCGGCTGGACCTTCATGGTTATCCTTTGCGTGGTTGCAGGGTTGGGCCGCACGCAGCCGGCGCCCCCTTTGTTCGGGACGCTGCCTGCAGGTGCAGCGGTTCTTACTTGTAGCGGTAGACGATACGGCCCCGGGTGAGGTCGTACGGGCTAAGTTCCACCACAACGCGGTCTCCGGGGAGGATGCGAATGTAGTGTTGACGCATCTTTCCCGAGATGTGTGCGAGCACAATGTGGCCGTTGGCCAGCTCAACGCGGAACATCGCGTTGGGCAGGGCTTCGTTGACCGAGCCCTCAATCTCAATGACGCCGTCTTTCTTGGCCATATCCTCCGCTAACGTCTGTGTCCTCCGTATGCACGAAGGACGGTTTATGTCTTTGGCTCTCCCGGCACGCCCTGTGGGTTTCCGCAGTGTTTCTGCGCGGCAACCGCGCGGCAGGCCGTTTTGAGACGGCCGGCGTCCTTGGAAAAGGGCACGAATGTAGAGACAACCAACAGATAACTGTACTCGACAGTGCCCAATAAGTTAAATCCTCTGAGCCGGAGGGGCGCAGCGCGGCATGCCTGCCTTTCCGAAGGCTAGTCCCCGGGAATGGGGGCCGGGGTAACGCCCAGCGGCGCAAGCCGTGACGCTCCGCCGTCGGGCGAGGTGAGGACCCAAACGCCCTTGTCGTGGATCGCGACCGAATGTTCCCACTGGGACGCCCGGGAACCGTCGGTGGTAATGACCGTCCAATCGTCCTCCAGGGTGACCGTATCGATCCCGCCGCGCACCAGCATCGGCTCGATGGCCAGGCACAGCCCCGGCCGGAGCTTGGGTCCGTTATGCGAGGTCCGGTAGTTCAGCACGTCCGGTGCCTGGTGCATTTCGGTGCCGATGCCGTGACCCACGTAGTCCTCCAGGATTCCCAGCGGTTTGCCCGGCACGCCGGAGACGTAGTCATCGATGGCAGCACCGATGTCACCAACGAAACGTCCTTTGGCTGCGGCAGCGATGCCGTGCCACATGGCCTGTTCCGTCACGTCGGAGAGCCGCTGGTCCGCCGGATCCGCGGTTCCGACAATCACGGTGCGAGCTGAGTCCGAGTGCCATCCGTCAACTACCGCGCCACCGTCGATGGAGAGGATGTCCCCGTCTTTGAGGACCCTCTCCCCCGGGATGCCGTGGACGACTTCCTCATTCACGGACACGCAGACCGTGGCCGGGTAGCCGTGATAGCCGAGGAAGTTCGAGGTGGCCCCGGCTTCCTTGAGCACGCCCGCGAAGGCCGCGTCAAGGTCCGCGGTGGTTGCGCCCGCCACCGCGGACGCTGCGGCCGCGTCCAGCGCACGAATCAGCACAAGGCCGGCTTCACGCATGGTGCGCATCTGCGCGTTGGTTTTGTACTGGATTCGAGGCTGGCCGAACATATCTCTTCTAACTCTTTAGCTAATATCCTTGAGGACTTCCATGACGCGTTCGGTGACATCGTCGATGCCGCCCAGCCCGTCCACCCGCGCGACGATCCCGCGGTTGTCATAGCTCGCGACGACGTCGGCGGTCTGGGCCTTATAGAGGTCCAGACGGTGCCGGATAACGTCCTCGTTGTCATCGGCACGGCCTTCGATTTCGGAGCGCTTGAGCAGGCGTTCGACGAGTTCTTCGTCGTCAGCGGTCAGCTGGAGTACGACGTCGAGCTTCTGGCCCTTGCTGGCCAGGATGTCATCCAGTTCCCGCACCTGTGCTGCTGTGCGCGGATAACCGTCCAGGAGGAAGCCGTCGGCCGCGTCCTCTTCCATCAGGCGGGCGCGCACCATGTCATTGGTGACGCTGTCGGGAACGAAGTTACCGGCGTCGATGTACTTCTTGGCCTCAAGGCCCAGCGGGGTCTCGTTCTTGACGTTGGCGCGGAAGATGTCCCCCGTGGAGATTGCAGTGACTCCAAGCCGGTCCGAGATTCGGGCGGCCTGGGTACCTTTACCGGCGCCGGGCGGCCCGATAATGAGCATTCTTGTCATCGCAATAACCCTTCGTAGTGACGTTGCTGCAGTTGCGCGTCGATCTGTTTGACTGTTTCGAGTCCCACACCAACCATGATGAGGATCGAGGTTCCGCCGAACGGGAAGTTCGCGTTCGCTCCGACCAGCACCAGAGCAATCAACGGAATCAGGGCTACAAAGCCCAGGTAGAGGGCGCCGGGCAGGGTAATGCGCGAGAGCACGTACTGCAGGTACTCGGCGGTGGGGCGGCCGGCCCGGATGCCGGGGATGAAGCCGCCGTATTTCTTCATGTTCTCGGAGACTTCCTCCGGGTTGAACGTGATCGACACGTAGAAGTACGTAAAGAACACGATCAGCAGGAAGTAGACCGCCATGTAGAAGGGATGGTCTCCGCTGGTGAGGTAGTTGTTGATCCAGACCACCCATTCCGGCGGAGTTCCGGTGGCGGGGGTGTTGAACTGGGCAACCAGCGACGGCAGGTACAGCATCGACGACGCGAAGATGACGGGGATAACCCCGGCCATGTTCACCTTGATCGGGATGTAGGTGTTGGTGCCGCCGACGGTCCGCCGCCCGACCATGCGCTTGGCGTACTGCACCGGGATGCGCCGCTGCGACTGCTCGACGAAGATCACGAGGGCGACCACCAGGACGCCGACGCCGATGACGGCGAGGAAAACCGTCCAGCCCTGGGCGCTGAGGATGGCCCCGAGCGAGCTGGGGAATCCTGCGGCGATGGAGGTAAAGATCAGCAGGGACATACCGTTGCCGACACCCTTTTCAGTGACCAGTTCGCCCATCCACATAATGAGGCCGGTACCGGCGGTCAGCGTGATGATCAGCAGCAGGACGGTGATGATGTTGTCGTCGGGGATGATCGGCACGGAGCAGGTGTTGTTGAAGAGGGCTCCGGTGCGGGCCAGGGACACGACGGTGGTGGCATTGAGGAGGCCGAGCGCGATCGTCAGGTACCGCGTGTACTGCGTCAGCTTGGACTGGCCCTGTGCGCCTTCCTCGTAGAGTGCCTGGAAGTGGGGAATCACGACGCGCAGCAGCTGAACGATGATGCTGGCAGTGATGTACGGCATGATGCCCAGGGCAAAGATGGAGACCTGCAGCAGGGCGCCGCCGCTAAAAAGGTTAACGAATTCGTAGAGGCCACCCGAAGTGGCACCCAGAGCCAAGCACTGCTGCACATTGCCGTAGTCAACACCCGGGGCCGGGATAAAAGCACCCATGCGGAAGATAGTGATGATTCCCAGCGTAAACAACAGCTTGCGTCGCAGGTCTGGCGTCCGGAAAGCCCGGCCAATAGCGCTAAGCAAGCGTCCTCCTGAATGAGATCTGAAGTAGGTGGTCCGATTGGACTGGTAACAAAAACAGAGTCTATCCGCTCAAGCCCCGTAGAACGTTAACGAAGCCCGCGGCGTTGTAGTGCCTTAAACAAAACTAAACTCCGGGCGGACCGCAGTGCGGCCCGCCTGGAGTTTAGTGCCTGTCCTGATCGCTGCGCAGACGACCGCCGGGGGCCGGTTTCCCGGCCGCCCGCCGTCGTTGCACAAAACGGACACGGTGCTTAGAGCGCCGTGGTCGTTCCGCCTGCTGCGGCAATCTTCTCTGCCGCACTGGCGGAGAAGGCATCGGCCGTGACGTTCACCTTGACGGTGATGTCGCCGGTGCCCAGGACCTTGACGGGCTGGTTCTTGCGAACAGCACCCTTGGCCACCAGGTCGGCAACAGTGATGTCGCCGCCTTCGGGGAACAGCTCCGAGATGCGGTCCAGGTTTACTACCTGGAACTCGACGCGGAACGGGTTCTTGAAGCCGCGAAGCTTCGGCAGGCGCATGTGCAGCGGCAGCTGCCCGCCTGCGAATCCGGCCTTGACCTGGTAGCGGGCCTTGGTGCCCTTCATACCGCGGCCGGCCGTCTTACCCTTGGAACCTTCACCACGGCCAACACGGGTCTTGGCCGTCTTGGCACCGGGTGCCGGACGCAGGTGGTGAACCTTCAGCGCGTGTTCGTTGTTGTTATCTTCGGCCATGTTAATTCGCCTCCTCAACCTTCACGAGGTGCGGAACCGTGTTGATCATGCCAACAGTCACGGCGTCGGCGGTACGAACGGTGGTAGCACCGATGTGCCGCAGGCCCAGTGAGCGCAGCGTGTCCTTCTGATTCTGCTTACCACCGATGGTGGACTTAATCTGGGTGATCTTCAGTGTTGCCGTGCTGACGGCAACGTTCTTCGGAGTAGTCATCAGGCACCTGCCTTCTGCATGTTGCGGAGCATCGCGGCAGGCACAACCTCGTCCAGCGGCAGGCCGCGGCGTGCAGCCACTGCCTGCGGCTCTTCGAGGCGCTTCAGCGCATCAACCGTGGCGTGCACGATGTTGATGGCGTTGGAGGACCCGAGCGACTTGGACAGCACGTCGTGGATTCCGGCGCATTCGAGAATGGCGCGGACCGGACCACCAGCGATAACACCGGTACCCGGGGAAGCCGGACGCAGCAGGACAACGCCTGCAGCAGCTTCGCCCTGGACCAGGTGGGGAACGGTTCCACCGATGCGCGGGACGCGGAAGAAAGTCTTCTTGGCTTCTTCAACGGCCTTGGCGATAGCGGAGGGAACTTCCTTGGCCTTGCCGTAACCGACACCAACCATGCCGTTGCCGTCTCCGACAACCACCAGGGCGGTGAAGCTGAAGCGACGACCACCCTTGACTACCTTGGCAACGCGGTTGATGGTCACGACGCGTTCAATGAACTTGTCCTTCTCATCGTTGCGTCCGCCGTCGCGGCCACCGCGGCCGCCGCGTTCGCCGCGGCCTCCACGGTCGGAGCGCTGCTCGCCCTTGCGGCCGCCGCGGCGGTCGTCAGTGGCGGGAGCTGCGGCGTCCTTGGTCTCAGTTGCCTGCGCAGCTGTAGCTTCAGTCACCTGGTTTTCCTTTTCCTTGTTAACCTCGGTCACAGTGACAGCCCACCTTCACGTGCGCCGTCGGCAACGGCCGCGATGCGGCCGTGGTAACGGTTGCCGCCTCGGTCAAAGACAACGGCTTCGACGCCGGCAGCCTTGGCACGTTCTGCAACGAGCTCGCCTACACGCTTGGACTTGGCGGTTTTGTCGCCTTCCAGTGCGCGCAGGTCTGCTTCCATGGTGGAAGCCGAGGCAACGGTAACGCCGCGGGTGTCATCGACAACCTGGACGAATACGTGGCGGGCCGAGCGGTTGACCACCAGGCGCGGACGAGCCGCGGTACCGGAGATCCGCTTGCGGATGCGAAGCTGGCGGCGGCTGCGGGCAGCCGACTTGCTCTTGGAATTGCGCTTCTTATTAATGCTGATGGCCATGGTTACTTACCAGCCTTTCCGACCTTGCGGCGGACAATCTCGCCGGCATAACGAATACCCTTGCCCTTGTAAGGATCGGGCTTGCGCAGCTTGCGGATGTTGGCCGAAACCTCGCCCACCTGCTGCTTGTCGATGCCGGACACTGTGACCTTCGTGGGACCCACGACGGTAAGCGTGATGCCTTCGGGTGCCGTGACCGGAACCGGGTGGCTGTAGCCCAGGGCGAACTCGAGGTCCGCGCCCTTGGCCTGCACGCGGTAACCGGTGCCGACGATTTCCAGGTCCTTCTTGTAGCCTTCGGTCACACCGGTGATCATGTTGCTGATCAGGGTGCGGGTCAGGCCGTGGAGGGAACGGGATTCGCGCTCGTCATTCGGGCGGGCGACCGTGATGGTGCCGTCCTCAAGCGTGACAGTGATCGGGCTGGGCACAGTGTGGCTCAGCTCGCCCTTGGCACCCTTGACGGATACGAGGTCACCGTTGACGGTGATATCTACTCCGGCAGGAACCGGGATGGGCAGACGTCCAATACGTGACATTTTTCTTTCCCTTCCCTGCTACCAGACGTAGGCGAGGACTTCCCCACCTACACCCTTCTTGGCGGCCTGGCGGTCGGTCAGGAGACCTGACGACGTCGACAGGATTGCGATGCCCAAACCGCCGAGAACACGCGGCAGGTTCGTGGACTTTGCGTAAACGCGCAGACCGGGCTTGGAGATACGACGCACGCCGGCGATGGAACGCTCGCGGTTCGGACCGAATTTGAGATCAAGGGTCAGCTTCTTGCCGACGACGGCCTCTTCTTCCTTCCAGCCGGCAATGTAGCCCTCGGCCTTCAGGATGTCAGCAACACGTGCCTTGAGCTTGCTGTAAGGCATGGACACGGTGTCGTGATATGCCGAGTTTGCATTGCGCAGACGCGTAAGCATGTCTGCGACAGGATCTGTCATTGTCATTGGGCTCTTGCCCTCCCTCGTAACGGTTTCCTGCGGAGTCCGCGTCCGGGCGCACCTGAACGGAAGTCCGTCGGACCTGTTACGTAGTAATTAATCTTCGGATGTAAACGGGAAGCCGAGCGCCTTCAGCAGCGCGCGTCCCTCGTCATCGGTCTTTGCGGTGGTAACCACGGTGATGTCCATGCCGCGAACGCGGTCGATCTTGTCCTGATCGATTTCGTGGAACATCGACTGCTCGGTCAGACCGAACGTGTAGTTGCCGTTGCCGTCGAACTGCTTGCCGTTGAGGCCGCGGAAGTCGCGGATACGCGGCAGCGCCAGAGTGACCAGGCGGTCGACGAATTCCCACATGCGGTCTCCGCGCAGAGTTGCGTGGCAGCCGATGGGCATGCCTTCGCGCAGCTTGAACTGAGCGATCGACTTGCGGGCCTTCGTGACCTGCGGCTTCTGGCCCGTGATCTGGGTCAGGTCCTTGACGGCGCCGTCAATGAGCTTGGAGTCCTTGGCGGCGTCTCCAACACCCATGTTCACAACAACCTTGACAAGGCGGGGAACCTGGTTGACGTTCGCGTAGTTGAATTCGTCCTGCAGGGTCTGCTTGATCTCCGCTGCGTAGCGGGTCTTCAGACGGGGGACGGTCTTGGTGACAGTCTCAGTCATTAGAGGTCCTTCCCAGAGCCCTTGGCGACGCGGATACGCACAGTGCGCTCACGGCCGTCTTTTTCGACGATTTCCTGGCGGTAGCCAACACGGGTCGGCTTCTTCGTTTCCGGGTCAACGATTGCGACGTTGGAAACGTGGAGGGGGCTTCGACGGTTTCAATGCCACCGGTCTTGGAGCCCTTGGAGGACTGTCCAACCTTGGTGTGCTTCTTAACCGTGTTGATGCCTTCAACCAGGACGCGGTTCGTGTCGGTGTAAACCTTCAGGACCTTGCCCTGCTTGCCGCGGTCTCCGCCGCGGGCAGCAGTTGCTCCGCTGATGACCTGTACCAGGTCACCCTTCTTGATTTTTGCCATGGACTACAGCACCTCCGGAGCCAGCGAAATGATCTTCATGAACTTCTTGTCGCGAAGCTCGCGGCCGACCGGGCCGAAGATGCGGGTACCGCGGGGGTCTCCGTCATTCTTCAAGATCACTGCAGCGTTCTCATCGAACTTGATGTAGGAACCGTCCTGGCGACGGCGTTCCTTCTTGGTGCGAACGATGACGGCCTTGACCACATCGCCCTTCTTGACGTTGCCGCCGGGAATTGCATCCTTGACGGTGGCAACGATGGTGTCGCCAATGCCTGCGTAGCGGCGTCCGGATCCACCGAGAACACGGATGGTCAAGATTTCCTTGGCACCAGTGTTGTCGGCGACCTTAAGCCGCGACTCCTGCTGAATCACTTATAACTCCTGTCGTCGCGCCGGTTCTCATCTATTGAGCCTTGCGGAACGGATATGGGTGGACCCCGTAATACTGGTACTCAGCACTCCCCCGCAGGGGCGGCGCCGCAGCGTGGCCGCGGTGCAGTGCCGAACAAGATTATCGGGCTTTTGTCTCATACGGCGGTGAGGATGCCTGGTCCAAAACTGGACACACTTCCGCACCGCACAGACAAGATTTCAAGTTTACCGCGAAAGGGCCCCGGATGCGAAATCGGATGATAACGCGGCCGGGGCCCTGTCGCCGGTTGGCGGTTACCGGCGGGCTCCTCCCTCAGGGAGCGGCCCGCCGGCGGCCGGCCGGATGTACTGCTTTAGTTACTTGGCCTTCTCGAGGATCTCGACCAGGCGCCACCGCTTGGTAGCGGAAAGCGGCCGGGTTTCGGCGATCAGCACGAGGTCTCCAACGCCGGCAGCATTCTGCTCGTCGTGGGCCTTGAGCTTCGAGGTGCGGCGAAGCACCTTGCCGTACAGGGCGTGCTTGACGCGGTCTTCAACCTGGACAACAACGGTCTTGTCCATCTTGTCCGAAACCACGTAGCCGCGTGCGGTCTTCCGGTACCCGCGGGCATCGGCTCCGTTTGCGTCAGTTGTCACTGCTGCCTCATTCTTGTTTTCACTCATTTGGCATCATCCTCAGCGACCTTGGCTTCAGCTTCAGACTCAGTAGCCTTCTTCTTGGACTTCTTCGCTGCCTTTTCGGGAGCTGCTTCCTCAACGGGAGCAACAACCTCGGGACGAATCCCCAGCTCGCGCTCACGCAGCACGGTGTAAATGCGAGCGATGTCGCGCTTTACGACGCGCAGGCGGCCGTGGCTTTCCAGCTGGCCGGTTGCGGACTGGAAGCGGAGGTTGAACAGCTCTTCCTTGGCCTTGCGAAGTTCCTCGACGAGACGGTCCTTATCGAAGCCGTCCAGCTGCTTCGGTGCCAGTTCCTTTGAACCAATTGCCATTTCTATTCACCACCCTCGCGACGCACAATGCGTGCCTTCAACGGCAGCTTATGGATCGCCAGGCGCAGGGCCTCACGAGCTACCTCTTCATTAACACCGGAGATCTCAAAGAGAACGCGGCCCGGCTTGACGTTTGCAACCCACCACTCCGGGGAACCCTTACCGGAACCCATGCGGGTTTCGGCCGGCTTCTTCGTCAACGGACGGTCAGGGTAGATGTTGATCCAGACCTTACCGCCGCGCTTGATGTGGCGCGTCATGGCAATACGTGCAGCTTCGATCTGGCGGTTGGTGACGTATGCAGGCGTCAGAGCCTGAATACCCCACTCGCCAAAGCTGACTGCGGTGCCGCCGGTAGCAGCGCCGGAACGACCCGGGTGGTGCTGCTTGCGGAACTTGACTCGACGTGGGATAAGCATTTAAGCCTGTCCTCCTTCTGCTGCGGGAGCGGCTGCCTCAGCGGCCGGAGCCTCTGCAGCAGCAGGCGCGGCGGCCTTGTCGGCACGCTCGGGACGACGACGGCGGTCTCCGCGGTCGGCCGGGCCACGGCCCGGACGGTCGCTGGAACGTCCGCGGGACGGTGCAGCAGCCTGCTGTGCAGCCAGTTCCTTGGCGGTAACGTCACCCTTGTAGATCCAAACCTTCACGCCGATGCGGCCGAAGGTGGTCTTGGCTTCAAAGAAGCCGTAGTCGATCTGCGCGCGGAGGGTGTGCAGGGGCACACGGCCTTCGCGGTAGAACTCCGAACGGCTCATTTCAGCGCCGCCCAGACGGCCGGAGCACTGGATACGGATACCCTTGGCGCCGGCACGCTGTGCGGACTGGATGGCCTTCTTCATCGCACGGCGGAAAGCCACGCGGGAAGAGAGCTGCTCAGCAACGCCCTGGGCAACAAGCTGGGCTTCCATCTCGGGATTCTTGACCTCGAGGATGTTCAGCTGAACCTGCTTGCCGGTGAGCTTCTCCAGCTCGCCGCGGATGCGGTCTGCCTCTGCGCCGCGGCGTCCGATGACGATACCCGGGCGGGCCGTGTGGATATCCACGCGGACACGGTCACGGGTGCGCTCGATCTCAACCTTGGCGATGCCGGCACGGTCCATGCCGGTGGACATCAGCTGACGGATCTTGATGTCCTCGCGGACGAAGTCCTTGTAGCGCTGGCCCGGCTTGTTGCTGTCAGCAAACCAGTGCGACACATGGTCAGTGGTGATGCCGAGTCGGAACCCGTGCGGGTTAACCTTCTGTCCCACTTAGCGTTCCTCCTCGATTTTGGGGGTTGCGACAACCACGGTGACGTGGCTGGTCCGCTTGTTGATGCGGTACGCGCGGCCCTGGGCACGGGGCTGGAACCGCTTCATGGTGGGCCCTTCATCAACGAATGCTTCGCTGATGAAGAGGTCACCCTCGTTGAAGGCCAGGCCGTCACGGTCCGCGAGGACACGTGCGTTGGCCATGGCCGACTGAACTACCTTAAGTACCGGCTCCGATGCTGCCTGGGGGGCAAACTTCAGAATTGCCATTGCCTCATTCGCTTGCTTGCCACGAACAAGGTTGACGACGCGCCGGGCCTTCATAGGCGTTACGCGGATATGACGCGCAATTGCCTTGGCTTCCATTGCTTTCCTTCTCTCGTCTTCTGCCGAAAGAGCAGCGCCTAGCGGCGCTTGCCCTTGCGGTCGTCCTTCACATGGCCGCGGAATGTCCGCGTCAGGGCGAATTCGCCGAGCTTGTGCCCGACCATCGACTCCGTGACAAACACCGGAATGTGCTTACGTCCATCGTGTACGGCGATCGTGTGCCCGAGCATGTCGGGGATGATCATCGAACGGCGGGACCACGTCTTGATGACGTTCTTGGTGCCCTTTTCGTTTTCGGCCGCTACCTTAAGGAACAGGTGCTGGTCGACGAAGGGGCCTTTCTTCAGGCTGCGTGGCATGTTTCCAGGCTCCTATCGCTTGTTCTTGCCGGAACGACGGCGACGCACAATGAGGTTGTCGCTCTCTTTATTGGGGCGGCGTGTGCGGCCTTCGCGCTTACCGTTCGGGTTGACCGGGTGGCGTCCACCGGAGGTCTTACCTTCACCACCACCGTGCGGGTGGTCGACCGGGTTCATGGCGACACCGCGGACGGTCGGGCGTACACCCTTCCAGCGCATACGGCCGGCCTTGCCCCAGTTGATGTTCGACTGCTCGGCGTTGCCGACCTCGCCGATGGTGGCGCGGCAGCGTGCGTCGACGTTGCGGATTTCGCCGGAAGGCAGACGCAGCTGGGCGAAGCGGCCTTCACGGGCAACAAGCTGAACGGAGGCGCCGGCGGAGCGGGCCATCTTGGCACCGCCGCCCGGACGCAGCTCAACTGCGTGGATGGTGGTACCCACGGGGATGTTGCGCAGCGGCAGGTTGTTGCCGGGCTTGATGTCAGCCCCGGCTCCGGCCTCTACGTGGTCGCCCTGCTTGAGCTTGTTCGGGGCAATGATGTAACGCTTGGTGCCATCAACGTAGTGCAGCAGCGCAATGCGGGCGGTACGGTTCGGATCGTATTCGATCTCGGCAACGCGAGCGTCGACGCCGTCCTTGTCGTGGCGGCGGAAGTCGATCAGACGGTACTGACGCTTGTGCCCACCACCCTTGTGCCTGGTCGTGATCTTACCGGTGTTGTTACGGCCGCCCTTTTTGGGCAGCGGGCGTACCAACGACTTTTCCGGCGTCGACCGCGTGATTTCGGTGAAGTCGGCTACGCTCGAGCCGCGGCGGCCCGGTGTAGTCGGCTTGTATTTACGGATTCCCATTATTTATTCCTCGTTAAAGTGGTCTCCGCCCTAGCTGAGCGGACCGCCGAAGATGTCGATTGTGCCGTCCTTCAGGGTGACAATGGCGCGCTTGGTGTTCTTGCGCTGTCCCCATCCGAACTTGGTCCGCTTGCGCTTACCGGCACGGTTGATGGTGTTGATCGAGTCGACCTTGACGGAGAAGATTTTCTCCACGGCCAGCTTGATCTCGGTCTTGTTGGAGCGGGGGTCGACCAGGAAGGTGTACTTACCTTCGTCGATCAGGCCGTAGCTCTTTTCCGAAACGACGGGTGCCAGCACCACGTCGCGGGGGTCCTTGCGGTGGTCGCGCTCACTTGGCGTCCTCCTTGACAGTGTTCTTGCCGACGAACTCGTCGTAGGCAGCCTTGGTGAAGACCACGTCGTCAGCAACCAGCACGTCGTACGTGTTCAGCTGATCTACGTAGATCACGTGAACAGCGGTGAGGTTGCGCACGGACAGTGCAGCAACATCGTTGGCGCGCTCGATGACAACGAGCATGTTCTTGCGGTCGGTCAGTGAACGCAGGGACTCGCGTGCGGCCTTGGTCGACGGCGTATCGCCGGCTACCAGGGTTTCCAGCACGTGAATGCGGCCGTTGCGTGCCCGGTCGGAGAGTGCACCGCGAAGCGCGGCGGCAATCATCTTCTTGGGGGTGCGCTGGCTGTAGTCGCGGGGCGTCGGCCCGTGGACGACGCCACCACCGGTCATGTGAGGAGCACGGATGGAACCCTGACGGGCGCGGCCGGTACCCTTCTGCTTGAACGGCTTGCGGCCGGCACCGGAGACCTCTGCGCGGGTCTTCGTCTTGTGCGTACCCTGGCGGGCAGCTGCAAGCTGAGCAACTACTACCTGGTGCAGAAGCGGAACGTTCGTCTGAACGTCGAAGAGCGCTGCGGGGAATTCAACAGTGGTTTCGTTAGCCATGAGACTAAGCTCCTTCACGGCGGTGCGTACGAGGACGACCTGGCCGCGGGCGCCGGGAACGGCACCCTTGATCAGCAGGAGCGACTTCTCGGCATCCACACCGTGAACCGTGAGGTTCATGGTGGTGTGGCGGACGGCGCCCATACGGCCAGCCATCCGAACGCCCTTGAAGACGCGGCCCGGGGTGGATGCGCCACCGATGGAACCGGGCTTACGGTGGTTCTTGTGTGCACCGTGGGAGGCACCGACGCCGTGGAAGCCGTGACGCTTCATGACACCGGCAAAGCCCTTGCCCTTGGAGGTTCCGGTGATGTCGACCTTCTGGCCGGCTTCGAAAATCTCAACGGAGAGTTCCTGGCCCAGTTCGTAGGTGTCGGCATCTGCGGTGCGCAGTTCAACAACGTGGCGGCGAGGCGTGACGCCTGCCTTTTCAAAGTGGCCGGCCAGCGGCTTGGTCACCTTGCGCGGGTCGATCTGGCCGTAGCCGATCTGCACGGCGGTGTAGCCGTCCTTCTCCGCGTTGCGCAGCTGCGTAACAACGTTTGAGTCAGCCTGAACGACGGTGACGGGGATGAGCTTGTTGTTCTCGTCCCAGACCTGGGTCATGCCCAGCTTGGTGCCCAGAAGGCCCTTGACCTGGCGTGTAAGTGAAGTAGACATAAGTATCCGCTCCCCCTACAGCTTGATTTCGATGTTCACGTCTGCAGGCAGGTCGAGACGCATCAGCGAGTCAACGGCCTTAGGCGTGGGGTCAATGATGTCGATCAGACGCTTGTGCGTGCGCATTTCAAAGTGCTCGCGGCTGTCCTTGTACTTGTGCGGCGAACGGATAACGCAGTACACGTTCTTTTCCGTGGGCAGCGGCACGGGGCCTACTACCGTTGCGCCTGCACGCGTGACCGTCTCAACGATCTTCCGCGCTGATACGTCGATGACCTCGTGGTCATACGACTTCAGCCGGATGCGGATTTTTTGTCCCGCCATGGCGTCGTGCCTCTTTCTTCGAGTATTGCTCTCTGTACAGTTTTTGCACCTAGCTGCCTTTACGGCCTGGCACTCCTCCAACAGACTGAATCCGGATAAATCCGGGTTCCTCACCCTGCCGAGGCTCCGACCCCCGCGCTCGGGCGTGTCGCGGATTCTGGATCTGCGATACCCGGGCAAGATTGGGGGCGGGTTATATATGGGCTTTTACCCTGAAGGATCCGACCCTGCGTCAGGCATTATCCTGACCGGGACGATATCTCACCATGCACCGGTTGCCGGCAGAAACCGGCCGGCCGAGCACATGCGGGCACCAAAGCGCTTGAACAACTTCTCTAGTCTGCCAGATTCGCGGAGATTCCGCCAATCCGACTGTATCTTCTCCGGTGCGTGGTTCCAGGGGAAGCAGCGGTCACCGGCAAGTCGACAGGTGCCAGTCTAACGCAGCCGACGCTCGTCCGAAAACCGGGCCGCCGGCGGCGCGCGGGTCTGTCCGGTTACCGTCCCCTAGGACCGGGGGTCCCGGTTGGCCCGCCGGATGCGCTTGGCCCGGTCGATCTCACGCCGGAATTTCCGCCTGCCCCAGGCCACGGAGCCTGCCACTGCCAGCACCACGGCGAGAATAATCAGTAATTCCATCTGTCGATGATAGACCAGCCCGGCGCCGCACCCTAGTTCCCGCCGTCAGCCGCAGCGTTGGAACGCACGCGGGTTAGGCGCCACACTGCCAGTGCAATCAATGCGGCAGCGAGCAGAGCCAGGAGCAGGAAAGTGTACCCGCGCAGGTACCAAAGAACGGCCAGGGCAACGCCCGCCGCTCCCCACACAGTGAAGAGGCGCCTGTCTGTTGTCACGCCGAATGCCAGGAGTCCGGCGTGTGCCAGCAGCGCCCACACCTGCTCACCGGTGTCTGCACTGAGGATACTGGTTAGCCCCGTGCAGGAAAGCAGCGCCGCCGATGCCGACAGCACAGCCGTGCCGCGCGGTGCCCGGCCCCGGCTGTATTCATAGGCGGCAAGTGCCGCCAGGATGACCACCCAGTACTGCAGGAACCAGAACCAGTCTGCTCCGTCAATCACGTACCAGATGATCCGCTGGACAGCCAGGGCGGCAACCAGTGCGGCGGCTTCTCCGGCAAGTTCCCGCCGGGCCGGCGGGAATTCAAGCACGGCAGCTGCCACGGCAGCGGCAAGCACCACGGATCCGTACACGGCTGAAATGTGGTCGTACGGCATGGCAGAGACGCCCGCGCCGGCAGCAATGACTGCGGCTCCGGAAGCAAGGATGCGCCGGCGCAGCACCGTGCCTGCGGTCGGCGCCAGGATCGACAGCACGTAGCCCGCCGCGTACAGCAGCAGTGCGGCCGTGAAGCCGGAGCCCAGCCGGGCCGCGGCGGGGTGCGGAATGATCATCAGCACGTCCCGGACGAACCACGACTGGATGAGGAAGGCCGCGGCCGGGACCAGGGCCACGGTCGCGGCGGTCAGCAGTGGAAGGCCGCGGGTAAAGGAAACCGCCAGGAAGGCCGCAGCCGGCAGCAGGACGGCCATCCCGGTGAGCAGTCCCTGCCCGTCCAGTTCGCCCAGGGTAAATGCCAGCGCGCAGAACAGCGCGAGACCGGCAAGCGCCGGGTTCCGCACGGCGGCGCTGACGTTACTGCGGGTTTCCCCTGCCAGGGCAGCCGCAGCGAGAACCAGCAGGACGACGCCTGCGGAGGCAAGGCTCAGCGGTGCCGCGCCGCCGAAGGCAAACACGTCGGTGAGTACCAGCGGCAGCATTCCCACCGCATACACCGCGGGGTACAGGACTTCGGCGTTCCGGTCCAGGACGCTAACTGCTGCCGCCATGGCAAGGAGCAGGGACAGGCAGATCACGACCACGTGGCGCTGGGTATCGTCGTAGGAGACAACTGCGTAAACCAGGGGCAGGAGGATCAGCACACCGGCGCTTCCCCAGAGCGCCACCGCTCCCAGCCAGCCCAGCCCCGCAGCGCCATACCGCCCCTGCAACAGGGTCCGCGCTGCCTGCTGTCCGGCCACCACGAGTGCCACCGCAATGAATGTGCCGTGTACGGTCAGGTCCAGATCCGCCGCCACCAGGGCGGTCAGCACTGCCAGCAGCACCTGACCCGCCAGCAGGTAGCCGCCGCGGAGGCCGGGCCGGGCTCCGCGCACCACCATGAACGCGCAGTACCCCAGCGCGGCCACGGTGAGCGTCTCATAGCCCCGGATCCCGAGCAGGCCGGCGCCAAGCACTCCCGCTGCCGCAAACGCTGCCGGGGTAACCCGCTCCAGCCAGTACCGCTCGGCGAAAAGCTGGAACAGCACCAGCGAAACCAGCACATTGACGGCCAGGGCCGCGAACAGGACCCACAGCGTCAAAATGGTCTGCGGATCCTCCGCCAGCCGCAGCCCAGCCGTCAGCACCGTGACCAGCGCCGCGGCGGCCGCCAGCGAGACGCCGGCGAACGGCACGGGCCTGCCGCCGGCCCTCCGTCCGGCCACCGCCAGCTGGATAAACATTGCACTGCCGGCTGCCATGAGCAGGAGCACGGGCTGCACCCATGTCAGGGGATCTGCCGCGAATGCCCCGTAGGCCACCGCCAGGAGCACGAGTATGCCGACACTCCCCCACTGGGCCGTAGTACCAAACTGGTCCATGCCGGCTCCGGCAATCCGGTCCTGCAGCAGGGCGCGCAGCACCTGTTGTAGAACCACGGAGAGCGCTACGGCCATGAACTGTTCATGCACGGAGTAATCCAGGTCGGCCGCCGTCAGGCCCACCAGCACCGACAGCAGTCCCTGCCCGGCCAGCAGGTAACCGCCGCGGCAGCCAACCCTGGCGCCGCGCACCGCCATGAACATGCTGTAGGCCAGCGCACCGGCGGCGAGGACTTCATATCCGCGCATCCCCAGCAGGTCGGCGCCCAGGAGAGCAGCACCGGCAAAACCGGCAGGACCGATCCATTCGAACCAGGTCCATCGCCGGAAGAACGGGCGCAGCACCAGGGAAGTCAGCACGTTGACCGACAACGCCGAGAACATCACCCACAGCGTTACGGCCGCCTCCGGATGCTCGGTATACCGCAGCCAGAGCGCCAACAGTGCCGCTCCTCCGGCCGTGGCGGCAAGGACCGGGGTCTCCCGGCGCACCGTCTCCAGGCCCGCCCTCACCCGCTTACCGGACCGACCACGGGCCAGAAAGAGCACCGAGCCCAGCTGGTTCAAAATCAGGGCAGCTCCGCCGGCGGCCAGGGCCCAGGTCCAGGTTTCGCGGTCATCCGCCCCTGCCCCCTCCAGCACTGCCAGCGGCACCACCGCAGCCAGTACGGCGGCCGCTCCCCGCGCCCACAGCCACAGGCGCTGCTGCGCCGGTTCGGAACTGCGCACAGCCCGCACGCTGTAATAACCGGTGAGCAGAGCGCCCAGGACAACCGCCGGCCAGAACGTTCCCGTTTCCCCGTTCAGCCGCCCAAGGAAACCGAGAAGCGCCGCACCGGCCGGAAGTGCCTCGGGGACGCCGGCGACTGCCCACGCACCTGCCATGCACGTGAGCAGTACAGCTGCAGCCGTGGCGGTGAACAGGACCTGGCCCGTGCTGCCTCCGGGCAGCCACCCCGCCGCGGACTGCCCGGCGGCCAGTCCGGCCAGGATCTGCAGCACGATCAGGAATACGTAGTCGGAATCAAAGTACTGTTCGCCGGCCAGTTCGGAATACCGGCGCCGGAGGGCCAGCAGGCCGGCGGCCTGCACGAGCAGCAGCAGCGCCAGCGCCAGCACCGCCGCGGCTGTGTCCTCGGTGATCATGTAGGTCAGCGCAGTCAGGCCGACTGTGGCTGCCGCCCTGCAACCGTAGCTGCTGTACAGCCGTTCCCGGAGCGCGGACTGTAAATAAACGACCGCGTAATAGCAGGAGAAGCCCAGGAACAGGAAGGAAAACTGCCATCCTCCCAGTTCTCCCGCTGTCAGCAGGGCCACCGCTGCCGCCGCCGGGACCAGATAGCGGTGCGCCCGCACGAAGGCGTCCAGGTAGATGTTTCCCAGCCACGCGGGGCGGCGCATCGCCACAAGCGACACGGCAGTAGCCAGGAGGACCGTGAACAGGAAATACCAGATGATCCCGGACCGCATCGATGCTCCCGAGGCAAGCGCGGTGGACAGCAGAAACGTCATCGACAGATACGCCACCACCCGGCTGTCCAACCGGGCAGCCGCATAAGCAAAAGCCGCAGTCCCCGTGGCCGACGTCCCCAGCCACGCCAGGGGCGCGTCGTGCAGTACGAGATTGTGCAGTGCCAGCCCAACTACGGGAATGAGGGCAAGTCCGGTTCCGGTGAAGGCCACTGCGGCCGGACGCAACCGCCCGCTGCGGGCGTGGATGACCAGCCCGCCGGCGTAGAACAGGCCGGCTACCAGCGTGACACCCGCAAATCTGGCGCCCTCCGGTATCGCCAGGCCGATGAACAGGGATGCCGCGGCGACAAGGAGCAGGCATGCGGCATACAGCGTGATGTTGATGTTGCGCAGGTCCCGGCTCAGCTTGCGGGCCTCCTGCGCTGCCGCCTGGCCGGCCAGCTGCTCGGGGGACGGAACCGGGTCAGTATCAGGCTGGACCCAGGGCAGGGGCTTGGGCGGCGCTGCTTCCGGGCTACCCCGGAACCGGTCCTCATCCGGTGCCGGAGGCCCGGGCGGGGGACCCGGGAGCAGCGGCGTGGACGGCGGCGGCACCGGGCGCGCCGCCGCTGCAGGCGTGCCAAAAGCGGAAGGAGAACTAGACGGAGCCGAAACGCCGAACGCCACCGGAGGGCTGAACGCCGCAGGTGCCGGAGATGGGGACGGCGGGCCAGGGCTGCGCTCCGCCGTTGCCTGCGCGGAACCGGCCTGCCGCGCCGGGGCTTGTTCCCCGGAAACTGACGCGCCTGCCGCCGCCAGGGCACTGCGGTAGCCGGCCCGGAACCCGTCGTTGTATGCCCGGGACACAACCCCGGAAGCGGATGCGGCAAGCGTGTCTTCAGCGGCCGCGGCCCGCCGGGATGAAGCGGCCCGATGGGAGGTCCAGCCGAGGGCAAAACCGATCCCCGTCAAGATCAGCACCAGCACCGTTAGCAGTGTGCCCATAGCGTGAAACCCCCCGGTTGTAACTTTGGCCTGTTCCACATCCTAGGCGCGGCCGGAGAATTTTCCGGCCGGGGCCCCACGCTGTGGACAAGTTCCGGGGAGGGTGAAACGCAGGAAGTCCCCGCTGCCTGGGGCAGCGGGGACTTCCTTGTCAGTTCGTGACCGGCCTGTTAGGGCCGGCAACTCACCGGAGATTCAGCAAGTAAGGAAATTACTTGATGATCTTGGTGACACGGCCTGAACCAACGGTGCGGCCGCCTTCGCGGATAGCGAAGCCGAGGCCCTCTTCCATGGCGATCGGCTGGATGAGCTCAACGGTCATCTCAGTGTTGTCGCCGGGCATAACCATTTCAGTGCCCTCGGGGAGGGTGATGACACCGGTTACGTCCGTGGTGCGGAAGTAGAACTGCGGGCGGTAGTTCGAGTAGAACGGGTTGTGGCGTCCGCCTTCATCCTTGGACAGGATGTAGACGTTAGCCTCGAAGTCGGTGTGCGGGGTGATGGAACCCGGCTTCACGATGACCTGGCCGCGCTCTACGTCTTCGCGCTTGATGCCGCGGAGCAGGAGGCCACAGTTCTCGCCGGCCCATGCTTCGTCAAGCTGCTTGTGGAACATCTCGATACCGGTAACCGTGGTCTTCTGGACCGGACGGATGCCGACGATCTCGACCTCGGAGTTGATGGCGAGGGTACCGCGCTCGGCGCGGCCCGTGACAACGGTTCCACGACCGGTGATCGTGAAGACGTCCTCGATCGGCATCAGGAACGGCTTGTCCTTGTCGCGGATCGGGTCCGGCACGTTGTTGTCAACGGCTTCCATCAGCTCTTCGACGGATGCAACCCACTTGGGGTCGCCTTCCAGAGCCTTGAGGCCGGAGACGCGCACGACGGGAGCGTTGTCGCCGTCGAATTCCTGGGAGCTCAGCAGTTCGCGAACTTCCATTTCAACGAGGTCCAGCAGTTCCTCGTCCTCAACCATGTCGGACTTGTTCAGTGCGACCAGCAGGTAGGGAACGCCAACCTGGCGGGCGAGCAGAACGTGCTCGCGGGTCTGGGCCATCGGACCGTCAGTAGCGGCAACCACGAGGATTGCGCCGTCCATCTGAGCTGCACCGGTGATCATGTTCTTGATGTAGTCAGCGTGACCGGGGGCGTCTACGTGTGCGTAGTGGCGCTTCTCGGTCTGGTACTCGATGTGCGAGATGTTGATGGTGATACCGCGCTGGCGCTCTTCAGGTGCAGAGTCGATAGCAGCGAAATCGCGCTTTTCGTTCAGATCAGGGTACTTGTCAGCAAGCACCTTCGAAATGGCAGCGGTCAACGTGGTCTTGCCATGGTCAACGTGACCAATGGTGCCGATGTTGACGTGCGGCTTAGTCCGCTCGAACTTTGCCTTCGCCACGGGTTCCTCCTAGAGAGTTAGAAGACTCAATCTTCACCAGCGCTTCTCGCTGATGAAACTGATGTAAGTCTACTGGGGGCTGATTATTTGATGAAATTGCCGTATTTCCGCAGCAGCCTGGCGAGGCCGCCCAGTCTGGCTATGCAGCGGACCTCAGGCCGGGGCCCTTGGCCCGCTGCACCGGTGCGGTGTTCCGCGGTTTCCCCCGGAACACCGACCAGGGTTTTTATTCGCCGCGCGTCTTCTGGATGATCTCGTCGGCAACTGCCTTCGGGACCTCCGCGTAGCTGTTGAACGACATGGAGTACACAGCGCGTCCCTGCGTCTTGGAACGCAGGTCACCGATGTAGCCGAACATGCCGGACAGCGGTACGTGAGCACGGATGACCTTCACGCCTGCGGCGTCTTCCATGGACTGCATCTGGCCGCGGCGGGAGTTGATGTCACCGATAACTTCACCCATGTATTCCTCAGGGGTGCGGACTTCAACATCCATCAGCGGTTCGAGCAGCACAGGGTTCGCCATACGGGCGGCTTCCTTGAAAGCCTGCCGTCCGGCGATCTTGAACGCCATTTCCGAGGAGTCGACGTCGTGGTAGGCGCCGTCAAGCAGGATCGCCTTGATGCCAACCACGGGGTACCCGGCGAGCACACCGTCAGTGAGGGCGCTCTGGATACCCTGGTCAACGCTGGGGATGTATTCGCGCGGAATACGGCCACCGGTGACCTTATTGTCGAACTCGTAGAACGTGCCGTCGGAAGTATCCAGCGGCTCGATTGCGATCTGGACCTTTGCGAACTGGCCCGAACCACCGGTCTGCTTCTTGTGCGTGTAGTCGTGCTTGGCCACAGCGCGCTTGATGGTTTCGCGGTAGGCAACCTGGGGCTTGCCCACGTTTGCCTCGACGCGGAATTCACGGCGCATACGGTCAACCAGGATGTCCAGGTGCAGCTCGCCCATACCGGCGATGATGGTCTGGCCCGTGTCCTCGTCGAGGGAGACCTGGAAGGTCGGATCCTCTTCGGAGAGCTTCTGGATGGCCGTGGAGAGCTTCTCCTGGTCACCCTTGGTCTTCGGTTCGATGGCCACGGAAATCACGGGCTCCGGGAAGCTCATGGATTCCAGCACGATCGGGTTCTGAAGGTCGCACAGGGTGTCGCCCGTGGTGGTGTCCTTCAGTCCGATTGCAGCGTAGATGTGGCCCGTCGTGATTTCCTCGACCGGGTTTTCCTTGTTGGCGTGCATCTGGAAGAGCTTTCCGATGCGCTCCTTCTTCTGCTTGGTCGCATTCATGACCTGGGCGCCGGAAGCAGCGGAACCGGAGTACACGCGGATATAGGTCAGACGGCCGAAGAACGGGTGCGTCACAACCTTGAACGCCAGCGCCGAGAACGGTGCATTGGCGTCAGCGGCACGCTCGAGGACGATCTCTTCGTCGCGGATGTCGTGGCCCTTGATGTTGGGCACGTCCAGCGGGTTCGGAAGGTAGGCAACGACGGCGTCCAGCATCGGCTGTACGCCGCGGTTCTTGAACGCCGAGCCGCAGAGCACCGGGTACACCAGCGAGTTGA
Source organism: Arthrobacter sp. ATA002 (assembly GCF_026898095.1). GTDB lineage: Bacteria > Actinomycetota > Actinomycetes > Actinomycetales > Micrococcaceae > Arthrobacter_B. Next base: position 943,496 of record NZ_CP114015.1, on the reverse strand, counting down.
TGGTCAGGTGGCGGATGCCGGCCTTGATTTCCTCGGTGGTGAATTCTTCGCCTTCGAGGTACTTGTCCATCAGCTCGTCGCTGGCTTCGGCAACAGCCTCAAGCAGCGCAGCGCGGTATTCCTCTGCCTTTTCCTGAAGATCGGCCGGGATGGGCTCGATCTCGTACTTGGCGCCCATGGTGACATCACCCTTGGAATCGCCGCGCCAGGTCAGGGCACGCATTTCAACGAGGTCGACAACGCCTTCGAACTCGCTCTCGGCACCGATGGGCAGCTGAATAACCAGCGGCTTGGCGCCAAGGCGGTTGATGATCGTGTCTACGGTGAAGTAGAAGTCGGCGCCGAGCTTGTCCATCTTGTTGACGAAGCAGATGCGCGGCACGTTGTACTTGTCAGCCTGGCGCCACACAGTCTCGGACTGCGGCTCCACGCCTTCCTTGCCGTCGAAAACGGCTACGGCGCCGTCGAGCACGCGCAGCGACCGCTCAACCTCGACAGTGAAGTCAACGTGACCCGGCGTGTCGATGATGTTGATCTGGTTGTTGTCCCAGTAGCACGTGGTAGCTGCGGAGGTGATGGTGATACCCCGCTCCTGCTCCTGCGCCATCCAGTCCATCGTGGACGCACCGTCGTGGGTCTCGCCGATCTTGTGGTTGACGCCCGTGTAGAACAGGATGCGCTCGGTGGTGGTGGTCTTGCCGGCATCAATGTGGGCCATGATGCCGATGTTGCGGACCTTATTCAGGTCGGTAAGCACGTCAAGTGCCACGGTTTCTCCCTTATTTGGTGTTCGCCGGTTCGACTGCGTTTATCTGCTTCGGGCCCTGCACCCCGCCAAGGCGGGATGCAGGGCCTTCGAAGCGGCCGCCGTCGGCCAGGCTTTTTACCAGCGGTAGTGGGCGAAGGCCTTGTTGGATTCGGCCATCTTATGGGTGTCTTCGCGGCGCTTCACTGCAGCACCGAGACCGTTGGAAGCATCCAGGATCTCGTTGCGCAGACGCTCGGTCATGGTCTTCTCGCGGCGGGCCTTGGAGTAGCCAACCAGCCAGCGCAGGGCCAGTGCGGTTGCACGGCCCGGCTTGACCTCAACGGGAACCTGGTAGGTCGCGCCACCAACACGGCGGGACTTGACCTCAAGGCTGGGCTTGATGTTGTCCATGGCCTTCTTCAGGGCTGCAACGGGGTCTCCCCCGGTCTTTTCCTGAGCGCCTGCCAGCGCACCGTACACGATGCGCTCGGCGGTGGACTTCTTGCCGTCCACGAGAACCTTGTTGATCAGCTGCGTGACCAGCGGGGAGCCGTAGACGGGATCCAGTACTAGCGGCCGCTTGGGGGCCGGACCCTTGCGGGGCATATTACTTCTTCTCCATCTTCGCGCCGTAGCGGCTGCGAGCCTGCTTGCGGTTCTTGACACCCTGGGTATCGAGGGCACCGCGGACAATCTTGTAGCGGACACCGGGAAGGTCCTTCACACGGCCGCCGCGCACGAGCACGATGGAGTGTTCCTGAAGGTTGTGACCCACACCGGGGATGTAGGCGGTTACTTCGATGCCGCCGTTGAGGCGGACACGCGCAACCTTGCGCAGAGCCGAGTTCGGCTTCTTCGGGGTGGTCGTGTAAACGCGGGTGCAAACACCACGGCGCATCGGGCTGCCCTGAAGGGCAGGAGCCTTGGTCTTGGAGACCTTGGGTGAGCGGCCCTTGCGGACCAGCTGCTGAATCGTAGGCACTTTCGTGTTCTCCGTTTTTCTCGAGATAATTCTCTGGTTGCCCCGCCCCGCCGCCGGCTTGGGACCGGCTCAGGGGCGACGCGCTTAAAGTCGTTGCCGCAATGCCCCGAGAAGTTCCGTATTCTCGCCGAAAGCGACCGTAGGCGTGCAAAAGTGTGGCATTCGTTGCGCAAGAAGCCCGCAACCCGGAAACAGGCCCGCCCATTCCTTTCGGAATGCATTCCCCCGAGTATCTCACCACGGAGGGCACGCGAGCGGCCTTCATCCACTGCCACACAAACAATTGGTTTTCAGTCTAGCAGACTTAACGCCTGCCGCGCCGATATGAGTGCAGGATCACTAGCTGCGGGCGGCCAGGGCGGCGGTGATGGTGGCTGAAGCCTGCCGGAGGTGCGGCAGCACGCGGGCCGCCGCATCTTCCAGTGTAGGCCCGGCCAGCCCCATGGTGGCCTGCATGGACGTGTTCAGGGCCGCGGCGACCCGGCCCTGCGGGTCGTACACGGGGACGGCGACGGAGCGCAGCCCCTGTTCCAGTTCCTGGTCCACGACGGCCCAGCCCTGCTCCCGTACGCCGGTGACCACCTCGCGCAGCCGCACGGGGTCCGTCACGGTCCGGTCCGTCAGGGGTAGCAGCCGGACGGTGGAAAGATATTCCTCGAACCGCTCTTCCGGCAGCCCGGCAAGCAGTACGCGGCCCATGGAGGTTGCGTAGGCCGGGAAGCGCGTGCCCACGGCGATTCCGACGGTCATCAGCCGGCGGGTGTGGATGCGGGCAATGTAGACAATGTCGTTTCCGTCCAGCACGGACGCGGACGTTGATTCGGACATTTCCCGGGACAGGTCTTCCAGCACCGGCTGGGCCAGCTGGGGCAGGGTCTGCCCGGACAGGTACGAATACCCCAGCTGCAGCACCAGTGCGGTGAGCTCGAAGGTCCGCCCGTCCGTGCGGATGTAGCCCAGTTCCACCAGAGTGAGCAGAAAACGCCGGGCGGTGGCCCGGGTCAGGCCGGTGCGCCGGGAGACCTCACTGAGCGTCATCTGCACGTGGTCGGCGTCGAAAGCACGGATCACCAGCAGGCCGCGGGCCAGCGACTGCACATATTGGCCGCTGGCCGGCATCGTCCCGCTCATCTGTCACCCATCATCTGTCGTGCTGGCTTCCGTCCGCGGCGCGGATCAGGTCAATGTCCATCTTCGCCGCCAGCTCATCGAAGGTAATGCCGAAGGTCTCGCGTACGTGTACGCCGTCGTCCTTCAGCAAAAAGACTGCTTCACCAGTGTAGACGCGGGTCACGCATCCCAGCCCGGTCAGGGGATAGCTGCACTCCTGAACCAGCTTGCTCACGCCGTCGCGCGTGAACAGGGACATCATCACGTAGACGTCCTTGGCTCCGGTGGCCAGGTCCATCGCACCGCCAACGGCGGGGATGGCGTCGGGGGCGCCGGTGTGCCAGTTGGCCAGGTCGCCGGTGGCGGAGACCTGGAAGGCGCCCAGCACGCAGACATCCAGGTGTCCGCCCCGCATGATGGCAAAGGAGTCGGCATGGTGGAAGTAGGCTGCGCCCGGCAGCTCCGTTACCGGGATCTTTCCGGCGTTGATCAGGTCCGGATCCACCTCGTCGCCGTGCGCTTCCGGACCCATGCCGAGCATGCCGTTCTCGGTGTGCAGGGTGACTTTCTGCTCGGGCACCAGATAGTTCGAGACCAGGGTGGGCTGCCCGATGCCCAGGTTCACGAAGGACCCGGGGGCAATGTCGGAGGCGACCAAAGCCGCGAGTTCGTTCTTATCCAGCTTCTTGTCGGTGCTCATGCTGCGGCCGGTGCTTTCTCCCGGTCCACGCGGACCAGGCTGTTGACGTAGATCCCGGGGGTGACAATGTTTTCGGGGTCCAGTCCCCCAACGTCCACGATCTCGCGTACCTGCACGATGGCGTGCCCGGCGGCGGCGGCCATGATGGGTCCGAAGTTCCGGGCCGTCCTGCGGTAGACCAGGTTGCCGGCCGTGTCAGCCCGCAGCGCCTTCACCAGGGCAAAGTCCGCGTGCAGGGGTGTTTCGAAGACGTAGCCGCGGCCGTCAATGACCCGGGTTTCCTTTCCCTCGGCCAGCGGGGTTCCGTAGGCGGTGGGCGTGAAGAAGCCGCCGATGCCGGCACCGGCGGCACGGATGCGTTCGGCGAGGTTGCCCTGGGGCACCAGTTCCAGTTCGATTTCCCCGGCCCGGTAGCGGGCGTCGAAGATCTGCGAATCGGACTGCCGCGGGAAGGAGCAGATGATTTTCTTCACCCGGCCGGCACCGATCAGGGCCGCCAGGCCCTGTTCCCCGTTGCCTGCGTTGTTGTTGACCACGGTCAGGTCCGTGGCGCCCCGGCGCAGCAGCGCCTCGATCAGTTCCACGGGCTGGCCGGCGCGGCCGAATCCGCCGATCATGACGGTGGACCCGTCGTGGATGGGTGCTACGGCCTCATCCACGTCCTGCACTATGTTGAGCACGGTTTTTCCTAACGTGTGCGGTGTCTGGGTATCAGTTGGCGTTTTCGAGGACGACGGCGAGGCCCTGGCCGACGCCGATGCAGATGGCTGCCACGCCCCAGCGCTCTCCCGAATCCTGCAGGCGGCGGGCCAGCGTGCCCAGGATGCGGGTACCGGAGGCACCCAGCGGGTGGCCGATGGCTACCGCCCCGCCCCATGCGTTGACGATGGCCGGGTCCACGTCCCAGGCGTCCAGGCACGCCAGTGACTGGGCGGCAAAGGCCTCGTTTAGTTCCACCGCTCCGACGTCGCTCCAGCTGATGCCGGCACGCTTCAGGGCGAGGTTGGCCGCCTCCACGGGCGCGTAGCCGAAGAACTGCGGATCGTTGGCGGCGGCGCCGCGTCCGGCAATCCGGGCCAGCGGTGCCAGGCCCAGGATGCCGGCGGCGTTTTCGCTGCCCAGCCAGGCTGCCGAAGCGCCGTCGTTCAGCGGTGAGGCGTTGCCTGCGGTCACGGTGCCGCCGGAGGCATCATCCGAGGCGGGGCGGAAGACGGTGCGAAGGGTGGCCAGCTTTTCCACGGTGGAACCTGCCCGGATGCTCTCGTCGCGGTCCAGCTCCACGCCGTCCACGGCGACGGTGTGATCCGCATACTTGCCCTCGTCCCAGGCCTTGGCGGCCAGGGCGTGGGAGGCGGCGGCGAACTCGTCCTGGCGTTCACGGCTGATGCCGTACTTCTCGCGCAGCTGCTCGGTGGCTTCACCCAGGGAGACGGTCCATTCCTGAGGCATGGCCGGGTTGACCAGGCGCCAGCCCAGGGTGGTGGAGGCCAGGGTCTGGTCTCCGGCCGGGTAGGGCTTTTCGTTTTTCGGCAGTACCCAGGGGGCGCGGCTCATGGACTCGGCGCCGCCGATGAGCATCAGGTCCGCTTCCCCGGTGTTGATCTGCCGGGAGGCGATGAGGGCCGCGTCCAGTGAGGACCCGCAGAGGCGGTTCACCGTGGTGCCCGGGATGGAGGTGGGCAGGCCGGCCAGCAGGGTGGCCATCCTGGCCACGTTGCGGTTTTCCTCGCCGGCGCCGTTGGCGTTGCCGAAGATCACTTCGTCGATGCGTGCCGGGTCCAGGCCCGGTGCACGGGAGACGGAGGCCTTGATGACCTGGGCGGCGAGGTCATCCGGGCGAACGCCGGCGAGGGCTCCGCCGAACCTGCCGAAGGGCGTACGGACTGCGTCGTAGATATAGGCCTGGTTCACCGGTGCTCCTTGAAACTCAGAAACTGAAACTCGAATGGCTGGGAAGGTTTGCGGCCGCTAGGCCGCGGCGTCGATCTCGGCGAAGACGCCCTGCGCCACCTTGAAGGCGGAGTTCGCGGCCGGAACCCCGCAATAGATGGCCGACTGCAGGACAATTTCCTTGATCTCGTCCCGGCTCAGGCCGTTGCGCAGCGCCGCCCGCACATGCATGGCGAATTCCTCCAGATGCCCGTGCGCAATCAGCGCGGTGAGCGTCACGGCGCTCCGCATGGTGCGGGGCAGGCCGGGGCGGGTCCAGATGGTTCCCCAGGCGTACTGGGTGATTAGATCCTGGAAGTCGGTGGTGAACTCGTCCTTGGCTGCGTTGGCACGGTCCACATGCTCCGAGCCCAGGACTTCCCGGCGAACGGCCATGCCCTCGTTGTACACGTCCTGCCGGTTCTTGTGTCCGTCTGCGATCACGGTGTTATTTCCCTTCCGGATACTGGGTGCCGAAGAATTCCTTCAGCAGGTCGGCGGTCCGTCCCGGCTGCTCGACCGGGACCAGGTGGGCGGCGTCCTCAACGACGGCGGCTGTTCCGTTGGCCACCCGGTCCGCGATGAGTTCCGCGAACGACGGCGGGGTGACCACGTCTTCGGCGCCGGCCACGGCAAGCACGGGGACGGTGATGCCGGCGAGCCGGCCGCGGACATCGAAGCCGGCCAGCGCGGAACAGCAGAAGGCGTAGGAGAATCGGTCGGCGTTCTGCAGGGAGTGCAGCAGTGAGGACGCCGCAGAGGGTTCGCGTTCCATGAATCCGGGGGCGAACCAGCGCTGTCCGGAACCGGCCACCTGGGTGGGGGTGCCCTGGACCCTGACGGTTTCGGCGCGCTCTTCCCAGCCGTCGGCTTCGCCGATTTTTGCGCCGGAACACAGCACGGCCAGGGCCTGGAAGAGTTCGCCGTGGTCCAGCGCCAGCTGCAGTCCCACGGCACCGCCCAGCGAAACACCGGCGTAGAAGACCGGTGCTTCGGGGGCAATATCACCGGCGGTCCGGGCCCCGCTGACCAGGTTGGCGACGCCGGCGGCCAGGTCTGCCACGCTGAAGCCCCCGGTTGCGGCGGGGCTGGCACCGTGGCCGGGCAGGTCCCAGCCGATGACGGTGAAGGTGTCCAGGGCAGCTGCCGCCCGGCTCCACAGCGGTGTGACGGCTGTTCCCAGCGACGGGCCGGCAATCAGGACAGGCGCCGCGGGGCCGGCGTCGGAGAGGCGGGTGGCTTTAATGGCGGGAACGCTCATGCTGAGGGCTTTCCGGAGTAGGCAACCGTGATGCGCTCTACGAGCAAGGCGGCCTCCCCTACGTAGTTGGCGGGGTCGAGGATGTCCGCGAGCTGTGCGTCGGAGAGGATTTCTTCCGGAACGGTGCTGCGCAGCACCGCTGCGAACGGCTCACCGGTGGAGAGTGACCGGGCAACGGCCTCGGACACCAGCTTCTTTCCACGGCCGGCCACGCCGTTGTCGAGCAGCGGAGCGACGACGGCCATAATCTTCTCGCTGACCACCAGCGGGCCGGCGGCTGCCAGATTCCGTTCCAGTGCCTCGGTGTGGACCTGCAGGCCCCCGGCCAGCTCCGCGAGTTTGGCGGCTGCTCCCCCGGCGAGGCGGAGCAGGGAGCGCAGGGCCTGCCACTCAACGTGCCAGGAACCGCTGGGACGCTCGTCATCCGCCGCGGCGGCGGCAGCCTGCAACTGCACGCCGTGCCCGGGGGCGGCAAGCGCCGCGCTGCGGATCAGCACGGACAGCACCGGGTTCTGCTTCTGCGGCATGGCGGAGGAGCCGCCGCGGCCGGCGGCGCGGGGTTCGGAGACCTCGCCGATCTCCGGCCGGCTCAGCAGCAGCACGTCGTTGGCCATTTTGCCTGCCGCTGCAGTGAAATCCTGCAGTGCTGCTCCAAGGCCGGTGACGGGCAGCCGGTTGGTCTGCCACGGCGCTACCGGGTCCGCGAGCCCCAGGGCACCGGCAAGGCGTGAGGTCAGGTCAAAGGGCCCGTCAGGGCCACCGTCCGCCGAAGTCGCGGTGGTCAGGGCGGCCATGGTTCCGGATGCCCCGCCCCACTGCAGGGGCAACCGGGAGGCGGCAGTGCGCAGCCCGTCAACAGCCTGTCCGACGCCGTTCAGCCACTGCGCGGCGCGGAGTCCGAAAGTGGAAGGCAGGGAGTGCCGGGCCAGGGTCCGGGCAACACACAGGGTTCGGGCATGGCGGCCGGCAAGGTCTCCCAGTGCCGTGACGGCCCGGTCTGCGTCGGCCAGGATGGCCTCCAGTGCCCGGCGGGCCAGAAGCATCAGAGCGGTGTCCATGATGTCCTGGCTGGTGGCGCCGCGGTGGATTGCGGCGGCGGCAGCCGGGGATTCCGCCTGTGCCAGCTTCCTCAGGTCCGCGAGGAGGGGGATCACCGGGTTGCCGCCGCCCTGTGCCCGCTCGGCCAGGGATGCGGCGTCATATAGGGAGGCGTCGCTGACGGCCGCCACGGCAGCAGCCGCTTCGGGGTCGGCCAGCCCGGCGTCGTCCAGCACCCGCACCCAGGCCAGTTCCACGTCCAAGAGGGCCTGCAGCAGGGCCGTGTCCCCCGTCAGTGCGGCCACCCGTGTGCCGGCCCACGCCGGTGCGAGCAGGCCGTAGTCGGCACTCTCCGCTGCACCCATGCCTAGGCTCCCGGGTAGGTGAGGAAAGCGGTTTCGTTCTCCCCCTGCAGCGAGATGTCCCAGCGCAGTCCGCCGTCGGCCTCGCGCGTGGCAATGAGCGTGCGCCGCCGGTCCTCGGGGAGTGAGGAGAGCAGGGCGTCGCGTGCCAGCGCTTCCTCGTCATCGGGCAGGTACATGCGGGTATGCAGCTTGTTCAACAGGCCGCGGGCGAAGATCACGAAGGAGATGAAGGGCGCCGAGCCTGCTTCGGTGGGCCCGGGGTTCACCGTGGTGAACGTGTAGTTTCCGGTATTGTCCACGGCCGTGCGGCCCCAGCCCGTGAAGGTGTAGCCGTCCCGGACCAGGGAGCCTGTCTGCTGCGGGACGTTGCCTTCGGCATCAGCCTGCCAGATTTCCAGCAGGGCGTCCGGAATGGTGTCTCCGGCTCCGTCCGTGACCGTTCCCTGCAGCCGGATGCTGCCGGGCAGCCCCGGTGCAAGGAGCTGGTTGTCCTTCTCGAAGGGAAGGGCGTAGCCGTAGAACGGGCCGATGGTCTGGCCGGGCGTGGCGGTTAGCTTCTGCTCGCTCATTACTCTGCGTCCTCGTCTTCCATCCACGTGCGGTTGCTGCCGGTGAGCACAATGTCCCAGTTGTAGCCGGTGGCCCACTCGTGCGATGTCAGGTTGTGGTCATACGTGGCCACGAGGCGGTCACGCGCCTTCTGATCGGTAATCGACTGGTAAATCGGGTCCAGCGCAAAAAGCGGATCACCGGGGAAGTACATCTGGGTGATCATGCGCTGGGTGAAGTCGGTGCCGAACAGGGAGAAGTGGATGTGGGCCGGACGCCAGGCGTTGAAGTGGTTCTTCCAGGGGTAGGGTCCGGGCTTGATGGTGGTGAACTCGTAGAAGCCGTCATCGGTGGTGATGCAGCGGCCGACGCCGGTGAAGTTCGGGTCCAGCGGAGCCGGATGCTGATCGCGCTTGTGGATGTAGCGGCCGGCGGAGTTGGCCTGCCAGATTTCCACCAGCTGGTTGCGCACGGGCCGTCCGCCGCCGTCGAGGATCCGGCCGCGGACAATGATGCGCTCCCCCAGCGGCTCGCCGTTGTGCTGGATGGTCAGATCGCTCTCCAGGGCGTGCACGTCCTGGTGTCCGAACGCCGGTGACCACAGCTCGATCGTCTCGGGGTCCACGTGGTGCGGATCCTTGGTGGGGTGGCGCAGGATGGAGCTGCGGTAGGGAGAGAAGTCGATCCGGGGCTGGCTTTCCGGTTCGGCGCCGTCGTGTACGGACTTGTCATACGCCGCGTGGACCGAGGCAATCTCCGCCGAGATCTGGTCCTGCGGCGCCTGCGCCGCATCCAGCTTCTCGATGACATGGCTGTTCGAGAAAAGATCCTTTTCCAATCCCATGGTTCTTCCTTTCGGCTTCGAGCGCATCTTCGCGCTCCGGCTCTCCAACAAGCATTAGCGTGGTCAAGACCACACTACACGGCGTGTTCATTTAGTGCACAGTGGTTCACTATACGAACAGGAGAAGGCTCCACCGGCCGGCCCTTCCCGTCCCGCAGAGAGCGGATGGCCGGTTAGATGCGGCAGGTCCCGCACCCAAAGGGTGCGGGACCTGCCGCTGCGGGCGGCCTCCTTAGCGGAAGTCGCTGCCCATGTCGTAGTCATCCAGCGGGATGGCGTGGAACTCGGGGCTCAGGCCGCCGTCTACTCCGGCGTAGTCGAAGTCGCTGAAGGCGCTCGGGCCGGTGAACAGATTGGCCTTTGCTTCTTCGGTCGGCTCGACAGTGACCTCGGTGTAACGGGGCAGGCCCGTTCCGGCCGGGATCAGCTTACCGATGATGACGTTCTCCTTGAGGCCGAGCAGCGGATCGCTCTTGCCTTCCATGGCCGCCTGCGTCAGGACGCGGGTGGTTTCCTGGAAGGAAGCAGCGGACAGCCAGGACTCGGTTGCCAGCGACGCCTTGGTGATACCCATGAGCTCGGGACGGCCTGAAGCCGGCTTCTTGCCCTCGGAGACAACGCGGCGGTTCTCGCTTTCGAAGCGGCGGCGCTCGGCGAGCTCGCCCGGAAGCAGCTCGGAGTCGCCGGACTCAATCACGGTCACGCGGCGCAGCATCTGCCGGACGATGACTTCCACGTGCTTGTCGTGGATGCCTACGCCCTGGCTGCGGTACACGCGCTGGACTTCGTCCACCAGGAATTCCTGTGCCTTGCGCGGGCCGAGGATACGGAGGATCTGCTTGGGATCCACCGCACCGAAGACCAGCTGCTGGCCAACCTCGACGTGGTCGCCGTCGGCAACCAGCAGGCGGGCACGGCGCAGGACCGGGTACGCGATTTCCTCGGAGCCGTCATCGGGAGTGACAACCAGACGCATCTGGCGGTCGGACTCTTCGATGGTGACCCGGCCCGCAGTCTCGGAGATCGGAGCAACGCCCTTGGGGGTGCGTGCTTCGAAGAGCTCCTGGATACGGGGCAGACCCTGGGTGATATCTTCCGCGGAAGCAACACCACCGGTGTGGAAGGTACGCATGGTCAGCTGAGTGCCCGGCTCGCCAATGGACTGAGCAGCGATAATGCCGACAGCCTCGCCGATGTCCACGGTCTTACCCGTGGCCAGGGAGCGTCCGTAGCACAGGGCACAGGTGCCGACGGCGGACTCACAGGTGAGTACGGAGCGGACCTTGATATCGGTGACGCCGGCTTCGAACAGCTTGGCGATGAGGACGTCGCCAACATCGTCGCCGCCCTTGGCCAGGACGTTGCCCTGGGCGTCGGCGACGTCGGTGGCCAGCGTACGGGCGTACGCCGAGTTCTCGACCTCTTCGTGCAGCTGCAGTTCACCGTTGGAGTCCGGAACCGCAATGGTCACGTTCAGGCCGCGCTCGGTGCCGCAGTCTTCCTCGCGGACAATGACGTCCTGGGAAACGTCCACCAGACGGCGGGTCAGGTAACCCGAGTTGGCGGTACGCAGAGCGGTGTCGGCAAGACCCTTTCGGGCACCGTGGGTGGCGATGAAGTACTCCAGCACCGACAGGCCCTCACGGTACGACGACTTGATCGGGCGCGGGATGATCTCACCCTTGGGGTTTGCCACCAGGCCGCGGATACCGGCAATCTGGCGAACCTGCAGCCAGTTACCACGGGCACCGGAAGACACCATGCGGTTGATGTTGTTTTCCTTGGGCATGTTCGAACGCATGGCCGCGGCAACTTCGTTCGTAGCCTTGTTCCAGATGTCGATGAGTTCCTGGCGGCGCTCGTCTTCGGCGATCAGGCCCTTGCCGTACTGGCTTTCAACCTTGGCAGCCTGCGTTTCGTAAACCTCCATGATGGCAGGCTTGTCGATCGGCGCGGAGATGTCCGAGATGGCAACGGTAACGCCCGAGCGGGTGGCCCAGTAGAAACCGGCGTCCTTCAGGTTATCCAGCGTTGCCGCCGTAATGACCTTCGGGTAGCGCTCAGCCAGGTCGTTCACGATCGCTGACAGCTGGCCCTTATCGGCAACCTTCTCGACCCACGGGTAATCCGAGGGCAGTGCCTGGTTGAAGATGACCTGGCCGAGGGAGGTCTGGATGAGGGCGGGAGTGCCTTCTTCCCAGCCTTCCGGGGCCGGACGGTCGGCGGAGGGCACGAAGCCTTCCAGGCGCATGCTGATCTGGGCGTTCAGGTCCAGCTCACCAAGGTCGTACGCCATCAGGGCTTCGGACGGCGTCGTGAAGAACCGGCCCTCGCCTGCTGCGCCTTCCTTCTTGGTGGTGAGGTGGTGCAGGCCGATGATCATATCCTGCGACGGCAGGGTCACCGGGCGGCCGTCGGACGGCTTCAGGATGTTGTTCGAGGACAGCATCAGGATGCGTGCTTCAGCCTGGGCTTCGGGGCTCAGCGGCAGGTGCACTGCCATCTGGTCACCGTCGAAGTCAGCATTGAACGCGCCGCAGACCAGCGGGTGCAGCTGAAGGGCCTTGCCCTCAACGAGCTGCGGCTCGAAGGCCTGGATACCGAGGCGGTGCAGGGTGGGTGCACGGTTGAGCAGCACCGGGTGTTCGGTGATGATCTCTTCCAGCACGTCCCAGACCTGCGGGCGGAAACGCTCGACCATGCGCTTGGCGCTCTTGATGTTCTGTGCGTGGTTGAGGTCAACCAGGCGCTTCATCACGAACGGCTTGAAGAGCTCCAGGGCCATCTGCTTGGGCAGACCGCACTGGTGCAGCTTCAGCTGCGGGCCAACAACGATGACGGAACGGCCGGAGTAGTCAACACGCTTACCCAGCAGGTTCTGGCGGAAACGTCCCTGCTTGCCCTTGAGCATGTCGGAGAGCGACTTCAGCGGACGGTTGCCCGGACCGGTGACCGGACGGCCGCGGCGGCCGTTGTCGAACAGGGAGTCAACAGCTTCCTGGAGCATGCGCTTTTCGTTGTTCACGATGATCTCGGGGGCACCGAGGTCCAGCAGGCGCTTCAGGCGGTTGTTGCGGTTGATCACGCGGCGGTACAGGTCGTTGAGGTCGGACGTCGCGAAACGTCCGCCGTCGAGCTGAACCATCGGGCGCAGTTCCGGCGGGATCACCGGAACTGCGTCCAGGACCATGCCGAGCGGGCTGTTGGTCGTGGTCAGGAAGGCGTTGACAACCTTCAGGCGCTTCAGGGCACGCGTCTTGCGCTGGCCCTTGCCGTTCTGGATGATGTCGCGCAGCAGCTCGGACTCAGCCTGCATGTCGAAGTCCTCAAGGCGCTGCTTGATGGCTTCGGCACCCATGGAGCCTTCGAAGTACAGGCCGTAGCGGTCACGCAGTTCGCGGTACAGGCCCTCATCGCCCTCGAGGTCGCCGACCTTGAGGTTCTTGAAGCGTTCCCAAACCTGCTCGAGGCGCTCGATGTTGTTGTCGGCGTCGCGGCGGACCTTGGCCATCTGGCGGTCGGCGGAGTCGCGGGCCTTCTTCTTGTCGGCAGCCTTGGCGCCTTCGCCCTCGAGGCGGGCAATCTCGCCTTCGAGGTCCTTGGCAATGGCAGCAATATCGGAGTCGCGCTGGTCGACGAGGTGCTTGCGCTCCAGGTCGTGTTCAGCCTGCAGGTTCGGAAGTTCCGCGTGGCGGTTTTCTTCGTCAACCGAGGTGATCATGTAAGCGGCGAAGTAAATGACCTTCTCCAGGTCCTTCGGCGCCAGGTCCAGCAGGTAGCCCAGGCGGGACGGAACACCCTTGAAGTACCAGATGTGGGTTACGGGGGCGGCGAGCTCAATGTGGCCCATGCGCTCGCGGCGAACCTTGGCGCGGGTAACCTCGACGCCGCAGCGCTCACAGATGATGCCCTTGAAGCGCACGCGCTTGTACTTACCGCAGTAGCACTCCCAGTCACGGGACGGACCGAAGATCTTTTCGCAGAAAAGACCGTCCTTCTCCGGCTTCAGGGTTCGGTAGTTGATGGTTTCCGGCTTCTTGACTTCGCCGTAAGACCAGCCGCGGATTTCATCCGCAGTGGCAAGGCCGATACGCATGAGGCCGAACGTGGAATCGTTGGACATGGGTCCCTGTTCTCTCTTGTTCTCTAAATCTGAATGTCTCGGGGTACGGAAAGAGCTCTAGGTGACCATCCCACCGGCGCCAGGCGGTCCGGGTTAGGCGGCTTTAATATTCCGTTGCGAGCTTGCGAGCCGCGGAATTTCGTTGCCGCCGTTCCGGACCGTCCCGGCGCCGGCCGGGACGGTGATATGGCTAAACCTCTTCGACGGAGCTGGGCTCTGCGCGGGACAGATCGATACCCAGTTCCTCCGCGGCCCGGAAGACTTCTTCATCCGAGTCACGCATTTCAATCGTGTTGCCCTCGGTGGAGAGTACTTCCACATTCAGGCAGAGCGACTGCATTTCCTTGATGAGCACCTTGAAGGACTCCGGAACACCCGGCTCCGGGATGTTCTCGCCCTTGACGATGGCTTCGTAGACCTTCACACGGCCGTGGATGTCATCGGACTTGATCGTGAGCAGTTCCTGCAGCGTGTAGGCGGCGCCGTACGCTTCCAGGGCCCAGACTTCCATTTCACCGAAGCGCTGGCCACCGAACTGCGCCTTACCACCCAGCGGCTGCTGCGTGATCATGGAGTACGGACCGGTGGAGCGTGCGTGGATCTTGTCGTCCACAAGGTGGTGCAGCTTCAGGATGTACATGTAGCCCACGGAAATGGGCTCCGGGAACGGCTGGCCGGAGCGGCCGTCGAACATCCGTGCCTTGCCGGAAGCGCCGATCAGGCGGTTGCCGTCGCGGGTCACGTTGGTGGAATCGAGCAGACCGGTGATTTCATCTTCACTGGCACCGTCGAACACCGGGGTGGCAACCGTCGTCGGACCGGTTTCACGCGGCAGTTCCGGCAGGTTCTGGACCCACTCCGGATTGCCGTCGATCTTCCAGCCCTGCTTGGCAGCCCAGCCCAGGTGGATTTCCAGGACCTGGCCGACGTTCATTCGACCCGGAACACCCAGCGGGTTCAGGACGATGTCGACGGGGGTTCCGTCTTCCATGAAGGGCATGTCCTCGACCGGAAGGATCTTGGAGATAACACCCTTGTTGCCGTGGCGGCCGGCCAGCTTGTCGCCGTCCGTGATCTTGCGCTTGTGCGCCACGTAGACGCGCACCAGCTGGTTCACGCCCGGGGGCAGCTCGTCGTCGTTGTCACGGTCGAAGATGCGGACACCGATGACCGTGCCGGACTCCCCGTGGGGTACCTTCAGGGACGTGTCGCGGACTTCGCGGCTCTTCTCGCCGAAGATGGCGCGCAGCAGCCGCTCTTCCGGGGTCAGTTCCGTTTCGCCCTTGGGGGTGACGCGGCCAACCAGGATGTCGCCGGCTTCCACCTCGGCACCGATGTGGATGATGCCGCGCTCGTCCAGCTGGGAGAGCACTTCCTCCGACACATTGGGGATGTCGCGGGTGATTTCCTCGGCACCAAGCTTGGTGTCGCGGGCATCGACTTCGTGCTCCTCGATGTGGATGGAGGTCAGGACGTCGTCCGAGACCATGCGCTGGGAGAGGATGATCGCATCCTCGTAGTTGTGGCCTTCCCATGACATGAATGCCACGAGCAGGTTCTTACCCAGTGCCAGTTCGCCCTGGTCCGTGGAGGGGCCGTCGGCGATGATGCTGTTTACCTCGACGCGTGCGCCTTCGGCGACCAGTACCCGCTGGTTGTACGCGTTGCCCTGGTTGGAGCGCGCGAACTTCATGATCGGGTAGTTGGACTCGGTGCCGTCGTCGTTCATGACGGTAACGAGCTCGGCGGAGACCTCGGTGACGACACCGGGCTTGACGGCGGTGACGGAGTCCCCGGCGTCGACGGCGGCGTACTTCTCCATGCCGGTACCCACCACAGGGCGCTCGGAACGGAGCAGCGGCACGGCCTGGCGCTGCATGTTCGCACCCATCAGGGCGCGGTTGGCGTCATCGTGTTCCAGGAACGGAATCAGGGCCGTGGCCACCGACACCATCTGGCGCGGGGAGACGTCCATGTACTCGACGCCTTCGGGCTCAACGAGGACGGGCTCGCCGGAACCGCCGCGGGCACGGACGAGGACGAGGTCCTCGGCGAAGTGCTGGTCTTCGCGCAGCGGGGCGTTTGCCTGGGCAATGGTCCGCTCCACTTCGTCATCGGCCGTCAGGTAGTCAACCTGGTCGGTGACGACACCGTTGATGACCTTGCGGTACGGGGTTTCAATGAAACCGAAGGCGTTGATCCGGGCGTAGGAGGCCAGCGAACCGATCAGGCCAATGTTCGGGCCTTCAGGGGTTTCGATGGGGCACATGCGGCCGTAGTGCGAGGGGTGGACGTCCCGGACTTCCATGCCTGCGCGGTCACGGGACAGACCACCCGGGCCCAGCGCGGACAGGCGGCGCTTGTGCGTCAGTCCGGCGAGCGGGTTGTTCTGGTCCATGAACTGCGAAAGCTGGGAGGTTCCGAAGAACTCCTTGATCGCGGCCACGACCGGACGGATGTTGATCAGCGTCTGCGGCGTGATCGCTTCGACGTCCTGGGTGGTCATGCGCTCACGGACAACGCGCTCCATACGGGACAGGCCCGTGCGGATCTGGTTCTCGATGAGTTCGCCGACGGCGCGGATGCGGCGGTTGCCGAAGTGGTCGATGTCGTCAACCTCGACGCGGATGTCGACGTCCTCGCCGTTGCGCTTGCCAGGGACGGTCTTCTCGCCGGCGTGCAGGGCAACCAGGAACTTGATCATGGCAACGATGTCATCGTTGTTCAGGACCGAAGCGTCGGAGTCCGTCAGCGGCTTGTCGATGCCGAGCTTGCGGTTGATCTTGTAGCGGCCAACCTTGGCCAGGTCGTAGCGCTTCGGGTTGAAGTACAGGTTGTCCAGCAGGGTCTGGGCAGCCTCGACCGTGGGCGGCTCGCCCGGACGGAGCTTGCGGTAGATGTCCAGCAGGGCATCCTCACGGGTTTCCGTGGGGTCCTTCTCCAGCGTGGCGCGGATGGAGTCGTATTCGCCGAAGGTCTCGAGGATCTGGCCTTCGGTCCAGCCCAGGGCCTTGAGCAGGACGGTGACGGACTGCTTGCGCTTGCGGTCGAGGCGGACGCCGACCTGGTCGCGCTTGTCAATTTCGAGTTCGAACCAGGCACCGCGGGAAGGAATGATCTTCGCGGTGTAGATGTCCTTGTCGCTGGTCTTGTCCGCGGTGCGCTCGAAGTAGGCACCCGGCGAACGGACCAGCTGGGAAACAACGACACGCTCGGTGCCGTTGATGACGAACGTTCCCTTGTCTGTCATCAGCGGGAAGTCGCCCATGAACACGGTCTGCTGCTTGATTTCGCCCGTGTTGTTGTTCATGAATTCGGCTTTAACGTACAGCGGAGCCGAGTACGTTGCGTCCCGGTCCTTGCACTCGGCCATGGTGTACTTCGGGTCGGCAAATTCCGGCTCGGTGAAGCTCAGGGACATGGTGCCCTGGAAGTCTTCAATCGGGGAGATTTCCTCGAAGATGTCAGCCAGTCCGGAGGTGGTGGCAATGCCCTGTTCCCCGGTCTGCTTGGCCTGTTCCACGCGCGCCTTCCAGCGCTCGTTGCCGACCAGCCAGTCAAAGCTGTCGGTCTGCAGGGCAAGAAGATTGGGAACGTCAAGCGGTTCGTGAATCTTTGCGAATGAAATCCGGGGAGCGATGTTCTCCGGGATGTTAGCGGTTGCATTATTAGAGGTGCTCGAGGCGACCAAGAGGGATCCTTCCACAGACCTTCAGGCGTGTTTCGCGCCTCCTTCTCTGCACAGAACGGACCTGGTCCGCGTGCGTCCTTGCATCCCGCCGGGCGCGCGAAACGCTGCCAGGCACAGGACAAAGCCCACCGCTATATGAAGGCTGAAGGTTAAGAGAGGGAAGCAAATATTAACTATAGGGCATTGTGGGCATACAAGTCTACCCGGTCCGGCAACCCCTACAGAGCTCGACCCGCCGGTTCCGGTCGGAGTGGGCTGGAATTCGCTTCGAATTCGACCACCGGACCACCGTGGAACGGGGAGCTGCAGGCAACACCGGCGCACCGCTGACGCATCGGATACAAACATCGTACCGTACGATCCCCGGTTTGGAGGTGCCGGAGGTGCACAGGACTCCAGGCGGCGTGACGCGGCTCTCCCCGGGCCCGGCACGTTGGCGTACCCTTGTTCCAGCGCCGCAACCGTGCTCACCGCCGGGCACGCACCGAATGCCGCCGGCCCTGACCCGGCAGCCAACGACGAAAGTGGAATTTCGGCCATGAGCAACCCCCAGACCAAGCCGCAACAGGCCAAGCCGCCGCGACCGATGTGGTCATCGTTGGAGGTGCCCGCACTCCGCAGGGCCGGCTGAACGGCCAGCTTGCCCCCCTTGCCGCGGTGGAGCTCGGTGCCTTCGCGATTGCCGGAGCCCTGGAAAAATCGCGCGTTCGTGCAGCGGACGTGAATGCCGTCATCATGGGGCACGTGGTCCAGGCCGGGTGCGGCCAGAACCCGGCCCGCCAGGCCTCCATCAAGGCCGGGATCGGCTGGAACGTTCCGGCCGTCACCATCAACAAGGTGTGCCTGTCGGGCCTTGCGGCCGTCATTGACGCGGCCCGCCTGATCCGCGGCGGCGAAGCCACCGTGGTGGTGGCCGGCGGCCAGGAGTCCATGACCCGCGGGCCGCACCTGCTGCCGGGTTCGCGCCATGGCTGGAACTACGGGAACATCTCGGCGCTCGATTCGGTGGCCCACGACGGGCTCACGGACGCCTTCGACAACGATTCCATGGGCATCTCCACCGAGCGGGGCAACACCAAGCTGGCCATCAAGCGCCTCGAGCAGGATGAAGTGGCCGCCGCCTCGCACCGCAGGGCCGCAGCTGCGATGGCGGCCGGAACCTTCGATGCGGAGATTGTCCCGGTCACCGTTCCCCAGCGCCGCGGCGAACCGCTCATCCTCACCACAGACGAGGGTGTTCGACCGAACACCACCCCCGAGACGCTGTCCGGCCTGCGCCCGGCCTTCGATCCCGAAGGCACCATCACGGCAGGGAATTCGTCTCCGCTGTCCGACGGCGCCGCTGCCCTGATCCTCACCACCCGCGCCTACGCCGAGGAGAATGCCCTCGACGTGCTCGCCGTAGTCGGTGTTCCAGGCCAGGTGGCAGGACCGGACAACACGCTGCATTCCCAGCCGTCCAATGCCGTCTTCGCCGCCCTGGACCGTGCCGGCTGGAGTGCCTCGGACCTGGACTTTATTGAAATCAACGAGGCATTCGGGGCCGTTGCCGTCCAGTCACTGAACGAGCTGGGCATGGATCTTGACCAGTGCAACCTGAACGGCGGCGCCATCGCGCTTGGCCACCCGATCGGTGCTTCCGGTGCCAGGCTGGCCCTGACGGCTGCCCACGAACTGATGCGCCGCGGATCCGGCCGGGCAGCCGTCGCCCTCTGCGGTGGCGGGGGCCAGGGTGAGGCCCTGCTGCTCTGGCGCGAGGCGTCCTAAATCCCCGGAACACCTCCGGATACAGAAAGACCCCGTCCATAACGGACGGGGTCTTTCCGAATCCGCGGCCGGAGCCGCGAAGGAAAAACTACTACTTGACGGTAACCGTGGCGCCGGCAGCCTCGAGGGCTTCCTTTGCCTTCTCTGCGGCTTCCTTCGTAGCGCCTTCCAGGACAGCCTTCGGGGCGCTGTCCACAACGTCCTTGGCTTCCTTCAGGCCCAGGGAAGTCAGGGCACGAACTTCCTTGATGACTGCGATCTTCTTGTCGCCGGCAGCTTCGAGGATGACGTCGAATTCAGTCTTCTCGTCTTCAGCTTCAGCGGCACCTGCAGCGGGACCGGCAACTGCAACAGCAGCAGCGGTAACGTCGAAGGTCTCTTCGAAGAGCTTCACGAAGTCGGAGAGCTCGATGATGGACAGTTCCTTGAAGGCTTCAATGAGCTCTTCGTTGGTCAGCTTCGCCATGGGGTGGCGTCCTTCCTATAAGTGGTGCGCGGGCACCTTAGTGGTGCGTCGGCACCGGAGTGTGGATTGGAAGAGCGATTACTCTTCGGTGGCTGCTTCTGCGGCCGGAGCTTCTTCTGCGGCGGCCGGAGCCTCTTCCGCGGCGGGAGCAGAATCGCTTCCCTCTTCAAGCTTTACGCGCAGGGCGTCGACCGAGCGTGCCAGCATGGACATCGGTGCCTTGAGGACACCGGCCACACGTGCAAGCTGGAGCTCACGGGATTCAAGGGCAGCCAGGGCTGCAACACCGGATGCATCCAGGGCATTGCCCTCGAAAACACCGGTCTTGATGATCAGCTGCGGGTTGGTCTTGGCAAAATCCGTCAGGCTCTTTGCAGCTGCAACTGCGTCACCCTTGATGAAGGCGATTGCAGTGGGGCCGGCAAGCTGGCCGTCGAACGCGTCGATGCCGGCTTCCTTGGCTGCAATGCCAGTCAGGGTGTTCTTGACGACCGAGTACTTGGTGTCCTGGCCGAGCGAACGACGCAGCTCCTTGAGCTGTGCAACGGTGAGCCCGCGGTATTCGGTTAGGACAGCAGCGGTTGATTCCTTGAAATCGGTGGTGATTTCTTCAACTGCCGTTACCTTTGTTGGCGTTGCCATAACCCTCCTTCCGGGGAATAGTGCCGGTGGATCGGGTCCCGAACATAAAAAACGCCCCGGGCAGATGCACGGGGCTGAGCAGCAGGCACGCACTGAGGCGCGCCGTGGGGCTGAGTTCGTTCACCTGCGCAGGCCGCCCTCTGAAGGGACTTTCGGATGTCCGATCAACCGGAGTCCACCCGCGGTCCCGGAGATCCAGGATGAGAGTGGGATTGAAAGCACATCGACCGACGGTCTTTGGTATCTACAAGCGTACGGGAGAATCCCGGGCAGGCCAAATCGGATCGGCCGGCCTGCCCGGGATTCTCCGGCGGCGGGGTTAGGAGGAGCTGCTTCCAGTGCCGGCCGGCGCGGCGTCCAACAGGCTCAGCGCCCACCCTGCCGTGGCGCCCGCTGATGAGGTCCACGCCTGCTGCAGTCCAAGCATGTTCTCCCCGGCAGCCCGCAGCCCCGGCAGCGCGCGCTCGACAGCGGCCAGGGTGGAGGTGCGCAGCTCAGTGTTGATGTTCACCTTGCCGATGCCGGCGGCCGCGGCGGCGCGCAGGTCCGTCTCCGGCAGGCCGGACGCCCCGTGCAGCACCAGGGGCACACCGGCGGCGCCGGCCCGCACGTCAGCTACGCGTTTCCAGTCCAGCTTCGGTTCGCCCCGGTAATTGCCGTGAACGTTGCCCACGGCCACAGCCAGCAGATCCGCACCGGATGCGGCCAAGAACTCCGGCACGCGCAGCGGATCCGTCATGCCCGCAGCCGCGTCGGCCCCTGCCGCCGCCCCGGCGTCGTCCTCGTCTCCGGGCAGCGCACCCAGTTCCGCTTCCACGGTGACGCCGGTGCCGGCCAGCGAGCGTACGACGCCGGCCACAAAGTCCGCGTTGGCGTTCGGTTCCAGCGCGGAACCGTCGGCCAGGACCGAATCGGCACCTGCGGCGACGGCAGCCAGGATGAGCCCGCCGTCGGCGGCGTGGTCCAGCTGCACGAGCACCGGCACCTCCGCCGCATCGGCCAGGCCGCGGAGGGCCGTGATGAACCTCGGCCCTTCCGCTCCCCCGCGGTCTTTGGCGCGACGAGGAGGATCACGGGCCGGCCGGCCGCCTCCGCCACCGCCGTCACGGCCATGGCGGTGGTGAAGTCGTAGCAGGTGAACGCCGGTACGGCGGCGCCCCGTGCCAGTTGATGCGCGACAGTCTCCCTCAGGTTCGCCCGCACGTCAGCCTCCCAGCGGGCTCAGGACGACCCAGAGCAGGCTCGTCAGGAGGAAGCCGAGAACGCCCAGGGCCGTGGTGAGCACGGTCCAGGTCCGGAGGCCGTCCGCCACGGACAGGCCGAGATAGCGCGTGACAATCCAGAAGCCGGAATCGTTGACGTGCGACAGGCCGAAGGCGCCAAAACCGATGGCGATGGTGATCAGCGCGACCTGCAGGGCCGAGAAGTCGCCCGCGGTGATGGAGCCCGCGAGCAGGCCTGCGGTGGTCACGATCGCGACGGTGGCGGAGCCCTGGGCGGCGCGCAGGACCGCGGCCAGCACAAAGCCCATCAGCAGGATCGGCAGTCCTGCCGAGGACAACGAATCGGCCAGCGCGGTCCCGATCCCGGATTCGGTCAGGACCTTGCCGAAGGCGCCGCCGGCACCCGTCACCAGGATCACGATGGCGGTCGGGGCCAGGGCGGCGTCCATGACCTCTCCGGTGGTGGCCGAGCTCCAGCCGCGGCGGATGCCGAGGAAGAAGAAGGCCAGGAAGACGGTGACCAGCAGGGCGATGACCGGCGAGCCGATCAGGGTCAGGGCGGGGAGCGCAGGCGACTCCTCGGGCAGAACCACTGCGCTGACGGTGCCGAGCATGATCATCAGGATCGGCAGCACGATCAGGGCAATGATCATGGCGGGGCTGGGCGGTGCCTGCACGGCGGTCTTGATGGCCGTGCCGCCTGCGCCGGATTCCTGCTCTACCTCGGATTTGCCGGAGCCGAAGAGCCGGAACTGCTCGGCGGTGGCCGGGAGCATCGGGTAGTCGCGGCGGTTGATCCGCTTCGCCAGGAAGTACGCGGCAAAACCGAGGACGGCGCAGATGCCCAGGGCCAGGATGGTGATCCAGCCGATGTCCGCACCGGTCACGCCGGCGCCGCCGACAATGCCCGGATGCGGCGGAACCACCACGTGGATCGCCAGCATAATGGCTGCCACCGGGAGTCCCACCTTGAGCGGGTTTACACCGGCCGCTTTGGCGAAGCCGTAGACGATCGGCACCAGGATGATGAATCCGACGTCGAAGAACACCGGAATGGCCAGCAGGAACGCTGCGGCGGTCAATGCGGCGGTGACCCGCTTGGGTCCCAGGATTTTGGTGAATTTTCCGGCCAGGGCCTCGGCACCGCCGGAGAGTTCAATCATCTTGCCCAGCATGGCGCCCAGGCCCACGAGGATGGCGACGGATCCCAGGGTGCCTCCCATGCCCGCCTGGACGGTTGTGACGACTTCGTTGAGCGGGATGCCCGCTGCAACCGCGACCAGGACGCTGACGGTCAGCAGGGCCAGGAAGGCCGGAATCTTGAATTTGATCACGGCCAGCAGCAGGACGGCGACGCCGGCCACCGCAATGATCAGGAGCGACAGTGCGCTCATGGTTGTCTCCTTTGACAGGGGTGGGGTGTGTCTTTTACAGGGGGTGGTGCGGTGGCTAGGCGCCGGGACGGCGGGGAGCAACGACCTTGACGACGGCGGAATCATCTGCGGCACCGAGGCCCGCTGCCTGCCCCAGCAGGTAAAGTTGTTCGGCCGCCGTGGCGACCGGGGTGGGCAGCGCAACCTCGCGTGCGGCCTTGGTAACGATTCCCATGTCCTTGACGAAGATGTCCAGGCGGGAAAGCACCTCCGCGCCGTCCTCCTCATAGGCCTGGAGCATCCGCGGGCCGCGGTTGCCCAGCATGAAGGACGCGGCGGCGCCCGACTGCAGCGCTTCGAGGGTCTTTTCCCGGTCCAGCCCCAGTGCATCCGCCAGCGCCATGGCTTCGGCAGCGGCAGCGATGTGCACGCCGCAGAGCAGCTGGTTGACTGTCTTGAGGGCCTGCCCGTCGCCGGGGTTGTCTCCGACGACGGTCAGCGTGGACGCGAGCAGTCCAAGCACGGGGGCGGCAGCTGCCCGCGCTGTTTCCGTGGCACCCACGACAATCAGGAGGTCGCCGGCGCCGGCGCGGACCGGTCCGCCGGACAGCGGTGCATCCACCAGGTCAACCTGCAGCTGCGCCAGTGCGGCGGCAACCTCGGTGACGGCCGCGACGCCCACAGTGCTGGTCATGATCACGACTGCGCCAGGCTTGAGCGCGGAGGCAATGCCGGATTCGCCGAAAAGGACCTCGTTCAGCTGGGCACCGTTGCGTACTGCCAGCAGCACGGCATCGGCACCGGCGGCGGCTTCCGCTCCGGAACCGAACGTCCGGATTCCGGCGGCTTCGGCCAGTTCCAGCCGCGCCGCGGCAATGTCGAAGCCGTGAACCGTGAGGCCGGACGCGAGCCGGGTTGCCATCGGCAGCCCCATGGCTCCCAGGCCCAGGACGGCAACGGTGTAGGCGCGGTTTTCTGCAGTGGGATTCATGGCGTTCCTTAGTTTTCCGAAAGAGTGTCGACGACGGCGGCCAGAGACGTGTCGTCCCCCACGTTGCCGGCGAAGACGATGTACGGGATGCCTGCGGCAGGGCCGTCGATCGGCTCCCACAGCGAGACGATGCCGGGCAGCATGGGCCCGCGCACCATGGCACGTCCAATGTGCAGGCCCTTGGACGCGACGTCCGAGGACGTGATACCGCCCTTGGCGATCACGAAGCGCGGCGGAGCTGCAGCCAGGACGCGCTGGACCACCTCAACGACGGCGGCTGAGACCCGCCGGGAAATGTCCAGGGATTCATCCCCCGTTGCTGCGGTCACCAGTGTGCGGCTGGTGTGCAGCACCACGTCGCCGGAGGCAAGGCCCCGGACGGTGCGGTCCACGATCGCTTCGAGGTGTCCGGCGCGGGCTGCCGGATCAATAACGGAGTCGACTTCGATCTCCACCGTGAGGGAGGGCGGCCGGACCTCCTGCAGATGGTTCAGCTGGCGGGTGGTGACACCAACATGCGAGCCAACCACGATCAGGCCGCCGCGGCTGCGGTCCGGTGCCCGGCGCCGTAGACCTCGCGGGCCGTGAGCGGCGCGTGCTGTTCCTGGCCAATGGCGGCGCGGACGAAGGGCGGTCCAACCCGGTAGAGGAAGGTCTTGCCGGCGGCCTCAGCCCGTTGCAGGCCCAGCGCCAACAGGCGAAGGTCGTCTTCGGATACGGCGTCGACGGCGACCGGCTGTGAGTTCCGGGCACTGGAAAGCGCGGCCGCGGTCTTTTCGGGCCCGCCGCGAATGATGTCCAGCGTCAGGGAAAGCACCTCGCCGGCACTGATCCGGCCGGCGGTCTTTTCCTCGACGTAACCGGGCAGGCTGGAGCTGGAGTATCCGAAGGTGGCATCCCGGGCGAACTCCGTTTCGGCGATGGGCTGCAGGCTGTCGCCGCTGCGCAGGTAATGCACCGAGCCGATGGTCACGCGGTTCGCGTCCGGAAAGGCGGGGACCATGACGACGGCATCCGGCGACGGCATTCCCGCCTCCGCCATGGCTTCAGCCAGGACGTCTGTCTCCAGCGGATAGTGGCCGCGCAGGGTGGAGTCGCTGCGCGATACGAAGGCCAGCTGCACTCCCCGGCGGACCGCGGCCGCGTGGGCCCCCGCAACTACTTCCCGGTTGATCCGGGCTGCGTCCTGTCCGGCCAGGCTGCGCGAATTGGTCAGCACGTAGACGGCCGGGCTGCCGGTCCCGAACGCCCAGTCAAAGTCGTCTTCCGTCCAGGAGGTGAGGACGGGAAGGCCGGCAACGGACTGGGTGCCCGTCGGATCGTCGTCGAGGACCACGAAGACGGCGCTGCCGGCACCGGCTGCCACGTCTGCGGCGGCGGTGGGAACCGGCGCGGGATATCCGGCCAGCAGGCCGGGAAGGTCTTCCATGAACACTCCTTTGTAGTCAGATGTCAGATATCTTACATGGCGAAAAGGAGACGTGGAACACGGGTGGTGAATCCGATGAGCCGGAGCCGCCGGCAGCGGACGGCACCGGGCCGGGCTGGGGCTTACGGCCGCGCCAGGACGTGCCGGACGAGGTCGTCCTGGGTCTGGTCCATGTGGCGGTCCATGGCCAGGCGGGCTTCCTCGCCGCTTCCGGCCGCTATGGCGTCCAGAACCTGCCGGTGCATGGCAATGGCATGCTCCTGGATCACCGGTACGGCGGAAGTCTCCCGGCGGCCGTTCGCCAGGAGCCGGTTCAGGGGTTCATACATCGCCGGCACCAGGACGTTGCCCGAGGCCCGGAGCACCACATCGTGGAAGGCAATGTCCTCCCGGACGAAGGCATCCACATCAGCCGCCGCGGAGGCGGCTTCCATGCCTGCCAGGTGTTTGGCCAGAAGCTCGACATCGGCGGCGGTGCGGCGTCCTGCCGCGAGGAAGGCGGCGCCGGTTTCGATCATGCGCCGCACTTCCAGCAGCTGCAGGAGGCACTGCCCTCCCCGACTCCCCTCGCCGTGGCCCGCATCATGGCGTCTAGCGACGTCCATACCTCGGGCGGATTGATGTAGGTGCCCCGGCCGCGCTGGACATTAACCACGTTCTTGGCCCGCAGGGCTTTGAGGGCTTCCCGGACAGTGAGCCGGCTGACGTTGGCATCCGCAGCGATGTCCGCTTCCGAGGGCAGCACGGACCCCACCTCGATCACGCCGGCAATAATCCGGTCCAGAAGCTGGTCCGCCACCGTATCAACCAGTGTCTTGCGTTCCATGCTCCCCCTGATGTGCAGCCATCCGTCCGGATGTCAGACCAGCAACTTTACCCGGTGGCCGCCGCGGCCGCCGGACGCCCGGCGTCACAGCGTCTCTTGGTTACAGCGTCTTTTGCCATTCCCCGGAATATCCGGCGGGCGCAAAGCCCAGCGTGTCATTGATGGACAGCATGTAGCCGTTCTCGGCGGCGTTCCACGTCCAGACACGGGCGGCCCGGGGCAGTTCCTCCCGCAGCCGGACCAGGTTTGCCGTCTTGAGCAGCATGCCCAGCCGGTGGCCGCGGTGCTCCCTGAGCACCAGCGTGTCATCCTGGAACGCGACGGCGGGGTTGCTGTTGAAGACCATCAGCACCGTGTGACCGGCCAGCTCCCCGGTGGGAAGGTGCCGTACCGCGCTGACGAGGACCTCGGCGTCCATGTCCCGGGCCTTCCGCTCGGTTTCCCGGACCCGGGCCGCGTCCCAGTGTTCCTCTTCGAGGTCCAGCCCGGCCATGGGCGCGTCGGTGCTCATTTTCCGCCGGAGCGCCGCATAGGCATCCACGAGTTCCTCCGGGCATGCGCCCCGCCAGTACTCCAGGGCGTAGTCGCCGCCGGCAGCGGCAGCAGCGTCCTTGAGCGCGTCCGGCCCGACGGCGGCGTCCGCCAGGTTCAGGAGGCTGACACGCTCCACCTGTTCCAAGTCGAACTTCCGGTCAGCAGCAAAGCGTGCGGCGCTGTCCGCGGGAATGGCGCCGATCCCGCTTCTTGGTGCCAGCACGGGACCTGGCGCGGTTTCGGGGCGCACCGGATGGTCGGTTTCGCCCAGGAGGGTGCGGCGCCCGTCCGCTGCCGCCGCCTGTTCAGCCGCCGCGTACAGTCGGTTGCCCAAGCCGCTGCGCCGGACCTCCGGCGCCACTGCCACATGCACCAGTGCCGAGTGCGTGTTGTCCATCAACGGCAGCTTCAGCGTGGCCACGCCCACGAGCTCATCACCGATCCGGGCACCGAGCAGGATCCGCCGCCGCGTCGGTGAAGGGTGGAAACCCGCCAGCTGCGTATGCGGCGCATCCCTGAAATCGTCATTGCCCCATGTCTCCCGAAGGCTCGCATTCATGAGCTCGACGGCGGCGATAAAGTCAGCAGCGGCGGGGTCCGAGGCGTCCAGGCTTGCCGGGATGGCCAGCGGAGCGATCACGGCAGATGTCTGGGTCATGGATCACATCCTGCCCGAAGCGGCCGGAGACAGCAAAAGGCGGCCGCAGCAAGAGCTGCGGCCGCCTTGAGCCGGATCAGGAACGGCATGCGCTCCCGGGGGCCTGGTCGGACCCTATAGCCAATTACGCCTCGGTGAGAACCTTGGTAACGGCCGGGTCAACGGAGATGCCCGGGCCGAAGGTGGTGGTGACCGTTGCCTTCTGGATGTAGCGGCCCTTCGAAGCGGACGGCTTCAGGCGCAGGACTTCCTCCAGGGCTGCAGCGTAGTTCTCGGCCAGCTTCTGCTGATCGAAGGACACCTTGCCGATGATGAAGTGCAGGTTGGAGTGCTTGTCGACGCGGAAGTCGATCTTTCCACCCTTGATATCCGTGACGGCCTTGGCCACGTTCGGGGTAACCGTGCCGGTCTTCGGGTTCGGCATGAGGTTACGCGGGCCCAGGACGCGGCCCAGGCGGCCGACCTTGCCCATCATGTCGGGGGTGGCGACGGCGGCGTCGAAGTCGGTCCAGCCTGCTGCAACCTTTTCGATCATGTCATCGGAACCAACGAAGTCAGCGCCGGCTGCAATAGCCTGCTCCGCCTTCTCGCCCGTTGCGAAAACCAGGACGCGGGCGGTCTTACCCGTACCGTGGGGCAGGTTGACCGTGCCGCGGACCATCTGGTCGGCCTTGCGGGGATCGACGCCCAGGCGGAATGCGACCTCTACGGTTGCATCGAACTTGGACGGGTTGGTTTCCTTAGCCAGCCCTACAGCCTCAACCGGTGCGTACAGCTTGTCCGCATCGATCTTGGCTACAGCTGCTTCATATGCTTTGCTGCGCTTTGCCATCTGCTTTTTCTCCTTGTGCAGTTGTGGTCTGTCGGACCGCGCTCGGCCTGCCACACGCCGTCGTGCACCACGGCACGAACGGCTTTTATGAGTGTAAGTGTTTGTTCGGCGGGCGAACCCGCTTCCCGGTGAGGAGGCTAATTAGCCTTCTACGGTGATACCCATGGAACGGGCAGTGCCGGCGATGATCTTGGCGGCAGCCTGGACATCGTTGGCGTTGAGGTCTTCCATCTTCATGGTGGCGATCTCTTCGACCTGGGCCTGCGTCAGGTTGGCAACCTTTGAGGTGTGCGGGGTTGCGGAACCCTTGGCGACGCCGGCAGCCTTCTTGATCAGCTGGGCAGCCGGAGGAGTCTTGGTGATGAAGGTGAAGGAACGGTCTTCGTAGACCGTGATCTCCACGGGGATGACGTTGCCGCGCTGGGATTCCGTTGCAGCGTTGTACGCCTTGCAGAATTCCATGATGTTGACACCGTGCTGGCCAAGTGCCGGACCGATCGGAGGAGCCGGGTTGGCGGCACCTGCGTTGATCTGCAGCTTGATGAGGCCGGTGACCTTTTTCTTGGGGGCCATGAAAGGGTCCTTCTCTAAATTATGTTCCCGGGGAACAGGAGCGTCCGTCCGGGTTGGTGGCCGCCATGGCGTGGCGGCCGGACGCTGCCGGCAGGGTAAAGCGGACCTGCAGACAACGAAGTCTTTTGTGCTACGCCAGCTTGGTGACCTGGCCGAAGCCAAGGGTGACCGGAGTCTCGCGCTCGAAGATCGTCACGAGGACCACCAGCTGCTGGGACTCGGGCTTGATCTCGGAGATCGTGGCCTGGAGCGTTTCGAACGGTCCTTCGTTCACCGTGACGGGCTCGCCCACTTCGAAGTCCACGGCGTAGTTCGGGGACTCCTGCGCAGGCTTGCCGGTTTCGACCTTCGGGGAAACCACGGTGTGCTCGAGCATGGAGTAAACCTCTTTGAGGCTCAGCGGCACCGGGTTGTGGGCGTTGCCCACGAAGCCCGTGACGCCGGGAGTATGCCGAACCACACCCCAGGACGCGTCGGTCAGTTCCATGCGGACCAGGACGTAACCGGGGATGCGGACCCGGTTGACGATCTTGCGCGTGGTGTTCTTGATCTCGACGACTTCCTCCATCGGAACCTGGATTTCGAAGATGTTCTCTTCCATGTCCAGGGTCTGGATGCGGGTCTCGAGGTTGGCCTTCACGCGGTTTTCGTAACCTGCGTAGGAGTGGATGACGTACCAGTCACCTTCCTGGCGGCGCAGCTTTGCCTTGAAGGCTTCGGCGGGATCTTCCTCGGGCTCTTCTTCGGAGTCTTCGGATTCTTCGGAATCAGAGTTCACGGCCTCGTCGGCGGCGTCGGCGTCCTCCGCCGGAACGTCGGCCCCGGCGGGCGCCTCGGCGGCGTCTGCTGCGGTCGCTTCATCCTCGGCATCCAGATCAGCGGCTTTGTCATTGATCTGTGATTCGAGTTCTTGCTCGGACACGTAGATTCCTGCTTTCTTCTTCAGAGCTCTATAGGGTTTGTCACTAGCTCCAGCTCAAAGGCCTGAGGTTCCTGCCCTTGGGGCGGAAACTCAAGGAAGGCGCTAGCTCTCGCCGCCGCCCTCACCGAAGATCCACAGTGCTCCCGCACCAAAGACAAAATCCAGAACTGTCACGATAATTATCATCACGACCACGAAGGCCAGAACCACGAGGGTGTATCTCAGCAGTTCCTTGCGGGTGGGGGTGACCACCTTTTTCAGTTCCGCAATAACCTGACGCAGGAAGAGCGCAATGGCCGCGAAGAAGCCGCGCTTCTTGGGCCCGCTGGAGGGTGTCCCTTGGAGCTGCCGGCAGCTGTCTCGGTCACCATCGCCTCACTCATCTGTTCGGTTCACAGCCGCAGCAGGTGCTGGGACTGCTGCTTCATGAAGGACTGCTGAGCTGCCGTGATGACAGCCGTGCGCAGGGCAGACAGGACTCGAACCTGCAACCTGCGGTTTTGGAGACCGCTGCGCTACCAATTGCGCCACTACCCTATGGAGGAAACCACTCTACCGGCAATACCCCTCGTCAGCGAACCGGCGAAAGGCACAGACCAGTGTTGGGACTTCAACACGAAGATCCAGTCTACTCAATGTTTCCGATTCCGTCGAACCGGCGCCGGGCGGCGGGATGAACGGCATCCTTCGGGAGCATCCGCCGCTTCCTGCGCCGCCGCCCCCGCCGGCGTAAGAAACGGCGCAGGGGGCCACCTGCACCTAAACTGGGAACGGCTGCCGGGACGCCGGCGGCCGCGCAAGCCACCTGCCCCTTTCGGGAATCAAACAGCAACCACAGACGGGAACGCCATGCCTTCCACCGGCCGAATCTCAGCGCGCATCGCAGCCATCGCAGAATCCGCGACCCTTGCAGTAGATGCCAAGGCGAAGGCACTCAAGGCCGCCGGCCGGCCGGTCATCGGTTTCGGCGCGGGAGAACCGGACTTCCCCACCCCCGGCTACATTGTTGACGCAGCCGTTCAGGCCGCGCGCGATCCGCGCTTCCACCGCTACTCCCCCGCCGGCGGCCTGCCGGAGCTGAAGAAGGCCATCGCTGAAAAGACCCTGCGCGACTCCGGTTACACCGTGGATCCGGCGCAGGTCCTGGTCACCAACGGCGGCAAGCAGGCCGTCTACGAAGCTTTTGCCACGCTCCTTAATCCGGGCGACGAGGTCCTGCTGCCCGCCCCCTACTGGACCACGTATCCGGAGGCCATCCGCCTGGCCGGCGGCGTCCCCGTGGAGGTCTTCGCCGGCCCCGAACAGGGCTACATGGTGACCGTGGAGCAGCTTGAAGCCGCCAGCACCGACAAGACCAAGCTGCTGCTCTTCTGCTCCCCCTCCAATCCCACCGGGGCCGTCTATCCGGCTGCGCAGGTCGCCGAAATTGGCCGCTGGGCTGCAGACCGGGGGTTGTGGGTGGTCACTGACGAAATCTATGAGCACCTGACGTACGACGGCGTGGAGTTCACTTCCATTGCCACGGCCGCACCGGAGCTCGGCGACAAGGTGGTTGTGCTCAACGGTGTGGCCAAGACCTACGCGATGACCGGCTGGCGGGTGGGATGGATGATTGCCGCCCCCGACGTCATCAAGGCCGCCACCAACCTGCAGTCACACCTGTCCTCCAACGTTGCCAACGTTTCCCAGATGGCTGCCCTTGCCGCCGTTTCCGGGCCGCTGACCGCCGTCGAGGACATGAAGACGGCCTTTGACCGCCGCCGCAGGGCCATGGTCGCAGCCCTGAACTCCATCGACGGCGTCGAGTGCCCCACGCCCGAGGGTGCCTTTTACGCCTATGCCGACGTGCGCGGGCTGCTCGGCCGGGAATTTCCCGGTGCCAACGGGCCGGTCCGTCCGCAGACGTCGGCCGAGCTTGCCGCCGTGATCCTGGAGACCGTTGAGGTTGCCGTGGTTCCCGGTGAAGCTTTTGGCCCGTCCGGCTACCTCCGGCTCTCCTATGCACTGGGTGACGACGACCTTGCCGCGGGCATGGCCCGCCTGACCGGCTTCCTCGGCCGCGCGCAGTAGTCCCGTGCCCCGGTTCCGCAGCTAGAGCAGCCGGCGGGCAGCGGCCCACCGGGTGAGCTCGTGCCGGCTGGACAGCTGCAATTTGCGCAGGACGGCGGAGACGTGGGTTTCCACCGTTTTGACGGAGATGAAGAGCTCCCCGGCCACTTCCTTGTAGCTGTAGCCGCGGGCGATCAGCCGCATGACTTCGAGTTCGCGGGCCGACAGCCTGTCCAGCTCGTCGTCAACGGCGGCCACGGCGCCCGTGCCGAAGGCATCGAGCACAAACCCCGCCAGCCGCGGGGAGAATACAGCGTCTCCGCCGGCAACCCGCACCACGGCGTCGGAAATTTCTGCTCGGAAATGGTCTTGGTGACATATCCGCGGGCACCGGCCCGGATCACGGTCACCACGTCTTCCGCCGAGTCCGAAACGCTGAGGGCCAGGAAGCGGGTGCCGCCCAGCAGGTCCCGGCAGCCGGCAATGACCTCGGCTCCGCCGCCGCCCACCCCGCCGGGCAGGTGTACGTCCAGGAGCACGACGGCGGGGCGGTGGGCACGGATGGCGGTGACGGCCGATTCCACGGTGTCGGCCTCGGCGACCACCCGCAGCCTGCCGTCGAGGTCCGCTTTCAGCCCGGACCGGAAGATCGCGTGGTCGTCAACCACCACGACGTTGATGGCGCTGCTGCTGTTGGCGGAATTGCTGCTGGTGATGGTGCTGCTGGTCATTGGATCTCCGGTACATGGTTGGTGGCGGCGGGCGTTTCCGTTTCCGGCCGGGACAGCGGCAGGGCCAGCCGCACTTCGGTTCCGTCCGGTCCGCTGCGGATGACGGCGCTGCCGCCGTTGCGCCGCATGCGGCCGACGATGGACTCCCGGACTCCGAGCCGGTCCGGCGGTACCGCCTGCGGGTCGAACCCCGTGCCGCGGTCGCGGATAAAGATCTCGGCGGAGCCGGCAGTGCACTCGACGTAGACCGCCACCGGCCCGCCGGCGTGCCGGGCAGCGTTCACGAGCGCGGCGCGCGCGGCCTGGACCAGGGCTTCGGTGGCCGCATCGAGGGCGCGTTCCCCACGGTCACCACCTCCACGGGATACCCGTATTCGTCCTCCACCTGCGCGGCCACGGCGGTGATGGAATCGGAGAGCCGCCCCGGCATCCTGGGGTCGGCGTCGGCGTACAGCCAGCGGCGCAGTTCACGTTCCTGGGCCCGGGCCAGGCGGACGACGTCCTGCTCGGAACCTGCGCGGTTCTGGATCAGGGCCAGGGTCTGCAGGACTGAGTCGTGCAGATGGGCGGCAATTTCGGCGCGCTCCCGTTCCCGGATCCGTCCGGCCCGCTCCGTTTCCAGCTCCCGCCAGTACTTGACGGCCCAGGGTGCAAAGACCAGTGCAACCCCGCCCAGCACGGCCGCTGCAGCCAGCAGTCCCGCGATGAGGACTTCTCCGCTGAAGGCCCCGGAGACCATGAGCAGCACTCCGACAATGACCAGCAGCAATCCTGCCGCGAGCCGCAGGACCCCGGTCCGGCGGTCCGCACCCGCACGGGTGATGAGACCCGCCCGCCGCGCCTCGTCCAGCTGCGACCAGGCCAGGACGGCGCCGGCAACAATCGCCCCCAGCGGGAACAGGACCCGCCAGTTCACGTCAGCCCCGAACCGCTGGGCGATGACCACGGCGGCGACGGCGAGCAGCGCCAGTCCCGCCAGAATGTCCCGGCCCGCAGCGGCTTTGGTCCAGGCCGGTGCTGATCCGCCGCGCCCGGAACCGGCGGGAGTGGCGGAGAACTGGCCGGCAAAGCTCCGCGCTGCGCTGCGGGGGCTGCGGCCGGCGTCGGCGCCGTTCGCGGCCTCGGCTGCCGTCGGCACCAGGACCCACAGCCAGGCATAGAGCACCAGGCCGGCACCGCCGGACAGGGCCAGCAGCACCATCGCGGCGCGGATAAGGTTGACGGACCAGCCCAGGTGCCCGGCCAGGCCGGAACAGACGCCCGCAACGAGATGGTCGTCAGGCCGGAGCAGTGGTGCCTTCATGCCCTAATCCAAGCATGCTGCGGCGGCATCCGGCGGCCAGGAGCGGCTTCCCGGCTTCCTTTCAGGGCTCACTCAGGGTTGCCTCAGGGTGGTCCCCGATCCTTTTCCGCGGTTTCGCCGACAGAATGGATTCATGACCCCGCACCCATCAGATTCCGGCCCGGCTCCGGAAAGCCGGACGCCCTCGGCCGGCTCCGCCGGCGCAGAGACGGCACCGCTGCCGGAAAATGCTGCCCCTACCCGTCCGCTGCCCCCGCCTGCTGGGGCCGCCGGCTCCCACCGGATACCGCCTGCCGGGCAGGAGCCGGAACCCGGCACCGGCGGCTTCTTTACCTGGCTCCGGTCGCTGCGTGTTGTCCGCGGTGATGACCGCTGGGTGGGAGGTGTTGCGTCCGGCGTTGCTGCTCGCCTGGGTCTTGACCCCGTCCTGGCCCGCGGCCTATTTGTGGTGCTGGGCCTCTTCGGCGTCGGGCTGTTTCTCTACGGGCTGGCCTGGGCCCTCCTGCCGGAGCCGGACGGCCGCATCCATGCGGAGGAAGCCGTGCACGGGCAGTGGTCCTCGGGCACCACGGGCGCCCTGGTGGCCTGCTTCCTGGGTGCGGGCAGCCCGAGTATCTTCTGGGCCGGCGACGGCGCGCTCGGCAGGTTGTTCTGGACCCTCTTCTGGGTTGTGGGCGCGGGCCTGCTCGTTTACTGGCTGACCGCCCGTTCCGGATCCGCGGGCACCGCGGGCGGCACGGATGGAAGGAATGATGCGGGCACTGCGGGCGGGTCCGGGCGCCCCTCCGGAGCTCCCGCCCCGCCGGACGCTCCCCGTTCCCCCTCCGCCCGGCCGCCCCAGACCCGGCCGGCGCAGGCTGCCCCCTACGCGTATGTTCCGCCTGCTGCAGATTCTGTTCCGCCTGCTTACGGAACGCCTTCCAGACCGGTCAGGCCTGCGGTTCCGGAACCCCGGCGGACAAGCCCCGCCGGCCCCGAGGCTGCCCTCGTCCTCGGTGCCGTCCTCATGACCCTGGGAACGGTTTTGGCGCTTGACTACCTCTCCCTGATCACCCTGGAAGCCCCGGCAGCCGTGGCGCTGGCCGCAGCGGGAGTGGTCAATGGGCTGGCCATCGTGGTGCTTGGCGCCCTTGGCCGATCTTCGGGCATCCTGGGGCTGACCGCTGCAGCCTTTCTCGTGTCGGCCGCAGCAACGGGCACCGGCATTGGTGCCTACACCAACGTCACCGTCGCCAACCAGGCGGACTGGGCCCCGAACAGCTCCCCGGCCGCGACCGGCGGCTACGCACTCGCTGCCGCCGACGGCGAGCTTGACCTCCGCTACTTCTCGGATGCAGACCGACCTTTTGCGGAGGTACCGGTGAGCGTGGCGGCCAGTGACCTCACCATTCTGGTGCCCGACGACATCCCGGTCCTGGTCCGCACCGACATGCTGGCCGGCAACGTGGTGGTAGACGACGGAGACACCGTCACTGAAACCGGCAGTATCTGGCGTTCGTCGGACCGGAAACTGAACGGCACCGGCGGGGACCCCCTGATCGTCCATGTGAAGGGATTTGCCAGCAACGTGCTGGTGACCGTGAATGAAAGCGACCTCGAACGATGAACACCTCACCCTCATCCACTGACCGCCCCGCAGACGCCGCCGGCGGACGGAGGCCGGCCCGGACCGGAACCATCGTGTGGGGCCTGCTCCTCGTCGCCGCCGGGGTCCTGCTCCTCGCCTGGCTGCTGACTGACATTGCCTTCGACCCGCTGGTGGTCCTCCTGGGCCTGACGCTCGGTGCCGGTGCCGCCCTGCTTGTCGGAGGTGCGGTTGCCGCCCTGGGCGGGCGGGACCGCAAACACAGCTGAGCCCGCACGGCAGCAGCTGACGATATTTTCACCCCGGGCGGAACCGCCCTCCAACTCCAACCCAAAGAGGCAAGCTAAAACCATGAATCGATTTTTCAGCACGTTGCGTTCCTCCCCCATCCGCAGGACCAAGGGCTGGGCTGGAGGCGTATGTGCCGGCGTCGCGCAGCGGTTCGGCTGGGACGTTTCAGTGGTCCGGATCGCCGTCCTGCTGAGTTTCCTCCTGCCGTTCGTGGGCGTGTGGACCTACCTCGCGGCCTGGCTGCTGCTTCCCAAAACGGACGGAAGCATTGTCCTGGAACGGTGGATCGGCAACCGCTAGCGGCATCCCGCCCTCCGTCCCTGCAAAGACACGCCTGCCGCCAATCCCGGTCCCGCAGCCCTGCGGCGCGCCTGCGGCAGTGGCCCGGAGCACAGCGGTGGCTAGAATCGAGGCTGAGGATCCACCACCCCGGCAAAAGAACCAGAGGTTTCAATCATGAAGATCGGCATCCTAACCAGCGGGGGCGACTGCCCCGGACTCAACGCAGTGATCCGCGGCGCTGTCCTGAAGGGGATCAAGGTTCATGATCAGGAGTTTGTCGGGTTCCTGGACGGCTGGCGCGGAGTCGTTGACGGTGACATCATCGACCTGCCCCGAACTAGCGTCCGCGGTATTTCGAAGCAGGGCGGAACCATCCTGGGAACGTCCCGGACCAATCCCTTCGAGGGCCCCAACGGCGGCCCCGAAAAAATCAAGGCCACGATGGACCGGCTCGGCGTCGACGCGGTTATCGCCATCGGCGGCGAGGGCACCCTGGCAGCGGCCCAGCGGCTTACTGATGCCGGCCTGAATATTGTCGGAGTGCCCAAGACCGTGGACAACGATCTCGATGCCACCGACTACACTTTCGGGTTCGATACCGCCGTCCAGATTGCCACCGAAGCGATCGACCGGCTGCGGACCACCGGCGAATCCCATCACCGCTGCATGGTGGCCGAGGTCATGGGGCGCCACGTTGGCTGGATCGCGCTGCACTCGGGCATGGCCGCCGGCGCCCACGCCATCCTGATTCCGGAGAACCCGCAGAGCCTGGACCAAATTGCCGAATGGGTCACCCAGGCCCGGGACCGCGGCCGCGCCCCGCTTGTGGTCGTCGCTGAAGGGTTTGTCACCACGGATATGGAGTCCCCCCACTCCGAACGCGGACTCGACGCCTTTGGCCGGCCGCGGCTGGGAGGAATCGGCGAACTTCTTGCTCCCGAAATTGAAGCCCGAACCGGAATCGAAACCCGTGCCACGGTGCTGGGGCACATTCAGCGCGGCGGCGTTCCCACGGCCTACGACCGGGTGCTGGCCACCCGGCTGGGCATGGCGGCGATCGATTCCGTGATCGACGGCCTGTGGGGCACCATGGTTGCCCTGCACGGCACCGAGATTGTCCATGTCGGTTTTGAGAAGGCGCTGGACAACCTGAAGACTGTCCCGCAGCGCCGTTACGACGAAGCCTCGATCCTGTTCGGATAGCCACAGGCGGGGTCTAATTCCCGCTCCGGCTGGGGCCACGGTGTAGTTTGAGGACTATGAAATTGGATCCGGGAACAATTGCGATCATCCAGCTCGCCTGGTCCCGACGCCTGGGGCTGGCCGATGATGCCCTCGCCGGAACGGCGGACGGGAGCCGCATCTACAACGTCCGGGACCAGTCCCGGGTTTCGTTCGTGCGCCTGTTTGGCCGGGAGGTGTTCAGCGGGCCCGGGTGGGCTGCGGACCGCGTCCGCGGCAGGAGCGCCGACGAGCTGACCCGCAGCACGGCCCTGGCCAGTCTTTCCGTGGAGTACGGCGGCCGGACGGTGGGATCCGAGCGGCTCTGCTTTGCCGATTCGTTTCCGGGCCCGGTGGAGCCCGCAGACGAAGTGGCGGTTGCCGAAGAGCAGGAGTTCGCGGTGAAGCTGGAGCGCCGCTGCCCTCCCGACGACGTCGCTGAAGCCGGTCTGGCGGAGAAGGAGCAGCTTTTTATCGCAGTGGATGACAGCGGTGAAGATCCGGTGGCGCTGGCCGGGGCCGGTTACTCCATCCGGGACGGAATCCTTGCAGACATCAGCACCCTCACGGCGCCCGTTGCCCGCCGCCGCGGACTCGGACGCTACATCACGTCGGTTGCGGTCGAAGAAGCCATGGCCGCGGGGCTCAT
The DNA here is from genome assembly GCF_026898095.1 of Arthrobacter sp. ATA002. Classification (GTDB taxonomy): domain Bacteria; phylum Actinomycetota; class Actinomycetes; order Actinomycetales; family Micrococcaceae; genus Arthrobacter_B. The sequence continues at coordinate 905,809 of NZ_CP114015.1, read as the reverse complement.
TCCCCAGTTCCGGACCCCGCTGGACAACCTCGGAGCGGCCCGCACCGCGGCCGGTGCGGGGTTCGTCGCCGTCGGTGTCCGTTCCGAAGTCCAGCTGTCGGCCTAGCTTTCCGGACGCCGGCCCCGGCGGGAGTTAGTACTGCAGTTATTGCAGCAGCTCCAGCATTTCCTGCCGCTGGAAGAATCCTGCCGTATCCCGTGCACTCGGTGAGCCCGCGTCGGGGTCCGCTCCCCCTTCAACCAGGATGCGGAATATGCCGGTGTAGCCCTTGAAAACGGCGCCGGCCAGCGGCGTCTGGCCCCGGTCATTCTGCGTATTTACATCCGCACCGCGCCCCACCAGCAGGGCGGTCAGGTCCTCGTGTCCGTGGTAGGACGCCAGCATCACCAGCGTGTCGCCGGAGCCGTTGGTCAGGTTCACCGGCACGCCGGCATCCAGAAAGCTCCGGATCCCCTCCGTGTCGCCGGCCCGTGCTGCGTCAAACACCAAACCGGCCAGTTCAATGATGCCTTCGTCAATCTCGGGACGGGGTTCGGGGGCAGTCATGGTTCTCCTTTACAGGTGGATGTGGGGTTAGGGTCCCGCTTGGTGCGGCTAGGTCCGCGGCGGGCGCAGGAAGCCTCCGGCCCGTCCAACAACCTGGCCGGCGTCGGGTGCGACGATAATCTCCTGGGCAGCCGCGTATGGCTCGCCGTCGTCGTCCACCACCAGCTGTGCGGCAGGGTCGGCGGAGCGTTTGATGACGGCCAGGGCAACGGCACCCATTTCGTAGTGCTGGGCCACCGACGTCACCGTGCCGACTTTTCGGTCCCCGAGCATGACGGCACTGCCCGGAGCGGGAAGCGTGTGCTGGGATCCATCCAGCTGCAGGAAAACGAGCCGGCGCGGCGGATGGCCGAGGTTATGCACCCGTGCCACAGTTTCCTGGCCCTTGTAGCATCCCTTGGCCAGGTGCACCGCAGTGCGAATCAGGTCCAGCTCGTGCGGAAGGGTCTTGTCGTCGGTCTCCGCCCCGAGCCGCGGGCGCCACGCGGCGATCCGCAGGGCCTCGGACGCCATCGTGCCGGCGAGGGTGCGGCCGGAGGCCTCAACGGCCTGCTCGAGCTCGGGTGCCGGAATCAGATACTCGTGCCACGGCCGGTCACGGCCGGGGTGGGAGTCTTCCGGCACGCCGGTGTAGGCATAGCCTCCGGGGCCGATATTCGGCCACGGATCCGTCCAGGACCGGTACTGTTCCCAGGCCGGAACCGGCGCGGCCGCTGCGGCGACGGCCCAGTCTGCGCTGACATCGGCCACTTCCACCCGGAGCATGAACTTCATCCGATCGAGCCACTGGGCGAGGGCGGGGCTTCCGCCGCTTCCACGATCAGCCAGGCGGCAGCGCCGTCGTCAATGATCCGTGCGTCATGTTCAATGCGTCCCTGGACGCTGAGCAGCAGCAGTTCCGAGCTCATTCCGGGCTGCAGATCGCTGACACTTTGAGAGGAAAGAGTGTTCAGCCAGCTCAGCCGGTCCGGGCCGCTGACGGTGACGACGCCGCGGTGCGAGAGATCCACGACGGCGTTGCCGCGTGCCAGTTCGCGCTGTTCACGCAGCGGATCACCGTAGTGTGCGGCGACGCCGGTATCGGGGCCGCCGGCTTCGACCGCGCCGTGCCGGGACAGGAGGGGGCTCAGGTAAGTCATAATCAGTGCAACATCCTTGCGGGGGCGGGTATTCCGCTGTGCTCCCGCACCGGGGAGCAGGCTAGGCGTTTTTCTTGAGGATCGCGGAGGCGTGGGCTTTCAGGGCGTTGCCGCCTTCGGCCACGTCCCAGCGCCAGTAAAGGTCGCCGTTGACCAGGCCGAAGATTCGCGTAGCCGCGGTGTATTCCTTGGAATTGACGCCGCGCATGACCAAATCAGTCGTCAGCGAGATCTGCGGTCCCTTGATTTGTCCGTAGTACAGCTCTGCTATGCCCCCGGGATGGACAATGGTGGCCGTTATGTCAAAGCCGCCGCTGTCGTTGCGGAGCTTTTCCACCTCGTCGGCGCTGCGCAGAGCGGGAACAATGTCCGCGGGCGTCAGGCCGGGGCCGCCGTCGGCGTCGTTCAGCGGGCGGTCAAGCGCCCAAAAGCCGGTCTCGACGGCGAGCGGCCGCAGCACAGCGCCTTCCTCGTCGGTGAGCCAGCTTTCGGCCTCATACTTAAGGTACGGCAGGCCGTTCTGGGTGAAGGTCACCCGCTGTGAGAAGTACTCGGAGTCGGCTTCGCCCTCCCCGAGCCGGCCGGAGCCTTCCCAGGTGCCAAGCAGCCAGGACAGCGGTACGAGTTCGGGGGTCAGATCGGTGGGGATCTCCATGGGCATGGCGCTGACCTGTTCCTTCGGGTTGCTGAGGTGAGTTACTTCTGCCCTTTATACAGGCGGCTAATGACCAGGCCGGCGAAGGCTGCTATGCCCACACCGGTGATGCCGAGCAGAACGATAAAGAAGATTTCAAGGGCTAAGAGCGAATCCATAGCTACATCCTAACCCGCACCCAGGCGCGTTTCCTCACATGACATCGCGGGACTCCTCAGGGAACAAGCAGCTGCGCCATGAAGTAAACGACCGAGCCCAGCGCAGCGATTGGCGCCGCTGCGAGTGCGGCACGGCCGCGGCGGGTGGTGATGTCGCGGGAGAGCACCAGCCGGCGCACCGCCATGATCACTGCCGCTCCCACGGCACCCATCAGGGCTGCGGAGGCCGCCGAAACATCCGCCGCGGGCTGCAGAAGTCCGGCCAAAGCGCCCGCCAGGGCACCGGCCGCGACGCCCAGCGGCGCAACGATCCGGTCGGGCAGGGGAATGAGGGCCACGCCCAGGGCAACGAGGATGCCCGCCGCACCGATGGTGATGCCGGCGGGGCTGCCGTCGGCGTTGGCCAGCCGGTCCGCCGCCACCCATCCGGACCCCATCACTGCCAGCAGAACCCCGGCGATGTTGCCGATGGTGGATTCGAGCCGGTGTGCCTGACCGGTTCCACGCAGCAGCTGAACCAGGAAGATCGCGCCGACTCCGGCCGCGGCGATGCCGGGCAGCCAGGTCAGCAGTGCTGACGCGGGGGCGAACCAAGCCGCGGCACAGGCACCTGCGCCGGCTCCGGCGAGGATCGCGCCCTGGGTTTTCTTGGCCGGGACATCCAGCAGGTGCGGCCAGCCGATGCCCACCGCCACCGTTAACAGTGCGGTGTAAACGGCAACCGCTGCCACTGAGACATACGAAGCACCAACGATGCCAAGAAGGGCTGCTGCCGCAAGCACCGCTACGCTCCAAAGTTTCACCCGATCCATCCTGCCTTATTACGCAGTGCAGATGAAAGCTACAGGCCGGGCAGGGCCCAATGGTTATACTTTCAACACCCTCGCCTCCTGCGGATGCGGTCTAGCTTGTGCCCAATGATGTGCGCCCAACTTTCGGAGGAACCATGTCGCACATTCTGCTCCTGACTAACAGTCCGGGACTGTCGGTGGACATCCTGCCTGCCCTCGGCCTGCTGAACCACAAGGTTCAGGTGGTGCCAGCCGAGCCTACGGCCCTCCTGGAGACAGAGCCCAGCGACGTCGTCCTCGTCGACGCCCGCAAGGACCTGGTGGGCGCCCGCTCCCTGACCCAGCTGCTGAAGGCCACCGGACTGGACACGCCCTGATCCTCGTTCTGACCGAGGGGCATGGCCGCCGTCGCCGCAAACTGGCTGGCCGACGATGTCATCCTCGATTCGGCCGGTCCTGCGGAGCTCGAGGCCCGGCTGCGCCTGATGTCGGCGCGCGTCAACTCCGCTTCCGAGGCGGCCACCACCGAAATCCGCGCGTCCGGCGTCGTCATTGATGAGGCCAGCTACACGGCGCGCGTAAACGGCACGGCACTGAACCTGACGTTCAAGGAATTTGAACTCCTGAAATACCTGGCGCAGCATCCGGGCCGGGTCTTCACCCGCGACCAGCTGCTCCATGAAGTCTGGGGATATGACTATTACGGCGGCACCCGGACGGTTGACGTCCACGTCCGGCGGCTGCGCGCCAAACTGGGTGCGGACCATGAAAACCTCATTGGCACGGTTCGTAACGTGGGCTACCGGTTTACCCGCTCCCGGCTGGCCGATGAACCGGCGTCCGCCGCGGCCCGGGATGCCTGACGCAGCGAACCGCCTGCATTCTACCGTCCCGCCGTGCCCGGTCCGGGCTGCTCCTGGCCTCCGGGGGTTAGGCTTCTTCAATGAGAGACGAACGCGTAAACCCATGGCCCGTGAGCCTCACCAAAGGAACGCCGGAACCGGAGCTGCTGGTCCAAATCCGCCAGCTGGCAGCGGCGGCCGGTGAAGCCGACGGCAATCCCCCGCTCTCGGAACAGACGCTTGTGGACCTCCGGTCCGCCGGTGCGGATCCGGACTCGCTGCTGGTGTTCACCACCTGCGCCGCAGAGGATTCTTCCACTCCCGATGCCCTGGCCGGCGTTGGAGTGCTGACCCGCGGCCACACCGGTGAGCCGGGCGTGCTGGAGCTGGTGGTCCATCCGGCGTACCGCGGCAAAGGTGTCGGCACCGCCCTGGCGTCCGCCGTTAGTGATCAGGCCGGGGGCGGTTCCACTGCGCCGCCGCAGGCCTGGTCGCACGGGAATCATGAGGCCGCCGTCCACCTGGCGCAGCGGTTTGGCTACCGTCCCGTGCGCGAACTCCTGCGCCTGCGCCTGACCCGCAGCGGCGACGCCGGGGAGCTGCCGGCTGCCGCGCTGCCGGAGGGCGTGTCGCTGCGGTCCTTCCGGCCCGGAGCGGACGAGGACGCCTGGCTTGCCGCAAACGCAGCCGCATTTGCGCACCATCCGGAACAGGGCGGCATGACGCGGGCCGACCTGGACGCCCGCATGGCCGAGGACTGGTTCGATCCGGAGGGCTTCCTGCTGGCCGTCCGCGACGGGGACGGCGCGATCCTCGGCTTCCACTGGACCAAGGTCCATCCCGGTGCCGGCGGACATCCGCCGATCGGCGAGGTGTACGTCGTCGGCGTCGTTCCGGAAGCGCAGGGGATGGGACTGGGCAAGACACTGACCGTTGCCGGGATCCGTCACCTGCAGGCGGCCGGGCTCCAAGCCATCATGCTCTACGTTGATGCCGACAATGAGGCCGCCATGGCGCTCTATAAGAGGCTGGGTTTCGTCCGCTGGGATACGGATGTGATGTACGCGGCCGGCTGAGCCCCAACAGCTTGTAATGTTGATTCGACGGCTGCACCACGGGGGCTCCCCCGGGACGCAGCCCGGACCACCGCCAGCACTGCAGGGAGAGACCATGGGATCCGATACCGCCGCCGAACCGCATTACACCTTCGGGTCGGCGGAGTCCATGTCGGCGCCCGGGCCACCGAGGACCGGATTGATATTCCGGACTTCGGCCCTGCACTGGTGCCTGAAGGGGAAATCAGCCCGGAACGGTTCCTGGACCGGGAAATCAGCTGGCTGCACTTCAACGCCCGGGTCCTGGAGCTGGCCGAGGATCCTGACCTTTACCTGCTGGAACGGGTCAGCTTCCTGTCCATCTTTGCCTCCAATCTCGACGAGTTCTTTATGGTGCGGGTCGCCGGCCTCAAGCGCCGGATCGCAACCGGACTGGCGGTGCCCTCCGCTGCCGGGCTGAGCCCGATCGAACAGCTGGAACAGATCGTGGAGGCCGGCTACCGCCTCCAGCAGCGCCACGCCGAGGTCTTCGCGCGGCAGATCCGGCCTGCCCTGGCCGGGGAACAGATCCACCTCCTCCGCTGGAACGAGCTCGACGACGCCGCCAAGGCCTATCTCCACCGCCAGTTCGCGTCCAAGGTCTTTCCGATCCTCACCCCGCTGGCCGTGGACCCGGCGCACCCGTTCCCTTATATCTCCGGCCTGTCCCTGAACCTGGCGGTAGTGGTGCGCAACCCCGTCAGCGGCAAGGAGTTCTTCGCCCGCGTCAAGGTGCCGGACCAGCTGCCCCGGCTGATCTCGGTGGACGGTCCCCGGGCCGGGAACGTAGCGGGCCGGGTAGCCCGTTTCATTCCGCTGGAAGACGTCATTGCCGAGCACCTGGACCAGCTGTTTCCGGGGATGGACGTTATGGAGCACCACACCTTCCGGGTCACCCGCAACGAGGACCTGGAAGTGGAGGAAGACGACGCCGAGAACCTCCTGCAGGCGCTGGAAAAGGAGCTCCTGCGCCGCCGGTTCGGCCCGCCCGTCCGGCTTGAGGTCACGACCGACATCAATCCGAGCATCCGCGAGCTGCTGGTGCGCGAACTGGGCGTCGAAGAGGACGAGGTGTACGCGCTGCCCGCGCCCCTGGACCTGCGCGGGCTGGCGCCCATCAGCCGCATCGACCGCGCTGACCTCCACTATCCCAAGCAGGTGCCGCACACCAGCCTGCACCTGAAGGAATCCGAAACGTCCAAGCCCGCCGACGTGTTTGCGGCGATGCGCCGGCGTGACATTCTGCTGCACCACCCCTACGATTCCTTCTCCACGTCCGTCCAGGCCTTCCTCGAGCAGGCCGCGGCCGACCCGCGCGTGCAGGCGATCAAACAGACCCTGTACCGCACCTCCGGCGACTCCCCCATCGTTGATGCACTGATTGACGCCGCCGAATCCGGCAAGCAGGTGCTGGCCCTGGTGGAGATCAAGGCCCGCTTTGACGAGCAGGCCAACATCTCCTGGGCCCGCAAGCTCGAGCAGGCCGGCGTCCATGTGGTCTACGGCATTGTGGGGTTGAAAACCCACTGCAAGCTGTCCCTGGTGGTCCGCCAGGAAGTGGACGGCCTGCGGCGCTACTGCCACATCGGTACCGGAAACTACCATCCGCGCACCGCCCGGTACTACGAGGATCTTGGCCTGCTCACGTCCAATGAGCAGGTGGGTGAGGACCTGACGAAGCTGTTCAACCAGCTCTCCGGCTATGCCCCGAAGTCCACCTTCAAACGCCTGCTCGTGGCTCCCCGGTCGGTCCGCTCCGGGTTGATCGACCGGATTGAGCGGGAAATTGCCAATAAAAAGGCCGGACTGAACGCACGCGTCATCATCAAGGTCAACTCCATGGTGGACGAGGCGATCATCGATTCGCTCTACCGTGCTTCCCAGGCCGGAGTTCGGGTGGACGTGATCGTGCGGGGCATCTGCTCCGTGCGGCCGGGCGTTCCCGGCCTGAGCGAGAACATCACGGTACGCTCCGTCCTGGGGCGCTTCCTGGAACATTCGCGGGTCTTTGCCTTTGCCAATGCGGGCGACCCGGTGGTGTTCATCGGTTCGGCCGACATGATGCACCGCAACTTGGACCGCCGGGTGGAAGCCCTGGTACAGCTGGCGTCGCGGGACGACGTCGCCGACCTCATCTCCCTCATGGACCGCTACTTGGATCCCGGGACGGCGAGCTGGCACCTTGAAAAAGACGGTATCTGGACCCGGCACCACAAAAACGAGGAGGGCGAACCGCTCCAGGACGTCCAGTCCTGGCTGCTGGCTTCCCGGTCCCGCCAGCGTGCCGTCACCCGCCGTTGACAGCCATGTCCATGCCTTCCACACCCGATACTTCGACGGACGGGCGGACCCGCCTTCCCGCGGAACCGGCGGAGGCCGGAGAGCATCCCCCGGAGGCCATCAAGGTGGTTGCCGCCGGCGCGCTGTGCTGGCGTACCCGCAACGGCCAGCTTGAGGTGCTCATGATTCACCGGCCCCGGTATAAGGACTGGTCCTGGCCCAAAGGCAAGCTCGACGACGGGGAAACCACGCCGGAATGCGCCGTCCGGGAGGTTCTGGAGGAAGCCGGCGTAGGCATCCGCCTGGGAATACCGTTGCCGGCAACTGTGTACCCGGTGTCCTCGGGCATGAAGATCGTCCACTACTGGGCCGCACGGATTCAGGAGGGCAAGCCGGTGCCGGACGGCAAGGAAGTGGACGGAGTCCGCTGGTGCAGTCCCGCCGAAGCCCACGCGGAGCTTACCAACCCCTCCGACCGGCTGCCTCTGCGGGCACTCGAAGAGGCCCACACTGAGGGCAGGCTCCGGACCTGGCCGCTGATCATAGTCCGCCATGCCAAAGCCAAACCCCGGTCTTCCTGGACCCGCGCAGAGGGTGACCGGCCGCTGGCCGCGACCGGCCTGCGCCAGGCGCAGGCCGTGTCACGGCTGCTGTCGGCGTGGCAGCCGGACCGCGTCGTGTCCAGTCCCTGGGTGCGGTGCGTGCAGACGGTGCGTCCCTATGTAAAGTCCCGGCCGGTGAAGTTCAAGACCGTCGATGCCATCACCGAACGCAGCGCCAAGCGCAAACCGGGCAAGGCGCGCAGTGCGGTGGAGGCGCAGTTCGACAAGGGCAGGCCGGCGGTGCTGTGCACCCACCGGCCGGTGCTCCCGGTGGTCTTTGAAGTCCTGGCCCGGCATATGCCGGCGGGCCTCGCGATCGGGCTGCCGTCCAAGGACCCCTACCTCGCGCCCGGCGAAGCCGTCATTTGCCAGGTCAGCGCGGCGGATGAGGGGAGAATCGTGTCGCTGGAACGGTTCCGGGCCTTCGACGACTAGACGACTAGGCGACTGGGCGACTGGGCGACTGGGTCAGGCTCGAAGAAGCCTTGCTTCCAGCGCCCCGGCCGGACGAACTGGCGTGCCGGGTGCCGGGTGCCGAGTGTCGAACCTGCCCGGGCGAACCTGCCCGCCGAGTGCCGGCTATGCTCATCCATTGCCGCAATGATGCGGCAAAGCGTCCCTCAGAGTGGCATCATCCCGACACTCGGGCCGGCTAAGTCAACCGGTTAGTGCAACGCGGGTTTAGGCTGCTGCAGGTTGCAGCAGCTCAGCAAGTTTCTGAGCCGGTGTCGCCAGCCCGAGGGTCGGGCAGGGCCGCCGGTTCAAGGAGTCCTGGACCTTGCGCAGATCGGCTTTGGTATACACGCTCAAATCCGTACCCTTCTCGAACCAGTGCCGCAGTAATCGGTTCGTGTTCTCGTTCGTTCCGCGTTGCCAAGGCGAATGCGGATCACAGAAATAGACCGGCGCCCCGAGCTCTGCAGTGATCTGCCTGTGCTTGACCATTTCCGAGCCCCGGTCCCAGGTCACCGTGCGCAGCAGGTCCGCCGGCAGGTGCTTCATCGCCGCGATCATGGCCTCCGCGACCGCTTCGGAGGTATGCCGTTCGGGAAGGTGCAGCAGGATCGTGAATCTGGTCGAGCGTTCCACCAGCGTGCCGATCGCTGAGCGGGAGCCGGTTCCGACGATCAGGTCCCCTTCCCAATGCCCCGGCACTGCCCGGTCTTCGGCCTCGGCCGGGCGCTGGCTGATCGTGAACGCGTCAGAGAAGAGCTTGCCGCGCCCGGTGGTGTGATCGGTGGTCAACGGTTTGCGGCGGGCCCGCTTTAGGCTCAGGGTGCGGTAAAGGTCCTTGCGGAGCTGGCCCCGGGTTTGAACGTAAAGGCACTGGTAGATCGTTTCGTGGCTGACCTGCATGCTCTTATCATCGGGGAAGTCCTTGGCCAGGACCAACGAAATGAGTTTTGGGCTCCAGCCCTGATCCATCCATTGCGTGATCTGGGTGCAGAGTCCCGGGTTGTCTATGAGTTTGAACGGTTTGGGCCGGTCGGCGCGGATATGGGCGCGGGAGTGCGCCATCCCTGCGTGGTAGATCCCGTTGGCGTTGAGGTTGCGTCTGATTTCCCGGCAGATCACGGATTTGTCCCGGCCAATCATGCGCCCGATCTCGGCTTGGCTTTTACCGGCCCGCAGTCCGCACATGATCTCGATCCGTTCGTCCAGGTTTAGCCGGCGTCCCGGGCCGCCGGGTCTATTCGACGGGCCAGGTCTTGCCAGTCCGCCACCACCGGGTCTTTGAACTAGTTTCATTGCACCAGCATCACGCCACCAGTTCCTTGCTCCCATCGCTGACACGCCCATGAGCTCGCACGCTCTGGTCAGGGAGACGCCGGAACAGATCAGGTCGTAAAACCGGTCCTTGAAATCTTGGCTGAAGGGGTAACCGCTGGGCATCGCATCGCTCCTGTATTTTCAGAGCGTTGCACTGACCATATGACTCTGCCGCCGGCGAAACCGCACTATCCCGACACCCGGGCCGGAAACCTGTGGCCCCGCCCTTGGTTTCGCCGTCGGCCCTGCCCGGTCCCTCGCCGGTGACAGGACAGCTAAGCCTATCCGTGCTTTTTCCGGCCCCGCCAGGAGCCTAGGGTAGGCGCATGACCACTTTCACAGAACTCCTTGAAGCCCAAATCGGCCACGAATTCAACGCCTCGCAGCAGTATGCCGCGATGGCCGTCTTCTTCGACGGCGAAGACCTTCCGCAGCTGGCCCGGCACTTCTACGCGCAGTCCGTCGAAGAGCGCAACCACGCCATGATGCTCGTGCAGTACATGCTGGACCGTGATCTTCCCGTACGCATCCCAGGTGTGGCCGCCGTACGGAACGACTTCACCTCCGTCGTGGAGCCGATCGCGCTGGCCCTGGAGCAGGAGCAGCAGGTCACCCGGCAGATCGAGGCCCTCTTCGCGGCGGCCCGCACCGAGGGTGATGCGCTCGGCGAGCAGTTCATGCTCTGGTTCCTGAAGGAACAGGTCGAGGAAGTGGCCTCCATGTCCACGCTGCTCACCGTAGCCAAGCGCGCGGAGAACCTCTTCGACCTGGAGAATTTCATGGCCCGCGAACGCGTCGGCGACGGCGGGGAACACGACGCCGGCGCCCCCGAGGCAGCCGGCGGCGCTCTCTGATGCGGTCCGCTGAAAAATGCCTGCAGAGCTGGGCTACTAGACTGGAGCAGTGACTATTCCTACCCCGTATGAAGACCTGCTCCGCGACGTCATGGCCCACGGGACGCACAAATCCGACCGCACCGGCACCGGAACGCGCAGCGTGTTCGGCCGCCAAATGCGTTTTGACCTGCGCGACTCGTTTCCGCTGATCACCACCAAGCGGGTGCACTTCAAATCGGTGGCCCTGGAACTGCTCTGGTTCCTGCGCGGCGATTCCAACGTGCGCTGGCTGCAGGAGCGCGGCGTGCGCATATGGAACGAATGGGCGGACGACGACGGCGAGCTCGGCCCGGTCTACGGCGTCCAGTGGCGCTCCTGGCCGGCTCCGGACGGCGGTTCCATCGACCAGATCGCGAAGGTGGTCGAGAGCATCCGAACCAACCCGGATTCCCGCCGCCACATCGTCACGGCCTGGAACCCGGCCGAGGTGGACAATATGGCCCTGCCGCCGTGCCACGCCATGTTCCAGTTCTATGTGGCCGACGGCAAGTTGTCCTGCCAGCTCTACCAGCGTTCCGCGGACCTGTTCCTGGGAGCTCCGTTCAACATCGCCTCCTACGCGCTGCTGACCCTGATGGTGGCGCAGCAAACCGGCCTGGAACCGGGTGAGTTTGTCTGGACCGGCGGGGATGTGCACGTGTATGACAATCACGTGGACCAGGTCCGCGAGCAGCTGAGCCGCGACCCCTACCCCTACCCGCAGCTGCGCCTGGCCCGGAAGCCGGACTCGATTTTCGATTACGTCCTGGAGGACTTCGAGGTCCTCGAGTACCGCCACCATCCGGGCATCAAAGCTCCGATTGCAGTGTGAGAGGCGCAACCCTTGAGTTCACCCGTGGAACGCAACCGCTATTTTCCCGTCGCCGGGGAAGGCTCCCGCTCCCCGAAGGCCTGGATCTATCCTCCGCGCTGGCTTCGGCCCGCCCATTGGGGTCTGCCGACCCGCTGGTCGGGATGATCTGGGCTCAAACGCTTGACGGAGTGATCGGGCGTGACGGCGGGATGCCGTGGCACCTGCCTGAAGACCTGGCGCATTTCAAGGCCACCACCGCGGGCCATCCGGTGATCATGGGACGGAGGACCTGGGAGTCTTTCCCGCCCGCCTACCGTCCGCTGCCCGGCCGCACCAACATCGTGGTGAGCTCGAGCGAAACGCTTGCCGACGAGCTTTCGCCGTCCGGCGCCGTCGTTGTCCCTTCCCTGGAGCATGCGCTGGACACGGCCCGGCACAGCCCGGGCGGGGACCAGATCTGGTTCATTGGAGGTGCGCGGCTCTGGGAAACGGCCGTGCCGCTGGCCGACGCGGCCGTAGTGACCGTTATCAACTCCACCATCGAGGGCGATACCTACGCCCCGCAGCAGCTCCGACTGGACGTTCACCGCCGTCAGCCCCTCCCGGGACTGGCTCACTGCGGCCAACGGAACTGAATACCGGATCGCGCTGTGGGTCCGCACACAGACTGCACAGCACGGCGTCACCAATCAGGACGGGCAGCCGGAACTGCCCTAAACTGGAAAGCATGACTTTCGCAGCTACCTCTGTACCCACCGCGGGCTTCATCGGCTGGCGGGGCATGGTCGGTTCCGTCCTCATGCAGCGCATGCAGGACGAGGGCGACTTTGCCCGCATCAACCCCGTGTTCTTCTCCACCTCCAACGCGGGGGGCGCAGCGCCGTCGTTTGCCGACGGAGCCGGTGCACTCGAGAACGCCTACGACATCGAGACGCTGGCCAAGCTGCCGATCATTGTCACCGCACAGGGCGGCGGCTACACCTCCGAGGTCTATCCCAAACTGCGCGACGCCGGCTGGGACGGCCTGTGGATTGACGCGGCTTCGACGCTGCGGATGGAACAGGACTCGATCATCGTCCTGGACCCGGTAAACCGCGACGTCATCGACGCCGGACTGGCGCGCGGAGTGAAGGACTTTGTGGGCGGCAACTGCACCGTGTCCTGCATGCTCATGGGCCTGGGCGGGCTGTTCCGCAACGGACTGGTCGAATGGGGCACCTCCATGACCTACCAGGCGGCATCCGGCGGCGGCGCCCGCCACATGCGGGAGCTGCTGAACCAGTTCGGATCGCTGAACGCAGCCGTTGCCGGCAACCTTGCCGATCCTTCCTCCGCCATCCTGGACATCGACCGCGCCGTCCTGGCCCAGCAAAAGAACCCGGCCATGGATTCCTCCCAGTTCGGCGTGCCGCTGGCCGGTTCCGTGATCCCCTGGATCGATGCGGACCTGGGCAACGGCCAGTCCAAGGAAGAGTGGAAGGCCGGTGCCGAGACCAACAAGATCCTCGGCCGCGACGCAGCCGGACGGATACCGTTTGACGGCCTGTGCGTCCGCATTGGTGCCATGCGCTCCCATTCGCAGGCCCTGACCCTCAAGCTGACCGAGGACCTTTCCGTTGCCGAGATTGAGCGCATCGTCGACGCTGACAACGAATGGGCCAAGGTGGTTCCGAACACCAAGGAAGCGTCGATGGCTGAACTGACCCCGGTGGCCGTCAGCGGAACCCTGGACATCCCGGTGGGCCGGATCCGCAAGCTCGAAATGGGACCGGAGTACATCAGCGCCTTCACCATCGGCGATCAGCTGCTGTGGGGCGCCGCCGAGCCGCTGCGCCGCATGCTGAAGATCGCCACCGGCAACCTCTAGGGAAGCGCGGCCTTCGGCTTGTCCCGGGTCATCGTTTGTGCTCCGGCCGGCGCTCTTTCCGGTTCCACCGCTGCCGGAAACCCAGCACCAGGACAATAAGGCCGGCTCCCGCAGCCAGCGCTGCCAGCGGCCACGGGGCTCCGCCGTCGAACATCCGGAAGGCTCCCAGTGCCAGGAGCATTCCCCCCAGGGTCCCGGCCAGGGACCACAGCCGCCGTTCCATGGAATTCCTCTCCGCCGGTTCCGCCGGCTCTAGCCGGACGCCCGGTCCGAGGATACCCTCCGGCGGAGTGTCAGTGGCAGGTGGGAGGGTGTTCCCATGGAGCAGACACCGGCAGGCCAGCAACCCCTGGAATCCATCGATTCCATCCTTGACAGCTTTTTCGCGTCCAGCTGCATCGGCAAACAGATACCGACATGCGTGCGGTACCTGCGGGTGGCCGCGCAGCTTCGGGCGTACCTGGAAACGGAAGGCCACCGGATCCTTTGCCCGGACGACGCCGCGCTGCTGGACCTGGAGCGCTCCCTGGATCCGGATTTGGCCTTTGCACGGCTGTTCGGCGCCGAAGTGCTGGCCTACACTCTCCGCGGCTTCCTGGAACCGGAGTGGCTGCTGCCGGACCTGCAGGACCGAAGGACCCAGGTAAGCCTGACGCCGCGCCTGATTCAGTGGCTGTGCAACAACCACCTGCTGGACCCGCGCCGGGACCGCGCTGCCATCCACGGCACCCGGGCGGCGGCAGCCTGGGCACGGCGCGGACCGGCCCGTGGCCGCCGCGACGGAGCCTGAGACTGCGCCCCCCTCCGGCCAGCAGGTCAGAGCCGGAGGTGCCAGGGACGCGGCAGTCAGCCTTTAGGGGCCGGCCGGGGCGTCAGAGGCTGCAGTTGATCAGCAGCGGCTCGGGGTGCAGCCGAATGCCGAACGTGTCCTCCACGCCGTCGGCCACGGCCCGCGCCACGGCCAGCAGGTCGGCTGCAGTGGCGTTGCCGCGGTTCGTTACGGCCAGTGTGTGCTTGGTGGACAGCGAGGCGCGTCCGCCCGCCAGTTCGGCCCCCTGGCCGGTGGACGGCAGGCCGAAGCCCTTGGGGAAGCCGGAGCGGTCGATGAGCCAGGCAGCGCTGAGCTTGACCATCCCCGGCTCTGCCACGGGATAGCGCGGAGCTTCCGGCGGCAGATGCGCGGCCGCTGTTTCGGAAACCACGGGGTTGGTGAAGAAGGACCCGGTGCTGTAGGTATCGGGGTCCGCCGGATCGAGCACCATGCCCTTGCCGGCGCGCAGGCGCAGCACCTCCCGGCGCACGTCGCCGGCGGCGGCCCGCTCCCCCGCCTCCACGCCCAGCGCCCGCGCGAGCTCGGCGTAGCGGACCGGGGCACTGTCCATGCCGCGGGTCAGGCCAAAGTCCACGGTGAGGACAACGTAGCGGGGCGAGCCGTTGACGGTGGTCCGCTTGAGCACCGAGTCGCGGTAACCGAATTCAAGGTCCCCGTTGGAAAAGGTCACTATGGTCCGGTCCTGCCGGTCCCAGGCACGCACTGCGGTGATGCTGTGCGAGACATCCGCTCCGTAGGCACCCACGTTCTGCACCGGTGTAGCGCCGGCCAGACCCGGAATACCGGAAAGGGCCTCCAACCCGGAGCAGCCGCCGCGCAGGGTCTGCGCGACGACGTCGTCCCAGGGGTGTCCGGCCTGCGCGCGGACCGTCACCGTTCCGCCGGCATTGTCGCTCATCTCCAGGCCGAGCGTGGCGACATGGACCACAGCGCCGTCGAAACCCGCGTCCGCAATCAGCAGGTTGGAGCCGCCGCCCACGATGAGCAGCGGTTCCTTCGCCTCGTCTGCGGCGCGCACCGCACTGATCAGTTCATCTTCGGTTTCCGCGTTCAGGTAGCGGCGCGCCGGGCCGCCAACACGCGAGGTGGTCAGTGCTGACAGGGATACGGAAGTCAGTGCGCTCACCAGATCCGTACAACCGCCTGTGCCTTGACCAGGACCTTCTGGCCGTTGAAGGTTACCGTGAGGTCCACGCGGGCGGTGGAATTGTCGGTGTCGAGGGCGCCGATAACGCCGGTAACCTCGACGACGGCGCCGGGCGCATCATCCAGGTCCGCCACCGGGACCGGGCGGGTAAAACGCGTCTGGTAGTCGATCACAGCGCCGGGATCGCCGATCCAATCCGTCACCAGCTGCACGGCGGCACCCATGGTGAACATCCCGTGGGCTATGACGCCGGGCAGGTCCACGCTTCGGGCAAAGCGCTCGTTCCAGTGGATGGGGTTGAAGTCTCCGGACGCTCCGGCATAGCGGACGAGGTCGGCGCGGGATATTTCCAGCGTTGCCGAACCGATTTCCTGTCCGGCGGCGAGTTCGCTCAATGCAATCGACACAGCGTTACTGCCCTTCTCCCCGAACGAGGATGGATGACACGGCGGTGGCGACCTTTTCGCCCTCCGTGGTGGAGATCTCGGAGCGGGTGGTGAGCAGGGCGCCGTCGCCCATGGCCCGGACCGTGTCCACCGAAAGTTCCGCGATGAGTTCGTCGCCGGCCACTATGGGCCGGTGGTGCGTGAAGCGCTGGTCAGCGTGGACCACCCGGGTGAAGTCGATTCCGGCCTCCGGATCGCCGATGAGCTGCGCGTCGGCGCGCTGGGCAACGATGACGGCGAACGTGGGCGGAGCCAGCAGGTCCGAATAGCCGAGGCGTTCGGCTTCGGCAACGTCATAGTGCGCCGCGTGGGTGGCCTTGACGGCGCGGGAGAACTCGCGGATTTTCTCGCGGCCCACCTGGTATGGCTCGCTGGCGGGGTAGCTGCGGCCCTGCAGGTCGGGGTTGATGCTCATTTGGTTCCCTTCATCCGGCGCCGGGCGTCCCGGGCTCGAACCACCATACCGGTGAGGTGCAGGCACATGCCCACAGCAATCACCGGGGCGGCAATGTACATCAGCAGCGGAGATTCGCTGACGGCGCCGATGACGACCATCAGCACCCCGGCCCCCGAGATCACCAGCGCGGAGACAACCAGTTTGCGGTAGAGGGCGGAACCGGTCTCCCAGGGAGTGTTTAGCATGGTCCCAGAATACAGGCGGTGCGCCGCCGGCCGCGAAACGGCGGCCGGACGGAAGCGTGCGGCGGAAGCGTGTCCGGTCTTCGGCTAGAAGAGCGCCGTCTGCAGGGCGGGCAGCCGGGTCTGGTAGGAGCCGGTGTGCAGGCGCCTGCCCTTGAGCCGGGCCAGGTTGGCTATGAACGGAATCTCGGCTCCAGCCACCCGCACCAGCGCCGCACCGCCCAGCACCGCCTCGATAGCCATGCCGTGCTCGCCGCTTCCGGGGTCCAGCGGATACGGTACTGCTCCAGCGGCCCCCAGCACGGTTTGCGCCTGGCCAGGCCGCCGCCAGGTCTCCTCCACCACGCTGAAGCCTTCCTCGCCCGACCTCTCCAGCAGCAGCCGTGCGTTCGCGGCGTGGCCTGCATTGATGCGGTCCACCGCTTTCGTATCCAGCGGGTGGACCAGGGCGGCGGCCTTCGCTTCGGAACGCACGGTTTGGACCAGCCCCGCGTCGGCGCTCACCAGGTCTTCCAGGACCCTGACGGCTATGCCGTTCGCGGCCCGGGCAATGTACTGCGCCGCCACGGCGCCCTGTTCCGTCAGGCGCAGGCGCTTGTGACCGTCCGCGGCCGTGCCCACTTTGGTGGTTCCGTCGGCAAAGGTGGCCACGTAGAGCCAGTGCGGCTGGGCCAGATACAGCTTCAAACCGGGCGACGCTATCCCGGACCGGTGGCTGTTATGCACCATCCGCCAGTCGTCGCGGGCGAAACACGGTCCGCACTGATAGCCGCGCTCCGCTGCCGAGTGGCCCGGGCACGGCTCATGGGTCCGGGTACGGCGGTCCAGCACTTTCACCGGCCCCAGGCAGAACTTCAATGCCCCGCTGTCCCCGGGGAGCACCCGGTAGGACAGGAGGGTGCCGGGATCCAGCCTCAGGTGCTGCTGATCTCCGCCGGGCCCGCTCAGTGACAGCCGCGGTCCGGCGTCGTCCCACGAGACTCCGGCGCACAGATACCGGCCCTCAGTCATGTGCGGATCTCCTAGCGGTAATGGATGGGCGGGCCGGCCAGGGCGGGCAGAAAAATGGGGCGGGGAATTTCTCCCCCACCCCATTATCCGGCGGCGTCAGCCGGATACGGCGCTGATTCAGGCGTGTTGGCCCTCGTGCTCGCCTTCGGCGATTTCTTCCACCAGCTTGGCGTTGAAAGCCGGGAGATCGCCGGGGTTGCGGCTGGTGACCAGACCCTGGTCCACCACCACTTCCTCGTCACTCCAGTTGGCGCCTGCGTTCACCAGGTCCGTAGCCAGTGACGGATAGGACGTCATGTCCCGCCCCTTCACCACTCCCGCCTCGATCAGCAGCCACGGCGCGTGGCAGATGGAGGCCACCGGCTTGTGGGCCTCGAAGAAGGCGCGGGCAAAGTTCTGGGCATCTTTGTCGACCCGCAGGAAATCAGCGTTGACCACTCCCCCGGGCAGCACGAGGGCGTCAAAGTCCCCGGCATTGGCATCGGCAACGGCTACGTCCACGGTGAAGGTTTCACCCTTGTCGACACCGTCAAAACCCTGAACAGTGCCCGTGGACAGCGAGACCAGCGAGGGCTCGCCGCCGGCATCCTTTACCGTCTCCCAGGGGCTGGTGAGCTCCACCTGTTCCACGCCGTCGGTCAGGAGAAAAGCGACCTTCTTGCCGGAAATGTCATGTTCAGCCATGGTGCCTCCGATATTCGCTCGATGCTTGGGCGGCTGGATAGA
The DNA here is from genome assembly GCF_026898095.1 of Arthrobacter sp. ATA002. GTDB lineage: Bacteria > Actinomycetota > Actinomycetes > Actinomycetales > Micrococcaceae > Arthrobacter_B. The sequence goes on along the minus strand of NZ_CP114015.1, from coordinate 887,574 downwards.
AACCGTCCCGGAACCTGTCGGTTCCTCTGCTCCCTACCCTAGGAAATCTCCAAGACAATAAGCAAGCTGATCAAAGGACCGGAGCGGGCTCCGAAAGCCCTTCCGCCACCGCTGCCGCGGCTGCCAGCCAGGCCCGCTGCGTGGCCGGACGCAGCGACCCAAACCGAATCTGCCCCTTGCGCAGGGCGGCGTCGTAGGGAATGGTGACAGTGGCGCGGGCCAGCGGTTCAAACCCCTGCGCCACCGACCGGACCTGGGCGTCGGTGCCGTTCCGGTCGGACTGGCTGACGATCACGACGGCGTTGGCAGCAAGCTGGGCAAAGGCCCCGCCGCGCTCCTGCAGCGCCTCAAGCAGCAGCGCACCGGCCTCGGCATGCTCTTCGACCGTGGTGGTGGCAATAACCAGCTGATCCGTGTGATGGATCATCCGCAGCCAGCGTTCGGCACTTTCATCGTTACCGGAATCCACGAGGTTCAGCCGGAAATACTTCGAGGCCACTTCGTGCAGCGCATCAAAGTCCGCCATGGTGATCTTCTGCTCGGAGGCCAGCACATCCGGTTTGGACCGCAGGACATCGAATTTATCCTCGGTCTGGTGGTGCACGAAACGGGCCAGCAGCGCTGACTGGGCCGACGGCGACAGCAGGTTTCCGGTATTGGGCAATAGGTCCATGACCGTGGCGTCATGCGGGCCCTGTTCGGTGCGCCAGCCGAGCGTTCCCCGGGTTTCATTGTTGTCCCAGGCCAGGACGGGACCGCCGCCGTTGCGGGCGAAGACGGCTGCCAGCATCACCGTAGTGGGCGTCTTATTGGCGCCGCCCTTGCCGTTGACCACCGAGATGGTCCGGGGGCCGGGCCAGTGCTGGCTGACGGCACGGATGTCGCGGCGTTCCGCCAGCTCGGACTCGGACGGGGACATCCGAAGGCCCAGTCCCGCCAGCACGCCGCGGAAGCCGCGGGTGGCGGGAATGCGGGCGGTCTGGGTGTCCGGGAACGAGGCGCGGCGGCGGGCAGGGGCCCGCTCGCGCAAGTCGGCGCGGGAGGAGGCAGCCCCGGCAGCAGTTCCGTTGGCCGGAGCCTGGCCGGACGGGTGCTGAACCGGCTCCGCTGGGTAACCGCGGGATGGCCCCGGAGCAGTGGCAGACTCGGGCGTGGGCCCGGGTTCGGGTGCGGGGCCGGGGGCGACGGCGGGTGCGCGGTCGGGGGCGACGGCGGGTGCGCGGTCGGGCGCCGGCAGCGGTGCGGACCGTGAACCGGAATAATCAGCTGAGGTTTCAGCCGGCAGGCCATCCTCCGCTGCCGGGGCATCGGCAAACTCGGATGGGGCTGGCTCGAACACCGGAACGGGCGGCAGCGGAGGAACGGAACCGGAGGTCCGGTACTCCTGGCCAAGACCGGCGTCCGCCCGATACGGGGCGAACCCGCCGTCCGGAGAAAGATCTCCCGCGAAACTGCCTCCGTCGTCCGGTGCACTGAAAATCCGGTCGGCAAACGTAGACGGTTCCGTCACCGTCCCGCCGTGTTCCGCGCTGCGGTGCGCAGTGGTGGCGCGCAGCCCCCGCCGGGTAGGCCAATTTTCAGGGTAATCGGGATCAGGCGTGTTCTCAGTCATGGGGTCTGCGTCTTTCGTTCCGGAAGGGGCGATTGATCTGGACGTTTGTTCATGGATGGTACTTCGCCGGCTGCTTCGGGCACCCGCGTAGCGATCGTCACTGCTCGCCGGCCCCCGCCGGTTTCACGCATTTCACACACTGGTCCCGCCGGACGGCGCGCGGCGTGCGTGCCGCCACCGTCCTGATACAGAAAAACCCCCGGAATCTTAGCGATTCCGGGGGTCCGGCTGTAGCGGTGGGGAGGCTCGATCTCCCGACCTCACGATTATGAGTCGTGCGCTCTAACCAACTGAGCTACACCGCCAAAAAATGAGTGAAGCCCGCGTCCCTAAATTGGCCTCTGCATAACAAACAGCCTTAGCAACACGGGCCCTCCCATTGAGAGCCCCGACCGGGAATCGATCCCGGGACCTCCATCTTACCAAGATGGCGCTCTACCACTGAGCTATCGGGGCAACGAGTAAATACTCTACCAGCACTTTTGGAGAACATGAAATCGCCCAAAAACCGCGCCACTAAAGTGATCCAGGCCACGTGGAACGTGGTGTTGACCGGCCGCCCCGCAGCCATCTCCGGTGGGCCCGGCGCGGGTCGTGGCGGTAAGCGAAGGCCCCGATTGTCAGTATGCTTAGGATACGAGAAAGCAGGCATAGGTGACAGATTCACCGCAACACACCGACGGCGGCCCCCTGCTGGGTGGGCGATACCGCCTGGCGGACATCATCGGGGCCGGATCCATGGGGACCGTCTACCGCGCCCGCGACGAATTTCTGGGCCGGGACGTCGCGGTCAAAGTCGTAGGCACAAGTGCTTCAACCGCCGAGGAACAGCGCCATGCGGATGCCGAGGCCAAAATCCTTGCCCGGCTGAACCATCACAGCCTGGTCACCCTGCTGGATGCGGGAACGCAGCTGCCGGAAGGGTCAGCTTCAGCCGCCGGCGGCAGCGGGCAGCAGCTGTACCTGGTCATGGAACTGGTGGAGGGCGCCGACCTGCGCCGCCGGCTGAAGGACGGCCCGCTGCATCCGCGGCAGGTGGCCCATCTGGGTTACGACCTTGCGGTGGGCCTGGATTACATGCACGACGCCGGCGTCGTGCACCGGGACGTCAAACCGGCGAACATCATGCTCTTCGACTACCGCGGCGACGATGCCCGGCTGCGTGCCAAGCTTACAGACTTTGGGGTGGCGCTGATCGCCCGGGATCCGCAGCCCCACAGCGGAACCTTCACCGGGACCGCTGCCTACATGAGCCCGGAACAGGCGCGCGGCGACTCCGTGGGGCCGGAATGCGACATTTATTCGCTGGGTCTGGTGCTGCTGCAGTGCCTTACCGGCGTACCTGCGTACCCAGGGCCCGCCCTGGAGAGTGCCGTGGCGCGCCTCCTGCGGCCCCCCGCGATCCCCGACGACGTGGAAGAGGGGTTCCGGGTCCTCCTTCAGGCCATGACGGCGCTCGAGCCCCGGGACCGGCCGTCCGCCCACGAGGTGTCCCTGGCCCTGTACGAACTGGCAGTGGCTCCCCGCGCCCGCCACCGCATGGCCCTGCCCCTGATTCCGGCCGACGAGGCCGAGCGGCTGGCCGCCGTACGCCGCTACGATCTGCTGGACACACCCCGGACGGCGCCTTTGACCGCATCACGGCCCTGGCGGCGCGGCTGTTCTCCGTGCCCGTGGCGATTGTGAGCGTGGTGGACACGGACCGGATCTGGTTCAAGTCCCATCATGGAACCGACGTGCAGCAGATCGGCAGGGACCCCGGCCTCTGTGCTTCCGCCATCCTGCAGGACGACGCCTGGGTGGTCTCCGATGCACGGGCAGACCCGCGGACGCTGGCCAACCCCCTGGTCGCCGGTGAGTTCGGTCTGCAGTTTTACGCCGGTGTGCCGTTGCAGACCCGCGACGGCTTCAACCTGGGCACACTGTGCATCCTGGACCGGGAGCCCCGCGACTTTACCGACAGTGACCTCCGAACCCTGGAGGATTTGGCCGCCATCGTCATGAATGATCTGGAGCTGAGGCTGGAGGGCCAGCGCGCCCTCGCTTCCTGACCCGCTGCCAGGGAGCCGGACGCCGGACACTTGCACAAGAAAGGCACCTCCGAAAAAAATCGGAGGTGCCTTTCCTGTCAGGTTCCTAGGTCAGAGCGGCCGCGCCATGCGGCGCCGCCTTCCGAAACCCGGTGCTTAGTCGCGGAAACGCGGTGCCCGGGTACCGGCCGGCTTGAAGCCGCCGCGGTCGCCGTCGCGCTTCTTGAAGCCGCCGCGGTCGCTGCCGCGGTCGCTCGCGCTGCGGTCACCGAAGGAACGCTCGCTGTCGCGCCTCTTGAAATCCTTCTTGAAACCGCCGCGGTCACCGCGGTCATTGAAGCCGCCGCTTTCGCGTTCGCGGTTCGGCCTGCGGCCGTTGTCCAGCTCGAGATGGATCAGCTCGCCGCCGATCCGGGTGCGGGACAGGGCGCGCAGCTGGTCCTGGCTGAGGTCAGCCGGGAGCTCGACGAGCGTGTGGTCGGCGCGGATGTCGATGCCGCCGATCTGTGCCGAGGAGAGTCCGCCTTCGTTGGCAATGGCGCCGACAATGGAGCCGGGCATGACGCGCTGGCGGCGGCCGACGGCGATGCGGTACGTCGCATTGCCTTCGGTCAGCGGGCGTGTCGGGCCGCGGGAGCCGTTGCCGTCGCTGCGGCCTTCGGAGCGCTCGCGCTGGCGGGCCGGAGCCTGCGGAATTTCTTCCATCAGCAGCGGGCGGCCGCCCTGGGCCATGACGGCCAGGGCTGCGGCAACTTCCTCGGCGGTGACGTCGTGCTCGGCGAGGTAGTTCGTGACCAGGTCGCGGAAGACCGAGACGTCCTCGGACGCCAGGGTTTCGGTGATCTGCTCGGAGAACTTCGCGAGGCGCTTGTTGTTCACGATGTCGATGCTCGGAAGCTGCATGTGCTCAACCGGCTGGCGGGTGGCCTTTTCGATGGCCCGCAGCAGGTACTTCTCACGCGGGGTCATGAAGAGGATGGCGTCGCCGGTGCGTCCTGCGCGGCCCGTACGGCCGATGCGGTGGACGTAGGACTCGGTGTCGTGCGGGATGTCGTAGTTGATGACGTGGCTGATGCGCTCAACGTCGAGGCCGCGGGCGGCGACGTCGGTGGCAACCAGGATGTCGATCTTGCCGCTGCGCAGGGCCTCGACGGTGCGCTCGCGCTGCTGCTGCGGGATGTCACCGTTGATTGCGGCGGCCTGGTAGCCGCGGGCCTTGAGCTTGTCAGCCAGGTCCTCGGTTGCCATCTTGGTGCGGACGAAGGCGATAACGCCGTCGTAGTCTTCGCTTTCCAGGATGCGGGTCATCGCGTCCAGCTTGTGCGGGCCCATGACCTGCACGTAGCGCTGGCGGGTGTTCGCACCGGTGGTCGTCTTGGACTTGACCGTAATTTCGGCCGGGTTATTCAGGTACTTCTTGGCGATCTTGCGGATTGCGCCGGGCATGGTGGCGGAAAACAAAGCCACCTGCTTGTCGGCGGGCGTGGTCGCCAGAATCTGCTCAACGTCTTCGGCGAAGCCCATGCGGAGCATTTCGTCGGCTTCGTCCAGCACCAGGTACTGGAGGTTGGACAGGTCCAGGGAACCCTTGGAGATGTGGTCGATGACGCGGCCCGGGGTACCGACGACAACCTGGGCGCCGCGGCGCAGGCCGGCGAGCTGGGGGCCGTAGGCGGATCCGCCGTAGACGGGCAGGACGGTGAAGTTGTCCATGTGCTTGGCGTAGGAAGCGAAGGCTTCAGCGGACTGGAGGGCCAGTTCGCGGGTCGGGGCCAGCACGAGGATCTGGGTGTCCTTGGTGGCGGGCAGGCCGGCCATCAGGGACAGGGCGGGGACCGCGAAGGCGGCGGTCTTACCGGTTCCGGTCTGCGCCAGGCCGACGACGTCGCGGCCTTCAAGCAGGAGGGGGATGGTGGCTGCCTGGATGGGGGACGGCTTTTCGTAGCCTACGTCCACCAGGGCCTGCAGAACGCGCGGGTCCAGACCCAAGTCACTGAAGAGAACCTGGTTCTCTTCAGCTGCTGCGGAGCGGCGGTTTCGGTGTTTTCTACAGAGTCAAGCAAAAGAAATAATCCTCATTCATTGGGACCGCGCGGCCAGGGACGGCCGCAGGACGTAAGTCCGGCGCTGTTGCAATCCCATGGCAGGACTTTCCGTCACAGCTGTAGACCGATTTCACTGGATTGTGACGTGGGCCGGTGTGACGATTTCTTTGCCGGCGCTCCCAAAAGATGAATCTGCCCGCATTCGAAAATGCGGGCCCCAACACAACGTACCTGGCGATTGGAAACCGCAGGAAAATAAGGGAATACCGGAGTGGGGGATGTTTCAAGTGTACGGCATGCCGGGACCTGCCCGCCCATAGCCGGCGGTGAGCTTGGGCACAGCGGGCAAAATGAGTGTTTTCGCTTCAGCCGCCGACGGCAGGTTCGCGGGACTGCAGCGTCCGCAGGACCTTCAGCATTTCCGGGGATAGTTTGATGTGCCCCGCCGCCCCGGCCTGCGCCAGCAGGTGCACCTGATCCGCGGACAGCCCGCGGAAAACGTCACCGGACGTCACACCATGTTCCGGGCGGTGAATGACGGACACGGTGTCGCCGGCGGAAATCACTCCGTTGCGGAGCACCCGCAGATAGGTCCCGACCCGGCCGGCTTCGGTAAACCGCTTAACCCAGCGCGGCTGGTCCATCCGAACGGCGAAGTTCCGGCAGGGCGTCCGCGGGCAGGTCACTTCCAGCACGGTGTTCCCGCCGATCCGCCAGCGTTCCCCGATCACCGCTTCCGAGACCGGCATGCCCGCGATGCGCAGATTTTCACCAAAGAGACCGGGCGGGATTTCCGTTCCCAGTTCCGCGGCCCAGTAGTCGGCGTCCTCCTGCGAATATGCATAGACGGCCTTGGACTCCCCGCCGTGGTGTTTGCGGCTGGCCTGGAGGTCTCCGCTCAGGCCAAGCCCGTGCACCTTGACGGGACCCTCGACCGGGCGCTTGTCTATCGCGGTAACCCCGGTGGAGTCAGAGGTGGGCAGCAGCTGGTGGACGCGGCATACCGCGAGCAGGGTTCCGGAGCTCATGCCGATCATCCTACGAGGCCGCTTTCCCTTTGGCACGGCTTCCGGTTTCCGCTGGGCGCGGCGCCGGGTCCTCTCTTGTGCCGCGGCGCCCGGGCTCTTATGCCGCGCCGCCGGGACGCCGGCGCCGTCATCCCTTCACCACCGCCGAGTGTCGGAATAATGCCCACCCAACCGCCGAGTGTCGGAATAATGCCTTTCCCAACGAGTGGACGCGGCATGTGCCCTACTCTCGATCCGCCAAAGCGACACGACGTCGACACTCGGTTCGGTGCCTGCGGCTCTTTCCGGTTGCCCCACCAGGTAGGTCTCACCTGCTCCTGCTCCTGCACAGCTCAAGGATTCGCTCCGCCCGGAGTGTCGCGTCCACAGACTTAGCGCATACCGTCTGACGGGCAGCGTCGGTGTTGAACCATGACCGCATGCGCAACGCCCCTGACCTTCCTCCCTCTTTGGGCCGGCGCTCGTTCGCGCTCCCGGAGTCAGACGCGTATGGCGTGCCCCGCAGCAGAACCCGGGCCCGGGACCTCAAAACGGTCAGCCGGGCAGTCCGCGTTCCCGCGGGCGTGGAGCAATCCCTCGTTCAACGGATTCGCCCGCATCTTGTTCTGCTCCCGGACGCAGTGGTCAGCGATGAAACGGCAGCACGGCTGCACGGAATACCGTTGCCTCCGCACATGGAGACCGATGATGTCCTGCACCTCACCAGGCCCGCCGGAAGTGCAGCAATAGACCGAAAGGGAGTCTGTGGCCACCGCCGCCGGCTGCTGCCGTCGGAAATTGTGCAGGTCGGCAGCATACGTCTCACCAGCGTCGTCCGTGCGTGGATGGACATGGCCGGCCGCATGGATCTCGACGATCTGGTCGCCGCTGCGGACTGGATGGTGAGCGAATATCAACGTGACTTCGGTGAGCGGCGGGTGCCCAAAGTTCCTCTTGCTGAACTCCACTCCTATGTGGCGGCTCTTCGCGGCAACCGCTTCCTGCGTCGAGCCGAAGAGGCCCTGGAACTCACGAGGGTTGGGGTGGACTCGCCGCCTGAAACACGTCTCCGGCTAATGATGCTCCGTGGGCAGCTCCCGGAGTTTGCAGTCAACTGCCGCATTGATTCGCCTCGAATCCACCGGGCGGTCTGGGCCGACCTGGGTGCCCGGAAATACCGTGTCTGCGTCGAATATGACGGGCTGCACCATCTCACCCCCGAGCAGCAGGCACTGGACAATGAACGCGATGCACTCACTGCTTTAGCAGGATGGCGCCAAATCAAGATAAACCGGCTGCAGCTGCGCCAGCCCGGGAGTCCGTGCTTGCGCCTATCCGCAGGGCACTGGTGGATAACGGCTGGCGAAGGTAGGGGACCTTCGAACCGGGCGACTTGGGCCGCGGATGGGCTTAGCCCTCGCAACTCTCGCAGCTCGCCGATATCGGGATTCTTCGCCTCGAGTGCAGGGCTTCTGCTGGTTAGGCACATCCAGTGACGGACTGATGACCGAATGCCACGGCGGAAGCAGCACCACCCCGACACTCGACGGACGGGACGGAGGACTCGGGGCCAGCCCGTGAGCGTTATCCCGCCGGGGCCAGCCCGTGAGCGTTACCCCGCCGGCCACCCCTCAGAAAGGCGGAGCGAAGAGGCCGCTACGGCTGGATGTTCTTCACCGGCGCTGCCGGAAGCTGCGCCGAAACGGGCTGCTTCCACCAGTGCCGGGGCCGCGCCTTCCACAGCGCCACCAGCCACCAAACCATGAGGCCCAGGCCCCAGAACACGCCGACGCTGGAGGCCATCAGCCATGCACTTGGCACCTGGGAGTCGAGGTTGGCAGCACCCATGAGCCACCCGATGGACTTGGGGGAAAGCAGGAAAACCACGAAAGCCGAGGCCAGCAGGGCCACGCCCCAGCGGCGCACCCCGCTGCCCTTCCGGGTGAAGTCCGCGATGTTCCGTGCCAGCACGGGGATGAAGAGGGCAACCCAGACCCAGTGGTGGGACCAGGACACCGGTGAGATGAGCAGCATCAGCAGCGCTGTGGCGGACAGCGCGGTGAACCGGTCTCCGCGGTTGCCGGCGAGCCGGATGATGATGGTGGCAGCAGCCACTGCCAACAGCGAAAGCAGCAGCCAGGGCGGGTCCACCGGGAACTCCGGACCGGTGAAATGCAGGATGGCGCCCTTGATGCCCAGGTTGTCGACATAGCCGGCGCCGCCGATTCGGGAGGTGTCCGGCAGCAGTTCCGCCCAGTAGGTGCGCGACTCCCGCGGGAGGATCAGGAAGCCCAGCCCAAAGGTGGCCAGGAAGCCGAAGGTCATGTTGCGCAGACCGCGCCAGTCGCCGCGGGCCAGGAAGTACAGGCCAAAGACCAGCGGCGTCAGTTTCAGACCGGCGGCGACGCCGGTCAGCAGGCCGGTTGGCCAGGTGTCGCGCTTGATCAGGAAATCCGCCATGATCAGCCCGAACAGCAGGATGTTGATCTGCCCGAAAGCGGTTGTTTCCCGCCACGGTCCCAGGAGGATGACGAATCCGATGGCCGCCAGGGCTAACGGGCGCAACCAGGGGTGTTTCAGCACCGCGCGGACGCCCGGCTGCCGGAAGGCGTAAGCGACGCCCACAACAGCGGTGGCCGCGGCAATGAGCAGTGAAATGCCGGTAAAGATGTTCAGACCCAGGCTCTGGCCGAAGGGGGCCAGGACGGCAAACACCAGCGCCGAAAACGGCGGATAGGTGAAGAGCAGGCTGCTGCCCTCGCGGTACTGCAGTTCCTTCGTGTACAGCTCCCCCGCGGCGTCGAGCACGCTCTGACCGCCGCTCAGGTAGACACTGAAATCGAGGCCGTGCCGGGGGAAATCACAAAGGCTGCAACGATCATGGCGGCCGCTGCCAGGAGTCCCGCCAGAGTCAGTCCCAGCCGGGCCATCCCGGATCGGGTTTTCAGGCCCATGATTCTCCCTGCACTACACACTGCCCAACATCAACAGACGCAAGTCTACCGGCGGGCCGTCCTTCCACGGACCGTCAGGGGCGCAGGATAGGCTGGGCGAAAGTTGATCCGCTCCTGGAAGGTTGCTCATGCCCGCACCTGTTTTGGCCATCACCAACGCCCGCGTTGTTCCCGTCACGGCCCCGGAGTTCCACGGCACCGTGCTGCTGGAGGACGGGAAGATCCGTGAGCTGGGTCCGGAGGTCCGCGTGCCCGGAGATGCCCAGGTGATTGATGCCGGCGGCCGGTGGCTGCTGCCGGGCCTGGTGGATGCGCACACCCACCTTGGCGTGCATGAAGAGGGCGAAGGCTGGGCCGGGAACGACACCAACGAGATGACGGATCCGGTTATGGCCGGCGTCCGGGCCATCGACGGCGTGAACCCGCACGACGTCGGCTTCGACGACGCGCTGGCCGGCGGGGTCACCGCCGTAAACATCAACCCCGGCTCCGGCAATCCCATTGGCGGGCTCGCCGTGGCCCTGCACACGCACGGACGGTACGTGGAGGAAATGGTCCTGCGCTCCCCGAGCGGCCTGAAGTCCGCCCTCGGAGAGAACCCCAAGCGGGTGTACAGCGAAAAGAAGCAGACCCCCTCCACCCGGCTGGGGACGGCGCTGGTGATCCGCAAGGCGTTCATGGACGCCCTGAACTACATGGGAAAAAACGGCGACGACGACCGCGACCCCCAGCTCGAAGCCCTGGCCATGGTGCTGCGCCGGGAAATCCCGTGGCGCCAGCATGCCCACCGCGCCGACGACATCGGCACCGCCCTGCGCCTCGCCGACGAGTTCGGTTATGACCTGGTCCTGGACCACGGCACCGAAGCCCATCTGCTGGCGGACGTGCTGGCCGAGCGCGGCGTGCCGGTGCTGATCGGGCCGCTGTTCACCACCCGCTCCAAAGTGGAACTGCGTCAGCGCAGCATGGAAAACCCCGGCAGGCTGGCCGCCGCGGGAGTGGAAATTTCCATCATCACCGACCACCCCGTGGTGCCGATCAACTTCCTGATCTACCAGGCGGCGCTGGCCATGAAGGAGGGGCTGGACCGGGATACGGCGCTTCGGTCCGTCACCATCAATCCGGCCAGGGTCCTGGGACTGGCCGACCGCATCGGGTCCCTGGAGGCCGGCAAGGATGCCGACGTCGTGCTGTGGAGCGGCGATCCGCTGGATGTTATGCAGCGGGCATTGACGGTATGGATCGGGGGCCGGGAGGTGTACCGCTACGACACCGAAACCCGCACCCCCGTCGTGGCCGGGCACCGGTGATCCGGCCGGCATCCCGCGGGCCCGGGCCGCAGCCGCGCGCACCGCTGCCCGGAATTATCCGCGGCGCCGCGGCCGCCTGGCTCGCCGCAGCCGCCATGGTGGCGGTGGCCGGGGCCTCGTTCATCGTTTCGGCCGGCACCCAGCACCGTGACGGTGCCGCCCTGACGGCCCTGGGGGTCCTGGTCCTGGGCGTGGCGGCAGTGATCGGATTTTGCGTGCTCCGGCTGCGGGCCGGGAAACGCAGCGCACGGGAGTCCCTCACCACGGTGGGAATGATCGTGGGGATACCGTTGCTCTTCCGCGGCCCGGCCCTGATTGCGGTCGGCGCTGTGCTGCTGGTCTGTGTCCTGCTGCTGTGGCTTCCGCAGAGCAGCCGCTTCTTCCAGGAGCGGGATCGAGGGCCCGCCGGCGCTTCCTGCGCCGGCGGTAGTCCCCGGATCCGGTTCCCGCTTACAGCCGGGCCAGTGCCTGGTCCAGGTCCGCGATCAGGTCCTCGAGATCCTCGATGCCTACGGAGAGCCGCAGCAGGTTCTCCGGCACCGCCAGTTCGGTGCCCTTGACGGAGGCGTGCGTCATCTCGGACGGGTAGTTCATCAGGGACTCCACTCCGCCCAGGGACTCGGCCAGGGTGAACACGCGGGTGGATTCCGCCACCGTCCGGGCCGCGGTCTCCCCGCCCCTGAAGGACACGGAGACCATCCCGCCGAAGTCCTTCATCTGCGCCTTGGCCAGGTCATGCCCGGGGTGATCTTCCAGACCCGGATACAGCACGTTTTCCACGGCCGGCTGGTCCTGCAGCCATCGGGCCACGGCCATGGCGTTGGAGGAATGCCGGTCCATCCGCACCCCCAGGGTCTTGAGCCCGCGGGTGGTCAGCCAGGCTTCCATCGGCGCCGAAACCGCGCCGACGGCGAACTGGATGAAGCCGATCTTCTCGGCCGCGGCGTCGTCGTTCAGGATCACCGCGCCGCCCACCGCGTCGGAGTGCCCGCCGATGTACTTGGTGGTGGAGTGCACCACGATGTCCGCGCCCAGGGCCAGCGGCTGCTGCAGATACGGCGAGGCGAAGGTGTTGTCCACCACCAGCCAGGCCCCCGCGTCGTGCGCGGCCTGCGCCACGGCGGCAATGTCGGAAATTTTCATCATCGGGTTGGACGGCGTTTCCAGCCACACCATTTTGGTATTGCCGGCCGCAATCGCGCGGGTGAGGGCGCCGACGTCGGACATGTCCACCGCGGCGTTGGTGATGCCCCAGCCGGAAAGCACCTTGTTGATGAGCCGGTAGGTGCCGCCGTACGCGTCATTGCCCAGCACGATGTGGTCGCCGGGGGCCAGCAGGGCGCGGATCAGCGCGTCCTCGGCGGCGAGCCCTGAGCTGAAGGAGTACGCGTGGGCGCCGCCTTCAAGCGCACCCAGCTGGACCTGCAGCGCATCCCGGGTGGGATTGGTGCCGCGGCCGTACTCATAGCCGTTGCGCAGGTTTCCGATGCCGTCCTGTGCATAGGTGGTGCTTTGGTACAGCGGCGGAATGACCGCGCCAGTGGACGGATCCGGGGCCTGGCCGGCGTGGATGGCACTGGTGTTAAAACCTTCAGTCATGGTTGCTCCTTAGCTTCAGGTGGCGGCTAGATGCTCATGTAGGACAGCAGGTCATGGCGGGTAAGTATTCCCACGGGAGCTCCTCCGGAGGTGACCATGACGGCGTCGTTCTCCTGCAGTTTCTCCTTCGCCGCCGCCACCGAGTCCCCGGCACCGACCATGGCCGGCTGGGGCCCCATGTGCTTGCTGATGCTGTCAGTGGGCTTGGCTTCCCCGCGGAACAGCTTCTCCGTCAGCGAGCGCTCGTCCACGGAGCCGAGGACCTCGCCGATCCGCACCGGCGGTTCCTGGGACAGCACGGGGATGCAGGAGACGCCGTATTCGTTGAGGATGCCGATGGCGTCCAGGACTGTCTCGTTGGGATGGGTGTGCACCAGGGCCGGCAGCGAGCCGTCCTTGGTGGCCAGGACGTCGCGCACGGCGGCTTCCTGTTCCGGCCCCTGCAGGAAGCCGTAGGAACGCATCCACTCGTCGTTGAAGATCTTGCCCATGTACCCGCGTCCGCTGTCCGGGAGCAGGACCACGACGACGTCGTCGGGCCCCAGGTCGCGGGCCGCCCGGAGCGCTGCCACCACGGCCATGCCGGAGGAGCCGCCGACCAGCAGGCCCTCCTCGCGGGCCAGCCGGCGCGTCATCGCGAACGATTCGGCGTCGTCGACGGCAATGACCTCGTCCGGAACGGAGGGGTCGTAGTTGTCCGGCCACATGTCCTCGCCGACGCCCTCCACGAAGTAGGGGCGTCCGGTGCCGCCGGAGTAGACCGATCCCTCCGGATCGGCGGCAATGATGCGGACCGGTCCCGGCTGGCGGCCGGCCGAGACTTCCTTCAGGTACCGGCCCGCTCCGGTGATCGTGCCGCCGGTGCCGGCGCAGGCCACGAAGTGGGTCACGCGGCCGTCGGTGTCCTGCCAGACCTCCGGTCCCGTGGTTTCGTAGTGGCTGGCCGGGGCGGCGGGGTTGGAGAACTGGTCCGGCTTGTAGGCGCCCGGAATTTCACGGACCAGGCGGTCGGAGACCCCGTAGTAGGAGTCCGGAGATTCGGGCGCGACGGCGGTGGGCGTGACCACTACTTCCGCCCCGTAGGCGCGCAGCACGTCGCGCTTCTCCACGCCCACCTTGTCCGGGGTGACGAAGATGCACCGGTAGCCCTTTTGCTGGGCTACGAGGGCGAGGCCGACGCCGGTGTTGCCGCTGGTGGGTTCGATGATGGTGCCGCCGGGCTTCAATTTGCCCTCGCGTTCGGCCGCCTCGACCATCCGAACCGCAATCCGGTCCTTGATCGATCCCCCCGGATTCAGGTACTCCAGCTTCACCAGCACGGTGGCCGCGAGGCCGTCGGTGACGTTGTTCAGCTTCACCAGCGGGGTCTTGCCGATCAGGTCCAGGACAGTCTCTGCAAACTTCATGTGCAACACGTTACTTGTTCGGCCCGCGCCGTCCAGCTTTCCCCGGAACCCGGCGTAGCAAAAGCCGCGCAGCCGGTTTCCCCCTTCCCGGGAGCGTCGGCGGTGCGTGCGACGATGGAAGCATGTCGATGTCCGTGCCGGTCTCCTCCCCGGGTATCTCAGGAAACACTGGTACCTCCGGAAACACCGCCGCTGGGGTGTCCGCCGCGTCAGGTTTCCGGTCCCTGCTCTGGGAATCCGGGCGCCCGTTTTCACTGGCCGGTTCGCTGGGAATTCTGGCCCACGGTGCCAAGGACCCGTCCGTGCGCCGCGGCCCCGGCGTCGTATGGCTCGCTTTCTCCACACCGGAGGGCAACGCCTCCCTCGCCCTTTCCGAGCAGCCCGCGCCAGTCCCGGGCGCCCGGATCCTGGCCCGGGCCTGGGGCCCGGGCGCTGACTGTGCCCTGGCCCGGGTCCCCGCCCTGCTTGGTGAGGGCGATGACTGGACCGGATTCGACGATCCCGGTTTCACCGCCACCCTGCCCCCGGCTTTGGCTGAAGTGCGCCGCCGCAACCCCGGGCTGCGCCTGCCCAGCACCGGCAGGATGCTGGACAGCATTGTCCCTGTCGTTCTGGAGCAGAAGGTGACGGCCATGGAGGCGTATTACTCCTGGCGCTACCTGGTCACCAAGTACGGGACGGATGCGCCCGGCCCTGCTCCCGCCGGACTGAAGGTTCCGCCCACCGCAGCCCAGTGGCGGCGGATCCCGAGCTGGGAGTGGCACCGCGCAGGCGTGGACGCGCACCGTTCCGGCACCATCCTGCGGGCCTGCGCCGTCGCCACGGGGCTGGAGCGGCTCGCCGCGGTTCCGTTGGGCGCTGACCTGACCGCCCGGCTGTGCTCAGTCCCCGGGATCGGCCCGTGGAGTGCCGCCGAGATTACCCAGCGCACTCACGGCGCCCCGGACTCGGTGTCCGTGGGCGACTACCATTTGGCCGCGTTCGTTGGCGAGGCGCTCACCGGACGCCGGACCGACGACGCCGGCATGCTGGCCCTGCTGCAACCGTGGCTCGGCCACCGCCAGCGCGTGGTCCGTCTGCTGGTCATGAGCGGTTTCCGCAAGCAGTCCTACGGGCCGCGCCTGTCCCCCGAGGACCACCGGCGCCGCTAAGGGCCGCCGGGGGCGGCGTCGTAGTGTTCCCCTCACGTTTCCGTTAGTCTCGGCAGCACATCGAGGCAAGCGGCAAAGGAAACTTTTACTGTGAATGAGCAGCACACTGACCGGCAGGTCCTCCGGGTTGGAGTTATCGGAATCGGCTGGGCCGGACAACAGCACATTGAGGCGTACCGGAACATTGACGGGGTGGAGGTCGTGGCCCTGGCCGGCATGGAAGCCGGCCTCCTGGCCGAGCTGCAGGGCCGGTATGGAATCCGGGATTGCTTCGCCGGCTGGGAAGAGCTGCTTGAGCTGGAAGACCTCGACGCCGTCAGCGTGGCGGTTCCCACTTTCCTCCATGCCCCGATCGCCGTCGCCGCCCTCAACCGCGGCCTGCACGTGCTCAGCGAAAAACCGATTGCCCGCAACGGCACCGAAGGCCAGCAGATGGTCGATGCCGCCCGCCGGGCGGGCCGGGTCCTTGACGTGGCTTTCAACCACCGGCTGCGCGGCGACATCCAGACGCTGAAGCGGGTTATCGAAGCGGGGGACCTGGGCCGGCCCTACTATGCGAAGGCCTCCTGGCTGCGCCGGGAGGGGATTCCCATGCTGGGCAGCTGGTTCACCAGCAGGGACCTGGCCGGCGGCGGGCCGCTGGCTGATATCGGCGTACACGTGCTGGACTACGCCCTCCACCTGCTGGGAGAGCCGAAGGTCCTGTCAGTCTCGGCCTCCGTCCATTCCGAACTGGGTCCGCGGGGCCGGGGCGGAAACGCCCGGTACACCGCCATGGACACCAGTTTGGCCTTCGACGTCGAGGACTTCGCCTCCGCGTTCATCCGCCTTGAAGGAGGAGGCACGCTGGTGCTCGAGGCCGGCTGGGCAAGTTACCGCGAAACCGAAGATCTGATGGACTTCACCGTTTACGGTACCGACGGCGGCGCGGAGCTGCGTTCCGTCGGAGCATCGAACACCCCGGTGGGCGATCTCAGGGTCTTCACCGACAAGGACGGCGTGAACGCCGACTATGTCCCGGCGGCGTCACCGGGCCTGGCCCATCAGGGCGTCGTCGACAGCTTTGTCGGCACGATCCGTGCCGGTGCGGCAGTATGGGGGCAACACGATGGTTCACTTGCGCTGACCCGGGCCCGGGTAATTGATGCCTGTTACCGGTCAGCCGCCGAATACCGCGAGGTGGTGCTGTAATGACGTTCGATGACAAGCTCCGGATTCTCGTGTGGAACGAGGGCGTCCACGAGGAACAGAATGAGCCGCCGGCCATGGCGCAGATGTATCCGCACGGGATCCACGGGGCAATCCGGGACGGGCTCGCCGGGTTTTTTCCGGCGGCGGAGATTGGCACGGCTGTCCTCGCCGACGCCGAGCACGGGCTCTCGGAGGAGCGGCTGGCCGAGACCGACGTCCTGCTGTGGTGGGGGCACCGGGCCCACGCCGACGTCAGCGATGCCGTGGTGGAACGTGTGCACCGGCATGTCCTGGGCGGCATGGGACTGCTCGTCCTGCATTCGGGGCACTTCGCCAAGATCTTCACCAAGCTGCTGGGCACCAGCTGCTCCCTGCAGTGGCGCAACGACGGCGAACGGGAACTGGTGTGGACGGTCAAGCCGTCCCATCCAATCGCCGCGGGGGTCGAAAGTCCCATCGTCATTCCGCAGCAGGAAATGTACGGTGAGCTGTTCGACATCCCGGAACCGGATGACCTGATCTTCATCAGCTCCTTCGAGGGCGGCGAAGTCTTCCGTTCCGGAGTGACCTTCTCGCGCGGTTTGGGCAGGATTTTCTACTTCAGCCCCGGCGACCAGGAGTATCCGGTGTACCACCATCCGCAGATTCAGCGCGTTCTCGCCAACGGCGTCCGGTGGGCGGCCCGGCCGGACACCGTGCGGACGGTGCCGGCCGTCGGCAACCCGGAGCGGGACTGGTTCCTGAAATAAGGCGGCGGACGGATTTGCTCAGGACGAGGCGACCGGCAGCCGGTAAATGGATTCCGGCTCCGCGCCGAAGCGCTTAAGCACCGCCGTCACGGCTTCCTCATGGTCGGCGTCAACGGAGGCGAACACGCGGAGCCGGTCATCGAAGTCCAGCTTCCGTTTCCCTCCGCGGAAGTTCTCAGTCCGGACTGTCCCGGTGTAGACCGCGGTGTCGGCCAGTTCCAGGGACCGGGCCCCGGCCATCAGCAGCGCGTCGCGCAGGCCGTCAACGCGGCTGGTGTTGACCACGGCGCTGAGCAGGAGCTGCGGCGGGCCAACGCGGTTGTCGGTGTTCCGGTCGGAGTACAAACCGTCTTCCGCAGCCCGCCCGCTGGCCGTCGGGTGCGCAATGATGCCGCTGAGCGCGTAGCCGGAGGCACCCTGCTGGACATGGTCCAGGTCCTCCTGCTCCGGGCCGGGCTCCCGCAGCCCCATGGTGCGGCTGATCACCACCGCGATAATCCAGCTCAGGACAAAGGAGAACAGGACCACGCAGACCACTGCGACGATCTGGTGCCAGAGAAGCACTCCCCCGCCGCCGGTGAATAGGCCGTCCTCGCCCACCGCGTTGACGGTGCTGTCCGCGAAGAACCCCAGCAGCAGCGACCCGAGCACCCCGCCGACAAAGTGGACGGCAATGACGTCCAGGGCGTCGTCGTACTTGAAGACATGTTTGAGCCGCACGGCGAAGCAGCATACGCAGCCGGCGATCAACCCAATCAGCAGGGCCGCTCCGGTGCTGACGAACCCGGCGCACGGGGTAATGGTCGCCAGCCCGGCGATGGCGCCCGAGGCGGCGCCCACCAGCGTGGAGTGTCCGCTGCTGAGCCGTTCCACCAGCAGCCAGGTCAGCATCGCCGCGCCGCCGGCAATATGCGTGTTGATCAGGGCCTGTGCGGCAATGTCATTGGCCTGCAGGCCGTCTCCGGCGTTGAACCCGAACCAGCCGAACCACAGGATGCCGGTGCCCACCAGCATGAGCGGCAGGTTGTTCGGCGAGGTTTTCAGGTTTGGCCAGCCGTGGCGCCGCCCCACCACCAGCAGGACCGCGATGGCTGCACCTCCCGCGGAGGCGTGCACCACCATTCCACCGGCCCAGTCCTGCGCGCCCAGCTCCGCGAGCCACCCCTTCGGATGCCACAGCCAGCGGGCCACCTGCGGATAAACCAGGATGGACCAGGCCGCAAGGAACACCGTCCAGCCGGCGAACTTGAGCCGGCCGGCGGTGGCTCCGGTCAGCAGCGCCGGGGTAATGATGGCAAACATCATCTGATAGGCGACAAAGGCGAGCGCGGGAATGGTCACTCCCGCCGCCACCGTGTGGAACTGGGGGGTGTCGACACCAATCAGGGCAAAAGCATCAAACTCGCCAACCAGTGAATTTCCCCTGTTGCTGAAAGCCAGCGTGTACCCCACGAGCACCCACGTGACGGTGATGATTCCCAGCGGAATGATGTTCTGCATCATCATGGTCAGGACATTCCGGACCGGAACCATCCCGCCGTAAAAGAGCGCCAGCCCCGGAGTCATGAACAGGACCAGGCCGGCGCAGACCAGAACCCAGGCGGTATCCGCCCCGTTCATGGCCGAACCCCGCAGGTTGCGGACTGTTTGGGAGAAAGGTAATCGGCAGGCACGCGAGCGGACATGACATCCCCGTTTCCAACGCTGCAGTGGTGAGTGGATGGACGGCCGCCGGGGCCCGGATACGGCGGGAAATCCCGGCCATTCGACTGTACGTCCCGGCCCGGAAGCAGCGGAAGACACCACGTCGCGGGGCGCACGCCAAGGGCCGAAACCGTACGGTTCCGGCCCTTGGGCTGTGCTGCAGTTGGCCAGCGTGTGCTTCAGTTGATTAACCGGCCCGGTCCAGCCGTGCCGGCCCTCCCCTACGCGCGCACCATCCCGTGCGGGTCAATGACGTACTTCCGGGCCACCCCGGAATCGAACTCGCGGTAGGACTCCGGTGCCTGGTCCAGGCTGATGGTCGTCGCGTTCACGGCCTTGGCGATCTGCACCCTGTCATGCAGGATGGCCATCATCAGGTCCCGGTTGTACTTCATGACCGGACACTGTCCGGTGGTGAAGGCGAGCGACTTCGCCCAGCCCGCCCCGAGGTTCAGGGACAGCGAGCCCACCTTGGCTGCCTCGTCAATGCCGCCGGGATCACCGGTGACGTACAGGCCCGGGATGCCGAGCGCACCGCCGGCCGCGGTAATGTCCATGAGGGAGTTGAGCACTGTCGCGGGTGCTTCCGTCGCAGATCCGTCCCCGTGTCCCCGCGCTTCGAAGCCGACGGCGTCCACTGCGCAGTCCACCTCGGGCACGCCCAGGAGCTGTTCGATCTGATCCCTGGGATCCCCCTTGGACACGTCCACCGTTTCGCAGCCAAAGCTGCGCGCCTGGGCCAGCCGCTCCCCGTTGAGGTCACCCACGATAACGACGGCGGCGCCCAGCAGCTGGGCGCTGGCGGCGGCGGCCAGCCCTACCGGGCCGGCACCGGCAATGTAGACCGTGGACCCCACGCGTGTTCCTGCCGTGACGGCGCCGTGGTAGCCGGTGGGGAAGATATCCGAGAGCATCGTCAGGTCCAGGATTTTCTCCATCGCCTGGTCTTTATCCGGGAACCGCAGCAGGTTCCAGTCCGCATACGGAACCAGGACGTACTCGGCCTGCCCGCCTACCCAGCCACCCATGTCAACGTACCCGTATGCGCTTCCGGGACGGTCCGGGTTGACGTTCAAACAGATTCCGGTTTTCCGCTCCTTGCAGTTCCGGCAGCGCCCGCAGGAAATATTGAAGGGCACCGAAACCAGGTCTCCAACCGAGAGGAACTCGACGTCCGGACCAGTTTCCACGATTTCCCCGGTGATCTCGTGTCCGAGGATCAGGTTGGGCGGGCCGTGGTGCGGCCTCGGACCATGTGCTGGTCCGACCCGCAGATGTTGGTGGTGACAACTTTCAGGATGGCGCCGTGGGGTACTTTGCGGCCTATGTTGGCCGGATTGACCCCGGGCCCGTCCCGCAGTTCAAACGTGGGATAGTCGATGTCCTGCACTTCCACCACACCGGGCTCGATGTAGGCAACTCCGCGGTTTCCGCTCATGGGTTTTCGCCTCGCTCTAATCGTCTTTGACTGTGAGCCTCACGGGCGGCCGGTGCCCGCCGGTATGGCCGGCGGGCACCGGCTCCGTCCAAGGTGGGTACGACACTACCGCTGCCGGGGGAGCCGGGAACAGGGTGCAGGAGAACATAAAAAAGCCGTGCAGGCCCGGTGGGGCTCTGCACGGCTTTCACGTCCGCAGGAGCGGACGAACATCCATGGGCGGAAGGTTGACTTAGCTTGCCTGTCCGTCTGAACCGGCAGCGGCCTGTCCGTTTTCCTGGGCGGCGATCTGCTCGTGGACGCCCTTCATGTCCAAGCCCTTGACCGCTTCCACCAGTTCGCTGAACTGGGAGGCGTTGAGCGCGCCGGGCTGGGAAAAGACCAGGACCTTCTCGCGGAAAGCCATCAGCGTGGGGATGGAGGTGATGCCCGCGGCAGCTGCCAGTCCCTGCTCTGCTTCGGTGTCCACCTTCGCGAAGGTGATGTCCTCGTGCTGCTGGGAAACGGCGTCGTACACCGGCGCGAACTGCTTGCACGGGCCGCACCAGTCCGCCCAGAAGTCCACGAACACAATGTCGTTTTCCTCAATGGTCTCGGGGAACGTTGCCTCGGTGATGTCGATAGTTGCCATCCCTCCACGCTATCCGGCGCCGGTGGAGATGTCTCTATATGTTCGCTCAGCGGTGAAGGCCCCGGTCAAGACGTCCGCGGGCAAGAAAAAACCCGCCCCGGCCAATTTTCTGGCGGAGCGGGTTTTCCCCGTTCGGTGGCAGATACTGGATTCGAACCAGTGAAGGCGTTGCCAGCTGATTTACAGTCAGCCCCCTTTGGCCGCTCGGGTAATCTGCCGAACATCTTCGGTGAGGAAGACTGCCGCAAGCGACTGCGGCCTAAACAACTTTACAGAACTTTTGCCCAAGATACGAATCGGCTGCGGGAACCGGCGTTCCCGGGCCGCCGATGCCGGCCCGGGCTACAGTCCGCGGGCAATCCGGGACTGCATCTGGGCGTAGAACCGGTCGGCCTGCTGCTGGGTCACGGATCCCCAGGCGACGGCGTTCGCCAAATCTTCACGGATTCCCAGCAGCCGTCCTTCGCCGGAGGCTTCGGTGTCCTCCCCGTGCCCGCGAGGCTGCCGGCAGCTTCGCCCGGCCGGTCCAGCGGTGCCAGAAAGGACCGCAGGTCCGCGGCGGAGGCCGGAGCTGCCGCGGCCCCCACTCCCGTGATGGAGACCGCGGCCAGGACCGATCCTGCCGCAGCTATGCGCAGTTTGCCGAGATGGGTGCGCCGGTGGCGGGATACTGCCAAGGGCTTTTCTGTGTTGCTCACCCCGCTACTGTGGCCGGAAAAATGGGACAAGTCCCGGCATACCCTGAGTGCAGCCTGTGAAGGCTGCCACGGATGCCCAGAGCTACTAGGCTGGACGCAGGAGAAAAAACTACTGCAAGGAGCACACATGGCCAGCGAGTCATCATTTGATGTTGTGAGCAAGATCGACAAACAGGAAGTCGCCAACGCCCTGAACCAGGCGCAGAAGGAGCTGGCCCAGCGCTACGACTTCAAGGGTGTCGGCGCCGAAGTGGACTTCAGCGGAGAGAACATCCTCATGAAGGCCAACTCCGAGGAACGCGTCAAGGCTGTCCTCGACGTCCTGCAGTCCAAGCTGGTCAAGCGCGGCATTTCGCTGAAGTCCCTCGACGCCGGCGAGCCGTTCGCCTCCGGCAAGGAATACCGGATCGAGGCCTCCATGAAGGAAGGCATCGCCCAGGACCAGGCGAAGAAGATCAACAAGATCATCCGCGACGAAGGCCCCAAGGGCGTGAACTCCCGGATCCAGGGCGACGAGCTGCGCGTAACCTCCAAATCCCGCGACGACCTGCAGGCCACCATGGCCCTGCTCAAGGGCGCCGACCTGGACGTGGACCTGCAGTTCATCAACTACCGCTAGGGTTTCTGCGACTTGAGCTGCCTTCGGGCAGCAGCAGAACGACGACGGCGCCGCTCCCCCTGGCGGGGTGCGGCGCCGTCGTCGTTGCGATGTTGTGCCCGTGGTTACACTTCAGCTAAGGGCGGCCACCGGGCCTGCACCGGGAATGGAGAACCATGAAAGCTCGCAGCCGTGTTTCAGCGGTAGGCCTCCTTACCGCCGCCGCAGCTGCCGCGGCGGGGTGCGCCGCACCGCCGGCTCAGCAGGGGCGGGCAGAACCGGGTGCTGGGGCAACGGATTTCGCCGTCATCGAGGGCACCGAAACCGCCGGGGTGCCGGCCACAGGCTCCCTACCGGTACCAACGTCTTCTTTCATGGGGGTGGACGAAATCCCGGCAGCGGTCCTGGCGGCCCGGGAACGGTTCCCGGAAGAATTGCCGGACGGCGTTGTCTGGTCCGATGAAAACTTCGCCACCGATTCCCTTCCCCGGGACGCCATGATTGAGGAGGGGGTCCATGACGTTGCAGTCTCGGAATACTGGCTGTGCGCCTGGATGGGCGAGTTCATTAACGCCGAGGACACCGGAGACCGGCAGCGGACCGCCGACGCGGTCACCGAACTGGAGAAATATCCGACCCTTCCTGCCATAATCGCCCACCACCAGTCCCCCGAAGTTGTCGTGGCTTCGGTCATTCAGCCGGCCAAGCTCGGAGACTCGTCGACACTCCGCGAATTCTCTCAGACCTGCACCAGCTACCAGCGGGCAAATCCCCGGTAGGACAGGACGCGGGACCTTCAGAGCTTCACGTCCTCGCCGGCGGGGCCGTCCTCGCCATAGTCACGCAGCGCCCGGCCGCCCACCGCCTCGCCCATCCAGGTGAGAAGGTTCCAGGAGCCGGGTGTGCCGCCGTCGCCCGCGGGCACTGATTCCATGACCGCCATACCGGTGTTGCTCAGCGCATTCTCCACAATGAAGTCCGGTTCCACGTTTTCGGCCCGTGCCGTGCACCACGCGCGGATCATCGCACCGTGGCTGACCACCACCGGGCTTTTCAACCCGGCTGCGTGTAATTCATCGATAACGGCATCAAACCGCGCAAACGTTTCGTGGCCGTCCGGCCCACCGGGCATGTACACGCCCAGGTCTCCCTTGACCCAGCTGTAGACGGTCTTGAGGTAGGCGGTGACGGCGTCGCGGTCGTTGCGCATTTCCAGCTCGCCCGCGGAGATTTCCCGCAGCCCGTCGCGGATGCTGACCGGGAGCTCCAGCGCAGCGGCCAAGGGTGCGGCGGTGAGCTGGGTGCGGACCAGGTTGGAGGCAAAGATGCCGTCAATGGGCTCATGCCCCAGGGCGTCCGGCAGGGCAGCGGCCTGGGCAAGGCCCAGCTCCGTCAACCCCGGGCCGGGGACATCGGTGTCGAGGAAATGGTGCTCGTTGGAGGGAGTCTGTCCGTGGCGGATGAGGATGAGGCGCATGGCTCCGAGCCTACCTTCCGTCCGCCAGCCGGCGGCGGTACCGGCCGGGGACGGAAGCACCGGTGTCAGGATCCGAGCGGACGCCCGGCCATGTTTTCCAGCCGGCGGATGCGGTCGGCCATCGGCGGATGGGTCGCCAGCAGGCCGCGGACGCCGTTGCGGAACGGGTTCGCGATCATCAGGTGCGCTGCGTTCGCCAGCTTCTGGTCGGTGTCGGGCAGCGGTGCGCGCTGGGTACCGGTCTCCAGCTTCCGCAAGGCGGAGGCGAGCGCCAGCGGATCGTCGGTGAGCTTGGCGCCGTCTTCGTCAGCGTCGTATTCCCGGGTCCGGCCAATCGCCATCTGGATCAGCGATGCGGCAAACGGCGCCAGGATGGCCATGGCGATCGTGGCCAGCGGGTTGGCGTTGCGGCGGTCGCCGCCGCCGAAGAAGAGCAGGAACTGGCCCAGCGAGGTAATCACGCCGGCGATGGCGGCCGCCACCGAAGAAGTGAGGATGTCCCGGTTGTAGACGTGCATGAGTTCGTGCCCGAGAACCCCGCGCAGTTCTCGCTCATTCAACAGGGCCAGGATTCCCTGCGTGCAGCACACGGCAGCGTTCTGCGGGTTGCGGCCGGTGGCGAAGGCATTGGGAGCCATGGTGGGCGAAATGTAAAGCCGCGGCATGGGCTGATTGGCACGGGCGGAGAGCTCCCGGACGATGCGGTACATCTCCGGAGCCTGCTGTTCGGTGACCGGTACCGCGCGCATGGCGCGGATCGCCAGCTTGTCGCTGTTCCAGTAGCTGTACGCCGTGGTGGCCAGTCCGATGAACAGGAAGATCCAGATGAAGGCGGAGCTTCCGGTTCCGCTGGAGAGCAGGGCGCCGATGCCCAGCAGTACGGCGAAGAGGACTCCGAACAGCGCGGCGGTCTTCAAACCGTTGAAGTGTTGATGCACGTGGGGTTCCTTCCTGAGCGGATCTGCACCGGAGCCCGGAAGTGGCATCCCGGAGATGACCGGATCCGCGAAACGTCAGTCTATCCACCGATTTCAACGCTTTACCCGACCGGCTTGTTCCGCACGGTTCGGGGCCTGAAAGCGGTCTCCGGCGCCGGAAACCGCGGCGGTGGACGCCCCTGCAACCAGATCCTACGGCTCGGGATGGCGGGCGTCATAGCGGGCGAACTGCGGCTGCCGGCGGGCCAGGACTCCCACCAGCGCAATGCATACCACGCCGCCGATAACCGCGGCCCAGCCTTCGCCGAGGAAGGAGGCGTCGACGCCGGCCACCAGGTCCCCGAGGCGCGGCCCGCCGGCGACCACCACCACGAACACGCCCTGCAGCCGCCCGCGCATGGCGTCCGGCGTCGCGGACTGCAGGATAGTGGAGCGAAAGACTCCGCTGACCGAATCGGCAATGCCCGCACATGCCATGGCGACGGCGGCCGGGATCAGCCAGACCGTGGGCTCAGCGCCGTCGTTCTGCCCGGCCATCACCACCACCACACCGAAGGCGGACACCGAGAGGCCCCAGGCAGTCACTGACCACAACACGGCCAGCCCCTGCCGGCGCACGGTGCCCAGTGGTCCGGAAAAGAGTCCGGCGAGAAAGGCGCCCACGGCGGTGGCTGCCAGCAGTACTCCCACAGTGGTGGCTCCCCCGCCCAGCAGCAGGGCGCCGACGGCGGGAAGCAGGGCCCGCGGCTGGGCCATCACCATCGCCGCGAGGTCCACGAGGAAGGTCATGCGGATGTTCGGACGGGTGGCGAGGAAACGGAATCCTTCGAGAACGGATTTCAGGCCGGCCTTCTGCACCTCCCCCTCGGGCGGCATCGGAGGCAGCCGGTACACCGCCCACATCGCAGCGGTGAAGGTGACGACGTCGATCGTATACGTCCATCCGTAGCCCACCTGAGCCACCAGGACACCGGCCAGCAATGGACCGGCGGTCATGGCCAGCCCAAAGGTGATCATGCTCAGGGCGTTAGCCGCCGGCAGCAGCTCGGGACGGACCAGGCGCGGAATAATGGCGCTGCGGGCCGGGTGGTTCAGGCCGCTGGCACCGGCGTTCACCGCAACCAGAGCGTAGAGCACCCAAATGTTGCCCAGGCCAGCCCACGCCTGGGCGGCAATGCCGATCGTGGACAGCCACAGGAGGATCGACGAGAAAGGGCCACCTTGCGGCGGTCATAGGCGTCCACGATGGAGCCGCCGTAGAGGCCCGCCACCACCAGCGGCACCAGCCCCACCAATCCCAGCAGGCCCACGTAGAAGGTGGATTCGGTCAGCGAATACACCTCCAGGCTCACGGCCAGCAGCGTCAGCTGGGTCCCGACGGCGGAGAGCGCGGTTCCGGTCCACAGCCGGCGGAATTCCGGGCTTTCGCGCAGGGTGTGAGGTCGGCGAGGAGTCTGGGCACCCGAGAAGTCTAAGCCGGAGCGGCGGAGCTTCCGTCCGCCGGCCCGGCCCGCGCCCGGCACGCAGATAGACAGCATGCTTAGGATGGAGGCAGTACTGTCCCAGCTGCCGAGGAGGTCACCGTGTTTATCCGGAACGTCGCAGACGGAATCCACCGCATTGAACATGCCTACGTCAATACTTATCTGGTGGAGGATGACAACGGCCTGGCTATCATCGATGCCGGCCTGCCCGGTATGTGGCCGGAGCTGTCCCGGGCCGTCCGGGAGCTGGGCTACGGCCCCGGTTCGGTCACCGCACTGGTCCTGACGCATGCCCACTTTGACCATGTGGGCAGTGCCGCCCGAATCCGGCAGGAGTTCCGCACCCCGATCCTGGTGCACGACGACGACCGCTACATCGCCGCCCATCCCTACCGGTATGAACATGAAAACAACCGGTTCCTGTATCCGGTCCGCTACCCCAAAGCGATCCCCTATCTGGGCGCGATGACCCTGGCCGGCGCGCTGAATGTCCGCGGCGTGACCGATGTGCACAGCCTCGGCCGCGAGTCCGGCGCAGCCCTTCCCGGCAGCCCGCAGATTATCCACACGCCGGGGCACACCGCGGGCCACGTGGCCCTGCATTATCCGGACCGGGACGTGCTGATCTGCGGCGATTCGCTGGTAACGCTCAATCCCTATACCGGGACCAAGGGACCGCAGATCGTCTCCGGCGCCGCCACCGCGGACAGCCCGGAGGCCCTGCAGTCCCTGGACCTGCTCGCAAAGACCAACGCGCCCGTCCTGCTGA
Organism: Arthrobacter sp. ATA002; assembly: GCF_026898095.1. Lineage (GTDB taxonomy): Bacteria > Actinomycetota > Actinomycetes > Actinomycetales > Micrococcaceae > Arthrobacter_B. Next base: position 860,783 of record NZ_CP114015.1, on the reverse strand, counting down.
CCGGCCACGGGGAGCCGTGGACCGGCGGAGCGGAGGCCGCCGTCGAACAGGCGCTGGCCCGCGGGGCTTCCTAAGGCTCCCGCTCGAGTTCCTGCTCCAGCACGGCCAGCAGCCGCGGATCACCGATGGGACGGAAATGCCCCATCGTCTCGAGCTGGATATTGCGGGCACCGGGCAGATTACTACCGCCGGGGATGTGCGGATCGAAGCTGCTGTACACCGAGGTGATGCGCGCATTCACGTCCCGGCTTTCCTGCAGCCGGCGCAGGAACTTGTTGCGGGGCGCGAAGGCCCGGACGGACGGCAGGATGAAGAAGTTCGCGTAAACGGAGCCGGAAAACGGAGTATTGACGGCAATCATGTGCTCCACGCGCCGGCCGCCTTCGGGCAGCAGCATCAGCTGCTTGCCGATCAGCCCGCCCTTGCTGTGCGCCACCACCACGGCTCCGCTGAGGTCCTTTTCCACCAGATACTGCTGGACCAGCAGTGCCATGCGGTCGACCCGGCCGCGGTTGTAGCCCAGCGGCGCCACCGTGTGCACCGGATACCCCCGGGCGGAAAGCGCCTCTGCCAGCGGCCGCAGGAACTGCCAGGTCTCATAGACACCGGGCACCAGCACAACAGGCCGGCGCGGGACGTCCGGAGCGTCCGGAGCGTTGGAGGGCGCCAAATAGGCGGAGGGATCCCTGCGGAAGAGGAACCCGTGCACCTGCCAGTAGCCCACGTAGGCGTAGTCGGCCGCCCAGGCACGGGCCTGGGTCAGCCGGCGGCGCAGATGCGCGAATGTCAAATGCGCGAATGTCACGGCCGGGAAGTCGCCGCTTCCCGCAGCAGCGCAGCGGTCTGCGCGGGCTCGGTGAACATGCACACATGCGGCTGCCCGGGAAGCTCCACCGCGGCGGAACCGGGCCGCGCGGCTGCCAGCTCCTGCAGCCAGCCGGCGGGCACAATCGGATCCCGTTCGCCGCGGACCAGAGTCACCGGAGCCTGAACCTTGCCGATGCGCTCCTCGAGCCGGTGCCGCACCATCTTGGGCATGGTGCGCAGGTACCAGCGCGGACCGGCCCGCAGGTAGTCGGTGAGCAGGATCCAGTTGATCGCCGGGGGCTCGCGCAGGCAGTCCTGCGCCAGCCGGAAGCCCTGCAGCACGGCATTGCGCTCGCCGCGGTTGATGGTGGGCCCCAGCAGCACCACGGAGGTGACCAGTTCCGGAGCCATCAGCGCCATTTCCGTCACCACCTGGCAGCCCATCGAGTGCCCCACCCACTGGGCGGGACCGATGCCTGCAGCACGCAGGGCATCACAGGTGACAGCTGCAAAGTCGGCCATATCCAGGCCGCTGTCCGGCGTTGGGGTCGACCCGAAACCCGGCATTTCCACCGTATGCACGGTGGACGTCTTTGCCAGCTCCTCCACCAGGCGGGAGTAGTAGCGTCCCGACGCCCCGATGCCGTGCACCAGCACCACCCGGGCGGCCCCGGAGCCGTAGGTGCGGATATCGACGTCGTATTCGCGAACCCTCACGCGCTGCTGGTGCGCCTGGGTCTTGATGCCTGCCACTGGATCTCCCCGTCATGTTGTCCGTCTCCCTCCAGTGTGCCATCCGGGTCTTATTATGAATTATTCATAATTAGTGGTTAGCTGGTGTGCATGACATCGACAGCAGCCCCCACCGCGGCCACCGAAAGGTGGACCGGAGCGCTGCGTGCCAACGGCCGTCGGGTCACGAAGCAGCGGCTGGCGGTCCTCACGGCCGTCGAGCACCTGCCGCATGCTGTGGCCGACGACGTCGCCGCCGCAGTACGCAGCGAGCTTCCCGGCATCAGCCTGCAGTCGGTCTATGTGGTCCTCACAGACCTGACCGACATTGGCCTGCTGCGGAAGATCGAGCCGCCGCATTCCCCGGCCAGATACGAGACGCGCGTGGATGACAACCATCACCACGCGATCTGCACCGGATGCGGACGGATCGAGGACGTTGACTGCGCCGTGGGGCATGCGCCCTGTCTGACGCCGGAGAACACCCACGGTATGACCATCCAAATCGCGGATGTGCTGTACCGCGGGCTCTGCGCCGACTGCGCCGCACAAGCTTCCTGACGTCACCGCACCACCCCTTATTGAAAGAGAGAGCATGTCGAACTTCACCACCACCCAGACCGGCACCCCGGTCGGCAGTGACGACCAGTCACTGAGCGCCGGCGCCAACGGGGCAATTGCCCTGCACGACCGTTACCTGGTCGAGAAGCTGGCCCAGTTCAACCGGGAGCGCATCCCGGAGCGCATCGTGCACGCCAAGGGCGGCGGAGCATTCGGTGAGTTCGTCGTCACGGAAGACGTTTCCAAGTACACGCGCGCCGCTGTCTTCCAGCCGGGCACCGTGACGGAAACCGTCCAGCGCTTCTCCTCGGTGGCCGGCGAGCAGGGCTCTCCCGACACCTGGCGCGACGTTCGCGGCTTCGCGCTGCGTTTCTACACCTCCGAGGGCAACTACGACATCGTCGGCAACAACACCCCGGTGTTCTTCATCCGCGACGGCATCAAGTTCCCGGACTTCATCCACTCGCAGAAGCGCCTCCCGGGCTCCGGCCTGCGCGACGCCGACATGCAGTGGGATTTCTGGACCAACTCCCCCGAGTCCGCACACCAGGTCACGTACCTGATGGGTGACCGCGGCATCCCGACGTCGTGGCGTGAAATGCCCGGCTTCGGCTCGCACACCTACCAGTGGATCAACGCCGCCGGCGAGCGTTTCTGGGTGAAGTACCACTTCACGTCCAACCAGGGCAACTCCGAGATCAACGGTGCCGAGGCCGAGAAGATTGCCGGCGCTGACGCCGACTACTACCGCCGCGACCTGTACGAGGCCATCGCCGAAGGCAACTTCCCGTCCTGGGACCTGCACGTGCAGGTCATGCCGTACGAAGACGCCAAGACCTACCGGTTCAACCCGTTCGACCTGACCAAGGTCTGGCCGCACGCGGACTACCCGCTGATCAAGGTGGGCACCCACACCCTGAACCGCAACCCGGAGAACTTCTTCGCCCAGATCGAGCAGGTGGCCCTGTCCCCCGCGAACCTGGTCCCCGGCATTGACGCCAGCCCGGACAAGATGCTGATGGCCCGCATCTTCTCCTACCCGGATGCACAGCGGTACCGCATCGGCGCCAACTACAACCAGCTGCCGGTGAACGCACCGAAGGCTCCGGTCAACAACTACTCGCAGGACGGCGCGCAGCGTCACTTCTTCAACTCCCCCGAGACCCCGGTCTACGCGCCCAACACCCTGGGCGGCCCCGTAGCCGACGCCGCACGTGCGGGCGAGGGTTCCTGGGAGAGCGACGGCATGCTGGTGCGCGCCGCCGCCACCCTGCACTCCGAGGACAGCGACTTCGGCCAGGCCGGAACGCTGTACCGCGAGGTGTTTGACGACGCAGCCAAGGAGCGTTTCCTCGAAACGATCACCGGCGCCGTCTCCGGCGTGCAGCGCCCGCACATCCGCGAAGCCGCGATCCAGTACTGGACCAACGTCGACGCGACCCTGGGCGAGAAGCTGCGCCTGAACCTTGCGGCCGGCGACACCACGCCGATCGAAAAGGCTGAGTTCGTAGGCGTTGCCGAGTAACTTCGGCGCCTCAGCCGACACCGGTCTCCGGCAGTTCGGCTAACCGGTAAAAGCAGCAGCGGCCGGTCCCTTCGGGGGCCGGCCGCTTTTGTGTCTTCAATGGGAGGTTCTGCCGCGTTGGATCCTACATTCTGCGGAGGGAAATGAGGGCGGTCAGCCGCGCCGGCTCCAAGGACGACGGCGTTCGGCCGTCAGGGCCGGTGCTCCGCTAGCGGTTGGGCCAGTACCAAATGATGAGCATGGTCACGAGGAATCCGGTGAGGAAGTTCAGCTTCAGGAACCGTTTCCAGCCGGCGTTGGCCTGGTCCGAGTCAGCATCGGTAATCCACCAAAACGGCAGCAGGTTGAGAATGTACGGCACGGCCAGCAGCCCGCCCAGCACGGCCGGCCACGGCGTCAGCAGCATCAGCAGCCCGCCCGCAAGGTACGCTCCGGCGGCGAACCGGACCACGGCCCGGGCCCCCAGCACGGTGGCAATCGAGGAAATGCCGCCCTCCCGGTCCGGCACCACATCCTGCACGGCGCCGAAGGCCTGGCTGGCCACGCCCCAGAGGAAGAACGCCCCCAGGACTGCCCACAGCCCCGGGGTGAAGACTGCCCCGGCCAGGACCAGTCCGTAAACGGCCGGGGATACAAAGTGCGTGCTGGAGGTCAGGGAGTCCAGGAACGGGCGTTCCTTAAGCGGAGCCCCGGAGCACTGTAGGCCACCACGGCGAACACGCTGACCGCGAGTACCAGCCAGGACAGCGGGCTGCCCAAAAACACCAGCGCGATCAGGAACGGTACGTTGGTGGCCAGTGCCGCCCAGAGCGTGATGCGGTGGAACCCGCGGTCCAGGACGGCGCCCTCCACGCCTCCCTTGCGGGGATTGTGCAGATCCGACTCATAGTCGAAAACGTCGTTGATGCCGTACATCGCCAGGTTGTAGGGAATCAGGAAGTACAGCGTTCCCAGCACCCAGGCCAGGTCGATCCCGCCGGTGGTGATCAGGTAAGCCGCTGCAAACGGATAGGCGGTGTTGACCCAGGACAGCGGCCGGGACGAGACCAGCAGCATCCGCAGCGTGGAGCCCGGAGTCCGGGTGGATGTGCTCACTGGTTCTCCCCAGGGTCGGCGGCGGACGGCGCCGCTGGAGTGTCCGGTTTCTTTCCCAGCAGCATCCAGAGCGCCGGCAGCAGCAGCACTGCGGCCAGGGCATAGGCAAAGTCCTCGAGCGGGGCCCGGCCGATGAAGGCCCCGGAGATCCGCTCCGGGTTGTAGCCGAACAACCCGGCAGCGATCATCAGGTTGTCAAAAACGGCGGTGAGGAGCAGCAGGACGACGGCGGTGATTCCCAGTGCGGCCGGGACACCTTTTCCGGTACCCGCCGATCCGGATCCTCCGTCCGCGCGGCGTCCGCGCAGCAGCGCAAAGACCAGCACAGCCGCGGCCGGAAGCAGGAACACGGCGTTCAGCGCCCAGTACGTCACCGCTTCACCTGCTGCCGTCCGGGACGGCGCCGCGCGGACCGGCGCAGCACCATTGATACCAGGCCGAACAGCACCATGGTCAGGTAGCACAGGAAGGCCAGGAAAAAGACCTCTTCGAGGGGCAGGTGCGGGGCCAGGACAATGCCGAGCATGATCGGGGTTTCCCCGCGGTAAAAGATGTCCAGGCCGATGCCGCCCAGATCCCAGAGCAGGAAAAACACCAGGCCGATCCCCGTGACCAGCGCCGCCCGCCGGGCGTCGGCGAAAAAGAACAGCTTGAACCGGTGATCCAGCAGCGCCATGCATCCGATCGACGCCAGCAGCAGCAGCAGATAGACAGCGCCCATCAGGCCCGGCCCCCACGGGGTGCCCGGCCTTCGGACCCGGTACCGGAAGCTCCTCGGTGCTCGTGTCTCCGCGGAGCCTTTTGAGTACCAGTTCGGCGCTGATCAGGCACATGGGCAGCCCAATGCCGGGCAGGGTGGAGCCGCCGGCATAGAGCAGGCCGTCCACCCGGCGGCTGGCGTTGGTACCGCGGAAAAAGGCACTCTGTTTCAGGACGTGCGCGGGGCCGAGCAGCGTACCGCGCCAGGAGTTCAGGTCCTGCACGAAATCCTGCGGGCCGACGGTTTTGCGGACGGTGATCCGGTCGGCGAGGTCGGGGATCCCGGCCCAGGCCGAAATCTGCGCTATCACGGCGTCAGCCATCGCCTCGATCCCGGGATCCCCGGCGCCGTCCATGCCGCCGGAACCCAGCGACGGGTCCGAGGGCACCGGCACCAGGACAAACAGGTTCTCGCAGCCCTCGGGGGCAGCCCCGGGGTCGGTCGCGCTGGGACGGCACACGTACAGCGACGCCGGATCCGGAACCGATGTTTCCCGGCCGAAGATTTTGCTGAAGTTCTCTTTCCAATCCGAGGTGAAAAGCAGTGTGTGATGCGCCAGGGACGGCAGTTCACCCCGAACACCCAGATGCAGCAGCAGTCCGCCGGGGCCGGGAACGCGGTGCTTCCAGTAGCTGTCCGGATATGTCTGCAGCTCCCGCGGGAGCAGCGTGGTTTCGGTGTGGTGCAGGTCGGCCGCGGAAACGACCAGGTCGGCGTCCAGGCTCAGCAGCTGGCCGGCGGCATCGGTGTACTCGACGCCGGTGGCGCGCACCCGGCGCCTGCCGCGGGGCAGTTTCCGGCGGCGCTGCCCCGGATCCGGTTCCGTGGTGCGGATCCGGGTGACGGTGGCGCCGGTGCGGATCGTGACGCCCTCCGCGGCGGCCAGGTCAGCAATGACGGAAATCAGCCTGGTGAAGCCGCCCATGGGATAGAGCACGCCGTCGGCCAGATCCAGCCGGCTCATCAGGTGGTACATGCTCGGGGTGGTGAACGGCGAGGAGCCGAGGAAGACCGCCGGATAACCCAGGATCTGCCGGATGCGGGGATCAGTGAACCGCTGCGCCACGAATGAGCTCAGCGGCTGCAGCAGCAGCTGGGCCAGCCGGGGTCCGCGCCGCAGCACATCGGGCCGCAGCAGGGGCAGGAAGGACGCGAAGGTGGAGTAGAGGAAGCGCTTCTTGGCCATGTCGTAGACCTCGACGGCGGAATCCAGGTACTTCTCCAGCTTCGCTCCGGCGCCGGCCTCGAGGCTTTCAAAGAGTTTCACGTTCCCGTCACGGGTGGCGGCGATATCCACCGGCCCGGCGTTTCCTTCGAAAATGACCCGGTAGCCCGGATCCAGCCGGACCAGGTCCAGCTGTTCGGCGGCGGAGGTGCCCAGCAGCCGGAAGAAATGGTCAAAGACTTCGGGCATCAGGTACCAGGAGGGTCCGGTGTCGAAACTGAAGCCGGCGCTTTGCCAGGTCCCGGCGCGGCCCCCGGTGACCGGCTGCTTCTCCAGCACGGTGACTTCCAGGCCTTCCCGGGCCAGCAGGGCTGCGGTGGCCAGGCCGGTGATTCCGCCGCCGATGACGACGGCGGTGCGCGGGGCCGGTTCTATCCTGCGGGTCATGGCTGCCTTCCGGCGTAGGTACTGTGCGGCGCCCGGCGAAGGCCCCGGGTGGCAAGGATCTGCCCGGCGATGCGCAGCTTGATGGGATTGGGCACCCGGACCCGGGTACTGCGCAGCTCCACCGCCGGAGTGGCCCGCAGGCGGCGGGACAGCTCGGCGAACAGCTCCTGGGCCAGTGCGACGGCGGGGCGGGCTGCGGGCGGAAGTTCGGCGATGGCGGAGCCGGACACCAGCAGGTCGGCGTCGACGTCATCGAGCAGCCGGTGTTTGTCCGCCTCGGAAAACGCGCCCACGGTCACGCCGGGAAAGTAGCTGCGGCCCAGGGTGTCGAAGTCGTCGGCCAGATCCCGCAGGAAATTGACCTTTTGAAACGCGGCCCCGAGCCGCTGGGCGCCTTCCCGAAGCCGCTTCGCCCGGTCCGTGCTGACGGACACCCCGTCCAGGAAACACAGCAGGCACATGAGTCCAATGACCTCGGCGGACCCGTAGACGTAGTCGTCAAAAGTAGTCTGGGTGTGTTCCGTGCGCTTCAGGTCGGCGCGCATGGAACGGAAAAACGGCGTCGTCAGGTCCTCGGTGATGCCCGTGGCCCGGGCGGTCAGGGCGAAGGCATGGACCACCAGGTTCACGCTGTAGCCGGTGCGCAGGGCCTGCCGGGTGTCGGTTTCCAGCGCATCCAGCATTCCGCCGATGTCGGCCGGCGGGAGGCCTGCGGCCGCGGCTACTCCGTCGACGATTTCGTCGGCGAGCCGCACCAGCGCATAAATGGTGCCGATTTGCAGCCGCGTGCGGGGCGGCAGCAGCCGGGATGCGAGTCCAAAGGAAGTGGAGTAGGAACGGATGACTCCCGACGCCGTTTCCACCGCCACCCTGTTATAGAGTTCCAACCCTGTTTCGCGGGCCATTCCCTACCGGCCCCGGTTCACGGCGCCGGCCACGATGCGTTCCAGCACCAGGCGCAGCGACGGCGGGACGGCCGGGCAGTCCAGCCGGGTGCGGGCCCGTGCGGCATGGTCCTCGGCGAGGGCCCGGGCATAATCGCGGGCGCCGCAGCGGATCAGCAGCTCCCGGGCCCGGTCCGCTTCCTCCGGGGTGAGGTCCGGGCAGCCGATCAGGTGCGAGAGCTCTGCCCAGCACGGCTTCTGTGCTGCGTGCGAGATCAGCACGGTCCGCTTGCCCTCGCGGAGGTCGCTGAGGTTCGATTTGCCGGTGGCGCTTTCCTTGCCGAAAACTCCCAGGAGGTCGTCCACCAGCTGGTAGGCGATGCCCGTGTCCCGGCCAAAGTCGCCCAGGGCGGCGACGACGTCGTCGTTCGCCCCGGCGAGGACGGCCCCTGCCTGCAGCGGGGCTTCGAAGGAGTACACGGCGGTTTTCAACCGTTCCATCTCCAGGATTTCCGGCACCGGCGGGGCTCCGGGCGAGAAGGAGAAGTCGACGTCGATCAGCTCGCCGGCGGCGGAGGCAAACACCGCGTCGTCGAGGATCGCGGCCAGGCGCTGCCGGGTAGCGGAATCGGTATCCACCGTGTCCAGCATGCGGAAGGCGCCCGTCAGCGCCAGGTCACCGGCGATGATCCCGGCCGACATGCCGCGGTGGCGTGCCGCTTCTGCCGTCTGCCCCGCCCTCTCCGCCAGGGAGCGGTAGGTTCCGGACACGTTGTCATGGCCGCGCCGGACAAAATCCAGGTCAATGACATCGTCGTGGATGATCAGGGCTGTGTGCAGCAGCTCAAAGGCGGCGCCGACCCGCGCCGCTGCGGCAATATTGGTGCCGCCCAGGTGCTGGTAGGCCGTCATCAAAATACCCGGACGGACCCGCTTACCTCCGGCCGTGGACGATTCGAGCGTCTCCCAAAGGCTAAGGTAGCTGGGGCTGAGCTTGGCGGCACGAAACTTGCCCCGCTCAAAAAGCTCGTCAGGACACCCTCCACCTGCTCTTGGCCGATGGCTGGGTCGAGCAGGGGTTCAGTCTCCATAGGTAAAGTAAACACGGAGAAGATACGGAGGAGAAATGACGCAACGCCCGGAACTGGTCGTTCTCGTGGATCCGGACGGCGCCCCCGTCGGAACGCAGGAAAAAGCCACTGTCCATACGGTTGACACGCCTCTGCATTTGGCGTTCTCCACTCACGTCTATAACCGGTCCGGCGAACTGCTGGTGACGCGGCGGGCCCTGGAAAAACTGACCTGGCCCGGCGTTTGGACCAACTCGTTCTGCGGGCATCCCGGTCCCGGGGAAGCCACCGAAAACGCGGTGCTCCGCCGCGCGGACCGGGAGCTGGGGCTTACCCTGCGGCCGGACCAGCTGACCCTGAAGCTGCCCGATTTTCGCTACCGGGCAGTGGATGCCTCGGGAATCGTGGAGCATGAAATATGCCCGGTCTACACCGCAGTCACTGATACCGACCCGGTGCCGGCAGCCGACGAAGTGATGGACTGGCAGTGGGTGGATCCGCTGGCCCTGGCCGAATCCGTTCGCCTGTCCCCGTGGGCCTTCAGCCCCTGGCTGGTGCTGCAGCTGCCGCTGCTGTACCCGGAAATTTTCACGGCAGGCGCTCCCGCCGCCGGGGAGTCCGCCTAGCCGCGGCCGGCTTTAGCTGCCGGAGCGTACCGGCGCGGCCAGCGGACCCAGGGGGCCTCGGCCGGCCAGTGTGCCAGCAGCGTATGGAAAGCGCGGCGGAAACGGCGGGCAAGGTTGGCCGCGCCGATGACGGCCCGCGGAGCCATGCCCACTACGAGCGTGCGCTCGAACCGGCACACGTACTGCTGGCCCAGATGCAGGCTCAGGCACACGTCGTCGTGCATTTCCTTATCCGCCCGGTGCACCTGGGGGCGGATCTCGCGCCACACCGGGGCCCGCATCGCCAGGTTTGAGCCGAACAGCGGCAGGTGCCCCAGTGCCAGCCCCATCGCAAGATAGTAGGACCCGAGGTAGAACACGCTGAGCACGGCACCCCATGGCCGGGGGAACCCGTAAAATGACCCCGGCCCGGAGAGGGCTCCGAGTGCGGGATCCGCGGCGAAGCTTTCCGCTATGCGCTGAATCCATTCCGCCGGCAGAATACAGTCGGCGTCGCACCGGGCGATGATGTCCCCTCCCGCGGCGTCGTACCCCGCGGCCGCTGCGGCCGGAATGCCGGGCACCGGCTCGGTGATGACACGGGCACCGAACCGGCGGGCAACGGCAGCACTGGAATCGGTGCTGTTGTTATCCACCACCACGATTTCCGCGGGCTGCAACGACTGCCGGGTCAGGGAGGACAGGCACGCTTCGAGGGCCGCTGCGTCGTTCAGGCAGGGGATGACAACGCTGACTGTGGGCAGGGCGGCGGACATGGAGGAAGTCTAGCCGCACGGCCGCGGCCCGCTCTCCCGGCCGGTGCCGCAGGAACCGCCGCCCTCCCACAGGATGGAGTGCTGCGCTACCGTGAATCCATGATCGACGCCCTCCTCCGCCGCCCGGCCGGTGCCGGAGAGTTCTTCGCAGATGCAGTGAGGCTTCTTTGCCTGTTCAGCCTTGCGGCAGCTTTTCTTTGGTACGGCCCGGTGGACGTTGCCCTTTTCCTGCTGGTCCTGATGGGCACACTGATCTCCCGAAGCCTGGAAATTTCCCGGCGGTTTGACGGTATCTACGGCCTCACCCTGCTGACGGCTGCCTGGAGCAGCGTCCTGGATCTGTATGCACGCGTGGGCTGGTGGGACCTCCCCGTGCATTTCGCTGCCACCGGTGTCATTGCCGTCATGGCTTATCTCCTGCTGGCCCGGCTCAACGCCGTTCCGTCGCCGGTTTCCGTGCCGGGTGCCGTCCAGCGGATCACCGTGCCCATCCTGGTCCTTGCCCTGGGGCTGGCCGTCAGCGTGCTCTGGGAGCTGGGCGAGTGGTGGGGCAACGCGTTCGTGGATGAGAGCATCAACGTGGGATACCAGGACACCATGGGCGATCTGGCCGCCGGCGGCCTGGGTGCGCTGCTGGCCGGTCTGGGGCTGGGGCTGGCAAGCCGCGCGCCGGTCCGGCCGAGCCAAACCGCGGACCGCCCGGGCATGCAAAAAGGCACCGCCGGCCGTACTGCTTCTGCCGGCGGTGCCTCGTAAGGACCGCGGTACCCGTAGTACCGGTAGGTGCGCGCGCCCGTAGTACCGGTAGGCACGCGCCCGGCCGTCCGGGGACTGCCGGGCGCGTACGCCGCTGCTAGGACCTGATGTACTTCGCGTGTGCTTCGTGGGCGCGGGCCACCTCGGCGCGGATGTCCTCGATGTCCTTGACCTTGTCACGGTACTTCTTGTCCATGGTGCCGATCTGCTGCTCTTCCTCGCACAGAGCCGTGTAGATGCGCTCGCGCTCGCCCTCGTCCGAGGTGTAGGTCAGGTCGAGATAGGCGTTGGCGTGGCGGCGGGCATTGTTGACGGCCGTCTGCGCCTTGCCTGCGGGGCTGACCAGCGAAGCGATGATGGTGACCGCCAGGATGCCGATGATCACGCTCAGGGACAGGCCGGTACCGATTTCGACGACCAGCACGTGCTCACCGTTGTTGATGAACGGCAGTGTGTTTTCATGCAGGGCGTGCAGCACCAGTTTCACGCCGATGAAGGCGAGAATGGTGGCCAGGCCGTACGAGAGGTAGATCAGGCGGTCCAGCAGCCCATCGATCAGGAAGTAGAGCTGGCGCAGGCCCATCAGGGAGAACGCCGTGGCGGTGAAGACAATAAAGGTGCTCTGGGTCAGGCCGAAGATGGCCGGGATGGAGTCCAGGGCAAAGAGGATGTCGGTTCCGCCAATGGCCACCATGACCAGCAGCATGGGCGTGAGGACTTTTTGCCGTTCTCCACCGTGATCAGCTTGTCGCCGTCGTAGTGGTCGGTGGTGGGCAGCACGCGCTTGGCGAAGCGGATGATGAAGTTGTTCGCTTCGTCCTTCTCGCTGTTCTCGGGCTTCAGCAGGTTGCCGGCAGTGATCAGCAGGATCAGGCCGAAGAGGTAGAAGATCCAGGAGAAGGAGTTGATCAGTGCCGCACCCAGGAAAATGAACCCGGTGCGGGCGATCAGGGCAAACACGATGCCGAAGAGCAGCACCTTCTGCTGGTCCTCGCGGGGAACCCGGAAGCTCGCCATGATGATCAGGAAGACAAACAGGTTGTCAACGGAAAGGGCCTTTTCCGTGATGTAGCCGGCAAAATACTCCGCACCGGCGGTGGCACCGCCGAAGACCAGCACCAGGACGCCGAAAATGACGGCCAGCCCCACGTAGATGCTGGACCAGATGGCAGCTTCCTTCAGCGTGGGAATGTGTGCCTTGCGGATGTGGAAGAAGTAATCAAAGGCCAGTAGGCCCAGAATGACGACAATCGTCACTCCCCAAATTAAGGGGAAACAGTCATGGAACTCCGCTTTCGTAGGGTACGTCAAAGAACCATAGGTCTCTCCGGCGGCCCTGTGAACGGGTGCCCGCTGTTTCCGGCTGCGGCTTCGGTGCCGAACGTGTTGACGGATAACAGTGTGGTGGATACTCCCCTACGAATGCACCAGTCTAACGGCATTTAAACCCGGGCTGCCACCCGGGGGTACCCGGGCGCCGCCGTCGTGCGGGCCGGCGCCCCGCCGGTGCCGCACGACGGCGGCAGCCGGTGCCGCACGACGGCGGCAGCCGGGGAGACCCCGGCCCTTAGCCTTCGCAGTCCACGCAGTACTTCTGGCCGTTCTTTTCCAGGGCCACCTGGGAACGGTGGCGGACCAGGAAACAGGAGGCGCAGGTGAATTCGTCGTCCTGCGCAGGCACTACCCGGACCAGCAGTTCCTCGCCCGAGAGGTCGGCACCGGGAAGCTCAAAGTTCTCGGCGGCATCGGTTTCATCGACATCCACCGCCGTCGCCGACGGGGTCACACTGCGCTGTGCCTGCAGTTCCTCCAGCGAGGCGGTCGATGCTCCGTCGTCCTCGGTCTTGCGCGGTGCGTCGTAGTCTGTTGCCATCTGCCTTAACTCACACTCCATTTTCAGCTAGTTCTTGGGATCCGGCCTCGATCGTAACGGATGGACTGCACGCCCCCCGCTTCCCGCAGCAACATTCGGGACATATTCGCCGCGGGCCGAATCGCCGGTACTTGATCGGTACTTACTCCGCCTAACGTCCCTGCCCGGGAGAACGAACGGAGGGTCAAAAGAATTTCCCTGCCGCAGGTTCTTCGCCCACGGCTTAGAACCCGCTTCGGACGCGCCGAAGGGAGCGTTCCGTGGAACGCTCCCTTCGGGACTGCTGTTCTTTGTGCGCCGGGGTTACTGCTTCGGTTCAGGCTGCACTTCGGCCGGCGTCATGGTGTGCTGGCCGCCGGAGGTGAAGCTGCCGTTGGCGGTGGATCCGGTCGAGCCGGTGCCGCTTGCCTCGGCCGGCGTGGAATCCGATGACCCCGATCCGGAGGCCGGCTTGCCCGATGTGGACGAGTGCGAGACCTTGTCCTTGGCCGTAGAGGCAACTTCCGTCACCTTTTCCTGCAGGCCAGGAGCCTTCTCTTTAGCCCACTCGGTGCCGTGGGACACGGTTTCCTGGACCTTGGGGTCCTTCCAGAGTTCCATCAGCTTTTCACGGCCGCCCTTCGAGCCGACCAGGTAGCCAACGCCCATTCCGGCGAGAAACACGAACTTCTTAACCATGGTTGTCCTCTTTTCCACCCCTTTGCAGGGGCATCGCGAATACCGTCAGATACTGTCCATAAGCACACTACCGCGGGAAGCGGAAGAATAAACAGCAACCTTACTATGCCCGGAGGCCGTTGCGCCTTTCCTCCGCTTCTCGCCGGCGAACCGCCCGCATCCGGCAGCGTCAGCCGGCCATCAGCCGGGAACGGATCAGGAAGCGTTTGCCTTCCGGCGCCTCCACCGAGAATCCGCTGCCCCGCCCCGGGACCACATCCACCGTCAAATGCGTGTGCTTCCAGTATTCGAACTGTTCCGCGGACATCCAGAAGTCCAGGGCCTCCCCCGGCGCCAGCTCGAAGGTTCCCAGCAGCACGTCGGCGTCGGAGGTGATGAAATCGCCGGCCGGATAGCACATGGGCGAAGAACCGTCACAGCATCCCCCCGACTGGTGGAACATCAGCGGACCGTGCTGTTCGCGCAGCTGCAGAAGCAGTTCCTGCGCTGCGGGCGTCAGCGCCACCCGGGAGTAGTTCTCCCCTGGCAGCGTGACAGCGGCATCCAGTCCTGATGCCCCGGCGGCACTTAACTCAGGCGGCGTACCCATCAGTATCCGATCACCACCCGGCCGTCCACGCGGCCCTCCCTGAGCTCGTTCATGATGTCGTTGATCTCCTCCAGGTTTCGGGTCGTGATGTTGGGATGTATCAGTCCGCGGTCATAGAAATCGATCGCTTCCGCCAGATCCTGCCGGGTCCCCACAATCGAACCCCTGATGGTGAGGCCCTTCAGGACGATATCGAAAATCGGTGCTGGGAAATCACCCGGCGGCAATCCGACGAAGACGATGGTTCCGCCGCGCCGGGCCATCCCGATCGCCTGGCCGAAGGCCTCCGGGTGGACGGCGGTTACCAGAACCGCATGTGCGCCGCCCACCTTGTCCTGGATCGCTTGGGCCGGGTCCTCGCTGCGGGCGTTGACCAGCAGTTCGGCCCCGTACTTCTTCGCCAGTTCCAGCTTGTCGTCAGCGATGTCCACTGCCGCCACCCGCAGACCCATGGCCTTGGCGTACTGCACGGCCACGTGCCCCAGTCCGCCGATACCGGAGATGACCACCCACTGCCCGGGACGGGCCCCGCTCACCTTCAGCCCCTTGTAGACCGTGACACCGGCGCAAAGGACCGGGGCGATCTCCTGCGGATCGGCGCCTTCGGGGATGCGGGCCGCGAAGCGGGCATCCACCAGCATGTACTGGCCGAAGGATCCGTCCACCGAGTAGCCGCTGTTCTTCTGGTCCTCGCACAGGGTTTCCCAACCGGTCCGGCAGTACTCGCAGACGCCGCACGCGTAGGCGAGCCAGGCATTGCCCACCATGTCGCCGGGTTGCAGGTCGGTGACGCCGTCACCGGCCTGCACTACCTCGCCAACCCCCTCGTGGCCGGGGATGAACGGCGGAGTCGGCTTGACCGGCCAGTCGCCGTCCGCGGCATGCAGGTCCGTATGGCACACGCCGGTGGCGACCAGTTTGACGAGCACCTGCCCCGGCCCGGGTTCCAGCACCGCCACGTCCTCTACGGAGAGGCCTTCACCGAGGTGGTTCACTACTGCTGCTTGCATGCTCGCCATTGCATCCTCTTTCGTTGGTACACACGGGGGTGGTGTCCAGCGTAGGTTTGGCCCGCCGGGGTTAGAAGAAGCCCTGCTTGTTTTCGGCGTAGCTGACCAGCAGGTTCTTGGTCTGCTGGTAGTGGTCCAGCATCATGGCGTGGTTTTCCCGGCCGATCCCGGAGGACTTGTAGCCGCCGAACGCTGCATGCGCGGGGTAGGCGTGGTAATTGTTCACCCAGACCCGGCCGGCTTGGATGTCCCTGCCGGCACGGTAGGCGGTGTTGCCGTTGCGGGACCATACCCCGGCACCGAGTCCGTAGAGGGTGTCGTTGGCGATGGCCAGGGCTTCACCGTAGTCCGAGAAGCGGGTCACGGAAACCACCGGGCCGAAGATCTCCTCCTGGAAGATGCGCATGTTGTTGGTGCCTTCAAAGACGGTGGGCTTCACATAGAAGCCGCCGGCGAGGTCGCCGTCGAGCATCAGCCGCTCGCCGCCGGTGAGCACCTTGGCGCCTTCCTGGTGGGCAATGTCCATGTAGGACAGGATCTTTTCCAGCTGGTCGTTGGAGGCCTGGGCACCCACCATGGTGTTGGTGTCCAGCGGGTTGCCCTGGACCATCTGCGCGGTGCGGGCCAGCGCGTCCGCCATGAAGCTGTCGTAGAAGGAGTCCTGGATGAGCGCACGCGAGGGGCAGGTGCACACTTCGCCCTGGTTCAGGGCGAACATATTGAAGCCTTCCAGCGCCTTGTCGTAGAACGCGTCGTTTTCCTGCGCGACGTCGGCGAAGAAGATGTTCGGGCTCTTGCCGCCCAGCTCCAGGGTGACCGGGATCAGGTTCTGGGAGGCGTACTGCATAATCAGCCGCCCGGTGGTGGTTTCACCGGTGAAGGCGATCTTGCGGATCCGCGGGGATGAGGCCAGCGGCTTTCCGGCTTCCACGCCGAATCCGTTGACCACGTTCAGCACCCCGGCGGGCAGGATGTCGGCGATGAGTTCCATCAGCACCATGATCGAGGCCGGGGTCTGCTCGGCCGGCTTCAGGACAATGGCGTTGCCGGCCGCAAGCGCCGGGGCGAGCTTCCATACGGCCATGAGGATGGGAAAGTTCCAGGGAATGATCTGGCCCACAACGCCCAGTGGCTCGTGGAAGTGATAGGCGGTGGTGTCGTCGTCGATCTGGGACAGGGAGCCTTCCTGGGCACGGACGGCCCCGGCGAAGTACCGGAAGTGGTCCACGGCCAGTGGCATGTCGGCGGCCAGGGACTCGCGGACCGGCTTGCCGTTGTCCCAGGTTTCGGCGACGGCCAGCAGCTCCAGGTTTTCCTCGATCCGGTCGGCAATCCGGTTCAGGACCTGCGCCCGCTCCGCCACGGAGGTCTTGCCCCAGGCCGGCGCTGCCTTGTGGGCTGCGTCCAGCGCCAGATCGATGTCCTCGGAGGTGCCGCGGGCTACCTCACAGAATACCTTTCCGGTCACCGGGGATACGTTTTCGAAGTAGCCGCCCTTGACCGGCGGCACCCATTCCCCGCCGATCCAGTTTTCGTAACGGGGCTTGAAGGACAGCTTGGATCCCTCGGTGCCGGGCTGCGCATATACGGTCATATCTGCTCCTTGGCGGTGACGACGTCGGTGTCTGACGTACCGAGGTTACGGAACCGCACGTTGCACCAAGGTTGCATTGGCTCCCGTGCTCCGGCCCGACGCAGACCCCCGGCACCGGGTCCATCCACCGGCCGGCCGCATCCCGGACGGAGCCTAGCCCAGCTCCTTCTCCAACCGCTCCAGCCGGGCCACCACGGCCGCCCGCCGGGGTGAGCGCAGCGGCAGCAGCCGCAGGGCCAGGGACCAGGCCTCGACGTCGTTCCGGGCCTCCGCCAGGGACAGGTACGCCAGCAGGACGGCGGAGCCGGCGTCCGACAGCACCGCTTCCCGCAGCACGGTGCTGACTTCGTTGCGCAGGGCGGCGATGGCCGGGGCTTCGGAGCGGGGCAGCACGGCTCCGCGGTACAGGTCCAGGGCCGGCCGGTATGCCCCGCACTCCAGGTAGCCGAGCACCTGCCGGGCATCGACGGCCAGTCCGTGCGGCAGCCGGTAGGGGCGGGACTGCGGCACCAGGGCCGGCTCCGGCCTGCCCTCGCTGTGCTTGGCGAGCATGTTCCGCAGCCGGAGCATCTCGGCGCGGACGGTGCTGACCGACGCGCTTTCGGGATACACCATGACGGAGAGTTCGTCGGCGGTGAGCCCTTCAGGGTGCAGTGCGAGGAGGGTGAGCAACTCTGCAGTGCGAGGAGGGTGAGCAACTCGGAATGCCGGATGCTCAGGGCAGCGGACCGGCCGCCCACCGTCACCACGGCTGAATCCCGGCCCAGGATCTGCAGGCTGTCCGGTGTTTCTGCGGGCAGGGCGCGCCGGCGGCGCGCAGGACGCAGGGGTGGTATTCCGGCCGGCCGCCGCCCGGCGCTGTCCGCTTGCTGAAGCCGTTCCACCCGCAGCTGCGCTTGCGCGGCCGCGACCGTGGCCTCGACCAGCGCCAGCGCGTGTTCAGCCACCGCGTGGTCCCGGCCGGTGATATCGACCACGCCCAGGACTGACCCGGTCTCCGGATCGCGCAGCGGAACCGCGGTGCAGCTCCAGGAATGGACCTGCCTGCTGAAATGTTCCGCCCCGGCGATCTGGATGCTGTTCCCGGAGGCCAGCGCCGTGCCGGGGGCGCTCGTGCCGATGGATTGCTCGGACCAGTCCGTTCCGGGGATAAAGAGCATGCCCTCGGCCCGGCGGCTGAGTTCGCCGTCGCCCTCCACCCAGAGCAGCCTGCCCAGCTCATCGCCCACGGCCACCAGCAGGCCGCTGTCCGCAACCGGGCGCACCAGCAGCTGCCGAATGACGGGCATGACGGCCGAAAGGGGATGTGCCCGCCGGTAGTCCTCGAGCTCCGAACCAGTGAAGACGAGTTTCGGCACCGCCTTGTCCGGATCCGTGTGGTGGCGCAGCGACCGCTGCCAGGAATCCCGGACCGGAGCCCTCAGCCAGCGCTGGAACCCATCAGCGGTGCCCAGGCCTTCATGCGCCCGGCGGGCGGCGCGCTGGAGTCCGTCCGCGGAACACTGCGGAGGTAGAAGATGTTCCGAATTGTGCACTGCCCCGACCTATCCGCGCTGATAAGGAGACCGCCGTCACCGCATTCCAATCCGTGGTGTGCGTGACAGTCTACCCATGCCCCGCCCCCGCTTCCACGGGGAAGCGGGGGCCCGGGCGGCAGGCGGGGAAACGGGGTTATTCTCCCCGCGCGACCCGGATCATTTCCTCGCGGTCCACAACCTTCACCCGTTCACGGATCAGTTCGCCGGTGGCCGGATCGGGGTGGACGTAGGAGGCACCCAGGCTCCGTTCGTAGGCGTCCAGCTTCAGCCAGCCTTCCCAGGTGACGTACTCGACGCCGCGCTCTTCGAGCAGCTTGATGATGGAATCTTCCTCCGGCTCCTGCGCCGCCGGCAGGTTCAGCCGGTCCTCGAGCAGAAAACCAATAGTCTCCAGGGCATCGCCCTTGGTGTGGCCGATCAGGCCCACCGGTCCGCGCTTAATCCAGCCGGTGGTGTAGATCCCCGGCACCGGTGCGCCGGATTCGTCGATCACGCGGCCACCCTCGTTGGGAATGACGCCCCGCCGGGTGTCGAAGCCGACTTCCGGCAGTTCCGAGCCGAAGTATCCAATGGCCCGGTACACGGCCTGCACGGGGTAGTCGACAATCTCCCCCGTGCCGCGGGCGTTGCCGGTGCCGTCGAGTTCGTTGCGCTCGAACTTCATGCCGCCCACCTTGCCCGGGTTGGCGGGATCCTCGTAAATCTCCACCGGGCTGTGCAGGAAGTGCAGGTGGAGGCGGCGGGAGGCCCCCGTATCCTGCTCCTCGACCAGCCAGTTGGTCAGCGTGTTGACCATGGTCTTGGTCTGGTTGTTCGTGCGGATCTGCTGGTCGGAGCCTTCGTCGAATTCGAAGTCCTCCGGGTAGAGCACAATGTCGACGTCGCGGGAATGGGACAGTTCACGCAGCTCCAGCGGGGTGAACTTCACCTGGGCCGGACCGCGGCGGCCGAAGATGTGCACGTCGGTGACGGGCGATTTTTTCAGGCCCTCGTAGACGTTGTCCGGAATCTCGGTGGTCAGCAGGTCGTCGGCGTGCTTGGAGAGAATGCGTGCGACGTCGAGGGCCACGTTGCCGTTGCCGATCACGGCAACTTCCTTGGCGTCCAGCGGCCAGTCGCGGGACACATCGGGATGGCCGTCGTACCACGAGACGAAGTCGGCGCCGCCGAAGGACCCTTCCAGCTCCACGCCGGGGATGCTCATATCCGCGTCCCTGATGGCGCCGGTGGCAAAGATGATGGCGTCGTAGAAGTGCCGGAAGTCCGTGAGGGTCAGGTCCTTGCCGTAGTGCACATTTCCCAGGAAGCGGATGTCGCCGCGGTCCATGACCTTGTGCAGGGCATTAACGATGCCCTTGATCCGCGGGTGGTCCGGCGCCACGCCGTAGCGGATGAGGCCGTAGGGCGCCGGGTACTTGTCGAACAGGTCGATGCTGACCTCGAAGTCCCGTTCAGCTTTGGTGAGGATATCTGCGGCGTAAACACCGGCGGGGCCAGCGCCGATGATGGCGACTCGCATGGGGCGCTGCGACCGGTCCGCGGCTGAATTAGACACTGATAGTCCTTCGTCTCGGGGAAACCTTGTGCGGAATAGCGCACAGTTTCCTATTCTAAATGCGCAGGCACCGCGGCGTCTAAACGGTTCGGTGCCGCAGCCGCCACGGATGGGCGTCAACACTGGGAGTGCGTGCCCGGGAATACTCTCCACGCGTAATGGGTTGAGAATCACGTGTCTGCATCCGACGGAATAGGCGCCCGGCGCTCCGCACCCTCACCTGAGTCCATCCGCTTACCAACACCAGCGGCAACCGGCGGATCCGCCGGTGCTTCCGGTGCTTCCGGCCCGACGACGGCCGGCACCGCGGGCGGTACGCCGGCAGCCACGCGGGGTCCCGGGCCGGGCGAGAACAAACAGGGGCTCCTGTTCGGCGTCGGAGCATACGTGCTGTGGGGCCTGCTCCCCCTGTACTTCATGGTGCTGGTTCCGGCCGGGGCCGTGGAAATCGTCGCATCGCGCATCGTTTTCTCCCTGGTGTTCTGCGCCGCGCTGCTGACTTTCATGCGGTCGTGGAAGACGTTGGCTGCCGCCGCGCGGAACCTGCGCCTGGTCGGCACCCTGGGCGGAGCCGCCGCCCTCATCGCCGTTAACTGGCTGACCTACGCTTGGGCCGTGCTGAATGAACATGCCGTGGAAGCAGCGCTGGGCTACTTCATCAATCCGCTGGTCTCGGTGCTCCTGGGTGTCCTTGTGTTCCGCGAGAAGCTGCGGCCGCTGCAGTGGGTGGCCATGGGAGTGGGTTTTGTTGCCGTCCTGGTCCTGGCACTGGCATACGGCGCTGTCCCATGGATCGCCCTGATACTGGCGTTCAGCTTCGGCTCCTATGGGCTGGTCAAGAAGGGAGTGGGCGGCAAGGTGGACGCCATCTCGAGCCTGACCATTGAAACCGCCGTCCTGACCCCTGTCGCGGCGGCTGTCCTGGTGTGGATGTCCGTCAACGGCACCGCCACCATTCTGTCCAACGGATCCGCACATTTCTGGCTGTTGGCGGCGAGCGGCGTCCTGACCGCTGTTCCGCTGATCTTCTTTGGCGCCGCTGCCCGGCGCCTTCCCCTGTCAACGGTGGGAATGCTGCAGTATCTGGCGCCGACCCTGCAGTTCATCATCGCCCTGGCGGTGTTCAAGGAAGTCATGCCGCCCGAACGCTGGGCCGGATTCGGCCTGGTCTGGCTGGCGCTGGTCATCCTAACCGTCGACATGATGGGCGGACCCCGCCGGAACCGTATTCTCCGCGCTGCCGCCTGAGGCCGGCGCTGCCCTGAGGCCGGCGCTGTCTGCGGCGACGAAAAGCCCCGCCTGCCGGCGACGGCGGGCGGGGCTTTCGCGAATCCCGGTGCCGGGGTCCGTGCGGTTTGCGGCTACCGCGCCGAGGCGCTGCGCTGGCGCTGCAGGGCAACCAGGGCCGCGCCCCCGGTCAGTGCCATCAGAGCGCCGATTCCGCCGATGGACAGCTGTGCGGCGTTCAGTCCGGTCGCGGCCAGCTCGGTCGTGCCGTCGGCAGCGGCCGGAGCCGGCTGGGCTGACAGGACCGTGACGGCCTGCTCCACGGTGAACGTGGTCCAGCCGGACAGGACGCCGTTGCGGAACAGTGCCACCTTGTGCTCGCCGGCCGCCAGTACGGCCGGTACGGCCACGGCCAGGGAGCCGGTGGCATCAGCAGCAGTCATTCCCAGATTGACGCCGGCGGACGGAAGCACCACTTCATAGGAGGCTGCCGCTTCCAGGCCGGAAATGCGCAGCTGGCTGCCCGAAGCAGTAGCCGTGGCTGTTCCGCGTGCCGAGTCGGTCAGGATGGCGTCGTTTCCGAGCGCCACCTGGTCCATGGCGGCCGCGGCGGCCGCCCGGGCCTTCTTCTCAGCTGCCTGGACCGCTGCTGCTTCGGCAGCTGCATTCTCCGCCGCTGCCTGTGCGGCCGCCGCTTCTTCAGCGGCTGCCTGCTCCGCAGCGTCAGCTTCGGCGGCCTGCGCCGCTTCGGACGCTGCAGCGTTCTGCTCCGCGGCGATTTCCGCTTCACGGGCTGCTGCCAATTCATCGGCTGCCTGCTGCGCGGCTTCCGCCGCTGCGGCTGCCGCGGCCTCTTCGGCCGTCTTCCGGGCTGCTGCCTCTTCTGCGGCCTTGGCTGCGGCGGTCTCGGCTGCCTTCTCCTCGGCTGCCTTAGCTGCCGCGGCCTCCTCGGCTGCCTTAGCTGCCGCGGCCTCCTCGGCTGCCTTGTCTTCTGCCGCTGTGTCCTTGGCAGGCTCGGTGTTGTCCGGTGCGGGCACGGGGGCGCCAGGCGCCGGTGTCTGCGCTGCAGCCTCCTCGGCGGCCTTCTCAGCGGCTGCCTTGGCCGCGGCGTCCGCTGCTGCCTTATCAGCGGCAGCCTTGGCCGCGGCGTCGGCGGCCGCTTTTTCAGCGGCGGCCTTTGCTGCGGATTCCGCCGCTGCCGCGTCTGCCGCAGCCTTCGCCGCTGCTTCTTCCGCAGCCTTCGCCGCTGCTTCTTCTGCAGCCTTCGCCGCCGCAGCTTCGGCTGCTGCGCGCTCAGCGGCTTCCCTGGCTGCTGCTTCATCCTGAGGCGTCACAGCAGACCGGCCAAACTGGGCTGTGGCGAGGAAGACCCCCTTGTTGGGACCTGCGGTCAGCTGGACGGCGCCGATTCCAATGTGGGTGTCGGCGGCCCGAAGCATGTTGGCGCGGTGCGCTGGCGAGTTTACCCACCAGGAGAAGGCCTGCTCGGCGCTCATGTTCCAGACGATGTTTTCGTGGAAGGCGTAGGACCCGGGGCTGTGCTGGAAGACGCCGGCGCCGTGGATGTTGGCCTGGTCGGCGGACTGCTGCGTCCACCACTGGGAGTCGGCGGTCATCCGTGCGTCCAGGGCCAGCGGCGCCAGCGCGTGCTGGGCCCGGTAATCATTGATCAGTACATGCAGGCGGTTGGCGAATTGCGCGTCCGCGGAACTGGCAGCGGCGGACGGAATCGAGATCACCGCCGTCAAAAGTGCTATGGCGAGCGCCGTGAAAACGCCCACAAGTTTCTTAACGCGCAATGGCTTTCCTTATGCCTCGAGACCCGATGACCACCGAAGCGAAACATCAAAGCCAGACCGTGCACAGCCTCCCCAGAGAGCTGCGGTGCCCGGTAAAAACGTCACGGGGCAACGATGTGAACATACCGTAGGCCTCTGCAATAGACAACAACCCCTCCATTATCACCAGTAACACCCATAACAAATGGGACACGCAGGAGACTGTGCCGGCGGACTACTCCTGATGTGCGGAGGTTCCCCGCCGCAGGGTTTCCCCGCGGAAGTAGCCGGGATTCCGGTAATACATCAGCAGCATCAGCACGGCTCCCAGGGCTATGACGCCGGTGCCCAGCACAAAGACCAGCCCCACTCCCCCTACTGAGGAGCCGGAGCCGTAGTCCGGGTCCATGGAGTCGACCGCGGTCTTCAGGAACATCACGAACAGAATGACGGCGCCCAGCAGCGGTGCCAGGAACTTGAGCAGGAAATCGCGCAGCCCGCTGAACGCCTCGGCCCGGAAATACCAGACGCAGGCCAGAGCGGTGATCCCGTAGTAAAAGCAGATCATCAGGCCCAGGGCTGTGATGGTGTCCCACAGGGCGTTTTCCGAGAGCAGTCGGGTGACGGCGTAGAAACCGGCCGCGGCCACCGCGGAGGCGATCGTGGCGTACCCCGGCGACTTGTGCACCGGGCTGATGCCGCCGAAGCGCCGGGGCAGGGCCCGGTAATGTCCCATGGCCAGCAGTGTGCGTGCCGGCGACACGAAGGTCGACTGCAGCGAGGCGGCCGAACTGCTGAGGATGGACAGGGACATCAGGATGGCAAACGGTCCCATGACCGGACCGGCCAGGACCGCGAAGATGCTCTCCTGGTTCTCGGGGTTCCCGGCGCCCAGTTCCCCTTCGCCCACACCGGCGTAGGACAGCACTGCAAGGGAGACCATCATGTAGATCACGACGATCACGAATACCGTCGCTGTTGCGGCACGCCCCGGTGTCTTCCGGGATCCTTCGTTTCCTCGTTCATGGTCAGCGTCACGTCCCAGCCCCAGTACACAAAGATGGAGAGCGAGACGCCGGCGGCGAAGCTCGAAAAGGAGTCCACCGCAAAGGGATTGAACCATTCCGCGGTGACCGGGGTGGCGTCAAAGGCCGTTCCCGCCCCAACATGGACAAAGGCCGCCACTGAGAACCAGCCCAGGACCAGCAGCTGGAAGCCCACCAGGACGTACTGGAACACCTTGGTGGTTTCCAGCCCGCGGTAGGAGATCCAGCAGGCCACGGCAATGAAGACGCCAGTGGTCAGGATGTTCAGCGGCAGGTTGGTGGTCAGCTCCGCCAGCGAGTCGTTGCCGGTCACCTGCGCGAGCATCAGATAGAAAAAATCGACGGCCACCGCCGCGAGGTTGGACAGCACAATAATGGTGGCCGCAATCAGGCCCCAGCCGCCCATCCACCCCACCCACGGTCCAAAGGCCCGCGTGGCCCAGGTGAACGACGTGCCGGAATCCGGCATGGCGTTGTTTAGCTCCCGGTAACCCAGTGCCACCAGGATCATGGGAATGAAGCCCACCAGGAAGATTGCCGGCAGCTGCACCCCCACCTCGGAGACGGTGGGGCCCAGGCCCGCGGTCAGGGTGTAGGCCGGCGCAATGCAGGACACCCCAATCACCACGGCCCCGAGAAGCCCGACGGTTCCGGATTTCAGGCCCTTTCGGCTGAGTCCGCCGGGCTGGTCCTGCGTGGGCGGGACAATTCTGCTTGAGCTCATTCGGTCACCTCTGTCGGACGGGACGTGCCGCCGGCGGGACGGGACCGGAAATCCCGGGGCACCACGACCATGGGTACGGGGAGGCTGCGCAGCACCTTGCTGGCTGTGGGCCCCAGGAAAAGGCGGTTGTTGTCCGCCAGGCGGCTGGACCCGATGAGCATGATTTCGCCGTCATCGAACTCGAGGTCGTCAATAGCGTTTTCAATCGTCCTGCCCTGCGCGACGACGGCGGTTACCGGACAGCGGCCGGCCGCCAGTTCCTGTGCCCGGGTCAGCCGGCCGGCAGCATGCAGGTCCGCCTCCAGCACGGCGTTTGCGTCCCGGCTGGAGGCATCCAGGGCGACCAGCGACACCAGCCGCAGCGGAAGTCCGCTGCGGGCCGCCGTCGCCACCGCTGTTTCCAGCACGTCCTCGGAACCCCGCCGGTTGCCCACCGCGCAGGTGATCCGGGTCAGCGTCCCGGTCCTGCTGTAGCCCCGCGGCGCCAGTGCCACCGGCACCTGGGCGGCGTGCAGCAGCGCATTGGCGACGCTGCCGACGGTGAACCTCTTAAACAGTCCGTTGCTGGCGGCGCCCACCACAATCAGCGCCGCGTGCAGTTCATCGGCTGCCGCTATCAGCCCGGTGGCGTCGGAGTCGGCGTTGCGGATGTGTCCGGCGGCCCGCACGTCGGCGGGAACCGCGGCCAGGGCATCGGACAGCCATATCTGGAGCTGTTCCTCAAGCAGGTCCCGGTAGCCGCTTTCGGGCGGATAGACGGCGGTGTAGGGAGAATGCACCGGGTCGATCATGACCAGGTCCAGCTCCGCGTCCTGGCTTCGGGCCAGGACGGCGGCCAGGTTCAGGGCGTCCCGGCCCCTCTCATTAGCGGTGTATCCGACGACATAGCGCATGCGGACTCCTTGTCAGCCCTGTCCGGGTGCTGTGGCGGCTCCGGGATTTGCGGTGGTTTTTTCGGCTGTCTCAGCGGCGAGGATCCGGTCGGCGGTGAGCAGGCCCATCCGGACCGCACCGTCCACATGCTGGTAGCCCTCGGCGGCAAGGTCGGAGCAGGACCAGTGGATCGGGCCCACCGGCGCCAACTGGTCCGGGCCGAAGCGGTGCAGGCCGCCGAGGTCGTAGCTGGCGGCATAGGCACCGCGGGTCCATTCCTCGGAGCCCCAGTCGGACTCGTAGTAGACCTCCGGGGTCAGCGCTTCTTCGCCGAGGAAGGCGGCAATGGAGGACAGGATGGCCCGGCGGCGGTCCTCAGCGGAAAGCTCGAACATGGCGTCGGCCTTTTCATCCGAGACAAACCCCACCAGTGTGCCGCGGGGGTCTTGGTGGTTGGTGTTGTCGTAGACCTCCTGGACCAGTTCCCCGGCGCCAAAGCAGGTGCCGGAGAGGCCCTTGTCCCGCCAGAACGGTGTGGCGTACACGGCATGGACCTTGATGACCAGACCGAGCGACTGGTGCTGGTGCATCTGGTGCTGGCGGCGCGGCAGCGGAGGAACGAAGGACACCCGCGAATAGAGGTTTGGCGGCACGGCCATGACGGCATAGCGGGCGTGGACGGTGACATTGTCAGCAACGGCGGTCACGCCGTCGTGCGCTGTGCCGTCCTCCCCGGCCAGCGCAGGAAGCGCACGGGGTTGGAAAGCACGACGTCGTCACCCAGGTCCGCGGCCATGCGCTCGGAGACCTGCTGCATGCCGCCGGCAACGCGCCGGTCCAGGATGAAGTCCTCGTTCACCAGATTGGAGAAGGACCCGGCCGACGCCGCCATCAGCACCGCTTGGAGCACCGAGAAGGCATGGGCGGGCTTGGTCAGCATGCCGCCGGCCACGAACAGGCCGATGTTGTTGCAGGCCTCTTCGTCGCCGGACTGCCCACGCAGCCAGCTGGAGAAGGAAATAGTGTCCAGTTCCCGGGCGCGCGGATGCTTCCAGGGGGCGGCCGGGTCGGTTTCCGCGGCCAGCTCATCCAGGAGGCCGATCAGCCGGAGCATTTCCTTCTCGGTCCGCTCCCCCGCCGGGAACATGTCGCCGGTGTAGGTGCGCCGGGTGCCGTCCGGCGAGATGTAGACGGACTCACCGGCGCGGTACCGTTCGAAGGTTTCCAGGCCCAGTTCCGCCACAAGGGCGGCCAGCACCGTCTGGTCCGGGGAAATCCACTGGCCCCCAATCTCCAGCAGGGCTCCGTCGATGGTGTCGGTCCAGGTGCGGCCGCCCACCCGGTCCCGGGCCTCCAGCACGGCGACCGACAGCCCCGCGGCCTTCAGCCTGCGGGCCGCGCTCAGGCCCGAGGGGCCGCCTCCAATGATGACAACGTCGCGTTCCAGCGTGTTCACAGCGTCCTTTCCTGCGGCCGGAAGAGCCGCCAGCAGTAAATAAATGAATGCTATTCATTTATTAGAAGAAGACTGTAGCGTGGGTCACGTCCCATGGGAAGCGAGGAACGGGAAATGACGGCGCTGTGAAACCATGAAGACCGACCCGTGGGAGGGAACTGGGCACATGACAAGGGACGAACCACACCGCAGGAGCGCCGGGCGGCCGGTAAAGGAAGTGCTTTCGCAGGAACGGATCACCGCGGCGGCACTGGCGGTCATCCGGGCGGGCGGTTACGGCGCCCTGACCATGTCGGCCCTGGCCAAGCGGCTGGGGGTGGCTCCGTCGGCGCTGTACAACCACGTTGATTCCAAGCAGGAAGTGCTCCGCTGGCTGCAGGACCATGTCATGTCATCGGTGGACACGTCCGGTTTCCCGGAGCTGCCGTGGGATCAGGCAGTGCGCGGCTGGGCACGTTCGTACCGGAGTGTTTTTGCGCGGCACACGCCGCTGATTCCAGTCATTGCCGTGCTTCAGGTCAGCGGGGCGCCCCGCACGCTGGCCATGTACGAGGCGGTCACGGAGGGGCTGGTGCGCGCGGGCTGGCCGCCGGCGGAGATTGTGCCGGCGATCGTGGCACTGGAATCCTTCATCTACGGATCGGCGTACGACGCCGTGGCGCCGCACGACATCTTCGACACGGGCGCCTTGGCGGGGCAGAGCCCGCATTTCACCGCGGCGGTCCAGGAACAGTCCGGACGGGCCGAGGGCCGGGCGGCGGAAATTGCCTTCGAGGCCGGACTGGATGCCCTGATCACCGGATTGGCCCGGCGGGCCGGACTCAGGCTGGAGTCCGGACCCGCTTAGGCCCGGCTCAGGCCTGGGCGCGGACGGCGGCTTCGAGCACATCCAGGGCATCGGACAGCAGATCGTCACCGATCACCAGCGGCGGCAGCAGGCGCACCACGTTGCCGTAGGTTCCGCAGGTCAGGATGATGACGCCCTCCGCCAGGCAGGCCGCCGCGACAGCCTTGGTGACGGCGGCGTCGGGCGTCTTGGTGCCGGGCACCACAAACTCCAGTGCCAGCATTGCTCCGCGTCCCCGGACCTCGCCGATCACGCCGGTGTCGTCGGCCAGCTTCTGCAGGCGCGGTACGCAGATCTCTTCGATGCGGCGGGCACGGCCGGCCAGGTCCTGCGTTTCCATCGTCTCGATCGCAGCCAGTGCCGCAGCGCACGCCACGGGGTTGCCGCCGTAGGTGCCGCCCAGACCGCCCGCGTGGACGGCGTCGAGCAGTTCCGCGCGCCCGGTGACCGCTGAGAGCGGCATGCCGCCGGCAATACCCTTGGCCATGGTGATGAGGTCCGGAACAACCCCTTCGTGCTGCACGGCGAACCACTCGCCGGTGCGGCAGAAACCCGACTGCACCTCGTCCGCGATGAAGACGATGCCGTTGGCTTTGGCCCACTCGGCCAGGCGCGGCAGGAAACCCTCGGCCGGAACGATGAAGCCGCCCTCGCCCTGGATCGGCTCAATCAGGATGGCGGCTGTCCGGTCGGCGCCAATTTGTTTTTCAATGGCCAGAATCACCCGGTCGGCCGCCTCAGGGCCGGTGATCTCCGGATTTTCCTCGCGGAACGGATAGCTCATGGGCATCCGGTAGATCTCGGAGGCAAACGGCCCGAATCCGGTCTTGTACGGCATGGCCTTGGCGGTCAGGCCCATGGTGAGGTTGGTGCGGCCGTGGTAGGCGTGGTCAAAGGCAACGACGGCGTCGCGGCCGGTGGCGGAGCGGGCGATCTTGATTGCGTTTTCCACGGCTTCGGCGCCGGAGTTGAACAACACCGTGCGCTTGTCATGGTCCCCGGGTGTCACCTCGTGCAGCTTTTCGGCCAGCGCGATGTACCCCTCGTAAGGGGTCACCATGAAGCAGGTGTGCGTGAAGTGCTCCACTTGGTCCTTCACGGCGCCGGCGACGGCGGGATCCGAGGCACCGACACTGGTCACGGCAATGCCGGAGCCCAGGTCAATGAAGGAGTTGCCGTCGACGTCCCGGAGGATTCCGCCGTCGGCGTCAGCGGCGTACACCGGCACGGAGGAGGCCACTCCCCTGGCCACCACAGCCGCCCGGCGGGCATTGAGCTCGGCTGATTTGGGCCCCGGGAAGGATCCGTTGATGCTGCGCTTCTGCTCGAGCCGGTATGCGGGCTGGACGGCGTGGGTGCTCATGGGGTGTGCCTTTCAAGCGGTGCTGCATGGTGGTAAGTGCTGCTCGGTGGTGAGTGCTGCGGTGCCGGTCAGGCGTCGAGGGCGGTCATGACGTGCTTGATCCGGGTGTAGTCCTCCACGCCGTACATCGAGAGGTCCTTGCCGTAGCCGGAGCTCTTGAACCCGCCGTGCGGCATTTCGGCCGTGAGCAGGATGTGCGTGTTGATCCATACGGCGCCGAAGTCCAGGTCGCGGGCCAGGCGCATGGCCCGGCCGTGGTTGGTGGTCCATACGCTGGAGGCCAGGGCGTATTCGACATCGTTGGCCATGTCCACGGCTTCCTCCTCGGTGCTGAAGGACTGCACCGTGATGACCGGGCCAAAGGTTTCCTTCTGCACAACGTCATCATTCTGGCGGGCACCGGTGATCACCGTGGGCTCGAAGAAGAAGCCTTTGGAACCGGCGCGCTTGCCGCCGGTGGCGATGCGGCAGTGCTCCGGCAGGGAGTCGATGACGGCATTGACCGCGTTGAAGTGGTTGATGTTGTTCAGCGGGCCAAAGTAGTTCTCCTCGGAATCCTCGTGCCCGGTCTGCAGGGTCCTGGTGTGTTCCACCAGGGCGGCCACGAAGTCCTCCTGCGCGGCTTCCTCGACCAGGACGCGGGTGATGGCGGTGCAGTCCTGCCCGGCGTTAAAGAAGGAGAACTCGGCGATGGCCTGGGCCGTTTTCTGCAGGTCTGCATCGGCGAAGACTACGGCAGGTGCCTTGCCGCCCAGTTCCAGGTGCGCGCGCTTGAGCGTCTTGGCTGCACCGGACGCCACGGCGATGCCGGCCCGGACGGAGCCGGTAATGGACACCAGGCCCGGGGTCGGATGGTCCACCATGGCGGATCCGGTTTCACCGGTGCCCAGGACGACGTTCAGGACGCCGGCCGGAAAGATCTCCCCGGCCAGGCGCGCCAGCACGAGGGTGGATTCGGGCGTGGTGTCGGAGGGCTTGAGTACCACGGTGTTGCCGGCGGCGAGCGCGGGGCCGATTTTCCAGACGGCCATCAGCAGCGGATAGTTCCACGGAGCCACCTGCGCGACGACGCCGATCGGCTCGCGGCGGACGAAGGAGGTGTGGCCTTCCATGTACTCCCCGGCGGCCTTCCCTTCGAGCAGGCGGGCCGCGCCGGCGAAGAAGCGCAGCTGGTCCGCGCCCACTGCCACTTCTTCGGCGGCAATGACCGAGGGCACCTGTCCGGTGTTGCGGTGCTGGGCTTGAACCAGCTCATCGGAGTTGGCTTCCAAGGCGTCGGCAAGGCGCAGCAGCATGCGCTGGCGCTCGGACGGTGTCGTGCGTTTCCAGGTCCTGAACGCGGTGTGGGCAGCGTCCATGGCGGCGTCGACGTCGGCCTGAACGGACACCGGGGAGGAGGCAACCACTTCGCCGTTGACCGGGTTGACGATCTCCAGCTGTTCCGTTCCCCGGGCCGGGACAAACTCTCCGTTAATAAAGTTCTGCAGTGTCTGTGCCATCGCAGTGTCCTTTCAGGATTCAGGATGTGTAGGCCCGACGCCGTCGACCGGGACTTTCTCTCAACTTAGGCTGTAAGACCCCTGATCCAAAGGGGCGACCAAACAAGAGTCACGGTCCGTAATTGTGCAGGCGAACAATCCCGGTCCCCCTATAGTTGCTCCATGCCGATTTACCTTTCCGATCTGCTGGCTGCCCCGCAGCTGGACCTGCGCCGGCACGGAACCGCTCCGGCTCCCCCGCACCGCTGCAGTGGGTGGCGGTTACCGAGCTCGAGGACCCGTTTCCATTCCTGGGCGGCGGTGAGGTGGTCCTGACCACCGGGCTGCGGCAGCGCACGGGCGCCGTGCAGCGCAGCTTTGTGGGCAGCGTGCACCGCGCCGGCGCGGTGGCCGTCGGCTTCGGCACCGGGCTAAGCCACACCAGGGTCCCGGCGGCGCTGGTTGAAGCCGCCGACCTGCACGGCCTGCCGGTGTTCGAGGTGCCGTACGACACTCCGTTCGTCGCCCTGGGCAAGATGGTTGCCGACGCCCTGGCCGCTGACCACGTCACCCAGCTCCGGGAGCTGCTGGCTGCCCACCAGTCTTTGGCCGGCGCACTGCTGGGCGGCAGCGGCCTGCCCGGATTGCTGGAGGAACTTGCCGGACTGCTGGGCAGCAACGTGGCGCTGTACCAGTACGGGGCATGCGTCCTGACGACAGCTGCGGAGGAGGGTTCCGGCGGTTCGGAGGCTGACCGTCCGGCCTCCGGCGGTTCGGACTCCGGCGGTTCGGAGTCCGGCGGTTGCGCGGCAGTTTCCCGGCACCGCATTCCGATCGCGACCGGGCTGAGGGACCGCTGCACGCTGGCCATCACCGAGCCGTACCGGCGCCCCGATATTGTCGCTTACGCGCAAAGTCTCATCAGTGTGGAACTGAGCAACCAGGCCCGGCGGCGGGCCCGCGACCGGGCAGTCACCGGACAGCTGCTGTCCGATGTGGTGGCCGGACAACTTACCGGCAATGAAGCGGCTCTGCGGCTGCAGGGTGCGGGGATTTCCACTGCCCGGCGGCAGCTGACGTTCCTGGTGGAGGTTGCCTCCGGGCAGGTCCGCGCGCTGCCCACCCTGCCGCTTCCGGCGGCGTTCGACGGCGCCGCAACCGCCGTCGTCGACGGCCGGCTCGCCGTGGTGGTGGCCGATGGCGAGGGCGCCGGGCTCGCCCGGATTCTCGGCGACTACCTCTACGGCGCCGGCCTGACCGCGAGGATCGGGTTCGGCGGTTCCTACGCCGAACCCGCGGGACTGCGCTGGAGCTATTTCGAGGCCAAGGAATCGCTGCAGCGGGGTCAGGGCATCAACGCACCCGAACGGCTCAGCCTGACCTCGCTGCTGATGTCCGGCGCCGATGTTCCGCTGGCGGACTTGGCGGCGGAGGCGCTCGACCCGCTGACTGATTTCGACGCCCTCCACGATGCCCGCCTGCTGGACACGCTGGAGCAGTACCTGGCCCTGAACGGATCGGTGGCGGCCGTGGCCGATGCCCTTGGTCTGCACCGGAACACCGTCCGGTACCGGCTGGGGCAAATTGCTGATCTGACCGGATACGATCCGGCCGTCACCGCCGACCGTGTGCACCTGTTCCTGGCGCTGCACGTCCGCCGGCTGGGTCTCGGGCAAGCCTGATCCGGTGGCCCGGCCGGCCGGATCCTTCAGCCCCCCGGCACCCAGCTCCCAGCACCCAATACCCAATGTCGGATAAATGCCCCTTCCCTCCGTCGACTGTCGGGACAATGGCGTTCTCTGTCTCTGAGAGAGTCATTTCTCCGACACTCGATCAGCCGAAGCCGGGCCATCTCGACACTCGATCAGCCGGAGCCGCATTACCCCGACACTCGATCAGCCGAAGCCGGGCCATCTCGACGCTCGGGCGGCCGGAACCGCATTATCCCGACACCCGGCCGGGCAAACTCCTCGTTGCCGCCCGCAGCCCGTGAACCATAGGGTGTAGGGATGGACAACAGCGTGCGGCCCGCCCGGATATTCCGCTGGCAGGGTGTGGACAACCCCGCGCGCCGCGATACTGCGGCTGTGTCCTTCCGGGAACGCGAACTTGCCGCCGGCGGCACCTCCGCCACGGAAGATTACACGGCCACCTGGACCCTCTCCACGTCCCCCGGCTGGGTCACCCGCCGGTTCAGCATCCAGGTCGAGGCTTCGGGTTGGTCGCGGTCCCTCGACCTCACCCGCTCCGACGACGGAAAGTGGAGTGCGGAAACCGAAGTGACCGGCGATGCCGGGTTGCCCAACCCCGGGCTGAGCGACCCCCGCCTCCTGGACAATGCGCAGGATGTGGATCTGGCCCTGTGCCCGCTGACCAACACGATGCCCGTCCTGAGGCTGGACCTGCTGAACTCCGCGGCGCCGGTTGACGATACACCGCTGACCATGGCCTGGGTGGAGATGCCCAGTCTGCGGGTGATCCCCAGCCACCAGGTCTACTCACAGGTATCGGCGTACGACGACGACCGCGGCTACGCTGTGGTGCTCTACAGTTCGGCTACCCGCGACTTCACCGCGGAACTGACCGTGGATGCTGACGGCGCGGTGCTTAACTATCCCCGGCTGGCCGTGCGCGTGCGCTGAGCGCCCTTCGTACCCCGCTAGGATTGAAGTACACCACCCGCAATTTTGGAGACCCCATTGAGTCAAATGTTCCTGGACAAATTCAAAGCCCTGGTCCCCAAGTATCTTGAGGATGAATGGCGCGAAGAGGAAGACGGCATCCCGGCGGACGTCCTGAATGAAATGCTGGATGCCCACGACTTCACCATTCCCCTGGTGCTGCGGGAGTTCTACCTGGCCCTGGGTAACTGCGAAGACCTGATGGAGGCCTTCCACTTCTTCTGGGACCCGGACGAGCTCGAAGTTGAAGACGGCTACCTGCTCTTCCTCGAAGACGAGGACGAGAAATACGCCTGGGGTTTCCGGGTGGATCAGCTCGACGTTCCCGATCCGATCGTATGGCGGCGCAACAACGTCCGCGGCGGCTGGCAGAGCGAAGAGGGAACTTTCAGCGAGTACGTCTTCGACATGTTTGAGTGGGTCTTCGAGGAAGACCCGAACTAAGGAGCCCCCATGCAGCAGCCCGGCACGCTTGGCGGTGCGCCGCGGAAGGATGCCTGGCCCAGCCATGCACCGGAGAATTACCAGTGCCCGTTTTGCGACATGGCCTCCGGGGAGTTCAAGGCTCCGGGCAACCTGTGTGAGCCGACGGACCTGGTCTACTCGGATGAGCTGGTCCTGGCGTTCATCGCATCGCACGGTTTCGATCCGGAGCCCGGCCACGTGCTGGTGACTCCGCGCGGGCATTTCGAGCTGCTCTATGAGCTGCCCGACGACGTCGCCGCCCGCCTTATGATTGTCACCCGCGACATAGCGGTGGCCATCAAGAAGGCCTGGCGGCCCGACGGCGTCACCACGCGCCAGCACAACGAGCCGGCCGGCAGCCAGCATGTCTGGCATTACCACCAGCATGTCCTTCCCCGCTGGAACGACGACGGACTCTACTTCACGCCCAAGCGCCCGATCGTGGATCCGGCTGTCCGGGCGCGGAAAGCCGGGGAGCTGCGGGCCGTGCTCAGCGTTTCCAGCTTCGGTTTGTAAACTGTCCCGGCCGGCGGGCTGCGGGGAAAGTTCCTAGACTTCCCGCTCCACCACGGCGCGGGCGAAGCTGGCCAGGGCCTGCTTCACCACGGAGTCGGGCAGCGGCTCCAGCACCGCAACGGCCTCGTCCGCCCACTGCCGGGCCACAGCCCATGCTTCGGCCGTGGCCCGGTTTTCCCGCAGCGCTTCGAC
Source organism: Arthrobacter sp. ATA002 (assembly GCF_026898095.1). Taxonomy (GTDB): domain Bacteria; phylum Actinomycetota; class Actinomycetes; order Actinomycetales; family Micrococcaceae; genus Arthrobacter_B. The sequence continues at coordinate 826,117 of NZ_CP114015.1, read as the reverse complement.
GGCGGCCGCCAGTGCGGCGTCGGAACTCAGGTCTCCGTCCACCAGCTCCAGCACGGCGGCGGCGTCGTCGTCACCGGCAGCGGCATTGCGCCGCAGCAGCAGCACCGGCAGGGTGGGAACGCCTTCCCGCAGGTCGGTGCCCGGCGTCTTGCCGGACTTCGCTTCGAAGCCGGTGACGTCAATGACGTCGTCGGCCAGCTGGAAGGCGGTGCCAACCTTCTCGCCGTACTCCACCATGATGTCGATGGCCTGCCGGGGAGCTCCGGAGAAAAGCGCCCCCAGCTGGCCCGAGGCCGCGATGAGGGACGCCGTCTTGCCGGAGATCACCGAGAGGTAGTGTTCCAGCGGGTCCTGGCCGTCGTTGGGGCCGACCGTCTCATGCAGCTGGCCCATGCAGAGCCGTTCGAAGGTGCGTGCCTGGATGCCCAGGGCTTCCCCGCCCAGTTCGGACACCAGGGAGGAGGCACGGGCGAAAATCAGATCCCCGGTCAGCACTGCCACCGAGTTTCCCCAGACCTCATGCGCAGTCGGGGCGCCGCGGCGCAGCGGCGCGGAGTCCATGACGTCGTCGTGGTACAGGGTGGCCAGGTGGGTCAGCTCGACGACGACGGCGGACTGGATCACCTTGGCATTGGTCGCCTCCGGGCCCAGGTGCGAGGCCAGCAGCGTCAGCAGCGGACGGATCCGCTTGCCGCCGGCCTCGGCCAAATGGCGCGAGGTGGCGTTGGCAAAGGGGTCGGAGTTGGAAATCGCGTCCAGGAGTTCGGCTTCAACCTGCTCCAGGGAGGCAGCAATCGACGGACCCAGCTGCGGGTCCTCGGCGATCAGCGCGAACCCGGCCGGCAGCACAGGCGCGGCCTCGTCAGCGGCACTATCCGGGCTGGTGTTCGAGGATTCAGTCACGGTTTTAGACTAACTTTTCGTCGGAGCGGGTTGGACGGCTGGCTGGGTCCTGCATCTTGGTTCGAGGCGGCCGGAACCAGGGCTTCCAGCACGGCAATAACTCTATCCTCCAGACCACGGCTGCTGTGGTCCGTGAGGTTGGCCAGCATCCGCACGACGAAACGCATCAGCACCGGAATCGGCATGCCGGTGCGCAGCGCGAGCTTCATGATGGTGGGCTTGCCGATCAGCCCGGCGAAAATCCTGCCGAGGGTGAAGTGGCTGCCCCATTCGCCGCGGATGTGGTCGGAGTAGCCGGCGAGACGCCGGTCAAAGGCCGCCGCTGCGGACAGCAGTCCCGGTGTGCGGGCTTCGCTTTGCGCGGCCACGATGAAGTCCGCGGCATACCGGGCGGACTCCATGGCGTAGGAAATGCCCTCACCGTTGAACGGGGACACCATCCCGCCGGCGTCGCCGAGCAGCAGCAGTCCCGGGGAGTAGTGCGGGGTGCGGTTGAAGCCCATCGGCAGCGCGGCACCGCGGATTTCACCCACTTGGTTCTCCGGGCTGAAGCCCCATTCCGCGGGCATGCCCGCGGTCCACTCGCGCAGCACCTTCCGGTAGTCCAGCTTGCCGAATTCCTTCGAGGAGTTCAGGATGCCCAGGCCCACGTTGGAGGTGCCGTCCCCCACGCCGAAGACCCAGCCGTAGCCGGGCAGCGGGTTTCCGGACGCGTCGGGAAGTTCCAGCCAGCCTTCCATCCAGTCATCGTTGGTGCGCGGGCTCTCGAAGTAGGTGCGAACCGCCACGCCCAGCGGCCGGTCGTCGCGCTTTTCGATGCCCAGGCTCAGCGCGGTGCGGCTGGAGTTGCCGTCGGCGGCCAGGACGACGTCGGCGGAGAACTCCCGCGTTTCGCCGGTGCGTTTGCCGGCGTCGTCGAGCACGTTGGCCACCACACCGGTGACCCGGCCGGTGTCGTCGCGCACCGCGGAAGTAACCGCGTGGCGTTCCAGGATCCGCGCGCCTGCGGCCTGCGCATGGCGGGCCAGGGCTTCATCGAAGCCCAGCCGGGTGCGGATCAGGCCGTAGCCGGGGAAGTCGGAAAGCACCGGCCAGGGCAGCTCCAGGGTGCGCCCGGCGGCAATCAGGCGCAGGCCCTTGTTCCGGCGCCAGCCGTCGGCTTCGTCATGGGGCAGGTCCAGAAGCTGGACTTCACGGACGGCACGCGGAGTGAGCCCGTCGCCGCAGACCTTTTCCCGCGGAAACGAGGTTTTCCAGGACGGTGACTTCCACTCCGGCCCGGGCAAGGTGGTAGGCCGCGGTGGAACCGGCGGGGCCGGCTCCGACAATGAGGACACTCACTTAGATGGCTGTCCTCCCCGGCTTCACAGCTCGGTGGACAGCCACGATGCCGCCGGTGAGGTTACGGTAGGCCACGTTGTCCCAGCCGGATTCGGCGACCCAGGCAGCCAGTTCGTCCTGGTTGGGCCAGGCGCGGATGGACTCGGCCAGGTAAACGTAGGCGTCGGGGTTGGACGCGACCCTGCGGGCGATCGGCGGCAGGGCACGCATCAGGTACTCGGTGTACATAGTGCGCCACACCGGCACGGTCGGCGCGGAGAACTCGGCGATGACCAGGCGGCCGCCGGGCTTGGTCACGCGCAGCATTTCGGCGAGGGCCTTTTTCGGCTCATTCACGTTGCGCAGCCCGAAGGAGATGGTGGACGCGTCAAAGGAGTTGTCCTCGAACGGCAGGTTGGTGGCGTCACCGGCCACGAAGTCGATGTCGGGGCGGCGGCGCTTGCCCACCTTGAGCATGCCCAGGGAGAAATCGCAGGCCACCACGTTGATGCCGGCGTCAGCGTAGGGCTCGCTGGAGGTTCCGGTGCCGGCAGCCAGGTCCAGGACCCGCTGGCCGGGCGAGGCGCCGACGGCGTCCACCACGATCCGGCGCCAGCGGCGTGTCTGCCCGAGGGACAGCACGTCGTTCACGACGTCGTATTTCGGTGCCACGTCGTCAAACATGGCAGCGACTTCATCCGGGCGTTTATCCAACGATGCGCGATTCACTCGATCATTGTCTCAAAGAATGTGCAGGGGACCGAACCCGCGCCGCCTGTGTCTAGTCCCTCACCTGCCCGGACCGGGCAGGGCCGCACCGGAGCGCAGGTACGGGGCAGGTGCGGTGCAGGTAGCCTCCGGCACATCAGCACTGGGAGTAGGCTGGAGTCATTATGACCACCCTGCGTTCCCTGACCGTGCCCATTGGTGAGCTGTCCGCCACAATCGGTCTGCTCGAGTACCTGGTTCTCAACGATCAGCTTGCCTGGATCCGCAGCGGTGAGGGCTTGGTGGGCTTTGGCGAAAGTGCACGGTTCACCGCGACCGGGCCGGAACGGTTTGCCGATGCACAGCAGTGGTGGCTGAAGCTTGCCGCCGGCGCCGAGATTGAGAATCCCCTGGCGGTTCCCGGCAGCGGGCTGGCCGCGTTCGGCTCCTTCGGCTTCTCCAAGCGCTCACCCTTTGAATCCCGGCTGATCGTTCCGGAGATTGTTGTGGGCTGCCGCGGCGGTGTCGCCTGGATCACGCAGACCACCGCGGACCCCAACGCCGAGCTGAGCCTGGCCGCGGCGCAGACGGCCCTGGCCCACTATCTCGACGAGGTTCCCGTCGCCCGGGAGCCGGATCCCGAAGACCGCATCCTTCCGGGCAACCTCAGCGAGGCGGAATGGAAGAACGCCGTCGCCCGGTCCGTGGCGCACATCAATGCCGGGGACCTGAGCAAGATCGTGCTGGCCCGCGATATTGTCGCGTCGCTCGGATCGCCGGTCTCCGCAGCGCAGGTGCTGCGGGAGCTGGCCCTGCGCTACCGCAGCTGCTGGACCTATTCGGTGGACGGACTGATCGGATCCACGCCGGAAATGCTGATCAAGGTGGAACACGGCGTAGCCCGCGCCCGTGTGCTGGCCGGAACCCTGGACCGCGCCAGCGCACCGGCGGATGACCCGGACTATGCGCAGCGGGTGCTCGCCGGTTCCGACAAACAGCGCCACGAGCACCAGATAGCGATCGACTCCCTCACCCGTCAGCTGGAGCCGTTCACCTCCTCGATGACTTCGCACACTGAGCCTTTCGTGCTGGAGCTGCCCAACGTGTGGCATCTGGCCTCCGATGTTGCCGCCGATCTGGCACCCGGGGACGACGGCGGGATCCCCACCTCCCTGGCGCTGGTGGAGGCACTGCATCCCACCGCCGCGGTGTGCGGTTTCCCCACCAGCGTGGCCGGCGAACTCATCAGCGAGCTTGAACACATGGACCGCGGGCCGTATGCCGGCCCGGTCGGCTGGATGGACGCCGACGGCAACGGGGAATGGGGCATCGCGCTGCGCGGCGCCGTCGTCGAGGATCCCCGCACCGTCCGGCTGTTTGCCGGCTGCGGCATTGTTGCCGGTTCCAATCCCGCAGCTGAGCTGGCGGAGACGTGGAGCAAGTTCCGCCCCATGCTCGAGGCACTGGAACTTGACCGGGCGGCAGTCGCGGTCCAGGGATCCTGAAAACTCTCCTGCAAACTCTTGACGGTGTGACCCAAACCGTGTAAGAGCACCTCCCGGAAAGCGCGTATAATTGAGAGAGCATGCATAATTATGCAGGCCTGATGTGCTCCGGTTCGCCGGAACCGGTCCCGTCTTTTTCGATCTGAGGTTGTTTTCCATGCTGAATAAAGCACGCACCGCACTTGCAGCCGTCCTGGCCGTCGGCGCCCTGACCGCCACTGCCTGCAGCGGCGGCGAAACTGCGGAAACGGAGTCCGGAATCCCCCTGGTCAACGAGGGCGCCCTGACCGTTTGCTCCAATGTTCCCTTCATGCCGTTTGAATACGTGGGTGACGACGGCGAATACACCGGGTTCGACATGGACCTCAGCCGTGAGATTGCCTCAGGCATGGGCTTGGAGCTGGAAGTACAGAACGCCAGCTTTGACGGCCTGCAGAGCGGAACGGTCCTGGCCGCCAACCATTGTGACGTGATCGCCGCAGCCATGACCATCACCCCGGAACGAGAAAAGAACCTGGCGTTCTCCGACCCGTACTACGATTCCCTGCAGTCGCTGCTGGTCCCGGCCGATTCCGCAGCTAAGTCCCTGGAGGACATGGCCGGCAAGAGAATCGGCATCCAGCAGGGCACCACGGGTGAAACCTACGCCCGCGACAACGCGCCGTCCGACACGGAGGTCATCGCCTACCAGACCGACGCCGAACTTTTCCAGGCACTGAACGCAGGCAACATTGACGGCGTCATGCAGGACCTGCCCGTGAACCTGGCCCACACCGACGGCGGTTCCTTCACGATCGCTGCTACTTTCCCCACCGGCGAGTCGTACGGACTGGCCATGAAGAAGGACGGCAGCGAGGAACTGGTTAAGGAGATCAACACCCGGCTTGCCGAGATGCGCAGCAACGGCAAGTACCAGGAGATCTATGACCGGTATTTCACCGAATAGCACGTCCACTGAGCCAATCCGTGGACGGCCCCTCGTTGCCGATACCCCGATGAAAATGCGGCATGCGTAGAATCTAGAGTGCTTTCATCTGTTTATGAAGGGGCAATCGCCACTGGCTCCGTCCACGAAAAGGTTGTAAATCCATGCTGAACAAAGCACGCAGAACCGCCCTGGCCGCGGTGACCCTGGGCGCCCTGGCGCTGACCGCCTGCGGCGGCGACGATTCATCCGCCGACGGCGCTGCCGATTCCGGCCTCGGCCTGGTCTCGGAAGGAACCTTGACGGTTTGCTCCGAAATCCCTTACGTACCGTTCGAGTATGTGGAAGATGGAGAATATACCGGTTTCGACATCGATCTGATCCGGGAAATCGCCACCGGGATGGGCCTGGAAACGGAAATCCAGCAGCAGGGCTTTGAAGCCATCCAGGGCGGCACAGCCGTAGGCGCGAATATGTGCGACCTCAGCGCCAGCGCCGTCACCATCACCCCGGAACGCTCCGAACGGCTGCTCTTCAGCGACCCGTACTACGACTCCCTGCAGACCCTGATGGTTCCTGAGGGATCGGATATCCAAAACATTGATGATCTGGCTGGCAAGCGGCTTGGCGTGCAGCAGTCCACCACCGGTGCCGCCTATGCGCAGGAGAACGTCGAGGGCGCCGAGATCATTGAATACCCCGGCGACGGTGAGCTGTTCCAGTCCATCCAGGCCGGCAACATCGACGCCATCCTGCAGGACATCGCCGTGAACACGAACCACACCAAGGACGGCGCCTTCGACATTGTCGAGGAATACCAGACTGACGAGTCCTACGGCTTCGTCACCAAGAAGGAAAACACTGCCCTGATCGAAGAGGTCAACACCCAGTTGTCCGAACTTCGGGACAACGGCAAATACACCGAGATTTACGACAAGTACTTTGCCGAATAGGCACTGAGCAGCACCGACAAAGCACTGAACGTTCCGCCGTCCCGGGTTGTGACCCAATCCGGGACGGCGCCACACATATCTTCCGCGGAAGGCTCCACCTTGAAACCCTCCACCCGCAGACGCCTCTTCCGGGGCGCCCTGTATGCCATCTTCATCCTGGCCGTCGTGGCCATAGTCCTTCTCGCGGACTGGAAAGCCATCGGGGTGAACTTCTTCGATCCGGAAGTGGCGAGGGAAGCCTTCCCCACCATCATTACGGTGGCCGCGAAGAATACGATCATCTACACCGCCATTGCCTTTGCCGGCGGCCTGGCGCTGGGCCTCATCCTGGCCCTGATGAAGCTTTCCCCGGTGGCCCCGTACCGCTGGGCCGCCACCGCCTACATTGAGACCTTCCGCGGGCTCCCGGCCCTGCTGGTGATCTTCGCCTTCGCCTTCGCCGTGCCGATCGCTTTCTCCTGGCAATGGCCCGGAGGGAACGCCGGGGGTGGCCTCATCGCCTTGATCGTGGTGTCGGCCGCCTACATTGCCGAGACCATCCGCGCCGGCATCCAAGCGGTACCCGCTGGCCAGATCGAAGCGGCCCGTTCCCTGGGCATGGGTCCGGCCTGGACCTTGGTGTCCGTAACGCTGCCCCAGGCCTTCCGCATCATCACCCCGCCGCTGACCAACGAACTGGTGATTCTGATCAAGGACACCTCGCTGCTTTTCATCGCCGGCATGGCGCTGGCAGACCGCGAACTCACCACGTTCGCCCGCGACGCCGTGTCCCAAAACGCCAATTCCACCCCGCTGGTGCTGGCGGCTCTGATGTACCTCATCATCACGCTGCCGCTGACGCAGCTGGTGGCCAAGCTTGAACGCCACAACCAGAGAGGCCGGTGACTGCCATGAGCACTGCAGCATCCAGCTCCGCCGCCGCCAACACCGCCGTACCCGCCATCCAGGTGCGGAACCTGCATAAGAGTTTCGGGTCCAACGAGGTCCTCAAGGGCATCGACTTCCATGTGGACCAGGGTGAAGTGGTCTGCGTCATCGGCCCGTCCGGTTCCGGAAAGTCCACCCTGCTGCGCTGCGTCAACCGCCTGGAGGAGCCCACCAGCGGCACCATCCTGGTGGAGGGCGTGGACATCACCGATCCCGAGACGGATCTGGACAAGGTCCGCACCCGGATTGGCATCGTGTTCCAGCAGTTCAACCTCTTCCCGCACCTGAACGTGTTGAAGAACCTCACCCTGGCCCAGCGCCGCGCCAAGAAGCGAGGCAAGGCGGAGGCCGAGGAAATTGCCAAGAAGAACCTGGCCAAGGTTGGCCTGGCCGACCGCGGCGGCGCGTTCCCCGCCCAGCTTTCCGGCGGCCAGCAGCAGCGCGTGGCCATTGCCCGGGCGCTGTCCATGGATCCGGACATGATGCTCTTCGACGAGCCCACGTCGGCCCTGGACCCCGAGCTGGTGGGCGATGTCCTCGCCGTCATGCGCAACCTGGCCGAAGAAGGCATGACCATGATGGTGGTGACCCACGAAATCGGCTTTGCCCGTGAAGTGGGTGACCGCGTGGTGTTCATGGACGGCGGCGTCGTCGTCGAGCAGGGCCGGCCGAGGGATGTGCTGGACAATCCGCAGCACCCGCGCACCCGCGAGTTCCTGTCCAAGGTGCTCTAGGCGGTTTTACCTTCACAGCATAGAAGCAGCCCTTCCGCACGTGCCGTGCGGAAGGGCTGCTTCTGTTTTGGTCCGGCGTGGTGTCTTTCAGCGCATCGAGTGTGGAGCTCCTGCGGCAATCTTCGCCCCGAAACAACACGACTCCGACAATCGACGTGGCGTTCGGGGATGATCCCGACACTCGAAGTCCGCCCACCATTCCGTTCGCCCACTCGACGCCACTCGATCACTCAACGAGCGGACAACACGCCCCGCACCGCGTCCCGCACCCGGGCGTGCAGTTCCCGCAACGATGCCCTGTGCACCCGAGCCTCAATAATGGAACGGCCGGCCACCGGGGCGTCCAGTGCGGCGTCGAGCTCATCCGCCGTGCGGACCAGCCGGTGCGGCACTCCGTAGGCTGCGGCCAGCGCCGACACGTCCACCGTGTGCGGGGTGCCGAAAAAGCGCTCGACGACGGCGGTGTATTCCGTCCGCTCCCCCAGCGCTCCGTGCTCGAGGGTGGAGAAGATGCCGCCGCCGCCGTCGTTCAGCACCACAAGCTGCAGGTCGGGCTCCGGTTCGCCGGGGCCCAAGGAGGGCGCCGGCGTCGTGCAGGAAGGTGAGGTCGCCCAGCAGCACGCGGGTGGGGATGCCGTTGGCCAGGGCTATGCCGGCGGCGGTGGCAATGGTTCCGTCAATGCCGGCCAGTCCGCGGTTGGCGTAAACGTCCAGCGGATGCCAGTCCGGGGCGGCCACCAGGTCCAGGTCGCGGATCGGGTTGGAGGAGCCGAGCACCAGGTTTCCGTCGGTGTGGTCCCAGACCAGCTCCGCGACGTGCAGCCCGTTCAGTTCGCTCTGGCCGTCGATCAGGGAGGACACTGCTGCCAGTGCCGCGGCGGAGGCGGTTTGCCAGCGCTCGAGCCAGCCCGGGGTGCCTTCGCCGGCAAAGTCAAACAACCCGGCCAGGTCGGTGATGATGGTTTCGGGGCGGCGTCCGGCGGTGAACCAGTTGACCGGGCGCGGCACATAGATTGCCTTTTCCACGTCCCCGCGGGCGAGCAGTCCGGCGACCGGCCGGGACAGGGTGGGCCGGCCGAAAACCACAACGCGCTCGATCTCGGAACCCAGTTCCTCCAGCAGCAGCCGGTAGGCGCCGATCGCATTCGGGCCGAAGCGGGCGTTCGAGGACGGTTCGGCCAGCAGCGGCAGTCCCGCGCGGCGGGCAAACAGTGCGGCAATCTCACCGGCCCCGTCGCCCGCAATGACGACGGCACGGCGGGTGCCGGAGTGCTTGGCGAGCACTGCGGCTTCGTCGCCGGCAGCAACGGGTTCAGCCGGCAGCTCCGTACTATCCACGGCGGCCGGCTCCGATGCGGGCAGTTCCGCCTCATCGGTGTCCTGCGGGATCAGCGGGTCGCGGAACTGCAGGTTGATGTGGATCGGTCCCACCGGGTTGCCGGTGCTGACCTCGTCGAAGGCGGCGCTGATGGCTCCGGCGGGATCGTCCCCGGCACGGACGTCGGCGGTGGCAGCCGGAAATCCGGCGAAGATGCCGGGCTGCACGGTGGCCTGGTTCGCGCCGGTGCCGTGCAGTTCCGCGGGCCGGTCGGCGGAGAGCACCACCAGCGGCACGCCGGCGTGGTGGGCTTCCATTACCGCCGGCATCAGCTCGCCGACGGCGGTGCCGGAGGTGGTGACGACGGCGGCCGGGCGGTGTCCGCCGCGGGCCAGGCCCAGGGCGGTGAAGCCGGCAACCCGTTCATCGATCCGCACGTGCACCGTCACCCGGCCCTGCGCTTCGGCTTCCGCCAGTGCGTAGGCCAGCGGGGCGCTGCGCGATCCCGGGGAGATCACGACGTCGGTCACCCCTGCCGCGGTCAGCGCAGAGACGGCGGAGCGTGCGGCCTGCAGGGAGCTGAGGTTGTTTCCTGCTTCCGGCTCCGGAGAGCCGGCAGAGTGGGCAGAGTGGGCGGACGAGGACAGGCTGGAGTCATGCTGGGATCCGGTCACCCCTCCATCCTATGGTTCAGGTTCAGGAGTGTTTCGTACCGAAGCGGCATTCTTCTGACCCGTGGGCACTTCACGGGGGCGGTCCAGGGTACCGGGCCCGCCGTTTATCCAAACCGCTTAGTACGCCTTCACCCGCTGCTCCACAACCAGGTGGATGAGCGCGAACGTCTTGTCCTCGTCGATGGCCCGGAGCGCAGCCTCGACGGCGGCCGGGACGTCGGCGTCGTGCTCCACTTTGACGCCGAAGCCGCCAAAGGCGTGGGCCATGAGCGCAAACTCGGGGTTCTTCAGCTGGGTACCGGAGACCCGGTCCGGATAGTGGCGTTCCTGATGGGTGCGGATGGTTCCGTACTCCTGGTTGTCCATCACAATCACCAGCGGGGTGGCCCCGTATTGGGCCGCGGTGGCCAGCTCCTGGCCGTTCATCAGGAACTCGCCGTCACCGGCAATGGTCACTACGCGCCGGCCCGGGTAGGTCAGCGACGCAGCTACCGCAGACGGAACGGAGTAACCCATCGAACCGTTGCGGGCACTGACCATGGAGGCGTACCGCTTGGTGGGGAAATAGCGGTGGGCCCAGTTGGTATGCTCACCTGCGCCCAGGGTAATCATGGCGTCGTCCGGCAGGGTCGGCACCAGGTGCGCCATCAGCGTGTCCATCCGCGCCTGCCCGTCCCCCGGAGCGGCCGGCGGCAGGGTGGAGAAAATCTCCTGTTCGCGGCGCATGCGAGAGGTCCAGGCTCTCCATTCGTCCTTGACCGGAAGATCCATCAAGACCAGGTCACGGACAAACACGTCCGGCTTGGCAACAATTTGATAGGAAACAGGTCCGGAGCGGCCGCGCATCGACGGGTCGATCGTGACAAGGAAGTTCTTATTGGTCCAGTCCTGACGGACCAGGAACCCGTCGGTGATCACGTCGCCGGGCACGGTGCCGACAAAGACCAGCAGGTCGGTCTCTTCGAGCAGGTCATAGGTCGGCTTCGGCCGTCCGTACCCGATCGGCCCTACATAAGAGGGCGAGTCGAAGGGAACGGTGCCCTCGCAGCGCCACTCCGCGGCGGCGGGAAGGTGATGCTCCTCCAGCCACCTCGTCAGGGTATCTGCGCCTTCCTGGGTCCAGTCATTGCCGCCGGTGACGAAGAGCGGTTTCTCAGCTTCCTTCAACGCAGCCTTTAACGCCTTCCAGTCCGTCACGGTCATGCCGCCCGGGGCAACGGGAATCGGCGGATGCAGGGCGGCGCTGATTTCCTGGCGGATGATGTCCTCGGGAAGGCCGACCACAACAGGGCCCGGCCGGCCGCTCATGGCGGCAAAGATCGCTTCGGCCACAATTTCCGAAGCCCGCTCCGGGTGGTCCAGAACCATCACGCGTTTGGCCCCGGTATCGAACCAGGCTTTGATGTCGAATTCCTGAAACGCCTCACGGTCCCGGTGCTCGAACGGGATCAGACCCACAAAGAGCACCATGGGCGTGGAGTCCTGCCAGGCGGTGTGCAGGCCAACGTGTGCGTTGGCCGCGCCCGGCCCGCGGGTGACCATGGCAATGCCCGGCAGCTGCTGCATCTTGCCTGCAGCTTCAGCCATGTAGGCTGCCCCGCCCTCGTGCCGGCATACAACGGTCTCGATTGTTGACTGGTGCAACCCGTCCAGCACATCCAAAAGCTCTCGCCCGGGACCACGTAGGTGCGTTCCACCCCGTGAGCAGCCAGCGAATCAACAATCACGTGGCCTGCCGACTTGGTTGCGGGGGTGCCTGATGCTGCACGGGAGGGAGCTGGCACGGGGGAAATGGAGGATGCCTGAGGCAGCCCTGACGTCGTTGTCATCAATTCACTTTCGTTGCTCGGATACATCAATGCGCCGTCAGACTGTCAACGACCGTTCGATATCCTCAGCGAAGCATCTGCTTGGTCTCTGAGGTGGGATTATAGTAACCGCACCGGACTGTTATGCGGCGAAGTGTGACGGCGGCACCTAGCCCCTCTCCATGCGGGCGGCGGCCGAGGCATCCGCCGCGAGGATGGGCGCCATGCTTTCGCGCATGTAGTCGGCGACCTCGCTCTGGGTGACAGCCACATCCAGCACGAAGAGTCCGTCGGCGCCGGCAGCAACCCAGTCCTTCAGTGCCTGCAGGTCGTTGAGGCAGCGCGCCTTCACACCCTGCGCACCCAGTGCCATGCCCACGGCACTGAAGTCGACTTCAGGAATTTGCATGGCCGTGTCGTCGAGTCCCCGTGCCGCGTACTGGTGGATTTCGGCACCGTAGGCGGCGTCGTTGAACACCACCATCACGCCGCTGCGGATGGTGCGCACGGCGGATTCGAGGTCGGCCAGCGCCATCAGGGCACCGCCGTCCCCGGCAATGAGCACGGTCATCCGGTCCGGCCGCCCCACGGCAGCACCGACCGCCGCCGGGATGCCCAGGCCGATCGACTGGAAGGCCGTGCCCACCATCATCAGGCCCTGCGGATCCGGCGCCTGGCAGTACATCGGAATCCAGCCGCAGAAGTGCCCGCCGTCCTGGACGATGGTTCGCTCCGCCGGCAGGATTTCGTCGAGCTGCTGCGCGACGGCGCGCGGGTTCAGCCGCCCGTCAGCCGCAAATTCGTTGCCGGGCCGGTCAGCGCCAAACGAGGGGGCGGTGATTTCCGGCTGCAGGGAACGCCATCCGCCGTCGACGGCGGCGACAGCCGCGGTGAGGCGCAGTGCCGTTTCCCTGGCGTCCGCCCGGACGAAGCACGAAACCCGGGGGTTGGTGGCGTCGTCGAGCTCGTCGATCTGGATGACTTCGGCGTCGTCCGCGAAGAGCGAACCGTACCGGGTCTGGAAGGCATTGAGGCTGGCGCCCGCAACGAGGACGAGGTCCGCGGACCGCATCAGGTGCAGCGGCGCCGTCCGCGCAAAGCCGCCGGCGATGCCCAGGTCCCAGGGCGTATCGAGGGACTTGCGGGCCATGACGGAGGTGGCAAACAGGGCACCGATTTTATCGCCCAGTTCCACCAGTGCCGGCGCCGCACCCGAGATGACGGCGCCGTTGCCGGCCAGGATCAGGGGCCGTTTGGCCCGGTTCAGCAGGTCCGCCACGCGGCCGACGGCGGCGGGCTCCGGTTCCATCCGCTTCACCGGCTGCTGCAGGACCGCAGGTTCCTGCGGTCCGGCAGCCTCGTTGGAGAGGTCGTAGGGAATGGAGACGATGACGGGGCGGCGTTCGCTCCGGGCCGTTGACCAAGCCTCTTCGGTGAGGCGTTCGGCGTTGCCGGCGGCAACCGTGAGGGTGGCAACTCCCAGGCCCCGGGCCACCGTCAGCTGGTCGATGTCCCACGGCCGGGGGCCGGTGGACGGAGCCTCGCCAACGACCAGCACCATCGGGATCCGGGCTTTGGCAGCCTCGGTCAGGGCCGTCAGCGAGTTGGTGAAACCTGCGCCGTACGTCACGGTGGCGACGGCAGCCTTCCCCGACGCCCGGTAGTAGGCGTCGGCCATGGCCACGGTCCCGGCCTCGTGCCGGGCACTGACATAGGGCAGGCCGCGGGCGGTGAGGTTGGCAGTGAAAAAAGCGTTGCCGTTGCCCATCAGGCCGAACACGGCCTCGGCGTGCCGGGCACACACGTCCGCGACGACGTCGGAAACGTTCAGGTGTTCTGTCATGTCTGTGTTCCTTGGATTCTAGTGCTGGGGTGCCAGCAGTGCTGCGGCATGCCGGGCTACGGCCAGGATCCTGTTGTTCGCCTCAGGACTCCCGATGGTGACGCGGATGCCTTCACCGGGGAAAACGCGCACGGAGAGGGCATTTTTCTCAAACAGTTCAGCGAGGGCTGCGGTTCGCTCCCCGCTGTCCAGCCACAGGAAGTTCGCTTCGGAGGGCAGCACCGGCAGGCCGGCCTCCAGCATGGCGGTGTGGACGCGCCGCCGCTCCGCGACGAGGACGTGGATCCGCTCCTGCAGCTCGTCTTCGGCCCGCAGGGAGGCCAGCCCGGCCTGCTGGGCCAGCGAGGTCACACCAAACGGCACTGCCACCTTCCGGAGCGCGGTGGCCAGCTCCGGCGCAGCGATGGCATAACCAAGGCGCAGTCCGGCCAGTCCGTAGGCCTTGGAGAACGTGTGCAGAACGGCAACGTTGGGATACCTGCGGAACATGTCGATCCCGACCGCGGTGTCCGCGTCCCGGTTGAAGTGCACGTACGCCTCGTCCAGCACAATAAGGACGTCCGCCGGGACGGACCGGATAAAGCTGTCCACCGCTGCGGAGCTGAGGACGGCGCCGGTGGGATTGTTCGGATTGCAGAGGAACACCACCCGGGTGTTCGAACCGACGGCAGCAGCCATCGCGGGCAGGTCGTGGCCGCCGTCGGCGGCGAGCGGGACGGGCTGCGGCACCGCCCCTGCCGTGGTGACCAGGAGCGGGTAGGCCTCAAAGGAGCGCCAGGCAAACATCACCCGATCGCCCGGGTTGGTCACGGCAAGAATGATCCGGCTGGCGACCTCCACGGATCCTGCGCCGAACACAATGTTCTCCGGTGCCACCTGCCAGCGGTCGGCGACAGCCCGGGCGAGCTCCCCGCGGCCATGTCCGGATAGCGGTTGATGCTGGACACAGCGCCGGTCACGGCCGCCGTGACGGAGGGCAGCGGCGGGTAGGGATTCTCATTCGATGAGAGTTTGAAGGCTTCAAGGCCATCGATGCCTGCCGGGCTCTTTCCTGGCGGTAAGGCGGAAAATTTTCGAGTCCGGCACGGTGCGGAATGGTCATGGGTTCTCCCGGGGGCCGGAAACTGAAGGAAAGTTACAACGTCGGCACGCTTCGGAATGACGCTAAGTAAGATGTCTCATATAAACAAGCTGCACAGCAAACAGGTAACATATTGCGCACTCTCTGCGAGATTCCGGGGTCCGCCCTATACAGGATGCCTAGTTCTTGTCGCTCAATTCGCCCGCCGGATACTTGCGGCCAGCGTCACGGCGAGGTGCCCGGTACTGGTCCTGTCCACGGACGGGCTGTGCGGCCGGCACCCTGGGACCGGAACGTCAGAAAGGCCGGGGCTGCGTCCATGAACGGACGCAGCCCCGGCCTTTCCCTCTCCGCTGTTCCCTGCCAGTCCCCGCTATTCCCCGCGGGAACCGATCCAGGCTTCGCCGTAGAACCGCGGAGAAAGCGAGCCCAGCAGCTCGTTGTAGGCTTCGGGTTCCAGGGCCTGCGCTGAATCTCCGGGGACCTCCGATGCGAAGGCGGACACTCCCAGCCCGGCTTCGCTGTTCTCCAGGGTGAAACCCGCCGCTTCCAGGATCGTCGGGTACATGCTCAGCTGGTCCATGCCGTGGCGCAGCGTGGTGTCCGGCCCCTGCCCCGGAATCCAGATCCGGTTGAAGATGGTGCGGTTGCCGTGGTGGTCCAGCTGCTCGTGGAAGGCGTCACCGGCACTCATGTGCTTGAGATGGTCCCCCATGATCACCACTGCGGTGTCCTCGAGGTATCCCCTTTCCTTCATGTACTCCACGAAGCCCGCCACCTCGGTCATGGAACAGGAAAACACGGACGTCACGTTGTTCTCCGTGTCCACGTCACAGTAGTCATAGACGTGGACGGGCTCATGGGTGTCCAGCGTCAGCAGCGAAAGGTTGAAGGGCTGGCCGGTCTGCTCCGCCTCCGCGTGCAGTTCGTCGATCTTGTCCCTGGCGTTGGCCATCAGGCGTTCATCGCTCAGCCCCCAGTCGCTGCGGAAACCCGACTCCGGTTCACCGGCGGCACGCCAGTCGGACAGGCCCATCTGCTCCGTGTACCCGTGGGTGCGCAGGAAGGTGTCCTTCGCGGCGAAGGAGGAATTGGCGCCGCCCAGGAAAACGTTCTGATAGCCGTGTTCCTCCAGCACATCGCCCAGGCAGGTTGTCCCTCCCAGGTATGTTTCGCCGTCGTCGTCGAGTTCCCGCGAATTGCTGCTGCTGCTGGACCCCACACCTTTCAGCGGCACCCCACACTGTGTCGAAACGAAGCCGGCCATGGTCCAGCCGCCGCCGTCGTACTGCTGAAAGTCCTGCACACTCTGCCAGCCCTCGGCGGCAGGGGTGGCCTCTTTCAGGGGAAGGAAGGCGTCCTTCTCGAAAAGCTCGTCATTCGCGAGGGTTTCTTCGCCGGATTCAAGGTAGATCAGCACCAAGTTGCGCTTCTCCCCGTCACCGGTGACAGCCGGCTCCACATGGTATTCGCCGATGTTGTACGGAGAGTTCGCTGCCTTGATGTAGTCGCCCACGCCCACCGTGGTGGCAAAGGCCGTGGTGCCGCCGATAACCAGCGCGCCAACCAGGAGGGTTGAGACGGTCCGCATGATCCACGGCGAACGGCGCGGCCGGCTGCCGCCGCTGCTGCGGCGCCTGCGGAGGAAGTAGTGTCCTATGGCCAGCGCAACGGTGATGACCAGGGGCACGACACCGATCCCCAGAATGCCCATCCACACAATGGATCCTCCCCGCCGTCGGTCTCCACGGAGACGAGGTTGAGGAGCATCTGGTTAACGGAGATCTCGCCCCAGTAGAAACGGATGCCGACGGCGGCGATCAGCAGCGCCAGCCCGGCCCAGATCAGGACATACAAAAGGAGACGTCCCATGATGCCGCCGACCCGTCGGGTCACGTGCAGAATCCGGCCTGACATGGCATACCTCACGTTCCGGATGCCGCTTTTTCGCCGAACACCCTTGACATCCAGCCCTGTTTCTTGGGCGGGACAGAAGACTAGTACCCGTCATGCTACCTGTTCAACCAGAGTTCACCCGCCGGTCACGCGTGGTACGGGGTGGTGAAAAGCCCCACTGAAGCGGTATGGCAAGGCGGTACTGGCCACGGCAGCATACCGCCACTATGCTTCCCCTGCCCCCGTTGTGCATCCATCAATCCAAGGAGAACCATGAAAGTCCTCATCACCGGCGCCCACGGAAAAGTCGGGCGCGCCGTAACCCAGGCCATGATGGATGCCGGACACGAGGTCATGACCACTGACCTTTCCCAGCCGGGGTTCGAGCGCAAGCTGCCGGGAACCCCCGCCTACATGAAGGCCGACCTCACCGACGCGGGCTCCGCCTACGCCGTCATCCGCGGAGCCGAGGCCGTGGTGCATGTGGCTGCGATTCCGGAACCCACCGGCAACCCTCCCCACGTGGTGTTCCAAAACAACCTCATGTCCACCTTCAATATCCTGGAGGCAGCCGTCCGGTTCGGAGTGAAGCGCTTCGTCAACATCTCCAGCGAAACCGTGCCCGGATTCTTCTTTCCCGAGCGCGGTTTCCTCCCCGGCTACGCGCCCGTGGACGAATCCCATCCGGTGCATCCGCAGGACCCCTACGCACTCTCCAAGTATTTCGGCGAACAGTTAATGGACGCGGCGGTGGACCGATCCGACATCCGGTGCATCTCCATCCGGCCCAGCTGGGTGCAGTTCGAAGGCAACTACGAGCTGAACCTCGGACCCCAGATCCGGGACAGCTCCGAGCTGAGCGCCAATCTGTGGAGCTACGTCGACGTGTACGATCTGGCGGACGCCATCGTCCTCGCCACCCAGTCGGACCTGCCCGGCCACGAGGTGTTCTATATTGCGTCCCCGGACAACGTCGGCGGCCACGACTTTGCCGAGGTCCTGTCCAGGCACTACGGCGACCGCATTGAGCTGCGCGCCCTGGACCGGACCGATGCCTCCGGGATTTCCAGTGCCAAGGCCCACAAGATGCTGGGCTGGCAGCCGAAGCGTTCCTGGCGCGACTATCTGGACACCGAAGGCACGGCGCTCCGGAAATAACGGCCCCGCCGGCCGGAACAGGCTCCGGCGGCGTGGCTGCGCTTAGCTGCTCCCGCCGAGGAGGTGGTCGGCGTAGTCCGGCAGCCCCCGCAGGTGGGTGCCCCCGTCGACCAGCAGGTCGACGCCGGTGATCCAACTGGCGTAGTCGGAGGCGAGGAAGACCACCGCCTTGCCAATGTCGGACGGCTCCCCCATCCGGTCCACCGCGAAGGTGCGGTGAAACGCTTTCGTGAGCGTGTCCGGGAGGACGCCGTCACCCGGGGCCGGGGGCACCACGCCGGGCGAGACGGAGTTGACCCGGATGCCGTAACGCCCGGCCTCCAGGGCCGCCGCTTCAGTGAACTTCAGGATGCCGGCCTTGGCGGCGGCGTAGTGCGCATTGCCCCGGGTGGTGCCGTACACGTCCACGGCGCCAATGTTAACGATTGCCCCGGCGGTGCCGCTGGTCCGCATGCGCCGGATGGCCTCGCGGGTACTCAGGAACGTGCCGGTCAGGTGCGTGGCCAGGACGGCGTTCCAGTCGGCTTCGGACAGGTCGGCGATCTCACCCAGGCTGTAGTTCCCGGCAACATTGGCGGCGACGGCAACCGGCCCGAGCTTCTCCTCCGCCGTGGCGTACATCCGCTCCACGTCCGCGGCGACAGCCGTGTCGGCAACCACCGGAAGGGCCCTGCGTCCGGGATGAGCCGCGCTGAGCTTCGCCGCGGCTTCCTGCACCTCGGCTACAGTGCGCGAAGTGATGACGACGTCGGCACCGTGGGACATGAGGTACCCGGCCACGGCATAGCCGATGCCTTTCGATCCGCCGGTAATGATGGCTGTGTTTCCTGCCAGCTGCACGTTCAGTCCCCTCGTTGGCCGAATGCTGGAAGTGCGGTGTTCGTCCAGAGGGTAGCGGCTCCGGGCCAAGACCACCACCCGCCCGGATGGCGTGCAGAGCAGGCCCCCAACCGGCCTCTAACCGCCGGGGAGCGGGAACCCTTCCGGTTCCCGCTCCCCTCAGCGGCTGTCTCCGCTAGTCGACGGCGGCTGCCTTGGCCTTGTCCGGCTCCGCGCCGGGGTCTGCCTCCGAACCCTGCACCGCGTTCTCGGTGTACCACTCGGTGAGGGCCGGATCGTCGCTCGCGAAGTCGGCGCCGGCGCCCTCGGACTCCGGCACGTGAGCGGCGCCGAAGACGAAATCGTCGCCGTGCTCGTCGATTCCGCGGCGGACGCCTCCGCTGATGGCTTCCAGGGCATACCGGCGCCGAATCATGTAGGGATCATTGCGGAGGTCCTTGCCCCACGAGACCATCACGCCAATCAAGACAATGGTGAACGGCAGGGCACACGTCACCATGATTGATTGGAGGCCGGAAAGAGCGTTTCGGCCACCGGCCAGCAGCAGGGCCATGGAGATCAGCCCCAGTGCCGCCGCCCACACAATGGTCACCGGTTTCGACGGCACCGGCCGCCCCGACTGGGACATGGAACCCATGACGTTCGCTGCCGAGTCCGCGGCGGTGACGAAGAAGACCAGGATGGCAATCAGACAGATGACCGACGTCACGGCGCTGAAGGGAAGGTTGCCCAGCAGATCGAACATGACGTTCTCTCCTGCACCCTCGACTGTCATGTCCATGCCGTTGCGGTTCATCCAGATGGCGTTTCCGCCGAAGACGGTGAACCAAACGACGGAGATCGCCGAGGGTACGAACACAACGACGGTAACGAACTGGCGCAGGGTCCGGCCCTTGGAAATCTTGGCAATGAACATGCCGACGAACGGGGACCAGGAAATCCACCAGGCCCAGTAGAGCGTGGTCCAGGCCGTGAGATACGCCTCTTCCCCGGCGCCTTCGCCGGCGAAAACGGTGAGCATGTCCGGCAGGTTCCCGAAGAACGCAATAAGGGAGACCGGCAGCAGATCGAGTACGAAGAATGTTGGCCCCGCCAGCAGGGCGAACGCGGCCAGCAGGATGACCAGGCCCATGTTGGCATTGGACAGGAGCCGGATACCCTTTTTGATGCCCGCCACGGCGGAAATGGTGAAGACAACCGTCAGGAGGCTGATGGCCGCGACAACAAAACCGTTGCCCAGTTCCTGCCCGGTGATGATCGAAACTCCGGTGCGGATTTGAAGCGCGCCGATGCCCAGCGATGTCGCAGTGCCAAAGAGGGTGACCAGCACGGCAAACACGTCGATGGCTTTGCCGAGGACACGGTTGTTGCCGTCCGGGAAGACAGGTTCAAACAGCGAGGAAATCAGCGGCAGGCGCCCGCGCCGGTATGACGCGTAGGCAAGAGCGCCGCCGACCAGCGCATAGATGCACCAGGCGATGGTCGCCTGGTGCAGGAAGGCGTCCGTCATCGCCGGCAGAATGGCATCGGAGCTGCCGGCTTCGGCATCCGTGGACGGCGGCGGACTCAGAAAATGGCTCAGCGGTTCCATCGGCCCGTAGAAGATCAGCCCGATGCCCAGGCCGGCGGCAAACAGCATCGAGATCCACGAAAGGGTGGAGTACTCCGGCGTGCTGTCATCGGCGCCGAGACGGATCTTGCCGGTGGGACCGAACCCCACGAACAGCATGAACGCCACGGTTGCAACCACGGTGGCGTTGAACAGCCATCCGAAGTGCGTGACAACCCATCCCTGCATGGTGGTGCCCACCAGGTTGAGGTTTCCCGGGGCAAAAGTAGCCCAGGCCAGGACCGCGAGTGAAACGGCCAGTGCGACAACGAACACGCTGCGCCGGGTCGGAAAGCTGGCCCCCGTGTCCTCGACACTGATACCCGGCACAAGGCCGGGGTGAATGCCGAAACTCGGTTCTGAGGCAGCGTGCCGCAGTGCCTTTCTAACGCGGTCGACCGGCCGTGAACCGGCTGATTTGCGCTCCGCTAAACCGGGCGCGCCTGAGCGCTCAGTACTGTTTGAGACGTTCTCTGGGGGTGGAGAGTCGGAATTCATAACCAACGACACTATCGCAGGAGTTATGACAACTCCGATTTATGGGAAAGCGGAAAACCGCCCTGTAGCAGAATTCCGGGGCATTCCTATTCGTAAACTTGCGTCATATTCCATCAAAAGTCGCCCTTATCATGAGATGGTTCGCGGCGGATAATTCATAAACTCCGGGTAATACCCGGTCCCGGCGCGCCGGACCGGCCCGCCAGCCGTCCGCGTTGCCGGAGGGCTGCAGCAGGGGCTGTGGGGCAGAATGAAATGATGCAGTCCAATCCCGCCGCCCGCGCCGAACAGCGGAAACTGAGCCTCACCGAACAGGTCATGGAGCATGTGCGGTCCTCAGTGATCTCCGGGGCCATGGTTCCCGGCGAGTGGTACAGCGTGTATCAGCTGGCCGAACAGCTCAGTTTTTCCCGGTCGCCGGTCCGGGACGGCCTGCTTCGGCTGGAGGAAGCCGGGCTCATCCAGTTCGTCAAGAACCGCGGATTCCGCGTTATCCCGACGACGCCGGCCGATGTCGCTGAAATCTTCTCCATCCGGATTGCCCTGGAGGTTCCGGCGGCACGCCGCGCGGCCCGGGCAGGCGGCGCGGACTGCCTGTCGGAGTTGCGTGCAGCCATGGACGTGGCCGCCGCGGACGATGACGGGGAGCTGTTTTTTCAGCTGGACCGTGACCTGCACGACGCGATCCTCGTGGCCGGCGGAGCCAGGCGGGCGCGGGACGTCATTGACCGGCTCCGTTCAGCCACCCGGCTGCTGGGTGCCTCCACTGCTGTATCCCACCGCGGGTATGAGGACATTACCCGGGAGCATGATCCGATTCTTGAGGCCATTGGACGCGGAGACGCGGAGGCAGCCGGTTTGGCGATGCGGGAGCATTTGATGTCCACCGGCCGCCTCCTGGTGGACCAGGCGCTGCAGCGCACGGGTGGCTCCGAGGACGCTGACGAATTGTGGGACCGGCTGACTGCCGGTTACCTCACGTAGCTGTCTGCTAGCCTTCGTCCCGGCCTTCGCCGGCGTCGTCGTCTGCCGTCCGCTTGAAGTACTGGAGGATGAAGGCGATCAGGGCACATGCCGTGGCGAGGGAGAACGTCAGGTCCGCGAAGGCAGCGTCCACTCCGGCGACAATGTTCCCGTTGAGCAGCAGGACCCCTGCCATCTGCCCAAAGACAACAATGGCACCGGAGACCAGGAATGCGGCGAGCGTTATCCAGAAGAGGATCTCGAGAAGGCGTTTCATGGTTACGGGTCCTAACCGGGAATCGGGAGGAAGCCCATTCCGAGCAACCAGCCAATGAAGATGATGGGGATAACGAAGTAGGTCACCAGCGGCAGGAACGTTGTTGATGGATTGACTTCCGCCAGGCCGGAGGCGAGATAGATCGGGGCACCGACGGGCGGCGATGCGCCTTCCGTGGAGGTGCAGACCAGCACCGTGCAGATGGCCACTACCGGCGGAACGCCGACGCTGATCAGCCCGAGTACGGCGGGCGCCCCGATGGCGGCGGCTGTGGCAGTGGACGACAGCGGCGTAGCGACGATGACGCAGAGCACGCACACCACGGCGACCATCAGGGCCTTGGGGAGGGCAAGTCCATCGAGCATCCCGCTCAGCTGCGGTCCAACCCCGAGTTCTTCCATGACCCCGGATGCTGCCAGTGCGGCAAAGAGTGAAACGCCGACGGTGGAAAACTGCGGGATTTCCCTGCGCATCGACTTCACGAATTCCGGCCACCTTGCCCGGAGCCGCTTGCGGCCCTCGATCAGGGCAATGACGGAAATCAGGATGGGAACCCACACGATGATGGAGATGGATGCGACGGCGTCTTCGCCCACGCGGTCCGGGCTCGAGAGGAACTGGGACAGCGGCCCGAAGGTCAGCAGCACCGGAATCAGAATGCCGATGAAGATGAGCGTGGAGGACCAGCCCCGGCGCAGGGCGACGCCGAACCGGACCACCAGTTCGGACGGGGTGGCGGGAACTCCGTCCTTGCGCGTCCAGAACCAGACCAGGGCCAGGCGGTACAGCACGCAGTACGTGCCGGCCACAGCGAGGGCCACGTAGACGTCGCCGGAGGAAACGCCAACGGCTGCGGGGGTGGCCAGCAGGATGAACATGGTCGAGTTGGGCGGCAGGGATACGCCCAGACCCGAGTTGCCGGCCACCAGGGTGGCCGCCCGGGGCCGGACCATCCGGTGGATTTCATCCACGGGATGGTTACCGATCCAACGGTGGCTGCGTTTCCGGCGGTGGAACCTGCCACCAGGCCGACGGCGGCGGATCCGACAGTGGAAACGTAGGCCGCCCCGCCGCGGAGCCGCCCGAAGACCGAGTTGAAAATCTCGATCAGCCTCTCGATGAGGCCCGTTGCAGCGACGACAACGCCCATAAAGACGAAGGCCATGCCGGCGAAAGTGACGTCATTGGCCACCGCGCCCGTTGCGCTCCGCCACAGCAGGGGCAGGGCCTGGGTGCCACCGGCGAGTGATGCTCCCACCAGGGCCACCAGCAGTGATTCCGAAATCGGGCGCTTCACGATGACGTTCATGACCACCGTGACGACGATGAAGATGAGGAGGGCGACGATGCCCATGAGGCGGCTCCAGGTAGATGTTATTGCGACCTGGATCACAGTAACATGTTACTTGTTCTACTCCCCTTTTATTGCATCCCTCAGAACCTGTGCCAGATGCTTGCCCTCCGCCCCGGTGCCTTCCCGGATTTGAGTCCGGCAGGAGAATCCGTCGGCGAGGACCAGGGCGTCCTCCTCGAGTCCGCGGATGCGCGGGAACAACTCCCGCTCCCCCAGATCGCGCGACATCTGGCCGTGCCCGGGCTCGAACCCCCAGTTGCCCGCCAGCCCGCAGCACCCGGTTTCGATCGTCGATTCATTGACGCCGAGCTGCTCCAGCACCTCGGACGTTCCGCCGTGGCCTTTGCGGGACCGCTCGTGGCAGTGGACCTGGCTGAGCGCCTCGGCGCGCACTTCTCCGAAGGGCCAGGGCTGCCCCGCTGTTGCCGTGGACCTGGCGGCGACGAACTCACCGAGCGACACCACCTGCTTGGCCAGGGAATGAACCCGGGGATCGTCATGAAGCAGCTGGGGTGCCTCCTCCATGAGCATGGAGGTGCAGGACGGCTCCAGGCAGATGACGGGGGTTGAACCGTCCAGGTGTTCCTCGATCCGGTCCAGGGTGCCCCTGATGACCTTTGCGGTCTCCAACTGACCGGTGGAGTGCCAGGTCAGTCCGCAGCACAGGAATCCCTGGGGCACAATCACCTCATAGCCCAGGGTTTCGAGGACTTCCGCCGCCGCAACCGGAACCTCGGTGTCCAGGTGGTTGGAGAAGCTGTCGGGCCAGAGCACCACCTTGCCGGCGCTGCCCCGGGTGATCGGCTTGCGGCGCCGGGCCAGCGCCTGGAAACTGCGCGGCGCGAAGCGGATCATGCCGCGGCTGGAGTCGATGCCGCCCAGGCGCATCACGAGCTTTTCGACCGGCCGCAGGCGCAGCAAACGGTCCGCAATCCGGGCGGCGCCCGGAATCCGGTGCAGCAGGTGGGCCGAGAGGGGCAGCCATCCCATGGAGTAGTGCGCCATGGGGCGGCGGCGGGAGGTGTAGTGCTGGTTGAGGAACTCGGACTTGTAAGTGGACATGTCCACGTTGACCGGACATTCGGAGGCACAGGCATGACAGCTCAGGCACAGGTCAAGCGCATCCTTGACGTCCTCGGAATCCGTTCCCTCCGGGTAGGTTTCGCCGCGGAACATTTCGGACAGCACGCGGGCCCGGCCCCTGGTGCTGTGCACCTCGTCTCCGGTGATTTGGAACGAGGGGCACATGGCTTCCGATTCGGACCGGCACAGCCCCACTCCCACGCACCGGTTCACGGCGTTGACCATCGAACCGCTGTCGCGGGTGAGGGCGTGCAGCGGAATGAATTCCCGGGTCCGCTGTCCGGGCCCGGGACGCAGGCCCTGGTCGAGGGGTTCCGGGCGGACCAGGACTCCGGGGTTGAGGACGTGCTCCGGATCAAAGATGTCCTTGAACTTCTCGAAGGCGGCCAGCGCCGCGGGCGTGTACATCAGCGGCAACAGTTCGGAGCGGGCCCGGCCGTCGCCGTGCTCCCCGGAGAGGGAGCCGCCGTGACTGGCCACTGTGGCGGCGGCGTCCAGCATGAAGGCGCGGAAAACGGCCGCCCCTTCCTCCGTGCCCAGCGTGAAGGAGATGCGCAGATGAACGCATCCCTCACCGAAATGGCCAAACGGTATCCCCTCCAGGCCGTGCCGCTCGAGCAGTGCGTAAAGGTCGCGGAGGTACGCCGCCAGGTTCTCCGGCGGGACTGCCGAGTCCTCCCAGGACGGCCAGGCTTCCCGGCCGTCCGGGAGCCTGGTCACGAGTCCGGCGGCGGATTCCCTGATGCGCCACAGCTGCCGCATTTCGGCCGGCTCGTTGACCACGAGGGAATCAATGGTGGGCCGGGTGGGATGTGCCGCAAATTCCGCGGCCAGTGCCGCGGCCCGCTGCCGGGCCTGCTCGGGAGTGGCGCCGGTGGTTTCGCAGAACAGCCATCCGCCGGCCGGGCGGGGGATGCCGACGGCGCCGGGCAGAAGGGCTTCCGCACCCGTATCCCCTTGGCTGATATGGAGGGCATCGAGCAGGTCTCCGCCCATTCCCTCGGCGGTGGAAACCCCCTCCCGGCGGACCTGCGGGGCTGCCGCCGCTGCGTCGAACACGGTGGCGAAGGCCAGCACGGCCAGTGCTGTTGCCGCCGGTTTTTCGACCAGTTTGACCACGGCTTCGACGATGATGCCGCAGGTGCCTTCGGTTCCCACGAAGGCCTTGGCGACGTCGAAACCCTTTTCCGGACTGAGGTAGTGCAGCCCGTACCCGGAAACCTGGCGGGGAAAGCGGCCGAGTTCGGTCCGCAGCAGCGCCAGTTCGGCGTCCCGGAGCGCGGTGAGTGCCTCGTTCAGCGCGGCGTCATCCGTTCCCCCACGGGAGAGCTGAACCAATTCGCCGTCGGGCCGCATGACGGTCAGTTCCACCACGTTGTCCGCCGCCGTTCCCCACTGCAGCGAGTGGGATCCGCAGGCGTTGTTGCCGAGCATGCCGCCGATGGTGCACCGGTTATGGGTGGAGGGATCGGGCCCGTACGTCAGCCCATGCTCCGCTGCCGCGTCGCGCAGCTGGTCGCAGATCACGCCCGGCTCCACCCGTGCGGTGCGGGCCGCCGGATCAATTTCCAGGATGCGGTTGAAGTGGCGCGAGGTGTCAATGACCAGACCTTCACCGATGGCGTTGCCTGCAACCGAGGTGCCGCCGCCGCGGACGGTGACCGGCCATTTTTCCTCCCGTGCCACCTGCAGGGCACTGCGGATGTCCGCCACCGTCCGGGGTTCGAAGACGGCCTTGGGAACCCGCCGGAAAATGGACGCGTCGGACACGTAGGCGCCAAGGGTTGCCCCGTCCGTGCGCAGGCGGCTTCTGACGTCGGTGCTCAACTGCATGGGGTCTCCCTCGTCGGTGATCTCGGTAACATGTTACTCGCACCTGCCTCCTTGCCTAGGCATCGTGGCGGAAAGTCTGCCTGCGGGCCGCATCGACTGCCGCCTCCGCCGTGCGGACCCCCAGGGTTACGGCCTCATCCGTGTCCATTCCGCGAAGAATCATGCCCAGCACCCCGGTAAAGATCAACGACAGTTGTGAGGCCAGGAACCCGGCGGGTTCGGACCCGGCAACCGGGACTGCAAGCGACCGCAGACGAGTGGTCAAAAGGTGCGTGTCACTGGCCAGCGCCTCTTGGAGGGGTTGCCCCGGGTGCGGCGACTCTGCCGCGACGCCGAGGAACGCGCACCACCGCGCCGCACTGGCACCCTCCCGGAAGCGCCCGATGGCCGGCAGTACCGCCAGCAGCTTGCCCTCCGGCGTCGGCGCGGCTTCAATCTCCCGCTGCCACACCTCGTCCCAGCGCGCGAGCCGGCGCTGCAGCGCGGAAACGATGAGCCCTTCCTTGTTGCCAAAGTGCGCATAGAGGGTGGCCGGAGCGACGTTGGCCCGGCGAAGGATTTCATCCACCGGCGTTGCCGCCACCCCCTGCGTAAAGGCAAGGTCATCGGCGGCGTCCAGCAGGCGTTCGCGGGCACTGGGTTGCACAGTCATGCCCCAAGGCTATAACGTCCGTTTCAATGAAACGCACGTTACAGTCCATTGACGCACCGGCCGGCCCCCTGTTCGCGGTGGGCGCCGTCGCCCTGATCGCCGCCACCTACGGCTTGGCACGGCTCGGTTACGGCCTTTTCCTGCCTGCCTTTTCAGCCGCCTTCACGCTCAGCCCAACGGTGGGCGGGTTGCTGGCGTCGGGAACATCGGTGCTGTACTGCGCCGCAGCGCTGGCTGGCTTCCGCTATGCCCCCATCCGGCCGCGGCTGATGACTTGGCTGGCAGGAACGACGGCGGCTCTTGGCAGCGCAGGGATTGCCGCCGCTCCCAGCACGCCGTTTTTTACCGGTGCCGTCCTGCTCGCCGGACTGGGGGCGGGCTTCGCATCGCCGGCCCTGGTGGAACTGGTCCAACGCAACATCGCCCCCGGGCAGCAGAAGAAGTTCCAGTCGGTGGTGAACTCCGGCACCGGATTTGGGGTGGTTGCGGCCGGATCACTGGCCCTGGCTTTTGGAACTTCCTGGCGGCTGGCCTGGGGGCTGATAGCCGTGATCGCGCTCGCGGCCATGATCGGGGTGCTGCGGGCGGACGCCTCCCCCGCTTCGGCCGGGGACGGCGGGGGCTCCGGCATCACGGACCGACCGGTCGGCACAGTGAGCATGCGGAGGCTTCGGCGTCCCATCGCGGCAGCTTTCATTTTCGGTGCTGGATCCGCAGCAGTGTGGGTGCATGGCCGGCTTCTCCTCGAAGAAGAGGGCGGCATGCCGGCTGCGGCCACTGCCGCAGCATGGATTGCACTGGGGTTGGGCGGCGCCGCCGCGGTCCTGACGGCACCCTGGCTCGCCCGCCGCCCGGCGGGAACAACGTGGCGGATCACCGTACTGGCCGTTGCCGCCGCCACCGGCGCCTTTGCCGCGGCGCCGCACGCCGCCGTCCTCGGCTTCGCCGCCTCCGCACTCTTTGGGCTGGCCTATACCAGCGCAACCTCCGTGCTCATCATCTGGGCGGCGCAGGTCTCGGCCAGCAGCGCCGCCGGAACGTCAGTGCTGTTCATCAGCCTCGTTCTGGGACAGTCCGCCGGTTCAGCCCTGACCGGTGTCCTGATCGATGCGGCAGGTTTCGGGCCGGCGTTCCTGACCGCCGCCGTCGTCTGCACCGCCGGCGCGCTGGGTTTCGCGCCCCGCCGCGGAGAGCCGCGCTAGGGAAAAGCCGCGCTAGGAGGCCAGGCGCTCCCCCGGAGCGGAAACGGATGCAGTGGACGCCGCCGACGGATCGGCCCGGTTGATTTCCGCCCACACCTGGTCGAGGGACAACCCCAGCACGCCGGCGATCGCGGCGATGGTCGAAAACGCCGGCGTGGCCACCCGGCCGGACTCGATCTTGCGAAGCGTCTCCGGCGAGACGCAGGCATCGAGCGCCGTCGTCATCAGAGGCCGTTCCCCCCTGGCCCGGCGCAGCAAAACGCCGAGGCGTTGTCCCCGTTCCACCTCGGCGGGAGTGTGCGGCAGTCTAACCATGGCTCCAATACTAATACCGGGGATACTATTGCCGGGATAGTTATTGGAAAACAGAAAGGTCCCGCATGATCGAGATCATGAGTCCCGCCGAGCTCGTCCGGGCCCGGGAAACCGGCGCGCTGGTTGCGAACATCCTGCAGACACTCAAGAGCCGCGCCACGGTGGGGACCAACCTGCTGGACATCGACCAGTGGGCGAAGGCCATGATTCTCGAGGCGGGAGCCGTATCCTGCTACGTCGACTATGCCCCGTCCTTTGGACGCGGTCCGTTTGGCCATTACATCTGCACCTCGGTGAACGACGCCGTCCTGCACGGACTGCCGCACGACTACGCGCTGGCGGACGGCGATCTGGTGTCGCTTGACCTGGCTGTGTCCCTGGGCGGAGTCGTGGCGGACTCGGCCATCAGCTTCACGGTGGGCTCGCAGTCGGAGCAGGACGCCGCCATGATCGCCGTGACGGAACGTGCCTTGAAGGCAGGGATTGCCGCAGCCAGGCCCGGCGCCAGGATCGGTGACATCTCCCATGCCATCGGCACCGTGCTCAGCGCGGCGGGCTACCCGGTCAACACCGAGTTCGGCGGCCACGGCGTCGGATCGACGATGCACCAGGACCCGCACATCACCAACACCGGCCGCCCCGGCCGCGGCTACAAACTGCGCCCCGGACTGCTGCTGGCGTTGGAGCCGTGGATCATGGCTGACACGGCCGAACTCACAACGGACGCGGACGGGTGGACGCTCCGCAGCGCCACCGGGTGCCGGACGGCCCACAGCGAACACACGATTGCCATCACCGACGAAGGCGCCGACATCATGACGCTGCCCCGCTGACGGAAGGGTTTTCCTAGTACTTCTGTGAATCATCCAGAAGCGCCGCTATGGCATCGAGGGTTTCATTGTCCACGTCAGCCAGCGTACGGGTGGCAAATTCCTTGACCCTGGCCCGGCGCATGGCGGCGAGCAGTTCCAGTTCGTGCTGGATGCGCTCCGGCACCGCACCGTCGGCATCCAGCAGATATTCCGGGTTGACCTGGAAGAATTCGGCCAATGCACCAATCACCTCAGGCGGTTGCCGGACCGTGGCATCACCGGTCTTTATGTGATGCCAGCGGGTGCGGGAGAGTTTTACGCCCTTTTCCGCCAGCGCGGTCTGAATATCCTGAAACTCGTAGGGCTTTCCGTCGGCTGACACCATCACGTCGAGCAGCAGGTCGATTTTGCGTGCGAGGATCTGCGATTCCCTCAGGTTGCGCTGGGCAACGCTTTCAGCGGCCATGATTATTTTGCCTCCGACAGGTGATCGATAGAGTCTTCTCCGGTGTTCAGGCCCAGGGAACGGCACCAGGCCTGAACAGATTGATTCCACAACTGCGGAGCGGAATTCCACTCCAAGGTGTGGTGGGCGCCTGCAAACTCGACGAATTCGACAGGCTGCTTTTGACTGGCCGCGAATGATCTGGAGAGCTCCACCGGCACGGATTGATCGTCCGACCCATGCAAAATCATAGTGGGCAATGTTAAATGTTTTTGCATGTATGTGCCGGGCATCTCCTTCCAGCGGATTACCGGCTCACCCCTGAACCGCATCAGGTTGAGCGTGTGCGGCAGTCCCTGGGCGATGATCCGCGGGAAGCCCATGCCCCGGAGCTGTGCCGAAATGATGGCCGGCCAGTCCAATGCCGGAGACACCAGGACGGCTCCCGCCGTGCTGCTGTCCCCTGCCTGGGCGATGGTGCGGAGCGCGATGGAGGCGCCAAGGGACCAGCCAACAAAGAGAATGCGCCGCGCGCCCCGGTCCATGGCGTAGTGCCTCGCGGCTTCGATGTCCCTCCATTCGCTGGCCCCCAGGTGGCTGGGCTCCGGTTCCGGAGCGACGTCCAGCGACGTCCGGTACGACGGAATTAAGGAGGTGAAACCGAGGCCTGCAAACGCTTCGACTCCCCGCAGGCACCGGCTGCGCGAGCTGCCCAAACCATGAACATGGATGACCCACACGCCGCTGGCTTTGGCCGCATCGGCTTCGGCCGGCGCGGCCGGTGGAATCACCCATGCCGGCAGGCCTTTAATCCAGACGTCCTCGCCGGGGTGGCCGAAGTCCGCCGGACTTTCGCCCAGATAGCCGCTTAGCTGTCCCCCGCCGTCGCGCACAATGCCGGCGGCGCTGCCCCGTTCCACGGTCCGCCGCAGCAGGTTCCCGGATATGCGGGGAGGAGCGAGCACCACGAGGTCGCCCCCGGATGGCGCATGCATGCTTAGCCGCCCGGGGTGGGCGGCAAAACCTCCAGGCGCGAATTCCAGATACTCATGGTCCCCCGATTGACCGCTTCCGAGAACCGGCACCAGCCGTTGGCTCCTGCGCGCATCCGTGACTCTGGTCCGCACGAGCCTTCCGCATAGTGCGGCAAGGGCTCCCAGCACCGCGGCGGCGCCTCGCCGGCACTGTGGCCCGGCGCATCAAAGCATGCGTCCCTGCTGAAGGCACAGTGCCTCGGCTTCGCGCAGGGCAGCAGTGTCCGCCACGGACAGCTCAGGATCAGGGTTTCCCCTCA
This sequence comes from Arthrobacter sp. ATA002, assembly GCF_026898095.1. Lineage (GTDB taxonomy): Bacteria > Actinomycetota > Actinomycetes > Actinomycetales > Micrococcaceae > Arthrobacter_B. The sequence goes on along the minus strand of NZ_CP114015.1, from coordinate 795,187 downwards.
CCGCGAGCCAGTCGTGGATTTCTATCACCAGCCGGTGAATCGCATCGGTGGCATCCCGCGGGGTCTTCCGGCGCGCGGAGCCGGCGCCGGCGGCGCTCCCGGTCAGGCTGACGTCGGGGGTCTGCGCGACCGTTTTGGCCCATAGTGCTGTGAGCTGCGGTTCGAGCTGCACGATCCTGCGCTTGATCCTGATGTCGTTGATGATCTTTCCCAGCGGCGGAACAGCCAGGCCCACGGCCAGCAGGACAACCGCCAGGGGATACAGCACGTCGTACACCCCACCAACGGACCTCATCAGGTCTTCCTCCCCGGTCACGTGCGTGACGTCCATGACGATGACTGACACGCACAACAGCAGGGCGGCACCGCATCCCGCACCAATAATGCTGAATCCGGCCCGGAACCGGCGGCGCCGCATCTGAGGAACATTCCGTACACAGGTTCCGAGCGTGGCCGCCATCACGGCGAAGATATAAACATACTGAATCGCTGAGTACAGGGCCGCTGCCGGCTGGTCACCGTAGTCGAGCATGAATCTTGTGGATGGCGCCGGATTATCAATTCCCGCGAAGCTGACAATCATCACCACAATGGTGACCACGGCGCCGGCCCGTCCCCACACCGCTCCCCTGCCCCGTACGTTCCCCGCGGCCGCACCGCGGGTTATGGCCCGGGAAAGATAAAAGACGCCGATAATCAGCAGGATGTTGGAAACCAGGTCCAGTGCGTTGGCCCCTGGCAGAAGCGCTCCGGCCCACAGGTAAACCTCATTGATGTTGGTGGTCAGGGACGCTGCGATGACCACTGCCGCCTTCAGCATTGAGTTGTCCGGGCGGCGCGGGCGCGCAGGGACAAGGTGAGTACCAGCAGCCACATAAACGCCGAGACGAGCAGATTCATCATTCGAAATACGCCTCATATCTGAAGATCTCCTGAGTGGACTCCCGCAGCGCCGCCGCGAGAAGGTCAGCCAGATATTCGGCGGTTGCTTCCAGATCGGAGCGGAAATCCCCCGGGCCAGCGCCTTGGTGACCGTTTCCCCGGAGAGTTCCCCGAAGATGGCGATGCCCTGCCAGGTGGCCCCTTCAGCTTCATCGTGCCGAAGGATCATATGGGAGAGCTCATGGAGAATCAGTTGCTGGCGGTGCAGTGTTCCCTTGGTGGCCGAGTGGTACACCACATCCACGTGCTCCCGCGGAATCCAGAGACCGCAGATTTTCTTTCCGGTGAGCTTTTCGGTTTCGACAATCACGATCCTGCGGCCGCGAAGGTCCTCCAGATGCCGGATCAGGGATTCCAGGGTTATGCGCTCCGGCAATCGGAGACGGTAAAAGGCGTCTCTGGCGGTTTGGCGCAGCTGTTCATCCATGGGAACCATCAATGTACCTGATGTTCCGCGGCGTTCATGATCGGAACATGTTCCGATCATGTATTATGGAAATACCGGCCCGCACCCGGGCATTGCGAAAGTTGGGGGACTTGCGAGAGTTTTCGCAGCCATGCCCGGCGCGGGCCGGTTTTATTTCTCCGCGGTGATTAATGACCCGCGGAAATGCCTTCCGGGCCATTGGTGGCCACCATTGACGGCAATTCCGCGCGAACTCTGGCTGCCAAAGTCCCACCCGGCCACCCAACCGCCCGGTCGAAACTAAGCCAGGGTCAGGAAGAGTTTCTCCATATCCGCGCGGTCGGCCGTGGGGTCCTCGCCTGCAAGGCACTTTTCAAGCCCGGTGGCAATGATGGAGAACCCCGCGCGGTCAATGGCCTTGGAGGCTGCCGCGAGCTGCGTCACCACATCCTTGCAGTCGGCGCCTTCTTCCAGCATGCGGACGACGGCATTGAGCTGTCCGCTGGCGCGCTTGAGCCTGTTGATGGCTGGTTTCATGTCATCTGACTCCAGTTGCACGGTACCCCTCCTCGGTTTAATGTCCCCTCATCCTATACCCCTGGGGGTTTCTCGAAACGCACCCAGAGGTAGATTTGGATACCCCCGGGGGTATGTGCCAGACTCGAAACGGCGGAAGAACCCGCCAACCGCCTGCACCAGAGGAGAAACACATGTGCCGCGCAGTTACCTGCCGCAAGTGCCAGAAGATGACGTGGGCTGGATGCGGACAGCATGTCCAGCAGGTCATGGCCCACATTCCCCGCACCGAGCGCTGCGCCTGCGACAAGAGCGCCCCCAAGGCCTCCCCGTCCAAGGGTTGGCTGACGCGCCTTCTCGGCCGCTAGCCGAAGTAGCCGCCATGCCCCGGAGGCGCGGCGGTGAAGGCATTCCCATACCCCTCCGGGTATAAACTCTCGAATTCCAAGGAGACAAATGCTTCTCGAACGCATCTATGACGAGGATCTCGCCCAGGCCAGCTACCTCATCGGCTGCCAGGCCAAGGGCGAAGCCCTGGTGGTGGACGCCCGCCGTGACATCGAGGTATACCGCCGGCTGGCTGCCGCCAACGGCATGAAGATTGTTGCGGTCACCGAAACGCATATCCACGCCGATTACCTCTCCGGAACCCGCGAGCTTGCCGCCGCCACCGGCGCACAGATCTATGTTTCGGGCGAGGGCGGCGAAGACTGGCAGTACGGGTTCGACGGCGGGCGCCTCTTCGACCAGTCCACCATTTCGCTGGGCAACATCACCGTCAAGGCGCTGCACACCCCGGGGCACACCCCGGAGCACCTCTCTTTCCTGATCACCGACGGCGCCTTCAGCAACAGCCCCGGCTACCTCCTCTCCGGAGACTTTGTGTTCTCCGGCGATCTGGGCCGCCCCGATCTGCTGGACGAGGCCGCAGGCGGTGTCGACACCCGCTTCGCCGGAGCACATGACCTGTTTGTCTCCCTGAAGGAGAAGTTCCTTACCCTGCCTGACTACGTTCAGGTCTTCCCGGGCCACGGCTCGGGCAGCGCCTGCGGCAAGGCACTGGGCGCCCTCCCTCCTCCACCGTGGGCTACGAACGCAGCTTCGCTTGGTGGGGACCGTTCCTTGAAGCCGACGACGAGGCCGGATTCATCGACGCACTGCTCGATGGACAGCCCGACGCCCATGCGTACTTCGCCCGCATGAAGCGCCAGAACCGCCAGGGCCCGGCAGTAATGGGAGAACGTGCACCGCTCGCCGAAATCCCAGTGGAGACGGTTGCCGCCCGCCTGGCTGCCGACGAAATCTCAGTGGTGGACACCCGCTCCCACAGCGTGGTCCATCAGGGCACAGCACAGGGGGCACTGAATATCCCGGCCGGAACCAAGTTCGCCAGCTTCGGTGCCTGGGCTGTAGACCCCGAAAAGGACAGCCGTCCGCTCGTCCTGCTGGCTGAGGACCAGGAAACCGCAATGGATATGTGGGACCACCTGGTCCGTGTGGGCATCGATGCGGTTGCGGGATACCTGACCACCTTCGAGGGCCTGCCTGCCACCAAGCCCCGCACCGTTTCCCCGCGGAGTTGGAGAGCTTCGACGCCGCACTGGTGCTGGACGTCCGCAACAAGACCGAGCACTCCGCCGGCCATGTGCCCGGTTCCGCACAGCTCAGCGCCGGGCGCGTGCTGTGGAACACCGACCAGCTTCCGGCGGACGGAACCATCGTCACCTACTGCCAGTCCGGTGTCAGGAATTCAGTGGCAGCTTCCGCCCTGCGCCGGGCCGGGTTCGACGTCGTCGAACTCGAAGGCAGCTACGCGGGCTGGAATGCATGGACCCAGGGCCGGAACGCCTAACCACACAACTCCCACTTTCGTTCGATCCATCCCGCATGCCGCCGCCGGCGGCATGCGGAGCGGCCCGGCACACGCCGGGCAGAAAGGGCACAAGCCCCATGAGCAACACCCCGCAGACCGTCAGCCCCGAAGACCTCAAGGGCTGGATTTCCTCCGGCAACGAGGTTGTGGTGCTGGACGTGCGTTCGGCAGCCGAATTCGAAACCTTGCATATCAAGGGCTCGTACAACGTGCCGCTCCCTCTGCTGTCCGAACACACCAATGAGTTCGCTGCCAAGCTGGACACCAAAGTTGTGCTGGTATGCCAGTCAGGTGTCCGCGCCTCCGAGGCAAAGAAAACCTCGCCGGCGTCGGCTTCAATGACGCCCATGTCCTGGTGGGCGGCGTACCCGCTTACCAGTTGGCCGGCGGCGACACCGTTGAAGGAACCAAACGCTGGGACATGGAGCGCCAGGTCCGCATGGCGGCCGGCTCCTTGGTGATCGCAGGCCTGGCCGGCGGAAAATTCCTGTCCCCCAAGATGCGCACGGTAGCCGGATTTGTCGCTGCCGGACTGACGTTTTCCGCGGCCAGCAACACCTGCGCCATGGGTAAGGCGCTGGCTGTTATGCCGTGGAATAAGACCTCCAATGAGCCGACGCGTGAGTCGGTTATCGCCTCGCTGCCCGGAGCGAAGAGCTAGCCCATGACCGTCACCCTCGTTGCGACCCTCCTGCTGTCGGTGCTGATCGGCCTCTCGCTCGGTCTGCTCGGCGGCGGCGGGTCCATCCTCACCGTTCCGATCCTGACCTACGTCGCGGGGATGAATCCCAAGGAGGCCATTGCCGCCTCACTCTTCGTCGTCGGGGTCACCTCAGCGGTCAGTGCCGTCACCCACGCCCGCAAGGGCCGCGTGAAGTGGCGCACCGGGCTCATCTTCGGTGCCGCCGGCATGGCCGGGGCGTTTGGCGGCGGCCTCCTGGGCGGACGGATTCCCGGAACCATCCTGATGATCGCCTTCGCCCTCATGATGGTGGCCACCTCCATGGCCATGATCCGCGGCCGCAGGGACGTTTCAGCGGCAGCCCACAACAATGATCTTCCGGTGGGCAAGGTCATCATCGAAGGCCTCGTCGTCGGCCTCGTTACCGGGCTGGTCGGCGCCGGCGGCGGCTTCCTCGTGGTCCCCGCCCTGGCGCTGCTCGGCGGCCTGTCCATGCCCGTTGCAGTGGGCACCTCGCTGGTGGTCATCGCCATGAAGTCCTTCGCCGGACTCGGCGGTTACCTCACCAGCGTCAGCCTCGACTGGGCCCTGGTTGGCGGCGTCACCGTTGCGGCAGTCCTCGGTTCGTTCCTTGGAGCACGCCTTGCCGGGCGCATCCCCGAGGCAGCCCTGCGCAAGGGCTTCGGCATCTTTGTGCTGCTCATGGGCGTGTTTGTCCTGGTCCAGGAACTGCCCTCCCCCGCAAACGCAGTGGTTGGCATCGGTGCCGCAGTGACCGCCGCTGCCGCAGTGCTGTGCTGGTTCTTTGTCCCGTCCTGCCCGCTGCGCAGGGTGTTGGCAGCAAAGCCGCAGGCCGACCCTGCCGAAGGCAGCGTCACTTCCTAACGCCCGTTCCAGCCGCAGCCCCGGAGGCCGGTTCTGCTATGCAGGGCCGGCCTCCGGTGTTCCTGCCCGGGCAGCGGCCACCAGCTCACGCACCTGCGGCGCCACGTCCCGGCCGAAACGGGCAAGGTCCTCTCCGCTGTCGGTGGCCAGGAGGAACCCGGAAATGCCGTATTCCAGAGTCATCTCGGCCAGTTCCCGCGCCCATTGGTCCGGCGGTCCATTCAGCAGTCCGCTGCCCGTGGCCGAGAAGGTGCCGCTGATGTTCAACATCCGGCGCACGACGGCGGGATCCCGGCCGGCCGCTGACGCGGCCTCGTCGATCATCCCGTTCATTGCCGCCAACTCGGCCGGGCCGCCCGGCAGGTAGCCCAGCGTGGGCACCCAGCCGTCCGCCGTTGCACCGGTGAGCCGGAGCATGCGGGGCTTGTAGGCGCCCAGCCAGATACCGGCGTCGTGCGCCGGAGCCGGACCGCGCTTAGCCCCGTTCACCCGGTGAATCTTTCCGTCCACCCGCAGCGGGGTGCGCTCGTCGGCGGCCCAGACGCCCCGGATGATGTCAATCGCCTCGGCCAGCCCGGTGACGGCGTCTCCCGGTTCCAGCCGCTCTCCCCCGACAGCCACGATTGCGTCCCAGAACGCTCCGGCACCAAGTCCGAGCTCGAAGCGGCCGCCGCTGAGCAGGTCCAGGCTGGCGGCACTGCGGGCCACGATCACGGGCTGGCGCAGTGGCAGGTTCAGCACGTTGGTGGCCAGGGTGATCCGCTCCGTGCGCGCCGCTGCGTAGGAGAGCAGGGTCCAGGTGTCCAGGAAGCGCGGTTGATACGGATGATCCTGGAAGGTGGCCAGATCCAGCCCCAAAGACTCTGCGGCGACGGTCAGCTCCACGGCGTGCTGCGGCGGCGAGGCTGCGGGCGTAATGAAGGAGCCGAACAGCAGATTACGGCCGTAGTCGGGCATGGGATCCTCCTGGGCAGTCAGCGGTGGCGGCGGTGCAGGTGGCGAGGGGGGGCAGGAACAGCCCAGTGTAGGCGCTGATGCCCGTCCTTAGACCGGGTGGGTGAGGAAGATCCATTCCGGCGACTCCGGGGTTACGGGGCTGCGGTCCCAATCCCCCCAGATCCGGTCCACCCTCAAGCCGGCCGCGTTCAGCCCTTTCAGGATCGCTTCACGCGAGGGGAATCTCCAGGGTTTCCGAGGTGGTCCGGGAGATGTTCTCCCGGGTCCAGGTATCAACGTGCGTTACGAGGTCCCCGTCGCGGCTCACCTCAATGCTGACGGTCCCTGCTCCCCGGTCTGTCGCCCATTGCCTTCCCTGCGTTGTCCAGCTCCGCCAGGCTGCCGCCGCCGGATTGCGCACTTCAAAGGCCAGCCGGCCGCCGGACCTCAGGGACCGCTTGGCGTGCCCAACCGCTTCTGCCCACGCTGCATCATCCAGGAAGTACTGGGCAACGTGCCCCGTCATCAGAACCAGGTCAGCCCACCCTGCCGGAAGCTTTTCGGCCGTTCCGTGCAGCCACCAAACGGAGGCGGCGTGTTCCTGCCGCCGGGCGATGTCCAGCATCGTGTGTTGGGGTTCAACACCGGTCACTTCATGCCCGGCTCCGGCCAGCAGACTGCACAGCAAACCGGTTCCGGCGCCGATGTCGGCCACCCGGACGGTGTTCAGCCGTGCGGCCAGGCTCAGGTAGAAATCCAGATCCCGGCGGCCCTCGCTGTCGGTGTCGTAGGCAGCCGCGAGTTCGGGAGTGGCGTAATAGTTCTCCGGTTCCATTCCTATCCCTGTCCCCGGACCAGGTTCTGGACCTGGAACAGTCCGCGCCGGCCAAACGCCGCAAGCCGGGGCAGCAACAGGGTCACCATGCCGCACTCAGCGGCGGCGCCGTCGTGCGTTGAGCGGTCTCCCACCATGAGCACCCGGTGCGGCGGAAGCTCCAGACGTTCCAGTGCCAGTTCGAAGATCCGGCGATCCGGTTTCTGGACACCGTGCTCGAAGGAGAGCATGTAGTCGTCAATGAGGTCACCGGCGCCCTGCGCCTTCAGCAGCGGGCGGATATCGAAGTGGATGTCGCTCAGTACCGCGGTGCGGCACCCGAGCTCCTTCAGCCGCCGCAATGTTGGGAGCGTATCCGGATACAGCGGGCGGAATGCCGGGTCCTCATCCACGTGGAGCAGGCTTTCGGCGAGCTCGCCGTCAAGGCCCGCACGGCGAAAGTGCAGGGTCTCGGCGGCGTAATACTTCGCGGCGCCGGTGTCGGCATCACGCTGGGCAGCTGCAATATCCGGATCGTTTTCATGCCGCCTCAGCACAGTGCAGATCCGCTCCGTTTCCGGGGAATCCGGCCGCCCCAGCCTTGCTGCGGCGGCGGCCACCCGGTCGCGGAGCGGTGGATCGTGCACCAGGGTGCCGCTCCAGTCGAAGATCACTGCGGCGAAGGCGGTCATGGGGACAACCTATCCGAAGACCACACAACTGCAGGGTGCCCGTCTTCCTCATGGGCACCCTGCAGTTGTGTGATTCATGTGTCTAGGGCCGCGTGGCGCGGATCCCGTCAGAAATCGTGGCACCAGGGTTCTGGGCACGGTAATCCTTGACCCGCTGCGGGTCGACCTTGCCGGATGCTCCGCTGGAACCTCCGGGCTGGCCCAGAGTGCTGGGGGAGATTGCCCACAGGACAAGAGCCGCAGCCGTCATGCCAAGACCCAGCATCAGGTTGTCCGCGAACAGCCAGACGGATATGCCGGCAACGGCCAGGACGAGAATGAGAGACGGAATAATATACTTCACGACAATTTCCTCCTGAGGAAAATAGTCAAACCTATTGCATAAAATCAGCCGAAGCTAGTTGAAGCACTTTTCTTTAATTCCCGCGATTCCCAGCAGCTCCGCACCCAGAGCACCCAGGGCACCACCTGCCGCCTGCATCTTCTCGTAGCTGAAGCTGGCGCCCCACATTGTCTTGACCGCTTCGGTCACGCCGCCGAGCTCGTTCATGAGTTTCTTGATTTTGAGGATTTTCGCGGCGGGAAGGGCCACTCCGCCCAGCGCCAGCAAGATGGAACCTGAGCATCCCCCAGAAGTCGGCGGCCATTGTTGCGACGCCGTTGCTGGAACCGGAAACTGCCGGGTTCTGCTGCAGCCACTGCTGAGTGGCCGCGTCACCCTGCATCAGCACGGCATCCGGAATGGACATGAGGACGTTCAGCCCGTCCTCCAAATCGGCAGTGGAGACATTAGCGGTGGCGGCATTCACTGATCCGGCCGCAGGTGAGCCGGATTTCTCCGGCGCGGCTGGCTGTGCCGCTGCCGCCGAGGCCCCGCCCATCACGAGACCAACCGTAACCGCAGCACTCAACAGTGTTGTTTTAAGCTTGTTGTTATTCAACTTTTCACTATCCCCATTGTGCATGAATTAGCAACTTGCTATTGCTTATTACATTTCCATACTTGCGGCCTCACATACGGATGTCAAACAGGAATGAGGAGAGGGCGCACTATCACGGAATGGTAAATGTAAATGCATCTTTTATTCAGTGCCGTTCCTTGTGCCCGGCCGGCCGGGATTGGTGTCCCGGCGGAAGACCTGCACCACCGAGGGACGAGGAGCCCGGACTTCACCGCTGCCCGGCGTTTCGCCGTCGGCCACGTAGTCCGGAAAGTAGGAGGTGTGAGCGCCGTAGGTACCGTCCTCCCCGGGTGCTGCACTGCCACGAACACCATTGATTCCTCGTCGTGGATCACCGGTCCGCAGGTTTCGCCGTCGCGCGGCACGGACAGGAACTGTTCCACGCTGCCGCGCTCCGTCCCGGCGAGCCCGACCTTGAACAGTCCGTCGTTGTAGCCGATGCCCGACGGCGCCCCGTCGGTGGAAATCCACAGGTTGCCGGCCGAATCGAAGGCCAGGTTGTCGGGGCAGGAAATCGGGCTGACCTTCTCCCGGGGGTAGCCGCTGAAATAGGTGACGTCGCCTTGGGCCGGATCACCGCACAGCATCAGCAGGTTCCAGCGGAAGTCGGTTGCCGTGGCGTCGTCGCGGGCCTCAATGATTTCGACAATGTGGCCATCGCGGTTTTCGCGCCGCGGGTTCGCCTCGTCTGCGGGCGCCTTGCCGTCGACGCCGCGGTTGGAGTTGTTGGTGCATGCCACGTAGACGCGGCCGGTGGCGGGGTTGGGCTCCACGTCCTCGCAGCGGTCCATCTTGGTGGCGCCGGCCTTGTCCGCCGCTATCCGGGTGTAGACCAGCACCTCCGCCACGCTCATCCCGGCAACCGCTGATTTGCCGCGCACCACCAGCGGAAGCCAGGTGCCCCGCCCATCGAATCCGCCGTCAGCGGGAACGGCCCCGGTGCCGTCGATTTCGGACTCGGGGGAATTACCCGCGAACCGCGCCACGTACAGGTCCCCCTCGCCGAGCAGGGTCATGTTGTGCCGTTTGTCGTTCTTCCGGTACTTGTTCTTCGAGACGAACTTGTACAGGTAGTCGAACCGCTCGTCGTCGCCGGAGTACGCCACGGCCTTGCCGCTGCGGGAAATGATGACGTTGGCGCCTTCGTGCTTGAACCGGCCCAGGCTGGTGTGTTTGAGCGGCATTGAATCCGGGTCCTCGGGGTCCAGCTCCACGATGTAGCCGAAGCGGTTCGGCTCGTTCCGGGTTCCGGGAGTGCGGGCGTCGAACCGCGGATCCTCCTGTTCCCAGCCCATCGCCGTGGCTTCGCTGTCCAGCCCGTACCGCTTGTCCTCGGGGCTGGTGCCGCCGGCGCGGAAGAACCCGTTGAAATTCTCTTCCCCGGAGAGCACGGTCCCCCACGGGGTGCTGCCGCCGGCACAGTTGCCCAGCGTCCCGGATACGTATCGGCCCTGCGGGTCGGCCGCGGTTTTCAGCAGGTCGGAGCCGGCTGCGGGACCGGTGAGCTCGAAAACGGTGTCCAGGGTGATGCGCCGGTTCAGCCGGGCGCCGCGGACGTAGGACCACGGCTTCCCGCGGGAGCTGCGTTCCAGTTCCACCACTGACATGCCGACGGCGTTGCGGAAGATGTTGCGCCGCTCCCGTTCCTCTGCGGCGGAGGCCGGGGCCGCCGGAAACATGATCTCCGGGTTCACATACTCGTGGTTGCAGACGAGCAGGCCCTTTTTGCCGTTCGGCTGGCGGAGGATTTCCAAGTAGTCATTGTTGTACCCGAACTGGCGGGCCTGCGCGGCCGCGTTCTGCTCCGCGAACGAGAAGTCGGGAGAGTCGGCAAACAGCGGGTCTCCCCAGCGCAGCAGCGGCTCCCAGTCGTAACCGGCGGGAACATCGAAACTGTCCACCGCGGCGTCCACCGGCGCAATGGGCGTGAACGCCAGGCGTGCACCCTTGGGCCCAGGGCCGGGAGGTGCCGCCGCCGCCGGCACCGGGCCGCCCAGTGCCAGCACTGCGGCGCCCAGCACTCCGGCAGCTCCGGCGCCGAGCGCTGTCCGACGGGAGAACTCCGCGGAGACAATGTCCCTGAAGTAACTGTTGGCGGACGTGTTGCACACCGCTTTGCTGCAGGCATTGTCGCATTTGAGGGCGCAGGTGACGGCGCTGCGCTTGCCCCGAGTGTGTCCGAGCATCGGCAGCAGCTTTTTTCGCGGGGCGGGGTGCGTCGGCACAGTTTCATTTAGCTGGTTCGTCACGGATGGGACCTTCCTCGGGGGTGCATGTCGCAGCCCACGCTGACAGCGCGAAGCGACGCGTTGGAGGATGCCGGCTTAACGCCGGGTGAACAAAGCCCGAGAAAGGCCGACGCGGCGGTCCGCTGGGGCATGCCGGCCGCCTCGTCCAGGGGTCCTTCCGCGTTACTGCCGCAGTGCCCGTGACATGGCGTCAATGCGGGCGAAGTGTCCCTGCCGGATGGAGAAGCGCAGCAGCGGTGCGAGCAGGCGGGCGCGGAGGCCCGGAGACGCGAGGCGGGACTGTGTGAGTGTTACCTGCGTGCCGGCGCCGTCGGGCCGAAGGTGGACCGCAAGCCGCTGGCGGTAACGGCCCCCGGTTTTGCTGGCCAGCTGCTTTCCCATTCAATGCACTGTCCGGGCAGGTATCGGGAAACAACAAATTCAGTGACGCGGAACTGCGGGCGGACCTTCACCGGTTTGCCGTCCGGACGGACCTTCCGGGCCTTAGCAACCAGTACGCCGTCGCTGCGCTCCTCAATGGAGCCATGGAAGTAGCCGTCCCATTCCAGCCGCCGGCGCGGATCGGACACCAGGTCCCAGACTGACGACGGCGGCGCCGCCACATATCCGGTAAAACTGACAGCGTGTGTCCCACCGCTTCGCGGAGGTTCCCCCGGCGGCATCGGTTCCCCGGCCGCCCGCCGCGGCGCTGCGAACCATGCCTTCGGTCAGGCCGAGCTGCCGCAGAACCTGCGCGATGTGGCCGGAGGGCTCCTTGAGCAGGGCAACAAGCAGATCGACGTCGCCGTGCTGCAGGTCCACCGTGCGCATGATGTCCGCCCCGCGGGCTGACCAGCGGAATCCGCCGATGGAGGGATCGGGAATCGAGGCCGCAGCTTCGGGCCGGGGAGGGGTTACTCCCAACAGGGCAATCTGTGCCGCATGAACCTGGTTGCTGGCCTCCCGGGCACTGCCCAGGGTCACGCCCAGGGAGCTCAGCGCCCGGCCTCCGGCGCCGCCAACGACGAGCAATGCCAGAAAGAGGTGCGCGACGTCGATCTCCGGATGGCCCAGGCGTTCCTGTTCTTCCTTGGCGGCAACCGAAATAGCTTGGGAACGCCGCCACAGCGTGCTGAAGGTGCTCATGCCTGTTTTCTCCTGGGGACCTGGATCGACGGGTCGATCCGTTTCGCGTACTTCTTGTGCACTGCCTGTCTCGACACACCCAGTGCCTCCGCAATGTCGCTCCAGGACATCCCTGCCCGCAGAGCGGCCTCCACCTGCCGGAATTCCAGTGTTTCCGCGAGCAGACGCAGTGACGCCACGGCCTGGAGCCCTTCCGGGGGTGGGTGGTGTCACCGGCGGCCAGAGCCGGATTTTCGAACTGCATGAATAGCAACCTATGTTGCTAACGCTGCACTGTCAATCATCATTGCTAACGGATGGGCGAGGAACTGCGGTAGAGGCGGCGCAGGTATGCGGTGTGAAGGAAGTCCCGCTGCACCCATGTCCAGTACGAGAGCCCCGGTTCCAGGGCAAGCTGCTGCCACAGCCTCGCTCCGTAGAGCACGTTGCCCGCCGACACCGCGAGAACAAAAAGCAGCGCGTCAACAAGGGACAGCTCCCACACGACCAGAAACGCCGTGTAGCCCATGCCCACCAGAACCACTGAGCTCAGGAATGGAAGCCACTTCACGGTTGGCACGCGGGCCAGGCCGCCCACGACCCCCAGGCTCAACCCGATAAGGACAATGACGATCAACTGCCACACCTGCATGGTTCCGTCTCCATCCGGATCGGCTGGAGCTTCCCGTGAACCCGTGTTCGTAGGTGCGAGACTACCAAACCCCCGTTAGTGTCCGGTGTCCGGAACCGGAAGCTGCGCATACACCCGGGCCAGCCGGTCCAGCCACCACCGGGCCACGTCCGGATCCGCGGCATAGCGCTCCAGCAGCTCCTCCGACACGGGGACGCCACGCACCGCCAGCGCCCCGCCGTCGGGCAGCAGCGGCTCATCCGTCACATCGCCGTCCATCAGCGACAGCGTCCCCAGCCCGCAGGCGTACGGCAGCTCCGGCAGCGAAGCCGCCAGTGCGACGCCGGCGCGGATCCCCACAGAGGTATCCAAGGCAGAACTGACGACGGCGGGCAGCCCGGCCGCAGCTACGATGGACAGGGCCCGGCGCACCCCGCCCAGCGGAGCCACCTTGACCACAATCAAATCCGCAGCGTCTTCCCGGGCCACCCGCAGCGGATCAGTTTCCTTGCGCACGCTTTCATCGGCGGCGATCAGCACCGGAATCCCGCGGCGGGCCAGTTCCTCCCGCACCGCCCGCAGTCCGGCGATGTCCGGGACGGGCTGCTCGGCGTATTCCAGCCCTGCCCCGGCCAGAGCCTCCAGGGCGGCGACGGCGGTGGGGACGTCCCAGCCGCCGTTGGCGTCCACACGGATGCCGGCGCCGGGCAGCAGCCGGCGGACCTCGGCCACCCGGGCCAGGTCCTCGGCAACGGTTTGGCCCCGTTCGGCCACCTTCACCTTGACGGCCGGCACAGCCCCGAACCGGGCGAGGACCGTTTCAACCTGGTCTACGCCGACGGCGGGCACGGTGCCGTTGACCGGCACGGCGGTCCGGACCGGTTCGGGGTACCCTCGCCCGCCGCTTCCAGGGCGGCGGCGAGCCACGGCGCGGCCTCCGCGTCGTCGTACTCCGGGAACGGGGAAAACTCACCCCACCCGGCCGGCCCGGGCAGCAGCAGCGCTTCGCGGTGCAGGATTCCGCGGAATCGAACCCGCATCGGCACCGACACAACGCGGGCGTCGGCGAGCAGCGCGGAGAGTTCCGGGCGGAAGCCGGTCACCGGGGAAGATCAGGGGTAGCCACCCAGCCAGCCTAGCCCCGGCGCCGGTCCGGGACCGCATAACCGCGGTCACGGCCGGCGTTCAGCCAAGTGCCACGTTCCAATGGCAGACTAGGAGGCAATGAATACCCGCAATCTCCTCAACAGCCGCACTCCGATCCGGCGCCGGCCAGCCCACAACGCCGCCGTGTTCCTCTTCGGGGCGCTGCTGTGCGCGGCCGCGGTGGCTGTGACATATTGGGCGTTCGTCCGTACCACCACCGGCCAGCTGGCAGACGAAACCGCCTGGCGCGAAGCCGAGGTGGCCATGCCCGCTTCACCGCTGCCGGTCCTGGAATTCCTGGACAACCTGCCGCTGCTGTCGGTGTTTATCGCCGGTGCGGTGATGCTCGCGGTAACGGTGCGACGGCGGCGCCTGGCCCCGGCAGTGATTGCGCTGAGCACCTTCGCTGCGGCCAACATCAGCAGTCAACTGCTGAAGCGGCTCTTTTTCGACCGGCCGGACCGCGGGGTCATTACCCTGGATTTTAATTCCCTGCCCTCGGGCCACACCACGCTGGCTGCCTCCGCCGCCGCCGTGGTTTTCCTGCTCGCGTCCCCGCTGGCGCCGGTGGTGGCTGCGGCCGGCGGCAGCTATGCGGTGCTCGCCGGGGCTGCCACCTTCATTAATCTGTGGCACCGCCCGGCCGACGTCGTTGCCTCCTTTCTGGTGGTGGCCACCTGGACGCTGATCGGCGGGCTGGTGATGATGCGGACAACACCGGACTGGAATTACTGGCCGCCCGGCGGACGAAGCCGCGGCGGCTCAGCGGTGTTCACCGCCCTGTGCACCATTCCGGGCGGGCTCGCACTGCTGTTCGCCGTCGGCGCTTACCTGTACGCCGCCAGCGGGGCCACGCTGCTGGGCAACAGCGACTCCATGCTGCTGTACTTCTGGTCCGGGCTGAGCCTGATCGTCGGAGTGGGGTACGTCCTCAGCGGTATGGCCTGCTGGTTGTTCTCTATGCAGGCGGGCGACCCGGCCCGCTGACGGGCCCGGCCGGTGGTCCCGAAGGTTGCCCGCGGGCTGCCCGTAGCCGGGCTTTCCCTTGGGTACCCACCGCCACATGGCCGCAGCTCCCAGCAGGCCCAGCACAGCAGTGGCACCTATCCCGGCCGACAGGGACGCCAGCGCGGTGACCGCCGACAGCAGCGCCGGCCCGGCCATGGTGCCGCTGTCAGCAAGCAGCCGCCAGATTCCCAGAAACTGCGGACGTCCCGGCGAAGGCGAGAAATCAGCGCCCAGCGTCATGACAATTCCGGATCCAATGCCGTTGCCGAATCCCAGGACCAGGGACGCCAGCAGCAGGCCGGTGCTGCCGGCGGTCAGCGGAATCAACGCTAAACCGGCAGCCATGGTGAGCATGCACGGCACAGCGACCCAGCGCCGGCCTTTCAGGTCCATGACCCTGCCCGCGGGATAGAAGATCAGCATGTCGATGGCCCCGGAAATCCCGTAGATCAGTGCGGTCCGGGTGGGGTCCAGGCCAATGTTCTGGGCCCAGAGCGGAATGACCGCCTGCCGGGAGGCCCGCACCGCGGCGATCAGCAGGATACCCAAACCCAGGGTCCGGAACACGCGGCCGTGGCTGCGCAGGACCGAGCGGACGGTGGGAGCCGGAACCGCCGGCTCTGCTCCGGGGCCGCCGGTGCCCTTGCCACCAGACCCTGCCGAGGAGCGGCGGACCCTGTCCCCCGGCGCGCGAAGTTCAGGGACCTTAAGGCTGATGATGCCCGCCAGCAAAGCACCGCCGGCACCCACCCAGTAGGCACCGGGTGTGCCGGCAAAGTGAATGGCACCGGCAGCGGCAAACGGACCGGCGAACACTCCGATGCGGTTCACTCCGCCCAGCGTGGATAGGGCCCGGGCCCGGAAATGGACCGGCACCGCTTCGGTCAGGTAGCTTTGCCGCGCCAGCCCAAACACCGATCCGGCCATACCCACCATGAACACGGCCAGGGCAAAGAGCCACAGCACCGGGGCCAGGGCTGCGGTTACCATGGCAGCCGCACACCACAGGGAGGCGATGACCAGCGCCCATTTTTCGCCGTAGCGGGTGGTGAGCACCGTAGCCGGAACGTTGGTCAGCAGCGAGCCGACCCCGGTCAGCGTGATGACCAGCGCTGCCAGCGCCACGGTGGCCCCAAGGTCCCGCGCCGTCAGCGCGATCACCGGCAGAATGGCCCCGGTGGCGAGCCCGTAGAGCAGTGTTGGTCCGAAGGCCGGAACGGCTATCGTTTTGAGGCTGAAGGAATCGGCAGGCACCGGTTTAGGGTACCGCCCCTACTGCTTGAGCCATTTCCACCGGGCCAGGGTGCGCAGCCGCATCAGCAGGGCGCGCGACTGTTCCGGTCCATACGGCAGGATGGGAATGGCCTTGGTCATGTCCACGGAGGCCTGATCCATGGCACTGCGCGTGACGGCGACGGCGGTGCGCATTTTGTTCATCTGCGTGGCCACGAAATCCATGGAAACCGGCTCCCCGTGGCCGGGCACGAACACGCTGTAAAGGTCTTCAAGGGCCGTCATTTTGCCCAGAGTGCGGATCCATTCCTTCGGGAACGAGTCCTCAAACGACGGATCGGCTCCCTGCTCGACCAGGTCCCCGGTGAACAACACGTCCCCGGCGCCAACCAGCAGGTCGTGGTCAGTGTGCCCACGGCCCAGATGGAACAGGGTGACCGAGATGCCGCCCAGATCCAAGTCCACCGGAGCGCCGTCGACCAGCCGGGTGGGCGCCAGGATCTCCGTGTGGCCGCCGGTCCCCGCGGCCATTTCCGCTTCCAGCGCCGCGACGGCGGGACGCTGGGAGTCGCCGCGTTCGGTGATGGCCGCAGCACACCTGCTGGTGGCCCAGATGTCCGCCACCCCGTGGGCCGCCATAACGGCATTGCCGAAGTAGTGGTCATAGTGGGCGTGTGTGTTGACGGCGGTCAGCGGCAGGTCGGTGAGCTCCCGAACGGCCGCCAGGATGGCCGCACCCTGCCGGGGTCCGGCGCCGGTGTCGATGATCAGCACCCGCTCGTCGCCGATCACCAGGCCCGTGTTCATGCCGAATCCGGGGTTGGTGCGCACCAGCACCCGCGGAGCCACCTCCCGCCACATTGCGGTGTCCTGTCCGGCTGCGTCGGTCATGGGTCCGTCCTTTTGGTCCGTGAGCTGGGTGTCGCCTCCAACCTACCGCGGCGGTGCTCCGGGGCCGTGCGGGGTGCCGAATGTTGCGTGCCCGCCCCGTCCCGTCACACAGCCCGGGTCACAGGTCCGCGAGTACGCTGCCCGGGTTCTCGATGGCGTCCGCGACGTAGCGCAGGAAACCGCCGGCGGTGCCGCCGTCGCAGACCCGGTGGTCGAACACCAGGGTCAGTTCGGTCAGTTTGCGCACTGCCAGTGCGCCGTCCACCACCCACGGCTTGTCGATGATGCGTCCTATGCCCAGGATCGCCGACTCCGGATAGTTGATAATTGCGGCGCTGCCGTCCACCCCGAACACGCCGTAATTGTTCAGTGTGAAGGTGCCCGAAGTGAGTTCCGCCGGTGTGGCCCGGCCCTCCCGCGCCGTGGCCGTGAGGCGGCGGATCTCGGCGTCCAGCTGCCTGGCGTTCATCGTGTCCGCGCGCCGGACCGAGGGCACCACGAGTCCGCGGTCGGTCTGCGCCGCGAAACCCAGGTTTACGCCGTCGTAGGAGGTGAGCTGCGCAGTGTCCAAAGAGGTCGCCGCCGGATCGAACCGGGTGTTGAGCGCGGGGAACTTCGCCAAACCGGCCACCACGAACCGGGCGAAGAAGGCCAACAGGCCCGGGGTGGTGCCGGGGTTGCGCCGCTTGAGGTCCGCGCGCAACTCAAGCAGTGCGGTCGCGTCCACGTCCACCCATACCGTGGCTTCGGGAATGCGGCTGCGGCTGGCAGTCAGGTTCGCCGCGACGGTCTTTCGCAGCCCGGTGACCGGAGTGCGTGCGGTGTTCAGGCCGGTGCGCGGGTCGACTGCGGTTCGGGGCCGGCGGCGCCCTCGGTAGACAGCGCTGGCCCCGCGGACGACAGTGCAGCGTCGGCGGAACCCGGCACCCTGCCGGCCGCAGCGGCCAGGGCTGCTTCCACATCGCTGCGCAGGATCAACTGATCCGGACCCGATCCGGTCACGTCGGCCAGCCGCAGGCCTCCGTCACGGGCCAGCTTCCGCACCAGCGGGGAGATGCACCGCGGTGCCGCTGCGGGCCGCATGGGGGTGGAGGCAGCGGCCGGCGCAGCAGCTGTCCGGGCCGTGGACGCCGCCGTTACCGCCGGTGCCGCCGCCGCTGTCCGTGACCGCCGGGTCCGGCGTGCCACGGTGTGTCCGCCCGGAGTTCCGTAGCCGATCAGCACATTGCCCGAACCTGCTTTTTCCTCCTGCCGGTACGCTTCGCCGTCGGGATCGCTGTGCCCGGGAGCAGGTTCCTCCCCGGCGGCGGCCGCCGACGGTGACACTGAAATGAGGGGGCGCCCGACGTCGAGCGTCTGCCCCGCTTCCCGTGCAGCTGCGCAACGGTGCCGGCAAAGGGCGAGGGCACCTCGACCAGCGATTTCGCGGTCTCGACCTCGGCGACCGGCTGGTCCACGAGGATCTCGTCGCCCACGGCCACCAGCCAGGTGACCAGCTCGGCTTCCGTCAGGCCTTCGCCCAAATCGGGCAGCAGGAAGGTGCGCACGCTCATTGGTCCTCCCACTGAAGCTCATCCACGGCGTCCAGGATGCGGTCCACGCTCGGCAGGAACCAGTGCTCCAGCTTGGGCGACGGGTACGGAATGTCGAATCCGGTCACGCGCAGCACCGGTGCGGCCAGCGAATGGAAGCAGCGTTCCTGCACCCGGGCCACGATTTCGGAGGCGACGGAGGCAAAGCCGGGAGCTTCGGAAATAACTACCGCACGCCCGGTCCGGCGCACCGAAGCAGTAACGGTTTCGTCGTCGAAGGGCACGATGGACCGCAGATCGACCACTTCCAGCGACCTGCCTTCGGCGGCAGCGGCATCAGCTGCCGCGAGGGCGGTCGAGACGGACGGGCCGTAGGCGATCAGTGTTGCGTCGGTGCCCGGCCGTGCCACCGCAGCGGTCCCGATGGCCCCGGGCCGCGGGCTGCCGCCGCGGGGTGCACCATCCGAATCGACAGCATCGAAGCGGCTGCGCAGGGCGGCCAGATCCACGTCTTCCTTCGTCCAGTACAGCTTCTTGGGCTCCAGGAACACCACCGGATCGTTCAGCCGGATCGCTTCCCGCAGCAGCGTGTACGCGTCGGCAACCGTGGCCGGCGCGACGACGGTCAGGCCCGGGGTGTGCGCGTAATAGGACTCGGAGGAGTCGCAGTGGTGCTCCACTCCCCCGATCCCGCCGGCATAGGGGATCCGGATAACCAGCGGCAGCCGGACCTTCCCGCGGGTACGGTTGGCCATCTTTGCGGCATGGCTGACCACCTGCTCGAAGGCCGGATAGGCAAAGGCGTCAAACTGCATCTCGACCACCGGGCGCATGCCGTTCATCGCCATGCCCACAGCCATGCCCATGATGCCGGACTCGGCCAGCGGAGTATCAAAGCACCGCTCCTCGCCGAAACGGGCGGTCAGCCCGTCGGTGATGCGGAAAACGCCGCCCAGCGGGCCTACGTCCTCACCGAACATCAGGACGGCGGGGTCGGCGGCCATTTCGTCGGCCAGTGCCGTGTTCAGGGCCTTGGCAAAGGTCAGGGACTGGGGCATTCCGGCGGCTGCGGCCGCCGTTGCCGCAGCTGTGTCGGACGCAGTCACATCGGTAATCTCTGCTTCGGCAGTACTCACTGTGCTCACCTTTCAGCCGTCCTGGCGCGAGAGTTCGTCGCGCAGCTGGGCGGCCTGTTCCTCAAGCTGCGGGGTGCGACGGGCGTAGACATGGGCAAACAGCTCCTGGGGGTCCGGCTGAACCTCTGCATTCAATCCGTCGCGCATGTACGCAGCGATAACTTCTGCGTCGGCGGCAAAGCGGGCTTCGGCGTCGTCATCCAGCAGGTTCAGTCCGTGCAAGTACGTACGCATCCGGGTCAGCGGATCCCGGGGAACCCACTTCTCCACGTCCTCCTGCGTGCGGTAGCGGGTGGCGTCGTCGGCGTTGGTGTGGGCCTGCATCCGGTAGGTGTGCGCCTCGACGAGGGATGGACCGGCACCTTCGCGTGCCCGCTCCACGGCGGCGCCGAGCACGGCGAGCAGCGCGGCCAGGTCATTGCCGTCCACGCGTTCCCCGGGCATGCCGTATCCGATGGCCTTGTGCGCCAGCGACGGCGCAACCGACTGGTTTTTCAGCGGAACGGAGATGGCGTATTCGTTGTTCTGCACGAAGAACACCACCGGGACGTGGAACACGGCGGCGAAGTTCAGGGCCTCGTGGAAGTCCCCCTCGCTGGTGGCGCCGTCGCCGCACATCGCCAGGACCACGGTCTCTTCGCCGCGGAGCTTGGACGCGTGTGCCACCCCGACGGCGTGGAGCAGCTGTGTCGCCAGCGGGGTGGCCTGCGGGGCAGTGTGGTGTTCGCAGGGGTCATAGCCCGAATGCCAGTCGCCGCGCAGCAGCGTCAGGACCTCCAGCGGCTCCACGCCGCGGGCAATCACGGCCACGGTGTCGCGGTAGGTGGGAAAAAGCCAGTCGGTCGTCTCCAGGACCACGGCGGCAGCCACCTGGCAGGCCTCCTGGCCATGGGAGGACGGATAGACGGCGAGGCGGCCCTGGCGCACGAGCGCGTTGGCCTGGTCATTGATGCGCCTTCCGGTGACCAGCCGGGCGTAGGCATCCAGGAGGGCCCCGCCGTCGGGCAGAGGATACCGGTCGTCGTGCCGGTGGTGGCCGTCCGGGTCCACCAGCTGTACCGGAACATTCGAGGGCAGCAGGTGCGACGCGGTGGCCCCGGCATCGGAATGCGCTGCGTCCCGGCGGGAATCTGCCATGGCCTGAGGGGATGGATTGCCCGTGGAAATAGTCATTGTGCCTCCGTCAGCGGCCATCCCCGGGCTTCTTTGCCGTGGATGTTCTGTTATCCCAGTATGCTGACGGGCCCGTATTCGTATCCACAGGATGCCGAAATGGCAGATGTTTCCCACCGATCCCGTTACAGTGGTGGACAGATTGTAAATGTGAACTGGATTACAGGAGGGTGTGTAGACATTATGCCGCGGGACACCACCGAACAGTCCACCACTCCCCGCCTGGATGAAATTGACCGGAACATCCTGGCTGAACTCACCGGAAACGGCCGGGCCTCCGTGACCGCAGTGGCCGAGGCCGTGCACATCTCCCGGGCCCATGCCTATTCACGGATTGCACGCCTAACCGAGACCGGCGTGCTCAGCCGGTTCACCGCCGTCGTCGATCCGGTCAGGGCCGGCCTGCGGTCCTCGGCGTACGTGACCCTGAAGGTCCGCCAGCATTCCTGGCGGGAACTGAAGGAGCAACTGCGGGCCGTTCCGGAAATCCATCACATTGCGCTGGTGGGCGGGTCCTTCGACGTCATCCTGCTGGTGCGGGCGGAGGACAACGTTCATCTGCGGCAGGTCATCTTCGACCAACTTCAGTCCATGCCGGGAGTTCTGGACACGCAGACGTTCCTGGTCTTCGAGGACCTGGACGCGCGGTAGAACCCTGACTCAAAATTCTACGGGCGGACACAGCGGCAGCCCCGCACCCGGACATGCCGGATGCGGGGCCGCGGCGCAGGAGCCGGTAACTCAGTCTTCGTCGTGCCCCTGGTCCATGCTCATCTGATCCTCGGCCGGAGGGGTTTCCCCGGGGAACTCCACCGCCGGGTTCCAGGCCGGTGACATTACCCTCAGCCGGGTCCGGATTGGCATGCTCGCCCTTCTCGGTGCTGGGGGCCGCGTTGCCGCCGCCTTCCCGGGCACCATCCTGCAGGTCCTTGCCGGCATCCTTGGGCTTATCGGGGTTCGCCGGGTCATTATTCGGATCGTAGCTGCCCGCCATCAGTGCCTCCATCTCTTCGACGACGACCGCCGCACGTGAACTTTTAGCGGCTGATCATCAGCATGCTGACTATTATCTCCAACCTAGCCGCCACCGGACGGTGAATCAACCCGGAAGCCTTCCTCAGGAGAACAGCTGTTCGCCGACAAACCCTCCCTCAGGAGCACCGGGCGGCACGGCGAACACCGCGGATCCCACCGGGACCGTCCACTCATTGAGGATGTCCAGCTGGTCGAGGCGCTGCTGAATCGGCACGAACTGCCGGTCGACATCCGCCTGGTAGGACACGAAGATCTGGCCTGAGTTCGAGATCCCGCCACTGCTTCCCGCAGCACCGGGAGCGTCGTCATAGTTGTACGACCGCCGGAAAATGCGCTGTTGTTCATCGTCGGAACGTGCCCGCCGCAGATGCGAGGATTCGGCGATCACCGGGAACCCGAGGCTGTTCCGCGCTCCGAAGTCCGGTTCGTCATGCTCGGCGGTGCCGGTGAGCGGAGCGCCCGTGTCCAGCGTACGGCCCACGCTCTCTTCGCGGCCCCGCCGGTCCAGCTCATCCCAGGTGTCAAGGTTCATGGCGATGCGGCGGATCACCACGGAGGTGCCGTTTTCCAGCCACGGCCTGATGTCCGGCCCGCCCCACACGACCCGGTCCAGCTCTTCCGCCTTCCGGGGGTTGCCGGTGCCGTCCAGCTGGCCGAACAGGTTGCGCGGTGTGGCGCCGGCCGGACCCGAACCGGCGGCGTTCAGGAAACCGGACTGGGCCCAGCGCAGCGTCGTGAAGGCGCGGCTGTCCTTCAGCAGCATCCGCCGCGCATGCGCCAGGGTGAGCGGATCATCGGCACACAGCTGCAGCAGCAGGTCTCCGCCGGTGTAATCCGGTGAGAGCCGGTCGATACCGAATGCGGGCAGCGGCCGCAGCCAGGCCGGTGCAAGGCCCGGCGCGGCCAGAGCCAGCAGTTCAGGCCCGAAACCGAAGGTGACCGTGAGCCGGGCAGGATGCACCGCCAGCTCCGGTTCGGTGTCCGCCAGCGCTGGCCGTCCCCGGGTCAGGGCGGCGGCGTCGTCGGACAGCAGGCGAAGCAGCGCGGCCAGCCGCTGCCGGGTCAGGCCCGGCTTCAGGTCCAGTGCCAGGAACACCGCGTGGGCCTGTGCCGGAGTTTCGATTCCGGCCTGCCGCGGTCCGTAAAAGGGCACGACGGCGGCTCCGGTAATTCCGGCCCGGTCCGCCGTTCCGGCCGCGCTGGCTCCTGCAGTCTCCGCCCCGGTGTCCGGGGCCGGAGCGGAACCGCCCGACAGGGCAGCCCCTGCCGCCGCCAGGGCACCCAGCCCGGCTGCTGCCCCGCCGAACAGCAGGTGCCGGCGTTTCACGCCGCGGCGGGCGCTGTCCGGGCCGGATGTCTCTGCGCCGGGATTGCCTGGGCCGGAGCCGGCCGGGGAACCACCGGTGGCGGGACTTCCTGCGGCGTTGCCGGCGGCGTGCTCTCCCCGGCGACCTTCCCCGGCATCCGGAGCCCGGTCAGCACTCATTGTCCGTGTTCTCCGTGGTAGCTCTCGTTGGCGCCGGAGAAGTCCTTGGCGGTGGCAGTGAAGTCAACGACCGTTCCGTCCCCAAGCTCCAGGCTGAAGGAGATCTCATCACCGGGCAGGACCGGGCCGCTGAGCCCCATGAGCATCAGGTGGTTGGCACCCGGTTCCAGGACGAATTCCCCGCCGGCCGGAACTGTGAAGCCGTCCGCGGTTTCCGCCATGGCGAAGGTTCCGTCCGGGCCGGCTGCGGTCTCGTGCAGCTCAACGGAGGCTGCTGCTGGTGAGGATGCTCCGGTCACCCGGATGTCCTCCGTGCCGTTGTTGGCCAGCACCCCAAAGGCGCCGGTCATGCCCGTCTCAGCAGCCTTCACCCAGGGTCCGGAAACGCTCAGCCCGGATTGGTTATGCGGGGAGGCGGCAGCGGCAGAAGGCGCGGAGGCGGACGGCGGTGACGACGGTGTTGTGGTTTGCTCCGCGGATGCACCCGGGGTTTCCCGGCACACCCGCCCAGCAGCAGCGCGCTCAGGGCAGCTGCGGAGATCAGGGAAAGGGTCTTTGCGGGCCGGGCGGATGACCGTGCGAAGGCAGAGTGGGACAGGAAAATGGGCATGCTAAAGCTCCTCAGGGCTTGGGCGCGCGCCGGCTCAGCGTGGCGCCGGCTCAGCGCGGAGCCGGCCGGTCAGCGTGGCGCCGGGCAGGGCAGCGCGCCCTAAAGTATGGGAAACGTTTGGGTGGGAAGTGCGGGCGGAACCGGGCGGTTGGCCGTGGCCGCCTGCGCTTTATGTAGTTGCCTGCGCTTTATGAGGTCCGGTTGCGCTTGCGGCGGGCCAGGAATGCGTACACCGCGTAGACGGCCAGGCCCACTGCGCCGCCGATGGCCATGGACAGCCACGGAGTGTTCCCGCCGTCGTTGGAGTCGTTGCTGCTCTTCGGATTCTCTGCACCGTCGGTGCTTTCCGCAGCGGCGTCCCCGGCGCCGTTCTCGGCCGGCGCGGCGGTGGCAGCGGAACCGGCAACGGCGTCCGCGCCCACCAGGAATTCGAACTGGCCCGTGATCGGGTGTCCGTCGGAGGAAACGGCGCGCCAGCGCACGGAGTATTCCCCTTCCGGCATATCCGCGGGCAACGGCTGTACCAGGGTTTCGCGGGTCAGCACGGGGGCAGCTTCGGCCCAGTTCCGGCCGTCGGCGTCCAGCACCAGGATCTGGTTGCCCAGGTCCATCAGGGCGTTGCTGAAGACCAGTTCCAGCTCGGGGGTGAGGTTTCGTAGCGGTCGCCGGCTGCCGGGGTGCTGCCCACCAGCTCGTCATGGGCGAGTGCCGCCGGGGCGGTGGACAGTGCGGCAGCAAGCGCTGCAAGCAGCAGGGCGCCGAGCAGGAGGATGCGCACGGCCAGCGGCCGGCGTGCAGGAGTGCGGGAGGGAAGACCGGAGGGAACCCGGCGGGGAACGATGGAGGAGGAGAGCGGAGGCATGGGCTGCTTTCTGCGCCGGCTCAGTACCGGCGGCTGCTGGAAGAAAGGCTTCGCCCGGACGGGGCGGGCCTAGAAGGACACAGCAGCGGCCGGCGGGCCCCGGTGCCTCATGGCCAGCAGCGGTACGCCAATGTTCCGAAGCGGTGCAACCGGCACCAGCGCCGAGAGCTTCGGGACCCGCGGACCGAGCGGCAGCGGGAGAATCAGCGGCAGGACCGCGGTGATGCGCAGCCGCATGGCCCGCAGGAGGCGCAGCAGGGCGGCCTCACCGTTCCTGATCAGCGCCACGGTGGCCGCGGCAGCCAGAAGGTGCCCAAGCCACATCAGCGGCGAGGCGTGCTCCGCCGCGCCCATCCCCTCACCGCCCTGGCCGCCGGCCAGCTGTGCGCCGGCAATCTGGGCGAAAGCTGCGGGGTCAGCGTTGGCGGCATGGCCCGCATGGCCCGCATGGGCGGCGGAACCGGCGCCGGCGGCAGCTGCACCGGAAGCCGCGGACGGAATTCCAGCACCGCCGACGGTGAAAAGCAGATGGAAAATTCCCTGGCTCGCCAGCACTGCTCCGGCGGTTCCCGGAAGGGACATGGCCCGGCCGGCCAGCGCACAGGAGACCATGGCGGACAGCGCAAGGCAGAACAGCAGGATGGACGGATGGGGAATGACGCCGCCGGCAAGAACGTGGGAGGCTGCGGCAACGGCCGTGGCCGACAAAGCTGCGGCCCAGCCGCGCACCAGGCGTGCGGCGCGCGTGCTCATGTTCCCCTCCCCGGGACGGCTCGGACCGGGTGGGCGGGTTGCTCCGTCCGGCTGCTGTTATTGTCTCCGGATTTCTACAGGTTGTCGAATACGTTGCGGGGCGCCGATGGGGATGGCGCGGGCGGAAGACGACGCCCGCGTGTACCTTCGGTACGCCGCCAGTTCAGCGAATGCTCTCGTACGCCTCAAGCGCGTGCCGGCGGGACTCCTTGAGGTCCACGAGCGGTTCGGGATAGGCGGGGGTCAGGGCGTCCGGCACCCAGCGGGCGATGTATGCGCCGTCGGGATCAAACCGTTTCGCCTGCGTCTGTGGATTGAAGATTCGGAAGAACGGTGCTGCGTCCGCGCCGGAGCCGGCGACCCACTGCCAGTTCGCGGGATTGCTCGCGGGATCTGCGTCCACCAGGGTCTCCCAGAACCATTCCTCGCCCACCCGCCAGTGGATGCCCAGGTTCTTGATCAGGAAGCTGGCGGTGACCATCCGCACCCGGTTGTGCATCCAGCCCATGCTCCAAAGCTGCCGCTGGCCGGCGTCGACCAGTGGAATCCCTGTCCTTCCGGCCTTCCACGCATCGAGGGCGTCCAGGTCATCCGGCCGTGATGCCGACGCCAGCTGATCCGGTGCGTGCGCACCCTTCCCGCGCAGGACCGCCGGGGTCTGTGGTCCGGACCCCTCCGGATAGTCCCAGGGGAACGCATCGAAGGCAGGCCGCAGATTCCTGGTGGCCAGGTCCGGGTTGTGAAAGAGCTGGTGCCAGCAGAACTCGCGCCACCCGATTTCGGTGCCGAACACGTCCGGCCCGGGCCCGTTCCCGCGGACGCGGCACAGTGCGTGCCACACCTGGAACGGACTCACGTGCCCCCACCGCAGGTACGGGGAGAGCCGGCTGGTTCCAGGCTTCGCCGGGCGGTCGCGGCCGTCGTCGTAATTCTGCACCGGTCCGGCCAGGAAATCGTCGAGGGCGGCCAGCCCGGCTTCCTCGCCCGGGGTCCAGGCTTCCGCCAACCCTGCGGACCAGTCCGGATGCCGCGGCAGCAGGTTCCAGTCCGCCAGGTCCTCCCCGCCGGGGATGCCGTCCGGCGGGGAGGCGGCCCTGTGCGCCTTCGACATCTTGTCCGGAGCCGGCAGGGGCGCCCGGAAATCCAGTGCGGACACCGTGCGCCAGAAAGGAGTGAAGGCGCGGTACGGTCCGCCGCCGCCCGTACGTACCGTCCAGGGTTCGTGCAGCAGGGAAGCCTGGAAGCTCTCCGCCTGCACGTCCGCGCCAGCGGCCCATGCCTTGACCGCGGTGTCCACCTCCCGCTCCGGCCCGCCGTAGCGCCGATTCCAGAAGATCCGCTCCGCGCCCGCTTCCTGCGCGAACGCAGGGACGACGTCGCCCGCCGGGCCCCGCAGCAGCACCAGCGGAATGCCCAGGGCCATAAGGTCTTCGCGCAGGGTCTTCAGTGCATGGTGCAGCCACCACTTCGCGGCGGCGCCCAGCGGCCGGATGCCCGGTGATTCCCCGTCCAGGACATACAGGGCTACCGCGCCGCCGTCGGAGGCCGCGGCCAGGAGGGCCGGATTGTCCGCTGTGCGCAGGTCGTCGCGGAGCCAGGCGATGGAGACCACGGCTGGTCCTTTCCTTGGGTACCACGACCCTACCTGTGCCAGTGCTGCGGCGAGCTGACCCGGCACGGACGGCGGAATCTGCGGCGGCTCTCCGTACAGCTTCGGGCTAGTCCCGGAAGACCGGTTTCCGCTTTTCAATGAAGGCGGAGAAACCTTCGGCATAGTCCCTGGTGCCGCTGAGGACGCCCTGGGCCTTATTTTCTGCCTCCATCGCGGTCCACAATCCAACCCGCGAATCCCGAATTTCGGCTACCAGCGCCTTCGAAATCCGGTAGGCTCCACCAGAACCTGCGGCCACACGCGCCACGATTTCGCGGGTGTTTTCCAGGAGCTGGCCGGCCGGGAAGGTACGGCTGAACAGGCCGGCGGCGACGGCTTCGGTTCCGCTCATGAGGTCACCGGTGTAGATCAGGTCCAGGGCCCGGTGGGTGCCGAGGCGTTCGGTAAAAGCCAGTGTCCGCCGGAGTCAAGGGCAGCACCCAGGGCTGCGAACGGAGAGCCGATCCGAGCATCCTCGGCTACGTAGACGACGTCGGTGGCCACCAGCAGCCCGAGCCCCACACCGAGGCAGGCACCCTGGACGGCAGCGAACGTCGGCGCCGGAAACGCTGCCATCTTCTGCAGCAGCGGCGCCACCAGTTCGCCCAGATACGCATATGCATCATCGTTGGCGGGGTCGACGGCGGATATGTCGCGTCCGGCGCAGAAAGCCCGCCCTTCCCCGCGCAGCAGGAGGGCACGCACCCCGGGGACGGCGGCGTCGTCATACGCCTGCGACAGCTCCGCCAGCTCATCCTCGTTCAGGGCGTTCAGCTTCCGCGGCGCGTTCAGGACGATCTCGGCGATGCCGCTGTCGATGCTCAGGTCAATCATGGTCGCTCCGTTCCTTCAGCGACTAGGCGTCGTAATCGACGGTGACGGCGGGGCTGGTGGGACGGCTCTGGCAGGTCAGGATGTAGCCCTTTTCCACTTCATCCGGTTCCAGTGCGTAGTTCTCCTCCATCTCGACCGTGCCGGTGACCACCCTGGCCCGGCAGGTGCCGCATACGCCGCCGGCGCAGGCAAACGGCACGTCGGGGCGGACCCGCAGCGCCGCGTTGAGGAGGGTTTCACAGGCGTGGGTGGGGCTGGCAACCTTGCCCTGCAGCCCATCCAGCCGGAACGTGATGCTGTAGTTGTCGGCGTCCGGGTCGGCGGCGACGGGCCGTCCGGCCTGGCCCTCGGGCCGGTTGGGCTGGCCGGTGGTGAACAACTCGAACCGGATTTTCTCGGCCGCGACCCCGCGGCTGGCCAGGGTGTCGCGGCACATCTGCACCAGCTCGAAGGGACCGCACAGGAACCACTCATCCACGTTGCGGGTGGGCAGCACGGAATCGATCAGCGTCGCCAGCTTCTCGGCGTCGATCCGACCGGACAACAGGGGCGAAATGCGCTGCTCACGGGACAGAACGTGGTGCAGGGCAAACCGGGACGGATACCTGTCCTTCAGGTCCGCCAGCTCTTCAAGGAACATCACGTCCATGGCGGCCTTGTTCGCATAGACCAGGTCAAAGCGGACGGTCTCGGAGGCGGCCAGCACCGTGCGGGCAATGGAGATCACCGGCGTGATGCCCGATCCCGCAGCCACAGCCACAAACACGTCCTCGCCGCTGAGGTCCAGGTCCCCGGGATGGTTCAGTTCGTTCATGGGGTGCTTGGAAATGAAGCCGCCGGAGGGGCTCATGACATCCAGCACGTCGCCGGCCTTGAGGAAGTCGTTCGCCCACGTGGAGAACCTGCCGCCCAAATCACGCTTGACCGCTACCCGGATTTCGCCCGGCCGCGGCTCGGCGCAGATCGAGTAGCTGCGCCGGATTTCTGTGCCGTCGAGGGTGGTGCGCAGCGCAACGTACTGCCCCGGCAGGTAGTCATAGGAACCCTCGAGCTCCTCGGGCACGGCAAAGGTGACCTCGACGGCGTCGTCGGTGAGACGCCTGACTTCGGAGACCGTCAGGGGATGGAACGCGGTGCGGCGCGGCGGCGCCGGAGCCGGGACCGCGGCTGGAACGGGGGTTGTCATGGGTTAGAGCACCTTGAAGTAGTCGAAGGGTTCGCTGCAGTCACTGCAGACATACAGGGCCTTGCAGGACGTGGAGCCGAAGCGGGTGAGTTCGCGGGTATTCAGGGAGGAGCACTGCGGGCACTTTACGCTTAGGCCCAGCCGCACCGGACCGGCGGCTGCCCGGCCGGTCGGCGGGGCGATGCCGTAGGCGTTCAGCTTGGCCTTTCCCGCTTCGCTCATCCAGTCGGTCGTCCATGCCGGAGCCAGGACCAGATCCACCCGGACCCGGCCGTAGCCGGCGGTGTTCAGCGCCGCGGTGACATCCTGCCGGATGGCATCCATGGCCGGACAGCCGGAATAGGTGGGCGTGACCGCCACCGTGACGGCATCCGGCCCGGTCAGCTCGACGCCGCGGAGAACGCCGAGATCCTCGATGGTCAGCACCGGAATCTCGGGATCGCAGACCGTGGCCGCAATGTCCCATACCCGGCCGGCGGCGGGATCGGCGGGGCGAAGATCCGTGACAGAGCTGTTTCGATCCGTCATGGCTGTTACCAGCTGGCGCCGGGATGTTCGCGGGCCAGCACCTGCATCTCGGCCAGCAGGTAGCCCAGGTGCTCGCTGTGCTGTCCGCGGCGTCCGCCGCCGGGAGCAGCCGGAACCTGCGGCGCCTCCAGCTCCGCTTCCCGCAGGACGGCTCCGATGCCGGCATCGAAGTTTCCGCGGAGCGAGGACGGCAGCACCGCTGCACCGCTTCCGGCGAGGGCCCGGACGTCGTCGTCGTCCTCAAACAGTTCGCCGACATAAGGCCAGGTCAGTTCCAGCGCGCGGGTGATGCGGCGGCGTGATTCCTCAGTGCCGCCGGCGAGGCGCAGGATCCACTGGGCACTGTGGTCGCGGTGGTAGTCGACTTCCTTGACCGCCTTGGCGCTGATGGCCGCCAGGGTGGCGTCGGTGGAGGACAACAGCGCTGTGTAAAGCTCGAAGGAATAAAAGAGACCACCAGCTGGCGCGCGATGGTCAGCCCGAAGTCGCCGTTGGGCTGCTCAAACAGGTGCGCCGAGCGGAACTCATGTTCCCGGCGCCAGTAGGCCAGGTCGTCTTCGGTCCGCCCGGTCGCCGAGCCGGCGTAGGTGAGGAAGGAGCGGGCATGGCCGAGCAGGTCCAGGGCGATGTTGCCCAGGGCCACGTCCTCCTCGAGCTCAGGGGCACGGGAAATCCACCAGCCCAGGCGCTGGGCCAGGATCAGCGAGTCGTCACCGAGCCGCAGCGCGTACTCGGCGACGTCCGCGGGAGCCCTGGTGCCCGCCGCGGCAATGTCCTCCGGGCGCAGGGCGTTGCCCGGCGTGATGCGGGTGGCGCTGTCCGAACTCACAGGTGCTTCACCCCTTCGGACTTGGTGTAGTAGGTGGCGTGCCGGTAGTCCTTGCCCTGCGGAGATTCGAAGAACTGGCCCTTGGAGTCGGGGTCCGAGGCGATAACGGCCGACGCCGGCACCACCCAGAGCGAGACGCCCTCGTTGCGGCGGGTGTACAGGTCGCGGGCGTTGCGGACCGCCATGTCCGCGTCCGGGGCGTGCAGCGAACCGGCGTGGACGTGGGAAAGCCCTCGTGAGGAGCGGACGAAAACCTCCCACAGCGGCCAGGCCGTGCTGGCCGCTGCCGCACCGGCCGCCGTACCCGGCTTGGCGGAAGTCTGCGTGCCCACCGGCTTGGCGCCGTCGTCGCCCGTTGTTGAACCGGAAACCATGCCTATGCCACCTCGGTCTTTCGTGCCTGCGCCGCTGCCTGCTTTGCGGCATAGGCGGTTGCTGCTTCGCGCACCCAGGCGCCGTTTTCATGTGCCTCGCGGCGGCGTGCCAGGCGCTGTGCGTTGCAGGGGCCGCGGCCGGCGAGGACTTCCTTGAACTCGTCCCAGTCCAGCGGGCCGTGTTCCCACTGCTTGGTGTCCTCGTTGTAGCGGATGGAATCATCCGGCAGGGTCAGCCCGAGGACCTTGACCTGCTCCACGATCATGCCGACAAAGCGGGAGCGCAGTTCGTCGTTGGAGAAGCGTTTGATGTTCCAGGCCATGGACTGCTTGGAGTTGGGTGAGTCGTCGTCGGGCGGGCCGAACATCATCAGCGACGGCGCGTACCAGCGGTTGATGGCATCCTGAGCCATGTCCCGCTGCGCCTCGGTGCCGTTGGCCAGCTCCAGCAGGATTTCGAACCCCTGCCGCTGGTGAAAGGATTCTTCCTTGCAGACCCGCACCATGGCCCGGCCGTATGGACCGTACGATGCGCGGCAGAGCGGCACCTGGTTGCAGATGGCGGCGCCGTCGACCAGCCAGCCGATGGCGCCCATGTCCGCCCAGCTGAGCGTGGGGTAATTGAAAATCGACGAGTAGCGGGCCTTGCCGGCGATCAGGTCCTCGGTCATCTTGCCGCGCGGAGTTCCCAGCGTCTCGGCGGCCGAGTAGAGGTAGAGCCCGTGGCCGGCCTCGTCCTGCACTTTCGCCATGAGGATGGATTTGCGCTTGAGCGATGGAGCTCGCGTGATCCAGTTGGCCTCCGGCTGCATGCCGATGATTTCGGAGTGTGCGTGCTGGGAGATCTGGCGGACCAGGGTTTTGCGGTAGGCCTCAGGCATCCAGTCCCGCGGCTCAATACGGGAGTCATCGGCCAGCAGCTGCTCAAAGTGCGCCTCGGGACTGTCCGCCGCGGAGCCGGAAGCTTCGGACGGCGCTGCCTGCAGGCTGGGGGAAGGATCGGTCTGCAACGACATTGGATGTCACCTCACTGTGCGGGATGAAGCCGGATGCGAATGCGCCTTGGTATTTACCGACCGTTCGTTCAGGATATGCGTGTGAGTGAGCGCACGTCAAGGTGCCCGCTAGGTAGACAGACATACTAGTTTGTGTGAGTATCCAGCTGTGCAGACGACTTCCTGGCCCAGCGACTGGATACGGGCATCGCTCGGCCTATGCGTCCTGAAGGCGCTCGACGACGGCGCCGCCTACGGGTATGCCATCGCCGCCCGGTTGAAGGACCAGGGCTCCGGTGCTATCAAAGGCGGAACGCTGTATCCGCTGCTGACCCGCTTCGAAACCGCCGGCTTAGTCGCAGCCGAGTGGCGCGCCGGCGACGGCGGACCCGGCCGGAAGTACTTCTCCCTCACCGCCGCAGGACGCCGGGAGCTAGCCGAGCAGAGCGTGCTGTGGGCCCGGTTTGCCGGCACGGTAAACACATTCCTCGGTCAACCGGAACCTGC
The DNA here is from genome assembly GCF_026898095.1 of Arthrobacter sp. ATA002. Lineage (GTDB taxonomy): Bacteria > Actinomycetota > Actinomycetes > Actinomycetales > Micrococcaceae > Arthrobacter_B. Next base: position 762,726 of record NZ_CP114015.1, on the reverse strand, counting down.
TGATGACAGCGATGAAGAAACCTTCGGAGGGGACACCCATGGAAACCCGTGACAGCCAGAACACACCGGAGCCGGCAAAGGCCGCCCAAAAAGGCAAGGCCTGCGATCGATGGTTCGACGACTTCACGCTGGAGTCTGGTACCTGCTGCGCTCCTGACCGGTAAGCCGCCAGCATAAACACCGCGGGCTTCTTCGCCCGCCCGGGCGGTCTCGATATATTCGGGACATGACTACTTCTCCCATCCCTCCCGTTGCTCCAAAGGTTCCCACCGAGCGCGTCCACCACGGAGACACGTTCGTTGACAGCTACGAGTGGCTGCGGGAGAAGGACAATCCCGACGTCGTGGCGCACCTGAAGGCGGAAAACGCCTACATGGAAGAGGTCACGGCGCACCAGGAAAAGCTGCGGCAGGAGATCTTTGATGAGATCAAAAACCGCACGGAGGAAACCGACCTGTCGGTGCCTGCCCGCAAGAAGGGCTGGTGGTACTACTCCCGCACCGAAGAGGGCAAGCAGTACTCCATCCACTGCCGCACCGCCGCGCAGGACACCGGGGACCTGGACGCCGACTGGACACCGCCCGTCGTCGAGCCCGGATTTCCGGTGCCCGGTGAACAGATTCTGATTGACGGCAACGCCGAGGCCGAGGGCAAGCCGTTCTTCGCCCTCGGCGGGCTGGCCGTGACCGAGGACGGCAACCTGCTGGCCTACTCCGAGGACAACGCCGGGGATGAGCGCTTCACCCTGCGCATCAAGGACCTGCGCACCGGCGGCCTGCTCCCGGACACCGTCACCAACGTCTTTTACTCGCTCGCCTTCTCCCCCGACGGCGCCCGGGTCTTCTACACTGTCGTGGATGATTCCTGGCGTCCGTACCAGATCAAGGCCCACACCCTCGGCACCCCGGTGGAGGACGACGTCGTCATCTACCAGGAGGACGACGTGGCCATGTGGACCGGCTTCGATCTTTCCGCTGACCGGAAGCAGCTGCTGATCGGCATCAGCAACTCCGAATACTCCGAGTACCGGGTGCTGGATTTCGAGGATCCCGCCGGCGAGGTCCGCACCCTGATCCCGCGCAGCGAGCGCATCCTCTACGAAGCTGAACCCGTCACCCTGGCCGGCGAGCGCCACTACCTGATTACGCACAACAAGGATGCGCTGAACTCCATGCTCTCCCTGGTGGCGGAGACGGATTTCGCACTGCCGCTGGCCGAGCAGCACTGGAACACAGTGGTGGCGCATGACGACGCCGTCCGGGTCAACGGGGCGGCCGTCACCAAAACGCACGTCATTGTGTCGGTCCGCAAGGACACCACCGAGCGCGTGCAGGTCCTGCCGCTGGAAGGACTCGGCACCGAGGTGCAGGGCGATCCGGTGGAGCCGGCCTTCGACGAGGAGCTGTACACGGCCAACTTGGCCAATGCCGAGTTCGATTCCCCAATCATCCGTCTCAGCTATACCTCCTACCTGACCCCGCCCCGTGTCTACGATTACGTGCTGGCTACCGGAGAGCTGGAACTGCGCAAGGAAACCCCGGTCAAGGGCGGCTACAACCCGGCCGAGTACGTTGCCGAGCGGGCCTGGGCTCCCGCCGCGGACGGCGCACAGATTCCGCTGTCGGTGCTGCGCCGCGCCGAGGTTCAGCAGGACGGCACCAACCCGGCGCTGGTCTATGCCTACGGCAGCTACGAAATCAGCATGGACCCTGCTTTCAGCGTGGCCCGGCTGTCCCTGCTGGACCGCGGCGTCATCTTCGTCGTCGCGCACATCCGCGGTGGCGGCGAAATGGGCCGGACCTGGTACGACCAGGGCAAGAAGCTGAACAAGAAAAACACTTTCACCGACTTCGTGGACGCCACCGATTACATGGCGTCCTCCGGCTGGGTGGACCCGGCCCGGATCGCAGCCATGGGCGGATCGGCCGGCGGACTGCTGATGGGCGCCGTGGCCAACCTGGCCCCGGAGAAGTACAAGGCGATCGTGGCCCAGGTTCCCTTCGTGGACGCGCTGACCACCATCCTGGATCCGGAACTGCCGCTCTCCGCGCTGGAGTGGGAGGAATGGGGCAACCCGATTACCGACCCGGACGTCTACCGGTACATGAAGGAATACAGCCCGTACGAAAACGTCCGTCCCGTGGACTACCCGCGCATTGCCGCGGTGACCTCCTTCAATGACACCCGCGTGCTGTATGTGGAGCCCGCCAAGTGGGTGGCCAAGCTGCGCGAGGTCACCACCGGGTCCGAGCCCATCGTCATGAAGATCGAGATGGACGGCGGACACGGCGGCGCTTCCGGACGCTATGAGGCGTGGAAGGACCGGGCCTGGGACTACGCGTTCGTGCTGGACGCGCTCGGCGCGCAGGAGCCAATTACTGCGGACACTGCCGGCAAGTGAATGCCGGCCGGAGCCCGGGCGTTCACTCGCCCGGCTCCGGCGCCGGCTTGTTGAGCGGTGGCTGTCTGTTTAGCGGTGCCGGCTTGGTTAGCGGACGCTGCTCGGTTGGCTGACGCGGTTTAGTCAGCGGAGACTGTTTGTTTGGCTGACCCGGATTGTTTGGCTGACGAGGTTTGGGTGCGCGCTTCTTCTGCCGCAGCAGCGTGAGTGAAATAGTCGCCGCGGTCAGCAGGACAACGCTCACGACGATCAGGTCGAGATGGTCGCGGATAAAGGGGAACCTGTTTCCCAGGACGTATCCGAGCAGCGTCAGTCCCATCCCCCAGAGCAGAGCGCCGGCAGCGTCGAACGCAACGTAAGCCGAATAACGCATCCTTGCCACTCCGGCCACCACCGGGGTAAAGGTGCGCACGATGCCCACGAACCGGGCCAGGGTGATCGCTTTTCCGCCGTGCCGGGCAAAAAACTCTTCGGCGCGGTCCACGTTCTCGCGCCGGAAAATCCGTGATTCGGGACGGGAGAACACGGCGGGCCCGGCCCGCCGCCCGATCCAGTACCCCAGCTGGTCCCCGATAAATGCCGACAGGGAAATCAGCAGTCCCAGCAGCCAAACATTGACGTGCACCGTTCCGGTGGCAACCAGAAGGCCCGCGGTAAAAAGCAGTGTGTCCCCGGGCAGGAAGAACCCCACCAGTAGTCCCGTTTCGGCAAAAACAATGCCGCAGACCACCAGCACCACCCAGGGCCCCAACGCCGGATCCGCCAGGAAGACCTGCGGATCCAGCCACTCAGGGAGCACAGCCCGCCGCGGCCCGGCAGGGCGCTCTGCCCGCCGCTGCGGCGTCGAAAACTATCACTTTCTCAACCTAAGGCACCGCACTGTGCCGTGTCCCGGCCTCCGGAAAAAGCGGGTGCCGGCCGCACCTTCCACAAGGGGTGCCGCGCCGCGCCGGGCCGTGCCCTGCTCTCCGGGACAAGGGGCGCTCCGCCGCCGCGCGGTCCCGGCCCGGCCGCAGCTGCAATGGATCCACCGCTGCCTGCCGGATTCCTCACCGCCCGGCTTGACAGTGACTGCGCTCACAGGATTACCTAATGAACATTCGGTAAATAAACGAGAGGGTCCCATGGCTGACATCGATGTCACCGCGGTGCAGGGCGCGATGCTCCACCCCATCTTGGAAGACGACGCCGTGGCCCGCTGGCTCGGACTCGTCGTAGAACACTTGGCCCCGGGGAAGGCAACCATCAGCATGGAACTCCGCGCTGACATGCTCAACGGCTTCAGTATCGCCCACGGCGGGATGATCTTTGCCTTTGCCGACACTGCCTTCGCGCTGGCCTGCAACCCTGCCAATGCTGCCAGCCTGGCTGACATGGACCTGATTACCGTGGCTTCCGGCGCCGACATAAATTTCATTTCCACGGCCCTGCCTGGCGAAACCCTTCGGGCTGTCGCGGCACACCGGACCTCCGCCGGCCGCAGCGGACTTTACGATATCGAAATCACCGCGTCCGGAACCGAAGACGGCAGCCGTGTGGTTGCCGAATTCCGCGGCCGCTCCCGCTCCATCCCCAATCCCCGCCACCACTCCCGGACCTGAGTTTCCCCAGGTCCGCTTGCCGTCATCTCCCGTCAGATCCGGTCCGCTGATCCGGTCCGTTACCCCAAAGGCACGCCTTGAAATCCACCGCCGCACCCGTCAAATCCATCCCCGCGGACCCGGCAGCACTCGACCCGGAAGAGCGGATGAGCCGCGACGAGGTCGAGGCCCTTCAGCTCACCCGCCTGCAGCACACCCTGAGTTACGCCTATGAGCGCGTGCCGCTCTACACGCAAAAGTTCGACGACGCCGGGGTGCACCCTGCGGATCTAAAGGACCTGGCGGACCTGGCCAAGTTTCCGTACACCACCAAGGAAGACCTGCGCCAAACCTATCCGTTTGGCATGTTCGCGGTTCCCCAGCACCAAGTGGCCAGAATCCATGCCTCGTCCGGCACCACGGGGCGGCCCACCGTTGTCGGCTATACCGCGGGCGACCTGGACCGCTGGGCTTCCCTGGTCGCGCGTTCCCTGCGTGCCTCCGGCGTCAAACCCGGCTATAAAGTGCACAACGCCTACGGTTACGGCTTATTCACCGGAGGCCTGGGGGCCCACGCCGGTGCGGAGAAGCTGGGCTGCACGGTCATTCCGATGTCCGGCGGACAAACCGAGCGCCAGATCCAGTTGATCCGCGACTTTGAGCCGGACACCATCCTGTGCACCCCCACCTATCTGCTGACAATTGCCGATGCCATGCGCACCGCCGGGATCGATCCGCGTTCCACGTCCCTGAGAAACGCCGTGCTGGGGGCCGAACCCTGGACCGAGGAAATGCGTCACGAACTCGAGACGGCCCTGGACCTCGACGCCTGCGACATTTACGGATTGTCCGAGGTGATGGGTCCGGGCGTTGCGGGGAATGCGTGGAAACCAAGGACGGCACGCACATTTGGGAGGACCATTTCCGGCCCGAAATTATCGACCCGTTCGATGAGACGCGGGTGCTCGACGACGGTGAACCCGGCGAACTTGTCTTCACCTCCCTGACCAAGGAAGCCCTCCCCATCATCCGCTACCGCACGCATGACCTGACCCGGCTGCTGCCCGGCAGTGCCCGCCCCGGCATGCGCCGCATGGGCCGGATCACCGGACGCAGCGACGACATGATCATCCTGCGCGGCGTGAACCTCTTTCCCAGCCAGATCGAAGAGATTGCCCTGCGCATTCCGGCTCTGAGCCCGCACTTCCAGCTGGAGATCACCCGGCCCAACCGCATGGATGAATTAACGGTAAAGATAGAACGCCGCGAAGACTCCAGCTCCGACGACTGCCGCAGCGCCGCCGCCGAACTCAAGTCCCAGATCAAAATCCACATTGGCTCCTCCTGCACCATTCAGGTGGCCGAGCCCGGCACGCTGGCGCGGTCCAGCGGAAAGCTGCGCCGGATTTACGACCTGCGCGGCAAGGATGCGGGCCTGGTCACGGGCTGACGGCCCTTCCGAACGTTCGTGGGAAAATAGGACCCATGTCTTCCACTCCAGCCGCCGCTTCCGGCCCGGCTTCCGCCGGAACCCGCCGCGGCCGTCCCGGATACGATCAGCAGTCGGTCCTCACCATTGCCGTCAACGTGTTCAACAAGCACGGTTACGAGGCCACCTCCATGGGGATCCTCGCGGAGAACCTGGGTATTACGAAATCCGCGATTTACCACCACGTTCCGTCCAAGGGCGATCTGCTGCGGCTGGCCCTGGACAATGCGCTGGGAGGGCTGGAGGCCGTGCTCGATGATGCCCGCGCCTCCAGCGGTCCCGCGGACGAGCAGCTGGAATTCGTGCTGCGCGGCACCATACAGGTCCTTACCGAGCGGCTGCCGTTTGTGACTCTGTTGCTGCGCCTGCGGGGCAATACGGAGATTGAGCGCGATGCTCTCGCCCGCCGCCGGGAGTTTGACCACCGTGTCGCGAAACTGGTGGACGCCGCCCGCAGCGAGGGATCACTGCGCAGCGACATCGATCCGCGCACCACCACCAGACTGCTGTTCGGCACCATCAACTCGATTGTCGAGTGGTACAAACCCGGCGGGCCAATTTCGCCGGACCAGCTGGCCGATGACATCATCTCCATGGTCTTCCATGGTCTGCACCGCAGCTAACTGCACCCGCCCGAATCCTGGTAGCTGCGTCACGGACACCTGCCCCGGCTGCCGCTGCGGCCGCGGTTGCCACCTCCCCCACCGGATCCCACTGCTCCGGAACTGCGGCGGATGTACTAGAACGGTGGCGGATGTGCACCATAATCAGCCTCACTGCTGTCCGGCAGAGTATCGATGGAGGTTTCGGTGGGGACGTCGGTACTGAGCCGGCTTGTGACGCGGTCCGGACGAGTGCCACTCAGGTCCGGATCGGGTGCATCCACAACCGGAGCAGCTCCACTCAGGTCCGGGCCCTTCCTCTGCATGACCGGAGCAAGGGCAAGATGCGGTTCGGTGCGGTAAGTCCGTCCTCCCGGCGAGGTCCACTCGATGATCCCGGCTGCCGGCTGGCAGGCCTTCCAGAATCCCTGCGTCTTGAACATGTGATGCCTCCGGCAGAGGTGCTCAAGGTTGTCATGATCCGTAACGCCACCCTGTGCCCAGGGCTTGGTGTGATCGATCTCGGAAATGACCGCGTTGTACCGGCACCCCGGAAATCTGCAGGTCCCGTCCCGTGCTCTGAGCCAGCGTTGCAGTCCCGCTGGAATTTTCCGTCGGCGGCCGATCCGCAGAATTTCCTCAGTGTCAGGATCCCGCTCCACCGGTGTCCACTTCGCAGCATCGCGGGCCATTCGGCGGGCGGTTTGAGGGCTGATCGGTCCGTATCCGTGGAGCTCGGCGGGCTGGTCGTCCGCGCCAAAAAGGGTTTCGGCGCTGATCAGCACCAGGATCTCGGCCCGGGCCTTAGCCCCGGCATTGCTCCTGGACGTGCTGCCCCTGGACCTGCCCCGTAAATTGCTCCGGGAATTGGCGCCGTTGCTACCCGAGGTTCCAGCGGGGGATGCACCGTCGCCACCCAATTCCTCACCGTCGGCAGGCCGGATGAGCAGCTCCTGGAGTATGTCAGCCCTCAGCCCGTCCACGGTCCGCGGATCCCCGGCGGCCTGCTCTCCCCGCGCGGCTTTGCTCAGCTGCGTGAAAATCGCCTGCGCATTCTCCGCCGGCAGGAGGGCCGACAGCCATGACATTCCGTCCTCCGCCTGTTCCAGGCAAACCTTGCGCTTTTCAAAGGCGGTCAGCTGGCGCTTGACGATGGTCTGTGGATACTGGTTTTCCCGCAGCCGCCGTGCCCGTACCCGGAACTGCGACTGGGTCTGGCCGGCTGCGGCGTCCAGCAGCTTCGCTTCGAAGGCTGGGAGCTCCTCCGGCTCGATGTCCTGGGATTGATCCAGCACTGTTTGAGCGTGGTGGTAGCTGATTCCGCCCTGTTCCAGCCGGCCCAGAGTCGCGGCATGGTCCCGGCAGAGGCCCTCTGCTTCAACCATCAACCGCTGCCCGGTTGTTTGGGGAACGGAAAGGATCGCTGCTGCTTCCGATGCCGCGAGGCTGAACGCCAGTCCCGGATCAGGTTTTCCGGATGGGAAGTGCAGCTCATTCCGGTAAATGACCTCCATCCGGTGCAGAACCTTAGCTTGTTGTGCCTGCGCCCACCGGATCAAATGATCCAGCCGGGAAAGCACGGCACCGGCGGTCGCTTCGTCCAGGGCGTCTGCACCCTGGAGGACCAGGGCACCTGCGAACCCGTCGGGGCGGAAGGTCCCGGCTGGGTTACCGGGGCCGGAAGCCGGACTGGAATGGACAGAAACAGCGGCAAAGGAGGGATCACCAGTAGATGGCACTGCTTGGTAGACCGAGCGGCCGAGGGTCCCGGCATCCGGCCCGCCGGAGCCAGTCTCAACGCCCGGCCGCCCGGGCCCAGTCTCAACCGCCGGCCCGCCGGAGCCAGTCTCAACGCCCGGCCCGCAGGGGGCACCCCCGGCGGCCAGCCCACCACGTCAATCCCGGCAGCACGCTCCCCGGAAGAAGAGGCGACATCGTCCTCGGTAACCTGCTCACCGACCCGATCGAATCCCGGAAAAGTCCTGTGCTGATCCATGTCTTCAGGCTTTCACCTGCCTCTGACATTTCCGCCCCGAAAAGAGCCTCAATCAGCCCACAATGGGCCCTTTTTCGGCCCCGCAGATACCCGTCTTTTCTGGCCGACTACCTGCATGAATTGTGAGCTGAAATCCGAAGGACGCCTGACGAAACGGACACTCGGCTGTGGAGACCCTTGACCGTGCGGCAACTTGGCCGTGCGGAAACGTGGCCCGACAGGAACAGGCTGCGCTAGCTCCGGTTCTTCTCCACCAGGGTCAGCACGTCGTAGGTGGCGACGACGTCGTCGTTCTGGTTGGTGAGCAGCGCATCCCAGGCCACCTCACCGTACTCGTCCGTCTCGCGGGGAGTGATCTTCTTGGCGGTGAGTGTCACGCGGATTGAATCCCCTGCCGCCACCGGCGTGATGAAGCGCAGGTTTTCCAGGCCGTAGTTGGCCAGCACCGGTCCCGGCGCCGGCTCCACAAACAGTCCGGCCGCCCAGGACAGCAGCAGGTATCCGTGCGCCACAATGCCGGGGAAGAACGGGTTTGCTTGGGCGGCTTCCTGGTTGGTGTGGGCGTAGAAGGTGTCGCCGGTGCTGTTGGCGAAGGCCGCGATGTCCTCCAGCGTCACCTCGCGCAGATCCGACCGGACGGCGTCGCCAATCCGCAGGGTTGAGAGGTCCTTGCGGAACGGGTGTGTGCCGTCGAAGTTCCGGTCCGCACCGGCGTGCCAGATCCCGGTCAGCGCGGTGAGCATATTCGGAGAGCCCTGAACCGCGGTGCGCTGCATGTGATGCAGCACGGAGCGCATGCCGCCAAGCTCCTCGCCGCCGCCGGCACGGCCGGGCCCGCCGTGGACCAGGTGCGGAACGGGAGAACCATGGCCGGTGGAAGTCCGGGCGTCTTCCCGGTTCAGGATGAGCACGCGGCCGTGGTGGGCAGCAATGCCCAGGGTCAACTCCCGTGCCGTGGCCGGATCGTTGGTGCACACGGTGGCCACCAGCGATCCGCTGCCCAGGGCGGCCAGCCGCACTGCGTCGGCGGCGTCGTCGTATCCGATCACCGACGCCACCGGACCAAAGGCCTCCACCGAGTGCAGCGCTTCGGCACTGTTATCCGCCCAGGTCAGCAGCAGCGGAGCCAGAAACGCGCCGTCACCGGCAACGCCGCGGCTTCCGTCCGCGAACACAACTTCCGGAACCTCCAGCGATCCATACGCAATGTCCGCCCCGGCGTCGAGCAGGGTCCGCACGGAGGAACGCACGCCCTCGAGCTGCTCAGTGGAGGCCAGGGCGCCCATGGTGACGCCTTCAGCCCGGGGATCGCCCAGGACCACGCGCTCGCCGATGCGCTGCCCCGCCGCTTCCACGACGTCGGTTACCAGCGCCGCGGGCACGATGGCCCGCCGGATGCTGGTGCATTTTTGGCCCGCCTTGACGGTGATTTCGGTGACCAGGGATTTCACGAAGGCATCAAACTCCGGCGTGCCGGGGACGGCATCCGGTCCCAGGATGGCGGCATTCAGGGAGTCGGTTTCGCAGGTGAACCGGACGCCGCCTTCGGCCACGTTAGGGTGCGCTTTCAACAGCTTCGAGGTGGAAGCGGAGCCGGTGAAGGACACGTAGTCGCGGTAATCCAGGTGATCAAGCAGGTCGCGGGCGGAACCGGAGATCAGCTGGAGGGATCCGGCGGGCAGGATGCCGGAATCCACGATCAGTTTTACCGCCTCGGCGGTCAGGTACCCGGTGGGGGTGGCCGGCTTGACGATGCTGGGCACGCCGGCAATGAAGGCCGGTGCGAGCTTTTCCAGCATGCCCCAGACCGGGAAATTGAAGGCGTTGATCTGCACCGCGACACCGGGCAGCGACGTGAAAATGTGTTCGCCCAGGAATGATCCGTCCTTGGAGAGAACCTCGGGGGGTCCGTCGACCAGCACGGTGGAATTGGGCAGTTCCCGGCGGCCCTTCGAGCCGAACGTGAACAGGACGCCGATGCCGCCGTCAATATCGACGAGGGAATCTTTGCGGGTGGCACCGCTGCGGGCGGAGACCTCGTACAGCTCATCGCGGTGTGCGTTGAGGTAGGTTGCGAGTTCCTTGAGCTTCAGGGCGCGCTGATGGAACGTGAGCTGCTGCAGGCTGCGCTGGCCGACGGTGCGTCCGTGCTCGACGGCGGCGGCCAGGTCCAGTCCAGCCGTGCTGACCAGCGCCAGCGGCTCCCCGGTGCTGGCGTCGCGAACTTCCGCAGGCCCGGCAGCGGCCAGCTCGGAGCGGTCCGGAGTCCACCAGGAATCGCGGACGTAACTGGGAACGATCCGGACGTCTATGGCTGTGGAGGTCATCTTCGACTGGCCCTTTCAAACATTGATCCCGGCCCGCGGCGGGCGGCTCCGTCGCCGCAGCACCAAGCGGCGGAAGGCCTGCTCGATAAACTGACCGGACGGTCGGTAATACAGATCAGCGTACAGGATGTTGTGCCGTGGAACACAGCGGATCACGGGAAAAGTACCCGTTTCCGTAGCCCCGAAAGCCGCTGCCGCTGTCTGCGGGCCGGGAGCGGGACTAGTTTGGTGGCACCCCACCGCAAAGGAGCGACCATGCGCGAACTTATTGCCCCGCCTACCGGCTCCACCCCCGGAACGGGCCGCCCCGTTCCGTTTCACGTGCGGCGCGTGGGGGCTGTCGCTGCCGTGGTCCTGGGCCTGACGGCGCTGTCCGGAACAGCGGCTACCGGCCCGGCCGCAGCAGCCGACACCGGCTCCGCGTCCGCCCAGGAAATCCGGCCCGACGGCAGTTACGCCGCCCAGCCCGACGGCGGCTACGGCAGCGGCGGGCAGGGAAGGGTGGAGGCCACGGCGAGGGCCAGGGGAATGGTCACGGCCACGGGAAGGGCCACGGCAGGACGGTGGACTACGTTGCCTTCGGCGATTCCTATGCCTCGGGTATCGGCGGCGGACCTGTCCTGGACGCCTGCGGCCGCACGGCGGAGGGATACCCGGCCCTGCTGGACGCACTTCCGCGGGTGGAGTTGGACGGTTTCCAGGCCTGCTCCGGAGCTACGGCACTGACGACCGATCCGGCTCCGCCCGCGGGACCAGTGGACCTGCCGGAGCAGATCAACGCGGCGGTCACCGCCGGTCAGCTGAACCGGCAGACCGATCTGGTGACCGTCACGATCAGCGGCAATGATGTGCAGTTCGGGTCCATCGTGGCTGCGTGCGCGGGCACAGTGCTGCCGGATACCTGCGCTCCCGCGCTAGCCGCGGCGCAGGCCTTCGCGGCAACCGCCGTCGTGCCCCAGCTGCAGGACAGCTTCGCGGCTGTCCGGCAGGCGGCGCCCGGGCCGAACTCGTGGTTGCCGGTTATCCGCATCTGTTCGAGGGCACCGCCCCCGGCATCCTGAGCGTCGAAGCACAAAGCCTGTTCAACGCCGGCACCGATGCGCTCAACGCACTCGTGGCAGAGCAGGTGGGCGACGGCACGTTCGTGGATGTCACCGAAGCCTTTGCCGGACACGGAATTGGCTCGCCGGACCCCTGGATTCTTGCCGCAGGCCCTGCCGCTCTGCATCCCACGGCCGCCGGCTACAGCGAGGGTTACTTCGCGGCGATTACGGACGCCGTGGAGCTGCTGGATCCGGACCGGCACGGCCGGGGAGGGTGCCGCGGCGGCCGCGGTTAAGCAGGTTAGGCACCCGCCGGCCAGCCTGGGATGGAGGGCCAAGGCTGTACAGCCAGGTACCGGCGGCGGAGAACGGGCAGCCTAGCTTTCGGCGGGAACCGTCAGGACTTCGGCGAGGTCGAACTTCACCGGCTCCTCCAGCTGGCCGTAGGTGCAGGACTCCGGTGACCGGTCCGTCCGCCAGCGCAGGAACTGGGCGGTATGCCGGAAGCGCTCGCCCTCCATATGGTCGTACTTGACCTCCAGCACCCGCTCGGGACGCAGCGGCACGAAGGACAGGTCCTTGCCTCCGCTCCAGCGGCTTCCCTCCGAGTTCCGCGGAGTGCGGGTTCCGGCGTCCTGCTTGTCCGTGGTCCAGGGATGGTCGGCGGAGTCCGAGACCAGCGGCTGCAGTTCCCGGAACAGCTCCCGCCGCCGGGCCATGGTGAAGGCCCCGGCAACGCCCACGTTGGTGAGTTCGCCGTCGTCGTTATAAAGGCCCAGCAGCAGCGATCCCACCGCATCCGGCCCGCTTTTGTGCACCCGGTAGCCGGCCAGCACGCAGTCCGCGGTCCGTTCGTGCTTGAACTTGGCCATGGTCCGCTTGCCGGGCTGGTAGGGACCGTCCAGCGGCTTGGCCACGATGCCGTCGAGTCCGGCACCCTCGAACTCGCCGAACCAGCGCTGCGCCGTTTCCGGATCGGTGGTGGTTGCCGTCAAATACACCGGCGCCTGTGCGTCCGCCAGCGCCTCTTCCAGCGCCGCGCGGCGCTCGGCGTACGGCCGGTCCAGATAATCGGTGTCCCCCAGGGCCAGGAGGTCGAAGGCGGCGAAGGCCGCCGGGGTCTGCTCCGCGAGAAGCTTCACCCGGCTGGCCGCCGGATGGATGCGCTGCTGCAGCACTTCGAAGTCCAGCCGCTCCCCGGATCCGCTGATCAGGATGATTTCGCCGTCGACGACACAGCGCTCCGGCAGGTTGTCCTTGAGCGCCTGCACCAGTTCCGGAAAGTACCGGGTCATCGGCTTTTCATTGCGGCTGCCGATCTCCAGGTCGTCCCCGTCACGGAAGATGATGGAGCGGAAGCCGTCCCACTTGGGCTCGTAGGAGTACCCGCCTTCGGGCAGGACGGAAACGGCTTTGGCCAGCATGGGGGCCACGGGCGGCATTACCGGAAGTTTCATGGGCCCATTCTTACCCGAGTGCCGGCCCGGAGGGAACGTGCACGCCGAGCCCGGCCGCGAAGGCGGTCAGCAGGTCCCGGCCCTGCTGCCAGTTCCCAATGCCGCTTTCATCGTTGATGTGCGTCAGCGCGCCGGCGTCAATCAGCGGAACGCCCCACGCGCCGGCCAGCAGCCGTGCTCCGGGCAGGGTGCAGTACGGATCGTTTTCACTGGCGACCAGCAGCCCGGGCACCGGCAGCGGCTGCAGCCGCGGGTCCCGGAATGAACCGGCAGTGTCGGGAAACGCGGGTTCGGCCGGATCCGGCGGTGCCACGAGGAACACTCCGCGGGCACCCCCGGGGTTGCGCAGCAGCCATTCGGCGGACGCCAGGCAGCCCAGGCTGTGGGCCACCAGGATGGTGTCGCCGCCGCGGCTGCCGGCGGCGGCGTCGAGTGCGTCCATCCAGTTTTCCAGGTTGGGGTCATCCCACGACGACGGCGCTATGCGGGACACGTCCGGCGCACCGTCCTGCCACCGGCTCTGCCAGTGCTCGTCATTGGAACCGCCAATACCGGGAACCAGGGTCAGATGCATGTTTGCCGCCTTTCACTCAACGCGCCGGGTCTTCCGGACCAGGGAATATCTCCCCGGAGACCGGCGCTGTGCCTCAACATGAAGAACATCGGTTTCCTGTCCTTTGGACATTACCGGGATGTGCAGGGATCCTTCGTCCGCACCGCCCGCGACGCCCTGCTCCAGACCGTTGACCTGGCCGTGGCTGCGGAAGAAATCGGTGTCGATGGAGCCTATCTCCGGGTGCACCATTTCGCGCCGCAGTTCGCGGCGCCGTTTCCACTGCTCTCCGCCATGGCCGCACGGACCCACCGGCTGGAACTGGGCACCGCAGTGATTGACATGAGATACGAAAATCCCCTCTACATGGCCGAAGAGGCGGCCGCCGCGGACCTGATCAGCGGCGGACGGCTGCAGCTGGGCCTGAGCCGGGGATCACCCGAGCCTGCCCTGCGCGGCTACGAAGCCTTTGGCTACGTCCCCGCCGACGGCAGCACGGACGCCGACGAGGCGCGCAAGCACACCCTCGTGTTCCGGGCCGCGATCGCCGGAGCCGGGCTGGCGGCCGCCGATCCGGTCATGACCGGAAGCTCCGGAGCGCTTTCGGTGGAACCGCAGTCCCCCGGGCTGGGCGACCGGATCTGGTGGGGTCCGGCACCCGGGCCACGGCCAAATGGACCGGGCAGCAGGGCATGAACCTCATGAGTTCAACGCTGCTGACCGAAGACACCGGCGTACCGTTCGACCAGCTGCAGGCGGAGCAAATCGCAGTGTTCCGCTCCGCTTGGGCGGAGTCCGGACACGAAGGCACGCCCCGCGTTTCCGTCAGCCGCAGCGTCATTCCGCTGGTGACCGAGGACGACCGGCGGTACTTTGGGCTGCGCGCGCTGGCTGACACCCGGGACCAGGTGGGCACGCTGGACGGCGGTCTGGCCCGCTTCGGCAAGAGCTACATCGGCGAACCGGACGTAATCGCCGAGCAGTTGGCCGCCGACGCCGCGGTCCAGGACGCCGACACAGTCCTGATCACCGTGCCCAACCAGCTGGGCGTGGACTACAACGCCCAGCTGCTGGAGAACATCGTGAAGCATGTGGCTCCGGCAGCCGGCTGGCGCTGACTGCAGTGACTGCGGTGACGGATCTGGTTCAGTCGGCAACCGACGACGGCGGTGTCCCCTTCCCGCGTGGGGGCACCGCCGTCGGCCCTATCAGTTACTTACTTGGCGTGCGGAACCACAACGGCACGGCCGGAAAGCTGCCCCGCCTCGAGCTTCCGGTAGGCATCCAGCGCCTCATCCATGGTGTAGAGCTCAACATCGGGCGTGATCTGCCCGGCGCGGTACATGTCCACCACTTCGTGGAGGTCCTCGATGGTGCCCCAGTAGGTGTTGGTCAGGGTGGACTCGTACGGGGTTTTGAAGAAGTTCCACTCGTATCCACCGCCGGCAATGCCGACCACGGTCAGCTTGGACTGCACGGCCATCGAACCGGCCGCAGTGGCTACGGTCGGGGCAATGCCCACAAAGTCGAAGGCCGCGTCCACGCCGCGCCCACCGGTGATTTCCCGGATCCGCTCCAGCTGGCCTTCGCCGCCGGGCACCACGATGGCGCCGTTGGCTTCGGCCTTCGCCATGGCCTCTTCCTTCATATCGGTGGCAATCACAGTGGCGCCGGTCAGCGCCTTGAGGATCTGCACCGCCATCTGCCCCAGCCCGCCGAGGCCGATTACGAGGGCAAACTTGCCGCCGCCGTTCAGGTGCGGCAGGGCGTTCTTGATGGCGTGGTACGGCGTCAGTGCGGCGTCGGACAGCGGAGCTGCGGCCACCGGATCGGCGTCACCCAGCGGCACCAGGTTGCGGACCGGAACCACCATGTATTCCGCCATGCCGCCGTCGCGGCCCAGACCCATGCCCAGGTACGGCATCTCGGCTGCATTCTCGCAGTAGGTGTCCTGACCGCGGGAGCAGGCCTTGCAGCGGCCACAGCCGACGGGGCCGTAGACCAGGTAGGCGGCCCCGACGTCGACGCCGGAGACACCTTCGCCCAGCTCCTCCACCCAGCCCGAATTCTCGTGTCCCAGAATGAATGCCGGCGGGATGGAGCCCGGAGCGCCTTCGGCGAAGTCCTTGTACAGCGCGACGTCGGAGTGGCAGGCTCCGGCGCCGGCCACCTTCAGCAACACTTCCCCCGGGCCCGGCGTCGGCCGCGGCACGTCCTTGATCTCGGGGAAAGTCTGCCACTTCTCAAAAACAACAGCACGCATTCTGTTCAATCCTCTTTTAATCTGCGGTTGGGCCCCCCGCTTCAAGTCTATGTGTTTGCATGTAGTGGCAGGGGTCACTCACCGATGGGCGCAGCGGACGGTTCCCAGTGTCACCGGCGTGCGCTAATGTTGTGTCAGCTTCACGAGAGGCGGCCAACGTACCCGGAGGACTCCGGGCCGTAAAAGCTCCGACTGGCCCCACACCAACCCCATTGTTCGGCGGGTGGTTCGGATGACGAAGTGGCCTGACGCCGCCCGGCTCAGGCAAGGACAACAGATAAAGGAAACACTGTGGGCACTTCCAGTGACACGCGATGCGTCAGCTTCTTCCCCGGCCACAACATCCACCAGATTCACGCCAAGCAGCTCGTCGGCTTCGATGACTGGGTGGATGCCCGGGCCTACATCGATGCCGAGCTCGGCGTCATCCAGCTGGTGGTGGACGGCCGGCAGCAGCTGATGTGGTTCCATGACCTTCCCACCCTGGCCCTGGCGCTGGAAGCCTCCGGCGGAGCGGCGCAGTGGTGCGCCCGATATTCCTCGCTCCTGGTTCCCGGCGGCTTCAACAGTCCGGCCCGGCGGTCTTTTTCTACTTGGCGGCGCCGGAAAAGCTCCGGCCGTGTAGCCCGGTCAGCGCAGCATCCGGCGCCGAAGCCGCTCAATCACAGCAGGGCTGACCCCCGCGCCGCGCAGATACTGCTCCGCGTCCAGGCTGTCCAGAGCGCGGAGCAGCTCACGCCGCCCGTTCACCACCCGCGCGTCGAGCTGTTCCACGGCCAGAGGTTTTTCCCGCGGCTGGACCTGCGTGGCATGGAAGGCGTTAATCCCGCGGACCGCTTCTTCATAGTCAGCGGCAATGGCCTCCGGCGGTGCCCCGGCCAGCTGCAGCAGCAGCATCGCGATCAGGCCGGTGCGGTCCCTCCCGGCGGAGCAGTGAATGACGACGGCGCCGTCACGGGCCTGTGCAACTGCCGTCACCGCGGCGGCAATCTTCTCCGGCCAGCGCCGCAGGTTCTCCCGGTAGAAGCGCGGCGAATCCATGTAGGGACCGGTCAGCGCGCTGAACTCCGGGTCCTTCGCTTCCTGGGTGGGCCGGTTCAGGAACGCTATCTCCCGAACAGCCGACGGCGGCACGTCCGGGTCCGTGTCCCGGCGGCCGATTTCCGTGTCGTTGCGCAGGTCGACGACGGTGCGGACGCCGTCGTCGTACGCCTGCCGCCAGCCGTCCTCCGTCAGCCACTCCGAGCGCCCCATCCGGAAAATCCGGCCCGGTACGACGGTACCCCGCCGCCGACCGCAATGCCGCCGAGGTCCCGGGCATTGGCGGCACCCTCCCACTGCACGCCACGGCTGCTCACGCGTCAGGACCAGTCGAAGAAGCCCTTGCCGGATTTGCGGCCGAGCTCCCCGCGCGCCACCTTGTCCCGCAGGATCTGCGGCGGGTCGAACCGCGGGCCGAGCGTGGACGCCAAATACTCGGCGATGCCCAGCCGAACATCCAAGCCCACAATGTCGGTGGTCCGCAGCGGACCGGTGGGGTGCTTGTAACCGAGCACCATGGCGGCGTCGATATCCTCCGCCGAGGCCACACCCTCTTCCACCATGCGCATGGCTTCCAGGGCAATGGCCACACCCAGCCGCGAACTGGCGAAGCCGGGAGCATTATTCACGACGACCGGAGTCTTGCCCAAATCCTGCGCCCAGGCAGCGGCGGTTTCGGCCAGCTCGCCGGAGGTCTTAGCCCCAAGCACCACTTCGATCAGGGTGGAGGCGGGCACCGGGTTGAAGAAGTGCAGGCCGCAGAACCGTTCGGGCCGCTGCAGTTTTTCCGCCAGCTCGGACACGGACAATGAGGAGGTGTTCGAGGCCAGCCATGCCTCGGATCCCAGCTGTTCCTCGACCGCAACCAGGGCCGCTGCCTTCAGGCCAAAATCTTCAGGCACCGCTTCCACCACCAGACCGGCTCCGGAGAAAGCCGCATAGTCGGTGGACACGGACAGCCGCGCGGTCAGGTCTTCCAGCGGCTCGGTGACGGTGCCGCGCTCAACGCTCTTGGCCAGCGCCGAGGCGACGCGGTCACGGGCAGCGGAGGCGGCGTCGCCGTCGCGCTCCACCACCACCACCGATGCTCCCGCGGTGCAGAACGCGTGGGCAATCCCCGCGCCCATCCGGCCGCCGCCGAGCACTCCTACTGTGGAGGGAACTGCCATTACTTTTTCTTCCTCTCAAGAAACGCCGACATGCGGTCGAACTTGGCCTGCGACTCGAACAGAATCCCCTGGGCCAGCGTGTCGATGGCGGGGTGGGCCTCCGCCGGGGCAGCGAACACTGTTTTAGTGAGCCGGACGGCCAGGGGGTCCTGGCGGGCTATGCGGTCAGCCAGAGCGTGCGCGGCGTCCAGCAGCTCCTCAGGCTCGGCCAGTTCAGTGACCAGCCGCGCCGCCAGTGCCTCATTCCCCGTCAGCACGCGCCCGGCAAGCAGGATTTCCTTGGCCAGCGGCTCGCCCACCAGTTCCTTCAACCGCCAGGCGGCACCGGCCGCAGCCAGGATGCCCAGCGAGGTTTCCGGGTTGCCGAGCTTCAGCCGTGGCGTGCCGATCCGGAAGTCGGCGGCGAAAGCCAGCTCCGCTCCCCCGCCCAGCGCATACCCGTCCAGGGCGGCAATGACGGGCATCGGCAGTTTGGCGATCCGGGCAAAGACACTGGAGTTGATGCCGCGCAGGGCGTCGTCACGGCGGCGTTCGCGCAGCTGGGCAATGTCCGCGCCGGAAGCAAAGACTCCGCCGCTGCCGGCCAGGATCAGGATCCGCGGGTTCTCCTCCAGCTCGGCGCACAGCTGGTGCAGTTCCTCGGCCATGGCCGCGTCGATGGCGTTGCGGACCTCGGGCCGGTTCAGGACGACGGTGACCCGGTCCCCGCCTCCGGCAACCTGCAGCGTGGTGAACGAACTGTAATCGGCGCCCACTTGGACAGCCTCGATCAGCATGGCCGTACCCTGACCGACGCCAACGCACATGGTGGCGATGCCGTGGGCTGCGCCCTCGCGCTCCATCCGGTTCAGCAGCGTGATGGCGATCCGCGACCCCGAGGAACCCAGCGGATGGCCCAGGGCGATGGCGCCGCCGTCGTTGTTCACGATGTCCTCGTTCACGCCCAGGCGGCGGATGCAGGCCAGGGACTGGGTGGCGAAGGCTTCGTTCAGCTCGAAGGCCCCGACGTCGGCGAGCTTCACGCCGCTGCGGGCGAGCACTTTCTGCGTGGCCGGGACCGGGCCGATGCCCATGATTTCCGGCGGAACCCCGGCCGAGGCGCCGTCGACGATCCGGGCGCGGGCGGTGAGCCCGTATTCGCTGAGGGCGCGTTCGGAGGCGATGATGATGGCGGAAGCGCCGTCGTTCAGGGAACTGGAATTCCCCGCGGTGACAATGCCGTCCGCCTTCACGACCGGGCGCAGCTTGGCCAGGACCTCGGCAGTGGTGCCCTCGCGCGGCCCCTCATCGGCATCCACCACCGTGTCTCCTGCGGCCGCGGATCGTCACCGGAACGATTTCATCCTTGAACCGCCCGGCGGCGACGGCGGCAAGTGCGTTTTCATGCGAACGCACCGCAAACGCATCTGCGTCTTCCCGGGAGATGTTGTCGACGGCGGCCAGTTCCTCCGCGGTTTCCGGCATGGAATACGTCATTTTGCCGCCGCGGGAAAGGTCGCCCGAGGTGAAGCGCTCGTTGACGAAGCGCCACCCGATCGAGGTGTCGAAGGTGTCACCCGGCTTGGCGAAGGCCTTCGTCGGCTTTTCAGTGACCCAGGGGGCCCGGCTCATGGATTCGGTGCCGCCGGCGATCACGATGTCCGCCGCCCCGGCTTTGATCATGTGCGAGGCCATGATGATGGCGGACAGGCCCGAGGCGCACAGCCGGTTGACGGTGATGCCCGGGATGTCCGGCGGGAACCCGGCCAGCAGCGCGGCCATGCGGGCAACGTTCCGGTTCTCCTCGCCGGCACCGTTGGCGTTGCCGAGGATGACCTCGTCAACGACGGCGGGATCCAAGCCTTCACGGGCCACCAGTTCGCGCAGCGTCAACGCTGCCAGGTCATCGGGACGGACGCCGGAGAGCGCACCCCCGTAGCGGCCCACCGGAGTCCGCACTCCGCCAACGAGAAAAGCCTCAGCCATGTCTGCTCCCAGAATTGTCTTGCCTGTTTGGTCCGCCCGCCATGCTTCCGGACATCGTGTGCGTTGAGCCGGAACGGCTCCAGCGCCATTTACTGACCATTCGTTCTGTAAAGAATTGCACGACGGCCGGGTGCGGTCAATGCGGGAGGGCCTGCAGGACGGACGGCCTCTGCGGACAGAAGCGTCCGCATGCCGGAGGGAAGCCGATGGGCGGCTGGCTAGGCTCGCGGCATGACATCGACTATTCAGGTATGTATTGACTGCGCAAACGCCCACGATCAGGCCGACTGGTGGGCGGAAACCCTGGGCTGGGTACTGGAGCCCACCGACCAGGACTTCATTGATTCCCTGCTGCAGCAGGGCTACGCCACGCCGGAACAGCTGATGGAGCACGGTCTGAAAGGACGGGGCAGCCATCTGCCGTCCGGGTGAGGAAGGGCTGCCGGACCGCCTGCGGATCCTGTTCCAGCCGGTACCCGAGCCGAAGACGGTGAAGGACCGCATTCACGTGGACGTTCGGCTGGACGGCCGGGACAAGGACGAGGCCCGCCCGGCCCTGGAGGCCAGGGGCGGTGCCGCCCTGGCAGGGGAGCTGTTCCAGCAGTGTCATTGCAGCAGCTCGGCCGGAATCGCGTAGGTCAACAGGACCGCCAACAAGTTCTTCGCCGCGTGAACCGCATAGGCCAGGATGAAGTTATTGCCGGCCCACACGTAAATGCCCACCAGCACTGCCCCCATCACCAGGTACGGCAGCAGCACGGGCAGCGCCAGGGCTTCCTTGCCCGCCAGATGGATGCCGGCGAACAGCACAATGGAGATGAGGCAGCAGATCCAGATGTTGAGGTGTTTGCTGAGCTTCCCGATCAGCAGGTGGCGGAAGATGTACTCCTCGACAAACGGGGCAATGACCACCAGCAGGGGGATGATCAGCAGCGGCGGCAGGGAAACGACCAGCCCCTCGACGGCTTCCTGGTTAACCGCGGTTTCCGGCGGTCCGGTGATTAGCACGGCGACGGCGGTGAGCAGCAGCATCGCGAACACCCCGCCGGGAATGACCGCCAGGGTCAGCCACGGGCGGGTGGCCAGGATTCTGGTTTCACGGACGGCGTACCGCCAGGACGCCCAGGCCGCCAACGCGCCGGCGGACAGGTAGAACGTCAGGTTCACCAGGTAGCCCGCCAGCACGGGATCGGGAATCAGCCGGGTCAGTCCGGGGAGGACCAGACCGGGGGCATAACTGAAAATCAGGACGAACAGGACGTAGAATCCGGCGGCAATGCCGTCCCGGGGCGTGAGGCTGTAGGGCAGCGGCGCAATGGCCGGCCGGTGCTGGTTAACCATCTAGACCGTCAGTTCCGCCATGACCCGGGGCATGGCCTCCAGCAGTTCCCCGGCCAGGAAACTGAGCGGCCCCTGGGCGGCCGAGAGCCGGTCACCGGCAGTGGAGTGCAGGTAGGTGCCCCAGCATGCGGCCTGCTCCGGCGCCGCCCTGCGGGCGAGGAAACCGCTGATGGCTCCCGCCAGCACGTCGCCGGAGCCGGAGGTGCCCAGCCCGGCGTTGCCGGCCGGAATTTCCCAGCGGCGGCCGTCGGGAGCAGCAATCACCCCGTGCAGCGCCACCACTGCCCGGTACTTGGCGGCAATGGCGGCCGCGGCCTGTTCCGAATCCAGGTCCGCTTCCGGGTCCGCATCCAGCAGGCGGGCGGCTTCTTTTCGGTTCGGCGTCAGGACCATGCGCCCGGCCCAGCGCTGATAAATGTCCGGCAGCCCGGACAGCACCCCCAGCGCGTAGGCATCCAAAACGACGGCGGCGGAGTCGTTTAGCAGCGGACCGATGGCGCGCAGCATTTCCCCGGTTTGCCCGGCGTCGTCCAGGCCCGGTCCGAGCAGCAGCACATCGGCGGTTTCCAGCTCGCCGGCCAACACCTTCGCGGCACGCCGGCCGGAGATCACGCCGTCGTCCTCCGGCAGGGGAACGGAGCCGGATTCCGGCACTGCCACCGATACCGCGACCGCAGCCGATTCCGAGACGGCCAGAGTCAGCCGTCCCGCACCCACCCGCAGCGCAGCACGCCCGGCAAGGAGCGCGGCTCCGGGCGAACGCCGCGCCCCGCCCACCACCAGGACAGTGCCGCGGTCCGACTTGTCCGAGGCCTCCCGGTTGACCTGCCAGCCCTTCAGCAGGGAGGGGGTGACGATTTCAGCGGGGGTGGACATGGTTTTCATCTCCTGCATGTTCGGTAACCGGCGCACCGCCGGACTCCAGATGGTTCACGGCATTGAAACTCTCCAGCGTCCAGCGGCCCTGCCCGGAGGGCCGCACCAGCCGCGTCACCGAGGCATTGCGGACGCTCGTACTCGAGGCGATGTCCAGCAGTTCCTGTTCGCTCAGGCGTTCGCAAATGTAGCGGATCAGCATGATCACGGCATCGTGGCACACCACGGCGACACGCTTGCCGTCATTCTCGTCGTCGAGGTCCCGGAGGACTGAGCGCAGCCGCAGGGCGACGTCGGCCCACGACTCCCCTCCCGGCGGCCGGTAGGAGAATTTTCCCAGCCAGTTGCGGCGCCGGGCCTCGTCCGGGTATCGGGCATCTACTCCGGCCGAAGTCAGCAAATCCAGGATGCCCAGCTCGCGGTCGCGCAGCCGCTCATCAATGCGCGCCTCCTGCAGCGTGCCGGAATCCTGCGTGGTCGCCAGTTCGGCGGTCTGGCGCGCCCTCAGGTAGGGCGAACACCACACGGAGTCCGGGCGTTCTTCCTGCGGGAGGCCGGAAAGCCAACGGCCCAGCGCCCGGGCCTGTTCCATGCCCGCGTCGCTGAGCGGAACATCGGGGTCCCGCAGGCCAATGTCTATTACTTCGGCGCCCGAGCGCTGGGCTTCCGTGGCGGCAACATTGCCCGCGCTTTCACCGTGCCGAATGAGGATCAGTTCGATTGCACCCATTCCCCGACTCTACTCCGCGGTATATTCCGTTGCAGGGATCCGGTCCGGAACACCGGGTTCGGTGGCGGCGTCCTCCGGTGCAGTGCACCCCGGGGAGCCTATGCCACCAAAACCGGGCCGAAACGGCTGAAAATACGGAAATGCTTCCGTACTTTCAGCCGCGCACCGTACAACCGGGTTTTTCAAAGACTTGATTTGCGCGTACCTGCCGTGATTAGGGTCGACTATGGAAACTTCTGCTGGGGCGAATTCACGAAAGAATGTAACCGCGCGTTTTTCCCAGCTGCCCCGGCGCAGCAAGTGGGGGTCCCGTCTCGGCGTTGCTGCCGCGGCCTGCGCCGCAGCCGCCGTGCTCTCCTCCTGCTCGGCAGAGGATGCAGAGAGGGCAGGAACACCGGAAACCACGCCACAGGCCGCAAGCCCTTCCGCTTCGGTTAATGTTCAGGTTTCCGATTTGCTGGAACCCCTTGCGCCGCACATTGAATTGGACAGTGTGTCTCCGTCCGGCGAGAGGGTTCTTTCCGAGCGAGGCACAGGCACCGGCGCCCATGAATTCAACGGAGTGTTGGAAGCGGGGCAGGTCCTTAGCTTCTCTGCGTCCTGCACCCCCGGAGATTCGGTGTCCATCAGTCAGGGCATGGGAAGTTATACCGTTCCCTGTTCCAGCCCCGCCAGTTCATATTCTTTCAATGCTCCGGCCAGCGAGGCCGTGGCAGACGTGAAAGTCAGTGTAAGAACAGCCAACGGCTCCCCTACTGGCTCGCGGCATGGGTGCACGACGCGCAGCAGTAGAACCTCATTGCAGAGAATCACGTGTGGGTGCGCTCATCCACTTTGCCGCCGTTGCGTACGGTAAAAGTCAGCAGGAAGGCGACGGCGGCAAAGGCGGCCAGCAGCATCAGCCCCACAAAATAGCTGCGGTTGGCCGGATCGTAGGTGGCACCCATGACAAGCGGTGGAAAGTACCCGCCAAGCCCGCCCGCAGCGGCAATAATCCCGCCGATTGTTCCCACGTCCTGGGCCTGCGCGGCGCGTCCCACCCAGGCAAAGACACCGCCGGTGCCCAGCCCCAGGAAGAGCGCCATCAGGATAAACGCGGTGCCGTACACCCGTTCCTCCTCCGGGCGGAGCGCCACGATCACGGCCAGCACCACTGTGCCGGCGAGGGAGGCCAGGGTGACCAGCTTCGGCCCCACCTTATCCGCGATGGTTCCGCCGATCGGCCGGGCGATGACGGCGGCGACGGCGAATCCTGCGGTCCGGGTGCCGGCCGCTGTGGCGTCGTAGTCGTAGACGTTGCCCAGATACGTGGGCAGGTAGTTGGAGAACGCCACGAACGCTCCGAACACCACCCCGTAGAGGAAGCACAGCTGCCAGGTGGCCCGCAGCGTGAAGGCATGCGTGATCTTGGGCAGCACCGGCTCTGTGGGGGCGCTCCACGCCGGGGACTCGCGCAGGATCAGCCAGCTCAGCAGCGCCATTACCGCCACGACGGCGGCGATGATGATGTGGGCGCCCATGTACCCGGCCGCTTCGACCAGCCGCGGCGTGAAGAACGCCGACACCGCGGTGCCCACCATGCCGGCCCCGAAAACTCCGGTGGCGAAGCCCTTGCGGGTCCGGTCGTACCAGGCCGAGCAGAACGGAATGCCGATCGCGAACACGGTGCCGGCAATACCGAGGAAGAACGCGATCACCACCAGGAAGGGAAAGTTCTCCAGTTGTCCCACGATGCCGGTCAGCAGCACCAGCGGCGCGGTGACACCCAGGATGATGGTGAACATGATGCGGCCGCCGTACCGGTCCGTCAGTGCTCCCACCGGGATGCGGGCCACCGAACCCACCAGGATGGGCATGGCCACCAGGATCGAGGTTTGGCCTGCCCCCAGGTCCATGCCCGCCGCATACCGGCTGGAGAGCGGGCCGATGATGGTCCAGGCCCAGAACCCCACGGTGGACGCGATGGTTGCGACAATGAGGTTCCGCAGCTGGCCGGATTCCAGGTTCACAGCGGATGCCGGGGTTTGCGCTGATGCTGGCATGGCGTCGATCCTTACTCGCGGGCTGGCTCCCCGGACGGGTACCGGCACAGGTGCCGGGTCAGGTGCGGGGTGTTCCTTTGCGGTCGCGGTCCGGTGTACCCACCGGCGCCCAGCTGCCGCGCGGCGTTGCTGACCCCGGGGCTGGGCGTTTTCCCCGTGACCGGTACACGATGTACGGCCGGAAGAGGTACTGCAGCGGTGCGGTAAAGGCGTGGACCAGCCGGGTAAAAGGCCACAGGGCAAAGAGCGCCAGCCCCCACAGGGTGTGGATCTTGAAAGACAGGGAGGCGGCGGTCATCGCGGTAATGTCCGGCTGAAAGATGAAGATGGACCGGAACCACGGGGACACCGTGTCGCGGTAGTTCACGATCCCTGCGTCGAAGACCGAAAAGACGGTGGTGGCCAGGCCCGCGAGGATGGCGGCGAGCAGGAAAAGGTACATCACTTTGTCATTGCGGGTGGTGGCCATGAACACCGGCCCGGTGGTCCGCCGCCGGTAGATCAGGAGCACGATGCCCACGAGCGTGGCGAATCCGGCGATGGATCCCACCGACAGGGCGAAGAAATGGTACCGGTCCTCATTGATCCCAACGTCGTCCATCCAGGTTTTCGGGATCACCAGGCCCACAAAGTGGCCCACGATCACCGCCAAAATCCCGAAGTGGAACAGCGGGGACGCAATGCGCAGCAGCCGCGACTCGTACAGCTGCGAGGAACGGGTGGTCCAGCCGAACTGGTCGTAACGGTACCGCCACACGGAGCCGAGGATCAGCACCGCCAGCACCACGTAGGGCAGCACACCCCAGAGCATCACGTCATCCAGTCCCACCTGCACGTTGGCCGGCGGCGGCACATCTGCGGGTCTCATGGGGCGTTCCTCTCATGCACCGGCAGCAGCCGCGAACTGTAGGGTTCCAGGCCCACGGTTTCCGTGGGCGGACCGTAGCCGGCGGTCTGCATGACCGTCTGCCGGTCCTCGGGAGACACCCCGGGCAGTGTGGCGCAGACCAGGGCCAGGGCACCGGAGTAGGCCAGGCCGTCGTCGCGCAGCGCCAGCCGCAGCAGTTCCAGCGACGGCCGGTAGCGCTGCAGCAGTTCGTAGCCGTCCG
Source organism: Arthrobacter sp. ATA002 (assembly GCF_026898095.1). Classification (GTDB taxonomy): domain Bacteria; phylum Actinomycetota; class Actinomycetes; order Actinomycetales; family Micrococcaceae; genus Arthrobacter_B. The sequence goes on along the minus strand of NZ_CP114015.1, from coordinate 736,742 downwards.
CCGGGGACACCTTCGCGGCGAACTCCAGCACCAGGGGCAGGTAGTCCGGCAGTTCCGAACCTTCCGGCAGCGCCCCGTGCGCCCGGTAGACCTCTTTGAAGGCGGCGAGCGCCTCGCCGCGGCGCCGGGTATCGCCGTCGGTCCAGTAGGTCAGGTGCAGGCTGTGCCGCTTGGAAAGGTCGAACTCCTGCACGTATTCCGCCTGCACCTCCGGCAGCGGCCCGGCCGTCAGCCAGGTCAACAGGTCCTCCACCGGCCCGGTGTCGGCGTCCACCTCCGCGAGCGCCGCCCGCAGGGACGGCACCAGGTCCACCAGTTCCTGGTCCGGATACTCCAGCAGCAGGCCCGCTGCCTGCCGTACGACGGCGCTGCGCCGGGGGTGGGCATCACGGTACGGTTCGGGCGCAACGGTCCCCCTGCCGGGTTTGCCCAGCAGCTTCTCCAGCAGGCTCATCTCCGGGCACCTCCCTGCGGGTCCGGACCGTCGCCGCCGGCCTGGTCGTAGGCCGCCCCCAGGGTGCCGTCCGCGTCGTCCCGGGGCGGTGAGCCGCCCGTGGTTCCGGGCTCGCCGCGGTTATTGTCGGCCGGGAACAAGCCCGGGGCGACCCGCGCCCGTCCCAGTTCAGCAGGTTCACCCGTCCGCCCAGCTCCCCGTTGCCGGTGGGGTCCTCCCCGCGCTGGCGTGCCTGCAGCGCTGCAAAGTTCTCCACCGCCACCGGCACCGGCTTCCCCGAGGCCTCACCGAAGACGCCGGTCTGGCCCATGCCGGGACCGCCGTCGGAATCCAGGGAGCAGCCAATCTCCTCCAGGTTGTGGGCGTCCTCCAGATGGGCGCTGGGGATGACGTACCGCTCTTCGTACTTGGCGATGGCCATCAGCCGGTACATGGCCACAACCTGCTCGCCCGTCATTCCGACGCCGGCGGCGATCTGCTCGTCCGGCGCGTCACCGAGGGTGATGTCGCGCATGTAGGCGCGCATGGCAGCGAGCTTCCGCAGCACGCCGGTGACCAGGCCGGTGTCCCCGGCGGTAAACAGTTCGGCCAGATACTCCACCGGAATCCGCAGCGCCTCGATGGCGCCGAAGAGATTGTCCGCGCTCTCGCCGTCGTGCCCCTGTTCGTTCAGCACGTCCACAATCGGGGACAGCGGCGGAACATACCAGACCATGGGCATGGTCCGGTACTCCGGATGCAGCGGCAGGGCCACGCGGAAGGTCTTGGCGAGCGCGTACACCGGCGAGCGCCGGGCCGCGTCCAGCCAGTCCTCGGGAATGCCTTCCGCCCGGGCACCGGCAATCACGTCCGGATCATTGGGGTCCATCATTAAATCCAGCTGGGCCTCGTACAGGTCCTGCACGTTGGGCGTGGAGGCGGCCTCGGTGACCCGGTCGGCGTCGTACAGGAAAATCCCGATGTAGCGCAGCCGGCCCACACAGGTTTCAGCGCAGACCGTCGGCAGGCCCACCTCGATGCGCGGATAGCAGAAGGTGCACTTTTCCGCCTTGCCGGAGCGGTGGTTGAAGTACATCTTCTTGTACGGGCAGCCGGTGACGCACTGCCGCCAGCCGCGGCAGCGGTCCTGGTCCACGAGCACAATGCCGTCCTCCTCGCGCTTGTAGATGGCCCCGGACGGGCAGGATGCCATGCAGGAGGGATTCAGGCAGTGCTCGCAGATCCGCGGCAGGTAGAACATGAAGGTGGAGTCGAATTCCAGCTTCACCTTCTCCTCCGCGTCGCGGCGCATCTTCTCCAGCACCGGATCGGTGAGGGAGGTGCGCGGCGATCCGCCCAGGCTGTCGTCCCAGTTGGCGGACCACTCGATTTTCATGTCCTCACCGGTGATCAGGGACTTGGGCTTCGCCACCGGAAAGTCGTTGCCGGCGGGGGCGTTGATGAGGTTCTCGTAGTCGTAGGTCCACGGCTCGTAGTAGTCGTCCAGTTCGGGCTGGACGGGGCTGGCGAAGAGGCCAAAGAGCTTGGCGAGCCGGCCGCCGGCCTTCAGCTTCAGCTTGCCGCGGCTGTTCAGGTCCCAGCCGCCCTTCCACTTCTCCTGGTCTTCATACCGGCGCGGGTAGCCCTGGCCGGGCCGGGTTTCCACGTTGTTGAACCAGACGTACTCGGTGCCCGCCCGGTTGGTCCACGCCTGCTTGCAGGTCACGGAGCAGGTATGGCAGCCGATGCACTTGTCCAGTGCCATCACCATTGCTGTCTGAGCCATGATGCGCATCAGTACGCCACCTCCTGGGAGCGTTTGCGGACAACGGAAACAATGTCGCGCTGGTTGCCGGTGGGGCCGAGGTAGTTGAAGGCCCAGGACAGCTGCGCGTACCCGCCGATCATGTGGGTGGGCTTGACCAGGATCCGGGTCACCGAGTTGTGGATGCCGCCGCGGCGGCCGGTCGCTTCGGACTTCGGAGTGTCGATGATGCGTTCCTGGGCGTGGTGGACGTAAATGACCCCGGCGGGCATCCGGCTGGACACGATGGCCCGGCCCACCAGGACCCCGTTGTTGGAGATGCACTCCACCCAGTCGTTGTCCGCCACCTCGATCAGCGCCGCGTCCTGAGTGCTCATCCAGACGGCGGTTCCGCCGCGGGACAGCGAGAGCATCAGCAGGTTGTCCTGGTACTCGGAATGGATGGACCACTTGTTGTGCGGGGTCAGGTACCGCACGGCCACCGAGAGATCGCCGCGGGTGCCCAGCTGCGGCTCCCCGAACAGGCGGTGCATGTCCAGCGGCGGCCGGTAGATGGGCAGGGCCTCCCCCATGTCCTGGATCCAGTCGTGGTCCAGGAAGAAGTGCATGCGTCCGGTCAGGGTGTGGAAGGGTTTGAGCCGTTCGATGTTGATGGTGAACGGGGCGTACCGCCGTCCGCCGGTCTCCGAGCCGGACCACTCCGGCGACGTGATCACCGGCGTCGGCCGGTCCTGGGTGTCGCGGAAGGTGATCTTTTTATCCTCGGCCCCTTCAGCCAGGTCCGCCAGCGGCCTGCCGGTCCGTTTCTCCAGGGTCCGGAAGCCCTGCACCGCCAGTTCGCCGTTGGTGGTTCCGGAGAGCCGCAGGATGGCCTCGGCCATCCGGGCGTCGGTGTCAACGGCCGGGCGGCCCACTGCGGCGCCGCGGTCAAAGACCCCGTGCTTGCGGGCCAGCTCTTCCAGCGGCTTGCTCACGTCGTATTTCACAAACTTGGTGGTGAGGCCGAGCTTGTCCGCGAGCGGCCCGATGGCAACGAACTTCTCCCCGACCGCCGTGTAATCCCGCTCCACGATTTTGAGCTCGGGCAGGTTTTTCCCGGGAATGGCAGGGATGTCCGTTCCCTTCCAATCGGGGGCGTGGCCGCCGGGCTGGGCAAGCTCCCCCGGCGTGTCATGGGTCAGCGCGGTGGCCACCAGGTCCTTCCGCACCCCCAGATGGGCGGCGGCCTGCCGGGAGAACTCCTCGGCGAGCAGCCGGAACAGGTCATAGTCGGTCTTGGCTTCCCACGGCGGGGCGATGGCCGGGGTAAAGGCATGTACGTACGGATGCATGTCGGTGGAGGACAGATCGTACTTTTCGTACCAGGTGGCGGCCGGGAACACGACGTCGGAGAGCAGGGTGGAGCTGGTCATGCGGAAGTCCGCCGAGACCAGCAAATCCAGTTTTCCCTGCGGCGCCTTTTCGTGCCAGACGACGTCGGCGGGCCGCGATTCGCCGTGGTCCGCGCCCATGACATTGTTCAGGGTTCCGAGCAGGTGCTTCTGGAAATACTCCTCGCCCTTGGCCGAGGACCCCAGCAGGTTTGAACGCCACAGAATGAGGGTCCGGGGCCAGTTGGCCGGGGCGTCCACGTCTTCGACGGCGAACCGCAGCCGCCCGTCCTTGAGCCGCTTCGCCACCCAGGACGCCTCATCACCCGCCTCGCCGCGGGCCACTGCGGCCACTGCCTCATCCGCGATGTCCAGGGAATTCCTGGCGTCGAACTGCGGAAAGAACGGCATCCAGCCCATCCGCGTGGACTTCGCGATCACGTCGGCGGTGTGCATGCCGCGCAGGTGCCCGGAGGCCAGCGGCGACTGCAGCGAGTCGGAGGAATAGCCGTCGGAACGGAACTGGTCGGTGTGCATGTACCAAAACGCGGTGCCGATCATGAACCGGGGCGGCCGGTTCCAGTCACCGGCCGACGCCATCGCGGCCCAGCCGGTGATCGGGCGGCACTTCTCCTGGCCCACGTAGTGCGCCCAGCCGCCGCCGTTGCGTCCCTCGCAGCCGGTCAGCATCAACATGGCCAGGATGGCCCGGTAGGTCACGTCGCCGTGGTACCACTGGCAGATCCCCGCGCCGAGGATGATCATCGACCGGCCTTTGGACTTCTCGGAGTTCGCGGCGAACTCCCGGGCGGTGCGGAGCACCGCGTCCGGGCGGACATTGGTGATCTCCTCCTGCCAGGCCGGGGTGTAGGGGGTGCCGGCGTCGTCGTAACCGGCCGCCCACTGCCCCGGCAGCCCCTCCCGCCCCACACCGTACTGTGCCAGCATCAGGTCAAAGACGGTGGTAACGGTCCGGCCCGCCACGGAGGCCACCGGCACGCCGCGGTGCAGCACGGAGCCGACGCCGGTCGGGTCCGTGAAGGCGGGCAGATCCACCCGGGATGTTGCCCGCCCCCACGACGGCGCGTCGGCGATCGACAGCGCCGGCACCACACCCTCCAGGTCCAGGTTCCATTTGCCGGCGTCGGCGTCGTTGTACCGGAAACCCACCGACCCGTTGGGAACCACCGGGGTGCCGGCGTCGCGGTCCAGCAGCACCGTCTTAAAGGCCGCGTCGGCAGCCTTCGCCTCTCCGCGGCCAAGGTCGGCGGCGGTAAGGAACTTACCCGGCACCACGCTGCCGTCACTGCGGGTTTCCAGGGTGACCAGGAACGGCAGGTCCGTGAACCGGCGGACATAGTCCTCGAAGAACGGCACCCGCCGGTCCACGAAGTTTTCCTTCAGGATGACATGCCCCATCGCCATGGCCAGGGCGCCGTCGGAGCCGGCCTGGGCCGGCAGCCACTCGTCGGCGAACTTGATGTTGTCGGCATAGTCCGGGCTCACCGCCACCACCTTGGTGCCGCGGTAGCGCCCTTCCACCATCCAGTGCGCATCGGGAGTGCGGGTCACCGGAATGTTGGAGCCCCACATCATCAGGTAGGTCGCGTCCCACCAGTCCCCCGATTCCGGCACGTCCGTCTGGTCGCCGAAAACCTGCGGACTGGCCACCGGCAGGTCCGCGTACCAGTCGTAGAAGCTGTTCATCACCCCGCCAATCAGGTTGATGAACCGCGCGCCGGCCGCATGAGAGACCATGGACATGGCCGGGATCGGCGAGAACCCGGTGCAGCGGTCCGGCCCGTAGTTCCTGATCGTAAAGACGTGCGCCGCGGCGGTCATCTCCAGGGCCTCGGCCCAGCTCGAGCGCACCAGCCCGCCCTTGCCGCGGGCCTGCTGGTAGGTGCGGCGGCGCTGCGGATCATTGATGATCTGTTCCCAGGCCAGCACCGGGTCGCCGGTCTCGCGTTTGGCCGCACGGTACATCTCCAGCAGCACGCCGCGGACATAGGGATAGCGGACCCGGGTGGGTGAATAGGTGTACCAGGAGAAGGCGGCGCCGCGCGGGCAGCCGCGGGGCTCGTATTCCGGCCGGTCCGGACCCACCGTCGGGTAGTCCGTTTCCTGTGCCTCCCAGGTGATGATCCCGTCCTTGACGTAGACCTTCCAGGAGCAGGAGCCGGTGCAGTTCACGCCGTGGGTGGAACGGACCACTTTGTCATGGCTCCACCGGTTGCGGTAAAAGGAGTCCCCCTTCCGCCCGCCCTCACGGAACACCGCCCTGCCGTCGGCGGTTTCATCCCAGCGGGTGAAGAACCTGCCGAGCTTGAGCATTGCGTCTGTTGCGGGGCCATCGATCCCCGGTGCGGAGCCAGCCATGAGGTCAACGTATTCCAGGGCCGCCGTCAGCTGACAGTGTCGAAGGCGAAAATGGCCGCCTCACGGCCGGTTTGGGACGGAACGATAAACTCGGAAATGTGAGCACAGAACTTCCAGCACAGGTGTCCGATATTTTCGACCCGCAGCAGTGGCGTCTCGTCGCAGGTTTTGAGGACCTGCAGGACATGACGTACCACCGCCAAGTGGAGCGCACGGCCGACGGCGGCATCGTGCGCGACCTGCCGACGGTGCGCATCGCGTTCAACCGCCCGGAAGTCCGCAACGCCTTCCGGCCCGGCACCGTGGATGAGCTGTACCGGGCCATGGACCACGCCCGGATGACCCCCGACGTCGCCACCGTACTGCTCACCGGCAACGGGCCCTCGCCCAGGGACGGCGGCCATTCCTTCTGCTCCGGCGGCGACCAGCGGATCCGCGGCCGCGACGGCTACAAGTATGCAGAAGGTGAAACGAAGGAGACCATCGATCCGGCCCGTGCCGGGCGGCTGCACATCCTGGAAGTCCAGCGGCTGATGCGCACCATGCCCAAGGTGGTCATCGCCGTCGTCAACGGGTGGGCCGCCGGCGGCGGGCACAGCCTGCACGTGGTCTCGGACCTGACCATTGCCTCCCGGCAGCACGGCAAGTTCAAGCAGACCGACGCCACCGTGGGCAGTTTCGACGCCGGCTACGGCTCGGCGCTGCTGGCCCGGCAAATCGGACAGAAGAAGGCCCGCGAAATCTTCTTCCTGGCCCGTGAATACTCCGCGGAGGACATGGTGGCCATGGGCGCGGTCAACGAGGCAGTGGACCACGAAAACCTGGAAAAAGTGGCCCTGGAGTACGCGGCAGACATTGCCCGGCAGTCCCCGCAGGCCATCCGCATGCTGAAGTTCGCCTTCAACCTGGCCGATGACGGCCTGGCCGGGCAGCAGGTGTTCGCCGGGGAAGCCACCCGGCTGGCCTATATGACCGACGAAGCGGTGGAAGGCAAGGAAGCCTTCCTCGAAAAACGGGAGCCCGACTGGTCCTCCTTCCCCTACTACTTCTAGGCCGCCGCCATGGAACTGCTGACCGTCCACACTCCCGCCGGCTTCAATGCCGAAACGCTGATGGCCCCGCTGGCCGCAGCCCTCGCCGGCGAGGGCCCCGCCGTCGCACCGCACGCGAACCCGGACCAGACCTTCTCCGGTGAGCTGCCCAACGACGACATCGCTCTGGTCATCAGCACCTCCGGATCCACCGGAACCCCCAAACAGGCCATGCTCACCACGGACGCCCTTGCTGCCTCGTCGATGGCCACGGCCATGGCACTGCAGGCCGACGGCCAGTGGCTGATGGCACTGCCGGCCCACTACATCGCCGGGGTCCAGGTCCTGGTGCGCTCCCTCTACGCCGGCACCCAGCCGGTCTTTATGGACACGTCCGGGTCCTTCAGCGCCGCCCGTTTCACTTCAGCGGCCGCCGACATGACGGACCGGAACCGCTTCACGTCGCTGGTTCCCACCCAGCTGCACCGGCTGCTGACCAACCCCGAGCCCGAGACCCTGCGCGTGCTGCGCCGGTTCAACGCCATCCTCCTTGGCGGGGCACCCGCCGGCCCGGGACTGCTGGCTGACGCCGCGGCCCTGGGCTTGAACGTCGTCACCACGTATGGGATGAGCGAAACGTGCGGGGGCTGCGTGTACGACGGCGTTCCGCTGCCCGGCGTCGACGTCGCGGTGGAATCCGGGTCCCTGTGGATCGCCGGTGACGTGCTGGCCGAAGGCTATCTGGGCCGGCCGGAACTGACCGCCGACCGGTTCCGCTTCAATTCGGGCAAACGCTGGTACCGCACCGATGACGCCGGCACGGTGGAGAGCGGGCGGGTGACAATTTCCGGCCGGTTGGATGACGTCCTCGTCACCGGCGGCATCAAAATCTCCGCAGCTGCCGTCGCCGCTGCGATCGAGCAGCTGCCGGAGGTCTCCGAAGCAGTGGTCCTGGGCCTGGACAGCCCGGAGTGGGGAACTCTGGTGGGCGCCGCCGTCGTGGGCTCCGTGGACCCCGAAAAAGTGAAGGACGCTGTCCGCTCCTCCCTCGGTAAGGCGGCTGTACCCAAGGTGGTGCTGCTGCTGGAGGCGCTGCCCCTGCTGCCCAACGGCAAGACGGACCGGGTGGGCCTTCGCCGGCTGCTGGACGCCGCGGGGCACACCCACCCCTGAGCCGGCCGCCGGCTGAGGAACTTCCGCGCTCCACGGCTGCGGAAGAATAGAACGTGGAACATCACTCAAGTAAAAAAGGACGTTGATTGTGGCTACAGCCGCGCAGTGGTTAGAAGGAGCCCGCCCCCGCACCCTGCCGATGGCGGTGGCGCCGGTCATTATCGGAACGGCGGCGGCGTACGATCTGGGTTCCTTCAAACCCCTGCACGCCGTGCTGGCCGCGCTGGTGGCCGTGCTGCTGCAGGTGGGCGTGAACTACGCGAACGACTACTCCGACGGTATCCGCGGAACCGACGACAACCGGGTCGGCCCGCTGCGGCTGACCGGGTCCGGGGCCGCGCCGGCCAAACAGGTCAAGTACGCGGCCTTCACCTGCTTCGGCGTGGCGATGCTGGCCGGACTGGCCCTGATCGTCCTGTCCTCCTCTTGGTTCCTGATCCTGGTGGGCCTGGGCTGCGTTGCGGCCGCCTGGGGGTACACGGGCGGCCGGAACCCGTACGGTTACATGGGCCTGGGCGATCTGTTCGTCTTCGTATTCTTCGGCCTCGTGGCCACGCTGGGAACCACCTACACCCAGGCCGGTCAGGTCAGCCTGCCGTCAGTAATCGGCGCGGTGGGGACCGGGCTGATCGCCATGGCCCTGCTGATGGCGAACAACGTGCGGGACATTCCCACGGACCGCGAAGCCGGCAAACGGACCCTGGCCGTGCGCCTGGGCGACGAGGCCGCACGCATCAGCTACGTCATGATGCTGGCGCTGGCCATCCTGCTGCCGCTGTTCATCGCCGCGGATTATCCCTGGGTGCTGCTGGTGCTGCTGCTCATCCCGGCCTGCCTGATGCCGAGCTGGCTCATGCTCAAGGGCAAGAAGCGCCGGAGCCTAATCCCGGTCCTGCAGCAGACCGGGCTGATCAACCTGGGCTTCTCCCTGCTGTACAGCCTCGGACTGGTCCTGACCCGGCTGCTTGCGTAGGGGCCGGCTGCTTGCGTAGGGGGCCGGCTGCTCAAGCAGGGGCGGGCGGAAAACCTCGGGGCGGCGGAACCGGGCCCTGCTGCCGGAGCCTAGTTCCGGCGGGGCTTGCGGTCGTTGTCGATCTGCACGTCCGGGTGTGCGTCGAGCAGGCTGTCTTCCGCGCCGGCGTCGTCCAGTTCCGCACGGTTGCGGGTGGGCGGCGCGTTGCCGTGGAAACGCTGCTGCACGCTGCGGGCGGCGGCGTCGCGCATATCGCGGAAGAACAGGTACGTCACGCACCAGCCAAGCACCGCGCCGGCAATGGCCGACAGAATCAGGCCGAGGCCCAGCCAATAGCATGCAGCAAAGAAGACGGCCACCAAACCAAGGCGGAGAGCGGTAAATTTCCAGAAAGCCACACGCCCATTCTAGTTGCTCTGCCGGCTTTCGACGTCTTCGGCCGGTCGGCGGAGTGTAGGCGACCCGCCCGGCACAACCCGGGAGGACACAGCTGTGTCCCGCTCCACTACAATTGATACATGCCTCGCCTCGTGCTTTTCGGTGTCATCATAGTCGCCGCCGTCATCATTTACGCCATCATCGACTGCGTCATGTCGCGGGCACAGGAGGTGCGCAGTATTTCCAAGACCGCGTGGCTCTTCACCATTGTGCTGCTGCCCGTGCTTGGCGCACTCCTGTGGTTCCTGTTCGGCCGGCCCAAGAGCGGACCGGAGCCGAAGAACCGCAAACCCCGCCATCCCACCGCTCCCGATGACGATCCGGACTTCCTGCGCAACCTGGAAATCCGGCGCCGCCAGCAGGCAAAGGAGGCTGAGCTCAAGCGCCGCGAGGCCGAGCTGCGCGACCAGGAGAAGCAGGCCGGGCATAAAAAGAACGATGATGAGAAGCCCAGCGCCTAGCAGCCCCTTTTCGCCTAACTTTCCAGGAACCCGCTCCCGTTCCCCGGGGCGGGTTTTTTGTCGTGCGGGCGGGGACGGTCCAATGCGCCGAGTGTAGAGACAATACCGCTCACCCCCGCCGAGTGTAGAGACAATGCCGGAATCCCCGAGCTGAAGTCACACGACCCCGACACTGGACGGTTCGAAGCGCCGAAGCCACACGACCCCAACACTGGACCAGCCGGCACCGCTGGCCGCCGGCTGCCCTGCTCCGCCGGGCTTTCCGGGACAAACAAAAACCCGCCTTCCGGCGAACCGGAAGGCGGGTTCCTAGCGGCAGCAGCCGGCAGTCGAATCAGACGCCGGAGTAGCTGTGCAGGCCGGAGAAGTAGATGTTCACGATGGTGAAGTTGAAGATGACGCACAGGTAACCCACGATCGACAGCCAGGCGGCACGGGTGCCGGTCCAGCCGCGTGTGGCCCGGGCGTGCAGGTAGCCGGCGTAGACCACCCAGATGACGAAGGTCCAGACTTCCTTGGTGTCCCAGCCCCAGTACCGGCCCCAGGCCTGCTCGGCCCAGATCGAACCGGCGATCAGAGTGAAGGTCCACAGCACGAAGGCGACGGCGTTGATCCGGTAGGAGAAATTCTCCAGGCTCTGCGCTGAGGGGACGATCCGCAGGAACCCGAGCTTGGACGTTCCGCCGGCGCGGATCTTGGTCTCGCGGTCGGCCTGCAGGAGCTGCAGGACGGACATGGCGAAGGTGAGGGTAAACAGCGCGGAAGCGAGAACGGCCACGGAAACGTGGATGATGAGCCAGTAGCTCTGCAGCGCCGGAATCAGGTGGGCCACCGGCGTGGGGAAGCCGATCGTGGCCACCATCATCATGACCAGGATCAGGGCCAGCACCAGGGTGCCGAGGAACCGAAGGTCGCGCTTGAGCAGGACGAGCAGGAAGACCACGGCCACCACGAGCGCGCCGGTGGTGCAGAACTCGTACATGTTGCCCCAGGGCACGCGGTGTGCGGCGAGGCCGCGGGTAACAACGGCGGCGGTGTGGATCAGGGCACCCAGGACGGTCAGTGCGACGGCGACGCGGGCACTGTTCCGGCGTGCTCCCATGTACCCCATGGAGGCGTCAGCGGTCTGCGCCACGGGCTGGCCGTCGGCGTTGTTCCAGCCACGGACATTGCCGTCCGCCAGGTAACTGTCACCACCCGAAGCCGGGGCACCGCCGGAGCCGGACATGCGTGCTCCCGCGAGGGCTTCAGACTTCGCCGGCGCCGCAGAGTCCGGCTGTGCCAGCTTGCCCTCCACGGCCTTGATGGTCCTGCTGCTTTGCGCAAGGTCCCAGGTGAAGGCCAGGAACGCCACCGTATAGGCGAACGCCGCCAATAGCATGAACAGCTCGCTGTATTCAGCGAGGGCGTAGTCAATCGAGGGCATTACGAGTCCTTACCTGTTTTCTTCTCCTGAGCGGTGCTGCTGTCGACCGCTGATGCTACGGGTGTTGTTTCGTCCCGGTTTGTGCTGCGCTCTGCGGAGTCCGGAGCGGATGTATCCCCCGCGCCATTGTCCTCCACTGCGGCGCTGCCCGCCAACCACTCCTTTTCCAGCAGCTGCCGGACGGCGGCGGCCTCGCTGGAAAGCCGGTGGTCTTCACCGCGGGCCAGGAGCCCGTACTCGACCATCACGCGTCCGTCCCCGTGGGTGCCGGTGCGGACCCAGACTCGGCGCCGTGCCAGGAACAGCGAAGCACCCAGCCCTGCCATCGACAGGGTGGCGAAGCCGAGGACCCAGAGCTTGGCCGGGTCGTAGTGGATGTCGAGTGCCGCGTACCGCTTGATGCCGTCGAAGCTGATGGAGCCCTTGCCGTCGGGCAGCTCGTAGCTCTGGTTGGCGCCCAGGACGATGCCGCCCTCATCAAGGTTGCGGCTGTTGATTTCGGTCAGGTTCTCCGTGTCGAGCACGTACACGTTGCTCGGCACGCCCTCATCCAGACCCAGGTCGCCGTAGTAGGCGTTGAGGTTCAGCTGCGGGTTGAACGGATCGGGATCTCCGGAGTAGGACACATCCTGGTCATCGAGCATGGCCGTGGGCAGGAAGAAGCCGACAAAGCCAAGCTGGTCCGGTTTGGCATCCGGAGCCTTGATGACCATCAGGGAGGTGTACATGCCGTCGCTGGGCACGGCGATGACGGGACCCTGCAGTGCAATGTTGCCCTCGCCGTCGCGCACCGTGACCACCGGGGCGTATCCGTTGCCCACCAGGTAAATACGGCTGCCACCGATGGTCAGCGGCGCGTTGACCCTCAGGGATTCCGTGTGCTCTTCGGCGTCAGGGCTGTCCTTCACCGTCAGGATGGCTTCGAAGTCCAGCGGCTGGCCGTAGTGGGTCTGGGATTCACGGTCGAACTGGACGTTGAACTTGTCCAGCGTCAGCGAATAGGGCGCCAGTTGTTCCTCGGTGAAGCTGGTGCCCGGGGTGAAGGAGTCGTACCCGACCAGGGTGTTGACGAACGATTCCCCTTCCACCACGATCTTCTGGCCGCTGTACCCGAACAGCCCGCCGACGGCGATGGCGATCAGCACCCCGATCAGGGACGTGTGGAACACCAGGTTCCCCACTTCCTTGGCGAAGCCGCGCTCGGCTCCCACCGACGGACGGTCGGTGTCGAGGTCGCGAACGTCCACGCGGTAGCCGCGCTTGCGGAGCAGCTGGGCCGCCTGCTCGGCGGCGGACCCGGCGGTGAGGCCCGACGACGCCGGAATGGCCAGCGTGCCGTACTCCGGCAGCCGGGACAGGCGCTTGGGGGTGCGCGGCGGTTTGGACCGCATGGCCCGGTAGTGGGCCTTGGCACGCGGAATGACACAGCCGATTAGGGAGACGAAGAGCAGCAGGTAAATGGCCGAGAACCAGACGGAGGAATACACGTCAAAGAGCTGGAACCGGTCCAGCCACGGTCCGGTGTCCGGGTTGTCCTCCAGGTACTGGGTGACAACGGCGGGGTTAGCCGGCCGCTGGGGAAACAGCGAGCCGGGCACTGCCGCCACTGCCAGCAGCAGGAGCAGGAACAGTGCGGTGCGCATGCTGGTCAGTTGGGTCCACGCCCAGCGCAGCAGGCCCAGCGGTCCCAGCGAGGGCAGCTGGACGTCGCTGCCGCGGCCGCCGTTTTTGCCGCCCCTGCCACCCTTTTTGGGCACACCGGCGGTACTGGCGCCGTTTTTCTCGGCTTCGGTCAAAACATCCGGTTCACGGTTCAACTGATTCTCATAGTTCTTTGAAGGGTTCGTGCTGGGCAGGAGCTGCGGCGCTTCGGTGCCGGCTCATCAGATCGGCAGGGTCACACTATCCAACCAACCTTGGAGTTCGTTGATCCAGAGGTTCCAGACGCCGGTGATCATCAGGACGCCCAGGACAATCAGCATGCCGCCTCCGAACCGCTGGAGCGCGAGCCGGTGCCGGCGGAAGACGCCGAGGGCGCCCATCCCCCGCCGGAAGCCCAGCGCTATCAGCAGGAAAGGCAACCCCAGGCCGAGACAGTAGATAAAGGTCAGGAATGCGCCTTTGGCGGCGGTGGCATCGTTTCCGGAGAAGGAGAGCAGCTGCACGGCGGACAGGGTCGGGCCGAGGCACGGAGCCCAGCCCAGGCCGAAGGTAATGCCCAGAAGCGGCGCACCCCACAGCCCGGCCGGCGGACGCGCGGCAATCTTGCGGTCCCGCTGGAACCAGCTCAGGCCGCCCATGAAGACAATGCCCAGGACAATGATGGCGGCGCCCAGGACCTGTGAAATCCAGGCCTGGTCGGCGCCGCGCAGCCACCCGCCCAGCTGCCCGATCCCGGCGCCGATAATGACGAAGACTGTCGAGAATCCAAGCACGAACAGGCCGATGCCCACCAGCATGCGTCCGCGGCGCTGCTTCTGCAGGTCGACGCCGGTGAGACCGGTGACGTAACCCAGGTAGCCCGGAACGAGCGGCAGCACGCAGGGTGACAGGAAGGACACCAGCCCGGCGAGGGCCGCCACGGGAATGGCCAGCAGCATGGACCCGTTGAGGATGGTCTCGGCGAAAACATTCGCTGCTGGCAGCGCTGCTGCGGGAACGGAAGAGAACATGCCGGCTAAGCTGCCAGCGTGTCAGATATCAGGGCTTTCAAGGTGCTCTTCTCCGCCAGGCCGAGGATCCGGGCGGCAACGCGGCCTTCGCGGTCGAGCACCAGGGTGGTGGGAACAGCCGACGGCGGCACGAACTGCGTCATGGCAAGCAGGATCCCGCCGTCCTTGTCCTGGAAACTGGGGTAGTTGATGCCGAAAGAGCGCTCAAAAGCTTCAGCGGTGCTGCGCTCGTCCCGGATATTGACACCGTAGAAGCGTGCGCCTTCGGGCTCGAACATTCCGTGCAGTTCCACCAGGTCCGGGGCTTCCTTACGGCACGGCGCGCAGGCGGCGTACCAGAAGTTCAAAACGACCACGTTGCCGGCGAACTCCGAGGAGGGGACGGTGGTGCCGTCAAAGAGGGTGCCCGAGAATTCCACGGGCTCCCCGCGCTGGCCAGCGGCATATTCAGTGACTGACCCGTCACCGGCGATGTAATTCTTGTTGTCCCCCGCTTTAGCCTGGGCGGCCAGGGGATCCTCGACGGCGCATCCGGCCGCAGCCGTCACCAGGGGTACGCCGACGGCCAGACCGGCTCCGAGCTTAAGAAAGGCGCGGCGGCGCATGGCATCCGACTGGGGAATGCTCTGGGGATTTTTCAACTATTTCCAGCTTTCATCGCGGCGGGGGCTGCCACTTCTACAACGCGTAGTAATTCTATTATGCTCCCGGAATATTCGCAGCCCCGGGCAGCAGGTCCGCGGACGGCTCGGCATAGCGGACGTCCACCAGCGTGTCGCCGTCGAAATCCAGCGTAGTGACAGAGGTCAGCGTGCACTGGCGGTTCCGGGGATCGTGCCAGAGCCTGCGGCCCTCGGCCGCCAGCCGCGTCACCCAAATGGGCAGCTGGTGGCTGACCAGCACGGCTTCGGCCTTGTCGCCGCCCAGCTCGAGGGCCCGCACCCGGGCGTCCTGGACGGCCGCCATGACGCGTTCGGCCTGGGCGGCGTAGGGCTCACCCCAGGACGGCTTGAAAGGGTTGTACATCAGTGGCCAGTACCGCGGATTGCGCAGCCGGCTGGTAACACCGGAAAGGCCTTCAAAGCGGTTGGTCGCTTCCAGGATGCGTTCGTCGGTCGCGATGTCCAGGCCCAGTGCGGCGGCAATCGGTGCAGCAGTCTCCTGCGCCCGGGTCAGCGGCGACGCCACCAGGTGCACCAGCTTCGCGCCGTCACCCCTTCGGTCGTCGAAGTATCCGGCAACCCGGCGGGCCATTTCCTGTCCCAGATCGGACAGGTGGAACTCCGGCAGGCGCCCGTAAAGGACTCCGTCTGGGTTGAAGACTTCTCCATGGCGGACGAGGTGGATCGAGGCACGGGACATGTCAACAAGTTTCGCAGAGGAAGTGTCCTGAACTAAATCTGAAGAAATACTTGAAGCTTGAACAAATATGTGCAAAGGTAGATGCAAATGCATCGAAACGCATTGGGGTACGCCCCGACACCCACCAGCAACAGGAGAACAGCATGATCCCCAGCGGACTTTCCACCGGAACCTGGACCCTCGACGGCACGCACAGTGAGGTGAGCTTCACAGTCCGCCACGCCGGAATCAGCAAGGTGCGCGGCAACTTCGACGACGTCACCGCGGTCATGGAGGTCGGACCGTCCCTCGGAGGGTCGACCATCAGCGCAGTGATCAGGTCCGCATCGTTCAACTCGAACGACGCCAACCGTGACGGACACGTCAAGGGTGCGGACTTTTTCGACGTTGAGCAGTTTCCCGAACTGACGTTCGCCGTCACGGGCGTTGAAGGCTCCGGGGAGACCTATAAGGTGGCCGGTGACCTGACGATCAAGGGAACCACCCGTCCGGTGGTCCTGGACACTGAATTCAACGGCGTGGCAGTGGATCCCTTCGGCGCCACCCGCGCCGGATTCTCCGGTTCCACGGTTATCAGCCGCAAGGACTTCGGCCTGACCTGGAACGCCGCCCTGGAAACCGGTGGCGTGCTCGTGGGCGATAAGGTAACGATCGCCGTGGACGCAGAGTTCGTGGCAAGCTAACGCCTGCCGCACACAGCGGGCCCGACGGGCCACCACAAAGGGGACACTCCGGCAGCCGGCCGGAGTGTCCCCTTGCTTCCCGTCCGGGGGCAGCGACGGACGGCGGGGGCCGCGATAGGCTTGGAGAATCCGATTGCGTTCCCTCCCGGCGCCGGTGGGCCCGGCCAGCCGTGGTTCGCCCGGTGTGCCCGAGGGCACTGCACAGCATCCGACAGCATCCGCAGAAAACGGCTGCATCGAAAAGACCCGGCGTCTGCCCGAGCAGCTTCTGCACCAACCAGCAAGTAGGCGGCAATGAGCACACCTCCGAATTCTCCGGACCCCCGAGACCCGAACCAGCCCCGAGATCCCGGCTCCGCCGCCGACGACGAGCCCAGGTACGGCCAGCGCCTGCCCCAGACGCCGCAGTATGGCCAGCAGCAGCCGGGAGCGGCGGACCAGCCCTACACCCCCTACGGTCAGCCGGGGCAGCAGTCCCCCGGCCAGCAGCAGTACGGGCAGCAGCCTCCCCCTACGGCCAGCAGCCCTACGGACAGCAGCCACCTCCCTACGGCCAGCAGCCCTATAACCAGCAGCAGTACGGGCAGCAGCCGCAGAGCCCCTACGGTTACCAGTCCGCCCAGCCGTCCGGATACGCATACCCGGGATCAGGGCAGCTGCCCGGCGGCAAAGGGAGCCTCCCGCGAGGTCATGACCGGATTCTGGCTGATCCTCGCGGCCGGAGCCCTGACCCTGATCTACATGATCGCTTCGTCCCTTTCGATCTCGGACCAGGACATTTTCGGCGCCCTCTCCGCGGAGGACCGGCAGGTGTTTGACGAGGCCGGCATGACCGAAGACATGGTGCAGAGTTTTGCCGTGACCACGGGCATTGTCATGTCAGTGATCGTCCTGCTGGTCTACGTCCTGATCGCATACCTGGTCCGCAGGGGAAAGAACTGGGCGCGAATCGTTGGAACGGTTTTCGCGGCCCTGTCCGCAGTGGGCGTGCTGCTGTCCCTGCTCACCGGCCTAGCGTTCTCCTCCCCCATGGAGCTGCTCTCGCTGGTTGCTTCGCTCGCCGGGATTGCCGGCATCGTCATGCTCTACCGCCCGCAGGCACAGCCGTACTTCCGGCCGCAGCCCCGCTTCGGCCCCTACTACTAAGCCGCTGCCAACGGCTGGGAACTGCTAGCACCAGGCCCTGCCGGCAGTTACCGCAAGGCCGGCCCGGCATCCGGGCCGGCCTTTTTCATGCCCCGGAGCTTCCGCAAACGACTGCTGCTGGTCACACCGCCGGAGAAGCGCTGTAGCGTTTGATGACCCGCCGGGCCGGCAGTGACGCCCGCCGGGGAGCGTATCCCTTTTGACGAAGGCGGCCTCCGAAGATGAGTTCACTTCCTGCTTCGCCCAACCCCCAGAAACCCCGTGTGTTCGGCCATCCCCAAAAGGCCCGGGGCGCCCGTCTTCCCGCTTTCCGGCGCACGGCGGCCAAGGCCGAACCGGCGGCACCGGCGCTGCCCGCAGGAGACGGCCCGCCCGCCGGACATGCTCCCGGACCCGCCCGTCCCGCTCCGGTGAGCCGGAAGCGTGGGAGGCATGAAACAGACAGGAGGTGGTCAGACGCTCCGGGACCGCGCGGCACCGGCGGCGTAATGATCCCCGATCCGCCCGCTGGGGTTCCGCAGCCTGCCGTTCCGGCCCGGATCCCCTACAGCGAGTGGAAGGGCCCCCGGCCGAAGGCGGTGGGACTGGCGTTCGCCATGATCGTGGCGGCCGGCATCATCAGCCTCACCGCGGGGATCCAGACCAGCCGCAGCCCGGTGAAGAGCTGCCGCCGAATGCGGTCCAGCTCGAGAAAGTCGGCGTGAACGCCGGAGAGTACGCTGCGGCCCTGCAGGTGGCTGCCCTCGCCTCGGCGGTCGTAGTGTTCGGGATCTACCTGCTGGTCGCCGTGCTCATTCGGGAAGGCAGAAACTGGGCACGCATCGGCGGCTCGGTTCTGGCCACAGCCGGACTGGCGGAAGCAGCCGCGGCCGGCGCGGCTCCGCAGGCCGCGGCCCTGCTGGTCGCTGCCGCAGGTCTCGCGCTGCTCTATCGACGCGACTGCAACAGGTACTTCCGCCCCAGGCGCAGCCAGTATCTGGGCATGCCCTGACAAGTTCCCGGCCATGCACCAGGGCGGCTGCGGCGGGCTAGTTCGCCAGGCGGGCCCGGGCCTCGGACGCAATGTTCGAGACCTGGGCGCGCTGGGCATGGTAGGCCAGGATCTGCAGCTCAGTGGCAAGGTCAACCTTGCGCACCTGGACATGGCCGGGAACCTGCAGCAGCACCGGCGCGAAGCTCAAAATGCTGGTGACCCCAAACGCGACAAGGCGGTCGCACAGGTCCTGGGCCACCTCGGCCGGGACGGCGAGGACGGCCATGTTGGTTCGGGTCCGTTCCAGTACGCTTTCCATGACCTCGACTGAGCTGACGCGAAGCCAGCCGACTTCCTGGCCAATCATCAGCTGGTCAGCGTCGAGCAGGGCCACCACTTCGAAGCCGCGGGTTCCGAAACCCGGATAGCCGGCCAAGGCCCTGCCAAGGTTTCCGGCCCCAACAATGGCCACCCGCCAACTGCGGGTCAGCCCCAGCGCCGACGCGATTTGCTCACTGAGGTAGGACACGTCGTAGCCGACGCCGCGGGTGCCGTAGGACCCCAGATAGGAGAGGTCCTTACGGAGCTTGGGAGAATTTACTCCTGCCGCTTCAGCGAGTTCATCCGAGGACACACGTTCGTTGCCCTCGCCCAGCATGCTGCTCAGGGCCCGGAGATAGATGGTGAGGCGGGCCAGCGATGCAGGCGGAATGTGCCGGGCGGCTGCACCGGCCGGCCGGTCGGATTCCTCAGAGGTGCTCACGTGTCCCTATCGCTTGTTGGTGCTGCCGGGGTTTTCCACTCTAAGCCCGCAGCCGGGCGGGACAAAGCCTCCCCGGACTAGGCTCGCAGGAGCCGGCGGATTCTTGCTTCATCAAGCTGCCAAAAGTCACGCTGGATCCCGTCAATAAGGAGCACCGGTATCTCCTCTCCGAAACGGGACGTCAGGTCCGCGTCCCCTTCGATGGACTGTTCGCGCCATGGGGTGCCCAGGTCGGACCGGATCCGCTCGAGGACCGCACGGGCCCGTTCACAGAGGTGGCAGCCCGGCCGGGTGAGCAGGAGAAGATCAGGGTGCGCAGCGGGGGAGGTCATACCTCTAAAATAGCCGCCCGGCCGTGTTCCCCCGGCACCCGGGCAGGGCGGCCGTGCCCCGGCCAACTTTTTGCGTAGACTCAGTGGTATGCCCAGAACCACCGCAGTACGAGCCGCCGAGCCCATGGCAGCGGCGGTCCGGCCCGGCGAGGCTGCGTTCTTCGATGTGGACAATACGTTGATGCGCGGCGCAAGCCTGTTCCATGTGGGCCGCAAAATGTACCAGCGCAAGGTCTTTACGCTGCGTCAGGCGTTCGGTTTCGCCCGCAAGCAGGCACGGTTCATGCTGCAGGGCGAAAACCTCAAGGATGTGCATTCGGTGCGCGACGCTGCCCTGACGCTGGCCACCGGCCTGGCGGCCGCGGATATCCGGGTCCTTGGTGAAGAAGTTTATGACGAAATGATCGAATCCAAGATCTGGCCGGGAACCCGCGCCCTCACCGAACAGCATATGAAATCGGGCCGCCCCGTTTGGCTGGTCACCGGAACACCCGTGGAAGTGGCGTCGGTAATTGCGGACCGGCTGCATCTGACAGGCGCACTGGGAACGGTGAGCGAAATTGACGACGGACTCTACACCGGCCGCCTGGTGGGAGAATTCCTGCACGGCCCCGCGAAGGCCGAAGGCGTTAAGGTCCTGGCCAAGAAGGAAGGCCTCGACCTTGACCGCTGCTGGGCCTACAGCGACTCCTACAATGACGTCCCGCTGCTCAGCCTGGTGGGGCACCCGGTGGCGATCAACCCGGATGCGCGGCTGCGCCGTCACGCCAGGGACCGTAACTGGCCCATCTATGATTTCCGGTCCGGACGCCGCGCCGCCACCCTGGGTTTAAAGGGCGCCACGGTCGCAGGTGGCGCCTATGGCCTGTGGCGGGGCTTTTCCTGGGTCCGGTCCCGCTAGGCCCGGCCTTAGACCACAAGCCCGCCGGTCCCCGAAGGGCACGGCGGGCTGCGTCAGGAAAGAACCTGGTTACTTCTTGTTGCGGCGCTGGTGGCGGGTCTTGCGAAGCAGCTTACGATGCTTCTTCTTTGCCATCCGCTTGCGGCGCTTCTTGATAACTGAACCCACAGAGTCCTCACAAACTTGAAATAGTCAGACGCCGGCTCCAACGCTTCGGCGCCGTTGGCACCCGCGCATTGACACCGGCAGATAGTTGCCACGATGTAAAACGTTCTTTAACAGGGTACCGCCTCACTGCGGTATCCAGTGACAGCGCTACGCGGTGTCGGAACGCCGGCCAATGACGGCGTTTTTCAGCACCTGCTGGACCGCTGACTCCGGCACCCGGTACGACCGTCCGAAACGGACGGCGGGGAGCTCGCCCGAGTGCACCAGCCGGTACACCGTCATTTTGGACACCCGCATGACATCCGCGACCTCTGACACGGTCAGAAACTTCACGTCCGAGAAATTTCCCTCGTCTGCCATTCCTGAAGTCCTTTAATGATGCGCAACAACCGGCTGCAGTGCAGCTTCGGAGTGAAGACGCGGTGACTGTCGCTGGGACTGCTGTGGACGGCCGTTGTTTAACCGTCCGGTCTTCCACTCTAGTGTCTGCAGTCACGTTAGCGGAAGTTCACCGGCCATCTTCGCGCCGTCTGCGGGCCGCTTCGGCAAGCGAGAACAGCACCTGCCCGGTGGTTTCCCAGCCCATGCAGGCGTCGGTCACGCTCTGGCCGTAGACCAGGGGGCTGCGGCGGGCCGGGTCCATCTTCTGGGCACCGGCAACCAGGAAGCTTTCCAGCATCACTCCCGCCAGGACGGACGACGTCTTTCCCCCTCAGCAAGCCTGCCGGCCAGTTCCACCGCCACCTCCGCCTGACGCACGTGGCTCTTGCCGCTGTTCGCGTGGCTGGCGTCAATGATGAGCCGGGGGTTGAGGTCCCTGGCCGCCAGGGCCTCAGCCGCAGCCGCCACGTCCGCTGCTGAAAAGTTGGGCCCGGCAGCACCGCCGCGCAAAATCACGTGTGTGTCCGGGTTGCCCGTGGTGCGGACCGCCGCTGCCCGGCCGGTCTCGTCGATCCCGGGGAAACTCTGCGGCGCCGCCGCTGCCTGGCAGGCATCCATGGCTGCATCCAGGGACCCGTCCGTTCCGTTCTTGAACCCCACCGGCAGAGGCAGCCCCGACACCAGCTGACGGTGAACCTGGCTCTCGGTGGTCCGCGCTCCCACCGCACCCCAGCTCACCAAATCGGCCAGGTACGGCGCGGTGACGGGTTCCAGGAACTCGGTGGCAACCGGCAGTCCCAGGTTCCCGGCTTCGAGCAGGAATCGGCGGGCTGTTTGAAGGCCTTCAGCCATGTCGTGGGATCCGTCCAGGCGGGGGTCGTTGATCAGGCCCTTCCAGCCAATGGTGGTGCGGGGCTTTTCAAAGTAGGCGCGCAGCACAATGAGGAGGTCCTGCTGATGTTCCCCGGCGGCCACCGCCAAGCGCCGGGCGTAGTCCAGCCCCGCTGCCGGGTCGTGGATGGAACAGGGCCCGGCAATCACCAGCAGCCGGTCATCCACGCCATTCAGGACAGCCTGTATTTCCGTCCGAGACCGCTCGATACTGCGGATCAGCGCGGGGGCGGGAGGCAAATCCGCCAGCAGCTGCCGGGGAGCCGGGAGCGGGCGGAACCCGCTGATCCGCTGGCTGGCGGGGCGCGGGCCGCGTCCGGCGGCGCCGGGGGCGGCTGCGCCGGGGGCGGCAGCCGGTTCGGCCAGGGGTCCGGAGGTTACAGTCATGGTCTTTCCCGTTCGGCAGGTTGCGGACCGGCGGGAAGACTCATCAAAGCCCCGCCGGATATGGCGAAGGGCAGGGAATGATCCCTGCCCCGGTGGCTCTGAAGGAAAGCGTCAGCGTATTACCGCGCGGGCTCCTCCAGAGCCAACGGAAAATACGCATACCAACGCTTTGTCATGCCTCCGACCGTAGACCCGGCACGCACCACCCCGCAAATCCGGCTGCCGTTGCTGACGCAATGTGACACCGGAAAGTGTAGCCAGCCGGCGCTAGATGACGCCCTGGGCCAGCATCGCGTCGGCCACCCGGACGAAACCGTTAATGTTGGCGCCCACCACGTAGTTGCCCGGCGAACCGTATTCCTCGGCGGTCCGTGCGCAGCTGTCATGGATATTCACCATGATTTCAGTGAGCCGGCGCTCGGTGTGTTCAAAGGACCATGAATCGCGGCTGGCGTTCTGCTGCATTTCCAGGGCCGAGGTGGCCACCCCGCCCGCGTTCGCGGCCTTGCCCGGGCCGAAGAGCACGCCGGCTTCCTGGAACGCTTCGATCGCTTTGGGCGTGCAGGGCATGTTGGCCCCTTCCGCCACGGCAATGACACCCGATTTGATAAGGGCGGCGGCATCGGCGTCGTCGAGCTCGTTCTGCGTGGCACACGGAAGCGCTACCGCCGCACCGGCGTCCCAGATCGAACCGCCGGGCACATAGGTGGCGGAGCTGCCGCGGCGCTTGGCGTAGTCGGTCATCCGGCCGCGCTCCACTTCCTTGATTTCGCGGAGCAGTGACACATCGATGCCGGTCTCATCCACGACGTAGCCCTGCGAATCGGAGCATGCGACGACGTTGGCGCCGAGCGACTGGGCCTTCGCGATCGCGTTGATGGCGACGTTCCCCGAGCCGGAGACAATAACGCGCTGACCGTCCAGGCTCAGGTTCCGGGTTCTGAGCATTTCTTCCACGAAAAGCACCACGCCGTAGCCGGTGGCTTCAGGCCGGACCAGGGATCCGCCCCAGCTGATGCCCTTACCGGTCAGCACGCCGGACTCGTAGCGGTTGGTAATTCGCTTGTACTGGCCGAAGAGGTAGCCGATCTCCCGTCCGCCCACGCCAATATCGCCGGCGGGGACGTCGGTGTATTCGCCGATGTGGCGGTACAGCTCGGTCATGAAGGACTGGCAGAACCGCATGACTTCGGCGTCGGATTTGCCGCGCGGGTCAAAATCCGAACCTCCCTTGCCGCCGCCGATCGGCATGCCGGTCAGCGCGTTCTTGAAGATCTGCTCGAATCCAAGGAACTTCACGATGCCCAGATACACCGAGGGGTGAAACCGCAGCCCGCCCTTGTAGGGCCCGAGCGCCGAGTTGAACTCGACCCGGAAGCCGCGGTTAATCTGCACCTGTCCGCGGTCATCCACCCATGGCACCCGGAAAATGATCTGCCGTTCCGGTTCACAGATCCGCTGCAGGATGGCGGCCTCACCGAACTCGGGATGCTTGCGGAGCACGGGCTCCAAGGTGTCGAAGACTTCGACAACGGCTTGATGAAATTCGGTCTCGCCCGGGTTGCGGCGGAAGACGTCGTCGCGCACGCTGATCAGTGTTGGGTCCATGGTTGTGATTGCTCCTTCGACTATTCCCCACGTACTACGCTAGCGTCCGCGTGCCGTGCCTGCGATGTGTGACGGGGGAAGACACCCTAGGAACGGCGGCGCCGGAACTTCGGGAACTGGCCCAGCAGGTCGGCGGCGCGCTCAGCGGCCCGTCCAACGGTGCGTCCCAGCTGCGCGGCTGCGGCCGGATCGGCGCCGGCGGGCTGCGCTTCAATGCTCCCGGGTTCCAACCCGGCTGATGCGGCTGCCGCAGCTGAGCGGGGATCCGGTGACGCCGGACGGCCGGCAAACAGCTGCCGTCCCGTTCGGACTGCCGGGACGGTGCCCGAAGCACCGGCGCCGACGGCGGAACCGGCTGCGTTGACCGGTGCGAGCCGCGTCTCCTGCGTTTTGGGTTCCTGCAGCGAGGGGAGGTCGAACGCCCTGAGCCACAGGACAATCTCCTCCAGCGGAGCGGACTGCAGGGAATAGTAGCGTTTCTGGCCCTCTGCGCGCATGCTGACCAGCCCGGCTTCGCGGAGGACCTTCAGGTGCTTCGACACGGTGGGCTGGCTGACTTCCAGCTCTGCCACAAGCGCGCCTACGGATTTATCGCCGCTGCGCAGTGCCCCCAGCAGTTCACGGCGGGTGCCTTCCGCAATGACGGCAAAAACATCATCGATGACCATGACACCCACTTTATCTGTTTCCCGGCCAAGTGCCGGTTCCGCTGCCGGCCCGGCGGCACAGGCGCTCCCCGGCAGCGGCGGGCGCTACCCCGGAAGCGGCGGGCGCTCCCTAGTCGAACCAGGGATCCAGCCCGTGGAGCGGAAAGATTTCCTTCCGGGTGGCCATCACGGTGCGGTCGATCTCGTCATTGGGGTCATAGCCGACTTCCCAGGACCTCCACCACAGCTCCACGCCGTCGCCCATCAGCGGCTGGGTATCCTCCCCGTAGCGTTCCTTCACGTACTCGCGCCAGGACACGGGGACCGGCGTGCTGCACCGGATCCGGCCGTTTGCCGCCACTGACATCAGCAGGCTCCAGGAGCGCGGTACCACCGACACCACGTTGTAGCCGCCACCGCCGGTTGCGATCCACCGGCCGCCGCAAAGGTTGGCCGCCAGGTCGGCGATCGACAGGGCCGCCTGCCGCTGTGTTTCCACGCTGAGCCGGAGGTTGGTCAGCGGATCGTCAACATGGCTGTCGCAGCCGTGCTGGCTCACGATCACATCCGGGGCGAAGGCCTCGGCGAGCTGCGGAACCACAGCGTGGAATGCCCGCAGCCAGCCGGCGTCGGACGTCTTGGGCGGCAGCGCGACGTTGACGGCGGTGCCTTCGGCGCCGGGACCGCCGGTTTCATTGGCGAAGCCGGTGCCGGGAAAAGCGTCAGGCCGGTTTCATGCAGAGAAATGGTCATGACGCGCGGATCGTTCCAGAAGATGCTCTGGGTTCCGTCACCGTGGTGGGCATCGACATCGATGTACAGGACTTTGCCGGCTCCCCCGGCCAGCAGCCGGGCGACGGCGGCCGCGGCGTCGTTGTAGATGCAGAACCCCGAGGCACGTTCAGCGGCAGCGTGGTGCATTCCGCCGCCAAAGTTCACCGCGTGGAGCACCTCGCCGGAGAGGACGGCATCAGCAGCAGCCAGCGAACCGCCGACCAGCCGGGCACTGGCCTCATGCATCCCCGCGAATGCCGGATTATCTTCGGTGCCCAGACCGAATTCCTCATGCACAGTCCGCGGGTTTTCACTGACGCTGCGGACTCCTGCGATGTACCCGCTGCTGTGGACAGTCCCGAGTTCCCGGTCGGTGGCCACGTACGGCTCTCCCAGGGAGACTCCGGGCAGGTCAAAGATCCCGAGCTCCCGGGCCAGCCTGGCGGTCAGATCCAGGCGCAGCGGACTCATGGGGTGGCCAATGCCAAAGTTGTATTCCAGCATGGACTCGTGCCAGATAATCCGGGTTGGCATGACCGGAAGACTGAGTCCGCGGTTGATCATGCTGAACAGGCTACGCGATGTGCGCAATACTGGGAGATTGAGGTGCGGCACCCTGTCGGAGCGCCGCGGCGAACCGCATCGATGATTTACTACTGTGCAGAGCACCGCGCCCACTTGGAACCAAGGAACAAGCACGAATATGGCAACCAACCCGCAGCCCCGGCTGCAGCTGCGGCAGCTTCGCCCCTCATCCGTATTCTCCGCGCTGCGCGACTTCGTGGATTCCCTGGCCGCGAGCTCACCCGCACGGCTGGCACTCATTGTGTTCGCGTTGGTCATCCTACTGTTCACGGCCCTGCTTTCGCTGCCGGCTTCGGCCAGCAGCGGCCAGGCCACTCCCTCTACGACGCCTTTTTCACCGCGGTTTCCGCCGTTTGCGTCACCGGACTGACAGTTGTTTCCACGGCCACCCACTGGTCCGGCTTCGGCCAGGTCCTGATCCTGATCGCCATCCAGGTGGGCGGCCTGGGCATCCTCACCATGGCATCGCTGCTGGCGCTGGCCGTGAACCGGCGGCTTGGCGTGCGCGGCAAGCTGATCGCCCAGGAAGGCATGAACACGGGCCGGCTGGGAGAAGTTGGTTCCCTGCTGCGCATCGTGGTTACCACCACGGTCGTCATCGAACTCATTTTGGCACTGGTCATGGCCCCGCGGTTCATCATTCTGGGCGAGTCCCCCGGACAGGCCCTCTGGCATGCGGTGTTTTACGCCGTCTCCGCGTTCAACAACGCCGGCTTCACCCCGCACTCCGACGGCCTGGTTCCCTATGACGAGGACCTGTGGATCCTGGTGCCCCTGATGGTGGGGGTCTTCGTCGGCAGTCTCGGCTTCCCGGTCATCATGGTCCTGCTGCAGAGCCGGCTCCGCGTCCGCAGGTGGAACCTGCACACCAAGCTCACCCTGCTGGTGACGACCATCCTGCTGGTCGGCGGCAGCATCCTCTGGGCGCCTTCGAATGGTTCAACACGAAAACCATCGGCGAAATGAGCGTGGGCGACCGGATCCTGCACTCAGTATTCGCGTCCGTCATGACCCGTTCCGGCGGCTTCAACCTCGTGGACATGTCCGATCTGGACTCCAGCACGCTGGTCATCACTGACATGCTCATGTTTGCCGGCGGCGGTTCGGCGTCCACGGCCGGCGGCATAAAGGTCACCACCCTTGCCGTGATTTTCCTGGCCATCGTGGCGGAAGCCCGGGGAGACTCGGATGTCCGGGCGTTTGGCCGGACCATAGCCTTCGGGGCGATGCGGGTGGCCATTTCGGTGGTCGTCCTGGGCGCCACCCTGGTCGCCGTGTCCACGGTGGCTCTGCTGGCCATCACGGAAGAAACGCTGGAACCGGTGCTTTTCGAGGTGATTTCCGCCTTTGCCACCGTGGGGCTGAGTATAGGACTGAGTGAAGAACTGCCGCCGGCAGGCAAGTACGTGCTCTCGGCCCTGATGTTCGCCGGCCGGGTGGGTACCATCACCCTGGCTGCGGCCCTGGCCACCCGCCAGCGCAACACGCTGTACCACTTCCCCGAAGAGAGGCCCATCATTGGCTGACAGACCAGCCCACAATGCCCCCGTCCTGGTGATCGGGCTGGGACGCTTTGGCTCCGCCACCGCCGAACAGCTGGTTAAACAGGGCCGCGAGGTGCTGGCCATCGAGCGGGATCCGAACCTGGTCCAGAAAGCGTCCACCCTCCTTACCCATGTGGTGCAGGCCGATGCCACCAACATCGATGCCCTCAAACAGCTGGGCGCGCAGGACTTCTCCGCCGCCGTCGTCGGCGTGGGCACGTCGATCGAATCCAGTGTCCTGATCACCGTGAACCTGGTGGACCTGGGGATCGAGCACCTCTGGGTCAAGGCAATCACCTCAGCGCACGGCAAGATCCTGACCCGGATCGGTGCGAACCACGTGATCTATCCGGAAGCCGACGCCGGGCGGCGCGCAGCCCACCTGGTCGGCGGCCGCATGCTCGACTTCATCGAGTTCGACGACGACTTCGCCATCGTGAAGATGTATCCGCCGCGTGAAACACAGGGTTTCACACTGGGCGAATCCAATGTGCGCTCCAAATACGGCGTGACGGTGGTGGGGGTAAAGTCCCCGGGCGAGGACTTCACCTATGCCCGTGCGGACACCAGGGTCTCGTCCCGCGACATGCTCATTGTTTCCGGACACGTGGACCTGCTCGAGCGCTTCGCCGCCCGGCCGTAGCCCCGCCGGCCGCAGCCCCGCCGGAAGGTGCTACTTCGGACCCGAAAGCTCCGCGGTGATCGCCGCGGCACGCTCGGCTGCGGCACGCGCTCCGCGGGCGACGACGCCGGGCAGGTCCTGCTCGTCGAAGCTGCGGATGGCGGCTTCGGTGGTGCCGTTGGGGCTGGTGACCGCACGGCGCAGCGCTCCGGCGTCGGCGCCGGGTTCCGCCAGCATGTAGCCGGCCCCGGCGACGGTGTCGCGGGCGAGCACGGCCGCAAGGTCAGGATCCAGGCCCAGCTCTTCGCCGGCGCGGGCCATGGCCTCGGCCAGGTAGAAGGCATAGGCCGGACCGGAGCCGCTCACTGCGGACACGGCGTCGACCTGTTCTTCCGGAACCTGGACCACCCGGCCGGTCGCGGACAACAGTTCGGCGGCCAGCGCCATGGTTGCATCCGTGGCATGGGTTCCCGCGGACAGTGAAACGACGCCGCGGCCCACCCGGGACGGCGTGTTGGGCATGGAACGGATGACCGGCTGCCCGTCGGGGAGCCCGCCTTCCAGCAGCTCAAGTGAGACGGCGGCAGCGACGCTGACGACCACGGTCCCCGGATGCAGTACGGGAGCGATCTCCGCCAGCAGGGCGGCAACGCCCACGGGCTTAACCCCGACGACGACGACGTCGGCAGCGGCTGCCGCAGTGCGGTTGGCTTCGGGATCCTCGTTTCCGGCCAGCACGGTGAGGCCGGCGTAGCGCTCCCGCAGCTCTTCGGCCCGCTCAGGCCGCCGCACCGTGGCGCTCACCCGGTCCGCCGGCATTCCGCCGGCGAGGATGCCGCCGAGAATGGCTTCATTCATTGAGCCGCAGCCCAAAAAGGTCAGATGCATAGTTCCGGTATCCATGCCCCGATTCTGTCACGGCACGCACTGCGCTCCCGTATCGGAGGCCCGGAACCGGTCAGGGACTGGACCTGCCGGCCCGCGGCGCCGCTATTCGGAGATTTGGCCCAAATTCATGCGGGTGAAGTCCAGGGTCTGCTTCAACTGGTCCTCCCGCTCTCCGGCGCCCTTGACCTTGCGGGTGCTCACTTCGATGGCGACCACGCCCGCATACCCCGTTTCGGCCAGGTACTGCAGCGCCTCGGCGCAGCGCTGGGTCCCTTCCCCGGGCAGCATGTGCTCGTCGCGCCCGTTGGGAGTGCCGTCGGTCAGGTGCACATGGTGCAGGCGGCTGCCCAGCTTCTGCAGCTCCTCGTAGGAGTCCATGCCGGCGATGGCGGCGTGCGAGAAGTCCCACGTCACATGCTCGTAGGGCTCAGTAACCGGGTTCCAGTGTGGCAGGTAGGCCTTGGCTTCGCGTCCGCGCACCCGCCACGGGTACATGTTTTCCACGGCAATGGTCACCCCGTACTGCTCGGAGATGCGCCGCACGCCCTCGGCGAAGTTCTCGGCGTATCCGGACTGCCAGCGGAACGGCGGATGGGCCACCACCGTCTTGGCGCCCACCTCGGCAGCCATGGCCGCGGAGAGTTCGATCTTGGTCCAGGCCTTGCCCCACACCTGCTGGGTCAGCAGCAGGGTGGGTGCGTGGATCGCCATGATCGGCTGCGAATACCGCTCGCTGAGCGCATTCAGGGTCTGCGGGCTCTGGCTGTCGTTATTGCCCGTGACCATGACCTCGACGCCGTCGTACCCGAGGTCGTGGGCTACGGCGAAAGTGTCGTGAACGCTCAGCGGGTAAACGGAGGCACTGGACAGGGCCACCGGAATAAACGGCGTGCTGTTGTTCTCGGTGCGGGAAATTCGGGATGAAATGGTCATTCAACTGACTTTCCGTAGAAGGTGCCGGGCGAGGCGGCCGTCGCCGGCTCAAGCGAAATTTCCGGCAGGGGGCTGTCCGGCAGCGGCCCATCGGATTCGAAGCGCAGGGTGTCGAACCGCTGCAGGATCAAACCCTCGCGCAGCGCCCAGGGACAAATGTCGAGTTCGTGCAGATCGAAGGCTTCCATGGCCGCATGAGCCGTCATGGCTCCGGCCAGCACCTGCGGTGCGCGGACGAGCGACACGCCGCCGAGGTTGCTGCGGTCATCGATGCTCATGGTTTCCAGCCGCTTGGTCCACAGGCCCAGGTCGGTGCGCAGCAGCCGGCGGCGGACGTACGGGCCGGCGGCCGACGGCGCGGCCCCGGCGATGCGGGCCAGCGACCGGAACGTCTTGGACGTGCCGACGGCGAGATCCGGACGGCCGGAGCCTTCGAAGACCGCGGCTGCCTCCCGGACGGAAGCCCGGATGTGCTTGCGCAGTTTCTTGATGCTCTTGGCCGTGGGCGGGTCGCCGGCGAGCCAGTCGCGGGTGAGCCGGCCGGCTCCCAGCGGCAGGGACAGGGCTGTTTCGGGCAGCTCGTCGGCGCCCTGCGCCAGCTCGAAGGATCCGCCGCCAATATCCAGGTCCAGCAGTGTGCCGGCTCCCCAGCCGTACCAGCGGCGGGCGGCGAGGAACGTCAGCGACGCCTCGTCGGAGCCGCTCAGTTCCCGCAGCCGGACCGTCGTTTCGGCTTCCACCCGGGCCAGGACCGCCCCGCCGTTGGCCGCTTCCCGAATAGCCGACGTACAGAAGGCCAGCAGGTCCTGGGCGCGGTGGCGCCGTGCAAACTCCCCGGCCTCGGCCACGAACTCGATGAGTTCGCGCTGCCCCGCTTCGGTGATGGCGCCGTCGTCGCCCAAATAGGCGATCAGCGACAGCGGCCGCTTATGGGAGGCAAACGCCACCGGCCGGGCACCCGGATGGGCGTCCACCAGCAGGAGGTGGACGGTATTGGATCCGATGTCGAGGACGCCTAAACGCATGACACCATTATCCCGCGCCGGACCCCGGCTTCAGGACGCGGCGGCCGGAGCCGGACGGGCAGAGGCATAACCGGGGCCAGGCTGCGGCCTATTTCTTCGCCGGTGCACGCTTGCGCGCTGCGGGCTTGCGGGCGGCCGGCTTTTTGGCCGGGCCCTTTTCGCGCTTCTCCGCCAACAGGTCG
Source organism: Arthrobacter sp. ATA002 (assembly GCF_026898095.1). Taxonomy (GTDB): domain Bacteria; phylum Actinomycetota; class Actinomycetes; order Actinomycetales; family Micrococcaceae; genus Arthrobacter_B. The sequence goes on along the minus strand of NZ_CP114015.1, from coordinate 705,826 downwards.
ATGGCCTGTTCGCGGGTCAGTTCCTCGATCGCCGTGGACCGGGGCACCGTGATGTTGGTGATGCCGTCGGTGATGTACGGACCGAACCGGCCGTCCTTGACCACGATGGGCTTCTCGGACACCGGATCGGTGCCGAACTCGGCCAGCGGAGCCGCGGCCTGCCGGCCGCCGCGCTGCTTGGGCTGCGAGTAGATTTCCAGCGCCTGCTCCAGCGTGATGGTGAAAATTTCCTCTTCCGAACCGATCGACCGCGAGTCGGTGCCCTTCTTCAGATACGGACCGAAGCGGCCGTTCTGCACGGTGATTTCGGTGCCCTCGGCGTCGGCGCCCAGGACGCGCGGGAGCTTCATCAGCTTCAGCGCTTCCTCGAGCGTGACGGTGTCCACGCTCATGGACTTGAACAGCGACCCGGTGCGCGGCTTGACCTTCACGGGCTTCTTCGGGGGCTTGGGCTTGCCGTTCTTGTAGTACTCGACCGGCTGCTTGGCCAGCTCCTCTTCGGTGGGCTCCGGAATCAGCTCGATCACATACGGACCGTAGCGGCCGTTGCGGGCCACGATGGTGCGTCCGGTCTCGGGGTCCTCCCCCAGTACGCGTTCCTCGGGCCCGGCCGTTTCCATCAGTTCGACCGCCTTTTCGGCGGTCAGCTCATCCGGGGCCAGGTCCTCGGGAACGTTGGCCCGTTCGGGCTCGGTGCCTTCCGGGGCGTCCGCGGGCAGCGGGCGTTCCAGATACGGACCGAACTTGCCCACGCGCAGCAGGATGCCGGGCGCAATTTCAATCGAGTTGATCGCCTTGGCATCGATCTCACCGAGGTCGTTCACGATCGTGTGCAGTCCGGTGTCCACGCGGTCGCCGTAATAGAACTGGTTCAGCCACTCCACGCGGCCGGCCTCGCCGCGGGAAATGCGGTCCAGGTCCTCTTCCAGCTCGGCGGTGAAGTCGTAGTCCACGTAGTCCGTGAAGTGCTCTTCGAGCAGGCGAACCACGGAGAACGCAATCCAGCTCGGCACCAGTGCCTGGCCACGGTTGGTGACGTAGCCGCGGTCCATGATGGTGGAGATGGTGGCCGCGTACGTCGACGGACGGCCGATGCCGAGCTCTTCGAGCACCTTGACCAGAGACGCCTCGGTGTAGCGCGGCGGCGGGGACGTCTCGTGCCCGACGGCGTTCAGCTCGGCGGCCGTGAGCACGTCGTCTGCTTTGAGGACGGGCAGGCGTGCGCCGTCGGTGCCCTCGTCGTCGTCGCGGGCGGCGTCGCGGCCCTCTTCGTAAGCGGCCATGAAGCCGCGGAACGTAATGACGGTGCCGGAGGCCGAGAACTCGGCGTTGCGGCCGTCGGAGGCCACGGCGCCCAGGCGGACGGACGCCGTCGAGCCCTTGGCGTCGGCCATCTGCGAAGCGACGGTGCGCTTCCAGATCAGTTCGTAGAGCTTGAATTCGTCACCCCGCAGCGACGACGCCACCTGCGCCGGGGTGCGGAAGGAGTCACCGGCGGGGCGGATGGCCTCGTGGGCTTCCTGCGCATTCTTGGACTTGCCCTTGTACACCCGGCGGGCTTCGGGTACGTATTCGGGACCGTACAGCTCCGAGGCCTGCCGTCGGGCGGCGTTGATCGCCTGGTCCGACAACGCCGGCGAATCGGTACGCATATACGTGATGTAGCCGTTTTCATACAGCCGCTGGGCCACCTGCATGGTCACCTTGGAGGAGTAGCGCAGCTTGCGGGCCGCTTCCTGCTGCAGGGTGGAAGTGGTGAACGGAGCCGCCGGACGGCGGGTGTACGGCTTGGTGTCGACCGAGCGGACGGTGAACGAGGACGATTCCAGGTTCGCGGCCAGCGAGGTGGCCGCTGCTTCATCCAGGTGGGTCACTGATTTGGCCTTGAGCTGGCCCAGGTCGCTGAAGTCCTTGCCGGTGGCCACGCGGGAGCCGTCCACGGACACCAGCTTGGCTTTGAAGGACTCGGCAGCGCCGGTGGCGAAGGTTCCCAGCAGATCCCAGTAGGAGGCGGGGCGGAAGGCCATGCGTTCGCGTTCACGCTCCACGACCAGGCGGGTGGCGACGGACTGCACGCGGCCGGCGGACAGGCCGCGGGCCACCTTGCGCCAGAGCACCGGGGAAATCTCGTACCCGTACAGGCGGTCCAGGATACGCCGGGTTTCCTGCGCATCAACCATGGCAACATCGACGTCGCGCATCTCCAGCAGCGCGCGCTGGATCGCTTCCTTGGTGATTTCGGGGAAGGTCAGGCGGTGCACCGGAACCTTGGGCTTGAGCACCTGGAGCAGGTGCCAGGCAATCGCTTCGCCCTCACGGTCACCGTCAGTTGCGAGGTAGAGTTCATCGGCGTCCTTGAGGGCAGCCTTGAGCTCGGCCACCTTCTTCTTCTTGTCCGGGGACACCACGTAGTAGGGCTCGAAGTCGTTGTCGAGATCCACAGCGAACTTGCCGACGGCGGTCTTCTTCAGCTCGGCCGGCAGGTCGGAGGGCTGCGGAAGGTCACGGATGTGACCCATGGACGCCGTCACCTCGAAACCCTCGCCCAAATAGCCGGCAATGGTCTTGCCCTTGGCGGGAGACTCGACAATGACTAACTTCTTGCCGGTCTTCTTGTCCGTCGCCTTAACTGGCACTGTTCTCCTACGTAACAAAGGTGATTCAAAGGGTAAGGGGCTGGTCCGGGCTCTGGTGCCTGGCCCGGTTCATCCTCAGACAGTATGCGGGATGCCCCAGCACTAGGGTAACTGCATTGAATGGGAGTTGCTGACTCCCTGCCAAAACAGCGAAGGGTGCTAGCGGGACGCGGGGACCAGGAATCCGTCCAGCACCAGGTTGCGGACCTCCGCCTCCAGGTCCCGGGGAAAGTCCGGGTCCGGGCGCCCCAGCAGGGCCGCGAGGGCGCCGATAATTTGACCCACGGACAGTTCGCCGTCACTGGCGGACACAAACCCGGTCAATTCGGTGCTCATCAGGTTGGTCCGGCGCAGGCCCGCGCCCTGGCGCAGCAGAATTACCCCCGGGTGCTCCGCACCGGGACGCGCGTGGCGTTCCTCCGTGACGTCGTCGGCCACCTCCAGGTGTTCGGCCAGCAGCGAAGGACGCGCCGCCAGCCAGTCGAAGCGCCCGACGGCGGCGCCCAGGTGCGGCCCCACGGGCTGTTCCAGCGGGTGGGTAATTTCTTCAAAGCGGCGCAGCGGTGCCGCCTCCGGGGCGGTGCGCCGGCGCAGGAACAGGGATCCGAACCCGATGGCGGTCACGCCGCGGGACGCGAAATCCGCGAGGTATGCTGCGTAGGACGCCAAGTATTCGGCACGGTCCCGGTTTTCGGCGGCATCCCGCAGCCACATCTCGGCGTATTCGGCCGGCTCCAGGACTTCGCGCTGGATCACCCATGCGTCAGTTTCCGGCGCAAGCCAGGATTCGATGCGCGCGGACCACCCGGCAGCGCCGGGCGCGCCGGTGCCGGGATGGGTGCCGGTCTCGATGTCGGTGCCGGTGCCGGTACCCCGGGCCCCGGTGTCGGCAACATCACCTCCGGCCGGCCGGTCCCCACGGCCGTCCTGGCCCTCCCCGCCTCCCCGCCGGATCTCCCAGTTGCCCAGCATTTGTGCGGTGCCGCCCGGAACCAGCACCTCCTGCAGGGACCGCACCAGGGTCTCGACTACCGCGTCGCCGGCCAGGCCGCCGTCGCGGTAGGTAAAGCGGTCTTCGGAAACCTCCCCGGTGCGTCGGGGTGTAATCACAAAGGGCGGGTTGGAAACCACCAGGTCAAACTGCTCTCCGGCCACCGGTTCCAGCAGGCTGCCCAGCCGCAGCGACACCCGGTCCTGCAGCCGCTGCGGGTCCAGGTCCAACGCTCCGGCGTTCAGCAGCAGATTGAAGCGGGTGAAGGCGAGCGCCCGTTCGGAGATGTCCGTCGCGGTGACGTGCCGGGCGTGCCCGAGCAGGTGGAAGGCCTGGATGCCGCAGCCGGCGCCCAGGTCCAGCGCCCGGTCCACGCTGCGGCGCACGGTCAGCTGGGCCAGGCTCAGGGAGGCCTGCCCGATTCCCAGCACGTGGTCATGGCGCAGCACGCCGGGACGCTGGTGTGCGCCCAGGTCACTGGCCACCCAGAGTCCGGTGCCGGCGCTGTCGTCCCTGCCGGAACCTGCGCTGCCCGCATCACCGTCGGCAGCACCGGCAATCTCATAGGGGCGAAGGTCAACCGCGGCACGGTAGAGTCCGGCGGGGCCGCCGCGCCGGTCATCTCCCGCTGCCTCCGGCACCGGTTCGAGCAGCCCCAGCGCAAGCAGGCTCCGTGTGCCGGTCCGGGGCAGCGCGCCGTCCAGCGCCGCGGCGTCGAGGTCATCACCGGCCAGCCATAACCGGATCAGGACGGAGACCGGCGCCGGGGCGTCCTGCCGCGCCTCGTCCCGGCAGCGCAGCAACGCCGGGACCAGCTGGTCCCGGCCCAGTGCGGCTGCGGCGGACTCCCCCAGGAAGTCCGCCACTCCGTCTACGGTGTAGCGTGCCGCCGCCAAATCCGCGGCAAGAGCCGAGAGCAGGGGAAGGTCGGAGCTCTGGGGTGCATCGGGAACACCGGCGAAATCAGTCACCGCTCCAGTTTATGGCTGACTGGGTGCCGCCTCCGTACCGGTGCTTCCAGCGGCGGCTTCGGCGTGCGCTCCTGCTGGCGTTCCGGATCCGGTTCCGGCGCCGGTTGTCCGGCCCGCCGCGTGCAGGGCACCGAGGTACCCGAATACCACGGCCGGAGCAATGGTGGCCCCGGCGCCGGGATAGGTCCGTCCCATGACCGAGGCCGTGGTGTTTCCGGCAGCGTACAGGCCCTCCATGACCGATCCGTCTTCGCGCAGGACCCGGGCATCAGCGTCGGTTACCAGTCCGCCCTTGGTGCCCAGGTCACCGGGATAGAGCCGCACTGCGGTGAACGGCCCCTTTTCCAGGGCGCCGAGGTTCGGGTTCGGCTTCACGCCCGGGTCGCCGTAGTAGTTGTCGTAGTCGGTGTTGCCGCGGCCGAAGTCGGCGTCCACGCCGGTGCGGGCAAATTCGTTGAAGCGCTGCACGGTGGAAACCAGGCCGGCTGCCGGAACTCCCATTTTTTCGGCCAGCTCCGCCACGGTGCCGGCCTGCAGCAGCAGGCCTTCGGCGGCCCACTTCTTCCGCCCGACCATGATCGCCGAAAACAGGTAGCGGCGCCGGTGCCGTGCGTCCATCACCAGCCACGAGGGATTGGCCGGCACTGATTTGTCGCGCTCGAGCATATGGTGCCCGAAGTCCACGTAGGACTCCGATTCGTTCAGGTAGCGCTGCCCGGAGGAGTCCACCACCAGGGAATAGGGCATGGAACGTTCCGCCAGCGAGAAGGCGACCCCGCCGCCGGGGCCCACCGTGGACGGACCCCACCAGGCGTCGTCCATCAGCGCCAAAGCGCCGCCGCGCTGCGCCACCAGGTCAATGACGTCCCCCCGGTCCCCTTCCGGAGCGGAGGAATATTCCTGGTCCAGCCCGTGGTACTTTTTCCGCCACTCGGCGTTCCGGGCAAAGCCGCCGGCGCCCAGCACAACACCCTTCCGGGTGCGGATCCGCACGGCGCGGCCGCGGTGGGCGACGACGGCGCCCACCACCGCGCCGCCGTCGTCCTGGATCAGGCCGGTGAGCGGCGAAGACAGCCAGACCGGCGTCTGCTGCCGGCGGACAATATGCATGAGCGAGGAGGACAGGGCGCCGCCGAGTCCGTACAGCCGCTTGCCGCGGACCAGGCCGCCGACGGTGCGGAAGACAAAGCGGGCGCCGCGGATGAAGCCGCTCGGAGTGGACCATGCGCGGGACAGCTCCCAGACGTCGTCGGTGGCCAGGGGCGCCGGAATGCCCGAGGCCGCGGCGCGGGAGGACTTAAACCAGGTGCCCAGTTCCCTGGTGTCGAAGGCTTTAACCTCCAGCGACCGGCCCGTCATGCCGCCGGGCTTATCCGGGTAGTAGTCCGGATAATCCTTGGACCGCATCCAGCGCACGCCCAGGGACGACAGGAGGGTGACGACATCGGGAATGGCTCCCAGGAAGGCGAGCTTGCGGTCCCGGGAGGAGACCGGGCCGACGTCGTCAATCACCGTCTCCATGTAGGTCAGGGCTTTTTCGGTGCTGTCCGGCACTCCGGCCGCAGCCATCAGCGGATTGTTGGGCATCCAGAGCCCGCCGCCGGAGATGGAGGTGGTGCCGCCCCACAGGTCGGTGCTTTCCGCCACGAGGACGTCCTGCTCCTGTTCCGCAGCCGTTATGGCCGCTGTGAGGGCGGCGGCGCCGGAGCCGACCACGAGGACGTCGACAATGCGGTCCCAGTCCTCAAGGGCACCAGTGCCCGCGGTTTCCCGGGCGTTTTCCGTGCGGTTGATGTGCTCGGTGCTGTCTGCGTACTCCTGCGTCATATCTGCCCCCTGCGGCCGCTCCGTACCCGGCGTCGATGCCGGATGGTAGGCCGCATGCTACATGTGCGCCAAACCGCCCGCACGGGCAGCCGCCACCGCCTGAAGCGCCGGCGGACAGTGCGGTGCCCAGGGGGGCCCGGACTCCCGCCCTCCCTGCCATTTCTGCGACCCCAACCAAGCAAAGTGTTGTCTGCGTCACATTTGTGAACTAGAGTCCAAATTCAGTTTATGAACCCGACATACGCCGTCCGCGTGCCCCAGCCGGACCGGCGAGTCCATGACATTGGAGTCATTACATGGCGCTAGCCCTCACCGAAGAGCACACCGACCTGTGTGCCGCGGCTTCCGATTTTGCTTCCCGCTTCGCTGATATTTCGGCGACGCGTGAGCAGCTGCCGGCGTACGGTGCCGGCGGACGGGCGCCGTACTGGGACGAGCTGGTGAAAAACGGCCTGCACGCCCTGCACATCAGCGAAGAGCACGGCGGACAGGGCGGAGCCGTCGCCGACACCGCCATTGTGGTGGAAGAGTTCGCCCGCCGCCTGGTTCCGGGCCCGTACCTGTCAACGGTCCTCGCCAGCGCCGCCGTGGCTGCAGCCGGTGACTGCAAGGCCGGGGCCCGCGGCCTGGCCGGTTTTGCGGAGGGAGCCCAGGGCGCTCTGGTCCTTCCCTCCGCAGCCATCAACGCCGTCCCGGCGGCTGACGGCGGATGGGTGCTGCAGGGCAGCGCCCATGTCCTCTCGCTGCTGTCCGCGGAACTCCTGGTCATTGGATTCACGGCCGACGGTGCCGCCCGGTTTGCGCTGCTCGATGCCGGGAGCTCCGGCATCACCCGCACCGCCGCCGCCTGCACAGACCTTACGCGCGACGCCGGGACCCTCGAACTTTCCGGAGCGGCAGTCGGTTCCGAGGCAATCCTGGAAGACCTGGATGCCGTCCATGTGGAGGCGCTCCAAGCTGCACTGCTCGGCGCGGAAGCGGCCGGCATTATGCGCTGGGCTGTTGAAGCGTCCACTGAGTACGCCAGAATGCGCGAACAGTTCGGTGCTCCGATCGGATCTTTCCAGGCTGTCAAGCACAAATGCGCCAACCTGCTCATCAGCGCCGAACTGGCAACCGCAGCAGCGTGGTCCGCCCTGGTGTCCCTGGACCAGGACCGGAACCAGCAGAAGCTGGCTGCCGGTGCGGCCATTTCCGCAGCCATTGTCCCTTCCGTGGAGGCTGTCACCGAAGCAGTGACCATCTTTGGCGGCATCGGCTTCACCTGGGAGCACGACGCACATCTGTTCTGGCGACGGGCCATGACCCTTGGCGCCCAGACGGCACCCCTGGGCGGGCGTTTGACGGATGCCGGAAGGACGGCCCTGGAACTGGACCGCCGCATCGACATCGAACTGCCCGACGAGGATCCGGCCTTCCGTGCCCGCATCGGCCGGCTGCTGGACACAGCGCAAACGCTGGTCAATGAACACGACGGCGGCCGCTGGTACTCGCGCGGATCCCAGCGGTCCTTTCTCGCCGAAGCGGGACTTGCAGCCCCGCACTGGCCCGCCCCTACGGGCTGGGCGCCACCCCCGCCCAACAGGTGGTCATCTCCCAGGAATACGCCCGCCGCGGGCTGACTCAGCCGTCGTCGGTCATCGGCGAATGGGCCATGCCCACCATCCTGGCGTACGGCAGCGACGAGGTTAAGGAACAGTTCGCCCTGCCGACACTGCGCGGCGAACTGATCTGGTGCCAGCTCTTCTCCGAACCCGGCGCCGGTTCCGATCTGGCCGGTCTGGCCACCCGGGCCGTCAAGGTTGAGGGCGGCTGGGAATTACAGGGGCAGAAAGTGTGGACCTCCGGGGCCCACGAGGCCGACTGGGGCATCTGCCTCGCGCGGACGGACAAAGAGGTTCCCAAGCACAAGGGACTGAGCTACTTCCTCGTGGATATGCGCAGCACCGGAGTGGAGGTCCGCCCGCTGAAGCAGTCCACCGGCGACGCGGAATTCAACGAGGTCTTCCTTGACTCCGTCTTTGTGCCTGATGCCTACCTGCTGGGCGAACCGGGCCAGGGCTGGCGCATTACCGCCACCACGCTCCAGAACGAGCGGACCCAGATTTCCGCGGGAGTGTCCGTGGGGACCGAGGAAGCGCTGCGGTCCATGATCAGCCAGGGCAGCTACACCGGCAGCGAAAGCGAAGCCTTTGCCTCGCTGGGGCACATCGCCGCGCTCAGCTCCGCCATCGGAGCGCTGAACCTGCGCGAGACCCTGCGCCAGGTCAACGGCATGACCCTGGGGCCGGATCGTCACTGGCCAAGGTGGCGCATGCCCGGCTCACCCGCGAAGCCGCCTCCCGGGTCCTCGCCCTGGCCGGGCCGGGAGCCCTCTTCGCTGCGGCTCCGGGCGACGCCGTCACGGGCCAGCTCTCGGTACCGCAGGTCCTGATTGGCGGCGGAACGGTTGAAATCCAGCTCAACGTCATCGCCGAGCGCATTCTTGGTCTCCCCGCACCTAAGCACAACCTCCCCGGCACCGGCCCCGTTTCGGGGAAACCACATCCATGCTTATTCGAAAGGAGCGTTTCGCATGACAGCGTTGACGAGCGAAACCGACAGCACCAGGCCCCTCAATCCGACCCGGCTCAAGGAACTTCTCGAGCCCAAATCCATCGTTATTGTCGGGGCGAACACCAGGTCCACCTGGTCGCATTTCACCTACAGCAACCTGATTGCCGGCGGCTTCGACGGCAAGCTCTATCTGGTGAACCGCCGCGGTGAGGACTGCCACGGCCAGCCCAGCTTCCCGTCGATCTCCGACCTGCCCGAGGCCCCGGACCTGGCAATCGTGCTGACCGGCACCAACTCCCTGGAGGAGATCCTTGAGGAGGCCCGGGTCAAGGGCATCCGCAACCTGGTCCTGCTGGCCGCCGGCCTGAGTGAGGCCGGCGCGGAAGGCGCAGCCCTGCAGGCCCGGCTCGTCGAGCGCGCGCGGGCAGCAGACCAGCTGATTTTGGGGCCGAACAACCTCGGATTCATCAATTCCCACGCCAAGGTCGCGGCCTTCAGCCATATGACGCAGATGCCCATGATCAGCGGCGGCGTGGGTATAGCGAGCCAGTCCGGCGCCCTGGCCATCTATCTGCTGCCCTACATGGCGTCCCGGGGCGTTGGCTGTTCCACTTCGGTGACTGTCGGCAACGAGGCCATGATCTCCGCTATCGATGTCATGGGCGTGCTGGTCGATGATCCCCATACCAAGGTCATCGCCGCCTATCTGGAACAGATTTCGGATCCGGCACAGTTCCTCGACGTCGCAGACCGCGCCCGCGCGGCCGGCAAGCCGATCGTCATTTTCAAGGCCGGGCGCAGCGAAGCGTCCGCCCGGGTGGCCGCCGCCCACACCGGGTCCCTGGTGGGCGACGACACCGTCATCGACGCCGCGTGCCGGCAGTACGGAGTCATTCGGGTCGAGAACATCGAGGACCTCGTGGCCACGGCGGGCCTGATCGAAGCCTACGGCGCCCTTCCCGGACCCCGAATGGGCGTGGTCACCGGTTCCGGTGCCATGTGCGCGCTGGTGGCGGACAAGGCCGACGCCGCCGGACTGGAACTGCCGTCCCCGCACGCGGAAACGGTGCAGGGGCTGCATGACGCCGGACTGCCCGTCTTCTCCACGGTCAACAACCCGATGGACACCACCGGCTACGTTTCGATCGATCCCACCATCCTCACCAAGGCCGCCCAGTGCTTCATCGATGACCCGAACTATGACTTCGTCGTGGTCAACGGGTCCTGGCCTGCGAACCAGGCGATGGCGGACATGAGCCGGGCGACGCAGGATGAGATGCTGCGCCAGCTCACGTCCTCACCCAAACCGGTCATCGCGATGAGCTTCCTGCCCACCGAAGTCACCGAATTCGGCCGGGCCTTTGCCGCTGAGCATGGTTTCCCGCATGCGTCGGATTCGTTTGACCGGGGCATTCCGGCTGCCGCCCGCAGCGCCTGGTGGGGACAGCGGGCCGCCGAGCTCGCCGCGGACGGTGTGCCGCCGGCCGCGCCCGTCATCGCCCGTCCGGACGGTGCTGAACGATGGACGGAAGTGCAGAGCGGGGAATTCCTGCGCAGCCACGGGGTGCCCTATGTCCCCGCCGCCGTCGCTGCTTCCGCCGAGGAGGCGGTGTCTGCCGCGGAGTCGATGGGTTACCCGGTGGTGCTGAAGATCGCTTCGGAGGACATTGCCCACAAGACGGAGGTCGGCGGTGTTCGGCTCATGCTGCAGGACGCCGATGCGGTGGCTGAGGCTTACCGGTTCATCCGTGACTCGGTGGCAAAGCATGCCCCGGACGCCCGCGTCCAGGGCGTCGCTGTTTCCCCGATGCGTCCCGCAGGCACCGAACTGCTGGTCGGCGTAGTCCGGGACCCGCGCTGGGGACTGGTACTGGCGGTTGGCTTCGGCGGCGTCATGGTGGAACTACTCAAGGATTCCGCAGTCCGTCTGCTCCCGGTGGGGCCGGCGGAAATCCGGCGCATGCTCGAGTCCCTGAAGGGGATTGACCTGCTCACCGGGTTCCGCGGCGGCGAGCCCACCGATCTGGATGAACTGGCTGCAGTCATCTTCTCCATCTCCCAAGTAGCAGCGGGCCTCGGCGACGAGCTTGAAGAGCTCGAAATCAACCCGCTGCGGGTTGCCGGAAACCAGATCGAAGCGCTGGATGCACTGATCCGCTGGAAGGACCGGTAGCCCGGTGTGCGGGGATCGGGAGGGCAGGAAGGCGGTGGTAACTTTGGGTTTCCACCGGATATCCCAGCAGGAGGCGGTTCATGGCCGGGCAACTAACGCGCGACACCACGAAGTTGCCTGCCTATCAGGTGGAACGCCGGCAGCGGATTCTGGATGCAGCGAAAACACTGCTGCGCTCGACCGACTTCGAATCGATTCAGATCCGCGACGTCGCTTCGACAGCGAACGTTGCGCTGGGCACGGTGTACCGGTACTTCTCCTCCAAGGAACACCTGTACGCCACTGTCCTTTACGACTGGAGCGTGCCGTTTTACTCCGCGGACCAGTCCTGGGCGAGCGGCCTGGAAACAACCGGGCGGGTTGCACAGCGTCTGCGGAAGGCCCTCACGGCGTTCGAGAAGAAGCCGCACTTCTATCAAACCATCCTGATCCTGCGCACCTCCTCGGATCCGAACGTCCGCGAGCTTATGCAGCAGCTTGTGCTGGTACTCGAGGAACCGTTTCGCAGCGACTTTTCCACACTGCCGCCGGACGAGGCCGCGGATATTACCGCCATGGTCTGGGCCGTCCTGATGGATCTGGTGGGGCGGCTGCTCTCGGGCAACAAAACGATGCCGGAAGCGGCGGGCGTTTTGGACCGGTTCGTGGCGATGATCGGGCTCAGGCTCGAGCAGGCCAAAACCCGCGGGCACTAGCTTCCGCTGTTCTCCGGGCGCGCGCATGAGCGCCCATGAGCTGGACCATGTGGCGTTTGCCGTTCCCGCCTGGAACAGTGCCGGCGCACTGCTGCACCGGGAACTCGGGGCACGCTTCGCCAGCGGTTTCAGCCTGCCGGCCTTCAACCCGTGCCAGGTTGCCCTGGCGGAGGACATGCGGCTCGAACTGCTGGAGCCGGGCAGCTCGCCCGAGTCCTTCATCAAGCGTTTTCTCGCGGACAACGGCGGACGCGCGGCACCGCACCACATCACGTTCAAGGTCCGGGACATATCCGCCGCCATTGCCGGCGCGCGGGAAGCGGGCATCGCGCCCATCCTCGTAAATACCGAGCACCCGCTGTGGCAGGAAGCCTTCCTGCATCCGCGGGACACAGGACTCGGTTTCCTGGTCCAGATCGTGCACACCCCGCAGACGCTGGAACAGATCGCCGGGGACAACAACCAATTCAACATCCCCTGTCCCTGGCCGGAAACCGAGGCACCCCGGGCCCGGCTGCCGGTGGTCTTCGGGCTGGTTCCGGATCTGGATCGGGCGGGCCTGGTGCTTCGGGAGGTCCTCGGAGCCACCGGATTCCCCTGCCTGCCCTTCCCCGCGGCGAGCCGGCGGCCGGAGGGTTCCGGTGGGCGCAGGGCGCGGACCTGATCCTGCAGGAAAGCGAGGAGTCTCCGGGAGTTTCCGGCCTCCGGGCCCTGGGGTTCGTTGCTGACGGCGAACACGCGCTGGGACCCGAGCACCCCGGGCTGCTGGAAGCACTCAAGGCGGGACCGTTTCTTCCGGAGCTTGGCATCCGGATTTCTCCCCTGAATCTTCCGGACCCCGCCCGTTCTGACCGGCATCCCCTCCAGCAGACAACCACCTGAGCATGGCAAAACCGCCGGGCTTTCTGCGGGGAAAACACACCCGCCCCGGCACCACCAATTGAGGAGAAGAAAACCTATGGGACTTCGTGGAGAAGCCGCAATTCTTGGCTACTTTGAACTGCCTCCCGAGCGCAAGCTCGCCCGCGAAAAGACGTTCAACCTGGAGCAGTGGGCCCGGCTTTCGAAGGCAGCACTGGACGACGCCGGATTGGCGGCCACCGAGGTCAACGGCATCGTGACCCCGCTGATCGGAGAGGCCGACATGTTCGTGCCCTCCACCATTACCGAATACCTGGGCATCAACGCGAACTTTGCGGAAATTGTCGACCTCGGAGGCGCAGGGTCCGCCGCAGCCGTCTGGCGGGCAGCCGCGGCCGTGGAACTGGGGCTGTGCGACGCCGTGCTCGTCACCTTCCCCGGCACCCACGACGTGCCGACGGACGCCCGCCGCCCCTTCGTGATGGACGACAAGATGTACTTCGGCGCCTCCTCCAACGCGTACGGCTCCCCGCAGGCTGAATTCGAGATTCCCTACGGCAACCTGGGACAGAACGGCCCGTACGGCCAGATCGCCAAGCGCTACGGCTACGAATTCGGGTACGACGAGCGGGCCATGGCCAAAATTGCCGTCGACCAGCGCACCAACGCCTGCGCCACTCCGGATGCCATCTTCCATGGGAAGCCGATCACCGTCGAGGATGTCCTCGCCTCGCCCATGGTTGCCGACCCGCTGCACATGCTCGAAATTGTGATGCCGTGCCAGGGCGGGGCGGCCATTGTCATCGGAAACGCGGAGCTGGCCGCCAAGTCCAAAAACCGCCCCGTCTGGATTAAGGGCTTCGGCGAACGGGTCCCCTATAAGACCCCGACCTATGCCAAGGACCTGATGCACTCCCCGATGATCCACGCCGCGGACCAGGCCTTCACCATGGCCGGCATCGAGCGCAGCGAGGTGGACATGGTCTCCATCTACGACTGCTACTCCATCACGGTGCTCATGAGCCTGGAAGACGCCGGGTTCACCGAGAAGGGCAAGGGCATGCAGTTCGTCAGCGAACACGACCTGACCTTCCGCGGAGACTTCCCGATGAACACCGCCGGCGGGCAGCTTTCGTTCGGCCAGGCCGGCATCGCCGGCGGCATGCACCACGTCATCGACGGCGTGCGCCAGATCATGGGCCGTGCAGGTGAGGCCCAGGTGGCGGACTGCAACCGGGCCTTCGTCACGGGCAACGGCGGCATCATGAGCGAACAAACGGCACTGATCCTCGAAGGCGAATAGGAGTACCCACCATGAGCACCAATTACACCCTCCGGTCCTGGAACGGCCGATGCCGGTCCCCACCCCGCTGACCAAACCGTTCTGGGACGCGCTGGCCGAACACCGGATCCGCATCCAGTTCTCACCGTCACTTGGTGAGTACATCTTCTATCCGCGCCCCCTGGCCCCGGGAACCCTGGCCGACGACCTCGAGTGGCGGGAGATTTCCGGCGCCGGAACCCTGTACACCTACACCATCTCCACCCGGCCCGTAGCCCCGCACTTCGCGAACGAAGGCACCCTGGTGCTCGCCGTCGTGCAGTGGGACGAGGGCCCCAAGTTCTCCACCGAACTGGTCAATGTTGCCCACGACCAAATTCAGGTGGGCATGCGGGTTAAACCCGTGTTCTGCGATTACCCCGAAGCAGGAATCACCATGCTGCGCTACGAACCGGAGATCTGAAATGACAACCACCACTGATTTTGTCCTCCCGCCCGTCACTCTGCGCATCGGCGGGGAGTCCCGCACCGCCGGGGCAGGCATCCACACGCACATTAACCCCGCCACCGGCCAGCCCAGCGCCCAGGTTCCGCTGGCCGGAGTGCAGGACGTCGACGACGCCGTCAACGCCGCCCACCAGGCCTTCTCCGTGTGGCGTGCCACGCCGGCGGGAACGCGGTCCAAGGCCCTTCTCAAGCTGGCCCAGCTGGTGGAAGAGCACACCGAGGACTTCATCGAGCTGGCGATCGCCGACAACGGCATCGCCCGCTCCAATGCGTACCCCACGGTCACTGCAGCCACGGAATGGATCCGCTACTACGCCGGCTGGGCCGATAAACTTCCCCTGGGCCGGATCACCTCCGTCGTCGGTGCCGGCGGGACCTTCGGGCACACGCTGCGGCAGCCGTACGGAGTCATCGGCGCGATCATCACCTGGAACGCGCCGCTGATGTCGCTGGCCATGAAAGTGCCCGCGGCCCTCGCCGCGGGCAACACCGTGGTGGTCAAGCCCAGCGAGCTGACCCCCTTCAGCGCCATGCTGTTTGCCGATCTCGTCACCGAGGCCGGCATCCCCGACGGTGTGTTCAATGTCATTCCCGGCGGCCCCGAAGCCGGCGCAGCCCTGGTCGAACACAAGCTGGTTAAGAAGGTGACCTTCACCGGCGGACCGGACACGGCACGCAAAATCACTGCTGCCTGCGCGCAATCCTTCAAGCCGGTGCTGCTCGAGCTGGGCGGCAAATCGGCCAATCTGATTTTCGACGATGCGGATCTCGAGGCCGCAGCCATGAACTCCACGTTCATGGCTTTCGGCATCATGAGCGGACAAGCCTGCGCACTTCCCACCCGGCTGCTGGTACAGGACTCCATTTACGACGCCTTTGTCGAAACCATCGGCGCGATCGCGTCTTCCTTCCCCGTGGGAAATCCGCAGGACATCGGAACGGTCTGCGGACCTGTCATCAACCAGGCCGCCATCGACCGGATTCAGTCGATGGTTTCCCGGGCGCAGGAACAGGGGGCGCGCCTGGTCACCGGCGGCCAGCGGCTGGCCGGGGACCTTGCCGACGGGTTCTTTTATCCCCCCACCGTCCTGGCCGATGTCGACCCCTCCAGCGAGCTGGCACAGAAGGAAGTCTTCGGCCCGGTGCTCGCCATCACGCGGTTCAAGGATGAGGCCGAGGCCATTGCCCTGGCCAACGGCACCGAGTACGGACTCTCCGGATACGTCTGGACGGGCGATGCCCGGCGCGCCATCCGTGTCACCGAAGCCCTGGAAACCGGTGAGGTAACCGTCAACGGAGCCATGAGCGCGGTGGCCGAACGACCCTTCGGCGGCATCGGCCATTCCGGCAACGGCAACGAGGGCGGGCTGGAGGGCCTCGAAGAGTTCTTCTGGACCAAATCCGTCGCCTACGGCAACGGCTAGCAGCCGTTACCCGTCCGCACCATCTGCATCCGCACCACTATCTCCACCTGCAGCTGCACCACCTTTCTAAAGATCACCTGCTCCACCGCCGCCCGATACCTGTCGGCCCGGCGCCGCTGCAATCTGTTGACCTCATAGGAAAGGCAGGACACCGATGTCCTCCACCACACGGGCGCTCAAGCGCCCCGGCTTTGTGCCAGTAGTCATAGTCCTTGTCCTGGCTGAGATCATTTCGGCCTTCGAACTGTCCATGATGTACGTCATGCTCCCGACCCTGATCCGGGATTTCCAGGTGGACGCCAACACCGTCGCCTGGGTTGTCACCGCTTATCTGCTGGTCTCAGCCTCCGCCGCAGTGCTGGGCGGCCGCTTCGGCGACATGTACGGCCGTCGGAAGGTCATGGTCATTGTCCTGGCCGTCGCCGCCGTCGGTTCGCTCATTTCGCTGCTCGGCGGTTCCCTCGGCATGATCATCTTCGGCCGCGCCATTCAGGGTGTCGCCGGGGCTGTGCTGGGCCTGGCCTTCGGCCTTGCCCGTGAGCACCTCGATGAAAAGCGGGTTCCGGTCGGCATTTCCATGATCGGCGCCTCGGCCCTCATCGCCGGGGCCGCCGGCTCCATGATTGCCGGATTCATGATCGATCTCTTCTCCTGGCACGGCATCTTCGTCTTCGCCGCGGTCCTGGCAGTCATCGCGGCTGTGGCCATCCAGCTGATCATCCCGCGTGACACCAACGCGCCCACCGCCGACAAGCCGGACTACATTGGTGCCATCCTGCTGCCCATTGCGGTCAGCGCACTGCTGCTGGGACTTTCCAACAGCTCAAAAACCGGTTTCGCATCGGTGGAGTTCCTCGGCCTGATCGGTTTGGGCCTCGCTGCCACCGCCGTCTGGACCTGGTGGGAGCTGCGGGTCGAATCACCGATCGTGAACCTGCGGATGTTCAAAAACAAGCAGATTGCCCTGGCCATGACCGCCACGGTGTTCGCCGCCGTCGGCCCCCTGGGCGGCGTGTCGGTTCCCTCGCAGATGATCATGCAGTCCCCCGAATCACTGGGGTACGGGCTGGGCTTCACCCCCACCCAGTCGGGCGTCATCATCTGCCTTACCGCGCTCGTCGGCTTCGCCCTCTCCCCGGTGGGCGGGAAACTTGCTTTCCGGTACGGGGCACGCATTGTGTTTATCGGCGGGCTCGTTTTGATGGCCCTGGTCCTCCCCCTCATCCTGCTCACCTACGGCAACGTGGCGATGTACATAGTGGCGATGACCCTGAACGGCGTCGGCATATCCCTCACCTACGGTGCGCTGCCGAACCTGCTCGTTGAGGTGGTCCCGGAAACGCACACCTCGGAAACAGCAGGAACCAACACCATGATCCGCAACGTCGGCCAGTCCGCCGCGATCGCCATCGGTGCCTTCATCCTCGCCAGGAACACGGACCCGGCAACCCAGGCAATTTCGCAGCAGGGCATCAGCGCCGCTCTGCTCCTGGTCCTGGCCTTTGCCGTGCTCTCAGTGATTATGGGGCTGATGCTGAGCCGCAACCCCAAGCCCTGGGTACCGGAGACGGTTGGCGAGCGGAACATCCGCCGCGGGACGGTCACCGATCCGGAAGACGTGGTTTCCGCCACGGCGTAGGCAACGCCGGCGGAATTTCCGCGGGCTGCCGGCATGCACCGCATCACAGTGCGCGGTGCATGCCGGCCCTTTTTATCTCTCACCGAGAAAGGATGGACACCGATGTCCTCCACCGTGCGGCAACACAGGCGCCGGGGCTTTGCGCCCATTGTCCTGGTCCTGGTGCTGGCCGAAATTGTTTCGGCCTTTGAGCTGTCCATGATGTACGTGACGCTGCCAACCCTGATCCGGGATTTCCAGGTGGACGCCAACACCGTTGCCTGGGTTGTCACCGCCTTCCTCCTGGTGTCGGCCTCCGCCGGTGTCCTCGGCGGACGCTTCGGTGACCTGTATGGACGGCGCAGGGTTATGGTCATTGCCCTGGCCATTGCCGCCGTCGGCTCCGTTGTTTCCCTGCTCGGCGGCTCCCTGGGCATGATCATCCTCGGGCGCGCTATTCAGGGCGTGACGGGCGCCGTGCTGGGGCTGGCCTTCGGACTGGCCCGCGAGCACCTCGACGAAAAGCGGGTTCCGGTCGGCATTTCCATGATCGGCGCCTCTGCCCTGATCGCCGGCGCCGGCGGCGCGCTCATCGCCGGCTTCATGATCGATGCCTTCTCCTGGCACGGAATCTTCGTCTTCGCCGCGGCCGTGTCGATTCTGGCCGCCGTCAGTGTCCAACTCGTGATTCCCCGCGACAGGACACTGCCGAGCCGGGACAAACCCGATTATCTTGGGGCTGTCCTGCTGCCCGTCGCGGTCAGTGCCGTCCTGCTCGGTTTCTCCGGCGCTCCCAAAACCGGCTTCCTGTCGCTGGAGTTCCTTGGCTTGATCGGCCTGGGCATCACTGCCACCGCGGTGTGGGCCTGGTGGGAGCTGCGGGTCGAATCACCGATCGTGAACCTGCGGATGTTCAAGAACCGCCAGATCGCACTGGCCATGACCGCCACGGTGCTCGCCGCCGTCGGCCCGCTGGGCGGAGGAAACGTTCCCGCGCAAATGATCATGCAGGCCCCGGCGTCGCTGGGGTACGGACTCGGTTTCACACCCACCTCCGCCGGCGTCCTGATCAGCAGCACCCTGCTGGTGGGCTACGTCTTCTCGCCCCTGGGCGGAAAGCTCGCATTCCGGTACGGCGCCCGCACGGTCTTTATTGCCGGCCTGGCACTGGTGGCCCTGGTGGTGCCGCTCATCCTGCTGACGTACGGAAGCGCCGTACTGTTTGCAACCGCCATGATCTTCAACGGCATTGGCATTTCGCTGGCCTACGGTGCACTGCCGAACCTGCTCATCGAGGTGGTTCCGGAAAGCCACACCTCCGAGATCGCCGGGACCAACACCTTGATCCGCAACGTCGGGCAGTCCGCCGCCGTCGCCATCGGCGCGTACATCCTCGCCGGACACACAGACCCGGCCACGGCCGCAGTGGCACAGGAAGGAATCAGCGCCGCCTTTCTCTTCGTCTTCGTCTTCGCAGCCCTGTCCGTGGCCGCGGCGCTGATGCTGCGCCGCACCCCCGCCCGGTGGATACCGGAGACTCCCGAAAATCGGGACCTCCGCCGCGGCACTGCGGCGGCCCCGGGCCGCGGTCCCGGCCGCCGGATAAAACTAGAACAGCGTTATAACATTGCCAAAGTGACCTATGCCACACACGGCGGCAACCAGCCCACCGGGACCCGATCCCGAAAAGTCTCACGAGAGGGAACGTCATGGCAATCCACATTCAGAACATCGGTAAGGTCTCCGAAGGGGCTCCGGTTTCCTGGGAGTCCAAGGATGCGCTCCTGTACGCACTGAGCGTGGGAGCCGGTGCCCGGGACCAAACCAGGAATCTTGCCTTTACCACCGAAAACTCCCGCGGCATCAGCCAAAGCGTGCTGCCGACCTTTGCGGTACTGCTGGGCGGTTCCGGCGGATCGATGGACTCGCTTGGAGACTTCAAGCTCTCCCAGATTCTGCACGGCGGCCAGTCCATCACTCTGAACCGAACGCTGGCGCCCGCCGGAACGGTGATTCCGCGTAGTTTCATGAGCGCCGTCTACGACAAAGGCAAAAACGCCGTCATTGAGCTGACCACTGAGCTGCTCGACGCTAAGACCCGCGAAACGGCGGCGACCTCCGTGACCAGCATGATCATCCGCGGGGAGGGAGGCTTCGGGTCGGAGCCGGCGCCGGCGGACGGGTGGGAGGTGCCGAACCGGCCGGCCGATCAGGTTGAGGCGGAGAGAACCTCGCCCGGCCAGGCGCTGCTGTACCGCCTGAACGGAGACCGCAACCCGCTTCACTCCGACCCGGCAATGGCGGCCCTGGCCGGATTCGAGAAACCGATCCTTCACGGGCTGTGCACCATGGGCTTCGCCGGCCGAGCCCTGCTGGAAACGATTTCCGGATCCGACGCCGATGCCTTCGGCTCGCTTAGCGTCCGCTTCGCCGCCCCGGTGATTCCGGGTGACGAACTGACCACGAGCATCTGGAAGACCGAAACCGGCGCAGTTTTCCAGACCCGCGTGGGGGACACCGTGGTCCTGGACCGCGGCACCTACACCCTCCGGGGGCGGCGGCACCGGGGAAGCCCGGGCATCAGAAACCGCCACCGCCTAGTGCCCGTCCGCTGCCCGGCGGTGCACCGCTATTCGGTGCAGCCGTCCGGGCAGCGCAGCGTACCGGGGTCGGCAGCGCAGTCGGCACAGTACAGGGTGAGCTTCCGGCAGGACGGATTGGAGCAGTTCTCGAACTTGCTGGTTGGCGCCGCGCAGCGGACGCAGGTGCCGATGGTCACGGCGTCGTCGGTGAATTCGGTGTGCATGCGCTTGTCAAAGACGTAGAGGGAACCCTCCCACAGGCCCTTGTCCCCATAGGTCTCTCCGTAGCGGACAATTCCGCCCTGCATCTGGTAAACCTCCTTAAAGCCGCGGTTGACCATCAGCGAGGAGAGCACTTCGCAGCGGATGCCGCCGGTGCAGTAGGTGACCACCGGCTTGTCCTTCAGGTCGTCATACTTTCCGGAGTCCAGCTCGGCGATGAAGTCGTGCGTGGTGGCCACGTCCGGCACCACCGCTCCTTGAACCGGCCGATCTGCGCCTCGAAGGCGTTGCGTCCGTCGAAGAACACGACCTCCTCGCCGCCCGCTTTTTTCTCCTCGACCAGTTCGTGCAGCTGCTCGGGGCGCAGATGCGTGCCGCCGCCCACCACTCCGTCCCGGTCCACCTTGAGTTCACCGGGGGCGCCGAAGCTGACGATTTCCTCCCGGACCTTGATGCTCAGGCGCGGAAAGTCCTCCGCCCCGCCCTCGGAATACTTGATGTCCATCTTCTTAAAGGCCGGATATTCGCGGGTGGCCTTCGCGTAGGCCTTCACGGCATCGAGGGTTCCGCCCACGGTTCCGTTAATGCCGTCGGGGGAGATGAGGATCCGTCCGCGGAGCCCGAGTTTTTCGCAGAGGGCGCGCTGCCACAGACGCACCGCCTCCGGGTCCGGAAGGGGCGTAAACGCGTAGTACAAAGCAATTCGATTCAAAGCCACTCATCAAGGGTAGACCGCGGCAGTGCCCCGTATTTCATCAGCCCCGTACCTTTCCCCCGCCTGCGCCGTTAGTGTTCATTCATGACAGTGCTGAACGACGATTTGCTCGAGACCTGGGTCACCGGCTGGGCGCAGGCCCGCGGCTACCAGACGCGCCGGGAGGGCCGCTTCCTCTCCGCGTTCCTGCACGACAAAACCAAAGACTGGGAGTACTTCGCGCTGGAACCCTCCCATGACGAGTTCGCCGCACTTGCCTCCTCCGCCCGCAAAAGTCCCGAGCGCCTGTTCACCATCGTCACCGGCCGCACCAACGACATCCACGGCGCCGCCCTGGTCCACGGGCTGAGCGTCCGCTCCGCGGATGAGGTGTTCATGTCCCTGGACATGGCCGGTCAGGACATCGAAGACCCGGTTCCACTGGACGGCTTCGAGACCGAGACCGTGCGCGGGGCGGGGCTTGGCACGGTCATCGTGACGTCCGGGGTGAGCCGGCCGCCCGGGGAAGCGTGGCCGTGGTCAATGATCTGGCCGTCTACGACCGCATCGTCACTGAACCGCAGTTCCGCCGGCGCGGGCTGGGCACCTACGTCATGCGCGCTTTGACGGCGGTGGCACTGGAACACGACGTCGAAGCCGGTCTTCTCGTAGCCACGGCCGACGGCCTGGAACTGTACAGATATTTGGGATGGGAAAACCTGGCCAGCGTGGTGATGTTCGAACCGAGGCTGTAGCGGCGTTGCAGCAGCGGAGGGCAGTTCAGCCTGCGGCTGAGCGGGCGCGTTTGACTGCTGCCGTCCGCGCGGCCGGTGGGAGAATGACAGCGTGGCCCTACACGATTCCCTGATCCCCCTGCTCGGCTCCGGCGCCGACCCGGAACAGCTGGTCCATGTCCACGAAATTCCGGCCCGCCAGGCTGTTCCGGTCCCCTGGCCGGACTGGGCGCATCCCGATGTCGTCGCCGCATACTCGCGTGTGGGTGTCTCTGAACCGTGGCGGCACCAGATCGAAGCGGCGCAGGCCGCGCACGCCGGGAACCACACGATCATTTCCACCGGCACCGCCTCCGGAAAGTCGCTGGCCTATCTGCTGCCGGTTTTGGACGAGATCCACCGCACGGCGCTGGATGACCGGGTCACACTGGAGCCCACCGGGTCCGTGGCCCTGTATCTGGCACCCACCAAGGCACTGGCCGCGGACCAGCTCTCCGCCGTAAACGCACTGAAACTTCCCACCGTCCGGGCCGAAACGTACGACGGCGACACGGACCCCGGCGCCCGGCGCTGGATCCGGGACCACGCAAATCTTGTGCTCGCCAATCCGGACATGCTGCACTTCGGCGTGTTGCCCAACCATGCCTGGTGGGCCCGGTTCTTCCGCCGGCTCAAGTACGTCATCATCGATGAGGCCCACAGCTACCGCGGCGTGTTCGGCTCCAACGTCGCCAACCTGATGCGCCGGCTGCGGCGGATCTGCCGCTACTACGGCGCGGACCCGGTGTTTATCGGCGCGTCCGCCACCTCAGCTGATCCGGCACAGTCCTTCGGCCGGCTGATCGGCGGCGAGGTCACCGCCATCACCCGCGACGCCTCTCCGCACGGCGCCACCACCGTGGCGCTCTGGGAACCGCAGCTCACCGAGTTGAAGGGGGAAAACGGGGTCCGCTCCCGCCGGACCGTGATCGCTGAAACCTCGGATCTGCTGGCCAACCTGGTAGCCGCCCAGGTGCGCACCATTGCCTTCATCAAATCCCGGCGCGGCGCGGAGACGATTGCCGCCATCACCCGCCGGCTGCTCGACGAGGTGCACCCGTCGCTCCCGGACCGGGTCGCGGCCTACCGCTCCGGATACCTGCCGGAGGAGCGCCGGGAACTGGAACGGCGGCTGCGCAGCGGTGAGCTGCTGGGGATTTCCAGTACCTCCGCCCTGGAGCTGGGCATCGATGTCTCGGGGCTCGACGCCGTGCTGGTGGCCGGCTGGCCCGGCACCCGGGCCTCCCTGTTCCAGCAGATTGGCCGGGCCGGACGCTCCGGGCAGGACGCGCTGGCCGCGTTCGTCGCCAGCGACGATCCCCTCGACACTTACCTGGTGCACCATCCGGAGGCGATCTTCGACATTTCGGTGGAGGCCACGGTGTTCGATCCGTCCAACCCCTATGTCCTGGGTCCGCACCTCTGTGCCGCGGCAGCCGAAATCCCGCTGACACCGGATGAACGGGAGCTGTTCGGTCCAACCGCCGCCGGTCTGCTGGATCAGCTGGTGGACCAGGGCTATCTGCGCCGCCGGCCCGCGGGCTGGTTCTGGACCCACGCCGAAAGTGCCGCCGCCATGGTGAACCTGCGGGCCGACGGCGCCGGGCCCATCAACATCGTGGAAACCGACACCGGGATGGTGCTGGGCACCATGGACGGCGCGCAAAGCCAGTACCAGGCGCACACCGGCGCGGTTTATGTCCACCAGGGCCAGACCTTCGTGGTGGACGAGCTGAACGAAGCGGACCACTGCGCCATGGTGACCCGCGGCAATCCGGAGTTCTACACGCAGGCCCGCGACATCACCCAGATCGAGGTGATGGAGACCGAACGGACCTCGCACTGGGGGAACATCCAGGTCTGTTTCGGCACTGTGAAGGTCACCACCCAGGTGGTCTCGTTCCAGCGCAAGGCCCTGATCTCGAACGAAATCCTGGGCGAGGAGCCGCTGGAGCTGGAGGCCAAGGAGCTGTTCACGAAGGCGGTCTGGTTTGTCATTGATGAGCATCTGATGACCGGTGCCGGACTGATTCCTGCGGATTTTCCCGGTGCCCTGCATGCTGCCGAGCACGCGTCCATCGGGATGCTGCCGCTGATTGCCACCTCCGACCGCTGGGACATTGGCGGAGTGTCGACGGCGCTGCACGCCGACACCGGCAAGCCCACGATTTTTGTGTACGACGGGCACCCCGGAGGCGCCGGTTTCGCCGAACGCGCCTACGAGGCCGCCGAGCTCTGGTTGACGGCCACCCGGGATGCCATCCGCGCCTGCGATTGCGAGCGCGGCTGTCCGTCCTGCGTGCAGTCCCCCAAGTGCGGCAACAAGAACAATCCGCTGTCCAAGGCCGGCGCGGTGACCCTGCTCCAGGTGCTGCTGGACTCCGCCCGCGGCCGGGTGGCGGACCCGGACGCGGCGGGAGCCTCCCTGGCCGCCGGGCCGGACCCGGCTTAGCAGCTTTCGGACGGGGCGCCGGCTACCACCGCATCGCCTTCCTCAGGACGATGGCCCCGTCCCGGCCGCTCAGGGCGGCCCGGGCACCTAGGGCGGTGGACCGGCCCGGGCCTGGCCGGTGGCGGGCCACGGCATCAGCCGAACCGCCACCTCGGTGCTGACCTGAACACTCAGGTCTCCGGCGTTGACCGCGCAACCGGTCAATGCCGCGCCGTTGCGGCCCGCGGCCTCCCCCGCCACGGCGCATGGTTCCCCTTCCCGCAGGCCCCGCACCGTGTCGGCGGCGGCCAAGGCAGCCAGGTCCGCTGCGGTGGCAGCACGGTTGGCGGCCACCGCTGACTGCAGCAGCAACAGCACGGCGCCGAACAGGATGAGCAGCAGCACCCCGATCCCCAGCACCAGTACGGTCCCGGATCCGCGTTCCACAGCTCCTTCCCGCCGCCGTCCTTTCCCGCTTCCTTTCCTCCTTCTTCGATCTTTCGCGGAGTCCTTCTTTGCACGCTTCATGGGAGGGATTCCGGAAGAGCCGACGCGGAGGCGCTGAGCACCAGCGGCAGCCGGTCCAGCAGCGGAGCCGCCACCGCCGAGTCGACCTGCACGCGCAGCCACAATCCGTCGGCGGCGAGTGTCACCTGAGCATCGGCGCCGGCGATCCGCCGGGCCGCGGTCTCTGCCGCAGCGCTGTCTCCGCGCATGATTTCCCGCGCCGCCGCCCGTGCCGCTTCCTCGACGCGCAGCTGGGTCACCCCGGCCGCTACACCCGTGAGCACTACGGCCAGAAGCAGGGCCACGGCGGGCAGCCCCACCGCTAGTTCGGCGGTGACCGCGCCCCGGAGGGTAAATCCTGCCGCTTCTCCCGGGCCATTTACTAACCCAAAGTCAGCGCACTGCGGATCAGCCCCATCAGCAGGGACCGCACCTCCCCGCTGCCCAGCACGGCGACCAGTAGGGCCGCGAATGCCACGGCGGCAAGGGTGGCAATGGCGTATTCCGCTGTTGCCATTCCTGCTTCGCGGTCCTGGAAGCTGGCCCGGAGCCGGCCGGCTTTCCTCCGTTCCCATGTTCTGCTGCCCGGCGCCGCAATGTGCGGCCGGATATTGTCCGGCTGGGCACTTTCCGACTGGGTGCTGTCCGGCTGGGTACTATCCGGTTGGAAGACATTATCCGGCCCGGCGGAGGGTTCCGCCGGGTACAGCACGGTCACGGTGCCCGGACCTCTGCCCGAGCGGTAAGCCTCTGCCGCCGCGCGCCCGGATGGCAGCGGGGACTGGGTCTGCGGTACGGCGTGCTCCGGCGGTGCGGCGGCCTGCGGCTTTCCAAAGCTGCCGGCCGGCTGGCCGGGGCACCACACCGGCAGGTGTTTCCTCCGGGCCCGGGTACCTCTTCACCGCCGAAGGCGGGAGCCCCGGAAAAACTGCGGCCGCGCTGTGCGGCAGTTACGGATCTGCTCAAGACAGACATGGTTTCCTCCTGGTGTTGACTGGCATCTCTTGCGCCGCTTCGTATTGCGGTGGTCTGATCCTGCCGCCGGCAGCCCTGCCGGAACAGGTGCCGGCGTGCCGCTGCGGATAACGGAGGCGGCCAAGTTGGTTGTGGAGGGACACCGGGGCCATCCATCCTTGCCGCCGCCTGGTCTCAGGACACCGCGGGTTCAGGACGCCCCGGGTTCAAGACGCCAGCGGAAATCCCAGGACAGCTAGGGAAACGACGGCAGCAGTGACAGCAGCAGCGGCACCACGGTCAGGACGATAAACGCCGGCAGCGCGCACAGCCCCAGCGGGACCACCAGCTTGACGCCCAGCGCCGCAGCCCGGCGTTCAGCCTCGCGTGCCCGTCTTCGGCGGAGCTGGGCCGCCGCAGCCACCAGTACGGCCGCCGACGGTGCGCCGGTGGTGGCGGTAAAGGTTAGCGCCCCGCGCAGCTCGGCCGCCGCGGCGGGAAGCCGGAGATAGGGGTGCGGCAGATCGCCCTGCCGGCGGCTGGACTGCCGGCGGCTGGACTGCTGGCGGCTGGACCCCGGTCCTCCGGCGATAGGCGGCCCGGAGGAGCTGGCGCCGGCAGCACCGGGAACGGCCAGTTCCCAGGCCACTGCCCACGGCGCGCCCAGTTCCAGCGCGGCCTGCACCCGGCGCAGGCACAGGGCGGTCTCCGGCTCTGCGACATCGGCGAGAATCCCCAGCGCCGGCAGCAGGGACTGGCCGGCATCCAGCATGGCCGCCACAAGATCGAGCAGAAGCGCTGGATCGGATATGCCTGCACTTCCCGGGCCGTTCGCTCCGGGTACTCCCGCTCCGAGTCCCCGCCCGGATCCCGCCCCGAGTCCCGGCACACCGGATCCGGTTCCCGGCGCGGCAGACAGGCCCGGTCCCCGGAGCAGCAGGGCGGCCGCGGCGGCAAGGAACACGGCTACCAGGGTTCCTGCCATCAGGGGGCCGCGGCCCGGCGCACCAGTGCTCTGGACCATACCCCGGCGCTCAGCGACAGCGCCGCACCGGAGGCTGCCGCCAACCAGCCCAGCGGACTGCCGATGAGAACCCCCACCGGATCAGCACCCAACAGGTAGCCCAGCCCCAGTCCGCCCACCGGCAGCCAGGTCAGCAGCCGGACGGTGGCCTTCGGCCCTGCCAGCGCCGTTTCCCGCGCCGCCTGCTGGTCCAGGCTGCCCTCAAGCTGGGCGGCGTAGCGGCCCAGCACTCCCGCCAGCGGTGCACCGCTGCGCTCGGAAATGCTCACGCACCCGGCGAGTTCGCTCCACACCTGCTCCATCGACAGCACAGCTGCGCCTGACCGTGCGGCGCCGGCCCCCGGCGGGTTCCTACCGGCGGCCCGGGCCCTCCGCGTCCGGACTTCCGCGGCGGCCCGGAATACAGGCACCGGACTCAGTCCCAGGGACGCGGCCTGGCCGGCTGCCTCCAAAACCGGCAGCAGCCGCGCGGCCAGCAAGCCGTCTGATCCTGTTCCGCCGGTGCTCCTCTGCAGGGCGGCGGCGTCCGTCCACAGCTGATACGGAGCGCGCCCGGCGGCCAGCAGCCCCGTGAGCTGGTGCACGAGCAACGGAACCTCGTGCAGTGACGGATCCGGACGGGCCCGGAAAAGGCGGATCCTGCCTGCCCGGACCTGCCGCCGGCCGGTCCGTCCGCGGCTCTGCTGCCCCGGCCCCGTGCTGGGCTCCCGGCTTTGTGCCGGCAAGCCGGCCCGGGGCATCAACACCAGCGCTGAGATGCCCAGCAGCGCCGTGACCCACAGGCCGGTCATTGGACGGATGTTTCGGTCCGGTTGTCGGCCGGCATACGGGAACGTTCAGTCAACCGCTCCTGCAGTACTTCCCAACCGGGGCCGTACCGGCTTGCGGAGTCCGTAGGAAGCAGCGGCAGCAGCGCCGGCAGCGCCAACAGCCGTCCGTCGGATGACGCCGTGAGCACGGCGATCTCGGCCAGCCGGCGTCCGGACGCCCGCCGGACGAGGTGCACCACCACGTCCAGGGCACTGGCTGCCTGCAGCGTCACGGCCGTACTGCTCATTCCGGCCAGGGCCCCGAGCGCCGCCAGCCTGGCGGGCACGCCGGCTGCCGAATTGGCATGGATGGTGCCGCCGGCGCCGTCGTGCCCGGTATTCATAGCCGCGAGCAGTTCACGGACCTCCGCGCCGCGGCACTCCCCCACCACCAGCCGGTCCGGGCGCATCCGCAGGGCCTGCCGCACGAGTTCGGCCAGGTCCACCAGCCCGGTGCCCTCCACGTTTCCATGCCGGCTCTGCAGCCCCACCACATGGGGGTGGCGGGGATCCAGTTCTGCGGCGTCTTCCACCAGCACCAGCCGTTCCCCGGGGTCGCTCAGCGACAGCAGGGTGGACAGGAGGGTCGTTTTTCCGGTCCCGGTGGCGCCGCTGATCAGGAAGTTCAGCCGGGCTGCCACCAGGCGCCGCAGCACCCCGGCGCTTTCCGGGTCCACGGTTCCGCTGGCCTGCAGTTCCTCCAGCGAGAACGTCCGGGTGCGCCGGATCCGGATGGAGAGCAGGGTGGAACCGGTGGAGACCGGCCGGAGCACCGCATGGACCCGGTACCCGCGCAGCTGCACATCCACACAGGGGTTGGAGTCGTCCAGGCGGCGGCCGCCGGCCGCAACCAGGCGGGCTGCGAGCGCCTGGACCTCCGCGTCGGAGCCGAACCGCAGCCCGGTCAGCTCCAGACCGTGCCCGGTGTCGATCCACACGCGTGCCGGTCCGTTGACCAGTATGTCGCTGATGCCGGGCAGCAGCGCCAGTTCCTGCAACGGCCCCAACCCCTGCAGCTCAGCCTGCACCCGGTCCACGGCACGCAGCGCTCCTCGGCTCCCAGCAGCCGGCCGCTGGATTGGACAGCCGCCGCCAGCCGCGCCGGCGTGACAGGTGCGCCGTCGTCGAGCATTTGCCGGCGGACCTGCCGCACCATGGGAGCGTCACCGTTGCGGGGCGGCTGTTGATCCACCGGGTGGGATCGGGCGGCACGCCGGCCCTGCGGGGTCATTGGTGTCCGCCCCGGTTCGGGACCGCGGCCGGTAATTCGGCGGCCAGCTGCCGCACCAGGTTTTCCGTCACACGCCGGATGCGTGGCCGCCGGCCCCGCTCTAGCAGCTGGCCGCGCGCTTCGGCATGCTCCAGGCTGCGCACGGCGGGCAGATAGCCGGCCAGTGGAAGTCCCACGGCTTCGGCGGCGCGGGCGTCATCCATTCCGTCCCCCAGCGGTCCGCGGACCACCACCGCCTGCGCAGCCGTGCCCAGGGTGCGGCGCAGGGATCCGGCCGCCAGCACAGGGCGGAGGCGGCCCGGTACCACCAGCAGCACCGCGTCGCAGGCCCACAGCTGGGCAGAGCGGTGCCGGCTGCAGTCCACCACGGTCAGGGCGAAGGCGGCCCGTGCGGCGTCCATGACCGCCCGCACGCTTTCTTCCGCCGGCCCCTCCGCGGCGCCCAGGTCCGGAAGCGGTGCCGCGGACGGTTCCGTAAGCGGCCCGGGCCCGGTGGCTGGCCCTGCAGCGCCGGACAGCAGGGCGAAACCGGACACCTGGGGCAGGGCGGAGAGCAGTTGCACCGGGTTTAGCGATCCGCGCACATCGGCGAGGTCCGGCCAGCGTACTCCCGGCACCTCCCCGCTCGCGAGGCTGGCGTCCAGGCCGCCCCCGTGTGGATCTCCGTCCACCAGCAGGGTGGCCACGCCCTGTTCCGCCGCTTCATGGGCGAGCCAGCACGACAGGCTGGAGGCGCCGGCGCCGCCGCAGCCGCCCATTACGCCCAGGACGTAGCCGGCTGCCGGAGAACGCCGGCGGCTCAGGTACTCGGCCAGCCAACCGGAGGCCGCCGGCAGGACGGCCACCCGCACGGCGTCCAACCGTGCCGCGGCCTCCCACAGCCCGGTGTCCTCGCCGGTGCCCACCACTATGGTCTCGGCTCCGTCCGGGCCCGCCTGACCGGGACGCCGGCGTCCGGTCTGTTCGTTTGCTGCCGCGTCGATGCCCAGCAGCATGACCTCGGGGTTCCGGAGCAGGGCTTCACGGACATCCGGCAGTACTTCAAGCTCCAGCCCCGCTGCTGCCGCAACCCGGGAGACCTCGTCCTGCAGCCGCTGGGAGCGGCTGGCCAGGACCACCGGGGTTCGGGTTTCGCCGCTGCGCGCGGCGGCGCGGGCAGGGGCCCGGGAACCCGTTCGGCGTCCGGCGCGGGAAGCCCGGCGGGCCGGGGGCCCGGCAGCCGGTTCCGTTCTCCCGTCATTTAAAGAGCTGAGTCCGGTCCGGGCCCCGGATCCACCACCGGATCCGCCATCACCACCGCCAAGACGTTCAGCGAATCCCGCCGCGCTCCGGTTCCGCCGGGCACCACCGGTTCGGTCGCCGCCGTCCGGCGCTGCAGTGTCCCGCATTACGGTGCCAGGTGCCCGGACCGCCGGTACCCACAGCTGTTCATCACTCATGCGCCCACTCTTCCCCCGTGACGGCCGGCGCGCGGCGCTTCGGTCCGGGCTGGGGACAAGCTGCGCCGGGCCTGCGGCTGTGGAGGACACACCCGGAACTTCGCCCAGGGGTCTCCCCTGTGCGGCGGTTCAAGCCGGGCACCGGCCGGCAGGGACAATGGAAACATGTACGTTGTCCTCACCCCGGCCGGTCCCGGCCCCGCCGCCGGCTCCCTGCAGCTCCAGGAAACCGATGCTGCCGGCCGTCCCGCCGCGGCCCCCGCCGTCGTCGTGCCGGCCCTGCTGGCTGCCGTGGTGGGTGACTATGAGGACCGGCCGAACGTCCGCTGGGTTTTCAACAGCACCCGTGCGGTATATCCGCAGCTGCTGCGCGCAGGCGTGCGGGTTGCCCGCAGCCACGATTTGGCCCTGGTGCGCGGCATCCTGCGCTTTTCGGAAGCCGCACCGCCTTCCCCCTACATTGACAAGCTGCGGGCCGAAACGCCCGAGGCCGATGCTGAGCAGCTCCCCCGCCAGCTGCTGCCGGTCCCGCCCGCACCCAACCAAAGTTCACTTTTCGAAGGGCTGGAAGGATTTGACGACCCCGCCGCCGGCCCAGCGCTCGACGAGCAGGTTGCCGAGCTGCAGGCCCAGCTGGCCGCGGTTGCGGCGTCTCCGTCGCGGCAGCGGCTGGCGCTGCTGCTCGCCGCCGAATCCGCCGGCGGGCTAATCGCCGTGGAAATGGAGCACGCGGGGCTGCCCTGGCGGCGCGACCTCCACGAGGCAATGCTGGAACAGGAGCTGGGGCCGCGGCCGCCCGAGGGACAGCGCCCCGTCCGGCTGGAACAGCTTGCCGCCGAGCTGCGGGACAAGCTGGGAAACCCCGGCTTCAACCCGGATTCCCCACAGGAACTGCTGCGGGCCCTGCACCGGGCCGGGATCGAAGTGAAAACGACCCGGACCTGGGAACTGCAGCAGCACGACCATCCTGCGGTTGCCCCGCTGCTGGAATACAAGCGGCTGTCCCGGCTGCTCAGCGCCAATGGCTGGACCTGGCTGGAGGCCTGGGTCGCGGACGGACGGTTTCGCCCGGAATACGTGGTGGGCGGCGTCGTGTCCGGGCGCTGGGCCTCACGCGGCGGCGGCGCGCTGCAGATCCCCCGCTACGTGCGCGACGCGGTCCGCCCGGATCCGGGGCACAAACTCATCGTCGCCGACGCCGCGCAGCTCGAACCCCGGGTTCTCGCGGCTCTGGGCCGGGACAACGCCCTTGCCGCGGCGGCCCGGGGCAGGGACCTCTACCAGGGCATCGCGGACCAGAACTTCCACGGGGACCGGGCGCAGGCCAAAATGGCGATCCTGGGAGCGATGTACGGCGCGACGTCCGGCGAGGCCGGCCGGCTGATGCCCGCCCTGACCCGGTCCTATCCGCAGGCGATCGGCGTCGTCGAGCGCGGTGCCCGTGCCGGAGAGGCCGGCCGGACTGTCAGCAGCCATTTGGGCCGCAGCTCGCCTCCGGTATCCCAACGCTGGCTGCGGTCCCAGCAGACGGCCTCCGCGGAAGAACAGCGCCGCGCCGACGCCCTGGCCCGTTCGCAGGGCCGCTTCACGCGCAACTTCGTGGTGCAGGCCACCGCCGCGGAATGGGCGCTGTGCTGGCTGGCGGAAATACGACGCCGGCTCCGGACTGCGTCGGCAACCGCACCGGCCGGGGAACTGGTGTTTTTCCTGCATGACGAAGTGATGCTGCACGTCCCCGCCTCCCGCGCCGAAGAAGTCAGCGCCCTGGTCACCGAGGCCGCAGCTGCCGCCACCGGCCTGCTGTTCGGTCAGATTCCGCTGGAGTTCCCAGTGGTGACCGTGACCGTGGATTCCTACGCCGAGGCGAAGTAACGCTCCGCCGTCCGGGACGGCACCGCCTCCGGCGCCGGGAACCAGCGGACCACAATCAGGGAGTAGG
Source organism: Arthrobacter sp. ATA002 (assembly GCF_026898095.1). GTDB lineage: Bacteria > Actinomycetota > Actinomycetes > Actinomycetales > Micrococcaceae > Arthrobacter_B. The sequence goes on along the minus strand of NZ_CP114015.1, from coordinate 673,680 downwards.
CAAGCAGGAGGGCCAGCGAGAACGGCAGGACAGCCCACGGATAGTCCGTGGCATTCAGATCGCCGAAGCCCGCCGCACCCAGGCCGAGCACTCCCACGTTGTTGATAACATGCAGCGCGATGGCCGCTTCCAGCCCACCGGTACGCCAGGTTATCCATCCGGCTGCGACGGCAAAGGCGGCAACGTCAATCTGCCCCACCAGCCCGTAGCCGTGACCGAAGACGAACAGGGGAACCGGCAACAGGATGGCGAAGGCCGGATGGCGCAGCCAGGATCCGATGCCCTGCATCAGCAGCCCGCGGAAAACATATTCCTCGGCGGTTGCCTGCACCGGCACCAATGCCAGGACTACCAGCAGCAAGAACCACACGTTGCCGGAACTGCCGCCGCCGTCCGGCGCTCCGCCGCTTTCCCGCAAGGACTCCGGCACCAGCAGGCTCAGGGCATTCACGGCCGCAAACAGGCCGGTAGCCAGGGCCAGCAGTTTGGGAAAACAGCGCCAGCGCAGCCGGCCGGTGACCGAGGAGAGTGTTCCGGCGGAACGCCTGCCGCCCCACCGCACGCCCAGCGCCGCCGCAGGCCAGAGCAGGCAGACGGTTCCGAGCAGAAAGGCGAGCTGTACCGGGTCACCGAGGTCTGATTCCGCAGACATCGCCCGGTCACCCAGTGCGGAAAGCCCCGGCACAAAGATCCCCACCACCGTTGTTATCCCCACCGCCAGCAGGAGCAGGACGAGGTAAAGAACAACCGTGACCAACACCGTGGTCAATGGGTGCCACCAGCGGTAGCCGGGAAGGGAGCGGGCCAGGCGGTGAAACGGAGAGGAGGGAAGGGGACGGACGGGAGCGGGGCGGGCCGGGGTCAGGGCATCCGGAGCAGCCGGATGATCAGCAGGAGAGGTCATGTCTGAAGCCTGCCCGCTTAGGCCCGCGTTCCGCTTCGGCCAATCGGCTCCCGGCACCAGCCATCCGGCGGAAAAGACTTCATGCTTTTGGCTGATTGTGGTCCGTCACCGCGCTTATTAGGATTTCTAGAATGCCGCTCCCGAGTCAACGCCCCAGTGCCTGGAAGACGGCAGGGATCACCGCCGCCGCCGCTGTGGTCGGGTTCCTGGTTTTTCTGGTCGTCCTCGGTTCAATGCTGCCGGCGGAACTGCCGTCTGACGACGCCGGCCTGACGCCCTACCTCGGACCGATGTTCCTGGACTTCGTGCTGGGCGTTGCTGCCATCAGTCTGCTTCCCCTGGCCCTGCGCCGGTCTCCGGTGGGTGCCGGACTTGGAATCATCGCTCTCAGCGGGCTTTCCACCCTGGCCTTTCCCGCAGGTTGCCTGTGCATCATCCGCATTGCGGCCTTTCGGCAGCCGCGCCTCCTGGCCGCCACCGCGCTTGTCTTTGCTGCAGCGCTGACGGCCAGCATGGCGATTGAGCCGGCTGAATCCGTCGAGGAGTACGGATGGATCCTCCTGACCGCCTTGGGCGGGCTCGCTGTCCTGATACTGATCGGGATGAACCGCGGCGCCAAAAAGGCGCTGATTGTCTCCCTCCGGCAGGAAGCGGACAGCGCCCGCCGGGAACAGGATGCCCGGGCGGATCAGGCACGGCTGGCGGAGCGCACCCGGATCGCCCGCGAAATGCACGATACCCTGGCTCATCGCCTGAGTCTGATCAGCATGCACGCCGGAGCCCTGGAATACCGCACCGGCCTGGACCCGGAGACCGTCCGGTCCACGGCCGGCATCCTGCGCGAGAGTGCCTCGAAAGCAGCGTCGGAACTGCGCACCGTGCTGACTGTTCTGCGTGAAGAGGCCGCGGACACGGCACCCCAGCCGAATATCTCCTCCATTCCGGCCCTCGTGGAATCAGCCCGGGCGGCCGGCACCACCATCACCCTGACCATCGAACCGGCGCTGCTGGCCACCGGCGAGAACTCCCCCAACGATGCCATCTCCCGCCACTTGTACCGCGTGGCACAGGAGGGCATCACCAACGCCCAGAAACACGCCCCCGGCCATCCCGTGGCTCTGACCCTGGCAGGTGCACCCGGGCAGGGTATCACCGTGACGGTGAGCAATCCGGTTTCGGGGCCGAAACCCCTGCACCGAACGGGCTCGGCCTGATTGGATTGGCCGAGCGTGCCCGGCTTTCCGGCGGTTCAATCGAATCAGGCAGCGAGGCCGGGGTCTACATCACGAAAGTGCAGGTTCCCTGGTGAGCGTTGATCTGTTGAAGGTCCTGATCGCGGACGATGAACCCCTCATCCGCGCAGGACTGCGCCTCATCCTCGACGGGGCGCCGGATATTTCGATCATCGGTGAAGCGGGCGACGGCGAAACCGCCGTCGTTCTCGCCGCGGAACTAATGCCCGACGTCGTCCTCATGGACATCCGAATGCCTCGCCTGAGCGGCATCGCCGCCACGGAACGCATCACGGCACCGCCGCAGCCGCCCCGGGTGATCGTTCTGACCTCGTTCGACACCGATGATTTCATCCTTTCCGCGCTGCGGGCCGGAGCCTCCGGCTTCCTGCTCAAGGACACTGCACCCGCAGACATGGTCTCGGCCGTCCGTGCCGCGGCAGCTGACAACCTGCGCTTCTCCCCGGAGTCCTCAAACGCATTGTCGCGGCCGCGGCTTCCACGCCGGAGGAGCCGGCGGATCCTGCGGCGCAGCCGAATCCCCTGGCCGCCCTCAGCGAGCGCGAACGAGCCATCGCCCACGCTGTCGCCCGCGGGTTGACCAACACAGAAATCAGCGCCGAACTCTATGTCAGCATTGCCACGGTCAAAACCCACATCGCCAACGCCTTCACCAAGCTGGGAGTAACCAACCGTGTCCAGCTGGCCGTGGCCGTCCTCCAATCGCCGTCGCCGTCAACAATCAAAGTCGGCGGAAGGTCCGCACCCGCGAAGGAATAGCCCCACCGTAGGCAGTTATCCCCAAGACGGCTTTTTCCTTCAACGGGGACGCCGCCGCATGCCATACTCGGGGCAGCATCAGTCCATCCCGACCCGGGGGAAGAAGAATGAAGCTTCAGGGTGACCCGCCATTACAGCCGTCCGCGCCCGGGCCCGGGGAGACGGCACGTACTCCATGGACCTCCCGGAGATCCACGCCGCGCTGGTCGACATTGCCGCCGACGGCGAGTCGCTGACCCGGGCGGCGCAGGCCGCCCGCGCCTGCGGCGAGACAGTCGCCGGCAGCTTCGGCACTGCAACGGTGGTTGCTGCGGCGTTTTCGAGTTTTTGGTCCGGCCGCGACGATGTCGGAGAGCGCGTGGGATCCCTGCTCTTCCGCAAGGCCGGCGCCGTCTCCACCGCCGCTTCCGCCTTTGCCGCCGCGGACAGCGACATGTCGGCGACAGCGTCGGCAGCCCTGGTCGCACTCCCGACAGATTATGCACCGCACCGCCGGGGCCAGTACCGGGCGGTGCAGTAGCCGTGCGGTCACTGCGCCTGCCGCACATTGACGTGCCGTGGGAGGTACTGGAGGACGAAGCCGCGGACATGGCCCTGCGCGCGGGAACCGCCGCGGAGTATCTGGGTGATGCCTCCGCGGCCTGGGCCCGGTTCCGCGGCTGTTACCACCATCCGGCCACCCAGGACCGGGTGTACACCGCGCTGGACGATTTGAAGGAACCCGCCGGGAACTGGCAGCGGTCACTGCGGGACGCCGCCGAGACCATCGGCGAGTTCACGGCAGGCGGCCGGCTCCTGGCCCGCCGGGCGCTGGCGCTGCAGGACGTGTTCCGGCAGCTGGGCCGGAATCCTGACCCCGGGGAAGCCGGGGACAAACAGGACCTTGCGGAGCAGCAGCTGAAGGACGATGCCGCTGCCCTGGAGCGGAGCTGGACCGATCTGCAGGAAACCACCGCCGCCGTCCTGGCCGGCATCAGCTACGGGGCCGGTGCCGGCCTGCCGATGGCCGCCGTACCCGGAGGGAATGTCCTGCCCGCCGCGCACTGGTCAGCGCTGACCGGGAAACTGGATGAACGGTTCGGTGCCATCCATCCCGATGCACTGCTGCCGTCGCTGCTGGGCCTGAACGAGGCGGAGCTGCGGGAGTGGGGGGCCGCCAATCCTGAAGCCGCGGCGCTCCTGGCGAACCGCCGGCTGACGGGTGCTTTCTGGATGCAACGGGCGGAGGCCGTTATGCAGAAGGCCATGGCAGGCGGCGCGCACCTCACTCCAGACGGGATTGCCGGCATCCGCGCCGCATGGCTTGGCCTGCCGGCATCAGACCGGGAGCGGCTCCTGCTGCTGTACCCGGCGGTCTTCGGCAACCTCAACGGCGTACCCATGGCTGAGCGGGCCCGCGCCAACCTCCTCACCGTCCCGGGGCTGCAACAGAACCTCCGGGAGAAGACCGCTGGATTGCCCGAGCCCCGCCGGGACGATTACCGGGACTGGGGGCAGTGGAAGCACGACCATGACGAGTGGACCGCGCTGCGCGGAGAGCTGGAAGGAAAGCTCACCGGCCTGAACTACGCCGTGACCCAGAACATCCAGGTGGTGATGGTGAATCTGGACGGAAACGGACAGATAGTGACCATGCTGGGAACACCGTCGGCCGGCACGGAGATCATGGGCGGACTGGTTCCGGGAACGCGGGCACGGCTGGCCGAGCTGGAGACCGGCACGAGCAGCCTCGCCGCGGTCTTCGGCCCCGCGGGGGACGGGAAGCTCGGTTTTTACTGGCAGGGCAGCGACCTGCCGCAGAACGTAATCCTGGACAACGCATCATCGGCGTACAACGAGAAGGCCGCACCGCTGCTCGCGGCCTTCGACTATGCCGTCGACCTCGAAATTCCGGCGGACGCCCGCACAACCTATGTCGGCTACAGCGCCGGCGGATCAATGCTCGGCACCGGCGAGCGCGAGGGCCTGGATTCGGCCAACATTGTGTACGTGGCACCGGCCGGCCCCGGACACGAGGTGAGCGGACCGCAGGATACCGCCAGCCCGGGCGCGAACCGGTATCTGGTCCAGACCAGGAGCGACCTGCTGATCATGGGAGCGCAGGGTGTCGGCGGCGGGTTCCACGGCGGCTCCTTCCTTGAGGGCGGCAGCGTTGACCGGATGGGCGTGATCCGGCTGGAGTCCGGTTTCCGCGATCCGGCGGACCCGGACACCCTGATGGGCGGCCACGTGGACTACTTCGAAATGAACTCCACGTCGGCGGAGAACATCAAGGGCGTGATCATGGGCGGCAAGGTCAGCCTCTTCGTAGAGGACGTGTGGTATTCAACCGCCGACGGCGGCTTCTACGTCTCGCCCATCGAACTCCGTCCGGAAGACTATGCCGGCGGCCGGCTGGAGACTGTCAACGTACCGGACCTCGAACAGTGACGGGCGCTGATCCGCGGCTTCGGCGCCGCCCGTCCGTCCTCACCGCAGGGGCCCTCAGCCTGGTCCTCCTCATGTCCGGTTGTTTTTCCCCTTCATCCGCCGACCCCGCAGACCCCACCGAAACGGAGACAACGATGCCCCGCACATCCGACAAGCTCTCACCGGAGGGATTCGCCGCGGTTCAGGAGCAGCTGGAGCTGTTGTTTCCGTCGCTGGAAGAAACGGCGGCAGGGAGCGTGGAGCTGTCGGTGTACCGGCTGCGGGAATCGTCCTGCCTCCCGCCCGAACTTGATAATCCGCACACGCAGACCAGCTGGCAGGGCATCCTCCGGGGCCAGCCCGCCGATGCCGGCGCAGCCTACGCAGCCATCGACGCGCTGGCCCTGGAACTGCAGTCCGAAGACTGGGCGGTGACGGCGGAACACGACACGCCCGATGTGGAAATCGGCCAGGTCCGCATCATCTACCTGAAGCAGGGAGCGGTCAATCTGCGGCTCATTTTCGAGCGCGGCTATCCCGACACGGTTGAAGTCGTCGCCACCACCGCCTGCGTCGACCATCCGAAGGAACACCGGATGCAGCGCTCCGAGCTGGACCCCGATTATGGGACATCGAGCCAGTTCTATCCTGACGGTGACTAAGCGGACCTGGTTGAGGCTGGCCCAGGCCGGCGACGGCTAGAGGGCCGGAACGATTTCCCGCTCCTCGTCCCACGGCAGGGTCCAGCCGAGTTCCTCGAGCACCGCGTTGAGGATAATTCCGGTAAAGCCCCACACCAGGACGCCGTTCACGAGGAATGCCGGCGAGCGGTGGACGCCGGCGCCGTGGCGCATGACGGCGGTGCGGCGGTTGGCGGGATTGAGCAGGTCCGCCACGGGCACCCGGAACACGGAGGCAGACTCGCCGTAGTCCACCACGTCCACCGGGGTGGGCCGGTCCCACCAGCCCAGGACCGGTGTCACCAGGAAGTTACTGACCGGCAGTCCGACCTGCGGCAGCGTACCGAGCACGACGACGCCGTCCGGGTCCAGCCCCGTCTCCTCCTGTGCTTCGCGCAGGGCTGCTGCCTCCGGCCCGGCGTCCGAGGCATCCAGCGATCCGCCGGGGAAGGCCACCTGCCCGGGATGGTCGTTGAGCGTGGCGGCCCTCTCGACCAGCAGGACATCCAGCTCGTCGGGAACTCCGGCGGAGCGGAAGTCCGACGGCTGGTCGTCCAGGTCGCCGAAGAGAATCAACACGGCGGCGCGGCGGGCAGTGGCCGGGTCCACACTCCGGCGCAGCAGCTCCAGGTTCGCGTCGAAGTACGTGGTGCGGGCGGCTGCCGCAGCCCCCAGCGCCTGCAGATCCGTGTAGGCGCTCATGCTTCCAGCCCGTAACCGGCAGCCCGCAGCTGTGCCCGGGTTTCGGCAGCCATCATCCGGGCGTGAAGCTCCTCGCGGCCGGGGGCAAGCTCGTACTTCAGCAGCTTCTTCGCCTTCTCGGGATCGGTCTCCCCCTCGCCGTACGAGGGACACAGCTGCGCGACGGCGCACGCACCGCAGGCCGGAGTCTTGGCGTGGCAGACCCGGCGGCCGTGGAAGACCACCCGGTTGGACAGCGGAGTCCAGTCGCGCGGCTCGAAAAGTTCAGCGACGTCCTCCTCCACCTTGACCGGGTCCTTGGCGGTCGTCCAGCCGAAGCGGCGGGACAGCCGGCCAAAGTGCGTGTCCACGGTGATGCCGGGAATCCCAAAGGCGTTGCCGAGCACCACGTTCGCGGTCTTGCGTCCGACGCCGGGCAGGGTAACGAGCTCTTCGAGCTTGTCCGGCACCTGCCCGTCATACTCATCGACCAGACGGGTGGACAGCGCCTTGATACTGGCCGCCTTGGCCCGGAAAAACCCGGTGGGCCGGATCAGCTCCTGCAGGTCCGCTTCGTCGGCTTCGGCCAGCGCCTTCGCATCCGGATAGCGGGCAAACAGCGCCGGCGTCACCGCGTTGACGCGAATGTCGGTGGTCTGCGCGGACAACACCGTGGCGATCAGCAGCTCGAAGGCGTTGGTGAAGTCCAGCTCCGCCACGGCGTAGGGATACAGCTCCCCCAGCAGCCGGTTGATCTTCCGCGCCCTGCGCTTCAGAGCGAGCAGGGAGGAATCACTCCCAGTTGCCTTAACCACGTCCTTGTGTCCTTCGTTCCGGTTCGGATGGTGCCAGGTGCCGCAGGCTATTCGCCGGAGTCCTCGCCGACACGCTCAATGTTGCTGAGGTCCCGCAGCACGCCGATGCGCCCGGTGCGCTTGTCCTGCACCAGGAACTCGGTGCCGCGGTCTTCGAGCCCCAGCTCCCAGTCCCCCGGGTGGAACATGAACAGCGGCAGGCCGGTGCGCTCGTCGACAATCTGGCGCGGGGTGCCGACAGCAAACCAGAAGGCCTCCACCACGTTCTCGGATTCTTCGCGCGTGGCGCTGATGGATTCGGAGCCCGACGGCGCCGGCACCAGCGGCGATGCCTGCGTGGCAGGTTCCGCGTGGGACTGCCCGGCTTCCGCTGTCCGGGACGGCCCGGACTGCTGGCCCTGGACCACGGGATTCACCGTTGTGGCAGCGATCGAGTCGTCCCGCGGGGTGCGGAATCCCGGGCATCGGCCTGTTCCTCCGGGACGTTCCCGGCGGCGGCCGTTCCTGCGCGGGCGGGGCCGTCACTGCCCGGTGCGGCGGAAGCTCCTGCCGCTGCTGCGCCGGTTTCCGGGATGCCGTTCGGTGCCGGGGTAGTGCCGGCGTCGTCGGGCTTGCGGCCGAACAGCCCGGCGGGTGCCTTTTTGCCGATCCCGGCAAGCCGGGATCGGCTGGACTTGCCGTCCGCGGCTGCGGCGTCGTCACCGGAACGGTCACCGTCAGCGGCAGCTGCAGGCCGGCCCGGACCGGCAGGAGCGGCCGGGCGGCGCTGCAGGCGTACGGCGTCGCGCGCCGTGACGTGGGCAGGGGTTTCCGGACGCTCGGCGAATTCATGGGAGAAGGGCGGAATATGCGGAGCCAGCGTGGTGGACGCCACCAGGCCGAGGGCGCCGATGAACGTCAGCAGCGTGCCGATGGTGAATTCGTTGACCAGCTGCAGGAAGAAGAAGGCGGTGGCCAGGACTGCCACCACGGAGCCGAACTGGTCCACGGACAGGGAACCGATCCGGTATTTCAGCTCCGGCGCCATCCGGCGGGCCGCGAACAGGCCGGCAACCAGCAGCGGCAGGACGATGCCGATACCCAGGAAGAACAGGGGCGTCAGCGGTGACCAGAGGTTGAGCTCCAAGTCGAAGGAGGTGCTCCACGGCAGCAGGGAACCGATCAGCATCAAAAAGACGGAACCGCCCACAACGCAGTCACGCAGGCCGAAAGGGCCAAAGACAGCAGTCCGGGCCCTGTCCTCGCCGGCTGGACGGATCTCGGAGGGTGCCGGGGTTCCCGCCACCGTTCTGGCGTCCTTCTCAACGGGGGCTGGTTCATTCTGTTCTCCATTCACGACCGCCGCCTTAGGGGCCGGCATGTGCTGCCTCTGCAGCAGATACCGGGCCGTATGCACGGGTCAAAAAGCGTTTGCTTCCTCCCACAGCCTAGTCAACGCCGGGACCGCACACTAGCCGAACTGCCGCAGGCCTGCCCGCCGTGATCTACCGCTCACCGCAGAAACACCCCCTTTGCCGGGCCCGCATGTGACTGGGCACACACACCGGCCTGATCGGCGCTAGGGTGGATCCAACGCTACGGCAGCCCCTCGATCCGGGCTGGACCGTGGGCACTCAGCTAGCGAAAGGGTTTCCAATGTCTGAACAGTCCCCCGTCAAGCAGCATGGCGATGCACTGGAGAACCTGCTCCACGAGCACCGCAGTTTTCCGCCCAGCCCGGAGTTCGCGGAGAACGCTGTCGCCAAGCCCTCCCTCTATGAGGAAGCGGCAGCCGAGGGTCCGGAGTTCTGGGCCCGGCAGGCCCGCAGCCTGCTGACGTGGGAAAAGGACTTCACCGAGACGCTGGACTGGTCCGATGCACCGTTCGCGAAGTGGTTCGGCGGCGGAAAGATTAACGCCGCCTACAACGCGCTGGACCGGCATGTGGAGGAAGGCCGCGGCGACCGTGTGGCCCTGTTCTTCGAGGGCGAACCCGGAGACACCCGGACCTACACCTACGCCCAGCTCACCGAAGAGGTCAAAAAGGCCGCCAATGCCTTTGAGTCCCTGGGCGTCGCCAAGGGCGACCGGGTGGCGGTCTACCTGCCGATGATTCCCGAGGCCGTGATCACCATGCTCGCCTGCGCCCGGATCGGCGCGGTCCATTCAGTGGTTTTCGGCGGTTTCTCCGCGGATGCGCTGCGCAGCCGGATCGACGACGCCGAAGCGAAGCTGGTCGTCACCGCTGACGGCTCCTACCGGCGCGGCAAGCCGACGGCGCTGAAGCCGGCCGTGGACGAGTCGCTGGTTAAGGACGGCCACACGGTCAGCAGCGTTGTTGTGGTGAAGCGCAACGGCGAGCCCGTGCAGTGGACCGAGGGCCGCGACGTGTGGTGGGACGACGTCGTCGGCACCGCGGACGCCGAGCACACAGCCGTCGGGCACGACTCCGAACATCCGCTGTTCATCCTCTACACCTCCGGCACCACCGGCAAGCCCAAGGGCATCCTGCACACCACCGGCGGCTACCTGGCACAGACCGCGTTTACGCACCTGAACACCTTCGACCTAAAGCCCGAAACCGATGTGTACTGGTGCACCGCTGATATCGGCTGGGTCACCGGGCACTCCTATGTCACCTACGCGCCGCTGGTCAACGGGGCCACGCAGCTGATTTATGAGGGAACCCCGGACACCCCCCATCAGGGCCGCTGGTGGGAGCTGGTCGAAAAGTACAAGGTGTCGATCCTGTACACCGCGCCCACGGCCATCCGCACCTGCATGAAGTGGGGCCGCGATATTCCGGGGAAGTTCAACCTCGACTCCATCCGCGTCCTGGGATCGGTGGGCGAACCCATCAACCCCGAGGCCTGGATGTGGTACCGCACGGTCATTGGCGCGAACGGCGGCAAGAAGGAGAACCCGGCGCCCATTGTGGACACCTGGTGGCAGACCGAAACCGGCGCGCACATGATCGCGCCGATGCCCGGCGTCACGGCCGCCAAGCCCGGGTCCGCGCAGGTGGCCGTTCCCGGCATCTCCATTGACGTGGTCGACGAGATGGGCGAATCGGTGCCCAACGGCTCCGGCGGCTTCCTCGTGGTCAAGGAACCCTGGCCCGCCATGCTGCGCGGCATTTGGGGGGATCCGGAGCGCTTTAAGCAGACCTACTGGTCCCGGTTCGACAACATGTACTTTGCCGGCGACGGCGCCAAGAAGGACGAAGACGGCGACATCTGGCTGCTGGGCCGGGTCGATGACGTGATGAACGTTTCGGGGCACCGGCTCTCCACCACCGAAATCGAGTCCGCCCTGGTCAGCCACCCCTCGGTGGCCGAGGCCGCCGTCGTCGGGGCGCGGGACGACACCACCGGTGAAGCCGTGGTGGCGTTCGTCATCCTCCGCGGCAGCGCCAAGGACGACGACGACATCGTCACGACGCTGCGCAACCACGTGGGCAAGGAGATCGGCCCCATCGCCAAGCCCCGGCACATCCTGGTGGTGCCGGAACTGCCCAAGACCCGGTCCGGGAAGATCATGCGCCGGCTGCTCAAGGATGTCGCCGAAGGCCGCGAGGCCGGAGATTCGAGCACCCTGGCGGACAACACGGTCATGCAGCAGATTGCGGAGTCGATGCGGAAATAGCCCCGCGCGGTAAAGCAGAAGGTGCACCTCCCGGCTCCGGGACGTGCACCTTCTGCCGTTGAGCGGGCGGAGCTGCTAGGCGACCGTGACGTCGAGTTCGACGTCGATGTTGCCGCGGGTCGCATTGGAGTACGGGCAGACCTGGTGGGCGGCTTCGACGAGCTTTTCGGCGGCGGCCTGGTCCACGCCGGACATTTCCACGTGCAGGGCGACGCCGAGCTTGAAGCCGACCTCCTGCTTGTGCAGGCTGACATCGGCGGTGACCGCGGCATCGGCGATCGGGGCCTTCTCAGCGCGGGCGATCATTTTCAGCGCCGAGAGGAAGCATGCGCCGTAGCCGGCGGCGAACAGCTGCTCCGGGTTGGTGCCGTCACCGGCGCCGCCCATCTCGGCAGGAGTAGCCAGGTTGACCTTCAGCTGGCCGTCGCTGGTGCGGGCCTCTCCGTTACGGCCGTCTCCGGATGCGGTGGCTGAAGCGGTGTACAAAGCGCTCATGGCAACTCCTTTAGGTGGGGGTTCAGGTAGACTTACTAGTACGTCTACCTGAGGCAAGTAAACTCGCCTTCGAAGCGTTCCGCAACCCAGGAGGAAACCATGGCCACTCAGTCACCGGTGCGCGGCCGCATCCTGGACACCGCGGCTTTCCTCTTTTATTCCGAGGGCATCCGGGCCGTCAGCGCCGACCGGATCATCGCGGACGCGCACACCACCAAGGTGACGTTCTACCGGCACTTCCGCACCAAGGAAGACCTCGTGGTTGCATACCTGCAGGACCAGTCCGCCCGGGTCCGCGCCGCGGCCGGGCAGCTGAGCGCCGATCCCTGCACCGGGCTCCTGCAGCTGGCCGAGGCCATGGGTGCCGAGGCCTGCGTTCCCGGATTCCGCGGCTGCCCGTTCATCAATGCGGCGGCGGAGTATCCCGATGCCGGTTCCCCGGTCCGCGGCGTCGTCCGGGACCACAGGCAGTGGCTGCACACCGAGGTCAGCGGCAGGATCGCACAGCTGGGGGCGGCGCGTCCCGGCGACGTGGCGGACCAGCTGCTGATGCTGCGCGACGGGGCCATGGTCCATGGCTATGTCGCCGACCCTGCCGGGGTTTCGGCGTCCCTGATCAGCGCCGGGCGCGCGATTCTTGCGGCTGCCGCACCCTAGCCGGGGAGCCGGCACGTCAGCGCGGACGTGACCTTCGACTCACAAAGTTGGCACCGGGGCATGCGGGGTAGCAGAATCAATGCTCGTGTCCACTTCCAGCACTGCCTCACCCTCCGCCACCCCCGCCCCAAACGGTCCGCAGGACCGCACGCATTCACGCCGAATGGCGCGCAGGGTAGCCGGAGCATCCTTCGTCGGAACCGCGCTGGAGTCCTATGACTTCTACGTTTTCGGCACCGCAGCCGCCCTGATCCTGAACCGGATCTTCTTTCCGGACGTCGATCCGCTGATCGGTGTCCTGCTTTCCTTCCTGTCCCTGGGTATCGGCTTCGTCGCCCGCCCCGTGGGCGCCGTACTCTTCGGCCACATCGGCGACCGGATCGGACGCAAGAAGTCGCTGATCTGGACCATCGTCCTCATGGGAACGGCAACCGGCGTGATCGGCCTGCTGCCGGACTACAACACCATCGGCCTCTGGGCTCCGGCGCTGCTGGTGACGCTGCGGCTGCTGCAGGGCCTGGCCGTCGGCGGCGAATGGGGCGGAGCAATCCTGATCGCCACCGAACACGCAGAGCCGCGCAAGCGGGCCCTCTACGCCGCGATTCCGCAGATCGGGTCCCCCGTGGGAACGATCATGGTCACCGCAACCTTCCTGCTCCTGACCCAGGCCTCCCAGGAAACCATGGAGGCCGGCCTCTGGCGGGTTCCCTTCCTGCTGGCTTTCCCCTTCATGGGAATCGCCCTGTACCTGCGCTTCGCCATCGAGGAAACCCCGGTCTTCAAGGACGTTGCCGAGCATCAGGCCGTTCCCCGTGTGCCGGTCCTGGAAGTGCTCAGGACCCAGCGGCTGCCCGTCCTGGTGGCCGCCGCCGCCTCACTGCTGGGCATCGGTTCCTACTTCCTCATGACCACCTACACCCAGGCCTACGGCACCGCGCAGCTGGGCCTGTCCGACGCCACCGTGCTCAACGCCGCGCTCGTGGGATCGGTCCTGCAGCTGGCCACCATTCCGGCGTTCGGGTGGCTGGCCACCCGGATCGGCTCCGCCCGCATGGTCGCCGCCGGCGCCGCGGCCACGCTGCTGATTTCGTTTCCGCTCTACTGGGTCATCAGCACCGCTGACCAAACCACCTACATCCTGGCCATCCTGCTCGGCGGCATCGCCCCGACGGCGGCGTGGGCGGCGCTGGGCGGGCTGATGGCCGACCTGTTCCCGGCCCGCACCGGTTTCACGGCGCTTTCGCTGGCCTACAGTTTCGCCGGGATCCTGGCCGGATTCGCTCCGGCCATGACGTCGGCCTTCGGCGAGGTGACCGGCGGCGCCTGGTGGCATCCCGGCGTCGTGCTGGCCCTCATGTCGGCCGTGACGATCGCCGGAGCACTGGCGGCGGCGCGGATGACGCGCCGGAATGCCGCCGCTGCGGAGCCCGCGCGGTTGGCGCATAGTTAAGCCATGACTGATTCCCGCACCCGCAACCTGCTGGTCCTCAACGGCCCCAACCTGAACCTCCTGGGCACCCGGGAACCGGGGATCTACGGCACCGACACGCTCGACGACGTCGAAGCGCTCGCCCTGGGTGCTGCGGAGGCGCACGGCTGGACCGTGGACTGCATCCAGTCCAACCATGAAGGGGACCTGATCGACGCGATCCACGGCGCCCCGGGCCTGGCGGATGCCATCATTATTAACCCGGCCGCTTACAGCCACACCTCGGTGGCCATTCCCGACGCGCTGGCCGGCGTCGGGCTGCCCGTCGTGGAGGTCCACCTCAGCAATATCCACCGGCGCGAGGAATTCCGCCACCACTCGTATGTGTCGGCGGTGGCCGACGTCGTCATCTGCGGTGCCGGCATCGCCGGCTACGGCATGGCTGTCGACTATCTGGCGGCCCGCCTGGACCGCGGCGCCGGCGCCTGAGCCCGGCGGTTCCGCGGACGTCCTACTCGCCGGAAATGCACTCCCCGGGAGACACCGGATCGGAGTAACCGGCGGCTGCCTGCGCCACCGGGCCCACTTCGCTCAGGGACAGCGCGTAACCGATGGGCTGCTCGCCGGTGGTCTTGGCGAAGATGACCCCGGCCACCTGCCCGTCGATGTCCAGCAGCGGACCGCCGGAATTACCCTGCTGGACATTGGCTGCCAGCGTGTAGACCTCCAGCACCTCCGGGGATGAGCCGTAAATATTACGCACCGATACGTCGGAGAGCCGCTCCACGTTGGCCGCCTGCAGGCGGAACGGACCACCCGCCGGATACCCGGCAAACGCCGCCGTGGTGCCGTTGGGCAGGACATCACCCAGCGGAATCGGATCCGCATCCAGATTATCCACCGCGAGCACGGCCAGATCGCGGGTGCTGTCGAAGTAGACCACCTTGCCCGGCAGCGCCCCGCCGCCGGGAACCTGCACCACCGGCTCGGACACGCCGGCCACCACGTGGGCGTTGGTAATCACCCGGTCATCGGCTGCCACGAAACCGGACCCGGTCTGGTTCTGCCCGCACTGGTACGCCGTTCCCGTGATCTTTACCACCGACTCCGAGGAGGCCTGCAGCGCAGCGGAGGACAGCGACTCGTCGGGGGCGACCACCGTCTTCGGTGCGGCGCTGTCCAAAATGGTCGGCAGGCCCTCGGCCAGCGTGAAGGAGCGCACCTGGGCCGTCCAGGTTTTCACCTGGACGGGGGTGGCCTCGTCAATGGCGGAGAGCACCTTGGACGACGTGATCTGCTGGGAAAGGAACGGCACGCCCAGGGTATTGACGCTGAAGGCGAGCATCGACATCACCAGCGCGGAGACGGCCAGGTTCACGGCGCCGCCAAGCAGCCGGTCCAGGAACCGCAGCGGCGGAAAATTCATCCAGCGCCGGATGCCGCCGCCGAGCGCGGCGCCGACGGCGTGGCCGCCCAGGACCAGGATCACCACCGTGGCGATGACGGCGGTCAGCCGCCACCCGTCGTCGGGCACCCACGCCGTAACCATCGGAATGGCAAAGAACGCCGCAACAGCCCCGGCCACGAAACCGACAATACCGCCCAGGGTCACCACCAGACCGTTCCGCAGCCCGGCGATGAGGTAGAACAGCAGCGCCAACAGCAGAATGATGTCAAGCAGGGAGAATCCGAGCACAAACAGCTCCAAAGAGGGTGTAGGGGGCAAACGCGGGACCGTGCGGGAACAGTCCTGCCTCCAGAGTTTAGCTGTCAAAGCTGGGGACGCCGTGCGCAGCGGGGCGTGCCGGACAGGGCACCGGGGCGTCCTTTTTATCATCCGAGGGCGAACAAAGCTATTACAGGTGTCACATGGTGCCGCAGTGCGGGAAGATAATAGAAGGGACAACTATTTACAGGAGATTTCATGGATATCGAGGTACTGCGCCGTGCGCCACTGTTCGCCTCATTGGGAGACGACGTCTTCGCAGCTCTGACCGACGAGTTGACCGAGGTCGACCTTTCGCGCGGGGCATCAGTTTTCCGCGAAGGTGACCAGGGCGACCAGCTGTATTTCATTGTGTCCGGAAAGATCAAGCTGGGCCGCTCGGCACCGGACGGCCGCGAGAACCTGCTGGCCATCCTCGGCCCCGGCGAGCTCTTCGGCGAGATGGCGCTGTTTGATCCGAGCCCGCGCAACGCCACCGCCACCGCGGTGTCCGAAACGCGTCTGGCCGGGCTGCGGCACGACAACCTGAAGGCACTGCTGGAAACGCGCCCCGAGGTCTCGGTCCAGCTGCTGCAGGCCCTGGCCCGCCGGCTGCGCCGCACCAACGAGTCCCTCGCGGACCTGGTGTTCTCGGATGTTCCCGGCCGCGTGGCCAAGGCACTGCTGGATCTGGCGGACCGCTTTGGCCGGCCCGCCACCGACGGCATCCTCGTGGCGCACGAACTAACCCAGGAAGAACTGGCCCAGCTGGTCGGCGCTTCCCGGGAAACGGTGAACAAGGCCCTGGCCGAGTTTGTGCAGCGCGGCTGGCTGCGCCTTGAAGCCCGCGCCGTGGTCATCCTGGATGTGCAGCGGCTGCGCCAGCGCTCCCGCTAGATCTTTCCGGTCCGCGTTAACAGCGAACGACGGCGCCGCTCCCCTCTACCGGGGGCGGCGCCGTCGTTTGCTGTTGCCTGCCGGCTCAGCTCCCGGTTACCGGCCCCGCTGCGCCGGACCTTCCCCGCCGCCGCCCAGCTGCACGGCCAGCCGGTAGCCGCCGTCGCCAGTCCGCACCAGTTCGGGCCGGAAGACCTGTGCCGGGCGGCGGGAGGCCAGATATGCGATGCAGCCGCGGGCAACCGCCAGCTTTTCCAGGACCAGTTCCACCTGCGGGACGGTCAGTTCCCCCAGGGTCAGGCCCGTGGTGTCCGGCAGGCCGATCTCGTCGCCCAGCGAGGTGGTCCCGCGTGCGGCGATTTCTGCGGCCGCGGACCGCCATCCACCCCAGCTGCCCTTGCCGTCCAGCAGCGAAGCTTCCTGCCCCAGCGGCTGTACCACGGCGAAGTAGCGGGTGTCGAAGCGGCGCAGCGCGAAATCCGCCGTCTGCCAGTTCGCCAGCGGGCGCAGCAGGTCCGTGCGCAGGCCCAGGCCGCGCCGCGAGAGCAGGTCCATGAAGGAGAGGTCGCCGGAGGCTATGCCGGTGCGGGCGGCCATCCATTCCGGGCCGCGGTTGGCCTCCAGCAGGGTGGATTCGTCGGGGCCGGCCAGCAGGATGCCGGTTTCCTCAAACAGTTCGCGGATGGCTGCCGCCACGTGCCGGCGCGCCTGCCCGGGGTCATCCATGCCCATGGACTTGGCCCATGCGGCCGGGGACGGGCCGTACCAGGCGGCGGAGGTTCCGGCGTCGCCCTCTTCGAGGCTGCCGCCGGGAAAGGCGACCTTGCCCAGCGGAGATTCGCCGCGCCGGTAAGCCAGATAAGTTTCGGTGCCGCGGGGTGCGTCCCGGACCAGCACCACGGAGGACGCCGGGCGGGGTTTGCGCGGTGTCCGGTCACCGTGTTCGATCCAGCTTTCCGCGGCCCCCCGCAGATACGGGGGGACCGGGAAAAGCCGTACGGAGGAACTAGGCAAATTCGGCGATCACTTCTACTTCGACAGGGGCATCCAGCGGCAGCACGGCCACGCCGACGGCGGACCGGGCATGGGCGCCCGCCTCGCCGAAAACCTGCCCAAGCAGTTCCGAGGCGCCGTTAATGACCGCCGGCTGTCCGGTGAAGGACGGATCGGAGGCGACGAAGCCCACCACCTTGACGATGCGGCTGATGCGGTCCAGGTCGCCGATCTGCGCCTTGATGGCGGCGAGGGCGTTGACTGCGCAGGTTGCGGCGTAGCCGGCGGCGTCCTCGGCGGACACCGAAGCTCCCACCTTGCCCGCGGCCGGCAACACGCCGTCGACGAACGGCAGCTGGCCCGAAGTGTACACATAGTTTCCGGTGACCACCGCCGGCACGTACGCGGCCACGGGCGCGGCCACCGCAGGCAGGGCCAGGCCCAGCTCCGCGAGCCTGCGCTCCACGGCCGAAACCACCTCGTTCAGCTCTGTCACTGCGACTTCTCGCGCTTCATGTAGGCCACAGCTCCGGTGCCGTTGGGGGCCGGGGTGATCTGGACCAGCTCCCAACCTTCTTCGCCGTGCATGTTAAGGACAGCTCCCGGTGTGTGAAGAGGAAGCGGCGTGATGAAATATTCCCATTTGCTCATAATCCAAAGACTAACGCGTGCTTGTAGACTGATGCGCATGGCAGCTCGCAAATCACCTCTTTTTGACACGGCGACCACTTTGGGCAAGATCGTCGCGTTCTTTGGCGTCAGTGCACTTTGCGGTGTTTTGGCCGCGGGACTCCTCGTTCCCGCCGCCGCAGCTGCCGGTACCGCCGCGTCCGGCTCCCTCCAGTTCTTCGACGACCTGCCGTCGGAACTCGAGGCCGGAGCCTGGCGGAGCCCTCCAAGATTTACGCCAATGACGGCTCGCTCATCGCCACGCTGTACGAGGAGAACCGCCAGCCGATCAAGCTGTCCGAAGTCTCCCCCACCATGATCGACGCGATGCTGGCGATCGAGGACGACCGTTTCTACGAACACGGCGGCGTCGACATGCAGGGCCTCATCGGAGCCCTGGCGTCCAACATCACGTCCGGTACCAACCGCGGCGCCTCCACGATCACGCAGCAGTACGTGAACAACGTCATCATCGACTCCAACCTTCAAAATAATGAAGAAGTTGTCTTCAGCGGCAGCATGCAGAAAACGTACGGCGACAAGCTGCGGGAAATGAAGCTGGCCATCGCAGTGGAAAAGCAGCTGAGCAAGGAAGAGATCCTTGAGGGCTACTTCAATATCGTGCCCTTCAGCGGCACCACGTTCGGCGTGCAGGCGGCCGCCAAATACTTCTTCAACGTCACGGCCGCGGAACTGAACATTCCGCAGGCCGCGCTTTTGGCCGGAGTGGTCAACGGCCCCACGCTCTACAGTCCCACCGGCAATCCGGAAGTGGCGCTGAAACGGCGGAACCTGGTGATCGGCACCATGCTTGGCACCGGACGGATTACGCAGGAAGAGCACGACGCCGCCGTCGCCACTGATCTGGGCCTGAACCTCACCCCAGTCCCCAGCAACTGCGTCGGCGCGGTCCAGGCACCGTATTTCTGTGACTATGTCACCCACCTGATCACCAATGACGACCGTTTCGGCGCTACTTTGGAGGACCGCGAGAAGCTGCTGTACCGCGGCGGCCTGAGCATCAACACCACGCTCGATCCGGAAATCCAGAACGCCGCGCAAACCGCCATCAACGAGACGGCGAACCCCGACACCACCGACCCGGAAATCGGCCACTCCATGGTGTCGATGGAGCCGGGCACGGGCAAGATCCTGTCCATGGCCCAGAACAGCCGTTACACGCCTGAGCAGGGGCCCGGAAACTCCGTGCTGAACTTCAACGTGGACCAGTACCAGGACGGCAACCCGGACAAACCGCTGGGCGGCATGGGCGGCTTCCAGCCCGGCTCAACCTACAAGCCGTTCACCGTGGCTGCCTGGCTGGATGCCGGGAAGACGCTGAACGCCCAGCTGGACGGGCGAAAGCGCACCTATCCGGCAGGACACAGCTGGAATGCCAGCTGCCTGCCCGGGGGCCGCTACGGCATTCCGGAGCCCTGGACACCCATCAACTACGGTGACACCAATTACCGCTCCACCACTGTGATTGACGGCCTCGCCAACTCGCTCAACACCATCACCCTGGCTGAGATTAACCAGCTGGATCTGTGCAAGTTCCAGGAAATGGCTTTCGCATCCGGCATCCACAACGGCAAAAGCGCCAGCGGCCAGAACGAACCGCTGGAGGTCAACCCGCCGTCGTCCTTCGGCGGCGGCGGCGACGCTTCACCGCTGGCCATGGCCACCGGTTTTGCCACCTTCGCGGCCGAGGGCCTCAAGTGCGAACCCCGCGCCCTGACCTCGGTGACAGCG
Source organism: Arthrobacter sp. ATA002 (assembly GCF_026898095.1). Classification (GTDB taxonomy): domain Bacteria; phylum Actinomycetota; class Actinomycetes; order Actinomycetales; family Micrococcaceae; genus Arthrobacter_B. The sequence goes on along the minus strand of NZ_CP114015.1, from coordinate 653,958 downwards.
GTCGACGGACGGACCTTCGAGGTTCCGGCGCAGGACTGCCAGCAGGTGATGAAGAAGGAAGTTGCCCAGGGCGTCAACGCTGCCACCCAGCAGGTCATGACCAAGGGATCGGGCTACAACCTGCAGATCGGGCTCCCGGTCGCCGGCAAGACCGGAACCAACGACTTCCGGTCCCAGACCTGGTTCATGGGTTACACCACGGGCATGGTCACGGCCTCCTGGCTGGGCAACCACGTCTGGGGTGACGAGCGCGGCACCATGATCGGCAAGCCGATCGGCGGCCGGGTGTACCCGGAAATCGACGGCTCGCTGATTGCCGGACCGTCCTGGAAGAACTTCATCCAGCGGATTCCCGGTGAGTACGGCGCCAATCCGTTCACTCCCCGCCTGCGAGCATCATGGGCAACGCGCCGCAGGCACCGAGGCCGGCACCGGCGCCGTCCCCCAGCCCAGCCGCCGACAGTGACGACGACGGGGACAACGGAGGCGGCGGCTCCGAGGGGGACAACAACGCCTCCGGGGCGAGCTTCTTTGAAGACCGGTTCGCTGCCGGGCGCGAGACATACTAATCGTGGCCGCTTCTTCCCTGGGCAGTGTTCTGCGCCCGGCGGCCTGGGCTGCCGGAGCTACCGCCGGTGCCGGGGCTGCCGCCCTTGCCTATGCCTCATTGATCGAACGCAACCTTTTTGGGATTCGGGCGGAGACGCTGGCCGTCCTGCCGCCGGGCAGCGCGCCGCTGCGGGTGCTGCACCTGTCGGACATCCACTTTGTGCCGAACCAGAACCTCAAGACGCGGTGGCTGGCTTCGCTGGGGGAGCTGGAACCGGATCTGGTGGTCAACACCGGCGACAACCTCAGTCACCCCGACGCCGTGCCTCCGCTGTTGGCGGCCCTCAAGCCGCTGCTGCGGTTCCCCGGCGTCTACGTTCCCGGTTCCAATGACTATTACGGCCCGATGATGAAGAGTCCCTTCACCTACTTCACGGGCCCCTCGAAAATCACCAGGGAGCCGCCGGCGCTGCCGTTCGGGGAGCTCTTCGGTGCCTTCGACGACGCCGGCTGGACCGGTCTGACGAACCGCCGGGATTCCAAAGTCCTGGGCGGGATACGGCTGGACTTCTCCGGCGTGGATGACCCGCACCTGGACCGCGACGTCTATGCGGGGTTCCCGGAAGCTGCTGTTGCCGCCGACCCGGCGCCCTCCCTTCGCGTCGGGGTGGCCCATGCGCCCTACCAGCGGGTGCTGAACTACTTCACGGACGGCGGAGCGGAGCTGATCCTGGCCGGCCATACCCACGGCGGACAGGTCTGCATTCCGTTCTACGGTGCTTTGGTCAGCAACTGCGACCTGCCCACCTCGCGGGCCAAGGGTGTGTCCGTGTGGGAGCGCAACGGCCGCCGGGTGCCAATGAACGTTTCGGCGGGGATCGGAACGTCGCGTTTCGCTCCGGTCCGGTTTGCCTGCCGTCCCGAAGCGGTCCTGATAACGCTGACTCCGCGCTCGTAGCCCGCTCCGGCCCGGGCGTTCCCCCGGCGGCAGCGGTCGGGCTCATGCACTTCAACTCCGCCGAGTGTCGGGACAATGCCCTTCCCAGCGCCGGAAAGCGGAATTATCCCTACTCTCGGGGTGAAACGCCACGTCCCCGGCGGTGGACGACGACGCGGCAGACGCAAGCTGCCGGCACCCGGCAAGCCGGACGAAGCCGTTCCTCGGCCGGAAAAGACCATACTCCGGACCGCCGTCGATTCCGTCACCGGTCAGGCTTAGGATTGAGGCCACTAGGGACGCTGCACCTGATGCAGGACCCTCCACCCGCTCAAAGAGGTTTCATGCCCGCGCAAACATCACTGTGGCAGTCCCTTGGACGGCTGTACCCCCATTTGCGGCCCATTCTCCCCCGGTTAATCCTCGGGCTCTTCTGCGCCCTGGGCGCCAGCCTCATGGCGCTGGCCATTCCGCAGGTCTTCCGCGTGCTGATCAACACGTCGCTGAACCCCGGCGGATCGACAGCTGCCGTGTGGGGTGCGGCCGGCGTCGTCCTGGGCCTGGGCGTACTGGAGGCGGCGTTCGTGGCGCTGCGCCGCCAGTTCGTCATCGCCCCCGCCACCACGGTGGAAACCCGGATGCGCACATCGTTCTACCGGCATCTGCAGGATCTTTCGGTCGAATTCCATGACCGCTGGGGCAGCGGCCAGCTGCTCTCCCGCGCCATGAGCGACCTGAACCTGATCCGCCGCTGGATGGCCTTCGGCGCCATCATGCTCGTGGTCACGGCGCTGACCGTGGCGATTGGGTTCACCGTCATGCTGTTCACCAGCTGGCCCCTGGCACTCATTTTTATCGCCGCTGCCGTGCCCATTGTCGTTTACGGATTCCGCTTCAACCGCTTCTACCGGCAGGTGTCCCGCCAAAGCCAGGACCAAACCGGAGACCTGGCGACCACCGTGGAGGAATCCGTCCACGGCATCCGCATCCTGAAGGCTTTCGGCCGCAGCCGCGAGGCGCTTGATTCCTTCGAGGAGCAGGCACAGGAACTGCGGCTGACGGAGGTTTCCAAAGCCAATTCGCTGGCCAAGTTCTCGCTGGTGGTCACACTGCTGCCCGAGGCCGCGCTGGCTGCCGCCCTCGTCGTGGGCATCATTTCCGTGGCTGACGGCACGCTCAGCATTGGCGCACTGGTCGCGTTCTTCGCCACTGCCGCCGTCGTGGCCGGTCCGGTGGAGGCCATCGGGCCGCTGCTGTCCATGACCCTCACGGCCAAGACGGCGATTGACCGGCACTACGAGGTGATGGACGCCCGGCGCTCCATCGAAAGTCCGGAACATCCGGTTCACCTGCGCGATGTGCGCGGGGAACTCGTGTTTGAGGATGTCCATTTTGCTTACCCGGACACCAGGGACGGCACCCGCGGCGTGATCAACGGCGTGGACCTGTGCCTGCGGCCGGGCGAAACCATGGCCCTGGTGGGGGTAACCGGCAGCGGAAAAACCACCCTGCTGCAGCTCGTACCCCGGCTCTTTGATGTCACCGGCGGTGCGGTCCGGATCGACGGCACCGACCTGCGGGACCTTGACCTTGAGGAGCTCCGCACCATCGTTGCGGTGGCCTTCGAAGACACCACGCTGTTCTCCAGTTCGGTCCGCGACAACGTCCTGCTCGGAGCCGAACCGGCAAGTTCGGCCGAAGCCGACCAGCTGCTGGCCCAGGCGCTCGACGTCGCGCAGGCCGACTTTGTCTATTCCCTGCCCGAGGGCACCGACACGCTGATCGGTGAGGAGGGGCTGAGCCTGTCCGGCGGCCAGCGGCAGCGCGTGGCCCTGGCGCGGGCCATAGCCGCCCGGCCCAAGGTGTTGATCATGGACGACCCGCTGTCGGCGCTCGATGTCCGCACCGAGGAACTGGTGGAGGGCCGGCTGCGCGAGGTACTGGCCGACACCACCACGCTGGTGGTGGCGCACCGCCCGTCCACGGTGTCCCTGGCCGACCGCGTCGCGCTGCTGGAGGACGGCCGGATCAGCGCCGTCGGCACCCACGCCGAGCTGCTCGCGGACAATGAGCACTACCGGTACGTGATCGCCAGCCTGCCCACGGAACCCGCAGACCTGGACAGTCCGCTGGAAGACGAACTCCTTCCCAGTGACAACGCCGACAACGCAGCCGGCGGCCTCGAAACACCGCGCCTGGACGATGAGGAGATCATCCGATGAGCCGCTTCACTGTCCGCCGCGGTGCCTCGGAGGCCGGCAGGCCCGCCAGGGGTGCCCGCGGAGCCAAGGGCACCGACCCGAACTACGACGCCGCCGCACGGCTGGGAACCGCAGGCGAGGACGCCGTCCACCTGGGCAAGGAGGAAAACCAGGCTGTCCGCCGCCGGTCGCTGGCCCTGCTGGGGTCGCTGATCCGGCCCAACCGGGCCCGGTTTATCGGCACCGTCCTGCTGGTCGTCTTCTCCCAGGCCGCCCGGGTGGCCGGGCCCGCCATCATTGCCTACGGCATCGACCATGCCCTGCCGGACCTGCAGGCCGGCAACAGCCTGCCGCTGGTCCTCTCCGGCGTGGCTTACCTGGTTGCGGCCATACTTGCCGCGGCCCTGACCGCCGGCTATGTCCGCGCCACCGCACTGCTGAGCCAGGCCATGCTGCTGGACCTGCGGCTGCGGGTCTTCCGGCACACCCAGCGGCTGAGCCTGGAGTTCCACGAAAGGTACACCTCGGGGCGCATCATTTCGCGGCAAACCTCGGATCTGGAGGCCCTACGGGAACTGCTGGACTCCGGTATCAGCTCGCTGGCCTCGGGAGCGATGTACATGCTGTTCACTGCCGTCAGCATCTTCCTCCTGGACTGGCGCACCGGTCTGCTGCTGCTGGCGGCCTTTGTGCCCATGTATCTGCTGACGCGCTGGTATCAGACGCGGTCCCAGCTCGCCTACCGTGCCTCCCGGGTGACCTCCGCAAAGCTCATCGTGCACTTCGTGGAGACCATGACCGGCATCCGCGCCGTGAAGGCCTTCCGCCGCGAACAGGTGAACGCCCAAAAGTACGACGGCCTGGCCGACGACTACCGGGTGGCCACCGTCCGCTCCATCAACCTCAACGGTGTTTTCCAGCCCGGACTGGTGCTGATCGGTAACGCCACGGTGGCCGTGGTGCTGCTGGTGGGCGGCTTCCGGGTGCTCGACGGCGGCCTCGAGGTGGGTGCCCTGCTGGCCCTGCTGCTGTACTCGAAGCGCTTCTTCCAGCCGGTGGACCAGATGGCCATGTTCTACAACTCCTTCCAGTCCGCCTCCGCCGCACTGGAGAAGGTCTCCGGGCTGCTGGAGGAAGTGCCCACCGTTCGTCCGCCCAAGCATCCGGTGGAGCTCAGGCATGCCGCCGGTGACATCCGGTTCGACGGCGTGGAGTTCCGGTACGGTGACGGTCCGGTGATCCTGCCGCGCATGGACCTGCACATCCCCGCCGGGCAGACCGTGGCCCTGGTCGGGCCGACCGGGGCCGGCAAGTCGACGCTGGCAAAGCTGATTGCCCGCTTCTACGACCCCTCGGACGGTGCGGTGCTGCTCGACGGCGTGGACCTGCGCGACCTCACGCAGCGGGACCTGCGCCGCGCCGTCGTCATGGTGACGCAGGAGGCGTTCCTGTTCAGCGGGTCGGTGGCGGACAACATCGCTCTGGGCAAACCCGACGCCAGCCGCGAAGAAATCATTGCTTCGGCGAAGGCCGTGGGAGCCCATGAGTTCATTGAAGCCCTGCCGGAGGGCTACGACACCGACGTGAACAAGCGCGGCGGCCGGGTGTCGTCCGGCCAGCGCCAGCTGATCAGCTTTGCCCGCGCGTTCCTGGCCGATCCCGCGGTGCTGATCCTGGACGAGGCCACGTCGTCGCTGGATATTCCGAGCGAACGGCTCGTGCAGCACGGGTTGAAGACCCTGCTGGGGAACCGCACGGCGCTGATCATCGCGCACCGGCTCTCAACGGTGGAGATCGCCGACCGGGTGCTGGTGATGCACTCCGGCGAGGTGGTGGAGGACGGCACCCCGGCCGATCTCACCGGCGGCACCGGCCGGTTCGCCAAGCTGCAGGCCGCCTGGCAGGAGTCGCTGGTGTAGGACGACGGCGGCGAAACGGGCTCCGCGGCAACATTACCGCGGCCGCGGAGCCCGGTTTCGCGGAATCAGCGGTGATCGTCTACACTTGTAAAGTTGCTTCAGCGGCGGGGAAACCCGGCAAAAGAGCAGTGGTTACGGGGTGTGGCGCAGCTTGGTAGCGCGCGTCGTTCGGGACGACGAGGTCGCAGGTTCAAATCCTGTCACCCCGACCAAACAAAGAGAGTCTGTCATCTGACAGGCTCTTTTTGTTGCCCGGCGAGTGCTGTTTCCACCCCATGACCGCTTTTGCTCAGGGCTGGGCCGCAATGGCTATCCTGTATCCGAGCCGTTACCGTGGTGCGCATGACAACCATCGTGGCGGCCCCGGGTGACCTGATTATCGGCGTGAGCGACGGCGTCAGCGTTCGTTTTGCCGGCATTGACGTTGAGGCACGGCAACCACCTATGGCGTCGCCTGACGGCGACCGCTGCATCCAGATCATGCTCGAGGGCGTCAACGGCAGCGAAGTCCGGGAGCGCAATCAGCAGCATGCCAGAGACGAGGCCGCCTGGGTGGAACGCCGCAAAGAACTCGGCACCGCAAACGCCGGCCGCTATCCGCCCCTGCCGGGTGTCGCGGTGATGCAGCGGGTACGTGCCCGCGTCACGGACGATTTGGGAACCAGCTACCAATGGATCGGCGGGCATACCTCCGGGACCGGAAGCGAGTGGGAGGCCTCCTGGTTCTACTTTCCCGCCCCGCCCCGGAGTGCTTCCCTGCTCACATTGGCTTTCACCCTTGACGGCGAACCCACCGGCAAGGAGTGCGTGCTCCGGCTTCCGGACGGGCAGTCCCCGGGAACCCTTTGACACGCTTGCCGCCCCAGCTAGGCTCAACGTACTGCCGATCAGGGAACAAGGAGATTTCCGATGGTTGTCCGCGTTGATCTGAACATTTCCCTGGACGGCTATGCCACCACCACGGACCAGACTCCAGAGGACCCGTTTGGCCAGGACTGGTCCCGGCTGGTGGGCCCGTACACCGCCACCCGGACGTTCCAAGAGCGTGTCCTGCATGAACCAGGCGCAGGCACCACCGGCGTGGATGACAAACACGCTGCCGCTTACTTCGAGGGAATCGGCTCCGAGATCATGGGAGCCGGCATGTTCGGGCTGCATCTCTTCCCGGATGATCCGGACTGGCAGGGCTGGTGGGGCGATGAGCCGCCGTTCCGGGTTCCGGTCTTTGTCCTGACTCATGCGCCGCGGCGAACCATCGAGATGGCCAATGGAACCAGGTTCGAGTTCCTCAGCGCCTCACCCGTGGAGGCACTGGAGCTGGCCACCGACGCCGCGGCAGGACAGGATGTCCGGATCGGCGGCGGACCCACGCTCATCAAGACGTTCCTGGAAGCGGGGCTGGTGGACCGGATGCACGTGGGCATCACGCCCATCCTGCTGGGACGGGGCATCTACCTGTGGGAGGGCCTCCGCGGCCTCGAGGACGGATACAACGTCAGCGCCGAGACGGCGGAAAGCGGCGTCGTGCATCTGACCTTCCAGCGCTGAGCCGCGCCGGATTCCGGCCAGCCCGGGAACTCCCCCTTCCGGAAGCCAGGAGTCCCCGCGCGAAGTCTCCTACTCGAACGTCCTGCCGGTCAGCCGCTCGTAGGCCTCCACATAGCGGGCGCGGGTGCGCTCGACGACGTCGGCCGGCAGCATCGGCGGCGGCGTATCCGAGGCCTTGTCCCAGCCGGACTCAGGCGAGGTCAGCCAGTCCCGCACATACTGCTTGTCGAAGGACGGCTGCGCGGCACCCGGGGCGTACAGCGCCGCATCCCAGAACCGCGAGGAATCCGGGGTCAGCACCTCATCTCCCAGCGTGACCCCGCCGGTGGCCGGATCCAGCCCGAACTCCACCTTGGTGTCCGCCAGGATGATGCCGCGGCCGCGGGCAACCGCCTCGGCCGCCGCGTAGATCTCCAGCGTCAGCGAGCGCAGCGTTCCAGCCGTCTCCGCTCCGACAAGCTTCACCACGGCGTCGTAATTGATGTTCTCGTCATGCTCGCCCACCTCGGCCTTGGCCGACGGCGTGAAGATGGCCGGTTCCAGCCGGGACCCGTCCACCAGCCCGGCCGGCAGCGGCACGTCACACACGGTTTGCGACTGCCGGTATTCCGCCAGCCCCGTGCCCGTCAGGTAGCCGCGGGCAATGCACTCCACCGGATACATGTCCAGCTTTCTGCAGATCATGGCCCGGCCCGCCACCTCGGCCGGCACCCCCTCATCCGCGGAGATCACGTGGTTGGGCACCTTCAGCTGCTCGAACCACCACAGGCTGAGCTGGGTCAGGATCCGGCCCTTGTCCGGAATCTCGGAGGCCAGCACATGGTCAAAGGCGCTGATCCGGTCACTGGCCACGACGAGGACCCGGTCCTTTGCACCCGGTGCGGAGGAGTCGGCGGGGACGTACAGGTCCCGGACCTTTCCGGAATAAACGTGGGTCCAGCCGGCCAGTTCGGGGGCGCTCATGCCTGTTCCCCGTCCAGGCTGACGGGGCGCAGCCCGGTTCATTGTCCGGCACCGTGCAGGCACCGGCAGGAACCCTCACTTCCCCGTTCAACGCTTTCAAGGCAATGTCACCGCGGTGCTGCGATCCTTCCAACCGGATCATCTCCACGCCGGCATACGCCAGGTCCGGGCTGACTGAAGATCGGCACCCAGGCCGACGGCGGCGAGCACCCGGCCGCCGGCGGACACCACCTTGCCGTCCCCATTGAGCGCGGTGCCCGCGTGCAGGACGTGGACGCCGTCGAGCTTTGCCGCCTTTTTCAGGCCGCGGATCCGGTCGCCGGTGCGCGGCGCGTCCGGATAATCGGCGGCGGCAATCACCACAGCCACCGCGGTGCGGGAATCCCACTTGAGCTGTTCCATGGCGTCCAGTTCGCCCTTGGCCGCAGCCAGCAGCAGGCCGCCGAGCGGGGTTTTCAGCCGGGCCAGCACGGCCTGGGTTTCCGGATCACCGAACCGGGCGTTGAATTCGATGACGCGCATTCCGCGCGAGGTCAGGGCCAGTCCGCAGTACAGGACACCGACAAACGGCGTGCCGCGGGCTGCCATTTCATCGATCGTGGGCTGGGCCACCCGGCGGATGACGTCATCCACGAGATCGGCCGGAACCCAGTCCAGCGGCGAATACGCTCCCATGCCGCCGGTGTTGGGCCCTGCATCGCCGTCGAAAATGCGCTTGAAATCCTGGGCCGGCGCCAGCGGAACAACATGGCGGCCGTCGGAAAGGACAAAGAGTGAAACCTCCGGGCCGTCCAGGAACTCTTCGATCACCACGGTCCCGCCGGCGTCAAAACAGGCCTGCGCGTGGGCCAGCGCCTCATCTCGGCCGGAGGTGACCACCACGCCTTTGCCCGCGGCCAGTCCGTCATCCTTGACCACATACGGTGCCCCGAAGGTATCCAGCGCATCGGCGGCCTCTTCCGGAGTGGAGGCCACCCGTGCCATGGCGGTGGGAACACTGGCTGCGGCCATCACCTGCTTGGCGAACGCCTTGGAGGCCTCGAGCTGGGCTGCGGCCTGCGACGGGCCGAACACGGGGATGCCTGCCTCCCGCAGGGCATCCGCAACCCCTGCGGCGAGCGGGGCTTCGGGGCCGATAACCACGAGGTTCGAGCCCAGGGTGCGGGCCAGCGCGGTCACCTCCGCCGGGTCGCTGGCATTCACTGCATGGACCGGAACCATCTCCGCGATGCCTGCGTTGCCGGGAGCAGCGTGGACCTCCCGGACATAGGGATCAGCGAGCAGTGATCGGACAAGGGCATGTTCGCGGCCGCCGGGGCCTACAACGAGAACCTTCACAGTAGTTCAGCGTACTGGCTGGGCTCCGGCAGCCGAAAGCGCCGGCCGCGTGTGACGCGGACACCCATACCTGCGCGGTGCTGCTGCGAATAGGAACCATGATGGCCTCCTCGAAACCTTCTCCCGCCCGGACCCGCACCCGCACGCTGTTCCGGCTCCGCCCCGCGGTGCCCTACGCCGCCCTGGCGGGGATCCTCGCCGCGGCAACGGTGCTGGCCGTAGCCGAGCTGGCCGGGGCGTTTTTCACCGCGCGGGCCCGTCCGCTCATCGCCCTCGGTTCCACGTTTATCGACTTCACTCCCCTGTGGCTGAAGAACTTTGCGGTGGAAACGTTCGGCACCAATGACAAAGCCGCGCTCTTTGCCGGCATGGCCGTAACCATCGCCGTATTGGCGGCCCTCGCGGGAGTGCTGGCCCGGCGCCGCTGGGCGCTGGGCGTGGCCGCCGTCGTTGTCATGGGCACAGTGATTGTGGCCTGTGTGCTGACCCGGGCCGGAGCGTCGCCGGTGGACGCCATCCCCACGGTGCTGGGGACGGCCGTCGGAATTGCTGTCCTGCGTGGACTGATCCGCCGCATTCCCGCCGCCGGCGCAGAAACCACCGCAGGAACGACGGCGGATGCGGGAGCGGACACCCCGTCAGTTCCCCCCGGCGGCACACGGACCACCCGCCGCGGTTTTTTCGCCGCTGCCGGGCTCACCGCAGTGATCGCGGCTGCCGCTGCCACAGGAGGCCGTGCCATCGCGGCGGCGCGCAGCACCACGGCCGGCTTCCGGGCCGCCCTTCGGCTTCCGGCAAGCGCCGACCCGGCCCCCGCGCTGCCCGCCGGACTGCAGTCCCCGGTATCCGGCGTAACCCCGTGGCTTACGCCGAACGCCGACTTCTACCGGATCGACACGGCCCTCAGCGTGCCGGAAGTGGATGCCGAAACCTGGGAGCTCCGGATCCACGGCATGGTGGAGGAAGAGGTCCGGATCAGCTTTGCCGAGCTGCTGGACTCGGACCTGATTGAACGGCATCTCACCCTGACCTGCGTTTCCAATCCGCTCGGCGGGGACCTGGCCGGTACTGCCAAGTGGCTGGGACTGCCGGTGCGGGAGCTGCTGGCCCGGGCCCGGCCCACGGCGGACGCGGACATGGTGCTCTCCACCAGTGTTGACGGTTTCAGCGCCTCCACTCCCCTGGAGGTGCTGCAGGATGACCGCGACGCTCTGCTGGCCGTGGGCATGAACGGTGAGCCGCTGCCTCCGGTGCATGGCTATCCAGTCCGGATGGTGGTGCCCGGCCTCTACGGCTTTGTGTCCGCCACCAAATGGATCATCGACATGGAAGTAACCCGCTTCGACACGCAAACCGCGTACTGGACGGACCGCGGCTGGGCTGAGCAGGCACCGGTGAAGACGATGGCACGGGTGGAGGTGCCGGCGTCGTTCGCCCGGGTACCGGCCGGCCCCGTGGATATTGGCGGCACCGCCTGGTCACAGCAGCGCGGCATCACCGGAGTGGAAGTGCAGATCGACGACGGCGAGTGGCAGCCGGCGGTCCTGGCCGCGGAGGCCTCGGTGGACACCTGGCGCCAGTTCTCCTTCCGCACGCCGGAACTTTCCAGCGGCAACCACACCGTGCGTGCGCGGGCCACGGATCCGCAGGACGGCGTGCAGACCGAGGCACGCGCCGACACGGTGCCCGACGGCGCCTCCGGCTGGCAGTCGGTGCAGTTCATGGTGGAATAAGAACATGCCTGCCACTTTTACTGCGTCCGATGCCGTTGAACTTGCCGTTGTGGAACGCAGCGGTTTCATCGAGTCCCGCCACATCGGTTCCGCCGTTGTCATGGCGGCTGACGGAAGTGTCGTTACGGCACTGGGAGACATCACGACGCCCATATTTCCGCGGTCCACGCTTAAGCCGTTCCAAGCCGTGGCTGCCATGAAATCCGGCGTTCCGCTGCGCGGTCCACAGGTGGCGCTGGCCGCGGCCAGCCACACCGGTTCCAAGGAACACACGGACGTGGTCAAGACGATGCTGGCTGCCGCCGGCGTCACCGAAGACCATCTGCAGTGCCCCGTGGACTGGCCCCAGGACGAGGCCGCCCGGAACGAGCTGGTCCGTGCCGGAAAGGGCAAAAACAAGCTGGCCTTCAACTGCTCCGGCAAGCACGCCGCGTTCCTCTGGGCCTGCACCGAGAACAATTGGGACCACGCCACCTATCTGGATCCGCAGCATCCGCTGCAGCTGCGCATCGCCGAGGTCTTTGAGGAATTCACTGGAGAAACCATCCGGCACTGGGCCACCGACGGCTGCGGCGCGCCGCTGGCCGCCGTCTCCCTCACCGGCCTGGCCCGCGGCATCGGCCGCCTGGCCAAGGCACCCTCGAGCAAGCACGGTGATGCCCGGGCAGCCACCGTGGCCACCGCGATGCTCGACTACCCGTGGGCGGTCCACGGCCGCGGCCGCGAAAACACCGTAGTAATGGAAGACCTGGGCATCATTTCCAAGAACGGTGCCGAGGGCGTGCTTGTGCTGGGCACCGACACCGGAGTATCCGTTGCCCTGAAGATGCTGGACGGCGACACCCGCGCGGCGTCCCTCGTGGGGCTGACCCTGCTGGCGGCCAGCGGCGCGGTGGACGCCGGCACGATCGGCCCGGTACTGGACAAGATTGTGCGGCCGGTGCTCGGCGGCGGCGAACCTGTCGGCAGCATCCGGCTCGGGGCACCCGTCACGGCCCTGCTGGACTCCTAACCGCAGCGGACGGACTACCCCATGGCACGACGACGCATCCCGGCACCTGAGGGTGAGACGGCGCTGCGGGCTGCCGCCGCTGCCGCGGATCAGGGTTCCACGGCTGACCGCAAAATCCTGGCCACCGCCGTCCGCTATTCCCTCGAGGAACTGGCTGAGCGCGCACCCGGCAACAGCGTGGAGGTCCGGGTTCCGCCGTTCGGTGTCACCCAGTGCGTGGCGGGACCCCGGCACACCCGGGGAACACCGCCGAACGTGATCGAGACCGACGCCGCCACTTGGCTGGCGCTCGTCACCGGAGAACAGCCCTGGGCGGACGCCGTCGCTGCCGGCAAGGTGGCGGCTTCCGGGCAGCGGGCCGACCTGTCGGAGTGGCTTCCGCTGTTCCGTGCAGGGCAATAATCTCTACTGCCGGTAGAATTTGGATATGGATTCCGAGCAGCACAGCCCCGAGCGCCGCGAAATTACCGTCCGCCGCGCTCCCCGTTTTATTCCGTTCCTGGCTCTGGGCGTGATCGCCGGGTTCATTGCCGCACTGGTGGTCGCCTATGCAGGGCCGGCCGATCCCACGTACACGCGCGAAGCAACCCTGGGCTTCTTCACCGTCATGTTCGCCATTCCCGGTGTCTGCCTCGGAGCCGTCGTTGCCCTGCTCCTGGACTGGATCAGCGTGCGCAAGGCCCGCCGCGCCGTCGTCGAGCGCGACGAGGAGTAACTTCCCGAACGGCGGCCCGTAATGGTTCCGCGTGAAAGTCCGGCTTCGACTCCGGCGTGAGAGACTAATCCCATGGCACGCGGTGACGGAAAACTTTCCCACGATCTTCTGCCCGGCGAGAAAGGTCCACAGGATGCCTGTGGAGTCTTCGGTGTCTGGGCCCCCGGTGAAGAAGTAGCAAAACTTACGTACTACGGGTTGTACGCCCTGCAGCACCGCGGGCAGGAGTCCGCGGGAATTGCCACCAGCGACGGCAACAGGATCAGCGTCTACAAGGACATGGGCCTGGTTTCCCAGGTCTTCGACGAAACCACCCTGAACACCCTGACCGGGCATATCGCGGTGGGCCACTGCCGGTATTCCACCACCGGCGCCTCCCAGTGGGCCAATGCCCAGCCCACCCTCGGCGCCACCGCCAGCGGTACCGTGGCCCTGGCGCACAACGGCAACCTGACCAACTCGGCCGAACTGTACGAAATGATCCTCGAACGCGAGGGACGCCCGCGCTCCGGTGAAATCGCCCAGGGCAACACCTCGGACACCGCGCTGGTCACGGCGCTGCTCAACGGCTCCGACGGACGTTCGCTGGAGGACACGGCCCTGGAGCTGCTGCCCAAGCTGCGCGGGGCGTTCTCCTTTGTCTTCATGGACGAAGGCACCCTCTACGCCGCGCGGGACACCTACGGGGTCCGCCCGCTGGTGCTGGGCCGCCTGAACCGCGGCTGGGTGGTAGCTTCCGAGGGGTCCGCCCTCGCCACGGTCGGTGCCAGCTTCATCCGCGAGATCAAGCCCGGCGAGTTTATCGCCATTGACGAAAACGGCATCCGCAGCACCAGCTTCGGCGAACCGACGCCGGCCGGCTGCGTCTTTGAATACGTTTACCTGGCCCGTCCCGATGCCGTCATCAACGGCCGGTCCGTCTATGAGAGTCGGGTAGAGATGGGCCGCCAGTTGGCCCGCGAATATCCGGTCGAAGCCGACATCGTCATTCCCGTGCCCGAGTCCGGAACCCCCGCCGCGGTCGGATACGCCGAAGAGTCGGGCATTCCCTTCGCCCACGGATTCGTCAAGAACTCATATGTGGGGCGCACCTTCATCCAGCCGAGCCAGACGCTGCGCCAGCTGGGCATCAAGCTCAAGCTCAACGCCCTGGAATCCGTCATCCGCGGCAAGCGCGTGGTGGTCGTGGATGATTCCATTGTCCGCGGCAACACGCAGCGGGCCATCGTGCGGATGCTGCGCGAGGTGGGGGCCAAGGAAGTCCACGTCAAGATTTCGTCCCCGCCGGTCCAGTGGCCGTGCTTTTACGGCATCGACTTTGCCTCCCGCGCGGAACTGATCGCCAACGGTGCCGCCGTCGAGGAAATCTGCGCCTCCGTGGGCGCCGACTCGCTGGCCTACATTTCCGAGGACGGCATGATCGGCGCCACCCGGCAGCCCCGCGAGCGGCTGTGCACCGCATGCTTCACCGGGGTCTATCCGATCGAACTGCCGTCGGCGGACCGGCTGGGCAAGAACCTGCTGGAGCCGGCTGCGCCCGGCAATCCGGCGGACGACGGCGGAGCCAACGGCTGCGATCCGGGGCCAGACGCCGAGTTTGAGAATCTCCTGACCAAAGCCGACAAGAAGGAAGCCGTATGAGCTCGTCCGAAACCGCCATCACCTATGCCTCGGCAGGAGTGGACGTCGAAGCCGGCGACAAGGCCGTGGACCTGATGAAGGCCGCCGTCAAGGCGACGCACAACTCTTCGGTACTGGGCGGGGTGGGTGGATTCGCCGGACTCTACGACGTGTCCCGGCTGCTGGCCTACAAGAAGCCGCTGCTCGCCACCTCCACCGACGGCGTAGGCACCAAGGTGGCCATTGCCCAGGCCATGGATATCCACGACACCATCGGCTTCGACCTGGTGGGCATGGTGGTGGACGACATCGTTGTGGTGGGCGCCGAGCCTCTGTTCATGACCGACTACATTGCCTGCGGCAAGGTGGTCCCCGAACGCATCGCTGACATTGTCCGCGGCATCGCCGCGGCCTGCGAAGTCGCCGGCACGGCGCTGGTGGGCGGGGAAACCGCCGAGCACCCCGGCCTGCTGGGTGAACATGAGTACGACGTCGCCGGCGCCGCCACCGGCGTGGTGGAAGCCGGAAACCTGCTGGGCCCGGAACGGGTCCGCAGCGGCGACGTGGTCATCGGCATGGCGTCCTCCGGGCTGCATTCCAACGGTTACTCGCTGGTCCGCCGGGTGATCCACCATGCCGGCTGGCAGCTCGAGCGCCAGGTCAGCGAGTTCGGGCGCACCCTCGGCGAGGAACTCCTCGAACCCACCCGGGTGTACGCCGCCGACTGCCTGGATCTGGCGCGGTTGGAACCCGCCGGTGTCCACGGCTTCAGCCACGTCACCGGAGGCGGCCTTGCCGCCAACCTGGCCCGCGTGCTCCCCAAGGGACTCGAGGCCACGGTTGACCGCTCCACCTGGGAGCTGCCGCCCATCTTCAAGCTGGTGTCCGGGCTGGGGAACGTTCCGCAGCCGGATCTGGAGCGCACCCTCAACCTCGGCGTGGGGATGGTCGCCATCGTGGACGCCGCCGGAGCCGACGCTGCCGTTAACCGGCTGGCTGAGCGCGGTGTTCCGGCCTGGGTCATGGGCAGCGTGGGAGCCGCGGGTGAAGCACTGCCCGGCCCGGACTATGTCCAGGGCGCCAAGGGTGTCGACGGCGGCGCCGTCCGCCTCGTCGGAAACTACGCCGGCTAAACTGCCGGCTGCCCGGGACCCGGGAGCTTCCACAGGAAAGGGTGCGCGTCACAGATGCGCACCCTTTCCTGTCCGCCCGTTGCTTTGCCGGACCCTTAACGGCCTTCAGCGGATGCACCCTGGGGGTGATCCGCTGAAGAGAGCAATCGGCCGACGCTTTGAAGTGCCGCTCTAGCCGGTGCGGCGGGAAGTACCTTCATCGTCGTCATCGTCGCCAAATTGATCCGCGTACTTATCTTCGTACGCCGAGTAGTCCGGCTCGGCCGGTTCCTCGGGATATCGACTCGATGGACGGCTCGTTGGTCCCGCAAGCTCACGCTGCAGTGCCGAGTAGTCCGTGGCCGGGGTAAAATACTTCATTTCCCGGGCCTGCTTGGTTGCTTTTGCCTTTTGACGGCCGCGCCCCATGGCGTGACCCCCTTTTGCGTCGATCCGGAGGTGGTCGCTCTGAGCAAGTGAGCGAGGCCCCGGAATATTTGGTCAATTTGTCGTAAGTACAGGTTACATGCTTTCAGGCGGCCTTGTGCCCCGCCCCGTCCTTTGGGGCGCCCGGAGCCGCATGTTTGACAGTACCCCCGCATACCCCTGTTCCTGCACCTCCCCGCCGAGACTGGGTAAAGTCGGGGGTAGAGACAGTTTTGGGGCCCCGGAGGGCCGCCTACAGTGAGGACTCACGTTCACCATGAGCGATAAAAAAAGCACGCAGGGCGCCGGCTCTCATCCCCCGTCGGGAGCCTCCCGGGTGTCCCCGGACGAGACAGAACCGCAGGCTGCCGCCCCGGCCGCAGCGGACTCCGGGGCAGCCTCCGGTCTGCAGGACCTTGAAGCCCACACAGAGGCTCCGGCATGGCTCTCCGGAGACGGGGACCATGACAGCAAGGTGTGGGACGGAGTGTTTGCGGCAGCGCCCGCGGAAACACCCGGTGACGGAACCGCTGGTGAACCGGAGGTAACCAATCCGGATGACCTCACCCTGGAGACGCCGTCACTGGGCAAAGCGGACATTAGTTCCGAGGCAGCCGACGCCGCATCGCTCAACGATGCAACGGCTGAAGTTCGGGAAGTGGAAGCCCAGGCCGCGGACGCCGCCGTCCTGACCGATCCGGCGGCGAACCACCCGGCCGCCGCAAAGGGCCCGGACAGCCCCGCGGCCGGTTCCGCTGCGGAGGTGGACAACGGCGAAAGGGTTCCAGACGAGGCGCTTTCAGACACAGCAGTGTCAGCTGGGGACGGTCCGGCCGTGCCGGAAGACGTCGCCCTGGAAACCCCGTCGCTGGGCAAAGCGGACATTAGTTCCGAGGCAGCCGACGCCGCATCGCTCAACGATGCAACGGCTGAAGTTCGGGAAGTGGAAGCCCAGGCCGCGGATGCCGCCGTCCTGACCGATCCGGCGGCGAACCACCCGGCCGCAGTGAACCGCACCGGGGGAATTGCAGCGGCTGCTCCCATGACCGGCACATCCTCCGAGGCCGCTGAGGAGCCCAGGGCGGCGGCCGCGGAGCCGGACAGCGCCGCTGACGCCTCCAACACGCCGGATGATGCCAACAGGGGCGCGGCAGTTTCAGGCGCAGAAAGGCCGGACGCACCGGCGTCAGACACAGCGGAGCCGGAGCTGCCGGAAGCCACGGGTGCCGCTGATCCCGGTGAGTCTCGCCGCGCCCGGCGCGCGTCTGATTCTGCCTCCGCAGCGCCGGCGGACAACGGACGCAACAAACGGCTGTTGCTCATCATGGGGATCCTGGGTGTCCTGGCCGTGCTGGTGGTGCTGTTCTTCACCGTCATCCTGGGGTCCGAGAAGGAACCGGGTGTCCTGGAAGAGGATGTCTCGCCGATCGAGCTGGAAGCCGGAGCCTGCCTGCAGGACTTCACCGGCATCAACGAGCCCACCACCGTGGTGACCTGCGAAACTCCGCACAACGCGCAGCTGGTGGCCACCGCCACCTACCCGGAGAGCGACGAGTTCCCCGGGACGGAGGACCTGTCGGCACGCGCCTCCGAGATTTGCTCCGAGGTCCGTTACTCGGACGCCCTGACCGAAGGCGGCGACTTGGATCTTCAGGAAAACAAGGTCATCCCCACCCCGGAGTCCTGGCGGGACGGCGACCGCCGCATTGACTGCTTTGTGGTGACCGGCGGCGGCCGGGAGCTGACCGAATCCCTACTTGAGCAGTAACCCGGCGCAGCTCCTGGCCGGGTTACTGCACGGCGTTTAGGCTGCTTCGACAGACAGGCCCACGGGTTCGGCCACGAGCTCATCGCCCTCCACGGCCATGCTGCCCTCCGGGCGGTCCACCAGGACGGTGTCGCCGTCGTTGATTTTGCCGGCCAGGATTCCGCGGGCAAGCTTGTCCCCGATCTCGCGCTGCACGAGCCGGCGCAGCGGCCGGGCGCCGTAGGCCGGGTCATAGCCGGTGAGGGCCAGCCACTCCCGTGCGGAGTCGGTGACGTCCAGCGTGAGTCTGCGCTCATGAAGTCGGGCGGCTAGCGCCCGCACCTGGATGTCCACAATCCTGGACAGGTCATCCAGGCTGAGCGGGTCGAACAGGATGACGTCGTCGAGCCGGTTCAGGAATTCCGGCTTGAAGTTGGCGTTGACCATCCCCATGACCGAGTCCCGTTTCTGGTCCTCCGTGAGCCCCGGATCCACCAGGAACTGCGAGCCCAGGTTCGAGGTCAGGATGAGGATGACGTTGCGGAAGTCCACGGTGCGTCCCTGGCCGTCGGTGAGGCGGCCGTCGTCGAGCACCTGGAGCAGGATGTCGAAGATCTCCGGATGCGCCTTCTCCACCTCGTCCAGCAGAATGACCGAGTACGGCCGGCGGCGGACGGCTTCGGTCAGCTGGCCGCCCTCCTCATAGCCGACATAGCCGGGAGGGGCACCGACGAGCCGGGACACCGAGTGCTTTTCCGAGTACTCACTCATGTCGATGCGGACCATGGCCCGCTCGTCATCGAAGAGGAACTCCGCCAGGGCCTTGGCCAGCTCGGTCTTACCCACGCCGGTGGGGCCCAGGAAGAGGAAGGAACCGGTGGGGCGGTCCGGATCACTGACACCGGCACGGGACCGGCGGACCGCGTCCGAGACGGCGTTTACGGCCTTGGTCTGCCCGATCAGGCGGGAGCCAAGGTTCTCTTCCATGGTGAGCAGCTTCTGCGACTCCCCTGGAGCATCCGTCCGGCCGGAACTCCGGTCCAGGCGGACACCACCTCGGCGATGTCGTCGGCGGTGACTTCCTCGGAGACCATGAGTTCGCGTGTTTCCTCGCCGAAGTTGCTTTCCTCGGCCTGCTGGGCGGCATCCAGCTCCTTCTGCAGGGCCGGTATCTCCCCGTACAGGATCCGGGAGGCCTCGGTAAGGTCGCCGTCGCGCTGGAATTTCTCCGCTTCGGAGCGCAGCTCGTCAATCTGCGCCTTGAGATCGCCAACCCGGTTCAATCCGGCTTTTTCCGCTTCCCAGCGTGCGTTCAGCCCCGCCAGCTGCTCCTTCTTGTTAGCCATGTCTTCGCGCAGCACTTCCAGCCGCTCCAGGGAAGCCGAGTCTGTTTCATTGGCCAGCGCCAGCTCTTCCATGGTCAGCCGGTCCACGGCGCGGCGGAGCTCGTCGATTTCCTCCGGCGCGGAGTCGATTTCCATGCGCAGCCGGGAGGCCGCTTCATCCACCAGGTCGATGGCCTTATCCGGCAGCTGACGGCCCGTGATGTAGCGGTTGGACAGGGTGGCCGCAGCGACCAGGGCGGAGTCGGCGATCGCCACCTTGTGGTGCGCTTCGTAGCGCTCGCTTGAACCGCGCAGAATGCCGATGGTGTCCGGAACGCTGGGCTCGCCGACATACACCTGCTGGAAACGGCGCTCCAGCGCGGCGTCCTTCTCCACGTTTTCGCGGTATTCGTCCAGCGTGGTGGCGCCGATCAGGCGCAGCTCGCCGCGGGCCAGCATGGGCTTGAGCATGTTGCCGGCATCCATGGATCCCTCGGCCGCACCGGCGCCGACGACGGTGTGCAGCTCGTCGATGAACGTGACAATCTGCCCCTCGGCACTCTGAATCTCCTCCAGCACGGCCTTGAAGCGTTCTTCGAACTCACCGCGGTACTTGGCTCCGGCAACCATCGACCCCAGATCCAGGGACAGCAGCGTTTTGCCGTTCAGACTTTCCGGCACATCCCCGGCCACGATTCGCTGGGCGAGCCCCTCGACGACGGCGGTCTTGCCCACGCCCGGCTCCCCGATCAGGACCGGGTTGTTCTTGGTGCGCCGGCTCAGTACCTGAATGACACGGCGGATTTCGGAGTCCCGGCCAATCACGGGATCGAGCTTGCCGCTGCGGGCCATTTCGGTGAGGTCGGTGCTGAACTTCTCCAGAGCCTGGAAGGTGTTCTCGGGGTCGGCGTTCGTCACTTTTCGGTCTCCTCGTACGGATGGAAGGGCTGTCCGCAGGACGTCATGGCCGGCGCCGTTGTCCCGGAGGGACTTGCCGGCCGTGCCGCTGTCGAGCGACAGCCCCAACAGGAGGTGCTCGGTGGAGACATAGGCATCGCCAAGCTGTTCCGCTTCCTGCTGGGCTGCCGTGATGACCTGGAGCATGGAACGGGAAAACTGCGGCTGCGCCACGGACGACCCCGACGATGAGGGCAGGGAATGGATCGCCGTGCTGGCGGCGGCGCTGACAGTGTCCGGGTTGGCCCCCGCAGCCTTGAGGAGGGCCACGGCCACACCCTGGCGCTGGTCCATCAGTGCCTTCAACAGGTGGGCGGGTTCAATCTGCGGGTTCCCCGCAGTGGTGGCGTTCATCGCTGCGGCCTGCAGCGCCTCCTGGCTCTTGTTGGTGAATTTGGTGTCCACTACAGGCTCCTTCCAAACAACTTCCCGGCTTCCCGGAACGGCGGCATTTCGTCCTTATCCGCCCCGACGCAACAAACTTGAGTGTAATTCGCTCAACTTGTGATGTAAAGTTATCCACAGGTTTCGGGGGCCTTGTGGCGCTCGTTTAATCCGGATAGGGCCGGGGCGGCATCAGGACGGCCCGGGCGCCGCCTCGTGCTCGTGGTCCCAGTCGGATTTCGCCTTTACCCACTCGGCATTCCGGGCCTGGTACAGGTCCAGCTGCTCCCCCTCGAATGACCTCCAGCCAATGAGCCCGGCCGGCTCCCCGGGGTTTTCCCCGTTGAGGAAATCCGTGAGGCTGTCGAGGAAAAACTCCCACCCCGGACCTGCCGCCCACTCGCCGGAGACGGCATCGATCAGCACGAACCCCTTGCGGACGGAAGCGTATTTCAGGTCGATGCGGGTGCGGAAATCTTCAGCGGTCATATGCACCTCCAACTCGGCGGAGTGCCCTCCGGGACGCTGCACCGAGAGGGTCAGCAGCCGCGGCGGATCACAGCGGAGGATGCCGCCGCGCGTGCCGTCGGGCAATTCGTACGTGCCCCCGAGCCTCAAGTCACCCTCCGGCCGACCAATGTAGAGTTCCAGGCGGGCGGGGTCCGTTATGGCCGCCCACACTTCAGTTATGGGGTGCGGGATGGTCCGCGAGATCATCATCATGAGAGCGTGGCCGGCCTGAATCTGGCGGCGGCCGAAGGAACGCTCGGTCTGCGCGGGCACGGATTTCGCTTCGGACATGGTTTCCACTCCTCTGTAGAACAACCGGCTACCAATTCCGGGTCCTCCAGCGGCCGTCGACGCCGATTGGCCGTCAGCAGGATCAGTGGAAGCGAGTTGTGGTCAAGGCCACACGCGGCCTCTTTTTCAAACCGTAGCAGGGAAAACCAGCGGTGGACAGGGTTCCGGGGCAGAGCCGCGGCAGGCTTTCGCCCCTGCCGCAGACCCCCTTCATGTGATGCAGTTCAAAGGAATCGAGAGGGCGGCGGACGCTTTGATATGTTCGAAAAAGCCTCCCGGGAGCCGTATTTCACTACGGCTCTCCGTAAGTCCTGCCGCAGAGCGGCGGCAGTCCGGTGCGTCGCCGGGGGCTCTAATCGACGTCCCGGGCTGCCGGAGCGCCTTATAACTCCACAGCAACCCGAAGGAATGACCCCATGAGCAAACCTGCGGAACCGAAGGCAGCGGAGTCCGCTGTTCCGCGGACCCGAGTCAACAAAACGGTCTTCATAGGTTCGGCAGCCGGAATCCTCGCCATTGCCCTGTGGGCCATGCTGGCCAAGGACAATGCCGAGTCGGTCATCGGTTCCATGGTCGGCTGGGTTTCGGTCAACATGGGCTGGTACTACTTCCTCGTGGTCAGCCTGGTCGTGGTTTTCGTACTGGCCACCGCATTGACGCGCGTGGGCAGGACAAGCTCGGACCGGACCATTCCAAGCCGCAGTTCGGCCTGTTCACCTGGGCGGCCATGCTGTTCGCCGCGGGCATCGGCATCGACCTGATGTTCTTCTCGGTCTCCGAGCCTGTCACCCAGTACCTTGCTCCCCCCAGCGGAGACGGAGCCACCGCCGAAGCCGCACGCCAGGCGCTGGTGCTGACCCTGTTCCACTACGGCATCACGGGCTGGGCCCTTTACGCCCTGATGGGTCTCGCCCTGGGCTACTTCGCGTACCGGCACAACCTGCCCCTGAGCATCCGCTCCGCCCTGTACCCCATCTTCGGCAAAAAGATTGACGGACCGCTGGGACACGGCGTGGATATTGCCGCCCTGCTCGGCACCATCTTCGGCATTGCCACGTCCCTGGGCATCGGTGTCGTCCAGCTGAACTACGGGCTGAGCTTCATGTTTGGCCTTCCCGAAAACCTGACCGTACAGATTGCCCTGATTGCGCTGTCCGTGGTGATGGCCACCGTGTCCGTCGTCTCCGGCGTCGAAAAGGGCATCCGCCGGCTGTCCGAACTTAACGTCATCCTCGCCGTCTGCCTGATGCTGTTTGTGCTCATTGCAGGCAAAACCAACTTCCTGCTCGACGGGATTGTCCAGAACATCGGCGACGTCCTCAGCCGCTTCCCGTCGATGACCATGGACACGATGGCCTATGACCGCCCGGATGAATGGCTCAGCTCCTGGACCCTGTTCTTCTGGGCATGGTGGATTGCCTGGGCGCCGTTTGTCGGCCTGTTCCTGGCCCGGATTTCCCGCGGCCGCACCATCCGCCAGTTCGTCCTGGGCACCATGGTTGTACCGTTTGCCTTCATCCTGCTGTGGATCTCCATCTTCGGGAATTCCGCCCTGGAACTGGTCATCGGCGGTAACGCGGCATTCGGGGAAGTTGCCATGAACCAGCCCGAGCGTGCCTTCTACGGGCTCCTCGAACAATATCCCTGGGCTCCGGCCACTGCTGCCATCGCCACCTTCACGGGGCTGCTGTTCTACGTGACCTCCGCTGACTCCGGTGCACTGGTGATGGCCAACTTCACCTCCCACCTGAAGAATGCGGATTCCGACGGCCCCAAGTGGCTGCGCGTCTTCTGGGCCCTGGTCACCGGCCTGCTCACCCTGGCCATGCTGATGGTCGGCGGCGTGACAACCCTGCAGAACGCGACCATCATCATGGGCCTGCCGCTGTCCATCCTGCTGCTGTTCATCATGCTGGGGGTCTACAAGGCCCTGCGGGTGGAAAACTCACTGACCGACAGCTACCGCGCGTCGCTGCCGAACATTATCGCCGGCCGCAGTCTGGACATGCGCAGCGGCCGGAGCTGGCGCCAGCGGCTTTCGAGGGTAATGAGCTACCCCGGCCCACGGCAGGCCGAGCGCTTCGTACAGTCCGTCGCCAGGCCCGCGCTGCAGGAAGTCCACGACGAACTCAAGGAGCGCGGCGCCGACGTCGTGCTCTGCGAAGGCGAAGTGGCACCGCACGGCATCCACCACCTGGATCTGCAGGTGGGCATGGCCGAGGAGCGCGGCTTCAAATACCAGATCTACCCCGTGCAGTACGACACCCCGTCCTATGCTCACAACGCATCGGCGGACAGCAAGTACTTCCGCATGGAGGTGTTCTCCCTTGAGGGCAGCCACGGCTATGACCTCAAGGGCTACACGAAGGAACAGGTCATCACCGATGTCCTGGACCACTATGAAACCCACCTGGAGTTCCTGCACCTCAACCGGGAGGTGCCGGGCAATACCTCCATCGCGGAGGACCAGGTTCCGAAAGACAACTGGGAAGCTGACTTTGTCAGCGAGGAGGACGAGCATGACAACGGCCACTTTGTTCATTGACGGAGCGTGGGTTCCCGCGTCCGACGGCGGCACCCGGGAGATCCGCAACCCTGCGGACGGAGAGTTCGTCGCCACGGTTTCCGAAGCAACCCGCGAGGACACCGAAAAAGCCATTGCCGCGGCCAAGGCCGCCTGGGCGCGTGGGGAATGGTCCTCCGTGCCCGCTCCGGAGCGCGGGGACTTCCTGCTGAAGGTCGCCGCCCGGCTGCGCGAGCGGAAGGATGAATTCGCCCGTGCGGAGACGCTGGACACCGGCAAGCGCCTGGTGGAAAGCGACATCGACATGGACGACATCGCCGCCTGCTTCAGCTACTTCGGCAAGATCGCCGCATCGAACGCCGGCCGGATGGTGGACGCCGGCAACAACGACGTCGTCAGCCGGATCGAATACGAGCCGGTGGGTGTCTGCGGGCTGATCGCCCCGTGGAACTATCCGCTGCTGCAGGCGGCCTGGAAGATCGCGCCCGCACTGGCAGCCGGCTGCACCTTCATCCTCAAGCCCTCCGAGCTGACCCCGCACACCGCCATCCTGATGATGCAGGTGCTCGAAGAACTCGGCCTGCCCCGCGGCGTCGCCAACCTGGTGCTCGGTGCCGGGCCCGTAGCCGGTGCACCGCTGTCCGAATCCCCCGACGTGGATCTGGTCTCCTTCACCGGCGGCGTGGCCACCGGCAAGGTCATTGCCGCCTCCGCGGCCAAGACCGTGAAGAAGGTCGCCCTCGAGCTGGGCGGCAAGAACCCCAACGTCATTTTCGCCGACGCCGACTTCGACGCCGCGCTGGATAACGCCCTGAACGCCGCCTTCGTCCACTCCGGCCAGGTCTGCTCCGCCGGCGCCCGGCTGCTCGTCGAGGAACCGATCGCCGAGCGGTTCGTGGACGAACTGGTGCGCCGCGCGAAAATGATCCGGATGGGCGGCCCCTTCGATGAGAAAGCGGAAACCGGGCCGCTGATCTCCGCCGCGCACCGCGACAAGGTCACCGCCTACGTCAACAAGGCCGTGGAGGAAGGCGCCCGCATCCGCTGCGGCGGCACCTGGGGCACGGGGGAGCTGGAAAAGGGCTTCTACTACGCCCCCACCGTGCTGGACAACGTTCGCCGCGGCGGGTCCTCGCTGATGGACGAGGCGTTCGGTCCCGTGGTCACCGTGGAAACGTTCAGCGGCGAGGACGAGGCCGTGGAGCTGGCCAATGACACCGACTACGGGCTGGCCGGGGCCGTCTGGACGCAGGACGCCGGCAAGAGCCAGCGCGTTGCCCGCCGGATGCGCGCCGGGACCGTGTGGATCAACGACTTCCACCCGTACCTGCCGCAGGCCGAATGGGGCGGCTACGGCCAGTCCGGCATCGGCCGTGAACTGGGCCCGACGGGACTGGGTGAATACCAGGAAGCCAAGCACATTTACCAGAACATCAACCCCCAGGTGACCGGCTGGTTCACCGACCATGGAAAGGGCTAGGACCTTATGGCTGAGAAGACGGAATTCGACTACATCGTTGTTGGCGGCGGGTCCGCCGGAGCGGCTGCAGCGGCCCGCCTGAGCGAAGATCCCGGCGTCGAGGTGGCACTGGTCGAGGCCGGCCCCGATGACCGCGGGGTCGATGAGATCCTGCAGCTGGACCGGTGGATGGAGCTCCTGGAATCCGGCTACGACTGGGATTACCAGATTGAACCCCAGGAAAACGGCAACTCCTTTATGCGCCAGGCCCGGGCCAAGGTGATGGGCGGGTGCTCCAGCCACAACTCCTGCATTGCCTTCTGGGCTCCCCGCGAAGACATCGACGAGTGGGAAACCAAGTTCGGCGCCGAGGGCTGGAACGCCACGATGGCCTGGGAGCTGTACCGCAAGCTGGAGACCAACGAGGACGCCGGCCCGGATGCGCCGCATCACGGCGATTCAGGCCCCGTGCACCTGATGAACATCCCCGCCAACGATCCCTGCGGCGTCGCCCTGCTGGACGCCTGCGAGCAGTCCGGCATCCCGCGGGTTAAGTTCAACACCGGGGAAACCGTGATTAACGGTGCGAACTTCTTCCAGATTAACCGGCGTGCCGACGGAACCCGTTCCTCTTCCTCCGTCTCCTATATCCACCCGATCATGGAGCGGAAGAACTTCACCCTGCTCACCGGGTACCTCGCCAGGGAACTGACATTTGACGACGCGAACCGCTGCACCGGCGTCGACGTCGTCGACAACCCGTTTGGACGCGCCAAGCACCTGGGCGTCCGCCGGGAGGTCATTCTCTCCGCCGGAGCCATCGATTCCCCGAAGCTGCTGATGCTCTCCGGCATCGGCCCGAAGGAACACCTCGAAGAGCGCGGGGTGGCGGTTCGGGTGGATTCCCCCGGCGTGGGCGAGAACCTGCAGGACCACCCGGAAGGCGTGATCCAGTGGGAGGCGAAGAAACCGATGTCCGAAACCTCCACCCAGTGGTGGGAGATCGGCATCTTCACTCCCACCGAAGACGGGCTGGACCGCCCCGACCTGATGTTCCACTACGGGGCGGTGCCGTTTGACATGCACACCCTGCGCCACGGCTACCCCACCACGGAGAACGGTTTCTGCCTGACACCGAACGTCACCCATGCCCGTTCCCGCGGCACCGTGCGGCTGCGGAGCCGGGACTTCCGGGACAAGCCGATGGTGGATCCGCGCTACTTCACCGACCCGCACGACTTGCGGGTCATGGTCTACGGAATCCGGAAGGCCCGGGAGATTGTCTCACAGCCTGCCATGGCGGAGTGGGTAGGCGAGGAACTCTACCCGGGCAAGGACGTGCAGACGGACGAGCAGATCACCGAGTACATCAAGAAGACGCACAACACCGTCTACCACCCGGCCGGAACCGTGCGGATGGGTGCCGCCGATGATCCGATGGCACCCCTGGATCCGCAGCTGCGGGTCAAGGGCGTCACCGGGCTGCGGGTGGCCGACGCCTCGGTCATGCCGGAGCTGGTCACGGTCAACCCGAACATCACCACCATGATGATCGGTGAACGCTGCGCGCAGCTGGTGAAGGCGGCCCGAACGGTCTAGCACTCCCCCGCGGTACGCACACCCCGCAGCAGGAGGGCGGCCGGATTTATCCGGCCGCCCTCCTGTGTGTCATGTGACCTTCACCCCGTGCCGACACGGGTTACCCTGTCCGGATGGGGAAAAACCGCACACTCACATCCGTTCTGGCTGTTTCGGCGCTGACGCTGACGCTGATGTCCTGTTCCAGTGACAAGCCCTCGCCCGACGACGCCGCGGCAGTGCTGGCGGAAGGC
The DNA here is from genome assembly GCF_026898095.1 of Arthrobacter sp. ATA002. Classification (GTDB taxonomy): domain Bacteria; phylum Actinomycetota; class Actinomycetes; order Actinomycetales; family Micrococcaceae; genus Arthrobacter_B. The sequence continues at coordinate 626,856 of NZ_CP114015.1, read as the reverse complement.
CTCAGCAGCGCTGATGTGTCGGCGTCCTCCTTCACCGCGGGTACGCCGGCCCAGGTGAACACCGAGCTGGAGACGCTGCTGGCAGGCATGGGCCCGGTCCGTCCCGCGGTCACCGTGGCCGGGATCGATGAAGATGCAGAGAACGACGGCGCCGCCGCCGCCCGCCTGTCCTACGCCTGGGACGTGAACATGGACTCGGCTCCGGACTGGTCCTACGAAAGCACCGCCCAACTGCGCCGCGGCGACGATGACGCCTGGCAGGTCCAGTGGGCTCCGTCCGTGCTCTTCGAGCCCCTTGCCGATGGCGACCGCCTGGTCCGCACCACATCTCCGGGGCTGCGGGGCGAGATTTTGGACCGTAACGGCCAGCCCCTGATGAGCTCCCGGCCCGTGCTGCGCATCGGGATCAACAAGCCCGACGTTCCGGCGGAGCAGCAGGCGGCCTCCGCCACGGCGCTGGCCGAACTCGCAGGTTTGGATCCGGCAGGGTACGCGGCCCAGGTGGAGGCGTCCGGTCCTGAGGCCTTTGTCGAAGCGATCGTGCAGCGCCAGGAAGCGGACGGTCCGGTAACTCCCGAAGCCCTCGCCGGCATCCCGGGCGCACTGTCACTTCCTGATTCGCGGGTGCTGGCGCCCACCAGGACCTTTGCCCGTGCCCTGCTCGGCACGGTGGGCGAGGCTACCGCAGAGCTGATTGAAGGGTCCGGCGGACGGCTTTCCGCCGGGGACCAGACCGGGCTCTCCGGGTTGCAGCAGCAATACGATGAGCAGTTGCAGGGCGCACCCGGCGTGGCAGTCACCCTCGAAAACACGTCAGGCAGCAACATCGTCTTCAGCACCAACTCCAGTGACGGCACGCCCCTTCAGACGTCCCTCGATCCCCGGCTGCAGACCCTCGCTGAAGGGATCCTGGAAGACGAGCCGTCGGCGTCGGCCATCGTCGCCGTCCAGCCGTCCACCGGGGACGTCCTCACGGTGGCGAACGGGCCCGGCAGCGAGGGCCAGCAGACCGCCCTCCTGGGCCAGTACCCGCCGGGATCCACCTTCAAGATCGCCACCTCGCTCGCGCTGCTGCGGCAGGGAAGCACTCCGGACAGCGTTCTTTCCTGCCCGGCCGAGCTGACCGTCGACGGGCGGAAGTTCAACAATGCCGGCACCTACCCGGCAGCCTTCGTGGGAGACATCCCGCTCCGCGACGCCTTTGCCCAGTCCTGCAACACGGCCTTCATCAGCACCCGCGACGCCGTTTCCCAAGAGGCGCTGGCCGCTGCTGCCGCGGACCTGGGCATCGCAGTGGAACAGCCCATCGGCACTCCGGGGTTCTTCGGTTCCGTTCCGGAAACCGCCGAAGGCACCAACCACGCCGCCTCCCTGATTGGCCAGGGCGAGGTCTTGGCCTCGCCGCTGGCTATGGCCGTAGCTGCCGCATCCGTAGGGAAGGGTGAGCGCGTCACCCCTGTCCTCGTCAGCGCGGATCCCGCCGCCGGGGAGGAACCGACGTCGTCCGCCGCGGCGGAACCTGCGGAAACCACCGGCGCCGGCTCGCTCACTGCAGCCGAAGCCGCGTCGCTGCGCGAACTGATGCGCGGAGTCGTGACCGACGGCGGAGCCGCCATGCTTCTGGAAGTCCCGGGGGAACCGGTGCTGGCGAAAACCGGAACTGCCGAGTTCGGCAGCGAAACCCCGCCGCGGACCCATGCCTGGGTGGTCGCGCTGCAGGGAGACCTGGCCGTGGCCGTGTTTGTGGCCGAGGGCGAACTCGGTTCCACGTCCGGCGGACCGCTGATGCAGGCCTTTTTGGACGGTGCCGCCGGTTAGCCAGCCGGCCGGGGACAGCTAGCCGCGGTACTGCCCGTAACCCGGTGCCGAGCCGTAGGGCCCGGTCCCGTAGGGAACTGCGGTGCCGTACGGGGTGATGCCGCGACGGCCGGTCGGGACAATGACCTTGCCCAGCGGCATCAGGGAGATCGGCACCATCTTCAGGTTCGCGATCCCGAGCGGAATACCGATGATGCTGATGAACATGGGAATGGCGGTCAGGATGTGCCCCACCGCAATCCACACGCCGGCCACCACCAGCCAAATCACGTTGCCCGCCGTGGACAGCAGTCCCGGTGTTCCGCCGCGGTCCACCACAGTCCTGCCGAACGGCCAAAAGGCGTAGGCGGCGATCCGGAAGGAAGCAATGCCGAACGGAATGGTCACGATCAGCAGGCAGCATACGATGCCGGCCAGTACATAGCCCAGTGCCAGCCAGATGCCGCCGAACAGAAGCCAGATGACGTTCAGGATGAGGTTCATCGTCTCATTGTGATGCACCGCGCTCCGCGGCACCATAACCGGGGGCACCGCGCATTTCCGGCGAAGGACGCAGCTGCAACTAGACTGGGGGCATGTCGCCTATCAATGATGATGCCGGAACACCTGCCGAAAAACCCGCCGAGCTGACGATCAACCAATGCTGGGACTACATCCGCAAAGCGGCGGTCGGCCGCCTGGCCGTGGTGGCCGGCCGGCATCCGGAGATTTTCCCGATTAACTTTGTCGTGGACCGGGGGTCGGTGGTCTTCCGGACCGCCGAAGGCACCAAGCTCCGGGCAGCCGTCGACGGCGGGCCCGTGGCTTTCGAAGTGGACGGCTACGATGACCACCTCCAGGATGGCCTGGAGCGTTGTCCTGAAGGGCTCGGCTGTCCGGCTCGACTCCATCGAAGAGGTCCTGGCCTCGGAGGATCTTCCCCTCTTCCCGTGGCAGAGCGGCGAAAAGAACCACTTTATGCGGATTGAGCCGGCAGAGACGAGCGGACGCAGTTTCCGGATCAACGGCGCTGCACGCCGCCACTACCTGCGCGGCACCAAGCCGCAGCCTTCCGTCGAGTAAGAGAACATTTATCGTGTTCACAGAGTAAGGACACCGTGGCCAGCACAGCGAATGCCGCTTCCCCATCATCCGGTTCCCGGACCTGCCCTCCGTTCCCTGGGGAAAGGCCAGTGGCCGGGTCAAGGAGATGGCGTCGGGAACGGGATGGCGCCTCAGCATTGCTTCGATCGACAAGCCCGGCGCTTTCACCCGGCATCCGGGCATGGACCGAATTACGGTTCCGGTGGAAGGGGAGCTGCTGGTCCTGACGGTGGACGGCGCCGAACACGGCATGGAAAGGTTCCGCCCCTTCCGCTATTCGGGGGATGTTCCTGCCGAAGCCGCTCTGCCCACCGGGCCGGTAACCGTGCTGAACACGTTCGCGGACCGCAACACCACCGGCGCTGCCGTGATAGTGGCCGAACTGTCCAAGAAGAATCCGCAGGCCCTCGGGCCCGGCCAGTTCCTGGTGCTGCTGCACGGCAGCGCCACGGTCACTGCTGCCGGCGGTTCCGCGACAGCACTCGGCCTGCTCGACACCGTAGCCGGCGGCGAGGAACGTCCGGCGGTGCTGGGACGCGGCTTCGCCGCCGTCGTGTCCTTCTACGATTTGGACTAGCCCGGACCATACCACCACCGGAACACAACAGCGAAATGCCGGAAAGGCGCCTGCCTTCCAGGGGAAGCAGGCGCCTTTCCGGCGTTTCAGAGCTGAATGCTAGCGGGAACGGCGCTCGTTCGAAGCCGGAGCCGTAGCCCGGCGGGGACCGGCGCCGCGTGCCGGACGGCCGGCACCCGAAGGCGCCTGTGAACGCGATCCGGCAGCCGGACGGCCGCCGCCCGCGGGAGCGACATCCCCGGCCCGCTGCCCGGTGGCCGGACGGCGGTTGCGGCCCGCAGCGGTGGACGCAGCAGCTGCGCCGCGGCGCCCGTCCTGCGACCGCTGGCCACGGGGAGCATCAGGCATGAAATCGTTGCGGTCACTGCGGTCGCTGCGTTCCGTGCGCTCAGCCGAGACCCGTCCGCGGCCACCGGATCCGCCCCGGCCGCCGGCACGGGGCGCGGTGGTGGAACGGGCGGCGCGCTTGCGCTGGGCGTTGGCGCCGGTGGAGCGGCCGCCGCCCTGCTGGGGCGACTTCGCGGCAAGCTGGGCGGCGCGCACATGCGGCTCCACAGCAGCGGCGCGGTCGCCGATCAGCTTGGCGATGGACGGAGAATTGTGCGAAACCTTCTCGATCGACACGTCCACGCCGGCGGCCTTCATCAGCTTGGACACTTCGCTCTTCTGCTCCGGCAGGGTCAGCGTGACGACGGTTCCGCTGGAACCGGCGCGCGCGGTGCGGCCCGAGCGGTGCAGGTACGCCTTGTGTTCCGTGGGCGGGTCGATGTGGACCACCAGCTCGACGTCGTCCACGTGCACGCCGCGGGCTGCGACGTCGGTGGCCACGAGCACGCGCACGTCACCGGAGGAGAACTCCGCCAGGTTGCGGTCGCGGGCGTTCTGCGACAGGTTGCCGTGCAGGTCAACGGTGGGGATGCCGCTGTCCGTGAGGAACTTAGCCATCTTGCGGGCGTGGTGCTTGGTGCGCATGAACATGATGCGGCGGCCGGAGCCGGAGGCCAGTTCCTTGACGAGCAGCTTCTTCGCCGTCTGGTCCTGGACCAGCAGGACGTGGTGGTCCATGGTGGACACCGCTGCCTGCGGCTCATCAACGGAGTGCGTCAGCGGGTTGGACAGGTAGCGGCGGACGAGCTTGTCCACGCCGTTGTCCAGCGTTGCCGAGAACAGCATGCGCTGTCCCTTTTCGGGGGTGCGGTCCAGCAGCCGCTGGACCACCGGCAGGAATCCAAGATCCGCCATGTGGTCGGCTTCATCGAGCACAGTGATTTCAATGGATTCCAGGCTGATGACCTTCTGCTTCATGAGGTCTTCAAGCCGGCCGGGGCAGGCAATGACAATATCGACGCCGGCCTTGAGTGCCTTTTCCTGGCGCTGCTGGGACACGCCGCCGTAAATAACGGTGGTGGTCAGGCCCAGTTCCTTGGCGAGCGGCTCGATCACATTGTTGATCTGGGTGGCCAGTTCGCGGGTGGGTGCCAGGACCAGGCCCAGCGGACGGTTGGGCCTGCGGCGGTAAGCCGCTTCGGCCTCGGCCAGCCGGGCAACCAGGGGAATCGAGAAAGCAAGGGTCTTGCCGGAGCCGGTGCGGCCACGGCCGAGCACATCGCGGCCCTTGAGGGTATCGGGGAGTGTTTCAACCTGAATCGGGAATGCTTCGTCAATTCCGGAAGCGGAGAGGGAGGAAACGAGGACCTTGGGTACGCCAAGGGCAGCAAAAGTAGTCATTAAAAGACAGGCAACTTTCGGTAAGTGGCCCCCAAAACCGTATGGCGCCGGGGGTTCGCCGAAGAAAAGTCAGACAGTGTCCAGTGGCTCGGCCGCAAAGGCCGGCGGGACAAAAGAAAGCGTTCATCGACGCAGGTTGTGCTGCTTACACACGCGGCTTTGAGGCGCGGCAGACACAACAACTTCATCCAGTTTACCGGTTTGCCCCCAGTTTCCTAATCGGCGGGCCCGCCGGGACCGTCCGGGCAGCGGCGGGCGGCTGCAAACCGGCCGCCGTCCCAGCCGATAGCATTAACAGTGATGACTACTGAACCAGCCCTGCCCGACACCGGCTCCCTGAACGCTGCGGACCCCGAGGTTCCGGAACCCGCCGCCCCGGAGCACGGGACTGAAACCGGCGAAACCGGCGATCCCCGGCATTTCCGTTCACCGGTGTCGTTTGTCCGCCGCGGCTCCCGCCTTCAGGGGCGCCGCCAGCAGGCCTGGGATGAGCTGTCCGACCGGTTCGTCATCGACGTTCCCCGCGCCGAAGCGGACACGTCAGTTGACCCGGAGTACGTGTTCGACGCCACCGCCGAGTTTGGGCGCACCGCTCCCCTGGTGGTGGAAATCGGTTCCGGCCTTGGTGAAGCCGTCACCCACGCCGCAGAGCAGAATCCCGGGAAGAACTACCTCGCCGTGGAGGTCTACCTTCCCGGCCTCGCCCAGACCCTGCAGCGCATCGGCCAGAAGGAACTCACCAACGTCCGGGTGGTCCAGGCGAACGCCCCCGAGGTCCTGACCACCATGCTTCCGGCGGGTTCCGTGGACGAGGTCTGGGTCTTCTTTCCCGACCCCTGGCACAAAACCCGCCACCACAAGCGCCGCATGGTCAAGGACGAATTCGCCGGGCTGGTGGACCGGGTTCTGCTACCCGGCGGCATCTGGCGCCTCGCCACCGACTGGTCCGACTACGCGGTGCAGATGCGCGAGGTCCTGGACGCATCCGGCTCATTCGTGAACCTGCACGACGGCGAGCGCGCCGGCGAGGACAGCCCCTACCCGGGTGAACCGGGAAGGCCTGGAAAAGAAGGCGCCGGTGGACGACGTCGATACCCGGGGCGGCTGGGCCCCACGCTTTGACGGCCGCATCCTGACCAGCTTTGAGAACAAAGCCCACCAGGCCGGCCGCCTGATCTTTGACCTGACCTACCGCAAGGCCTGATTTCCATGACTGAACCCAACGACGCACGCGTCGGCCTCTACATCGACTTCGACAACATTGTTATCTCGCGTTACCAGCAGCTGCACGGACGCAATGCCTTCCAGCGGGACGGCATCCGCAACTTCGACAAGTTCAACCGTGACGCGGACCCCGGGGTCGCGGCCAAACTGACCGCAGCAACCGTCGACTTCAACGCCATCATCGACTTCGCCGCGTCCTTTGGCACGCTGGTGGTCAACCGCGCGTACGCCGACTGGTCTGTTCCGGTGAACGCCAGTTACCAGCGCCAGCTGATGTCCCGGGCGGTGGACCTCACCCAGCTGTTCACCACCACGACCCGCGGCACCAAGAACGGCGCCGACATCCGGCTCGCCGTCGACGTCGTCGAAGACCTCTTCCGGCTGCCCGACCTCACCCACGTCATCATCGTGGCCGGCGATTCCGATTACATCGCCCTGGCGCAGAAGTCGAAGCGGCTCGGCCGCTTTGTCGTGGGCATCGGCGTTGCCGGGTCCACCAGCACCTCGCTGGCGGCCGCGTGTGACGAGTTCGAGGACTACGACTCGCTGCCCGGCGTCGTGAAGGCCGGCGAAGCGGCTCCGGCACCCGCCGAGGGGAAGGCCGGCGCAGCGGCTGTGCAGGACCAGGCGCCGGACACGGCACGGAAGCTGACCGTGGTTCCGATGTTCTCCCACACCGGGGATGATGTCCGGTTCGAGGAACCGGACACTGCCGAAGACATTGATCCCCGCACCCTCGCCACCGAGCTCCTGGTGCGGGCGCTGAAGATCGGCCATGCCAAGGGCGACGCCGACGAGTGGCTCAACACGGGAACCGTGAAGAACCAGATGCGCCGCATGGACCCCTCTTTAATGAAAAGCCTCTCGGTTTCCGTTCCTTCACCGACTTCCTGTCCTCGCACGGGGATTTGGTGGAGCTGGACGAGGACGGCCCGCAGCGGCTCATCCGGCTGCGTCCGGACGCAGATTCCCCGCTCTAGGGTCCGCTGCGCTTGCCCCGGTTGCCGCTTCAGCAAAAGAACTTGGCGGCACAGCGCCGGCCGCGGCATGCTTTTTCCATGGAGATAAATGACGGCGCCCGCGGTGATGCGCAGCAGTCCCCCGCCCACGCTCTGCAGGCGACGGACGAACCCGGGAACTTTTGGGACCGGCGCTACGCGGAGATGGCAAGCCTGTGGAGCGGGCAGCCCAACGGCACGCTGGTGCAGGAGGTCACAGAGGTGAAGCCGGGGCGGGTCCTGGACGTGGGCTGCGGCGAGGGCGCCGACGCCCTGTGGCTGGCGGAAAAGGGCTGGAACGTCACGGCGCTGGATGTTTCCCGGGTGGCGCTTGCCCGGGCCGCCCGCGAGGCCGGGACGCGCGGACTTCGGGTGACGTGGCTGCATTCGGGCCTGGTCGAAGCGGCGCTGCCGGACGGATCCTTTGACCTGGTGTCGGCACAGTACCCTGCCCTGCTGCGCACGCCGGAGAACCTCGCGGAACGCGCGCTTCTGGACGCGGTGGCTCCCGGCGGCCTGCTCCTGGCCGTGCACCACCCGCTGCCGACCGCGGACGTCGCCCGGGCCCGCGGTATTGATCTGGCCGAATATGTGGGGCTGGCGGAAATCCGTGCACTTCTCGACGGGAACTGGCGGATTGAGGTTGACGAGGTCCGCCCCCGGCATGTTGCCGCCGGCGCCGGCGCGCACCACACCGAAGACGTCGTCCTGAAAGCCCGCCGCCTGCGCTAGAGGGACGGGACGTAGCCGCCGTCGGCATAGTCGACGGGTTCCTGCTTCCCGGCGGGCAGGGCACGCAGCTTGCCCCGCCGCTGGACCAGCGAAGCCAGGCTCAGCTGGCTGGCAAAGGGGCGCGACGCCGGCGGGCGCTGGCCGCGGGTCAGGGTGACCACGTCGCCGGCGAGGCCGGCCGCGAAGACCCTGCTCCGGTCGGGATTGCGCTGCTGCATCGATTCCAGTTCCTCGGAAAGTTCCTGGACCCGGGCACGCAGCCCGGACACCTGGTTTTCCAGCTGCATGATGCGTTTGATGCCCTCCAGGGACACGCCCTCCTGGGAGAGCCGCTGGACTTCGCGGAGCATGTCGATGTCATGCTGCGAATAGCGCCGTGACCTGCCCGGAGCGCGGCTGGGGCAGACGATGCCCAGCCGGTCGTACTGCCGCAGGGTCTGCGGATGCATGTCCGCCAGCTCTGCGGCAACGGAGATCACAAAGATAGGCGCATTGACATCGATGCCCATTGTTCCTCCTTGACAGCAGTTGAAGTAGTAACGATAACCCGGTTCAGCTCCCGGAGCACGGGAAACCGAACCGGGCCTGCGCTGCTAGAGCCGGGCCCTGGACACCAGTCCGGCCCGCGGATCTTCACCCTTGGTGGCATCGGCGAAGGCCTCGACCGCTGCCCGGGCTTCCTTATTCAGATGCGAGGGGACGGCGACGTCGATGGTGACCAGGAGATCTCCGTCCGCCTTTGACGTGTGGACGCCCCGGCCCTTGACCCGCAGCGTTCGGCCGGACGGAGTTCCCGCCGGCACCTTGAGCTTGACCTTATCCCCGGTCAGGGTGGGCACCTCGATGGTGGCGCCGAGCGCCGCCTCCGGGAAGCTCACCGGGACATGGATGCGGATGTTGTTGCCGTCGCGCACAAAAGTCGTGCGGGGTCACGTTTACGGTAACCATCAGGTCGCCGTTGCCCGCAGCCCCGGGCTGGCCCTTGCCGCGGACCCGGATTTTCTGGCCGTCCTTAACCCCTGCCGGCACCCGCACCTCCACGACTTCACCGTTGGGTTCACGCAGGCCGATAACCGTTCCGTTAATCGAGCCGGCGAAGGAAATTGTGGTGCTGGCTGTCCGGTCCGCACCCTTGCGGCGGAGCCGAACCGAACCCGCCGCCGCCAAATCCGCCGCCGCCAAAGAGGTCGGCGAACTCGGGCGGAATGTTGCTCCCGCCGGTGGTGCTGTAGGTGGTGCGGCGGCCGCCCCGGGACGGGCTCCTGGCCAAAGAGACCGCCAAACAGGTCCTCGAAACCAGGGCCGCCGCCGGGACCGGCACCGCCAGGGCCGCCGGCGGAGAAGCGCGCGCCGCTGCCCATGGCACGGATTGCGTCATACTGCTGGCGTTCTTCGGCGTCGGAAAGCACTGAATAGGCCTCGGACAGGTCCTTGAACATCCGCTCGGCCGACGGATCGCTCTGGTTCTGGTCCGGATGGTACTTGCGCGCCAGTTTCCGATACGCCTTCTTGATATCGGCTTCCGACGCGTCCTTGGGGACACCCAGAATCTTATAAAAATCCTTATCGACCCAATCCTGACTAGCCAATTGGAGTCCCCTTCCATAAATTACTGCTCCTGCCCGCAACCTTCGCGCGATGACGGGCCGGACGTGCACTGCCGAAGAAAAAGGGTGCCCGGGGCCGTGACGGTCCCGGGCACCCGCTGCTACTGCTCCGGAACGGAGACGATAACCTGTGCCGCCCGCAGCACCCTGTCGTTGGCCCGGTAACCGGCCCGCAGGATCTGCGTCACTGTGTCCGACTGGACATCGGGGCTCTGCTGCTGGATCAACGCTTCGTGGATGTTCGGATCAAACTCGACACCGACCTCGTCAATCTTTGCCAGACCGTACGTCTTCAGCGTGTTTTCCAGCTTGTTGGCGATCGAGGCAAACGGCCCGTCCGCCAAGTCGCCGTGCTGGCGCGCCGCGTCAATGTCGTCCAGGACCGGCATCAGGGTGTTCAGCACACCGATGACAGCCATTTCCCGTGCAACGTCGCGGTCGCGTTCCACGCGCCGACGGTAGTTGACGTACTCGGCCTGCAGCCGCAGCAGGTCATTGCGCAGCTCCGCGGCTTCCGGCGATCCCGCTTCCTGGGGCTGCGCCGGGACATCGGCGCTGTTCAGGATCTGCTCGGCCTGGGCCAGGGCGTCACCCTCCGCACCGGTGTCCGCGGAGCCGGCCCCCTCGGGCGCCGGAGCTTCCGCCGGCTGCCCGGCTGCGTCCTGCTCGTCGGGGTTGGGCTTCTCGTTGGGGTTTTCGTTCCCTGCCGTCATGATTACTTCTTGTCTTCGTCGTCAACAACCTCGGCGTCAACGATGTCTTCGTCGCCCGCGGAGGAGGAGTCGGAAGCACCGGCACCGCCCGCAGCACCGGCTCCGCCTGCAGCGCCTGCGCCGTCAGACTGGGCGGAGGCGTAAATGGCTTCGCCCAGCTTGGTCTGCGAGGTCTGCAGCTTCTCGAACGCCGACTTCACTTCGTCGTCGTTCTCGGTGCCTTCCAGCGCCTTCTTCAGGGCGTCGACATCGCCCTTGACCTCCGTCTTGACGTCTTCGGGCAGCTTGTCGTCGTTGTCCGTGAGGAGCTTGTCCACGGAGTAGGCCAGCTGCTCGGCGGAGTTGCGGACGTCGGCTGCCTCGCGGCGCTTCTTGTCCTCCGCTGCGTGCTCTTCGGCTTCACGGACCATGCGGTCGATGTCTTCCTTGGAGAGCGAGGATCCGCCGGTGATCGTCATGGACTGCTCGGCGCCGGTGCCCTTGTCCTTGGCGGACACGTGCACAATGCCGTTGGCGTCAATGTCGAAGGTGACCTCGACCTGCGGGACGCCGCGCGGAGCCGGAGCGATACCGGTCAGCTCGAAGGTGCCCAGCGGCTTGTTGTCACGGGTGAATTCGCGCTCACCCTGGAAGACCTGGATGGCCACGGACGGCTGGTTGTCATCCGCCGTGGTGAAGGTTTCGCTGCGCTTGGTCGGGATGGCCGTGTTGCGCTCGATCAGCTTGGTCATCACGCCGCCCTTGGTCTCGATGCCCAGGGACAGCGGGGTAACGTCGATCAGCAGAACGTCCTTGCGCTCGCCCTTCAGCACACCGGCCTGCAGGGCTGCGCCGACGGCGACGACCTCATCCGGGTTCACGCCCTTGTTCGGCTCCTGGCCGCCGGCCAGTTCCTTCACGAGTTCGGTGACGGCGGGCATACGGGTGGAGCCGCCGACGAGGATGATGTGGTCAATGTCGGAGACCTTGATGCCGGCTTCGGAGATGACGTCCTTGAACGGCTTCTTGGTGCGGTCCAGCAGGTCCTTGGTCAGGTCCTGGAACTTGGCCCGGGAGAGGTGCTCGTCCAGGTGCACCGGCCCTTCGGGGGTGACCGAGAGGTACTGCAGGGAGATGTTGGTGGAGGTCGCGGAGGACAGTTCCTTCTTGGCCTGCTCGGCGGCTTCCTTCAGGCGCTGCAGGGCGATCTTGTCCTTGGACAGGTCCGCACCCTTGGCTTTGGCCTGCTGCAGCAGGTAATCCACGACGCGCTGGTCCCAGTCGTCGCCGCCGAGGCGGTTGTCACCGGCGGTGGCGCGGACCTGGATGGTGGAGAAGTCGTCTTCGTCCTTGCCGACTTCGAGCAGGGAAACGTCGAACGTTCCGCCGCCGAGGTCGAAGACCAGGATGAGTTCGTCTTCCTTGCCCTTGTCCAGGCCATAGGCCAGTGCAGCGGCGGTGGGCTCGTTGACGATGCGCAGCACGTTTGAGGCCGGCAATCTCACCGGCTTCCTTGGTGGCCTGGCGCTCGGCGTCGTTGAAGTACGCGGGAACGGTGATCACGGCGTCCGTGACATTCTCGCCCAGGTAGGACTCGGCGTCGGACTTCAGCTTCTGCAGGATGCGGGCGGAAATTTCCTGGGCGGTGTAGTTCTTGCCGTCAATGTCCACCTTCCAGTCCGTACCCATGTGGCGCTTCACGGAGGAAATGGTGCGGTCAATGTTGTTCACGGCCTGGCGCTTGGCGATTTCGCCGACCAGGATTTCGCCGGATTTCGCGAAAGCGACTACCGACGGCGTAGTGCGGCCGCCTTCGGCGTTGGCGATTACGGTGGGCTCGCCACCTTCGAGAACGGAGACAACCGAATTGGTGGTTCCAAGGTCAATACCTACTGCACGTGACATGTTTGCTTCCTCTTTCCGTGGAAAACGACGCCGCCGGGAGGAATTCTCCGTCCCGCCGCACGTCTTGAGCCTTCTGCACTCAACTCTACTCACGACGCGTTCTTTGTCAACAAACTTGAGTCGCCCAGACTCAAGTTAGGGCTGTCGGGCGTGTTCGTGAGCCTGGGGCTTTCCGCCCGCGGTTCCATGGCTGTCCTCTCCAAGAGTGGCCTTCGGCCCGCGGCCAGGGGACCATCGTTCCGAACCGGTCCGGACCGGGCGACACACGCCGCAAACTCCGGACGGTCCGGCCGGTGCCCCGCGTATCCTCCTCGTATGGCTCCCGAACAGTATTCGCACGGCCACCATTCCAGCGTGGTGGGCGTTCATGCCGCCCGCACCGCCGCCGATTCGGCCGCCTACCTGCTGCCTTTCCTGGAACCGGGCATGGCGGTGCTGGATGTGGGCTGCGGACCCGGCAGCATCACGGCTGACCTCGCCAACCTGGTGGAGCCGGGACCGGTCACCGGATTGGATCCTTCCGAGGATGTCGTGGCCGCCGCCCGGAAGCTCGCCGCCTCGCGCGGATTGACAAACATCGGCTTCACGGCGGGCAACGTCTACGACCTGGATTATCCGGACGGAACGTTCGACGTGGTCCACGCGCACCAGGTCCTCCAGCATCTGGCCGACCCGGTGGCGGCGCTGCGCGAGATGCGGCGGGTCACCCGGCCCGGCGGCATCGTGGCGGTGCGCGATGCGGATTTCGCCGGAATGAGCTGGTATCCCGAGCTTCCGGAGCTAACCGAGTGGATGGACACATACCAGCGGATTGCCCGGGGCAACGGAGCGGAGCCCGACGCCGGACGGCGGCTCCTGGCCTGGACCCTGGAGGCGGGCTTCACGGAGTTCGAGCCCTCCTCCTCGAACTGGCTCTACGCCACCGCGGAGCGCCGGGAATGGTTTGGCGGGGGTTGGGCGGACCGGGTTCTGCATTCCGCCTTTGCCGGGCAGGCCCTGGACCGCGGACTCAACGACTCCGCCGGGCTTCAACGGATGGCGGCCGGCTGGCAGCGCTGGGCAGAGGCCGCTGACGGCTGGTTCCTGCTGCCTTCGGGGGAAGTGATTGCCTGGGCGTAAGCCCGGCCGCCTAAGCACCGGCCGGCAGGGGGCCCGGCGGACAGGAGACTCGGTAGGCTGGGGGCATGCACCGAGACGTCACCGGCACCGCCCGCTAATGCCCCCTCCCTCCCCCACGGCCGCCGGCACCGCCGCGCTGCCGGTGATGATCGCCGTCGACGGTTTCTCCGGTGCGGGCAAGACCACCCTTGCCATTGAACTGGCAGCCGCCCTGCGCGCCCACCACCGGGTGTCCCTCTTTCATCTGGAGGACATTTATCCCGGCTGGGACGGCCTGGCTGAGGGCATCGCCTATTACTGTGAAAAGGTCGCAGCGCCGCTTGCCGCAGGGCGTCCCGCCGTGTGGCGGGCGTGGGACTGGGAAGCAGGGAGTTACGGGCCGCCGCGCAGTACCGCACCGGCGGAGATCATCATCCTCGAAGGCGTCGGCGCCACCGCCGCCGGAGCGGGGCACCTGCTGGACGCCGCTGTCTGGGTATCCGCTCCGGCCGGGCTGCGCCGGGAACAGGCCCTGGAACGCGACGGCGACACGTACGCGCCGCACTGGGAGCGGTGGGCGGCTCAGGAGCGCCGCTGGGCCGCCGCGGATCCCGCCGCTGCCCGTGCGGACATTACCGTGGACCGGCAGCACCGCCACGGTACACCGGCGGAAGCTGCCGGTTACGTCCTGCGCGCCCTGGCCGGCCTGCAGCTGCCCCGGCTTCAGCTGTCCCGGCCCGAAGCCGGGGCAGCCGGCGCCGTGAGGGTGGACCGGCTGGAGATGCCGCCGGAGCCGGCGGAACTGTTCGCCGCCCTGTACGCGGATTCGCCCCGCGCGGTGTGGCTGGACAGTTCCAGCGCGGCTTCCCCGGCGCCCGCGGCTGCCTCCGGCTCGGCCCACATCACCGCGCGCAGCCGGTACAGCATCATGGCCGACGACGGCGGCCCGCACGGCAGGTACGCCGAACACCGCGGCGGCGTAACCACCATAGTGTCCGGGCCGGTCAGCGTGTCCCGGCCCGGACCCTTTTTCCAGTGGCTGGACACGGTGTGGGGCGAGCCACGGGCCGCCGTTCCCCGGGACTACCCCTGTGGGTTCGCCCTGGGCTGGGTGGGTTTCCTGGGTTACGAGCTCAAGCGTGAGACCGGCGGCGCCGACCTTCCGGCCCCGGACGGCGCCCCGGACGCCGCCCTGCTCTTTACCGGCCGGGCCGTGGTGCTGGACCACGAACTGGACTGTCTGTACGCGCTGACGCTGGACGACGACGGCGGCGCCTGGGCCGGCCGGGTTCGGCGGGCCGTGCACGCTGCCGTAAGCGCAGGCCCCGGACTTCCCCGCCGGCCGGCTCCGCCCGCCCCGCAGTTCAGCGTCCGGGACAGCCGGACCTCCTATCAGGCGAAGGTTCGGTCCGCCCAGCAGGAGATCACGGACGGCAACTCCTACGAGGTCTGCCTGACCACGTCCCTCAGTGCCCGCCTCCCGAATCCCCCCGACGGCGCACAGCTGCTGGAGCTGTACCGGGAGCTGAGAAAGCGCAGCCCGGCACCGTTTGCCTCCCTGCTGCGGTTCGGCAGCTTCACCCTCGCCGGAACGTCACCGGAGCGTTTCCTGTCCATCGCCGCCGACGGGCGGCTGCGCGCCGAACCCATTGAAGGCACCCGTCCGCGCGGCGCCACTGCTGAGGAAGACCGGCGGCTGGAGGAGGACCTGGTGTCCTCGCTGAAGGACCGCGCCGAAAACGTCATGATCGTGGATCTGCTGCGCAATGACCTGTCCCGTTCCGCGGTTCCCGGATCCGTTGCGGTCCCCCGGCTGTTCGCAGTGGAAAGCTACGCCACGGTCCACCAGCTGGTCAGCACCGTGGACGCCCGGCTGCTTCCCGAGGCCTCCCGGGCCGAAGCGGTGGCCGCCGCTTTCCCGCCCGGATCCATGACCGGCGCTCCCAAGATCAGCACCATGGCCATCCTCGACCGGCTCGAAGGCGCTCCGCGCGGGCCCTATTCCGGCGTCGCGGGCTGGTTTTCCCTCAGCGGCGCGGCGGATCTTTCCGTGGTGATCCGCACGCTGGGTGTCCAGGGCAGCTCCCTGACACTGGGGGTGGGAGGAGCCGTCACCGCCGACTCGGACCCTGCGGCGGAATGGGAGGAAGTCCGGGCCAAGGCCTTCGGAGTGCTCAGTGCCCTGGGCTCCCGGTTTCCGGACTGATCCGCGGCCCCGGACTCCCCCGGTCCGTCTCCGGCCCGGCACGGGCCCGGGATTACTGCAGCGTGGCGGTCAGCCGGCATACGTTGTCCACGTACCGCTGCCACAGCGGACGGCCAACCCAGTCGGAGAGCAGCAGCTCCCGCGACATGGAACGGTAGGTGTCCTCGATCCGCCGGGTTTTCGCGACAATGTCGCCGTCGAACATCATGACGGACACCTCCAGGTTCAGCGAAAAGGACCGCATGTCCATGTTCGAGGACCCCAGGACGGCCACTTCGTTGTCAATGGTGAAGTGCTTGGCGTGAAGGACCAGCGGTTTCGGATACAGATAGATGCGGATACCGGCCCGCAGCAGCGCCTCGTAGTAGGAGCGCTGCGCGTGGTCCACCAGAAACTGGTCACCCTTCTCGGACACGAACAGTTCCACCTGCACCCCGCGCTGCGCCGCCGTCGTAATCGCGTACAGCAGTGAGTCGTCGGGAACGAAGTACGGGCTGGTGATGGAAATCCGGTCCGACGCCGAATAGATCAGCGAGGTGAAGAGGCGGAGGTTGTTTTCAGTGGAGAATCCGGGCCCGCTGGGCACCACCTGGCAGGTGACGCCGCCGGGGTGGGTGTTCCACTCGTAGAGGCTGAGCTCCCGTTCGAGGTTCTCGTCCGTTTCCGCGTTCCAGTCCGTCGCGAACACCACGTTGATTTCATCGACGACCGGCCCTTCCAGCCGGGCCATCAGCTCCACCCACCGGCGGCCCATCCGGTGGTTGCGGGGTTTGCGGTACGACGGTTCCACCAGGTTCTGTGACCCGGTGTAGGCCACCTGGCCGTCCACGACCAGGATCTTGCGGTGGTTGCGCAGGTCGGGGCGCCGCCACTGGCCGCGGGCCGGAAGGACGGGCAGCATCCGCCGCCACTGGATGTCGGTGCTGCGCAGTTCCTTGAGCAGCGACCGGTACCCCTTCACCCGCAGGGTGCCGATGTGGTCGAAGAGCAGCCGCACCCGCACGCCGCGGGCCGCCGCTTCCTTCAAAGCAGCGAAAAAGTCCCGGGTGACGTCGTCGTAGCTCATGATGTAGAACTCGACGTGCACGTACTTTTGCGCGCCCCGGACCACCTCGGTCATTTCCCCGATTGACTCGTCGTAGTCCCGCTGCAGTTCCACTTTGTTGCCGTCCAGGCTGGGGAAGGAACCCAGCCGGCGGTTCAGTTCCGTCGCCAGGACCACCCATTCCGGCCCGGAATAGCGGCTGCCCTCGGCTTCGAGTTCCCGCGTGTTTTCACGCACCGCCCGGTTGACTTCCGCCTGGCGCTTGACCCGGTGTTCGGACAGCCGGAAATTACCAAAGAGCAGGAACAGGATGATTCCCGGCACCGGAAGGAAGAAAATGCACAGCAGCCAGGCCATGGCCGTGGTGGGGCGCCGGTTGCCCGGAACCACGCCCAGCGCAATAATACGGATGGCGTAATCGAGGATCGTCAGGGCGCCGGCAACCCAAACGGGCAGCGCTGAACCGGTTAATGCCACCCACACACGACGCTCCCATCAGCAGATCCTAGCCCCCAGCCTAGTCTGCCGCTGCGGCAAACTAGGCTGGGACTATGACTGTTCTGGTATTTCTGGATCCCGCTTTCCCCGAAGGCCGCCCTGCGGACGCTTCCGTGCCGCAGCTGATGGCCACCGATCTGGGTGCGACCCGCGGCGACGGCATCTTCGAATCGATGCTGGCGGTGGACGGCAGGGCCCGCAAGATGGCTGCCCATCTGGACCGGCTGGCGTCGTCGGCCCGCGCCCTGGACCTTGAACCGCCGGCCCGCTCCGCCTGGGAACGTGCGGTGGCAACGGCGCTCACGGAACTGGAGGTGCAGGAAGGACCCGGCGAAGCCGTAGTGAAACTGCTGCTGACCCGCGGGGTGGACGGGGAAGACTCCCCCACGGCGTGGGTTGCCGCCTCGGCAGTGCCCGCCGGCACGCGTGAACGCACCGCGGCCGGCGTGTCAGTGCTGCTGCTGGACCGGGGCTATGACAGCACCCTGGCGGAGCGCGCACCATGGCTGCTGCTGGGAGCCAAGACCCTGTCCTACGCCGTGAACATGGCGGCCCTGCGCTACGCGAAGGCCAACGGCGCCGACGACGTCATTTTCACCTCCGCGGACGGAAAGGTCCTGGAAGGCCCGACATCGAGCGTCATCCTGGCGGTGGAGGAAGACGGCGTCAAAATGCTGCTCACCCCCGAACTGGAAAGCGGAATCCTGCCCGGGACCACCCAGCGGGCCCTGTTCGACGCCGCGGAAGCGGCCGGCTGGGCCCGCGGCTACGGCCCGCTGGAACCGGCGCACCTCATGGAGGCCGACGCCGTGTGGCTGGTTTCCAGCATCCGGCTGCTGGCCCCGGTCACGTCCATCGACGGTACGCCGATCCGTTCCTCGCCGGAGCTGACCGCGGAACTCACCGGCTTGCTGCTCGGTGCGCTCACGGAGGACTAAGGCAGGCCGCGGGCAGGGCCGGCGGACCCGGCCCGTGCACCCGGCCCGTGCACCCGGCCCGCGGACAGGCCTGCTGACGGGTTAGGTCAGGATGAAGTTGAAGGTTCCGGCCAGCACGGCGGCGGTCAGAGCGGCCCCGGCGAGGACCACCCCGTACAGGGTGACCCAGAAATCCAGGCTGGTAAACACCGAGGTCCGCGCCCAGGTCCGGTCCCCGCTGCCGAAGCCCCGCGCCTCCATGGCCGCCGCGAGCCGGGTGGCGCGTCTCACCGCCTGGACCAGCAGCGCCACCGACTGGCCCAGGAACGACCGCGCCCGGGCCAGGGGCCCGGCATCTGCACCTATCCCGCGTGCGTGCCGGGCCATGCCCAGGCTCTGCCACTCCTCCACCAGCAGCCCGACCAGGCGCATGGCAGCCAGCGCTCCCAGCACAAAACGGTGCGGCAGGCGCAGTTTCTGCGCCAGGGCGTCCGCGAGGTCCGTCGGGTCGGTGGAGACCAGCAGGTAAATCCCGGGCAGCGCGATCGCGAGGCCGCGGAGTCCAATGGCGATTCCGGCGGCCACCGAATCGGAAGTGAACAGCAGCGGACCGGCGTCCAGCAGCACCTCTCCGGTTTTTTCGGCCAGCAGCGCCGTTCCCCAGGCGCCGATCAAGGCAGCACCGATCAGCGGCCAAATACGTTTCAGCAGGGTCAGCGGCGGAATCCGCAGCAGCGGCAGCAGCAGAAGTTCCCCGGCCAGGACCAGCGACGAGCTGACCCAGTCCACGCTTACCAGCACGGCCAGCGTCAGCGCCGCTGCGGCGGCCAGCTTGGACAGTGGGTTGGCCCGCTCCAGCAGCGTCCCGGCCTGCCGCCGGGAGGGATTGCGCAGGTCGGTGGGCCCGTCCTGCCGCGGCTGGGAGCCCGGTTCCCGCGGGTTGAGGTCCGCCGCCGGTTTCACAGCAGTGCCGCCTTCCGGGCCGTGCCGTGCTCCACGCGCAGGAGGTTTCCGCCCAGTGCCGCCAGGAACTCGGCGTCGTGGGTCACTGAAACCACCGCCGTGCCCTCCGCAACCAGCGTGCGGAGCAGCGAAACGAGTTCGGCCCAGGTGTTGGCGTCCTGGCCGAATGTGGGCTCGTCCAGGAGCAGGACGGCCGGATCGGTGGCGATCATGGTAGCCACCGACAGGCGGCGCTTCTCCCCGCCCGAGAGGGTAAACGGATTGGCCCCCAGCAGCGCGGTGAGCCGCAGCCGCTCGGCCAGGGAATGAACCAGGTCCGTGACCTGTGCCTCGGTCATCCGGCGCGTGCGCCGGGGGCCAAAGCCAGTTCCTCCTGCACCGTTGCCGCCAGGAACTGATGCTC
This sequence comes from Arthrobacter sp. ATA002, assembly GCF_026898095.1. GTDB lineage: Bacteria > Actinomycetota > Actinomycetes > Actinomycetales > Micrococcaceae > Arthrobacter_B. The sequence goes on along the minus strand of NZ_CP114015.1, from coordinate 607,362 downwards.
CGGTTCCTGGAAAACGGTCCCGATGCGGGTTACCAGCTCGGTCGACTTCCACCGTCCGGGGTCGGTTCCGGCGGAACCGGCCAGCGCGGGATTAGCCCGCAGGGTTCCGGCCACGGGCTTCAGCAGCCCGCCCAGGGTGAGCGCCAGCGTTGACTTGCCGGCTCCGTTGGGGCCGGTGATGCCCAGCGCAGTTCCGGCCTGAAGTGCCAGGTCCACGCCGGTCACCACGGCCGGGGAACGTTTGTTCCGGCCGGCGCCGAGTCCGCGGGCTTCCAGCAGCTGTCCGCCCGGCGCGCCGGCCGCGGGGCCGCTGACCGCGGGGCGGGCGCCGGGCAGCCATACGCCTGCGTCGGAAAGAAGTGTCCGGTGGGACTCGGCGGTGAGGACCTGCGCGGGCGGACCGTCGGCGAGGATTCCGCCGTCGGCGGCCAGCACCACCACCCGGTCCACAATGCCGGCCCAGACCGACACCCGGTGTTCGACCACAATGAGCGTGGCTCCCGTGCGTTCCAGGACGCGTTCGACGGCGGCACGCACCTCCAGTACGCCAGCCGGGTCCAGGTTGGCGGTGGGTTCGTCGAGCAGCAGCAGCCCCGGGCCCATCGCCAGCACCGAGGCCAGTGCCAGGCGCTGCTTCTGCCCGCCGGATAATGCGGCGGTGGAATGATGCAGCGGCACCCGCAGGCCGACGTCGTCCAGGCTGGTACGGACCCGCTCCCAAATTTCCTGCGGCGGCACCCGCAGGTTCTCGGCCCCGAAGGCTGCTTCGTCGCCCACCCGGGACAGCACCAGCTGGGATTCAGGGTCCTGCAGTACGAGACCGGCCCGGCCGCGGGCCTTCAGCGGGGCGACTCCGTCCAGCGTCAGGGTACCGTGCTCCTCGCCCGCGGCATCGGGGCCGGAGCCTTCGCCGAGAACTCCGGCCAGGGCGTGGAGCAGCGTGGATTTGCCGGCACCGGACGCGCCGAGCAGCAGCACCTTTTCGCCGGGCGCGATGTCCAGCGTCAGGGATGAGATGGCCGGAGTGCTCCGCCCGGCGTGCCGCCAGCTGTAATCCCGGGCGCGGACCGCCACCGGGGCTGCGGCCGGGATGGAACTACGGGACATTGGACCGTGCAGCGGAGTCCGCCTCCGCCGCCCGTCCCGACGCGAAGGAAGCAAGCACGCCGGTGCGGGCCAGGGCCCTGGCTATCAGCCACGACCCAAGACCGGCAAGTAAGGCCCCCGATACGGCAGCGAACAGCGTGTACAGGGCCTGCCATTGGAAGGCCCATTCCGGCTTGTACAGGATGCTCTCGCTCGCGCCCAGGAAAACGCCCGAGACAAGGCCGGCCAGCACCGCCACCGGCAGCGTGTACCGGACATAGAGGAAGGCCAGGAATACCAGCTCCGCGCCGAGGCCCTGAATGAATCCGGAGAGCAGCACGGACAAACCGAACTGGGTGCCGAGCACCCCGGACACGGCTGACGCAAGGACTTCACAGTAAATGGCGGCCCCGGGCTTGCGGATGATCAGTGCGCCCAGGACGCCGGCGATCAGCCAGCCTCCGGTGTACAGGCCGCCCAGCGGCGGAAAGGCCAGAATCAGGGCTTCAACACCCGCGTAGCCCAGTGACCAGGCCCAGAAAATGACGCCAACGGCCACGGCCAGCACTGAGGCGACCACAATGTCGACCACCCGCCACGGGCGCCGAAGGGATGCAAGCTGCTGCCCGAAAAGGTTCTGTTTCATAAAAATCCTCCTGAGGTACAGGAGGGGAGGGGCTGTTCACGGCGGATTGCCGTGATACCCCGTGAGATCTCGACTCCCTAGCGCCGGTACTAACCGGATCAGGTTCGAGGGTCTGCGGATGTCCGCACTCTCAGCGCCGTTGTTCGCTCCCCGGTCATCAAATGGCCGGGTGGGAGGCGCTCCCCTGTCGTATGTTTTGCGGTTCCCACTGTACACACGGAGCAGGCCGTTTGGGAGGATCGGCGGGTAGGGTTAGGGAAAAGGCCTTCAACCCTAGGAGCATCATGAACCTGATCCTCAAACTGCTCGCTACCGGCGCCAGCGTCGGTGCCGGCCTCCTGTCCGCGAAAATCCTCGATTTCGTGTGGACCCGGGTTACGGGCAACGAACCGCCGCGGGACAAGGACGGCGTCCTGGACGTTAGCCTGCGCACCGCAGTGATTTTCGCCGTCGTTTCCGGCGCTGTCAGCCAGGGCATCCGGGTGCTCACCAACCGGGGCACCCAGCGTGCCATCCAGCGCTACCAGAAGACGCCGGAAATCGTTTAGCTATTCCCCCCTCAGTTCGGGGCGTTCAGCTGCGGGGCCCGTGTCCCGGTGGCTGGGCGCCCCGCGTCGTTTCCGCTTCCGCTCCCTCGACCGCACCGGGGCGTGCCTCGGGGGCCTCGGCCGGCGTAACGGGGACCGCGTCGTCGTCGAGGCGCCCTGACGGCGCGGGTGCGCCGGAGCTCTCCCCGCCCTCGGATCCCCGCCGCCGACCACATCAGCGGTTCCGGCCCTGGCCTGCTGCAGCAGCTCCTGGGACCGCGTGACGACGTCGTCCAGCTCGTCGATGGTCAGCAGTTCCGGGCGCAGGTGCTTGGTCCGGTACCCGGCACGGCCGACCATATGGGCCGACACCGGGGCCGTGAGGAGCATGAAGAGCCAGCACACGGCCAGGATTGGCAGCAGCGCCCAGCTCTCAAACTGCACGGCCATGGCCAGCAGGAACAGCAGTAACCCCAGCACCTGGGGCTTGGACGCGGCATGCATCCGGCTCATGAGGTCGGGAAAACGCGTCAGGCCGATGGCCGCCGCCAGTGACATCAGCGCTCCGCCCAGCATCAGGATTCCAACAATCAGATCCTTCAATTCCTGGTTCACCGGTTATCTCCTGTCCGTAACGAAGCGGGCAACCGTTACTGAGCCGATGAAACCGATCAGCGAGACGGCCACAAGGAGCGCCAGAAAGTTGAGGTTCCGGTTCACGATCATGTCGGTGGCAAGGGCGGCGCCTACGATCGCCAGCAGAACGTCTGCTGCCAGCACCCGGTCCAGAATCGACGGTCCGCGGGCAATCCGGAAGATGGCACCGGCTGCCGCGGCCGACAGCATGATCGACACCAGGATCACAAAAATATTCATCATGACGAGGCTCCTCTGCTGGATGCGGCTGCCGGTCCGGGCCGGCCGCCGGTTTCCCCGCGGGTCAGTGCTTCCTCCGCTTTCAGGACTTCAAGGTCCTCCCGGGTGCCGATGCTGCGGATCAGCCACGATTCGGTGTCGCGCACGTCCTTGCGCACCTTGTCGGCGTGATCCGGGGTGGAAACGTTCAGGCAGTGCAGGTACAGCGTGGAGGTCGAGCGGTCCACCTCCACCACCAGTGAGCCGGGGATCAGCGACAGCGCGTGGCCGGTGGCGGTGACGAGGAGGTCCGAATGGCTGCGCAGTTTCACGCCCACCACGGCATTCTTGATGTGCGGGCCCTTGGAGACGGACAGCCACAGCACTTCGAAGCTGGCCAGGACCAGCTTGTAAAAGAACCGGAGCAGGAAGCCCAGCGAATAGAGCGGATTGAACCGGCCGCTGAGCTCCACCGGGGGCAGATAGAAAATATTGACCACGATAAAGGCAATAACCGCGCCGAAGATCAGGTTGCCCGCACTGAAATCCTGCCAGAAGGCGCCCCAGAGGAAGACCAGCCAGATCAGCAGCGGAATTTCCTTGAGCAGCGGCACGCGCGGCTTCTTGCGCATTTGCGCCATGCGCGTCATTGGCCTGCCCCCTCTCCCAGAACGGCTTCGATGTAGGGGGTGCGGTCGAGCATGTCCCGTGCCGCGTTGTCACTGAGCGAGAACAGGGGTCCGGCCAGCACGCTGAGCGAAACGCCCAGGGCCACCAGGCCCACGGTGGGGTACACCATGGTTCGGGGCAGCAGGTCATTGGCGTTGCGGCCCGCAAACCTGCTCGAGGAAGTCTCCACGACTTCGCCGGAGTTTCTCAGCGAGGATCCACCCGCGCCCGTTGCCAGCAGGATGGGATCCGGGTGCACCGCATCTTCCGGGGTGCGCCAGAACGCACGGTTCCAGACCCGCGCCATCACCAGCAGGGTCAGCAGGCTGGTCAGCACGCTGGCGGCGACCAGGAGGTAGGCCAGCGGAGTGCCGAGATCCACGCCGGCCTCCAGCAGCCCCAGCTTGCCGAGGAAACCGGAGAAGGGCGGAATCCCGCCAAGGTTGATGGCCGGAATGAAATACAGCATGGCCAGCAGCGGGGACAGCTTTGCCAGCCCGCCCAAACGGTCCATGTTGGCAGTTCCGCCGCGGCGCTCGATCAGGCCCGTGACCAGGAAGAGTGAGGTCTGGACCGTAATGTGGTGGGCCACGTAGAACACGGCGGATCCGATGCCAACCACCGATCCGACGGCCAGCCCAAACACCATGTAGCCGATGTGGCTGACCAGGGTGAAGGACAGCATTCGCTTAACATCGGTCTGCGCCAGCGCACCGAGGATCCCCACCACCATGGTCAGCCCGGCCACCACCATTAGCAGGGAATTGATCCGGTCTCCGGGGAAGAGCAGCGTCTCGGTCCGGACCATGGCATAGACGCCGACCTTGGTCAGCAGCCCGGCAAACACGGCCGTCACCGGCGCCGGCGCCGTCGGGTAGGAGTCGGGCAGCCAGAAGGACAGCGGAAAGACGGCGGCCTTGATGCCGAACGCCACCAGCAGCATCAGGTGCAGCATCAGCTGCGTCCCGGGATCCAGATCGCCGAGCTTCACGGCCAGATCCGCCATGTTCACCGTGCCGGTGGCCGCATAAATCATGGCAATCGTGATGAGGAACAGCAGTGAGGACACCACGCTAACCACCACATAGGTGACGCCGGCGCGGATGCGGGGCGTGGTTCCGCCCAGGGTCATCAGCACGTAGCTGGCCGTGAGCAGGATTTCGAAGCCCACGTACAGGTTGAAAAGGTCGCCGGCAAGAAAGGCGTTGGACACGCCGGCCACCAGGATCAGGTAGGTCGGGTGGAAGATCGAGATGGGACCGTCCTCGTCACCGTCCGTCATGCCCTGTCCGGCGGCGTAGATGAGCACCGCCAGACTGACAGCGGAGGAGACGACCAGCATCAACGCGGAGAATTGGTCCACCACCATGGTGATGCCGACCGGGGGCAGCCAGCCGCCCACGTTCACCGCCTGGGCTCCGGTCTCCCAGACCGAGAACAGCAGGATCACTTCCAGGATCAGTGTCACCGACAGGATGCTGATGCTGATGACCCGCTGGGCACGCGTGTGCCGGATCAGGATGAAGGCCAGCGCGGCACCGATGAACGGCAGGACCACGGCCAGGGGGGCCAAACTGATGGTGTTCATTCCTTGGCCTCCGGGCGGGTGCTCTGACCGGTGGCGCGCAGGGAGCCCGGCGCCTCTTCAGCCTCTTCGGGCGGGGTGAACTCGGTGGTGTCTTCGGGGACGTCGGCGTCGTCCTCGGCATCGAAGCTGCTCTGGCTTGCCACGCGGCGGTCTTCGATGTCGTCCTGGACCTCGTCCTGGCGGCTCAGCACCCAGGACCGGTAAATGATGCCCAGCATAAACGCGGTCACGGAGAAGGAAATGACGATCGACGTCAGGATGAAGGCCTGCGGCAGAGGATCGTTGTAATCCTCCACCGCAATGCCGGCGTTGAACAGCGGAGCAAGGCCCTGGAAGCCGCCGGTCGAGAGCAGCAGGATATTGGTGGCGTTGGCAAGCATGGCCAGCCCCAGCACCACGCGGGTCAGGCTGCGTTCCAGGAGCAGGTAGATGCCGCAGGCGTACAGCGCCCCCATAATGACCATAAAGGTGATGTTTATGCTCATCGGGCCACCTCCTCCTCTTCTCGGCTCGCTACATCGGGTTCGGGCACCACAGTTTCCTCATCATCGGAGGAGACGCCTTCACTGCGTTCGTCGATTTCCGATCCCAGGCTGCGCAGGACATCCAGGACCAGTCCGACCACCACCAGGTACACGCCAATGTCGAAGATGGTGGAGGTGACAAACTTGATTTCGCCGAACACGGGCCAAGTGAATTTGATGATGGCGCTTTGCAGGACCTGCCCGCCGAAGGCCAGGGGAACGGCGGCTGACAATCCCGCCACGCCCAGTCCGCCGCCCAGCAGGAGACCGGCGCTGACCGGGCTTGCTTCGGCCAGTTCAAAACGGCCGCCGGCCAGGTAGCGGATGGTCAGCGCGAGTCCGGCCATGAGTCCGCCTGCGAAGCCGCCGCCGGGCATGTTGTGGCCGGCAAGAAGCAGGTAGATCGAGAACAGGATCACCGAATGGAACAACAGCCGGGTCACCACTTCAAAGATGATCGACCGCCGTTCGGGGGCGAGGGTGCGCCCGGCGACCAGCCAGGCGTCGCGGCTGACGCTGGAGAACTTGCGGGCCAGGGCCAGCGTGGCTTCCTGACGGCCGGACGATGCAAAGTGCTCGCGTCCGCGGTCGACGGAGCCGGTGGCGACACCTTCCGCGCGGCGGCGTTTGTCTCCGCGGCCCCGGATGAAAATCAGCGAGGCAACGCCGGTTGCAGCCATGGCCAGCACAGAGAGCTCCCCGAAGGTGTCCCACGCGCGGACGTCAACGAGGGTCACATTGACGATGTTCTCGCCGCCGCCCACCTCGTAGGCAAGGTTCGGGAACGCCAGTGAAATAGGCTCCGCCACACGCGATGCCATGGCAGTCATGGCGATCATGACCATGGTGGCGCCAAAGGCAATGCCCAGCAGCGCACGCAGCAGCCGGTGCCCGGCCGGTTCGCGCTGCCACAGCCTGGCGGGCAGGGAACGCAGGGCCAGGACAAAGGCAACCAGGACAATGGTTTCCACCAGCATCTGGGTCAGTGCCAGGTCCGGCGCACCCTGCAGGGCAAAGATCAGGGCGATTCCGTAACCGGTGACGCTGACCATCAGCACCGCCAGGAAACGCTTGTTCGCCCGGACTGCCGCAAGAGCACCCAGAATGATGCCCACGCCTATGACCGGCTGCAGCGGGGAATCGAACGCGTGGAACTCACTGGGCAGTGGCGCATCCCTCACGATGAGCGCGAACAGCGGCGTCACGACGGCCACCGACAGGATCACGAAGAGGTAGAACATCAGTGAACCGCGCTGGGTGCGCCCGGTGACCCAGACCGCGACGTCGTCGAGCACGCCGATGATCCCGCGGTAGGAGCGCTCGGCGTCCAGCGGGGCCGTAAACCGCGCCTGCACCGCTTCTACGCGGTTGCGCTGCAGGAACAGCAGCACCCCCGCCCCGATGGTAATGACCGTCAGCAGCAATGCAGTGGTAAAACCGTGCCACAGGGCAAGGTGCGTGGGGTCGCCGTCGGCCGGGTAAAGGTCTGCGTAGGAAGCGATGGCAGCGTCCAGCGGCTTCGGCCACAGGCCGAAGATCACCGTGACGGCGGCCAGGACGCCCGGGGCCGCGAGGAAACTCCACGGGACGCGCTTGAACGCGGTGGGCTGGCAGTTGGCTTTGGTGGCGAAGCCGCCCCAGACAAAGCGCGCGCTGTAGGCGAAGGTCAGGATGGACCCGATGACGACGCCGGCCAGCAGTACTGCCGCCCCTGCCGTCCCCTGCTTCTCGGCGTAGTGGACAAAGGTTTCGTACACCGATTCCTTGGCTACGAAACCCAGCAGCGGCGGAATCCCCGCCATGGACGCGGCACCGATGAGCGCCACGATAAACAGTTTCGGCGCGGAGCGGTGGATCCCGGACAACTTGCGGATGTCACGGGTGCCTGCCTGGTGGTCGACAATGCCCACGACCAGGAACAGGGTTGCCTTGAAGAATCCGTGCGCCAGCAGCAGACCCAGTCCGGCGACGGCTGCTTCCCGGTTCCCCAAACCGACTACCAGGGTCAGGAAGCCGAGCTGGCTGACGGTGCCGTAGGCAAGGATCAGTTTCAGGTCGTACTGGCGCAGTGCGCGCCAGCCGCCGAGCAGCATGGTGGCCAGGCCCAGCACCAGCACGACGCCGTGCCAGTAGGCCGATTCCGAGAAGCCGGGGGCAAGCCGGGCCACCAGGTAAATGCCTGCCTTGACCATGGCGGCGGCGTGCAGATAGGCGCTGACCGGCGTGGGGGCTGCCATGGCGGCGGGCAGCCAAAAATGGAAGGGCAGCAGCGCGGACTTCGACACCGCACCGACCAGCATCAGGGCGATCGCCACGTCAATGACGGCACCGCGTTCAAGCAGCTGCGGCGCCATGGCCAGGATCTCGGAGATGCGCAGGGTTCCGGCGGCGTCTCCGATCAGCACCATGCCCACGAGCATCGTGAGTCCGCCGAAGGTGGTGACGATCAGTGCCTGCAGCGCGGCGCGGCGGGCCGACAGCCGGTGGGCGGAATAACCGATCAGCAGGTAGGACAGGACAGTGGTGATTTCCCAGAAAATGAACAGCAGGATGAGGTCGTCGGCCGTCACCAGGCCAAACATCGCCGCAGCGAAGGCCAGCAGCTGGGAACCGAAGGCTCCCATCTGGGCATCGCCCGGACGGAAGTAGCGGGCGCAGTAGAAGAGGACCAGCGATCCGACACCGAGGATAAGGATGGAAAGGACCGCGGCCAGGGTATCCATCCGGAAGGCCAGCTCCACGCGGAGATCTGGAATCCAGGGGATGATCACGGACGGCGGGGCGTTGGGAGCGCCCGAGGCCAGCGTCTGGTCGGCACCTGTGTACCGGGGAACGTGACCAGCAGCCACACGAAGGCTGCTGCGGGGACGGCTGCCAGGACGTAGAACGCCGACCGGCCGATCCGGCGGAACATTAAGGGCGCCACCAATGCCACCGTAAACAAAACGGTGAGCACAACTAGCACTAGATCTCCCGAGCTTTTTTGACAGTCTTCCAGCCGCAAACACAGCTGTAGTTATCAAGGTGGTGGTCAGAGGGCGTATATCTATTCTACCCATGGCATACAGCTAAGCCGCACCGGGCGGGACATGCCGGTTCCCTCCCGGTGCCCGCCGGGCGGGCACCGGCACCGATAGCATCGGCCCTATGGTCTCCAACACAGATGCGCCAGGCCCCACGCACGCCGGCGGACAGGCGCGCACCCGCAAGCGGCAAATCGCCGCATGGGCGGCCTGGGACTGGGGCTCCGCAGCTTTCAACGCCGTGATGACCACGTTCGTCTTCACCGTGTACCTGACCTCCGAGAGCTTCGGCGGTGAGGCCCACGCGTCCTCGGTCCTGGGCTACGGCGTTGCCCTCGCCGGAGTAGCGGTGGCCGTGCTGGCGCCCGTCGTCGGGCAGCGCTCGGACGCCGGCGGCCGGCGGAAAACCTGGCTGGGGGTGAATACCGCGATGGTGTGCCTGGCCACCGCCCTGTGCTTCTTTGTCTTTCCCCGGCCGGAATTCCTGCTGCTGGGCGTGGGCCTGATCGCCCTTGGCAATGTCTTCAGCGAATTCGCCGGCGTGAACTACAACGCAATGCTGTCCCAAATTTCCACCCCCGGCACTGTCGGCAGGGTCAGCGGCTTCGGTTGGGGCATGGGGTACGTCGGTGGCATCGCCGCCCTGGCCGTGGTTCTGGTCGGCTTCATCAACCCCGACGTCGGGTGGTTCGGCGTTACGTCGGAAGACGGCCTGAACGTCCGGGCCGTCGCTGTCTTTGCCGCAGTCTGGCTGGCGGTGTTTTCCCTGCCGGTAATGTTCGCCGTGCCCGAGGTCCCCCGGCAGGAACGTGCCGCGAAGATTGGCTTCTTTGCCTCCTACGGGCTGCTTTTCCGACGCATCAAAGCCATGTTCAAGACCAGCCCGCACACCGTATGGTTCCTTCTGGCCAGCGCCGTCTTCCGTGACGGCTTGGCCGCCGTCTTCACGTTCGGCGGAGTGATTGCTGCCGGGACCTTCGGCTGGTCCCTTTCGCAGGTTATCGTGTTCGCGATCTTCGGCAACGTGGTGGCGGCCGTGGGCGCGGTGGCCGGCGGATTCCTGGATGACCGGGCCGGGCCGAAGAAGGTCATCATCTTCTCACTGATCGGGCTGCTGGTCGCCGGCGGCGTGATCGCCGTGTGCGGGCCCGAGGACCAGAGTTTCCTGGGCCTGCAGTGGAGCGGAGACACCACCTTCTGGGTCTTTGGCCTGCTGCTGTGCCTGTTCGTGGGGCCGGCGCAGTCGGCGTCCCGGGCGTTCCTGTCGCGGCTTGCGCCGGTGGGCGAAGAGGCGGAGCTGTTCGGCCTCTACGCCACCACCGGCCGCGCGGTGAGCTTCCTGGCGCCGGGACTGTTTGCCGCATTCATCAGCATTTTCGAGCCCAGCGGTACGGCATTCTGGGCATCCTGCTCGTACTCCTCCTGGGCCTGCTGGCGCTCCTGCCGGTCCGGTCACCGGACAAGGCCCCGCGCGCGGCCGTACCGGAGGTTTAGCGCCGCCTCACACCGCCGTGCGGTGGAAGTTCAGGTGGCTGCGGGACGCCGTCGGGCCGCGCTGCCCCTGGTAACGGTTCCCGTACCGGCCGGAGCCGTACGCGTATTCCGCGGGCGAACTGAGGCGGAAGAAGCACAGCTGGCCGATCTTGGAGCCGGGCCACAGCTTGATCGGCAGCGTCGCCATGTTGGACAGTTCCAGCGTGACGTGGCCGGAGAACCCGGGATCGATGAAGCCCGCGGTGGAATGCGTCAGCAGTCCGAGCCGGCCCAGCGAGGACTTGCCCTCAAGCCGGGCCGCAATGTCGTCAGGCAGGGTTACCGTCTCATAGGTGGAACCGAGCACAAATTCGCCCGGGTGCAGAATAAACGGCTCATCCGGTTCGACCTCCACCAGACGGGTCAAATCCGGCTGGTCCAGGGACGGGTCGATGTGCGCGTACTTGTGGTTGTCGAAGAGCCGGAAGAACCGGTCGATACGCACGTCCACACTGGACGGCTGGACCATGTCGGGCTCGTAGGGATCAAGGACGATCCGCTTGTCGGCAATTTCGGTTCGGATGTCGCGGTCAGAAATCAGCACCTTCTAAAAATAGCGCATCACCCCGGCCCGCCCGGTCCCGCACCGCACCGGGTTCAGCCCGCACCGTTAGCGGCCAATTTCCGTCCGGACCGCGTAAAGCTCGGGGAAGAAGGTCAGCTCCAGGGCGCGCTGGAGGAAGGAAGCGCCGGAGGATCCACCCGTTCCCCGCTTGAATCCGATGGTGCGCTCCACGGTCTTCAGGTGCCGGAAGCGCCACAGCTGGAAGTTGTCCTCCAGATCCACCAGTTCCTCGCAGGCCTCGTAGATGTCCCAGTGCGCGGAAGCATTCTCGTAAACGTGTTGATAAACACGCGTCAGCGCCTCGTTGGCCACGTGTGCCTGGGTGATGTCGCGGTCCAGCAGCTCCGGGGGCACGGCATATCCGCGCCGGTGCAGGAAACGGATGAACTCGTCGTAGATGCTGGTCTGTCCAAGCAGCCCGGTGAGCAGCTCGGCGGCGGCCGGATCCGCAGCGAAGACGTTGATCATAGCGGCGTTCTTGTTCCCCAGCAGGAATTCGACGGCCCGGTACTGGTAGGACTGGAAGCCGCTGGAGGCCCCCAGATCACCGCGGAACTCCGAGTACTCCGACGGGGTCAGCGTGGCCAGGACGGACCACTGCTCCGTCAGCGAGCGCTGAATGTGCTTAATCCGGGCGATCCCCTTCATGGCGCCGCGCAGGTCGTCTCCAGCCAGCTTGGACCGCACGGCCCGCAGCTCGTGCAGGACCAGCTTCAGCCACAGCTCGGAGGTCTGGTGCTGAATGATGAACAGCATTTCATCATGGTGTTCCGGCGAGCTGACCGGGCGCTGGGCGGCCAGCAGCTGATCCAGCGCCAGATAGGAGCCGTAACTCATTTTGTCCGTGAAGTCCCGTTCAATGCCGGCTTCCAGGCTGCGGGTGTTCCTGCTGACGCTCATCGGTGCTCCGTGTTCTGTGGCGGTTCAGACAGGTCCTACGGTAGCTCTCCCTCCCCCTTCCCGGCGCCCCCTCCCCCGGCCCCGGCGTGCGCGGCGGCCCCTTCAGGGCGCCTCCCGGGAGGGTCCCGCGGCCCTCCGCCGCTTGAAACACCCCCTGCCGCTGTGCCAGACTTGCCGCTGGGCTTAACGCAAAACAGAACTTCCACCGAATACTTCCGAGGAGAGACCCCATGGAGAACACCGAGAGCACGGACAGCACCGGCAGCGTAGAGGAAACCCCTGTTCCGGGCCAGACGCCGTACCGGGATCCGGAGGGCGCGGCCGCACTGGAAGAAGCGATTGCCGCCGGCAAAGAGGGGCGCATCAGCAGCCAGGAACTGGTGGCGCGCATCTGCGAATCAGAGCTGCTCAGCGTGGGCCGGCTGCAGGATGAGCAGGATCCTTCCTCCTTCCAGGCCCTCGTCCTGAAAGCACCGGAAGGGGATGCCGCGGTAGCCGCCACCTTCACCACCGCTGACCGCGTGCCCGCGCAGATCCGCGAGCAGGCTCCGGTCATGGTCAAGGCCGGCGGGGAGGCGACGCTGCGCAGCATTGCGCAGGGCTACGGGCTGGCCATCAATCCGGGCAGCGACATGGGCCTTGAGCTGGCCCCCGAGGGCGTGGCGGCGATTGTGGCAGCGTACGACCAGGCAGCGGCCAACCAGGCGGCGGGTACCGCTCCCGAAGACCCGCAGGTGCCCTAACCGGACGCGGCGCAGGGGCCGGCGCCCACCATTGCGCCGGCCCGCTCCTGCACTGTCGGCGGGGACCTCTGGGCTACTGTCGGCGGGGACCTCTAGGCTAAGGCGCAGGTGCAGGTCCCTGCTCCTGCCGAACCCGGTTTTCGGAGGCCCGCCATGATCTGTTCCATTGTTCCCCCTATCTGCTGGCCCGCATTGCCGAGCAGCAGGACAGCAGTTTTCACCGCGCCGCGGAGGCAGCACGGCGGGCGTTGGCCGAACTGCCTCCGCTGGAGCAGGCCCGCTCACAGGCGCGGCAGTCTCCGGCGCCCGCACCGGGAACCGCCTTTGTCCCGTCCCTGCGGCGGGAAGTCTGCGACGCCGGTGGTACGGAAACCCTGCCGGGCGCTCTGGCCCGGGCGGAAGGCGATGAGCCTTCCCGGGACGAGGCGGTGGATGAAGCCTACGAAGGGCTCGGCGCCACCCATGCGCTCTTCCGGGAAATTTACGGCCGGGCGTCGGTCGACGGTGCCGGCGGTTTGCTGGCGGCCACCGTCCATTACGGACGCGAGTACGACAACGCCTTCTGGAACGGCGAACGCATGGTTTGCGGAGACGGCGACGGCGAAGTTTTCCAGCGGTTCACGAAGTCGCTGACGGTAATCGCCCATGAACTCACCCACGGTGTCGTCCAGTACACCTCCCGCTTTGAATACCGGGAGCAGGCCGGCGCACTGAACGAATCGGTATCCGACGTCTTCGGCGTCCTGACGGAGCAAAAACTCCTCCGCCAGGAAGCGGCGGAGGCAACGTGGCTGGTGGGCGCCGGCCTGTTCACCGAGCAGGTCTCAGGCACAGCCATCCGCTCCCTCAAGGCTCCCGGAACAGCCTACGACGACGACGTCCTGGGCCGGGATCCGCAGCCGGCAACGATGGCCGGTTACGTTTCCACCGCAGCGGACAACGGGGGTGTCCACATCAACTCCGGGATCCCCAACCACGCCTTCTACCTGGCCGCCACCACGCTGGGGAACTTTGCCTGGGAGCACGCCGGCCAAATCTGGTACGACACCATTACCGAACAGGACCTGCCCGCGGACTGCACCTTTGCCCTGTTCGCGGCGGGAACACTGGCTGCTGCCGGAAACGCTACGGCACCGACGGCGAGGAGTACGCCGCCGTCGCCGGTGCCTGGGAAGCGGTGGGCGTGCAGCCATGAAGATCGTGGTGGTCCGTTCGGGCGGGTTCGCCGGCCTGACCCGGGTTTGGAGCGCCCAGGTCAGCGCCGAGGAAGCGGAACAGGAATGGCTCCCCCTGCTGCAGGATCCACCGCCGGAACCTCAGGGAGGCCCCGACCGGTTTGTCTACGAATTCCGGGTGGGGGAAACCGCAGTGACGCTGCCCGAGCAGTGCGTGCAGGGCCGCTGGCTGGATCTGGTCGAACGCGCCCGGCAGGCCGGTGCCGGCAATCCGGAGCAGGCCGGTGAAGACGGTCCGGGCAAGGGCCGTCAGGGTGAATTCGAGTGAGGCCGGGCTTACATGTAAAGTGGTTTCCTGTGCCGGGATACTCCGGCTCTGCGGGCGTAGCTCAATGGTAGAGCGCTAGCTTCCCAAGCTTGATACGCGGGTTCGATTCCCGTCGCCCGCTCAGAACGAAAACCCCCGGAAACCTCTTGGTTTCCGGGGGTTTCATATTTCAGCCCCGGTCCCGGGCGCCCGTATACTGAGCGGCGATGAACCACATACCGGCCCCGCCTGTCCCGCTCCCGTCCGAGGTCCGCCGGATCTCCCGTTCCCGTTTCGCCCTGTAGCACCCGGTGCTGGGGGTACTGACCGGCTTTGCGGTTGTCTGGATCATCATTCTGGTCGGCTATCTGATCGGCCGGCTGGGAGTGCTGGGCGACAACGCCCAGAACGTCCTGAGCAGGCTCGCGTTCTTCGTGGCGTCACCGGCGCTGCTGCTGGTGACGATGAGTGACGCGGACCTGCACACCGTGTTCTCCCTGCCGCTGCTGGTAGCGGGTGCCAGCGCGGCCGCAACAGCAGCCGTCTTCGTGTTGTGCACCCGCTGGTGGCTGCGCCGTCCGCTGCCCGAACTGCTGATTTCGGCCATGTCCTCATCCGTGGTGAACGGTGCCAACCTCGGCCTGCCAATCGCGGTGTACGTCCTCGGCGACGCCGCCTACATTGCGCCCGTGCTGATCTTCCAAATGGCCGTCTTCACCCCGTTGTTCCTGATGCTCCTGGACTCGGCGACCAGCGGCCGCCGCACCTCGGTGCGGATTTTCCTGGGCCAGGTTGCGCGCAACCCCATCATCATCGGCACTCTGATCGGGCTGGTCCTGGCGGCCACCGGGCTGAAACTGCCGGTCATCATCCTTGAACCGGTCACACTGATAGGCGGGGCAGCCGTGCCCGCCATGCTGCTGGCCTTCGGTATTTCCCTGGTTGGCTCCCGCCCCCTGCAGCGCGACGGCGGCCGGCGGACCGACGTCGTGCTGGCGTCCGCCTTCAAACTGGTGCTGCAGCCGGTCCTGGCCTACCTGCTGGCGCGGTTCGTGCTGGGGATGGACGGGCATCTGCTGTTCGCCGTCGTCGTCACCGCTGCCCTGCCAACCGCGCAGAATGTCTTTGTTGCCGCCAGCCGCTACGGGGAAGGCGTACTCGTCGCAAAGGACACCGTCCTTTTAACCACCGTCGTGTCGCTTCCCATCCTCATGGGTATCGCTGCGCTTCTGACCTGAGGAAACTACTTCTCCCGGCCCTGTTGGCAGTGGCGCAAAACACTGTCAGGGCATAATGTCGTTTGAAAGGCTGCTGAGGGTTGCGGCCGCCGCGGATTTTCCAGTCCGCTCCTACGACGAGGTGGAGGCACAGCACCGATGCCAACGGACGCAAGACACACCGGCCGATCCCGCGCCAGGACCCACGCCGCCGCAGGGCTTGCCCTCGCCGTCGGAGCCACGCTGCTTGGCGGGTGCAGTTCCGCTGAAGGGCCTCCCGCCCTCACCTGGTACATCAACCCGGATGACGGCGGGCAGGCAAACATCGCCCAGATTTGCACTGATCAGGCGGACGGGGCCTACACCATCGAGACCTCGCTGCTGCCCAGCGATGCCGGCGCACAACGGGAGCAGCTGGCCCGCCGCCTTGCCGCCGGCGACGACACCATGGACATCATGAGCCTGGACCCGCCGTTTGTCCCCGAACTTGCCGAACCGGGCTACCTGGCTCCGGTCCCCGACGACGTCGTCGAGCGGACCACCCAGAATGTCGTCGAAGGTGCGCTCACAGGAGCCACCTGGAAGGACAAGGTGGTAGCCGTGCCGTTCTGGGCCAACACGCAAATCCTCTGGTACCGGAAGTCGGTGGCCGAGGCTGCGGGCCTGGACATGACCCAGCCGGTCACGTGGCAGCAGCTGATGGACGCGGCCGCCAGCCAGGACAAGTTCCTGGGCGTTCAGGGTGCCCGCGCCGAGTCCATGACCGTGTGGGTCAACGCACTGGTCGAATCAGCCGGCGGCAAGATCGTCGAAAACCCCGATGCACCCGCCGACGAGATCCGGCTGGGCCTCGATTCGGAGGCCGGCACGCAGGCTGCTGAAATAGTGTCCACCATCGGCAAGGAAGGGCTTGGCGGCCCGGGCCTTCCCACCCAAACCGAGAACACGTCCATGATCCAGTTCCAGGGCGACCAGGGCTCGTTCATGGTGAACTACCCCTTCGTATGGCCTGCCACCAACGCCGCCGTCGAAGCGGGTACGCTGCCCGCAGGCCTGATCGAGGACATTGGCTGGACGCTGTACCCGCAGGTCAATGAGGGTGAAGAGACTGCTCCGCCACTGGGGGGCATCAACCTCGGAGTGGGCTCCGAGAGCCAGAACCCGGACCTGGCCTACCAGGCCATTGAGTGCATCGTCAGCCCGGAAAACCAGTCCCTGTACTTCACGACCAACGGCAATCCGCCGTCCAACACCGAAGCGTATGACGCACCGGGCGTATCGGAAACCTTCCCGATGGCGGAAACCATCCGTGAATCACTCCAGCTGTCCAAGCCCCGGCCGCAAACCCCGTACTACAACGAGGTTTCAACCGGCATCCAGCAGACGTGGACTCCGCCCAGTGCCGTCAACCCGGAAACCACGCCGGCAACCAGCTCCGAGTTCATCCTTGCGGTCCTGAAAGGTGAGAAGCTGTTGTGAGTACTTCAGTAGAAACCCAGCGGGGCACTGCGCCCGTATCCAAGCCCGCCAAGCCGCGCCTCAGTGACAGGGCACGCTCCGAACGGCGGCTCGGCCTGTGGCTGGCCGGCCCCGCCTTCGTCATCATGCTGGCGGTCACCGCCTACCCCATCCTTCTGGCCGTGTGGGACTCGTTGTTCCAGTACCGGCTGACCGCGCCCGATGACCGGGCCTTCATCGGTTTGGGAAATTACGCCGTCATCCTTACTGACATTGTCTTCTGGCGCGACCTTGGCGTCACCCTGCTGATTACGGTCATCACCGTCGCGGTGGAGCTGGTCCTGGGCTTCGCCCTGGCCTTGGTGATGAACAGCGCGCTGAAGGCCGTACGCGGCTGGCTCCGCACGGCGATCCTCGTCCCGTACGGGATCATCACCGTGGTCTCGGCTTTCGCCTGGTTCTACGCCTTCGACATCAACTCCGGCTATATCAACCACTGGTTCGACTGGGTTCCGGGAATCAGCCCGGACCTGAACTGGTTCGCCGACGGCCCCACCGCGCTGTTCGTGATCATCGCCTCCGAAATTTGGAAGACCACGCCGTTCATTTCCCTGCTCCTCCTCGCCGGACTGGCGCAGGTGCCGGGAGAACTGACGGAAGCTGCCGAAGTGGACGGCGCCACCTGGTGGCAGCGGATGTCCCGGGTCATCCTTCCCAACATGAAGGCTGCCATTATGGTTGCCGTGCTTTTCCGGGCACTGGATGCCTTCCGAATCTTCGACAACGTGTACATCATGACCAACGGCGCGTACGGGACGGAGGTCCTCTCCCTGCTCGCCTACCGCACCTCGATCTCCCGGCTCGAAATCGGCATGGGTTCGGCGATTTCCGTACTGCTGTTCCTCTGCGTCATCATCATTTGCTTCATCGCCATCAAACTGTTCAAGGTGGACCTCACCGGTGCACGAGGGGGTAACTAGTGAAATCCTCACCTGTCCGTTGCAGGCTGACGTGGACCATCATCTCGATCGTGGTGATCATCTACGCGCTGTTCCCGGTGGCTTCCATCTTTGCCACGTCGTTCAAGATTCCCAGCGACCTCACCTCGGGAACGTTCCTTCCCAACACCTGGTCCTTCACGAACTATGAAGAGATCCTGGTAGGCGATGCGCAGGGACTCTTCCTCTCCGCGCTGCGCAACTCCATTGGCATTTCCCTGATTGCCACCTTCATTGCAGTGGTGCTGGCAACGCTGTGCGCCTACGCGATTGCGCGGCTGGACTTTCCCGGCAAGAAGCTGATCCTGACCACGGCGCTGGGCGTATCCATCTTTCCGGTGATTTCCATCGTGACCCCGTTGTTCAACCTGTGGCGGAACATCGGCCTGTATGACACCTGGCTTGGGCTGATCATCCCGTATCTGTCGCTGACTCTGCCGATCTCCATCTGGACACTGTCAGCCTTCTTCCGGCAGATTCCCTGGGAGCTGGAACAGGCGGCACAGGTGGACGGAGCGACCACCTGGCAGGCCTTCCGGAAGGCCATTGTTCCGCTGGCCGCGCCCGGCGTCTTCACCACGGCGATCATCGCGTTCTTCATCGCCTGGAACGACTTTGTCTACGGCATTTCGCTGACCTCCACCGATGCAGCCCGGCCGGTGCCCGCAGCGCTGGCATTCTTCACCGGCGCGTCCCAGTTCGAAGAACCGACGGGCGCCATCTCGGCGGCCGCAATCATTGTCACCATTCCCGTTGTAGTCCTGGTGCTGGCGTTCCAGCGCCAGATCGTCTCGGGTCTAACCCAGGGCGCCGTCAAGGGCTAGTCCCCGGCACGTCCGGTCGAAGAAAAGGATCTGTTCTCATGGCATCGATCACCCTTAAGAACCTCGTCAAAAAGTACGGAGACGGTTTTCCCGCCGTCAACGATGTCAGCCTGGACATCGCGGACGGCGAGTTCATCATCCTCGTGGGCCCCTCGGGCTGCGGAAAGTCCACGCTGCTGCGCATGATCGTGGGCCTGGAGGACATCACCTCGGGCGACCTGCTCATCAACGGCGAGCGGGTCAACGACAAGGCGCCGCGCGACCGGAACCTCGCCATGGTGTTCCAGAACTATGCCCTGTATCCCCACCTCACCGTCTTTGAGAACATCGCGTTCCCGTTGCGCCTGGCCAAGGGCAAGTACACCGAGGAACAGGTGCGCAAGCTGGTCAACGACGCCGCAGCCACCCTGGAGCTCACCGAACACCTGGACCGCAAACCGGCGAACCTTTCCGGCGGCCAGCGCCAGCGCGTTGCCATGGGCCGCGCGATTGTCCGCCAGGCTGACGCGTTCCTCTTCGATGAGCCGCTGTCGAACCTGGACGCGAAGCTGCGCGGCCAGATGCGGTCGGAGATTTCCCAAATGCAGCGCCGGCTCGGGACCACCAGCGTTTACGTGACCCACGACCAGACCGAAGCCATGACCCTGGGCGACCGGGTCGCTGTCCTCAAGAAGGGCATCCTGCAGCAGGTCGCTTCCCCGCGCGAGCTCTATGAACAGCCCATCAACCTGTTTGTGGCCGGGTTCATCGGTTCCCCGTCCATGAACTTTCTCCCCGCAACAGTGGACGGAAACGTGCTGCGCACGGCGGTCGGGAACCTCACCATTCCGCAGGACAAAGCGGACAAGGCAGCGGGAAAGGACATTGTCCTGGTGGGGCTGCGGCCGGAGTTCTTCGAAGACGCAAAGTTCGTGGACGAGGCCAAGCGGCCGCACGGTTCGGTCTTCACTGCACCGATCAGCCACACCGAGTGGCTGGGCAACGAGCAGTACGGCTACATTCCCTTCCACCCGGACCCCGAGGTCAAGGACCTGCTGGACAGCCTGGCCCGTGACATGGACGCCGACGAGCTGCGTCCGCAGATTGTGGTCACCCTCGACGCCGCGTCGCGCATCCGGGGCGGACGGGATGCCGAACTGTGGCTGGACACCCGCAAGGTGCACCTGTTCGACCCCGAGTCCGGCGAGAACCTCACCCGGGATGCGCAGGCCGGAGCCGAGCTCACCGAGGAAGCCAACGCGGCCCGGGCCGAGGAAATCGCCATGGCACGGGAAAACGACGCGGTTGCCAGCGGCGTCGAGTCCTAGCATCCTCCTGCCGGTGCCCGGACCGCAGCTTCCAGCGACGGTCCGGGCACCGGAGAGTTCACCCGGTATCGTTTGAGCAGTGCAGGGAACAACTTCAGTAATTAAGACAGTGTCCACGTGGCTGCTCGCGCTCATGCTCACGGTGGCCGCCGCGGTCGTCGTGATCTTCTTCGTTAATGACAAGATCTACGGCCCGGAGCACCAGGTCAGCAGCTATCTCACGGCTTTGAAGGAGGGCGACGGCGAACGCGCCCTCGGCCTGCTGGCCGCAAAGGTTCCGGCCGCCAACGCCGCCCTCCTGGATGGTGACGGGCTCAGGGCGTCCGCAGCCGGCCTCGAGGTGCTGGAGATTGCCGAACCGCGGGACACCGGCGGGAACCGGGTGGACGTCGACGTCCGTTACTCCCTCGGCGGCGAGGAAGGAACCAGCACCTACCGCCTGGAACGTACGGATAAGCACTGGCTGTTTTTCGACCGCTGGTCCTTCGTCCCCTCGACGCTGCCGACCCTGACGGTGACCTCACTTGGCCAGCCGGAGGCCTCGGTCAACGGGGTCCCGGTGGCCCTGGCCGGGGACACCACCACGTTTGCCGCGTTTTATCCCGCGCAGGTCGAGGCGTCCTACACCTCGGAGTTTTTCGCCGCTCCCGCCCAGTCGGGAACCCTCGCCTCGTCCCGGATACGGCGGACCTGGTGCTGACCACCGAGGCCACCGAGGCGCTGAAGAATGAAGTGGATGCGGATGTCCGCTCCTTCCTCGCCGGCTGCACCAGTGCGCAGGACCGGCTCGCCCCCACCGGCTGCCCGTTCTTCCACTTCACGGACAACCGCGTTGAGCTGCCGATCGTTTGGGAGATCACCGAATATCCCGAAGTGAAGATCCGCTCCGTTTCCGGCAACTGGGTGCTTTCGCCGCTCAACGGCAAGGCCAGGCTCACGGCCACGCAGACGGATCTGTTCACGGGCGCCAAGAGCCCGCTGGAAGTGGAGAAGGACTTCAGCTTTGCCGCGCAGCTGTCGGTCGGCAGTACCGAGGTTTCCGTTACACCCCTGGTCGACTGACTCGCCGCCCCGCCCGGGCCGCGGCGGCGAGCCGTGGCCGGCGGGCTAGTCGAGGCCGCGCAGGTCCAGGGTCAGCGAGGTGTCGCCGGCAGCATCAATGGTCACCGGAATACCCCAGTCCTGCTGGTAGAGGTGGCACGCCGCGTGGTCGGGGATGTCGCCTCCGGGTTCGCCGTCGCATGCGGCCGCGCGGGCCGTGATGTGCAGGACGCCGCCGGGCACGGAGTCCGAGAGGACCAGCTCACGGCTCAGGCCGGTGGCCGTGCCGCCGCCGGACACCAGCAGTTCCTCCGGCGAGGAGGAAATCTTCAGCTGTGTCGGGTCGCCCCACCGGTCATCCAGTTTCTGCCCCTTGGGCGCTGAGAAACGGACTGACAATGCCACGGGGCCGGCGGCAACCGGGCTGGCCGGACGCTGGGTCTGGCGGGAACCCTCATCCACGGACTGGGCTTCCTTGGGAATCGGCAGCCGGACCAGCTCGTGCCTGTTGGCCTCCACGACGATCAGCAGCGGTTCGCCCGCACTGGTGTCCACCAGGACATCGGACGGCTCGGCGAGTCCGCGGGCCAGCGTGGACACCGTGTCCGTGACCGGATCATACCGGCGGACCGCCCCGTTGTACGTGTCGGCAACGGCAACTGAGCCGTCCGGCAGCACGGCGACGCCCAGCGGATGCTGCAGCCGCGCCCCGCCGGCAGCGCCGTCCCGGAAGCCGAAGTCGAAGAGCCCGGCACCGACGGCGGTGCTCACCAGCACCGGAGCCGCGCCGTCGTCCGCGCTGAAGGACAGCCGGCGCAGGGCCGAGGTCTCCGAATCCGCTACCCAGATATTGCCCGCAGCGTCTTCGGCCAGCCCGGAAGACTGGGCGAACCAGGCATGGTTCCCGTCACCGTCCAGCAGGCCCTCCAGACCGGTGCCGGCCAGGATGTCCACGGCACCGCTGAGCGGATCAAAGCTGAAGATCTGGTGCGTGCCGGCCATCGCCACGACCAGGCGTTCCAGCGTGGTGGACCACAGGACGTCCCACGGCGAGGAGAGGGAAACGTTCAGCGGTTCCGCCCCCAGGGCGGACTCGGTCAGGGAAGGCTCCGAGCCGCTGGAATCCGCTGTACGGGACTCGGCCGGGTGCTCCTCCCCCGCGGACCGTCTGGTGTGGTTTTCAGCGTCCAGGAGGCGCTGGACGCCGTTTCCGGCCACCGTGGTGACGGTTCCGCTGCCCAGGGCAACGCCCCGCAGGCGGTGGTTGACAGTGTCCGCGACGACGACGTCGTATCCGGCCCGGGCGGCCACGGCCGCGGGCAGGACAGCCACGCCCTGGGGTTCGTTGAAGCGTGCCGTATCGGCGGTGCCGTCCTGCCAGCCCTTGGTGCCGTCGCCAATGACCGAACGCACCGTCGTCAGGTCCGCTTCCAGCTCCACCAGGCGGTGGTGTCCGGTGTCGGCTACCAGGAAGGTGCCCCCGGGCAGCGGAACAGCCTTGCCCGGGAAGCGCAGGTTCCCGGCGGTGGGCTCGGCCGGAACGTACGGGCCGTCTCCGCGGTGCAGCGTTCCCTTGGCTTCGTGTTCGGCAACCAGTTCACCAATCAGCGAGTCCAGGCCGGCGGCATGCCCTTCGCCGGAGAGGTTGGCCACGATATAGCCCTCCGGGTCCAGGACCACCAGGGTGGGCCAGGCGCGGGCGGCGTAGGCCTGCCAGGTGAGCAGCTCCGGGTCGTCCAGAACCGGGTGGTGGATCTCGTAGCGCTCCACGGCCGCTGCCAGGGCAACGGGGTCCGCTTCATGTTCGAACTTGGGTGAATGCACCCCCACGGTGACGAGCACGTCCGCGTACTTCTCCTCCAGCGGCCGGAGCTCGTCCAGCACGTGCAGGCAGTTGATGCAGCAAAACGTCCAGAAGTCCAGCAGCACGACCTTCCCGCGCAGGTCTTCCAGCCCCAGCTGGCGGCCGCCCGTGTTGAGCCAGTTGCGGCCTTCCAGTTCGGAAGCACGTACCCGGTAGCCGGCGCGCACGGTTTCAGTCATTTACGGTCTCCTTCAGAGCTGCTGGCATCATGCTTGGCCAGATTGGCGAACATGTTGTTGTAAGCGGCCAGTTCAGCTTCATTATTCCGCTCGGCGGCGCGGTCTTTACGCCGTGTTTCACGGGCGTCGGTCCGCGACCACTGCAAAGCGACGCCGATTGCCACCATCACGGTGGGAATTTCGCCGACCCCCCACATGATGGACCCGCCCAGCTGCTGGTCGGCGAGGGCGGAGAGCCCCACTCCCGGCCCATGTTTCCAAAGTAGGAAGCCTGGATCAGCGAGGTGCCGCCCATCACCGCCACGCCGAAGAAGGCGTGGAAAGCCATGGTGGCCAGCAGGATCACCAGACGCAGCGGATACAGCGCCCGGTACGGCAGCGGGTCAATGCCAATCATCGTCAGCACGAAGATGTACCCGGTGAGCAGGAAGTGCACGATCATCAGCTCGTGCCCCACGTGCTGGCGCAGGGCAAAGCCGAACAGCTCGGAGTAGTAGAACACCACGATGGACCCGGCAAAGTTTACTGCCGCGAAGACCGGGTTCGTGATCACTTTGGAGAACCGTGAGTGCACGCCCACCAGGATCCACTCCCGGATGCCGCGGGTTCCGTCGCCGCGCGGCGTCAGCGCCTTGAGCGCCAGGGTGACCGGGGCGCCGAGGACCAGGAACAGGGGAACAACCATGGTCAGGCTCATATGCGCAAGCATGTGGGTGCTGAAAAGGACCATGCCGTACACGGCGGGAGCGCCGGAAGTGACGTAGGTCAGCAGCGCCAGGCCGGTCAGCCAGCACAGCGTCCGCACCAGCGGCCACTTGTCCCCGCGCCGCCGGACCTTGACCATCCCGCGGAGATAGGCGACGGCGAGGATGAGAACAACGGCGACCCAGAGCCAGTCGAACCGCCATTCGGTCAGGTAGCGCTCCGGAGTCAACTCCGGCGGAAGGTCGTACCCGGTGAGGATACGTGCGGGTGAGGCGTTGGGCGGCAGCTCCTCGGGCCGCGGGGTGGCCGTGCGGCCCAGCGCCACGGCCACGCCGGAGACGGCGCCCATGATCAGCAGTTCGACGGCGATGAGCTGCCACAGGATGCGGTTGGCGCTCTTAGGGCTTGATCCGCCGTCCGGGCCGGAAGCCTTGGCGGTGCCGGCCGCCTTCTCGGGCAGCTGCGGAATGATCCAGCGGCGGTGCAGGAACCCGATAACGCCCAGCAGCAGGGTTGCCGCCGCCTTCACGATGACCAGGACACCCCACTCCGAGCGCAGCTGGTCAAAGGATGTGATCCGCAGGGACGCATTGACGATGCCGGAGAGCAGCACCAGGGCGAAGGCGAAGCCGGCCAGTGCGGAATAGCGCCGGAGTACCACGCCGGTGATCGGTCCCAGCCGGCGGGACACCACGGCCAGCACGATGAGTCCGCCGATCCACAGGCATACACCGGCCAGATGCAGGCCGATCGAGTTGACGGCGGCGCTGTGGTCATCGCCCCCGGCGGAGTGGCCAACCAGGGCAATGGGGATGATGGCGCCGGCGGCCAGCACCCCGGTGGCGGCCAGCGCGTTCAGGGACCGGACACCGAAGGCCAGGGTGGTCACCACGGCAGCGATGATACTCACCGCCAGCCAGGCCCGGCCGGCGGAGAAATCGGTGACGAAGGCACCCAGGCCCTGGGTGTAGCTGGCGTCCGCGCTTAGCGGAAGCCCGGACACGTCGGAGTAGGTGAACAGCAGCACGGCAAGTGCGGACAGGGTCCAGACCGCTCCTGCGACCCCTGCCAGCGTCAGGGCCAGGGCAAAGGCCGGATGTTCCGGTTCCCCGGCCTCCACCCGGCGGCCCCGCTTCAGCTTCAGGGACTTGGGCAGGATGGCGACGGCAAAGACCAGGGCGCCGATCACAGCGGCCATGGCTCCGTTGTGCAGCGCTTTGGCGACCGGCAGCGCCCACCGGGTCAGGGCTCCGGGGTCGGAAAGCTGCTGCGCTGCTGCGGCGCCGGAGAAGAGCAGCGCTCCGGCCATGGCGGTGAACATGACGGCAGCGGCGGCGATCAGCAGGCCGTTCCTGACGGCCGGCTCGCCTGCAGGCCCACCGGGGGCACGGCGGGATTCGCTTCCCGCCCGGCTACCGGCAGCGGTATCGGTGTTGGCAGTTTTAGGCACGGTACCTATTCTCTACCCACGGTAGAAATTTGGGGTAATTGCACGAAAAAGGCCGGCGCCTTCCGGCGCCGGCCCTTGCACCTGCGAAGAGCTTACTTCTTGGTGGAGACCGAAGCCTTCAGCTTGGAGCCCGCGGTCAGCTTGACGCTGTGGCCTGCGGGAATCTGAATGGTTTCGCCGGTCTGCGGGTTGCGGCCGGTGCGGGCAGCGCGGTCGGTGCGCTCAACTGCGAGCCAGCCCGGGATGGTGATCTTTTCACCATTGGCAACGGAGGTTGCGAAGATCTCGAAGACAGCGTCAAGCACGCCATTTACTGCGGTCTGGCTGTTGCCGGACTTCTCTGCGACTGCTGCAACAAGTTCACTGCGGTTCATAGCCAATTTATGTCCTCCTGGACTAGGGGTTAGCTCGAGCGGATCACGGATGCGAAACCGCCACTGTTGGAAAACTTACCAGCCTGACACCGAAAACCCGGCAAAATCCGCTGTTTTTAGGGGTTTTTCCGCTCTCAGCCCAGAAAAAGGTGCCATCTGCCCGGCTAAGGCTCGTAGGCTGCTTTCCTGCACTTCCCCGTAACGGCGCGGTTTCCCGTTCCGGACAGCAAAAAGGGCGGCAACCCGAAGGTTGCCGCCCTTTCGTAACCGGCTAAGCAGTGCTTACCAGCTGGACTTCTTGACGCCCGGCAGTTCGCCTGCGTGGGCCATGTTGCGGAAACGCACACGCGAGATACCGAACTTCTGGAGGGTACCGCGGGGGCGGCCGTCAATCTGGTCGCGGTTGCGAAGGCGGACCGGCGAGGCGTTGCGCGGCAGCTTCTGCAGGCCGAGGCGTGCAGCTTCGCGGGCTTCGTCGGTGGCGTTCGGGTCCACCAGGGTCTTCTTCAGTTCGAGGCGCTTTGCAGCATAGCGCTCAACAACGACCTTGCGCTGCTCGTTGCGGGCAATCTTTGACTTCTTTGCCATTCTTAGCGCTCCTCACGGAATTCGACGTGCTGGCGGATCTTCGGGTCGTACTTCTTCAGGACCATGCGGTCCGGGTTGTTACGACGGTTCTTGCGGGTCACGTAGGTGTACCCGGTGCCGGCGGTCGACTTCAGCTTGATGATCGGACGTACGTCCTTGTCCTTAGCCACTAGAGCTTCACACCCTTCGCGATAAGGTCAGTGATGACGGCATCGATACCGCGCACGTCGATCGTCTTGATGCCGCGGGCGGAAACCTGCAGCGTCACATTGCGGCGCAGGGACGGCACCCAGTAGCGCTTCTTCTGAATATTCGGGTCGAACCGGCGCTTGTTGCGGCGGTGCGAGTGCGAAATGCTGTGACCAAAGCCGGGGATGGCTCCGGTTACCTGGCAGTATGCTGCCATGATCTCTCCTCCAGTTGTAGTAAATATGACGGTCCTCAAAAAACAGACACAGGGCGTTTGCCTAAGCACCTGCCATAAAGAGCGTCCCGCCACCAGTTTTGACACCGTTATTACTGCGACTTTCCGGAGGTGAACCTGGCGGGGTGAGATCCAGCCGAAGTGCCTCGCCGCGGGGAAGACGGTGAAGTTCAGGAAGCCAAGCAGCATCTGCCGGGACAGCCTTCAATTCTAGGTTTATACGGGTGGCCGCGCAAATGTCCCTCCGGCCGCTGCAATGCGGGGCCGGGTGGGCACGGGCGCAACTTAACGCCTCTCTATCCTAGGGGCAACCCGCCGTTCATTCAAACCGGCGGGACGTCCTGCCCGGTTAACGTGCCGGAGCTCACGGCTGCGGGGGGCGCGGTTCAGGAGGCCGGCGGTGTGTCGACAGAGCCGCCGGCCCCGACCACCACCACGCCGGCTTCCGGGTCCAGCTGCGCACCGTCCAGTTCCGTGCCTCCGCCGATGACCGCGCCGGCGTCGACAATGGCGTTGCGGAGCCGCGCTCCGGAGCTGATGCGAACGTCTCCGAGAATCACGCAGGACTCCACGTCCGCGCCGGCTTCCACCAGGGCGCCCGGGCCAATCACGCTGCGCCGGACGGCGCCTTCCACGCGCGACCCCGGAGCGAGCAGGCTGCCGGCCACCCGCGCGCCGTCTCCGACGTAGCCGGGCAGCCGCCGCGGCGCAGCGCTGAGGATAGGCCATTTCGGGTCGTCGAAGACCAGTCCCCGCCCGTCGATCAGGTCCATGTGGCCCTGGTGGTAGCTCTCTGGAGTACCCATGTCCCGCCAGTAGCCGTCCAGGCGGTGCTCGGCCACTTTTTCGGTCCGCACCAAATACGGAATCAACTGATCTCCGTAGTCCTCCAACTTGCCTTCTTTTTCCATCAGCTCATCCATGGCGGTGAGCAGGACGCCGGCGTCGTAGAGGAAAATCTCGGCCGCCACACGGTCCGTTTTCGGCTTTTCCGGCTTGTACTCGAAACCGGTCACCTCTCCTTCGGCTGTATCGACCACGCCGTGGTCGAGGGGTTGTTCCGGATTTTCGTGGTCACTACCGTCAGCGCTGCGTTCGCCGCCCGATGGGTCTCCACGACGTCGCGGTAGTCCAAGCGGTACAGGTGGTCCGCGCTGAGCACCAGCACCAGATCCGGATCGTACTCACGGATATAGTCGGCCTGCCGGTACAGCGCGTCGGCGTTGCCTTCGGCGAAGCCCTCCCCGTCCCCGCCCTGGTACGGCGGCAGGACACGCAGTCCCCCGTTGGTCCGGTCCAGGTCCCAGGGCGCCCGCTCACCAGATGGTCGTTGAGCGACTTGGGCATGTACTGCTCCACGATCCAGACATCGGAGAAGCCGCTGTTGTGAAGGTTGGACAGCGGCACGTCAATCAGCCGGTAGGAACCGGCCACCGGCATGGCCGGCTTTGCCCGGTGCTCGGTAAGCGCTCCGAGCCGGCCCCCGGTTCCGCCGGCAAGAATGATGGTCAGGATCCGCGGCGCGTGCATGGCAAGTACCTCTCGCTGGGGTTGGTGGGGGCTGCTCAGCTGTCCCTACGCTAGCAAACGAAAATCCCCGGTGTCAGGCCAAGTCCCCGCCGACGGGGTCGATGCCCGGTTCGATCCGGGCGAGGATCCTGCGCCCCACCCGCTCAAGATCCTCGACGTCGCGGGCGTCCAGTCCGTCGAAGACGAGGTTCCGCACCGTGCCGACGTGGTCCGGCGCCAGCCCTTCGAGGGCAGCCATCCCGCCGTCGGTCAGCGCGGCCATTGTTACCCTCGCGTCGGCGGGTGACGGAGACCGTTCCATCCAGCCGCGGCCCTCGAGCTTTTTGACCACGTGGGAGAGGCGCGAGAGCGACGCGTTGGACCGTGCCGCCAGTTCACTCATGGGAAGTGCCCGGTCCGGCGCTTCGGATGCCATGGCCAGCACGTGATAGTCGAAAAGGGTTATCCGCGCCCGTTTGAAGAGATCAGCGTCCAGTGTGGGGGTCAGCCGGGTTGCGACAGCATACAGCGCCAGCCAGGCCCGCCTTTCCTCGGGGGTCAGCCAGCGGGGACCGGATGCACCAGATTCACTCATGCGTCAATTCTCCCACGGTTGGTTGAGCCTTCAAGGATTGACGGGCCGGACTGGATTGCTACTTGCCGGAATCGGCCTTTTCCGTGCCGAAGGGCAGGGAATCGACATCCAGCCTCGGGTTTTCATCCTGCGTTGCCACCAGTTCGTGCGCTTCGGCCCGGGTATCCACGCTCGGCATGGAACCGGGCATCGGACGGTTGGCTGATTCCTTCATGATGAAAATGGCAACGGCGCCCACGGCTGAGGTCGCGATCAGCCAGAAGGCCGGCATCATGTCATTGCCGCTGATGTTGATCAGGCCCTGCATAATGAGCGGGGCGGTGCCGCCGAAGATCGCCACGGCGAAGTTGTACGAAATGCCCATGGCACCGTAGCGGCTCGCGGTGGTGAACAGTGCCGGAAGGGCAGACGCCAGGTTGGATACGTACAGCGCCACCGGCACGGCCAGCAGGACCAGGCCCAGGAGCGTGGACCACACCGGTCCCATCCCGATCAGCAGGAAGGACGGGATGGCCAGCACAACCGTGGAGGCAGCACCCATCATCAGGACCGGTCGGCGGCCGATCCGGTCGGAGAGCTTTCCGCACAGCGGAATGCACAGTGCCATCAGCACCAGGACCGGGATGGTCAGCAGGGTACCGTGCACGGCGTCGTAGCCTTTGGAGTCCGTCAGGTAGGACGGCATGTACGAAGTCAGGGCATAGCCCACGGTGTTGGCCGCGGCAACCAGCATCATGGCGACGACGATCGGCCGCCAGTAAAGGCCGATCATGGCCCAAGTACCCGGAGGCGTCATGGACTCATCCGGATTATCCGAAGCTGCGTTCTGCTCCTGCGCGTCCAGGGTTGCCTGGAAGGCCGGGGATTCCTCGATCTTGAGGCGGAAGTAAATGGCAATCATGCCCAGCGGTCCCGCAATCAGGAAGGGAATGCGCCAGCCCCAGTCGAGCATGGTCTCGGCGCTGAGCGTCAGCTGCAGGATGGACACCACCGCGGCGCCCAGGGCGAAGCCCATGTAACTGCCCAAATCCAAGATGCTTGAGAGGAAGCCGCGGCGCTTGTCGGAGGCATATTCAGTAACGAAGGTGGTGGCGCCGGCGTATTCGCCCCCGGTGGAGAAGCCCTGGAGGAGTTTCATCAGGACCAGCAGGACCGGAGCCCACATGCCGATCTGGTCATAGCCGGGCAGCAGCCCGATGACGAACGTGGAACCCGCCATCAGTATCAACGTGGTGGCCAGGGTCTTCTGGCGGCCCAAGCGGTCACCGAGATGCCCAAAAACAACACCGCCGAGCGGCCGGGCCAGGAAGGTCGCGGCGAAGACACCCAGACTGAAGATCAGCTGTGCGGAGGCGTCGGCCTCGGAGAGGAACACGGCTCCCATGGTGACGGCGAGGTAGCCGTAAACACCGATGTCGAACCATTCCATCGTGTTGCCGACGACGGTTCCGCCGACGGCTTTTTTCATCATCGATTTGTCGACGACGTTAACGTCGTCAATTTTAAGCCGGCGGCGCCGAAGGACCGGACGGCGGAGAGCTGGTGCGTCTTTAGGCATGGTGGCTTTCTTTCCTGGAAGTCAGCTGCGTGTATCGGAAGCAACCGGCCGAACGCCGCAGGAGGCGTCAGGCAGACCATCAAGTTTAGGAAAAACAGCCGGGGTTACCGAATCATCAGTGCACTGACGAGGTAATCACGGGCGCTGCCGCCCGGGAAATGCCCGTACAACCACTGGGCTTGCGGGAATATCTGTGAAACCCCTCACCAAGCGTGATTGTGGTGCCGTTCCCGGCCCGTTCAGAGGTGAGCCGGGGCTTCGATACGGACCGGAACAGGGTACTTAGGACGGAGGTTGTCGCCCGAGGAAACTCCCCGCAGCCGGCGTCCGACCCACGGCCCGAGATACTCCCTGGCCCACTGCGCGTCACGCCGCAGCTGCTCGACGCGGGTCCGGGACGGCAGCGCGTTGAGCTCCGGAAGGTCGATGGCATCGGTGCGGCGCAGGACTTCCAGGACCTTCTTGGCGGTGAGCATGTGCCCGGCCGGCGACATGTGCAGCCGGTCGAGGTCCCAGTACCGCTCGTCCTGGAGTTCCTTCATCCGCCAGTAGTCCACCAGTTCGGCGCCGTGGCGGTCCGCCGCTTCCCGGACCAGTTCGTTGTACAGGGCCGTCCGGCCGCGGGTGGCCCCGAAGACCGGGGCCCGGCCGGAGTCGAACCCGGTGAAGACCAGCACCGCGGCACCCGAGGCGCGCAGGGCGGCGATGCCGGCGTCGTATGCGCCGACCAGGGCATCGATGTCCACTTTGGGGCGCAGGATGTCGTTGCCGCCGGCGTAAATGGTGACCAGGGTGGGGTCCAGCTCAACGGCCGCTGCCACCTGCTCGGCAAGGACCTGGTGCAGCTTCCTGCCCCGGATCGCAAGGTTCGCGTATCCCCAGGACCCGTCGGCGAGCGCCAGCTGCTCCGCCACCCGGTCCGCCCAGCCCCGGACACCGTTGGGCCGGGAATCGTCCCAGTCCCCCACGCCTTCGGTAAAGGAATCTCCCAGGGCCACATAACGAGAAGTAAAAGTCACACCCACAGGTTACAAGTTGAACCGGCACTTCCCGCATCGGCGGGCGCGCAGCCCGGGGCGGATTAGACTCTGAAGCAAGCCGCACTTCCGCCGCGGGCTTCCTCCTGCACCGTTCCGCCGTACCGCCCCGCAAGTCTTCGCTCCGCCTTCGCCGCCCCAAAGGATCCCATGCCCACCTCAGCCGCAGGAACGCGCCAGCGCGTCGCCGTCATCATGAACCCCATCAAGAAAACGGATGTGGACATCCGCGCCCTGGTCGACAGGGTGTGCCGCGCTGAAGGCTGGGAAGAACCGCTCTGGCTGGAAACCACCAAGGAAGACCCGGGCCGCGGCATGGCCCGCGAGGCCCTCGATGCCGGAGTGGACCTGGTTATCGCAGCCGGCGGCGACGGTACGGTCCGCTGCGTGGCCGCCGAGCTGACCGGCACCGACACTCCCCTCGGGCTGCTGCCGCTGGGTACCGGCAATCTGCTGGCCCGGAACCTGGACATCGCCGTCGACGACCCGGAAGCAGCCGTCACGGCGGCCCTGACCGGGGCTGACCGCAACATCGACGTCGTCCATGTGACCCTCGACCGTGCGCTAAAGGGCGACGTTTTCCTGGTCATGGCCGGGCTGGGCTACGACGCAGCCCTGATGGGCGACACCAACGACACCCTGAAGGACAATGTCGGCTGGCTGGCCTATGTGGACGCCGGTATCCGTAACCTTCCCGGGAAGCCGGTCAAGAGCACCATCCGGCTCGACGGCGGCAAGGAAATCTCCGGCCATCCGCGCAGCGTCATGGGGGGCAACTGCGGAAAAATCATGGGCGGTCTGGAGATTTTCCCGGGCGCGCGCATTGATGACGGACTGCTGGACATCATGACCATGGCTCCCCGGGGACGGTTCGGCTGGTTCGGCGTAGTTGCCGGCCTGCTGCGCCGCGGGAAAGGCAGCACCTCGGTCGACTACTACCAGTGCAAGGAAGCCGAGATCTTCACCGAGGTTCCGCAGGAGTTCGAGGTCGACGGCGACCATTTGGGCAAGGCTTCCCATGTCGCCTTCCGGGTGGATCCCAGCGCCCTTCGGGTCCGGATGCCGCACGGAAAGAAAGACCCGGCGATCCTCACGGATCCCCGGGTCTAGGACCAGGTTCCCCGGGCCTAAGCTAGATGCCCAGCCAAACGGCTGGATCATGGTATTCGCCGTTGATCAGCACTTCAAAGTGCAGGTGCGGGCCGGTGGAATTTCCGGTGCTGCCAATCGCGCCGATCACGGTGTTGAAGTCCACCCACTGACCCACCTCAACGTGAATGCCACTCAGGTGGTTGTAGGTGGTTTCGGTGCCGTTTCCGTGGTCCACCACGATCCGCAGACCCCCGTACTGGTGGTACTCGGCGTAGGTCACCGTGCCGGCGGCGGCAGCCTTTACCGGGGTGCCCGTGACAGCGCCAAAGTCGATGCCGTTATGGAATTCCGGTGCGCCGGCCAGGAGCGGGTTTTCCCGCCAGCCGAACGGCGACGTCACGCGGAGCTCGTCCAGCGGCACCGACGCCGGCGGCGCCTCCGGAGCCGGTTCCGCCGGCGCGTCCACCGCAGTGGTGGACCCCATTCCGTCCGCCGGGGCTTCCGGCACCGGGTCGGCGGGCGTGGCACCGGGGAGCTCGGACACCACTGCTGTCCGCTGCAGGTTCAGGGGTTCCCGGGCGGCGGATGCCGTTCCCACCACGGCCGTGCCCACCGCCAGGGCGGCTGCGGCACCCATGGCGCAGGTGCTGCGTCCGGGAGCGGCCAGCCACTGCAGGTTCAGGGGCAGCGACTTTGCCGCCTGCGAAAGTTGGGCCGGCCAGTATCTTTTGACCACCGAAGTAACGTGTTTTCCGGGTGGACGGCTGTCCGTCACCCAGTCAAAGACCAGTTTCCGCAATTCTTGTGGAGAACGCAGTTCTTTTGGAGAACGCAGTTCTTTTAGCGAACGCAGTTCCGTTAGTTTCCGCTGTTCCGTCAGATAACGCAGGGTCTCCGTGGAGATCTTCGTGATCCATCACCTCTGTGCAATGTTCGGCAAAGGGGCTGTGTATAGAAATATCTGCTCGGGGGCGGGGCAGTACTCCGGAAAGAAAAGGGCACGGAGCGTTACCCGCTCCCTTCGATTTTACCGGCGGGGTCCTGGGGTGAGCGAGTAAATGTGACTAAGCACCGCCGCCGGCGCGGCCGCCGTCACGCCGCGCGGGGTGCGGGGTGCGGGGCGGCCGAGCGGCTAAAGCTCGGCGCGGCCGCTGCGCCAGTAGCCCATGAAGGCCACCTGCTTGCGGTCGATTCCGGCTTCGGTGACCAGGTACCGGCGCAGGCCGCGGACGACGGCCGCTTCACCGGCAATCCAGGCGTAAAACGGCAGCGCACCGGAAGGGGTATCCGGATTGGGCGTCGCTTTGACGGCGGCCGGGGTCAGGCGCTGGGGTGTCTCCCAGAGCACCGCTTCGTCCACATTGACGTCATCGATCACGGGCCTCGGGGGTACCGGCGCTCCCTCCACCGATGCCCAGCCCGGGAGCGCCACGGCGTCCCGGACAGCCCTCTCCAGCAGTTCGCCGTGCGGGCGGGGGCCGCGGGGCAGCCAGGAAACCCGGACGGAGGAGCGGGTGTGCACCGGAAGCGCATCGGCGGCGTCGGGAACCTCCAGCAGCGCGTGCCCGGTCACACCGGCAGGCAGGGATTCCAGGATGGCCGTGATGGCGGGAACCGCTGTTTCGTCGCCGGCCAGCAGGACGTGCTGCGCCATTCCCGGCCGCCACTCGATTCCGCCGTAGCTCTCGGCGGTGACGCAGTGGGCGGCATTCGGCCCGATGATGCTGACCCGGTCCCCGGCTGAGCCGCTGCGGCCCAGCTGGAAGCCGGGCCGCCCCGGCCATGCTCGTCAAAGTGCAGGACAAAATCGACGTCGATCTCCGGTTCCGCCGCTGCGCAGCGGGCCGAGCGGACCGTGTAGGTCCGCATGGAGCCGCGCACGCCGGCGTCGAGCTGCAGCCAGTTGCGGTACCAGCCGGTGTCGCTGCAATCAAAAACGGGCATCGGCAGCTGACGGCCGTCGGCGTCCACGGACGGCACCACGACTTTGATCCGCAGGTCGTTGGTTGCTCCCTGTACGCCGAACCCGGACAGGCAGTCCCCGGCGAAGGTGATGCGCTGGAAGTTGCCGCTCAGCCGCTGCACCCGCTTCACCTCGACGTCGAAGCACATGACCGCCCCTGCACTGGAGGCACGGCGTGCCCTGCGGGGAGCCGCGGTGGCTCCGTTGGCGGTGCGGACCTGCGTCATGATGCTGCCTCCAGGCGGTTGTGTGGTGCGGGTCGGATGTCGTGCGGATTCGGCAGGTACCCCACGGGATCTGCGGGGCGCCCCGGTTCCGGAGGCTCCTTCCCGGCCTGCTCCCTGTCAGGAAGCGCCGCATGGTGGCGGCCCACGGGAACCACCATAGGCGTTCCGGCCACCGGATCGCTGATCACCCGGGATTCGAGACCAAAAACGTCACGGACGAGCTCCTCGGTGACGACGTCGGCCGGGGCGCCCTGGGCGGCAATGGTTCCGGCCTTCACCGCGATCAGGTGATCCGCGTAGCGCGCGGCCAGGTTCAGGTCGTGCAGGACGATGGCCACGGTGGTTCCGGACCGGCGGTTGAGGTCCGTAATGAGGTCCAGCACCTCAATCTGGTGCGTGACGTCCAGGAAGGTGGTGGGCTCATCCAGCAGCAGGATGTCAGTGTCCTGGGCCAGGGCCATCGCAATCCAGACCCGCTGGCGCTGGCCCCCGGAAAGTTCATCGACGTTCCGTTCCGCCAGGTCCAGCGTGCCGGTCGCTTCCAGTGCGGCGGCGACGGCGGCATCGTCCGCCGGCGTCCACTGGCGGAACCAGCCCTGGTGCGGATAGCGGCCGCGGCCCACGAGATCCGCCACGGTGATGCCCTCGGGAGCCGTGGGGGTCTGCGGCAGCAACCCCAGCGTCCGCGCCACCTCGCGCGCCGGCCGGGAATGAATATCCCTGCCGCCGAGCAGCACCGTACCCCCGGCGGGCCTGAGCAGCCGGGCAAGTCCGCGCAGCAGCGTGGACTTGCCGCAGGCGTTGGCGCCCACGATCATGGTGATGCGGCCGGCCGGCAGCGTCACTGACAGCCCGTCCACCACGGTTCGCTCCCCGTAGGCAAGCACCAGGTCCTGCGCGCCCAGGCTGGGCGGGGTTGCCCCGCGGACACGTTGTGGGGGTTTCCCATATCAGCCTCCTCGGCCTACGCGGTTGGATGTGACCAGCAGCCACAGCAGGACAGGGCGCCCAGGGCGCCGGTCACCACGCCCACGGGCAGTGATACACCGGGCACCAGGTTGGCGCCGGCGAAGTCGGCAGCCAGCACGATCACGGCCCCCACCAGAGCCGACGCCGCCAGGGACAGCCGCCCGCCCAGCAGGCGGCGTGCGATGGGCCCGGACAGGAACGCAATAAAGGCGACCGGGCCGGCAGCCGCGGTGGCGGCGGCGGCCAGGGCCACGCCGGTAATGAGCAGCCCCAGCCGTGATGCCTCCACGCGCATGCCCAGCCCGGCGGCGGTGTCGTCGCCCAGCTCCAGCCCGCGCAGCTGCCGTCCCAGTACGGCGGTGGCGGGGAGCAGGACCAGCAGCGCCAGGGCCAGCGCACCGGCGCGGTCCCAGCCGGCGGAATTCAGGGACCCGTTGAGCCACACCAGGGCCTGCGAGGCCGTACGGACATCGGTGCGGGTCATCAGGAACATGACCACGGCCTGCATCACCGCGGCGAATCCGATACCGACCAGGATGAGCCGGTAGCCCGCGGCTCCGCCCTGCCGGGACAACAGGAAGATGGCCAGGGCCACCACCAGCGCCCCCGCCAGCGCGGACAGCGACACCGCGGTTCCCGTCGCGCCGAACACCACGATCCCCACCACCGCGCTGGCGCTGGCACCGTAACTGATGCCAATCACGTCCGGGCTGGCCAGCGGGTTGCGCAGCATGGTTTGGAAGATGCTGCCGGCAATCCCCAGCGCCGCCCCGACCAGGACCGCTATGACGGCCCGCGGCAGTTTGCTTTCCATCACGATGTACGTGGCGCCCGGTATCTGTTCCCCGCCCAGGATGCGGAAGAAGTCCGGGATGGTCACCGTGTAGGTGCCCAGCAGGATGCTGACAGCGAAGAGGAGCACGACGGCGCCGGCGAGGGCTGCGGTGACGGTCCGGATGCGGCGGGTGGATTTGTGCCGGGCGGAGGTGACGGCCGCGGTGGCGGGCCGGTCCAGGAGTGCACTCACAGTTGGGCCGGCTTTCGGCGCCGGACCAGCCAAATGAACACCGGAGCGCCGAGGACGGCGGTCATGACGCCCACCGGAATTTCGCCGGGCGGCAGGGCCAGCCGCCCGGCGATGTCAGCCACGAGCAGCAGGATGGGTGCCAGGACCAGGGAGAAGGGAAGGATCCACCGGTAGTCGGGGCCGGTGAGGGAACGCACCATGTGCGGAATCACCAG
This sequence comes from Arthrobacter sp. ATA002, assembly GCF_026898095.1. Taxonomy (GTDB): domain Bacteria; phylum Actinomycetota; class Actinomycetes; order Actinomycetales; family Micrococcaceae; genus Arthrobacter_B. The sequence goes on along the minus strand of NZ_CP114015.1, from coordinate 570,600 downwards.
GCCAATAAAGCCGATCGGGCCGGCGGCGGCAGTGGCTGCACCGCACAGCAGGACCACGCCGAGCGCCGTGGCGCCCCGGGTCAGCGCCACCCGCTGGCCCAGTCCCCGGGCCAGGTCGTCTCCCAGCGACAGGCCGTTCAGGGCCCGCCCCGCGCCCAGCGTGATGGCAGCACCGACAGCCAGGAACGGCAGCACGGCGGTGATGACGTCCCAGCCGCGGCCGGATACGCTGCCCGTCTGCCAGAAGCGGAAAACATCGAAAGTTTGCTGGCTGGACACCAGGATGGCGCTCATCAGCGAACTGAGCCCTGCCGAGAGTGCGGCACCGGCCAGCGCGAGCTTAACCGGGGTTGCCCTTCCTGCCCAGGCTGGCCACGCTGTAGACCACGACGGCGGCCAGTGCGGCTCCGGCGAGTGCGAACCAGACGTACCCGGTGAAGCTGCCGACACCGAAACCATAAATGCCGAGGACCACGAAAAAAGCGGCGCCGGCATTAACGCCCAGGATCCCGGGGTCAGCCAGCGGGTTTCGTGCCACGCCCTGCATGGCGGCACCGGCCAGACCCAGCGCGCCGCCGGCCAGCAGCGCCAGGACGGTACGGGGGATCCGTGAAGCCACCACGGCGTGGTCTCCGTTGCCCGGGTCGTATGCGGTCAGGGCTTCGAACACCGTCTCCAGGGGCAGCGCCCGCGCACCGAAGGCGACTGAGGCCAGGCAGGCCAGCACCAGCGCGCCAACCGAGACACCGAGCAGGGCCATGCGGGCGGCCGGGCGTACGCCGCGCTGCCGGACCGGACCCGCAGGAGCCGCCGGATCCCCCGAAGCTGCCGGCAATACAGCGCCGCCGGCGGGTGCCGGAGCGGAAGGGCTGGCGTTTGCACGCACGGCGGCACCTCCCTCACAACGGATAATCTTAAGTAAGGCTAACCTACGGTTCCGGTGCTTAAGAAACACTTCTGTGCCCTATTACCTCCGGCACGGGAAGATGCAGCGGCGGGCGCGAACTTATCCGGCGCCGTGCCCCGGAGCGACTTCCTCGCCGGCCCGGACCGGCCCCGGCGCCGTTCCCGTTCCGAACGGCCGGCCGCCGAGCTGTTCCCGGCCGTGCGCAGAGAGCCAGTTAGCGGTATCGGGGCCCTTGGGCACAATCCCCGTGGGATTAATGTCCTCGTGCACGATGTAGTAGTGCGCCTTGATCTGCTCGAAGTCGACAGTGTCACCGAAACCGGGCGTCTGGAACAGGTCCCGGGCATAGGCCCAGAGGTTGGGCATCTCGGTGAGCTTGTTCCGGTTGCACTCAAGTGGCCGTGGTAGACGGGATCGAAGCGGACCAGGGTCGTGAAGAGCCGCACGTCGGCCTCCGTGATGGTGTCCCCGACGAGGTAGCGCTGCCGGGACAGCCGGTCCTCCAGCCAGTCCATGGCGGTCCACAGCCGATCGTACGCGGCGTCGTACGCTTCCTGCGACCCGGCGAAACCGCAGCGGTAGACACCGTTGTTGACCTCGGTGAACACCCGCTTGTTGACCGCGGCCAGCTCCTCAAGGTGTTCGGCCGGCAGCAGGTCGGGAGCGCCGTCGCGGTGGAAGTCCTTCCACTGCGTGGAAAAGTCCTCGGTAATCTGCGGGAAGTTATTGGTCACGACGGCTCCGCTGGGAACGTCAACGATTGCCGGAACCGTAATTCCGCGCTTGTAGCCGGGGGTGCGCCGGAAGAACGCTTCCTGCAGCCGCTCAATGCCCAGGACGGGATCCCGGCCGCCGGGATCCAAGTCGAAGGTCCAGCTGCGGGCATCGTGGGTGGGGCCGGGAGTACCCAGGGAAATCGCGTCCTCCAGGCCCAGCAGGCGCCGGACGATGATGGCCCTGTTCGCCCAGGGGCAGGCCCGTGCAGCGATCAGGCGGTACCGTCCGGCCTCCACCGGATAGCCGTCCCGGCCGTCACGCGTGATGCGGGTTTCAATGTAGTTGGTGTCCCGGGTGTATTCGGCGCCTCCGGTCACGTACGCTCCGCGCGTGCTGAAGCCGGAGCCGTTGTCCTGGTCAGTTCCCGTACTGTCGGCCATGACGCTCCCTGCGGTGTGATTTCTCGTGGTGATGATTCCCTGTCCAGACTAACTGTTTGGTGCCCGCTCCCGGCTTTTCCGGGTGTTCCGCCGCTGCCACCGGTAGAGTCGGAAGGACACATGCCTGCTTAGCCAGGACCACCAACAGCCTGAGGACCCGCGGTGCGGAACCTTCGGCGGGGAAGGACCCAGCCAGATGCGAGTAGCTGTTATCGGAGCAACCGGGAATGTCGGTACAGCCCTGCTGCGCCGGCTCGCGCAGGCGCGCGGTGAACGCCCGGAGGGCCTGGAGATCGCAGGCATCGCCCGGCGGGTGCCGGAGACCACCGTCCCGCCGTACGACGGCGTCCAGTGGCACAGCATCGACATCGCCACCGGAGATGGCCGGGAAAAGCTCACCGAAGCACTGCGCGGCGCGGACGCCGTCGTACACCTCGCCTGGGCCATCCAGCCGAACCGGGATGAAGCCGAACTGCACCGGATTAATGTGCACGGCACCGAAAACGCCCTTGCCGCGGCGGCCGCGGCGGGAGTGCGCCAGTTTGTCTGCGCGTCCTCGGTGGGCGCGTACTCCCCCGCCCCGAAGGACCGGCTCACCGATGAGTCCTGGCCCGCGCGCGGCATCGCCAGTTCCCACTACAGCCGCCACAAGGGTGAACAGGAAGCCCTGCTGGATAAGTTCGAGCGGGAGTATCCCGAGATTCCCGTCGCCCGGCTGCGCCCCGGACTGATTTTCTCCTCGGACGCCGGAACCGAGATCGGCAATTACTTCCTGGGGCCGCTGGTGCCGAAGTTCATCCTGAATAAGCTCAGGCTGCCGTTGATTCCGCTGCCGAAGGAATTCTCGTTCCAGGTTGTCCACGGCGATGACATTGCCGATGCGTACTGGCGGGTGGTGGACCAGCGCGCGGAGGGCGCCTTCAACATTGCCGCAGATCCGGTGATCACCCCGGAGCTGCTGGCCGGCGTCCTCGGTGCCCGGCGGCTGCTGAACGTGCCGGTGAAACTGGTGCGCGCCGTCGTCGGCCTCACCTGGGCCGCGCACCTGCAGCGCACCGATCCCGGCTGGATTGACATGGCGGCGGGGGCTCCGCTCATGGACACGTCCCGGGCCAGGGAGCTGCTGGGCTGGCGCCCGCAGAAAACATCCGTCGAATCACTGCGGTATGTCCTGGATGGAATGTCCGGCGGAGAGGGCGTTACCGGGTCGCCGCTGCTGGCTCCCCGGCGCTGAGCCGCGGCGGCCCCGCTGCCGTCTCCGCCGCCCGGACCGCAGCCGCAACGTCTTCCTCCAGCAGCGCTGCGTTCAGCGCCACCGCCAGGCGGTAGGCATCTCCGGCGGCGGCCACCACCTGGCTCGAGGGGTCGGTAACGTTGCCGACCGCCCAGATGCGGTCGGCCCCCGTCCGTCCCGCCTCATCCGTCTCAAGGCAGCCGTCGGCGTCCCGCGTACAGCCGGGCACCCCCGAGAGCACGGGGTCCACGGCGGCGCCGGGTTCACAAAACACGGCCCGGCACGGCACGGTCCGCCCGTCGTCGAGGACCACCGCCGCCAGCGCATCGTCCTGCACCTGCAGCCCGGCCGCCGTGCCCTCCACCACCGTTATGCCCATGGCCGCGAGCGCCGCAGTGTCCGCGCCGCTGAGCTCCAGCCCCTCCCCGCAAATGAGTGTGACCTCGGCCGAGAAGCTGCGCACCAGGAAGGCCTGCTGCACGGAATCAGGTCCCGCGCCCAGGACAGCCAGGGGGCTGTCCGCGACTTCCCAGCCGTGGCAGTAGGGGCACTGCAGCAGGTCCCGGCCCCAGCGTTCGGCCGCTCCGTCAATGTCCGGGAGCACATCGCGGAGGCCGGAGGCCACCACCGCGTGCCGCCCGCGCAGGATCCGGCCGTCCTCCAGTTCCACGGTGCGGTCCGCCGCCAGGCCGGTGACCTCCGCGTCGATGAGGTCCACGTCGTACCGTTCCAGCTCCGCCCGGCACAGTCTCAGGAGCTCCCGGGGCGCAATCCCGTCCCGCGACGGAAAGCCGTGGACATGGCCTGCCGGAGCGTTGCGGGGCCGGCCGGCGTCCACGACGGCGACTCGCCGGCGGGCCCGGCCAAGCACCTCCGCCGCTGTGAGGCCGGCGATCCCGCCGCCGATGATGACGACGTCGTACTGGGGGAAACGGAGACCGGGCGCAGAGACCATGAATCATTTTTACACCAGATTTCGGAAATCATCAGCACCCTTATAATTGGCCTAAACTTTGGTCTCGGCCAAGTGCCGAAGAGGTCCTCGACGTGCGCCGGGTAGGTCCTGGCGATGACCGGCGGGCTGGCGTCCCTGGCCGAAACCGTGGTTCTGCTGCTGTTCGTGTTCCTCAGCACCACCTTGCGGTGCATCCGCGCAGGCAAGTAACCCTCGTCCAGCTGAGGGATGGATTACTCGTGGAGGTGGTCGTCGTAGTCCTTGCCGGCGTGCTGCTGGCGCAGCTTCCGGCCCTGCTCGACGTCCTCCTCCATCTGCTCCTGGCGCTTCTCCGTCTGCCGGGTGTCCCGCGGCGGCAGCTGCACGGTCTCTTCGGCCTGGATTCCGGCCTGGAGTTCGCGGCCCCGCTCAATCTCGGCGTCAAACTCGGCCCCAAACAGCAGCGACAGGTTGGCCAGCCAGAGCCACAGCAGCAGGACGATCACACCACCGATGGCGCCATAGGTGGCGTTGTAGTTGCCGAAGTTCGCCACGTAGAAGCTGAAGCCCAGGGTCACGATGGCCAGGACGACCAGCGCAATCAGGGCGCCCATGCTCATCCAGCGGAACTTTGGCTGCTTCACGTTCGGGGTGGCGTAGTACAGGACGGCGATGACCAGCACCGCAAACAGCACCATGACCGGCCACTTTGCGAGGTTCCAGACAAGCAGCGCCTCCGGGCCCAGACCAATTACGTTGCCCAGTGTCTCGGCAATGGGTCCGCTGACCACCAGCATCATGAGCAGCGCCGCGACCAGCAGGATCAGCACGAGCGTTACCAGGAGCTGGGTGGGCAGCAGTTTCCAGGCCGGGCGGCCTTCATCAACTTCGTAGATGCGGTTCATGGACCGCCCGAAGGCCTTCACGTAACCGGAAGCGGACCAAAGCGCACCGGCAACACCGACAATCAGTGCGAAGCCTGCGGCGCCGGAAGTCGTCAGCTGCGTAATCGGACCTTCCAGGACATCCACGGCGCTGCCCGGGGCGAACTCCTCGAGGAACTCGAGCATGGTTCCGGTGGTGCTCTCAGCCTGCCCCACCAGGCCAAGTATCGACACCAGGGCCAGCAGGGCCGGGAACATTGCCAGCACCGTGTAGTAGGTCAGCGCGGCGGCGAGGTCGGTGCACTGGTCCTTGCTGAACTCCCGGACCGTCTTGCGCAGGATGTACTTCCAGCTGGGTTTGGTGACCTCGGCCGGACTGTCCGGCTTGCTCGCGTGTTCGGGATCCGGCGCCGCTTGGGCCCGTCCTCCCGTGTCCTGCTGCGCCATGACGGCCTCCTGGGATGTGGTGAACTGCAGACCTTCATCCTATTGGTAAGGAGACTTACCACCAAAGGACTTCGCGCCGCGTCCGCGGCCTCTTCCGGCCGCCTGAGTCAGAACTTCTTGTAGTAGTCCGTGAGCAGTGTTTCCTCTTCTGGACTGAGGGCGCCGTCGGGATCCACGACAGGTGAGTCATCGACCGCCTCCCGGCTGAAGTTGACGTAAATGTCGTCGTCGTCGCGGCGCGCCCCGGCCAGCGGAACAAAATGCTGCCGTGTTTCAAACAGGCCCAGGGCAACGGTAACCCACTCGGGCTCCCCGGTGGCCCGGTCCAGGTGCACCTGCCCCACCAGCCCCAGCCGTTCCCCGTCCTTGGCCCAAACAGTGGCGCCCTGAATTTCGTGAACCACAAACTCGTCTGCCATGGCTGTTCCCCTTCTCCGATTCACTGCCGGCCGGCCCGGCTGAAAGTTCCGGGCCCTGGTGCCAGCCAGCCAGAAGGATCAGCGTCTGTCAACCGATCGAAGCGGGACACCGCTCCCGGCTAGTCATCCGCGGAGTTCCCTTCGCGCTCATCGAAAACCTGCTTACCCGGCCCGGCAAAGGAATGCCGGCGGTCCACGGCTTCAATTGAGCCGGTGAAAAACTGCGAAGTGCTGGTGTCTTCGGCCGCTCCGCCGGCGGAGGAGCGGGGCGCGCGGCGCAGCTCCGGGCCCTTGGCCCGGACTTCCTCCCAGCGCTGGCGCGGCAGCGCCACGGGATGCTGCTCCTGCAGGTACGTCACCATCGCTTCACGCACCAGGCAGCGCAGGTCGAAAAGCGCCCCGCTGTCCGCCGCACTGACCAGGATGCGCACGCGCACCAAGCTGTTGACCGCATCCGTAATCTGAAGCACCCCGGTGCGGCCGTCCCACAGCTCGGTTCCCGCGAGGGTCTCCTTCAGGTGGGTCCGCAGGTCACCCACCGGGGCCCGCCAGTCCAGATCCAGTTCGACTGTGCCCAGAATGGCCGACTGCTTGCGCGTCCAATTTTCGAACGGGGTCGTCGTGAAGTAGGTCGAGGGCAGGATCAGCCGGCGGTCATCCCACAGGTGCACCACCACATAGGTCATGGTGATTTCCTCGATGGTTCCCCACTGGGTTTCCACGACAACGACGTCGTCAACCCGGATGGCGTCGGTGAAGGCCAGCTGCATCCCGGCAAAGACGTTGGTCAGGGTGCTCTGCACCGCAAGGCCGGCGACGATGGAGATCAGGCCGGCGGAAGCGAGGATACCGGCACCGAGCGCACGGACTTCGGGAATGGTCAGCAGGACGCAGGCGACAGCGACGGTGACAATGACCGCCACGCTCACCCGCCGTCCCAGCATCACCTGGGTTTTCAGCCGGCGCATCCGGCGGTTGTCCCTGGTGTCCGTCGAGTACTTGCTGAGCAGCATCACTTCCATGATGAGCACGACGACGACGGCCAGCCAGGCCAGCGCGGCAATCAGGCCCAGCGTCAGGACGTAACTGACGGGAGGAAACCAGCCGGCGCCCGCAGCGGTGGCGGCGAGGCCGATCCGGATTCCGATGAGGGACAGCACCAGGCGCAGCGGATTGCGGCCCAGAGCGATGGCTTCGCGGATGCGGGGAACACGCCGGAAGATCCGGGCCATCGATTCCCGAACGATCCGGGCCAGCAGCAGGGCTGCCCCCACGGCGAGCAGCACGGCGAAGACGGGCTTGAGGCTGGAGGCAACACTGAGCAGATCTTGCATGCATCCGATCGTGTCAGCTGACCCGGGGGTCCTGTCCAATCGACGGGACCCCGGGACGGCTGCAGGTTGGGGACAAACCTAGCTGCCGCTGTCCACCGCTGCCGCTGCCTCGGCGATCATGGGCACCACGTTGTCGAGGGCATACGGAATGCTGAGCACGCTGATGGCGGAGACGGCAAAGACCCGCTCGGCGTTGGAGTCCGCAACCAGCCCGCCGTTCTTTACGGCCGGAATTTGGCCCAGCAGCGGGTCCGTAGTGAGTGCCGCCGCGGCGGCGTCGTCGAGCACCCAGGTGACGAAGATATCCGACTCCAGCTGGTTGGCATTTTCATCGGCCCACGGGTAGAAGAACTCGCCCCCGGGTGCATTTTCCTCCACGACAGGCGCCTGGACCATGCCGAGCTCGGTGAGGAATTTGGGCCGGTTGTCCAGGCCCGTGTAGATGGAGGTGTTCGCCGGAGCGAGATTTCCGTAGATGAACGTCTTGCCTTCAAGCTCGGGGTACTCAGCGGCGGTATCCCGAATCGACTGCTCGGTCTCGGCAATCAGCTCGTCCGCCTTGCCGGACAGGCCCAGGGCATCACCGGTCATTGCGATGGTTTCCTGCCACGGCGTGCCCCATTGAGCTTCCGGATAGGCCACCACGGGCGCAATCCTGGAAAGCTTGTCGTAGTCCTCCTGTGACAGGCCGGAGAAGGCAGCCAGAATGACATCGGGATTGGTTGCCGCGACGTCGTCGAAGGCGATGCCGTCCGCCTCGGAATACTGGGCCGGGGCGTCAGCGGAGCCGATCGGAGCACCGAGCTCGTCCAGCGCCCCGTCGATCCAGGGCGTGGTACCCCGTTCATTGCCACCGTATTCGATGGTGGGCATGCCCACCGGAACGACGCCGAGGGCCAGCGCGGCGTCCGCATTCGACCACGCCACGGCGGCCACCCGTTCGGGCGCCGAGTCGATCGTAGTTTCGCCATAGGCATGCTCGATGGTGACGGGAAAAGCATCAGCGGCGGCGGCGGAATTGCCGCCGGCCTCGCTTCCGCCTCCGGTTGATCCCGTCGAGCAGGCGGACAGGGACAGTACGGCAACGGCGGCAACAGCCGCGGCGCGGCGGATCCGGAACAGGGCCATGGGGGGGCTCCTTGAAACTGAGGGGAAGGAAAGTTTGCACTCTGACCTGCGTCCGAAATGCCGGACAAAAGTAAGGCTATCCTAGCCTTCCCCCAATTACGCAACATCCGTCTTGCCTATTAGCCGCCCCGCCGGCGAAGACTATTCAGGAGCTTCCCCGGGGTGCAGGTACACGTCACCGCCGCGCACCTCCACCCGATGTGTCGTGGCGTTTATCAGGGCCGGAAGGCAGAGCGCTTCACCGGTCCGCAGGCAGAACCTGGCCGAGTGAACGGGGCATTCAACCTCGGTGTCTTCGATCCACCCCTCGGAGAGGGATGCATCCTCGTGCGTGCAGGTGTCATTGAGGGCATAGAAGCTGCCGTTGTCACTGCGGAAAACGGCAACGTCATCCGCAGTCCCCGCGACCTCGGCGTCGACCTTGACCGCAGTTCCTTCGCCGATGTCCTCCACGGCCGCAATCCGAATGCCTTCACTCATCTTTTATCCTCTTCCGGCCCGGGGCCGTGACGTTTTCACTGGTTCCTTATCACGTTACCCCTGCCGGCGGCAGGCCTGCGCTCCGGGCTACAGCGACGCCGATGCACCGGCCCGGTGCACTTCCAGCTCCTGGATCAGGCTGATCAGCTCCCGGCGGAGCTCTGGCCGTATATCGGCCGTAAACCCGGCGCGTTCAATCTCATCGGCCTGCAGCAGCATCCGGCGCCCATGGTCGGAGATGTCCACGACTCGACGTGCCGTTCCATCAGGACCGGGCGGCAGCTCGCCCACCAGTCCCTGGCGTGCCATCACCACCAGCGAGGTGCCCAGCGTCTGCGCTGTGACCCGCAGCCGGCGGGCCAGCTCCGCCCGCTTCATCGGCCCGTCCGCCACCAGCACCCGCAGCACCGTGACGCGCTCCTGCGTCAGCCCTACTTCCCGCAGCCGGTTGTCCACTTCCCGGCGCACCAGCCGGGCGGCCGTCGAAAGCAACCGTACGGCTTCCCAATCCCTCTCGTTATGCATCAGCCTGCTTCCCTGCATCCATATCCCCGTCAGAGGCCTCCGGCAAACATCGGAAATAATCAGTGTGCTTACCATTCCAACGCCTTAAGGGGGTCACTTGTCAAGAATCAGCGTCACGGAACAGGCCGGGACGGACCCGTTTCACTCCGCCGCCCGGACACCCTTACTCCACGCACCGGCGGAGCGTAGGCTGGTGCGGCACAGCCACCGGAGGCTGCCTGGCGCAGCCCGGACCGAGGGGAACTGCCATGAGCACAAAAGACTTGCAGGGTGCACCTAACACCGGCAACGACGGTGTCCGGGAGGTTAAGGAGCGTGTGGTCACCGCCCAGGATGCCCGCGCACTTGCCGAGGATTCCCGCATCGCCGAGGACCTGCGCCCCAGCTTCGCCAAGGGCATCTACATGGGCAGCTACAACCTCGATCTCATCCGCCCGCATCCGGTGGACCCGGAGGCGGTAATCCGGGAACGCGACTTTCTGGACCGGCTCGCCGCCTACTGCGCCACCCTGGATGGCCGGCTGATCGAACGGACCGGGGTGATTCCGGACGGCTACCTTCGGGACCTGACCGAGCTGGGCGTTTTTGGCATGAAGATTCCGCGGCAGTACGCCGGCCTCGGCCTGTCCCTGCTCGCCTACGGCCGTGCCCTCATGCTCCTGGGGTCGGTGCACCCCAGCCTCGGCGCCCTGGTTTCCGCACACCTGTCCATTGGCGTGCCGGAGCCGGTCAAGGTCTTTGGCACCGACGCGCAGAAGGAGGAATACCTGCCCCGCTGCGCCACCGGTGCCATTTCCGCCTTCCTGCTGACGGAGCCCGACGTCGGGTCCGACCCCGCGCGGATGCGCGCCACCGCTGTGCTTTCCGAAGACGGCAGCGAGTACGTCCTGGACGGCGTCAAGCTGTGGACCACCAACGGCGTGATCGCGGAACTCGTGGTGGTGATGGCTGCCGTGCCGCCGCACGGGTCTGAAGGGCGGCATCAGCGCCTTCGTGGTCGAAATGGACTCCCCGGGCATCACCGTGGAGAACCGGAACAATTTCATGGGCCTGCGCGGCATCGAGAACGGAGTCACCCGGCTCCGCGGCGTCCGGGTCCCCGCAGCGAACCGGCTGGGCCGGGAGGGGCAGGGCCTGAAGATCGCCCTGACCACGCTGAACACAGGCCGGTTGTCCATCCCCGCCCTGTGCGCGGCATCCGCGAAATGGTCCGTGAAGATCGCCCGCGGCTGGACCGGGACCCGTGAGCAGTGGGGGCGGCCCATTGGGCAGCACGAGGCAGTGGCCAAAAAGGTAGCGTTCATCGCCGGCACCGCTTTTGCGCTGGAAAGCGTCTTTGAACTGTCGGCAAGCATGGCCGACGCCGGAACCAAGGACATTCGGATCGAAGCGGCCCTGGCGAAGCTGTGGGCCTCCGAGATGGCTTACCGGGTTGGTGACGAGCTGGTGCAAATCCGCGGCGGCCGCGGCTTCGAAACAGCGGACTCGCTGGCTGCGCGGGGCGAGCGGGCCGTGCCGGCCGAGCAGCAGCTGCGCGACCTGCGGATCAACCGGGTCTTTGAAGGCAGTACGGAAATTATGCATCTGCTGATCGCCCGTGAGGCCGTCGACGCCCATTTGAAGGCCGCCGGCGACCTCGCCGTCGCCGATGCTCCCCTGGGCAGGAAAGCCCGGGCAGCCGCGAAAGCGAGCGGGTTCTACGGACGCTGGCTTCCCACCCTCGCCGCCGGACGAGGTTCGGTCCCCACCGCATATGCCGAGTTCGGCCCGCTCGCCGGGTATCTGCGCTATGCGGACCGCGCCTCCCGCCGGCTTGCCCGCTCCACCTTCTACGGCATGGCCCGGTGGCAGGCCGGACTGGAGCACCACCAGGTCTTCCTGGGCCGGATCGTGGACATCGGTGCGGAGCTGTTCGCCATGTCAGCAGTGTGCATGCGCGCCGAAACCCTGCGCCTGAGCAGCCCCGCCGAGGGCGCCCAGGCCTATGAACTGGCGGAGGCGTTCTGTGCCCAGTCCCGGGTGCGGACCGACACGCTCTTTAAGGACCTGTGGCGGAACTCCGACGCCGGGGACCGGCGCCTTGCCAAGGGCGTCCTCGGCGGCCGGTACACCTGGCTGGAGGAGGGCGTGCTGGACCAATCCGAAGGAACCGGGCCCTGGATATCAGAATGGGCCAACGGTCCCGATGCCGGCGAGAACCTGCACCGGCGGTACCGCTGAACTGCTGCGCCGACGCCACGGTGTGATGCTTGACACGCCCGGGGCGCTGCTCCAGACTGGCGGTAGCGGCCGCCATACCGAGCGGTTGGTTAGTCAGTATCCACAGAGGAGCTCCAGTGCAGGAAAACAGCGTCAGCGCTCATCGGCTGGAGGGCAAGACCGCCGTCGTCACCGGAGCCAGCCGCGGCATCGGCCTTGCCGTTGCCCGGCGCCTCGCTGCCGAGGGCGCCCGGGTCTGCATTACGGCCCGCCGGCAGGATCCGCTGCACGAAGCCGCGGCGTCCTTCCCGCAGGGGTCGGTGCTGGCGGTGGCCGGCAAATCGGACGACGCCGCGCACCGCGCCGAGGTCCTCGACACGGTGGCCGGCGTCTTCGGCCACTTGGACATTCTCGTCAACAACGCAGGCATCAACCCGGTGTATGGGCCGCTGATGGACCTGGACCCGGAAGCGGCCCGCAAGATTATCGACGTCAACCTCTACGGCACGCTTGGCTGGGTGCAGGACGCCTATCACCACGCAAAGCTCGATTTTGCCGGCCGCGGCGGATCGGTGATCAACCTGTCCTCCGTCAGCGCGCAGACGCCGTCTCCGGGCATCAGCTTCTACGGCATCAGCAAGGCCGCCATCGAGCAGCTCACCCGGTCGCTGGCCGTGGAGCTGGGACCTGCCATCCGGGTTAACGCCCTCGCACCGGCCGTCGTGAAGACACAGTTTGCCCGCGCACTGTATGAAGGGCGGGAAGAACAGGTGGCCGCCGCGTACCCCCTCGGCCGGCTCGGCACCCCCGGGGATGTGGCCGCCGCTGCGGCGTTCCTGGCCTCCGACGACGCAGCCTGGATCACCGGCCAGATCCTAAACCTCGACGGCGGCCTGCTGGCCGCCGGCGGCAACGCCTGAACAGCAAAGGAACACCTTCATGGACACCCTGCCACCCGATGCCGAGGACCTGCGGATCCGCACCCGGGACTTCATCCGGTCCGTGGTCATGCCGGCCGAACCCGCTCCCGGCGAACGGCTGGACGAGACCACCCTCGGGCGGCTGCGCGCCGCGGCGCGGACCGCCGGCGTCTTCGCACCGCATGCGCCGAAGGACTACGGCGGACAGGACCTGCCGCTCCGGTTCTGGTCCCCGGTCTTCCAGGAGGCCGGGTACTCGCTCATCGGCCCGACGGTCCTGAACTGCCAGGCACCCGATGAAGGCAACATGCACATGCTTGGACTGATCGGCACGGAAGAGCAGAAGGAGCGGTATCTGCGTCCGCTGGTGGCCGGCGGGGTACGCTCCTGCTTCGGAATGACCGAGCCCCACCCGGGCGCCGGGTCGGATCCGGCCGCACTGCAGTCCGCTGCGGCGAAAGTGGATGGCGGCTGGGTCATCAACGGCCACAAGCGCTTCACCAGCGGCGCCAACAACGCCTCCTTCTGCATCGTCATGGTCCGCACCCCCGCCCTCGATGCTTCCGCACGAGGATGCCGCCCCAGCCGGGGCCACCATGCTGCTGGTGGACATGGATGCCCCCGGCGTACGCATTGGCGACCAAATTAACACCATGGACCGCGCCATTGGCGGTGGGCACCCGCACCTGTACTTCGAGGACGTCTTCGTGCCTGACACCGCCGTCCTGGGTGCGCCGGGCCAGGGCTTCCGGTATGCCCAGGTGCGCCTGGGGCCGGCCCGGCTGACCCACTGCATGCGCTGGCTTGGGCTGGCCCGGCGGGCCATGGACATTGCCCTGGACCGGACCAACACCCGGCATATGTTCGGCTCCGCGATGCACGAACTGGGCATCGCCCAGGACATGCTGGCGCTAAACGTGATGGATCTGGAAACCTCCGATGCCATCATCACCAAGACAGCCCTGCTGCTGGACACCGATGCCAAGGCAGGTTCCGCACTGTCCTCGGTAGCCAAGGCGCATACCTCAGAGGCGGTGTACCGGGTGATCGACCGATCCCTGCAGCTGTGCGGCGGCGACGGCGTCTCGGACCGCCTGCCGCTGGCGTCCTACCTCAACGAGGTGCGGGCCTTCCGCATCTACGACGGCTCCAACGAAACGCACAAATGGGCGATTGCCCGCCGGGCCTCGGCTGCCCGGAGGCGCGCAGTGGAAGAAGGTGCCCCGTTCCAGGCCGGCGTCGACGGCACTCCTCCTACAGCTCAGCCGAGGCGTAGGGCATGGCACCGGGCACAGCGGCACTGCTCTCCGTACCCGACGGCACCGAAGTAGTGGCCACCCGCGCCGACGCCGACACACTGGCCTCGCCGCCCCTGCTCATCCTCGATACGGTTACTGCCTTCCTCGACGACCATAATCTCGGTACAGGTCCGCTGTCCTGGGCGCAGATCGGTGACGGACAGTCGAACATCACGTACCGCATCCAGCGCGGCAGCGACACCTTCGTGCTCCGGCGCGGGCCCCGTCCTCCGCTGCCGCCGTCGACGCACGACATGGTGCGCGAAGCGCGGATCCAGCAAATCCTGCAGGGCAGCGGTGTTCCCGTTCCGGACATCCTGGCGGTGTGCCCGGACGAGTCCGTCCTCGGCGTGCCGTTCTATGTCATGACGTATCTGGACGGCCTCGTCATCACCAACACGATCCCGGCGGCGCTGAACTCCGCGGAGCAGCGGGTGGCGACCAGCAACGCCGTCGTCGACACTTTGGTGCAGCTGCACCAAGTGGACGTAACGGCCGGCGACCTCGCTTCCTTCGGCCGCCCGGAAGGCTACCTTCGCCGGCAGGTGGAGCGGTTCTCCGCGCTCTGGGACATCAACACCACGCGGTCCCTTCCCGACGTCGCACTCCTGGGCGGATGGCTGGCCGACAACCTTCCGGACAGCCGGCAGGCTGCCGTCCTCCATGGCGACTACCGCCCGGGGAACCTGATGTTCCACCGCGGCGCACCCGCGCGGGTGTCCGCCGTCCTGGACTGGGAAATGGCAGCCGTCGGCGATCCGCTCGCCGACCTTGGCTACCTGACGGCGACCTACGCCGAGCCGGGCAGCCCGCCGAGTCCGCTGGAACTGACTGCCGTCACCCGCAGCCCGGGGTATTTGCGGCGAAGCGAAGTCATCGCGCGCTACCAGTCACAGACCGGCTTGTCGCTCGACGCGCTGCCCTGGTACCAGGCCCTGGCCCTGTGGAAGGCGTCGATTTTTTGCGAAGCCATTTACACCCGGTGGCTCAAGGGCGAGCGTCCCCGCGACACGCAGTTTGCCCCCTCCATGGAGGCCGGCGTGCCACAGCTGCTGCAGCAGGCGCGCGTCTTCGCCGGCCTGTCCCCTGCCGCTGCCGATGAGGAGCCACCGCGGATTAGGGAACGATGACCGCCCGCCCGAGGATCTCATTGTTCTTCAGCTTTTCGTAGGCCCTGGGAGCATCATCCAAGGACTAGACCTCGGTGTGCACATTGATCCCGCTGGAGCGGGCCAGGTCCAGGACTGCAATCAGTTCCGGCCGGCTGCCCCAGTACGGGGAACGAATCGTGGCCTTGCCGAGGTCCATCGTGGCCTGGTTCGCCACAAAGTCGAACACCGCGTTGGCTCCTTCACCCGTAGCAGCGGCCCCGCATGCCCTGCCCGGCTTCGGGGCGTCAGCCGAACAGGGCAGCGGCCCGGGACAGGGTCTGGAAGACTCCGTACGCCAGCGGCACACCCACCAGCAGCCAGCTCAATGCGACCCGTGCATTCGCGGATTTTTTCATTTGTGCTCATCCTCCATCTCGGTTGCTGTGACCGGACCGGTTCCCGTCTGCGGCTCATGGTGCTTCGCGTCGACCGGACGCACCAGCAGGTTGGCGATGAAGCCGATGACCAGGAGTCCCACCATCGTCAGCAGGGCCGGCTGATAGGCCCCGGCATCCAGTTCACCGGGCGTGCCCTGGGCATCCAGGAAGGAGTTCACGATCAGCGGTCCGGCAATGCCGGCAGCGGACCAGGCCGTGAGCAGCCGGCCGTGGATGGCGCCCACCTGGTAGGTGCCAAAGAGGTCCCGCAGGTAGGCCGGCACCGTCGCGAAGCCGCCACCGTAAAAGGACAGGATGACGAAGGCCAGCAGGACGTACAGGATGGTGGAAACGCTTCCGAACAGGGAGAGCATCAGGTACAGCACGGCTCCGGCACCCAGGTAGACCATGTAAATACGCTTGCGGCCGATCACGTCAGAGGTCGCGGACCAAACAAAGCGTCCACCCATGTTGCCGATCGACAGCAGCCCCACGAAGCCGCCGGCCACCGCCGCACTGACCAGGGACACGCCGTCGGGCTGGCGGAAAAAGTCCTGGATCATCGGCGCGGCCTGTTCCAGGATGCCGATCCCCGCCGTCACGTTGCAGAAAAGCACGATCCATACCAGCCAGAACTGGCGCGTCTTGATGGCGTTTGCGGCGGACACGTGGTTGGTGGTGACCAGGGACTTGCTCGCCACCTTGGCCGGGTCGAATCCCTCGGGGCGCCATCCGTCGGCCGGCACCTTAATGGTCCATGCTCCGTACAGCATATAGACGAGATACACGGCCGCGAGGGTGAGGAAGAGCTTGCCGACAGCCTGCCCCGCCTCGCTTCCCGCAGTGCCGAAATCAGGGTCGTAAAAAGTGAGCAGGGCAGACGAGAGCGGACTTGCGATCAGCGCGCCGCCGCCAAAGCCCATGATGGCCATTCCGGTGGCCAGCCCCGGCCTGTCGGGGAACCATTTGATCAGGGTCGAGACTGGGGAAATGTACCCGATCCCCAGCCCTATGCCGCCGATCACTCCGTAGCCGAGGTAAAGGAGCCAAAGCTGGTCGGTGAATATCCCGGCTGCACCAACCAGGAAACCACCGGTCCAAAACACAGCGGACACAAACATCGCCTTGCGCGGGCCGTTCCGGTCCACCCAGGTGCCCATGACTGCGGCCGACAGGCCCAGCATGACGATGGCCACCGAAAAAATGATGCCGATCTGCGTCAAGCTTGCGTCAAAGTGTTCCACCAGTGCGTTTTTGTACACGCTCGTCGCATAGACCTGGCCAATGCAAAGGTGGACCGCCAGTGCTGCCGGCGGGATTAACCAGCGGTTGAAGCCCGGCGGGGCGATGGTGTTTTCACGGTCAAGCCAGCTCATCCATAACTCCCTCGTGCATGGTGAAGTGCCTGCAAACTGCCATTGCCGCCAGCATTCACCATGGCGCCCGCCGCCATTGCCCTGACACGCCGGGGGCACTAACTGAATTTCACCGCGGCCGCAACCTACCCGGCGGTAACTTATTTTCCGAAACCCTTGCTTTGTTACCGACCAGTAAGTTAGATGTAACGGAGATCACACTCCTGTCGGGGAAATCGTCATCAAAGAAGAGGCGCTTTCGATCCGGCGCCACTGAGAGTACCGAGCCCACCGGCACCTCTCGCACCCACCCAGCCGCGGGACCGGGTAGTGACCAGAAAAGGAATTTCAATGACGAGTTCTCCGTCCGGCAGGCCTAGTTCCCGCCCGCATATTCTCCTGACAGCCCTTCTAGCCCTGTTCCTGATCCTTCTCCTCGCCTTCTTCGTGCTCTTCAGCAGCAGGGTTGCCGCTGAAGCAACGGAACTCAGCGAAGGCGTCCACAGGCGCCGGCGACCTTAGGGAAGGGGCTGCAAAAGCCCGCGAAGGCGCGGAGAAGGTGTCCGCCGGGAGTGACAAGGTCGACGCCGGTGCAACCACTTTGGCCAGGGGCATAACCTCCGCCAAGACCGGTGCGGTATCCCTGAAGGACGGTGCGGTGTCCTTGGATGAAGGGGTGCTGAAGCTGCAGACCGGTGCCGTCTCCGCTTCGGAGGGCGCGCTTAAGCTCGCCACCGGCGCCGGGACAGCCAACGCGGGTGCGGGACAACTTGCCAGCGGGGGCATCCAACTCCGCGACGGGGCCGTACGGGCCTCCGACGGTGCCGGCCAGCTCGCCGCCGGTTCCGGAGATCTGGCCACCGGAGCGCTCAGCGCCGCCGAAGGGGCACAAACACTGAACGCAGGTGCAGGACAGCTCAACGACGGCGGCCTCGCTCTTCGCGACGGCGCCGACAAAATCACCGGCGGAGCCCAGGAGCTGAACAACGGCGGCCTCAAGCTCCGGGACGGTGCCAAAGCAGCCAGCGACGGCGCCGGAAAGCTCGCCGCAGGTGCCGGAGTGCTCAGGTCCGGTGCTGCTGACGCAAAAGCCGGTGCAGGTAAGCTGGAGACCGGAGCCGGGAATGCCAAGGACGGAGCCGCCGCCCTGTCAGCCGGCACAAACCAGGTTGCTGTCGGCGCTGCCGGCATCGAGGACGGGAGCCTGCTGCTGCAGGAAGGCGCCAAGCGCGCCGACGACGGAGCGCAGGAGATTGCGTCCGGTACCGGCGTCCTGAAGACCGGCGCCGATTCCGCGAACACCGGAGCCAGGAAAGTGGCCGAAGGTGCCGCCGGGGTCAATGCCGGAGTCTCCGAGCTTGCTTCGGGCGCCGAAGCGCTCCGGGGCGGCAGCACCACGCTCCGCGACGGAACCGCAGCTGCAGTTCAGGGCACCAAGGACCTCGTGTCCGGCGCCAACCGCGTCAACGCCGGCGCCGAGCTGTTGGGGGACGGCGTGGACAATGCTGCGGGCGGTTCGGAAGCCCTGGCGCAGGGTGCACGGGCCCTATCGAACGGCGTTAACGCCCTGGTCGACGGCGGACCGCAGCTGCGCGACGGTGCAGCAGCCCTTGCTGCCGGCATACCGGCCGTCCAATTCGGCGCTGAGAAGTTGGCAGCCGGTGCCGACGCGGTGGCCGCGGGGGCAGGAAATGCTTCAACGGCCGCTGCCGATATGGTGGCGAAACTGCAGGCGCTGCAGAATGACGCCGCCACGCTTACCGACGCTGAGCTTGCCAGCCGTCTGGCTGCAGTGACCGGGCAGGCGGAAGCTACCAGGACGGGCGTGGACACAGTCGCCACCGGGGCCGCGAAGTTTACCAACACCTATAACAGTCAGCTCAAGGATGGGTTGGAAACGGTCCGTGCAGGTGCGGTCACGGCCGGTGCCGGCGCAGCTGCCCTCTCCGATGGCGTCCCGCTGGTGCAGGACGGCGGAACCCAGGTTGCCGCCGGAGCAGAAACCCTCCACGGTGGAATCCTCGCCATCAAGGCCGGCTTTGACGGCCAGGGAACGGCCGAAGAACCCGGACTGCGTCAGGGTGCGGCAGGAGTAGCCGAAGGTGCAGGTCTGCTCGCTGAGGGCGCGCTGGCCCTTCGGGGCGGTGCGCAGCAGGTCCTCGACGGCGCCGGGGCGCTGGAGTCCGGCATCGGCCGGCTGTCCGCCGGATCTGCTGCTCTGGAAACCGGATCCGAGGATCTGGCAACCGGCAACGCGCAGCTTGCCGACGGTGCCGGCAAGCTCAACACCGGCGCATCGGCCCTGGCGGCGGGAACGCCGGACCTCGCCCTCGGCGCCGGTGACCTTGCTACAGGTGCCGAAAGGTTGAACGCCGGAGCAGGAGATCTTTCCACCGGCGCCTCGGACCTGTCGGCCGGACTCACGGCGCTGCGCGCCGGTGCCGGGGACCTGGTCAAGGGCAACGGAGCCATCGCTGAAGGCGCGGGAACCCTGAATGCCGGGGCGGAAACCCTGGCTGCGGGTACCCAGGCACTGGAGGCCGGTGCCGGCCAGCTGGCGACCGGCACCGGAACACTGACCACCGGGGCTGAGAGCCTCTCCGCCGGAGCCGGGGAGCTTTCCGACGGGCTCGGAACGCTGCGTGCCGGAGCCGGCACATTGGCGGAAGGCAACGGCGTCATCGCTGAAGGGGCAGGCAAGCTTAATGCCGGCGCCTCCGAACTGGCCGCCAAGACTCCGGAACTGGTTGCCGGCGCGGAAAAGCTCGCCACCGGCGCCCAAACCCTCTCCACCGGTCTTGGCACGTTGGAAGCCGGAGCAGCAACGCTTGCAGAGGGCAACGACAAGCTGGCAACCGGCGCCACCACGCTGGCGGAAGGCACCAGCAAGCTCGTCACCGGCAGCGGAAGCCTCGCCGAGGGTGTCGTGAAACTGGACGACGGCGGCAAGACACTCACCGCCGGGACCGGCGACCTGTTGGACGGCGCCACGGAGCTGGCCGAGGGCAACAAACTCGCCGAAGGCAGCGAGACGCTCGACGGCGGCAACGGACAGATCTCCGAAGGCGCCGACACGATGCGGGCCAGCACCACCGCCATGACCCCCGGTGAGATTGTCACTTCGCCGAAGGTCCTGGCCGTGCTCATCCCGCTGCTCCTGCTGATGGTCCCGCTCATCATGCTGGCCAGCGGCCGTTCCCGCCGGTCGCAGCACTAACCCGGCGGGACACCACTACCCACGCGTCAGGCGGGGCCGCAATTACGGCTCCGCCTGACGCTGTTTTGTGTTCCGTTGCTGTTGGTCCCGGCCCCTAGATTCGGTGGCGGGGTTCAGCATCGGCAGTGCCGAAGGGGATTGGCCGGAGCCTCAGGTGCAGGGCTCCGCTGTCCAGGGTCTCGGATTCAAGGAGCCGGAAACCGGAGGGCACTGCCCCGGTGTCGAAGAGGCGCTTGCCGGCTCCGACCACGACCGGAAAAACCAGCAGCCTGTATTCATCCACCAAGCCCGCGTTGTGCAGCGTGCGGGCCAACTGGTGGCTGCCGTGGACCTGGACCTCGCCGCGGCGGTTCCTCAGCGCCGCAACCGCCGGGAGCAAATCCCCGGTCAGCACCTTGGTGTTGTGCCAGGTCGGGGTGGCTGCGCTCGAGGTGACCAGGTATTTCGGCAAATGGTTGAAGGCATAGGCCACCGGATCGTTCGGATCTTCGACAGCCTCCCAGTACGGCTGCAGCATTTCGTAGGTGCCCCGCCCGAGAAGCAGCGAATCCCCCTGGCGAACCATCCCGTGACGGTCCGGCCCACGCCCGCATCCACATGCGGCGCCAGCCATCCGCCGAGTTCGAACCCGCCGGAGCGATCCTCCTCCGCGGCACCCGGCCCCTGCATCACACCGTCCAGACTTAGGAAGATGTTGAGGGAAAGCGTCATGGGCGCCAATTTACGCCGCCCGGCAGGCCGGCGATACGCGTCCCCCCGGTTTTGGCCACGGATGGTGCGTGCGGAAACTAAGCCCAGGTGTGCGGAGCCGGACGGCGGGTGCTCGGCAGGGCGCCGTCCTCCCGCCATTGCCGGATCCACTCGGGCAATTCGAGGTCCGCCGGCGGCTGGACCCCCGCCGCCTTGAAGATCTCCTCGTTGCTCACCGGCCCCTTCTTGGACACGAAGCGCGCGGCGATGTACGCACGGGCGTAAATTTCGCCGTCGGCCACCATCCGCTGCTCGATGTAGCTGGCGCGCTCATCAAACCCGATGACCTTGGTTTCGATCGTGTAGCGCTGGCCCAGTTCAAGCGATTTACGGAAGCTGATGGTCTCGTTTCCCACCACGGGGTTCCAGCCGTTGCGGCGCATGGCGGCCCAGAAACCGCTGCGGACCATCAGGTCGAAACGGCCCAGGTCCATCAGCGACAGGTACATCCCGTTGTTCAGGTGCATGGCGA
Organism: Arthrobacter sp. ATA002; assembly: GCF_026898095.1. GTDB lineage: Bacteria > Actinomycetota > Actinomycetes > Actinomycetales > Micrococcaceae > Arthrobacter_B. Next base: position 549,412 of record NZ_CP114015.1, on the reverse strand, counting down.
CGTCGATGTCCGTCGGCAGCACCCGCATGGGCAGCGACGACGTCTCAAAGAAGCCCATCTTGGGACGGCGGCGGGCGCGGAAGAGGACCAGGAGGGTGCGAAGGAGAAGATGCATGAACGCTATATTACTGCTCAGTAACTTAGTTGTCCTGCCCGGCTCTTCGCACACCCTCTGTGGCGCCGCCCGGCGCCGTGCAGCGCGCCCAGACTCAGTCCGCGGCAGTAATGAGCCCCTCGTCCAGCATCCAGTTGTAGGCCACGTCGGCCGGGTCTTCGCCGAGCACATCCACCCTAAGGTTCAGCTGTCGAAGCACCTCGTCGCTGAGCAGCGGCGTTACCTGGGCAAAACGGTCCTCCAGCTCCGGATACTCCTTCAGGGTTGCGGTATTGAAGACCGGAGCTCCGTTGTAGGCCGGAAAGAAACCCCAGTCGTCTTCCAGGACCGTAAGGTCCAGGGAATCGATCCGCCCGTCCGTGGTGAAGACCTCTCCGAAGTTGCAGGCACCCTCATCCGTGGCGGAGTACACCGGCCCCGTGTCATAGATGCCGATGTTCTCCTCCGGCACCCCGTCGGCAGTTCCGCGGGGAATTCCGTACGCCTCGGCCATCGGATTGAAACCGTCCGGCCTGGAATTGAATTCGGGCTCCAGGCAGAAGGTCCGTTCCTGGACCGGCAGGGCGGCAATTTCGGACATCTTGGTGATCCCGCCCAGCTCCCCCACCGCTTCGCTCCGCACCGCCATCGCATAGGTATTGTTCATCGGCGCGGGCTTGCCCCAGGTCAGCCCGTTGGCAAGGTCCGCGTCATAAACCGCCTGCCACTGTTCGGTCTGGTCCGGGATGGCCGTTTCCATGCCCAGATAGGTGATCCATGCACTGCCGGTGTATTCCCAGGCCATGTCCGCCTGGCCGCTGAGCATGAGTTCACGCACGGGCTGGCTGCCGGGCACGTTCGCCAGGTCCGTGACCTCAAAACCAGCCGCCCGGGCGGTCAGCACAGCCACCTTTCCCAAAATCAGCTGCTCGGTGAAGTTCTTGCTGACGACGGTGAGCTGCGCGTCGCCGGGCAGGTCCTCGATGGGGCGGATGCTGCCCGGATTGCTGTCCGGCGTGTAGGACGCTGCGGGCTGCAGCCCGCATCCTCCCAGGAGCAGGCCGACGACGGCGGCTCCGGCCGCCGCCAGCGCCCTGCGGTTGTTCCTGCCGGCATTCGTGCCAATGCTGTGCATGTGTTCGATGCCCATCTCATAGTCCTTTCGGGCGGGCCAGCTGCTCGGCCACCCTGCCCAGCCAATCCACGGCCAGGGCCAGCAGCGCCACAAGTACCGCACCGGCAATCAACACCGTGGTCAGGTTCAGGTTCACGCCGGTGGTGATGAGGATCCCAAGACCCCCGCCGTTGATGAAGGTGGCAAGTGTGGCGGTTCCCACCAGCAGCACCAGCGCAGTGCGCACTCCGGCCAGCATCACCGGAACCGCCAGCGGCAGTTCCACTTTGAACAGGACTGCGGTGGAGCTCATGCCCATGCCGCGGCCCGCTTCGACCAGCTGCCTGTCCACCTGCTGCAGCCCCACCATCGTGTTGCGCATGACCGGCAGAACCGAATACGCGACCAGCGCCACCACGGCGGCCCAAAAACCGAATCCGAGCCAGAAGGCAAGGAGCACCACCAGGCCAATGGCGGGAGCGGCCTGGCCAATATTGGCCAGGGCCATGGCCGGGCCGGTCAGCTTCCGCAAGGGGCCGCGCGTCAGCAGCACACCGGCGGGAACTGCTATGGCCAGGGCGATAACCGCGGCGACAGCAGTCAGCGCCAAGTGGTCCACGGTGTAGCCCCAGAGCGCGCCGGGCTCCAGAGTGGTTTGCTCAGTGGCGGTCAGGTCAGCGGTCAGCAGCCAGAGGACCAATGCCGCAAACCCGATGCCAATGGCTGCAAGCTGCAGCCCGAGTGCCCGCCAGGGAGTTGGTTTAGCGACGGTTTCGGCTGCCAGGGCAGCAGTTGCCGGCGCAGCGGTTTCACCCGCGGCGGCGGCCGTTCCGGGAACCCCGGCCGGTGAGGTTCTTTCCGCGGTGCTCATTCGCGGCCCCCGGCGGATGTGGCTGGTTCAGGCACGGATCCTTCACCGCCGTCGTCGTACTGATGCGCCCGCTCGATCAGGCCGCTGTTGATGCCCACCGGAGCTGCCGAAGCCCCCTCAAGCGCCGCTTCATGCGCATCGGTGATGGCCTGCATCACGGTTTCAACCGTGATAAGCCCCAGGAACACATCGCGGGGCCCGGTCACCAGAGCCGCGCCGGCACTGGAAACCAGCATGGTGTCCAGCGCGTCGTTGAGGGTGGCGCGGTCACCAATCACCGGCAGCTTGGAGTCCACCGTTGACGACACCCGTTCCAAGCGGCTGAGCTGGCGGCGGGTGAGCCACTGAATCGGCCGGCGCCGTGAATCCAGGACAACGGCCTGCTGCGCCCCGGCACCCTGCAGACGGGACATCACGTCGCTGGCCAGATCGCCCGGGGCTGCGGTGAGGGCTGTTTCCAGCTCGACTTCATTAACCCGGGTCAGGGTGAGCTGCTTGAGGCCGGCACCGGAACCGATAAAGTTTTCCACAAATTCGTTGGCCGGATTGGCCAGGATCCGCTCCGGGGAGTCGTACTGGACCAGCTGCGCCCCCTCATCAAAGACGGCGATCCAGTCGCCGAGCTTCACGGCTTCATCGAAGTCATGGGTGACGCAGACAATCGTCTTGTTCAGTTCGGACTGGATGTTCAGGAGTTCGTCCTGGAGCCGCTGCCTGGTGATGGGATCCACGGCACCAAAAGGCTCATCCATCAGCAGGACGGGCGGATCCGCTGCCAGTGCCCGGGCCACGCCCACCCGCTGCTGCTGCCCGCCGGAAAGTTCGCGGGGATACCGGTCCCGGTACAGGGCGGGATCCAGGGAGACCAGCTCCAGCAGTTCGTCCACCCGCGCAGCGATCTCCGCCTTGCTCCAGCCGAGCATTTTGGGCACGATCCCAATGTTGGCTGCCACGGTCATATGGGGAAAGAGCCCGCCGGCCTGGATCACGTAGCCGATCCGGCGGCGCAGCTTGTCGCCATCCATGGTGGTGACGTCTTCACCGTTGAGGACAATGCTGCCCTCCGTCGGCTCGATCAGGCGGTTGATCATTTTGAGTGTGGTGGTTTTGCCGCAGCCCGAAGGGCCCACGAACATGACGATGCTGCCCGGCGGGATTTCCAGGGTCAGCCCTCCCACGGCCGGCTTGGCCTGGCCGGGATACTGCTTGGTGACGTTGTCCAGCAGGATGCTCGCACCGGTGTTCTTTCCAGCGGTTCCGGCAGCGCCGGGCGTGACGGTTTGGGTCTCAGACACGGATACCTCGCGGAGTTGTGAGCCGGCCGAGGCCGACAAGGAATAGGTCAAGGATCAGGGCCAGCAGGATGACGCCGACGACGCCGACAGCCACCGATTCAATGGAGTTGGCACCGCCCAGCCGGGAGAGGCCGTTGAAGATAAACCCGCCCAGGCCCGGGCCCAGTGCGTAGGCGGCAACGGCGGCGATGCCCATGACCATTTGGGCGGACACTCGCACACCGGCCAGGATGACCGGCCAGGCCAGCGGAAGTTCCACGGTCAGCAGCGTGCGCAGCCGGCTCATGCCGATTCCGCGGGCGGACTCCACCACGGACGGGGCGACGCCGGACAAACCGACGACGGCGTTGCGCAGGATGGGCAGGACCGCAAAGAACGCCACCACGACGACGGCGGGGGTTGGGCCGAAGCCCAGCGGGGCGATCAGCAGGCCGATCAGGGCGAAGGACGGGATGGTGAGGCCAATGGCCGAGAGGCTGTTGGCAACACTGCTTAGCGTGGTGCTGCGGTAGACCAGTGCTGCCACGACAACGGCCAGGACGGTAGCGAGGAGAAGGCACTGGAAGACCAGGCTGAAATGCTGCCAGCTGGCAAAGAGGATTTGTTCCGCCCTGTCGCGCACGAATTCCAACACATCAAGACCTTCTTCACATCAGTTACGTATTGTTCACCATGCCCTTTTCGGGCCGGGAATTTCCACTGGCCAACGTAATGGCCTGCGGTTGCTGCGGCCCGTTTATTACCCGCGTCCGGGCGAACCGCAACCTTTTCGTAACAGTCCTTAGCACAATGAATGTGTGCTCTTGTTACGTGATTTTTGACTTTATTGCCTAAACCGATGGCGGCTTCCGCTGAGGGCCCGCCATCGTGCTCGGATGGTGTGGTTATTCCGGGGTAGTTGTGGCGCCCGCCGGACTCGCGGAGGTTGCCGTCCGGATGACTCGTCCCGGCAGCGGTGGAGCCGTGGAACGGTAAACGTGCCCGGTGGGCGTCTGCGTCCGGACCGTGTGCCGGGGTGCAGCAGAGTGCGGATCCCTTGTTCCGTCCACTTGGACCGAAGAGCTCCAGCCGGGCGCTTCCTTGGCCTGGTTGCAGGCCTCGCACAGGCCCTGAACGTTGTCGACGCTGGTTTTCCCGCCGTCATGGAAGGGACGGACATGGTCAAAATTCCGGATCGGAGCTCCACACCAGGGCATCCGGCACACCTGGTCACGGACTGCGATGAACCGGGCCATACCGTCCGGAACCAGCCGCGCCCGGGAGTCCATCCCCACGAGCTGCCCGGTGGACGGCGCCGTGTACAGCCGGCGCAACCACACCTGCCTGGCCTTCTCCGATTTAGAGCCGGCTACGCGCGGCGCCGTGCTTATTCGCTGTGCCGCGCTGAGGAAGTGGCTGGGTCGGGGCTTTCGCCCGTGCGGGTATCGCTGCGGACCATATTTCGGGCAGTCTGAGCGGGAATCATCCCATACCCGGGCAGCACCGCCGGCTCTGCGGCTCCAGCCAGCAGCGTCCGGTCCGTCATGACCAGCTGCACTTCGATCCGGACGTCCTCGGCATGGGCCTGCCCGGTGGTGCGCTCCACCAAGGAGTCTGCCATGATCTGCCCCTTGGTCCGGACGTCTCCGGCGGCCCGCAGCCGGTCGGCTTCCCGGGTCAGGGCCGCATAGACACTCACCCCCTGGGCGACCGGGAGCAGGGCGGTTACATAGGTCATGGTGTCCGGTGCCGGCCGGCAGGACACGAACCGTTCCGACACCGCTTTGGCGGCCCGGTTCACCACGGCGTGCGGGTCCAGCGCATAGGACAGCGTCTTGATCCGGGCAACCAACTGCCGGTCGCCCAGCTGTTCCAGGCCGGCCAGGTTCCCCGCCACCTGCTCGTCGATCCGTTGCCGGTCCTCCAGCGTCAGACACGCGGTCTCCCGCACCAGAAGGGTTGCCCGCCACTCGCTGATTACGCCCAGTGTCAGGGCATGCAGGGTGTGCGGCATTTCCCGGGTCAGAATCCGGGCCAGACCCAGCAGCCGGGTTCCGCGGGCGGGCGACTCCCGGCGGGCGAACCCAATCTGCGCACCGACTCCCTTGCCGAGATGCTCCGGCCGCACACCGGCCGCTGACTGGGCTCGCCGGGTCATGGCGTCAAATACCGCCGCGGCCCGGGCCTGCGCCGCCGAAGCCGCCGCTTTGAGTTCCTCCAGGGTCCGGATCTGATCGATCAGGGAGGTCAGAAGATGTTCATCCGGAGTGGAGCGGGATTCCGGCACAGCAGAACCGGCAGAACCGGCCAGGGTACCGGTCCAGCGCTTCACGAGGGCGGCGTCCGGGGTCAGCACCGAATTATCCGAATCAGCTCCTTCACTGGTTCGGTCATCGGCGTGATTTCCACCCTCCGGCGTCACTTCGTACATGTGTTCTATTTTATCCCCACAACCGCACTATCCCGGGGTTAGTGGAGCCGCAAATTCACCTTTTCAGTACCGGACTTTTGGCCAAAATTACTCAGAGTAATCAGTGCCACGCAACCATTTTTCAAACATCGGCAATCACGATTCGAGCCGCTTCCTGGAGGATAGGGGTGGTGACGATCACGGTTGCTGCACCGAAAAACTCTGCGTCAGTGGATACCTCGCCGCCCAGCTTGCCGACTGAGTAAACTCCCAACTCCAAATCAGATTGGGAGCTTGTTGGGAGTTCACAAAACCTAGGCTGGATGGCCGGCATCAAGGATGCTCAAGACCTTTCGGCCCCGTAAAAGGTTAGGATTACCCTAAGCACTTTGGGCGGCTGCGCTCCTAAGTCTGGAAAGGACTGCACGGTTCCCGGCCGGCCCAAGGACCCCCCACGTCCCGTAATGGAGCCCGAATGTCAGAACGCACAACCCAGTCCACCAGAATCTTGCAGACAGCAGCGGCGCTGGGAATGATCAGCGCCCTCGTCGGTTGTGCCGGAGAGCCCGTGCCGGCTGCATCCCCCGGGGACGGCAGCACAAATCCCGCCGCGGAGAACGCCGCCGGGATCACCGCCGAAAAGGTGGCCCAGGTCAGTGAGGTTCACCCGGAATCGGGAATGACCCTGATCGAGGGGCCCACGTTCGGGCCCGACGGCGGCCTGTTCGTCGTCGACGTGACCGCTCCTCCGGGCGACCCCAAGGTCCTCAAGGTCGATGTCGGGGAAGGCAGCGTCGAGGGGATCTACACGGACGAGGCCAGCGCCTTCACCTCGGCGCAGTTCAGCCCGCAGGACGGGCGGCTGTACCTGACGGACTATGTCGGCGGAAAGGTCCAGAGCATCACTGCCGAAGGCACGGATCCGCAGACGTTCTTCGCCGGCGACGTGGACGGCACGCAGATGAAGCTCGACGACCTTGCCTTTGACGCGGACGGACACCTTTTCCTCAGCGACACCACCGGCCACGACGGTCCGGCCGAGGAAGCACAGGGAAGGGTTGTAAGGCTCGACAAGGACACCGCCGAACCGACAGTTCTGGCAAAGGACCTCCCGGCCCCCAACGGAATCTCCTTCACCGAGGACTTCAAGGGTCTGTGGGTCAGCCAGTACTCGGCAAACCGAGTTGACTACCTCGGCCTGAACGGGGACCGGACCGAAGTGACAACCTCGCATCCGGGCCTGCACTTCAGCGGCGGCAAGAGCCAGATCGATTCCAACGCAGTGGATGCCGACGGCAACATCTACCAGGCTGTGCACGGCCAGCCGAGCATCTTCGTCTACAGCCCTCAGGGCAAACACCTCGCCACGGTCTCGGTTCCGGACGACGCCGCCGGGGGCCTGTCCTCCGCCACCAACGTGGCGATTAATCCCGGCAGCACCGAGGCCTACATGACGGTCAGCGGGGACGACGGCGGCTTCGTTTACTCCTTCGAAGCCCTCGGCAGCGGGATCCGCCAGTCCAACGGCGGCTGACCGGAACAGCGGCCGGGTTCCCGCCGCTACCGCTTCGTCAACGCGGCCTGCAGGTCTTTCCAGGCACCGGTGGACCACAGCGCCCAGATCACCAGCAGCGGCTGGAAGAACAGCCGCACCAGGCGCTTTCCGTCCGTGTCGAGGCCGAAGGCATCGGTATGGGTCAGGTACTGGGAAATATTTCCGGGAAAGATCACGACAAAGAACGCCGCCGCGGCCAGCCCGACGGGCACCCGGCGCTTGCGCAGCAGGATCAGCGCCGCGCCGAGGCTGAGCTCCGCCACGCCTGAAAGCAGCACCACGACGTCGTCATCCACCGGCACCCAGCCCGGCACCTGGGCCTGGAATTCCTCACGCGCAAAGGTCAGGTGCGAGGTGCCGGCGAAGGCCAGGAAGGCGCCAAGGGCAATCGCTCCGGCCCGGCGGCGCTTGGACGTGGGCGGAGCCGGCTTGGCAGCGGCAGTGATGAGATGTGAGACGGGCATGAAACAAGCCTACGTGAGCCGGTTGTAGGCCAGCTGTGCCAGGGCGGCGGCTTGGTCGCCCAGCACCGAGTCATCGAACAGCACCCGCGGCGAGTGGTTCCAGGCAACAGTGTCCGGGTCCAGGCCCGGCGGCGTCGCTCCCAGGAAAATGAACGTGCCCGGAACTTCGTTGAGGACGAGGGAGAAATCCTCCGAGCCCATCAGCGGGTCCCGGGATTCCAGCACCCGGTCCTCACCGAAAACCTCCCGGAGTCCGGTCAGGGCTTCCTGCGTCCGGCCGGCGTCGTTGCGGGTTACGGGATAACGGACGGTGAAGTCCACGTCCACGCTGCACCCGTGGGCGGCGGCGATTCCCTCGGCCAGCGTCCTGGACTCCACCACTACCCGGTCCAGCGACTCTTCGGACAGCGTGCGCACCGACGCACCCAATTTGGCCGTGTCCGGAATGACGTTGATCGCCTCACCCGCTTCGAGCTGGGTCACCGTGAGCACGATCGGGTCAAAGGCTGAAAAGCGCCGGGTGGCCATGGTCTGCAGCGCCGTGGCAATTTCGGTGAGGGCGGGAACGGGGTCGACGGCGGTTTGCGGCTGGGAGCTGTGGCCGCCGGAACCCTTCACCGTAATCCGCAGCTCATTCGCACCGGCCATCAGTGTTCCCGGCTTGGTGCGGAAGACTCCCAGCGGACCGGGGCGCACATGGATGCCGTAGGCGGCGACGGGACGGTCCCCCGCGGCGTCGAGCACTCCCTCGTCCAGCATCAGGCTGGCACCGTCATGGCCTTCCTCGCCCGGCTGGAACATAAAGACGACGCTCCCGGCAAGGTCCTGCTGCTGTGCGCAGAGCAGCTTGGCGGCGCCCACCAGCCCGGCCACGTGCAGGTCATGGCCGCAGGCGTGCATATTGCCGTTGGTGGAGGCGTACTCCAGGTCGGTCAGTTCCGTGACCGGCAGGGCGTCCATGTCTCCGCGCAGCAGCACCGCAGGACCCGGCTCGGCGCCGCGCAGCACTGCGACCACGGACGTCGACTTCACGCCCAGCCTGACTTCCAGTCCCAGCCCGTCCAGGGCCGCCAGGATCTTTTCCTGGGTCCGGGGAGTTCGAGCCCGGTTTCCGGCTCCCGGTGCAGGGCACGCCGCAGTGCCACCAGTTCAGGGAGAATCGCCTGTGCTTCATCAACAAACATGCTGTGTCCTGTCATCTGCGCCGATGCCCGGCCGTCGTTGTGCCCAACTTGCTACCTAAGGCAGTAAACCATCCCTTTCCCGCCAGCACAGCCGCGGCGGCCCTCCGGAGCGGTCGCAGCCCGCGCATCATCCGTGCGGCGGAGCCGCCGCCGGAGCCGAAATCGTAGACTGGGCTGCATGATTGAGACCGTGGATTCCGACCCCGGCACCGGCGGCGCGGACCCGGCAGCCGCTTACGGCCGCGCCGGCCCAGCCTCCGGCCCTGGCAAAACGGTGACGACTGGGAGCGCCCGGGACCCACGCGGGAGCAGCTGCGGCGGGACATCCTCGGCACCGCCGTCGTCCTGCTGCTCAGTGCCCTCATGCTCGAGAGCATCCGTGGTTTCGGCGGCATGGGCGCAGAGGACCATCCGTTCTGGCTCCAGCATCTGGTGATGGCGCTGATGGTGCTGCCGCTGGCGGTGCGGCGCCGCTTTCCGGTCACCGTCCTGCTCGTGTCATCGGCGCTCTTCCTGGTACTGGGCATGTACATGCCCATCCTCGCCGTCCAGCTTGCCTTCCAGGGGGCGTACTTTGCCGCCATATACTCGGGAGTGGCCTGGGCCCGGAACCGCCGCCTGCTGCGCCTGGCCCTGGTGCTGGTAATAGCGGCAATGGCCCTGTGGCTGCTGTTGTCCTTCACCGTCAGCAATGCCTATGAGTCCCTCCTCCAGGAACTGCAGGAACAAAGCGAACACTCCAGCGGCCTGCTGCCGCCGATGGTCTCCTACGCCATCTTTACGTTCCTCCTTAACGCGGCCTACTTCGGCGGGGCGATCCTCTTTGGCATCATCTCCTGGCGCAGCGCCCACCAGCGGGAGCAGCTCGCGCAGCAGTCGGCCCAGCTGGAGGAACAGGCCGCGGAGCTGGCCCGGCAGGCCGTGATCGACGAGCGCCTGCGCATCGCCCGCGAACTGCACGACGTCGTCGCCCACCACATTGCGGTGATCGGCATCCAGGCCGGTGCTGCCCGGCGGGTCCTGGAGAAGAAACCCGCCGCGACGGCCGGTGCCCTGCAGACGATTGAGGCCTCGTCCCGGGATGCGGTGGCCCAAATGCGCTCCCTGCTCGGTGTGCTGCGCAACGGGCAGGAAACGGCCACCGAATTCGACGGCGGTGCCCACCGGCACCCCGAGCCGGGGCTGGCTGACCTGCCGGCACTGATTGCGGAACATGAGGCGATGGGGCTTCGGGTGTCCTTCCATCAGGCCGGTGACCCGGCATCGATCATCGACCGCATCTCCGCGCCGCTGGGCCTGTCCATTTACCGGACCGTGCAGGAATCGCTGGCCAACGTACGGCGGCACTCGACGGCGGGGTCAGCCGTGGTCGCGCTGCGGACCGGCAGGTCGGAAGAGGGTGAATGGGTCGAAGTTGAGTCAGTCGACGACGGCCGGCCGCGGGCAACAAACACCGCCGGCTCGGGGTTTGGCCTGCGCGGCATCCGCGAGCGGGCCGCGCTGCACGGCGGCTCTGCCGAAATCGGTCCCCGGGCAGGCGGCGGCTGGCGGGTCCGGGTCCGCTTCCCCGTACGGTAACCTTCTGCTTTCGGGCCGCTTGACCGGGGTACGGTAAGTCCGGGGCCGGTGGGCACCCTGCCGGTTGCGGGCGGCCCTTCCCGCACGAAAGGGTGTGAATGCACACCATGGAACCTATCCGGGTCCTGTTGGCGGATGACCAGGCTTTGGTCCGGGCTGGCTTCGCCATGATGCTCTCCGTGGAGGACGAGATCACGGTGGTGGGGCAGGTCGCCAACGGCCGCGAGGCGGTGGACTTCGCCGCCGACCATCCGGTGGATGTAATCCTGATGGATGTCCAGATGCCGGTCCTGGACGGCATCCGGGCGACGGAAGCAGTGGTGCAGGCGGGAACCGCCAAGGTGATCATCCTGACCACCTTTGAACGCGACGACTACCTGTTTGACGCCATCCGCTCCGGAGCCAGCGGATTCCTCCTCAAGAACGCCGATCCGGATGACCTGGTGACCGCTGTGCATGCAGTCGCCGGCGGGCACGCCCTGCTCGCACCGGAGGTTACCGTCCGCGTGATTGAACGGTTCGCGCGCCAGCTCGGCGCCGAGTCGGCTCCGGACCCGGCCGCCGCCGGACCGGCACCGGCACGCCCGGTCCCGCCGGAAGAGGCACGGCTCCTGGCTTCCTGACCGCCCGCGAGCGGGAAGTGCTGGTGAACGTGGCCGCCGGCTGCAGCAACGCTGAAATCGCCGCCCGCATGTTCGTGGCCGAGGCAACGGTCAAAACGCATGTTTCGAATCTGCTCGCCAAGATCCAAGTCCGTGACCGCGTTCAGGCCGTGGTCTTCGCCTACGAGTCCGGCCTCATCCTTCCGGGGAGGCTCCCCCCGAAGGCTCCGGCACCCGGCGTCCCTGATCCCGGCCAGATTCACCCGCCCGGCCGATTTGCAGTGCTGCGCCCGCCCGTAAGGTCGAGGAAGAAGCTTTCCCTGACAACGCCCGGCCCGCCGGGAAAGGAGCAGCCACGATGTTGCAGGTCTCCGACCTCACCCGAAAATTCGGGGATAAAACAGCGGTGGACAGCGTCACCTTTGACGTCCCCGCCGGCCAAATGACCGGTTTCGTGGGCGGCAACGGCGCCGGTAAAACCACCACCATGCGCATGATCATGGGAGTGCTGACGGCGACCGCCGGCGAGGTGCTCCTGAACGGTTCACCCGTGACGGCAGCTGCCCGCGCCAAGTTCGGCTACATGCCCGAGGAGCGCGGCCTCTACCCGAAGCAGCCCATCCTGGACCAGCTGATTTATCTGGGGCAGCTGCACCGGATGAGTTCCTCGGCCGCCCGGCGTGAGGCCCTGGACCTGCTGGAGCGCTTCACGCTCGCGGACCGGTTCAAGGACAAATTGGAATCGCTGTCCCTGGGCAACCAGCAGCGGGTGCAGATTGCCGCGTCGCTGCTGCACCGGCCCAACGTGCTGATCCTGGACGAGCCGTTTTCCGGACTCGATCCCGCCGCCGTGGATTCCATGGTGGAACTGCTGCGCGAACGCACCCGCGACGGTGTTCCCGTCCTGTTCTCCAGCCATCAGCTGGACCTCGTGGATCGGCTCTGCGACAACCTGGTGGTCCTCAAAGCCGGAAAGGTCATGGCCGCGGGTTCCAGCGAACAGCTTCGGGCCAGTGTGCCCCGCCGGCACCGCATGACCGTTTCCCCGGATGCCGGCTGGCTCCGCGACGAGCCGGGGCTGCAGGTCATCGACGTGGCCGGGCCGACAGCAGTGCTGGAGTTCGACGGCGACGGCGCTGCCCAGCGCATTCTCGGCGCCGCCATGGCCCGCGGCACAGTTGAAGAATTCACGCCCCTGAGGCCGTCCCTCAGCGAAATCTACCGGGAGGTATCAGCATGAGCACCGTAGAGACCCGCCGTCCCGATTCCCCGGCTCCGCAGCGGTCCGATGAGACTGGCGGCAACACTCCGCCCTGGGCCATCGTCACTCTGCGGGAGGTCATGGTGAAGGCCCGCGACCGCAGCTACCTGATCTCCACCGTGGTCACCCTGGTACTGATTGTCGGCGCCGTCGTCTTCAACGCCTACATGGCCAACCGGGGCACCGACTACACCGTGGCCGTGGCTTCAGACTCCGCGCAGTCAGTGGTCGGGGCCGCGCACGAACTCGCCTCCGCGGAAAACAGCAACACCACGTTCGACACGGTCACCGCAGACTCCCCGGAAGCCGCACGGAACCTGGTCAGCGGCGGGGAAGCCGATGCCGCCCTGCTGCAGGGCTCCGACGGCACCTGGACACTGGTCGGCGGCGAGGACATCGACAACGGCCTGCGCACTCCGGTAGCCGAAGCTCTGCGGCTCAGCGTTATTAATGACAACGCCGAAGCCGCCGGAAGCACCGGCCCGGAGCTGCTGGCCGGCAGCGAGCTGCAGGAAGAACTTATCCAGGGCAGCGCCGAAAATGCCGTCCTGGCCACCGTGGTGGGCTTTGCGTTCAGCTTCCTGTTCTACATGTCAGCGATCATTTTCGGCATGGCCATTGCCAGTTCGGTCTTGGAGGAAAAGCAAAACCGGGTCGTGGAAATCCTGGCCACGGCCATTCCCATCCGGCAGCTGCTCTACGGCAAGGTGGCCGGCAATACGGTTCTGGCCATGGTCCAGCTGGCCCTGTACGGCGGCGCCGCACTGCTGGCGCTGAACATGACCGATACGGCGGACATGGTGGGGATGATCATCCCGGCCTCCGGCTGGTTCCTGGTGTTCTTCCTCGCCGGGTTCCTGATTCTGGCATCTGCCTGGGCAATGCTCGGGGCGATGGCCAGCCGCAGCGAAGACCTGAACAACAGCTCCACCCCGGTGCTTGCCGTGGTCTTTGCGGCGCTGTTTGCCGGACTCTTTGCCGAGGGGCAGCTGCTGGTCATCGCGTCCTATGTACCGGTGGTGTCCTCCGTGGCCATGCCCATCCGGATGCTCAGCTCCGAGGTTCCCCTCTGGGAGACACTCCTGGCCCTGGCCGTTGCACTGGCCGCGGCCTACGCCCTGCTGCGCTTCAGCGAGAACATCTACCGCCGCGCCGTGATGCAGAGCGGAGGCGCGCTGACCCTCCGCAAGGCCATGAAGCTGGAGTCCTAGATCGACCGCCGCATCAGCTCCGCCAGCGAGTTGAAGCGGTCATTGGCGGGCAGGTCATCGAGCAGGATGGCCTGCCCCTCCGGCCCGCACAGGGGAATGCGCCAGTTGGGATATTCAGTGCCCGTACCGGGCTGGTTTTGGGTCCGCCGCTCCCCCACCGCATCGGTCAGCGACACCCCGAGCAGCACCGACGGCGTCTGCAGAATCAGGGAATGCAGCGCCTCGACCGTCTCTTGAATCCGGTCCGCGCCGGCTTCCGGCCCGGAACCGGAGCCCCGCAGCAGTCCACGGCTGCGCAGCAAGGACAGGACAGCTTCCCGGGACGCCTCATCGGCCGCCCGCTCCTCTTCCACCGGACGGCTGAGCAGGCCAAGAGATGCCCGAAGGTCAACATGCTCGCCTGCCAAATAGCCGGCCGCCGGCGGCAGGTCGTGGGTGTTCACGGTTGTCAGTGCACCCTGACGGTATTCCTCCGGCAGCCTCGGGCCGTTTCACCCTGTTCAAACCACAGGATGGACGTGCCCAGCACGCCGCGATCTCCGAGATACTCCTGCACCCACGGTTCGAACACTCCCAGGTCCTCGCCCACGACGACGGCGCCGGCGCGCTCGGCTTCCAGCACCAGAATCCCGATCAGGGCTTCATGGTCGAAGTGGACATAGGCACCCTCACCCGGAGCCGACCCGGCCGGAATCCACCACTGCCGAAACAGGCCCAGAATGTGGTCCACCCGGATGCCGCCGGCATGCCGCAGCACGGTGCGCAGCATGTCACGGTAGGGAAGGTAACCCGCGTCGGCCAGCCGCTGGGGATGCCACGGCGGCTGGCTCCAGTCCTGGCCCCGCTGGTTCGAACATGTCCGGCGGCGCGCCCACCGAAACGCCGGGTGCCAGCACCGGCCGCAGCATCCAGGCGTCGGCTCCCGCCGGATGCACCCCCACGGCCAGGTCGTGCACCACGCCGATGGGCATCCCGGCACTGCGGGCTGCGGCCTGGACGTTTTCGAGCTGCTGATCGCAGGTCCACTGCAGCCACTTGTAGAACCGCACCCGGGGCGCCAGTTCTTCCCCGTGCTCCTGCACGTAGGAACTGTCCGGCCCCGTAATCTCCTGCCATTCGGGTGCCCCCGCCGGAAGGCTCTCCGCCAGTGCGCACCACAGGGCAAAGCTGTCCAGGCCCGGCCCTTCCTGGGCGCAGAACCGCTCGAACGGCTGTTCCCTGGCGATACTGCGCGGCACCGAGAAAATCTGTTCCAGCGCGGACAGCTTCGCCGCGTAGGTGGCATCCCGGTCCAGCAGATCGCCGGAGCGGTTCGCGGCCCGCAGGGCCCGTGCTGCGTCTTCCACCTCCGCCCGTGCGGGGCCGGGAAGATAGCCGTACTCCGGAACGTCTTCGACCCGGATGTAGAGCGGGTTGAAGAACCGCCGTGTGGCGGGCAAATACGGCGACGGTTCCAGGGGCGGAACCGGCTGGGCGGCGTGGAGCGGGTTGATCAGGATAAAACCGGCTCCGTGGCCGGCTCCGGAGAGCGCGGCCAGATCCGCCAGATCATTGAGGTCGCCAATTCCCCAGGAGCGGGAAGAGCGCACGGAATACAGCTGCGCCATCAGGCCCCAGGCACGGCGCCGGGCCAGTTCCGCCGCCGTCGTCAGCCGCGCCGGCGTAACCACGAGGACCGTGCCGGCCCGGATCCCGGCACCCTCGACCTCGAGGCGGTGCCAGCCCAGGGGCAGGTCTTCGGGCAGCAGCACGAGTGTGCGGCCGGTCCGGGTTCCGTCAATGTCCCGTTCCTCTTCGGGAATACGGGGCCACTCGAGCTGCCGCCGGCTGCCGTCCTCCAGGACGATCCATACGTCCGCCGGCATCCCGGCCGGGGTATGGATTGCCACGGAATGGCTGCGGCCCCGGCGCACGACGACGGCGCCGGGCAGCGTGCGGCGCCACTCGGCGAGTCGGCCGTCGGCCAGCGAAGCGGCCTGCTCTTCCTCCGTGTCCGCTGCGATGCCCAGGGCGGAGAGGACACGGCGCAGGGTCCCGTCCGAGACTTCGAGGGCGGTGCCGTTCCAACCCTTGAAAGTTGTCACCACGTGATGGTGCGCGGCGAGCTCGCGCAGGATGGTGCTGTTTCCGGTCGCCTGGCCAGAGGAATTCGTTACAGTCATGACAGCTAATCTGAGGGTTGCCGCGGGCCGCTGCCCAGCCCGCGGCAGTCAGCTGCGCTTTTCGGTAAGCCGCCACACGTCCTGATAATCCGGGTGGTCCTGGTAGGCCGCAGCCATCGCCGCCAGCGCCAGCGTTGTCCACTCCAGCTCATCCGTGAACTGCTTGCCCTGGCTGTCCGCGTCCAACACCATCCGGGCCAGCGCGTTGCGCCTCGCACCGCCAATAATCTCAATCAGCATCAGCTTGGCTTCGCATTCGCGCAGCAGCCGTTCCTCGTACCACCGGTCTGAAGGGGAAACGCCCCGCGCCGTCAGGAGCTTGCGGGACTCCGCGGCATCGTCCTGGAAGCGGGTCAACAGGAAGTCCACGATATCCATGTTCCTGATCGTACGCCGGGCCCGTCAGGGCGTCAGGGACACTGCCCGAAATCCGTGTGCCGAAGGCGGGAATAACTTCACCGGCCGTTTGGTTGACATAACTAGTCAAGCGAAAGAGAGTCTGTGCCAACGGTCAGCATGCCCAGAAAGCCCGCACGTTCGAAGACCACCCGCGTCAAGCGGGTCCGTAACATCCGCTCCATCCGCCGCGGTGACCACATTGAGGTCCGAAGCGGCAACGAACTCTACTACTCCGGCGAAGTCCGCGATACCGCGCCGGGACTGGGTACCCTGTGGATCCGCGGGGACGAGGGAACCCGCATCGCCGTCAGTGTTGAGGACTTCAGCATCTGGAAGGTCGTGGCCTAGCCCACGTTCGGGCAGCCAGGCGCAGCAGTGGAGGGCCAGCGCCGCTCAGCGGTCCATGAGGGCGCCGGCGCTGATATTCAGCGTGGCAGCGGTCATGCTGCCCGCCTTGTCCGAGGCCGCGAATGCTGCTGCGTTGCCGACTTCCTCCAAGGTGGCGGCCCGTTTCAGAAGCGTGGCCTCGACAATGCTTTTGGCGATGTCCTCCCGTCCCGCCAGAGCCGCCGGCAGGGACTCGGGAATTCCGCCGCTGCGCAGTGTGACTACGCGGATGCCGTGTTCCCCCAGTTCCACGGCCAGCTGGCGCCGCATTGCTTCCATGGCCTCGAACGCCGTGATGAGCCCGCCGAAGTAGTTCCCGGGGCTGGGGTTGCCGGATCCTCCGAACACCAGGATCACCCCCGACCGCTGCCGCATCATGTGCCGGGCCGCCGCCCGGGCGGTCAGGAAAAAGGTCTGCACCGCGGTGGAAACCGGACGCAAATAGTCCTCCACATACATGTCCACCATGGGTGAGCCCTGAACATCACCGTGCTGGATGACGTTCATGGAGATGTCCAGACTGCCGGCGGCGGCAGCCACGTCATCGGCGTGTCTTTCCACTGCCCGGGCATTGGTGGCATCCAGCAGGGCTGTCTCAACCAGCCCGCCGCTGGACCGGATATCCCGGGCCACAGCCTCCAGTGGCCCGGGGCTCAGCCCCGCCAGACAGGTGCGGGCGCCCTCCCGGGCGAAAGCCCGCGCAACCGCGCCGCCAATGGCTCCTCCCCCGCCGTAAATAACGGCGGTTTTCCCGTCAAGCAGCATGTGTGCCTCTTCGGTCCGCTGTGGCTGTGGATACCGTCAATAATGGCATTGAAGGGCGGCGGTGCACAGAACCCGGGTGCAGCCCCGGATTCCGTGCACTGATGTTGTCCGTGCGCCTCTTACCAGCGCACTTTTTCTCCCGCCGGCCCTGCTTGCCGTTGGCGTGCGTAGGCTTGTGGTCCCTGCCCAGGCTCTGCCATCCGGGAAGGGCACTTTTCGCCGCAGCGGCCGTCCCCTTCTCCGAAACCCCGGCGCCAAGCTTGGCTGCGGCGGCCGGGGCAAGGTTCACTGCGCCCTCCGGCAAGGCTCCCGCCGGCAGCACCGGAGGCCCGGGAGGGAACGCCGGAGCGGATGCGGACAGGGGTGTGGAGCGGCTTTTCTTGTTGTGCGTCATGATGATCTCCGGACTCTTCGATACGGGCCGGCTTCGCTGTGGCTGGTGCGGGCTGTGTGCGTTTTCCGGCGCCCGCCAGGCCTGACGCCGCGGCCGTGAAACGACGGCGGCATCAGAGGCGGACGGGTGGAGGGGCGAAACGGCCAGCATCACGCACCATGGACCAGCTCACCCGGCTGTGGGTGAATGCTGTCTGCGAAAAGCGGGTGCGTGCGGCCGGGGGAAGCGGTTCCAGCCGGGGGGGCCGGCAGCTCCGCGAAGCCCGGTCCGGGCACGGCCCTACTCGTAAATGAGTTCCATGAGCCCACGGTAACAAGAAGGACGGCACCGGGATAGACCCGGTGCCGTCCTTTCCCGGTATTACCCGGGTGCGTGCTGCATCCCCTAGATCAGGGCATCCGAAAGATGGTTCGGCGTCCCGAACCGGTGGGACGTGATGCTGACGGCCTGCTCATGCAGGAACGGCAGCAGTTCGACCCGTCCGGCTTCGGTGACCGGATTGGCGTAGACGGCCACGTCGGGCCGGCCGCCGAGTGCTTCGGCCAGCGCCGGGGCATCTCCGCCGATGAGCCGGATCCGGGGTCCGTGGACCGCCGGATCGTAGCCGGCAGCGGCCGCCAGCCACGCGGCGTCGTTCTCTTCCACAGCCGGAATGCCGTGCTCGGCCAACAGTGTCTGCAGCGCCAGCGGCAGTTCAACGCCGGTGGAGACCCGCAGCGCGGAACCGGCCAACAGCCCTGCCGCCACGACCCGCAGCAGCGGGGTGACGGGCTGGTTCCCGGCCAGCCGGATGGTGACCGGCAGCGGACGGTAGCGGAAGACATTGCGTTCGGCGCTGAGGCCGGACACGTCCTTGGCAGTGCCGAATTCTTCGGCCCACGCGGCAGCGTCGCTGCTCAGCGCGCGGTGCAGGGCATCGGCGTCGGCGGCGAGGCTGCCGGAGGAGGCAGCGGCCAGGATCTTGGCGGCACCCTGGTGGCGTACGGGGGCTTCAGCCCGGGCAGCGGCAGGTTCCCATGCGCCCAGGCCCATGAGGTAGTTCGGGCCGCCGGCCTTGGTTCCTGCACCGACTGCGGATTTCTTCCAGCCGCCGAACGGCTGGCGCTGGACAATGGCACCGGTGATGCCGCGGTTGATGTAGAGGTTGCCGGCGGAGATGTTCTCCAGCCATACGTCCATTTCAGCGGAGTCCAGGGAGTGCAGGCCGGCGGTCAGGCCGTAGTCGATCTGGTTCTGCAGCGCGATGGCCTCTTCCAGCGTGTCAGCGGTCATCACGCCGAGGATCGGGCCGAAGTATTCGGTGAGGTGGTACTCGGAGCCGCGGCGGACGCCGGTGCGGACGCCCGGGCTCCACAGCCGGCCGCTGTCATCCAGCTGCTTCGGTTCGATGAGCCAGGATTCACCCTCGCCGAGGACGGTCAGGCCGCGGAGCAGCTTGCCGGCGGCCGGTTCAATGACCGGCCCCATCTGGGTGACGGCGTCCACCGGGTAGCCCACCTTCAGCGACTGCACTGCGTCCACCAGCTGGTTGCGGAAGCGCGGTGACTTGGCCACCGATCCGACGAGGATCACCAGGGATGCCGCTGAGCATTTTTGGCCCGCGTGGCCGAAGGCCGAGGCAACGACGTCGCGTGCAGCCAAGTCGAAGTCCGCACTCGGAGTGACGATGATGGCGTTCTTCCCGGAGGTCTCGGCCAGCAGCGGCAGGTCGGTGCGGAAGGAACGGAACAGCTCGGCTGTCTCGTATCCTCCGGTGAGGATGACCCGGTCCACGGACGGATGGGAAATAAGCTGGCGGCCCAGCTCCTTCTCGCCCACCTGCACCATTTGCAGGACGTCCCGGGGGACACCGGCTTCCCAGAGGGCTTCCACCATGACGGCGCCGCTGCGGGCGGACTGGCCGGCCGGCTTGATGATGACGGATGATCCGGCGGCCAGCGCGGCCAGGGTGGACCCGGCCGGAATAGCCACCGGGAAGTTCCACGGCGGCGTCACGACCGTCAGCTTCGCCGGAACAAACCGGGCGCCGTCGACCGTCTCGAGGTCCTTGGCGCGCTCGGCGTAGTAGTGCGCGAAGTCGACGGCCTCGGACACCTCGGGATCCGACTGGTCCAGAGTCTTGCCGGTCTCGGCGGCCATGACCTCCATCAGGTCCGCGCGCTTCTGTTCCAGCACGGCGCCGGCGCGGTGCAGGATGTCGGCCCGCTCGGCGGCGCTGAGGGACGCCCATCCCCTGGCGGATTCCACGCCGGTGCGGATGACGGTCTCCAATGTCTCCTCGTCGGCAACCCGGGCCTTGGCGACGGCGGCAACGCCGAGGACTGAGCCCTCGACCCGCGTAAGGATCTGCCGGCCCCATGCCTGGTTCACGGGCAGGGACGGGTCGGTGTCCGGGGTGTTGCTGAAGCCCCGGTGTACGGCGTCGGCGTCCGCAGTGTCCGCTGGGCGGGGGTTGCTGCGGTCCTGGATGCGGTTGGATGCGGGAACCGTGTCGTCCAGGTCAGCCAGCGAGGTGAGGAAACGCAGCTTCTCGCGCTCGAACAGCGCCTCGTTTTCGCTGAGCTCGAAGACGGCGGACATGAAGTTCTCGGAGCTCGCTCCTTCTTCCAGGCGCCGGATCAAATAGGCGATGGCGACGTCGAACTCGGTGGGGTGCACCACCGGGGTGTACAGCAGCAGTGATCCGACATCCCGCTTGACGACTTCGGCCTGGCCGGTGGCCATGCCCAGCAGCATCTCGAATTCGATGCCTGCGGTGACGCCGCGCTGCTTGGCCAGCAGCCAGGCAAAGGCGACGTCGAAGAGGTTGTGGCCGGCGACGCCGATACGGACGTTGGCGGTCCGCTCCGGCTGCAGGGCGTAGCTGATGACCCGCTTGTAGTTGGTGTCCGTCTCGGCCTTGGTGCCGCAGGTGGCCAGCGGCCAGCCGTGCAGCGAGGCTTCCACCTGTTCCATCGGCAGGTTGGCGCCCTTGACCACACGCACCTTGATGGGGGCGCCGCCGTCGGCGCGGCGGGCGGCAGCGAACTCCTGGAGACGCATCATGGCGGACAGCGCATCCGGAAGGTAGGCCTGCAGGACAATGCCGGCTTCCAGGTCCTTGAACTCGGGCATGGAGAGCAGGCGGGTGAAGACCGCCATGGTCATCTCCAGGTCCTTGTATTCCTCCATGTCCAGGTTGATGAACTTCTTGGGGCTGAAGGATGCCGCCTGCCGGTACAGCGGAGCAAGCTTTTCCACCACATGCTCAACGGCTTCATCGAAGGCCCAGTGTGAGTGCGGCGAAACGGTGGAGGAGACCTTGATGGAGACGTATTCGACGTCGTCCCGTGCCAGCAGGGCGTGGGTGCCCTCCAGGCGGCGGCCGGCTTCGCGCTCGCCCAGCACCGCTTCACCGAGCAGGTTCATGTTCAGCCGGACGCCGTCCTTCCGGATACCGCTGATCGCCTTGCCGAGACGGGCATCCGTCGCGTCGACGATGAGGTGGCCCACCATGCGGCGCAGCACCTTGCGGGCCACCGGAATGACGACCTGCGGCAGGACCGGGGCCATGACGCCTCCCAGTCGGACTGCCGAACGCATGTACCAGGGCAGGAACCCGGGAACCCGGGGAGCCAGTGCGGCGAGGTTCCGCCCGGCAACGCGCAGGTCCTCGGGACGGACGACGCCGTCCACAAAACCCACGGTGAAATCCAGGCCGGACGGGTCCTTCAGGACCCCGGCAAGCTGGGCTGCCGATGCGTCCACCGGGACGCTGGCGGCCTCGGCCAGCCAGCGGCGCACGAGGGCCACTGCTTCTCCGGACAGGTCCTGCGGTACGCCGGGAACCGCGGTGGGTTCAGTGACGGTGTTGCTCATGCGGCCAGCTCTTTTCAACGTGCGACTGATTGATACTTCTCTAAGTATCCGCGGAAAGTCCCGTAAGGCAAAGGTTAGTTTTCTTACGCATATAGGTTAGTTTTACTAATGATTAGAGTTGCTGGAAAACCACCGGAGGAAGCCCTTGCTGGACGTGCGCCGAATGACCCTGCTGCGGGAAGTCAAAGTCCGCGGAACGCTGGCAGCCGTGGCCGAAACGCTGAGCCTCAGTCCTTCGGCCGTGTCCCAGCAGCTGGCCCTGCTGGAGAAGGAAGTGGGCGTTGAACTGCTGCGGAAAACCGGCCGCGGAGTGCAGCTGACGCCGCAGGCCGAAATCCTGGTCTCCCACACCTCCGACATCCTCGAGTCCCTGGAACGGGCCGAAGCGGACCTGGCATCGTCGCTGACGACGGTGACCGGACGAATCCGGGTGGCAGTATTCCAATCGGCAGCCCTGGCCCTCATGCCCGGTGCCCTGTCACTGCTGCGGCGGGAGCATCCCGACCTGCGGGTGGAAATGGTGCAGCGGGAACCGGAAACAGCGCTGTACGAAACCTGGGCACGCGATTTCGACGTGGTGATTGCGGAGCAGTACCCCGGTCACGCGGCCGTACGGCACGCGGAACTGGACCGCGTGCACCTGACGTCGGATGCCATCCGGCTGGCGGCACCCCACCAGGGTTTGCCTCCGGTGCAGTCCCTGGCGGATACCGCGGGGATGCCGTGGGTCATGGAGCCGCGTGGAGCCGCTTCCCGCCACTGGGCCGAGCAGGCATGCCGGCGGGCCGGATTCGAGCCGGATGTCCGCTACGAAACTGCGGACCTGCAGGCCCAGATACGGCTCATAGAGTCCGGCAATGCCGTCGCCCTGATGCCCGATCTGGTGTGGACCGGACGTGAGCCGACCGTGCGGCTGCTGGAATTGAACGGCCGTCCCCGGCGCAACATTTTCACCTCCGTGCGCCGGGCGGGCAGCCGGCGTCCGGCAGTCCTGGCCTGCCGCGAGGTGCTCGAGCGCACGGCGCGGCAGGTTGCGGTGCCGCCTCCTGCCGCCGACTAGCGGACTCTGGCTGAACGCCGCCGCCTAACGGGCTGCGGTCCCGGCAGAACCGGGACCGCAGCTTAATAGTGCACCCCCGCTGCACAGGCGGGATTGGCGGGAGAACTACCGGCCGGAACCGGACGCGCCTGAACCGTCCTGGCCGGAATGCCCGGACCCGCGCGTGGTGCCGTCCACGTCCGTATCGATCTGTTCCTTGCTGACTTCTTCCGTCACGCTCTCCGTGTCGGTGACCGTCTCGGTATCGAGCCGGACTCTCTCCACCGGCACGGTCTTCTTCGTGACCACCGGTTCCTCGGCATGGAGCGTCACCTCGTGCTCTTCTTCACTGAGCTCGGGACCGGACATCGCGGAATCGACATTTGCATCCGTGACGGGCTCCCGTTCAACCCGGACCTCTTCACGGGTGACCGGAACCTCGGTGGTGACGTTTTCCGTGACGACGTATTTCCGCAGTCGGGCCTTGCCCGTCTGCCGGCTCTGGGTTCCCACATCAAGCTGCTCTTCCGACCGCGTCATGGCGTCATCAGTGGTGGGACCTGACGTGTCCCTGCCCACCGTCCCGGACGAGGTGCCTGATGAGGTGCCGGAGCGCGTAATGTCACTGTCGTCTGAGATGCCGCTGCCGTCCCCGCTGCCCATCCCGGCGCCTGTGCGGTCGTCGGTCATGGTGTCTGTACCGGCGTCCATCGTGCCCGTTCCTGCACCCATGCCGCTGGTGTCAGCCGAACCGTCGTCGTAGGTGAACCCGTAGTAGCGGTAAAGGGTCACTTCCT
This sequence comes from Arthrobacter sp. ATA002, assembly GCF_026898095.1. Classification (GTDB taxonomy): domain Bacteria; phylum Actinomycetota; class Actinomycetes; order Actinomycetales; family Micrococcaceae; genus Arthrobacter_B. The sequence continues at coordinate 525,993 of NZ_CP114015.1, read as the reverse complement.
CCTCGGGAGAGATGGACCCGTCGGATTCCACCTGCGGTGAGTTCTTGACCTCGTCCTTGGAGTAAGGCACCAGGACGTCGACACCCTCAACGGTTGCCTCGCTGAGCGGAACAAAGGACTCATTGGTGCCGAAGAGACCGGTGTTCACGGTCACCCAGGCGGGCTCATTGGTCTGGTCGTCCAGGTAGAACGTTCCCACTGAGCCAATCTTGTCTCCGTTGGGACCCAGCACGTTGCCTGAACCGGCCATAAGGCCTTCGACTTGCTGATTGCTGATCATGGTGTTCTCCTTCAGCTGCGAACCTTCACCGTTGTCCGGTGCTTATTCACGTTGGGCCGGAGTGTGCCGGTTACCGCGAAGGACGAACGGCGGAGTCGGAGCCGAACGGCCTTGACGGATACGCACGCCGCACCCCGGTTGAGCCCCGCAAGGGGCCCTGAATGGTCGGCTGGAATAGTACGCAAGCCTGGAATCCCAAGCCTGCTTACCATTCCAACCCAACAGCTTCGGAGCGTCAATAGGTAGTGTTTGGGCAGTCCGGCCTAGCGGGAATCGGCCAGGAGATCCCGCACCTCGCGGCGGAGGACCTTGCCCAGCATCGATTTGGGCAGCTCGTCCACGGCGACGATGCGGCGCGGCACCTTGTACGGTGTCAGCCGCTCGCGGCACCAGGCGCGCAGTCCCGCCTCGTCCAGTTCCGTTCCCGGCTGCAGGACGACGGCGGCAACCACCTCTTCCCCGCCGTCGGGCCGCGGGAGCCCCACCACGGCAACGTCGGCGATGTCCTGGCTGCTGCGCAGCACCTCTTCGACTTCGCTGGGCGAAACGTTGAAGCCGCCGGTGATGATTAGTTCCTTGCGCCGGTCCACCACCTTCACGAACCCGTCCCCATCGACGGTGACGATGTCGCCGGTGCGGAGCCAGCCGCCTTCGAGCAGCACCTGCTCAGTGTCCTCGGTGTTGTTCCAGTAACCGGCGAAAACCTGCGGCCCGCGGATCAGCAGCTCCCCCGCTCTCCGGCGGGAACGTCATTCTCGGGATGTTCGGGGTCGGCCACCCGCATTTCGGTGCTCGGGAAGGGAACGCCGATGGTGCCGTTGCGGCGGGACTCGGCGAACGGATTGCCCAGGGCGACGGGCGAAGATTCGGTGAGGCCGTAGCCCTCCACCAGCAGTCCGCCTGAGACTTCCTCCCACAGCTTCACCGTTGCGGCCGGCAGCGTCATCGCTCCGGAAATGGCAAACCGGATGGTGGACAGGTCAATGCCGCGCTTCTTGGATTCCAGCGCGACCTTTTCGTAGATCGGCGGTACGGCGCAGAAGACCGTGGGCCGGGACTTTTTCGCGGCGGCCAGCACCAGGTCCACGTCGAACTTGGGGAACAGGACCAGCCGGGAACCGGTGAGCATGGCGAAGGTCAGGTACAGGGTGAGGCCGAAGGCATGGAACATCGGCAGCACGCCGTAAATGACTTCCCTGCCCTCTTCGGCTCCGTGCATCCAGGCCTGGCCCTGCAGGGCGTTGGAGCGCAGGTTGTAGTGGGTGAGCATCACGCCCTTGGGGATGCCGGTGGTACCCGAGGTGTACTGCAGCGCCGCCAGGTCCTTCACGGCGGGGCGTGGGTGGGCACTGTCGATCGGCGCCGATGACAGGAGCTTTTCCCAGGGCATCGTGTTTTCGGTCTTGGTTGTCAGGCCGGCGCGGGTCCGGCGCAGCTTCGGCAGCGGCAGGCTCAGCGCCATCCGCTTCAACCGCGGCATGGCCTTGGTGATGTCCACGGCAATAATGGTTTTTACCGCGATGTCGCCGGGGAAATCCTGGATCTTCTCCACGGCCTTGTCCCACACAATGGCCACCTGCGCTCCGTGGTTTTCAAACTGGTGGCGCAGTTCGCGCTCCGTGTACAGCGGGTTGTGGCCGACGACGACGGCTCCCAGGCGCAGCACCGCGTAGAACGCGATGAGGTACTGCGGGCAGTTCGGCAGCACGATGGCCACCCGGTGGCCCCGGCTTACGCCCAGTTTCCGCAGGCCCTCGGCGGCACGGTTGATCTTCTCGCCCAGTTCGGCGTACGTGGTTTCCGCGCCGAAAAACTCCAGCGCCACCTTGGGACCAAAACGTTCGACGGCGTCCTCCACCATCGCGGTGAGCGACTCGGTGGGCAGCTCAATAGTTGCCGGAACGCCGGGCTGGTAGTTCTTGACCCACAACGGTTCCTGGGCAGCGGTCATTGAGGAAGCTCCTTCGGTTTGGTTAATCCCGACTATAGCGACGGGCCGCGGCGAGGAATAAATAAGTTGTTCCAAACCACGGTCAGGCCGTAAGCCCCTTGAGGTACCGGGCCAGCGCCCGGGGCGCGGAACGGGGAGCCGCAGCTTCAACCGCTGCGTTGTAGTTGGTATTGGTGTTCACGTCGTAGGTGAGGATTCGCCCGTCGGCGGTTTCCATGAATTCGATGCCGCAGACTTCCAGTCCGGTGCGCTTGGCGAAGTCGAGGTACTTGCCAATGATCGGGTGGTCGAAGCCTTCGCGCAGGCTGAAGAGCTGGGTGTCCGCGTCCGGTGCGATCGTGGCCCCCGGCGGCATGACCGGTTTTCCGGTGGAGGGGTCAATGGCGCAGGCGTCGGCCGGGCAGAGCTGGAATCCCCCGCGGGCGGTGTCCGCGGCGACAGCGTAGATGAATTCTCCGCCGACAATCTCCACCCGGGTGATGAAGGGTTCGGCGGCAACGATGAATTCCTGGATGAGGGTGATGCCATCGGCTGGCTCTTCAAACTCCGGTCCGGCCACATACTCCGCCAGTTCGCCGTGGGACTGGAACTTGCGCACCCCGAGGCCCTTGCCGCCCTGGTTGTGCTTGGTGATAAACGGTGCCGTGAAGTCCCTGGCCGCGGCCAGGATGGCATCCCGGCCCACGGCTGCGACAGTGCGCGGGGTGTCGATGCCGGCGGCCCTGAGTGCCGTGAGCTGATCCACCTTGCTCATCTCCAGTTCCAGGATCCGGCGTCCGTTCACGGTGCGCCGGCCGGAAGCCTCCAGCCAGGACAGCACGGAGCGCGCGTAATCTTTTGACAGGGCGTGGTCCCGGGTATGAGACGAGGCACTGATCCGGGACCAGAAAATCCCGTCCGGCGGCACCGAATCCAGGTCCAGGACACCGTCGGTCAGCAGCCATTCCTCCACTTCCAGGCCTTCAGCTTCGAAAGCGCGGGCAAACGGGGGAAACCACTCGGGGTTCTCGTGCAGGGCATAAATCTTGGGACTGGTCGAGCTCATCGCATTGCCTTTCCTGAAGTCCTGCCGCGGCATTGCACAGGATGTTGTTGCCGGTGTTGTGATGCAGCGTTTAGCCGTCGATGTATATTCCGTTGCCCGGGCCCATCGGCAGGCCGAAGACGAAGAACACCGTCAGCACTGCCACCCACGCGATCCAGAAGAGCACGGTGAAGGGCAGCATCCGGGCGATGACCGTCCCGAGACCGGCCTGCGGTTCGTACTTGCGCAGCATCGTCAGCAGCACAATCATGTACGGATTGAGCGGGGTGAGGATCTGGGTGGCCGAGTCCCCCACCCGGAACGCGCCCTGGATGAACGCCGGTTCGAACCCGAGCAGGGCGAACATTGGCACGAAGACCGCCGCCATCAGCGTCCACATGGCGGAGCCGGAAATGATGAACAGGTTCAGCACCGAGGCCAGCAGGATGAAGCCGATGATCGCCGGGTACCCGGTCAGTCCGATGGATTCCAGTCCGGAGGCGCCGGCCACGGCGATCCAGTTGCCGATCCCGGACCAGTTGAACAGGGCGATGAACTGGCCAAGGATGAACGCGAGCACCAGGAACCCGCTCATGTCCTTGATCGAGGCCCCCATAACCCGGGGAACGTCCTTGCCGGAAGCAATGGTGCCGGTGATTTTGCCGTACACCAGCCCCGGAACGGTAAACAGGACAAAGACGATGAACACAATCGAGCTCAGCAGCGGAGACTTGGGCAGATAGCCGCCGTCCTCATTGCGCCAGGGCGAGTCCGGCAGTACCGCACCCACCACGATGACGGCGGCGACGGCGGCGCCCGCCGCCACGGCCCAGGCCACACCCCGGCGTTCCACCGGGGTCAGCGTGGCGGACAGTGCGGGGGACGGCGCGGCGGACGGTGCGGGTGCATCGGTTCCGGGCTGTCCGGCGTCACCGGCATCCTCACCGGCGGTTTCCTCGGTGGGCACGCCCTGGCGAGTCAGGCGCGGTTCCAGGATCTTGTCGATGATGAAGCCGGCCAGCAGGATCAGCACCAGCGCGGATGCAAAGTTGAAGAAATAGTTGGACAGCGGGTTCACCGGCGAACCGGGGTTCGGCAGGGTCTCGGTGACCGCCGTCGTGATTCCGGAAAAGAGCGCGTCCAGGCTGGTGACCAGCATGGAGGTGGAGTACCCGGCGCCGGCGGCGGCAAAGCCGCCGAGCAGCCCTGCCACCGGATGCCGGCCCGCGGCCTTGAAGACCAGTGCGGCGAGCGGCGGAATGACGACGAAAGCGGCGTCGGACATGATCGAACCGATGACTCCCACGAAGCCGACGGCGTACGGCAGCGCCCAGCGCGGGGCTGAACCGAAGGCCTTGCGGATCAGGGCCGAGAGCAGCCCCGATTTCTCCGCCACACCAACCGCCAGCAGGATCGGAAGCACAGTGGCCAGCGGTGGAAAGCCCAGATAGTTTGCGCCAAGAGTGGTGGTGAACCAGCTCAGTCCTTCGGCGGTGAAGAAGCCCTTGATGACCGTTTCCTCGGTGGCCCCGGGCACGGTGACCGCGACGTTGGCCCAGGCCATGGCGGTGGACACCACGGCCACAACCAGAAAGAGGATCAGGAAGAGCATGAACGGATCCGGAAGCTTGTTGCCGATCCGTTCCACCCCGCCCAGGAAACGGTCGGGGAAGCTGCGGCGGCCGGCGCCAAGTGCGGGGGACGGAGTGGTCATGGCCATCTCATTTCCTGGTGCGGGGGATCATGTCCGGAGTCAGTCGAAGTACGCGGGAACGTCCACGGGACCGCCGGCGTCGGTAAATTCCTGCGCCACCGCTGCACGCAGCTCCGGATCGCAGAGGTAGTCCAGGGCAGTCAGCGCGAGCCCGGCGGCGCCGTCGAGCGCGCCTGCTTCGGCGGCCGGCGAACCGGCGGCTTCCGCAAAGGCCCGGGTGTGCAGGGCGACGTCGGCGGGTGCGATGCCGATCAGCGGATGGATGCCCGGGATGCGGTAGCTGACGTTGCCGAAGTCGGTGGAGGCGGCAATGGTTTCGGATACGACGCCGGCCGGCAGCGGGCTGCGGCCCCGCCGCTGCTGCGCCGCCACCCACCGGCCGGTCAGGGCCGGGTTGGTCCGTACGGGCAGCGACGGCGGATGTTCGTCCCAGCTGATCTCCACCGTGGTGCCGGTCATGAGGGCGGCGCCGGCGGCGATATCCTCGAGCCGGCCGCTCAGGTCCTTCAGGGTTTCGGGGTACTTGGACCGCGCGTAAAGCTTCAGCACGGCCGTTTCCGGGATCACGCTGGGGCGCTGTCCGCCCTCCGTGATGATGGCGTGCACGCGGTCTGAGGGCGGCAGCTGTTGACGGAGCAGCCCAACGCCGGTGTAGGCCAGCGATGCGGCGTCCAGCGCGTTGCGGCCCATGAATGGCTGCGCCGAGGCATGCGCTGCCATGCCCGAGAAGGTCACGGTGAGCAGGCGCCGGCCGAGCCAGACCTGCTCGGCCAGGTCCATGGCATAGGGATGGACCATGATGGCCGCGTCGACGCCGTCAAAAGCGCCGTTGCGGGCCAGAACTTCTTTTCCGGAGTGTCCTTCCTCGGCAGGGGTGCCCAGGAATACCACCCGGCCGGGAAAGGCGTCCGGGTTCTCTTCCAGGGTTTTGGCCAGGGCGATGAAGGCACCGGCTCCGGTGGCGGCAATAACGTTGTGGCCGCAGGCGTGGCCCACCTCCGGCAGCGCGTCATACTCGCTGAGAATGGCGATGACCGGACCGGTGCCGGTTCCCGCCTCCGCACGCAGGGCGGTGGGAAGGCCGTGGGCGCCCAGCTCGGCACTGATGCCGTGCCGCTGCAGCAGGCCGGCAAGGAACGCGGCACTGCGGTGTTCCTCGTACGCGGTTTCCGGATCCTTGTGCAGCGTGTGCACGACGTCGTTGAGGTCCCCGGCGAGCGCGTCCACCCGGGCCTCGACTGCGGCGGCCAGGGCTGCCGGCGCTCCGGCGAAAGGAGACTCCGGGGTCCGGGCCGTCTGCATCCGGCGCGCCGTTTCGGCGTCGAGCTGGTTCAAGTAGGCGGTGCTGGGTGTGAGGCGCGTCATGGGCCCCCACACTAGGGGCCGGGCCCGCCCGGAAGCCAATTAAATGACGTGCCGCGAAGCCGGCGGCCCGTCCCCGAGGCGCGTCCTGCCGGCGTTACCTGCCGCGTCCGGCGATGCGGGCCACGAGGGCCTGCGGTCCGCGGGCGCCGAACCAGGCCAGCGCCTTGTACCGCTTGGTCGGAACGGACACTCCCTTGCCGGCGAAGGCATCGGCGAGCCCCTCACGCACCACCCGTTCGGCGTCGAGCCACATCCAGTTTGGATACATGGATTTGTCCATGTCCATGCGCTGGTGGAACTCCGTATGCACAAACCCGGGGCACAGGGCGGTCACGTGCACGCCGCGGCCGCCGTAGGAGAGGTTCGCCCAGCGGCTGAAGGTAATCACCCAGGACTTGGCGGCGCTGTAGGTGCCGCGCGGGATGAACCCGGCCACTGAAGCGACGTTGATAATGTGTCCGCCCGGACCCTCCAGCCGGGACAGCATGGTGTTCAGGGCCGTGTGGCTCAGCTGCAGCGGAGCCGCGACCAGCACGTTCAAATGGTCCAGCTCCGCGGACAGGTCATTGCGTTCGAAGCTGTTCTTCAGCCCATAGCCGGCATTGTTGATCAGCATGGTGATGTCGGGTTTCTCCAGCCGCCGGCCCACCCGCTCCACCCCCGCGGGATCGGCCAGGTCCGCGGCAATGTATTCCGTCTGCACGGAATATTCCCGGACCAGTTCCGCCGCCGAGTCCTTCAGCCGCTGCTCGTTGCGGGCCGTGAGGACCAGGTTGTAGCCGCGGTTGGCGAGCTGGCGGGCAAATTCTGCGCCGAGGCCCGATGTGGCGCCGGTGATCAGTGCTGTGGGAGTCATGGGTCCACCTTTCCACGCCTACCCTGCTATGCCGCGCAGGCTTTCGCAACGCGGGGCCCGGTTCCGTGCCGGCGCCTTGCCAGCGCGCCGGGGCGCCCCTAGCGTGGCAGGATAACCGGGCCCCGTCAGGAGGAGCCATGGCAGAACCGCGGTTATACCGGGACAGGCAGGATGCAGGGCGCAAACTCGGCGTCGAACTGGCGCCGCTCTTCGGTCTGCCCCGCCTGCTGGTGCTGGGGCTGCCGCGCGGCGGGGTGCCGGTTGCGGCGGCGGCGGCGGAGCTGCTGCGGGCTCCGCTGGATGTCCTGGCGGTCCGCAAGGTGGGGCTGCCTTCCCAGCCGGAGCTGGCTGCGGGCGCATTGGCATGGCTGGCCGGAACCGTTACGACCGTGCGCAACGAACCCGTGCTGGTGGACTGGCAGCGTTCCCTGTCACCCCTGCGCAACCGGGATCCGCTGGCCCCGGGCGGGCTCTTCGACGCGGACCAGGCCTTTGACGAGGCCGCGGCTGTTGAACTGCTCGAGTTGATCCGCCGGGACAGCCTGTACCGGATGCGGCGCGATCCCCTGAATGTACGCGGCCGAACCGTCATTGTGGTGGATGACGGGCTGGCCACCGGCAGCACGATGCGCGCGGCCCTGCTCGCGCTGCGCCGCCAGGAGCCGGCCAAGCTGATCGCCGCTGCCCCGGTTGCGTGCGGCGGCACGGGGCAGCTGGCGGAGCTGGCTGACGACGTCGTCATTCCGTGGCAAAGCTCCGGCCTCGCTGCCGTGGGACAGGCCTACGAGAACTTCGACCAGACCACCGACGCCGAAATCCGGCAGCTCCTGAACGTCCCCTGACGTGCCCGGCCCCGGGCCTTCCCCCTCCGAAGGCAGGAACCCCATGAATGCAGCACCAGAGAACGGCGGCGGCTCCGTGCAGTCCGGCTTTTGAACGGCACGGAACGGGGCCTGCCCCTATCGTCCGCGGCACCGGCGACGGGATAATTCGATGAAGCGTTTCCCGCTTTCCAACGTCCCGGGAGGTTCCCCATGTCCATGTCAGGCAGCGCTTTTGGGATGGGCGGGTTCAACCTGGACATCAGCGAACTCACCAGCCGGGCGGTCCGGAGCATCCGCAGCGGGCTGGCCGTCACCGGGGTCCTCTCCATTCTGCTGGGCGTCGTGGTGCTGTTCTGGCCCGGAGTAACGCTGGATGTGGTGGCATTCCTGTTCGGACTGTATTTCCTGGTCTCGGGGGCCATCCGCGTAATCATGGGAATCTTCACGCCCCTGTCCGGCGGCCTGCGGATACTGAATATCCTCACCGGAGTATTGATCTTCATCGTCGGCATCGTGGCCATGCGCAATCCGCTCGCATCCCTGGCCGTCCTGGGAATGGTGATCGGAATCGCGTGGATCGTCGAGGGCGTCATGGCCCTGACGGAGAGTGAGAGCGGCGGCTCGCGGTGGTATGCGATCACCTACGGGGTCATCAGCATCATCGCCGGCGCCGTGGTGCTGTTCCTTCCGGTCGGTTCACTGGCGGCACTGGTGGTGTTCGGCGGCATTTTCCTGGTCATCCTTGGGATCGTGGAAGTGGTGCGGGCGATCGCGTTTGGCCGTGGAATGCCGCTGGCCTCCTAGCGTCCAGCAACCTTCCAGCAGCTGTTAACACAGCGCTAACCTGCCGGGAAACCTGACCGTAATACGGGGCGCCCACGCTGGGAGAAGTACGGTTTCCATCCCCGCGCTCCGGCCCGCGTGGCCGGCCATCCCCGAATGGAGTAACTCCATGGATTCTGGAAACACTGCTTGGCTGCTGGCCAGTTCCGCGCTGGTCTGCCTGATGATCCCCGGTATCGCCTTCTTCTACGGAGGAATGGTGGGCTCGCGCCGGATCCTGAACATGATGCTGATGTGCTTCGGCGGGGCAAGCCTCGTTGCGGTGCTGTGGGTGCTCTACGGCTATTCGGCCGCCTTCGGAAACTCTCTGACGGGTGCAGGGCTGCTGGGGAACCCCGCCGAATTCTTCGGACTCTCCGACCTGTTGGTGGAGGATCCGGACAGTTCCCTGCCGCTGGCCCTCTTTGCCGCGTTCCAGCTGATGTTCGCCTGCGTCACGACGGCCCTGGTGGCCGGCGCCGCCGCGGGCCGGATGAAATTCGGCGCCTGGATGCTGTTCGCAGGGCTCTGGGCCACCCTCGTATATTTTCCGGTGGCACACTGGGTCTTCGCTTTCAGCAGCGACGACGGGTCGGTGACCGGCGGCTGGATCGCCAACCAGCTGGGGGCCATCGACTTCGCCGGCGGCACCGCCGTCCACCTAAACGCGGGTGTAGCGGCCCTGGCCCTGGCCCTGGTCCTGGGCCGCAGCAAAGGCTGGCCGCACGCCCACGGCAAGCCGCACAGCCGGCCGCTCGTGCTGCTTGGCGCCGGGCTGCTCTGGGTGGGCTGGTACGGCTTCAACGCCGGATCCGCCCTGAGCGCCGGGCACGCTGCCGCCGTCGTTTTCCTCAACACCGCAGTGGCAGCGGCGGCCGGACTGCTCGGCTGGATGCTGATGGACCGGCTGCGGCTGGGAACGTCCTCCTCGCTCGGGGCGGCCTCGGGACTCATTTCGGCGCTGGTGGCCATCACGCCCGCCTGCGGCGCGGTCAGCCCGCTGGGCGCCCTGGCGATCGGACTGCTGGCCGGCCTCGTGTGTTCCCTGGCCATTGAATGGAAGTTCCGGCTGGGTTATGACGACTCGCTCGACGTCGTCGGCGTCCATGCCGTAGGCGGGCTGCTGGGCACCCTGCTGATCGGCCTGTTCGCCACGGACGCAGCGCCGAACGGCGTCAGCGGACTGTTCTACGGCGGCGGTTTCGAACTGCTCGGCATCCAGGCGCTGGCCGCGGCGGCAGTCCTCGTCTACTCCTTCGCCGTCACCTGGGTTCTTGCAAAGGTCCTGGCAATGACCATCGGCCTGCGCATTCCCGAGGAGAGCGAACTGCAGGGCATCGACATGGCGGCCCATGCCGAGTCGGCCTACCTGAATGACGAGGACCCGGTGGATCTGGGCGCCCGCCCGTAAAGGCGGTGCCCCGGAGGGCGGGGCGCCCCGGAGTTAGGCCTGGGCCCCGCCGGTTATGGCCTCTTCCTGGCGCAGGTAGACGGACAGGAGGTCGCGGGCATGCTGTGTCTGCGGCCCTTCCGCCTGCATTGCTTCCATCATGGATTCCGCCTGGGCCCTGCCGCCGGGGAACGGCGGCAGGAGCGGAACGTCAGGATCCGACACGACCTCGATGATGCACGGCCGGTCCGCGGAGAGCGCCCGGTCCCAGGCCTCCCCCAGCAGTTCCGGGTCCTCCACCCGGATGCCGTCGAACCCGAGCAGCTCCGCGTAGCCGGCGTAGTTGAATTCGGGAAGGGCCTGGCTGGCCTCGAACCGCGGTTCGGCCTCCATTTCCCGCTGCTCCCAGGTGACCTCGGTGAGCTCCCGGTTATTCAGCACGCACACGACAAACCGCGGATCGGCCCACTGCTTCCACAGGCGGCTGACCGTAATCAGTTCGGTGATGCCTGCCATCTGCATGGCGCCGTCCCCGGACAGCGCGACAAGCGGGCGGTCCGGGGAGGCCAGCTTGGCCGCGAGGCCGTACGGCACCGCGCAGCCCATGCTGGCCAGCGTGCTGGACAGGTGCGCCGGCACGCCGCGGGGCAGCCGCAGCTGCCGGGCGTACCAGTACACGCTGCTGCCTACGTCAACGGCCACCTGCGCATCCGCCGGCAGCCGCCGGCTCAGCTCATGGACGGCACGTTCCGGATTGACGGGATTGGCCGGGGTAAAGGCACGTTCCATGGACAGTTCGTGCCAGGAGCGTACAGCCTGTTCGACGTCGGTGCGCCAGCCGGACGCGCCCCGCTCCGTAAGCAGCGGCAGCAGGGCATCGAGGGTTGCGGCCGCCTCGCCGGGCAGGGCCGCCTCCACCGGATACCGGTTCCCGATGGCAGCCGGGTCGATGTCGATCTGCACTGCGCGGGCAGCTCCGGGCGGCGGATAGAACTCGGTCCAGGGGTCGTTGGAGCCGATAATCAGCAGCGTGTCGCAGTTGTCCATGACGAAGCCGCTGGCTGAGGTGCCCAGATGCCCCATGACTCCTGCGGCCAGGGGGTGGGACTCGTCCACATGGGGTTTACCCAGCAGGCTGGTGGTGATGGCAGCCCCCAGCTTTTCCGCCACGGCAATCACCTGTTCCTGTGCGGACCGCGCTCCCTGTCCCACCAGCAGCGTCACCTTCTGTCCGCTGTTCAGCAGGTCCGCCGCGGCGCGCACGTCTTCGTCGCGGGGCAGGATTCGCGCGGGCCGCCACACCGGGGCGGTGGTGAGCACACCGTGTTCGTGGTCCAGATCCGGCGCCGGGGCCTGCTGGACGTCGTGCGGCAGGATGACCACCGAGGGTGTGCGCGTGGCCAGGGCTTCCTTGAAAGCCCGGTCTATAACCAGGGGCGCCTGCTCGGGACTGGAAACCTGCTGCCGGAAACCGGAGGCGACGTCGCGGAAGAGGTGCATCAGGTCCACTTCCTGCATGTACGCCGAGCCGAGCACGCTCAGGCTCTGCTGGCCGATCAGGGCCACCACCGGCACTGAATCCATTCGGGCGTCATAGAGACCGTTGAGCAGGTGGATGGCTCCGGGGCCCTGTGTGGAAACCACCACGCCGACTTCCCCGGTGTACTTCGCGTGGCCCACCGCCATGAATGCTGCGTTTTCCTCATGCCGGGCCTGCACGAATTCCGGCCCGCCAGCCCGCCGCAGGGCGCCCATCAGCGGGTTGATTCCGTCTCCGCTGTAACCGAAAAGCCGGCCCACGCCCCACGCTTCGAGCCGCTGGACCAGCAAATCCGCCACCAGCTTCGGTTCCTCCTGTTGCATGCCATCCACCGTTTCGCCCATTGCGCGCCTCCCGTAAATAGTCAGTGTGCTGAGTAAACCCACTCTATCCCCGCCGCCCCGCAGGCCGCGCGGCGGCGGCGCGCCGGGTAACTTTGCCCCCCGGCCGCCGCCGCCGGGGCATGGGCTGGTGTGCAGGAGCCGGGCCCCGGTTATGCTCTCACCATGGGTAAGGTCCTCTATTACGTCGCGTCGTCACTGGATGGCTTTATTGCCACGGAGGACCACAATCTGGACTGGCTTCTGGCCTTCGGGTTCGAAGCTTTTCAGAGCCATTATGACCAGTTCCTGGCCGGTGTCGGTTCGCTCGTCATGGGTTCGGCCACGTACGAATTTGTGCGCCGCCAGGAGCCGGGCAGCTGGGCCTACGGTGAGCTGCCGTGCCGGGTGCTCACCCGCAGAAGCCTGCAGGCACCCCGGACAGCGGCGTGCGCTTCGACTCCGGAGACATTCGGCGTATCTGCGCTGACGCAGTGAGCGATGCCGGTGGCCGCAACGTCTGGGTGGTGGGCGGCGGTGACGTTGCAGCACAGTTTGCCGAGGCCGGGCTGCTGGACGAAATGTGGGTCACGTATATGCCCGTTGCGCTGGGCACCGGGCGGCGGCTGCTGCCGGTATCCGTTCCAACTGCACCCATGCGGCTGGCCGGCACCACCTCGTTCAACGGCGGCGCCGCAGAGCTCCGTTTTTCCTTTCGCTAACAGTCCGCCCGCTCCCCCGACGGGACGCGGTGCCGCACCCCTCCGAGCCGTCCCCGGGGTCCCGCCGGAGCACGGTAGAGTGTGGTTCCGTATGCCGGTTTCCTTCCGCAGGACCGCTCGCCCGCCGCCAGTCTCAGAAAGTTGCACATCCATCATGGGGACAGACATCCGCACCCGCAACAACGTCCAGATCCTGGGAAATCCGGACGGGCCGGTGATCATGTTCGCGCACGGATTCGGCTGCGACCAGAACATGTGGCAGCGTCTGGTCCCCCAGTTTTCCCGGGACTACCGGCTTGTCCTGTTTGACCATATGGGAGCCGGCAACTCGGACATCGATTCTTACTCCTCCGCCAAGTATTCCTCGCTTGCCGGCTACACCTCCGACGTGCAGGACATCATGGCGGAGCTGGACCTGCGGGACGTTATCTTCGTGGGACACAGCGTCGGAGGAATGATGGGGGTAGCCGCAGCGGCTGCCGATCCTTCGCGCTTCAAGGCGCTGGTGTTCCTGGCCTCCTCACCCAGCTACATGGACTATCCCGAGGACGGCTACGTGGGCGGAACCTCGCAGCAGGACATCCGGGAGCTGCTGGGCTCGCTGGACAGCAATTACATGGTGTGGGCGGCCAACATGGCGCCGGTGATCATGGGCAATCCGGATTCCCCGGAATTGCACAGTGAGCTCGAAGGAAGCTTCTGCCGCGTTAACCCCACCATCGCGCGTGAGTTTGCCCGCGTGTCCTTCCTCTCCGATGTCCGCCACCTGCTGCCGGACGTCACCGTTCCCACGCTCGTCATGCAGTGCTCGGATGACCTGCTGGCCCCCGTCCACGTCGGCGAATACACGGCGGACCAGCTTCCCGACGCAACGCTGGCGGTCATGAAAGCCACCGGCCACCTGCCGCACGTCAGCGCGCCCGCGGAGACCGCCGACACCATCCTCGGCTACCTTCTGCGGGCGGCTTAGTTCCTCTGGTGGAAGCTGCACCCCTGGATTATGAAGCGCTCTTTCACGATGCTCCGGCCGGTTACCTCATCAGCGGTGCGGACGGCACCGTCATCGAAGCCAACCGCACGCTGCTTTCCTGGCTGGGAATGACCCGGCAGGAGCTGGTGGGCAGCAGCTTCCTGAAACTGCTGCCCGTCGGTGACCGCATTCTCTACGCCACGCACGCCGCGCCCCAGATGGGGATCGCGGGTTTCTTTGCCGAGCTCGCCGTCGACCTCATCAAGGCGGACGGCGCACGGATGCCGGCCCTGCTCTCAGCGAGCAGGATCCCGGCCGGCGGGGACGGCCGTCCCGCCCTGGACCGGATCATTGTGTTCAACGCCCGGGAACGGCGCCTGTACGAACAGGAACTGGTGAACACCCTGCGCAAAACGGAGGAAGCCGAGGCTGCACGCGCCAGCGCCGAGGCATCGGTCTTTGCCCAGCAGGAGGCGCTGCGGCAGAAGGACCTCATCCTGCAGGCGAGCCTAACCGAGAGCCGGCGGAAGGAGGCGCTGCTCGAGACCATCCTGAACACCGTCGAGGTGGGCGTGGTGGTGGTCGACGAGGCGGGGAACGACATCCTCACGAACAGCCGGCAGATCCACAACCGGCAGCGGGCCGTTCCCCCCGGAGTCCGGGACGCCGTCGAGTGCGAACTTTTGATCTTCGGACCCGACCGGGTGACGCCGCTGCCCCCGGACCTCCGCCCCGTCCGCCGCGCCGTGCTGGGCGGTTCCTACTCGGAGCAGCTGGTGTGGTTCGGCGCCGGCGACGGACAGCAGGCATTGAGCGTATCAGCGAGGTCCGTGCGCGGCAGCGGCGCTTTCCGGGGTTCGGTGATTGTCTTCAGCGACGTTACCGTCCTGGTGAACGCGGTCCGCGCCAAGGACGATTTCGTGGCCAACGTATCGCACGAGCTGCGGACACCGCTGACGTCCATCATGGGCTACCTTGATTTGCTGCTGGATGACGCCGGGGACCTGCCCGGCCATGTGACAACGTCACTCCAAGTGGCAATGCGCAACTCGGAGAAGCTGCTGGCGCTGGTCTCGGATCTGCTCACCGCTGCCGCCGGCGGCAGCACCATCACGCTGCAGGCCACCGACCTGGCCGATCTGATCCGGTCCGCTGTCACCTCGGCTGCGCCCCGGGCTGACCTCAGCGGAGTGCACTTTGAGACCGATGTGCCGGACACCCTGCCCGACATCCTCGATCCCCGGCGGATCGGCCAGGTGCTGGACAACCTGCTCTCCAATGCGGTCAAATACTCGCCCGGCGGCGGCACAGTCACCGTCCGCGCGCGGCGCTCCGCGGCGCACACCCGGATCGAGATTGCCGATCCCGGCATCGGGATGACCGAGGCGGAACAAGGCGAGGTCTTCACCAAGTTCTTCCGCTCCGCCACCGCGCGCAGGGCCGCCATTCCCGGCGTCGGACTGGGTTTGGTGATCAGCCGAAAGATCATCGAGGAACACCACGGCACCATTACGCTGCGCAGCGAGCCCGGACGGGGCACGGTCTTCACTGTCACCCTCCCGGTTGCCCAGGCGCCTGAGAATTTTGTGCCCCTCGGCGCCCTGTGAAAATATCCAAGTAAATCCCCGGCGTCGCCGGGCGGAAATGAGCAGGGGAACCTATCCATGGCCAGCAGCAAAGCCGCGCCCGTGCGAAAAGTGGTGCGCCGGCTCGGATCCTTCTCCCTGGTGGGGACCGTGGCGTTCGCCGTGGACATCACGCTGTACAACGTGCTGGCTGCAACGGTCCTGGACGGCAGCCCCATCACGGCCAAGGTCGCCTCCGTTGCCGCCGCAACCGCGGTGTCCTGGCTCGGCAGCCGGTACCTGACGTTCCGCCGCACCAGGGGCCGGAGCATCCGCAGCGAGACTGCGCTGTTTGCCCTCACCAACTTCGTCGGCCTGCTGATCGCCACCGGGTGCCTTTATGTCTCCCACTATCTGCTGGGCTTCGACAGCCAGCTGGCGGACAATATTTCCGGAAACGTGGTGGGTGTGATTGCCGGCAATGTCTTCCGGTACTTCGCCTACCGCTACATCGTGTTCACCACTGCTGAGGAACGCGCCGCCCGCGCGGAGCAGAAGAAAAATCCGCAGGAGGAATCCGTATAGGTTCCGCGCTCCCGCCAACGACGGCGGCGGTGCCTCCTTCCGCGGAAAGAGGCACCGCTGCCGTGCGGGCGGGGAACCGCCTACTTGGCTGTGGGATCGGCGCTCTGCCGGCGCTGTTCCGGAGTGCGGATGAGCTTCTTGTTGACGAACTCGTCCATGCCGTAGCGGCCCAGCTCGCGGCCGACGCCGGAGCGCTTGACGCCGCCGAAGGGCAGGTCCTCCTGGGTTCCGGAGACACCGTTGATCCAGACCATGCCCGACTCCAGGCGGTCAGCGACCTCCAGTGCCTTCTCCTCGTCGCTGCTGAAGACTGCGCCGCCCAGGCCGTAGGGCGAGCTGTTGGCCAGCTCCACGGCTTCATCGGCGCTGGAGACCTTGTAGATCACCGCAGCGGGACCGAAGAGTTCCTCGGAGAAGGCCCGCATGTCCGCCGTGACTCCGGTCAGCACGGTGGGCTGCACATAGGCTCCCGGACCGTCCATCAGGCTGCCGCCGGTGTGCAGGGTGGCGCCCTTGTTCACCGCGTCCTGGATCTGTTCGACCAATCCGTCGGCGGCGGTCTGCGACGAGAGCGGGCCGAAGCGGGTCCCCTCGTCCAGCGGATCCCCCGGCTGGATCTTCGCCATCTTGGCAGTGAACTTCTCCACGAAGTCCTCGTACAGATCGTCCATGACAATGAAGCGCTTGGCCGCGTTGCAGGCCTGCCCCGCATTGCCCATGCGCCCGGCAACGGCGGACTTGACGGTGGTGTCCAGGTCCTCGGAGTCCAGGACGATGAACGGATCGCTGCCGCCCAGTTCCAGCACGTATTTTTTCAGGTTCCGCCCGGCGACTTCGGCGACGGCCGAACCGGCGCGTTCGGACCCGGTCAGGGAGACGCCCTGGATGCGCGGATCGGCAATAATGTCCGCGGCCTGGCCGTTGGTGGCAAAAAGGTTGATGTATGCCGCGTGCGGCAGACCGGCGTCATGGAAGATCTGTTCCATGGCCAGCGCGGACTGCGGGCAGTTGCCGGCGTGCTTCAGCAGAACGGTGTTGCCCAGCATCAGGTTGGGGCCGGCAAAGCGGGCCACCTGGTAGTACGGGTAGTTCCAGGGCATGATGCCCAGGATCGCGCCGATGGGCTCCGTGCGCACAGTGGCGCCGCCGCCGCCCTTGACGGTGAGCTCCTCGTCGGCCATGAATCCGGGGCCTTCGGTGGCGTAGTACTCGTATATGTTTGCGGAAAGCGCCACTTCGCTCCGGGCTTCCCGCAGGGGCTTGCCCATTTCAGTGGCGATGAGTGCGGCGAGTTCCTCGCTGCGCTCCCGGTACAGTTCCGCCACCCGGGCGATGATCTTGCTCCGGGCTTCGACCGGCTGGCTGCGCCAGGAGGCAAACGCCCCGTGCGCTGCGCTGATTGCTTCGCTGATCTCGCTGTCGGTGGCTTCGGCGAATTCCTTCAGTGTTTCCCCGGTTGCGGGGTTCACGGTTTTGTAAGCAGTCATGCGGCCACGCTACCGGTGACCGTGGCAGTGGCCACAGCGGTTCGCTCTTGGCTCAACCACGGGGGACCGGAGCGTCCGCCGCGGTTAGCGGCGAGCCGGGGCGGCGTCGTCGTCGGGCTCCGGGGGGTTTCGGCGGAAGGAACGCAGCCGGGGAATCCGGTCGAACCGCGGGCGGGGCCAGCCCTGTTCCCTCTTGCCGGCGGCGGACCGGCCGGAGACACCGGCGGATTTGCTGCGGGTCCGGCGCGGCAGCCGCACGCTCCACTCCCCGGGGCGGGAAGGCGCCAGCCGCGCCGGCGGGCCACCGTGCAAAGGACCGCAGCAGTCACGATGGCAACCGCCATCCCCACATTGGGCAGACCGAGGCGGTACAGAATGGCCATTTCGACGGCGGCAACCAGGGCGCCCGTGGCATAAAGGGTGTTGCCGCCGAAAATTGCCGGCACCCGTCCCACGACGATGTCACGGATCATGCCGCCGCCCACCGCCGTGGCCACGCCGATCAGGATGGCCGGCAGCCATTCCAGGCCAAAGCCCAGCGCCTTGGACGTGCCGGTGGCTGCCCAGCAGCCCAGGGCGAAGGCATCAATGACAATAAGGAACCGGTTGGCCCATTTGCCCCTAAGCTCAATGAGGTAGGCGATGAACGCGCCGGCGATGGCGGCCATCAGGTAGGCGGGGTCGGTCAAGGCCACCGGGGTGCCGGCCTGCAGAAGGGTATCGCGCAGCACACCGCCGCCCAGGGCCGAGGTGAGCGCCAGCACCACAAACCCGACCGGGTCCATGCGCAGCTGCCGGGCAACCGCCCCGCCGAGCACCCCGTTGGCCAGCACTCCGGCCAGATCGACGACCCTGAACACGGCCTCCGGATCAAAAAAGTCCACGCCGCTCCCGCTGTTGGTTGGTGCCGTGTTTTCCGGCGTCCATTCTAGCCCGCCGGGCGGCCCGCGGGGGATGCTCCCGTCACCCTGTCACAGTCACCGGACCGTAAAGTGCTCCGCCAGCTTCTCCAGCGTCTGTTCCAGGCTTTCCGGGTGCCGGCGGGTAACGCCCATGATCCGGTACATGACCCGGTGGCGGACATGCCGGGCGTCCCATTGTTCGGTCACCAGGGTGCCGCCGTCTGCGGGCTCCAGCAGATAGCGCCAGACATGCCCGCCGGAATGGCGCCAGGCAATCCGGCGCCCCTCGTCGAATTCGGTGACGGTGTTGCGGATTTTGTAGGGAACGCCCATCTTCATGTCCATCCCGAAGGCGGCTCCCGGAGCCAGCCGGGCGGGACCGTTGGGCCGGGCATCGCCGACAGTTCCGGATCCGTCAATGACGCTGTGCATGGCAGGGCGGGCCAGTAGATCGAACACGGATTCCGGCGGGGCGGGCACAAAGCGCTCGCGGCTGATCAGATAGGGGCTAGTCATTCGATCAGTCTAGCGGCGGCCGCTTTTCGCCCTCGGGTTGTTCAGGGAGTCCGCTCGTAGGACCAGCCGTTGCCGTTGAGCACCAGCCGGTGCCGCCGGACGGAATCCGTTCCGCCGCTATCCGGTCCCGGTGGTTCATTCCCCCCGGCCCCCTCCGGATAGTCGGCGTCGCCGTGCCACACCATCACGGGCGGCACCCGGCCGGGCAGTTGGCGGGTGGTGTAGGTCTGCGGGGAGGCAGCGCCGGCCGCTGCGAGCGCGGCGGCAACCGTTTCCACCCCCAGCAGCCCGTACAGGGTCACCCAGGTGGGCGGGTAAAGCTCCATACTCCCCTCCCGCTGCCGGCCGAAGGCCTCGGCGGGAGTCAGCCAAACCGCGTCCACGTGTTCTTCGGGGCTGAGCAGGATTTCCCCCTCGGGTGCTTCGGCCAGGAAGAACCACGTCCTGTAGCGGCGCGGTGCTTCGGGCGGCGGCTCCCAGCAGGAAAGCCGCACCAGGCCCGGCTCCGCCAGATGGAGCCCGGTTTCCTCTGCGGTTTCACGCACGCCGGCCCGGAGCGCGGCCGCGAGTTCGCCGTCGTCATGCGCGGTAGGCTGCGCCGAATCTGCCGGCAGTCCGTAGTCCCCGGGATCGACCCGCCCGCCGGGGAACACCCAGGCACCTGCAAACGATCCCCGGCCGCGCGGACGCTCCAGCAACAGGACCTGCAAACCGCCGGGCGCATCGCGCAGCAGGACTACTGTGGCGGCCGTGCCGTGAAGCATCGTGGATTCCGTTCGTCGGGGGCGGGCTGGGCCGGTTAAGGCCCCAGAAGGATGGTAGCCGCCATGCGCGGGCAGTGGCCGCAGGCACAGGACCCGCCCTATCCTGAAAACCTGTGGAAAGGCGGCGCCTGCTATGGACAAGCCGGGAACGGAAAAGTTCGACTTCAAGAAGAGCTACCCCGGGCTTTACGCACCGAAACCCGGCGACTTTGTGCTGGTGGAGGTTCCGGTGCTGCAGTACCTCGCCTACGACGGCCACGGAGATCCCAACACGTCGTCGGAATACCAGGGCGCCCTGGAATGCCTCTACCCCACGGCGTATGCGGTGAAATTTGCTTCCCGAAAAGAGCTTGGACGCGATTTCACCGTCGGCCCGCTCGAAGGACAGTGGCGCGCCGCCGACATGGACGCTTTCAGCCGGGGCGACAAGGGCTCCTGGGACTGGACAATGCTGGTGGCCCAGCCGCCGTGGATCACTCCCGGCCTGGTTTCCGACGCCGTCGCTGCGGTTTCCCACAAGAAGAACCCGCCCGGGTTGGACCGGGTGCGCCTGATGACGCTTGAGGAAGGCACCTCGGCGCAGATCCTGTACATCGGAGCCTACGACGCCGAGGGCCCGGTCCTTGAGCGCCTGCACCGGCACTGGATGCCGGCGCACGCGCTCACCTTCAACGGCGACCACCATGAGATCTACCTCAGTGATCCGCGGCGGACTGCCGTGCACAAGCTCCGGACGGTGCTGCGGCAGCCGGTCCGGCCGCTGGGCCCTTGAACCGGCTGGGCCTTACCGACTGGCCAGCTCGCCGGACGGCGCTTCGAGCACCGCTTGCAGCTGGTTGTCACTGATCCTGGTCAGGGCGGTGAGCAGGTTTACGATGCGGGCCCGCTCCCGGGAATCAAAGCGGGTGGCGTCAAGGATGTCGCTGACCCACAGTCCATCCATGGCCAGACGGACAATGACTCCGATGACGCCGGTGGGCTGCCCGGGGTCCAAGTTGTCCTGGTCCAGCCTGCGGTTCAGGTAGATCAGCGACTCCGCCAGGTTGGGGCGCCCGACGGCGGTGGCCAGCAGGGCCCCCTGGTCGGTATCGCTGTTGGACTCGGCATCGGAAAACGCCTTGATGTAGGCCCGGTCCGATGCTCCCACCCGGTCCGGATCCGAGTCGGCGAGCCGGCCCAGCTTGTGGACCAGCTCGATAATCATTGCTTCAACGTCCTGCTCGATTTCCTCGACAGGTGCGCCTGGCCGAAACATTCTTCCTCCAGCTCAACAGTCAACCGCCGTTCGGTTGACCGGCCAGCTTAGCCCGGTTCCGGTTCATTTTCAGCTCCGGAACGCTCCCAGCCTCCGCGCCGGGGCGCCGGTTTGAAGTAGGGCGGACAACCGGCTTGTCTTAGTCCATGACTTGGATCACCGCGCGCCGTTCCGTCCAGCTGCTGGCCGGGCTTTTTTGCTATGGCTTTGCCATTGGCATGATGATCCAGGCCCAGCTGGGCGTTTCCCCGTGGGATGTGCTGGGACAGGGTGCAGCACGGCAGTCGGGCATCCCGTTCGGCGTGGTGACCGTCCTGATTGGTGCACTGGTGCTGCTGCTGTGGATTCCGCTCCGCCAGAAACCGGGCATCGGCACCGTCCTGAATGTGCTGCTGATTGGCCCCAGCGCCGAAGTTTGCCTGGCCCTGGTGCCGGCACCGGAGCAGCTGTGGGCGAAGGTCCTGCTGTTTGCCGGTGGCCTGGTGCTGCTGGCTGCCGCCACCGGCGTCTACCTTGGCGCACGGTTGGGCCCGGGGCCGCGGGACGGGCTGATGACCGGGATGCACCGCCGCTTCGGGTGGCCCGTTTGGGCAGCGCGCACCGGCATCGAGGTGGCCGTGCTCAGCGCCGGATGGGCGCTGGGCGGCACCGTGGGACTGGGGACGGTGGCCTTTGCCCTGCTGGTGGGACCGCTGGTCAGCCGGACGATGCCGTTCTTCGATATCCGGGCGCTCGGTCCGCTGCCGGAAGCGTCACGTCCGCGGCCCCGTAGGTCAGGATGGCATTGCCTGAGGCGGTGATCCGGGAGTCCAGCAGCTTTAGCCGGGTGAGCGGATCCCCTGGCTGGAACAGCCGCTGTCCAGTCCCCACCACTACCGGATGCACCATGAGCGTCAGGGAATCCAGCAACCCGGCAAAGAGCAGCTGGCGCACCAGGGAAATGCTCCCGTTCACGGCGATGTCCCCGCCGCCGCGTTCCTTGAGCCGCCGGACAAAAGCCTCCAGCTCGTCGTCCATGAGGTGGGAGTTGTTCCACTGCAGGTCTTCCTCACCGAGCGTCCGGGAGGCGACGAACTTCTCCACCGGATTGATGAAGTTCCCGAAGCCGTCTTCCGTGTTTCCCGGCCAGTAGTCTGCCCACTGCTGATAGGTGCTCCGGCCCAGCAGCACCGTGTCCTGGTCTGCCAGCACCGATTCCATCAAGGGCCCCATATCCTCATCAAAGTGGTCAAACTGCCACTCCCCGGGGTTTTCCACCACGCCGTCGATGGAGCTGAACAGCGCCGCCGTCACCTTGCGCATGAGAGTCCTCCTGCCGCCGCTGATGTCCGCTGCTTCCGGCTCCTGCCGCGGCCGGACCGCTTCCGCGAGGATACCCGGCGTGCGGCGGGAGGGGAATGCCGCGGGGGTTCCGGCCGGCACACAGGAGCCTTACGATGGTGCGAGCCTCTTCGCCCGCTCCAGGAGGAATGGCCATGCCCCACAGCAACCCGTCTCCGTCCGGACAGCAGGGCTCCCCGGCCGGCAGGACTACGGCAACGTTCCCGTGGTGTTCTCCGCCGTACTGGCAGCCGTGGCCGGAGTATCCGTGGCGCTCTTCACAACCGGAGGAACCGAGCGCGAGTTCCGGTGGGAGCTGGGCCTGGCGGCAGCGTGCGTTACCTTCATCGTCACGCTGCTCATGTTCCTGCTCCTGATTATCACGGCGCGCCCCAACCCCGACTATCTGGGCAGGGGCACCGGGATCAGGCGCAGTTTCGGTTCGCGTCCCGGTGCAACGGATGACGACGACGGCGGGGACGGGGACGGAGACGGGGACGGGGACGACGGCGGTGAACCCCGCGGCTCCGGCCGCCCCGGTCCGCGCTGAACGGGCAGTACCGCGGGGGTCGATCCGCCCTCTGTACCGATCCGCCCTCTGGTGCGCGCCCTCACCAGCGCCGCGTCAGCACCACCGCCAGCGCCCCGTCAGCCTGCGAAGATTCTTTTCCAGCAGCTGTCCGGAGCGGTCCATGGCGGCGGCGCCGGGCCATCCGCCGTCGTCCTCCGGTTGTTTCTCCTGCAGCACCACCCGGACGACACCCAGGGCCAGGCCCACCACCATCCGCGCCTCGGCGGCGAGCTCCGCGGCAGGTTCGGTCCGGTGCTGCTCCTGATACCTTGCGAGGACCAGATCCGCCAACTGGTTTTCGTGTGCCGCCATCAACTCGTCCTGCTTGGCGAGCAGCTCCGGTGACCGCATGACCGCCTTCATCCGGTCGCGGGCCAGCCCGGGATCGGCCTGGTCTGCGAAGAAGGCGGAGAATACGGCTTTGGCCAGCCCCAGGACCACCGGGGCACCGGCCTGCCCGCGGAAGGCACGGGCAACCGCTTCGCCGGCCTCGGCAGGGCCGGTCCGAGAAAAACGCCTTCCTTCGACCCGAAGTAGTTGAAGAAGGTCCGGGGCGAGACCATGCCGGAGGCGCAGATCATGTCCACGGTCACCCGTTCGTAGCCGCGTTCCAGCACAAGGGTGACCGCGGCACGCTCGATCGTGGAACGGGCCGCCGCACGCTTGCGGGCGCGCAGTCCCCCGCCCGGCCGGTGTCCGCCGGTCCCGCCGTCGTCCGCTTCCTCGATACCGCCCATGGTCGCTCCCTTGGAGGAATTGCCGCCCCCGGCTTCAGCCGCTATTCGTACCGCAGGGCGTCAATCGGATTCTGTTTTGCCGCGCGCCGGGCCGGCAGGGTGCCGGCCAGGAAGGCGATCAGCATGACGACGCCGATGATAGTGGCAACGGACGCCGGCGTGAACAGCATGATGTGCAGTCCTGGCAGTGACGCCAGGACCGTGTTGGAGAGCACGGAGCTGACCACGGAGCCCAGGCCCACGGCAACGCCGGCGCCGAGCGCTGAGCCGAGCAGGCCAATGAAGATGGCCTCCACGCTGAACAGGGCAAAGATCTTGCCCCCGCCCATGCCCATGGCCTTCATCAGGCCGATCTCCCGGGTGCGTTCCTGGACGCTCATCAGCAGGGTATTGACGATGCCGAAGCCGGCCGCGATCAGGGCGATCACGGCGAAGGCGTTCAGGACACCGATGATGCCGTTGATGACGGTCTGGATGGCACCGATCTGGTCGGCAACGGTGAGGCCTGTGAACCCCTGGTCCTCCAGATCGGTCTTGATGGCAGCCAGCTGGTCTTCGTCGGCGTCCGCGTCGAGGTATGCGATGGAAGTGATGTAACCGGTGCTGACGCCTTCCGGCACCCCGGTGCGCTGCAGTCCGTCCATTTCCGTGCGCAGATCGGCATTGAAACCGGCACCTTCACCGAAGAGCGAATCGTTCTGCACGCCGGCAATGACGGCGTCGATGGTGTGCTGGGTTCCGGCATAGTCAGTGACCGCGATGGTCACGGTCTGGTCCACGGCCGCCCCGGCGTCGGCGAAGCCCATTGCCTCGGCGTAGCTGGACGGAAGAAGCACCTCCGGGGTTCCGCTGTCGTCGGAGAGCTGGCGGCCGGCGGCGAGGTCGGCGTCGGCCAGCCCGGCCATCGGGTTCACCGAGAGCTCAAACTTGGCGCCGCCGTCGTACTGGATGAAGTCGGGAGCCAGCATCACGGCGGGCTCCACCCGCTCGATGCCGTCGGTGGCCCGGATGGCTTCCACATCAGCGTCGGAGAGGAGCGTGAAGTTTCCTGCGTGGCGGCGCCGTCCGGATCGTATTCCTTGGGGCCGTCGTCGGCGGCGGCAGCCTCGGCGGCCGGAGCGACGGTCATCAGGTCATCCCCGCCGATGGCTCCGACCTGCTTGTCGATGTAGTCCGAGACGCCGGCACCGATGGCGCTGGTCAGGGTCAGGGTGAAGGCACCAATGAAAATCGCGACGACGGTCAGTGCGGTGCGGACCTTGCTGCGGAAGGTGTTTGATACGGCTGAGCGGAGAATGTCGCCGGCGGTCATGCGGAGGCCCCTGTGGTGATGGTGGTGGCGGAAAGTTCAGCCGCCGAAACTTCGCGGCCGTCCTTGATGTAGAGCTGGCGGCCGCAGCGGGCCGCGAGGTCGGTGTCGTGCGTGACGGCAATCAGGGTGATTCCCTGTTCCCGGTTCAGATCGAAAAGAATGTCTTCGACGACGGCGCCGGTGGCGGTGTCGAGGTTGCCGGTGGGCTCATCGGCAAAGATCACCGACGGGTTGTTCACCAGGGCGCGGGC
Source organism: Arthrobacter sp. ATA002 (assembly GCF_026898095.1). Classification (GTDB taxonomy): domain Bacteria; phylum Actinomycetota; class Actinomycetes; order Actinomycetales; family Micrococcaceae; genus Arthrobacter_B. The sequence continues at coordinate 500,950 of NZ_CP114015.1, read as the reverse complement.
GATCACGACGCGCTGCTTCTGTCCGCCGGAGAGGTCGGTGGCTTTGTTCCTGGCCTTGTCCGCCATTTCCAGCCGTTCCAGTGCCTCCATGCCGCGCTTTTTGCGTTCGGCCGGTTTCACTCCGGCGATCATCAGCGGCAGCACCACGTTGTCCAGCACCGAGGAGTTCGGGGTGAGGAAGAACTGCTGGAACACGAACCCGAAATCCCTGTTGCGCAGTTCGTTTAACTCGTTCTTGCCCAGCGACTTTGCGTCCTGTCCCTTGACCGTGATGGTGCCGCCGTCCGGCGTATCCAGCAAAGCCAGCAAATGCATGAGCGTGGACTTTCCGGAGCCGCTCTTGCCGACGATAGCCAGGGAATCACCGGCTTCCACCGCGAGGCTGACTCCCTTGAGGGCATCGAACCGGTTCTCCCCCTGACCGTACGACTTGGTCAGGTTTTGGGCGCTGAGTACGTGTGCTGTCATGTACCAACCGTATGTGCAGGACCTGCAAGTTTGCAGGGAGTGCATCTTCCGTCCGGCGGCGGGAGGCCCGGGCAGGCTTCTCAGACGGCGGGGATCCAGCCCGGGTCGCGGCCGGACAGCCCAATCAGGCGGTCCAACGGAGAGGCAGCGTCATCCACCGGCACCGCCGGTCCGAAAATCTCCGGATTGCGCGGCTGTTCAAGAAGGAACTCGGCGCAGGCCTGCACCGCACGCTGATCGGGACGGTACTGCTGGCCGGTGGAGCGGGCCAGATCCCACCCGTGCACCACGATTTCGTCCAGCGCAAAGAGCCCGGCCTCAGGAGCGGCGAGCGGCACGCGGCCAGCCACGGTTTCACCGTCCCATGCCGCCGGATCAGCCCAGGCACCGGCCAGGGCAGTGAGCTGATTGGGGATTCGTTCGCGCCAGCCCGGGGCCAAATTTTCGGCGTCGGCGGGCGGGGCTTCCTCGGCACCCGGAGGCGGCGCGTTCTTGAGCGCCGAGAGCTGGAACTCCAGCGAGAATCCGTCCATATGATCCAACAGGTCGCCCACCGTGTACTCCGGCGACGGCGTCGGCCAGTCCAGCTGCTCGTCCCGAACGGCGGCAATGACCGCCCCGGTGTCGCGGGCTGCCCGGTGAAAATCGACTGGAGCGCGCATGGTGTTCTCCTCGCGGGAATGTAGCTGCCTGTCCTGTCCGCCACTGTGCTGTTCTTCCGACGGTAGCAATGGAGGTTCCCGCGGGGTAAGGGCGCCGGCCGGGACTTGCCGTCCGGTCGCGTCTTTTGCCCACGCCCGGATCCGCCGCGGAGACGCCACCTTTCGGCACGCGTGCAGCCGCGGCTACGATGACCGCATCCCTGCCCGGGCAGCGCGGAAGACGGTGGGCCATGGCTGAGCAGCCTGCAGAGTCCGGGGCTGTCCACGCCGGCGCGGGCCGCCTCATCAGTTTCGCCGATGCGGTTGTGGCCATCGCCATGACCCTGCTGATCCTGCCGCTGGTCACGGACGCCGCCGGTATCGGCGGCCAGTCCCCCGGCGCGTTCCTGCGGGCGAACACCTTCAGCCTCTTTGCCTTTGTCCTGAGCTTCGTCGTGGTCTTCCGGTTTTGGCTGGCCCATCACCGCATGTATGAAAAGGTCACCGGCTACACTCCCGCGCTGGCGTGGGCTGTCCTGGCCTGGCTGCTGAGCCTGGTGTTCCTGCCTTTCCCCACCCAGCTGCTCGAGAGCGGCGGCGCACTGACCACCGGCCTCTACATCGGAACCATGCTCCTCACCAGCACCTCCGCCCTGGTTCAGCAGCTGATTATTAGCCGCACTCCCGCCCTCAGGGCCCCGGGCACGGGTCCGGCGCCGGTGCTTCCGGCTGCAACCATGACGGCGGTGATGGCTGCCGCCCTGGCAGCCGCCCTCGTGTTTCCGCGCGTCGGGCTCTGGGCACTGCTGCTGCTGTTCCTCCAGCCTTCCGTGGAACGGCTGGCGGCGCGGATCCTCCGGGCGGCGTAAATTGAAGGACATGTCCATCCAGCACGAACAGTTCCATTTTCCGGCGGGCACAGGTTCCGTCCCGGCAGCCTTCGCCGCACCTCCGGACGCAGCCGCTGCCGTCGTCGTCGCGCACGGGGCCGGAGCGGGCATGGACCATCCGTTCCTCACCGGTTTCACCGCGGCGCTCAACGATGCCGGCCTGGCCACCCTGCGCTTCAATTTTCCCTACCGCGAGGCTGGCAGGAAGTTCCCGGACCGGCCTCCCGCTGCCGTGGAAACGTGGCGCGCGGCGATGGCTGCGGCTGCTGTCCGGGCCCCGGGCCTCCCGCTCTGGGCATGCGGTAAGTCCTTCGGCGGACGGATGGCCTCGATGGCCACTGCCGAAGGCATGACGGCGGCGGGGCTCCTCTTCCTGGGGTATCCGCTGCATCCGCCGGGCAAGCCGGAGAAGATGCGCGACGGGCACCTGTACGGGCAGACGCTGCCGATGCTGTTCCTGCAGGGAACCCGGGACCCGTTCGCGCTGCCCGGGGAACTGGAGCCGGTCGCCGAACGCATTGGGCCCAATGCGAGGATTCAATGGATCGACGGCGGCAACCACTCCTTGAAGTCCGCGGCAAGAAGCGGACTCCGGAGATTGTTGGCGCCGAAATCGCAGGATATGCCGCGGGTTTTCTTCAGCAGGAGAATTAGTGCTCCCCTTGAGCGTCCCCAGGCCGGAAACGCGTATCGGACGCATGTGAGATAACTCCCGCCCCCTGTGCCGGCAGCCCCGGCACTGGGTAAGCTGGCGCCATGCTGAAGAGACTGGCGAAAAAAGCGGCGGTTGCGGCATTGATCTTCACGGCCTTCGCCGCGGGCCTCGTGGCCGTCCTGGGATACGGCGCCTTCCAAATGCTTGGATGGATCATGTCCGAATCCTCGGACATGATGGACGGCTCCGACGGGTTTTCCGGGTTCGACGACGACGGGCCCTCCCTGCTGTCGTTCTTCGGGGTCTTCATCACGCCGTCGCTGTTCATTGGAGCGGCGGTGCTGCTGGGCCTGGGAATCCGCAGCGTCAGGCGCCGGGCCCGCCGGGCGCAGGCCCGCCGCGGAGACGCCGCGGCACAGGCTGAGTCCTGGCGCCGGCTCTACGCCCGCCGCGATGACCTGCTCGTCAAATGGTCCCGCTACGAAACCGACGTATCCCTGATGATCGACTATCCGGTCATGACCGATTACTCCGACCCGGTCATCCGCGACGTTATCGTGGCGATGCAGGGCATCCGCGCCGCCGAAGCGGAAGCGCTGGACCTTGGCCGGGGCCACGCGGAGGCTTCCAGGCTCGGCCGCGCCGTGGACCGCTTCGAAGTCGCCTTCGTCACCGCGGAAAAATATGCTCGGCGCTGCGGACAGTCAAAACTCAGCGATGCCGAGCGCAGCAAGCTTGCCACCGCCCGGCAGGCCTTGAACATCATCCTGGACGGCGCGGCCACACCCTCCGAAGTCGATGCCGCCTACCGCAGCCTGCGGGGATCCCTGCGCGGAATCATCGACCTGCCCGACCAGGCAGTCGCTGGCCTGGAAGAACATACCCGGCAAAGCCTGGGCGTGCATCCGCACGGCGCCCACCAGCGCCGGCCGGCCGCGGCAGACCGGGCGGCCTGAGCGCGGCAGCGCCCGGCCAGCCTCCCCCGGTGGTTGCCGGGGAAACCTCTGACCCCTGCTGGTTCCGGGTCACTTCGGGCGGCCTTAGACCCGCGGGAGCACCGTTGCTGCGATTGCGGCATTCCCTGTGACCGCGATCATTGTGCGGGTCACCGCGTCCGCCGCCGCGGCCGCACCCCAGTCGCCGCGCTCGATCGCCTTGCTGCGCGTATACACATCGCTGCTCCAGGGAATCTCGCCGTGGAACTGTGGAAGCGTTTTGCTCGCAGAGATGAGAGCGATGGCCGCGGCAATGCGCGGAGCGGGCGTGTCGCCGTCGATAAGCGCCGATCGTATCTGCGCCACCAGAGAGGCGCGGCGATCGCTTCCGAGCGCGAGTTTCTCGGTCGGAAAGAGACCGAAGGCCTTTCCCTTTTCCCTCGTGAGATCACCGCGCTCGACGAGCCGATCGATTACCGGGTTGCGGAGAGCCGGACCGATCGCGGCGAGTACCGTCTGTATTCCGCGCGGTTTCTCTAAGATGTACGCCCACGCCGAGGCGAGCAGATCGTCCGCGACGGGTTCACCGCTCAGCGCGTGAACATGGCGTGTGAGCGGTCCCGCCCGCCTGACCTCCACGCGTTCTGCGAGCGCGAGGTCGCCGAGCACCGCACCGCCCAGCACGTAGAACAGGGTGTTTTCTCCTGCGATGGAGCCCGAGTCGGGCTGGAAAAGCAGGAGCAGGACGTCTTCGACGAGGAGAGGCTCGCCGAACGCCGAAACGATCGGGCCGTCCGAGGAGGTGTGGTCGGGTGGGTTCATCATTATTGCTCTCCGTCTTCGTGATCGTCTTTTGGAGGCGACTCGATCGGTGCCGCCTGCTTCTGGGCGAGTGCGCCAGCCCGGGCGAGGACATCGAGCTGTGCGCGGTTGTACAGCTCGGTGAACGTTTCGACGAAGGTCTCCGACGTAACATGCGGTCCCTTCGCTAGGTGTGCGTTCGGGTTGGTTAACCAGGGGTAGTCGGTGATGTGCCGGGCCATTTCCGGCGCGAACGTCTCCGCGAGGCGCTGCCGTGTCGACTCATCCGCATCGGCGGGGAGTGCTTCGAATTCGGCGCCGCCATCGTCGGATCCTCCCTCCACCATTGTCCGGAGATCCGACATGGCCTCCTCGCCGTAAAGCTTCTCGTAGATGAGCATGAGGGAGCGCTCAGACGTCGACAATCGACCAGCGATGTTCTCGAAGCCCGGCGGGACGTCCGTCGCCGTGGACCCCTCGAGGATCGCGCGGATCTCGGCACGAGCTTGCTGCAACCGCTTGATGTTCGCGGCGAGGTCTGCGTCTATGGACAGCAGCGGTCCGGCAGGGAGTTTCCGCTGAAACCCACCGCCTCGATCTGCGCCAGTGGAACGCCGAGGTCTCGGAGCCGCCGGATTTGCAGCAGCCTCGCCAGGTGCCGCGCTCCGTACTGCTTATAACCGTTCGACATCCGATCCGGTTCTTCAAGCAGTCCCGAGCGGTGGTAGTGGCGCACTGTGTTCACGGTCGTTCCGGCCAGCTCCGCTAGCTCACTTGTGCTCCAGGGCATCGTTACTCCAATCCGCGCGACTCGTGAGGACATGCAACGCGCGCTACGGACCATTCAAGACCGTGTTCCTAGGACCAGGTCAACCGCGGGGGCAATTGTCGCCCCGCCTATCTCCCTCCCCGGGGTCCTCGTCTTCGCACCTCGGCACCGCTCCGAGGCGCTGACGGGGCGGTGCGCGAGGAGCGCGCCGGTGATCTCCGACCACCGCTTGACCTGGTTCCGGGAATACGGTTTTTACTGCTTTTACTCACTTGCGTGGACCGCTGTCGACGGCTCGGCGCATTCTATTCGGAGGAGAAGAACATGGACAACCCTTACCCCTGGCTGCAGGACGCCGTCAACCAGATGCCGGAGCTGCTCCAGCCGCTGATTGTCGCCCTCGCGGCCGCCATTCCTTACATCGAGGGTGAAGGCGCCGCGGGCATCGGCATTCTCGCGGGTATCAATCCGGTCGTCGCAGCGATCGCGGCGATGGCGGGTAATATCCTATGCGTGGTACTCGTCGTGCTGCTCGGCTCGCGCGTTCGGGCGGGCGCCGTCTCCCGCCGCGCCGAGAAGGCGCGGAAGGCGTCCGCAATCAGGTCGACCGCGATGTCTGAGGCACGCCCCGTCGTTGCGTCGCCGCTCACCGAATTTGGTGTCGTCTCGACAACCATGACCGCCGTCCCGGCCGCGCGCGGCACGCGGGAGAACACGCTCGAAGAACCGGCGACCGAGACGGACACGCGGGCCGACGGCAAGCCGACCCGAGGCTCGAAGGGGCGCGAAAAGCTCCGGCGCTGGCTTGTGAAGTTCGGTGTCCCCGGTGCGAGCCTTATCGCGCCGCTCGCCTTGCCGACGATGCTGACCGCGGCGTTCTTCGTCAGTTCCGGTGTGCGCAAGGAATGGGTCATCCTCTGGCAGGTCATTGCGATCATTGTGTGGACGAGCCTCTTTGCCGTCGCCGCGACGGGTGCCCTCGCGGTCCTCGGCTGGTGATGGCCGCGAGAAGTCGTGGCGACCTATGGGGCCGACGCGTCGCGCGTGCACGTCTCGGGGGCCCCGTCGGGTGCTGGCACCGCCGTCATCCCCGGCGCCACTCCGGTCGAGGAAACCGCTCGACCGGTATGGGCGCAGATGGCCGATCGGCAATAACCTCAACGGGTAAGCCGGACCGACTCACCCTGATTTCCGCACAATCAATCATTGGAGAATCACATGCCCAGCGTCCACCACCGCACCGTCGTGCTCGACGGCCTCAACGTGTTCTACCGCGAGGCGGGACCACTCGACGCACCCGTGCTACTCCTCCTGCACGGCTATCCCACGAGCTCGCACATGTTCCGGCACCTGATCCCCGCCCTCGCGGACCGCTACCGGGTTATCGCCCCGGACCACATCGGTTTTGGACGTTCCTCGGCCCCGTCCGTCGACGAATTCCCTTACACCTTCGATGCACTCACGGACGTGACCGCCCGCTTCCTCAACGAGATGGGTATCTCGCGCTACACGGTGTACGTACAGGACTACGGCGCGCCAATCGCCTGGCGGCTCGCACTCCGCGACCCGGAGGCGGTCGAGGGCGTCATCTCGCAGAACGGCAACGCCTACGAGGACGGCTTCGTCGAGAGCTTCTGGGCTCCCATCTGGGCCTACGGCGCGGAGAAGTCCGCGGCGAACGAAGGGGCGCTACGCCCAGCGCTCGACCGCGAAGCCGTGGAATGGCAGTACACACACGGGGTGCCCGACCCCACGACAATCGACCCGGACGCGTGGGAACACGACCTTGCACTCCTCGCACGGCCCGGCGTCGATCGCGCGCAGCTCAACCTCTTCGGTGACTACGTCACGAACCGAGGCCTCTACCCCCGGCTCCACCAGTGGTTGCGAGCGTCGCAAGTGCCTGTGCTCGCCGTGTGGGGCCGGAACGACGAGATATTCGCGGCCGCCGGAGCCGAAGCGTTCTCGCGCGACGTCCCCCTCGCACGCATCGAGCTCCTCGACGCCGGCCATTTCCTCCTCGAGTCGAACCTCGACGACGTCGTCGACATCATCCGCGACTGGCGTGCAGGGTTCTGATCACGACGCACATCCCACGCTTCGCACCTTCCCACCATCGGAGACCTGTATGACCATCGACAGACACCGAGCTGATTAATCCAGGCTTCAGCGGCAGCCCTCCTTGATCCCTTCATCGCGCGTGCGATCGGCGCTCCAGCGGCGGACGCCATCAGCGTCGCATTTGGCATCAACCTCGTCAACGCCGATGTGATGCGCATGCAAGCGTTCGGCCGGCCGTCCACGGCTTCCTCGACACGATCCGCGCGGAACTCTCGCGCATTCTCAAGGAGCGCCGCGAGCGGGACCCGAACCTGCGCTATCTCGATGGTCGAGGGCTTTACGCCGAGGCCGACGGGGCGGACCATCCGCTCCCCGACGGCTTGCACCCCGACGGCCCGACCCATGGGATCATCGGCGGGCGCTTCGCCCGTCGCGCCTCTCCGCAAGTCGGATCGGCAGCGGATGGCTGGACAATCCCGCGTGTACCGGTCCGCCGCTGACACCGCACCGACCTCGGGCTGCGGTGCCGCGCCGCGATCGGGTCGCGGTCAGATTGCGTCCGGGCGCTCCTGCGAGCTGCGGGAGCGCCGCCAGGCCGGCTCGGCCATCAGCGCGATACAGCCGATGAGGGCGGCGATCACGAGGGCCTGTGTGATCACACCGTCTAGCAGAACACCAGCGATGATGAGCAGCGAGGCCGAGAAGGCGCCCACACACAGGACGATGAAAACTCGGTTTTGCAGTCGCTTCGACCGCGGCGACCGACCCGTCGTCGCCGTGGCTGTGCGGGTGTCGAGGAAGAGGGCGATCATGAGAACCGGCACAATCTGCGCCGTCGTCTCGTAAAGGATCATTGGGATACATTCTTTCTGTGGTTCGAGGGCTCACTGCGAGCAGATTGCCGTGTCGAGGAAGGCGCGGAGGCGTGCCTCCCCTCCCCCGTCGTCGCGTTGTGCGTCACGACAATGGCGGCCGAAAGGCCGTTTTCCGTACGGTGGCCCGATGAAGCCAAGTCAAGCTCACTCCGTGTTCCGACCACAGGGTCAAGTCATCGGCGGTGTTTGACCGAGTGGTTGGAACACGGATGTCCGAGGTGGTTGGACGACGATCAGCAGGAGCTGCGGCAAGGCTGTCCACTGAGTTCCCTCCTCCGCGACGACGCCCCAAGCAAGACCGATCCCGTGAAGCCCGCCGTTCGTGGGTAGAAGCGGGCTGCATTTCCGTCCAACATATTCACGTCTGATGTCGATTGCATATGGGACTAGCCGATGTGCATCGGGAATCCCTCCGTCGGGGCCAGGGGCGGCGACCGTCGGTGCCCCGATCGGAACGGCCTCGTGCGGAAAGGACACCCGAATGAGGCCGCCTGGCTACACGTCAGCCAGCGAGCGCGGCTCGGACGCCCTCGTAAAACGGCTCCGGCTCTCCCGCCACACCGGCCTTGATGAAGCGCGACCAGTCGTCGACGAGCACCTCAGCGGCTTTCGCTTCCACTCCTGCGAGCGCCGCTTCCACGACCGCGGTCGGCGACACCTTCGGTCCGTCATAACCGCGCATCATGTCGGTGTTTGCTGCGCCGAGGTGGACCCCCGTGACGGTCGTGCCTTGCGCGGCGAGCTCACTGCGCGCGCTGTTCGTGAGCGCCCACTCGGCGGCCTTCGCTACGTGGTAGGACCCGGTACCCGGGATCGTGAACCAGGAGAGGGCCGACAGCACGTTCACGATTGCCCCACCTCCGTTCGCAGCCAGGACGGGAGCGAACGCGCGGGTCATCGAGAGCGTGCCCCAGAAATGCGTGTCAAGCTCGAGGCGGATTTTTTCGAGGTTTCCCGAGACCAGGTCGGCTCCCGTTGTGATGCCGGCGTTGTTGATGAGAAGCGAGACGTTGGGTGCTGCGGCAGCCACGGCCGCGACGCTCTCAGGGTCGGTGATGTCGAGTTGCAGGGCGCGAACGCCTTCGAGGTCGATTGATTCGGGGTGACGGGCTGTCGCGTAGACCGTTGCACCGCGCTCGACGAGGATGCGCGCGAACTCGCGGCCGATTCCGCGGTTGGCTCCCGTGACGAGGGCGACGGAGGTAGAGATGTCCATGAGGTTGTTGTCCTTTCGAAGACTGACTCCAGTACCGTAAGAGCTGACATCAGTGTCAGGGTCAAGTGGGGAGAAGAATGCGCATCGGTGAGTTGTCGGAACGGACGGGGGCGAGTGTGCGGTCGCTGCGCTACTACGAGGTGCAGGGGCTCCTTCGATCAGAGCGCACTCCCAGTGGACAGCGAACGTACAGCGACGACGCCGTCGACTATGTCCACCTCATCCGCCTGTTCCTCGCCTCGGGGCTCCCCACCCGAAAAATCTTGGAAATGATGCCCTGCATGCGGTCCGGCACGACGACACCAGAGCAGCGCGCCATGCTCGACGGTGAGCGGCGCCGGATCGACGAGCAGATCGCCGAGCTTACAACCGTGCGTACCCGCCTACTCGAGGTCATCGACGACGCGGCGCGACGCGACGGGTCCCGCGCCGCGTCCTCCGCATCCGAGGCCCCCTGATCCGTCGGACTTGACCCGGTTCCTGCCACATGGCATCGAATAGTGGCCATGCCACTCATTGCTATCGTCGGAGCCGGACCGGGCCTCGGGCTCTCCCTCGCGCGTGACGGGATCGCCGCACGCGGCTACGTCGCTGACGTCACCGATCCGGACGCGCTCACCGACGCCGTCGGCGCGGTCGAGAACAACCTCGGCCTCGTCGACATCCTCGAGTACTCGCCCGCTCCGACGGGTGCCGGTTCGGAGGCGCTGGCCCCCGTGGCCGCGGCCGAGCTGACCATCGCGTCCGTCGCTCCGCCGCTGGATCCTCAATCTTCATCATGCCCTGCGCCCGGACGGCGTCTACGTTGCACACATCGCCCTGGCGGTTTGGATTGGGAGAGGCGGCCCGGACTCAAACCCCGACCAATTCGCCGATCAGTACTGGGCGCTCACCGAGGAACGCAAGGAGCCGGAGCTGTTCTGGACCACCACCCTCGACCACACGGAGTGAAACCGATGACATCAACCCACGCAAAAGAGAGCAGGAACATGCGCACAGCAGTTGTCACAGGAGGGACCGGCGGCATCGGATTCCACGTCGCCCGTCGCCTGCACGACGAGGGGTTCGACGTGATCGTCGTCGGCCGCGATGCCGGGCGCGGCGTTCAGGCGGCCGGCGCGATCGGTGAACGAGCCCGGTTCATGCAGGCCGATCTCACCTCGCTCCGCGAGGTTCAAAAGGTCGGCGAGCGCATTGCGAACGACGGCCCGCTGCACCTGCTGATCAACAACGTCGGGGAATGTGGTCGACCCGGCGGGAGACGACCGATGGTTTCGAGGCGAGCTTCGCGCTCAACCACTTATCCCCCGCCGTGCTCACCGCGCGCCTGCTGAGCGCACTCCGATCAGGCGCCCCCAGCCGCATCGTCGACGTCTCCTCATCCGCCATCACCACCGCGGTGATCGACGGCGCACCGACCTACGACGCCATCGACCAGGACGGCGTCTATGCCGGCATGGCCGTGACGGGCCGCGCGAAACTGGCGCATCTGGCCCACAATCAACAGCTCGCTCGTACGCTGGACTCGACGGAGATCACCGTGCTCGCGGTCGACCCCCTCGGGCCGGCGGCGGCCTCGACGCCGAACGCGATGGAGATGACGCCGGAGATCCTCCCGCCCGCGCTCCGCCATCTGTGGGAGCCGATCCAGAACGGGATGCGCCACCCAGCCGACGCCGTGGAGGCCATCGTTGCCGCGGCCGTCAATCCCTCGTTCGCCGGGCGGTCGGGGTTGGTCCTCGGCCCCGACGGCGAGCCCTCGCAGGACCTCCTGACGTTCCTGACACCCGAGGTCGCGGCGGCGGCCCAATCACTCACACGACGCGTCCTGGAGGGGAGCCTCGAACAGAACAAGCGCAGCCCAGGGCGCGGACTGCGCGCGTGAGATTGGAAGAGAGCCGCCCATCCCGGCGCATTACAAACCCAGAACCATGATGAGGAATACCCATATGACTGATCGGATGAAGGCCGTTGTGCTCGCCCGATTCGGAGGCCCCGATGCCTTCGAGTTGCGCGAGGTCCCCGTTCCGAAAGTTGAACCACGTCAAGTGCGTGTGCGAGTCCATGCGACCGCTCTCAATCCCCTCGATTACCAGGTGCGACGCGGAGACTACGCCGATTACGTCCCTCTCCCGGCAATCACCGGACACGATATATCCGGCGTGATCGAGGAAGCCGGCTCCCACGTGACCGAGTTCCGTGTCGGCGACGAGGTCTACTACACGCCCCAAATCTTTGGCAGCCACGGATCCTACGCCGAGCAGCACGTCGCCGACGTCGAGCTTGTCGGCCGGAAGCCGGAGAACCTGAACCATCTGGAAGCGGCCAGCCTGACACTCGTCGGCGGGACGGTGTGGGAGGCCCTCGTGACGCGGGCTCAACTGACTGTGGGCGAGGTAATCCTCATCCACGGCGGCACAGGCGGTGTCGGTACGATCGCGATCCAGGTCGCCAAAGCAATTGGCGCACGGGTGATCACCACCGCCAAAGCAAGCGACCATGCATTCCTGCGCTCTCTTGGAGCGGACGCAGTCATCGATTACACGTCGACGGACTACGTGGACGCCGTGGCCAAGATCGCGCAGGGAAAGGAGTCGACGTCGTCTTCGACACAATCGGCGGTGACACCCTCGCGAAAAGTCCGCTGGTACTCGCCGATTCCGGACGCGTCGTCAGCATCGTCGACATTGCGCAGCCGCAGAACCTTATCGAGGCGTGGGGCAAGAACGCTGCCTACCATTTCGTCTTCACACGTCAGAACCGCGGCAAACTGGACGCTCTCACCGGCCTGGTCGAGCGCGGCCTTGTGAAGCCGGTCATCGGCGCGGTGCTTCCTTTGGCCCGGATGGGCGAGGCTCACGAGCTCTTAGAGAATAGGCGGTCCTATGCGCTGCACGGCAAGGTCGCCATAGATGTGGCGGGCGATACCGTCATGCTTCCTCAACGCATCTCGTAGCTGATCGTCCTTCGGGCACGGGCATCGGTCGGAAGACGCACTAGTTTCCGCGGGATAGTCGTCCGGCAGGCGTCAGTCGAGAACGGCTGCCGCCTCAACTTCGACGAGTACGTCCCGTTCGAAAAGGTAATCGACACCAATAACGTCGTCAGGGCAACTCGAGGTTCTTGAGCTGTCGGCGGGAGGTGATCTCCAACTTGCGGAAGATGCTGCGCAGGTGCGCCTCGATGGTGCGCGGGCTGAGGAAGAGGTGGGCGCCGACCTCGCGGGACGTCGCCCCGGAGGCCACAAGACGTGCGATCTGCAGCTCGTGTGCCGTGAGGGTCGTGGCGGGCCGGCCCGACCTCCTGCGAGGATGCTCCCCAGTGGCTCGCAGCTCGCGCGCGGCACGGTCGGCGAAGGCCCGAGCGCCCATGGTCGAGAGCGCGTCGAACGCGATCTGAAGCTGTTCGCGCGCTTCCTGACGGTGCCCCTGCCGACGCAACCACTCCCCGTAAACGAGGTGCGTCCGTGCGAGATGGCCATTCACTCCCGATGCTGTCAACCACTCGATCGACTGACGATAATGGCCCGCCGCGGCCGCATCGGTACTGACGAGGGCTTGAGAGCGCTCAGCCAATCCGAGAGCCCACGCGGTGCCGCTCGCATCGGCCCGCGAGCAGAGCTCTTCAAGGGCCGACGCGGCGATCGCCAGCTGGTCCGCGCGGACGGCCGCTTCAACGACCTCGGGAAGAGCGATGCTGCTGTTCAACAGCTCACCTGTCTGACATGCCTGAATGCCGGCGGTTACTGCGGCCGGATAGTTCCCCTGTCCGTTGTGCAGAACGGCGAGCGCGTACTGGGCCATGGCATACTCGGTGCCCGCCCCCGGCACTCCCGCGTGCTCTGCAGTGAGCGAGTACAGTCGCAGCGCCTCTTCGGTCTGACCGCACCACGCCGCGAGGCTGAGCTGAGCGTAGAGCTGTGGAACTGCGCCCGTTGCCTGCGTGATGGCGGCACCCTCCGCAGCCAGTTCGGCGGCTTGCGAGAGGTCTCCGTAGAGCACAAGCATGCCGGACAGGGCGGCGAGTGCTCCGGGGAGGGTCGTCAACGCACCCGCTTCCCGCGCGAGTCGGACGTTGCGAAGCGCCAACACACGCGTGCCTTCGTCATCGAAAATCCCCGCCGCGGTGCGCGTCGCAAGCCACAGCCAACGACGGCTCCCCATCTGGCCGATTGCCTCGCCGTCGAAACCTCGATCTCGGAACGCATCAATGGCCTGGCGCAAAGCGGGTAATGCCGTCTCATATCCGGACGTGAACGCAGTCACCAGACCATCGAGCAGTTGATCCGCCGGCCGGGGTGGCTCAGGCGGCGGCGGCGCCGCACGTGCCACCTCGGCTACGTCCGCGATGCTCCCCTGCTCGCCGAACACCCCGATGATCATCGCCGCGTCCAACGCGTGCAGGTATGTCTCCCGGGCGAGTGGCGGGTCCAGTGGTGCAAGCGCCTTCGCAGCTTCCAGAAGCATCCCTGGTGCCTTTCGCCCTTGGGTCAGATGGAAGGCGAGCCGCGCCCGGAGAAGGTCGAGCCGGGCGCGCTGGAGGGCATCCAAGGGCCCCCTGAGGCGACCTCTGTCAGCTGCAGAGCCGCCACGTGTGCGCCCGCGTCGTGCTTGGCGTGCGCGGCCTCGAGCGCACGCCGAGCGCGCGCTCGAGGCTCGGGACTGATCTCTGCGGCCTGCTGTAAGAACGCGGCCGCGGCCGCGACACCCCCGCGGGCTCGCGTCCGCACCGCGGAGCGCTCCAACTCCATCGCGGCTCCCTCATCGGTGCCCACCACCGCCTGCGCGCGGTGCCATGCGCGGCGGTCCGGGGCGACGGACGAATCCGTCGCCCCGGCGAGAGCCTCGTGCGCACGGCGCCTCATCGACGGGGTCGCCGCCTGATAGATCGCCGAACGGACGAGCGGGTGTCGAAAGCGCACGACGGCACCGATCTCGAGAAGCCCGGACGCCTCGGCTGACGTGGCAGCAGCGGGATCGGTGCCCACCTGCTGGAGCACCCGCCACAGGAGCGCCGCGTCGCCGGTGGCGTCGGCTGCGGCCACGAGGAGTAGCATCTGAGCGTCTTCGGACAGACCGGCCGAGCGGAGTTGGAAGGTTTCTTCGATCCGGCGGGGGATGTTGACCACGTCGGGCAGCTCGAATCCACCAGCCATCTCGGTCGGCCGGACGCTCCGAGGAGCTCCAGCAGCGCGAGTGGGTTCCCCGACGACTCGGCGAGGATACGGTCTCGCACGTCTTTATCGAGAGGCGCATGAAACCCCTCGGCGAGAAGGGTCCGCGCGTCACTTTCGCAGAGACCACTCAACCGGACCTCCGGTTTGAGGTCCGCGAACACGTCAACGAAGCCCTCGCCCGCGTCACGCGTCCCGAACATCAGGACGACCCGATCAACCGTGATGCGTCGGGCGACGAAGGCCATCACCTCCGCGGATGCTTGGTCGAGCCAGTGAGCATCATCGAGTACGCACAGCAGCGGCCCTTCCTCTGCGACATTGGCCAGCAGATTGAGCGTCGCCAGCCCGACGAGAAAACGATCCGGTGCCGCCCCTCCGCGGAGCCCCAGCGCCACCCCGAGCGCAGCCTGCTGGGGCTCGGGGAGCACGACGGCCCGGTCGAGCAGCGACGCACATAACTGGTGCAGGCCCGCAAACGCCAACTGCGACTCGGATTCGGCACCACACTGCAGCTCCACGCGAAAACCTGCGTTCTTCGCAAATTCACGAGCATGGTCAAGCAGTGCACTCTTACCGATGCCGGCTTGCCCGCGCACAACGAGCATTCCGCTTCGCCCGGCCTTCGCCCCGGTGAGGAGGTCTTCGATGACAGCGATTTCCTTGTTACGCCCCAGGAGGTTCGTCAACATCGCTCCGACCTATTGTGGGTGAACCCTTTCCGCACCACAGGCTACTCCCTAACCCGCTTGACGTTGCCCGGTCAGCGACGATTCCACCGGCCGACCCGGTGGATGTTCGAGTCAACCCGCTGCGCTACATTGGCGGCGACAAACATCGGCGGCGACAAACGCCTGCTCCTGGCCGCCTGTTCGTGATCTTCACCTGACTTCCCCTGGATCCCTCTCGTGTGTGACCTGTCGATCGCCGATTCGAAAGGAAGTCGACATAAATGAGACGGACCAGACGTAGTAGTAGTGCGACCACCTGACCCGCGATGACGCCTGCGAGTAGGTCAGGCCGGCTGTGGCTCCCCGGCCGTCGGGCTAGATCTGGGGCTGCAGGACAAGTTTGCCCTTCCATGCCGCGGTGCGAAGAATATCGAGACCACGGCTGAAGGAGACAGATTCTCCGATGTCCGTGTGCAAACGGCCTGCTTCGGCGAGGTCAACCAGGAACTGAACATCCGAACGGAGCTCGGCTCCCCTCTTCCGGCATGAAGAAGGTGCGGATGGTTCGACCGGATCCTCCCCAGTCAGCTTGGAGATCCACAGAGCTCAGAATGGTGTCCTCGCCGCTGGCCCGTCCGACCGAGACGAGGGTTCCGTTGGAGGCCAGGAGGGCGAAGGCTTCCTTGAGGGCCGATCCGCCCACGTTGTCGATGACGCCATCAAATATGCCCAGACCGGAATCGATCGTTGCGCAGGTTGATGTGGCGCCGAGTCCACGAAGGCGCGAGAAGGCCTGTACGTCACGGGCAGCTGCTGTGATTACCGCAGCGCCTGAGATCGCCGCCAACTGCACAGCGATCATTCCCACCGCGCCTGTTGCGCCGGTAATCAGGATCCGACGTCCGAGCGTCGGGCCGAGCGCCCGAAGCGCCCGTAATGCTGATGTCCCGGCGAGCGGGAGCGTTGCGGCACCGTTGATGTCCACATGATCGGGTACGGCGGCAAGCTGGGTACTGGGAACGGCGGCATACTCTGCCCACGAACCGCTCATGGTTATTCCGGTCACCCGCGTGCCGGCTGCTGGGCCGGAACCGTCAGACGCGGGCACCTCGATGATGCCAGCTAATTCGTAGCCGATAACGGCTCCATCGGGGGCCTGAGCCGCAAAATGCAGGTCCGTCGGATTCACTGGCGCAGCTACTATCCGGACGAGCGCCTCGGAGGCCAGGGTCACAGGCGTAGTCGTGGCGAGACGGATACCACCTGGAGCGTCCCGATCAACGACAAGTGATCTCATGCGTGAACTTTGGCCCGCTCTGCCGCACGGCTCGAGCTCTCACGCAGCCAAACCATGACGAGAGCACCGAGGCTCGCCGCGGCGGGAAGCAGCAGTGCGACACCCCCGCCTCGCCCGCTGACCGTTCGACCGCGACAGCGCCACCCTCGGCGAACAGGCTGTTGAGGGTCGTCACCACCAGGTTGTTGGCCGTGTGGAAGGCGATGGCAGCCTCGAGTCCGCGCGTGATCAATCCCATCACGGCGACGCATACCGAGAAGAAGAGGTAGTAGCCGAAAAGGACCGGATCGGTCGAGCCGTGTAGTAATGCAAAGATCAAGCTTGAAACCACCAGGCCGGTGATGAATGCGGGGCGGACCGCCCGGAACCACGTGCCCGCAGCGGGGAAAATCGCTCCACGGAGGATGATCTCTTCCCCGGTCGCCTGGATCGGTGTGGTGAGAACGACCACGAGGAGGATGCCGACCGTGGTGCCAGTAACCGCGAAGTTCGTCCATCCGATGGCCTGGGAGGCCGTGACTCCGACGATCGCCATGACGACCCCTACGATGACGAGTGAGCCGAGGAAGTAGATCACCAGACGGCGCCGGTCGAACCGGCGCGGTGCGCTGAGCACGGTGCGCCACGGCACCTTTGCGAACCGCCCGATCAGGAGTAAAGCCAGCAACGCCGTGATGCCGGTGCTCAAATTGGCGGCTAGGAGTTTGAGCGGGGTGAGCTCTGACGCGAACGGATTACCCTCGATTAACCCGGCCACCAGGTATAGGCCGAGTTGCGACACTGCGAGTACCAGCGGCAAGGCGAGGATGACAACAATGCCCTTCCACCACGCCATTCGCATGTGCACACCGAACGGACGACTCCCGTCAAGGGAAGACATAGCGGGACTGACTTTTGCCCCTCTGGCACTGCGCGGATCGGTCAAAGGGGACGGATCATCATGATCGCCGGTGAAAGTATTCATCGAAGGGTGCTCCTTGTTCGAAAAAGGGTTAATCGGCGGTAGGCGTTGAAGAGTTATGACCTCATGAGTGACGAGGGCCCGGTTCAAACCAAAAAGAAGCAAAGCCGCAAGATTCTGCAACCAAACATGCGACACGAGGCTCCCAGACACCAGACCGAGCTGTACGACGCATATCGGCCCGAGTGCCATGTCGATACCGCTCGCGGCGTTGCGGAAGATCGCACCGATGCGGGTTGAGCCAGTCAACTTGATGTTGTCCGAACACTGTCAAGCCGACGCCTGCCCGAAGGCTTGATGCTCACCTCACTTGCCGCGCACGATCAGCGGCAGTACTCGTATCTGACGAAAAAGGTAGCGCATCAGGATGCCGCGGCACGCTTGCGCGGCTGGCTTTGAGGTTCCGCACGAACGCCGGGTCCTCAGCCAGCCGCGCGGGCGCGCCGGTATGTGGTCAGACCAGAACGGCCGTGGCCTCGATTTCGACGAGTAGTTCCGGCGTCCACAGTGCCTGCACACCGATCACGGTGATCGGCGGCAACGGAGACGCGTACCCGTCGGATGCCTGGGCGCGTGCGAGTCCGTCGAAGAGGTCCCCTGCCATCTCCTGTGTCCAGCCCACGACGTAGATCGTGAGCCGCGCGATGTCATCGACGGTTCCGCCTGCGCCCTCGACGCCAGTGACAATATTTCCCAACGAGGTGTGTACTTGCCCAGCAAGGTCGGGGGCGGTCACCTCGCCGGATGCTCGGACCGATGCTTGCCCGGCAAGCAGCACGAGTCGTGATCCAGTTGTCAGAGCGACGGGAGCGTAATCCTGCTGGTCCAGCAAACCCTCGGGGTGACTGAGTTTCACGGTCATTAGAGCGTCCTTTCATTAGGTACCTGTAGCTGCAGTAAAGACCCTGTTCCTGCAACATACTCAAGGTCGATCGAGGCGTGGCTTCGCTCGAGCGGGAACACACCTGCCAACGTCCGAGCCGTGGCCTACCGGTCCGGTCTACTGTCAGTTGCTGCTATTGATACAGACCCTCTGATGATGGGACGGGTAATCGCGGAACCCTCTCCCCGGCCGCTTGGGCGGCAAGAAGCCCATCCATCAGATCGCGATAGAGCAGCATCTGCCGCCCCATTTGCCAATACAAAAAAGTTTTCGGTAGCACCTGGGCGGCAGTTGCGTCTGCTAGGTGCAAGGAAAATGAGGTTCTACCGTTCGTTCGCAACTTTCCGCGTCGACGGGCCGCACGTCCGGCACCAGCCCGCCGGCAGCGCGCCACTAGACGCATTGATGAGTAACAACATGGCCTAGAGCCGATATCGGTTTCGCAGCACTGACTGGTGCGAGAGCAGTTGCACATCAACGGTGGTACAGGCCCCGGGATCCGAAGTCGTAGAGCTCACTGTGTAGGCGCAGCTGTCGGCAACAGGGTATCGACCTGTATGACCGATCTGATCATTCCGTTGGGCGGCTAAATCAGGGAACGGTAAGTGGCGGTCTCAAAGTCGAGGTAGCTGGGAAGTGACACAGCGTCAAAGAAGGGAAGAACCTGCGTCCCCCAGTAGCCGGCGATACCATTTCGCCGATCGATCCAGTAGTAGAGGTTGGCAAGGCCCGCCCATCCGATCGACCCCGCTGGCCTGCCGGTGGGTGCCTGCTGGTCGTTGACCATGAACGTGTACGCCCACGACTTCGATTGGTGGGGGAAGAATTCAGCATCATGGGATACCGATGGGGTAACCCCAGGAAGCATCTTCACTGTGAGGTCGCCGAGGTCGTTTTTGACCGCCCATTCCACGGTGTCGGTTCGGAGTACCTTCTCGCCAGAGTCGGAGCGTCCGTCATTCAGCCACATGCGCTGGAAGGCAAGGTAGTCCTCCACTGTTGAGTACAGGGCGTGACCGCCCATTTGGACTTCTGGGTCCTGCGGGAGGATCAGCTCATCGATCGGGGTGAGCGTCCCGTCAGCGGCACGCTGGTGGATTGACGCGCGGCGGGCTGCGGTGTCGTCGTTCAGAATGAATGCGGTATCACGCATCCCGAGCGGTGCGAATACTCGCTCCTGCATGATGTCGCCGAGTCGCTTGCGGGTGATACCTTCGACCACCTGCCCGACCCAATCGATGCTTGACCCGTACTCCCACTGCTCCCCCGGGTCGAAAAGGATCGGCGTCTCGATTGAGGCGCGCGTTGAGGTCATCACGCCCGGCTGGCCCAGATTGGTGGAGAGCCGGTTGTAGCTCTCGTTGAAGAAGTCATACCCAAACCCGGCCGTATGTAGCAGCAGGTGGCGCGCGGTGATGTCCCGCTTCGGCGCACGCAGACGCGGGGTTCCGTCGACACCAAAACCCTCAAGCACCAGCGCGCGCCCAAGGGCAGGGGCGTACTGCTTGGCAGGCGCGTCGAGGTCGAGTTCGCCCGACTCGACGAGCTGCAGCGCGGTCGTACCCGTGATTGCCTTAGTGGAAGAAAAGATCGCGAGAACGGAGTCGGTGGTCATGTCAACGCCGCTGCCGAGGCTGCGCTCTCCTGCTGCCTCGAGGAAGTGTACGCCGTCGCGGTCTGTGATGCCGGCTACGACGCCAGGTACCCGGGATTGCCCTTCGACGCTTTCACTCAGAATTTGGGTGAGGTTCGCCCTTCCGAGATCTGAGATCTTACTCATTAAGTATCCTTCCACGTTGAATAAGGCGGCGCACCTGAGCAATCGGCACGACCATGGCGTCAGATGATCGCTGGCGGCCGCTGCGACCCGAGATCCTGTCTCAGTTGCATCCCTCTCATGGGTTTTTCGGTCATACCCTTAGCGGAGAGACCAAGAGAGGCAAACCGACCCCATAGTCGCATCGCATATCACCTGATTGATCAGACCCCGTGTTCCTACCACAAGGTCAAGAGCCACCCGATTCCGGGCACGAATAGTAGTTCCGTCTGTTGCAGTTTGTGGACGACATCCACGCTGCCCACTCCCAGCTGGCTTGCACCTTCTGCGTTATAGCTCGGTCGTGCGGCACATCACCATTCCCGCATGAGGCAGCATGTCGGCGCGGAACTTTCCGAAGGCGGTAAACCCGGTGTCGTCGCGGTAATAGATCATCACTTATCTGTAGTGTGGTGGCGCCGTCCTCGGTCACCCACAGTCCGACGAAAGGGTGGGGTCCGGTGCAGCCTTTCACAGTGCGGCGACCCGGGCGTTGATGTCGTCACGGGAGTGGATGACGTCGGTCGTTGGGCTCGCTTTAGACGAAGCTGCATGGCACTACGCCCGCCGGGTTTGACCCAGTGCTGAGGACACGGTCTCTACTGCTGTGTGTACCCGGCATCCCGGCACCGGGTACATGAGTACTGCGAATGGTCGATGCGTTGAGAAGAGAAGCGTGCGGCCAGGATCATCGATGGAGCGGGATCGACTGTGTGCTGAACGAGGCAGCCGAGCAGGGTGACATGCCGCGTACCGCCGCCATCGCGGCTAAGGCAGCGCCAACCCTACGGTCGACCACTACACCGCGGTCTCGCCCTTGCTAATAAGTAGTCAATACGGCTTATTCGACAAAACACGCTCCGAAAAAGACGCGAAGGATTATGAAAATGTCTGAAATTAAACCGTTTACTATTTACATCACTGACAATGAACTCGCCAACCTGAAGAGACGGATCGAGGATTCTCGTCTACCAGAACCGGAGACGGTCCTTGACGACTCGCAAGGCGTGAGCCTAGAACGTATGCACGAGCTCCTGGGCGCCTGGAGGACGCATGACTGGAGATCGCTGGAAAGTCGCTGGAACGCGATTCCACATTTCCGCACTCGCATTGACGGTTTGGATATCGCGTTCTGGCATGTCCGCTCTGCTGAGCCTCACGCGGTACCTCTCCTCATGACCCATGGCTGGCCGGGGTCGGTCCTGGAATTTCAGAAGATCATCGTGCCGCTCACCGATCCTGTTTCGCACGGCGGGTCAGCCGAAGATGCTTTCGATATCATCGTGCCGGCATTGCCGGGATTCGGCTTCAGCGAACGCCCCCGCGAGCTCGGCTGGGACGTTGCGCGGACTGCACGAGCGTGGGCAGAGCTGATGACCAGACTTGGCTACGACCAGTTCATGGCTCATGGAGGGGATTGGGGCGCATTCATCAGCACGGAACTTGCGGTTATCGAGCCTGAACGAGTCTCACACCTGCATCTGACCATGCCAATCGCCTCACCGCTACCCTCGGACCGCGCCACCGCCGACGAAGCCGAAACCCGCAAGCTGGCTCAACGGGACAACTTCATGGCAACTGGCCCCACGCACGTGATGGCCCAGGGCGCACTTCCTCAAACGCTCGGCTACTCATTCATCGATTCGCCCGTTGGCCTAGCCGCCTGGCTTGATCAGGCTCTCGTCGCATTTTCGGATACAAGACCCGAAGCCGGTGGTGGCGTCAGTCTGAACGACCGAATCGACAACATCGCTCTCTACTGGCTAACTGCTACCGGTGCCTCCACAGCTCGCTGGTACTGGGAAACTATTCGTACGGTCGCGCGAGGACCAGAAGAAGAAAACGCCCGGCCCGTCACCGTGCCAACCTCTTTCACCCTCTTCCCAGGCGAACCGTATCCCAACGCCCACCGATGGGCCGAACGACGTTACTTGGACATCGTTTCCTGGAACGAGATGGAATACGGCGGGCACTACCCAGGCTGGGAACAACCTACGGTGCTCGTTGTGGAACTCCGGAATGCATCCCGTCACCTAAGAGGTGAATGAAAGATTTGCGTGCTACGTACGCCTTACCGCTGCACGCATAGAACCACGTCGGGCCCCACCTCGCAGCCCCCCATTTTACGCAGCACCTCGCCCACTGACCCATTAGAAACAACACAATTTAGAAACACCACAATGCCCACAACCATTTTCATCGATCTCGCCGTTGATGATTCGGCCCGGTCGCGGGCATTCTTCGAGTCTCTCGAATATTCGATCAATGAGGGTTTCGGCGATCAGAACGCCGTCAGCGTGGTGATCAGCGACCCGATCACAGCCATGTTGCTGACGCGGGACTTTTTCGCCGAGTTCATCAGTAAGTCGATCATCGATGTCATGACCTCGACCGGGGACCAACTCGCGCTCAGCGCAGAAAGCAAAGCAGAAGTCGACACCGTCTCCGAGAAAGCTCTGCAAGCCGGCGCGACGCCTGCCGGCACGCAGGATCACGGATTTATGTATTCCAAGAGCTTTGACGACCTCGACGGCCACCACTGGGATTTTGTCTGGATGGACCCGGAAGCGGCTGATTGCGCTCCAGATCGGTAGACGATTTCTTTGAGGGACGGCTGATGTGGTTGGGTCCCCGTGTAGGAGTTCAGCCTCTTAGCTACCGTAGAGACGCTGGGCTGCTAGCAGGGGCCCAACCACACGAACGAATGATGCAAGCTTGCCTTTTTTCGCTACCGGCTTTTCTCGCTGTCCGCGTGCTCGCCGCGGCGCAGCAGGAACCGCAGCCCGGCTGCGAGAGGATTATGTATCTGCTGCGCAGGTCTGATCCTCCTCCGGGATCTCGAGGTCGATGAGATAGGCCGCGGCGATCGCGTCGGCGCACGCGTTCACGCCGTTCGCGATCACTGTGTGCCCGTCGTCCTCCACCGTCAGGAGGGTGCTGCCGAGCGTCTCAGCAAGCGCGACGGCACCCGTGTGCGGGGTGGTCGCGTCTCCCGTGAGCGAGACGACGAGCGTGGACGGGAGGCCGGGGATGTCCTGCGCATATGGGATGTTCAGCTCGCCCGTGGTCGGGAAATCCGCGCACTTGTCCCGAGCACCTTCTCCCATGGCTCCCCCCGGATCCATCATCGGTGCCACCTCGTAGGTGTCGGCTTGTAACTGCGCGCGATCCTCGCCGACGAGTTGATCCTCGTCGACACAGTTGATGACGATCGACGAGTCGAGCAGGTTCGAGCTCTCTCCCTCGGCCGACACCCCGCCGATGGCGTTCGCCATCTGGAACAGCTGATCGCCGCGACCCTGCTGCACCTCGCGGAGACCCTCGATCACCAGGGGCCAGTTGTCCGGGCTGTAGAGGCCGCCCATCACGCCTCCGAGCGCCCCATCGAAGTTCAATTCCGAGTCACCCGCCGGTACGGGGTTGTCCGCAAGGGGACGGATGATGTCTTGCAACGCTGTGGTCGCGGCAGCCGGATCCGTCCCGAGGGGGCAATCCGCCTGCTCGGCGCAGAAGGCGGCCAGAGTGTCGAACTGTTGCTGGAAGCCGCCGTACGAGGCGAGCAGCCGTTCCTGCGGTCCGAGGTTCGGGTCGAAGGCGCCGTCGAGCACCATCGCCCGCACGTTCTCCGGGAACTCCTCGGCGTAGACCGTGCCGAGGCGGGAGCCGTAGCTCTGCCCGAGGAAGTTCAGCTTCTCTTCGCCGAGGACCTCTCGCAGGACGTCCATGTCCTTCGCGGTGGTGCGGGTGCCCATGTGCTCGAGGACCTCCATACCGCCCGAACCGTTGGCGCATCGATCGGCCAGTTCCTGGGTGTCGTTCTCGGTCAGCGTGGGGAACGGAGTACCGATCTTCGCGAGCAGAGCCGTGCCGGCGGCGGAACCGTCGGTCAGGTTGCAGTCGACGGCCGGTTCGGTCGCCCCAACGCCACGGGGGTCGAAGCCCACCAGGTCGAACTGCTCCGTGATCGCGCTCTTTGACATCAGGACGGACGCACCGATCGTTCCGAGCAGACCAGCACCGCCCGGACCCCGGGGTTGAAGAACAGCGAGCCCGTCGACTCGCCGCGCGCGGGAACACGCACCACGGCGACGGACGCCGTGTCACCCGCGGGGTCGGCGTAGGACGCCGGGACCAACATCCGTGCGCATTCCGCTTCCGGGGCGAGGGGGAAGTTCTCCTTTTCCTGATCGGTGATGGCGTAGTCGTCGCATGCTCCCCACTTGAGCTCCTGGGTCTCGAACTCGTCGAGCGCGAGGATCGGGGTGCTGCGCGGGTCGTCCGCCGGTACGCCGTCGGGCGCCGTACATCCTGCCAGCACGGCCGCGAAGGTCACAGCGACCGCGGTGGTCCTCGTCACCCGCCACTGCCAACGTGAGCGGGACCTCCACTTGCGGACCCCTGATGGAAATTTTTTCTTCGATCGATTCATAGGCTGAACGGGACACCATGTTCCCCCAACAAGGTCAACACAAAAAGCATGCCGAGATGGTATCTCGGCATGCTTTCCCACCAGAGGGGCAAAAAGGACGGTGATCTCGCCCGCTCGACTGCACCGTTTAGGTGAAAGACACCGACGCGAAGGACCGACTAATCCAGCGAGGCTAGGATCCAGACCACCACCCGAAGGAAGACGATGCCTTGGAGTACGAGCGAGATCGCCTACATGGCTAACGTGACCGTCAATACTGTGCGTCACTACCACGCGATCGGCTTGCTCGATCTACCCAACCGTGACCTGAACGGGTACAAGCGGTACACGGCCAAACATCTTCTGTGCCTCGTCAGGATTCGGCGGCTTACGGAGTTGGGTGTTCCCCTGTCGAGCATCGACAGGGTTGGGACCTCCGGTCCGGAGGCGCACGAAGAACTGCTCGACATCGACACGAAGATTGAGGCCGAACTCGCCCGGCTGGCCCGGTCCCGGGCCGACATCGCGGCGCTCCTCCGCTACAACGCACCGGCAGACACCCCGCCGGGGTTCGAACCGATCGCTTCACGACTGTCCTTCGCGGACCGTGCCGTGCTGCTCATCGTCTCGCGTCTGGTCGCCGACGAGGCGATGAGCAACCTTCGGGAGCGGATCGCGAGTAGTTCAGTTCTTCTCTCCGCGGAGTTCGCGGCGCTCCAACCCGACGCGAGCCAGCCGACGCGTGAGCGAATGGCTGCGCGACTCACCGGTGAATCCGACGGCTGGCGATCGGTCGACGGCCTCACCGCACTCATCAGTGGACGCCGCTCGGCACGCAACCCCCATGAGGCACGGCACATCATTCGTGAGGTTTTTCTCGAGTTTTACAGCGACGCCCAGCAAGATGTCCTCACGCGAGCGTCAGGTTTTCGCTACGCCGCGCTGAAGCCGGCCCGGCTTGGGGCGCTCACCCCCTCCTAAGGCCGTGCAGACACGGGATCAGCGGATTAGACCCTGCTGGTTGACATGATGAGGAACAACTCCACGGGCGACGTGGTCATGCGCGCGGGAACGCCGACGGGATGGATGATCGGGGCTCCGCCGGCTCTAACCGGCGCTGCCGCGCGGGTAATCGTCCTCATCGGCAGGCAGCCCCTCATCGGCGTCCTGCTCAAGCCGGTCCGCTTCCGAACCGTCCGGGCGCAGTGGGTCCCCGTGCGCCTGCACCGGGTCCCGGCTTCCGCTGTCCTCCCGGGCTTCCGGAATCGCCGGCGCCTGCTGTTCCAGGGCATCGGCTTCATTCTGGGTTGGCATGGTGGAACCCTCATCCGTGGTGGACATCGTCCTCCTCCTTTGCTCCTGGCCGGTGCCGGAAACCGGCAGCCGGCAACTGTCGGGGTTACGCCGGCTGCGGTCGAGGCCGCCCTATAACAGGGCTTCCCAAGTTGCGCCGGCACCATTAGATTATAAGCCTGCTTACCACTTTGCCAGCGAAAGGACCATCATGAACCAGCCGGAACAGCAGCAGGACACCCCAGGCACGCAGGATCAGATGACCCCCACACCCGACTGCGGCGAGAAAACCTACCGGGGAATGGGCAAGCTCACGGGCAAGACCGCAGTGATCACCGGCGGCGACAGCGGTATCGGACGGGCAGTGGCCATCGCCTACGCCCGCGAAGGTGCCGACGTCGTCATCTCCTACCTGAACGAGGACGACGACGCGAAGGAGACCGCGCGCTGGGTGGAGGAAGCCGGACGGCGTGCCGTCCTGGTTCCCGGAGACCTGGACACGGCCGAGCAGTGCCGCAAAGTCATCGACACGGCGGTGCGCGAATTCGGCAAGGTTGACATCCTCGTGAACAACGCCGCGTACCAAATGAACCACGAGACTCTGGAGGAGATTTCCGACGAGGAGTGGGAGTACACCTTCAAGGTCAACATCAACGCCATGTTTTACCTGGTCAAGGCCGCGCTTCCGCACATGGCGCCGGGCTCCGCGATTATCGGCAGCTCCTCGGTGAACTCGGACATGCCCAGCCCCACGCTGGCTCCGTACGCGGCCACGAAGTCGGCCATCGCCAACTTCTCCGCCAGCCTGGCACAGCTGCTGGGCGAGAAGGGCATCCGGGTCAACAGCGTCGCCCCGGGGCCCATCTGGACGCCGCTGATTCCAGCCACCATGCCGCCGGAAAAGGTGGCCTCTTTCGGCTCCGACGTGCCGCTGGGCCGGCCGGGCCAGCCCGCCGAGCTGGCGCCGGTATACGTCCTCCTGGCCTCCGACGACGGCAGCTACATCTCGGGTGCGCGCGTGGCCGTAACGGGAGGCCGGCCGATCCTGTAATACTCTCGGCGGCAGCGGCCCGGCGGGGCGGCGTCACACCCCGCCGGGGGTGTCAACGCGTGGGATAGTCTGTGACTTCCAGCGACCGGCCGACAAAGGATTTCATGACAGTCTCCACCAGCACGCGCCTTTCCGACGGCCGGGAACTCATTTATTTTGATGCCTCTGTGGAGACTGCGCGTCGGCGGG
Source organism: Arthrobacter sp. ATA002 (assembly GCF_026898095.1). GTDB lineage: Bacteria > Actinomycetota > Actinomycetes > Actinomycetales > Micrococcaceae > Arthrobacter_B. The sequence continues at coordinate 473,897 of NZ_CP114015.1, read as the reverse complement.
CGGCAGCCCCGGCTGACCGCCGGGGACTGCCGGCCCGCCCCGGGAACGGCACCACCCGGTACGACGCCCTGACCGGCGAGTGGATCGCCGTCGCCGCCCACCGCCAGTCCCGCACGCACCTGCCGCCCGCCGACCAGTGCCCGCTGTGTCCGTCCTCGCCGTCGCGCAGCTCCGAGATCCCCGCCGAAGACTACGAAGTGGTGGTGTTCGAAAACCGTTTCCCCTCCTTCGGCCCCGGCCTTGGCGCTCTCCCGGAGAACCCGTCCTGGGGCACGACGGCTCCGGCCTACGGCCGCTGCGAAGTGGTGGCCTTCGACTCCGCTCATGAGGGGTCCTTCGGCTCGCTCTCCCCGGAGCGCGCCCGCACCGTCGTCGATGCCTGGGCACAGCGCACGGAGGCGCTCTCCGCCATGGAAGGCATCGCGCAGGTGTTCTGTTTCGAGAACCGCGGGGCGGATATTGGTGTAACCCTGCTGCACCCGCACGGCCAGATTTATGCCTACCCGTTCATTCCTCCCCGCTCGGCCGTCATGGCGCAGCAGGCGGCAGCCTTCCATGAGGCCTCCGGCGGACGGCAAACCCTGGTGGGATCAGCCCTGGAGGCGGAACGAACCTCCGGGGAACGGATGATCCTCGAAGGCCGGCACTTCAGCGCCTATGTGCCCTTCGCGGCCCGGTGGCCCCTGGAAGTCCATCTGGTGCCGCACCGCCAGGTGGCGGACCTCGCCGAACTCAGCGACGCCGAACGCGATGACCTGACAGCCGTTTACCTTGATCTGCTGGCCCGCGTTGACGGCCTGTACTCCACTCCCACTCCCTACATTGCGGCCTGGCACCAGGCGCCGCTGGATGACCGGTTCCGCCGGGCGAGCCGCCTGCACCTACAGCTGACCTCCCCGCGCCGGGCGGAAGACAAGCTGAAATTCCTGGCCGGCTCCGAAGCAGCGATGGGAGCCTTCATCAACGACACCCTCCCCGAACAGGTGGCAGCAAACCTGCGGGCCGCCTCCTCCTCCGCCGTTAAAGTGCAGCCCGCAGGAAAGGCCCGGTCATGACTCTCTCCGCCCCCGAATTGGCAGCCGCCTTCACCGACCGTTTCGGCCGGGAACCGGCAGGAGTTTGGTCCGCTCCCGGCAGGGTCAACCTGATCGGCGAGCACACCGACTACAACGACGGTTTTGTCCTCCCCTTTGCCATCAACCGCTCGACGTCGGTGGCCGCGGCACCGCGCAACGACCGCGCCGCGAACATCCATTCAGCCTTCGGCGGAGGAAGCACGGCCAGCACCCATCTGGACGACTTGCGGCCCGGCAGCATCGATGGCTGGTCGGCCTATCCGCTGGGTGTGCTGTGGGCCTTCGAAGACCATGGCATCAGAGTTCCCGGCGTCGACGTGTATCTGGATTCGGACGTGCCAGTGGGCGCCGGACTCTCTTCCTCGGCTGCCCTCGAGTGCGCCGTGGCTGTCATGGCCAACGACCTCTCCGGGGCCGGACTGGCCGGCCCCGAACTGGCGGCCCTGGGGCAGCGCGCCGAGAACCTCATGGTGGGTGCACCCACCGGAATCATGGACCAGTCCGCGTCCCTGCTCGGCGAAGAGGGCCATGCCGTCTTTGGACTGCCGCAGCAGGAAGCGCAGCTGGTGCCGCTGGATCTCGCCGGCAGCGGCCTCACCCTGCTGGTGATCGACACCCGGGTCAGCCACGAACATTCCACCGGCGGTTATGCCTCCCGGCGGGCCTCCTGCGAGCAGGGCGCCAAAGCCATGGGCGTCGCCGCCCTCCGCGACCTCGGAACGGATGACCTGGCCGAGGCCGCCGGCATCCTGGACGAGGAAACCTTCCGCCGCGTGCGGCACGTCGTCACGGAGAACGCCCGGGTGCTGGCCGCCGTCGACGTCCTGCGCAAAGAGGGTCCGGCCAAGCTCGGTTCCCTCCTCGTGGAAAGCCACGCTTCCATGCGCGACGACTTTGAAATCTCCTGCCCCGAGCTGGATCTGGCGGTGGAGACTGCTCTTGGCGCCGGTGCGCTTGGCGCCCGGATGACCGGCGGTGGATTCGGCGGTTCGGCGATTGCGCTGGTGAACAACGACGACGCCGGGGCTGTCACCGATGCAGTAACCCGCGCCTTCGCCGCGGCGGGCTACACCTCTCCCGCCGTTTTCACGGTGCTGCCCGCCGCCGGGGCCGGCCGGACGGAAGGCTAAGGCACCAGGACCGGGCCGGCCCCGCCCGAAGGATTGCCGTACGGAGCCGGCCGAATGAACGACCAGGACCGCTCAGTGGCTGGTGGTCCCGCGCCTGGACTCCAGCACCGGTGCTATCCAGGCATCGCAGACCACTCCGGTCGCCCACGAATACACCGTCTTATGCCACACATCGACCACTGTTTCACCGGCCGGCCAGGAGGTCGGAGGAGCTCCAACGCCGGTGGCGTTCTCCAGCGTCTGGTCCGTGGCCAGCCGCACCACGGTATGGGTGCCGTTGGCTACCGGACCCCGGATACCGGTAACCGCCCAGACTCCGCGCAGCGCACCGAGCACGGCACCGGTCCCCCAGTGCATCGCATGGTTCCAGACCGGCGGGCGGGCGCCGTCGTCGGGCTTCTGACCCAGCAGCGACAGCAGCGTTCGCGCCGGCACGTAGGAATTGGGCCGGGAGGTGAGGAGCTGCTCGACCTTCTCCCCGGCGGTCATCGCTGCCACGCCCACCAGCCCCGCCACCGCTCCCGTACCTGCCGCCTTAAGGAGTGTGCGTCCGCGTCCTGTCATGTTTGGCCTCCATGCCTGGGTCAGTACTGGATTTCCTGTGGAACCCAGCCTAGGAGACCGGGCCGGATCAGGCACACTGATCCCATGAGTAAACATGCCGTGGTGCAAGCCGCTGAATTGGAACTTCTCGAGTCCTCCACCCGGAGTAAGCCGGCACGGATGGAGGAACTGCTGCACCCGGCATTCGTCGAGATCGGCCGTTCCGGACGGCACTGGACACGCGCCGAAGTCATTGAAGCCCTGGCCGTCGAACCCATGCGTGCGGCCCCGGAAGCGGACGAATGGGATTTCGTGGAACTGGCTGAGCACCTCGTTCTCGTGACCTACCGGATCCGCTCAGGCGTCCGCCGGAGCCGGCACGCCTCGGTGTGGGACACCTCGGCAGCGGCAGCACGCCTGCGGTATCACCAGGGAACGGTCATACCGCCGCAATTCCAGTAGGCCCGGAAGCAGTCCAGTCGACCCGGAAACACGGAAGGCCTGCCCGGGTGCCGGGCAGGCCTTCGAACTCCGGCAGGTGCCGGGTGGTGTGGAGATGGGGGGAATCGAACCCCCGTCCGATGTTGAGTTGAAAGGGCTTCTCCGGGCGCAGTCTGCGTCGGATTTTCTTGGCCCCAGCCGTCCTGCAGACGTGCGGCTGATCCGGGCCCAGCCGTTAAAGTGTCCTGAACACCCCAACGGCGGAGGTGTTCAGCAGTGGCCCTCTAAACGACGCCAGCTGCCGGAGCGAGAGCAACTCCGGGCTGACGGACTGTGCCTTACTGCTTAGGCAGCAAGGGCGAAGTCAGTGCGCATAGGTTTGGCACTTATTTTTTGCAGAGAGCGTTAGCGAGATAACTCTGCATCCTCGGCCCGCTTCCCCTTTCGCGGCAAACACCGTCGAAACCGATCATCCCCATGTTCAGTTATCAAGCTGCTGCACTCCCGCCGGCCCGTTCCCGGCGTCCACAAATAATAACGCGTCCCTCTCCGGGATGATTCCCCGTGCGCGGCGAAAATGTGCCCGAGAATGGTGGGATGGACATCTTCCCTCCCGGAGACCGCACCGGCCGTGCCCCGCAGCAACCCGCCACCGCCGCCGAACTCGCCGGCCGGGCCCGGTTGCTGGCGTCCGGAGGCACGCGCCGGATCCTGGGCATCACCGGAGCTCCGGGAGCCGGCAAGTCCACAGTTGCCGCCCGGCTCGTGGAGGCGCTGGGTCCGAAGACCGCCGTGCTGGTGCCGATGGACGGTTTTCATCTGGCGAACACTGTCCTGGAGTCGCTGGACCGGCGCAGGCGCAAGGGTGCTCCGGACACGTTCGACGACGGCGGCTACGCTGCGCTGCTGGAGCGCCTCCGCAGCCAGACGGCGCAGGAGCCGGTGATCTACGCCCCGGACTTCCGGCGGGAGCTGGAGGAGCCGGTTGGATCGGCGCTGCCGGTCCGGCTCTCTGTTCCGCTCGTTGTCACCGAGGGCAATTACCTGCTCCTCCCCCGGGGCCAGTGGCCGCGGGCCCGCGCTGCCATGGACGAGGTGTGGTACCTCGAGGCCGACGACGACGTCCGCCGCCAGCGGCTCATCCGCCGCCACGCACAGTTTGGCAAGACCGCGGAAGAGGCCCGCGAGTGGACCCTGGGCAGCGACGAGGCCAATGCACGGCTCATCGCGGCGCACGCCGGGCGGGCGGACGCCGTTTTCCGGCTTAGCGGCGGCGGCCGAAAATGAGCGACGCCGCAGCCGTTGCGGCGGTGACCGTGAAGACGGACGGCCACGCACCCAGTTTCTTCGCCAGCGGATGGGACAGGCCGAAAGCTGCAACGTAGCCGGCTGTCAGGGCCGCGGCCCTGCCGGTGCCGGCGTCGCGCTTCCACAGAGTAAAGGCGGCCGCACCGGCGGCTGCAAGGACCGCTCCGCCGAGCTGCCGGTTGCCGGTATCCCGGGCAGTCTTGTAGCCGCCGATCAGGCCGGCGCTGGAAACGAGGGACGTCAGAAGTGCGCTCACTGCAATTTCTCCTAAAGGCTGGGAACAGGTTCCAGCCTAGCGCGGCCGCAGCGTCTAAGCTGGGGCGGACCCCCGTCCCCTCCCGTTGAAGGACTGCGCATGACCACGACGCCCGGAAATCTGCTAGCTGACGACGCCGTACTGGAAAAGGTGGCCACCGGCGCCGAATGGGCCGAAGGTCCGCTTTGGATACCGGCACGCTCCGCCGTGCGCTTCAGCGACATTCCGGGCAACCGAATCCTGGAATACCGCGAGGCCACCGGCGATCTGGAGGTTTACGCGGCAGAGGCTGAGTTCACTAACGGCCGAGCGCTGGACCAAGCCGGAGCGGTAATCCAGTGCTCGCACGGCCGGCGGGCCATTGAGCGGGACACCGGCACCGCGGACGACGCCGCCCCCTCCGTCACGACGCTGGTGGACTCCTACAACGGGCGCCGGCTGAATTCGCCGAACGACGTGGTGGTGAAGTCCGACGGAACGATCTGGTTTTCCGACCCCTCCTACGGAATCCAGAAGGACACGGAAGGCCACCCCGGCCGGGAGGAATACGGCGACCGCTGGGTCTTTCGCTTCGATCCGGCCAGCGGGGAGCTGACTCCGGCGGTCATTGACGTGGAGGTGCCCAACGGGCTGGCGTTCTCCCCGGATGAATCCATCCTCTACGTCTCGGATACCTCGCGGGGCACCCCCGCCATGGACGGCGGCGAGCGCCTGCACGGCCATGCGATTCATGCCTACGACGTCGTTGGCGGCCGGTACGCCCGGAACGGCCGGGTTTTTGCCGAGGTGGCCCCGGGCGTTCCGGACGGCTTCCGCGTGGATGTGTACGGAAACGTCTGGTCCTCCTCACAGGAGGCAGTGCAGGTCTATTCGCCGGCCGGTGAGCACGTGCTGCGGATCCCGGTGCCGGAGACCGTCAGCAACGTCTGTTTCGGGGGCGACGACGGTGCCACTCTGTACATGACCGCGTCCACCAGCCTGTACCGGATTCGGACCGCGGTTACTGATGCAGCAGCCGCGCTCCGGACCGGTGCTCAGGAGAAGGGAAGCACCAGCGAGGCGTAACGGTCCTTGATGGTCTCCAGAAGCTCGTCGCCGGGGTTGTTCCAGATCTCCTGGTTGAAGATTTCCACCTCGATGTCACCGGTGTAGCCGGCCGCCGCCACCCAGCCGGTGATGGTCGCGAAGTCGATGACGCCGTCGCCCATTATTCCGCGCGAGAGCAGGGCATCGGACGCGATGGGCAGGTTGAAATCGCAGATCTGGTAGGACGCGATCCGGTTCTCGCGGCCGGCCCGGACGATTTGCTCCCGCAGCTGCGGATCCCACCACACGTGGAAGGTGTCCACGGCCACGCCGACGACGGCGGGCGGATAGGGGGCGGCCAGGTCCAGTGCCTGCCCCAGCGTCGAAAGCAGCGCCCGGTCCGCGGCATACATGGGATGCAGCGGTTCCAGCACCAGCCGCACCCCGTGGTCCGCGGCAAAGGGGACCAGTTCCTCGAGCCGCTCGGCCACGCGACGGCGCGCGGCAATGATGTCGCGGTCCCCGTCCGGCAGTCCGCCGACCACGAGGAACAGTTCGCCGGCCCCCAGCGTTTCGGCCTCCAGGATGGCTGCCCGGTTGTCCCGGACCGCAGCCCCGCGGCCTGCCGGGCCGGAAGCGGTCAGGAACCCGCCGCGGCACAGGGAGGACACCCGCAGCCCGGCGTTGCTGATGAGCTTGGCCGCCCGCTCGGTACCCACCTCCGCGACGCGGTCCCGCCACGGGCCGATCGAGGGAATGCCCGTGCGGACGCAGCCCTCGATGACCTGCTCCAACGTCCAGTACTTGGTGGTGGCGCTGTTCAGGGAGAGCCTGGAAAAGTCGATCACTGGGCCACTCCGTTCACGGTAAGCCACGCCCTCATCCGCGCGGCGCTGAAATCCGGATCCGCGAGCAGTCCGGCCCGGTCCGCCAGCTCGAAGGTGCGCACCAGATGCGGCACGTCGCGGCCGTTCTGCAGGCCGCCCACCATGGAGAACGCCGGCTGCCGGCCGTTCAGCCAGGACAGGAATGCAATGCCCGTTTTGTAGTAGAACGTGGGGGCACTGAAAATGTGCAGGCCCAGGTCCCGGGTGGAATCCAGGATGGCCCGCGCCTTGTCCGGTTCACCGGCGTCGTAGTTTTGCAGTGCTGCGGAAGCCGCGGGATAAATGGCCGCAAAAATGCCCAGCAGCGCGTCGGAATGGTGCGCTCCGTCGCCGTCGATCAGTTCCGGATAGTTGAAATCGTCCCCGGTATACAGGCGGACCCCCTCCAGCAGGGCCGCGCGGAGGGCCTTTTCGTGGTCCGCATCGAGCAGCGACACCTTCACGCCGTCGACTTTGGCGGCGGCACCGCCAATCAGTTCGCGGAAGGTGGCGGTCGCGGCTTCGACGTCGGCGCCGCCCCAGTATCCGGTGAGCGCCGGGTCGAACATGTCCCCGAGCCAGTGCAGGATGACCGGCTCGCTGACTTCCGCCAGCAGGGTTGAGTACACCCGCAGGTAGTCCTCCGGGCCGGACGCCGCCCGCGCCAGGGCGCGCGAGGCCATCAGGATGACCTTCGCCCCTGACCCCTCCACCACGGAAATCTGCTCGCGGTAGGCGTCCAGGACCGCGTCCACGCCGGCCCGGCCGGACGGCAGGGCGGCCGGGTCGAGGTGGTCCGTGCCGGCCCCGGCGGCAATCAGGTCGCGGACGGTCTTACCCGCGGCGGCCGGCGCCCCGGAGGCCGCGACGGCGGCGGCCTCCGCTGCCGAGCGCTTGATCAGTTCCTGCGTGGCGGCCCAGTCCAGGCCCATGCCGCGCTGGGCCGTGTCCATGGCATCGGCGACACCGAGCCCGTAGGACCACAGCTCATGCCGGTACCCCAGCGTGGAATCCCAGTCCAGGTCCGCGGGAGCGCCGGGGACATTGTTGCCCGCGGAGCGCGGAATGACGTGGGCCGCGGCGTAGGCGCGGCGGGCGCGCAGCGGGGCCGCGGGCCGGTGCCACACTGCTGCCGGTGCAGTGGTGTAGGTGCGGGTGCCGCCGTCACCGGCGGGAAGCATCAGCTCGGCCATCAGAGGTTGATCTCTTCGATGTCCAGCGTGCGCCGCTCCGCCGAGGACTTCAGGCCAAGCTCGGCCAGCTGCACACCGCGGGCCGCCGAGAGCAGGCCAAAGCGGTGTTCACGGCCGGCGACGACGTCGCGCAGGAACTCTTCCCACTGCAGCTTGAAGCCGTTGTCCAGGTCCGCGTTGGCGGGTACGTCCTGCCACTGGCTGCGGAACGATTCGGTCACGGGGAGGTCCGGGTTCCACACCGGCTTGGGCGTATTCACCCGGTGCTGGGACACGCACTTGGTCAGCCCGGCGACGGCGGAGCCGTGGGTGCCGTCCACCTGGAATTCGACCAGCTCGTCACGGTAGACGCGGACCGCCCAGGAGGAGTTGATTTGGCCGATGACCGGCTCCCCGGCCGGAGTTTCCAGTTCGAAGATGCCGTAGGCGGCGTCATCGGCCGTGGCCCGATATTCCCTGCTGTCCTCGTCCCAGCGGGTGGGGATGTGGGTGACGGTCTTGGCGTTGACGGTGCGGACCTTGCCGATGATGCCCTCGAGCACGTAGCTCCAGTGGCAGAACATGTCAGTGGTCATGCCGCCGCCGTCTTCCTGGCGGTAGTTCCAGGACGGGCGCTGGGCCGCCTGGTGGTCGCCTTCGAAGACCCAGTAGCCGAACTCTCCGCGGATGGACAGGATCCGCCCGAAGAACCCCTCATCGACCAGGCGGCGGAGTTTGACCAGGCCCGGCAGGTACAGCTTGTCGTGGACCACGCCGGCCGTGACGCCGGTTTCCCGCCCGATCCGGGCCAGTTCAATGGCCTCTTCGAGAGTTTCGGCCGTGGGTTTTTCGGTGAAGATGTGCTTGCCCGCCCGCATGGCCTTCTTCAGGGTGGCCGCACGGAGGTTGGTCATGGAGGCATCGAAAACGATGTCGACGGTGGGGTCCGCGATGACGGCGTCCAGGTCCGTGGTCCACTCGGCAACCTTGTGCTTTTCCGCCAGTTCGCGGAGCTTGGCTTCGTTGCGGCCCACCAGGATTGGCTCCACCTGGACGCGGGTGCCGTCGTCCAGCAGGACGCCTCCCGCTTCGACGATGGGCAGGATGGACCGCAGCAGGTGCTGGCGGTACCCCATCCGTCCCGTGATGCCGTTCATGGCAATTCGAAGGGTGCGGGGCGGGGCGGGGGTGTTGTCCATTGGGTCGGTCTCCGTTGACTGGTGGGGAAATGCAGGAAAGCGCATTCCGGATCAGGATCATCCTGCCCCGGCACCGCGCTTCTGGCAAGCACTTTCCGGGATGCCATAATTGCCCCCTGACTACAGTGGAGGAACCGTGCCCGCCAGCACTTTGTATGAAGTAGCCCGTCATGCGGGGGTTTCCCTGGCCACCGCTTCACGGGTACTGAACGGCTCCAGCCGCCGCCCCGGCGATGAGATTTCCGAACGGGTGAAGGCGTCGGCAGCTGCGCTCGGCTACATCGCCAACGCACAGGCCCAGTCCCTGGCGAAGAAAAACAGCGGGATGCTGGGACTGATCCTCCACGACATTGCCGACCCGTACTTTTCCACCATCGCCCGCGGCGTGCAGGAGTGCGCCCAGGGCCGGCAAAAGGTGGTCCTGCTGGCGAGCACGGGCGGCGGTCCCGCCGGTGAGCACCGCGCCGTTGCAGCCTTTGCCGCACGGCGGGCCGACGCAATCGTTCTTGCCGGCACCCGCACGGATACTGCTGCGGCCGCCGGGGAGAATGAGCTTCTGCTCTCGGAGCTGCGGCGCTATCAGGCGAACGGCGGCAGAGTAGCGGTGATCGGCCAGCCTCTGGTGGGATCAGTGCCCGGCGACGGCTTCCGCACCATTCCGGTACCGAACCGCGAACTCAGCGTTCACCTTGCCGCGGACTTGGCCCGCGCCGGGCACCGCCGGTTCCTGATCCTGGCCGGACCCGAGGGCCTGGCCACCTCCGACGACCGGCTGGCCGGCTTCCAAGAGGGTCTGCGGCAGGCCGGCTGTGAACCGGCGGAGGTGCGCCGGACCGGCTTCAACCGCGACGGCGGATATGATGCTGCCGCCGCACTGGCCGCCGAGCTTAGCGGAAAGCCGGCCGGGGAAGCCCGGCCTAACGGAAGCGGCCCCCGGGGGGACGGCCCCGCCGTCTGTATATTCGCCGCGAGCGATGTCATGGCCATTGGAGCCATCGCCGGCCTGCGTGAGCACTCGCTGCGGATTCCCGAGGATGTTGCAGTGGCCGGCTTCGATGACATTGAAACGCTCCGTGATTTCACTCCGGCGTTAACGACGGCGCAGCTGCCGCTGTCCGGGCTGGGCAGCGAGGCCGTAGCCCAGGTACTCGCCGAGGATGGGGCGGCTGAGGCCTGCGCAGCGGCGGGGCATGTCATTCTGCGGCGCAGCACGGAGCTTTCCTAAAAGCCCGCCCGCCCCGGGGAGGGTGCTTCCTGCCCGGCAGCCACCACGTTGTCGGCGATGGCCGCAGCAAGCACGTCCACGACGTCGCGGTTCGCCAGCGGATTGCTCATCAGGGTGAAATCCACTTCGCCCAGCGTGGGCAGCCCCAGGCGCCTGCCCACTTTCTCCAGGTCCGCAGGGACCAGGGAGGAAGGCAGCACCGACAGGCCGATCCCGGCACGGGTCGCCGCCAGGATTCCGTTAACCTCCCGGGTATTGCAGGTGACCCGCCAGGTTCGGCCGGCGGCTTCCAGCGCCCGAATCGCAAAACGGCGGCTCAAACTTGGATGCGGATAGGCGACGAGCGGAACCGGAGCGCCCTGCTCCAGGACCGTCTCCTTCAGTCCCACCCAGACAAACCGGTCACGCCGGACGTCCGTTCCCTGTTCGGTATCCGCGGCCGTCTTGATGAACACCAGATCCAGCTGTCCGGCCTGCAGCCGGCGGTGGAGACGGTCGCTCTGGCTTACCGTCAATTCGAGGTTGATCTGCGGATACAACCGACGGAAGCGGCGCAGGATGTCCGGCAAACGGGTCAGCGACAGATCGTCGGCGCTGCCGAAGCGGATCCGGCCCCGCATTGCGGAACCGGAGAAATACGATTCAGCACTCTGGTGTGCTGCCAGGATGCTCCGGGCAAACCCGGCCATGGCATCACCGTTGTCGGTCAGGCGGACCGACTGGGTGTCACGTTCCAGCAGGATCCGGCCGCACGCGGCCTCCAGCTTGCGCACGTGCTGGCTTACGGTGGGCTGGGCCAGGTTCAGCCGCGCTGCCGCGCGGGTAAAACTCAGCGTTTCCGCCACAGTCAGAAAGCTCAGCAGTTGGGCAGGCTCGTACATCGTTCCTCCGTAAACAGGTGGTTTATATCCCGCCGCAGCTAAAACGCCCGCTCTTATAACGAACTGCAATGGGGTTGATAGGGAGCCTACCCCCTCATTTTCCCGCTGTCCCGAATTAGGCTGAAGCCGCCATCACCGCACCAGGCACCGCATCCCCGGCTCCACAGCCAGGCGCTGCACCCGCCGCTTCGCACACAGGATGTTCCTTGGTACACCCGTCACCGCAGATACCTTCCCCCGGGCCCACTTCCGCCGACCCTGCCACTCCGCCTCAGACGGACGCCGCCCTTCGCCCAACCCGCTCGGAGCGGGTGCCGTGGCGCGACACTTTTTCCTCCCTGCGGATCCTGAACTTTCGGCTCTTCACTGCCGCGCACGTCGTAGCCGTAGTAGCGGTCTGGATGCAGCGCATCGCCCAGGACTGGCTGGTCCTGGAGCTGTCCGGAAGCGTCACCGCCGTCGGTATCACCACCGCTTTCCAGTTCCTGCCAACCCTGCTGCTCGGGCCGCTGGGCGGAATAATCGCCGACCGGTACTCCAAGCGGATCCTGCTCATGGCAAGCCAATCCGCCGCCGCAGTGCTGGCCGTGGCCCTTGCGCTTCTGGCCCTGACCGGCGCAGTGCAGGTGTGGCATGTCTACCTCGTGGCACTGGCGCTGGGCATGGTGACCGTCATCGACCAGCCCGCACGGCAGGTTTTCGTTCACGAAATGGTGGGCCCGGACCAGCTGCGCAATGCCCTGAGCGTGAGTTCGTCAGTCTTCCAGCTCGGCGCCATGGTGGGCCCCGCGGTTGCCGGGATGCTGATCGGTGCCGTCGGCGGAGGCTGGGCTTTCGCCATCAATGCGGCTGCCTGCACGTTGACGGTATTCATGTTGGGCCGGCTGCGCACCGACCAGCTTTTCCACACAGAGCCCGCACCCCGCAGCAAAGGAATGCTGCGCGAAGGAGCACGGTACGCGCGCACCACTGCCACCGTGTTCTGGCCTATGGCCATGTGTGCCTTCGTGTCGGTGTTTGCCCTCAGCACACCGGTCCTAATGGCAGCCTTTGCCGACCAGGTGTTCCGCAGCGGAGCCGACGGATTCGGACTCCTGAACACCCTGGTTGCCACCGGAGCGCTGGCCGGTGCGGTGGCTTCCACCCGGCGTCGGATGCTGCGGCTCCGGACAGTCATCGTCAGTGCTGCCGCGTACGGCTGTGCGCTGGCTGTCTCGGCCTTTTCGCCGTCCCTTCCGGTCTTCGGAGCAGTCATGATCGTGGCCGGCTTCTGCTCCATGCAGTTCATCACCAGCGCGAACCAGCTCGTGCAGTCCACCACGGCAGTGCCGATCCGGGGCCGGGTCATGAGCCTGTACATCATGGTGCTTATTGGCGGACAGGCAGTGGGCGGACCGCTGACCGGCTGGCTGGCCGAAGCCCTCGGACCGCAGGCAGCTATCTTTACCGCCGGTGCCGTTCCGGCGGTAGCCGCCGGCTGCATCGGCTTGGTCCTGGCACGGCAGGCCCGCTTGCGGCTGCGGGGACGGGGGCGGCTGCGGGGACGGCTCCGGGTGAGCGACGGCCGTCACGGCAATCCCGCTGCCAATTTGCTACCGTAGGGGGTCAAGACCGGATCCCGGTCTCCGGACGACGGTTCAGTACCCGGACAGCGACAAGACTGGCCAAAGGAATCTGTCATGGCATGGGTCATTCTTGTCCTCTCCGGCACGCTGGAAGCTGTCTGGGCCACAGCGCTCGGCAAATCGGAGAACTTCCGCCGCCTCTGGCCGACGGTCACGTTCGCGGGCGGTCTCACCCTCAGCATGGCCGGCCTCGCCGTCGCTATGCAGTCCATCCCGGTGGGCACCGCTTATGCCGTGTGGGTCGGTATCGGAGCGGTCCTGACCGCGGCATACGCGATGCTGTTCGGTGGAGAACGGGCCACGGTTATCAAGGTCCTGCTGCTGCTCGGTGTCGTGGGCTGCGTTATCGGCCTGAAGCTGGTGGGCTGACCATGCCGTGGATCATTCTGCTCCTCAGCGCCGTTCTGGAGGCTGTCTGGGCCACCGCCCTTGACGCTTCGGCAGGCTTTACCATTCTCCTGCCGTCCCTCATTTTCTTTGCCGCCTGCGCTCTATCCATGGTGGGACTCTCCTATGCGATGAACTTCATCCCCATTTCCACCGCTTATGCGGTGTGGACTGGTTTGGGCGCGGTGCTGACCGTGGCCTATGCCATGCTTTTCGGCGATGAGCAGCCCGGGCTGCTGAAGATCCTCTTCCTGGCCGGAATCATCGGCTGCGTGGTCGGTTTGAAGTTCGTGGACTCCCCGCCCCGCGAACTGAAACAGCAACAGAGGCCGGGGCAGGGACGGGAAAGTTCCGGGGGCGAAGCATCTGCTGCTGCCCCGGACAACAGAAAGTAGCGCCGCCTCCGGAGGCGGGGTATCTTCCCGCGGGCCGTTCGCGGGCGGGTCCTGTTGAGCCCGGGCTGTTGTGTCCGATCTTTTGGCCCGGAGCCTTTTCAAGGGCTTCCGGCGGGACGATACTGCTCTGGGAGCCGAAGTCCGTACAGTCCGTCCAGGTACTCCCGGCTCCCCGGTAACCGGCAGCGATGATCGGAGTCTTCCATGGCCATGGCAGAAACCCCGTCCTCCACATCCCTCTTCCGGCGCAAGCCCATCGAAAACGTGGAAGACGAAAAAACCGGTAACAAGCTCTTTAAAAGCCTCGGCCTGTGGCAGCTGACGGCCATCGGCGTCGGCGGCATTATCGGCATCGGCATCTTCACCCTCGCGGGTCTGGTGGCCAACGGCGGTGCCGATGCCCCCGGCGTCGGGCCCGGCGTGCTGATCTCTTTCCTCATTGCGGGCCTGGCCAGCGCTGCGGCGGCACTGTCCTACGCCGAGTTCGCCGGCATGATTCCCCGCGCCGGCTCCGCCTACACCTACGGATATGTCGCGCTGGGCGAGATTATCGGCTGGTTCATCGGCTGGGATTTGCTGTTGGAATACACGGCCATTGTCGCGGTGGTGGCAATCGGCATTTCAGGTTACTTCACCGAGTTCATGTCCGGTATCGGCATCGATGTGCCGGCCTGGATGCAAGGGACGGGAGACACCATCGAGGGCGGGGTCGTCAACCTGCCAGCCCTGGTGGTCTGCCTGTTCATCACCTGGATCCTGAGCCGCGGCACCAAAACCTTCGGCCGGTTCGAACTCGTGGCCGTGGGTTTAAAGGTGCTGCTCATTCTCTTCATCGTGGGGCTGGGCTTCTTCTTCGTGAACATGGAGAACTACACACCATTCCTGCCCAACGGTTTCGGTGCTGTCTTTACGGGTGCCGCCACGGTATTTTTCGCGGTGTTCGGTTATGACGCCATGAGCACTGCTGCGGAAGAAGCCACTGACGGCAAAAAGCATATGCCTAAGGCCATCCTGCTCTCCCTGGGCGTGGCCATGGTGCTCTATATCCTGGCAACGCTGGTACTGACCGGCATGCAGAACTACACGGAAATCAGTCCCACCGCCGGATTCGCCTCAGCCTTCCAGTCCGCCGGGCTGCCGGTTATCGCCACCGTAATCTCCGCTTTCGCCGTGCTCTCGATCCTGACCGTCATGCTCACCTTCCTGCTCGGGGTCACCAGGGTCTGGTTCTCGATGAGCCGCGACGGACTGCTGCCGGGCTGGTTCTCCGGAACTGACCGGCACGGCACTCCGCAGCGCGTAACCTGGATCGCCGGGATCGCCTCGGCGCTTCTGGCCGGAGTCTTCCCGATCCGTGCGGTGGCCGATCTGACCAACATCGGCATCCTCGCGGCGTTTGTGGTGGTCTGCCTGGCAGTCATTGTGCTGCGCCGCAGCCAGCCGGACGCCCCGCGGGAGTTCCGCCTGCCGCTGATGCCGTGGGTTCCGGCATTTGGTGTCCTCGCCTCCGGATTCCTCATGCTGCAGCTGCACTGGGAAACCTGGCTGCGCTTCGGTATCTGGCTCGTGATCGGCCTCCTCATCTACTGGTTCTACGGGCGGAAGCACTCGCTGCTGAATCCCGGCAGCCCCCGGCTGGCACCTCCGTCACCGGAAACTGCCTAGCCGCCAGGGGTCGTCCCGGCCGTCCGAGCCGTCATCCCGGCCGTCCGACCCGTCATCCGACCCGTCATCCGAGCCGTCCGAACCGTCCGATGGGAGGACCGGGGTTTGCGGGCAGGTCCTCCTTTTGGGTGACGACGACGGTGGCCCCGCCTTCTACCGTTGGCATCATGGATCCCGCTCATTTTGGTGCTTTGGCCGTGCTCGCGCTGGTGGACTCGACGAGTTTCGGAACGCTGCTCATTCCGGTTTGGCTCCTGCTGGCACCCGGCAGGCTGCGGCCCGGACGGATATTGCTGTTCCTGGCGACGGTGGCAGTCTTCTATTTTGCTGCCGGACTGGCCATCCTGTTCGGCGCGGAACTGGTTGTTGAAAATTTCGGCGGGGTTTTTGAATCCCGCGGATTCTCGGTGTTCCTACTGATTGCCGGCGCCGCACTGGTGGCCTGGAGTTTCCAGCTGGAAGCCAAAGCGAAACAGGAAAAGGCCGCCCGGGCCCAGGTCCAGGTGCCTGCCGCGCCTGACCGGCCGGATGCGGCTGGTTCCGGCCGGCCGGGGGCACCCGGGCCTGCTGCGTCCAGCGCGTCCGCTGCTTCCAGCTCCACCAGTACCACCGGCCCTGCCGGCCCCGGCCGCTTGTCGCGGTGGCGGCTCAAAGCCGTGGGAACCGGTCCCGGGCGCGGCGGTACCGCAGCCCTGGTCGGTTTGGCTCTGGCAGCCGCCACCCTCGAACTCGCGACCATGCTTCCGTATCTGGGTGCCATAGGTCTGATCAGTGCCTCTGCTATGACGTGGCCGCTGCCAGGAGTTGTCCTCGCCGTCTACTGCACGCTCATGGTGGCCCCGGCCCTCATACTCCTGGCCGCACGCATTACCGCTGCCGGTCGGATGGAGCCCCTCCTGAAGCG
The DNA here is from genome assembly GCF_026898095.1 of Arthrobacter sp. ATA002. GTDB lineage: Bacteria > Actinomycetota > Actinomycetes > Actinomycetales > Micrococcaceae > Arthrobacter_B. Next base: position 457,798 of record NZ_CP114015.1, on the reverse strand, counting down.
GCTGGACGCGTTCCTGACCCGCACATCCACCAACACCCTGTCCTGGGTGACGGGCATTCTGGGCGTTATCCTGATCGTCAATACCGCCGGGCCCGCCCTTGGCGGATAATCACGCACAATTCTTCCGCCGACGTCCCCTCCGCGGCGACACAGCGTGTTTCGGCGCACCGTTAATCATTGTTCGGTGATTAACGGGCTATCATCTGCTTGAGGACCTGCTGGGCTGGTCCGTTAGCTGGGGAGTAGAAATGGGTGGGGAGTCTCAAGAAGTGCCTTTTGCGCGGAAAAAATCCGCTATGCTCTTTCGCCGCGGGCGCACCATGCTGGTGCTCGTCGCGGTGTTCTGGTTGTGGCTGTTGCTGGGCAGCGCCGATTTCATTGCCGGCCTCTTCGAATCGCCTTTCTACGCCCTGCTGGCACTGTACGGCCTCGGAGTCGTAACCCTCATATCCCTGGCAGTAGCCGCGGCGGCCGTTTTCTATCTCGTTGCCAACCGCCCCAAAACTATGAAGGCTGCCGTTCCCACACGTGACTCCGTCCGGCCCGGCTTTTCCGATCTGGCACCTGTTATCCGTCTGGTTCCCCGCCGGGTTGCCGATCACGGTGCCGCGCTAACCAATAAAGCCGCAGCAAAATGGCGGGATCTGGCTTCCTAGCAGCCGCTTCTTCCGGCAGGTCCGCTGCCCGGCGCGGGGTCCCGCCGGCCCTTGGGGCCCTTCCCACACCGGAATGTCAGTGCCGCACGGCATGGTGGTCCCATGCCTTCCAATGCGTCGTCCTCCCGGTCCATGCCAGGTTCTCCCGCATCCTCCGCTCCGCCACATGCCTTCGGGGATTCCCGTACCCCGGGCCCGGTGCCCGGCAGTCCCGGCGGCCCCGGCCCCGGCAGTCCCGGCGGCCCTGGCAGTCCCGAAGCCGCCGTCACTCACGCCCCGTACCGCCGCGAGCCGTACGTCCGGTGCCGGACGCCGTCGTCGTCAATCATTGACGGGAAGGCGGCTGCCTGGACGCGCACTTCCGTGCTCCTGCACTGGATAGACGACGCCGGACGCGCCCACAACCGCTGGGTTCCGGCCGGAGCCGTACACCGTATCGCACGGGATGATTCGACCTGGCAGGACCCGTATGACGACTGGTCCTTCTACTACCCGGACTCCTCTCCGGCCCGGCTCGCCGCAGCGGCCTGAGTTCTGCGCTCATTCGCTTGACACCGCACGGGGCTGGCCCGCTTATGGAGGTACGGGCAGTTCGCCCGGCTGGATTGGTCACAGCAGCCCGGAGCGGAGCACTCAGATGGAATTCAAGGGCATCATCGAGGCTGCCGGCGAAGCGGTTGATCTGGCCGGAGTTGCCGTCATCATTGTTGGAGCCATCCTGGCAACGCTGTCGGCGGTGCGAACCCTGCTGCGCCGCACCGGCCGTCCCGTGTATGAGGCTTATCGGCAGCAGCTCGGCCGATGCATCCTGTTGGGTCTGGAACTGTTGGTCGCGGCAGACATTATTCGGACTGTGGCGGTGACCCCCACGTTCGAGTCGCTGGGCGTGCTGGCCCTCATCGTGCTGATTAGGACGTTCCTCAGCTACACGCTGCAGCTGGAGGTTACCGGGCGGCTGCCCTGGCAGCAGACCCGCGGTGCGGAAGTTATACCTCCGCGGGATTAGTACGCGGCCGCGACACAACAACCAGGGACACCGTCAAACCCAGCATGATCATCCCCACCGGGTTGGCCAGCGCCGCCGAAAAGCCGCCCGCCCCGGTTCCCAGCAGCACCGACATCACTGAACCGTCCTTTCCGTGCCCGCCACCGACGTCGGGCACCAGGAACCCGAAGGCCGCGCCCGCCACCCACGTGGCCAGCAGCAGGAACGATGTACCTGTCGGAGCCCCGAACGGCGTTCGCCGCCGGGCAGCGACGGTAATCCGAACAGCTGCCAGCAGCATCAGTCCCACCAGCAGGGGACCCAGAGTGGCCGCGAAAATTGCAACGAGATTTCCGTTGATGCCAAAAAGTACGCGTCCCGCTGTGATCCACAGGGGCACCAGCAGCGCCATCGGAATACTGAGCGCTGCCGCAGCGGCACCGAAGAGTGCCGCGGGGCGGACCGCGGACTGTGGAGGAGATGTCGTGCTCATGGATTAAGGCTAGGGCAGTTAGAGGTTGGGACCGTATGGCCGGGTGTTTTTGGCTGAGCCGTTTGGTCTGGCGCTATGGGCTTACGACGACGATGGCCCCAGATGTGAGGCACTACGCGGGTTGGACACGACACCTGAAAATGTCATCACAGGGGATGAGGTGCAGTTCCTGCCGGGAACCCTATTCTGGACTTGCGCCCTTCCCCTTACCGGCTGATGGTGTCCCCCCATTCATTGTCTGTTTCCGCTCCGTTCATGATGAAAGAGCAGGGTTTTCGTTATGCCTGTCGAATACCTGATGTGGGCTCCTTTGATCGCACTGTCGGTGGTCCTCTACATCACACTGGCTGTTGCTGCGCTCTATAGCCTTGCCGGTTCGGCCTGGGTCGCCATGCCGGCGCGCAGGTTGTGGATGCTGGCTGTCGTCCTGCTCCCGGTAGCCGGTGCCGTCCTCTGGCTGGCGGCATCCCATCGGCGGACCGCTGCCATCCCGGCCGACGACGACCGTCCAGCATAAGGAAATGAACATCCAGTCCCAGACGGTTTAGAACGGTGGCGGATTATCGCCATAGTCGGTGGATGCCGGGTCCGAAGCCGCAAGCCAAAATGGTGGCCACGGTTTTCGGGTTGATGTGTACGGTCCGGTTCCGGTTAATGCACCGGGTCCGGTTCCGGTTAATGCACCGGGTCCCCTTCCGGCCGGAGCACCGGGTCCGGTTCCGGTTCAGCACCGGGTCCGGTTCCGGTTGAGGCGCTGCGGACAGAACCGGATCCTGCCCCGCCCGATACCAGGCTGAGCTGGGGTTCCGTGCGGTAGGTGCGCCCGCCCGGCGAGGTCCACTCGATAATCCCGGCCCTGGTTTGCCGCGCTTTCCAGAATCCTTTGGTTTTGAACATGTGATGCCGGCGGCACAAGTGCTCCAGATTGTCATGGTCCGTGGCGCCGCCGCGGGCCCAGGGGGTGGTGTGGTCGATCTCGGACATCAGCGCATTGGTCCGGCATCCGGGAAACCGGCAGGTGGCGTCCCGGAACCGCAGCCAGCGTTGAAGTCCTTCCGGAACTTTTCGCCTACGCCCCACCCGTAGGATCTCTTCGGTATCGGGATCGCGTTCCACCGGCGTCCACCGCGCCGCCTGCCGGGCCAGTTTGCGCGCCGTTTCAGGGCTAATCGGGCCATAACCGTGCAGTTCAGCAGGTTGTTCATCGGCCCCGCACAGGGTTTCAGCGCTGATCAGCACCAGAATCTCTGTACGGGCCTTGCGTGCCTTCACATCCTTCTTGATCGGACCGGAAAAACGATCGGACCCGGCGCTGCTGAGATCACCAGACGACCCTGCACCGTCGATGTCACCACCGGAACCGGTGGAGTGCCTTCCATCCTCATTCCCGCCGACCCGGTTGACCCCTGTGCCGGTGTCAGCGCGGGCTTCGGTCCCCTGAACCCATACCCCCTCTCCGTCCGGATCCGGGCCGCCGAGCAAATCCGTGAGAATGTCCGCCCGCAGTTGGTCCACCAGGCGCGGATCGCCGGCCTGCTGCTCACCCCGCGCGGCCGTGCTGAGCTGGGTAAAAATCGCCTGCGCTTTCGGAGCGGGCAGGAACGCCGACAGCCAGGACATCCCGTCCTCATCCGGCTGCAGACAAACCCGGCGGGATTCAAAAGCTGACTTATGCCGGACAACCACAGTCTCCGGATACCGTTTCTCCCGCAGGCGGCGTGCCTTCACCCGGAGTTGGGCCTGTGTCTGTTCTCCGGCCACAGTGAGCAACTCGCCCTCAAATCGGGCTACCTCAGCGGCTGGAATGTTCTGGGATTGATCCAGCACGGCCTGCACATGCCCATACCCGATCGTTCCCGATTCCAGGGCCTGCAGGGTAGCGGCATGGGTGTTGCAGAGGTCCCCTGCCCGGCTCATGAGCATTTTCGCGGTCCCCGCAGGCAGGCTCAGGATCGCGGCAGCTTCCTCGGCAGCGAGGCTGAATGCCAGCCCCGGATTTCCCTGCGCCGACACCTCGAGAAATTCCTCTCGAAAGATTCGTTCCATTCGGTCAAGCACCTTCGCCTGTTGTGCCTGAGCCCAGCGGACCAAATGATCCAGCTTGGCCAGGACAATACCGGCCTCGTCCTGGTTCAGGGTTTCGACGCTCTCCAGGGTCAGGACCCCGGCAAGCCTGCCCCGGGAGCCGGTGGCGGTTCCGGCACTGGAGGCCGCCAGGCTGGGCGCATAGACCGCCCGGCTGGGCACGGCAGCCGCTCCGGCACGGGGCACGGCAGCCGCTCCGGCACGGGGGCCGGCAGCGTGACCGGCGGAATGTCCGGCAGCCGGAGAACCACCGAAGCCGGCGGCAGAAGCACCCGCACTGTGGGAACCACCGGTGCCGGTATCGGGAAAAGATCGGTGCTGATCCATGGCTTAAGGCTTTCATCCGGCTCTGACATTTTGGGGTCCAAACGAACCCCAAACGGCCCCTTCCAGCGTTACGGAAATACCCGTCTTTCCGGCAGAACTACGCGTCCTGCGCCGCGGATACCTGCCTCTGTCCGTCCCTCCCGGAAAACCGGTTCCGCATCCCTCAAAACCAGTCAGCACAAGAGTTGCGGAAGAATTTCGAGAGACCTCCAGCGTATCTTCGGGGCCCCGAACTTACGTGCTACCTTGCTGTCATGAGCCGGATGACAACACGCCCTTCACCAGCCGGACGGGCGCCTGACCCCACCGGACCAAACGGCGCCGGAGGCACCAAAACCGCTTCGCCCGTGCCCGCCGCGCCAAAACGCATCCTCTGGATGCTCGGCCCGGCACTGGTTGCCGGCGTTGCTTACTTGGATCCGGGCAACGTTGCCAGCAACATGACTGCCGGTGCCCGCTTCGGCTACCTGCTGGTCTGGGTCGTGGTTGCCGCCAACATCATGGCCTGGCTCATTCAGTATCTCTCCGCGAAGCTGGGCCTGGTCACGGGCAAGTCGCTGCCCGAACTTTTGGGGCAGCGGATCGGACGTAAATCCACACGCCGGCTCTACTGGCTCCAGGCGGAACTCGTGGCCATGGCCACCGACGTCGCCGAAGTCATCGGCGGTGCGGTGGCGCTTTGGCTGTTGTTCGATCTGCCGCTGCTCCTCGGCGGAATAATCACCGGAGTGGTTTCCATGGCACTGCTGGGCCTGCAGGGCAGCGGACGGCACCGGAGTTTCGAGTACGTGATCGTGTCCATGATGGTGATCATCGCCGTCGGCTTCACGGCCGGCGTCGTCATTTCCCCGCCCGACGCCGGTGCGCTCGCAGGCGGCCTGGTTCCCCGGTTCGACGGCAGCGAATCCGTGCTGCTGGCCGCCTCCATCCTCGGCGCCACCGTCATGCCGCACGCTATTTATGCACACTCGGCACTGACCCGCGACCGTTTCCCCACGCGCAGCGCCAACCTCACCACTCCCCTGCTGATCCGTGCCACACGCTGGGATGTCACGATCGCGCTGGCCGTGGCCGGAACCGTCAACCTGGCCATCCTGCTGCTGGCGGCGAGCGCACTGCAGGGAGTGGACGGCACTGACACGCTGGAAGGCGCCCACGCCGCAATCGCCGCGTCGCTGGGCGGCGCCGTCGCGACCCTCTTCGCGGTCGGGCTCCTCGCCTCCGGGCTGGCGTCAACATCGGTGGGCGCCTATGCCGGGGCCGAAATCATGCAGGGGCTGCTGAAAATCCGCATTCCGATGCTCCTGCGCCGCCTCATTACGCTGATTCCCGCACTGCTGATCCTGGCCGCGGGAATCGATCCCACCTGGGCGCTGATCCTCAGCCAGGTCATCCTCTCGTTCGGTATTCCGTTTGCCCTGATACCGCTGGTCTGGCTTACCTCCCGCAGGGAACTGATGGGGCTGCACTGCAACCGCTGGTGGACGACGGTGCTGGGCGTGGTGGTCGCGGTTCTGCTGGTGGGCCTGAACATCACCCTGCTCGTGCTGACCTTCAGCGGCGCGGCCTAGCACCGCTGTTCCCGGTGAACCCACATGCCGGCCTCACTCGCTGGGCGTTCCCTCCACCAGCGCCGTGGCAATGCTGTCGGCGTCCTGCACTGCCGCCAGGTACCGTTCGGCGTCGAGGGCTGCAGCGCAGCCGGTGCCGGCAGCCGTGATGGCCTGGCGGTAGCGGTGATCGACCGCGTCGCCGCAGGCAAAGACGCCGTCGGCGGAGGTGGCAGTGGTGGGAGCCGAAACGCAGATGTAGCCCTCCGGGTTCAGGTCCACCTGTCCGTGGAGCAGCTCGGTGCGCGGCACATGGCCGATGGCGACAAACACTCCGTCAGTGGACAGCTCGCGCTTGTCGCCCGTCACCGTATCGGTCAGGGTCACTCCGGTGACTTTGTCCGTGCCGTGGACGGCGGTCACCTCGCTGTTCCACTCAAACCGAATCTTCTCGTGGCTCTTCGCCCGCATCGCCATGATGCGCGAGGCCCGCAGCTCACCGCGCCGCACAACCACCGTGACGGTCCGGCCGAACCGGCTCAGGAACAGTGCCTCCTCCATGGCCGAATCCCCGCCGCCGACCACCAGGACGTCCCGGTTTCGGAAGAAGAATCCATCGCAGGTGGCGCACCAGGAAATGCCCCGGCCGTTGAGCTGCTTCTCCTCATCCAGCCCAAGCTCCCGGTAGGCGGAGCCCGTGGCCAGAATGACGGTGCGCGCCTTGTACTTTTCGCCGCCGCCGGCCTCCACCCGCTTGACGTGCCCGGCCAGCTCCACGGATACGACGTCGTCGTACTGCACAACAGCGCCAAACTTCTCCGCCTGCCGGCGCAGGTTCTCGATCAGCTCCGGACCCTGGATGCCGTCCGGGAAACCGGGAAAGTTCTCCACCTCGGTGGTGTTCATGAGGGCGCCGCCGGCCGTCACGGACCCGGCCAGCACCCGCGGCTTGAGCCCGGCGCGCGCGGCGTAGATGGCCGCCGTGTAACCGGCCGGACCGGAGCCAAGAATGATGACCTGGTCTGTGCTCATCTGCGCTCCTTGGCGTGCGGTCTGGCGGGAACAGCAAACGCACTGATCCCAGTGTGACCGCCCCGGCTTCGGCCGGGAAGAAGTTCCGGGCCAGCGCCGCCATAATGGAGCGATGCCCTCTCCTTCAACGAATCCCGCACGGCAGCACCCCGCATCCCGGCGGCCTGCCGTACACCTGGTGCAATTGCCCGTGGCTGCCATTGACGCGCTGGCAGCAGGAGACTTGGAAACCGCCAACCGGCACTCCCCCGTTCCCCTCACCCGGCATTTTTCCTCGGACCGCCAATCGCTGTGGAAAATGCGCAGCGCCCAGCTTGCGGCAGCACCCGACGACGCCTGCTGGATCACCGGGGCGATCGTCGACCAAGTATCGGGGCAGGCTGTGGGCTGCGCAGGTTTCCACGGACCGCCGGATCCGGACGGCATGGTGGAAGTGGGTTATTCCGTGGACCCGTTGTTCCGCCGCAGCGGTTATGCCCGCGCCGCCCTGGAGCTGTTGCTGGCCCGGGCCGCACGTGACCTGGCTTGCCGCACTGTGCGGGCTACCGTCAGTCCGGACAACGCAGCGTCCCGGAACCTGGTGCTGCAGTACGGGTTCGAGGAGAACGGTTCCCAGTGGGATGAGGATGACGGACTGGAGACCATTTTCGAAGTGGCAGCGGGAAACCACGCCGCTTAACCCCAGTAGGCTGACCGGATGCTCCAGGAAAACCTTTTCGCCCAGCAGGCCACCCTAACCACCGCCCGGCTCCGGCTGGAACCGATGGGACCGGAACACTTTGACGGCGCATGGGTTGCCTTGCAGGATACGGAAGCCACACGCTTGACCGGAACCCACGCGGATTTCACCCCCGAACAGATCCGGGCATGGTTAGCCGGGCTCGCCGGACAGCATGACCGCGCAGACTGGGCCGTCATTCGCTGCACCGACGAACAGCACCCAAAGGAACGGTATTTGGGCGAGGTGGTGCTGAACGATCTCGATGCCGACAACGAGTCGGTGGGATTCCGGATTGCCCTGTCCCCCGCCGACGTCCGGGGGCAGGGGTACGGCACCGAGGCGACCCGCGCCGTCGTCGGACACGCTTTTGATGACCTGGGCCTGCACCGGGTGGCGTTGGAAGTCTTTGCGTTCAATCCGCGGGCGCAGCGCGCCTATGAGAAGGCAGGCTTCGCGGTGGAGGGCCGCCAGCGCGAGGCCCTGTACTGGGAGGGTGAGTGGGTGGATGCCATCACCATGGCAATGCTCGCCGGCGATCCGCGGCCCGCCTCTGCTCAGTAACTCAGGCGATGCGGCGGCGGATTTGCACGGCAGCGAGCAGGGTAAACACGACAGTCATAACGCTCAGGACCAGCACGACATAGCTGTTGGTGATCGTCCAGTCCCCCATGGACGCGGTGATGCCGAAGATTTCCTGCAGTTCGACCACGGCACCGGGCTGGTCACCGGCCATGGCCTGCAGTGAATCCGCCGTCATTTCCTGCCGAACCGGAATGGACGCCTGCATGAAGGGCAGCGCGTTGATGACGGTCCGCACGCCGTCGGGCAGGGCGCCCACCGGAATATACGCGCCGGCCAGGAAGCCCAGGATCGTTCCCACAATGGTGGAGAGCGCGGAATAGGCTCCGGCGGTGCGGACAAACGAGACCACAAAGGCGCTCAGCGAGGCAAACGCCAGACAGCTCAGCGCCAGGAAACCGTACACCGTAGCGATTTGGCCGGCACCGAAGCTGACTCCGTCCACCAGGTACAGGTAGGCGAGGCTGATGATCAGCACCACCGTGGTCATGATCAGGGCAACGACGCCGGCGGAGAGCAGATAGCCGAGGATCAGCTTTTCGCGCCGGATGGGTGAGACGAGGAAGTCCCGGAACCGGCCCGACGCCGAATCCTCCACAAAGACGTTCATGGCACCCAAACCGGTGGTGATGGCGGTAATGCCGACAATTCCGGCGAACATCCAGGTGTCCACGAAGGCCTTCACCTCGGCTTCGGTGGCGCCGGGAAAGGACTGCTGCAGGTCATCCACCTGCCCGCTGCCGAGGAACAGGGTGTACAGCAGGAACAGGATCAGCGCGGACAGCAGCGAGAAGAAGACTCCCAGCCGGTCGCGGAAAAACAGGCGGAGGTTACGGGACATCAGGGTGAGGACAACGCTCATGCTGCTTCCCCCTCACGGCCGGTGAGAGCCAGGAACACATCGTCCATGGTGCCGTGCCGGAACTCGAAGTCCAGAACGTGGTCTCCGTGCCGGTTCAGGATCCGGCGGGCAGCGGCGGCGTCGGAGGTCACCAGCCGAACCACTCCGCCGTCGTCCTCCGCGCGGAGTCCCGCCCCCTCCTCAGCCGCCAGCGCCAGCAGCGCACGGCGGTCGTCCGTGGTGATGCTCAGGACCGAACTGCTGTGCCGGGCGCGCAGCTGCGCGGGAGTGCCGTCGGCAATGATCCTGCCGCGGTCAATGATGCAGACCCGGTCCGCCTCCTCGGTCTCCTCCATGTAGTGCGTGGTGAGGAAAACGGTCAGGCCGTGCCGGTCCCGCAGCTCGCGGATGGTGGACCAGACCACCGCACGGCTGGCCGGATCCAGGCCGGCGGTGGGCTCGTCAAGAAAAAGGATCGACGGCGAATGCAGCAGTGCGCGGGCAATATCCACCCGCCGGCGCTGGCCGCCGGAATAGGTCCCGTAGGGCCGGTCCACAAACTCGTCGAGACCGATCAGCACGCTCAGTTCCTGAATCCGGGCCTCATTGGCTGCGGCGTCGCCGGAATAGAATCTGGCCCGCGTCTTCAGGTTCTCCCGGCCGGTGAGCAGCGGGTCAAGGACGGAATCCTGAAAAACCACGCCGATGTTCTTCCGGACGGCACCGCCGGCGGTCCGAACGTCGTCGCCGTCGACCGATGCTTCCCCGGCGTTAAACGGAATGACGGTGGTCAGGCAGGAAATGGTGGTGGATTTGCCGGCGCCGTTGGTGCCCAGGAAAGCGAAGACGCTGCCGGCCTGCACCTCGAAGGACAAGTCGTCGACGGCGGTGGTGGCACCGTATTTCTTGGTCAGTCCGCGGACAGATATTGCTGTCTCCGTGCTCGCAGCCAAAATTCCCCGAATTTCTCGGCCGGCGGCCGGTTGGTATTGCGCCAGAGTCTACGGGAAGCGCCGGTTCAGGCTGGCAGGTCATCCCATTCAAACCATGTGGTGTCCTTGCTTTCCCAGTCCTGACGCAGGATGGCGTAGGCGACAGAGGCTACCCGGGGACCTTCAGCAGTGGGCCAGCCCAGACGGTAGTGGGCTTCCTTCAGGAATCCGGCACGGAGGAAGGTTTTGCGCATGGCAATGTTGTCCTCCCGCGTCTGGCCCTCGAACCGCACCGGTTCCGGAAACTGCTCGAACACTTTGGTACACAGCGCGGTGAGCACCTTCGGTCCCAGCCCTTTGCCGCGAAACTCCTCGGCCAGGCGTAAATCAAACATGGGGGTGTCTTCGTCGAGATCGTCCAGGACCACCAGGCCAATCCGGGAGCCGCCGTCGTTTATCCAGTAGCCCTGAGATTCCTCCGACCAGAAGCGGCCGCCGGCCACGGCTTCACGCGCTGATTCCTCCGAATGGCGGGGCCGCACATGGAAGGGAAACCGGTTGGTCGTCAGGAACCGGACCAGATCGCCGGCCTCCTGCTCGGATTTGGCCATGGGGCTGAAGGTAATGGGCATGGTGGGACTCTATAGAACGACAGTAGGGTGTGGAAACAACACCTGCTTTGGAACTTTCCAACCCACCGACGGGGGAACCATGAAACGCGTTATTTCGACGGGCGAAATCACCGTTGATACGGCAGCGCAGAATCTGCGGGATTTCTTCACCGAGCTTATGCCGCGGACAGGAAAGGTTCGCAGCAGCTCCCGGTTTGATTCCTGGTCCGGCGGCGGCGATGCCCCCGGGACCGTGAACCGGATTACCGCAGATGACCTCATAGCAGCGTCCTTCCGGTCGGTGAAGATTCCGCCGAGGACCGCAATAGCCGTTTTGGAGACGCGGGCGGAGGAAATCTCCGATCTCCTGGCGCAGATTCCCGCAGACGTGGACCTGCCCGACGCCGATCCGGTGCGGGATCTGGGGACCGCCAGCCCCGCCCGCCAGCTGTGGAACCTCCTCCGCGGCAAAGCTGACGACGCCGGCTGGGGTGCCGGTCCGAGCACCACCAGCAAGATCATGGCCCGGAAACGGCCGCGGCTCATCCCGGTCTACGACTCCATCATCCGCCGGGTGACCGCGCTGCCCGGTCCCAAGGACCAGTGGCTTTACTGGCACACGTCCTACGCTGACGGCGTGCTGGCCGAGCGGCTGGCCGAGATCCGGGCCAAGTCCGGGATCACCGAGCCGATTACGGATCTGCGGGAGCTGGACATCGTGCTCTGGATGCACGGCAAGCGGCAGGGTTTCGAGCCGCAGGCCGAGGACCTGGAAACCTGAACGGTTCCCGTTCGGGGAATAGTTCACCCGGTACCTATCGATGCAAGGTAGTCGGTGCTAGCCCTCCTCACCATGGAGTCGGGCCGCGAGAACGTGCTGGTGCAGCTGCGCAAGGGTGTCCTTGAGTACTGCGTGCTGTCCCAGTTGCGCCGCGAGCCCTCATACGGCCTGAAACTTGCCTCCGATCTGGCCGCATACCCCTCGCTCTTCACCAGCGAGGGAACCCTGTATCCGCTGCTGGTCCGGCTGCGGAAACGCGGGTTGGTCGAAACGACGTGGCAGGAGTCGGCAACCGGACCGCCCCGCCGGTACTACAGCGTCACCCCCGCCGGCGAGGAAGCACTGAATGTTTTCCGGTCTGCCGCCCCTGTTTTTCCCGCTGGCCGGCCTGGCCTTCGTACTGGGCGTTGTTGCCCTGGTCCGGCGCCGTCCCCGCCCCCGCAGCGCCTGGGTGGTGACTGTTATCAGCGGCGTCCTGCTGGTGGTCGTCCTGATCATCGGAATCCTGGCCACGCTGGCGCTGTTCTCGATGACCGGCGAGTCCATCTCCGTGCCAGGTTCGCCCAACCCTGCAGTTACGTCGGTGCCCGCCTCGCCTCCCGCGGGCCAGCCCTAGGCGGAGCCGACGTCCCGGCTGCGGAACCCCGCAAATCCGGCCGCCACCAGCACTGCGGCAAATCCGCTCATGATCAGCAGCGGCGCCGCCTCCGGTTCGGCGCCGGGCACCTGCGGTACGTGCGTCAGCGGGGAAAGGTCCATGGCCCACTCGGGCAGGCCGAGCAGCGATCCGAGGAACAGCACGGTTGCCGCCCAGACGACCACCGCCCACGCCAGCGCAGTGATCCGCGGGGCGAGGCCAAAGAGCGCGGCAGCAATGGCTGCCACCAGGGCGATCGCCGGAAGATAGGCGAGCGCGGCCAGCGTCAGTTCTCCGGCCCAGCCGGCGTCGCCGGTGCCGGCAGCGACGCCCAGCCCGGCGCCCAGCCCGACCACCGCCGTCATGACGACGGACTGCAGTGCAACCACGGCCAGCCATCCGGCCAACAGCCCGGCCCGCGAGCTGCCGGTGACCAGCATCTGTTCCGTGCGTCCGGCGTCCTCTTCGGCGCGCAGGCGAAGCACCGCGGTGACGCTGAAAACCAGCGGAGCCACCATCAGGAACGAGAGAATGGCGGAGGCGAAGCTGGTGGTCAGGTTCGCAAGATCCACGGCGATCCACTCCGTGAGTTCAGGGATGTCGGCAAAGGAATCTTCCAGTGAGTTGGCCAGCGTGCCGAAGGCCGCGGCGAACAGAAACGCCGAGGCCGTCCAGACGGTGAAGGAACCGCGCAGCAGCCGGTCCGCCAGTCCGGCCGGGGACAGCAGAGATTGCGGAGCTGCAGCGGGGCCGGGCTGCGGCGCACGCAGTCCGGCACCCAGATCGCGCTGTCCGGCCAGCAGCACAGCCAGCAGCAGAAGCCCGGCGGCCACCAGGACTGACACCACGAGCGGCCACCAGCGCAGGTCCACATACAGGCGCGTCTGCTGGGCCCAGGCAAGGGTGAGAACCAGGACAGCCAGGAGCCCTGGTTGTTGATGACATCCCCGATCCCGCGGATCAGGAAGGCCGCGGCCAGCACCGCCATGGCCATCCCAACCGCCCCGCGGGCGTGTTCGGTCAGCTGCGCCGCCACGGCGGCAACACCGGCGAACACCAGGCCGGTAAGCGCTGTGCCCGCACCGATGGCCAGCGAGCTGGCACCCTCCAGCCCTGAACCCGCAAGGGCCGCTGCGGTGGCTGCTCCCACGGCGGCATTGGCGATGGCGACGGTCAGGAGCGCGGCAGCGGCCGGGGCGAAGCGTCCCACCCGCTGGGCGCGCAGCATTTCCATCCGCCCGGATTCCTCCTCGCCGCGGGTATGCCGCACCACGAGGAGAATGCTCATGATGGCCGCGGCAAGGTAGAGGTACAGCGAAAGCTCGTTGGCCACCATCGCGCCAAAAGTGTAATCCTGGAGCCCGAAAGCCGGTCCGGTCATCATGACGGTTGCCGGATTGGCCAGCAGGTTGGCCCGGGCCTGCAGCGATTCCGGCGTGGTGTAGGTGGTCTCGAAGGTCGCCATCGAACCGGCGACGCCGAGGCCCACGGCAGCGGTCCAGACCAGGATTCGGATCCGGTCCAGGCGCAGGTTCAGGCGCAGCAGCCCGCCGGTGGCAGCCCAGGGGGCGGAGGCATTTTGCTCGGCGGTGCCGCGGGGCGCGACGGCGGTGCTCACTTTGCTGCCTCTTCCACCGCTCCCGCATCACCGTAGTGGCGCAGGAACAGTTCCTCCAGCGACGGCGGGGTGATGGTCAGGTTCTCGACGCCGGCCTCCGCCAAGAGCAGCAGCACCTCGTTGACGCGGGCGTTGTCGACGTCGAAGCGCAGGTAGCCGTCCCCGACACTGAGGTTGTGCACGCCCTCCGCGGCCGAGAGGGCGGCGGGATCCGCCGTCGTCGTCGCAGTTACGGCGGAACGGGTCAGGTGGCGCAGCTGCGAAAGGGTGCCCGTTTCGACGTCGCGTCCGGCCCGGATGATGGTCACCGTGTCACAGAGTTTTTCCACCTCGGCGAGGATGTGGCTCGACAGCAGGACGGTGCGGCCCTGGTTCCGCAGGGATCGGATCTCGTCGGTGAACACGGCTTCCATGAGCGGGTCCAGGCCGGAGGTGGGCTCGTCGAGGAGAAACAGTTCGGCATCGGACGCCAGCGCTGCGACCAGGGCAACTTTTTGCCGGTTGCCTTTGGAATAGGTGCGCGCCTTTTTGGTGGGGTCCAGTTCGAAGCGCTCCAGCAGTTCCTGCCGCCGCTGAGTGTTGGCGTTCCCTTCCCCTTGCTGCCGTGCCGGCCGCCGTTGTGCAGCCGGGTGAAAATGTCGATCGCTTCGCCGCCGGTGAGGTTGGGCCAGAGGCTGGTGTCCCCGGGAACGTAGGCGATGCGCCGGTGGACATTGACGGCGTCGCGCCACGGATCGGCACCGAGGACCCGTGCCGTGCCCGCGTCAGCGCGCAGGACGCCGAGCAGCACGCGGATGGCGGTGGACTTGCCCGCACCGTTCGGTCCCAGGAAACCGGCCACCTGGCCAGCCTCGACGGTGAGGGAGAAGCCGTCCAGGGCCCGGGTGGGGCCGAACGTTTTCACGAGCTTGGCGGTTTCGATGGCGGGCCGGTTCATGGGGAGCTCCGGGTGGGATCCGGTGGAAGTTGAGGGACAGCGCGGGTGTACCCATGGTAGGCAGGTGGCCTCACCGGGTACATGCCCTTCTGTTTCCTCACTGCGGTGCTAACCTGAAGACATTCGAAAGTGTGTTCTAGAGAGGCGGGGTCGTGGCAGTCTTTTCCTCAAACCCTTCCCCGCGCCCGGGCGGCGGGGAAGCCGTAGGAGCGAGCCGCTCCCCGACTCTGCCGGCCGGTTTTGCTTCCCCGGCCCAGGACTATTACGACGCCGGCATCGACCTGAACCGGCACCTGATCCGGGATGCAACGTCCACGTTTATCATGCGGGTTTCCGGTGATGCCATGCACGGCGCCGGTATCAGCGACGGCGACGAGATTATCGTGGACCGGTCCCTGACCCCCAAGGACGGATCCGTCGTCGTCGCCGTCCTGAACGGTGAACTGACCATCCGGCGGCTGCTGCTCACCGGGCACGGAATCTTCCTCCATGCCGACAGCCCCGGATCAACGGATATTCCGGTGCCGGATCCGGCCGAGCTGTCCGTGTGGGGCGTGGTGACCCGGTGCCTGCACCACGTCTGACCATTCGCATCGCTGGTCGGGGCGACGCCAGGCGGCGTGCCACCGACCGACGCGCCCGCAGCCAAGGGGTTCGCCGTGGCTGAGCAGCAGCGGTTCGCCCTGGTGGACGTGAATAGTTTCTACGTCTCCTGCGAGCGCGTCTTTGATCCGTCGCTCGCCGGCATTCCCGTGGTGGTGCTGTCCAACAACGACGGCTGCGTGGTGGCCCGCTCCGATGAGGCCAAGGCTCTGGGCATCAAGACCGGAGAGCCGTGGTTCAAGCTGGCCGAGGCCGCTCCGAAACTCGGCCTGGTGCAGCGCTCGAGCAACTACGAGCTGTACGGAGACCTGAGCTCGCGCGTGATGCAGCTGCTGGCGCGCTTTTCGTCCGAGCAGGAAATCTACTCCATCGATGAGTGCTTCCTGCACCTGCAAGGCACCGACGAGGAGCTGCGCAGCCGGGGAACCGAGATTAGGGCGGCAGTGGCGCGGAACATCGGCCTGCCGGTCTGCGTGGGGATCGGCAGCACGAAAACCCTGGCCAAGTTCGCCAACCGGATCGCCAAGCAAAATCCCCACCTGGGCGGGGTGTGCAACCTCGACGCCCTGGGTGGCGCCGTCGTCGACACCATCATGTCCCGGGTTCCGGTCACCGGCCTGTGGGGCGTGGGCGCGCGCAACGGCACACGGCTGAACGCGCTGGGCATCCACACTGTGGCGGACCTGCGCGACGCGGATCCCGCCGTCATCCGCAGCAAGTTCTCGGTGGTGCTGCAGCGGACGGTGCTGGAACTGAACGGCACCGCCTGCATTCCGATGGAAACCGAATCCGCCGACAAACAGCAGGTGCTCTTTTCACGCAGCTTCGCGACGCCGGTGAGAACGCGGGAGTCGATGCGCCAGGTCATGAGCCTGTACGCGCAGAAGGCCGCCATCCGGTTGGCGAAGGAAGGGCAGCTCGCCACCGTGATGACCGTTTTCGCTTCCACATCGCGGTTCAGCGGCACTGAAGCCTCCTCCCCCTCCGCCACCGTCCGGCTCCAGCGGCCCACTGCTGATCCGCTGGTGCTCACCCGGGCCGCAATAACGGCCATGGATTCCCAGGCAGTTGAGGGTGCCCGGTATGCCAAGGCCGGAATCATGCTCACCGGCCTCTCCCCTGCCGGTGCCGAGCCGGTGTTTGACCTCTTCGATGCCGGACCGGAGCAGAAAGACATCGGCCCGCTGCTGGCGAAGGTCACCGACAAGTACGGCGCCGCCAGCATCGGCCTGGGGCTGGCCGGGATGGCATCGAAGAAGCCGGACTGGACCATGGCGCGGAATTTTGCCTCGCCGCGCTACACCACCGAGTGGTCGGACCTGCCCGTGGTGAAGGCGGTCTAATATTCTTCCAGCGGAAGGGCTCGCAGCCCGAGCCGTGGGACGCTGGGAACATGGATTTGTTGGTCTCGTCCGCGCTCACGATCCCGGCATCGGAGTTGAACTGGCGCTTTTCCCGCTCCTCCGGGCCGGGCGGCCAGCACGTGAACACCTCGGACAGCCGCGCCTCCGTATCCTGGAACATCGCCGAGTCGGCGGTGTTGTCCGACGGCCAGCGGGAGCTGCTGCTCAACCGCCTGCAGCGTCGCCTGATCAACGGCGTGGTCACGGTGACCGCCTCCGAACAACGCTCACAGCTGCGCAACCGGGAGATAGCCCTGACCAAGCTGGCTGAGTTAGTGGCGGATGGTCTGGCCCCCGAGCCGGCCCGCCGAAGAAAGACCAAGGCTACTCGGGGCTCAAATTACCGGCGGCTCGATGCCAAGAAGCAGCGGGCTGCTACAAAACAGCAGCGGAGGCGTCCGCCGTCCGACTAGCCTCTGCAGCGGAAGCAGGCGTGTTCTCCGTTCCTCCTGCACCATGAACCCGGCTCCGGAGCCCGTCCAGTGCCGGAGGCGGAAGCGAAAGGCCTGCCTTTTGACCACGACGCCATCAGTCGGTGTGAGCCGCAGGCCCCGGTGAACGGCGCCGTCCGCGCAGTTCTTTCACAGCATGACTTCACGCTCTTGGCGCCCCCGGCGGGTAGCCAACCTAGCCCGCCGGGGCGAGCCCGGCCTACCCTTGGCGCAGGTGCGGGCGGCGAATCTCATCCGTGGCAGTCCCGCATTTCCGGCTTCACCGGTGCTGCCCCGGGGACACGACACCCCGAGTACGGCTCTCCCGCCGAAAGGAACCGCCATGACCGACTCCCCTGCTCAGTCCCCGCGCGACGCACTCGCGATCGCTGCCGACATCCGCTCCGGGGCCACCAACGCCGCCGAGGTCCTGGAACAGGCGATCAGCCGTATCAAGGAGCTCAACCCTCAGCTCAACTCCGTGGTCGCGACCCGCTTCGACGAGGCCCGCGCCGAGGTCGAGGCAGGCCTGCCCGACGGGCCGCTGCGGGGAGTGCCGATCCTCATCAAGAACCTCGGCACCGACGTCAAGGGCTGCCCGCCACGGACGGGTCGCGGCTGTTCGCGGACGTGGTGGCGACCGTCGACAGCACCGTCGTGCAGCGTTACAAGGCCGCGGGCATGGTGGTTCTGGGGATGACCAACGCGCCGGAGTTCGGCAAGACCACCACCACCGAACCGCTCCTGTACGGCGCGTGCCACAACCCCTGGAACACCGAATACTCCACGGGCGGATCCAGCGGCGGTTCGGCGGCGTCCGTGGCGTCGGGCATGGTCCCGGTGGCGCACGGCACCGACGGCGGCGGCTCGATCCGGATTCCGGCCGCCATGTGCGGGTTGGTCGGCCTCAAGCCGAGCCGTGGCCGGGTGCCCGCGTGGCCAAATCCCATCGCGCTTGCCTCGCCCGTCACATACCACCACGCGCTGACGACCACGGTTCGTGACAGTGCCGCCCTGCTCGACGCGGTCGCCGGCCACCATCCGGGCGATTCCTTCGGCGCCCCCACCCCGCCGCGCCCGTTCCTCGAGGAGGTGGGCGCCGACGCCGGCCGCCTGCGTATTGGGCTGATCCGGATCGCACCGGGCCCGTTCCCCACCGACGCCGCCTGCACGGCCGCCGTCGACCGTGCTGCCGCTCTGCTGACCGACCTGGGTCACGAGGTGCGCGAGATCGAGCTGGGCCTGGACATGATGGAGGTGCTCGCCGCCGGCGGGACCATCATGGCGGCGGAAACGCAGGCGCAGATCAACGACCGCCTCGCCGCGCTGGGACGGGAACTGGCCGACGACGACATCGAGCCGTGGAGCCGGGCCACCCTGGACAGCGCCAGGAACAACGCCGCCTCCGACCTCGCCAAGGCGCTGCAGACCGCGCAGCGCACCGGCTGGCGCGTCGCCGAGCAGTTCGGACCCGACGGAGTGGACGTGATTCTGCTGCCTACCCGGGCCCAGACCACGCCGAAGCTGGGTTATCTGGACGTGAGGGATCCGGAGACAATGGGGCCGCGGACCTCGCGCTTCGCGGTCTGCACCAACATGTTCAACCTCTCGGGGCAGCCGGCCATCTCACTTCCGATTGGTACCGATGACAACGGAATGCCCGTGGGCGTACAGCTGATGGCCGACCTCGCGCGCGAGGACCTGTTACTGCGGTTGGCCGGCCAGCTTGAGGCGGCGGCGCCGTGGCAGCGGGTCGCCACCGGCTACCAGGGTTGGTGACCGGCGGGTGCCGGCCGCAAACGCAAAAAGAGGCCTGCTTCCCTTTATCTGTAAGGAAGCAGACCTCTTCAAACGGTGGAGCTTAGGGGAATCGAACCCCTGACCTTTTCATTGCGAACGAAACGCTCTACCAACTGAGCTAAAGCCCCGTCCCCGGGCACCAGCCGGGCGGCTCCGGAGAGCTAACCCCGATTCTAGACCCGCGCCCGTACCCCCGCGCAAATCGCAGCTGCCAAACGAGTGCGCCCGGGGCCTGAACCGGCGCTGGCCCTGCCTCCGACGCCGAACCCCGGGCTATCCTGACAGCGCCGGATCCGCACCTGTACTCAGCGAAACGCAGAAACGCAAAGGAGCAGTGCCATGTCCCTCATCGAAGATGTGCTTAGCGAACGGCCCGACGGCGCCGGAACCGACCTGCTGGCTGTTACCAGCTGTGTCATCGCGTGCTTTGACTGCGTCCAGGTCTGCAACGCCTGCGCCGATGCGTGCCTGAGCGAAGACATGCTGGGCGACATGGTGGAGTGCATCCGGACGGACCTGAACTGCGCCGACATCTGCGCCGCCACCGGGGCCACCGTGGCCCGCACCGGAACCCGGTACGGCGGATACGACGGAAGCACCGCCGCCCTGCTGCGTGCCTGTGCGTCCGCCTGCCATCAGTGCGCCGAAGAGTGCGAGCAGCATGCCGCTGAGCACGGACACTGCCGGATCTGCGCCGAGACCTGCCGCCGGTGCGCGGAAATGTGCGGACAGCTGCTGGTGATCATGGAACGGGGCTGACTGTTTTCGAAAGCAAACGCGCCTCCACAGAAACAAGCACCTGGGACAGGAACAAGCACCCGGGACGACGGCGCCGGCTGGTCTAGGTTCCCGTGGCCAGCACCATGCCGCGCAGGTAGGCCGCCTGTCCCGCGTGTTCGAGTCCGTCCCCCAGAACGCTGACCAGCCGGACGCCCAGGGTGACCGGTGGATCCCAGGCGGTGTCCACCACCTGGTCCAGGTCCCCGCCGGACACACCCGAGACAAAGGCGGCTGTGCGCGAATGCACCGCCCCGTAGTAGTTCAGCAGGACATCCGCCGACTGCACCCGGACGAGGCCGACCTGCCCGGAATCATGCCCGTAACCGGTATCGTCCACCGTCAGCGGCAGGCCCATCCGGCTGTACCAGCCTTCGGCGGTCCAGGCCTGTTCGTGTCCGGCCAGGGGAGCAACCTGGGCATCCTCGCTCCGCGCCAAATGCCAGATCAGCCAGGAGATGGAGTTCCCCGCCGGATACGGACGGTAGTTTAGGGCTGCCGCGTCCAGTCCGTGCACCGCTCCGCGCACTGCCTGGGGCAGGCGGCCGAAGGCATCAATGAGTAAATCGCTCTGTTCCATGGCGGTGAGCTCCAAGGGTCCGTTTCGGCGCCGGCCTGCGGCAGGATCGCCGCCATCCTTTCATGCGCGGGACGGCCGGGAAAGGGCGGAAGCGCAGAACCGTTGTGCTTCAAAAATCAGTGCGGACCCGGGTTCTTTCTGCCCGCCGCAGCCATAACATTGCCATATGAGCTGGACTGATGAGCGTCCTCCCTGGCTTCCACCCCTGCCGTCCGCAAACCGCGGGAGAGTCCGGATTGTCGTGGGCATGACCCTGGTCATTACCGTCATGCTCGGCATCCTCGTCGTCGCTTTCCTGGGTGAAACGCTGAGCATGTACACGTGGTGGCCGCTGGCCATCGGCCTGGCGTTCCTCATGTCCGGGCTGCTGAGCCGCCGCCGCATGCCGTGACCGGCCTCTTTCCCGGCTATAAAGCGGGTTAGGCAAGCTTTCTCTTGCTGGAAAAGCTATTCCGGCGGGCCTATAACGAAACCATGAAAAGGCTTTCAGTGATCCGGAAATATCCGGTGGTGGCGGCAACGGCCGTCGTCGGGCTGGCGGTCCTGCTGCTGCTCGGAACCGGGTGGCGCGATGCCGCCGCCTGGCTCGCTTCCGGGTATGCCCTGCTGGTCGCCGCAGTGACCGGCGCCCAAATGATCCGCGACCTGCGCCGCGGCCACTGGGGACTCGATGTCCTGGCGGTGCTCGCCATCCTCGCCACGGTAGCAGTGGGCGAATACGTTGCCGCCCTGATCATTGTGCTGATGCTCTCGGGCGGCCAGGCCCTGGAAGACTATGCCGCCAGCCGGGCCCGCAGCGAGCTCGATGCGCTGCTGGAACGGGCACCCCAGACAGCGCACCGGTTGGACGCCGGGAGCGGGACACCAACCGATGTCCCTGCCGCCGACGTCGTTATCGGAGACGTCCTGCTGGTCAAGCCCGCAGAGCTGGTTCCCGTGGACGGCGTACTGCTCAGTGCCGAAGCATCCTTTGACGAGTCGTCACTGACCGGAGAGTCCCTGCCGGTCACCCGCACCGCGGGAGAGCGTGATGAGTGGATCCGTGAACGGATCCCATGCCGTGCGGATCCGGGCCACCGCGACGACGGAGAACAGCCAGTACCAGCGGATCGTGGCGCTGGTCCGGGAAGCCTCGGAATCCAAAGCACCGGTGGTGCGGCTCGCGGACCGGTTCGCAGTGCCGTTTACTGCGGTTTCCCTGGCCATCGCCGGTGCTGCCTGGCTGCTCAGCGGAGATCCGGTGCGCTTCGCCGAGGTATTGGTGCTGGCCACTCCATGCCCGCTGCTGATCGCTGCCCCGGTGGCCTTCCTGGGCGGGATGAGCCGCTCCGCCCGCAGCGGCATCATCGTCAAAGGCGGAGCCACGCTGCAGCAGCTGGCCCGGGCCCGGAGCATTGCGTTCGACAAGACCGGCACCCTGACCTACGGCAGGCCGCGCCTGGTGTCCGTTCACCCCGAGCCGCCGTTCACCGCCGATGAGGTGCTGCAGCTCGCTGCCTCCGCCGAGCAGTACTCCTCCCATGTGCTGGCTGCCGCCGTGCAAACTGCTGCCCTGGACCGCGGACTGGCCCTTCGCCCGGCACTCTCGGCATCGGAAGTGGCCACCAACGGAGTGCAGGCGCTCATTGGCGGGCGCACCGTACTGGTGGGCAAGCACCGGTTTGTGGCGGCTGCGGTCACCGGCACGGTTACGACACCCGCCTCGGGCCGGCTCATGGTCTACGTCGGAATTGACGGCCGGTTCGCGGGCACGCTGGCCCTCAGTGATACTCCGCGGGACAACGCGCGCGCCACTCTGGACCGGCTGGCGGCGCTCGGGCTGGAAGCACCGGTGATGCTTACCGGAGACGGCCGGATCTCGGCGGAAACCACCGCTGCCGCGCTGGGCATATCGACTGTTCACGCCGAGCTGCTGCCCGAGGACAAGGTCCGCCTGGTCGCGGCCCTGCCACAGCGGCCGGTGATCATGGTTGGTGACGGCGTGAATGACGCGCCGGTGCTGGCCGCCGCCGACGTCGGGATTGCCATGGGCGCCCGCGGGTCCACGGCCGCCGGGGAGTCCGCCGATGCCGTGATTGTCACCGACGACATCTCCAAAGTGGCCGACGCCGTCGACATCGGCCGGCGGACGATGCGTGTGGCGCTGGGCAGCATCTGGCTGGGCATCAGCCTCAGCGTGGGGCTGATGCTTACCGCCGCCTTTGGGTTCATCCCCGCCGTCGCCGGGGCCCTGACCCAGGAACTGGTGGATCTGGCCGCCATCCTAAATGCGCTGCGCGCGCTGGGCGCCGGAAGATCGGCGGCACCGGCGCCTGCCGTTCCGCCGGAGCCCCGGACAGTGCGTGAAGTGCGGGCCTAGGGAAGAATGGTGTCCGCTTCGCAGCCCGGGGCAAACCCTGCATCCGGACCAGCTCCAATGCTGACGGAGAAACGACCGAGGCGTGGATCGAATTTCGCCGCCAAAAGACAGCCGAAATTGTAGGCCACGCCGATGCTCTGCTTACAAAACACCCGGACCACCGGTCCACGACGACCTGGCGGAGCGGAACTTCACCGCCGCGGCACCGAACGAGCTCTGGCTCACCGACATCACCGAGCACCCCACCCCTGAGGGCAAGCTCTACCTCTGCGCGGTCAAGGACGCCGCGATGGAATCGTTCTTCTCGCTGCTGCAAAAGAACGTCCTGGATCGTCAGCGCTGGGGCACCCGACAAGAACTCCGGCTGGCCATCACGACCTGGATCGAAAGGACTTACCACCGCCGGCGACGGCAAAGACGGCTGGGAAAACTCACGCCCATTGAATATGAAACAATCAACCGAACGCCGCTCTTAGCGGCCTAATACCCGAGTCAACAAAAAGTCGGGGCAGTCCCGTCTTTCCAGCACCAAAACCAGGCTCAGATCATTCCGGTCTATTGGACCGGCACGGCGAAGTAAGTCGGCAGATCCTCGTACTTGAACATCCCGAGACCCTGATCCGTGACCGCCGTCGGCAGGTCCTGCTGCAGCGCGGCGAACTGCGGTTCCATCTGCTCCGGGAACTTCAGGTATCCAGTCGCATCGCCGGCGGAGTTCCGGCCATAGACGTCGCCTGCGTTGGAAATCACAGCCGGGTAGAAGTCCGACGCCGGGTCAATCCGCTTTTGCTCTCCGGTCTTCAGATTCACCGCCCACTGAGCGTCAACGCCCTGCTCATCCTGCCAGTGCATCAGGTACAGCTCACCATTAGGACTCGCAGCTGCTGCGTATTTGGGCAGCCGAGCCGTCGGGTAAGCGCATCCCTGGGCCGCGCCTTCGAAGGACACCGGTTTCCCGGTGTGCACGTCAACTGTCTCGCAGGTGTCGTCAACCTTCCGGACGGAAACGAACGAGGACCCGAAGACGATGGACCCGGACGCCTGGTCCGCGAACGTCGTCGACCAGTCACCGACGCTAAGCGTCGCCTCCGGCAGGCCCTGCTGCGGGCCGGCTGCCCGGGGCGAGCGGTATACATCCACCCCATCGATGCGGGCCAGCCAGGACTGGCCCTCGATTTCCGGAATCTGCTCCAGTGTTCCTGTCTCGGCATTGAGCACTCGAACGAAGTTGGGAGCCTCCGGGCCGGCCGTGACGCCGCTGTGCATGCCGAGTCCGCCGTCGGTGGCCGTAAAGGCGAGGGCGCCGTTGCCGGCATGGGTGGAGGTGGGCCGGAGGCCCGTCACCTGATCTTCAAGCACTTTGGCTTTCCCCGACTCGTCGACGACGATCAGCTGTGCCACAGGTGCTGCCCCTGAGCGGTGCCGGACTGGAGCGGCACGCCGATTTGATAGAACGTGAAGAACTCTTTCCCGTTCTGCCGGACCCGGTCCAGGGTCGGCTCGACGCGCTGCTCCGGGTCCAGGGCAAGGGACGGGGACCGATACAGGATCTCACCGGCGCTGTTGGTCACTACCAGGGTCTGGTCCCGGGTCTGCAGATCCTGATCCACGAACGCCGCCAGGTCGCCGATGACCTCCGCGCCCGCACCCTTCGGTGCGTACCATCCGGCCTGGCTCAACCATTGTGCCGGAAGGGCACCGCTCGCGTAGGGGAAACCTTCCTGGTACGAGGCCGGCTTGCCCAAGGTTGGCCGTTCCGAGGCGGTGGGAGTTGACGTTTGGGCCGGGTCCACTGCACTCGAGGCGGAGCTGCGGGAGGGAGTCAGGTCACCTGTTGCGGTGGCGTCAGCCGGGTCCGGCGACGACGGAGCGCAACCGGTCGCGAGCAGCAGCACTGCGAGAACGGGTGCAACGGCGTGCCTAATCAAATTCATTCCCCCTGGTGGTACACGAGACCGGATAATTCGACTTACCGGGTGTCGCTATCCTAATCGCGGTCCCCGGGGACTATTCACATCCCCGCGAATGCCGGCACGCACGAGATACTTCCTCCGCAGCGGCCTGGACCGACTCGGAGCAGAATTCCACGGCATGTCAATGACGTGGGTCGGCGTTCACTGCGCGCCGAATATGGCCGCGTTCCGCGAAACCGAGCAGTATTAGCGTCCGCAACCCGGTCCCCATGCCGTACGTGGGGTAGGCCGCCACAGGGCGCACAACGACGTCGCCCGGCCGAGCCTTAGCCGCAGCAGCGGCAGCGGCAGCCACGCCAGCCCGTAAGCCGGTCCCCCAGTGTGACGCGCTGCCACCGCTTCCCCTCCCCAGGAGCCTTGCAATGTCGAAACTGGCGCCGAGGATTTGCATAAACCCCGCGCATAAAAATGTCCGGTACAAGTGGCCCGAACGCTTCGGCTGGGGTGCACGAAATACTCCTGAACGTTTCGTACTACCGTTGCGAGTTCCGTTCATAAGAACCCGGCACCTAGGAAACCAGCGGCTAAAACTGGATACCGCGCGAGAGCCCGCCGTCCACGAGGAGGTTTGCGCCGGTTGTTCGGCTGGAGACGGGGCTGGAGAGGAAGACGACGGCGTCGGCTACTTCCTGCGGGACCCCCATCCGCCCGGTGGGGTTGAGTGCCATCGATGCGGCGAAGAGTTCCGGGTTGTTTGCCTCGATGCTCTGCCACACTCCGCCGTCGTGATACGTGTTTCCGGGCGAGACAGTGTTGGCCCGGATCCCCTCGTCGACCAGCTGGAAAGCCAGGCCGGCCATGTACGCAATGAGCGCGGACTTCACCGTTCCGTAGGGTCCGGAGGTGAAGTCCACTTCCCGCCCGGAGACACTGGAGATGGCAACGAGGGAGGGAGCGGAACTGCCCCGAACGTGCGGAATCGCTGCCTTCATGAGGCGTACGGTGCCCAGCAGATCCACATCGAGGGAGGCCTGCCACCCTGCGTCGGAATCGTCGATGGCGAGGGCGCTGACGTTGCTGACCACCGCGTCGATTCCGCTAAAGCGTTCGGCCGCGCCCTCAACCCAGCGTCCCACCGCCGCAGCATCCCCCATGTCCACAGCCGTGCCCTCCACCAGCGGTCCCACGGCAGCCAGAACCTCCTCCGTCTCCGCCACTTGGGAGGCGTTGCGGGCGCAGAAGGCCACGTTGGCGCCTTCCGCCAGGAACGTTTCCACGATGGCCCGGCCGATCCCCCGCGTTCCTCCGGTCACCAGCGCAGTCTTTCCGGTCAGCTGCAGATCCATGATGATCCTTCCGGGTGCGTGTTAAACGAGTTCGGTACTGCTTAGACGAGTTCGGCACTGCGGCGGCGGAGATCCGCGTGGATACCCTCATAGGCGTCAGCGGGCGGAAACAGTGCCTTCCGTGCCTTGACCACCACGCTGTAGTTGGCGTCCACAGCGTTGGCAATGGGGGCAAGCGCGGTCTGGGTCAGCAACTGGTATGCGTCCATCTGATGGAGCCCGAAAAGCTCACCAAACCAGCGAACCATCTCCACCTGCCCAATCCGCCAGGAGTCCTCCATGGGACGCGAGGAGCCAACCGCCATCCACTCCGTGTCGGTCTCCAGCCGCGGCCAGGCCGGGCTCCGCCCTTAATCAGTTCCACGATGATCGTGGAGTTCATCGCTCCCTCAACAGCGGTGCCGCAGGCTTCGCCCTCCCCCTGCCGGTAGTGTCCGTCGCCGACGGAAAACAAGGCACCCTCCTGGTTGACCCCGAGGTAGACCGTCGTTCCAGCCTTTACCTCCGGGGAATCCATGTTGCCGCCAAAGCGCTCCGGCACCAGCGAGGAGCGCACCTCCCCGCCCGGCGGCGCTACGCCCACGGTGCCGAGCATCGGTTCAAGAGGAAGCGCAATGTCGAAGTCTCCGAAGCGGGCCTGGAATCCCACCGTCTGCCGTACGGAGTCAACGTGGTAAATCCAGGTGGTGTCGGGCAGCGGATCCTGCAAAAAGCCGTCCGGTCGGTACTCGTCAGGCCGCCGAAAAATGGAATGGTGGCTGACGCGCCGTAACTCCGGGCGGGAGATAGGTCCACGATATGCAGGACAAGCGTGTCCCCGGGCTCTGCCCCTTCAACATAAAAGGGTCCGGTCTGCGGATTCACAAAATTCAAATCGACTTTTTCACTGGACAGATCCTCAACCGACGTCAAGGCATTGTTGAAGGCATCCTCGGACCACAAATTCAGCGCTGTTCCCGGTTTTATCCGCAGCACCGGGGCTGCTCCCCCGAAAGTATAGACAAGTTGATCACGACTGGGCCTGTATTCGACGGTCTCCATGCCCGGATACTATAGGCACCGCTTTTGACAGACAACAGCTCCCAAAGCCACGGAAAGAGCTCCGCCGGCAGCCTTCGAACCCCTGACCATCCACCGGACTGCCGGCGGGAGGGATAATGGACAACGGTCCGGATACAGCCGCGGCCGGATCACAGTTCAACCAGCTAGGGGACGTCCATGACCTTGATCGACAACGGCGTGTATGTGGACGGCAAGCGGCAACACACTCCGGACAACCTCGACGAGACCTTCGAGTTGACGCGCTCCTCCGGCGGGATGGCGTGGATTGGCCTGTACCGGCCCGACGACGTCGAACTGCTGGCCGTCGCCGAAGAATTCGGACTGA
This sequence comes from Arthrobacter sp. ATA002, assembly GCF_026898095.1. Lineage (GTDB taxonomy): Bacteria > Actinomycetota > Actinomycetes > Actinomycetales > Micrococcaceae > Arthrobacter_B. Next base: position 430,414 of record NZ_CP114015.1, on the reverse strand, counting down.
ACCTGCTGAGCGTGGAAGATGCCCTGGCCGGGCACCAGCGGGCCAAGCTGGAGCACTACGGCGACACGCTGTTCGCAGTGCTCCGCCCGGCCCGCTATCTCGACGACCTCGAGCGGGTGGAGTTTGGCGAGCTGCATGTATTTGTCGGTCCCAACTTCGTGGTTACGGTCCGGCACGCCGAGTCTCCGGATCTTGGCCGGGTGCGCAAACGGCTGGAACAGGAACCGGACCTGCTGGCGCTTGGCCCGCACGCCGTCCTCTATGCCGTCCTGGACCAGGTCGTGGATGAATACGCACCGGTGGCAGCCGGGCTGGAGAATGACATCGACGAAATCGAGGACCAGCTCTTCGGCGGCGATGTGGAGGTATCACGCCGCATCTACGAACTCTCCCGCGAGGTGATCCAGTTCCAGCGGGCGCTCTCTCCGCTGGAGGACGTCGTGGGAGCCCTGCAGCGCAAACCCGAAGAGCTGGGGGTCCCCGCGGAGCTGCGGGACAACCTCGGCGACGTGCTGGACCATGTCCTGCGCCTGATTGACCGGGTCAACGCGTACCGCGCCCTGCTGGAAAACGCCCTGAATCTGGCCTCCACGCTGGCTTCGAACCGGTTGGCGGAAACCAGCATCGAACAGAATGAACAGGTCAAACGCATCTCGTCCTGGGCCGCCATCCTCTTTGCCCCGACCCTGGTGGGAACCATTTACGGCATGAACTTCGAACACATGCCTGAACTGTCCTGGGAATGGGGATATCCGCTGGCCGTAGTGGCCATGGGAGTGATGGCCGTCATCCTGTACGCCACGTTTAAGCGAAACAAATGGCTTTGAATCATCCGTTCGGATGAGCCGGAGCTGTGGTTTCGCTTCGCCTTCCGTGCGGCATATGATCCGGGTATTCTCCCGGCACTAAGAACAGGACGGTGTGTATGCGTTCCAGGGCACCCTTCATTTTCCGCCGGCCGCAGCATGCCGCCCTCATGGTGGCAGCGGCGCTGCTGGCCACGGGCGCCCTGGCGTCCTGCGCAGACAGTCCGGGCTCCGGAACACCATCGGTCGAAGGCTCCTGGGGTGACACCAGTAATTCCAGCGCTCCCTCACTGGACTTTGCCTCCGACGGACGCGTCAACGGAACGGACGGCTGCAATCACATGATGGGCAGCTGGACACAGGACGGCAGCTCCGTCGTCCTCAGCGACATGGCCACCACGCTGGTCGCCTGCATGGACGTCGATACCTGGCTTTCCGCTGCAGCCACAGCTGAAGTGAACGGCGACACGCTGGAGTTGTTCGACGGGGACGGCGAGCCGATCGGCACCCTCCAGCGCTAGACTCGGCACCGGCACCGTCAGCGCCGGCTTCGCGGTCCACTCCCGCCCTACCCGTCGAAGTGGATGATCTGCCGCAGGGCGCGCCCTTCAGCCAAATCATCCATGGCCCGGTTGATATCCCCGAGCCCGATCCGGGCAGAGACCAGTTTCTCCACCGGCAGCCGGCCCTGACGCCACAAATCGGCAAAGACGGGGATATCCCGGGACGGCACGGCAGAGCCCAAATAGCTGCCGATGATCGTCCGGGCCTCCGCAACCAGTGTGAGCGGCGAAACCCGGGCCATGGCGTCCGGTGCCGGCAGCCCCACGGTAATCGTGGTACCGCCCGGCCCCGTCAGGGCGACGGCGGTCTCGAAGGCCCGGGCGTTCCCGGCCGCTTCCACCACCACGGGCGCCGTAATTGCTCCGGACTGCGCATCCGCCGGACGGTAGGCAGCTGCAGCACCCAGCGCCACGGCCTGGTCCAGCTTGTCCGGATTCGCATCGATTCCTATGACTTCCGCCCCCAGTGCGCGGGCTGTGAGCAGGGCCGCCATGCCGACGCCGCCCAGGCCCACCACGATCAGCGTGTCTCCTGTCACCGGTCTGGCCAGGTTCAGTACGGCACCTCCGCCGGTCAGGACAGCACACCCCAGGAGGGCAGCGACCTCGGGGGGAACATCCGCGTCCACCTTCACCACCGACCGCTGGTCAACGACGGCGTGGGTGGCGAAACCTGAGACGCCCAGATGGTGCAGCACCTGGGCGTCTCCCCGGTGAAGCCGGACTCCTCCGGAGAGCAGGGTCCCCGCGGTGTTCGCCGCAGTACCTTCGCTGCACGGCAGCAGGCCATTGGATTGGCAGCCCCGGCAGGACCCGCACCGTGGGAGGAACGTCATCACCACGCGGTCCCCGGGGACCAGGTCCAGCACGTCACCGCCCACGCTTTCCACGATGCCGGAGGCTTCGTGGCCCAGCAGCATGGGCACGGGCCGCACCCGGTCCCCGTTCACCACGGACAGATCCGAATGGCAGATTCCTGCGCACTCTATCCGGATAAGGATTTCACCGCGCTCCGGGGCATCAAGCTCCACATCGCAAACCGTAAGCGGCAGCGAGTCGGCATACTTTGCGGATTTACCCACCTGCTCCAGAACTGCACCCCGGATTTTCATGCGCTCCGCCTCATCTGTTGACCACTAGCTGGTTTCTTTCCTGCAATCTACCGGTTCCTCCCGAAACCCTGCCCGCCATTCCTCAGGACTCGGGATCAGGAGCGGGCCTGCGGTTGTGCAGCCTCAACGTGCAGGTCGACCCCCTTCGTTTCCCGAACCAGGGTCACGGCACCAAAGGAGATGACGCACAGCACCATGATGTAGATGCCGATGGACGGGGACCAGCCCGTTTCGTTGAGCAGCATCTGCGCGATGGCCGGGGCAAACGCGCCGCCGAGAATCGCGCCGAGCGCGTACCCGATGGAGACGCCGGAGTACCGCACCCGGGCCGGAAACATCTCCGCGTACAGGGCCGACTGCGGACCGTAGGAGAGCCCCAGCCCGATGGTCAGCACGAAGATGGACACGGCAAACAGCACGATGTTGGCCGTGTCGATGAGCAGGAACATTGGCACCGACCACAGGAAGACCCACGCGTAGCCGATCTGGAACGTCCGGATGCGGCCGATCCGGTCGGAGAGTATCCCGCCGTAGAGCGTAAAGATCAGCCAGCCGAAGGAACCCAGCGTGGTGGCGAGCAGGACGGCGGGGCGGTCCATGCCCAGTCCCCCGGCTTCGGCCTTGCCCGTGGCGTAGGACGCGAAGAACGCGATGACCAGATAGCCGGCGGCATTGTTGGCAACAAAGATCAGCGCGCTCAGGACGACTTCCCGGCTGTTGTGCTTGAACAGCTGGGCCAGCGGCGCCGATGATTCCCTCTTGCGTTCCTGGATTTCCTTGAAGACCGGGCTTTCCGCCACGGAGCGGCGGATGAAGTATCCGACGCCGATCAGCACCACGGAGAACAGGAACGGAATCCGCCAGCCCCAGGAGAGGAACTGCTCTTCGCTGAGGCTGGTGCTCAGTAGATACATGACGAAGGTCGCCAGGATCATGCCGATGGGGACGCCGATCTGCGGGTAGGCCCCGAAGAGGCCCCGTTTGTTGGCGGGTGCGTGTTCCACCGACAGCAGGGCGGCACCGCCCCATTCGCCGCCGGCCGAGAACCCCTGCAGGATGCGCAGCAGCACCAGCAGGATCGGGGCTGCGACGCCGATTTGGGCGTAGGTGGGGACCAGGCCGATCAAGGCTGTTGAGGCACCCATCATGAGCAGGGTGAAGACCAGCATCTTCTTGCGGCCCAGTTTGTCTCCGAGGTGGCCGGCGACGACGGCGCCCAGCGGGCGGAAGAGAAAACTGATGCCGATGGTCGCGAAGGACACCACCTGCCCCAGCGGCCCCTCGCTGACCGGGCCGAAATACAGGGTCGCCAGGACAAGCCCGGCAGCCTGGGCATAGATAAAGAAGTCGTACCATTCGATCGTGGTGCCAACCAGCGTTCCGGCGAGGACTTTGCGTTCCTCCTGCGTCATGCGGCTGTGGGGCTGCGCTGCAGTGTAGTTGCTCATGAAAACTCCGTTGTTATCTGGCATGTGAACCTGCGCGGCAATAACTGAACGGCCGGTCATGCCGTCGACCACCAAATTACACCCGATGTGACGCAGCACACAGCATGTGGCGCAGGGAAGAATGCCCGCCGCAGCAGGCGGCGGACCGGCAGGCGTCCGCGGGGGTTGGAAGGGCGGAAAAAGAAGTCCAGAATGGTCTTCGGTTTCCGCTCCTCCCTGTTCCCCCTTTCCCGCACTGAACGGCACCTTCCTTTGGATAACATCAAGCCCTGGCCGGCACTCTGGTCACTCGTGATCGGCTTCTTCATGATCCTGGTCGATTCCACCATCGTGAACGTGGCCACCCCGGCCATCATGGCTGACCTGGACGCCGACATTGACAAGGTCATTTGGGTCATTAGCGCGTATCTCCTGGCCTATGCCGTTCCACTGCTGGTCACCGGCAGGCTCGGTGACCGCTTCGGGCCCAGGCGTGTCTACCTTGCGGGGCTGGTGGTCTTCACGGCATCCAGCGCCTGGTGCGGTTTCGCCGATACGGCGGACATGCTGATCCTGGCACGCGTGGTCCAGGGTTTGGGCGCGGCACTCATGACGCCGCAGACAATGTCGGTGATCACCCGCATTTTCCCGCCGGAGAACCGTGGCACGGCACTGGGCCTGTGGGGCGCCACAGCCGGGGTTGCCACCCTGGTGGGTCCGATCCTGGGCGGGGTCCTCGTGGACAGCCTTGGCTGGGAATGGATCTTCTTCATCAACGTCCCGGTGGGAATTGTGGGGTTCATCATGGCCTTCCGGCTGGTACCGAAACTGCCCACTGCCGTGCACCGCTTCGACATGCCGGGCGTGTTCCTCAGTGCGGCCGGATTGTTCTGCCTGGTCTTCGGCATCCAGGAGGGCGAGTCCTACAACTGGGGCACCATCGCCGGTCCGCTGTCAGTGTGGTCGCTGATCATTGCGGGCCTTGTCCTGCTGGGCCTGTTCATCCTGTGGCAGCGGATTAACCCCGGGAACCGCTCCTGCCCCTGGGCCTGTTCCGGGACCGGAACTTCTCGCTCGCGAACACCTCCATCACGGCGATGGGATTCGCCATCACGGCGTTCTCCCTCCCGCTGTTCCTTTATGCACAGACCGTCCGGGGGCTCAGCCCGACGCAGGCAGCGCTGCTGCTCACACCCATGGCCGTACTGTCCGGTGTCCTGGCGCCGCTGGCGGGCAAGCTGGCCCAGCGGGGCAACCCCAAGTACATGGCTGCCGCAGGCTTTGCCGCCCTGTCCGTATCCCTGTTCTGGCTCGGAAGCATCCTGACTCCGGACACGCCGTACTGGCAGCTGATGCTGCCCATCGCGCTCATGGGCCTGGCCAATTCCTGCATTTGGTCCCCGGTGTCCCTGACCGCCACCCGGAACCTTGCCCCCGCCGTCGCCGGGGCGGGCTCCGGTGTTTACAACACCACCCGCCAGTTCGGGGCCGTCATCGGCAGCAGCGCCATTGCCGCCATCATGCAGTCCCGGCTCACGGCCCAGTTAGGAGCCGGTGCGGCCGGAGAGCAGTCCTCCGGCGGACCCTGCCCGAGCCGCTGGCCGCCGGCTACGCCGCCGCGATGGGACAGTCCCTGTACCTGCCCGCGGTTGTCATCCTGATCGGCCTGGCTGCGGCCCTCTTTTATGCCCGCCCCCAGCCCTGGAGCCCTTCCCCGGCCCCGTCCGCCGGGGCGGAAGGCTCCGCGAAGACTGCCCGCAGCCGGTAACCGCGGCTGCTGCATCCTGCGGAGCCGGCGCAGGGAATGTCCGGCAATACGCAGCCGCCTTCCGCGGTAGGGAATCCCGCCGCACAGACGCCAGCCCACCGCAAGCCAAACACAGACAGCGCGCTCCAGCATCCACAGCGGAGCCCAGAGCGCGGCGGCGGGGCTGAACACCTCTGTTCCCCGGGCACGCCGGCGGCCTGCTTCGGCCACGAGGACCGCGGCGGCGGCATATAAGGCCGGGCCGGCCGGTTTCCGCAGGCACAGCAGCGCCGCCGGCAGCAGCACCAGCTCGGCAGCCAGCCGCGGCGGCTGGGCAAAGTCGTCATAGGCCTGCCGCACCCGCTGGCGGCGGAAGTGCTGAACCGGGCACGGAATCCGGGGAACAAACAGGTCATCGGCGCGCACCTCCCGGCCTCCCGCCGCGCGGACGGTGCGTATCAGTTCCAGGTTTTCGAACAATACATTCCCGCTGTAACCGCCGGCAGCCTCCAGCGTGGACTTCCGGAGGACCAGCGTGCCGGGGTAGTCCGATCCGAACGCCCGGTTGACCAGGGTCCTGGCCGTGTCCCACCGGGCATGCCATGGCAGCGGGGCCGGGTAGTAGTTTTGGGGGCGCACGACGTCGGCCCCGGCCAGAAGCGCAACCGCCCGCTCCAGCGCCGCGCGGGTGTACCTCACGTCGTCGTCGGCGATCACCAGGTATTCCCGCCCGGCAAGCCGCACTCCGGTGAGCACCCCGGCCACCTTTCCGTTGGCGCAGCCCGGATGGTCAGGCCTGACATGGTGCACCGCACCGGGAAAGGCCCGCGCGTGGGCTTCAAACAGGTCATCCGGCGATCCGTCCACGACCAGGACTTTAATCCAGCGGCTCAATTGCCCGAGGTAGGCGCACAACGGCTCCAGTTCCGCGTCATTGCTCCATTTGAGCGGCAGGATGTATCCGGCGTCGGCCAGCTGCGGCGCTGCGCCCGCCGGAGCCCCCGCCGCCACCGCGGTCCCGCTCACGTCGCCTCCTCCCAGGCGGTGGCAGAGTTCCGCGGCCGCCTGGGGAGGAGACCGCGGAACTCCGGCCCTCTTATTCCTTGTGCAGCTTGTCCTGGACGCTGCCCGCCATCTTTTCGACGGCGTTGGGCAGGTCGGTGGTGCCGTAGTAACGGGCGTCCACCCGGGTGGGCGGCGGCATGGGGGCCGACGTCGTCGGACCGTCGTGGTAGCTGAACTCGCCCAGCCCGTCCGGGGTGGGGCCGGAGGCCCAGGATCCCTCGGACGCCGTGTTGCCGTCGGAGAAGTTCAGGTACTGGTAGGAAACCGTCCGCTCCTCCTTCTTGATCGGGAAGTTGGACGGCACGGGCAGCGACTCGGCACCCTCAGCCTGCAGTTCCTTCGCCGCGGCAAGCCACTGGTTCTGGTGCATGGTGTCACGGGCCAGCAGGAAGGAGAGCATGTCCCGCACGCCGTGGTCATCGGTCATGTGGTACAGCCGGGCCACCTGCAGCCGGCCCTGCATTTCCGCATTCGCATTGGCCGTGAAATCCGCCAGCAGGTTACCGCTGGCGGTGATGTAGCTGCCCTGCCAGGGGTTGCCGTTGGAGTCCACCGGACGTGCGCCGGCGCCGGCCACAATGGCCTGCTGCACATCCATACCGCCCACCACGGCCGCTACTGTCGGGTCGTTCTGGACCGCGTCCTCGGTGATGCCCAGCGGGGCCTTTTCCAGCAGCTGGGCGATCATGATGGCCAGCATCTCCACGTGGCCCATCTCCTCGGCCCCGATGCCATACAGCAGGTCGCGGTATTTGCCGGGGATGTGGGAGTTCCAGGCCTGGAACCCGTACTGCATGGCAACGGTAATCTCACCGTACTGCCCGCCCAGGACCTCCTGGAGCTTGCGCGCATAGACGGCATCAGGTTTTTCGGGTGTGGCCTTGAATTGGAGTTCCTGTTTGTGAAAAAACAATCTGCACCTCCGATGGTGTTCCGGCTTACGGCCCTGTTCCCGGGCCCGCGGTCTGATGCTAGAAAATTAGCTCAGAAGTAAACTTATAAGCAAGCTTTCTATTCTTCCGGCGACGGGAAACCCAACTGCGCGCAGCATCGAAACCGCCGGGGATTGCGGCCCCGGACGCCGAGGGGATATGATCCCCGTACGGCCCAGAAGCGCGCCATGATTTCCGCCATTATTTAATGGCCCGGGGAAACTATGGGACACACATTGAACGCACTGATCCGCCCGGATGTTGATCCGGCTGGCATGGAGACTGCTGACCGCCGCGCCGGGAGGTCCGGCTGGTGAGAACCAGATACCTGAAGCCTTTCGTTCCCGACCAGCTGCATTCCCTGGGGCTTCCAACTGACCCCAGCGATACCCCGGGGCTGGCGGCTCTTCCAACGACGACGCTGCAGAGCCTGGCGGACCGCGTCTATGAGCAGCTGGATGCCGACTACCCGTCACTGGAAGCTGCGGACTGGTACAACGCCCTGGGGGAGGCGCTTAGCACGCGCGCAGACAGGCGGGACGCCCTGGACCGCCCCGCCTGAACGCACCGCCCGACTATTCCCTGTTCAGCTTGTCCTGAACTGCTCCGGCCGTTTTTTCCACGACATTGGGCAGCTCCGTGGTGCCGTAGTAGCGGGAATCGGGATGGGTGGGCGGCGGCATGGGCGCCGAAGTGGTTGGGCCGTCATGGTACGTGAACTCACCGTGCCCGTCCGGCGCCGGACCCGACGCCCAGGTACCTTCGGACGCCGTCTTGCCGTCCGAGAAGTTCAGGTACTGGTAGGAAACTTCACGGTATTCCTTGTTCAGCGGGAAGTTGGACGGCACCGGCAGCTGCTCCATGTCGTTTGCCTGCAGTTCCAGAGCGGCAGTGGTCCATTGATTTTGGTGCATGGTGTCCCGCGCCAGCAGGAACGAGAGCAGGTCCCGCACGCCATGGTCATCGGTCATGTGATAGAGTCGGGCCACCTGCAGCCGGCCCTGCATTTCCGCGTTGGCATTGGCCGTGAAATCCGCCAGCAGGTTACCGCTGGCGGTGATGTAGCTGCCCTGCCAGGGGTTGCCGTTGGAGTCCACCGGGCGTGCGCCGGCGCCGGCCACGATGGCGTGCTGCACGTCCATGCCCCCCACCACGGCGGCCACCGTGGGATCGTTTTGGACCGCGTCCTCGGTGATGCCCAGCGGGGCCTTTTCCAGCAGCTGGGCGATCATGATGGCCAGCATCTCCACATGGCCCATTTCCTCCGCGCCGATGCCGAACAACAGGTCCCGGTATTTCCCGGGGATATGAGTGTTCCAGGCCTGGAATTCGTACTGCATGGCCACCGAGATTTCACCGTACTGCCCGCCCAGGACTTCCTGGAGCTTGCGGGCATAGACGGCATCAGGCTGGTCCGGTGTGGACTTGAATTGAAGCTCCTGCTTGTGAAAAAACATAAGTACCTCCGGGAGGGGTTGGAGCACCCGGTTCCGCACCTCCGTGAGGGGCCGGCGAGCCGGTGCACGTGTGGTCAACGTAGTCCGGGAACCCGCACCGACGGAAGAGTAGCCAGCCTACTTATCACTTTCCCTTTCCAGCTCGTCGGCTATCAAACGGCCGATTTCCAGCCCTGCGGTGGCTGCCGGCGACGGCGAGTTGAGCACATGGATTTGCCGGGGCGCCCGTTCATACAGGAAGTCATCCACAAGGGCTCCATTGCGCCTCATGGCCTGGGCACGAACCCCGGCATGGGCCGGCACGAGGCAGTCGTCAGGCAGTGACGGGACCAGTTGCCGCAGCCCGGAGAGGAAGCGTTTCCGGGACAGCGAGCGCGCTGCCTCACCCACGCCCACCCGCCAAAATTTGGCCCCAAGCTTCCAGAGCCCGGGCCATGCGGCGCTGTCCATCAGGTCCCGTGGGTTGACGTTCAACCAGCTGTAGCCTTCCCGGGCAAAGGCAAAGACGGCGTTCGGCCCTGCGTGTACGGCTCCGGTGGTCATCTTGGTGAGATGGACGCCCAGGAAGGGAAAGGCGGGATCCGGCACCGGGTAGATGAGGCCATTCACCAAATGCGCCAGTTCCGGCGCCAGCTCGTAGTATTCGCCCCGGAACGGAATGATCCGCACCTCGGGCCGCAGCCCGGCCAGCCGGGCAACGCGGTCGCTGTGCAGGCCGGCACAGTTGACGAAGCCGTCGGCCCGGTGCGTTCCGGAGACCGTCTCCACCGTCACTCCCCTGGAATCCGAGCGCACCGCCGTAATTTCGCTGTGAAAGTGGATCTCTCCGCCGCCCTCCCGGATCAGCCGCACCAGGACGGCGCAAATGCCGCGGTAATCAACGATTCCGGTGCTCTCCACCCGCAGGGCGGCCACGCACTGAACGTAGGGCTCATAGCCGCGGGCCCCGCCGGGTCCAATGAGACGGCAGGGAACACCGTTTTCCATCCCCCGGCGGAGCAGCTCCTTCAGCGCGGGCAGCTGGCTTTCCGTGGTGGCAACCACCAGCTTGCCGGTGATTTCGACGTCGACGCCGTGGGCCTGTGCGAAAGCCTTCATCGAAGCGGCGCCGGCAGTGCCCAGCGTGGCTTTGAGGCTGCCCGGGGCATAGTAAAGGCCGGAATGGATCACGCCGGAGTTGTTGCCGGTTTGGTGGACGGCTTCCGAAGCTTCCTTATCCAGCACCGTCACGCGGTGACCGCGCCGGCCAAGTTCATAGGCCGCAGCCAACCCGACAATGCCGGCGCCGGCGACGATGACGCTGTTGCTCGAGGCGGGGGCAACCATCACGTCACCGGAACGCCGAGATGCCCGTGAGGTGCTGGCCCAGAATGAGCAAATGGACCTCGTCGGTGCCCTCGTAGGTCCGCACGGATTCCAGATTGTTCGCGTGCCGCAGGGGCGAGTAGTCCAATGTGATGCCGTTGCCGCCCAGGATGGTGCGCGCTTCCCGGCAGATGGCAATGGCTTCCCGGCAGTTGTTCAGCTTGCCGACGGAGATCTGGTGCTTCTGCAGACGGCCCGCATCCTTCAACCGTCCGATCTGCAGGGCCAGCAGGATTCCCTTGTTGATCTCCAGCGCCATGTTCACCAGTTTTTCCTGAGTGAGCTGGTATCCGGCCAGCGGCTTTTCGAACTGCAGCCGCTCCCCCGCATAGGCCAGTGCAGCCTCATAGCTGTCGCGGGCAGCGCCCATGGCACCCCAGATAATCCCGTACCGCGCTTCGTTGAGGCATTCGAAGGGGCCGCGGAGACCCTTAGCCTTGGGCAGCATCGCGCTTCCGGGCAGGCGAAGCTCGGTGATCTCGACATCGCACTGGATGGAAGCCCGCATCGACAGTTTGTGCGCAATGGGGGTGGCTTTGAATCCGGGAGTGTCGGTTGGGACCACAAACCCGCGGACGCCGTCCTCGGTCATGGCCCACACCACTGCCACCTGCGCCGCTGACGCCAATCCGATCCAGCGCTTGGACCCGTTGATGACCCAGTCCTCCCCGTCGCGCCGCGCATGAGTGAGCATGTTGCCCGGGTCGGAGCCGGCAGTGGGCTCGGTGAGCGCGAAGCACCCGATGGCGGTTCCGGCTGCCATGCGCGGCAGCCATTCGTTTTTCTGTTCCTCCGACCCGTGCTTGTGGATCGCGCTCATCGCCAGGGAACCCTGCACGGAAACAAAGGTGCGCAGCCCCGAGTCCCCTGCCTCCAGTTCCAGGGCGGCCAGGCCGTATTCGACCGAGCTCCGTCCGGGGCAGCCGTAACCCTCCAAATGCATGCCGAGCAGCCCCAGGCTGGCCATTTGCGGCACGATTTCCAGCGGAAAATGTGCGCTGTCGTACCAGCGGGAAATATTGGGCTTGATCTCGGCGTCCACGAAGGCCCGCACCCGGGCCCGCAGGGCCAGTTCCCGGCCGACAAGAGGGAATCGATGTCCAGAAGATCGGTGTTGTCCGTCATGGTCTTCACTTTCGGGTTGGGGCGGCGGCCCGGGCCGCACTGTCAAAGCGTGCGTGGGGGTGCTCGCCGAGTTCCGGCGGCGGGAGGCGGTAGCCGGCGGGCGTGCCCGAGAGCCTGATCGGGTTGGCGACTTGCCGGCTGGTCCTTTCTCCGGCCGGGTGGCCGATGGTGACAACGGGTGCCAGCCCCAGGTCTCCGGCGAGCTGCAGCGCCTCGGAAATGGTGTTGACCTTCCCGGCGGGAACTCCTGGCCGTTCAGCAGGGGGGCCCACTCGGCAGCGGGTTTCCGGCGCAGCCGGTCCTCTAGGAGGTCCTTGAGGTCGGCCCGGTGGGCCACCCGGGCCGCGTTGGTCCGGAAGCGGCCGTCCGCGGCCAGTTCGGGGACTCCGATCAGCCGGACCAGGGCCTCGAATTGGCGGTCGGTGCCGACCGCGACGGCCAGCGGGCCGTCACCGGTTTCCAGCGTCTCGTAGGGGGCGATGCTGGGATGCGCGTTGCCCATCCGCTGCGGCGGTTCTCCGGTGGCCAGGGTGCTGGCGGCCTGGTTGACCAGCGCCGACAGGAGCGAGGACAACAGATTGACCTCCACCAGCTGGCCGCTGCCGGTTTCCTCCCGCGAACGCAGGGCCGCCAGAATGCCAACCACGGCGTTTTGTCCGGTGATCACATCCACCAGCGCCACACCCACCTTGCTGGGCTCGGCGTCGCGCGTTCCGGTCACGCTCATCAGCCCGCCGACGGCCTGGACCAGGAGGTCGTAGCCGGGCAGGTGCGCCCCGCCCGTGCCGCCGAATCCGGTGACCGAGCAGTAAATGAGGTCCGGCCGGTGGTGCCGCAGCGACTCGTAGTCCAAGCCGAACCGTTCCATGACGCCGGGCCGGAAGTTCTCCAGCACGACGTCGGCCGCGAGCGCGGTGGCCCGGGCGGAGGCCAATCCTTCTGCCGTGCGCAGGTCGCACACGGTTGAGCGCTTGTTGCGGTTGACGCTGGAGAAGTACGTTCCCATGCCATGCCCGTCCACCGGCGGCACCCAGGACCGGGTGTCGTCTCCGGCGGGGCTTTCCACCTTGATGACGTCGGCGCCGAAGTCAGCGAGCATCATGGAGGCGTACGGACCCGCGAGAACGCGGGAAAAATCGGCGATCTTTAGGCCATGCAGCGGTCCGGAGCCAGCGCCGGCCCGGGTTTTGCGGTTCGTGGTCAACGGGATCTCCTCGGCGGCGGACTACTGGGCGGGGCCGGTGACCGGGTTGGACAGCGGATCCAGCCCGCCCACCCGGCACTCGGCGGTGTCACCGGGCTTGATCCGGATGGCGCCCGGGGTGCCGGTGGAAATGATGTCCCCGGGATACAGGGGCATCACCTTGCTGTGGAAGCTGATTAGGAACGCCGGGTCGTATCTCATGTGCGAAACCGTGTTGGTGCGCAGCACCTCCCCGTTGATGACGGTGGAGACCTGCAGATCCGCCAGACCCCCTCCCCCACTGCGGATTCCAGGGGAACAATGCGCGGGCCAAACGAAAAGAAGCCCGGGAAGTTCTTGGACCGGGTCAGGAAGCGCGGATTGCGTTCCAGGATGTCCTCCGCCGTCTGGTCCAGCACCGGAACCAAACCCGCCGCGTAGGACAGTGCGTCGTCCGGTTCCACGTTGCGGCAGTAGCGGCCGATCACCACGCCCACCTCCGCCTCGGCCGTGGTGCGGTTGCTCTGTTCCGGGATGGGAATGGCTTCGCCGGGCCCGATCACCGTGTGGTCGCCTTTGATGAAGGAGGCCGGCTCATCGGGCACGGCTTCCGACAGGTCCGAGGCGTGCTCCACGTAGTTCAGCCCGATCCCCCAGAGCATCCGGGGATGCCGGTAGGGCGCCCCGTAGGAAACCGACCCGGGATCTCTGAAGATGCCGTCGCCGGCCTTGTCGGCGGCGTCCTCCAAATCATCGAGGAGCTCTCCGGTGAGAACGTCCAGCAGATCGCCGGTGAACCCCGGCAGCAGGTCGCGGACCAGCGCGGCTCCGCGCTGCGGATGCACCACGGCGGCGGCCTCCTGCGGGTGTTCGAAGGTGGAGGTGTCCTCGTGGAGGGAACACAGGTGCAGGATGCGGGAATTCACTGAAGGTGTCCTTTCATCGGGGCGGAGTTTTCTGCCGGGGTTTCGTCAGTAGGACCGGACGAGCCCGCCGTCAACGCGGATTTGTTCACCGGTGACGTAGGAGGCCGGAATGCCCGCAAGAAAAGCGACGACGGCGGCAAACTCCTCCGGCCGTCCGTACCGCCCGGCGGGAATCGAGGCAACGGATGCTGCCCTGACGTCGTCGGGCTGTTGGCCGGAGCGGCGGGCGGCAGCGGCGTCCAGGGACACCACCCGGTCCGTGTCGATCCGTCCGGGAAGCACCATGTTCACTGTCACGCCGTCCGGCGCCACCTCGGCTGCCAGCGTCTTCAGGTAACCGGCGAGCCCGGCGCGGGCCATGTTGGACAACGCCAGGTTGGGCAGCGGCTGTTGCACTCCGGAGGAGCCGACGGCGATGATCCGCCCCCAGCCGCGGCGGCGCATGCCCGGCAGCACCAGGGAGGTTAGCCGGATGTGCTGCAGCAGCAGCTGGTTCACCGCTGCGGCCGCCTGTTCCTCGGCCATGTCCGCGGCGCCGCCGGGCGGCGGACCGCCGCTGTTCAGGACAAGCACGTCCACAGGGCCAAAGGCCTCTTCGGCGCGGCGGACCAGGTCCTCCGGGGCGCCGTCGGCGGTCAGGTCCGCGGTGATGCCCACGGCTGACGCCAGCCGGGCGGCTTCGGCTTTGACCGTTTCTGCACGCCGGGCGGCAAGCACCACGTTGGCACCCTCCGCGCTGAGGGCACGGGCAACCGCCAGCCCAATTCCGGAGCTGGATCCCGGGACCAGAGCGTTCTTTCCCTTTATCCCCAGATCCATCAGACTCTCTCCGTTCGGACTGCGGCCAGGTGGCCGTCGATAAGTGCTGCCAGTTCCGGCGGCAGGCCCGGCGCCGGGGGCCGCACCAGCGCCTCGTCGATAATTCCGCGCCGGCGCAGCACTTCCTTGCGCACGGCAAGGCCCACGCCGGGCTGGGCCTCAAAGTTTGCCAGCGGAAGCCAGGGTGCGAAGGCTGCACGGGCCTGCTCGAAGCCGCCGTCAGCGAACGCTTCCAGCGCCGCCAGGAGCCCTTCGGGATGGGAGAAGCCTGTCATGGCGCCCGCGGCTCCGGCCGCAAGTTCGTCCAGCAGTCCCACTCCGCCCAGCCCGCCGAACACCGGCACCGCTGTTCTTCGCGTGAGCCTGGCGACGGCAACCGCCGTCGGCGGAGCTTCGGACTTCACCGCCGTGATGAAGGGGCACTGCTCGACGACGGCGAGAATTTGGTCAGCGCTCACGGCCACTCCGGAGGCAACCGGATAGTCCTGCAGGACAATTCCCGCTCCGGTGGCGTCGTGGATGGCGGTCAGGTGTGCGGCCAGCACCTCGGGCTTGGGACTGTTGGCCTGCACCATCAGGGCGGCCAGGCTGGCCCCGGCTGCCCGGCAGGCCACGGCGGCCTGCTCCAGTGCCGGCGCCGTGCTGCGGGCGGACAAACCCACCACCAGTGCAGTGCTGCCGGCGGCCTCGGCGGCGGTGCGGACGGTCAGCGCCTGTTCCTCGGAACTGAGTGCGGCACCCTCGCCGAAGACGCCCAGCACCACCATGCCGGCGGCGCCGAGCCCCGTGTAGAGCTGCACCTCGCGGCGCAGGAGCCGGTGTCCACGGCGCAGGCGCTGCCGGTGAAGGGCGTGGCCAGCACGCCCCACAGTCCGGATGAGAGCGGCGGAAGCAGGTCGGTCATGAGCAAAAATTCCTTTCGGCGGGTCTGGTCGGCGGTGCCGTGTCAGACGTCGGCGGCGGGCGGGGAAGCGGAGCCGCCACCTTGTGGCTGCCGCGGCGGACCACGGCAGCAGGTTTTCCGCCCGTCCGTTCCGGCTGCGGCTCCTGCGGGTCTTTGGCACGGGACCTCAATCCGATCAGGTGCACCAGCACACCGACCCCGATGACGCCCAGCCCGATTCCGATGTACATCGGTTCCATGACCAGCATCGGCAGCGAGCCCAGCCCCAGCAGGACACGTTCGGGCCAGCGGGCCGGCCCAACCAGCCACCCGCCCGTAGCGACCGCCAGCGCGGCAACGGCCGCGAGGGAAACGGTGAGCGCCAGCAGGACCGTTCCCGGCCCGCCCTGCATCAGGAGACCGACGCCGGGACCGGACATAACAAAGATGAACGGCACCAGGAAAGCGGAGAGCGTGTAGCGCCAGGTCAGCCACATGGTCTGGATGGGCTTGCCGCCGGTGATGGCGGATGCCGCGAACGGGGAGAGCGCGGTGGGCGGGGAAACTTCGCTCAGGACGGAGTAGTAGAAGATAAACATGGCGGCGGCGAAGGCGGGAACGCCCACGTCCTGCAGCGCCGGGCCGATGATGACCCACGAGATGATGAAGCTGGCGGTCACCGGGACGGCCAGCCCCAGCAGGGTCACCGAGATTGCCGAGAAGACCGCGGTCAGCAGCAGGCTGCCCCCGGCGAAGTCCACGATGATGTTCGCCAGTTTCAGGCCCAGTCCGGTGAGCGTCATGACGCCCACGATCAGTCCCGCCGCGGCCATGACCGGGATGACGGACAGCGCACCGGTGGCGCCGGCGGCGAGGGCGTCCCAGATGCGCCGCGGAGTCATCCACGACTGCCTGTCCAGGAAACTCAGGACAAAGGCCAGCCCGGTGGCGTAAACAACGGCCCGAAACGGCGTCATCCCCATCATCATGAACACCACGATTGCCGCCAGCGAGCTGAAGTGGTAACCGAAGCGCAGCAGGAGCCGTCCGATGGGCTTGACCTCGAAGTCCACGGCGCGGGTCTTGAACCGCCGGGCGTCCATTTCGATGGCCAGGATAATGCCGAAGTAATACAGCAGCGTGGGGATGGTCGCCCAGATGAGGACCTGCAGGTAGGACACCCCCAGCAGTGCGGCAATGATGAACGCCGCCGCACCCAGGGTGGGCGGGGACATGATGGCACCGATGCCCGCCGCGGCCAGGATGGCGCCTCCGTGCTCCTTGGGATACCCGGCCTTGCGCAGCAGCGGCCAGGAGATGCCGCCGAGCGTGACGGTGGTGGCCACGCCGGACCCGGACACCGTGCCCAGGAGGAAACCGGCAAGGGTCACCGTCCGGCCGGGGCCGGACTTGGACTGCCCGAACGCCGAGAAGGACAGGTCGATGAAGAATTTGGTGGCGCCGGAGGCAGCCAGCACGGCCCCGTAGATCGTGAAGAGAATGATGTACGACGCCGCCACGTCGGTGGGCACCCCAAAGAGTCCCTGGGTTCCCATCACGTTGTGGCCCACCAGCCGGATCCAGCTGAAGTCCGATGTGTTAAAGGGCGGCGGAACGAGCGTGCCGAAGGAGGCGTAGGCGAAGAAGCCCAGCACAACCAGCGGAACCAGGATCCCGACCGTTCGGCGGGAGGCTTCCAGAGTGACCAGAATGGCAATGATTCCCATGAAAAGGTCCAGGTAGGTGGGCGTGATCGCCCGCCGGAAGAATCCGTCCCAGTCCGAGGCAATGTAGACGAACGGGACCATGGCTATGGCAGCCAGCAGCCAGTCCGCCGCATGCGGGTTGTCCGAGCGGCCCTGTTCCCGGGCCTTTTCCGAACGGCCCCACCCGCGGTACACCAGGAAGGTCATGGCCAGGCCGAGCCCGAGGAACATCGGCAGGTAGAACTGGGTGGGCATGGGCCGGAAGACCCAGTACAGGGCGAACAGGGACAGCCCCACGCCCAGCGTCTTGATGATGGTGGCGGGAAGGCCGCTGAGCCGGCGGGCAGGCTTTTCGGCCTCGAATTCGGCGATCAGGGCCTCTTCGTCGACGACGCTGGCGCGTTGGAGAGGATTGACGACGTCGTCCCCTGCCTGACCGAGCTGCTCCGACCGGAGGAGCGGGTCGTCGGTGGTCCGCCGGGCGGCGCCTGCCGGGACCTTGACGGCACCGTTGCCGCGTTCTCGCTTGATCATTGGTTCTCCTTGAGTTCCAGAGTCACGAAGGGATCGCCGTCGTCGACCAGCGTCCACAGATCCAACGGCGGCGCGCCGGCCGTATGGACCGTCCGCTGTCCGAGGTCGGTGGCAGCAACTGAGAGGCTGGTGAAAGCGGCGGGGCGGGACGGGTCCGGTGCGGCGACCCAATTCCTTCTGTCCCCGGGCTCCGCGGGGTCCGGTGCGCCGGGAACGGCGTAGTACTCCTCCAGCACCGCCAGATCATCGGCAGCCAGCTGCACCAGCAGGTAGCTGCCGTCGGGGCGGATCTCATAGCGTTCTTCGGCGGTGCTGCCGTAGAGGGAGTTCCGGTAGCTGACGGCGAAGGATCCGCCGTCAACGGGCACCGCGGCCAGCACGCCGCCGTCGTTGCTGATGGAAAGCGTCCACGCTGCCGGGTTGCCGCCCTGCCCCGCAGCGGCAACCCCCGCGGCACCCGCGGCACCCCCGGCAAGGGCTCCCAGCACCAGGACGACGGCGGCCGGCCGGCGCATGGATCCTAGCTTCCGGCCTGGTCGAAGTAGGTCTTTGCTCCCGGGCAGGTCTCCACGTAGGAAACGTCCCCGGCAGTGGCTGCATCCATTTCCTGCGCGGAGGGATGGACCTGCTCAAGCTGTTCCACGTTGTCGAAGAGGGAGGCCGCAATGTCCTGTTGCAGCTGTTCGTCCATGTTCGGGCTGGCAATCAGCAGGTTCGGTGAGGCGATGGCCTGGACTGCTTCGGTCTGTCCCTCGTAGGTGTTGGCCGGAATTTCTTCGGCCAGGTAGTACTCGCCGTAGGCATCGGCCATGCTTTCGGCGTACTGGCCGATAGGCAGCAGGACCATGTCACCGTCGCTGGCCAGGTCGATCAGCGCGCCGGTGGGCAGGCCGCCGGACCAGAATCCGGCGTCGATGGTTCCGTCGCGCAGGGCGGCGACCGTTTCCGCGACGCCGAGCTGGCGGCGTTCCACGGTCTCCGGGTCGACGCCGGCGGCTTCGAGGATGCGCAGGGCGCCGACTTCCGTGGCGGAACCCGGAGCTCCCACCGAGACGACTTTCCCGGCCAGCTGTTCCGCGGTGGTGATGCCCGTTCCGTCCACGGTGACGGCCTGCAGGTAGTTGTTGTAGATGTTGCCCAGCGAGCAAATTTCCTGCGGCTGGCCCTCGAATTCACCGACGCCTTCCACGGCGTCGGAAACAACGTCGCCCACCGAGAAGGCGATTTGGGCGGATCCGTTGGCGATCAGCAGGACGTTGTCCACCGAGGCATTCGTTTCCTGGACCGTGGCGTCATAACCGTCGATGTTCTCGCGGATTACCGTGGCAAAGCCGCCGCCGAGGGGATAATACACGCCGCCGGTGCCGCCGGTGGCGATGGACAGGGTGCCGCCGCTGCCGTCGGCTCCCGCGCCGGAGTCTCCGGACGTATCGGGGCTGCCGCAGGCGGAAAGGAGGAGCGCTGGTGCCAAAGGGCTGCGGCACCTGCGCGCAGCCGGTTCCGGTTGATGGAACTCATGGGTTTCTCCCTTGGTTGGTCACATGGGTGCGTGTGCGGGTGAAGCCGTACAGGGTGCTGCCGTGCGGGTGCTTGCTGCCGGGAAGCCTCGCCGCCGGGCGCTTGGACGGAACCGGGAAACGGCCGCCGCTGCGCGGGGTGGCACGTAATGACCCAACGCCGGAGACCCGGGCACGTCAAGCGTGCCGCGGTTCGGGCCGGGCGTGCTGCCGTTCGCACACTGCGCACCGGGGCACGAAGATCGCCTGCCGGAGTGCGGGGTGCCGGGCGGCACCGGGGTCCAGCTACGCTGCTGGAATTCCGGAATCATTTGGAGACTGTATCCAATATAAAACCATAATGTAACCCAGATCACATACGTGTTTTTCTGGGACCCTGCTCCCCGTCCGGGGGCGCGCGGAAACCCCGGGATTCAGCTGCGCGAAGTCCGCTTCACCCGCGGGGAGAACGGGACTTAGCGGGCCTCAAGAAAGGCGCGCAGGGCCTCCACCGCATGCTCCCGGTGCTCGTCCAGGAGCCGGATGAGGCGGGGCGTGTCCCGCTGCTCGAAGGCGTCGATAATCAGCAGGTGCTCGCGCTCCACCCGCTCCCGGTTGCTGTCCACTCCGTAGTAGACAAAGCGGTAAGCTTCCGTCGCGTCCCACAGCACCTGCAGGATGCGGTCCAGCCGGGGCATCCCGGCCGCCTCCACCAGCACGAAGTGAAAACGGCGGTTCGCTTCGGTCATGCCCAGCAGGTCCCCCGCGGCACTGGCCGCTTCCACCTCGGCAGCAGCACCGTGCAAAGTCTGCAGGACGGAGACAGGGGCCCGCCCGAAGCGCCGCCCGTGCGGCTTCGGCCTCCAGCAGCTGACGCAGCCGGTACACCTCCAGCAGGTCATCCAGCGAAAGCGTGGCAACCTTATGCCCGCGGTGCGGCTCGTAAACTACCTGGCCTTCGCTTTCGAGCACCTTGAAGGCTTCACGCAGCGGCACCCGGCTGACTCCGAACCGTTTAGCCAGGGCATCCTGACGCAGGGCCTGTCCCGGAACAAACTCACCCGCGCTGATGGCCCGGCGAAGCTGGGTCAGGACAAAAGCCTGGGCCGTTGGCGGACGCGACAGCCCATTGTCGGGGCCCGCAGGATCATCCGAACTGCCGCTCACGGGCATTCCCGCACTGGATAAGCGCTCACCCCGCAAAGCCTAGCCGCTGCGGCGGGTGCCTCCCGCCGCAGCCCCGACCAGGCCAGTCCCGGGCCGGGCCGGCGTTCCGGGGAGCTGGCGGCGGCTTTCCGCGGAGTTGCCCTACGCCTGCGCGGGGCGCTTAGCTGGAGATTCAAGCGCGGTCTTGGCCGGGTCGCGTTCAACGACGTCACCGAGCACCTCGTCAATCCGGGCCAGCAGTTCTTGTGGAATGACGACGCCGGAGGCCCGGGTATTCTCAAGGACCTGCTCCGGGCGGGATGCGCCGATGAGCGCGGCGGAAACGTTCCGGTTCTGGAGCACCCACGCGACCGCGAGCTGCGCCATGGTCAGCGACAGTTCGTCGGCGATCGGCCGCAGGCCCTGCACCCGCTGCAGCACGTCGTCTCGCATGTGGCGGCCAATCATCTCCGCGCCGCCCTTGGTGTCGGTGGCGCGGGAGCCGGCCGGCGGAGCCTGACCCGGAAGATACTTGCCGGTGAGCACCCCCTGGGCCACCGGCGACCATACGATCTGGGAGATGCCCAGCTCTTCGGACGTCGGCACGACGTCCGCTTCAATGATCCGCCACAGCGCCGAGTACTGCGGCTGGTTGGAAATAAACGGTATCCGCAGCTCCCGGGCCAAGGCGGCGCCGCGCTTCAGCTGGTCGGCGGTCCATTCGCTGACGCCGATGTACAGCGCCTTTCCGGAGCGGACGATGTCGGCGAACGCGAGCATCGTTTCCTCCAGCGGCGTCTCGTGATCCCACCGGTGCGCCTGGTAAAGGTCCACATACTCGGTGCCGAGACGGCGCAGTGAAGCGTCGATCGACTCCATAATGTGCTTGCGGGACAGACCGGCGTCGTTGGGCCCCATAGGGCCGGTCGGGTAGTAGACCTTCGTGAAGATCTCCAGTGATTCCCGGCGCTGGCCGCTGAGCGCGGCGCCCAAGACGCTCTCCGCAGCCGTGTTCGCATAGACATCGGCGGTATCGAAGGTCGTGATGCCGGCGTCCAGAGCCGCATGGACGCAGGCAACGGCGGCGTCCCGCTCAACCTGGGAGCCGTGCGTTAGCCAGTTGCCGTAAGTGATTTCCGAAATGAGCATGCCGGAATTGCCGAGGCGGCGGTACTTCATGGTGGTTCCTATCTGGAGGTGTGGCGGGCCGACGCCCTGCCGATAAGGGGCAGGGCGTGTTGTCAGCCGTCGAGGTGGAGCACATGGTGTCCGGCGGGCAGCATGTGCTCATGGTGGGCAATACGCAGTTCGGCGGTGGCGTTCTGCGGCACGGTCACTGCTACCTTCCAGTTTGCCGGCCCCCGTTCCCAGCGCACCGCCGCAGTACCGAGCGGTGTCCGATGGCTGATCGTCCCGCGCGAGACGCGCGGATCTTCGACCGGGGCCACCTCGAAGCGGCGCCAGCCTGGTTCCAGGAGTCGCAGCCCGCCTACTTTTTGCTGGATCCAGGATGCCACCGAGCCCAGGAAGTAGTGGTTGCGGGATCTGGCGTCTACGTCCCACGATTCCAGCAAAGTGGACTCCCCGGCCTCGTACCAGGCACCCCAGCCGGGCCGGGAGCGATGGGTGAGAACGGTGAGGGCCAGATCGTCCCGTCCGGCGCTGGACAGAACAGGCAGGAGATGGCGGACACCCACGGCGCCACAGTCCAAATGCCCCGCGGACCGGACTTCGAGATCCTCGATAAGGCCGGCGCGGACGGAGGGGATACAGTCGGCGGGAACGGTGCCGAACGCCAGTGGGAGGATGTTCAGGACCTGCCGGTAGGGCACCCCCGGCACCTCGTAGTTTCCTGACGCCGGGGCGAAGTAAGCGCGGTGGTACGCGGCGCCAACCGCAGCTGCCTGCTCCCGGTAAGTGCCGGCGTCAGGATGACCGAGTTCGCCAAGCACCGCGGCCGTCTGCCCGAGCACCATGGCGGACATGATGGTACCCACCGGCGCCATTCCTTCCGGGCCGACGGCGTGGCCTGGGGCCAGCCAGTCGCCCCAGGTCCGGTGCCGCCAGGTGCCTTCGCCGTCGAGCCGGCCGTGGATGTGGTCGGCCAGGCGCCGGATCATATCGGCGGAGTGGTGCAGGATATCCGTGTCGCCGTACTCCCGGTATAGATACCAGGGGATGAGGACAGCGGAGGAAGACCAGGTGGGATCGGCCGCGCGGCCCCAGCCCGGTGTCGGAATAATCTGGGGCACGGAACCGTCGGCTGCCTGTGCGTCCTTATGGTCTTCGATCCATTTATCGAATGATTTCCGCAAATCGAAGTGGTGGAGCAGGGCCTCGGTCGAGAGGTGCGCGTCTGCGGTCCACCCATTCTTTTCATAGATTGGAGTGTCCGTGGGAATGCCGTGCAGGTTGTTGTGGAAGGTGAGAGCTGTCGCATTGTTGATCCACTCCACGACCGGCTCATCGGTGGCCAGCTGGCCCATCGGCTCCAGCTCCGTGTACAGCGGAACGGCACGGACGTCATCCACGACGACGGTGCCGTCCGTTTCGACCTGGATCCAGCGGAAGCCGCGGTAGCCAAACTGCGGTTCGAAGACGTAGTCAACGGCACCCGTCTCCAGCCGCAGGGTGTCCAGCTGGGCTTCGCCTGCCACCAGCATGTTTCGGCAAATGACTTGTCCGCCATCGTCGCGCTGCTCGCCTGAGCGCACCCGGACGGTCGCCCCTGCTTCACCGGTGATACGGCAGCGGATCCGGCCCACCATGACGTCACCGAAATCGTGAACCGTTACGGTCGGATTCAGGATCGTTGTAACCCTCGGAGCCCGGGGGCGGCGGGGTGGACCGGTTCATGTGCCGCGCGGCGGAGTTCGCCGCCGGGCGGCTCGACAACGGCAGCCGGATGCCAGACGGCGCCATCACTTCGAGCACCCAGTCCTCGCCCCGGAAGAGGCGCTCCGCCTGCACCGGCCCTGCGGCGGCCTGCCAGCTGGCATCGGTGGTAACGGACTGCACGCGACCGTCGATGCCGGTGAGCCGCAGGTTCAGCAGGGCCACCGGTTCCCGGTGCCAGGGCGCGAGGTTCCATCCCCAAACGTCCCCTCCACGCGCCCCATAGCGTTCCCGTCCAGCTTGAATAAGGATTTCGTTGATACCTGGCACCAACAGGTGCCGCACGTCCCAGGTCCGGTAAAGCACCGTCCTGTCATAGTTGGTAACCGCGGGTTCCAGAGCCTCCCCGCCCACGCGACGGCCATTGATCAGGACGTTGCCGATGCCAAGGACCGTGGCGGCGAGTTCAGCGGCTACCGGAAGCGTGGCAAGCTCAAAACTACGCCGGAACAGGGGGTTGGGTGCAGGGTGGGTGTCGACGCCCAACAGCCGGACGCCGCCCGTCGGTTCGTCATCGATCAACGCGGTTCCCCGAACCGGCAGCGGTGACACCCCGTCGTCCTCAACCGCCGGCGCGGCATCAGCGCCCAACCAGCCGATGGTGCCTTGGTGAGCGGCCAATTCGACGATGTACTCTCCCGGCGGTGCCGGCGGATTTACGTCCAGGACGATGCCAAAATAATCCCAGACGAGCTGCGGCCCGTCATAAACCCGCTGCATTACGGGCACGCCGGCCTCAGTCCGAAGGCTGATGGTGAATTTCACCGGCGACTGGAAGGGGTCCTCCACACCGCGGGGTTCGGACAGGCTGATACTGACCGCTTCCACTGGTCCCTCGGCGTGGAACCGCTGTCCCAGGGTATGCCCGGGCTCGGCCCAGTCGACCCGCGAGGATGTGATGTGGCGGGTGACGCGCTGCGAGCGTTCCACGGGGCGGGCAATCCAGCGGGCGGGACCAAACGGGTCAGCGCCGGTGCTGTTGGGGGCGGATGGTGTGGTCGAACTCATTTTGCTGCCTCCCGACTCGTTATCCTGGGTGTAACCCTGCATCATCAGCCCTTCACCGCACCGGAGGTCATGCCGGCCACGATTTGCCGGTTGAAGAAGATGTACATGATGAGCGGCGGAATCGTGATCAGCAGGATGTCAGTGAACAGAAGATTCCAGGATGTCTGGAACTGGCTTTGGAAGTTGTATAGCGTCAGTTGGACGGTGACGTTCTCGTCGCCCGGAGCGAAGTACAGAGGGTTGGCAAAGTCGTTGAAGACAGCGACGGACTGCACCACGATGACGGTGACGATTACGCTGCGCAGCAACGGAAACGCAACCTGAAAGAACAACCTCAGCGGGCCGGCTCCGTCGATGAGCGCCGCTTCGTCCAGCTCACGGGGAACACTGGCAGCGAAGGCCCGGAACAGCAGGATGCAGAAGGAGAGCCCGAAGGCGACCTCGATCAGAATCAACCCGTGCAGCGTGCGGAAGATCCCTAATTCCTGCATCACGAAAATAGTGGGCACCACGGCCGGCGGCACAATAAGACCGGCTAGTACGGCAAAGTTGATCAACCCGTTCCAACGCGACTGGCGGCGCTGCAGGACCCACCCCACCATGGCAGCCAGCACGACCATGATTGTGACTGACACCACGGTTACGACGGTGCTGTTGATGAAGGCCCGCACCACGACATAATCGCGGGTCTGCAGGACTGTGACCAGATTATCCAGGAACGCGAATTCAGTGGGCCAGGAAAACTCGAGCAGCGAGGATTCCTGTTGGGTCTTGAAGGCGGTCGTGAGGATAAAGGCGAAAGGGATGAGGAAGATGACGACCGATCCGATAATCGCGACGATTCCCCAGATCAGATTTCGGGTGCGTTCTGCTTTCACAGGTCTTTCGACTTTCGGTTTAGGAAGAGGTACAGCGGAAGCACTGCTGCGGTAACCACCAGGAACAGCACCACGTTGCCGGCTGTGGATAAGCCGTAGAAGCCCGCGGCGTACTGCTTGTAGATGGTCGAGGCGATGACGTCACTGGCGAAGCCGGGACCGCCACCCGTCATGGCCCAGATCAGGTCGAAGGTGCGCAGTCCGCCGATAAGCGAGAGAATGATGACCGTAATCATGGCCGGACGCACCATGGGAACGGTGATGTGCCGGAACACTGCCCATGCCGAGGCGCCGTCGACCTTCGCCGCCTCAAAGTACTCGTTGGGGATAGCGACGATCCCAGCGATGTATATGAGCGTAGCCAGTCCGATACCCTTCCAAACGTCCACCGCCGCGATGGAAAGCAGGGCGAGGGATGGGTCCGTCAGCCAGCCCGGACCTTGGATTCCGATGACGGCAAGGGCTTTATTGACCAGCCCGTCGAACGGATCCAGGAGAATTTTGAAGGTGATGCCGACGCCGACAGTGGAGACCAGGACCGGAAAGAAGATCACCGCGCGCAGGTAACCCCGCGCGAAGATCCCCGAAGTCAGCACGATGGCCAGCAACAGTCCAAGGACGACTTTGGCTCCGGAGGTGAGAACTGCGTAGATGAAGGTGTTGGTGAAGCCCTTAAAGAGGCGCGGCTCCGTGAAGAAGGTGACAAAATTGTCAAAGCCGACAAACTCAGTCTCAGCGAAGGACCAGCGGGTGAACGCGAAATAGAACGACGCCAGGGTGGGAGCGATGAACAGTACGCCGTAAATGACGGCGGCCGGAGCGTAGAACCACCCCGGATAGGGCTTGTTGACACGGTTTCCGAGTTTCCTGCGCGTGCGGATAGCTGGCCCCGTCGACGGTGGGATCGGGGGACGGATGGGCTGGGATGGGGCGAGCGACATACTTTCTCCAGGTCCTCGTGGCGGGCCGACAGCAGCCCCGCCGCTTCATGCTTGTGGGGCCTTACCAGCCTTCGAGGCCCAGCTGCTGGGCCTGTACTGCGTTATCGGCGTCATAGGCGCGCGCGGCGTCCTCAGCGGTGCTAATGCCGGTGCCAACTTCCACGGTGAAAGCCTGAAGGTTCGGGCCCTTCACCTGGGAGAGGAATTCGAGCGCGGGGGACGTCGCACCGTCCTCGAAGTACGGGAGCATGTCCTCGACGATGCGGGATACATCGCCCTCGATCTCACAGCCGGCGACCACATAGGGCCCGGTGACGCCGCGCGCCTCGGTGATGGAATCGCAGCCGTCCGGGCTGGCTACAAAGGCCATGAATCGCTTGACTTCCTCCGGGTGCTCGGTGGTGGCCGGCGCGTAGACCGAAGAGGGCATCCATGTCGTAAGGCCATGGTCCTCGGCAGAGCCTCCGGGGACGGGGAAAAACCCGATGTCATCGGCGTCGTCCGGGAAGTTCTGCTGCACGGTGGCCTGAGCGAAGGTCAGGATGGGGTAGTGGGCGCCCTCGCCGTTGACGAGCTTCGCGATCGCCTGGTCAAGGACCAGGTTCTGAAAGTCGACATTGAAATGGTCGGCTTCCGCGAGCGCTTCCACCTTCTGGAAACTGGCCAGTGCGGCCGGGGTCTCCGCGAAGGTGGTTTCGTTCGCCGTTAGGTCATCGGCGAAATCGGGCTCGGCGGCCTGGATGTTGAAGTAGTCGGCCAGGAAGATCATCTGCGACGTCCAGGTGTCACCGTATGACTGGATTACCGGATCCACGCCGGCCGCCTTGATCGCTTCGTTGTTGGCCATGAAGTCGTCCCACGTCTTGGGCACCTCCAGCCCGAGCTCTTCGTACACGGGGACGTTGTAGAAGAATCCACCACCCATGGCCGCGCCGACCGGCGCCCCGTACGTGCCGTTCTCGGTGGAGACCGTACCGCGGTAATCCTCGCTGAGGTCCTCAACCCAGGCCCCGTCACCAACGTTGAGCAACTGCTGGTCCGGGTTCAACTGCTTCATGAGTGCGCCGCTGTTGTACCAGAACAGGTCGGCCATATCACCCGTGCCCAGTTTGGTGCGGATCTGCGCGTCGATCTCCACGCCTGCCGGGCCGGAGGCATCAACGACAACCTCGACGTCCGGATTGGCAGCACTGAAATCGGCGGCAAGCTGTTCGGCTGTGGCAATGTCGTCGGGGACACCGGCTCCCATGTACCAGGTGAGGGTAACGGGACCGTCATCCTCACCTCCGCCACCGCCGGAACATCCGGCGAGGGCGAGGGCGCCGATCGCAAGCGCTGCCGTAAATGGCCGAGTCCTAAATCGCTGAGACATCATTACCTCCTTGTAGTGACCGCACATATGCGCCGCAGGCCCGCCCAGTAAATATGAAACGATTCATTGAACGGCTTTCGGCATACGCTAGCTGCACAAGTGAAACCCTGTCAACGATTTTGTTTGGCGCGACGCAAGAAAGCAGTGGCAGTACCACACGACTCCCGATGGAAGAGTCGGGCAGAAGCCCGGCAGCGCTACGTGGCCGCGCCTCCGGTGCCGCTCGAGGTGCTGTTTGGCTCACGGCTGGAGGCGCCCTGCAGTGCCTGCCACAGCATGCGCAGCAGGCTGGCCATGTCCACACCCCTCACGGTCAAGGAGCCACTGCACCTGGAGACCGTCGGCCGCAGCAACGAGCAAAGAGGCAAGATTGTCCGCAGCGATGGCCGGGGTGATGTCTCCGGCGCCTTGGTGCGCCCGGATGTCATCAGCGATCTGGTCACGCAGCCATCGATAGCGGTCCGCGAAGAAGCTGTGGGCGTCGCTGTGCTCTTCGGCGCTTTCCGCGGACATGGCCACGAAGAGCCGCACCAACCCCGGCTCGGTGGAATTGCGGTCCACCGCACGGATCAACCGGTCCACGGAATGCCGGTGCTCCTCGTCACCGGGATCGGTGATCCTGTCATCACGCCGCCGCAGCACCTCCAGGAACAGTTCCCCCTTGGTGCTGAAGTAGTGGAGCAGCCCGGCCTGACTGAGCCCTGCTTGCTTTGCAATTTCCCGCATGGAGGTCCTGTCATACCCGCGCTCGGCAAACAGTTCCAGCGCGGTCTCCAAAATCTCGTCCCGCTTGGCCAGACCTTTGGCGTACGGCCCTCTCATTGACATGCGCCAATGCTATGCCACGGGTTCCATGCAACGAGGAAATAGTGCTCCGACCGGTTGGATGCAAGTTTTCCCATGCCCCTGAGACCCCACCGGCAGTCACAGCCGCGGCAGCAGCTTCGGAACTGGTTAGACTGCTCCAATGCCCCATGACGACCAGCCCCGGGATCCCGGAACCCAGCCCGCGCCCCTGGAAGAAGTAACCGACGACTTCGCAGTCCGCCGCCACACTCTGCCGTCCGGGCTTGGCTACACCACCACAGCCGGACGCATGGTGCTGAGGAGTGAAGAAACCAAGGACGGCAAGGCGGACGGCTTCCGGCCCAAGGCGGAGATTTTCCTCGTGGCCTATACCGCGGAGGACGAGGATTCCACCCCCGCGGCGGCAGATGCCGCCGGCACCACACGCGGCGCAGCAACGCCCGCCAACCGCAGGCCCGTGGTCTTTGCCTTCAATGGCGGGCCGGGATCCTCTTCGGTCTGGCTGCACATGGGCCTGCTGGGACCGCGCATGGTCGATTCCGGAGATGCCGGGACACTGACGCCTCCCCCGTTTGGGCTGACGGACAACCCTGGAACCCTTTTGCAGCATGCGGACCTGGTGATGATCGACCCCGTTAACACTGGTTTCTCCCGCGTGGTGGACGGCACCGAATCCGGCGAATTCCACGGCTTCGAAGCGGACCGGGACCTGGTGGCGGAGGTTATCCGGCTCTGGACCACCCGCAACAACCGCTGGTTGAGCCCGAAGTACCTGGTGGGCGAATCCTACGGAACACTGCGCGCCGTCGCCGTGGCCGGGCGGCTTTTCGATGCCTACGGCATGGCGGTCAACGGACTCGGACTAATCTCCACCGTGCTGAACATGGCCACGCTGAACTTCGCACCGGGCCGGGATACGCCCTACGCGCTGCACCTGCCCACGTATGCGGCCATCGCACATTTCCACGGCCGGCACGGAGACCGTGAACTGGCGGATGTGGTGCGGGAAGCGGAGGAGTACGCCGAGCGGGAGTTCGGTTACGCCCTAACCCGGGGAGCGCGGCTGAGCGCGGACGAGTACGACGCCGCCGTGGGCCGGCTGGCCGAAATCACCACCCTTGACCCGGGGTTCATCCGGCGCACCAATCTGCGCTGGGACTACGCTCAGTTTTCCGCGGAGCTGCTGCGGAATGAAAACCTGGTGGTGGGGCGGGTTGACGGCCGGTTCACTGCCCCGGCGGCGCACCAGCAGGATTCCATCAACTGGGATGACCCCAGCCTGGCCGCCATCAACGGGCCGTACTCGGCTGCGGTTAATCATTACGTGCGGGCGGAACTGGGCTACGAGAACGACCTACCCTACGAAATCCTCACCGGCCGGGTACAGCCCTGGAGCTATAAGACCTTTGAAGGGGTTCCGGTGGATGTCACGGACACGCTGGAGCGGCTCCTGGCCCGCAATCCGTTCCTGCGCGTGCACGTGGACTACGGCTACTACGACGGCGCCACGCCCCATTTCGCGGCGGAATACGTCTGGGCACATATGCGGCTCGAGGATGCGGCGCGGGCACGGTTTTCGCACCACTATTACGAGGCCGGGCACATGATGTACGTCAACCCGGGCTGCCGGGTGGAACAGCTGGCGGCGCTGCGGGAGTTTGTAAGCGCCCGCTGAGCGGGACTACCGGGCGGCGAAGTGCCACCAGATCCCACCGACAAAGACCGTGCCCGCGGCAAAGGCAAAGCCGAGCTCCAGCAGGATGCCCAGGCCCATCGCCTTCAGCGCCGCATAGCTGGCCGCCCAGGCCGCCGGCAGGCTGCGCCGGCGAAGAAACTCGCTCAGCAGCAGACCCACTGCAAACCCGACGATCAGACCCACCACGGGAATAACGAACATCCCCACCACACCCACCACCACCCCGGCGAGTACGGAGCTGTTGGGG
The DNA here is from genome assembly GCF_026898095.1 of Arthrobacter sp. ATA002. Lineage (GTDB taxonomy): Bacteria > Actinomycetota > Actinomycetes > Actinomycetales > Micrococcaceae > Arthrobacter_B. The sequence continues at coordinate 400,278 of NZ_CP114015.1, read as the reverse complement.
ACCTTGCGCTGCTTCAGCCGGCGGCCGGTCAGCACCGCACTGGAGAGCAAACCCGCCAGGGCCAGGACGGCACCGACGCCGAAGGCCCACCAGGCAGCGGTGCTCTGCAGGCCAAAGCCCATCCCAGCAGCGCAGCAATGATCAGGATGCTGCCCGGCAGGACCGGAATGATGATGCCCGTCATGCCCACGGCGATGGCCAGGGCAGCAATGACGGTGATGACAATGTCGGGATCCATTCCCCCAGTCTTCCATTGGCCGGCCGGCACTGTTTTTCGGCCATTTGGTCGGTTCTTCCCAGGACGGTGCTGCAGCCGGCCACAGGAAACCCGCTACGTGTGGAGAAATTAGTAAGGTTGCTTATAAGGTTGCAGTTACAGCCCGATGAACCGGATTGCAACAGGAGAACCACATGAGCACGGAATCAGGCAACAACGGCAGCCCCGGAACCGGCGGCCCCACCGGCGGCTCCGGGAGCACTCCGGGCCCGGACGGCGGCTCCGGGAATACCCCGGGCCCGGACGGCGGCTCCGGGAATACCCCGGGCCCGGACGGCGGACGCCTGCGGGACCGGTCCGACCGGCTCGCTTCAGCGGACGACACGCAGGTCCTGCCCGCCGGAGGCGGGAACCCGGAAACCGCACCCCCGGCCGGAGCGACCGCGGCCGGTGCCCCTTCGGGAGCTCCCGGCCGGACTTCCGCCCGAGCCGGCGCCGGGCCCGCGGGACCACATGACGAGGGCGGCCGCACCCGCGCCCTGCCGCTCAGCGCCACTAAGGATCCCGGCACGGATTACGACGACGGCGGCTACCACCCGGAGGCCGGGGCCTCCCGCGCCGGCAGCCGCACGGATGATGGCACAGCAGCTGATGCCGGGAACGGCACGGCCCTGCCCGGCAAGGCCAACCGCGAGGCCCTGCTGGCCATGGAGAAGGAGCGGTTCGGCGGCATGAAGGTCGGCGCGGCCTTCTTCGGCTGGCTGACCGCCACCGGAATGGTGGTGCTCCTGTCGGCGCTGGCCGCGGCCATTGGTGCCGCCGTCGGCTTCTCCACTGACAGCGACCTGGGCCAGTCCCTGGACCAGGCGATGGCGAACCAGAGCGCGGGCATTATCGGCACAGTCATTCTGCTGGTGATTCTCCTGCTTGCCTACTACGCCGGTGGCTACGTAGCCGGCCGGATGGCCCGGTTCAACGGGCTCAAGCAGGGACTGGCGGTCTGGCTCTGGGCCCTGGCCGCCGGTGTGGCCGTGGTGGTGCTGGGTCTGATCTTCGGTGACGACATCCGCAGCATCACGCAGCTGAACACGGTGGCACCGCTGCCCGGGGATCTCGACGGGGCCACGGCGGTTACCTGGATTGCCGTCGCCGCCACACTGGCCGCGACGCTTGTCGGCGCCTTGCTCGGCGGCCTCGGCGGGATGCGTTACCACCGGCGCATTGACCGGGCGGACTTCAGTGAAACCGGCGCCCGCGCATAGCCGGACCGACTGCTGCACACACAAACAACCGGCCCGCACATTCGAGAAGGTGCGGGCCGGTTGCTGTGGGCCGGAAGCCGGTTCCCGCTGTTCACGGGACGGTGACCGGTTACGGCGAGGGCGTGCCGCCGTTGACGTTCAAGGTTTCGCCGACGACATAGCTGGACTCGGGGGAGGCCAGGAAGACGTACGCGGGGGCAAGCTCGGTGGGCTGGCCGGCGCGGCCCAGCGGGGTGTCCTTGCCGAACTCGGGGAGGGCTTCCTTGGGCTGCCCGTCGGAAACCTGCAGCGGCGTCCAGAACGGACCCGGAGCCACGGCGTTGACGCGGATACCCTTGGGGGCCAGCTGCTGGGCCAGGCCCTTGGTGAAGTTGTTGATCGCCGCCTTGGTGCTGGCGTAATCCAGCAGGAACGGGGACGGGTTGTAGGCCTGGATCGACGTGGTGTTAATGATGCTCGAGCCGGCGGGCAGGTGCGGAAGCGCGGCTTTGGTGATGCGGAAGAACGCGTAGATGTTGGTCTTGAAGGTGTCATCCAGCTGTTCGTCGGACAGATCCTCCAGGTTTTCCACGGCAACCTGCTTGCCCGCGTTGTTCACCAGGATGTCGAGCCCGCCCAGGGCTCCAACGGCGTCGGACACCAGCTGCGCGCAGTACGCGGCGTCGCGGACATCGCCCGGAAGCGCCACTGCCTTGCGGCCGGCGGCCTCGATCAGGCGGACAATTTCCTGCGCATCCTCTTCTTCCTCGGGCAGGTAGGCCAGAGCGACGTCGGCGCCCTCCCGGGCGTAGGCGATGGCCACCGCCGCACCAATGCCGGAGTCGGCACCGGTAATGAGTGCCTTACGGCCCTCCAGCCGACCGGTGCCGCGGTAGGACTCCTCGCCGCGGTCCGTCTTCGGTTCCAGGTCTGCATCCAGGCCCGGCTCGGGCTGGTCCTGCTTCGGCGGGGTAATCACGGGGAAGCGGTCTACCGGGTTCTGGAAGGTGTACTGGTCATTCGTACTGCCGTTTGTCATGGAGTTTCCCACTTTCGGTAGGTCATTGCGCATGCGGTACGCCCGGTCCGGGGCGGGTGGATTCCCGCACCGGAAAAGCGTAAGTATGCTTACTACCCTAGACCCGCCGCCCCGTCCGCCTCAAGTTCAGCTGGCTGGGTTAAAACAGCATGCTGAGGAACCCCACGCTGACACTGGCGACCAGCGCAATAATCAGAAGCCAGACGATGACGGTTCGATACTTGTTCATGGTTCGCATAGTCAGACGAGTCTACCCAGCCGGCCGGCGAAGGGCGCGAAACGGGCGCATGATGCCGCAACCCCCTCCCCTGCTGCCCTGCCACGGGGGAGGATGATGGGATACGGCGGGCAGGATTCGCTCACGGCCGGAAACACCGAAAGGAACGGGGTCGCGATGAACACTGGTGATAAGGGCAGCAAACGGATCGTCGTGGGCGTGGACGGATCCAGGCTCTCCGTCGAAGCACTGCGCAAAGCCCACCGCCTTGCCAAGGTGCTCGGCTGCTCCCTGCAGGTGGTCACGGTGTGGGAGCAGGCCATCTCGCTGACGCCCCCCGTGCCCTCGGCCGTGTGGTCTCCGCACGTGGAGGCAGAGCACACGCTGGACGAAGTGCTGGAGGAAGCGTTCGGCAGTGATCTTCCGGCGGACCTGACGCGCATTGCCTTGGTGGGCCAGCCGGTGGAGCTGCTCATCGAGGCCAGCCGCGGCGCCGAAATGTTGGTGGTCGGCAACCGTGGCCTGGGCGGTTTCGCCGGGCTTCTGCTCGGATCCGTCAGTTCACTGCTCGCCGCGCACGCGCGCTGCCCCGTGCTGATCGTTCACCTCGGGGAAACCGGAGAATCCGCCTAGCCACACCAGCGGTGTTCCGTGCGGGCACAACCGTGCGGGCACAACCGTGCGGGCGCCGCTGGCGGGTACTGGCCGGCGGTACCTGCGGGCCCGCACCCGCTGCGGCCGCGGTTAGTGGTCCGCAGCCGCCCGGCGCAGGATAATGACGGCGCCTGCGGCGGCCACCAGCATCAGGACCACGCCGATCAGCGAGGTGGTGACGACACCGGAATCGAAAGCCGCCCGGGCCGATTCCAGCAGCTCGTGGGCGGCACCCTCCGGCAGCCCCCGGGCTGCCTCGACGGCGCCGCCGAGGGTTTCGGAGGCGGCTTCGGCATCGGCGGGAGCGAGCCCCGCCGGCAGCACGACGCCGTTCCGGTAACCGGCCGTCAGGATGCTGCCGAGCACCGCAGTACCCAGGACGGCCCCCACTTCGTAGGCGGTCTCGGAAATTGCCGAGGCTGCGCCGGCCTTCGTGGGCGGTACGGAGGACAGGATCAGGTCATTGGAGATGGTTTCCGCTGCGCCGACGCCAAGGCCCAGCACCATGAAGGCGACCAGCAATCCACCAAAGCCACCGTCCGCTCCGGTGGCCAGGATGATGGTGTAACCCACGGCATTGAGCAGCAGGCCGCCGGCAATGATGTAGCCCGGGCGCACATACCGGACCACGCGCACCACGGCCAGTCCGGCAATGATGGTCAGCAGCAGCCCCGGCAGCATGATCAGCCCCGCTTCCCGGGTGACTTCTCCAGCACCAGCTGCAGGTGCTGGGACAGGAAGAAGATGAATCCAACCAGGGAGAAGACACTCAGCAGGTTCGCACCGATGGACCCGCTGAAAGTGGGGTTGCGGAACAGCCGGACGTCCAGCATCGGATGCAGGCGCCGGAGCTGGCGGCGGACAAAGAGCACACCGAAAACCAGCCCGGCGGCGATGGGCACCAGGGATTCGCTGCCGACTCCCGACGTCGCAATGGCCTTGATTCCGTACACGACCGGGAACATGGCAGCCATGACCAGCAGGATGCTCCACAGGTCCACCGGCCCCGGATTCGGGTCGCGCGATTCGGGCAGCAGCATCGGCCCAAAGACCAGCAGCGGAATGAGCACCGGAACGGACAGCAGGAACACCGAGCCCCACCAGAAGTGCTCCAGCAGCAATCCGCCGACAATGGGTCCGAGTGCGGCACCGCCGGAGAAGCCGGCGGCCCACACGGCAATGGCGATCCTCCGCTGCGACGGAACGGTGAAAATATTCCGGATCAGCGACAGCGTGGCCGGCATCAGCATTGCACCGAAGAAGCCGAGCAGGGCACGGGCACCGATCAGCGCCTCCGGGGAGGGCGAGAAGGCGGCCGCGGCTGAGACCAGGCCGAACCCGGCACTGCCGGTCAGCAGCAGGCGGCGCCGCCCAATCCGGTCACCCAGGGCACCCATGGGGACCAGCAAACCGGCCAGGACCAGGGCGTAGATGTCCACGATCCAGAGCAGTTCCGTCCCGGACGGCGCCAGCGCGCGGGACAGGGATGGAATAGCGAAGCTGAGGACGGTGTTGTCCACTGAAATCAGGAGCACCGGCAGCATCAGGACGGCAAGTCCGAGCCATTCGCGCCGTCCGGCTCGGTGCATCCGGGGCGTTTCCTGTACGGCAGGCACAGCTGTCTCCTTCGTAGTAGTCGCAGGGGTATGGCAGCAGCGGCAGGACGGAATCCTCACATCCGAACCACGTACTGTACCGTCTAGACTGTACAGCACAGGATGGCGTAGCGTAAACGTATGCCTGAACACCCTTCCACCCGGGACCGCATCCTCTCCGCCTATGAGGAACTGCTGATCAATGAAGGTCCCCGCGGCGCCACCTTGGATGCCGTGGTGACACTGGCCGGCGTCTCGAAGGGCGGGCTCCTCTACCACTTCAAAAACAAGGAAGCCCTGGCTGCGGCCCTCATCGCCCGCCTCGAGGACCTGGCCGCGGCGGACATGCGGGCCATGGCCGCCGATCCCGAAGGCCCGTCGCGGTACCTGGTCCGGGAATCGGTCTATGTTGGAAGCCCCCTGGACCGCGCGCTGATCGGCGTCGTCCGCCTGGCCCAGGCATCGGACCCGGAGGCGTCGGCGGTCCTGGAACGGATTCACCGCAGTTGGATGGATTTAATCCTCGATGAGATGGGCCACCCCGGTATTGCCCGCGCCATCCTCCTGCTGGGCGACGGCCTGTATTACAACGAGGGGCTGCCCGGCGGCTGGCCCCGGGAAGAGGACTCTTCCACCAAGGAGTCCGTGGCTGAACTGCTGGAGGTCGTGAACGTCCTGAAGGCCCACGCCGCCGGCATTCCGCAGCCGCACTAGCCCGGCCCGAACAGCACCGGTGTCACGGCCCGGAGTGCACCATGTGCCACAGTGGAACCATGGACATCAGCACAGCAGACCTCTATGACGAACACGGCGAGACCCTTGCCTCCGTGTCCCTGCAGTTTCAGGACCTCGGCGGAAAGGTCCGTTTTACGGGTCCGGTGCGCACCGTTCGCTGCCTGGAGGACAACGGCCTGGTGAAGTCGGTCCTCAATTCCCCCGGCAACGGCGCGGTGTTGGTGGTCGACGGCGGCGGCTCCCTGAACAGTGCGCTGATGGGGGATATGATCGCCGAGGCAGCCGTGGCGAACGGCTGGGCCGGCGTCGTCATTAATGGCCCCATCCGGGACCGCGCCGCCGTCGCAAAGCTGCCGATGGGCGTGAAGGCGCTGGGCTCGAACCCGCGCAAGAGCGCGAAGGACTCCGTGGGCGAGGTGGACGTTCCCGTGGAGTTCGGGGGCGTGACGTTCCGCCCGGGTGCGGTCCTCTACGCCGACGACGACGGCATCCTGGTCGAACGCTAGGCGTATTCCCATGGCCAATGTCCTGCTGTTCCATCATGCCCAGGGGCTAACCCCGGCCTGGATGCCTTTGCCGACGTGCTGCGGGAGGCCGGGCACACCGTGACGGTCCCCGACCTCTATGACGGGCACACCTTCATGCACATCGGCGACGGCACGGCGTATGCGGAAGAGACCGGGTTCCAGGAACTGGAGGACGCCGGAGTCCGGATCGCCGGGCGGTTTCCGCCGAACCTGGTCTACATCGGATTCTCGCTCGGCGTCATGCCCGCCCAGCGGCTGGCCCAGACCCGGCCCGGCGCCCGGGGCGCGGTGCTGGTCAGCGGCTGCGTCCCGCTGGGCGTGTATGCCGACACCTGGCCCGCGGGAGTTCCGGTCCAGATCCACGGGATGGACGCCGATCCCATCTTCGTGGACGAGGGGGACCTCAGCGCAGCGGAAAACCTGGTGGAAACCAGCGCCGACGCGGAGTTGTTTCTCTATCCGGGCAGCTCTCACCTGTTTGCGGACATCAGCCTGGAGGACTACGACGAAACGGCAGCACCCGCGCTCACGGCGCGGGTGCTGGAATTCCTGGCCCTAACCGACGCTTAGGCGTTCCACAGTCCGTAGGAGTCCGCCAGCGAGGAAATCTTCTGGGCGCGGGCCAGCCGCGGCAGGTAGGAGCCGTCGCCCACCACGGCGCCGGCCGCATGGGCTTCGAGCAGCTCGTGCGCCCAAAGGACCTCCGACTCACTCGGGGACAGCCCGTGGTTGATCGTGTCCGCGGCATCGGGCAGCAGGCACAGCTTGCCGGTCATGCCCATGGACTGGGTGACCTTGCAGGCGTCCAGGAGCTTCTCGCCCAGCGCGCCGACAGTGGGGCCGTCAATCGGCCCGGGCAGCTGTCCCACACGGGACGCAACCACAAGCTTGGACCGCGCATAGGCCAGCGCCATCGGATCATCGGAAGCCCCGGTGTCACGGCGGAAGTCACCCACTCCGAAAGCCAGGCGGAAGGTGCCGGGGGCGGAAGCAATCGCCGTCGCATTTTCGATGCCCAGGGCGGATTCCACCAGCGCGAGCACCGGGGTTCCGGCCTGCAGGCGCATGGCCGTATGGGTGACCTGCTCGGGCTTTTCAGTCATTGCCAGCATGACGCCGCGCAGGCCGGGGGCCTTGGATAGGGCAGCCAAGTCATCGGCCCAGTAGTCGGTTTCGATGCCGTTGACGCGCACCCACGCCGTCATGCCGGTGGAAAGGGCCTCGACCACGCGTTCGCGCGCTTCGGCTTTGCCTGCCGCCGGAACGGCGTCCTCCATGTCAAACACCACGGAGTCCGCTTCGGACGCCAGCGCCGGCGCAAAGTTCGCCTCATCTGCAGCAGATGCCAGCAGCCAGGAACGGGACAGTTTTGCGGGCAGCGACGCGGCGCGGCTGTTTCGGAAGGGTGCCATGAATAAGACACTACTTATCCGGGGGCAGTTCCTAAAATGCGTGCGCGAATATGTGCGGACCGTCACTTCATCCCCGCAGTGCGCCGGAGTCCCCGAACTCCGGCGTCCTGGAACTAGGGGCCCATCTCCGAACCGCCGGCCGGTCCCGCAGCGGCGCGCATTTCAGCGATCCGCAGCCGCAAAAACATAATTGCCAGCACCAGCGCCCAAACCACCAGGACCGCCACCGCGGCAATAACCAAGAAATAGAGCAGGACAAAAATCAGCCCAACACCGGAAGCAGCCATCATCATTCCCCCACTTATATCGGACAAGTTCTCCGATCCTACACGCGGCTCAGATGGCTTTGCCGGGATTCAGGATACCGAGCGGATCGAGGGCCCGGCGGATGGCGTGCTGCACACCGAGCGACACGTCCCCCAGTTCCGCGCCCACCCAGTCCCGCTTGAGCAGGCCCACACCGTGTTCTCCGGTCAGGGTTCCACCGAGCCGGTTCGCGAGGAAGAACATCCGGCCCAACGCGTCTTTGGCCGGCCCGTCATCCACCGGATCCTGCGGGTCCATCACGATCATCGGATGCAGGTTCCCGTCCGAGGCGTGGGCGATGGTAAAAATCCGGGTGCCCGTCTCTGCAGCAATATGCTCAAGTCCGGCGACCGCTTCCGCCAGCCGTCCGCGCGGCACTCCTATGTCTCCGATGGAGACCCGCCCGAGCTTCTCCAGGGAGGGGATGGCCTCGCGGCGTGCCCGGAGAAAGGCCGCGGCTTCGTCGTCGTCGGCTGCGCTTCCGCAGGAGGCGGCATGGGGACGGATGGCTTCCAGGGCCACGTCCTGTTCCAGATACGCACCGTAGCCGTCGGTCTGCACGAGGAGAAAGGAGGCGCCGCGGGAACGGTAGCTGGTGCCGAGCGCCGCGTCGACGGCCTGCAGGGTGGGCCCGTCGATCAGTTCCATCATCGAGGGCTGGATGCGCGCGGCGACCACGGCCGATGCGGCCCGGGCGGCGCTTTCGACGTCGCGAAAAAACGCGGCCACCGTGGCCGTGGCCACCGGCAGCGGGCGCAGCCGCAGGGTGGCTTCGACGACGACGCCGAGCGTCCCTTCGGAGCCGATGATCAGCGCATTCAGGTCGTATCCGGTGACGCCTTTGATGGTTTGCCGGCCGGTGTGCAGTTCGCGCCCGTCGGCCAGGATGACCCGCAGCGCCAGCACCGATTCGCGGGTGACACCGTACTTGGCACACCGCATCCCGCCGGCGTTGGTGGCGATGTTTCCGCCAATGGAGCAGATGGCGGTGCTTGCCGGATCCGGAGCATAGAACAATCCGTATTCGGCCGCGGCGGCATTGAGTTCGGCGTTCAGCACCCCGGGCTGGACCACCGCGAGCTGTTCCACCGGATCGATGTGCAGGATCCGGTTCATCCGCGACACATCCAGCACCACTTCACCGGACTGCGCCGACGATCCCCCCGCCAGGCCGGTGCCCGCCCCGCGCGGCACCACCGGCACGCGGTGGGCCGTTGCCAGCTTCAGGGTGGCAGCAACATCTTCCGCGGATTCAGCAAACACCACGCCGTCCGGATGCGAGCGTGCCACGAAGCCGGAGCGGTCGGTGCTGGCAGCTTCACGGTGCCCGGCATCCCGGGAGGCATGCGGCGCCCCATCGAGCAGGGTGTCGCTGGCCCCCGACCCCGACGGATCAAGTGCGGGCCCGGAATCGGAGAAAAGACTCATGTCTAGGGCACCATCCAGCCCAGGACCGACGTCGACTGCAGCCAAATCAGCAGGGTCATCAACACCAGCAGTCCCAGGCTCCAGCCGATAAGTTTGCGCAGCAGCGTGCTTTCCGCCCCTTCCAGCCCAACCGCGGCGGCGGCTATGGCCAGGTTCTGCAGCGACAGCATTTTGCCGAGTACGCCCGCGGATGAGTTCGAAGCCGCCATCAACGTTGCGGACAGCCCGGTTTCATTGGCGGCGGCCACCTGCAGCTGGCCGAAGAGGGAGTTGGAGGAGGTGTCCGACCCGGTCAGCGCCACCCCGATCCAGCCCAGCAGCGGTGACAGCAGGGCAAAGAAACCGCCGGCCGATGCAAGCGCCACCCCCAGCGTGGTGGTCTGGCCGGACAGGTTCATGACGAAGGACAGTGCCAGCACGGCGCACACCGTCACAATCGTCCAGCGCAGCTGTTTCAGGGTCTCCCCGTAAACCTTCAGCCCCTGCGCCGGGCGGATCCGGTACAGCAGCATCGTCAGGATTCCGGCCAGCAGCAACAGGGTTCCGGTGGCGCGGACATGGTCAAACCGGAGCGTCTGCGCACTGATCGCCTGGCCGTTCGAGTCCACCACGTCCAGCCCGGGCCAGCGGAAGGTCACGCTGCCGATCTCGGTCAGCCAGGCCTTGACGGCGGGCACCTGGGCCAGGGAGAACACCGCGATGATGATCAGGTACGGGGCGGTGGCCATCCAGACACTGCGGGCATCGGGCCGCACCGTGCCGCCGGCCGGAACGGATGCCGCCCCGGCGCTTTCGGGTGCGCCCCCGGTGCTGCCCTGCGGTGAAGGCGCGGGAGTGCTGCCCGCGCTGACGGGTGAGGCGTAGGCGGAAGCGCCGCCGACCGGCGCAGCCGCAGACCGGCGCCCGCGGCGGCCCCCGCCCTGGCCAACACCCTGGCCTCCGCCCTGCGGAAGATCTGGCGGAGGCGCTGGCGGAAGACCCGGCGAAGCATCCTGCGGGGCGGCATTTTCCACCTGCCCGGACATGCCAATCAGTTCCGCCGGCTGCCAGACCCGGAGCATGAGCAGCACGGCAATAACCGTGGCTACGGCGGCGACGACGTCGGTCAGCTCCACCACGAAGTAGTTCGAGGCCACGAACTGGGCCAGCCCGAAGACAGCGCCCGAGACCAGTGCCACCGGCCACGTTTGCCGCAGGCCCCGTTTCCCGTCCACCAGGAAGACCAGGATCAGCGGCACGACCAGGGCTATGAACGGGGTCTGCCGGCCGGTCATGGAGGACAATTCCTGCAGGGGAATCCCGGTGACCCCGTTCAGGGCGATGATGGGTGCGGCCATGGCGCCGAACGCGACCGGCGCCGTGTTCGCCAGCAGGGCAACGACAGCGGATTTCAGGGGCTTCATCCCGGCCGCCATCAGCATGGCCGCCGCAATCGCCACCGGCGCCCCGAACCCCGCCAGGGACTCCAGCAGCGCCCCGAAGCAAAAAGCGATGAGGATGGAGAGAATCCGCAGGTCATCCGAAATGGAGCGGATGGTTTGGCCCAGCACTTCAAACCACGGTGTTGCCACCGTCAGTTTGTAGATCCACAGCGCGTTGATCAGGATCCACAGGATGGGAAAGAGGGCGTAAAACGCCCCGAGCCCCGTGGCGGCAGTCACCTGGTCCACCGGCATGCGCCACACCACCGCGGCCAGCAGGATGGAGAGCACCAGGCTGATGGTTCCGGCCTGCCAGGCCTTCATCCGGAAGACTCCCAGCAGGATAAACAGCAGGACCAGCGGCAGGGCCGCCAGAGCCGCCGAAAGCGCTAAAGACCCGCCGGCCGGATCGAGAATTTGCTCAAACACCTGCGCATGGATGTCCACGAAAACCCCTTTGTTCCGCCGTGGCCGCCGCTCCTTCCGGGCAGGAACATCCCCGCCGCGGTGAACGTAGCGTTGACCCTAGGCCCGCAGGAGCCGGGGGTCAACGGGGCGGCGCCAAGAAGCCCGCCCGGGCAGAAAACCCGTTAGTCCGCCGTCCGGGTTTTGCGGTCCCGGCCCGGGGCCGGCACGGCCAGGGCAGTCATCGTGACGCAGCGCACCCGCGTTGTGACCGTCCGCTGCCGGAATCTACCGTTGCGGTGCGGCCTCTTCGACGTCCTCGTCCTCGATGCCGAGCATTTCCAGCTTGCCGCTCTTCCGGTCCGCCAGGTATTCCTTCATTTCGCGTTTGACGACCGGCAGGAGCAGGTACACGCCGAGCAGGTTCACGAAGGCGCACACAAACAGGGCCGCATCGGTGAAGCTGATGACCTGGCTGAAGGACAGCACGCAGCCGGCCACCGTGAAGGTCAGGAAGATGACCTTGTAAGCGATCTCGCGGCGCCGGCCGCGCCCGAAGAGGTACTCCCACGACTTGAGGCCGTAGTAGCTCCAGGTGATGAGCGTCGAGTAGGCAAAAAGCGCGACGGCGATGGACAGCACCAGGGGGAACCACGGCAGGACGGTGGCAAAGGCGTCGGAGGTGAGGATTACGCCGTCGGGCGCGTCTCCCCCGCCCTGCACCTGGTCGATCCCAGCCTGCAGGCTGGGCGCGCCGGCCAGGATGATGGCCAGGGCGGTCATGGTGCAGACCAGCACGGTGTCCACGAGCGGTTCGAAGAGGGCGACAAACCCTTCGCTGACCGGCCGGCGGGTCTTGACGGCGGAGTGTGCGATGGCGGCCGAGCCCACACCGGCTTCGTTGGAGAAGGATGCACGCTGGAAGCCGACAATCATGACACCGATGACGCCGCCCGCGAAGCCCTCGGGGCGGAAGGCGCCGTCGATGATCGCACCGAAGGCGGCCGGCACGTTCTCGAAGTTCACAACGATCACAAACAGGCAGGCCAGGATGTACACGGCAGCCATTGCCGGCACCAGTTTCGAGGTGGTGGCACCGATTGATTTGATGCCGCCCAGGATCACCACGGCCACAAGCACGGCCAGGATGACGCCGAACACCAGGGCCGCTCCGGCGCTGCCGAGCAGGCCGTCCTCACCGCCGGTGACGTTCTGGATCTGCGCGAAGGTCTGGTTGGCCTGGAACATGTTGCCGCCGGCCACACCAAAGAGCAGGATGGCAACGGCGAAAATTCCGGTCAGGATCTTGGCCGGCCACCGCCCGAAGCGCTTGAACGCCACGGGTAGGTACTTAAAGGGACCGCCGCTGACGGAGCCGTCGGCGTGGACTTCACGGTATTTCACGCCGAGAGTACATTCGGCAAACTTGGACGCCATGCCCAGCAATCCGGCCAGGATCATCCAGAAGGTCGCCCCGGGACCGCCCAGCGCCATGGCGGCGCCGACGCCGGCAATGTTGCCCAGCCCCACGGTGCCCGACAGCGCGGACGTCAGCGCCTGGAAGTGCGGCACCTCCCCCGGATCATCCTTGGAGGAGTACTTGCCGCGGACCACCTGGGCGGACACTTTCAGGCCGCGGAACTGGATGAACCCGAAATAAACGGTGAAAACAATGCCGGCAATGATCAGCCACGCGACAACCGCCGGAAAACTGAGCTCGCCGATGGTGATCGGAAAGAACACGATCGCCGAAAAGACCGCGGTGATCGGTTCGAAGAACGAATTGATGGCCGCGTCCACGGACCCCAGCCACCCGACCTCCTCGGATGCCGGTGCCATCGGAAGGGATCGGGGTGCGTTCATCGCTTAAACCTCTGGTCTCGCTAAGCCTGCTGTCGAATGAGTGGACCCAGCCTTGCTTAAACCCCGGGCGTATTACAAATCACAAGAGGTTTGGAATAAGACTTCCCGCCCGGCCGGGCCCCGTCCGCCCGCATGCTAGATTGATCGGCACCCATCCGTCCCGTCCCCAGGTGTGACCATGAGAAAACTCAGCACGTCCATGTTGCCCGCCCTCTCCGCCACGCTGCCGGTGCCGTCCTATGACCGCTCTCAACTCACCGTGGGGATTGTCCACTTCGGTGTGGGCGGCTTCCACCGCGCCCATCAGGCCATGTACGTGGACCGCCTGTTGTCCGCAGGTGCTGCCGGCGACTGGGCCATCTGCGGAGTGGGTGTCCTGCCCTCCGACGCGGCCATGAAAACCGTGATGGAAAACCAGGACTGCCTGTACACGCTGGTGCTCAAGAATCCGGACGGAACCCGGGAGGCGCGCGTCGTCGGCTCCATCATCGAGTACCTGCTGGCGCCGGAAGACCCGGAGGCCGTCATTGAAAAAATGGCGGCGCCAGGCACCAGGATTGTTTCGCTGACCATTACCGAGGGCGGATACAACTTCCACCACGTCACCGGCGAGTTCGACGCCGCCAACCCCGCCGTGGCGGCGGACCTGGCGCCGGGAGCGGTGCCCTCCACGGTTTTGGGCTGGTCACCGAGGCGCTGCAGCGGCGCCGGGACCGCGGACTGCCGCCGTTCACGGTGATGTCCTGCGACAACATCCAGGGCAACGGCGATGTCGCCGCCAAGATGTTCACCGCATTCGCGCGCCTTCGCAGTCCCGGGCTGGCCCGCTGGATACAGGAGAACGTCGCTTTTCCCAATTCCATGGTGGACCGCATCACGCCCGTCACCACCGATGAGGACCGGGCCATGGTGGCGCAGGACTTCGGTGTGGAGGATGCCTGGCCGGTGGTCAGCGAGGACTTTGAACAGTGGGTGCTCGAGGACAGCTTTCCGCTCGGCCGCCCGGCCTTCGAGGACGCCGGCGTCCAAATGGTCGACGACGTCGAACCCTACGAACTCATGAAACTGCGCCTGCTTAACGCCAGCCACCAGGGGCTGTGCTATTTCGGCCGGCTGGCCGGCTACCGCTACGCGCACGAAGTCTGCCAGGACCCGCTTTTCGCGCGGTTCCTGCTCGATTACATGGACCGGGAGGCCACGCCCACGCTCAAGGCGCTGCCGGGCGTGGACCTCGCCGCGTACAAGCACAGGCTGATCGAACGCTTTTCCAATGAATACGTCCGTGACACCCTGGCGCGGCTGTGTGCCGAAAGCTCGGACCGGATTCCCAAATGGCTGCTCCCGGTCATCCGGGAGAACCTCGCCGCCGGCGGGGAGATCCACCGCTCGGCCGCCGTCGTCGCCAGCTGGGCGCGGTACGCGGAGGGCACCGACGAAGAGGGTACGCCGCTGGAGGTGGTGGACCGGCTGCGCGAACCGCTCATGGCTGCCGCCGCCCGCAACCGCGAGGATCCGCTCGCTTTCATTTCCAACCGGGAGCTGTTCGGAGACCTGCCCTCGGATGAACGGTTTGTGCGCGCCTACACCGGCGCGCTGGCCTCGCTGCACGCCGCCGGCGCCCGGGCCACGGTCCGCGGGCTGGTTCCGGACCGGTCCGGCGATCCGGGAGAAGGAATTTAGGTGCCGCACCAGTTGCCCATTTGAGTCCGCCTGCCTAGAGTGACTCCACACACGCGGGCAGGGCAACTCTCACATGACAAGGAAGACGTATGAGATCACCACGCAGCAGCCGCCGGGCCGCGGCAGCCTGGGCAGCCGCGGCTGCCCTCACGCTTACCGGTTGCGGCGCCGACAGTTCCGCCGGGCCGGAGGAGATCGTGGTGGCGATCGTCTCTAATCCGCAGATGACGGATGCGATTTCCCTCGAGGAGGACTTCCGCGAACAGTACCCCGACGTCGATGCCCGGTTTGTCTCGCTGCCGGAAAACGAGGCCAGAGCCAAAATCACCGCGTCGGTGGCCACGGGCGGCGGGGAGTTCGACGTCGTCATGATCTCCAATTACGAGACCCCCATGTGGGCTGAGAACGGGTGGATCACCAACCTGCAGGAGTACGCCGACACCACCGGGGGCTACGATCCGGATGATTTCGTTCCGAATATCCGGGAAGCACTGAGCTACGAGGGGGACCTGTATTCCGTCCCGTTTTACGGCGAGTCCTCGTTCCTGGCCTACCGGGAGGACATTTTCGAAGCCGAAGGCCTGGTGATGCCGGAGCGGCCCACCTGGGAGGACGTCACCGGCTTCGCCGAACGGCTCCATGATCCGGACAACGGTTTCTCCGGCATCTGCCTTCGGGGGCTGGCCGGCTGGGGAGAGGTCATGGCGCCGCTGAGCACCATGATGAACACCTACGGCGGAGGCTGGTTCGACGAGGACTGGAACGCCACCCTGGATTCCCCGGAGGTGGAAGCCGCCGTGACCGACTACGTGGACCTGGTGCGCACCTCCGGCCAGCCCGGCGCGGCCACCAGCGGATTCGGGGACTGCCTGACCCAGTACAGCCAGGGCACCGCGGCCATGTGGTACGACGCGACGTCCATGGTCTCTTCGGTGGAGGATCCGGCATCCTCCCTGGTCGTTGGAAAAACCGCCTACGCGCAGGCCCCGGTGGAGGAAACGGAATCCTCCGGCTGGCTGTACAGCTGGTCGCTGGCAATTCCCGAAACGAGCCAAAAGAAGGATGCCGCCTGGGACTTCATTTCCTGGATGACCAATAAGGAATACATCCAGCTGGTGGGCGAAGAGATCAGCTGGGAACGGGTGCCGCCGGGAAGCCGCCTGTCCACCTACGAAATCCCCGAATATGCCGCCGTGGCGGAGAACTACGCCGACCCCACGCTCTCGGCCATGGCCGGAGCATCGCAGGACACCAGCATGGTCTCCGGCGTTCCCTACCCCGGCCTGCAGTTCGTGGGAATTCCCGAGTTCCAGGACCTGGGCACCCGGGTAGCGCAGCAGATTTCGGCTGCCATCGCCGGCCAAAAGTCAGTGTCCGAGGCGCTGGAGCAGTCCCAGCGCTACGCGCAAACTGTGGCTGAAAGCTACCAGTCAGGAGAGAACCAATGACCAGCCTGGTAGACCGGCACCATCAGAAGGTCCGCCGCGACGCGGAGGAGCGGCAAACCCGCGGCATGTCGCGCGCCGAGGGATGGCGGCGCCGGGGGCCGCTGCTGCCCGCCCTGGTCTTCACGCTGATCGTGACCCAGGTGCCCTTCCTGTTCACCATTTGGTATTCCCTGCAGAACTGGAACCTGCTCAATCCCGAAGGCGACCGGTTCGTGGGACTGTCCAACTACGTGGAAATCTTCGCCGATTCCACCTTCCGGCAGGCCGCCCTAAACAGCGTGATCTTCACCTTGGGCTGCGTGTTTTTCGCGATGCTCCTGGGGATTATCTTTGCCCTGCTGCTGGACCGCTCCTTTGCCGGCCGCGGCGTGGTCCGGACCCTGCTCATCACGCCGTTCCTGATCATGCCGGTGGCCGGATCCCTGCTCTGGTCCGTCTCCATCCTCAATCCCAGCTACGGCCTGCTGAACTGGCTGATCGGCCTGGTGGGCATTTCCCCGGTGGACTGGACCTCCACCCATCCGATTGCCTCGATCCTGATGTCCCTGGTGTGGCAGTGGACGCCGTTCATGATGCTGCTGGTCCTGGCCGGGCTGCAGGCGCAGCCCAAGGATGTGCTGGAAGCGGCGCAGGTGGACGGTGCCGGCTGGTGGCGGACCTTTATCTCCGTGACCCTTCCCCAGCTCCGCCGCTACATTGAACTGGGCATCCTGCTCGGCGCGATCTACGTGGTGAACACCTTCGACCAGATTTATCTCATGACGGCGGGCGGGCCCGGCACAGCCAGCGCCAACCTGCCGTTCTACATCTATCAGCGGGCCTTCCTGGGCTTCGATATTGGGCAGGCCGCCGCGATGGGCGTAGTGGTGGTCATCGCCACGATCATTATTGCCACCTTCGCCCTCCGCCTGATCTTCCGCAGCTTCGACGTAAAGGACTAGCCGTGGCCACGCAGATAGAACCGGCTTCCACCGGAAGCACCCCGCCGGAAAGCCGGCCGCAGCCGGCGGTCCGCCGCGGACGGCCCCGCACGGGTGCCTCGCTCCTGACCGCGCTGACGTGGGTCATCGCCATCGGGTTCTTCTCCCCGGTGCTGTGGATGGTGCTTACCTCGTTCAAGCAGGAGTCCGCGGCGGCTTCCAATCCTCCGACGTTCTTTTCACTCCCACCCTGGACCAGTACCGGGCCGTCCTCGATGCCGGAGCGGGTTCCTATTTCGTCAATTCGATGATCGCCACCGGAGTATCGACAATCCTCGTGGTGATCATGGCGGTGCCGGCGTCCTATGCCCTCAGCATCCGGCCGGTCAAGAAGACTCAGGACGTGCTGTTCTTCTTCATCTCCACCCGGATGCTGCCTGTCGTCGCCGTCATCATGCCGATCTACGTCATTGCGGGCCAACTGAAGGTGCTGGACAACATCTGGACCCTGGTTGTCCTTTACACCTCGATGAATCTGCCCATCGCGGTGTGGATGATGCGCTCCTTTTCCAGGAGGTGCCCACCGAGGTGCTCGAGGCCGCGCAAATGGACGGAGCCGGGCTGCTCAAGACCCTGTGGCGGGTCCTGATGCCCATGGTGGCCCCCGGCCTGGCCGCCACGGCGCTGATCTGCGTCATTTTCGCCTGGAACGAGTTCTTCTTTGCCCTGAACCTCACAGCCGCCAGATCCGCAACGGTCCCGGTGTTCCTGGTGTCACAGATGACCAGTGAGGGCCTGTACCTGGCGCAGCTGTCGGCGGCTTCGGTCCTCGCCTCGCTGCCGGTGGTGCTGGCCGGATGGGTAGCCCAGAAGCAGCTGGTCCGCGGCCTGTCGATGGGCGCCGTGAAGTAACGGAAACCCGGAGCCGGCAGCGCTAGCGTTCGCGGGCCCGGCGGGTTTCCTTCTCATTGGCCTTTTGGATGGCGTCCACCAGTTCTTCCTTGGTCATTTTCGAGCGGCCGGAGATATCCAGCTCTGAAGCCACCCCGTACAGGTGCTCCTTGGTGGCGTTGGCGTTGACCCCGCCGGCAGTGTCACCGCCGGACCCGCGGCCGCCGGCAGCCTTGGCGTCGGAGGGGCCGGATTCGTCTTTGGCTTCCCAGTGGTCGCCGACTTTTTCATGAGTGTGCTTCAGGGCGGCATACGCGGTGCGGGCGGCCCGCTCCCCGTCGCCGTATTCCTCAACCGCCGAGTCGTATGTCTTGGCGAAGGTGTCCTGGGCCTTCTTATCCGAGCGCTGCAGCGTGGACGGGATCTCGTCTCCGATGGCGTGGCCGTTCTTTCCGGTCTTCGGCATGATGCGTCCTTTCCAGCCATGACGGGTTCCTTCCCCGGCAAACGGTAAGCGTACTTATTGTCTACCAAAGGAACAGCATCGGCTCAACCTGCCGCAGCGGCTGAATTCAGCATTCCACCACGTTCACGGCGAGGCCGCCGAGCGCGGTTTCCTTGTATTTGGAGCTCATGTCCCGGCCGGTTTCGCGCATGGTGACAATGACTTCGTCCAGAGATACGCGGTGGTCGCCGTCGCCCCAGAGCGCCATCTTTGCGGCGTTGACGGCCTTCGCGGCGCCGATGGCGTTGCGTTCAATGCACGGGACCTGCACCAGCCCGCCGATCGGATCACAGGTCAGGCCCAGATTGTGTTCCATGGCGATTTCGGCGGCGTTTTCCACCTGTTCGGGGGTTCCGCCCAGGATTTCGGCCAGACCGGCGGCCGCCATGGACGACGCCGAGCCGACCTCGCCCTGGCAGCCCACCTCGGCGCCGGAGATGGAGGCCTGTTCCTTGTACAGGACACCCACGGCGCCGGCAGCGAGCAGGAACCGCACGACGACGTCGTCCTTCTCTTCCTGCGTGGCGTTTTCCATCCCGGGACCGTAGTGGGTGGCATAGAACATGACGGCGGGGATAATGCCGGCAGCACCGTTGGTGGGCGCGGTGACCACCCGGCCGCCGGAGGCATTCTCCTCGTTGACCGCCAGCGCCACCAGGTTCACCCATTCCTGCCAGAACTTCGGGTCCCGGTCCGGGTCTTCGGCGCGCAGCCGGGTGTGCCAGGCCGGCGCGCGGCGGCGGACCTTCAGCCCGCCCGGGAGCAGGCCGGTGCGTCGGATGGCCGAGTTCTTGCACTCCTCCATCACGTCGCGGATGTGCAGCAGGCCCGCACGGATTTCTTCCTCCGTGCGGGACGACTTTTCGTTGGCGAGCATGACGCCGGAGATGCCCAGTCCGTTGCCGGTGCAGTGCTCCAGGAGCCCGACGGCGGTGCGGAACGGGAAGGGCAGCTGCGCCTTGGTGGACTCCAGCTCCTCGCGGGCGGCGTCTTCTTCGCCCTCGCGCACAATGAAGCCGCCGCCCACGGAGAAGAAGGTGGCCGCATGCAGCACGGATCCGTCGGCAGCGCTGGCGGCAAACTTCATGCCGTTGGTGTGCCGGGGCAGGACGGTGAGCGGATGCAGGACGATGTCCGCTTCCCCGTATTCCAGCACACAGGGATCGGCGCCCGGCACCTGCGAGCACAGCTGCAGTTTCCGGGTCGCTTCGATGGCGGCGAGGCGTTCCTCGACTTCCTCGGGCAGGATCTTTTCCGGAGCGAAGCCCTCCAGGCCCAGCAGCACCGCGGTCATGGTGCCGTGGCCGCGGCCGGTCGCCGCGAGCGACCCGTACAGGTCCACGCGGAGACCGGCCACGGAGCCCAGGATGCCGGCGTCGACCAGTTCCGCCGCAAAAACGGCAGCGGCGCGCATCGGCCCCACGGTGTGTGAGCTCGACGGGCCGATGCCCACGGAGAACAGGTCAAAAACGCCAACAGCCATCAGGATTCCTTACACGTGCGCCGGGTCGGAGGCCAGGTTGGCTACCCCGGTGTACAGCGGATGCGCCTCGGCCAGCGCGGTGACGCGTGTCTTCAGCGGCGAGAGGTCCTCGTCCGCGCCGGCAATGAGGGCCAGGGCAATGATGTCGGCGACTTCCCGGAAGGCGTCTTCATCGAAGCCGCGCGTGGCCAGGGCCGGGGTGCCGATCCGCAGGCCGGAGGTCACCATCGGCGGCCGCGGATCAAACGGGACCGCGTTGCGGTTCACGGTGATGTCGATCTGCGCCAGCCGGTCTTCGGCTTCCTGGCCGTTGAGCTCGGCGTCGCGCAGGTCAACGAGCACCAGGTGCACGTCGGTGCCGCCGGAGACCACGGAGATGCCCTTGGCGGCGACGTCCTCGGCCAGCAGCCGCTCCGCGAGGATCCGGGCGCCGGCCAGCGTGCGCTCCTGGCGTTCCTTGAACTCCGGTGTGCCGGCGATCTTCAGGGCGGTGGCCTTGCCGGCAATCACATGCTCCAGCGGGCCGCCCTGCTGACCGGGGAACACCGCCGAATTGATCTTCTTCGCAATGTCGGCGTCGTTGGAGAGGATGATGCCGCCGCGCGGACCCGCGAGGGTCTTGTGCGTGGTGGAGGTGACCACGTGGGCGTGCGGGACCGGGCTGGGGTGCAGTCCGGCGGCCACCAGGCCGGCGAAGTGGGCCATGTCAACCATCAGGTAGGCGTCCACCTCATCGGCGATGCGGCGGAATTCGGCGAAGTCCAGCTGGCGGGCGTACGCGGACCAGCCGGCCACGATCAGCTTGGGCTGGTGCTCGCGGGCCAGGCGCTCCACCTCGGCCATGTCCACCCGGTGGGTGTCTTCTGCGACGTCGTACGGCACCACGTTGTAGAGCCGGCCGGAGAAGTTGATCTTCATGCCGTGCGTCAGGTGGCCGCCGTGTGCCAGCGACAGGCCCAGGATGGTGTCGCCCGGGCGGATCAGGGCGTGCATCACCGAGGCATTGGCCTGTGCGCCGGAGTGCGGCTGCACGTTGGCGAAGCTGGCGCCGAAGAGGTCCTTGGCCCGGTCGATGGCCAGCTGCTCAATGACGTCCACGTATTCGCAGCCGCCGTAATAGCGGCGGCCCGGGTAGCCCTCGGCGTACTTGTTGGTCAGGACCGAGCCCTGGGCTTCCATAATGGCCACGGAGGTGTGGTTCTCCGAAGCGATCATTTCCAGGCCGGACTGCTGGCGGCGGCGCTCGTTGTCGATCTGCTCCGCCACCTCCGGATCAATCTGCGCGAGGGAGGAGTTCAGGTAATCGGTCACAGCTCGCCGCCGTTCTTTTCCGCGTACTCCTCGGCGCTCAGCAGTTCACCTTCGGAGGTGGTGTTGACGGTGAAGAGCCAGCCGGCACCGTACGGGTCTTCATTCAGCAGGGCCGGGTTCTCGATGGCTTCGGAGTTGATCTCCACAATCTCACCCGACACCGGGGCATACAGGTCGGATACGGACTTGGTGGATTCCACTTCGCCGCACGTTTCGCCGGCGGTGATCACGGTGCCGACCTCGGGCAGGTCAACGTAGACCACATCGCCCAGGGCGTCGGCGGCAACCGCTGAGATGCCAACCTTCACGGGGCTGGAGCCGTCCACCCACTCGTGTTCAGCGGAGTAGCGGAGTCCTGCGTTCACTTTGCTCATGGGGTTGCCTTTCGGTGCATCTGGAGTTCTGCGGGTTAGTTCAAAGTCTAGGTCGGTACTCCGGCAGCACGGCATTCCGCCGTGCTGCCGGGAAGGTCACTGTCCGCGCTTGTAGAACGGGAGCTGGACAACCTCGAACGGTTCGGGCTTGCCGCGGAGGTCCACCTGCACTTCAGTGCCGGGCTCCGCGAAGGCGGCGTCCACATAGGCCAGAGCGATCGGATGGCCCAGGGTGGGGCTGGGCGCGCCGGAGGTGACTTCACCGATGACGCTGCCGTCGGAGAGGACCGGGTAGTGCGAGCGGCCGGCGCGGCGCCCGGCGCCCTTCAGCCCCACGAGGCGGCGGGCCGGGGCCTGCTGCTTCTTGGCCTCCAGGGCGGCTCGGCCCACAAAGTCGCCCTCCTTGGACAGAGCGACGACGGGGCCGAGGCCGGCAGCGTAGGGATCCAGCTCCAGCGACAGTTCATTGCCGTACAGGGGCATGCCCGCTTCCAGGCGCAGCGAGTCACGGCAGGCCAGGCCGGCGGGAATCAGGCCCCGGTCCGCGCCGGCGTCCAGCAGTGCCGCCCACAGGATGGCCGCGGCGTCGTTGGGCACATAGATCTCGAAGCCGTCCTCGCCCGTGTAGCCGGTGCGGGCCACCAGCAGGTCGGCGCTCCAGGCACCCAGCGCCATCGGCACCTTGGCCGCGGCGTAGTACTTCATTCCCGTCACCGCGTCCCGGTGTTCGGCGGGAACCAGGGCCAGCAGGATGGCCTCGGCGTTGGGGCCCTGCACGGCCACCAGGGACGTGTCGTCGGAGATGTTGCGAACGGTGACGTCAAAACCCTCGGCGCGCGCTGCCAGTTCGGCGGCCACCACCGGCGCGTTGCCGGCGTTGGGCACCACCAGGTAAGTGTCGTCGTCGAGCCGGTAGCTGATCAGGTCATCGATGATCCCGCCGTCGACGCCCGTGATCAGCGAGTACTTGGCCCTGCCCACCTTCACAGCGGACAGCTTGCCCACCAGCGCGTAGTCCAGGAAGGCACCGGCGTCCGGTCCGGTGACTTTCACTTCGCCCATGTGGGAGAGGTCGAACAGGCCCGCTGCCTTGCGGACGGCGTGGTGTTCGGCCAGCTCGGAGCTGTATTTGAGCGGCATCTGCCAGCCGCCGAAGTCGGTGAAGGAGGCACCGAGGCGTTTGTGCTCTTCGTAGAGCGCAGTGTATTTCTCAGTCATTGTTTCAGCCTTTGCGCTCTAGTTTTCGAAGTCTTCGATGGGCGGGCAGGAGCAGATGAGGTTGCGGTCCCCCGCGGCGCCGTCGATCCGGCCCACCGGCGGGAAGTACTTGTCCATCCGCTGGCTGCGCATCGGGAAGGCAGCCTGCTCCCGCGGGTAGGCGCGGTCCCATTCGTTGCCGGCCAGGACGACGGCGGTGTGCGGCGCGTTGCGCAGCGGGCTGCCCTCGAGGGAAAGTCTCCGGCGGCCACCTGGTCGATTTCGGCGCGGATGGCGATCATGGCGTCGATAAAGCGGTCAATTTCGCCCAGGTCCTCGGACTCGGTGGGCTCCACCATCAGGGTGCCGGCCACCGGGAAGGACAGGGTGGGCGCGTGGAAGCCGTAGTCCACCAGGCGCTTGGCCACATCTTCGGCGGTCACCCCGGTCTTCGCGGTCAGGTCGCGCAGGTCCAGGATGCACTCGTGCGCCACAAGTCCGCCCTTGCCCGTGTAGAGCACCGGGAAGTAGTCGTTGAGCCGTGCCGCCACATAGTTGGCGGCCAGCAGGGCGCTCTTGGTGGCTTCGGTCAGGCCTTCCCCGCCCATGAGGTTCACATAGGCCCAGGAGATCGGCAGCACGCCGGCGGAACCGAAGCGCGACGCGGACACGGGGATGTCCTCGCCTTCGGTCCAGGTGGCGGCGTCGCCGGGCAGGAACGGTGCCAGGTGGGATTTCACGGCCACCGGGCCGACGCCGAGGCCGCCGCCGCCGTGCGGGATGCAGAAGGTCTTGTGCAGGTTCAGGTGCGATACGTCGCCGCCGAAGTCGCCCGGCTGGGCCAGCCCGACGAGCGCGTTGAGGTTGGCGCCGTCAATGTAGACCTGGCCGCCGGCTTCGTGAACGGCGTCGCAGACGTCGCGGACGTCGTCGTCGAACACGCCGTGGGTGGAGGGGTAGGTGATCATGATGGCCGCGAGGTTCTCGCGGTGCGCGTCGATCTTGGCGCGCAGGTCCGCGTGGTCGATGGCGCCGTCGGAGGCGGTCGCCACCACCACCACCTTCATGCCCGCCAGGACGGCGGAGGCGGCGTTGGTGCCGTGCGCCGATGCCGGGATGAGGCAGACGGTGCGCTGATCGTCACCGCGGGAGGAGTGGTAGCCGCGGATGGCCAGCAGGCCGGCGAGTTCGCCCTGTGAGCCGGCGTTGGGCTGGATGGACACCTTGTCGTAGCCGGTGATGACCGCGAGCTTTTCTTCGAGATCCGCGATCAGTTCGCGCCAGCCCTCGGTCTGGGAATCCGGGGCGAAGGGGTGGATGGTGGCGAACTCGGGCCAGGTCATGGCCTGCATTTCGGCGGTGGCGTTGAGCTTCATGGTGCAGGAGCCCAGCGGGATCATGGTGCGGTCCAGGGCCAGGTCGCGGTCCGAGAGGCGGCGCAGGTAGCGCAGCATCTGGGTTTCGGAGCGGTAGGAGGAGAACACCGGGTGCGTCATGAACTCCGAGGTGCGCCGGATGTCCTCCGGCAGTTCGAAGCCTTCCGGCTCGGCGGCTTCATCAACGGAGGCGCCAAAGGCGGCGGCGACGTCGGCGAGAACAGCCGGCGTCGTCGTCTCATCACAGGAGATGCCCACGGTGTCGGCGTCGATGCTGCGCAGGTTGATGCCGCGGGCTTCGGCGGCGGCAACGATTTCGGCGGCGCGGCCCGGGACACGGGCGGTGACGGTGTCGAAGAAGCTCGTGTGGAGCAGTTCAATTCCGGCGGCCTGCAGGGCGGCGGCCAGGGTGCGGGCGGAGTCGTGGGCGCGGCGGGCAATCCGCTTCAGGCCCCCGGGGCCGTGGTACACGGCGTACATGGAGGCAACGATGGCCAGCAGCGCCTGCGCGGTGCAGATGTTGGAAGTGGCCTTCTCCCGGCGGATGTGCTGCTCGCGGGTCTGCAGTGCCAGCCGGTAGGCGGGGGTGCCGGCGGAGTCCTTGGAGACGCCCACCAGGCGGCCGGGCAGTGAACGCTCCAAGCCCTTGCGGACGGCCATGTACGCGGCGTGCGGGCCGCCGAAAAAGAGCGGAACGCCGAAGCGCTGCACGGAGCCGACGGCGATGTCGGCACCCTGCTCGCCGGGAGGCGTGATGAGGGTCAGGGCCAGCAGGTCCGCAGCCACGGTGACGAGGGCTCCGCGTTCCCTGGCTTCGGCAATCAGGGCGGCAAAGTTGCGGACTGCGCCGGAGACGCCCGGCTGCTGCAGGACCAGGCCGGTGATGTCGCCGTCGGGCAGGCCGTTGGCCAGGTCGGCAACGACCACATCAAAGCCCAGGGCCTTGGCGCGGCCCTTCACCACGGCGATGGTCTGCGGCAGGGTTTCCGAGTCCAGCACAACGGCGCCGTTGGCCTTGGACTTGTTCGAGCGGCGCATGAGCAGCACGGCTTCGGCCACTGCGGTGGCTTCATCGAGGAGGGAGGCGTTGGCGATGGGCAGGGCGGTGAGGTCCTGGACCATGGTCTGGAAGTTCAGGAGGGCTTCGAGGCGGCCCTGGGAAATTTCGGGCTGGTACGGGGTGTATGCGGTGTACCAGGCGGGGTCCTCGACGACGTTGCGGAGGATCACCGGCGGAGTGTGCGTGCCGTAGTAGCCCTGGCCGATCATCTGCACGGCCGTCTTGTTCCTGCCGGCGATGGCGCGCAGCTGGGCGAGGGTTTCCTCTTCGGAGCGGGCGGGGTCCAGGATCAGCGGGAAGTTCTGCCGGATGGCGGCAGGAACGGCCATGTCCGCCAGCGCGTCCAGGGAGTCATATCCCACGGCCCTGAGCATCGCTGCGGCGGAGCCGGCGCGGGCACCAATGTGGCGGTCAACAAAACCCTCGGCGAGCGGCGCAGCTGCGGCGGAACCAAGGGAGTTCGCGGCGGACGTGGCGGGGGTTTCGGCAGTGGACAGATCAGCAGTCATTCTGGGCTCCTGGAAAGGCAGACGGGGTACGCCAACAAACGTTGGGTCCTCCCCGCTCTGTATTGGACCTGAGAGATTCCGCGGAGATGGCTCCGCTTGCACCGTCGGTGAGAGGCGCACAAAGTGCGCCAGCTGCTTTCCAGAGTTGCCTCGCTGTGGCGGTACAGGGGCCTGAGAGATTCCCGGGGAGGGTTTGCTCCTACGGCGCCCGCCGGTGCAGCGGTGTTGCTGCAGGTGCAGCCGTCTCCGGCTGCTGTTCGCGGGACTCTCCCGCCACGGCTGATAAAGGCATATTCAGTTGTGTATTTCCACCTGGAACCCTACCCTGCGGCAGGGGCCCCATCAAGAGAATGACGGTGGCCGCTCCTTCTTTGACGTCTTCCTTTGACGTCTTCTTCGCCGGGAACGGAGCCTGCGCGCAGCAGGCCGGAATCTGCCCGCAGTACCGGATTTCCGCGCAGGCCGCCAAATTGACATCATCCTCGCCCCGCTTCCAAACTTGATTGTCGGCGGTGGCGCCCACACCTCAGGTGAACTCTCGCAGAGATGCCCGTTCCGTCTGCGCGCGGCGTCACGTGCGCCGGCTGGTGCCTACTGAGAAAGAGCCCAATGTCCGACCGATTGACCAGCCCCTCCCCCGCACCGTCCCCCGTGCCATCCTCCGGTTCTTCCCCCGGAGAGGCGCCGTCCCCGGGGTCCCCGAGTTCCTCCGAGCCGGAGCTCTCCCGCTCACTCTCCAACCGCCACATCCAGCTCCTGGCGATTGGCGGCGCGATCGGCACCGGCCTGTTCATGGGTTCGGGAAAAACCATTTCCGTGGCGGGGCCGTCGGTGATCTTCGTCTACATGATCATCGGCTTCATGCTGTTCTTCGTCATGCGGGCGATGGGCGAACTCCTGCTCTCGAACCTGAAGTACAAGTCCTTCACCGACTTCTCCGCGGACCTGCTCGGCCCGTGGGCGGGATTCTTCACCGGATGGACATATTGGTTCTGCTGGGTGGTCACCGGCATAGCGGATGTGGTGGCCATATCCCACTACGTCACGTTCTGGTGGGCCGACGCTCCGCTCTGGATACCGGCGCTGGCCTGCATCCTGGTGCTCCTGGTCCTGAACCTGCCCAGCGTGAAGGCCTTCGGCGAGACCGAGTTCTGGTTTGCCCTGATCAAGATCCTGGCCATCGTGACCCTCATCGTGGTGGGCCTGGTCATGATCTTCACCCGCTTTGAATCCGGAGGCAATGTTGCCGGATTCGACAACCTGTGGGCGCACGGCGGGCTGTTCCCCACCGGCCCGATGGGCTTTGTCGCCGGTTTCCAGATCGCCGTTTTCGCGTTCGTGGGCATTGAACTTGTGGGAACCGCGGCCGCCGAAACGAAGGATCCGGAAAAGAACCTCCCCCGGGCCATCAACTCCATTCCGCTGCGCATCATGCTCTTCTACGTAGGCGCACTGGTGGTGCTGATTTCCGTGGTTCCCTGGGACAGGTTCAGTGCTGACGAGAGCCCGTTCGTGGGCATGTTCACCCTCGCCGGGCTGGGTGCCGCAGCCGCCGTCGTGAACTTCGTGGTCCTCACTTCCGCTGCCTCGTCCGCGAATTCCGGGATTTATTCCACGTCACGCATGGTTTTCGGTTTGGCGCACGACGGCGACGCCCCCAAGGCGTTTGGCCGCCTGTCCCGCCGCAGGGTGCCGCAGAACGCCCTGTTCTTCTCCTGCACCTTCCTGCTGGCCGGCGTGGTGCTGCTGTACGCCGGCGAATCCGTCAGTGCCGCTTTCACCCTCGTCAGCACCATTTCGGCGCTGTGCTTCATGTTCGTCTGGACCATCATCCTGGTGAGCTACCTGGTGTACCGGCGCCGCCGTCCGCAGCTCCACGAACAGTCCGCCTTCAAGATGCCCGGGGGCGTGGTGATGGCCTACGTGGTACTGGCGTTCTTTGGGTTCCTGCTCTGGGCGCTGACCACGCAGCCCGACACCCTGCAGGCGCTGGTGGTCACCCCCGTCTGGTTCGCCCTGCTGGGCGCGGTCTACGCCGTCCTGCGCCGGACGCCCCTGCACCAGGCGCGGGTCGCCGAGCATCGGGCCACCGTGGCTGCGCAGCGTGCGGCGCAGGTCCGCTAACGGCCGGAAGGGGCCATGGGGGTCATGAGGCATGGGGGCTAATAAACCACGGTTCCGGTGGAGCTGACAGTGCTGCCGGCCAAACCCGGCTTGTTGCTGGCTTCAATCTGGATTCCCAGGCTGTGGAGCGGGGTTTCGAGGGCCGACGCGAGATGCGGGGCCACCGTTCCCTGGATCTGGTCCACCACGGCCCTAATGTCGGCCCGCGCGTTCACCGTCACCTTTACGGTCAGGTCCGGTTCGTCGGCGGATCCGCGGAGCAGCGCCGTTGCTCCCACTACCCCGGGAATGTGCTCCGTCTCGTGCTGCACGGCAGCGGCAAGGACGGACGGATCACAGACCGTGATCCCCCGTGCGGCATCCTCCTGCAGCCGGAACGGTCCCGCGGTGAGGCTGCGCGGAATTTGCGCCAGGATCCACCACAGGCCCAGCAGCCCCAGCAGCAGGCCCGCGGCCAGTGCGGCAACCGGAGCGTAGTCCGGTCCGGTGACTGCTTCCGGAGGACCGCTCAGGACAGGGTCCTCCGCCGGCCCCAGGGTTCCGCTGGCCAGCAGCAGGGCCCAAATCCCCGCCGCCAAACACACCAGGCCGAGGATGGCCAGCCAAACACGGTTTGCGGTGCCGGGATGTTGCCGCATGGTGATCCCTTTCGCTGAAGACAGTTGGTTAGCTGCCGGACCGGATGAAGACGGAAACGGCCGGAAGCGGATCCAGCCCCGACGCCTGCAGCCGGGACCGGACACCGTCCGTCACCCAGTGCTGCAGGTCCGCCGTGTCCCGGAGCGGGGTGTTGACCGTCACCCGGATCTCCCGGTCCGACGCCGTGGCCGAAGCGGAGGACACCCCGTCAATGTGTTCGCACGTTGCTGCGGCCAGGCGGGCTGCAGCCCGCCGGGACATGACGGCCTGGCTCTCGCCGGTGACTTCCCGGGTGGGGTCCATATGCAGGGTCAGCGCACGGAACCCGCCCGGAACCAGTGCGGCCAGCAGCAGCACCAGCCCGGCCGCGGCAAGGATGATGCCCGCGGTCCAGCTGCCGGCGCTGTTCCAGCTCAGTGTGGAAAGCCAGGTGGACACTGCGGTGAAGAACGCCGGCCACTGCCCCTGGGTCAGCCGCGCGACCGCCGCCCACACCAGCAGCACCCCCACGGCCAGCAGGACCAGACCGCAGATGACCGCCGGAACGGCACGGCTGGGCCGCGGACGCAGGGCAACGGGCGGGCCGCCGTTCATTGCAGCCTCCGCCGGCCGTCGTCAGACCTGTCGGGCATCAGCCAGGAAACGGTAACGTCGACTTGCCGCACCTCCACTCCCGTCAGTTCCGTGATCCGGTCCGACATCCGCCCCCGCAGCGCATCCGCCGCCTGACGGAGCGGCACCGGATACGGCAGGCCCACCTGGACCTTCAGCGACGCGACATTTCCCGCCAGCTCCACTTCGGTCCGGGGCCGGGCCGAGAGGTCCCCGCGCGCCCCTATCCCCAGGAACCCGCCGGAACTGCCGCCGGCGAACGTTTCATCCTTCACCACCTGCCCGGCGATCTTCTCGAGGACTTTCCGGGACAGGACCGTCGCGCCCCTCTCCCCGACCTCGGTACGGGAACGCCGCGGGCCCGGCGGGCGGGTCTCTTCGATCCCGGGTGCGCTCATCTGCTCGACGCTCTGCCGAACATGGACGCCAGGTCGAGCCTGCCGTCGGCAACCAGCCCCACCAGCATTCCGATCAGGCCGAACAGCACAGCCAGCAGGAAGGCATACCAGCCGCCGAAGGCCAGCACGATTCCCAGGACCAGGCCTACGCCCAAGCACCATTTTGTTGCGGACATGGAGTCCTCCTTTAGTCGGTCGCCGCCGGCGCTTTTCCGGCAGTTTGCTTACTCCCCGCGGCCCTAATCCAGCCGGTCGGACGGCTTGTGTCCCTGGTCCCCGTCCTCGCCGGAGTCGTCGTCCGGCAAGTGCACGTCGGTGACGTTCACGTTGACCTCCAGCACCTCCAGCCCGGTGGCGTTCTCCACCGAGCGGATGACGTTGCGGCGGATGCTCTGGCTGACTTCGACGATCGAAAAGCCGTACTCGACGATGATGCTCACATCCACCGCTGCCTGGCGCTCCCCTTTTTCCACGCTGACACCGTTGCTGACGTTCGTTTGCGAACCGGGAATGCGCTCGGTCATTGAACTAAAGGCCCGGCGCGCCGCGTTGCCCATGGCATAGACCCCCGGCACCTCCCGCGTGGCCATTCCCGCGAGTTTCTGCACCACCGTTTCCTCGATCGTGGTGTCACCGTGCGGGGTGTGCAGGGCCCGGACTTGCGGACCGGCTCCGTGCTGCCGGAGCCGGCTACCGTGCTTGCAGCCACGCTCCCGGTGTTTCCGCCGGCTGAGCTGCCCTGCTGAGCCGACACTGAACCGGGGGCGGTCCTGAGGGTTTCTGGGCATCTGCCATGTCACTCATCTCCTGCTCGGAACGGGCCCTGCGGGGCCGCGTGTGAAGGTTGCGTACGGCGTTAAGGACGCTCCCCGCACCCAAACGTCACGCTGGAGTGCAAACTTCATATTCTCCGGGCGGGCTTGGCATGCGGGAGTTCCATCGGGCCGGGGGCGTCTGCAATATTGGGAACGGGCCGGCGCCCGCCGGACCGGACAGGGGCGCCCATGGCCACGGCCGAATCGCCGGAAGAGTCCGGCTTCCTTCCGCAGTTCCAGATCCCGGTCCGGCCCGGCGCAGCTTCCGCGCCGGCCAGGCTGGATGAGGCCACTATTGTGGCCCGCGCCCAGGACGGGGACCTCTCCGCCTTCGAGCAGCTGGTGGAGCGGTATCAGGGGCGGCTTTTCCGGCTTGCATACCGGATGCTCGATGACCGGGGGGACGCCGAAGATGTTGTGCAGGAGACGCTGACTGCCGGTTGGCGCGCCCTTCCCTCCCTTGACTGCTCCGCTGCCTTTGGAGCCTGGGTGTACCGGACGGCCACAAACCGCTGCCTGGACGTTCTGCGCCGCCGTTCGGCCCATCCGGAGGCCAGCATGGATCCGGCCGGGCTGTGGCCGGTACTGGCGGTGCCGTCCGCGGATCCGCACCGCGCGGCGGAGCTCGCGGCGGAGCTCGAGTGCCTGTCCCGCGCTCTGGCGGCGCTGCCGCCGGGTCAGCGTGCATGCTGGCTGCTGCGTGAACTGCACGGCCGAAGTTATGCGGAGATCGGCACCGCGCTGGGCATCAGCACGGTCACGGTCCGGGGCCGGCTGGCACGCGCCCGGGAGAATCTGGCGGAGGCGATGATCCAATGGCACTAAAGCCCGAGCTGTCCCCTCCGGCCTGCGGACGCACGCTCGCCCGGGTGTGGCAGGACATAGACCGCCCGCCGGACCGGCATACCCTCACGTGTGCGGACTGCCGCCGGGCCCGAAACAGCTTGATGCGGCTGGACGCCGTTACCGAAACACTGCGGGAACACGATTTGAGGCACCCGGCCTTCCGCCCCCCGCCCGGCCTCAAACCGGCCGTTCTGGCGGTGGCCGGCGCGCACGCCCGGGGCGGGGTACAGCTGGCACCTGCAGGCGCCCGGAACGGGGGTGTGGAAATCACCGAAGATGCGCTCACCGCCGTCGTCCGCCGCGCCGCCGACGGCGTGGGCGGCGTCCGTGCCCGCCGCTGCCGCGTGGATCTGGTCCCCGACGCCGGTTTCGGGCTGCGGATCCATCTGCGAACCGCTGTGGCACCGGGCGTGGACATCCGCCGCACCATGGACTTCCTGCGCCGGAACATCCGCGCCGCGGTGGTTGCGTCCGTAGGAATCATCCCGCACACCGTCCATCTCACTGTGGAGGACCTGTACGATGACTGACCTGCGTCCGCCCGTGCCGCCCCGGCGGGGACGGTGAGCAGTGGGATCCTGGCAGAGCGGCTTTTCCCACTGGGTTCCGGCGTGGGCGGCGGTGCGCGGGCTGTCCAGCATCCGTGACGGCGACGCCGTGAAAATGGCGCCCGCCCGCACCACGGACCCTCCCCAGTACGTCGTGACCTGGCCGGGCCGGGACACTCCGCGGGCAGCTGCCGAGGTGTCCGGCCGCCGCGGTTCGCGCCTGACACTCGTTACTGATGACGCCGAAACCGCACAGGAATTTGCCGCGGGACAGGGCCTGGCGCCCCTGTCCCGGCTTGCACTGCTGACCGCGTATCCCTCAGACCTGCCCCAGGTACCCCAGCTTCCCGATGGAGCGGAACTATCGGCGGCTGCGGCCGGGGGCGGCACGGTGGTCGGCATTACGGCCTTCGGGGAGACGGTGGCAGGGGCACGGATGGCCGCGGCGCCCGGGTTCGCCGTCTTCGGGGGCCTCGATATTCGCCGGGCAGATCCCGACCACACCATGGAATCGGCAGTAATCACCGCGCTGGCCGGTGAAGCTGCGGCAACGGAAGTGCCCCTGATCCTCATGCCGGCACTGCCCAAGTCCGTGCCCTGGTACAGCAGGCAGGGCTGGAGCGCGACGGCGGACGTCCTGACCTTCATGCGGGCCGCCGACGCCTGACTTCGCCCTGCGCTGCGCGCACCGCCGGTGTACACTGCCTCCCACTCGGCTGAGCAGCCGGTACCGTCAAATCACGTTCTGCAGGGAGATGCACGATGGCCGTAACAGTAAGCGACATGTCCCCGGCGGCGGGGGCCGCGGAAATCCTCACCCCGGAGGCGCTGGCGTTCGTTGACGAACTGCACCGCCGCTTCCGTGGAACCCGCGACGGGCTCCTGGCGGAACGTGCTGAACGCCGCCGCCGCATTGCAGGCGGTGAAACCCTGGATTTCCTGCCCGCAACGGCCCATATTCGCGCGGGCGAGTGGACCGTGGCGCCCGCCCCGCCTGCCCTGACAGACCGCAGAGTCGAAATGACCGGTCCTGCGGCACCGGCGAAAATGGCCATCAACGCGTTGAATTCCGGCGCCAAAGTGTGGCTGGCGGACCTGGAGGACGCTCTGACTCCCACCTGGCACAACGTCGTGGACGCGCAGGTCAACCTCTACCGGGCGGCGCGCGGCAACCTGTCCTTCACGAGCGGGGACGGTAAGGACTATGCGCTCCGCGGCGACGCCCCGCTGGCAGTAACGGTGGTCCGGCCCAGGGGCTGGCACCTGCCGGAAAAGCACGTGAACGTCGGCGGCGCACCCGCCGTCGGCGCGCTGGTGGATTTCGGCCTCCACTTTTTCTCCAACGCACGGGTCCTGCTGGAGAACGGAGCCGGCCCGTACTATTACCTGCCCAAGCTGGAGAGCCACCTCGAGGCCCGGCTGTGGAACGACATCTTTGCCTTCGCCGAGGAGTACACCGGTGTACCGCAGGGCAGCGTCCGCGCCACTGTGCTGATCGAGACCATTCCTGCCGCCTTTGAAATGGACGAAATACTCTACGAGCTGCGCGGCCGCGCTTCGGGCTTGAACGCCGGACGCTGGGACTACCTGTTCAGCATGATCAAGGTCTTCCGCGACGCCGGCAAGGATTACCTGCTCCCCGACCGGGCCGACGTTGCCATGACGGCACCGTTCATGCGGGCCTACACCGAGCTGCTGGTAAAGACCTGCCACCGGCGCGGGGCGTTTGC
The DNA here is from genome assembly GCF_026898095.1 of Arthrobacter sp. ATA002. Classification (GTDB taxonomy): domain Bacteria; phylum Actinomycetota; class Actinomycetes; order Actinomycetales; family Micrococcaceae; genus Arthrobacter_B. Next base: position 366,752 of record NZ_CP114015.1, on the reverse strand, counting down.
CATGGGCGGGATGGCAGCCTTCATTCCGAACCGCAGGGAACCCGAGGCCACCGCCAGGGCGTTCGAAAAGGTCACGGAGGACAAGACCCGCGAGGCCAGGGACGGCTTCGACGGCTCCTGGGTGGCCCACCCGGACATGGTGGATACCTGCCGCGCGGTCTTCGATTCGGTCCTCGGGGATAAGCCCAACCAAGTGGACCGCCGGCGCGGCGACGTCACGGTGACGGCCCCGGATTTGCTGGACGTCAGCACGGCCGGCGGTTCCATCACCGAAGCCGGCCTGCGGTCGAACCTCTACGTGGCAGTGGCCTACACCGCGGTGTGGCTCTCGGGCAACGGCGCAGTCGCCATCCATAATCTGATGGAGGACGCCGCCACCGCCGAGATCTCCCGCTCCCAGGTGTGGCAGCAGGTCCGCAATGCCGTGGTCCTGGAAGACACCGGGGCAACGGTAACGAAGGAACTGGTTGAGCGGCTCCTTGCGGAAGAAACCGAACGCCTGCGCGGCGAGGTGCCCGAAGACACCTTCACCCGCTATTACGCTCCCGCGGGCCGGCTGATCGCTGACATCAGCCTGGCCGAAGAGTACGCCGATTTCCTCACCCTTCCGGCCTACGACCTCATCGACTGAGTGCCGCCGTTCCGTCCCCGCCCTGCAGCCGAGCGGCGGCAGGCAGGTATCCCGCGCTCCACCGGGCGACCGCTTCGTAGGCGCGGCGGCGGACAGGGGCGGCGGAGAGGAAGACATCGTGCAGGGCGTCGGTAATTCGGGCGACTGTCACGGTGTCCCCCAGGGACAGCGCCCGGTGCGCCACCACGTTCACATCCAGCGCGACGTCGGACCGTCCCGCATCCGCCGACCAGCGCGGCTGCAGGTAACTCTTATCCGAGAGCAGCACCAGTACGGGGATCCGCAGGCCAAGCCCGTCCGCCACTATGCCCTGGGCGCGGAAAACCGCGTTCAGAAAAGCAAGGGTCACGGGAAATCCCCGCAGCGGGCGCCACTGCAGGTTATAACTCCATTCCCCGCCGAAGGCTGAGAAAACGGCACGGGAGTAGTTGCCCACATCCACCGGGGGCAGCGGCGCCAGCGGCCGGCGCTGCGCTTCCAGCCCGATCAGCGGCGAGATGACCCGGCGGCCCAGCCCGGTGGCCTGGAATTCGAGCCAGGGGCTGTTGAGCACCAGTGCGGAGGCAGCAGCGGGATGCCGGGCGGCCCACAGGCTCAGCGTCAGTCCGCCCGTGGAGTGGCCCAGAAGAACCAGGTTCCGCCCGGCCGGGACAGGCCCGGAACCGCCCGGCGGCCCGGACTCCGCCGAAGCGGCGCCCGGCTGCAGGCCCGGCACGGGATCCGGCTGCCCCATGGCGGCGAGCGCCGAGGCTATGTCGTCGTCGTATTCCGCAAGATCCGTGACGTAACCCGGGCTTTGCCCCGGCCGCAGGCTGCGTCCGTAGTTGTGCAGGTCCAGGGCGTAAAACCGGGCGCCGCGGCCCGCCCAGTACTCGGCGAGTTCCCGCTGAAAGAAATAATCCGACCAGCCGTGCACATAGAGCACGTCCGCCGTGGTGTCGCCCGGTCCGGCCGAAGGGGTGTAACGGACCAGCGTGGCCGGGGCACCTCCATGGAGGTCGAGGGTCAGCTGCTGGTATCCCGCTCCCAGGATGTCCGGCCGCCAGGAACCGGAACGCCCGCCGGAGGGCAGACCTGCATCTGGCACGGGAGTTCCCTTCGGGGCGGACTGCTGAGCCCGGACACTCCGGACGCTACCGTCCATGCTTCCGTGCGGCGGATGCCCGGTCAACGCGGCGGCTGCGGGACGCACTGCCGCCGCCGCATGCATCCGGATCCGCGGATCTTTGGCAAGATGGCAGCATGACCCAGAGCCCCCGCCACACCCCTGCTCTTCCGGCCCAGGAAGTCCGGGCCCTTGCCCGTGCCCTCTCCGCCGGGGATGTCACTGTTTTCGTGGACGGAACCGCGCTCCGCCTGCCGTCCGCTGCACGCGACGCCGTGCTCGATGTGCTGGCCCGCCTGGGCCGCGGCGAGTCCGTCTCGGTGTCCTCGGGCACCGGCTCCCCGTCCGGCGCCGGTGCCTCCTCCGGAGTTGGCTCCTCCGCCGGCGTCCCACCGGCTAACCGCGAACCAACCGCCCGAAACGGCTCGAACGTTCCCCTGCTGACTACGTCACAGGCCGCAGCCGCTGCCGGGATTTCCCACACCTACCTGCGGAACCTGACCGATGCCGGCGTCATTCCCGTCGAATACCGGGGCACGCACCGCCGTATCCGCCTTTCCGATGTGGAGGCGTGGCTGGAAGAGCAGCAGGCCAAGTCCGCCCGGCAGCAGGGGTAACCGGCCGGGCGGCAGTGACCGCCGCCACTCCCCTATGCTGGGGGACCCCGGCGGAGACCCCGCCGTACCTGCGATTGTTTTGGAGCCAGCTGTGATCATCGGTATCCCCAAGGAAATCAAGAACAACGAATTTCGCGTTGCCATCACCGCTTCCGGAGTCCATGAGTTCACGACCCGCGGGCACACCGTGCTCATTGAGTCCGGCGCCGGCATCGGATCCGGTATCAGCGATGCCGAATATGCTGCCGCGGGTGCCCGTATCCTCGGGTCCGCCGAAGACGTCTGGACCGAGGCCACGCTCATCCTGAAGGTCAAGGAACCCGTCCCTTCCGAATACCGTTTCTTCCGGCCGGACCTGGTGCTCTTCACCTACCTGCATCTGGCTGCAGCGCCGGAGCTTACCAGGGCCCTAATGGACTCCGGCATGACGGCCATCGCCTACGAAACAGTGCAGGAGGGGCGCACGCTGCCGCTGTTGGCGCCCATGTCGGAGGTCGCCGGCAGGCTGTCCGTGCAGGTGGGTGCCCAGTGCATGACCTCCCTGCCGGAGGCCCCGGGCTGCTGCTTGGCGGTGTCCCCGGTGTTCGCCCGGCAAAGGTCGTGGTACTCGGGGCAGGAGTGGCCGGCACCAATGCGGTGGCGGGGGCAGTCGGATCGCATGCAGATGTTGCCGTCCTCGACATCAACATCGACCGGCTGCGCCAACTGGATGCCCAATACGCCGGCCGCATTCGTACGGTGGCCTCGAATGCTTTCGAGATCGAGCGAGCCCTGCTCGATGCGGATCTGGTGATCGGCTCGGTGCTGGTCCCCGGCGCCCGCGCACCCAAACTGGTCAGCAACGAAATGGTGTCCCGGATGAAGCACGGCAGCGTCCTGGTGGATATCGCCGTCGACCAGGGCGGATGCTTCGAAGACACCCGCCCCACCACGCACCAGGACCCAACCTTCCGGGTCCACGGGTCTCTGTTCTACTGCGTGGCCAACATGCCCGGCGCGGTCCCGAACACCTCCACGTATGCGCTGACGAACGTTACCCTTCCGTACGCCGCCGCACTGGCGGACCGGGGGTCCACGCCGCCCTTTCGTCGTCGGCAGCGCTGGCGCGCGGCCTGAACATCGCCGGCGGCAAAGTTGCGCACCCCTCCGTGTCCCAGGCCCACGGGCTGGAACTGACCGGGGACTGGACGGAGCTGGTGCCCGCATAGGATCCGCGCCGGCGCCAAATTGTCCGGACAGCCGTTCGATCATAGGATAGGAACTCACGGTCAAGACGCGGCCATGGCACTGCGAAGCACAAGCAGAGGACAACCATGGATCCCGCAGTACACCGCCCCGTCTGCCATCAATGCGGCGTTGACGATTATCTTATTTTCGAGTTTTTTACCCCGGCGCTGAACGGCGCGCCCGGCACCGTAAGCTACACCTGTTCCGCGTGTGATTCCTTCGCCGGCCACGAGGTTCCCTCCGGCTGGACCCCGCCGGGCTGGCACCATGAGTCCTGAGCAGGAACCCGACAGCCCCGGCTACGCTCCGCGGCTGTTGGCCGCCGCAGCTTTCGTCACCCAACGGGCCACCGAGGAATCCCTGACCGAGCTCCGGCTCACCCAGGAGCGCAGCACGGTACTGGGTGTCCTCGCTTCCGGGTCTGCTGATGAAGCGGCGCTGGCAGAAATGTCCGGGCTGGCGCCCGGCTGCGTCCACGAGTGCGTGCAGGCCCTGCAATGCTGCGGGTACGCCGCCCGCGGGCCCAAAGGCCGGTGGGCCATCACCGCCGCCGGCACCCGGATCCGCGGACAGGTCGAACAGGCAGAAGCCCGCCTGCTGGCCGGCGCAACCGACGACGGCCTGCGCCGGGAGCTTTCCGCCCTGATCCGGGCGCTGACGCCCGGTGAAGCCGGGGCCGCCTAGGCGTTTCCAGCCGGGTGCAATCAGGGGAGGCCCGGTGGAATTTACCACCGGGCCTCCCCTGCTTCGTCACCGCCTGCGTATTAGGCGGCAGCCGTCGGGAAACGTTCCCAGACACGGTGTGCGGCCAGCAGGCCGGTGACGCCGGCCGTCACGTCCGCGGCACTTCCCACGACTACGCCCGGCGCGTCGGCCGGCAGGCCGGCTGCCTGCAGGACAGCGGCGCCGTCGCCCCAGGCGCCGATCGCCTTGGCGTGGCGGAAGGCCTCGGCGAGCAGGAGCGTGACGCGCGGGTCGAGCGAGGGGTGCCCCTCGGGGTTGCCTGCCTTGGCGTCGAGGCTGTCGACGGCATCCGTAGCCGCAGCGCCGGAGGCGGCCACGACCACCGCGTCGAACTCGGTGGAGCGGGCCGTGAGATAGGTCCGCTGGATGGTTACCTGGCCGCCCAGCTTGCCTCCGTGCGGTGCCACAACCAGCGGCACCATGCCCTCGGCGTCGATCGCGGACAGGACCCCGGTGAGCGCCGCCAGGTCGGTGGCTTCGTCGGCCACCACGCCGACGATACGGCCAGCTACCGGCCAGGCACCGCCGAGCTGGCTCAGCGCCGGGCTCGGTTCGGTGTCTTCGACGGCGACAGTGGGGGCCGGTGCTTCCAGGCCCAGGCCCGTTGCCACCTCTGCGGCAAGCCGCTCGTCGATATTGGCCAGGGACTGCAGCTGGCGCAGCCGGATGTTCTCCTCATAGCACTTGCCCAGTTCGAACGTGTAGGCCTGCACCACATGATCCTGCTCAACCGGCGTCAGGGAGCGGAAGAACATCCGGACCTGACTGAAATGGTCATCAAAGGTGGCCGGGTTCTCGCGCACCTTGCGGGCCGCGGGAACCTCGGCGGGCACATCGATAAACGCCCCCATGTCCGCACCCGCCATGAACGGGCAGCCGCCGTCGAGCGAGTTGGGCTGGTAGGGAGCAGCACCGGAGTGGTCGGCGTCCTGGTGGAACCCGTCGCGAAGCATGTCGTTCACCGGAGCGTGCGGCCGGTTGATCGGAATCTGGCTGAAGTTCGGTCCGCCCAGACGGGTCAGCTGGGTATCGATGTAGGAGAACAGCCGGCCCTGCAGCAGCGGATCGTTGGTGACGTCGATGCCGGGCACGAGGTGGCCGGGATGGAAGGCCACCTGCTCGGTCTCGGCGAAGTAGTTGGTGGGGTTGGCGTTCAGCGTCATGGTGCCGATGATCTGCACCGGGGCCAGCTCTTCCGGCACCAGCTTGGTGGGATCGAGCAGGTCGATGCCCTCGAACATCTCGTCCTCGGTGTCCGGGAAGACCTGAATGCCCAGGTCCCACTGCGGGAACGCACCGGCCTCGATGGCATCGGCGAGATCGCGGCGGTGGAAATCCGGGTCCATGCCGTTGATGATCTGCGCTTCTTCCCAGACCAGGGAGTGCACGCCCTGCCGCGGCTTCCAGTGGAACTTCACCAGTGTGGTCTCACCCTTGGCATTGACCAGGCGGAAGGTATGGACGCCAAAGCCTTCCATGGTGCGGTAGGAGCGCGGGATGCCGCGGTCGGACATGTTCCACATGGTGTGGTGCTGCGCTTCGGTGTGCAGCGAAACGAAGTCCCAAAAGGTGTCGTGGGCGCTCTGGGCCTGCGGGATTTCCCGGTCCGGGTGCGGCTTGCCGGCGTGGATCACGTCGGGGAATTTGATCGCATCCTGGATGAAGAAGACCGGAATGTTGTTGGCGACCAGGTCGTAGTTGCCCTCGTCCGTGTAGAACTTCGTGCTGAAACCGCGGGTGTCACGGACGGTGTCGGCGGAACCGCGGGAGCCCAGGACAGTGGAGAACCGGACAAACACCGGGGTTTCGGTGCCCTTGGCCAGGAACCCGGCACGGGTGACGCCCTCCGCGGCGCCGTTGGCGACAAACACGCCGTGGGCCGCCGCGCCGCGGGCGTGGACGACGCGCTCCGGAATGCGCTCGTGATCGAAATGGGTGATCTTTTCCCGAAGGTGGTGATCCTGCAGCAGTACCGGTCCCCGGGGCCCGCTTTAAGGGAATGATCCGTGTCCTGCAGCCGGACGCCCTGCGCAGTGGTCAGGTACCGCCCGCTCTGGGCGTTGGACGACTTCGGCGCTCCGGTGGGAACACCTGTCGGGGAGACTGTTTCGGGTCCGTCCTGGTCCGGTTTGGGTGGCAACGGTTCGCGCGGCTCAGTGGGCTCGGCGAGCTCCGGCGTTGCCGGGGCCGGCACTCCCGGGATGGACAGGGCGGGTACGGATGCGTTCTTCTCAGACATGTAGCCTCCAACGTTTTCGGGACCAGGGGGCCGCCGGACTGCAGCGGCCATTCCCCTACCCTACTAAATTAGTAAGCCTACTGACACTTCGGGCGCTTATCTCTCACCCGGGCCCGTCACGGCAGTCACCAAACCTTCCCATCCCCTGATGATTCTCTCCAGGGACATTCCCGCCGTCCGGTGCAGATGCAGCAGCAGTCCGGCGTCGAGGAACGCTTCCAACTGGTAGGCCGTCACCTCAGGGTCTTCCACCGCCGGAACGGCGGACAGGAGCATCGTGAGGTGTGCGAGTTCGAGGCGCCGTGCGGGGTGGCGGTGATGCGTGAATCCCCCACGTCTGCGGCACGCCGCAGCTCACCGGTCACCTCCAGCGCCCGGATCCGGGCTTCGCCGAAGGCCCGCAGCCGCTCCAGCGGCGGCGCACCGGCCCCAGCGGGGCGGGCCCCCTCAGGTAACTTTCCTGGAAATCGCGCTGGGCATGGTCAAGGAGTGCCTGCATCAGTCCGGACCGGCTGCCAAAGCGCCGGAAGATTGTGCCCTTCCCCACTCCCGCACGCCGCGCCAGGTCATCCATGGTCAGGGCGTCCGCGCCGTGTTCGGCCACGATTCCGAGTGCTGTGCCCAGCAGCAGACGGCGGTTGCGGGCAGCGTCGAGGCGCTCCTCGCCGCCGTCCCGGCCGTCCAGTGGGCTCACGTGCATGCGCCAGTCTAACCCGCCGGGGAATTTATCCGGACCGTGGTCCGTTTACTGCAGGTAAGACAATCCGTGTCCGTACCGGGCGCGTCCCATAGAGGAGTTTTCTTGAGCACTACAGTACTTACGCTGGTCGGCAGCCTCCGCACCGGCTCGGTAAACCGGCAGCTCGCCGAAACCGCCGCCGCGGCCGCGGGCGACGTCGCCGAGATTGTGATCTTTGACCGCATCGGCCAGATTCCGTTCTACAACGAGGACATCGACGTCGAGGGTTCCGTCCCAGAGGCCGCCGCTGCGCTCCGGAGCGCGGCAGCTGCGGCCGACGCCGTACTGCTGGTCTGCCCGGAATACAACGGCACCATGCCTGCCGTATTGAAGAACGCGATCGACTGGCTCTCCCGCCCCTTCGGCGTCAGCGCCATTTCGGGCACCCCTGCCGCAGTCATCGGTTCTGCCTTTGGCCAGTACGGCGGAGTATGGGCGCACGACGACGCCCGGAAGTCCCTGGGCGTTGCCGGCGCCCGCGTCGTCGAGGATGTCCGACTTTCCATCGGCGGCTCCGTGACGCGCTTCGCCGAAATCCATCCGAAAGATGATGCTGAAGTTGTGGAGCAGCTCCGCGGCGTCATTTCGACCCTCACGGCGGAAGCTGCGCCCTCTGCAGCCTGATTTCCGCACGGGGCAATCAGAAGGGAACGGCTTCACCCGGTGAAGCCGTTCCCTTGCCTGTGGACCCCCCGGGGCGGGCGCCTAATCCCAGAAGCCGCCGGCCCATGCCGCGTCCCGCAGGTAGTCCCTGGCGGGGCCGACGTTCCACACTTCCCCGTGGGACTCGACCATACCCTGGTCCCGGAGGACGTCCACGACATCCTCCGAGCACCCCAGGACTTCCGACAGATCCCTGGAATCCGCCGCCACTACCAGCTCGTCACGATGTGTCACTGCAGATTCCCTTCCTTGAGCGGCCCCACGGGCCGGCCTAGCGCCGGTCCGAGAGTGCTGCTTCGCGTTCAGTGCTCCAGTTCCGGGCGTACAATCCCAAAACCGCTTCTTCCCGGAGCGACAACCCGAGCCGGTTGAGGAGCATGTGCGCCTGGTAGACCGTCAGGTGCTGGGCGCTGCGGCTCAGCCGCACCTTGTCGGCGCGGTACAAATATGTATCGACGGCGCGGAACCAGCGCCGGCGCCAGTTCTCGACGGCGGATTCCGCCGCGGTTGCGGCCATAAGGTGCTGAGTGGGCATGATCTTCGCGGCGACCTGCACTGTCATTGCCTGCCGCACGCTTGCCGCACGCGGGCCAAAGGCAGCCGTACAGCTGCGCAGGTGGCTGTCCCAGTAGTAGTCCCAGGAGATCCGCCGGCGGTCCTGCCAGCTGGCGGAGCGCGGCCCCTTCATCATGCTGCGGGCCGAATCAAAAAGCAGCAGCGAGCCAAGGGCCCACCGGTTCTGGACCTTGGGAAATCGCACCGCGGCCCACGCCCCCAGTTCGGAGGACAGCTCAAAAACCTCTTCGGCAAGTGCGAGTCCTTCCACACCGCCGTATTTCGCCAAGTCGGCTTCCATCCGCAAATTCTGCGGCTCTGTTCCGCCCGGGCTCATGCGGTCGGCCAGCGGTTCGGAAAACTGCTGGACCACGTCCAGGTGTCCAATAACCCCGGGGCCTGGTCCCGCAGCGCTCCAAGCAGGCACTGCAGCTTGTCCAGGAGCTCCGGTTCAGCCAGCACCCGCAGCCGGACATGCGCATTGGCCGGTTCCAGGCACCGGGTGTAGTACCAGCGCCGGCCGCCCTGGGCCTGTGCCTGGGCCGCCAGCGGGGTAACCAGTTCTCCAATGATGCCGTCCGCTACATCGAAGCCGCCGGTGTAAAAGGATAGCGTCCACCACTTCGCGGTCGAGCGGGTTCGCGAGGCGTTTCGAACCGCTGTCAGCTGACTCATGGCGTACATCCCTTCCGGGGGTGTTCCGTGGTTACCGCCGCTGGGCGGGACTTGCTGTATCTCTGATTCCAATTGCTTGGTGTCTTCCCCCGTGAGGGGCGGTTGTTAGATCCAGTCCCAAACCTTGCTGGTCATCTTCATTCCCCTCCTGTGCTGCGGCTGGTCCCAGCCTGTGCGGTTGATTGACTCCGAAAGCTTCCCCCGGCCCGCAAGGCTCCGTCTACCCCTTCCGGTGCCCGGTTCCTGTCATGGCCCGATTCACCCTGGCCGGACTCCGCTGCGCCCGCCGCCCGGGCCGAAAACCCGCGAACTGGCGGAGGTAAGCGGGTTCAGCGGGCGGTCGTTAACAGGATGGCCGCTTATGGCATTAAGCGGTCATGTCAGTCTTTCTTCCGCGGCGGGTCACAGCCGGCTCAGTCCGCCTGCTCCTCCGGCAGCTTGGCGCGCAGGATGTCCCTGATGTAGTCCCGGTTCATTGCGGCCACGGTCAGGCCGTCTCCCCCGTAGTGCTCGACGCACATCGGGCCGTCGAAGCCGGCTTCCAGGGCCATGCCAAGAGCCTCCCGGTAGTTGATGAACCCCAGGGCCAGCGGTGCGGGCGCGGAGGCGTAGGCCCCGGTGGCGGGGTCATAGTCCCGGAAGTAGTTCTTCAGCTGCCAGTAGTTGGTGTGCGGAAGCATCTTCACCAGCATCTCGCGCCAGTCCTCAACCGGACGGTGAAGCCGGACGATGTTGCCAATGTCGGGGCATAGTCCCACGTTGGGCAGGTCCACCGCTTCCACGAGCTGGACGGAGCTGTCCGCCGTCCCCAGGAAGGTGCCTTCATACATTTCCAGGGACAGGCTCACCCCGCGCTCCGCGGCGTACTCGCCCAGCTCCCGGAAGCGGACTGCAGCTTTTTCCCGGTTCTCAGGGCTCTCCTCGTCTTCCGCCCCGGGGGCGAGCCAGAACCATGTGGCGTCTTTCTGCTCCGGGGTGAAGGGATCGTGCAGGCCCAGGCATACCATCGGCGCTTCGAGGTCGGCGGCGGCGTCAATCGTACGCTTGGTATAGGCGATGTTCCGCTGCGCCTGCTCCTCATCCGGGGTGATCACGCTCTTGCGGGTGACCGCGAGATCACTGAAGGACAGTCCGTAGGACCGGGCCGTTTCCAGCAGCTGCCGGCGGCCCGCGGCATCGAGGTCCGCCGCGCGGACCCATGAGTCCGTCAGGTCCACGTGGTCGAAACCGGCGAGGCTCACCTCGCGCAAGGTCTGCTTCCAGGCCTGCGGTCCGGCGGCAGTCCGGTCCCGGCCGTCCGGGGTCGTGCCGGTGAAGTTAAGCAGGGCAGCACCAATCGGCCATGCCTCTGGTGTGTAGGACATATTTTTCTCCTTGCGTTTTACGAAAATACTGGTGGTCCGGCGGGATCAGACCATGTGCTTGCCGCCGTCGATGAAATAGGAACCGCCGTTGATGAAACCCGCTTCTTCTCCGACGAGAAAGCTGACCAGGGCGGCGACTTCGGACGGCTGCCCGACCCGCTGCACCGGGATGCCGCCGGACAGGGAGGCCTTGCGCCCGTCGCTGAGCGGCCCGCCCATGATGTCCGTATCGATCGGACCGGGAACGACCGCGTTGCAGGTAATGCCGTGCGGACCCAGCTCCCGTGCCGCACCGCGGGTAAGGCCCAGAACGGCGGCCTTTGCACCGGCGTACCCGGTTTTGGAAAAGGTTCCCCCGCCGTCGTAGGCGGTGATGGACGAGGTGTTCACGATGCGTCCGCCATGTCCGCCGTCGATCATCCGCCGGGCTGCTGCCTGCATCATCAGCAGCGTGCCCGTGGCGCTGACGTCCATGACGCCGGTCCAGATCTCCTTCGTGAGGTCGAAGAGGGTGTGCGGGCTGGCGATCCCGGCAAGGTTTACCAGCGCCGTGACCGGCGGCAGTTCGGCATCCATACGGGCGAAGGCTGCCTCCACCGAGGCGGGATCCGCGACGTCGGCCGCGATACCCAGGACCGGCTGCCCGGTCTCGGTACGGAGTTCATCGGCAAAGGCGAGCACGGCGTCCGCCTTCAGGTCCAGCACGGCCAGCGCCCAGCCCTCCCGGGCAAGGCGGCGGGCGACGTGCCGGCCGATCCCCCGTTCGCTGCCTGTGCCGGTGATGACTGCCGTTCGCTGTTCCGGAAACGTGGTGGTCATTGCTGCTCCTGCCTGATATTGGAAATTTTGCTGGCCGGTGGACCGGGATGCCGCGGGCTAGCCGGCGATGGCATAGACCACCCAGGCCAGCCCGAAGGCCAGGAACCCGATGGCCGTGCCCACAACCGTCCAGGTCTTCAGGGTGGTCAGCGTGTCGAAACCGCAGAACTTGCCGATCAGCCAGAAGCCGGAGTCGTTGACGTGGGAGAAGGTGATGGAACCGGCAGCGATGGCTACGACGACGGCGGCGAGGCCCACTCCGGAAACACCGAGTTCCATGACCGCCGGGGCCATGATGGACCCGGCGGTGGTCGCCGCAACTGTGGCGGACCCCTGTGCCACGCGGAAGGCAATGGCCACCAGGAATCCGGCGAGGATGACCGGCAGGCCCATGGCATCCAGGCCAGAGGCGATGGTGCCGCCAATCCCGGTCTCAGTCAGGACGCGGCCGAAGGCGCCGCCGGCGCCGGTGATGAGAATGATGGAACAAACCGGCGCCAGGGCGTTGTCCACGAGGTCTTCGAGGGCGCTGCCGATGGTGCCCCGGCCGCGGCGCGGGCGCATGTAGAGCAGGTACATGGCGGCCAGCGTGGCGATGAGCAGGGCGATTGGGGTGCTGCCGATCAGCCGGGAGAGCTGGAAGAGGACGTTTCCCTCACCTACGGCACCACTGGCCTCGAGGGTACTGAAGAGCGTGTTGAAGAAAATCAGGAACAGCGGCAGCAGCAGCACGAAGATGATGGTCCAGAAGCCGGGCCGCGGAGTGTCTTCGTCCAGGTCAGCCTCGCCCAGCAGGTTCGGCACGGGCATGTTGGGGTAGCGCTTGGCGATAATGAGGGCCAGCCGGTACCCGCCGAGGTACCAGGCGGGCAGGCCAACCAACAGCGCGACCAGGATGACGGTGCCGACGTCGGCGCCCATGACTGTTGCCGCGGCTGTGGGGCCGGGATGGGGCGGCGTCAGCGCGTGCATCATCAGGAAGGAGCCAATGGAAGGAAGCACATAAAGCATGAAGGAACCGCCAAGGCGGCGGGCAACCGTGTAAATGATCGGAAGCATCACGATGAAGCCGGCGTCAAGGAAGATCGGGAAGGCGTAGAACAGCGAGGCCACGGCGAGGGCCAGCGGGGCCCGCTTCTCGCCGAAGCGGCGGAGCATGGCGTCCGCGAGGACCTGGGCCCCTCCGGAGACCTCAACCAAGCGGCCGAGGACCGCGCCGAACCCCACGAGCAGGGCCACCGTCCCCACTGTGGTGCTGAAGCCGGCAACGACGACGGTGACGACATCCCCGATGCCGATGCCGGCCGCTAGCGCCGTGAGCACACTAATGATGATCAGGGCGAAGAACGCGTGCACCCGAAGCTTGATGATCATGAACAGCAGGACGGCGATGGCCGCCGCGGCGATGGCAATGAGGGCCCAGGACGGCCGCTCGGCCAGGACCAGCGTTTCCGCCGGGACGGCGGCAGGGAGAATGTGCATAGCAGGAACACCTTTGGTCGCGAGGAATACCTTCAGTCGTGGTGACACCGGTCACAAATCCGGGCTTCGGCTATACCCTATAGGATATTGGCGTGCTGTCCAGCAGCGGGGTAACCATCGAGACCGGTTCAGCCCACGGCTTTCATGGGCGTGCCAACGGGCCTGTGGGAGAATCTAGTGCGAACCAAAGCAAGCAAGAGGAGCAGCATGGGTGCGGACACAGCAAACGGAACATGGGTACGTCGCAGTGTCCTCGCCGACCAGGTTTACACGGAAATTCTTGCGCGCCTCATGGATGGCAAGCTGGAATCAGGCGATCCGCTCAGCATTGACGGCACGGCGAGGGACCTTGGAGTGTCGCCAACGCCCGTCCGCGAAGCGCTCGCCCGTCTGGAGGCCACCGGTATGGTGGTGCGCGCCGCACTGCGGGGGTACCGCGTGGCGCCCATGCTCAGCCACGCCGAGCTGCTGGACCTGATGGAGGCCCGGCTGCTGATTGAACCGCGCAACGCCGAGCTGGCCTGCCTGCATGCAAATGAGGCCTTCCTCTCGGAACTGGAGTACTCCATTGAAGACCTCCGACAGGCACCCAACGGGCCGCATTTCTCCGACTACCGTTCCTACTGGGAAGCTGACGAGCGTTTTCACCGGCTGATCGCAGAACAAACCGGAAACAGGTTCCTGCTCGGGGCCTACAACTCCCTGGGTGGACACGTCCACCGGTTCCGCCTGTTTGGCGGGACCGGAGTGCGCGACGCCCGCAGCGCCATCGAGGAGCACGGCCTGGTGGTGGCTGCCATGCGCCGGGGAAATGCGGCGGAGGCGGAGGCAGCCATGACCGCCCACCTTTGCGGAGTGCGGGACCGTTCCGCCCGTGAGTATGAGTCGGACCGCCGGACCGCCCGAGAGGCTGACTGACCCGGTCTGACCCCGGGCAACCAAACCATCAACTGCCGTGCCGCGGATTCCAGCAATTTTCCAGTGGCCATCGCAATTGCCGCCGACTGCCTTTTATGCCGGAGGCTGTCCCGGAGCATGGCCGCACGAAGCATGCCCGGCCAACGGCATGCTTCATTGGACGCTCCGACGACCAGGCCCAAACATGGCGGCAGTCCTTGATCAGGCTTGAATAGCGTCCCTATGCCCCTTTGGGCTGCCAAAATGAGCACCACATTCAGGCGCTTTGTGTCCTGCGCCATATTTGCACCCATCCTTTTCCAGGTTGGTTCCGAAGTATGGATGTCCCCTTTCCGGGGGCACAAAGCATCACACGCCCCTGAATAAGGAGATTCCCATGAATAAGTCACTTCGGCTTATGGCGGTTCCCACCCTGGCTTTGGCTGCCCTCGCCCTTTCGGGTTCCCCCGCCATGGCTCATGACGGTTCCGACCATTACCAGTCCACTTTGGGTCAGCTCAATGGCAGCGCAGGCTCCGGCGACATCACTGTTGACGTTACGGGCAACCAGGCCCACGTTGTCTTGAATGTTTCGGGGATGCCCGAGACCTTTATGGACGCCCCGTACCCCCACGTCCAGCACATCCATGGTGGGTCACAGGGCGTGTGCCCTGCACCTTCGGCAGACCAGGACGGTGACGACGTCATCTCAACCACTGAGGGTGCTCCCTTCTACGGCGACATCCTCACCACCTTGTCCACCAGCGGTGACACCAGTCCTGCTGCCGGACTTGACCTCAAGGTCGGCGGGCAGGGCGGTGCCTACACGGTTGACCGCACGTTCGAAATAGACGACGCAACCAAGGCCTCCCTGGAGGCAGGCACCGCTGTTGTGGTGGTCCACGGGCTTGATCCGGCAACTCTGAGTCCAGCGGGGCAGGCAGCTATGAGCGATCTGGCTCCTGAGCTTCCGCTGGCCGCCACTTCCCCGGCCCTGTGCGGGACGCTGGCAGCGGGACAGATGGAGATGCCCTCAGGCGGCGCTGACACCGGCGTCACCCAGGAAACGGGCGCCGACGCCGGAGCCTTCGCGCTCGGCGGCGGACTGGCCCTCGTTGCCCTCGCAGGCGGAGCGTATGTCATCCGCCGGCGCAGCGCCGGAACAGCAGCCTAGGTCCGGACTGGCTGGGTCCATACAATGACCACCCAGAAGCCCGGACGCCGCGGAGGCCTTCCGGCAGCCGCGGCGTCCGGAATTCTGTTCCTGCTGTCTCTGGCCGGATGCGCCTCCGAAATTGCCGACGTCGGCCCCTCACCTTCCGCTTCCGCGTCAGCTTCGGCGGAAGCCAGCATCACTGCTCCACCGCAGGCGTCCTCCGCTCCGCCGCCTACTGCTCCAAACATTCCTGCGGACGAACAACTTCCGGTGCTGGACGAATCCGATCCGGTAACTCTGAGCATTCCTTCGATCGGGGTAAGGACCGAGCTTCTCCACCTTGGGCTCCGCGGTAACGGTTCCCTGGAGGTCCCGGAGGACACCGGCAGCGGCACACCTGCCAGCTGGTACAACGGATCCCCAACCCCTGGAGAGCGCGGCCCGTCCGTGATGCTGGGTCATGTGAATGCCCTCGGCGGTAATACGGGAGTCTTTGCTGATCTCAGAAAGCTCACGCCCGGTGCAGAAATCAATGTTTATCGAGACGACGGCAGCGTCGCAGTATTTACCGTGGAGCGCGGTGCCCTCTACAGCAAGAATGAATTCCCAACCGTCGAGGTCTACGGCAATACTCCGGGAGCCGAGCTGCGGCTTGTCACCTGTGACGGCTATGACCCCGCCACCGGACTCTTCGACGATAACTACGTCATCTACGCCAAATTAAAAGTCTGACCATTGAACGCCTCTGTTGGAGCGCTCAAAGCAGGCAGGAACGGACAGGAAAATGAACAACCGGACCCTAGCGCTGCCATCCCTGGCCTTTGCATCGCTGCTACTCTTCGGCTGTGCGGCGACTGGCGGGCCTGACGTTCAAAACGCCCCCGCCGCAGGTTCGGAAACCGTCTCGGCTGCGGCCGAGCCGGAACACGGGAACGGCCACGACCATGGCTCCCCCTCGCCGAAAGCCCCCAAAGTCAACGGCCCCAGTGACGCCGCGCTGATGGTCTGCGGAGATCAGCCAATGGAAAGACTCACCTCCATACTGGATCTGGAGCAGAACCCGCACACCATCAACGACTGGGTAGATGACACTTTCACCTGCACCTACCATCTGCAGGAAGGGGCCCTGGAAATCTCCGTCCAGGAAGCCCCCGACCAGAAGATGGCGTTGACATATTTTGAAGCGATGCAGGCCCTTGCCCGCGACGCCAAGCCCATCGAGGGCCTCGCCAACCTCGGCTTCCCGGCCTATGAGACTGCCGACGGATCAGCAGTTTTCCAAAAGACAGCTTCGTTCTAGAGGTTGATGCCTCAGGACTGCCCGACACTTTGGGGGCCGATGGCATCACCAGGAATGCCCTGGCTTATCAGCTCTCCACGACCATCCTGGCCTGCTGGGTTGAACACCACTGAAACACTCCTGCACGGCGCCCACTGACTGCAGCTACCGACCCCGGAGCCCGCATGATGGAACGGGCATCCTCCCTGACCCGCAACCGCCCTCCGTTGCCCCGTACGGAGACGCGCCTGCAGAGGGATCCCCTGAGGGACATACTTGGACCGCCGCATCATGGTGAATTCGCTGTGGTTGACATCACACACATTCACAGTAATCCTATAGGAAAGATGAAATGGTTCCGGCGGAGACATCGGAACGCTCAATGATCAAGCCCATCGGAGGACTCGCCAGTGACCCAGCGAACAGTAGCCGTAGTCGGTTCCGGATACATGGGCGGAGGCATCGCCCAGGTCCTCGCACTCGGAGGAGCGCGGGTTGCCCTGTCCGACGTCTCACAGGAAGTGGCCGAAAAGAACCTCGAGCGCCTGCTGGCCGAGGCTGAACTGTTCGTCGCCGACGGACTGTTCCCGAAGGATGCGGTCCAGCGGCTGCAGGAGAACCTGTGGGCCGCGGCGAGCATCGAGGAAGCCGTTGCGGACGCCTCCTACATCGAGGAGGCCGTCCCCGAAATCCTCGATATCAAGCACGCCACGCTGCGCCGGATCAGCGACGCTGCACCGCAGGACGCGGTGATCGGCTCCAACACGTCCACGATCCTGATCGCCACCCTGGCGGAAGCAGTCTCGAACCCCGGCCGCTTCCTCGGCGTGCACTTCTCCAACCCCGCGCCCTTCATTCCCGGCGTCGAGGTCATCCCGCACGCGGACACCACCGCCGAAACCGTGGAAACGGCCCGGGAAATCGTCGCCATGGCGGGCAAGCAGGCAGCCGTCGTCAAGGACGTCACCGGATTTGTCCTCAACCGGCTCCAGTACGCGCTGTTCCACGAGGCCGCGCAGGTGGTCGAGGAGGGTATTGCGTCGGCCGAGGACGTCGACACCCTGGTTCGGACCACCTTCGGATTCCGGTTGCCGTTCTTCGGACCGTTCGCCATTGCCGACATGGCGGGCCTGGACGTGTACTCCTTCTGCTACGCATCGCTGCAGACGTCCTTCCCCGAACGGTTTGCGACCCCCGGCATCCTGAAGGACCTCGTCGACGCCGGAAAGCTCGGCACCAAGTCCGGCGCCGGCTTCCTGCAGATTCCCGCCGACAAGACCGGAGACCTTGTGGCCTACCGGAACAAGGCGTACGTTGCCATGTCCGGGCTGCTTAAGGAGCTCGGGCCCAGCCCGGCCGAGGATGCGGGCCGCGGCAACGGCGCCGCTTCCCCGGAAATCCGCTGATCTGATCCCCTGCTGAACGGCCCGTACCGCCGGGCGGGCGGCGCCGGATAACGCTGCCGGCGGTTACCGCAGACAACCAAGGCTGGAATCCATGACTTATCTCCTGAACAATCCCGCAGACTTCGCCGTCGATGCCCTGCGCGGATACGCCGCTGCCCACCCCGGGCACGTGATGCTCGCCCACGGCGGGGTGGTGCGCTCCACCGACACACCGGTGAACCAGCCCGCCCTGGTGATCGGCGGCGGGTCCGGACACTATCCGGCCTTCGCCGGCTGGATCGGCCCGGGCATGGCCCACGGCGCGCCGTGCGGCAACATCTTCTCGTCCCCGTCCGCATCCCAGGTCTATTCGGTGGCCCGTTCCGCCGAAAACGGCGGCGGAGTGCTGCTGGGGTTCGGAAACTACGCGGGCGACGTCCTGCACTTTGGCCAGGCAGCCGAAAAACTGCGGGCCGAGGGCGTGGACGTGCGGATTGTCCGGGTTTCGGATGACATTGCCTCCGGTCCCGCGGAGGCCCACCGGGACCGCCGCGGCATTGCCGGAGACCTGATTGTCTTCAAGATCGCCGGCGCTGCGATCGCCGCCGGGGCGGATTTGGACGAGGCCGAGCGGGTGGCGTGGAAGGCCAACGACGCGACCCGCTCCTTCGGCGTCGCCTTTGAGGGCTGCACCCTGCCCGGAGCGGATGACGCCCTCTTCCACGTCCCCGACGGAGAAATGGCAATCGGGCTGGGGATCCACGGTGAACCCGGTATCCGCGAGGTTCCCATGGGCACGGCAGCCGAGGTTGCCGACCTCCTGCTCGACGGCGTCCTTGAGGAAGAGCCGGAGCGGAGCGGCCAGTACAGCGGCAGGGTGGCCGTGGTCCTCAACGGCCTCGGCACCGTCAAGTATGAAGAACTCTTTGTCGTCTACGCCCGGGTGGCGGAACGGCTTTCCGAAAAGGGCCTCACCGTCGTCGCCCCCGAGGTTGGGGAGCACGTCACGAGCCTGAACATGGCCGGACTGTCCCTGAGCATCCTGTTCCTGGACGATGAACTTGAAGAGTACTGGCTGGCGCCTGCCGATGCCCCGGCATTCCGGCGCTCCTCCGCCGGCCTGCCGGCCGGCCCGCCCCGAACGGGAGTGCACACTCCCGGCGAGGATCCCATTCCGGAGGCGGCAGCAGAGTCGCGGAACTCTGCCGCCCGCATCGTCCAGGCACTGGAAATGCTCCGCGACACTGCCGCCGAGCATGAAGAGCACTTCGGCCGGCTGGACGCCGTGGCCGGCGACGGCGACCACGGACAGGGCATGGCCTACGGCACCCGGGGTGCGGCAGCGGCCGGCAGCGAAGCAGCAGCGAAAGGAGCCGGAGCACGGACCGTCCTGCTACATGCCGGAGACGCCTGGGCCGAAGAAGCCGGCGGTACGTCGGGAGCCTTGTGGGGTGCGGGCCTGACCGCGGCCGGCGGTGTTTTTGATGATGCCCGCTCCGTCGGCGCCGCCGTCGTTGTCGACGCACTGGCAGCCGGAATTAACGCCGTCGTACGTCTCGGCGGGGCGCAGCCGGGCGACAAGACCATGGTCGACGCCGCGCTGCCCTTCCGGGATTCCCTGGTCGCGGAATTCGCTGCCACCGCCGATCTGGCCGGATCGGTGAAAAAAGCCGCCGCCGCCGCACGGGAAGCCGCCGCCGCCACGGCCGACATCACCTCCCGCCGCGGACGTTCGCGCATTCTCGGCGAGAAGAGCCTGGGCACCCCGGATCCCGGCGCCCATTCCTTCTCCGTCCTGATGGATGCCCTGGGCGATTTCCTGGCCTCCTCCCCTGAGGCGTCCTCCCCGGAGACGCTGTGACGGTGTGGGTCGGCACCAGCTGGAAAATGAACAAGAGCCTCGCTGAGGCGGAACGGTACGCCGAAGATCTGCTGCGGGGCCTCGGCGGAATGGAGCTCGGCGCGGTCAGGCCCTTCATCATTCCCCCAGCCACCGCACTCTCCACTGTCGCCGAAGTGCTGGGCAGCGGCAGCGGCGTGCTGCTTGGCGCACAGAACGCCCACTGGGAGGACCACGGCGCCTGGACCGGGGAAGTCTCGGTTCCCCAGGTGGCCGACGCCGGGGCGCAGCTGGTGGAACTCGGCCACTCCGAGCGCCGCGAACACTTCGGCGAAACCGACGAAACAGTGCGCCTGAAGGTGGCCGCCGCCCTGCGGCACGGGCTCACTCCGCTGCTGTGCATCGGAGAACCGGCCGCCGTTCGGGATGCGGGCGGATCCGCCGGCTTCATCTTGGACCAGGCTGCCCGGGCACTTCATGGACTTACCCCCGGCCAGCTGTCCCGGGTGCTGATTGCCTATGAGCCAGTGTGGGCTATCGGCGCTGCCGGCCGTCCCGCCGCACCGGAGGAGCTGCACGGACCGTTCGCCGCCCTTGCAAGCGCCTACGGGCAGCAGGTGGCCGGACTGCTGTACGGCGGTTCCGTTAACGAGGAAAACGCTGCTGCGCTGCTCGGGATTCCGCACGTCGACGGTCTGTTCATTGGCCGGGCCGCATGGCAGGCGGACGGTTATCTTCGCCTGCTGGAAACTGCGGCACGCACAGCGGCCCTCCGGCACCGGGCCGGTTCGGCCCCAACCACCACCAGTTAGCTACGAATTGAGGGAAAAATGAGTGAGCTCCGGAAACTGCGAATTGTCATCGGCGGAGATGACGCCGGATTCGATTACAAGGAGGTCCTGCGGCGGGACCTCGAAGCGGACGACCGGGTCGAGAGCGTCGTCGACGTGGGAGTGTCCCACACGGAAAACACCGCTTACCCCCACGTCGCCGTGGACGCGGCCCGCAAGGTGGCCTCGGGCGAGGCGGACCGCGCCCTGCTGATCTGCGGCACCGGGCTGGGCGTGGCCATTTCCGCAAACAAAGTGTCCGGCATCCGTGCCGTGACCGCCCATGATTCCTACTCCGTGGAGCGTTCCGTGCTCAGCAACAATGCGCAGGTGCTGTGCATGGGCCAGCGGGTGGTCGGTGTGGAGCTGGCCCGCCGCCTTGCGAAGGAATGGCTGGGTTATGTTTTCGATCCGTCCAGCGCATCGGCCGGGAAAGTTGACGCCATCACCGGGTATGAGAACGGCTAGGCGCCCCTCCTGACGGCCCGCCGGCTCGTCCCGTCCCGTCCGCGGTACCGTTCACCGCGCACGCATCCGGCCCGGGGCCCGGCTGCCCGGACGGCCCACGCATAAGGTAGCCTCAACGGGTCGAGAGGAGCAGGCGCCGTGGACCAGACATCCCTGGCCGTGTACCGGTATGCCGTCAGCAGCCCGGGATGGAGCGTTGACCAGGCTTCCGAGGCACTCGGATTCACCACGCGTTCCATTGAGTCGGCCATCGCGCAGCTGAGGGAGCATCGTCTGCTGGTCCAGGTCAGCTCGGAGCAGCCCAGCTACGCGGCGGTGTCCCCCGACGTTGCCCTGGCCGAACTCGTGGACCCCGATGAGCGTGCGCTCCTGGACCTGCGGGCGAGGATCGGGCTTAAGCGCCGCGAGCTGGCCGGCCTGGTGCCCGTCTTTGCCGAGGCCAGCCGCCGGGTGTCAACTGACGCCGGCGTCGAAGTCCTGGAGGATCCGGGCCAGGTCATGAGCGTCCTGATCGAGTATGCCCGAGCCGCCTCCGAGTGCGTCCTGATGGCACGCCCCGGACCGGGTGCGACGGCGGACATTCAGGAGGACAGCGTCCAGAAAGACGTTGACATGCTGCGGCAGGGCGTACGGCGCCGGACCCTGTACCATTCCAGCATTCGTGACCACATGCCGACCCGCCGTGCCGTGGAAGTGGTGACGGCAGCCGGCGGTGAATTCCGCACCCTGCCCCACATGCCGCTGCGGGCCGTGATCTTCGACAGCAAAATGGCGGTCGTGCCGCGCGGGCGCTGCGCTGATGACAGGGCGGGCCTGGTCATCCGTGACCGGGACCTGATCCACATTCTCGTGCGCATGTTTGAGTTCGCCTGGGAACTTGGCGACCCGTTCCTGGCGGAGGAACCGCAGCCGGGACAGCTCAGCAGCATTCAGCGTTCCATTCTCCGCGCCCTGGCCGCGGGCCAGTCGGACGAAGTTGTCGCCCGGCGGCTGGGAATCAGCGTCCGGACCTGCCGCCGCCATATTGCCAGAATGCTGGAAGACCTCGGCGCGGAAAGCCGGTTCCAGGCCGGCGTCAAAGCGCACCGGGCGGGGTGGATTTAGGCAACAATTGTTGCTCCGCTGTGCACCGCCGGGTCTAGGATGTGGCATGACGTTCGAGGAGACCGCTGCGCCGGGCCTGTCCGCGGAGACGCGGACGGCACTGGAGCGGGCCGTTGCATCAGGACACCGGCACGAGGGGCTGCTCTCCGATCGGGCGTTCCACATCAAGCAGTCGGCAGTGCGGGACGTTTTTGACATCTCCACCCGCCCGGGGTTGGTGTCGCTGGCGGGCGGAAGCCCTTCCCTGCGGTCGCTGCCCCTGCGGGAGCTGGGCGAAACCGCCCGCAGCATCGTCGCCGACCACGGCCTTGAAGCACTGCAGTACGGCGCCGGGCAGGGCATGGCGGAGCTGCGGCGCCAGGCCTGTGAGGTCATGGCAGCCGAAGGGATCTTCGGAGCTGATCCCGCCGACGTCGTAATTACCACCGGTTCCCAGTCCGCACAGGACGTTGCCGCCAAGGTTTTCTGCAACCCCGGGGATACGGTGCTGTGCGAGGACCCCACCTATGTTGGGGCACTGAACGCCTTTGAGGCCTATGAAGTGAATCTGGCGCCGGTGCCCACCGACTCCGGCGGGCTGATTCCCGAGGCGCTGGAAGCGAAAATCGCGGCGCTGCGGAAGCAGGGCCGGGCCGTGAAGCTGCTCTATACGATCCCCAGCTTTAACAATCCCAGCGGCGTCACACTGGCAGCCGGGCGCCGGCAGCGGATCGTTGACATTTGCGCCGCCGCGAACATCCTCGTCCTGGAGGACAACCCGTACGGAATGCTGCGTTTCGACGGCCGTCCGCTGGCTCCGCTGCGCGCCGGAAACCCGCATGATGTCCTGTATCTGGGTTCGTTCTCCAAGATTTTTGCGCCAGGCGTGCGCGTGGGATGGGCACTGGTTCCCAGGCACCTGCACCGCCGCTTCTATCTGGCCTGCGAGGCCGTGGTCCTCTGCCCGTCACCGCTGACGCAGATGCTGGTCTCCGCTTATCTCCGGGATTACGACTGGATGCAGCACATCCGGAACTCCCGGGTGCTGTATGCGGCACGCTGCGCCGCGCTGTTGTCGGCGCTGGCGGAGCACCTGCCCGACGGCGTGAGCTGGACGATACCCGACGGCGGGTTCTTCCTGTGGCTGACCCTGCCTGAAGGAGTGGACACCTATCCCCTGCTGTACGAAGCCATCGAGGCAGGCGTGGTGTTCATACCCGGGGCGGCCTTCAGCCCGTCGGATGAGCCCTCCAACAAACTGCGCCTGGCGTTCAGCGCCGTACCGGAGGATGACATCCGCGAAGGTGTCCGTCGGCTGGCCCCCGTACTGCGCCGGGCGCTGGCAGCTGCCGCGGGCTAGGGGTTGGGGCTAGGGGCGGTTGCGCCTGCGCCGCTCCAGGAAGGGAAAGACGACCGCGAACAGGGCGATGATGATGAGCAGCCGCCAAATGGTGCCCAGCCCCGGAAAGAGGATGATCAGCAGGCTGGATACGATGAACGCCACCGCCAGCAGCATAACGGTGCGTTTCCAGTCGATCTGCGGGGCGCCGCCGCCCTGGCCGCGGGGACCTTGAGGATTTGTCATAGTCACCTGATCGTATCTGCCCGGTACGGTGTACCGCAGTACCGGTGCCGCTCGGAAGCCCCGGCGCGGTAAATTAGCGCCGCCCGAAGCTCAGGTCCCGGCACCGCCGTCCGGTCAGTCCAGCAGCAGTGCGGGTTCCTCAAGGATGGCAGCAACGTCGGCCATGAACCGGGCCGAGAGATCTCCGTCCACCACCCGGTGGTCGAACGAACCGCCCAGTGTGGTGACCCAGCGCGGAAGAACTTCCCCGTCAAGTACCCAGGGCTTCTGCTTGATCGTTCCGAAAGCCACTATTGCGACTTCCCCGGGATTAATGATCGGCGTTCCGGTGTCGATGCCCAGGGCGCCGATGTTGGTGATCGTCAGGGTGCCGCCGCGCATGTCGGCGGGCGGCGTCTTGCCGGCACGCGCCGTGGCCGCCAGGTTATTGAGCGCCAGGGCCAGTTCCTTCAGGGACAGGTCCTGCGCATCCTTGATGTTGGGCACCATCAGCCCCCGCGGGGTGGCCGCCGCAATGCCAAGGTTCATGAAGTGCTTGACCAGGATCTCGTCGCCGGCCCACGTCGCATTGACCGAGGGGTTGCGGGCCGCCGCCCATATGACCGCCTTGGCCAGGATCAGCAGCGGAGAAACCTTAATGCCCTCAAAGTCGCGGGAGGCCTTGAGCCGCTTCACGAACTCCATGGTGCGGGATGCGTCCACGTCAACGAAAATGCTGACGTGCGGAGCAGTAAACGCGCTGTCCACCATGGCTTTGGCGGTGGCCCGGCGCACGCCCTTGACGGGGATCCGCTCGATCCGGTCATCCCCGGGCTGCTTCGCGCCGGCCCAGAAGGTGTCGGCGGAGTCCTGCTCGGATTCGCGCTGCGCCTGGTAGCTGATCAGGTCCTGCTTGGTGACTTCCCCGCTGGCGCCGGTTGCCGGCACATCGGCAAGATTGATGCCCAGGTCCTTGGCGGCCTTGCGGACGGGCGGCTTCGCCAGCACCCGCTGGATCAGCCGGTTGAGGGAGTCCTGCACCGCCGCGCCGGCGGCCGCCATGCCCTGGGTGCGGGAATCGCCGGGGGCAGGGGTGGCTGCCGGAGCGGGCGGCACGGGCGGAATAGCCGGAGCGGCGGGAACAACCGGGGCAGGAGCCGCGGTCGGCGGCTGGACCGGCGCGGCCGGCGGCTGGACCGGCGCGGCCGGCGGCCGGTTCACCCGCGGCCGCCGCTTTACGGCATCAGCCTTGGGCCCGGTGCCGGTGAGCGAGGCACTGGGTTGTTCGTTGTCGTCCGCTGCTGCCGGAACCGGCGCCGGGGTCATCGGAGCACCCGGCTGCTGCCCGCCGTCGTCCGCCGGGGAAGCGGCGGTGACGCTAATAATCGGCGAGCCGACGTCGACTGTCTGGCCTTCCTGCACCAGCAGCTGTGAGACCGTTCCGGCGTACGGCGAGGGAAGTTCCACCAGCGACTTTGCAGTTTCGATTTCCACCAGCACATCATTGACGGCAACGGTGTCTCCGGCCTGGACCTTCCACTCGACGATGTCGGCTTCGGTCAAGCCTTCTCCCACGTCGGGAAGGTGGAACGTTCTCTCAGTCATGGCTTCTCAATCTTCGTGTCCGGCAGGCTTCGGCGGCGGGGTCCCGGCGCGAAGCCGGTTTTCCGCCGGGGAACGGGTTAGTAGGCGAACGAGCGGTCCAGCGCGTCCATCAGCTTGTCAATGTCCGGCAGGTAGTGTTCCTCGACCTTCGCCACCGGGTAGGGCATGTGGAAACCGCCCACGCGGATGACGGGAGCCTCCAGCGACAGAAAAGCACGCTCGGTCACCCGCGCGGCAATCTCGCCGCCGATGCCGCCGAAGGTGGGTGCTTCGTGGGTGACGATCAGCCGGCCGGTCTTGCGGACGGACTCGGTCACGGTGTCAAAGTCAATCGGTGAGATCGAGCGCAGGTCCACGACTTCGATGCTGCGGCCGTCCTCCTCTGCCGCCTTCGCCGCAGCCAGGGCGACCGGCACCAGCGGCCCGTAGGCGACGATGGTGGCGTCGGCCCCCTCCCGCAGCACGTGGGCGGAGAAGGGATCACCCGTCGGGCGTTCCGTGTCCACGTCGCCTTTGAGCCAGTAGCGGCGCTTGGGCTCAAACACGATGACCGGGTCCTGGCACGTCATGGCCTGCTGGATCATCCAGTAGGCGTCCTGCGGGTTCGACGGCGTCAGGATCCGCAGTCCCGCGGTATGGGCAAACAGCGCTTCGGGGGATTCGGAGTGGTGCTCGATGGACCCGATGCCGCCGCCGTAGGGGATCCGGATAACCACCGGTGCGCTCAGGGTGCCTTCGCTGCGCGAGTGCATCTTGGCCAGCTGAGTGGTGATCTGGTTGAACCCGGGGAACACGAACCCGTCGAACTGGATTTCACAGACGGGCCGGTAGCCGCGGAGCGCGAGGCCGATGGCGGTCCCGATGATGCCCGATTCGGCCAGCGGGGTATCCATGACCCGGCTGGCGCCGAAATCGGCCTTCAACCCTTCAGTGACGCGGTAGACGCCGCCCAGATCGCCAATGTCCTCGCCCATGAGAAGTGATTTTGGATTGTTTTCGAGTCCGGCCCGCAGTCCGGCGTTGATGGCTTTCGCCATGGTCATGGTGCTCATGCAGTGGGCTCCTGGGAGTCGGCAAAGCCGGCCTCGTACCGGCGGTGGAAGTCCAGTTCCTCCTGGATCAGCGGATGTGCCCCGGCGTACACGTCGGTGAAGGCGTCCTCGAATCCCGGGGCCTGCATCGCCAGCACATCCGCGCGCAGCTTGTCCGCCATCACCTGACCGTCTTTGGCCAGGCCTTCGAAGAAAGCGTCATCGGCCAGGCCCGAGGCGCGCAGGTACTTTTCCAGCCGGGTCAGCGGATCCCGGGAAACCCATGCCTCTTCGTCAGCGCTGAGCCGGTATTTGGTGGGATCATCCGCCGTGGTGTGGGCGCTCATGCGGTATGTGAAGGCTTCGATCAGCACCGGCCCCCGCCTGAACGCGCTCGTTCCAGGGCCCACCGGGTCACCGCGTGGACCGCGACCACGTCGTTGCCGTCCACACGGATGCCGGGGAAGCCGTAGCCCTTGGCGCGGTTGGCGAGTGGAATCCGGGACTGCACTTCGGTGGGAACAGAGATGGCCCAGTGGTTGTTCTGGCAGAAGAACACGACGGGCGCATCATAGGAAGCGGCGAAGACCATGGCCTCGTGGACATCACCCTCCGAGCTGGCGCCGTCGCCAAAGTAGGCCACGGTGGCGGCTTCGGGGAGCTGCGGGTCCGCGGCCCTGTCCCGTGCCATGCCCATGGCGTACCCGACGGCGTGCGGAACCTGAGCGGCCAGGACCAGCGTGTAGAGGTGGAAGTTGGCGTCGGCGGGATCCCAGCCGCCGTGGGAAATGCCGCGGAACCGCCGCAGCAAATGGGAAAGTTCCAGGCCCCGGGTCAGTGCGACGCCGTGCTCCCGGTAGGTCGGGAAGACGTAGTCCTGGGGCTGCAGCGCGCGGCCGGAGCCAATTTGGGCGCCCTCCTGCCCGGACATGGGCACCCACATCACCAGTTCGCCCTGCCGCTGCAGCGCCGTGGCTTCCTGGTCAAACCGGCGGATGGTGAACATCTCCCGGTACAGTCCCCGCAGTTCGCTGCCGCCCAGCTCGGCGGCGTAAGCACCGTAGACGCTGTCCTCCAGAAGCTGTCCGTCCGGAGTCAGCAACTGCACCATGCCGGTATTCTCCTGCCGGACGCCACTGGTGCCGCTGTCGCCGGGGCTGCCCTGAGCTGCGCCGCCGTCGCCGCCGGGCACGCGCGCGCCATCAGCGCCCGCCGTCCTGGCGGGCATGTGCTTGAGGTCCATGCTTACTCCTCGCCGGGCAGCCGTTTGACCGACCCGCGCTAGATATATTCCCTTCCGGTAATGGATCACACCGGAAGAATATATGTGGAACTTACTTCCCTCAGCCTAACCAGCGTCCGGGCCCGGACCGCACTTAGGACACGCTAGGAAACCCGGGGTGCCTTTGTATAGGTTGCACAGAGGGCGAGGAAGCGGGTGTTTGCCTCCTCCTCGCCGATAGTGACCCGCACACCTTCGGTGCCGAAGGCCCGCACGGCGAGGGCCTGCTGCTCCGCCAACGCCGCGAACTCAGGGGTATCGTCCCCCAGCGCCAACCACACAAAGTTGCCCTGGGCCTCCGGAATGCGCCAGCCCAGCTTCCGGAGGCCGTCAACGACGCGGGTACGTTCCCGCACCAGTCCTTGTATTCTTTCCACAAGTTCCCCGTGGTGCCGCAGGGAGGCCACGGCGGCCGTTTCAGCGAGCTGCGATACAGCAAACGGCACGGCCGCCACGCGCAGATACTGGGTGACGGGTGGATGGGATACGGAGTATCCCACGCGCAGGCCAGCCAGCCCGGCTCCTTCGAAAAGGTGCGCAGGACCACTACGTTGGGGTGCCGGCGGTACATCTCGATGCCGTTCACTGCCTCCGGGTCGCGGACGAAGTCCTCATAAGCCTCATCGATGACGACAATCACATTGGAGGGCACCCGGGTCAGGAAGTCCTCGACTTGGACGGCTGTCAGAGCGGGACCGGTGGGATTGTTGGGCGTGCAGAGCAGGATGACACGTGTCCTCTCGGTGACGGCCGCCGCCATGGCGTCGAGATCATGCGTGCCGTCTCCGCGCAGCGGCACCTGGACGCTCTCGGCGCCGGAAAGACCGACGCTGATCGGATATGCCTCGAAGGACCGCCAGGGATAAATAACCTGGTCCGGAACACCGTTTTTATCCTGGCCGGCGAAGGTGGCCAGGAGTTGATTCAGGGCGCCCAGGCTTCCGCCGCCGGTGACGATGTCCTCCGCCGGAACGTCAAGGAAGGAGGCCAGCTCCGTACGCAGCGCCGTGGACAGCGGATCAGGGTAGCGGTTGATGTCCTGCCGTCCGCTGATCGCCTCGAGGACGGCCTGCAGCGGGGGAAACGGATTCTCGTTCGAGGAGAGCTTGTAGCTTTGCAGTCCGTCGATGACCACCGGCGGCTTCCCGGCGGTGTAGCGGGGCAACTTGCCCAGTACGCTGCGGGGACGGATCTCCGGCTCGGGAACGCCTGCTGTGCTGGTGTCATTCTCGGTAGTCGTCATGTGCTTAACCCTAAACGGCTCAGCAGCAGTCGTGACCCGCGCCACCATCCACCCTTCCGGCAGGGACGCGCGCACGCCCGCAGGAGGGCTTCCGGCAGAGGCGTGTGCCAGCATGGAGGCATGCGCTTCCTGATCCGAATCCTAATCAACGCCCTGGCCGTGTGGGTTGCAGGGCTGCTGCTGCCCGGCATTGCGGTCACCGAAAGCGGCACCGCCGTCACCGGCAACCCCACCGTTGATCTGGTGCTCGCCTACCTGTTTATCGGACTGATTTTTGGTCTTGTTAACGCCCTGATCCGTCCGGTCGTCAAGCTGCTGTCGCTGCCCCTGACCGTCCTGACGCTGGGCCTCTTTACGATCATTATCAACGCGGGGATGCTCATGCTCACCTCCTGGCTGAGCAGTTACACACCGGTGGAGCTGGTCGTGGATTCCTTCTTCTGGACCGGTGTCCTCGCCTCGATCGTCATCAGCCTGGTATCCCTGGTTGCGGGTTCACTGACCGGGACCCGGAGGTAGCTACCGCCCCGGGGGCACAACGGGCGGAACCGGAATCGGCGGAACAACGGGCGGGACCTTGATTGGCGCAACGGGGTTCACCAGTACAGGCGGTGCATGCCCGGGGAGTGGCAGCGGCGACATTCCGTTGCCGGGAGAAACCGGCCCCACGGGCGGCCGGGCCGGCGGCTTGGCCGCCGGTTTCCGCGAGAACCTGAACAGGCCTCGGGTGGCAATCGCCGAGGGCAGGATGATGTCCGCCAGGTGTCCCCGCGAATCCTCCAGGGAGGGGTTTTCGCTGCTGTCAGCCCGTCCGGCCAGCTCCAGGTACAGGTCAAGGTCGTGGGCCGGGCCCAGCCCCCGCTGGGCACACCTTCCACCGGCGCCGCTCCGGTGACCGTCACCCTGTCTGGCGTGTCCGGATTGGCCGCTCCGTCGAGGCCTGCCACCCAGTCGCGGGCGTGTTCAAAGTGGAGCACTTTCACCCCGTCGGGGGTATCCCTGTCCCCCGCCGGGGCGCCCGCCGTCACGATCATCTCCACATCGAACTCCTCCGCCTCCGCCAACCGCGCCCCTGTGTTCACTGCGTGGATTCCGCCCTGGCTGTAGCCCACCAGAATGACTGCGTCGTCCGCCGAGGCCCCGGCCTGCCGCAGGGCGTCAGCAACAGCGGCGGCAACGTACCGGCTGTCCTCCGCGCGGCCTTCCGCATTTCCATAGTTGTCAAAGGGTTCGACCCCACCAACAGGCTTCCGCTGTCCTGATTGCCGGGCAGGGTGACAATCCGAACGCGCCTGCCGCCTTCGTCCAAGGTGAGGATCTCCACGACGCCGCGGTCCGGACTGTCCAGCAGGCCCTTGGAACGCTCCAGCAGTGCCTTCACTGAGCCATCCAGCGGAACCGTCCCGTGGTCCCCCTCAAGCATCGTGACCTCGATTGGCCGAAGCTCGCCAAAGTCTCCCTTCGCCAGCTGTTCCAGCAGCTTCCGGATGAGGAACCCGTCGAACGGCGGAACGATCATTTCACTCACCGTGCGGTCCGGAAAACCGCCGCCGCCGCTGCGCCACACATCGATTCCCATCGGAACACCCACGGCCGCCCATTTGATCGCCTCCGCCAGCCGCCCCTCGGTATCCAGATAGTTTCCGGCGGCCCGGCGAAGATCCCCGGCCGCTTCCTCCAGCTGTTCCGTGTTCCGCTTCAGGCCCTGAATGACGAGCTCAGCAGCACCGGCTGCGGATCGGGCGTGGGCGTGCACCGCGCTCGTTCCACTGAGCAGCAGGTACAGTTCCATGCACCGGGACCGCAGGGTTGTTAGCCGGGCAACCGATCCCTCCAGGACACCGGCCACCGACTCCAGTTCCCGGTACTCCACCGTCAGGCCGTGCGCCGCCCCTAACGTGAATTCCGGGCCCGGGCCGGTCTTCCGCAGACCACTGCGACGGCATCTAGGGCACCTCATGACCGTGGGCGCGGATTTCCGCCACATGACGTTCGACCGCGTCAGCGCACAGCCGCAGGTCCTCCAGGGTAGCCGCGACGTTTTGGATGTGCCCGCCCAGGAGCTCAGCAAACTCGAGAGCCGCCGGGGAATACCAGTCCATTCGAATCAGGGCCGGCAGGTCCTGCTCGATGTCCTCCAGTTCATCCACCGCCCTGCGGACGCAGGCGGCCGCCTGCCCTGCCGCGTAGACGTCAGCCGGATTGACCGGCATCACCTCCACTTCCGTGCTCATGGATCCTCCCCCGTTTGCTCGCCCACCGTCGCCCGTCCGGCAACTTCCACTTCCGCTTCCGTTATGTCACGGCGGACCAGCACTCGCCCGGATCATCGGGCCCGCGGGGACAGCGAGTGCCAACCGGTGCCAAACCTGCACGTTGTGGAGGACAAGTCACGTTGTGGAGGAGAAGTCACACAGCAGGCCGTACCGCCGGAACATGAAAGAATTGCCGCATGGCTGAATCCGCTGCTCCCCGCGTCCCGCTTGCCTCCGTCACCCCCGCCATTGCCTTGGGCCCGCTGGACGGCCGCTACCGCGGCGCTACCGCCCCGCTGGTGGACTACCTGTCCGAAGCCGCCCTGAACCGCGACCGCACTCATGTGGAAGTGGAATGGCTGATCCATCTCACCTCCAACTCAGTGCTTCCGGGCGCTTCCCCGCTCAGCGCTGAGCAGCAGGGGCAGCTGCGCGACATCGTTTCCGGCTTCGACGGAGATTCCGTCGCCGAGCTGGCGGAAATCGAAAAGGTCACCGTCCACGACGTCAAAGCCGTGGAGTACTACATCGGCCGCAGGCTGGCAGCGATCGGCATCGAAAACCTGACGTCCCTGGTGCACTTCGGCTGCACCTCCGAAGATGTCAACAACCTCTCCTACGCACTGGGCGTCAAGGGCGCTGTTGAGAACGTGTGGATGCCCGCAGCGCGGAACCTGGTCGAGCGGATCACCGCCATGGCGGAGGAAACCCGCGCCGTGCCGATGCTCTCCCGCACCCACGGCCAGCCCGCCACGCCCACCACCCTGGGCAAGGAGCTGGCCGTCACGGCGCACCGCCTCACCCGCCAGCTGAACCGGATCGAAAAGACCGACTACCTGGGCAAGATCAACGGCGCCACCGGAACCTACGCCGCGCACTACGCCTCGGTTCCCACAGCGGACTGGGAGCAGGTGGCCCGCAGCTTCGTGGAGGGACTGGGCCTGACTTGGAACCCGCTCACCACCCAGATTGAGTCCCACGACTGGCAGGCCGAGCTCTATGCGGACATGGCCCGCTTCAACCGAATCCTGCACAACTTCTGCACTGATGTGTGGAGCTACATTTCCATCGGCTACTTCAAGCAGGTTCCCGTGGCCGGAGCCACCGGTTCCTCCACCATGCCGCACAAGGTGAACCCCATCCGCTTTGAAAACGCCGAGGCGAACCTGGAAATCTCCAACGGCCTGCTGGACACGCTGGCCTCCACGCTGGTGACCTCCCGCTGGCAGCGCGACCTTACCGATTCCTCCTCGCAGCGCAACATCGGCGTGGCGTTCGGCCACTCCGTGCTCGCCATCTCCAATGTGGTCAAGGGCCTTGAACGCCTGGATGTGGCCGGGGACGTCCTGGCCGCGGACCTGGACACGAACTGGGAGGTGCTTGGCGAGGCCATCCAGATGGTCATGCGCGCCGAAGCCATCGCCGGTGCCCCGGGCATGGAAAACCCGTACGAGCGCCTGAAGGAACTCACCCGCGGCCACCGCGTGGACGCGGCGCGGATGCGCGAATTTGTCTCCGGCCTGGGCCTGCCCGCCGACGCCGAGGCCCGCCTGCAGGACCTTACGCCCGGCACGTACATTGGCATTGCCGACTCGCTGGTGGACCACCTGCGGAAGTAACCGGGGCCCGGAGTGTTCCGGGCCGGAAATGACGACGGCGGGAGGCCGGGTTTCGATACCCGGCCTCCCGCCCTTTTTTGCCGGGTTGGCCCGAAGCACCCTGGCCCTTCCCGGGTAAACCACCCCTTCCGGGTCGGCCACCCCCTCTTGAGCTAACGGAGGATCACGATATATCGTGATAGTATTGGAAGTTGCACGACAGGAGACCCTTATGCGTCATCCACACAAGCACCATGACTTTGCCGAAGCTGCCCCTGAACCTCTCGACGAAACAGCCCCCGGACCCGCGCACCCCCGGCGCCACCACTCCCCCATGGGGCCCGGAGGAATGGGACCAGGTCCCCTGGGACCCGTCAGCATGGGGCCCGTGCCCGGACGGGGCCGTGGCCGCGGCCGCGGCCACCACGGAGGGCCCGGCGGACGCAGGGCCGGACGCGGCGATGTCCGCGCTGCCGTGCTGCAACTGCTGTCCGAAGAGCCGATGCACGGCTATCAGCTCATCCAGGCCATCAGCGGGCGAACCAACGGGCGCTGGCAGCCGAGCCCGGGAGCCATCTATCCCACGCTGGCACAGCTTGAAGACGAGGGACTCGTCACCATCGAGGCCGCCGGCGGACGCAAGCTCGCCACCCTCACCGAAGCAGGCCGGCAGGAGGCCGGGAACCTGGCCGGCTCCGGAGCCGGCAACCCGTTTACGGATACCACGGACAGGGACAGCGGGCCGGATCTCCGCGCCCTGCTGCACGAGCTGACCGGTGCCACCCGTCAGGTTGGCATGGCCGGGACGCCTGAACAGGTGAGGGCAGCGGCCGCACTGTTGGCGGAGACCAAAGGTCCCTCTACCTGATCCTTGCCGGCGAAGAACCGGCGGGGACATCCGACCGGGAATAAGCACCATGGACGCAGATAACGACGGCGGGAGACCGGGTCTGGTACCCGGCCTCCCGCCGTCGTCGTTGTTCAGTCTTCGTTGCCGCGCCGGTGCTTCTCCGCAGGCGCAGGAGCCTTAGTCCGCAGCAGCCAGCTGGCCGCAGGCGCCGTCGATTTCTTTGCCGCGGGTGTCGCGCAGGGTGGTGGGGATGCCGGCGTCGATCAGGCGGTTGATGAACTCGCGGGTCACGTGCGGCTCCGGGGACGTCCAGATGGAACCCGGGGTGGGGTTCAGCGGAATCGGATTCACGTGCACCCAGCCGCGGCCGCGGGCGTTGAGCTTTTTGGCCAGCAGGTCCGCGCGCCACGGGTGGTCGTTCATGTCCTTGATCAGGGCATATTCAATCGACACGCGGCGGCCGGTGACGCGGTAGTAGTTGTAGGCGGCATCCAGCGCCTCGTCCACCTTCCAGCGGCTGTTGACCGGGATGAGTTCATCGCGCAGCTCGTCGTCCGGAGCGTGCAGGCTCAGCGCGAACGTGACCGGGATGTTTTCCCCGGCCAGCTTGTTGATCGCCGGAACCAGCCCCACCGTGGAGACCGTGATGTTGCGGGCACTCATGCCCAGGCCCTCCGGAACGTCGGCGGCCATCCGGTGCACGGCGTTCATGACGCGCTTGTAGTTGGCCAGCGGCTCACCCATCCCCATGAAGACGATGTTGGTGACGCGCTCGGCGTCGTGGCCGCCGTCGCGGCGCTTGCCGCCGAGGCCGCCTTCCTTGATCACCCGGTTGGCCTGGACAATCTGGTCCAGGATCTCCGCGGTGGACATGTTCCGGGTCAGGCCGGCCTGGCCGGTGGCGCAGAACGGACAGTTCATGCCGCAGCCGCACTGGCTGGACACGCACAGCGTGATCCGGCCGGGGTAGCGCATCAGCACCGACTCCACCAGGGAGCCGTCAAAGAGGCGCCAGAGGAACTTGATGGTGTCGCCGTTGTCCGTGGTCAGGCGTTTGACCTCGGTGAGCAGCGTCGGGAACATTTCCTTCACCAGCTCATCGCGGCGCTCCTTCGGGAGGTCGCTCATCGCCTCGGGATCCGTGGTGTAGTGCTGGAAGTAGTGCACCGACAGCTGCTTGGCGCGGAACGCCGGCAGGCCCAGCTCCTTCAGCTTGGCCTGGCGCTCGGGCAGGGTCAGGTCCGCCAGATGCACCGGAGGCTGCGACACCCGGGGGGACTTGAACTGCAGCAGCGGGCGGCCGTCCGGCTCCTTGGCCTGCTCCCAGCCCTCCGTGGCAGGACGCACCTGTGCCTTCCGCGCCTGCAGCTGCGCCTTGGAGGTGCCAACCGGCTTGGACGGGGTTGCGGAGGAAGTATCGAGGGAAGTCATCCCTTCCATTTTTGCACGCATCCGGTTTCCCTGCTTTCTGTTAGCCGGCTCGCCATGATGCCGAAACACCGTTGAAACCGCCCGCTCCTAGATTGATGGGAAAACCCGCTCCGGGTATCCGCACAGGAGGTCCTCCATGCTTGCCGACCAGCCGCCGAACCTCACCATCCGTGAAGTGCCCTGGAGCAACCCGGTGGGAGCGGATCTGCGGGCAGCCCAGCAGTCTGAACTGGACGTCCGGTTCGGCAGCATCGACCACGAGCCGTCCCCGCCCACCGCCGATGACACGGCAGTCTTCCTGATCGCCTATGAAAGAAGTTCCGGGCAGCCGCTGGGCTGCGGCGGGCTGAGGCGCCTTGATGCGGCCACTGCGGAAATCAAGCGCATCTACGTACTGCCCTATGCCAGGGGCTCCGGCGTTGCCACGGCCATCCTCACCGCCCTCGAGTACCGGGCACGTGCCGCAGGCTACGATGTGCTCACGGCCGAAGCCGGGTCGGCACAGCCGGACGGACGCCGCTTCTATGAACACGGCGGTTATACGGTGGTGCCGAACTTCGGTCCCTACGCCGGGAGGAGGACTCCGCGTGCTTCGCCAAGCGGATCGGCGCCGAATCCGGGACGCCGGCCGGGCCTCCGCCGCGGGGCGCTGCCGCCCGCCGGCTTCAGTAGTCCGTGCGGTCCTCCGCGGCGGTCCAGGCGTCGAAAGGCGATCTGGCCCTGCCCCCGTCCAGGCCCAGCTGCTCCACGGGAAGCATGCTGCGGCTGGCCGGCACCTCGAAGTACTCGTAAAAGGCCGCATCATCAAAACCTGCGGCTGCGGCATCGTTCCGGTCTGCGGCAAAGACCACGCGCTTCACTCGAGCCCACAGCGACGCTGAAAGGCACATCGGGCACGGTTCGCAGCTGGTGTACAAGACCCCTCCGTGAAGATCGAACGTGCCCAGCGCTGCACAGGCCGCGCGGATGGCGCTCACCTCGGCGTGCGCAGTGGGGTCATTCGACGCGGTTACCCGGTTCACCCCGTCATATGCCCGGCCGTCCGCCGTGACGACGACGGCACCAAGGGGCCCCCGCCGTCGGCGACATTGGCGGTGGCCAGATCGAGGGCCCGGGCAAGATATTGGGCGTCACTGGTCATTCGTCTCTCCTTGCGTGCGGATGGCCGGATGCTGCTGCCGGACCTGAGGGGCAGATGGCACCGTGCAGTGCCCGCCGCCGCCGGCACAAGGCTAGCACCGGCGGCAGGGGGAATCCCTGCAATTCAGCAACACGGGCTGCCCGGCAGTGGCTGTCTCTGACAGCATTGTGGTGCTGCTGAATCCGGGCATCCCGCAATAGTCGCCAAGGGACAAGAGGACCGGTTGTTCCCGGTAGGGGCGGCAAGAGACCCGGACGGCCACCGCTGGGAGTTTTTGTGCCTGGACAACGAAACCTGAGGGACCCGGTGACGGGCGGGCTGCGCGGACCGGGCCCCGCCGAACCGCCGCAGCCCACACCGCTGCCTATGACATTGCCGGCCCGGACTCCGGGGCACCGGAAAGGTCCCTCAGGAACTCATGGCACTGCTTGGCCCGGTCTGCGTCCTGGGCCATGATCTGTTCAAAAAAGGCGGCAATGTCCTCCTTTCCCGCGTTGCGGGCATCCCGCACATACTGCCCGTAGTCATGGCCTGCTTTCAGGCAGTGGTACTGCACGGAAATGAGGTCGAAGGAAACGTCGTCGAAACCGGTCTCTCCTGTTGCCATGGTGCACCTCCGGATGGATGGGGATTGAGCGCCTTCAGGGTACGCCCGGCCTTTCCCGCCCGACAACGGTGGGAGCCGTTGCCGGACGGGCGTTGTGCGAACTGCGGCAGCCGCGGAGAATCGGACGTACTGCGCGGCGGGGCAGTACGAGCGGATGGAGACGGACAGAGCATGGCCACGACAACAACCGACACTTCGGCGGCGCCCCGCGCTGCGGACCGGCAGGACGCCATCCGGGTGCAGGGAGCCCGCGAGAACAACCTCAAGGACATCAGCGTTGAGATTCCCAAACGCCGGCTGACAGCCTTCACCGGCGTATCCGGTTCCGGCAAGAGCTCTCTGGTTTTCGGAACCATTGCCGCCGAATCGCAGCGGCTGATCAACGAGACCTACAGCGCGTTCGTGCAGGGGTTCATGCCGAACCTGGCCCGGCCGGACGTGGACCGGCTGGAGGGGCTGACCACGGCGATCATTGTGGACCAGGAACGGATGGGGGCAAACCCCCGCTCCACCGTTGGAACCGCCACCGACGCCAACGCCATGCTGCGCATCCTCTTCAGCCGGCTCGGGAACCCGTCCATCGGCTCGCCCAACGCCTATTCCTTCAATGTTCCCTCCGTGAAAGCCAGCGGCGCCATCACCGTGGAACGCGGTGGCAGGACCAAAGCCGAAAAGGCGACCTATAACCGGCTGGGCGGCATGTGCCCGCGCTGCGAGGGCATGGGCTCAGTGACCGATTTCGACCTGACTGCCCTTTACGATGACAGCAAGTCCCTGAACGAGGGTGCCCTCACCATCCCCGGCTACAGCATGGACGGCTGGTACGGGCGTATTTACAGCGGCACCGGCTTCTTCGACCCGGACAAGCCCATCGCCGCGTTCACCAAGCGGGAACTGCACGACCTGCTCTACAAGGAGCCCACCAAGATCAAGGTTGACGGCATCAACCTGACGTATGAAGGCCTGATCCCCAAGATCTCCAAATCGATGCTGTCCAAGGATCCGGAAGCGATGCAGCCGCACATCCGCGCCTTCGTGGACCGCGCCATCACGTTCACCACCTGCCCGGAATGCGGGGGCACCCGGCTCAGCCCGGAAGCCCGCTCCTCCAAAATCAACGGCAAGAGCATCGCCGATGCCTGCTCCCTGCAGATCACCGACCTGGCGGAATGGATCCGCGGACTGCAGGAGCCCTCGGTGGCGCCGCTGCTGGCCGGGCTCCAGCACCTGCTGGATGCCTTTGACGCCATTGGGCTGGGCTACCTCAGCCTCGACCGGCCCGCCGGCACGCTCTCCGGCGGGGAGTCCCAGCGGACCAAGATGATCCGCCACCTCGGCTCGTCGCTGACAGATGTCACCTACGTTTTTGACGAACCAACCATTGGCCTGCACCCGCACGACATCGAACGGATGAACGGACTGCTCCTCCAGCTGCGGGACAAGGGCAACACGGTGCTCGTTGTCGAGCACAAGCCTGAAACCATCGCCATTGCCGACCACGTGGTCGATTTGGGGCCCGGCGCCGGTTCCGCCGGCGGTGCCGTTTGCTTCGAGGGCACGGTGGAGGGCCTGCGTGCCAGCGGCACCGTCACCGGACAGCACCTTGACGACCGGGCGCGCCTGAAGGACACGGTGCGCACGCCCTCCGGCACGCTGGAGGTCCGGGGTGCCTCCGCCAACAATCTTCAGGACGTCGACGCCGACATCCCGCTGGGGATTTTCTGCGTGCTGACCGGTGTGGCCGGATCCGGCAAAAGTTCCCTGATCAACGGCTCGGTGGCCCGGCGGGACGGCGTGGTGGTCATTGACCAAAGCGGAATCAAGGGCTCCCGCCGCAGCAATCCCGCGACCTACACCGGCCTGCTGGAGCCGATCCGCAAGGCGTTCGCCAAGGCCAACGGCGTGAAACCGGCGCTGTTCAGCTCCAATTCCGAAGGCGCCTGCCCGGCATGCAACGGTGCCGGGGTGATCTTCACCGACCTGGGCGTCATGGCCACGGTGGAGTCCACCTGCGAAGAATGCGGCGGCAAACGTTTTCAGGCGGCAGTGCTGGAGTACACCCTGGGCGGCAGGAACATTGCCGAGGTGCTGGGGATGTCCGTTACGGAGGCGGAGTCATTCTTCGGCGCGGACAACGCCGGCGACGGCGGCGGCGCTCCCCTGCCGGCGGCACACAAGATCCTGGGCCGGCTGGCCGACGTCGGGCTCGGCTATCTTCACCTTGGCCAGCCGCTCACCACCCTCTCCGGAGGTGAGCGGCAGCGCCTCAAACTGGCCACCCAAATGGCGGACAAGGGCGGCGTCTATGTCCTGGACGAGCCCACCACCGGGCTGCACCTGGCCGACGTGGCGCAGCTGCTTGGCCTGCTGGACCGGCTGGTGGACTCCGGCAAGTCGGTGATCGTCATTGAGCACCACCAGGCGGTGATGGCGCATGCGGACTGGATTATCGACCTGGGTCCGGGCGCCGGGCGCGACGGCGGCAGGATTGTTTTCGAGGGCACTCCCGCCGACCTGGCGGCCGGGCGCTCCACCCTGACGGGCAAGCACCTCGCCGCGTATGTGGCCGGTTAGCCGCCGCAAGCAGGCCAAGTGGCCGCGACCGGGCGTACTGCGGCCGGCCCGGCTATCCGGCGGGAGAAACGCAGATGGTGTCCATGACCACGGTCACCGCACCGTCGCCCTCTGAAGCCGTCAGCGTGACCTGAATGCCGCCGGTTTCCAGCAGGGAGGCGGCGTGGGTGCCGCCGCAGGGAATACTCACCGTCCCCTCGGGCAGGTCCACACTCCAACGCCGCAGATCGGTCAGCCGCTCACCCTCACACTCAATCCGGACATCGGCCCCGGCGGCGGTCCACTCCGCCAGGATCGCGTTGATTCCTGCTTCCACTGCCGGCAGGTCCTCCAGCAGGACCTCGGGCCGGAAACCCTTCCGGCGCAACGATTTACCCAGCCGGTACACGTCCGTGGAGCCGTGCTCTTTGATGGTGGAGGTTTCGATGGCCAGTGCGTCGAAGTTCGGGTTGCCGGCCGCGTCCGGCAGGACCTCCTTTTTCCAGGCTCCGGCCAGCTGCCGGTTCAAGGCAAGGGACGCCAGGTGGCATGCGGTGTGCCCGGCGGAGAGGGCTGCCCGGTATGCCGGGTCCACTTTGATCCGCACTGCCTCGCCCTCCTGCACTTCGGCACCGGCCGGCAGCAGATGCGCGACGGCGAAAACCCATCCCTCCGTCCCCTTCTTCACCGGAATGTCAGCGCCCAGGTACAGAGATGTGCCGTCCGAAGCTGCGACGACGGCGTCCTGCACTTCGTAGGTCCTGCCGGCTGCGGTTTCGAGCATGGCGCGGTCGGCGCCCTGGTCGGGCCAGCCGGCGTCCACCGGATGGACAGCCGTGACGTCCAGCAGAACCGCCCGGGCGCCGCCGGGCAGGTCCCGGACGTCCTGGACGGAGCCGGCAGACTCCACGGCACCGGAGGGATAGGTCACTGTTGTATGTTCAGTAGGCAGAGTCACAGGGCCACCCTACCGATTAATATCGGCTCCGCATGGTGATGGCTGTCACTGGATTCTTCATCCGGGCTCACATGGGGGTACAGTTGTAAGTACGACGCGGGGTGGAGCAGTTCGGTAGCTCGCTGGGCTCATAACCCAGAGGTCGCAAGTTCAAATCTTGCCCCCGCAACTCAAGAAAGAATCCCGATCCGGGTCACCGGACCGGGATTTTTTGTATGCGGGACGTGCCGCACCCCGCTGCCGGCCCGCTCCCCGTGCAGCCTGTACCCATGAGCTACGGCGATTATCAGCCGGACACCTGCACGCGGCCAGCGGCTATCCGGATCCGGGAAGCCCGCACCGGCTGTAACTGCCGTCCGGGCACGCGCCCGGACGGCATCCGGGCTAGTGGTTGGCCAGGCCTGCGGTTTCGCCGCCGTCCACCACGAACTCCGCGCCGCTGGAGAAGCTGGAGTCATCGCTGGCCAGGAAAAGCACCGTCTGCGAGACTTCCTGCGCCTCGCCCATGCGGTGGAGGGCAACATGGGACATCGGGTTTTCCATGCCCTCGGTCATCGGCGTCCTGATGACTCCCGGGTGCACCGAGTTAACCGGATCCCGTACTTGCCCAGGTCAAGGGCAACGGATTTCGTCAGGCCGCGTACAGCGTACTTGGTGGCGGTGTAGCCGGGAAGCTCCACAAAACCCTGCAGGCCGGCGGTGGAGGAGATGTTGATGATCGAACCGCCCTTGGATTCTTTCAGCGCCGGGATAACGGCCTTGATGCCCAGGAAAACACCGTTGAGGTTGATGTTCACAATGGTGTTCCACTGCTCGAACGTGTAGTCCTCAATGTGCCCGAAGTTGGCGATACCGGCATTGTTCACCAGCACGTCCAGGCCGCCGAACTCGGTGACCGCCGTCTGCACTGCCGTGATCCAGTCCCCGGCGCTGGTGACGTCAAGGTGCACGTAGCGGGCGCTGTCGCCGAGTTCCGCCGCGGTCTTCCGTCCGTCCTCGTCGAGGATGTCGCCGATGACGACCTTCGCCCCCTCGGCCACCAAAAGCCGGGCGTGCGAGGCACCCATACCCCGGGCTCCGCCGCTGATCAGGGCCACCTTGCCGCTTACGCGTTCCATACCGTTCTCCTTCAGGCTGTTTGCTTTCCGCCTAATCAACACCTGTAGAAGAAGACCGCATTCCCTCCGGGCGGAGAATGTGACAAAGCAGATACCGCCTCAGGCCCGGGAAAAGCCCTCCCGCGGCCACCATTGCGGCAGCAAGTGCGTCAGCGAGGCCAGCCGGGCCTCGACGTCGCCGTCCTCCTCCGCCGCCCACTCTTCAAACCAGGATGCGTAGGCGCCGCCCAAAAAGGCCGCCACCACATCCAGATCAAGGCCCGGCACCAGGCCATGCGCGTCCCAGACATTCAGCGCGAGGCGGAAGCGGCATTTGAGTCCGTCCGCAAGCACTCCCGGAAACGATCCGGTGGAAAAAAGCGCCCGGTAGACCCGGCGTTCCGACCGGATATGCAACAGGATCTGCCGGACGGCGTCCACGTAAAGGACGCTCACCTCTTCGCGGGTAAGCCCCGCGCCGTTCAGATCAACATTCACGGCACCCAGCTTGTCCACAGCGTCCGCATACAACGAGGCAGCAAACTCGAAGATGCTGTGGTGATGGCCGTAAAACGTGGTGCGGTGCACGCCCGCCCGCCGGCACAGTGCAGCAACGCTGATCTCGGACAGCTCATGGTCCCGCAGCAGCTCCCACAGTCCGGCTTCGAGTGCCTCCCGGGTGCGTGCAGTCCGAGGCTCCGCCGCGGCAGGATGACCCGTTATCTGTGGAGTTTGCGGTGCCGGCATAGGGTCCATCTTCGCAGATACACGAAAGGACTCCGCCGAAGCGAAGCCCTTCCATGCCGCGGCGCTGGGGGACGCCGCGGGGATGGTGTCCTTGGTTATTCAACACCTGTAGAAAAGACTTTAGCGGAGATAGACCCCAAGGTCACACCCGAACCGGGGGGGTGTGTCGCATGGTCCGCTACGCTGCGGCAGCGGGCCGCGCCCGGTGCCGCGGAGGCAGCGGAATGATGGGCGAGGTACGGCGCTGGTACTGCACATAGTCCGGATGCCGGGAGCGGGAAATGCTTTCGGTGAAAACCGTAGATCCGGCAAAAAGCAGGGTCAGCAGCACGGCTCCCAGGACGGTCCAGTGGAACCAGCTCCCGGTGGCGGTGACGGCAAAGCCGTAAAACAGCCACCACTGCGCCTGCTCGAAGAAAAAGTTGGGGTGGCGGGAAAAGCGGAAAAGGCCGGTTTCCAGGAAATCGGGACGCGGAGTGCGTCCGGCCCTGAGTTCGGCGGCCTTCCACCGGTGAAAATTCCACTGCTGCTGGTCGGCGACCGTCTCCCCTGCCAGCGCGGCGGTGAACAGGGCGGCCAGGACCCAGTCGCCCGTGTGCAGTGGCCCGGGCGCCTGGTACACCGTGAGGGCGGGAAGTGTCATCAGGAAGATAATGGCGTTCTGGTAGAAGCTGATGAAGGCAAAGTTGAAGACGGAAAACTGCCACGGTTTCAGCCGGCCCTTCAGGATGCCCCACCGGTAGTCCTCCCCGCCGGGCGCGTAACCGCCCTTGCGCGCAAAGTTAAAGGTCAACCGCGCTCCCCACAGCGTCACCAGCACGGCCATGATCAGCAAGCGTCCGTCGAACCCCGAAGCCGCCGCAAAAACCCACACATAAATGACGGGAGCCAGCGACCAGATACGGTCGGTCCAGGAGTATTCCCGGGTGATGAGCGAAAGCACCCACGTTCCGGAAACGAGTGCGGCAGCAATCCACAGGCAAACCGTAACGGGGTTCATCTGAAGGAGACTACGCGTGCCGGGACCGGCGGGGAACGCTGCACTGCCCGTGGGCGCGCATGAAGCACCTCAACACCGCAACACCCGTCCCGGCAACGCCTGCTACCCTGTCAAAACCGGCAGTTGGGGGCTGCAGGAAGCCTGTTCCCGCCGCCGTTCCAGCACAGCGAAAGGATCAGCATGCAGGCAGGGCACCGCCGCCCCCGTCCTGACCGGACCGGCCGGGCCCCACGCCGAGGCCGGCCCCGCACCCGATGGGAGCGGCCCGGCGGGCCGGAGCTCGCCGCTTCGCTTGCTGCCGCCCTGATGCTCGCGCTGGCCGCGTGCAGCGGAACCTCCCAGAGCGGGGTCGAAGCCGGGCCGACCGGCGCCGCAGGTACCGCCGCTTCCGCAGACACGGCCCCGCCGGCGTCCTCGGCCCTGCCGCTGCCCGGCACCCCGGTGGGCGGCCAGGCGCAGTGGATCCTGCAGCAGGTAAACGCGCAGACGACAGTGGACGGTGACGGTTTCGACGCGCGGTTCGCCCCGGTGATCCTGCAGGAGTTGTCCGCGGAACAGCTGGCGGAAGTCCTGGAACAAATGCGCACTCAGGGACCGTGGACTCCCACCAAAGTGGACGCGGCCGCGGCGCAGGGCATCTTCACGCTGAGCAGCAGCACCGGGCAGCCGGTGGACCTGCAGCTGTCCGTGGATGAGGCGGGCATGATCAACGGCATTTTCTTCGGCCCGGCCACCCCGGACCGGGTTCCCGCCGCAAGCTGGAAGGAGCTGGAGGCTGAAGTCGCCGCCATGCCGGAGGGCACCGGACTGTCA
The DNA here is from genome assembly GCF_026898095.1 of Arthrobacter sp. ATA002. Lineage (GTDB taxonomy): Bacteria > Actinomycetota > Actinomycetes > Actinomycetales > Micrococcaceae > Arthrobacter_B. The sequence continues at coordinate 323,179 of NZ_CP114015.1, read as the reverse complement.
GTGTTCCGCGTCGCGGACGGTGCCGCCGTCGTCGATATCGGCTCCGAGGCAGCCAAACCGCTGGGCTCGATCTTCAAGCTCTACGTCCTGACAGCGGTCACTGATGCCGTGGCTGCGGACACCCTGGCCTGGGACACCCCGCTGACGGTCACCGATGACCTGCGCAGCCTGCCATCCGGTGAACTCCAGGACGTTCCGGCCGGCAGTACGGTCACGGTCCGGGAAGCAGCCCTGAAGATGATTTCCATCAGCGACAACACGGCCACGGACCTGCTGATGGACGCCGTTGGCCGGGACGCGGTCGAGCAGGCGCTCCATGACACCGGCCACTCGGACCCGGCCCTTAACCAGCCGTTCCTGACCACCCGTGAACTCTTCTCGCTGGGGTGGGGCGTGGAGGAAGCCGTGCGCGAACAGTGGTTGGAGGCCGACGGCGACGCCCGCCGGGCAATGCTGGCAGGCCTGCCGAAGGGAGTGCTGGACATCCCGGCCGAGTCGGTGGACACGGCCGTATGGACCCACGGCCTGGACTGGTTCGGCACAGCTGATGACCTGATGCGGGTGCATCTTGCTCTGCAGGAACGGGCGGCAACGGAAGCCGGGGCACCGCTGCGGGCGATTCTGGGCACCAACAACGGCCTGGGCCTGGAAGTCGGGGGTGACTGGAAGTATGTCGCGTTCAAGGGCGGCAGTGCCCCGGGTGTGATGGCCGGGTCCTGGTATTTGGAACGCAGCGACGGCGAGCGGTTTGTCGTGGTGCAGCAGGGAGCGTCCCGCTCACCAGAGGATGTGGCAAACCCCGCGGTCTTTTTTGGCCCCGCACAGGATGCGGTGGCCCTCCTGGCAGCCGAGGGCAACCAGTGACCCCGGCCGGCACACGCCCGACGGCGTGTAGCGGCTACGGCGCATGAGCCATCCTGTGGAACGGGTCGGCCGTGGGCAATGTCGGAATCAGCAGCGTCGACGTCCGCCATGGCACGGCCTGGCTGCACTACTGGCTGGCCGCACCGGCACGCGGCAGGGGTCTTGCGGTGCGGGCGGTAGCCTCCCTGGCGAACCTGGCGTTCGGGGACCTGCAGCTGCACCGGCTGGAGCTCGGCCACCGGACCAACAACCCGGCGTCCTGCAAGGTGGCAGGCTCCGCCGGGTTTGCGGTGGAAGGCGTTCAGCGGGCCAAGCTCCGCTACGGCACTGACCGCTTCGACGTGGAAATCCATGCCCGGCTGGCCACTGATCCGGTCCCGGGCCTGCGGAGGATCGAGCTGCGGCTGCCCTGAGCAGCGCACGGTTCGGGTGTCCGGGTCTCCGGGTCTCCGGGTCGCCGGGTTAGAAACTGACAGTGTTTCGGGCGGCCTGGGCGTTGAAGAGGGACGCCGCCGTCGCAGCGTTACGGACCGTGACGGTCAGGCTCCTGCCGCCGCGGCCATGAACCCGCAGTGCCTCGCCGTTGCGGAAGACCAGCCCCACGGACCCCGCTGAACCAACCCGGATTCCCCACCCGAGAAATTCCGCAAGACCGCGCACCGCAACCACTTCTGCCCTCGCCCCCTGGTTTGCCGGGACGTGAAACCGGCCCAGTCCGAGCAGCGTGGTGCAGGTCAGTCCGCGGTGATCGACCGTGACGCTCCAGCGGCCGGTAACACCAGCGAACACGAGCAGGACGACCCCCGCCACACTGAGCCCCCAGAGCGGAGTCAGCAGGCCAAGGGCCACCAGGACCAGCCCCGGGATTCCGCCGCCAAGCAGGCACACCCACGCCGTCAGGTGTGTGGTCCAGACGGCCCGCTCCTCCGGTGCCAGGTCCAGTGCGGAAACCGGGACACCGGGGTCGTCGTCCGCGGCCAGCGGACGACCGCCGGCAACCGCGGCGGCGAGCACTCCGTATGCCAAACTCAGGACAGCAACAAGCGCCGTCGCAGAACGGGGATCCGGGGCTTGCCAAGGATCCTCGAGCCCCATCTGCCCACGGAGCATTGCGGGGAGGGCCGCGGCCAGAAAGAAGGCGAGGCCGGACAGCAGGACAACTGACAGCCGGCGCCCCCATCCGGTGAGCCTGCCGGTCCACTTCATGATGGCCAAGGCGCACAGCACGGCCGCGGCCGGCAGAGCCAGGGACAGCACATTCAGCCACAACGGTCCCACGGTGGTGACCGCCCGGGTTGACCAGTTCCACTGCTGGGCAACCTCCGCGGGAAGCCGCGGGCTCCATCCGGCAACCAGTGCGAGGCATCCCGCCAGGACCGCTGCGGCCGGCAGGAAGACGCCCAGCCAGAAGCGGGGATCCGGATCTTCGGAAGTGCGGGGGGCCGGAAGGTTAGTCGTCATGCGGAGAGCTCCTGTCGAGGCGTTGGCGGAAGAGTGCAAGGATCGTTTCGGCGGAAAGCCCCAGCACGGCCAGCTGCGATGCGGCATCGTCAAGAATCCGCAGTGCGTTTTCCCGGGTGGCGGGGGCCGGGGCAATCACCACTGCGCCGCGTCCGCGCCGCAGTTCAATAAGGCCCTGATCCCGGAGGTCCTGATAAGCGTGAAGGACGGTATGCAGACTTACCCCCAGGGATTCCCCGAGAGCCTTTGCCGCGGGAAGACGCTCCCCGTCGGCCAGGGATCCGTCCAGGATGCCCGCCCGGACGGCAGCGGCAATCTGCTCGTGAAGGGGCGAACCGGGATCAGGGATGAGGCGGATCAGCATGTACCTGATTCTATTGTTATATATTAAATATAACAATAGTCGGCTGTCCCTAAAATGCTCCCTGCGGTCCACGGCCTAGCGGACCATCCGGAGAACCGGAATGTCATCCGACATCGGGGTGGCCGCCACCCGGGCGCCGTCGGGGTGAAACCCCTTGCGGCGGTAAAAAGCCTGCGCCCGCAGATTATCCGCCGCCACCCACAGCTGCGCCGGTCCCGCTTCCACCACTGCTTCCAGCAGCGACTGCCCGGCGCCTGTTCCGTGATGGGATGCGAGCACGTAGAGCATGAACAGCTGCCGCTCGCGGACCGGAGGGAACGCGGGGTATTCACGCAGGGATGAAGGCCCCGCCATGGCCAGGCCGACCAGCTCCCCGCCCGACTCGGCCAGGGCGGTGCGGCGCAACGGCGTGTCACCGGCTGCAAGGCGTTCCCACATCGGAACGAGCGAGGCGACGGTAAAGCCTTCCCAGAAGGCGTCCCGCACCATTCCGGTGTACGTTTCGACCCAGCAGCGGTGGTGCACCGCTGCGAGCGCCGGTACATCGGCGGCCGTTGGCGTCCTCAGTGTGATGTTCATGCGCACCTGGGGTTCTTCATGGCCCCACGGCAGCGGAGCCCGCGCCGGGGCCGGCGGAGAACACCACCTCAACATCACGGCACACTGACCACCGCCCCGCGGCAGCTGCCAGTCCGACGCTGATACCGATAATTCCCCCGAACGGGTCGAATCCGAACACCGCCCACAGCAAACCTGCCGGGACCGCGAAAAACGCCGCCACGTGAATCCACTGTCGGCGGACCGGACGCAGCAGCAGTCCCAGCACCAGACCCACGGGCACACCCACCAGCAGTGAGAGCCCGCCGAACACTGCCATCAGAAACAGCCACATGCCGAAGGGATTGAAATCCGATCCCGGCGGTTGCGGTTCCAGGAAAAGCAGCCAGACGTACAGCACCGTTGCGGCCGCCAGCCACAGACCTGCAGAAACGGCTATTCCTTTGATGAGGCCGTAATTACCCAGCACAACCCGTTCGTTCCCGCCCGGTCCGTTTCGCTGTTCCTGCATCAGGTCCCCCCTCGTCCCGGCCGAGCTTATCCTGCGGCCCCCCGGGGTCAGGGCTCCGGTGCGCCCGGGCGCGGCCCCGGATCATAGAGGGTGCCGCGGCGGAACCTGTCACTGAAATTACCCAGCGCAAACTCCCGGAGCCCGTGATCTCCGGCCAGGTGGGCCGCAGCCGCCACCTGCAGCGAGAGGGATGCCCGGTGCAGCTGGGCACGCGCCACCACCTCAGCGCCGGCGATGTCGGTTACAGCCGCCGCACCGAACGCACCGACCAGCGGCGCCAGGTCCATGGCCGGATCCCCGAGGCAGGCATTATCGAAATCCAGCAGCCCGGAAATCTGCGGCCCGGCCCAGAAGACGTTGTGCAGGCCAAAGTCGCCGTGCACGACCGCGGGCGGCACCAGTTCCTCAGCTGCCAGAACCGCCGCGACCACCCGGATCGCGGCCCGGGTTTCCCGGGCGCCAGTCCCGCCGTGATCCCGGCGACGACGGCGGGCCACTCCCCGGCACCGCACCACTGCCGCACCGGCCGGAGTGCCCCGGGAGGCGGAACCATGGCGGCCAGGGCTGCCAGCACCAGGTGCAGGGGTGCACGCACCGCTTCCCACCGCTCAAAGGGCCGGTGCTCCCCCGGAACAAAGCCGTTGAGCTGTGCCGACCAGCCGTCCCCATGGACCGGCCCGCGCAGCACAGCCGGCACCCGGAACGGCAGTGCCGCTGCGGCGAAAACCGCCAAATTAGCTGTTTCAGTGCGGGTTCGCTCCGCGTGGCCCGGCCCGAACGACACACGCACAACGGCCGTCTCCCCCAGCACGGCAACGCGGTGAAACGCCCCGCTGCGGAACTTCACCCCATGCCAGTCCAGGTCCGGCCACGCGGACTCCAGGCTGGTCCAGACGTTCATGGCTGCGGGCTACTCCCCGGCTCCGGTCAGGCTCACCTCAAGCCGTCCGTCCAGGACCCGGGTGCGGAAGGCCGGCTGCGGGGCGGTGGCCGGGCCATGCACCACTTCGCCGCTTCGAACCGAGAACGTGCTGCCATGCCAGGGACACACCACGCACAGCTCTCCCCGGGCTTCCTGCAAATGGCCCTCGTGCAGCGGCCCGCCCAGGTGTGAACACGTATCCGCCAGCACGGAGACGTCCGGTCCGGCGCCGGCCTTCTGCTCCCGCCGCAGCACCAGCAGCGGAACGCGGCCCAGCGACGCCGGGCTCAGCCGGCCGGGCGGAAAGCCGTCGGCCGGCCCCAGCGAATGCCAGCCCGCCGGAACCTCCTCGGGCAGGTCCTCATTGCGGTTCACGCCGGCGCCCTGGCGGTAGGAGAGGTGGCCGCCCAGAAACCCGCCAACGCCCGCGATGCCCAGTCCAGCGAAAGCCAAAACCCTTCCGCGGCCGTGGTGTCCGCGGCTTCGGCTGAACCAGGAAGCCGCATACAGGCCCGCGGCAATCGCGTTGGCTCCCTGGTGCACGATGCCGGTCCGCTGCTGCGGTGTGTCGAGCTGCGAATAGTCCGTCACCCCGGTCAGGGCGGTGGGCACTGCCGTCACCACTCCCAGCCCCACTAGTGTCTGGGCTGCCCTTGGTTGCCGGGCAGCACATCCAGCACGGCAGCCGAAACCCAGGCGCCGAGGGGGACAATCACCAGCAGGGGATGCAGCGGATGCCCCAGGGGAACGCCGTGCAGCGTATCCGTCACCCGCGGCCACGGCAGCACCCTGCGGACCAGGCGGGACACCGTTCCGGCGGCCGGATCCAGCCAGGCCGCCCCTTCCAGCTTGTCGGCGACGGTGACCAAAGGCAGACGTGGCATGGCGCTCTCCTTAAAGGGGCTGCTGATGCCCATCAGAGTAGCCACGGCGCCGAAGCAGCACCACAGTGGAAGCCTCTACTGCTGCCAACACGGGGCCTGCCGGGCAGCGGGACCGGTGCGGCCGGCGCGGTCCGCCATGCTGGCCGAGAGCAACAGAACCGAACCCGGCCGCGGCGCCGGCGGCAGTCCAGCCAGCCAGCGCCGTCCAGTCAACCCGTCAGCCAGTCAGCCAGTCAGGAGCAGAAATGGGATTGGGAAGGAACAGTAGCGCCGGAAGAGTCCGAAGTTACGGAAATCGGCTTCTTTCCGCTGACCCGGGCCCCGTCCCCCACCCATCAACCGACACTCGAGGTGTTGCGGCTTTACAGCCGGTACCTGCGCACTGGCGTGTTCCAGGCGCAGTAAGCACCGGGGACGCTCCGGGGAAAGGACGGCCGCCTCCAGCATGCCGGACCGCCGGAAATGCGGCAGACTGGCGGCATGACAGTGGGGGAAAACATGCAGATTCTGACGTTCCACACACGGATGCCGGCCCGCTACCGGCTGATCCTGGGCCTGGTGCTGCTCGCCGCTTTGGCCGGGACCGCCGTGGCCGTCCTCGAAGCGGGCCCCCGGCACTGCTGACCGGCGTCTTCGTGGCGGTCATCATGGCACCGATCGTGATGATGACGGCACGGGTCAGGGTTGGCGGGGAAGGGCTGCACATCCGCGTCGCCGGCATCATCTCGACCGAGGTTAAGTACCGGGAGATCAGGGCCATCTCGGCAGGCCCGGTCACGGGCCTGCGCTACGGAATGGGACTGCGGGTCCTCCCGGAAGGCACTGGCTACCTCGTGGGCGGACCCTCGGTCCGGATCGAATGCGCCGGCGGTGACGTGCTGGTGTCCTGCGGGGAGCCGGACCGGCTGCTCGCCGCCGTCGTACCGCGGCTGCCGGTCCGGAGCTAGCTGCATCCCGGCCGGCGGGGCCGCCACTGTTAACGGACGGTGCCATTAACGGACGGTGCCATAACAAACGGTGCCGCCCTCCTCCTCGCGGAGCGGGACGGCACCGTCAGTTGTGCGCCGGTAAGCCGGTCAGCGGCGGGCGCTCACGCCGTCGGACGCTCCCGCGTCAGCGGATGGCCCGGGCATTCCCGCGGAGCCCTCTGCCGTCTCCCCGGTTTCGTGCGGGTGGCGGCGTTCCAGGGACGCACCCTCGACGTCGACATCCGGCAGAATCTTATCCAGCCACTTCGGCAGCCACCAGGCCTTGTCGCCGGCCAGGTGCATCAGGGCCGGAATCAGCAGCATCCGCACCACAAACGCATCCACCAGGACACCGAAGGCCAGGGCGAAGCCGATGGGCCGGATCATGGTGCTGTGCGAGAAGATGAAGCCGCCGAACACGGACACCATGATGATCGCAGCGGCGGTAACCACCGACCGGCCGGCCCGGAAGCCCTGCATCACGGCCACGCGTGCCGGGGATCCATGGACGAAGGCTTCGCGCATGCCGGAGCCCAGGAAGAGCATGTAGTCCATGGCCAGGCCGAACAGGATGCCCACCAGGATGGTCGGCAGGAAGTTCAGTACCGGGCCCGGGGTCTCCACGCCGAAGATACCGGAGAGCCAGCCCCACTGATAGATGGCCACCACGCCGCCGATGGCCGCGAAGTAGGACAGGATGAAGCCCAGCGTCGCGATGACCGGTACGTAAATGGACCGGAAAACCAGGATCAGGATCAGCAAGGACAGGCCCACCACTACGCCCAGGTAGATGGGCAGCGCTTCGGAGAGCTTCTCGGAAATGTCAATGTTGCCGCTGGCAGTGCCGGCCACGCCCAGCTCCACGTTTCCGTTTTCGGTGTCGATCGGGGACAGGTCCCGCAGGGTGTGCACCAGTTCCTGGGTGGATTCGCTGGTGGGCCCCTCGTCCGGGATCACCTGGAAGGCGGCGACCGTACGGTCCTCGGAGGTGCCGATGGGAGCCACGGCCACCACGTCTTCCTGGTCGAAGAGCGTGCGGGCAATATCGCCCTGGGCCACCAGGGCTTCTTCCTCGGTGGGGTTGCCGGGCAGGTCAGCGACCACCAGCAGCGAGCCGTTCTGCCCCTCGCCGAACTTCTGCGAGACGGCTTCATAGGCCTGGTACTGGGTGGTGTCGTGGGCCTCGGAGGACCCGTCCGGCAGGTTGGTGCGCAGGTCCATCGACGGAATGGCGATGACCAGCAGCCCCGCAATGGACAGCACCACGGTGAGCACGGCGCGCATGGTGGACATCGGCTTCGCCGGGATGGTTTCCGGCTTGCCGGCCGGGGCGGAGGCCCCGTGGTCCTTGTCCACCGCTGCCCGCTCCTTGCGGCTGAGGATCTTCATGCCGGCCAGCTTGAGCAGCGCCGGGGTCAGGCTGGTGGCGATCAGCACGGCAATGGCCACGCAGGCCGCGCCCACGGTGCCCATCAGGCCCAGGAACGGAATGCCGGTAATGTTCAGCGCCAGCAGGGCGATGAACACCGTGGCACCGGCAAACACCACGGCATTGCCGGAGGTGCCGTTTGCCAGGGCGATGGACTCCTCCAGGGCAAAGCCCGCCTTCAGCTGGCGGCGGTGCCGGTTGACGATAAACAGGGCGTAGTCGATGCCCACAGCCAGGCCGAGCATCACACCCAGGATGGGGGTGACGGAGGCCATTTCGACGACGCCGGAGAAGGCCAGCGCGCCGGCGGCACCAATACCCACACCAATCAGCGCGGTGACCAGCGGCAGGCCGGCACCGATGAAGGTGCCCAGCATAACGACCAGCACGACGGCGGCAACCGCGAGGCCTACGACCTCACCGACACCCAGGATGCTGGGGACGCCGGCGGAAACCTCGGAGGAGAAGTCCACCTTCACGCCGTCGACCGGCTCTTCAAAGGCCGCGACCAGGGCGTCCTTGGTGCTCTGCTCAACCTCCATCTGGGTTTCGCTGAAGATCACGTTGACCACTGCCGCGCTGCCGTCCTCGGACACAGTGCGGATTTCGGTGGCCATTTCCAGCAGGGCAGCACCCTGCTCGGCCTGCACGGCGCCAGCTTCCAGCTCGGCGCTGCCGGCGTCAAGCTCGGCGCGGTTGGCATCCAGGACTTCCTGCTGGGCGTCCAGCTGCGCCAGCATTTCCGCCGGGGCGCCGGCCGCTTCGGCCTGCTGCCGGGCGGCGTCAAGCTGGGCCTGTCCGGCCTCCAGCTGTTCCCGGCCGTCCTCGATCTGCGCACGGCCGGCGTCGACCTGTGCCTGGCCGTCCTGAAGCTGCTGGGCCTGGGCGGCGCGATCCGCTTCTGTGGCGAACGGGTCAACGACGTTTTCCACGCCGTCCACCTCAGCGGCCTTGGTGACCAGCGCGGAAATATCCTCGCGCTGGGCGTCGGTAAAGGCAGAACCGTCCTCGGTCTGGATGACCACGGAGCCGGAGCCGCCGGACGCTTCGGGGAGTTTGTCCTGCAGGTGGTCAGTGACCTGCGTGGTGGGGGTATTCGGGATCGAGAAACCGGTGGCAAGCGTGCCGCCGAAGAGCGCGAAGGCCGCTCCGGCAAGCACCAGCACTCCGATCCATGCCGCGAGCACGGTTTTCGCGCGGCGCGCGGCCCCGGCTCCGAGGCGGTAGAGGAATTCAGCCATTTGAGGGTCTGTCCTTTTATGGGGATGGGTGGTGGGACTACGGGTGGAGTGATTTAGGGGATGAAGGATCCGCAGCGTGGCCGCTCCGCACCTTTTCAAGGAGTGTGTCCAGCAGCTCGGCCCAAACCCGCCGGGATTCGGGAGTGTCCGCAGCACCGGTGGCACAGTGCCAGTGGTGGTACAGCACGCCCATCCCGCTGGTCAGGGACCCCACGAGGAGGTCCACGCCCAACCTGCCCGTTTCCGGATAGCGGCTGAGCATCGATGCAGAGAGGCGTTCGTTCAATTCGGTAAAGGCGCGGACGGCGATGGGATGGGCCTGCGCCTGTGTGGACGCCGGCAACTCCGGACCGAGCAGGCGGTTCAGGTAGGCCATGGGCGCCACCAGATCCGCAGTGCGGAATGCCTCAGCAATCTCCTCAAACATGCCTGGGCGGTCATCGCCGGCCGGCGGCACCGAGGTCAGGCTCTCCACCGCCGTGCTGAGGACACCGCTGCACACCTCGGAGACTATGTCACGCACGGAACCGAAATGGTTGAACACCGTACGGCGGGAGACATCGGCGCGCTGCGCCAGTTCATCAACGGTGAAATCCGTGGTCTGCCGCTCGTGCATCAGCGCCTCCGCGGCAGCTACAATCGCCTGCCGGTGGCGGTCCTTGAGCGCCTGGCGGCGGTCCGGGGTCGTCGTGAGCACATTGCTACACTACGTGCACCGATGCACTTGGTGCAATTTGTTCGGGTCCGACCCGCGGGAGGCTGGAATCCGGAAGTCAAGAGGACGCCGGCACGCTGCTAGGAGAGGCCCGGCCCGTCCGGAAGCACAACCGTAAAGACGGACCCCTCACCCAAGCTGCTGCGGAAGGTGAGGTTCCCGCCGTGCAGCTCAACGATGTTCTTGGTAATGGCCAGACCCAGGCCCGCCCCCGGCACTGCGGCGGTGAGGGCCCTGCGGGAGCGGAAGAACTTGGTGAAGACCTGCTGCTGCTCGTCCGGAGACATTCCCATGCCCGTATCCTCCACTTCCAGCAGAAGCGACAGCCCGTCGCGCCGCAGCCGGACCACGATGGTCCCGCCGCCGGGCGAATACTTCACGGCGTTGGACAGCAGATTGTCGACCACCTCCGCCATCCGCCGGGGATCGACCTCTCCGGGCGCTGAATCGGGGATATCAACGGTAATGTCGACACCGCCTGCGGCCGCGCGCGGAGCGGCGGAGACGACGCCGGCGCGGACGATGGCAGCCACATCCACCTTCCTCCGCGCCAGCTTTTTCGTTCCCGACGCCACCGACAGCAGGTCCGACACCAGTCCCAGCAGCCGTTCGGCGTTCCGCATCGCCACGGACAGTGCTCCGCTCACGTGGTCCGGAAGTTCTTCGGCATCCAGGGCCAGGTCAAGGTAGCCCAAAATGGACGTCAGCGGGGTGCGCAGCTCGTGCGACACATTGGCAACAAAGTCATCCTGGGCCGCCACGGCGCGCATCAGCCGGGTGACATCGGAAAATGACAGGACCGAACCGGAGGCTCCGCGCACTCCCCCCACCGGACGCGCCGAAACACTCGCGGCCATCTGCTCCCCGCCCGTTCCGAACCACAGCACTTCGTCGGTGAAGGTTTCCCCGGCAGCCGCCCGGGTGATCGGACGCATCTCCGGCGGCAGGGGCGTGACGCGGTCCGCACCGAATACTGCCACCGCATCCGGCTCTCCCGGTCCGCCGGCGACCCTCCGCATGCTGCCGGCCAGATGCGAATTGAGGAGAACGGTGCCGCCATCCCCGTCCACCACCAACAGACCGACGTCGGCAGTGTTAAGCACCGTGTCCAGCAGGGCCTCCCGCTCCCGGCTCAGGGCGAGGTTTTCCTGCAGGATCAGATCCTTGGCCTCCAGTGCGCGCTGTTTCTCGAGCAGCAGCTCCTCCGCTGCGGCCCGGGCTGCTTCAGCTGCTCCTGCCTTCCGCAGTGCCGCGGCCAGGTCGCGCTCAAACTGCGTGCGCTTGGGAGCACTGAAGAACGTCAGCCGGTCCACGCCACCGTCACCGGCGCCGGCGTGACCCGCGGCACTGTCGCGAACCCCGGACACCAGCATGGGAAGCGGATCACCGCCGGCACCGGTGAGAGCCAGCGCCATTTCCTCAAAACCGCCGGACACTCCCAGCTGGACCATCGCGAACGACGCGTAAAGCACCCGGTCAGGCATCGGCATCAGCTCGAGCACGCTGGCACCAATAATCCGGCCGCGGTCCAGACCGAGCCAACGGGAAAGGGTCCGGTTTACGTCCAGCACGGTGCCGTCCGTTCCGGTCATCAGATATCCCGAAGGCGCCGCATGGAAGTGCGCCTCATAGTCGACGGCGGCTTGCCGGGCAGCGCCGCCCGCGGAGTCGTTGCCGGGCGTTTCAGGAAGAGACATAAGTGGAGCTGGACAGGAACTGAAGAATGGCCTCGGAGGTTTCCCGGGGTGCACTGACGTGGGGCATGTTGCCTTTGGCATTGAGATGAACGAGGACACTGCTGGGCAGGTGCCCATGGAGATAACGGGAGGATCCCGGCGGGGTCAGCGGATCAGCCGGTGTCTGCAGCACCAGAACGGGAAGCTCCACCCTGGGCAACAGGTGACGGACATCGGTTTCGAGGGACAGCTGCAGGAAATCCCGGACGTACTCCGGATGCAGCCGGCATAGCGCAGCGGTGAGTTCGTCGGCCAGGACCGAGCCGGCAGGCTGCCCGGTCATGGCCGGCGCCGCAGCCGTGGCCCACAGGGGATAATTAAGGGTAACGGCGTCCAGGATTCTCTCGATATCCGCCGCAGTCAGGCCCCCGCGTACCCCTCGGCCGGGATGTTCCGGTAGCAGGCGGAAGTTCCCATCAGCACCAGCCGGGTAATCCTGGGATTGCCGGCAGCAGCGGCGGCAATGCCCATCATTCCAGCCACGGTGTGGCCAATCATCGTCACATTCCGGACATCGAGGAAATCCAGAATCTCCGTCATATCATCCAGATAACCGTGCAGGGAGGAATGCCTTTCGGCTGAATACGCCGCTAAATCTGCGCCGCCCGTGCCTGCATGGTCGAACAGGACGATTCTGCAATCCTTCAGAAAGGGCAGCAGCCGGTGCCAAATCACTTGGTCGCAGCCGAACCCCTGCGCCAGCATCACCACCTGACCACCGGAGGGACCGATGAGGCGAACGTTGTTGCGGGCCAGAACGGTGCCGTGTTCCACTGCGGCCTCAGCCCGGAGGACGGCTGCCGTGCCCCGGCAGCCGGGGACAGGAACCGTACCCTTGAGGAACGAACGGGACGGTATCCGGGGAAAGACAGAGTAAACCATAACGAAGACCTTTGACTCTTAGAATCCGAAGGGCGCTACCCATTTCGGCGGAACGAAGGCTACGACAGTGTGGGACTTCAGTCGAAATCTTACAGATAAGAAACAAAGGTGATGACCGTATTACTGTGCCGGAACATTCCGGCGGAAGCCGGGACTCAATGAACTTTCCATTGAAAGCCCGCCGGTCAGCGGTCCGACTGGGAGCAACACACCGAAAACCCGAGCTGGGCGCCACCGGAAACAATGACCGGCAGCGGACTATATGTGACTAATAGCACCCCTTTTCCGTACGCGTCATACTGTGCAAGGGTGGGAAGGTGCCGGCGCCCCGCCGGCACCCGTCAATGCGCACCGACGACAGGAGCAGCACATGAATGACCAGGATCCGAGCTTCAACCCCGGTTCAGATGCAACGACGAACAACCTTGCCGGGACACGCGATGAGTTCAACGATGAGGTGACTGCCCGCCTCACCGAGGAGGCAAAGTCCGAAAAACGCGGGGAAGAGGCAAAATCCGAGGAGAGCCGGGAAGAACGCGAGGAGCAACCGGCCCTGACAGAGGATGACGACAGTCCGGCCTCGGATGCCGAAGCTTCGTCCTAACCCTCCCGAAGAGGCTTTTGGAAAAGTACTAAGCACACTGTCTTTTTGGGCTCCGGCTTCCTATTCTGAGGTTAACGAAGCGGGTTAACCGAAGCGAAGGAGACTCCCATGAGCACCAGCGCAGGAGCGGCTGGCCAGCCAGCCCGCCGGCCCAATCGAAGCAGTACAGGCCAGGAGACACCGGGGGCCGATAACCCCGGCGGCCGCGGCGGAACGGAAAGCCGCGAACAGATCGTCGGACGGGAACGGGAACAGTTCGGCGGAGTCAAGATCGGTTCTGCCTTCTTTGGCTGGCTCGCCGCGGCGGGGACCACGGTTCTCCTCAGCGCCATTGCCACGGCCTTTGGCGCGGCGTTGCTCGCGAATAATGTCGACGCCGCCGGCGAGGCCACCAGCAACCCCGAAGGGGCCGGCATTGCCGGGGTCATCATCCTGATGGTGGTCCAATTTGTGGCCTACTTCTGCGGTGGTTACGTCGCAGGACGGATGGCCCGGTTCAACGGAATCAAGCAGGGCGTCGCAGTATGGGCCTGGGGCATCGTCATCGCCGTTGCCCTGGCCCTCATCGGCGCGATCGCCGGAAGCCAGCTGGACATCAATGCCCAGCTCAACACCTACCCGCAGCTTTCCGGGGACAACACTGCGGCCGCCGTCATTTCCGCCGTGATCGCAGCCCTGGTTGCCCTCGGCGGTGCGATTCTGGGCGGACTCGCGGGCATGCGGTTCCACCGGCGCGTGGATAAGGCCGGACTCGGCAGCTAATCGGTATGCACACACATCCGGGGAGTCACCAGTGAAGCGCCCTCCGCTCCCGGCATGGCTGCGGCGGACCGGCATCGAAGTTGCCGGATGGATACTGATTGTGCTCGGGCTGGCCGCCCTCGTCCTGCCGGGTCCCGGGCTGCTCGCCCTCGTCGCCGGACTAGCCGTCCTCTCGCTGCGCTACCGGTGGGCCAACCGTTTCCTGCGCCCGGTTAAGGCAAGGGCCTTTGCAACAGCGCGGCAGGGGGTGAAAACATGGCCGCGCATTGGTGCCAGCGTCACCGGCACTCTCTGCATTATGGCAGCCGGAGTTGCCTGGGGCGTTTGGACCCGGACACCGGGATGGTGGCCCTACAGTGACGCGCTCTGGCTGCCCGGCGGCTGGGGCACCGGAATCAGCCTGATCGCATCCGGCCTATTAGCCCTGGGGCTGATTGTTTACAGCTGCCGAAAATTCCGGAGCGGCAGCAACCGCTCCTTCGGCGCCGAACCGGACCCCCGCTAACTGTCCGTCTCCGGTCCACCGCCCTGCCCGGAGCGCAGCGCGGCGTTGAGTGCCTGCAGCGCCCCGGCAGCCGCTTCCACAGCGGTTCAGGCACATAGAGTGCAGCTGCACAGCGCCGCGGGAGGATTGCCAACGGCTCTCCCAAAGCTGAAGCTGGTCGCTTCGAAGAGGAGGTCCAGGAACTCGGCGATGGTCCCCTTCTCGACACGGTAGCGCGAGGAGCTCAGGAGCGGAGGCAGCGAGTAGACCCGGTTCATGTCGAGCGCCGGCACACTCAGTGCCATGTCTTCGGCCAGCATGTTCAGCAGCATTTGTTCGGCCGCTGGGCTCATGGTTCGCCGGCTGGACACGCGGTCTATGCTCGTGGATGTCCGGGTGCCCCAAACATCCAAATGGATCCTCAGCACAAAGTCCAGCGCCAACAGGTCCACTTCATGCAGGGACGGCCCGTCCGTCCATGCGAGGTCGATGGTCGCCACGTCGTAGGCGACAAGTGGCACTGCATGAAACTGCACGCCGGGAAAGGCCTCCGTCAGGAACGTACGGAGGCTGTCCGATACTTCGGTCGGCCACGGGTGGTCTGTCATTTACACTTCCCTGACCGCTGGCGGCCATTGGGACAGGTGCTGCCCGGGTCGGTCTGCTCCGCCTGGGCCAAGGATTGTCGCCGTCGGCAACGAATAAGACTCTAGTGCCCCCGCGATCGCCTCCGCCAGAGTACGGGCGAAGATGGCGGAATTCTTTTGGTTCGCTCCAAGTAGTTCCGGCACCTGTCCGAAAGTTTTACAGCGCGATCCCTTCGGGTGCAACTAGTAACTCGGTTTTCTAGGGGTTTTACGGATACCTCTGGTAATCGCGGCGTGTCTGCTGGAAGTATATGACCCTGACGGCATCACCCAGACGCCGGAAGAGAGTCAGCAACACACCGCGCACCTTCCACAGTCTCGATCCTCATGACGGCGGAGCGTGAACTCCGCGCTGTCGCCGGGTGGCAACCCCACGCTGCAGAGGCCGACGAAACCATGACATTCCTCCCCCCACGACCCGCTTTCGCAGTACGCGGCAGCGGGGCAGCACCGCACAACACTTCGGTTTTTCATTCTGCATTGCCGGATGTCATTGGCCGGCATGACACCAACGAGAGGGACCTCTCTATGAGCCAGTTAGCTGCGGCACACCCCACCAAGCCGCTAACCACGGGAGTCGAATGGTGGTCCTTGACCATTCAGCCTGCTGAAAAGGACGTCTGCGACGCCGTCATCGGAGAAGTCGTCACTCCTCTGGCAGCACAGGCCCGGTCCTGGGGAGCACAACGATGGTTTCACACCCGCTGCATGGACCCGTCCCATCCCTACCTTCAGGTACGGATCCTCGGCTCGCCCCGGGTCCTGGACCGCCTGGAATCCCTGATGCGCGCCCTGGTGGACCAGGCCGCCCCCAACGTAGGAGAGCTGCAGACCTCGGAGTACCGGGAGGAACCCATTCCCAGCCGGTGGGATTACGGGCAGGTGTCCGCGCGGGCCGAATCCGACCTCGCGAAGTACGGCGGCGCGGACGGACTGGCTCTGGCCGAGGAGGTCTTTGAGCTGTCCTCGGATCTGGCGGCGTGGGCCACGTCCCGGTTTCCCAAGGCCAACAGCCGCTCGTCCCTGGCCGCGCTGCTTCTCTTCGATGCGAGCTATGCAATGATGCGCGGGCCCCGCTCCCCTGTGTGGGCGGACCGCAGGGCCATCTCGTGGGACTATTACTGGGACAGCCACCTTCGCAGCTGCACTGCGGCCTCCGGCCCCCAGGCAGCCCATATGCGCAACGCACTGACGTCACAGCTCGCACCCCGGATCCTCCCGGCGCACCGGTTGATGGCCGCCACCGCGTCGGAACCCGCCGTGGATAACTGGCGTAAGCGCTGGTCCCGGGCCATCGACACGTATTTGTACCGGGCGGATAAGGTCCGGGCGAGCCGCAGTGCCCAGCAGCTCACGGTTTACCAAAGCCGCCTGATGCTGAACCGCTTGGGAATTTCGGTTCGTGACGAGGCCGGCCTCGGCCTGTATGCGCGGTCCTGGAGCAAGGAACGGGAGGCGGACTTCCTCAAGATGGCGCCCTAGCGCGGCAAGCCGCCTCTCAGCACCCTTTCAGCTCCAATGGTGATACTAATAGTGCAACGCGAGGGGCGCTTCCGGAAGTGAGACCACCGGAAGCGCCCCGTTTCGTTGCGCGCCGGTCCCCGACTGCGGTTTTTGCCTGCCGCCCTTCTTTGGGAAAATATGGTTGCACGAGCGCGCCGCTGCCGGTACGGCAGCCCGGCCGCACCGTGGCAGCCTGTTTCCCGCAAGATTCAGAAAGGCGGCTCCGGCATGCAGTTCTCCTGCACCTGCATCCTCCATCCAGACCCGGCTACTGCCCGGCTGGTCATTCAGGTCTACGATCCGTTCTGTGGGGTGCGGGCACACCGCCTTGCCGGGTCCACCAAGTACGAGTCCGGCTGCAGCATCAGCAGGTAACGCCCGGCACCGCTGCTGGACTACTCGCCGGCCGCATGCCCCGGGCCCGCGGCGGGAACAGGCTGCGGCAGCCCCCGGTCCTCCCCGGACGGCGTGATTCCGTCGTCGGCTTCGGGCTCCTCCCCGGAAACGGCGGCGTTGGCCGAGGTCAGCGACTGCTCCCGCAGGTACCGCAGCACCACTATGCCAACGGCAGTGGCGGGGACGGCGAGAAAGGCACCCACGATCCCGAACAGGGTGCTGCCCACCGTGACCGAGCCCAGAACGACGGCGGGATGGAGTTTGAGAGTCTTGCCCACCAGGAAAGGCTGCAGGATGTTTGACTCGAGCTGCTGGACCACCAGCACAATGCCCAGGACAACGAGGGCAGTCACCCAGCCGTGGGCCACCAGCGTCACCAGCGTGGCCAGGATTCCGGTTGCGACCGCCCCGACAATGGGAATGAAACTGGCGAAGAAAATCAGGACCATCAGCGCCAGTGCCAGCGGAACGTCCAGCAGCAGCAAAGCCAGCCCGATGAGTACCGCATCGGCCAGCGCCACCGTGGCCTGCGCCAGGATATAGGCCGACAGGGTCTGCCACGCCTGCTCGGATACCCGGACCGCGTGGACAAAGGCCCGGTTGTTGGTCCAGCGACTGGCCCAGGGCAGGAATTTGTCCCCGTCCTTGAGGCAGAAGAAGGTGAACACCATGGTCAGCAGGAACACCACGGTGAGTGAGGTGACCGTTCCCAGCCCTGCGGTGATGCCCGAGACAATATCACTGCTGTGCTCCCGGAGCTGGGCGATGCCGGCATCGAGCAGCTCATTAAAGTCGATGGCCTGAACTGCGAAGGGCAGCCCGGCCACAAACTCCGTAAGATCCGCCAGGTTCCGCCCGGCCGACCCCACCAGGTCCTTGGATCCCGAGGATATGGACGGCAGCACCAGCATGGCCACCGCTGCAACGGCTGAGAGCAGGCCCGCGAGCGAAAGCAAGGCGGCAAGCGCCTTGGGAAGTACTTTGCGCAGGACCCGGTTCACCGGCCACAGGATGGAGGAGAGAAGCAGAGCCAAAAGGCCTGGAAGGGCAATCGACCACAGCGACCGGACGGTGAACCACAGAACCACCAAACCTGCCAGAACCACCAGGCTGCGGGCCACCCAGACGGAAGATGCAGTCAAGCCCCGCGCAAATGTTCCGCGGGGTTTCAGGCCGGCGTTCCGGCCGGAGCCATCAGCCCCGGCGGGTGATCGGTCAGGGGCGCCGGCTGCTGCCGGTGAGGGTGCGGATTCGGTCGTGTTCACCGTTCCATCTTGCCTCAACGGAAGGCACAACTACTCAGCGAACTGCGGCTGCCCTTCGATAAACACCCAGTCCCGCTCCTCGAGGATGGGTTCCATCACCGGCCCGCCCGCTTCGGCGATCCGGTCCTGGATTTTTCCCGGAATCCCCTCGTCGCGGAGATTCTCCCGTAGCCATGCCTTGGCTGAACCGTCGAGATACGGCCACCAGCGCTCAATCTGGATGGGTTGCATAACGCCCCCTTTAATCTGCGGTAGATCAACGGTGCCACCGCAGTCCGGGCGGCGCAAGGGGGCCCGGAAGTACCAGCCGCGCCCGCTGTCAGGGCATCGTGGTAATGCTCTCGATCGCCGTACGGGCCTGTTCCGCGAGACTTGCCGGGATCGGCGCACTCTTGGCGGCCTCCTCCGAAGCTGCCTGCCCCTCGTCGCTGACGACATATTCCCCGAAGGTTTTGACCAGCTCAACTGTCTCCGGATCCTCGTACGCACTGCAGAAAATCTGGTAGGAAACCAGAACCAGCGGATAGGCCCCGGGGACCGTGGTGGTGCGGTCCAGGTGGAGGGCAATGTCATTGGGTGCGCGGTCCGGGACGCGCTGTGACTGCTCGACGGCAATCGAGGCACCTTCGGCGCTGATCGGAACATACTCGTCGCCCACCAGCAGGTTCACGGTGCCCATGGAGTCGTCAATGACCGAATCGTCGGCATAGGTGACGGCGCCTTCGGTGCGGGTCACGGTGCTGACGACGCCGGAATTACCCTGCGCGTTTTCGCCGGCGAGCCCGCCGGGCCAGGTCCCCGAGGGGCTGTCCGGCCAGGCGTCCGGGGCCGTTTCATGCAGGTATTCGGTGAAGTTCTCGGTGGTGCCGGAATCATCTGCGCGGCTGACCGGTGTGACCGGCGTATCCGGCAGTTCCACCCCGGGGTTCTGGGCGGCGATGGCCGGATCATTCCACGCGGTGATCTCGCCGCGGAAGACAGCGGCAATGGTTGCTGCGTCCAGGTTCAGGGAATCGATGCCCGGAAGGTTGAAAGCCACCGCAATCGGCGAAACATAGGCCGGAATATCCAGGGCTCCGCCGGGACCGCACACTTCCTTGGCTTCGGCGATTTCCGAATCCTGCAGGTAGGCGTCGGAGCCGGCGAAGTCCACTGCCCCGGCCAGCAGGGCGCTGCGCCCGGCGCCGGAGCCGTCAGGGGAATACTGAAGCTGAACGTTCGGATGCAGCGTTCCGAACCCGGCAATCCAGGCATCCATGGCGGGGCCCTGCGCGCTGGAACCGGACCCGGACAGGATGCCGGAGAGGGTGGAGTCGCTGTTCTCCGCAGCCTCGCGCTGCTCATCCCCCAGCGGATAGTCGGAGCCGCAGGCGGTCAGTGCCAGGGCGGCGGCAGCGGCCAGGGCAAGGGCGCGGGCGGGACGGGGTTTGTGCACGGAGGCGGTCCTTCCGGGGACTGTGGCTGTGGGCTCTGCTGGCTGCCCGAGGGGCTCCGGAGGAACACCGGTCGCCCCTTCAAGGCTAGCCGCCGTTCCCTGTCCTCCGCCAACTCAAAGGCCGGCGCAGCCTTGGCCGCCCGCAGGGCAGGTGGAAGGATGGGGGTCACCCGGTGCATAAGGAGTAACCATGCTCGTCACTGCAGCCGTCTTCGCCGTCATTGCGGCGGCCGTCCATCTGTACATCTTCGTCCTGGAATCCCTGCGCTGGACCGCCCCGGCAACCATGGCCGTGTTTCGGGTGGCAACCCCGCAGGATGCCGCAGCCACCCAGACGCTGGCCTACAACCAGGGCTTCTACAACCTGTTCCTGGCCGTTGGAATCCTTCTGGGCGTCGCCCTGCTGGGGGCCGGCAGCAGAGTCGCGGGGCTGACCCTGATGAGTTTTGCGTCGGCCTCCATGGTGCTGGCCGCACTGGTCCTGGTTGTCAGCAACCGCAGCATGATCCGGCCCGCGCTGATTCAAGGCGGCCCGCCCGCGGTTTGCCTCGCCTTCACGCTGCTCGGCGCCTGAGGCCCGGTCGCCCGAGGCGCGGCGCCCGAGGGTGCGGCGTTGCATGTTACGCCAGTCCGGTCATCCGCAGCGTGATGTTAATCCGGCCGCCGGCCAGCCCGCAGTCCGGATCAGCGGTCCCGGGCCGGGTTTTGGGAACGCCGTGATAGGCGAAGCGGGACGGTCCCCCAAAGACGAACAAGTCTCCGGAGGCCAGCTCAATGTCAGTGTAGGGCCGGGTCCGCGTCGATGTATTCCCGAATCGGAATACGCACGTGTCTCCGATGCTCAGCGAGACGACGGGGGCGCTGGACTTCTCATCCTTGTCCTGGTGCATCCCCATGTGGGCGCCGTGCGCGTAGTAGTTGATCAGCGCCGTGTCCGGCGTGTAGTCCCCGGGCTTCCAGATGTCCGGAGCGTAGCCCGCCTCCCCGGGCCGGTCATATGCTTCCTCCACCGCACGGCGGCCCAGGCGGATCAGCCAGTCCGGAACGCCGGCAACCTGCCCGCCGCCGGCGTCGTCCGCTGTGCGCGTGTATTTATAGGGCTGCCAGTGCCAGCCCAGGCATACCGTTTGCACCGACATCTGGTGTCCGCCCGGCAGGACCGCCGCACGCATCGGCACCGGTCCGATGGCCCACTGCCGGCATGCGGCCACGATGTCCCGCTGCGCGGCAGGGTCAAGCCATCCGGGAATGTGAACGGCTCCGGGAGCCAGTTCAGCCCGGTCGGGCGGGAAAAGCGTGCCGGTCATGCGGCCTCCAGCTTGAGGAGCAGGCGTTTTGCGGCGGGGCCGCCGCGGTAGTTGCCGGTGCTTCCGTCCGAGCGCACCACACGGTGGCAGGGCACGACGACGGGCAGCGGGTTCAGTGCGCACGCGGTTCCAACGGCCCGCACAGCACCGGGGCTCCCCGTCAGCGCGGCGACCGCCGCGTAGCTCGCGGTTGAGCCGTAGCCAATGGTCGGCAGGTGCTCGACGACGGAGCGGCGGAACCCGGCGGTCAGGCGCAGGTCCAGCGGCAGGTCGAAGGCACGGCGGGCGCCGGCGAAATACTCCCCGATCTGGTCCGCCGCATTCTGCAGCCGGCCGGGAGCGTTGAGGATCCGCGGGCTGATCCGTGCCGCCAGGACCTCCAGTACGGCGTCGTGGTCCTCACACGCAAAGGCGACCCGGACCAGGCCTTCCGGCGTAGCGGCCAGGAGCAGTCCGCCCACCGGGGTGTCGACCACCGTGTACGCCACGTCGAGCATTCCGGCGTCCGCCGCCGCGGCGGCCAGCCGGGACTGCAGCCGCGGCAGTGCGTCGTCGCCGGCTGCATCCGGAAGCAGCAGCCCTTGCGTCGGGGACTGCACCAGGGACTGCGGCAGTGGCATGGTCATGGGGATTCCTCCAAAGTCAGAGCCCGCAGTTTCTTCATTCCGTCCGCCGCCGACCGGCGGCAGGCCGCCTCGGTACCGCCCAGCAGCAGAGCCACCTCTGCATAGGGCAGCCCGCCAAGGTGGTGGTAGGCAAGAGCTTCACGCTGGCGCCGGGGCAGGGTTTTCAGCGCCGCCCAGAGCGCGTCGTTGTCACCCCTGCCGCCGTCGACGCCCGGAACGTCCCGCCCGGCGGCACCGGAGGGCGTGTCCCGGTCATCCGCCGGCAGTTCGGCGACCGGAACCGGGCGGCGGGCTGCTGCGCGGTGCGAATCGATTGCCTTGTGCTTGGCAATGGTGACCAGCCAGGCTTGGACGTTGGCACCGGGGGCAAGGCCGGGATAAGCGCGCAGTGCCGCCAGGAAGGTTTCGGACCAGGCGTCTTCCGCGTCCTGCGGTCCCAGCACGGCGCGGCACACCCGCAGCACGGCGGGCCCGTGTTCCCTGACAATGGCTTCGAACGGTTTCACTTCCACACCCGGTAGACGTTTGCGGGAACGGATTCGTGAGCCCCCGGTTTATGACACCATGCTCTCATCCGAATCCGCCTGCCGTCCCGCTTCCGCACGGGACCGCCGCCGCGGGACGGGTCAGCCGCCGAACCGGCCGCTGAGCCGGGAGCGGATGGCGTCGGAGGAGTCGTCCAGTCCGGTGATCCGCACCGTCTTGCCGTGGGTGCGGTACTTCTCCGTGATTGCGTCCAGCGCCGCCACGGTGGAGGCATCCCACACATGGGAAGCGCTCATGTCAATCAGCACCCGGTCCGGATCCAGCGCGTACTCGAACTGGGTGTACAGGTCGTTGGAGGACGCGAAGAACAGCTCGCCCTGGACCGCGTAGGTGACGGCGGCGCCGTCGTCGCCCAGGGTGCGGCGGACGGTGACAAAATGCGCCACCCGGCGCGCGAAGAGCACCATTGCGGCCAGCACACCCACCGCGACGCCGATCGCCAGGTTGTGGGTGAATACCACCACGGCAACGGTGATGACCATGACGGCGGTTTCAGATTTCGGCATCCGGCGAAGGGTCGAGGGACGGATGCTGTGCCAGTCGAAGGTCGCCACTGACACATAAATCATCACAGCCACGAGGGCCGCCATCGGTATCAGCGCCACGACGTCGCCAAGCACCACCACGAGCAGCAGCAGGAACACCCCGGCCAGGAAGGTGGAGATCCGGGTGCGGGCGCCGGAGGCCTTCACGTTCATCATGGTTTGGCCCACGACGGCGCAGCCGCCCATGCCGCCGAAGAAGCCGGTGACGATGTTCGCCACGCCCTGCCCCCAGGACTCCCGCACCTTGGAGGACCGGGTGTCGGTGATGTCGTCCACCAGCTTGGCGGTGAGCAGCGATTCCAGCAGGCCCACAAAGGCCATCGCCACCGCGTACGGAGCGATGATCCGCAGGGTCTCCAGGGTCAGCGGAATATCCGGAAACAGCAGTGACGGAAGCGAGGCGGGCAGCTCTCCCTTATCCCCGACCGTCGGCACGTCCCAGCCCATGAGGACGGCCGCTGCGGTCAGGATGACGATGGCCGCCAGCGGAGCGGGCACCGCCGCCGTCAGCCGGGGCAGGCCGAAGACAATGAACAGCCCGGCGGCGGTGATCGGGTACACCAGCCAGGGCACACCCAGCAGCTCGGGGACCTGGGAGGAGAACACCAGGATGGCCAGCGCGTTGACGAAGCCGACCATGACCGAACGCGGGATGAAGCGCATCAGTTTCGCGACGCCGGCCACGGCCAGCAGGATCTGGAAAATTCCGGCGAGGATGACGGTGGGGACAAGGTAGTGGGCGCCGTGTTCGGCCACCACCGGGGCGATCACCAGGGCGACGGCGCCGGTGGCTGCGGAAATCATGGCGGGGCGTCCGCCCACAAACGCAATGGTGACGGCCATCGTGAACGAGGCAAAGAGGCCCATCCGGGGATCGACACCGGCGATGACGGAAAACGCGATTGCTTCCGGAATCAGCGCCAGGGCTACAACCAAACCCGCCAGCACCTCAGTCTTAAGCAGCCGCGGAGACTTCAGGGTGCCCAGCACGGACTGCCGGGCGGCAGGCGTGAGAACAGGTGCCGCGGAGGATGGCATGAGGGAGTTCCTTAGGCTTTTGGGAGTGTTGGACCCGGCAGCGGCGGGAACCCGGGGCTGCTCATCGAATCCGGTTCCAGATTACCCCTCCGCCCCGGCCCCGGCCGGAAGCCGGCGGGCCGGGCCGGAGTCCTGGCCTGCCTGCCCCGGCGCTTTCCCTAGACCAGGAAAAGGCTCAGGACCCACACCGCAGCGAAACCGGCAACACCCTGCACCGCCGTGGCCGGAGTAAGCGTGCGGTAGGCGGTCGCCGTTGGAATCCGGCTGAACTGGGACACCACCCAGAAATACGAGTCATTGGCATGGGAAACAACCATGGCGCCGGCACCAATAGCGAGCACCGCCAGCACCGGGCCCGCGCCGGAGGCCAGGCCAAGCGGTTCCAGCAGCGGCAGCAGCATGGCCGACGTCGTTACCATCGCCACGGTGGAGGACCCCTGGGCCGTTTTCAGCGCCGCGGAAATCAGGAACGGCACCGCGATGCCCAGCCCCAGTGTGGCGAGGTTATCGGACAAAAACCCGGTGATGGCGCTCTCGCCCAGGACGCCGCCGAAAGCCGCTCCCGCGCTCGTGATCAGGAGGATTGGTGCGGCAAGGAGAATGGAATCGGAGATCTGGGAGTTGAACGAGGCGAGCTTGCCCTTGCCGCGCAGCAGGAACACCGCGGCCATGAGGCCCAGCGCAAGCGCGACGACGGGCGTTCCGACGAACGTGACCGTCGCAGCAAGGCCGCTATCTCCCAGCGGGCTGCCGGGGAGCTTGGCGATCGAGGACAGGCAGATAAGCGCAATCGGCAGCAGGATCGGCAGGAAGGCCATGAAACCGCTGGGCAGCTTGCCGTACGTCGCCCTCAACTCTTCGTAGCTGACCTCGGCTTCTTCAGCCGGCACCGGCAACAGCTCAATGTCCTTTTTCAGGAAGCGGTTGGCGTAAAGCAGCGCTGCGCCCGCCGAAACCGCTGCCACCACGAGGCCCAGGCCGATCAGGAGCCCGAGGTCGTTCACGACATTGAGGTTGGAGGCGGCAGCCAGCGGTCCGGGCGTGGGCGGGACCATCGTGTGCGTGGCGTACAGGCCGGTCATCAGCGCTATTGACATGGCCACCAGGGAAACCCTGGCCCGTTCGGCCATCGCTTTTTTGAGTGAATTCAGGATGATGTACCCGGAATCGCAGAACACGGGGATGGAGACGATGTAGCCGATAATGCTCATCGTCAGGGTGGGAAAACGTGTCCCCAGGACTTTAATCAGGGCATCGGCCATGGAGATAGCGCCGCCGGACCGCTCCAGAATAACGCCGATCATGGTGCCAAAAAGGATCACCAGGCCTATGTTTCCCATCGTGTTGCCGAACGCCGTCGTAATGGTCGGAATAATGTCTCCGACCGGCAGGCGGAAGGCAAAGGCACCGATAAACGCGGCGCCGAGGAGAGCCAGGAACGGCGAAATCTTGAACTTGGCTGTGACGGCAACGATGCCGGCCACCAGCAACAGCAATATCAGCAGGTCAACCATGGTGTCCCTTGATCTATTTTTGTGAAAGCCCGGCCATCTGGGCGGGCAAATAATAAAAACACGGATTGTCGTTGACGCGAAAAGGTAGAATTCCACTTTGCGCCGGCCAGGGAATTTTCACTCAGGGCCACGCACAGCAGCAGGGGCCGGTTGCGCCGGCCCCTGGCCAAACAAAATTGCCGGACGGCCTTGCCCGTCCGGGCCCGTCTGGGGCTAGACTGCTCACATACCGCGCAGTATGTGATGCTCATCACCCTGCCAGTTGGCATTGACTGCCCGCCGCTGCTCCACGTTCCATGTCTGATCAAAGGAGATCTTCATGCACAACCTCGCCGGCATTCTCACCGAGACCGCAGCCCGGGTTCCGGACCGGCCCGTTTTGAAACTGGACGACACCACCGTCTCCTATGCGGTGCTCGATGCCATGAGCGCCAAAGTGGCCGGAGTCCTGGCGGAGCACGGCATCGGCCCCGGCGACCGGGTAGCGCTGATCATGCCGAATATCCCGCAAATGGCATTTGCGTACTACGGCGCACTCCGGGCCGGCGCTGTGGTGGTGCCGATGAATCCGCTGCTGAAGGCACGTGAGGTGGCCTACCACCTGTCCGATTCCGGTGCCGGGCTTGTGTTCGCCTGGGAAGGTGTTCTGGCCGAAGCCCTGGGCGGTGCCGAGGAGGCCGGCGGTGTTCCGGTCATCTCAGTGGATTCCGGCGCTTTCCTCAAGCTGTTGGCCGATGCTGACCCGGTTTCGGCCGTGGCGGACGTCAGCGGCGACGACGTTGCCGTCATCCTGTACACCTCCGGCACCACCGGACGCCCCAAGGGCGCCGCGCTCACCCACGACAACCTGCGCAGCAATGCCGACATCTCCCGCAACCTGCTGCACACCCTGGAATCGGACGTGATTTTTGGCGGACTGCCCTTTTTCCACGTGTTCGGGCAAACATCCGCCCTGAATTCGGCCGTGATGGTGGGAGCCTCGATCAGCCTGCTGCCGCGGTTCGACGCCGGCAAGGCCCTGGAAATCATTGAACGTGACGGCGTGACGATTTTCGAGGGTGTGCCGACCATGTATGTGGGCATGCTGCGCCATCCGGACCTGGCCTCCACCGACGTGTCCACTCTCCGCGGTGCCATCACCGGCGGCTCCGCGATGCCGCTGGAAGTGCTGCATGAGTTTGAACGTGTGTTTGGTACGCAGCTGCTGGAAGGCTACGGGCTTTCGGAAACCTCCCCGGTGGTGTCCTTCAACCTGCCGGGCCCGGAGCGCATGGCCGGTTCCATCGGCAAGCCGGTGCAGGGCATGGAGGTGCGGATCGTGGACCCGGAAGGTGCCGACGTCCCGGTGGGCGACGTCGGTGAGCTGGCGGTGCGCGGCACGGGCGTCATGAAGGGGTACTGGAACAACCCCGAGGCCACGCAGGCAGCCATTCCGGACGGCTGGTTCCGCAGCGGAGACCTGGCCCGCGCCGACGAGGCGGGGAACCTGTACATCGTGGACCGCAAAAAGGATGTCATCCTGCGCGGCGGCTACAACGTGTATCCGCGCGAGGTCGAAGAAGTCCTGTACGAGCATCCCGCTGTGGCCGAAGCTGCGGTGGTCGGAGTTCCTGACGAGCTTCACGGCGAGGAAATTGTTGCCGTGGTGGGTCTGAAGGAGGACGCCCTGCCGGGCGGTGACGCCGGCCGCGAGTCGCTGCTGCAGGAGATCCGCGACTTCGCCAAGGACCGGCTCGCGGCCTATAAGTACCCGCGCCGGGTAATCCTGACCGACGCCCTTCCCAAAGGGCCCACCGGTAAAATCCTGAAGCGTGAAATTCGCGTCGGAACAAATGCCGGAGAAGCTGCCGGCGGGGACCGGGTGGAACAGGCCGAGCCGCAGGGTAAAGCCCCGCCCGGGCGGGACACCGCCCGGGCAGCCCGCCGGAACTCAGGCTGCCGGAGAAATATCGTCCGCACCTTCGCCTGGCAGGCCCGCCCGTTTATCTGCCCGCACGAGGACCACACCCAGGATGATCAGTGCGCCGCCGGCCAGCTGAATCGGGCGGGGCAGCTCGGACAGCAGCACCCAGGCCCACAGGACGGCGAAGAGCACCTCGGTCAGGGAGACAAAGGAAGCAATCCGTGAGCCCAGGCGTCGGGCTGCCACAATTCCCGTGACATAGGCGAGCACGGTGGACAACAGGACGAGTCCGGCAAGCGGCACCCACCAAGGGGTAACCCTGCCGCCCAGCATGACGTTTTCGGTGCTGAAACCGGTCGGCAGGATCCCGGTGGCTCCCAGCACCAGCATGGTGGCCGCCCCCACCAGCATGCCGCCGGTGGCGAGCACCAGCGGCGGCAGGGAATCATTTTGCCGGGCCGTGATGAAAAAATAGATCGCCAGGCAAACCGCGGCGGCGAGTCCCCACAACACCCCGATCGGGTCCACCCGCACGTCACCGGCAACATCCAGAACGAGAACAAGTCCGGCAACGGCAGCCAGCGCACCGCCGATGGTCCTTCCCCCGGCCGGCGCCGGGTGGAGGCCCAGACCCACAGCACCATCAACACCGGTGCCAGGAATTCCAGCAGCAGGGCCACCCCTACGGACAGTCGCTGGACTGCATTGAAATAGAAGAACTGGCAGCCGGCCACACCGATAAAGCCGAAAGCCAGCAGCGTTTTCCAGTTATCCCACACCTGATGCCACCGGCCGTGGAGAGATTATGGCGGGCACCAGCAGAACCAGGGCAGCTCCCCCCATGCGCACCGCAACTGCCGTGGTGGAAGTCCAGCCGGTTTCCAGCAGGGACTTGGCAAAGGAGCCCGAGAGGCCGAAGACCGCCGAGGACAGGAGGGCCACCGTCAGCGCCGGGGTCCCACCGCCGACATGTCCGTGATGCCCTGTCCCGCGTCCCCTGAGAAGAGGCTGGTGAGAGGTGGAGCGTTTCATGACGGCCTCCGATGGGAGCAGTTTCCTTGTCCCGGCGGGACCTGTCAGCTTCATTGTGCGCGGTTGGACCTTACACTGGGAAGACCATGCGGAAAGATGTCAGGGGTCACTATGACTTTTACACATGACACTGAGGTGGCGCTGAAGACACTGGCGGCCTTCATCAATACCGGGATCGGCACCCGGCCGGACCGGGCGGACGGGCTGCTTACAACCGGGGACCTCGATGATTTCCTGGCCGAACAGCGTTTCAGCGGCCCGCGCACCCGCACTGCCGGCGAGCTGCGGGCCGTCCGGCACCTGCGCACCCGCCTGCAGCGACTCTGGACGGCTGACGAGGAACAGGTGGCTGACGGAGTGAATCAGCTCCTGCGGAACGCACGGGCCCTTCCCCGGGTCGTCCGCCACGACGGATGGAGCTGGCATCTGCACTGCACCTCCGCCGCGGCTCCGCTCGAGGACCGAATGGCCACCGAAGCAGCAATGGCCCTTGCCGATGCCCTGCGCGGCGGAGAACTTGACCGGCTGCGGGCCTGTGCGTCGCCGGACTGCAGCGCGGTTCTGCTGGATCTGACCCGGAACCGTTCCAAGCGGTACTGCGACACCGGAAACTGCGCAAACCGGGAGCACGTGCGCTCCTACCGCACCCGGCAGGCAACCCGGCAGAAGCCCGCCGGCTGAAGCGGCGGAGGCGGCGGAGGCGTCCGTGGACCTTTCTCCGGCGCCCGTGCCCAGAAGTGCCAAGTGCCCTTGTTAGTTTCCTCACCTGCCGCTATGCTCTGGATGAGCTTCGTCTGCCTTCTTGGCGGACGGCCAATTCCACTCAGTCTCGGCTCTGCATTTACCGGTCCAGGTCTACACCTGTGCCCTGTGCGGCGGTGGAGTCTGTGCCAGTACATAAATGGGGGTTTCAATGCAGGACCATACGAGCGCGTTTTACAAACGCGTTGGCGCCTTGGGCGCCGCAACAGCACTGGCGGTGAGCGGAGCATTCATTGCTTCCCCGGCCATTGCTTCACCGACAGGGGAGCCGGACACTGCGTCCACCGATGCTCCCGTCACTACAGCCACTGAGGCCCCGGCCAGCGAACCCGCCGTTGACGAAACCGTCACCGAGGAAGCTCCGGAAGAAGCCGTCACCGACGAGGCTGAAGCCACTGAAGAAGCAGGAACGGTCGATCCCGGCCTGGCCGAGGCCCTCCTCCGAGACCTGGGCATGACGGTTGAAGAGTTCGAGGCAGCCGGCGAGCTCGGCAAGAAGGCAGCGGATGCCCTTCCCGGGCTCCAGGCCACCGAAGGCTTCGTAGGCATTGCCATCGAAGACGGCAAGATTGTCATTACCGGTTCCGGTGACGCCCTTGAAGCCCTCGCACTTGAGCTGGACGCCACTCTCGTGGCGCCGGCTGAAGAGGCTGAGGTTGTCGAGGCCCTGCTGAAGATGCCCCCGCTGAGGAAGCCTCCGAAGCTCCGAGCGCCGAGGCAACCGAGGCCGCCGAGGAAACCCCCGCTGCGAAGATCAGCCTGTCAGGCGACTACCGCACTGAAATTTCCAAAATCCGGTCAGAGTACATCTCCAGCGTTGGCGTGGAGGGACTGCAGTCCATCCTCCTGACCGACAACGGTTACGTCATCAGCGTTGATAAGTCCGCTGTTGTCGGCGATTCGGTCCTTGCCAGGAGCATGGCAGACGTAACGGGCTCTCCTGCGGACGCCTTCGCGGAGCGATTCACCAACGTCACCATTTCCGACTCCTCAGGCCCGGCCACGCCGCTTGAAGAGGTTGTCAACGGTCAGGGCTATGCGATCGACGAATCCTTCCTCTGCTCCATCGGCTTCAACGGCTTTGCCCCGGGCGGCAAGCCCGCCGTCATCACTGCGGGTCACTGCAACGACGACGGCAACGGCAAAGAAGCGGCACTCACCGACCCCACGAATGATGATGCAAGCGGGGAACACAGCCCAGCCTCGGATCAGATCTCGGAACATTCGGCTTCTCGCAGTTCGGCGGGGAGGGCAACTCGCCCATTGCTGACCCGGTGACCGGCGGAAACATTGGCACCGACATTGCTGTTATTGATGACATCAACAGCGAACTCGATTTGCTCCCCGAAACCACGAAGTGGCAGGACGCCACGGATCTCACGGCAGATACAGTCGCCATCACCGGGGTTGTCGAAGCCGTCAACGGCGCACCCGTATGCAAGTCCGGCCGCACCACGGGCTGGAGCTGCGGCGAGGTCACCGGCCTCGGCGAATTCTACGTCCTGGGCCACAACGGTTCCGACGACATTCGCGGCGTGTGGGGCTTCGAATCCACTCTTGAGGAAAACGCAGCTCCCGGCGACTCCGGCGGATCCGTTATCTCCGGTACCAACGCCATGGGCATCACCAGCGCCGGCGTCGTCCGGGACGGCATCGAGCGCCTGTCCTCCACCTCCCTGGTCGACGGCCTGACCAAGTACCTGCCCGGCTACACGGTTGCGGTCTTCGTTGAAGCTCCGAAGCTGACCTCGCATGAGGACAAGGGA
Organism: Arthrobacter sp. ATA002; assembly: GCF_026898095.1. Lineage (GTDB taxonomy): Bacteria > Actinomycetota > Actinomycetes > Actinomycetales > Micrococcaceae > Arthrobacter_B. The sequence goes on along the minus strand of NZ_CP114015.1, from coordinate 292,509 downwards.
ACCGTCCTCACGGACGAGACCATCAGCGGAACCACCACCGGCACCGAGGTAAAGCTCACCGTCAACGGTGAGACCGAGCCCGTTACGGTTGAGAACGGCACCTGGAGCTTCACGGCTCCGTCCACCGTTCCCGAAGGCGGAACGCTCGAATTCACCGTCCAGGCCGTCAACGGCTACAACAAGTCCAAGACCGTATCTTACGAGCTCGAGGTCAAGGAAGCTCCGCTGGCAGCTCCGGTCATCACCAACCCGGCAGATGGTGCAGCCATTGCTGATTCCGTCGAAGCGATCACCGGCACCGGTGCCAAGGGTGCCGAGGTAACCCTGAAGCTCACCGGCACCGACACCCGCGAAGACACCGAGACCGCAAACAGCCTGGCCGCCGTTGAAGAAAGCGACACCGCCACTGTCGACGCGGACGGCAACTGGGAATGGAAGCTTGACGAGGCGCTCACCTACGGCGAGTACTCCGTGACTGCTGTCCAGGATCTCGCTGGCAAGGAAACCTCCGACACCGCAACCTCGAAGTTCTCCGTCATCCTCGAAGAGGCTGTCATCACGTCCGTCACCGATGGACAGGACTTCGTTGAGGGCGAGAACCCCAGCGAGATCTCCGGCACCGGCACCGCCGGTGCCAAGGTGAATGTCACCATCGGGAAAGACACCCTGAGCGCCACGGTTGCCGACAACGGCAGCTGGAGCGTCAACGGCTTCCCGGCCCTGGTTCCGGGCAGCTACACGGTCTCGGCCGTGCAGACTCTCGAAGGCGCGACCTCCGCAGCAACAGCCGTCACCTTCACCGTGACCGCGGTTGTCATTGCACCCGAGGCTCCCGCTCCGGTAGTACCCGGCCCGACTCCGGCCCCGGGCGATCCCGCCCCGGCTCCGGACAACAACGGTGACGGCCTGCCCGACACCGGTGCTGCCGGCATGGGTCTGTTCGCCGGAGCAGGTGCCCTGCTCACCGCCGGTGGAATCAGCGCCCTGCTGATCAACCGCCGCCGCCAGCTGCAGGATGCCTAATCTGCACCTAGCGGAAGAACACTGAAACGGGTCCCGGTCTTGTGCCGGGGCCCGCTTTGGTATTACGTGCATACTGGACCGACAGCAGGAGGCACCATGTCACCGACACTCCGACCCATCGGCCGCACCGCCGGCCCGGCACTCACCGCACTTTCGCTGACGGCACTGCTGGCCCTCACCGGCTGCGGGCAGGAGGCCCCGCCGGCCACGGCGCCCCTGACCGCGGCCGCAGCCCCGGACGCCCCCGGGACAAGCGGTCCCGGGATGGCACCGGCCGCCCCCGGCAGTCAACCTGCGGACGAGACGGCAGCAACGCCGTCGGCCGCGGATCCCGGACCCCTATCGGAAGAGCAAATGACAGATCTCCTGCAACTTCATGCCCAGTTGAAAACGGACCTTGGCGGCGCCTACTCCGACGCGTGGATCGAGGGCGGCCGGCTCCACGTCGCAGTGACCGCGCCGGAAGCCGAAACGGCAGTCTCGGAGGCCGGAGCTATCCCGTTCAGGGCGGAATTTACGGAACAACAGCTGCGCGAGGCCGCAGATGCTTTCAAGGCCTGGCTCGGCACTGACAGTGCTCCCCGGGTGCAGTTGCACTGGCTGAGCACGAGCGGGCGCACCGGCAGCATCAACGTCCGGGTGCCGGGCGAGCAGGTTCAGCCGCTGGCCGACGCCGTGGCGCTGCAGCAGCCGGCCGGTGCCGTCCAGGTCATTGTGGAGGAGTCCAGCGGTCCGGCAACCCCCTCGCCACAAACGCCCCCTAAGCGCCCCGCAACCCGTCAGGGACTGTCCGGGCCCCGGGGGTGCTGCCTAGACTTGGGGGCGTCGAGCACACGGCACCACTGCCTCTTCCCAGGACCCCCACATGGAACAGAAGCTGCAGAACCTCCTGTACTCCCTCCCCACCCGGACAGCCTGGATCATCATCGGCAGCTGCGCGGCGTTCTGGCTCATTTGCCTGACGGGCGTACTGACCCCTCCGGTCTCGGCCCCGCCCAACCTCACCCTCTTTTGGTTCTACGCCATGCTGATGCTGATACTGGCCTCCGGCCTTGCTGTCATCGGCGCCGCCGCCGTCCTGCTGGCAAAGCGCGGGAGACGGAGCGGCAGCACCGGCCAGGCGCCGGCAGCACTGGACCAGTTCGCCGGTCTGGGCAGCATGCTGGACGGTCCACCCTTACACGTTCCGGGTAGCAGCGGGCACTCATCCCGGGAGCCCGGACCGTCTCCGCGGGGGCCCGGAAGAGCACCGGCGGACAGCGCAAACGCCGCAAAGGACGATAGCTTCCCCGGGTACTGCACCGGCAGCATACGACTGCTGCTTCTCCGTATACCTTCTGCTCAGCCGGGAAGTAAAGCCCTCACTGCAGGGTTTCCGCGGGAAGTCTTGATAACTAAGGGGGCTTCTGATTTCCTAAGGTAGCGGTCCAGCAGGGGGCTAGGTAGGAACGACGAAATGCTGCCCATGACGCTTCCTGAGTCCGATGCCCTCGACCACTTCACCAAGGCACGCGGTGCCCACGGTGACCTGCAGCAGGCCCTGCACAACGAACTGATCCTGCAGCACCGGGATCTCGCGGACAGCGTGGCCGCAGCCTATGCCGGCCAGGGCCGCGACCGCGCCGACCTCCGCCAGGTGGCCTACATCGGGCTCATCAAAGCTGTCCGGCGGTTTGATCCGGCCATCGGCCGGCGCTTTCCCGCGTTTGCCGTGCCCACCATCCACGGTGAAATTAAACGCTATCTGCGGGACCTGTCCTGGATGGTGCGCCCGCCGCGTGAGGTCCAGGACCTGCGCACCACCGTCGCCAAGGTGTATCCGTCCCTGACCCAGCGGCTGGCCCGTGAGCCGTCCCTGCCGGAACTGGCCCGGGAGCTGGGGCAGACCGAAAAAATCGTGTCGGAGGCGTTGACGTGTCACAGCAGCCTCCAGCCGGACTCCCTCGATGCGCCCTTCCAGGGCGGTTTCCTGGCCGACGTCCACGGAAGCATCGACGGCCGGCTCGAGCAGGCGGAGAATCTCGTGGTCCTCGCGGAAGCTATCCGCACCCTGGACGACGGCGAGAAGGACCTGCTCTGCCGCCGGTACTTTCACGAGGAGCCGCAGCAGGTCATCGGCGAGCGCCTGGGGATGACCCAAATGCAGGTGTCACGCCGGCTGGCCAAGATCCTGGTCAAACTCCAGCATGAGATTTTGGGCCGTCCCGCACCGGCCAAGGCCGCGGCAGTGGCCAGGGCCCAGGCGGGGGCAGCAGTCGGGGCCCAGACAGCGAGCGCTTAATTGGCCGCCCCGGACGACCTACGGAACATCCAGTTTTTCGACGGCCGCCAGCACATCCTGCACCGACACCGCCAGCAGCGCCGGATCCGGGTCGACGGCGAACGTATCCCCCCGGCGGCGGCTCTCATCCGTCAGCGCAATGTGCGGGCCGTCCGGGGGACCCCACTCCGCGACGGGGGCCGGACCGAAGATCACCACCGACGGCCGGGCGTACGCCGAGGCCAAATGCGCGGCGCCGGTGTCGGCGGAAACCACCAGGGCGGCTCCTGCGACGGCGGCCGCGAACCCGTCCAGGTCCAGTTGCCCGGCGGCAACAGCAGCAGCCGGAAGTCCTGCCAGTTCCGCAGCGGCCAGTGCCCGGGGCGTTCACCGGTGCTGCCGGTGAACAGCACGCGGAGTCCGGCCCGGTGCAGCTCGGCGGCGACCGCAGCGAACCGTTCCACCGGCCAGAGCCGGCTGCCGTAGGCGGCTCCCACATGGATGACCGCTGCACCCGGTGCCGGGCTTGGCGATGCCGGTGGCAGCAGCAGGTAGTCCAGCGGATCGGCCGGAACCCCGTGCCAGGTCATGAGGTCAGCCCAGCGCTCCCGCTCATGGACGCCGTCCCGCCAGGCGGGTCCGGGCAGTCCCGGGGCGGCATGTCCGAGCAGGCGGCGCGGCTTCAGCGCCTCCAGCCGGCCGGTGCTTTCCGGACCGCTGCCGTGCAGGTTCACGGCCACGTCAATCCGCCCCGGCTCCAGCGGAATGGGAACATCCAGCCCGTGCAGCGGCAGCAGTGCATCCACGCTTCCCACCAGTTTCAGGACCGGCAGCAGCCACTCCTGCGCCGCGTAGGAGATGAAATGCTCCGGAAAGGCCCGGCGGAGTGCCCGCAGCGCGGGTACCGCCACGAGCAGGTCCCCCAGTTTCAGGGCGCGCAGGGCCAGGAGTTCCGGCTGCCCTCGATGTGCGCTGGTCTGCTGCATTCCGGCCCTCCTGCCGACGCGCCGTCCCGCCGTCCGGAACGAATGGACCTCATCCTGCCAGACAGACGGCGGCAGGCTGAGCGCAGCGGCGGCGCGGAGAAGAAGTGCACGCGGAAGTGTTTGAGCCTGGTACGGATGGGGAAGAAGTTCGGTATGGGACATGTGGACTGGAAGCCGCCGCGCGCGGTGCTCTTTGACCGGGACGGCACGCTGGTCCGCGACGTCCCGTACAACGGGAACCCCGGCCTGGTGGATCCGTTTCCGCAGGCCGCCGGCATCCTGCGGAAGCTGCGCCGGGCCGGCATCCGGACCGGAGTGGTCACTAACCAGTCCGGTGTGGCCCGCGGCCTGCTCACGCGTTCCCAGGTGGCCGCCGTTAACTCGCGGATCCAGGACCTGCTCGGCCCGTTCGACGTCTGGGAAATGTGCCCGCACGGTCCCGGTGACGGATGCACCTGCCGCAAACCGCAGCCCGGCATGATCCACAGCGCCTGTGCCCGGCCAGGCCTGCGGCCGGCCGACGTAGCCGTCATTGGGGACATTGGGGCAGACATGGCGGCAGCGGAAGCGGCCGGTGCACGGGCTGTCCTGGTGCCCACGCCGGTCACCCTCCCGGCGGAAACCGCAGCCGCGCCGCTGGTGGCCCGGGATCTGGCCGGCGCCGTCGCACTCCTGCTGGAGGGTCCGTGACCCGCGGCGTCCTGGTCGCGCGCCTGGACAGTGCGGGAGACGTCCTGCTCGCCGGGCCCGCGGTCCGCGCCGTCGCGGCGGACCCGCAGACCAGGGTCACCCTGCTTTGCGGGCCGCAGGGCGCCGACGCCGGCCGCCTGCTGCCCGGTGCCGACACGGTCCTGACCTGGACCGCGCCCTGGATTACCGATCCGGCGCCGCCGGTCACCGCCGCTTCCCTGGCCCGCCTGGAGCAGGAGGTGCGCAGCGCCGGCATTGAGGAAGCCGTGATCCTGACCTCCTTTCACCAGTCCCCGCTGCCGCTGGCCCTGGTGCTGCGCCTGGCGGGTGTGCAGCGGATCGCCGGTGCCTCCGTGGACTATGCCGGGTCGCTGCTGGATACCCGCCTGCGGCCCGGTGAGGATTTTCCCGAGGATCAGCCCGAGGCCGAGCGCGCCCTGCAGATCGCCGCCGGGGCCGGTTACCGGCTGCCCGACGAGGACGACGGCCGCCTGCGCGTGACCGGTCCCGGCGATGTCCGGCACCTGGTGGGGAACGGGCCCTATGTGGTGGTCCACCCCGGCGCCGCGGTGCCGGCCCGCGCCTGGCCGCCCCTGCACCACGCCGCCGCAGTGGAGCTGCTCGCTGCCGCCGGACACCGGGTCCTGGTCACCGGCGGCCCGGGCGAAACCCGGCTGACCGCCACCGTCGCGGGCGTGGCCGGCGGAGATCTGGGCGGCCGCACCGACTTGCGTGCCCTGGCCGGCGTGCTGGCCGGAGCCTCCGCCGTCGTCGTCGGGAACACCGGACCGGCCCACCTGGCGGCGGCGGTCGGAACCCCCGTGGTCAGCCTGTTCGCCCCTGTGGTTCCGGCCGTGCGGTGGGCACCGTACCGCGTGCCGCTGGAACTGCTGGGCGACCAAAACGCGCCGTGCCGGCTCAGCCGGGCCCGTCAGTGCCCGGAGCCGGGGCACCCTGCCTTTCCGGGGTGACACCGGAACAGGTCGTGGAGGCCGTGCACCGCTTGACCACCGGCGTTACGTCCCTGGGAACGCGCAGAGAAACGAGGACTGCATGAGGATCCTGCTTTGGCATGTGCACGGAGGCTGGATGGAAGCCTTTGTCCGCGGGCCGCATGAGTACATCCTGCCGGCTACGCCCGAAGGCGGCCCCTGGGGGCTGGGCCGGGGCGGGCGGGAGTGGCCGGCATCGGCCGTTGAATGCGCTCCCGGGGACCTGCGTGACGCCGGGATCGATGCCGTCGTGCTCCAGCGTCCGGAGGAGCTCGCCGCCTGCGAGCGCCTGCTGGGACGGCGCCCGGGCCGGGACCTTCCGGCCGTGTACCTGGAGCACAACACTCCGCGCGGCGCAGTTCCGTCCACCAGCCATCCGCTCGCCGGCCAAAGCAGCATTCCCATCGTGCACGTCAGCCATTTCAATGCGGTGTTCTGGGATAACGGGCGCGCGCTGGTGCGGGTCATCGAGCACGGCATCCCGGACCCCGGCTACCGGTACACCGGCGAACGCGGCCATCTGGGCGTAGTCATCAATGAACCGGTGCGCCGCTGGCGGGTCACCGGAACGGACCTGCTGCCCCGCTTTGCCCGCGCCGCCCGGCTGGAAGTGTTCGGCATGGGGACCGGAGGCCTGGCCGCCGCCACCGGTCTTGGCCCGGATGAGCTAACAGTCCGGGGTGACCTGCCGGCCGATGCCCTGCATTCGGAGCTGAGCGGATGCCGGGCCTATGTTCATCCCATGCGCTGGACCTCCCTCGGGCTGTCCCTGCTCGAAGCAATGCATCTGGGCTTGCCCGTGCTGGCCCTGGCCACCACCGAAGCTGTCCGCGCCGTTCCCCGGAGGCCGGGGCCGTCTCAACCGACGTCGATGAGCTGGTGCAGGCGGCAGCGGACCTGCTTGGCGACCCCGGGGAGGCACGGCAGCGGGGCCGGGCCGCCCGGGACTTTGCCCTGCAGCAGTACGGCCTGGCCGCTTTCCTGGCGGCCTGGGACAACACGCTTTCGGACATCATGACCCGGGGTGGCAGCAGCCCCGATATGAGGGATCCGGCTGCCGCCGGGGAGCTGCCGCTGCAGCGGAATACGGAACTGTCAGCTGCCGGAGGGGGAACGCAGTGAAAATTTCAATGGTGTCCGAGCACGCCAGCCCGCTGGCCGCCCTGGGCGGCGTGGACGCGGGCGGGCAGAACGTGCATGTCGCCGCCCTGTCGGTGGCGCTGGCCCGCCGCGGCCACTCCGTCCGCGTCTACACCCGCCGTGATGATCCCGGTTTACCGGCGGTGGTTCCGGTCCGCGACGGACTCGAGGTGGTGCACGTGGAGGCAGGACCGCCCCGGGCCCTGCCCAAGGACGTTCTGCTGCCGTACATGCACGAGCTGGCCGAGGGCATCTCGGCAGACTGGGGCGCCGCACCGCCGGACGTGGTGCACGCCCACTTTTGGATGTCCGGCGTGGCCGCGCTTGAAGCCGCGCGGCACGTTGAGGCCCCGGGGTATCCCGTTCCAGTGCTGCAGACCTTCCACGCCCTGGGCACCGTGAAAAAACGCCATCAGGGAGCCGAAGACACCAGCCCGCCGCAGCGCACCTGGCTGGAGCCGTCCGTCGGGCGGACGGCGGACCGGGTGATCGCCACCTGCTCCGACGAGGTGTTTGAACTCAAGGCCATGGGTGTTCCGGGAGGCCGGATTTCCGTGGCCCCCTGCGGCGTGGACCTGGAGCTCTTCGGGTCCGGCGGGCCGGCGGAACGCAAGGGGCAGCGGTTCCGGATCGCCGTCGTCGGCCGCCTGGTTCCGCGCAAAGGCGTGGACCTGGCGGTGCAGGCGCTGGCGCTGCTCGCGGAAAGCGGGCACGACGACGTCGAACTCCTGATCGTGGGCGGCGCCTCCGACTCCGCCGGGCTGGCCTCCGATCCGGAAGCCCAGCGGCTGCTGGCCCTGGCCCGCATCCTCGGCGTGGTGGACCGCGTGCTGCTGCGGGGACAGGTTCCGCGGGAACAAATGCCCGCGGTGCTGCGCAGCGCCGACGCCGTGGTCTGCGCCCCCTGGTACGAGCCGTTCGGGATTGTGCCGCTGGAGGCCATGGCCTGCAGTGTTCCGGTCGTGGCATCAGCCGTCGGCGGGCTGATCGACACCGTGGTACACGGTAAAACGGGCCTGCATGTGCCGCCCAGGGATCCGCAGGCCCTGGCCGCAGCGCTGGCCGAGCTGCTGCACAATCCGGGGTATGCCCGCCGTCTCGGTGCTGCCGGCCGGCAGCGGGCCCGGGCACGCTACTCATGGGACCGGGTGGCTGCCGATACCGAGAAAGCCTACCAAGTGGCAGTGGGCGGTACGGCCGCTGCCCGCCGGAACCGCCTGCAGCCGCTGGGAGGGAAGGCCCTGTGAAACCGACAACCCCGGACGCGGCCGGAACCCTGCTGGCCGACGCGCAGCCCGCCCCTGCTGCCCGGCCGATACCGTCTGCCGCCCACCGCGCGGTCCTGCAGCACCTGTCTGATCTGCGGCCGGCGGTCGCCTCGCTCGAAGCGCAGGCCGCCCGGCTCACCGGCTGGGGCGCGGAACTCGCCGTGCGGCTCCTGGCCGGGCAGCGGCTGCTCGCCGCCGGCAACGGCGGATCGGCGGCCGAGGCCCAGCACCTGACGGCGGAGCTGGTGGGCAGGTTCGACGCCGACCGGCGGCCGTTCTCCGCCATCGCACTGCATGCCGAGACGTCCGCGGTGACGGCCATTGCCAATGATTACGGGTTCGACCAGCTGTACGCCCGGCAGGTGCTGGGCCACGGGCGGACCGGGGATGTACTGATTCTGCTGTCCACCAGCGGCCGCAGCCCCAACCTGCTGCGCGCCGCCGAAACCGCCCGCACCGCGGGGATCACCACATGGGCCCTGACCGGGCGCGGCCCGAATCCGCTGAGTACGGCCTGCGACGAAGCCGTGAGCATCAACGCGCAGGCCGCCAACGCGCAGGAGGCCCACCTGATTGCCCTGCACGCCGTGTGCCGGGCCTTTGACGCCGAAGTTCTCCGCCGTGGCGGAAAGGAGCAGCTGTGAAGACCGTGGTGGTGGGCGACGTCCTGCTGGACACCGATATCACCGGCAGCGCGCAGCGGTTGTCGCCGGATGCCCCGGTTCCGGTGGTGGATGTGGACAGTATCCGCAGGCGTGCCGGCGGAGCCGGCCTGGTGGCCCGGATGCTCGCCCGCGACGGCCACGATGTGGCCCTGGTGACGGTGCTGTCCGACGACGGCGCTTCGGCAGAGCTGCGTGCCGCCCTCGCCGGGATTGCCGTCACCGCCGGCCCGTCGGGAGCGCCGACGCCGGTAAAGACCCGCATCCGCGCCGGCACGCAGGCCGTCGTCCGTTTTGACGAGGGCTGCTCACCGCCGCCGGTTCCCGCAGTAACCCGCGAGATGCTGTCCGTCATAGCCGGCGCCGATGCGGTGGTGGTGGCCGACTACGGCCGCGGACTGACCGCTGTGCCGCAGCTGCGCCACGCCCTGGAAGCCGCGGCCGGGCGGGTGCCGGTCATCTGGGATCCGCATCCGGCCGGAGCCGGCCCGGTGCCCGGCGTGGCCGCGGTGACCCCCAATCTGTCCGAAGCGCGGCAAAGCGCGTCCGGGCCGGGCGGCGTGGGCGCAGGGGCCGGCACCGGAGGAATTGCGGCAGCCCTGCATGCCGCGGCAGTGCTGCTGGAGCGGTGGAAGAGCCGTTCGGTGGTGGTGACCCTGGGAGCCCTGGGGGCGCTGGTGCACCCTGCCGCAGGACTGCCGCAGGTGATTCCCGCCCCGGACGTCCAGGCCGCCGACACCTGCGGCGCCGGTGACCGGTTCGCCGCCACCCTCGCCCTGGCCCTGGCCCGCGGAACCGCCCTGGAACCTGCCGCGGAACAGGCAGTGCAGGCAGCCGCCGGTTTCCTTGCGGCCGGCGGAGTGGCCGCCCTGCACCGGGGAAAAGCACCCGTACAGCTGCACAGCGGCAGCCTCGACGCCATGGCCGCCGCCGGGGCGGTGCGGGGCCGCGGCGGCACCGTGGTTGCCACCGGCGGGTGCTTCGACCTGCTCCACGCCGGACATGCCCGGACCCTGTCCGCGGCCCGCCGGCTGGGCGACTGCCTGATCGTGGTCCTGAATTCCGACGCGTCGGTCCGCCGGCTCAAGGGGAACCAGCGCCCGATTATTGGACAGGAGGACCGGGCCGAGCTGCTGCTGTCCCTCGGCTGCGTGGACGGGGTGCTGATCTTCGAGGAAGACACCCCCGAGGCGGCCCTGGAGCGGCTGCGGCCGGACATCTGGGTCAAGGGCGGGGACTACCGCGAGGACCAGCTGCCTGAAGCCCGGCTGATCAGGGCGTGGGGCGGGGAAACCGTCACCGTCCCCTATCACCCGGCCCGTTCCACCACCGCGCTGGCCGCCGCCCTGGCCCGGGTGGGTTAGGCAGCGGCCGGCAACTCATCCGCTTCGGTCCCGGAACACCGCGGACCGGAACACCTAGGAAAGGACTATCCATGACTTTGCAGCTCTCCAATCCCGGCCGGGTCCTCGTGACCGGCGGCGGGTCCGGCCTGGGGGCCGCCGTCGTCCGGGCCGTGACCGGCGCCGGCGGAACCGCCGTCGTGCTGGACCGGAACATCAGCACGGTCAGCGCGGCGAAGGCCGTGGAAGTGGACGTCGCGGACCGGACTGCCGTTGAGGCGGCAGTGCGGGACGCCGCCGAATCGCTGGGCGGGCTGGACGCCGTGGTAACCGCAGCGGGGATTGACCGCTGCGGGCGCCTGGAGGACGTCGCGGCCGAAGAATGGGAAAAGGTGATCGGAGTGAACCTCCTCGGCACCGTATCCGTGGTGCGCGCCGCCCTCCCCTATCTGCTCGAGAGCCACGGCCGGGCCGTAACCATTGCCTCCAGCCTGGGCATCAAGGCTGTTTCCGACGCCACGGCGTACTGCGCCTCGAAGTTCGGCGTGGTGGGTTTCAGCCGTGCCCTCGCCGCCGAAACCCGCGGCCGCATGGGCGTGACCACCATGATCCCCTCCGGGATGAAGACCAACTTCTTCGAGGACCGCACCGAGCAGTACAAGCCGCAGGACGACTCCCGGCTCAACGACCCGGTGCGGGTGGCCGAGGCGATCCTCTTTGCGCTGCACCAGCCCCGAGGCTGCGAAATCCGGGAGATGGTCATCTGCCATGAGGAGGAGGATTCCTGGCCCTGACCGTCCGCCGCTGCGGGGGCGCGGCGGTCAAGCCGGCGGCGCGGACCGCAGATCGGCGACGTCGGCGTACACAGCCGCCGGGTCCACCGAAGCCACGAAGGAATCATCATGGGGGCAGCGTTCAGCCGTCCAGCCGACCTGGGTGACATCGGCGCCGCAGACCGGACAGGCGGACACCCAGGACATGTGCACCCGATGCCGGGTCCGTCCCATGGCGCCGGCGTTGATCACGTTTCCGAACCAGTACACGCCCACCGTGGGCGTTCCCACCGCCTGGGCCAGATGCCGGGGGCCGCTGTCGTTTCCGACCATCACGGCGCTGGCCCTGAGCAGTGCCGCAAGGGTGCCGATCTCCAGCTTGCCGGCCACGGAATCGATGTCCGCTCTGGGCCCGGCCGCCGCGAGGCCCAGAGCCGTGACCTGCTCGGCGAGGTCCCGGTCGCCGTCGTCACCGACGACCAGGACCCGGCAGCCGTCGGCGGCGGCCTGCGCGGCCACGGCGGCAAAGGCCGACGCCGGCCAGCGGCGCCGCGGATCCGTGGCCCCGGGATGCAGGGTCACCAGGTCCCGGCCCGGGACCAGATACGCGGCCGCTTCCTCCTCCTCCGCCGGGAGGACCTCCAGCTGCGGCTCCAGGGAGAGCGGAGCGGCACCGGCCAGGCCCGCCACTTCCAGGGCCCGCAGCACCTCATGCTGGTAGTAAACGTAGGGAATGGTGCGTTCCAGGAGGGCCGCGTCGGGAGTCCGGGTGCCAACCGTATGCCGTGCCTCCAGCCGCAGGAGGAAAGGATTGGAATTACGCCCGCCGCCGTGCACCTGCACCGCCACATCGAAGCGCCGGGCGCGCATGGACGCCAGGAAACCGGCCAGGGCGGGCGGGTTCTCCCGGCCGGGACGGATGCCCGGAGCCGGCGGCAGCACCTCCACCCGGTGCACCGGTCCGGGCCGGCCTGCCAGCAGGGCCGCATGCAGCGGGGTGCCCAGCAGCGTGATCTCCGCGTCCGGATAGGCCGCCGCGAGGGCGTCCAGGGCAGGCATGGCAAACATCAGGTCACCCAGGCCGCCGCCGCGCAGGACGGCGATCCGGCCCACCTCCGGAAACGGCGCCAGGACCGGACCGACCCCGCGGCGCACCCCCGGCCGCGCGGCAGTCTGCTCTCCCCCGTGCTGCGCCCCCGCCTGCCCGGCTTCATCAGCTGCCCCTTTTTCCGCCATGCGCCGTCCCCTTCCCGGTTCCCGTCCCCGTTACACGTGCCGCTGCGGTGCCGTCCGCCCGTCACCGGACCGGCTCTCCGGCTGGCAGCCTGGCTGTTGCCTGGCCCCACCCTAGGTCCTCGCACTGTCGATCCCAACCGCAGGAGGGAGAAAAAATCTTCCGCCGGAAATCCGTGTAAAGCGCGGCCAAACGGGTAGGAACCCTACACACGAAGTTGCCCTGCACCGTCGATCCGGAGGAGTTCCATGTCCGCCAGCGCCGCTTCCACCCAGGCCTCCCCCGGCAAGGATTTACCGGCCGGACGCCTGGCAGTGCATAATCCGGCCGACGGCACCCTTGTGGGCGAACTGGACGCCGCCGGCCGGGACCAGGTCGAAACGGCTGTCCGGGCCGCACGGGCTGCCCGTCTTGGCTGGGCGGCCACGGATCCCAGTGCGCGGGGCAGGGCGGTCCGCGCGGCGGCAGCGGCGGTGGCTGAACATGCGCGGGAGCTGGCGGACCTGAACACCCGGGAAACCGGAAAGCCCCTGAACGAGGCACTGGAAGGCGTGGCCGCCGGGGTCGCCGCGCTGGAGCAATACGCCGAACTGGGACCGGTGCACCGCGGACGAAGCCTGCGCGGACCGGTGCTGGCGGCGGACTACACCGTCACCGAACCGCGCGGCGTCGCCGTGCTGCTCACACCGTGGAATGATCCGGTGGCGGTGGCGTCCGGCCTGATCGGTGCGGCGCTGGTGGCCGGCAACGCCGTCATCCACAAACCCAGTGAACGGTCCCCGCACACCGGGGCGCTGCTCGGGGAACTGCTCGCACCCTTCTTCCCGGACGGGATCTTCACCACCCTGCCCGGGGGCGCCGAAACCGGGGCGCTGCTAAGCCTGGAGGGCGGGGTCGACCTGCTGGCCCACGTGGGCTCCAGTGTCACCGGGGCACGGATCGCCCGGGCCGGCGCCCTGACCGGTGCCCACGTCATCCGGGAGAATGGCGGCAATGATCCGCTGCTCATTGACGCCGGAGTGGACCCGGACTGGGCAGCGGAGCAGGCAGCCCTCGGAGCCTTCAGCAACAACGGACAGATGTGCACCGCCGCCGAACGCATCTATGTCCACCGCGCCGTTGCCGGGCCGTTCTGCGAGGCCTTGATCCGGGAAGCCCGGCGCCGCAACCGGAACGCGGTGCGGGCCCCGCTGGTGGATGAACGGCTGCGGGCCGAAGTACATGCCCAGGTCACCGGGGCCGTGCGCGGCGGCGCGGAGCTGGCCGAAGGAGGCACGGTCCCGCCCGGGCCGGGCGCCTTCTATCCGGCCACCGTGCTGTTGAACTGCTCGCACCCAATGGCGGTGTTCACGGAGGAAACCTTCGGCCCGGTTGCTCCCGTGCAGGTGGTGGACAGCTTCGAGGAGGGGCTCGCCCTGGCGGCCGCGGACCGGTTCGGCCTGGCCGCCACCGTGCTCACGCCCCGCATCGACTCCGCGCACCGCGCCGTGGCCGCCCTGCCCGTGGGAACCGTGAAAATCAACGCGGTCTTCGGCGGTGCTCCCGGCGGTTCGGCCCAGCCCCGCGGAGACAGCGGCAGTGGTTTCGGCTACGGGCCCGAACTGTTGGACGAGTTCAGCCTGGTCAAAGTCGTCCATGTGGGCCTGCCGCAGGCGGGAAGGCTGGAGTGAGCGGGCCGCAGGACCTGGCCGGGCTGCGCAGCCTGGCTCCGTGGCTGCCCGCCCGCCTGGCCGGGCTGGCACCCCGCATTGCCGTCATTGGCGATGTCATGCTGGACGGCTGGTTCTCCGGCACCACGGACCGGTTCTGCCGGGAAGCTCCAGCCCCCGTGGTGGACATTGGGCGGCGGGACTACTCGCCGGGCGGCGCCGCCAACACCGCCATGAATCTTCAGTCCCTCGGCGCCCGGGTACAACTGGCGGGGCTGGTGGGCGAGGACGGGCCAGGCCGCCGTCTGCGCGGCCTTTGGCGGCCGCGGGCATCGACCTGCGGCAGATGCACTCCCATCCGGCCGCCCGGACGGCAACCAAGTACCGGGTGCAGGCCGGGGATCAGGTGCTGCTGCGAATGGACGACGGCGGGAGCCCGGTGCCGGCCGATGCGGAGGAACGCATTGCTGCGGCGCTGGAGGCCTGGCTGCAGGGCACGGACGCGGTGGTGGTCTGCGATTACGGGAGCGGGCTGCTGCACGGACTGCTGCGGGAGGCGCTGGCCGCCGCCCGCGGCAGCAGGTTTACCGTGGTCGACGCCCATGATCCGGCGCTCTGGGCCGGGCTGGAGCCCGACGTCGTCACGCCCAACGCGCAGGAAACCGCCCGTCTGCTGGGTGAGGTCCTGGAACCGCAGACCGACCGCGCCGGTCACATTATCAGCCGCGGCCGGGACCTGCTCCGCGCCGCGGGCGCCGCATCCGCCGTCGTCACCCTGGACCGGGAGGGCACCGTCCTGGTCGCCGGAGACGGTGGGGTGCACCGGACCTGGGCCCGCCCCGCCGCGGAGAAGCACGCCTCCGGGGCCGGTGACACGTTTGTGGCGTGCCTGACCCTGGCCCGCGTTGCCGGCCTTCCGCTGAGTACCGCGGCGGATTTGGCCCAGAACGCCGCCGATATCGTGGTGCAGCGCGCCGGAACTTCCGTCTGCACGTCGGCGGACCTGGCACTGCATCTGACGGCGCTGGCCGACACGGCGCTGCCCCATGGGGAGCTGCGCGCCCGCGTGGCCGCGGACCGGGCGGCGGGCAAGCGGATAGTGCTCACCAACGGCTGCTTTGATGTACTGCACCGCGGCCATACCCGCTATCTGCAGCAGGCGAAGGCCCTGGGCGACATCCTCGTGGTGGCGCTGAACAGCGACGGCTCGGTGGCACGCCTGAAGGGACCAGGCCGCCCGATCAACCCGGTCCACGACCGTGCGGCAGTGATCGCCGCGCTGAGCTGCGTGGACTACGTCACCGTCTTTGACACCGATACGCCGATTCCGCTGATTGAAGCGCTGCGCCCGGACGTTTATGCCAAGGGCGGGGATTACTCCCCCGAAATGCTGCAGGAAACGCCGGTGGTGCTGGCCGCCGGCGGCCAGGTGCGGATCCTGGACTATGTGGCGGACCATTCCACCAGTGCCGTAGTGGAGCGGATCCAGGCATCGGCGGTGCGCCGGCGTCCCGCAGCCGGCCGGCCGGTGGAGGAGCAGGCGCGGCCGGCAGCGGACCCGGTGGAGGCCGGCGGGGATGGAAGCCGGGAGGAAGCAGGGGCCGGGCCATGAACCGGAGATGGTCCGGCGAATGGGGGCTGGAGGGCGCCGGCGCCGCGGGCAACGGCCGGCCGGTTTCCTGCAGGTCCTGATTCCCACCCGGAACCGCGCGGCCGAATTCGGTGTGACCCTGGCCGGGCTGGCCGCGCAGGACGGCCCGGACTTTGGCGTGGTGGTCAGCGACCAAAGTTCCGCGGAGCCGTCGTGGAACCATCCGGCGGCGGCCGCCATGGTCCGGGTGCTCCGCGCCCAGGGCCGGCCGGTACGGCTGGAGCGGAACCTGCCGGTGCGCGGCCTCGCCCAGCAGCGCCAGCACCTGCTGGATTTGGCCGACGCCCCGCTGGTGCTCTATCTGGACAACGATGTTTGGCTGGAGCCGGACATGCTCCGGCGGATGGCCGGTGCGCTGGCGGAGGCCGGCTGCGGATTTGTCGGTGCTGCGGTGCAGGGTCTGTCCTACCTGCAGGACCGGCGGCCCGGTGAGCAGGAGTCCTTCGAACCGTGGTCCGGACCCGTGCGTCCGGAACGGATCCGCCGGGGCGGGCCGGGCTTCGGCCGCTGGCCGCTGCACAACGCCGCGAACCTCACCCACCTTGCCGCGGGCCTGGGCCTTCCCGCCGGGGCCTGGCAGCTGTACAAAGTGGCCTGGGTGGGGGCGTGCGTGCTCTTTGACCGCGCCAAACTCGTGGACTGCGGCGGATTTGGTTTCTGGCAGGACCTGCCGCCGGGTCACGCCGGCGAGGATGTTGCGGCACAGTGGCGGGTTATGGAGAAGTACGGCGGAGCAGGCCTGCTCCCGTCCGGTGCCGTGCATTTGGAATCACCCACAACGGTCCCGGACCGTTCCACAGACGCTGCCGAGCAGGTGTTCGGACAGTGAGCACAGCTACCACCAATCGAAGGAGCACCATGGCGGACAAACCGAGCCCCATCGACATTCAGAAGGCGCTGGGCGGGTTGGACTATCCCGCGTCCAGGGACGACATCGTGAAAAAAGCCCAGGGAGCCAAGGCGGATTCGTCGGTACTGGACGCGCTGCAGAACCTGCCCGAACGCCGGTATGACGCCCCGACCGACATCAGCAAGGAGATCTTCGACTGAGGCCGCGGCAGCTGCTGCCCCGCGGACCGCGGACTTAAGCCGTGGGGTCGGCGGGGCGGGAGCCGCCGTCGGCTGCGTTGGGCGCGGTGCCCGGCTGAACCGGGGCCCCGGGGCCGCCCACGCTGCCGGCGCCGCCGGGGATCTTGGCCGAGCTGCGGTGCACGCCGGAGCCCTCGCTCAGGTGGTCCGGGTTCGGCTTTTCCGTCATCAGCAGCAGCGAGCAAATCAGCAGCGAAACAATAAACGCAATGCCGGCAGCGGTAACGGCCAGGTCCAGGCGCAGTTCCTTGTCCGCACCGCCCGTGGCGAAGATCATGGTGGCGATGCCCGCGACCAGGGCCAGCACGGCCGAGAAAATGAGCGGGGCCTTCACGGAGTTCCGCTTCTGCGGTCCACCGGATGAGCTGTTCGCCACTGTTTTTCCTCCTGCTGCGTTGATGTCCGTGGGTTCTACAGTGCGTAGAACCCAGAGTTGTTCAGTTTACGGCTTTTCCCGGGCGGCTGCAGCCGGCTTCGGTGCCGACGGGGTCCGGGCGTCCCAGCGGGCCCCCAGTCCCGAGGTGGCCAGGACCACCGCGATGATGATGGCGGAGCCGCCGGTGACCCCCAGCATCGCGTGGGCGCCCAGTCCCATGATTTGAACGGCGACAAGGATGGCGGCCGTCCCCAGGCTCACCACTCCCGTGATCAGCCAGTCCCGGGCCGGAAGGAACGTGCCGCGGGCCTTGGCCCAAGGTAGAGTTCCACCGCACCTCCAACCAGCAGTGCGGCGCCCGCTGCCGCGCAGAAAGCCTCGGCGGAACGGAACGCGGCGACGGCGAGGCCGGCCACCGCGTACACGCCGGCTTCCAGGAGCTGCAGGCTGCGGATCCGGGTTTCGGCACGGGCACCTGCCAGCGCTGCCATCCGCCAGACGGCGCCCGCGGTGAACAGCAGGTACAGTCCGCCGGCGACCGACAGGACGCCCACGCCGGGTGACTGCCAGAAGATGGTCAGGATGCCAAAGGCTGCCGCTGCGGCCGCGCGCAGCAGGATCGGCGCCCACGGGGTGCCGTGGTTCGAATCTGCCACTGCTGAGCCTCCACTTTCAAATAACGAGCGCATGGCCGGTTGGCCACCCACAAGCTTAGTCGCTTGCCGCGCCCGGCGCCGCCCCGGTGACCATCCACGCATCCTGCCGGATCCGCCAGGTCAGGGTCACCGCCCGCGCGCTCATGTAACCAAGGGCGAAGGCAGCCCACAGCCAGGCGATGCCGCCGGGCCCGGCCAGGCCGGCGGCCTGCACCCACCACAGCAGCGGCAGGTAGGCCAGCAGGTTCAGCACTCCGGTCAGCGCCAGGTAGCGGGCGTCGCCGGCGCCGATGAGCACGCCGTCCAGCACAAACACCAGCCCGCATATCGGCTGGGATGCTGCGAGCACCCACAGTCCGGCGGTCAGCGCGGACTGGACACCGGCGTCGGGCGTGAAGATCCAGCCGGCAAAGGGCGCCGCCGCCGCCAGCAGCGCGCCGGTTCCCACCCCGAATCCGACACCCCAGCGGATCATTCTCCGGGTCAGCTCCCGCGCCAGGGCCCGGTTGCCGGCGCCCAGTTCCTTGCCGATGAGTGCCTGCGCAGCGATGGCCAGGGCATCCAGGGCGAAGGCCAGGAAGGTGAAGACGGTCATCACCAGCTGATGGGCCGCCAGGGACTGCGGGCCCTGGGCCGTGGCCACGAATACTGCGGCGAGCACGGCCAGCCGCAGGCTCAGCGTCCGCAGCATCAGCCAGGACCCCACGTGGGCGGTGGCCCGGATGCCCGCGGCCGTGGGGCGCAGTGGAACTCCTGCCCGCCGTGCCATCCGGCCCACCAGCACCAGATACACCCCGGCCATTCCCCACTGCGTGATGCTTGTCCCCAGCGCGGAACCGGCCACTGACAGGTTAAAGCCGTACACCAGCAGATAGTTCAGCCCAATGTTCACACCGAAGCCGACGCCGGCCACCGCCAGCGGGGTGCGGGTGTCCTGCAGTCCGCGCAGCACGCCGGTGGCGGCCAGCACCACCAGCATGGCGGTCAGCCCCGGCATGGAATACTGCAGGTAGTCCACCGCGTACCGGTGGACCTCTCCGGTGGCTCCCAGTGCGGAGGCCAGCCACGGTGCGGCCAGGATGCCGGCGGCGGAGAGCAGCACGCCCAGGATCAGCGCCAGGCCGATGCCGTCGCGGCCCGCCGCCACGGCCTCGCGGTGCCGGTCGCCGCCCAGGTAGCGCGCCACGGTTCCGGTGGTCGAGTACGCCAGGAACACCATGAGGCCGACGGCGGTTTGCAGCACAGTGGACGCCAGCCCCACTCCGGCGAGCTGGTTGACGCCCAGGTGCCCCACGATGGCGGAATCGGCGATCAGGAACAGTGGTTCGGCGATGAGGGCACCCAGCGCCGGAACGGCCAGTGCGAGGATGCGCCGGCTCAGGGCCGGGCTGGAAGTCTGCGACGAAGTGTTGCCCACGAAACCAGCCTACGGTTTTTCGGAGGCGGGCCGCGCCGGTGCTGCCCCCGCTTCCGGGGCGAGCACGACGGCGGCTGCCGCGGCGGCCGCTGCCAGCAGCACTCCCACAAAGGCGCTCAGCCCGCCCCAGCCCCAGGCCTGGAAGAAAAAGCCTCCGGTCCAGCCGAGCACGCTGGAGCCGGCGTAGTAGCACAGGTTATACAGGGAGGAGGCCTGCGCCCGGCCCTCTGTGGCCAGGAACGGCGCCCAGCCGGAGGCGATGGAGTGCGCGGCGAAGAAACCGGCGGTGAAGGCCACCAGCCCCGCGACCATGGCCGGAAGCCACTCGGCCAGCGTCAGGGCCAGCCCGCCGGCCATCACTGCTATGGCACCCAGCAGGACCGTCCGGCGGCCGCCGTGTGCTGACAGCCGGCCGGCCAGGCTTCCGGCGGCGCGGGAGGACCAGGTTCCGGCCAGGTAGGCCAGGAACAGGAGACTGATGACGCTCTGCGGCAGCGAAAACGGTGCCCCGCCCAGCCGGAAGCCCAAATAGTTGTACACGGCGACGAATCCGCCCATCAGCAGGAATGCCTGCAGGTACAGGCTGACCTGCCGCGGATCGCGCAGTTGGGCCAGCAGCCGTCCGCCCAGGCCCGGACCGGGGTCCGACCGCCGCAGCGGCGAAAACCCCTGCTGCTTGGGCGCCGTCAGCAGAAAGACCACGGCGGCCGCCGCGGCCAGGAGGCTCACGGTGCCGACGCCGACCCGCCAGGAGGCGGCCTCGCTGAGCGGTGCGGCCACGATGCGGCCGGCCAGCCCGCCGATGGTGGTGCCCGAAACGTAGCTGCCCGCCGCGACGGCGGCATGCACCCGGGATACTTCCTCGCTGAGGTAGGCCAGCGCGACGGCGGGGATTCCGCCCATGGCCGCGCCCTCGACGAAGCGCAGCACCAGCAGGACGGGCAGGTTGGGGCTCAGGGGAACCGCCAGGCCCAGCACGACGGCCGCAAGGATGGCCAGCCGCATCACCGGCAGCCGGCCGAAGCGGTCAGCGGCCGCAGACCAGGGAATGACGGCCGCGGCCAGCCCCAGCGTGGCGGCGGAAACCGTCAGCGCCGCCGAAGCGGCCGAAATGTCCAGATCAGCAGCCAGTCCCGGCAGCACCCCCTGCAGTGAATACAGCTGGGCGAAGGTGGCCATGCCGGCTGCGGCCAGGCCGATGAGGACGCCGCGGTATCCCCGGCTGCCCTTCACGTGTCCGGCCCAGGGCTGCCCGCCGCTGCTCATGCCGGCGGCCCCTGATGCGCAGTGGAGCTCCCGGGGCCGGCCCCGGGTTCGGGCCGGCCGCTGGTTCCGCCGGCCGGGAGGAGTTCGGCGGCCAGGTTCCGCCGGGCCGGTTCCTCCCACAGCTCCCGGGCCGCCGCCGTGGAAAAAGGGGCTGCAGGGCGAGCAGCCCGCGGACCACCCGGGTCCGTCCGGCGGCAAACGCCGCATCGTCCAGGTTCCGGTACTCATGCCGCACGTCCGACAGGTAGCGGGCATAGGCCGCCGGTTCCCGGCCCAGCACGGACAGGTCCGCATCGCACAGCACCTGGCCGGCCTCGTCACCGGCCGCAGGAGCGTGCCCCGCCGTCAGCAGGACGAGCCGCTGCACCTCACTGATTTCCTGTCCCGGAATGTCCGCCTCGGCCAGCAGGGCTCCGGCCAGCAGCGCCGACTGTTCCTCGTCGTCGGCGCGCCCGCGGTACACGGCATCGTGGAACCATCCGGCCAGGAGGACCGGACGCGGCGGCGGGCCGCTCCAGAGCAGCTCCGCCGCTTCCAGGACCGCGAGCAGATGCCGCCGGTCGTGGTACCGGCGGTGCGGCTCGCCCCACCGGTTCAGCAGTTCCGCGCCCAGCTCCCGGCTTCCGGCAGCAGCGCCTCCCACCGCGCGAGCAGCGGATGCACCAGGGAGGCGCTGCGCTCCCGCGCCTTGATCCGCAGTCCGCTGCGGATCAGCAGGCGCACCAGGGTTCCGCCGTCGACCTCCACCGCTCCGCGGGCCACCAGATCCCGGTAGCGGCTGGCCGGAACATCGTAGTGGTCCAGGTCGAAGGCGCGGAAGGCAATACCGGCGTCCGCGGCGAAGGCATGCAGTTCCGCCACTGAGGCATCGGACACCAGATGGGAGAACACGGTATTGTGTGCCGGCCACAGCGGCGGGTCAATGTAGATCACCGGGCACCGCCCGGGTACAGGAAAGACATCCCTCATACCTACCGGAGAGAAGGAAGTATTTCCATGCGGGCTTCCGCAGCTGGGCCTTGTCCGGAGGTGCGGTGCGTGGTCGAATATTCGCATGAGCAACGGGGACAGCGCGGTCCTGGCCATCGGCACCAAGAAGGGCCTGTGGCTGGCGGACAGCCCGGACCGGCGGACCTGGAATGTGACCGGTCCGCATTTCCTGATGGATGAAGTGGCCTCCGTTGCGATTGATACGCGCGGCGGCAGGCCACGAATTCTCGCGGGCATCATGAACTGGCACTGGGGTCCCTGCGTTGTGCACTCGGACGACCTCGGTGCCACCTGGAGCGAACCTGCAGACGGCGCCGTCCGGTTTCCGGAAGACACCGGCGAGGCGCTGGCCCGGGTCTGGCAGCTGCAGCCGGACAGCGAAGCACGGCCGGGGGTGGTGTGGGCCGGGGCCGAACCCATCTCGGTGTGGAGGTCCACCGACGGCGGCGGGCACTTTGAACTGAACCGCCCCTTCTGGGACCACCCGCACCGCAGTGAGTGGGGTGCCGGTTTCGGCGGTGCGGCAGCGCACACGGTCCTGCCCAGCCCGGCGGACGACAGCATGCTCGTGGCGATCAGCGCGGCGGGGGTGTACAGGACCGACGACGGCGGCGGCTCCTGGACCCCGCGCAACCACGGCATCAGCGCTTATTTCCTGCCCGACCCGAACCCGGAGTTCGGCCAATGCGTGCACAAGGCTGCCCGCGACGCCGGCGACCCCCGCCGGTTGTACGCGCAAAACCACCACGGCGTGTACCGGACGGACGACGGCGGTGACTCCTGGATCTCGATCGCTGACGGGCTGCCCGCGGATTTCGGTTTTGTCATGCTGGCCCATCCCACCCGGCCCGGGACCATCTGGACCATTCCCCTGAAGGCGGACGGCGAGCGGATTCCGCCGGACGGCCATCCGGCCGTGTACCGCAGCACCGATGCCGGCGGCAGCTGGACCCGGCTGGACCGTGGCCTGCCCGAAACGGACTATAACGCCGTACTCCGCGATGCGGCCGCCGTGGATACTGCCGAACCGGCGGGGGTGTACTTCGGCACCCGCGGCGGCCAGGTCTTCGCGAGCGCCGACGAGGGGGACACCTTCTCGCTGGTGGCCGGAAACCTGCCCGACGTGCTCTGTGTCCGCGCCGGGATGGTTTCGGCGGAACCGGGCTGATGACTGCGGAACCGGTGCGCCTGCTCCTTCCGGCGGCCCTGTCCGCCGCCGCCGGCGGGCGGCGTGAGCTGGAATGCGCAGCCGGGGCGGGACTTACGGCAGCCCGGCTGCTCGACGGGCTGGCCGTGGACTATCCCCGGTTGGAGCGCCGGATCCGGGATGAGGCCGGCAGGCTCCGCCGCTACGTCAACGTCTACATTGACGGTGAGGAGCTGCGGGCCCTCGACGGTCTGGCCAGCCCGGTGCCGCCGGGAGCCGAGGTCCTGATCCTGCAGTCCGTTGCCGGCGGGTAACGCCGGGTTCCGGCTGCCCGGAGAACTGCCGGGGAGTATTAACAGGGCAGGCACCCCGCCTGTTGGCGGGGCGCCTGCTGGTTGGAAGAGCCGCGGTTCGCGGCTCTTCCTAATTGTCCCGTTCCCGGGTTGTTCCGTTTCCGGGGCCGGTGTTAGGCCGGCAGCTGCAGCACCTGGCCGGTGAAGATCAGGTCCGGGTGGATGATCGTGCCGGTGTTGGCGTTGTACAGCGCCTCCCAGCCACCCTCGATCCCCAGCCGCTCGGCGATGCTGGACAGCGTGTCACCGGACTGGATGGTGTAGGTTTCACCGCTCAGGGCCGGAGCCGGGGTCTGAACCGGGGCGGCCGCAGGGGCCTGGGCCTCGGGCAGGACCTGCACCGGGGTCTGCGGCACTACGGCCTCCGGTGCCACCGGAGTTTCAGGTGCGGTGTAAGTCTCGGCGGGAACAGTTTCCTGGACCGGTGCTTCGGCAACATACTGCTGCGGAGTTTCCGGTGCCACATATTCCTGCGTGGTCTGCGGGACGGCGGACTCCTGCGGGGCCACGGTCTGGCTCTGGGTGCTTACCGAACCGGTGGCACCGCCGGACAGGCCCAGCTTGGCGGAGCAGGCGGGCCAGGCACCCCAGCCCTGCCCGGCAAGAACGCGTTCGGCCACGGCAATCTGCTCTTCCCGGCTAGCGGAGGACGGATCGCCGGTGCCGCCGTAAGCGGCCCAGGTGCTCGGGAGGAACTGCAGTCCGCCGGAGAACCCGTTGCCGGTGTTGATGCTCCAGTTACCGCCGCTTTCGCACTGCGCCAGTGCATCCCACGTACTCGTGTCGGCAGCCTGGGAAGGTACCGCGGTCAGGGCGAGGCCTGCACCTGAGATGGCTGCAACAGCGAGTCCCCGGCGCACGTTTCGGCTGATCTTAGACTTGGTCATTAGTGTTGGCTGCTCCAAGGGCCCACCGGCGTTCCACCCTTCCCAGGGCTTCCCTACGCTGCCGCCAACCCATGACGAATAGAGGGCATGGTTACGGTGCCTGACGAAGTGGCGGCATCTGGTGGCTCGCGGCACCGAGCGTGCGGCTGCACCCTAGTGGTGCCAGCCTGGTCGCCGGACATCTACTGGCCCGGCTCGGGGTCCGGGCTTTCCCGAACCATTAACCACGTTAAAACAACCCATGGCCGAGTCCAAATTGGTATCGGTCACACTCAATCGTTATCCTTCCGAGATCCGCTTGAATACGCTGATCTGCTATAAGCCGGCGGACAGGCTGTGCGAAAGCTCATATTCCGAGCACCGGCGTCTTGTGGACAGCCGCGGGTGCCGGGTCTAGGGTTTGTCCACGTGCTCACATTCTTCAATGCGTTAAAGCGCATTCTTGTCGGGCGTCCGTACGGCAACGAGCGGCTCTCACGGACTCTTTTGCCCAAGCGCATCGCCCTCCCCGTATATGCGTCCGACGCCCTGTCGTCAGCGGCGTACGCGCCCGATGAAATCCTGCTGACCCTCGCACTGGCCGGCGTGACCGCCGTGACACTTTCACCCTGGGTTGGGCTGGCAGTCGTGGTGGTCCTGCTGACGGTGGTGGCCTCCTACCGGCAGAATGTGTATGCGTATCCTTCCGGCGGCGGAGACTATGAAATCGCCAGCGCCAATCTGGGGAAGCCGGCGGGGCTGACAGTGGCATCCGCCCTGCTGGTGGACTATGTCCTCACGGTTGCGGTGTCCATGTCCTCGGCCTCCCACTACCTGGTCACGGCGGTGCCGGGGCTTAACGGCCTGCAGGCACCCATCGCTGCCGCCGGGGTGGCAGTGCTGGTCCTGGTGAATCTGCGGGGCATCCGCGAGGCAGGCGCGCTTTTGCCGTCCCCACCTATTTGTTCATGGCATCGGTGCTCGGCATGTGCGCTTTCGGTGCCTTCCAGGCGGCCACGGGAACCCTGGACGCTTCGCCGTCCGCCGCGTTTGACCTTGTTCCGGAGTCCGGGCTGGACAGCGGACTGGTGGGGCTGGCCGGAGCGTTCCTGCTGCTGCGCGCCTTCTCCTCGGGCGCCGCAGCCCTGACCGGCGTGGAGGCCATCAGCAACGGCGTGCCCACGTTCCGCAAACCGAAGAGCACCAACGCGGCCACTACGCTGCTGCTGCTGGGTGTGGTGTCAGCTTCCATGCTCGCTGGAATCCTGGCCCTGGCCAGCGCCACCGACGTCCGGGTGGTCCAGGACCCGGAAACCCAGCTGACGCTGAACGGCAGCCCGGTGGGGCCCGAATACGTGCAGCACCCGGTTATCAGCCAACTCGCGGAAACCGTCTTCGGCGACGGCAGCATTCCCTTCTTTATTGTGGTGGCCGCCACCGGGCTGATCCTGGTGTTCGCATCCAACACCGCGTTCAACGGGTTCCCGGTGCTGGCCTCCATCCTGGCAAAGGACGGTTTCCTGCCCCGGCAAATGCGGACCCGCGGAGACCGCCTGGCGTTCAGCAACGGCATCATTGCCCTGGGGCTGGGAGCCCTGGCCTTGATTATCGTCTTCGACGCCGACGTGACCCGCCTGATCCAGCTCTACATCGTCGGGGTCTTCGTGTCATTCACGGCCAGCCAGCTGGGCATGATCCGGCACTGGACCGCAAAGCTGCGGACCGAACGCAGCCGCGAGGCCAGACACCGGATGAAGCGTTCCCGGGCCATCAACGCCGTCGGATTCGGTATGACCGCGCTGGTGCTTCTGATCGTCCTCGTCACCAAGTTCACGCACGGAGCATGGATAGCCCTGCTGGCAATGGGCGGGCTGTACCTGCTGATGTTCAGTATTCGGGCGCATTACGACGCCGTGGCCGGGAACTCTCCGTCGAGGACAGCCCAGGGGGGCTGGCCCTCCCGTCGCGGGTAAACGCCGTGATCCTGGTGTCGAAGGTCCACAAACCAGCCCTCCGCGCGCTGGCCTATGCCCGGGCTTCCCGGCCGTCCAGCCTGAACGCCATCATTGTGGACATTGATCCCGAGGACACCGAGCGCGTCCTCGGGGAGTGGGAGCGGATGCGGATCCCGGTGCCGCTGACCGTCCTGTCCTCGCCCTACCGGGAAACCATTTCCCCGGTCCTGGACTATCTGCGCGAGGCGCGGCGGGCCGCCCCGCGCGAACTCTTCGTGGTCTACATTCCCGAGTACGTCGTCGGACGCTGGTGGGAACAGCTGGTGCACAACCAAACCGCGCTGCGCATTAAGGCCCGGCTGCACTTCGAACCCGGCATCATGGTGGCCAGTGTGCCGTGGCAGCTCGCTTCCAGCCGCGGCCGCGGCGCCGCCCCGACACCGGGCTCCGGCCTCTGATCCCGCCGGTCCGGGTCCGTGGTCCGGGTCCGGGGGCCCGGTCCGGGGCCCGGACTATTCCGGAGCCGGCAAGCCGCGCCCGGCAAGGACGGAGCGGTAGGCGTACTCGGTGAGGCGGCCTTCGCTGCGGGCCTGCCCGACAGCGTCAAAGGAGCGCGGTCCGGGCCCGGTGCTGTAGGGGAAGTGGATCAGCTCGGCCACCAGTTCCCATTCCTCGGCAATGGTGTCTATGAGCTCACCGGGGGTTTCGTCCCGGCCCGGACCTCCGCCCAGCACGGTCCAGGAGCCGCTGGGAACACGGTAGGCCTCGAGCCGGCCAAGGTCGGCTTCCAGCTCTTCGAGGGAGGCGTACTCGGTCTGCGCCTCGGGCGGAACCGACCCGTCCGGCGTCGCAAGCTGGCTGACGAATCCGGTCTCCAGGGGGAAGACGGAGGTGGGCACCGGCTCGCCCTCCTCCAGGTAGGCGGGCAGCTGCGAAGGCATCCAGTACCAGGCGTCGCCCTGGTCGGCGCCGCCGGGCTGGCTTCGTTCGCTGATCCAGCCGCGGGCCGTGAGCAGTGCTTCGCCTTCGTCGCTGACGAAGGCCGGTGTGTTTCCAAAGAGCAGGTTCGTCTCGTGCTCCGTGCGGCGGGCCAGCTTCTTCTTGGCGGCGGCCTTCTTGCGGGGTTTGGACTTGGGCACGGAAATCTCCTTGAAGCGGTTGGGGCAGGAAACAGCCGGACGGGGAAAGTCGGGCAGGGAACAGCCGCCGGCCGGCAGTAACGATTCTAGTCCGCGGGACCCCGCGGCCCCTGTTGGGCTAGAAGCCCGAGCCGCCTTCGACTGCCATGTTGGAGAACCGGGAGTAGTGGCCCTGGAAGCCCACGGTGATGGTCTTGGTGGGGCCGTTACGGTGCTTGGCGACGATCACGTCGGCTTCGCCGGCACGCGGGGACTCCTTGTCGTAGATGTCCTCGCGGTGGAGCAGGATGACCATGTCGGCGTCCTGCTCGATGGACCCCGATTCACGAAGGTCCGAAATCATCGGTTTCTTGTCGGTGCGCTGTTCGGAACCGCGGTTCAGCTGGGACAGGGCGATGACGGGGACTTCAAGTTCCTTGGCCAGCAGCTTCAGGGCACGGGAGAACTCGGACACTTCCTGCTGGCGTGATTCCACTTTCTTGCCGGAGGACATCAGCTGAAGGTAGTCAAGGACCACGAGCTTCAGGTCATGCCGCTGCTTCAGCCGCCGGCACTTGGCGCGGATTTCCATCAGCGACATGTTGGGGCTGTCGTCGATGAACAGCGGCGCCTCGTTCATCCGTCCCATGGTGGTGGCGATCTTGCCCCACTGCTCATCCTTGATGGTTCCCTTGCGCAGGTCCTGGAGGGCAATCGTGGCCTCGGCCGAGAGCAGGCGCATCGCGATCTCGTTGCGGCCCATTTCCAGCGAGAAAAACACCGTGGTCATGTTGCTCTTGATCGCGGCGGAGCGGGCAAAGTCGAGGGCAAAGGTGGACTTACCCACGGCCGGCCGGGCGGCAATCACGATCATCTGCCCCGGATGGAGTCCCTGGGTCAGCTCATCGAGCTCGTAGAAGCCGGTGGGCACACCGGTCATTCCCTCGCCCTTATGCTGGGCGGCTTCGATTTCATCGACGGTGCCTTCGATGATGTCCTTCAGGGGAACGTAGTCCTCGGCGGTGCGCCGCTCCGCGACAGCGAACACCTCGGCCTGGGCGGCGTTGACGATGTCGTCGACCTCCATGCCGTCGCCGGAGTACCCGAGCTGGACAATCTTTGTTCCCGCGTCCACCAGGCGGCGCAGCACGGCCCGCTCACGCACGATCTCCGCGTAGAAGCCGGCGTTGGCTGCCGTGGGGACCGACTGGATCAGGGTATGGAGGTAGGCGGGCCCGCCGATGCGGCCAATCTCGCCGCGCTTCGTGAGTTCGTCCGAGATGGTGACGGCGTCGGCCGGCTCCCCCCGGCCGTACAGGTCGATGATTGCTTCGAAAATCGATTCATGCGCGGGGCGGTAAAAGTCCACGCCGCGGAGAACCTCGACCACGTCTGCGATCGCGTCCTTGGAGAGCATCATGCCGCCCAGGACTGACTGTTCGGCAACCAGATCCTGCGGCGGTGTGCGGGCGAAGTCGGAGCCGGAGCTCGATGCCGGTGCGTCAGCATGCGTGAGCGACACTGTGTAACCCTTTCCCAAGGTACTGCTGTGGTGCGATCCCTGCCCGGTGGCAGCTGATTCAGGTCTATCCCGCCCCGGTGACACTTTCGGGTGCGGCGGCCGCCGTGGACGTCCGGTGCCGGCCCGGTGACGGGCAGAGAGTTGATTAGATGGGATTCACCCGCAACCGTAGCCGTCAAATCCCCCGCCCCCAAACGAGTTATCCACAGACCTTGTGGACAAGATGTTCATAACTGGGCGTGTCTTGTGCACAGGTTGGGCATAAGGGTGTGGATAAACTATTAATTTCCGGCCGAACATAGCTCTGACTAGGGCAAACGTTGATACACACCTGTGTATAGCGACTATTTTTTCTCAACGTTCACCCCCTACCTGCAGGTTGACAGATGGTGGAATCCCACCTATGGGGCTCGGTTATCCCCGATTTCCACAGCCGATATCCACAGCAGGTGCACGGCGGCTGTGGATAGTGCCGCAGGCACGCAAAAGCGCCCCCGCCAACAGGCGGAGGGCGCTTCGTGCACGCCCGGAGGCGCACAAATGACCGTGCTAGCTGGCTACGACGTTGAGGTCGATGACAGCAGCTACGTCGTCGTGCAGACGAACGTTGGCCTGGAAGGAACCAACCGACTTGATGTGCGTCGGCAATTCGACCTTGCGCTTGTCGATGGCGCCGAGACCGGCAGCTTCGACAGCAGCGGCAACGTCGGCGGGCTTGACGGTACCGAAGAGGCGTCCGGACTCGCCTGCCTTGACGGTCAGCGTGACCGGCTTGGCGGAGAGCGCAGCAGCCTGCTTCTGAGCATCTTCGAGGAAGCGTGCTCGCGGGCGGCGCGGGCAGTCTTGATGGACTCAACCTGCTTCTCGCCACCCTTGGTCCAGGTCAGAGCGAAGCCGCGGGGCAGCAGGAAGTTACGTGCGTAACCGTCCTTTACCTCGATGACGTCGCCGGCAGCGCCGAGACCGGTTACTTCGTGGGTCAGAATGAGCTTTGCCATGAGTTAGGGTTCCTTTCCTTAGCCGCGGCCAGCGCCGGAGTACGGCAGGAGAGCAACTTCACGGGCATTCTTGATCGCCTGTGCAATTTTGCGCTGTTCCTGCACGGTTACGCCAGTTACGCGACGGGCGCGGATCTTTCCGCGGTCGGAAATGAACTTGCGCAGCAATGCTACGTCCTTGTAGTCGATGACAGTGATGTCAGCGGCCTTCAAGGGATTGGACTTTGGTTTGGGCTTGCGAAGTTCAGCCTTAGCCATCGTGGAGCTCCTTATGTCTAGTGGAGCCCGTGGATCATTCCACGGGATGGGCTCGACGGCGAATGCCGTCTCGAGGTTGCGCCCGGAGGCGCAGGGGTGAAGAGAAGGACGTTCCCCCGGGGGAGGTGCCGCTCTCCGGTCGAGATTTAGAAGGGCGGATCGTTGGAATCCGGTCCGTTGCCCCAGCCGCCGGCGTTGCCGCCGCCTGCCGGTGCACCCCAGGGATCGGCCGGCGCAGCCTGCGGCTGCTGCTGGCCTCCGCCCCATGCGGGGTTGGAATTGCCGCCGAAGCCGCTGTTTCCGGAGTTTCCGCTGTTGCCGCCAAAGCCGCCGCCACCGCCGCCGGAGCGCTGGGTGCGGGTGACCTTCGCGGAAGCGTACCGAAGCGAGGGGCCGATCTCATCGACCTCAAGCTCCATAACAGTGCGCTTTTCGCCCTCTTTGGTTTCGTACGAACGCGACTTCAGGCGGCCCTGGCAAACAACACGCGTCCCCTTGGTCAGGGATTCGGCCACGTTCTCAGCAGCTTCGCGCCAGACAGAGGCCCGGAGGAACAGCGTTTCGCCGTCCTTCCAGTCATTTGACTGCCGGTCGAAGGTCCGCGGAGTCGAGGCAATGGTGAAGTTCGCCACTGCCGAACCTGACGGGGTGAACCGGAGTTCCGGATCATTCGTTAGGTTGCCGACGACGGTAATAGTTGTCTCGCCTGCCATGTTGCCTCCTGATTTCGGTTTGGTTTGCAGAAATTACTCTGCGGAAACCTTTGCAGCGTCAGCCTTTGCAGCCTTCTTGGCATCCTTCTTCGAGATCTTCTGCTCTTCCGGGCGGATGATCTTGGTGCGCATGATGGTTTCGTTCAGGCTCAGCTGGCGGTCAAGCTCAGCGGCAGCTGCAGGCGTCGCGGTGAAGTTAACCACTGCGTAGATGCCTTCAGCCTTCTTCTGGATTTCGTAGGCGAGGCGGCGGCGGCCCCAGATGTCGACCTTATCGACGGTTCCGCCGTCGTTACGGACAACATTGAGGAACTTGTCGAGCGAAGGCTCGACTGTACGCTCTTCTACCTCGGGGTCGATGATAACCATCAGTTCATAAGCACGCATTTGTGAACCCACCTCCTTTGGGCTATACGGTCACGGCATTTCCGTAACAGGAGGTTCTTTTGCGTTGTCGTCCCGCCGGACCTGGGTGACCAGGGAGCGGGAAAGCCGTCAGCATTGCCGACGGCACAGACTTAGCTAGTCTACCGGACGGACGAAGGTGCTTCGGACCGGGGCTACCCGGCAAAAAACACTTCGCTCACCCTGGCCAGATGGTACGGATCCTGCACACCGGCCATTTCGCGGGCCGAATGCATCGACAGCAGGGGGATCCCGACGTCGACGGTGCGGATGCCCAGCCTGGTGGCCGTCAGCGGCCCGATCGTTGAGCCGCACGGCACGGAATTGTGCGAGACGAACTCCTGGTACGGGATCCCGGCCCGGCGGCACAGCCCGGCCCAGCGCGCCGCACCGGGGGCGTCGGTGGTGTACCGCTGGTTGGCGTTGATCTTCAGCAGGGGTCCGCCGTTGAGCACCGGATGATTGGCCGGGTCGTGGCGTTCGGCGTAGTTCGGATGCACGGCGTGGCCGGCATCAGCCGAAATGCAGAACGACCGCGCAAACGCGCGCTGGCGGTCCGCCTCGGAGCCGCCCAGCCCGCCGGTGATCCGGTGCAGCACGTCTTCCAGAAAGGGTCCGGCGGCTCCGGAGCGGCTGGCGCTGCCAACTTCCTCGTGGTCGAAGGCGGCCAGCACGGCGATGGAGCCGTCCGTCTTGGTTTCCGCCGCCGCGGTCAGGGCAGCGAGTCCGGCGTGGACCGAGGACAGGTTGTCCAGCCGTCCGGAGGCGAAGAACTCGTTGTCGGCACCGAACGTGCGCGGCTCCTGGGTGTCGGCGGCCACGATGTCGTACCCGCCGATTTCCTTCGCCGACAATCCGGCGCGTGCGGCCAGCAGCTCCAGCAGATCAGCGGCGGAGGGATCTCCGAGCCCCCATACCGGGTTCATGTGCTGCTGCTTGTCCAGTTTCAGCCCCTCGTTCACGGCCCGGTCCAGGTGGATGGCAAGCTGCGGGAAGCGCAGCAGCGGGCCGGTTTCCACCAGGTGTTCGGTACCGTCGAGCGTGACGAGGCGCCCTGCCAGCTGCAGCTCGCGGTCCAGCCAGGAGTTCAGCAGGGGCCCGCCGTAGACTTCGACGCCGGCCTGCAGCCAGCCCAGCCGGCCGGTGGTGGGCCGCGGCTTGAGCTTGAAGGACGGCGAATCGGTGTGCGTGCCAAGAATTGAGAAACCGGTTCCGGGTGCCGCGCCCGGCGGAACGATCCACGCGATGAGGGCTCCGTCCCGCACCACGTGGTACTTGCCGGGCGCTGCCGGCCAGTCCCGGCGTTCGTCGAGCTCGGTGAATCCCGCGGCGGTGAGGCGGCGCGCACCCTCGCGGGCCGCGTGAAAACTGGAGGGCGAGGCGCTGACGAAAGCCCCGAGGTCGTGAATGTGATCCGTTGCATCAGACATACTCCGATTCAACCAGAGCCTGCTCCGGGCGCGTAATAGCGGACCGGCACCCGGGACAACGGCGGCTATAAACGCGGAAACTCCCCGCTGTGGAGGAGTTTCCGGCCCGTAACGGGTGTCCGGCAAAGGAGGCTGCGGCCGTTCTTCCGCCGCCTCCTTCACCGAAGAATGGGGTCCCTAGACGTCGCGCCGCTTGGTGACGATCAGGGAGATGAGGAGCAGCACCGCAGCCCAGGCCGCCAGGACGAGACCGCCCTGAAGCTGGGTCAGGTCCCCCTCGGCAGTGGCGCCGGCCATGACCAGCTGGGTTCCGGCGTTGCTTGGCAGGAACCGGGCAGCGTCGGGAATCCAGTCGGCGATTCCCTCGACCAGGCCCACGACCATGGGCAGGACAAAGATGATGCCAATAGCGGTCACCACGCCGCCGGCGGTGTTGCGCAGCAGTGTTCCAATGGCCATGGAGAACACGGCAATCAGGGCCAGGCAGGTGCCGGTGTTAAGAATGCTGGCGAGGACGCCGTCGTCGTTCACGGACAGGGACAAATCGCCTCCGGACAGGATCGGCTGGGCGGCCAGCAGACTGATGAAAGCGGCCGCCGCTCCGACCAGAAAGGCAATCAGGGCCATAATGAGGTTCTTGGCCAGCAGTGCCGGTATGCGCTTGGGGACGGCACTGAAGGTGGAGCGGATCATTCCGGTCCCCCACTCCGAGGCAATAAGCACCACGGCGAGGGATGCGATCAGCAGCTGTCCGAAGAAAATTCCGCTGGACGGGATTTCAGGGACGATGTCGCGGTACATCTGCGGGTCGCCGAAGATCACGGCCTCTTCGGCATTGGTGGCGGAAGCGATTTGGTCCAGGACGACGACGATCTGCCAGGCGCCCAGGGCAGCCAGACCGACCATGACCGCCACGGTGATGGCCAGCAGGATCACCGTGGAGGGCACGGTGGTGACCTTGATCCACTCGGACCTCAGGACGCGCAGGAAGTTCACCCCGGATTTGGCGGGGGCGCCCGGCCCGGATGCGGCGGAATGCTTGGATGTTGTAGCAGTGCTCACGGTTCTATTTCCCCTCTCCGGAGGCGGATCCGGCAGCAACCGGTTCCTGCGGCAGGTCCTGGGACCGGTATTCGACGTCGTCCCGGGTCAGCTCCATGTACGCGTCCTCGAGGGACACCTGCTGCGGCGTCAGCTCGTACACCAGGATCCGGCGCTCCAGCGCCGCTTCGGCAATTACGCGCGGTTCGGCTCCGGTGATTTCCAGCAGCCCGGCTTCCTTTTCAATGCCGCTGACCTGCGGTCCCGCCAGGGCCTGCAGCAGTTCGCGCGGGCTGTCGGTCCGCACGAGCGTACGGACCTTGTCCTGGCCGGCTATGACCTCGGTGATCGGAGCATCGGCGATGATCCGGCCGCGTCCAATGACGATCAGGTGGTCGGCGGTCTGGGCCATTTCGCTCATCAGGTGGGAGGAAAGGAAGACCGTGCGCCCCTCGGAAGCCAGCCCCCGGGCCAGGTGGCGGACCCAGAGGACACCCTCGGGGTCAAGACCGTTGACCGGTTCGTCCAGGATGACGGTGTGCGGGTCGCCCAGCAGTGCCACGGCAATGCCGAGGCGCTGTCCCATGCCCAGGGAGAAGCCGCCCACCCGCTTCTTCGCCACCGGAGCCAGGCCGGTCAGCTCTATGACGTCGTTGACCCGCTTCGTGGGAATCCCGTGAGTGGCCGCCATTGCCCGCAAATGGTTGTAGGCGCTGCGCTTGGTATGCACGGCCTTGGCGTCCAGCAGTGCCCCCACCTCGCGCAGCGGAGCCCTGTGCTGCGCGTACGGCCTGCCGTTGACCAGGACACGGCCCGACGTCGGGTTGTCCAGACCCACGATCATGCGCATGGTGGTGGATTTACCGGCGCCGTTCGGGCCAAGGAAGCCCGTGACCTTGCCCGGATGGACGGTAAAGGAAACGTCGCTAACGGCGGTCTTGGGGCCGTAGCGTTTCGAGAGGCCGGATGCCTCGATCATGGTGATCCTCACGTTGGACGGGTGCTGGTGCGGGGGGGCTCCCTCAACCGTAGGCGACAGCGGGGAGGAAACGAACCGTTCCGAGGGATGATTCGGCGGGAACCCGGGGTCCCCCTTAGGGATGACTCAGGGTTTCCCCTGGTTTGTCCCGGGCACCGGGATGTCGGGTCACACGGCCGGGACCCCGCTTGCGCCGGGACCGGCAGCCGGCGGCTGTCCGATGTCCCGCGACTGATACTCGGCCTCACCGCGGGTCAGCTCCATGTAGGCATCCTCCAGGGACGTTTGCTGCGGGATCAGTTCGGTGACCAGGATGCGTGCGGCCAGTGCGGCTTCGGCAATGCGGCGGGCGGGAACGTCGAGCACTTCGAGCTGGTCCGGAGCTGTGCGGCGGACCTCGGCGCCGGTGAGGGTGGAGGCCAGGGCCCCGGCGTCGTCGGTGCGCACGAACGTGCGCTGCCGGCTGCTGCCGGCAAGCACCTCGTCCATGGGCGCATCCGCGAGGATCCTGCCCCGGCCGATCACGATCAGGTGGTCGGCGGTCACGGCCATCTCGCTCATCAGGTGCGAGGATATGAACACGGTGCGGCCCTCCGCCGCGAGCCCCCTGGCCAGGTGGCGGACCCACTGCACACCCTCGGGGTCCAGGCCGTTGACCGGTTCGTCGAAGATCAGGGTTTGCGGGTCTCCCAGCAGGGCCGCGGCGATGCCAAGCCGCTGTCCCATGCCCAGGGAAAAGCCGCCCACGCGCCGGCGGGCCACGGGGCCGAGGCCGGTGAGTTCAATGACGTCGTTGATCCGGGCGGAGGAAATCCCGTGGGTGGCGGCCAGGGCCCTCAGATGGTTGTACGCGGTGCGTTTGGGGTGCACCGCCTTGGCCTCGAGCAGGGCGCCGACCTCGTGCAGTGGTGCCTTGTGGCTTGCATAGGGGCGGCCGTTGACCTTGACGTTTCCGCCGGTGGGACTGTCCAGGGCGAGGATCATGCGCATCGTCGTGGACTTGCCCGCGCCGTTGGGGCCGAGGAAGCCAGTCACCTTTCCGGGCCGGACCGTAAACGTGATGCCGTCGACGGCGGTTTGTTCCCGAAACGCTTGGCCAGCTGATGTGCCTCGATCATGGTGGGTCCTTCCGTGGAACGGGCGGTTTGCGGAATTTGCGGGCCTGGAGTCCTCCCGGTGGAAATCCTGAGGATTACCGCGAGCTCACCGACTCGAATTTCCGCACGGCCAGCGGAACGAACACGAGCAGCATCACCGCGGATCCGATCACCACGGTTGCCACGGCGTGCTGCATGGGCCAGGTGTCCGGAACGGCGGTGGTGCCGAGGTTGCCGAACAGTTCCCGCGCCGCCTGGACGAGGGCAGAGACGGGGTTCCATTCGGCGAAGACGCGCAGCGGCGCCGGCAGCGTGGAGCTCTGCACAAATGCGTTGGAGATGAAGGTGAGGGGAAACAGGATCATGAAGGAGGCATTGTTGATCGTTTCCGGTGTCCGGACGGTCATTCCCAGCAGGGCCATGACCCAGCTGAAGGCGTAGGAGAAGAGCAGCAGCAGCCCCACTGCCGCTGCGAAGGACGCGAAGGAGGTGTTGACCCGCCAGCCCACCAGCAGCCCGGTGGCCATCATGATGAGCATGGAAATGCCGTTGAGCACCAGGTCCGAGTTGGTCCGCCCGATCAGCACTGCAGACGGGCTCATCGGCAGGGTGCGGAACCGGTCCACGATGCCTTCCTTGAGGTCCTGTGCCATGGCGGCGCCGGAGAAGGTCGAACCGAACACCACGGTCTGGGCGAAAATCCCGGCCATGAGGTACTGCGTGTAGTCGGTGCCGGCCACCGAAATCGATCCCCCGTACACCTGGCTGAACAGCAGCACAAACATGATCGGCTGCAGCACGGCGAAAATGATCATGTCCGGGGAACGCTTGATCTTGATCAGGTTTCGCCAGGTCACGGTCCATCCGTCGGCGGCCCAGTTGGCGGCGGCTGCCTTACCGCCGGTCCGGACGGCGGGAAGCCGGGTTGCTGCGGCACTCATTGGCGGGCTCCTTCCCTGTCAGCGGCGCCATCCGCGGCGCCGGATGCCGGCTCCTCTTCGGCCGGACGGCCGGTGATCTGCAGGAAGACGTCATCAAGCGTGGGGCGGCGGATGCCGGCGTCGTGCAGTGCGATGTCCTGCGCCTGCAAATCCGCGAGGATGAACTGCAGCGACGCCGGCCCGTTCTGGACGGACACCTCCAAGGTGCGGCCGTCGGCGGCGGTGTGCGGCGGGCCCGCGCCGTGGCGGGCCAGGATGGTCCCCGCCGCCCCCGCGTCGTTTCCGTCCACCAGTGCCACGGCAACACTGTGGCCGCCGATCAGGGACTTGAGCTGGTCCGACGTGCCCTCGGCGATCACGGTGCCGCGGTCGATCACAGCCACGGTGTCCGCCAGCTGGTCGGCCTCCTCCAGATACTGCGTGGTCAGCAGCAGCGTGGTGCCGGCAGCGACGAGGTCCTTGATGACCTGCCACAGGGCCAGGCGGCTGCGCGGGTCCAGCCCGGTGGTCGGTTCGTCCAGGAACAGGACCCGGGGGCTGTTGACCAGCGCCCCGGCCAGGTCCAGGCGCCGCCGCATGCCGCCGGAGTAGCCCTTGACCGGACGGTTCCCGGCCTCGGTCAGCTCGAACATGTCGATGAGTTCGGCGGCCCGCTCCCGGGCCTGCCGGTCCGGCAGATGGTACAGCCGGCCGACCATCCGCAGGTTTTCCGTGCCGGTCAGGTTCTCGTCCACCGCCGCGTACTGGCCGGACACGCCAATAATCCGGCGAACCTCCTTCGGGTTGTCCAGGACGTCGATGCCGTCAATGCGCAGAACGCCGGCATCGGGCCGGATCAGCGTGGTCAGGACCTTGACCGCAGTGGTTTTCCCGGCGCCGTTCGGTCCCAGCAGGGCCATGACCGTGCCTTCCGGAACTCCGATGTCCAGCCCGTCCAGTGCATGTACCGGCCCGGATTTTGACTTGTAGACTTTGCTGACTCCGTGTGCCTCAATCAGCGGTGAGCCGGAACCGCGGCTGCGGGCAGGAGGAGTTGGGGAATTGAACATTGCTCGAAGATAGACCCGGCGGTTCTGCTCCGGTACCCCCATTGCGGACAGATGCGGTCCGCTGGTCTGCCCGGCCGTTGTTAGGGTGCTTTGACCGGCACTTTCTCCCGCTCCGCAGCAGCCGGGGCAAAGATGATGGAAACCAGCATGGCCGCGCCAACCACCAGCAGTGAGTTCCGGATGCCCCAGTGTTCACCCAGGAACCCGAGCACCGGCGGGCCCAGGAAGAACGCGGAGTATCCGATGGTGGAGACCACCGAAACGCGGGCGGCAGCGTGCGCGGGATCTTCGCCGGCGGCGGACATTCCCATGGGGAAGCCCAGCGCCGCACCGATGCCCCACAGAACGGCGCCCAGGGCTGCCAGCACGAGATTGGGTGCCAGGACGAAGAGCAGCAGTCCCACCAGGGATGCGCTCATGCAGATCCGCAGCGCGGGAACGCGGCCCATCCGGTCGATCAGCCGCGCGCCGAACCAGCGCGTCAGGGTCATCGCAGCGACAAAGACGGCAAACATCACCGCGCCGGCGGACTCGCTTGCCCCCAGGCCGTCCACCGTGGCCTTGGCCACCCAGTCGTTCGCGGCCCCCTCGGTCAGGGCGGCGCCCAGCACGACGACGCCGATCAGCAGGGTGCGCCCTTCCTTCCAGGCTCCGAAGCGCGATACCGGGCCGGGCTGGCCGCCGTCGCCGGTGTTGTGGACGACCGCGGAAAGCGGCAGGAAGTTCCGCGGCACGATGAGGACAATGACGCAGACAACGGTGAGGATGGCCAGCAGGTGCAGCGACAGCGAGACACCCAGCGAGGACAGCAGGGCTCCGATCAGGGCTCCCACGAACGATCCGCCGCTGAAGGCCCCGTGGAACCGGGGCATGATGTTCCGGCCCAGGCGCCGCTCCACGTCAGCGCCTTCCAGGTTCATCGCGACGTCCCAGCCGGCGATGCCCACGCCGAAAATCAGCAGGCCGGCGCCGGTCAGCGGAATCGAGCCGAGGAACAGTCCGGCGGCAATTATCAGGAGGCGGCCGACGTCGTGATGCCCCCCGCCCGCACCGTCCCGGCAGTCCCGATGCGCTGCGCCACCGACCCGGCGAGCGGAAGGGCCATGACCGAGCCAACGGCGGAGAACAGCAGCAGCAGTCCCACGCCGGCGGCGCCGATCCCGAGGTCCTGGGCGGCGGCGGGGATTCGGGCCGCCCAGCTGGCGAAGACCAGGCCGTTAAGGCCGAAGCACACGAAGACGGCGATGAGAGCCCGGTGAAGGGCTGTTTCGGTGATTTCGTTGGTTTCGTTCACGGCACCATTGTCGCCTATCGGGCCCGGACAACCCGTTTCTCGTCCCAGACCGGGGTCTCGGATTCATAGACTTTGCCGTCCGCGCCGAAGACCAGGAACCTGTCGAAGCTGCGGGCAAACCAGCGGTCGTGGGTGACGGCCAGGACGGTCCCCTCGAACGCGTCGATGGCCTTTTCCAGGGCTTCGGCCGAGTGCAGGTCCAGGTTGTCCGTCGGTTCATCGAGCAGCAGCAGGGTGGCGCCGGAGAGCTCGAGCAGCAGGATCTGCAGCCGGGCCTGCTGCCCGCCCGAGAGCGAATCGTATTTCTGCTCCGAGGACGCTGCCAGCCCGTAGCGGTCCAAGGCCCCGGCTGCTGCTTCCCGGCCCAGGCCGGAGCGGTGCTCGTCGCCGCGGTGCAGGATGTCCAGCAGGGTCTTGCCGAGCAGGTCCGGGCGCATCATGGTCTGCGCGAAGAAGCCCGGGCGGATCCTGGCGCCCAGTTTCACCGTGCCATCATGCGGAACCGGGGCGATCTCCACCTCGGACACGGGCTCGTGTTCCTTTTCCGGATCGGTGCCGCCCGCGGCCAGCAGGCGCAGGAAGTGGGATTTCCCGGACCCGTTGGATCCCAGCACGCCCACCCGGTCCCCGAACCAGATTTCCGTGCTGAAGGGTTTCATGAGCCCGGTCAGTTCCAGCTTCTGAGCGACGACGGCGCGTTTGGCCGTGCGTCCGCCGCGCAGGCGCATTTTTACGTTTTGCTCGATCGGCAGGGCCTCGGGCGGGCCGGCTTCGAGGAACTTGGCCAGCCGGGTTTGGGCTGCCTGGTACCGGTTAGCCATGTCGGAGCGGAACGCGGCCTTGTTTTTGTACATGTTCACGAGTTCCTTAAGCTTCAGGTGCTCCTCGTCCCAGCGCCGGCGAAGTTCCTCGAACCGGGCGTTGCGGTCTTCACGCGCGGTGACGTAGCTGCTGAACCCGCCGCCGTGGATCCAGGCCGAGGCGCCGTTGATGCCCGGTTCCAGGGTGACGATGCGGGTGGCGGCGTTGTCCAGCAGCTCGCGGTCGTGGCTGACAAAGAGGACGGACTTCCTGGACTCGGCCAGTTTGGCCTCCAGCCAGCGTTTGCCGGGCACGTCCAAGTAGTTGTCCGGCTCATCCAGCAGCAGCAGTTCGTCGGGGCCGGAGAACAGGGCCTCCAGGACCAGCCGCTTCTGCTCACCGCCGGACAGGGTGGACGCCTTCCGATACTGCGCCCGGTCAAAGGGCATCCCCAGCGCTGCCATGGTGACCTCGTCCCAGACGGTTTCCTGTTCATAGCCGCCCGCGTCTCCCCAGTCGGCAATCGCGGTGGCGTAGCGCATCTGGGTGGGCTCGTCGTCGTGCTCCATCATGGCCAGCTCCGCATCGTCCACGGCCTTGGCTGCGGCGGCGAGCGCGGGCGGGGCGGCCGAGACTAGCAGGTCCCGCACGGTGCTGTCATCGCGGACCTGGCCGACGAACTGGCGCATGATGCCCATGGACCCCGATTTCGAGACGGTGCCCTCATCTGCCTTGATGTCCTCGGCAATGATGCGCAGCAGCGTGGTTTTTCCGGTGCCGTTGGGACCGATCAGGGCTGTCTTGTGCCCTTCCCCCACCTTGAAGCTGACGCCGTTGAGCAGCTGCCGGCCGTCGGAAAGGAAATAGTCAATGTTGGATACGTCGAGGTGAGCCACACTCCCAT
This sequence comes from Arthrobacter sp. ATA002, assembly GCF_026898095.1. Classification (GTDB taxonomy): domain Bacteria; phylum Actinomycetota; class Actinomycetes; order Actinomycetales; family Micrococcaceae; genus Arthrobacter_B. Next base: position 252,173 of record NZ_CP114015.1, on the reverse strand, counting down.
CCTCCCATCCGCAGCGCTGCGGCTGCGTTCGTCCGCATGGACACGGGACGCGCCCGTCTGCCTACGATGAAGATCCGCAAATGCGCATCCAACCATCAGGAGCACAAATGATCTTCATCACCGTGAAATTCAACGTCAAGCCGGAATGGACAGACCGCTGGCCGGAGCTGACCGCCGGCTTCACCGCCGCCACCCGTGCCGAGCCCGGCAACCTGTGGTTCGACTGGTCCCGCAGCCTGGAGAACCCCAACGAGTTTGTCCTGGTTGAGGCCTTCAAGGACGACGCCGCTGCCGCCCACGTCCAGAGCGGCCACTTCCAGCAGGCCATGAAGGACATGGTGCAGGCCCTGGTGGAAACCCCGAAAATCATCAACACGACAATCGATGGTGAAGACTGGTCGCGGATGGGCGAGCTGACCGTCGAGTAGGTCCCGGCCGGCCGGGGTGGCTTCGTAAGCGCAGAGGACCGGAGCGCTGCGCTCTTCCGGGAGCGCTCAGTTGCCGGCCTTGCGGAAGAACGCTGCGGCCCATGCCGGCACCAGGTGTTCCACGTGTCCGGCCATGATGCGCGCTCCGGCCTCGATCAGCAGCCCCCACGCCGCCATCACCAGGAACGTCCACGGAGCGGGACCGGCGGTGCCGAAACTTCCCCCGGCGCCGGCGGATGTCTGCCCGGCCGCTACGACGGCGAGCAGGGATACCGCCGCCCCGGCGAACCCGAAAACCACCGGCAGGGTCAGCCACGAGGAGCGGCGTCCGAGCCAGTCCGGATCCCCGTCCCGTGCAAGGAACCAGGCCACGGAGGCCGCGGCGGCCAGCAGGAGGCTCAGCACGCCCGTTGCCGCACTGGCCCACACGGGCAAATCGCCGATCGACCCGGGAAGGCCGGCGGCTGCGGGCAGCCCCCGTTCCGTCACGGCGGAGAGATGGCCCAGGCTGTAGGCCCAGGCGGAAGCGGTGGGCAACCACAGTGGCGACGCAAACGCCACGGCGGCCCCGCCCTTGACCAGGGCCGTGACCACCAGCACTGTTCCTGCCGCTGCCGTGTAGGCGAGGTAGTGGCTTCCGGTCACCCGCAGCGCCGCCCTGACGCCGGGCAGGGTCCGTTCCGTCCATGCCGCCCAGCGCGGAGCCGATCCGGTTCCGTGTTTCCGGCCCGCCCAGCTGGCGGCGGTGCCGAGCAGTACCGCCCCGGCCACGAGGCCCGGTGAAGCGGCGGTCAGGAACATGGCCCCGGCTTCGGTGTTCTCCCGCAGCGAGACCAGCAGGCTCAACAGGACTGACACGGCGGCCAGGACCAGGCCGGTCAGTGCCGAATACAACCACCGGTGCCACTCGGAGTCCAGCGGCCGGCGCCGCTCGGCCCGGCGGCCCAGCCGCCACAGGGAAGCGCCCGCAACCCCGGTCAGGAGCAGGGGCATGGCACCGGCCCAGAGGCTGACGAGCGGGGCGGGAAGGCTTGCGAATCCGGCGGAGGATACGGTGAGGACCGGGGTTCCGCCCAGCGCCATTGCGGCCAGGAAAAACGGATAGATCAGCAGCGCCGACGGGCCGTCGAGCCTGGCACCCATGGTTCCGGCGGAATCATTCATGCCGTTCAGCGCGCCGGTGCCGCCCAGGAAAAAGCCCAGAACCAGCAGCGCCATTGTCACCAGCGCGGCTCCCAACGTCAGGCCGTAGGCAATCAGTGCCGACTGCACCGCCAGCCACCACTGCGGGTGCCGGCGCTCAGGCCCGGCCGGCAGGGGAAGGGTGCCCGGGTTCGCCGGAATCCCTGTGTCCTGGTTCTCCATGTGTCCATTCCCCCTGCAGAGCGTAAGCTGCTGTGCGCTGGACTTAAAGATACAAGGTTCCGGCTCCCGTCTCCGCGAGGAAGCACGGAGCGCTTGAACCGCCCGGCAGTGCGTCAGGCCTCCGGGCCAAGGTCCGGCACGCCGGTCCCGTAGTCCCGGCGCAGCGCCAGCGCGGCCGCGTGCCGGCCGCCCATGCCGTGAACGCCGGGCCCGGGCGGGGTGGACGCGGAACAAAGGTAAACCCCGGGAAGCGGCGTCCGCCAGGGGTTCACGGCGGGCACGGGGCGGGCGGCCATTTGCCGCAGGGTTACGGCTCCGCCGCCGAAGTCTCCGCCCACGTAGTTTTCGTTGTACCGCTCCAGGTCCGCCGCCGTCGTAACCTGTGAGCGCACGACGACGTCCCGGAAGCCGGGAGCGAAACGTTCGATCTGCGCGGTGACGGCACCGGTCATGTCTGCGGTGGAGCCGGCGGGGACATGGCAGTAGGTCCAGAGGACGTGACGGCCCGCAGGCGCCCGGGAAGAGTCAAAGCTGCTGGGCTGCGACAGCAGGACGTAGGGCCGGTCCGGGTGCTGCCCGGCAGCCACCCGGGCCGCGGCCCGCGCCAGCTCGGCACGGGTGCCGCCCAAATGGACCGTGCCGGCCCGGTGCACCTCCCCGTTCGCCCAGGGCACCGGCCCGGACAGGATGAAATCCACCTTGCAGGCGGCGTTGCCGTAGCGGAAGCGCTCCAGCGCCTTCGCATACGGGCGCGGCAGTTCCTCGCCGGCCAGCTCCAGCAGGGTGGCCGGCGCAACATCAAGCAGTACGGTCCGTGAGCCGCGCAGCTCCTTGAGGGATGCCACCCGGTGTCCGGTAATGAGTTCGCCGCCGTGGGCCTGCAAATCCCGGACCATGGCCTCGGCGATGGCCTGGGATCCTCCCTCGGGGATGGGCCAGCCCACGGTATGCGCCAGCAGTGAGAGCAGCAGGCCTCCGCCGGCCGAGGGCAGCGACGGCATCCGCCCCACCGGGTGCGCGGCGACGCCGGTCAGGAGGGCCGGAGCTTTTTCACCGGTGAACCGCCGGTTCCACAGCCGGGTGCCCTGTTCCAGGGCCGCCCGTCCGAACGCGAGGGCTGCCGCTGGTTCGCGGTACCCGCGGACCAGCGGCGACATGAGCAGCTTCGTGACCGCTTCGCCGCGCTCCGTCAGGGGCAGCATCAGGCGGCGGAAGGCCGCGCCGTCGGGCCCCAGTCCCTCGACTGTGCGTTCGAGCTCCCGGTAGGCCAGGCCGGCGTCTCCGCCGTCAAGGGGATGGGCGTAGGACACGTCCGGCGCCAGGACCCGGATCCGCTCCGCCAGGCCAAACTCCCGGAAAAAGGGTGATGCGAGCGCCATGGGATGCACGGCCGAGCAGACGTCGTAGCGGTAGCCCGGTTCCAGCAGCTCCTTGGTCCGGCTGCCCCCGCCGGCCGTGGGCCCGGCCTCAAAGACCCGGACTGACAATCCGGCACGGGCCATAATGACCGCGGCCGCCAGCCCGTTGGGTCCTGCTCCGACCACCGAAACGTCACTCATGGATGCCTGCTTTCTGGAACGGTTTCCGGAACGGTAGGTGCGGCGGGCGGGCCGGTAGCCGGCCGCCGCGTCCTGCGCCCCAGGCGGAACCGGTCCGGGGCATGGTCGAAGGGCCCGCCCTGCGGGTCATCGATGTCGAGCCGGCGCACCGGATCGCCCCGCGGGGAAATAATGTCGGTGATCACCCGGATCATCAGCCAGGCTGTGGCCGCCACGTGCCCGGCCACCGCCCAGACGTAGTATGCCGCGTCGATGTTGTTCCGGGGGTCTCCCCGGAGGTCAGCGCCCCCAGGTACATCCACACCGCCCACCAGTGCATTACCTCGAAAAACTGCCAGACCAGGAAGCCGGCCCACCGGGGCCGGGCGAGGGCCGCCAGCGGGATCAGCCACAGGACAAACTGGGGCGAATAGACCTTGTTGGTGAGGACAAACGCCGCCACGATCAGGAAGGCCAGCTGCGCCAGCCGGGGACGGCGCGGCGCGGCCAGAGCCAGCACGGCTATGCCGGCGCACGCGGCGGCGAAGAGAAGGTACGCCCAGAAGTTGATGAGTTCCGGTCCGGCTTCGGCGCGTCCGAGCCGCGCGGCCAGGAGGTTCCAGGCAAACCACACCGAGGAATAACCGGCCGGACGCTCTTCGGTGAAGCTCAGGAAGAACTTCCATCCGGTGAAGTCGGAAACCATGAACGGAAGGTTCACCGCCAGCCACGCGCCCGCGGCTCCGCCGAACGCCTGGACTGCCGGGCGCAGCCGCAGCGTGCGCAGTGCCAGGACCAGCACGGCACCCAGGATCAGCACCGGATACAGCTTCAGCGCCGTGCCCAGTCCCAGGAGGACTCCGGCCAGGACGGGACGGCTGCGGGCGAAGGCCAGCATGCCCAGCGCCGCGAGCAGTACGGCCCAAATGTCCCAGTTGATGAACACGGAGAGGATCATGGCCGGGGCCAGCGCCACCATGGCCGCATCCCACGGCCGCCGGTTGGTCATGCGCAGCGTGGCGGCGACGGTCGCGATCCAGGCCAGCACCGCGAGGGCGGCGTTGATGTCGAAGTATGCCAGCGCACGCTCCGGCGCCGCGCCGTCACCCGGAACGAGCAGGGCCACGGCTCCGGCAAGCAGCCCCAGCAGCACCGGGTACTCGAACCCGTGCCCCGGGGTCAGGAAGGGAAACACGCCATCGGCCAGTCCGCGGTCCTCAAACAGCACGGGCCAGTCCGAATAGCATGCCTGGTAGAAGTGGCCCGGCGTGCTCCAGCCGGTGCTGCGGCAAGGATTCTTCACCAGCACGGCCAGCAGCGCCGCCGCCGTGGTTAACAGGATCAGCACCCGCTCCACGGTAAAGAAACCCGGCGTGACGATCCCCGGGGCGGTATGGCGGCCCAGCGGGCCGCCGATTCCTTCGGTCAGGGTCCTGAGCAGCGGATCATTGCGGCTGGGAACCACTATGCGCAGTGGCCGGCGCCGGGGCTTGGACTCCATGGTTACCAGTATGACCCCGGGATCCGGCGGGCCGCCGCAGCCCGCCGCGCGGCCGTATTCGCCGGGCGGCGGGGGATGCCGGTGCGCGCGCGCAGAAAGACAGCAGGTTCAGGCCGTAGACTGAGCCGGTCCCGCCGCGTCCGGTGCGGCAATGGAAAGATGTTTGTCTTCAAAGGAGAACCGTGGCAAAGAACCCCATTCGGGTCGCAATCGTTGGCGTTGGTAACTGCGCAGCGTCGCTGGTGCAGGGCGTCCAGTACTACCGCGACGCCGACGCGGACCTGACCGTTCCCGGCCTGATGCACGTGAAGTTCGGCGATTACCACGTCAATGACGTGCAGTTCGTGGCCGCCTTCGACGTCGACGGCAAGAAGGTCGGGCTCGACCTTTCCGAGGCCATCGGAGCGAGCGAGAACAACACCATCAAGATTGCCGACGTTCCGGAAACCGGCGTCAGGGTCCAGCGGGGCCACACCCTGGACGGTCTGGGCAAGTACTACCGGGAAACCATCGTGGAATCCGATGCCGAGCCGGTGGACATTGTCGCTGCGCTCCGGGACAGCAAGGTTGACGTGATGGTCTGCTACCTGCCGGTCGGCTCGGAGCAGGCTGCCAAGTTCTACGCCCAGTGCGCGATTGACGCGGGTGTGGCATTCGTTAACGCACTGCCCGTCTTTATTGCCGGCACCAAGGAATGGGCCGACAAGTTCACGGCCGCCGGAGTTCCCATCATCGGCGACGACATCAAGAGCCAGATCGGCGCCACCATCACGCACCGCGTGATGGCCAAGCTGTTCGAGGACCGCGGCGTCATCCTGGACCGCACCTACCAGCTCAATGTCGGCGGGAACATGGACTTCAAGAACATGCTCGAGCGGGAGCGGCTGGAATCCAAGAAAATTTCCAAGACCCAGGCTGTCACGTCGAATACTTCGGCTGATCTGCAGGCCGACGACGTCCATATCGGCCCCTCGGACTACGTCGCCTGGCTGGACGACCGCAAGTGGGCCTTCGTCCGGCTGGAGGGGCGCAACTTCGGTGACGCCCCGGTGTCGCTGGAGTACAAGCTCGAAGTCTGGGACTCCCCCAACTCCGCCGGTGTCATCATCGACGCCGTGCGTGCCGCCAAGATCGCCCTGGACCGCGGTATCGGCGGGCCCATCCTCTCGGCGTCGAGCTACTTCATGAAGTCCCCGCCCGAGCAGTACAACGACGACATCGCCAAGGAAAAGGTGGAGCAGTTCATCCGCGGCGTGGTCGAGCGCTAACAACACCCCGCCGCACTCCGCGGGGCCTCACGACAGGCCCCGCGGAGTGCCGTCCGCCGCAACATCCATGCGCAGTGCCGCGGGAGCTTTCGGCAGCCCGGGCATGGTCATCACCGTCCCGGTGAGCGCGACGACGAAACCTGCACCGGTTTTGAGAATCAGGTCCCTCACGTGCACCGTGAAACCCGTCGGCGCGCCGAGCAGCGACGCGTTGTCGGAGAACGAGTACTGGGTCTTGGCCATGCACACCGGCAGGCCGTCCCAGCCGCCGGCCCTGATCTCCTCCAGCCGGCGCAGCGCCGGCAGGGAGAATTCGACGTCGTCGGCACCGTAGATTTCCCGGACCACGGTGCGGATTTTTTCCTCCACCGGCAGTTCCAGCGGATACAGGAACCTGAAGTCTCCGGGGCTCTCCAGGGCAGCCAGGACAGCGGCCGCCAGCGCATCGCCGCCCGGTCCCCCGCCGCCCTGCGCCCACACGTCGGCAGCAGCCGCCGCCACGCCCTCGGCCCCACACCAGTTCAGCAGCCACTGGATTTCCTGCGGTGTGTCAGTGCTGAACACGTTGACGGCCACCACCGGATTCAGGCCGAACTTGCGGATGTTCGCGATGTGCCGGCGCAGGTTCGCGGTTCCCGCCTCCAGCGCCGCCGGGTTGGCCAGGTCCAGCTCGTTCCGGGCACCCCGCCGTGCATTTTGAGGGCACGGATCGTGGCGACCAGCACCACGGCGTCCGGTGCCACGTCAGCTGCCCGGGACGTGATGTCCATGTACTTTTCGGCGCCCAGGTCAGCACCAAAACCTGCTTCGGTCACCACCACATCGGCAACAGTGCGTGCCAGTTCGGTGGCGATGACGGAGTTGCAGCCGTGCGCGATGTTGGCAAACGGGCCGCCGTGGATCAGGGCGGGCGTGCCGGCAAGGGTCTGCACAAGGTTCGGCTTGACGGCGTCCTTCAGCAGCAGCGTCAGGGCGCCCTCCACGCCGAGGTCGCGCACCGTCACGGGATGCCGGTCGTAGGTGTACCCCACGGTGATCCGGGCCAGCCGCTCCTTCAAGTCATCCAGGTCCCGGGCCAGGCAGAACACGGCCATGATTTCGGATGCCACCGTGATGTCGAAGCCGTCCTGGCGCGGTGTGCCCTCGGCGGGTCCGCCCAGGCCAATCACGATGTTGCGCAGCGAGCGGTCATTCATATCCATGACCCGGCGGAAGATAATCCGGCGCGGGTCGATGCCCAGCTCGTTGCCCTGGTGGATATGGTTGTCCAGCAGGGCGGTCAGTGCGTTGTTGGCCGTGGTGATGGCGTGAAAGTCTCCGGTGAAGTGCAGGTTGATGTCCTCCATCGGCACCACCTGGGAGTAGCCGCCGCCGGTTGCCCCGCCCTTCAGTCCCAGCACCGGCCCCAGGGACGGTTCGCGCAGGGCGACGACAGTGCTGGCTCCCGCCTTCGCGAGCGCGTCCCCCAGCCCCACGGTGACGGTGGATTTCCCCTCGCCGGCCGGAGTGGGGCTCATGGCGGTCACGAGCACCACCTGCCCGCGGGTGCTCCGCGGCGGCACCAGCAGCGGGTCAATCTTGGCTTTGTACCGCCCGTACAGTTCCAGGGCCTCTTCGGGAATGCCGGCGGCACGTGCAACGTCAGTCACGGGCCGCATCACCGCCCGGCGGGAGATTTCCAAATCACTGGACATGTCAGCGGCAGAGCGCATCTATGCGATCCTTCCGGTACCCGTTGCCGGCGCTCCACCGGCACTGGTGGAACACGGTCCAAGCTATCAGCGGACGGAGTGCGCGGAGAACTCCCGTGCGGCCTGCAGATAGCTGCGGGCGGTAAGCGAAGCGGTGCGCTTCCATCCGAACGCCGCAGCGTGCTCAGCGGCGCCGTAACCCAGCGCCCGCCGCAGCCCGGCGTCGTCGTACAGTTTTTCCAGTTCGGCGGACCACCGGCCGGCGTCGTGTCCGTCCACCAGCAGCCCGGTGCGGCCGTGCTCCACGGCCTTCGGCAGCCCGCCGACGTTGGCGGCCAGCACGGGCGTTCCGCATGCCTGCGCCTCCAGGGCAACCAGCCCGAAGGACTCGCTGAAGGATGGCACCGCGACGACATCTGCTGCACGGAACCATTCCGCCAGTTCGGGGGCATCCACCGGCGGATGCAGCGACACCTGGGCGTGCAGGCCCACCGAATCGATCAGCGGCTGCAGGTCGAGCACCTCGGATCCGCTGCCGGCGCCGAGGATGCTGATCCTCAGCGGAATGTCCGGCCGGCGGGCATGCAGTTCCGCTGCCGCCCGGACCAGCACCTGGGGGCCCTTCATCCGCTGAATCCGGCCCGCGAACACTACGTGGAAGACATCGTCGGGCACGCCCAGACGGGCACGGAAAGCCCCGTGGTTCCTACTCGAGAAAACCTGCAGGTCAACGCCCGGAGCCACCACGTCAACGTCGCGCAGATCCGCTCCATACAGCGTTTCCAGTTCCCCCGCCTCGGTGCTCGTATTGGCAATGAGCCGGGTCGCACCGTCCACGATCTCCTGTTCCCCGTCAATCCGCACCCGGGGTTCGGGTTTCTCGCCCGGCTGGAGCCGGAGGTTCTTGACCCGCGCCATCGTGTGCATCGTGTGCACCAGCGGCACGTTCCAGGCCCTGGCCACGGCCAGTCCCGCCGTTCCGGACACCCAGTAGTGCGAGTGGATAACGTCAAAGCGGCGGCCGGCGGAAAACGGACGGAGCCCGGTGATCCCCCGGGCCAGGTCCGTGGCCAGGCCCGGCAGTGCTTCCTTGGCGATCGCGCGGCGCGGTCCCGCGGTGACGTGGCGAACCGTGACGCCGGGAACGACTTCCACTGCGGGCTGCTGCAGGGGGTCTGAGGCGCGGGTGAAGATGTCCACCTCGACACCTGCCCGGGCCAGCTCGACTGCCACGGAACGGACATAGACGTTCATGCCGCCGGCGTCGCCGGAGCCCGGCTGCTCCAGGGGTGACGTATGCAGCGAGAGCATAGCCACACGCTTTACCTGAAGCAACAGCACTCCCTTCCTGGCCGGCCGCAGTCTTCGGTCCCTTAAGACTTTATAACGCCGGTGGGCAGAGCATGGTTTCCGGGCGCGGTCGTCCTGATCACTTCTGCTGCGGCACACAAGGGAGTCCGCACTGTACAGCGCGGACTCCCCGGTTTTGTTCCACAGCCCGGCAGTTATTTGGCCTAACCGGTGTAGCGGGCCAGCAAGTGCCGTTCCGGACCTGCCCAAGCTGCGTCCAGGCGGGCCTGGTGGACCGCTTCGGAGCGGAGGAAGGAGCCGTGCAGGCGGATGAGTGCGGTAAGGACTTTCGTCCGGGCAGGGGCCCGGTTTTCGGGGCCGTCCGGCGGCGGGTGGTCCGCCGGGGCGGGCGGCCGCGGAGAAACCGTGGGTTCCGGAAACTTGGGTGCTTCACGGACAGGGGATGCGGGCATGCTGAAAGAAGGCACAATAAACTCCAAAAGATAATCACACCTGTTTTTGGGTGCGCGAAAGTAAAATAAGGGGAATAAATGGGAATGTCCCGCGGGCGGCAGCCGGCAACTACCGCGGCTGCATAATTCTTTTCCCCGGAGCGCGGCGCAGGCCAATTAGCACATGGAATTCGCGTGCAGGTTCTGCGGTACATGTCTGGGGAAGAGAATGCCGGGTGGCGGCCGAAGGCCGGCCCGCCATGCCGCACGGCCCGATGCCCATGCCTGCCCCTGTGCCGAACCCGTGCACGAAGTCCGCCCCGGGGATCGCTAACTGATGCCGGGGGCTTTAACGCCGTCGGAGGATGAACAGAGGGGACGGGCAGAGCCAAACGGAAGCCTGCCAAGCGGCAGGCTTACCGGAAAGCAGGGCCGCCGGAATGCGGCCGGCCCGGGAGGGTGGCGCGTTTAGGCGCCGCCGCCGGAGGCAGGCACGGTGCCCGGCCGCCACACCGGTTCGCCCGGCGTATGCGTCGTCCCGGCCATCCGCCGTCCGGTTGGCCGGAGTGCCGGCCGTGCAGTCGAAGGGATGGACGCGCGGACCTGCGGGCAGGAAACCGTCGTGGCAGGGGCGGATACATGATTGATCATTACCCCACCTCCCTTTCTTGAGTGCGTAGACTTTGCGGATATGCGGGCGGGAAACCCGGCCGTCCTAGAAACATACAACAGGTTTCAGTTCCCTGCCAAGGACTTTTCCGCAAATTCTTTTAATTCTTTCCCTGTTAATAGTTCCAGCGCACTATCGCCGGTGTGTGCTTGTCCCAGCCGAGTGTGCAGACCGCAGCTGTGCCGAGCACGAAATGCCGTCCCTTTTCCGCCGGAAGGCCGAGCCAGCGGGCAGCAAGAATCCGCAGGAAGTGGCCGTGCGCCACGAGGAGGACTTTCTCCACCGGCTCTGCGTCCGGGTCGCGGTCCATCGGCGTTCCGCAGCCGGCCTGCACCAGCGAGATGATCCGGTCGGCCCGTTCGGCCACCTGGTCCAGGGTTTCACCGTTGGGAACGCCGTCGTTCCAGATGATGTACCCGGGGTTTTCCGCTCGGACCTGAGTGCTCTTGCGCCCCTCGTTGTCCCCGTAGTCCCACTCATGCGCGTGGGGCAGGATCCGCGGATTGGGGTGGCCCACCAGTTCGGCGGTTCGCCGGGCGCGGATCAGCGGTGAGGACAGCACGAGGTCAAAGTCGACCGCCCCGATCTTTTCCCTGGCGGCGGCTGCCTGCGCTTCACCGTCGGCGGTCAGGGGAATGTCCGTCAGACCGGTGTAGTTCCCCTCGCGGGACCACTCCGTTTCACCGTGGCGCAGCAGCCACAGGCGCGGCAGCCGGGTTCCCGCCGGGGTCGTGTCCGGAACCGCCGGACCGAAGTCCTCAGTGTCGCTCATTTACTGCCTTCCGCTGGTGTGGACGGGTTCTCGTCCGTCCCTGTTTTGTCACTGCCGCCACGGGCGGGTTCGCTGGACGGTACGGCGGAGCCGGGGAGCCCGGGGTTCTCGCCGCTTTCGGGCTGCCCGGCCCACCAGCTGCGCAGCAGTGCCGCTGCTTCCGCCTCGGAGGAAGGGCCGTTCTCCATGCGTTCTTCCAGCAGGAACCGGTACGCGCGGCCCACCACCGGACCGGGCCGAATGCCCAGCAGCGCCATGATGGCTTCCCCGTCCAGGTCCGGACGGATGGCGGCCAGTTCCTCCTGCTCGGCCAGCGCGCTGATCCGGGCTTCCAGGTCGTCGTACGCAAACGCCAGGCGGTCGGCCTTGCGCCGGTTCCGCGTGGTGACGTCGGACCGGGTCAGCCGGTGCAGCCGCTGCAGCAGGGGGCCGGCGTCGTTGACGTAGCGGCGGACCGCGGAGTCGGTCCAGCCGGCGTCCCCGTACCCGTAGAAGCGCATGTGCAGTTCCACCAGGCGCGACACCGCCTTGACGGTGTCGTTGTCAAAGCGCAGCGCCTTCATCCGCTTGGCTGTGAGCTTGGCTCCGACGGCGTCGTGATGCAGGAAGCTCACGGACCCATTGGACTCGAAGCGCCGGGTGGCGGGCTTGCCGACGTCGTGCATCAGCGCCGCGAACCGCAGGACGAAGTCCGGGGCGGGCACATCGCCGCCGGCTGCGGTTTCGTGGCCGCAGGCCTGGCGCAGCACCGTCAGCGAATGCTGGTAGACGTCCTTATGCCGGTGGTGCTCGTCGATTTCCAGCTTCAGCGCGGACACCTCCGGAAGCACCTGATCGGCGAGGCCGCTTTCCACCAGCAAATCGACGCCGGCCCAGGGCGCTTTGCCGTTGATCAGCTTCACCAGCTCATCGCGGACCCGCTCGGCGGAGATGATGGCGATCCGGCCGGCCATGTCCTTCATGGCCGCGAACACATCGGGCGCCACCTGCACCTGGAGCTGGGAGGCAAAACGGGCAGCGCGCATCATCCGCAGCGGGTCGTCGGAGAACGACGTCGACGGCGCACCCGGGGTGCGGACGAACCCCGTCCGCAGGTCCTCCAGCCCGCCGAAGGGGTCCACCAGTTCCAGGGAGGGCAGCCGCAGCGCCATGGCATTCATGGTGAAGTCGCGGCGGAACAGGTCGTCCTCGAGCCTGTCGCCGAACGCCACTGCAGGCTTCCGTGACTCCGGGTCGTAGGCGTCGGCGCGGTAGGTCGTGATTTCTATCTGGAAGCCGGCCTTGCGCATGCCGATGGTGCCGAAGGCGCGTCCGATTTCCCAGTAGGTGTCGCACCAGCCGCGGATAACGGTGATGATGTCGTCCGGCCGAGCATTCGTCGTGAAATCCAGGTCCGGAGAAACCCGTCCCAGAAAGAGGTCACGCACGGGTCCGCCGACGAGCGACAGCTCAAAGCCTGCGTCCCGGAACAGGGTGCCGAGCTCGCCGACAACGGACGGAAGGGGAGTCTTCAGGGCCGAACTATCAAAAAGGTGCGCCATAGTCCTTTAAGCCTGCCAGATAAAAGGTCCGCGGACGCACAGACGGCCCCCGCCGGGGCCCGGACACGCCGCAGCTTCCCGCGTCCGCTCCGGGCCTCCCCGTGACAGTCATCATCCCCGGACAAAGATCGTTAGAGTGGTCATATGGCCCATCCCGTACCCAGCGCACCCAAGCGAACCCCATTGACGGCGTCAATGGGCGGAGCCGGCGCGCATCCGGTACACGCCGCGCTGCCCACGGTGGAAGAGGTCTCCGCCGGCGGAATCGTGGTGGACTCCTCCTCACCGGAGCTGCCGGTGGCAATCATTGCCCGGCTCAACCGCGGCGGCAGGCTCGAATGGTGCCTTCCGAAGGGCCACCCCGAGAACGAGGAAGACAGCCGTGAGGCAGCCGTCCGGGAAATTGCCGAGGAAACCGGAATTGACGGGCGCATCCTGACCGCCCTGGGCAGCATTGACTACTGGTTTACGGTCAGCGGCCACCGGGTGCACAAAACGGTGCACCACTTCCTGCTGGCAGCCACCGGCGGACACCTGACCATCGACAACGATCCGGACCACGAAGCCGTGGACGTAGCCTGGGTCCCGCTTGCAGACCTCGGCAAGCGGCTGTCCTTTCCGAACGAGCGGCGCATCGCGGACCTCGCCCGGGAGATCCTCCCCCGCTACCTCTGATTTCACCGTTCGTCCTGCCGCGCTCCGGCTTACCGGCACCGTGCCGGTTTAAGTGCTGCCCCGGTGAAGTGAGAGCATAGGGTCACGATGGCCGAAAAGAATATTGCTCCCAGTACCGCGCGCTCCAGTGCGGTCATGGCAGCTGGAACCCTGTTGTCCCGTGTCCTTGGCCTTGTCCGGACGGCGCTGCTGGCCGTCGCCATTGGCACCACCGGCCTGGTGAGTGACATCTTCAGCGCTGCGAACGTGCTGCCCAACTTCATCTACCTGCTGCTGGCCGGCGGCGTATTCAACGCCGTGCTCGTGCCGCAGATCATCAAAGCCAGCAAGCGCCCGGACCGGGGCAGGGAGTATGTCTCCGCGATGATGACCCTGAGCCTGGCCGCGCTTGGCGTCCTGGCGCTGGCGGCGACCCTTGCCGCACCCTGGATCCTTCCGTTGGTGACGCAGCTGAGCGGGGAGCAGCTCCCGCTGGCCACCACCTTCGCCTACTGGCTGTTTCCGCAGATCTTTTTCTACGGCGCCTACGCGGTGATCGGACAGACACTCAACGCCAACGGGCGCTTCGGAGCGTACATGTGGGCTCCGGTGGTCAACAACTTGGTTTCCATCGCGGGAATCCTGCTGTTCATTGCACTGATTGGCAACCAGGAGACCAACAGCTTCTCACCGGAAAACTGGACCTCCTCAGCGACGCTGATACTGGCTGGAAGCACCACCCTGGGCATCGCCGTCCAGGCCCTGGTGCTGCTCATCCCGCTCAAAAAGCTGGGACTGGGGCTGCGCCCGAATTTCCGTGTGCGCGGCATGGGCCTGCGGCAAACCGGCAGGGTGGCTAAATGGACCATCATCACGATGCTGGTGGGCAACGGCGCCTACCTCGTGTACAACAATGTCGCCACCCTCGCCACGGCCGCACGTCCGGCCTACGCGGCGATGAACCCGCCGGAGGTCATTGCCGGCCACGTGAACCTCGAGATTGCCTCCATGTTCTACATGATTCCGCACTCCGTGATCACGCTGTCCCTGGCCACCGTGCTGTTCAACCAGCTGTCCCACGCGTTTACCGAGGGCAATCTGGCCGAGGTCCGAGCACCATCTCCTCCGGGCTGCGGGCCATCGGCGTGGCAACGGTGTTCTGTTCCGCCGTACTGGTGGTGCTGGCCGGACCCATCAGCGTGTGGTTCAGCGGCGGCTCCACGGCCTCCGCCGCCGTCCAGGCGCAGGTCCTGGTCCTGCTGGCCATCAGCGCCCCGTTCCTCAGCGCCACTTTCCTGATGAACCGCGCGTTTTATGCCGACGAAGACGGCAAGACGCCCATGGTCATGCAGATCCTCCTGTCCGTTTTCGGCATCCTGCTGGCCGTCGGGGCCGCGGCGCTGCCGGCCAACCGGATTGTCTTCGGGCTGGCCATTGCCTATTCACTGGGAAACGTCGCGGGCGTGGTGATCAGCCACTTCTTCCTCACCCGGAAACTGGGACATTACGGTGCGGGCAGGATCTTCGATGTCCATGTCCGCTTGACGCTGGCGGCCCTGGGCAGCGCGATCCTCGGTTCGGCGGCCCTAAGCATGTTTGGCGGTTACTCGGCCGACGGGTTCGCCTGGCAGTCGCTGACCGGCTCACTGGTCTCCCTGCTGGTCTGCGGTTCGCTCATGGCCGTGTCCTATTACTTCATGCTCCGCGTCCTCAAGGTCCGGGAGCTGGATGCTTTCCTCGCCCCGGTTATGGCAAAGATCCGCCGCTAAACAGCGGCTGCTGCGGAGCTTTACTCCCTGGGGCCCCGCCCGGCGGCCCCAGTGTGCCGACTCAGGGTTTGGCAACGCGCGCGGGTAGCATGGGTAATAAGGTATGCGATGGAGTCTCGTCGTTTAAACAGCCATCAACCAAACAGCAGATCTGTCCGCAGCATATTGAATGCAGTAATTGCCGTTTCCATGGGAGGAACACGTGCCACAGCCGGTAGATGCAGGCTCAACTCTGGGAGGCCGCTACAAGGTCACCGCCCAGGTCCTGGCCTCAGCGGAGAACGACCTGGTCCTCGACGGCGTGGACCAGGTGCTGAACCGTGCCGTAAGCATCCTCCTGGCGGCACCCGAGAACACCGCCCAGGTCAGTGCCAGCGCCAGGGAAATCGCCACCGGCGAACGGGCCAGCAACGTGCAGATCCTGGATCTTGGCGTCAGCGACGGCCGCACCTACCTGGTCACCAACAACGCCAACGCGGCGGACCTGCTGGACCTGGTCATTGAACGCGACGCTCCGTATGTCGAACCCTTTTTCACCGACACCCTCGGTTCCGAGATTTTCGGAATGCCCCGCTCCCGGGAACCGGAAACTGAGGATGAGGACCGGTACGTTGACGAACCCGCGGAGCGCGCTCCCCGCAAACCGTTGATTTCCGGCCGCCCGCTCCCCAAACTTCCCAAGTTCGGCCGGGCCGGCGCGGCAGCAGGCACGGGCAGTGCCCTTACCGCCGCCGAAGAGGCTGCCGCCGCCCGCGACCTGGAGTTCGGCGGTGCCGACGATGCACCCGCCGAAGCAGCCACCGGAGCGGCGAACATGCCCCCTCCCCCGCCGCCCGGCCCGTGTCCGGCCAGGCAAAGGCGCCGGCCACCGGCCAAACCCCCAAAGTTTCACGCTGGACGGAGACCGATTACGCGGCGGACGAGAGCCCGGCCGGGAACGGCACTGTCCCCTCTGCCGCCCGTGATGCTTCTTCCGGCGACACCGGCGAGCGGCGCCCCGCCAGCTTCCCGAAAGCCGCTGTTGCCTCCGGTGCCGTGTCCGGCGGTGCCGTGTCCGGCGGTTCCGGCGGCGGTGAAAACTATGAGGAGTATGACGACGGCGAAGATGACGATTCCTCCAGCGGACGCCGCACCATGGGCCGGGTGCTGGTGGGTGCCGTCCTGACGCTCGTCCTGGTTGCCGCCGTCGTGCTGTCTGTCAGCACACTGGGCAGGGTCGAGAACACTCCGGAGGCAGGTCCGGGGGCAGAGCCGACGGCCACGGCCCCCGCGCCCGCCGATACTCCGTCATCGGACGCTCCGGAGCAGGCCGCCGCGGCACCGGTGCCCGTGGGAATCAGCCGCCTGGTGCCCGGGAACCCCGGCCTCGACGCAGAAAATGACGGCGCGCTGCCGCAGATCCTGGACGGCAATGCGGCCACGTACTGGTCCAGCTATGTCTACGCCAACGACACCTTCGGCGGTTTAGCACCGAACCTCGCGCTCGTCGTCGAACTGGAGGAAGAGTCGGCGGTCAACAAGATCGATATCAGCCAGCTCAACGGCACTGGCGGCAGCTTCTCTGTACTGCTCAATGACACCCCCACCCTCGACGGCGCCACCCCGGTGGCCGAGAGCGGCTTCACCGGGCCGAGCACCAGCTTCCCCGTACCCAGGGTGGACGGCGAGGCCGCCACGGCCAAGTACGTGATCGTGAACTTCACCCAGCTGCCGCGCCTCAGCGGAGGTCTCCAAGCCGCTTATCCCTGGGGCCTGAGGATCGCGGAGATCAGCGTCTCCTAGGGCACCGGGGAGCCGGAGGGATTGGGCACGGGCGGCCCACGAGCCGGGCACTGCCGTGTCACGGGGCCCTGCCCGGAATAAGCTGAAGGCTGTAACCGTTGTGCCCAGTGATCCCGGAGTACGCAAAGGGCATCACAAGCAAGCAGGATCACGCCGGATCGAGAGAGTTTTCAACCGAGAAGAGGAACACCCAACCGTGAGCATCGAAACCCCCGCAGCCGCCGACGGCGTACGCGACGTCATTATTGTCGGTTCCGGTCCGTCCGGTTACACCGCGGCCGTTTACACCGCCCGCGCGAACCTCAAGCCGCTGCTGATCGCCAGCTCCGTCACAGCCGGCGGCGAACTGATGAACACCACCGATGTGGAGAACTTCCCAGGTTTCCCCGAAGGCGTCATGGGGCCGGACCTCATGGCCCAGTTCGAAAAGCAGGCGGCGCGCTTCGGGACCGAAATCCTCTTTGAAGACGTAACCAGTGTCGACCTTGAGGGTGACATCAAGAAGGTCACCATTGGAACGGGCGAAACATTCCTGGCGCGCTCAGTGATCATCTCCACCGGCTCCGCCTACCGCGAGCTCGGCCTGGAGGACGAAAAGCGTCTCTCCGGCCGCGGCGTCAGCTGGTGTGCCACGTGCGACGGCTTCTTCTTCAAGGGCCAGGACATCGCCGTCATCGGCGGCGGCGACTCCGCCCTCGAAGAGGCCCTGTTCCTGACCAAGTTCGCCGCCAGTGTCACCGTAGTCCACCGCCGCAACACCCTGCGTGCCTCCAAGATCATGCAGGACCGGGCCCTGTCCCACGAGAAGATCCGCTTCATCTGGGATTCCGAGGTCGCGGGAATCCACGGTGAGGATAAAGTCACCGGCCTGCGCCTGCGCAGCACTGTCGACGGATCCGAGTCGGACCTTCCCGTCACCGGCGTCTTTGTGGCCATCGGCAATGACCCGCGCACCGAGCTGGTCAAGGACCAGCTGGAGCTGACCACGGAGGGCACCATCGCGGTCGCCGGCCGCACGTCCAAGACCTCGCTGCCCGGTGTCTTCGCCGCCGGCGATGTCATCGATCCCACCTACCGCCAGGCGATCACCGCCTCAGGTTCGGGGTGCGTGGCGGCCATCGACGTCGAACACTACCTGGCCGATCTGGGCGACGCCGTCGACACGGCTGCGGAAGTTCCGACCCCGACGGCCGAAGCTGTCTCCGAACACGCAGCCCTTTAAGATCCAAAACCTCTTAGGAGCAACAATATGAGCAACGCGAAAGATGTAACCGACGCTTCCTTTGGAGCGGATGTCCTCACGGCAGACAAGCCGGTCATTGTCGATTTTTGGGCTGAATGGTGCGGCCCGTGCCGTATGCTCTCCCCATCCTCGACGACATCGCGGCACAGTATGCCGACAAGGTGGACGTCGTGAAGGTAAATGTGGATGACAACCCGGCCATCGCAGCCAAGTACGGGATCACGTCCATCCCCGCCGTTTACGTTTTCCAGGGCGGCGAGGTGGCTGCCACATCCATCGGCGCGAAGCCGAAGCAGGTCCTGGAGCAGGAATTCGCGGCGTTCCTGAAGTAAAGACAAGACCATGCACTCGGCAGGAGAAACCCTGCGGAGAACGGACGCCGGCCGGCCCGTAGTCTCGCTTCGTGAAGCGTTGCTGCGTGCCGGCATCTCCATGTCCTACCTGGCTCCGGACTCCGTCACCAATCCCACCCTTTTCGACGACCACGTCGACGCCGCCGTCCGCTCCTTCCAGCAGAGCCGCGGCCTGATTGTCGACGGCGTCGCAGGCCCCGACACCCTGCGGGCCCTGGCCGACGCACAGTTCCGGTTCGGAGACCGCACCCTGGCTTTCGTCGAAGGTGAACCGCCGGCCCGCGGCGACGATGTCGCCGAACTCCAGCGCCACCTTTCGCACCTCGGGTTCTACTACGGCCACATTGACGGTGAGTTCAACGTCCGCACCCGCTACGCCGTCGCCGAGCTCCAGCAGAACCTGGGCATCCCCGGCAGCGGTGTCTGTGACGAAGCCACCATGCGGGCCATGGCTCGGGTCAACCGTGCCATTACGCCAAGCCAGGCGTTTGCCCTGCGCGACTACGAGCGGCTGGACCGCTCCACCACCGCCCTGCGCGGCCGGCTGATCGCGCTCAGCGGCGGCACGTCGGAGCTGGCCTCCCCCCACGCCGTCGAACGGCTGACCTCCGAGCCGCTGACCGAGGCGCTGGTCGCCGCGGACATCTGCCGGCGGGTGGAACGCATCCTTCGGGAATTCGGTGCCCGGGTCGTCACCCGCACGTCCGCAGCCACCGGGATCGAGCCCGACGGCGAACGGGTGCCCAGCCTCAGCCTGGACCTTCACTGCGACTGGCTGAACCAGGAAGCCGCCTCCGGCATCGCCGCCTTCTACTGGGGCCTGCCCGGAACCGGTGAGCCGCGTTCCCCCATTGGCCACCGGGCCGCCATCCTCCTGATGAAGGAGCTGGGAGCACGCACGGGAATGGACAGCCTGGGCGTCCACGGACGGACCTGGGACACCCTGAAGCTGTCCGGCATTCCCTCCGTCGGCTTGGACCTGGGGTACCTGAGTAACCGCGGCGATGCGGAACGGCTCGCCGATCCCGTTTTCCGCCAGACGGTGGCCGATGCCATCGTGATCGGCATCCAGCGGCTCTACCTGCTCGAGGAAGAAGACCAGCCCACCGGCACACTGGCCCTAGACGACGTGATCCGGTTCAACCCCGCTGAGGAGCCGGAGGAACGGCGCGTAGCCGGACTCTAGGCCAGGCCCCACCGAACACGCAGCGGCGGCGGCATCTCCCACGGGAGGTGCCGCCGCTGTTTCACGTGCGCGTGATTTGTTCCCCCGAACACCAATCCGGAATCCGGTCACGGCACCGGACTACTTGTCTTTAGAAGCCGCTGACGCCGGCGCTAGGTGTCCTGCCGAGAGTTACCGGGAGTGGAACCAGTAGCTGTTACGCGTGCCGGGCGGCGACCGTTTTCCTAGCCTGAACTGGTCGATTCGGACACCAAAGTCTAGCCAGAGGCTGCGGAGCATTCAGAGCAGCAATCACCTGCAGTGCTCCGGGCCGCAGGTTCGAATTCCCGCCACTGCGTTAACCAGCGGCATATGCCCTGCCCACGGCAGGGCCCCGGTCGACGCCTTCGTGCGGATCATCCACACGGAGGATGACCAGTTTTCTTTGACCAGACAAGGGGGGTGCGGCCGTGACTCTGCAAGAATTGCGTTTCCATCTGCTGGAAGCCGCCGGGGAAATCACCGGGACCGTTCACGGCGACGGTCCGCAAGCCGCACCGATTGCAGAAGCCGATTTTGACTTCGATGTAGCCGTTATCATCGAACTTCGTCAACGGTTCAGAACCGACCGACGGGCTGTCACCGCAGGAGCACGAGCCAAAAGCTATGGCGCTTCCAACGCTGCTGATCATCCATCACATCCACCACACCACCAGCCGCGTGCTTCTGGCTCCACTTCAGGAGGAGCAGCAGTCATGACTGCCACCAGAGGCGCCCCCTGCCCTGTCGTCCCCCGAGCCGCAGGAGCAGTCCCAGACGGAGCACGAGCTGTCCAGGGGAACCTGTCGCCGTTGCGCGGAAGTCCAGCACGGGGGTCCGTCGTGAAACTGAGCAACGACCTCCGCCGGAAGCCGCTCGCGCAGGCAGTCGAGGAGCCCCGGTCGCCTGTACGAGTGATTGCGATCATCCCTGCCCACAACGAGGAGATCGGGATCGCACAGACGATCGACAGCCTGCGTCGCCAGACTCAGGCCCCCGACCAGATCCTCGTGGCGGCAGACAACTGCACCGACGGCACCGTGGACATCGCCAAAGCCATGGGGGTGGAAGTTCTGGAAACCTGGGACAACACCGCCAAGAAGGCGGGGGCGCTCAATCAGGGGCTCGCCATGGTCCTCCCTGGTCTCCAGCCTCATGATGTCGTGCTGATGATGGATGCGGACAGCCGTCTCAATCGCGACTTCGTCGCTGCCGGCATGGCCTACTTCGAGCACTGGCCGCTACGGGGTGGGATCAGCGGCTCCTACCTGGCCGCCGACCACCCGTCGCGCGTGGCCCTGCTGCAGAAGATCGAATACACCCAGGGCCTGCGCTCGGTGCACCGCCGTGCTGGGCGCATCCACGTGCTGTCGGGCGCAGCCACCATCTTCACAGTGGAAGCACTGCGCAAGGTGGCCCAGATGCGCGGCAGCAGCGTCATTCCCGGAGTGAAGGGACTGGTGTATGACGAGTCCTCCCTCACGGAGGATTACGAGCTGACCGTGGCACTGAAGCGTGTGGGCTACGACCCGCGGTGCGCCGCAGATTGCATCGTCGACACCGACGTGATGCCGACGTGGCGCGATTGGAGAATCCAACGACTGCGGTGGCAGCGGGGGACGCTGGAGACCCTGTTCACCTATGGATTCGTGGAACACACCCGCAAGGCGTGGGCGGTACAGGCATGGACCTACTTCCGCACCATCATCCCGGTGCTGATGCTGATGATCTGGAGCTATGCCCTGATCTTCGAGGAGGTGGCTTTCCATCCGTTCTGGCTGCTCATCATTCCGGTGTTCATGCTCGACCAGTTGGTGGCCACCTGGGACGCAGGGTGGAGGGCGCGAATCTACGCCACTCTCATCATCCCGCTGTGGATCTACGAGGCCTACCAGTCGATCGCGTACTGGAAGGCACTTCGCCTTGCACTGCGCGGCGGCGAGAAAGAGTGGTTGACCTGATGGACACATTCCTGGGCCTCCTCGAGGAGGTCACCCACAACGGCTTCATGGCCGGCGTGGCCGCGCTGACGGTTCTCACACTGGCGGTCCTCGGCATCGCCGTGCGCCGCATCCTGCCCAAGCACGAACACGATGCCACTCTGCCTCCGAGGAGGAAGCGCTCATGACAGACACCCTCAACCGTCCGGCCGACGGGTACCATCGGCCGACGTGGAACGAGGCCGTCAGTCAGGCCCTGCCGCCCAAGCTGCAGGTCGAGAGCACACGACGCTGGGTGGGCCGCACCCCGCTGATCGTGCTGCTGGCACTGTTGTCCGTACTCAGCCTGCGGCTGTCCAACACCGCCTTCATCGATGAAGCGCTCTACATCAACGCAGGGCACGACTACCTCAAGCACTGGTTGACGGGCGACGGCGTCGAGACGTACGGCGACTCGTTTCCCGGCGTGCCGTTCGTCTACCCCGTGTTCGCTGCCGTGCTGGACACCATCGGAGGGCTCCTGCTGGTCCGGGGCTTCAGCCTGCTCTGCGTGCTGGCGGCGACCATCCTCGTCTACCGGACGCTGGCCTACCTGGGGTACCGGAGTGAGGGCATACTCGCGGCTACCGTCTTCGCGCTGACGGGTCCCGTGGTGTTCGCGGGTGCCCTGGCCACCTTCGACGCCCTGGTCATCGCCATGCTCGCTGCCGCCGTCTGGACAGGCGTCCAGACGGGCTGGATGTCAGCCGTGGCCACCGGAATCATCCTCGGCCTGGTCCCTGTCATGAAGTACTCGGGCGCGATCTTCATCCCGGTCGTGCTCGTCGTGGTGTTCTTGGCCTCGCCACGCTGGCGCGCAGCGCTCGCGGGCGTCATCGCCGTGGCCGTCCCTGGTGCCGCCTGGCTCGCCTGGTCGGATCAGATCGGCGCGGGTGTCACATCCCTGACCGATCGAAGCGTGTTCAGCCCACACTCGACGGACGAGTTGGTGGCATGGCTGGTGCTCGACATCGGCATCCTCATCCTCATCGCACTGGTGGGAGGACTGCTGCTGGCCCGCCGAGGGCCGCGGCACGCACTGGTGGCGCTGGTGCTGTTCGGCGGCGGCCTGGCGCTACCCGCCGCGCAACTGGTCCTGGGCGAGGGTTTCTCCTTCGACAAGCACCTGGCGTACGCCGCGCTCTTCCTGGCACCCCTGGCCGGCTACGCACTGGCGAAGCTGTCCAGGCGCACATGGAAGCTGCTCCCGGTGGTGGTGCTGCTATCTACGACGCTGCTGTTCGGGGTCTCCCGCTCGGATACCATGTACAACTCCTGGGTCAGCGTCCAGCCCGTCGTGGATGTTATCGAGGACGATGCCAGGCCGGGTGTCTACATCTCCTCGGCGTCGGACTCCCTGAAGTACCATCTGCGCGATCGCCCCGAGATCACCTGGGAGACGACCTTCTCCCTCTATCCCCAGGGCGAGGGAGCCATCAGGGTGGCTGTGGAGAATCAAAGCTTCCAGTCCGTCATCCTTCGCTCTGCCAGCACCGGGGAACCCGATCAGGACGCAGGACAGGCCGTACTGCTTCAAGCTCTCCGGGACAGCGCATACTACGAGCTCACCGCCACCATGCCTGCCGGTGCTCATTCAGACGCTGACATGTGGCTCGTCTTCACCAAGAAGGGAGCAGAGTGACTCTGACACGCCGCGGGATAACTGCAGTAGCCGCTTCGGCGGCTGCTGCCGTCGCCCTCGCCGGGACGTTCCAGGTGGTCATCCAGGATCACTCCGGCTCAGCGTTTGCCGCCACCACCGCCACAACCCGGAGCGATCCGATCACGGAGCGCCCGCTGGACAACGACTGCTCGGGCGGCCACGTCACCTTCACCTTCGATGACGGCCCGCGCGAGAACACCGAGAGGGTGCTCGACGCGCTCGATGGCTTCCGCATCGACGCCGTCTTCTTCTGGAACGGTCAAAGAATCAAGGGGCGCGAGCACACTGTTACCCGTGCCCTTGCCGAGGGCCATGTCATCGGCAACCACTCCTGGGACCACGCCAACATGATGACCGGAGAATTGCCCGACGGCACCAAGCAGACCTGGAGTCCCGCGTGGGTGCGTAGTGAGTTGGAGCGGACGAACGAGGCCCTGATCGCTGCTGGCGCCCCTCGCCCGACGCTCTACCGCCCGCCCTACGGTGCGATCAACAAGCAGGTGGACGAGGTGGCACAAGAGCTCGACCTGCGTCTCGTGATGCCCTGGGGGTACCACGAAGAGGACAACATCGTGGATACCCAAGACTACGAGGGCGCGACCACCCAGGAGATCATCGATGCCACGGTCCAAAGGATGCGGGCCGACTCGATCATCACGATGCATGACGGCCAAGGACAGGCGACGCTCAACTCGGTCGACGCACTCCAACCCATCGTGGATGCGATGAACGAGAGGAGCCTGTGTGCCACCACGGAGATGCGCGAGGATACTACGGGTGGCGTGCTCGAGATGTACGGCTGAAGAGATCCCGGTGCCCGTCCGAACCGGAACGCGAAGGAATCTCTTGTGACCAAGCTGCCCAGCAAGGTCAACGCCGTCTACTGGACGCGCTGGAACGCTGACATCCGACTCACACAGGTCCCGCAGTCGTACAACGTGCTCTACCTGTTCGCCGCCGGCCGGTCGGGTGACGCAGGGGGGATCGGGTGGGGCATGAACGACATCGACGCCGACATCAGGACCGTCCGTGCCCGGGGTCAGCGTGTCGTGCTCTCCACGGGGGCGCGGGCCAGGGAATTGACTTCTCCTCACGGTCGGTGAGCCAGCGCTTCGTGGACAGCGTCGTGCGCATCAACGCGGAGCTCGGTGGCACCCTGACCAGCCCCGTGATCGACGGGGTCGACTTCAATACCTTCGAGGCCGAGGCCACGCCGAACACGGCCGAGTATCTGTGGATGTTCACGGAGCTGAAGCGCCGGTTCGGCCAGGACTTCGGCATCACGTCCCCGCCTGCCCCTTGGAAGGCAGAGGACAAGGCGATGATCCGCGAGGCCCTGTCGAGGGACCTCATGACCTACGCCGGGCCACAGTTCTACGACGGCACGGGGCTCGCCGACCCGGAATACATCATTGCCACCACGCGCGACTGGGTGCTGAACGTGGCCGGCGGGGACGCGAGCAAGATCGTCGTGGGCTTCGGCATGGAAAACATGGAGAACTACTCCTCGATCGATCAGATCCGCACTGCCTGGCGGGCGATCGAGAAGGAGTTCCCAACGATCCGGGGGGCATTCCTGTGGCAGCACAAGACCGATTCCGACCGGGGGTGGGCCTTTGCCAAGCAGTTGGCCCCGCTCGTCCTGGGCAACGTCATTCCCGAGCAGCCGATGCCCTCGGCCCTGCCGCCCGCGCTGGCTCAGCCTCCCGGGCCCGTGGTGAAGATCGGCTCGGCCTCCTATCCGCTGTCAGGCATCGACATCGCTCTCGAACTCAATGCCCTGGTGGCCTACACAGACAGGGTGCCAACCACGTCCACCAACCCGATCGGCTGCGAGGTGACCGTGACGGGCGGCAAGGTCAGTCTGATCAACGACCGCCAGGTCGGTGAATTTACGACCGGAACCCGCGTCCCCGAAGGCGGCTTCGTGCTCTCGGGACATGGCGAGGCACGCACATGGCTTTTGGCCAATGCCAGGGCCGGTGCGGCGGTCGAGGGCATCACCGTGACCCCCACCCCTCGCTTCTGATGCCGACCTGAGCCTACCGGCTGCTCAGCGAGGCTCGACAGCAAGAGTCCGGTAGGCGCTGGGGAACTATACTTCCGTAGCCAATGAAGATGATTCCCGTCCTTGGCCCCCACTCGTAAAGGACTGCCGCGTATGCAGCCGGGATCACGTGTTGGATGTCGTGGCAGGAACCGGCAACGCTGCGGTACCGCCCGTTGACACCGGGGCGGAGGTGGCCGCATACGATCTGATGCTGGAGCTGATCGATGAGGGTAAGCGTCTTGCGGATGCCCGGGCCGCCAGCCTCCAGTGGTAGTGGCGAACTTCGCAGCCCTCCCCTTCCCCGATGCATCCTTCAACATCGTTTTCTCCCGTGTCGGAGTGATCGCTCCTCATCATCAGGAGAGGGCCGATGAGCTGTTCAGGGTTTGTCGCCCCGGCGGCAGAACCTGGCTGATTAACTGAACTCCTGAAGGGTTCATCGGGCGCATATGTCAGCCATGAAACCCTATGCACCTCCACCGCCTCCCGGCGCCCAATTTCCTCCGCTGTGAGGGGAATGGGATCATATCCAGACCCTTTTCGGGAGCCAGGTACAGAACTCTCAGGTTGAACGCCAGCTACTCCGCGTTGAACTGTTCAGCACCACGGAGGCGTTCTCGACATTTAACAAGACCAGTTACGGCCCGTCCATTGCTGAATAAGTTCCTCGCGGATGTCTCCGATCACGCCGCAGCAGCTGATTCAGGGCTCCTGGGACTAGCTGAGCATTACCGTTCCGATACAAACAACAGCAGGGAGGGAGCGTCTACTTGTGACCGTAGAACGGTCGTAGCCGGGTTTTCCGGTGGTCTTGGCGTCCTAATCGGAGACTTGCGGAAGGAGCACGAGGCCGAATGAAGGGGGTCGTGTTTCCCTGGAGAATCCAGGTCTCATCTCCTTGTTTCACGTGAAACGGACGAGTCGACAACGCTGTTTCACGTGAAACAGCAGCCCGCCTGAAGTCACATCCCTGATCACCGCGTGCGATGAGCCCGGTCAGTCGGCGCCGGCACGAACGTATGAGAAGTGGTGCGGAGGCTTTGGGTCGAGACCACGCTGATGCGTGCCCCGATAAACCTTGCGGTCCCGTTCCACAGACATGATGCCCTGCGGTGTACGGGAGGGACGAGGACTGCTTGTCATCGCGTAGGGAATTGCTGAGTTCCTGCTTGTTGAGGAATTTTGAGGATCTGCGATCCGGGATCAACACGATGAGACATATGGTCCTAGGCGCGCCACCGTAGCGGGTCGGATCTGTCCTACAAAGGGTGGCGATGTGCTGCGCGAAAGCAACTGCTGGAGCAATGCAGGCACGATGGGGCGCACATAACCGCTAACGACGGTAGCCGGGCCCCCGGTGAACGTCAGTGCGCGGCGCACAAGTCAGTTCTCTGTTTCACGTGAAACAGACGCCAAGGTAGCCACCCCGTCGCGCCTCCGGCCTTGGGTGATCTCTCTTGGGTGATCTCTCTTGGCTGATCTCTCTTGGGTGATCTCCCATATCATCCCTCCGGTAGTCGCCGCGTAGTCCTGCGGCGCCGAACTCGCTTCCACACATGTTCGCTCGGGCGCCTACGTCTGTCGCAAACTGAGAGTAGGGCTCCCGCCGCGTTTCACGTGAAACACCACGGTGGTGCCGGCATGGAAGTGGCCAAGCAACAGCAGCACAGTCGCAGCACGGCCGACGGTCAGGGTGAGGTGTACAGGCAGGACCATCAACCGAACCAGGCCCGCGGCCAACTAGATCAAAGGCTGGGGCTGAACGGCGTCCAGGGTAAGGCGTCGCTCCTCTCCGAGGCAATGCGGCTTCATCCGCCAGCTGCCCTAGCGCATTACATCCTAGTGAATTAGATCCGAGGTGCTTCGCCCTGGCCTAACATGATGAGGTTCCACGTGAAACATGGCACTTCAAGCGCCAATGCGGCGCCTGACATGCTCAATGGCGACGATGTCCGGGAGCAGGAGGCACGTACCTGCAAACAGCCGTTCCCGTGAGCTCACATTCGCACCGATCCCGCATACCAACCCCGGCTCATCAGCTGGACTGGTATCCGACCCTGCCTCCGCACGGACAACCTGTCGACCGTGGCCGAAATCGGTGATAGGCGGAGGTTAACGATACGGGCTAAGGAACTGATAGATCAGGCAAATCCGCCTGTATTCCACTTTGCGTGAGATCACGTGTTTCACGGGAAACACCAGAACTCTCCAGGCCCGAACAGTTCCAGCGGCTGTATGCGAGGTTCGCACGACCTTGCAGATGACAGGTGAACACTCACCGAGGTGCATGCCACCGCTGGCGTATTAAGGGTTGGACGTCCCACAAGATCAGCTGTTCTTCACGCCAAACAACTCCTAAGGGCTCACGTGGTGCGAGGATCCGGTCGAAAGACGACATATGTAGGTGGCTGAGGGACTGGCCCACGGCGACCGGGTCAAGGACTCGGTATTAAGTAGCCATTGAAAAGCAGTACGCGTGGGTGTTTCACGTGAAACACCCACGCGTACTGTCCAAAGACGATAGAAACTACAAGCCAAGCGTTTGCAGATTCGTTCCCGCAGGCAGACCGGTAACAATGTGATCCAGACAACGCCGGCCCTACATGCAGTAGTCAGCTGGCCGGCGGCGCGAGCACTCCCATAATTCGGTTCAAGTCGTCAACACTGGCGAACTCGATGCTGACTTTCCCCTTGCGGGCGCCGAGGGTGATCTTCACGTTGGTATCCAACCGGTCCGATAGAGAAGTGGCAAGGTAGTCCAGCCGTTCATGCCTGGCACCCACCTTCGGCTTCGTCTCTTTCGGGGGGCGACGGAGGCCGTCACTCAAAGAAACAATCTCTTCGGTTGCCCTTACCGACAATCCCTCCGCGACGATACGCTGTGCCAGTTTCTCCATCTCCGCGGCGTCGCCCAGCCCAAGGAGGGCACGCGAGTGACCCGCGGACAAAATCCCGGCCGCAAGTCGGCGTTGAACCAGCGGCGGCAACTTCATCAACCGCAGCGTGTTGGTTACCTGGGGTCGGGACCGACCAATTCTGTCGGCAAGCTCTTCGTGGGAGCATTCAAAATCGTCTAGAAGCTGTTGGTACGCTGCAGCTTCTTCGAGCGGGTTCAGCTGGCTGCGGTGCAGGTTCTCCAACAGAGCATCGCGCAGCAGATCGACATCCTGCGTTGAGCGGATGATCGCAGGTACTGCCTCTAGACCGGCCTCACGGCTTGCCCGCCAGCGCCGCTCGCCCATGACAAGCTCATAGGGGTGCTCGGGGTCGTTCTCGGGCGAGGGTCGGACGACAATCGGCTGCAGAACTCCGATTTCCCGAATGGAGTGGACCAGCTCGGCCATGTCATCTTCGTCGAAGACGGACCTGGGCTGCTTTCGGTTTGGATGAATAGAGTCAACCGGCAGCTCTGCGAACGTGGCACCAGGAACCTGGACCAGTGTTTCACGTGAAACAGCCTCATCGGTTGAGACCCCATTCGAAGCGGATGCACTTCCGGTTCCTGCCACCGCAGTCTTCTTCCTAACCCGCGATGTGGGGGCCGCAAGGGCTTCTGCAGCATTCTGGCCGTCCACTTCGAGGCCGTCCTCAGCCGCCGGGCCGGCAGCACCGCTGTGCTGCCCTGGCTGGACACTCAGGGCACCGGCACCGGCACCGGCATCGGTGGCGTCGGCGGTGCCAGTGGCATCACATACAGATGAATTCTCAACGTCTGAATTCCTCGCGTCAAGATTCGGCCCCCGGTCTTCCGCTGGCTCTTCGCTGACGAAGTACCCCCCGCAGAAGGTGCCGGACCCCGAAGCGCGTCCTTATTGATTCCTGAACTGCGGCGTCCGCCGGCAACCGGCCGGGAGGGCGTTACTTCATCGTTTGCGGACGGGAAAAAGACATCCACGGGGCGGCCGGCACGTGCTGGCGCCGGAGTCACCGGCGACGCGTCCTCAGTATCTGCGCTACTGGGGATCAACGCCCCCAGGCCTCTTCCCAAACCACGACGCTTCTCGGTCATGGGTATGTCCTTCCCTTATGCACACAGCAAGCGGCATGGATTGATTCTGACTGTATTCTACGATTCCAAACGACAACTACTGCGGAGGCACGACGGGTATCTATCCGCGTTGCGCTATTTCCGCGGCGGCTTCCAAGTACGAAAGCGCACCGCTGGAGGACGGGTCGTAGGTCATGACCGTTTGCTGATAGCTTGGCGCCTCGGAAATGCGCACGGACCGCGGGACCACCGCTCCAAGGACCTGCTCCGGAAAATGCTCCCGGACCTCCGCGGCAACCTGCGCAGCTAGGTTCGTTCGGCCGTCGTACATGGTCAGCAGAATCGTTGAAACAACCAAGTCCGCATTCAAGTGCTTCTGGATCATCTCGATGTTCTTCAACAGCTGGCTTAGACCCTCCAGTGCGTAGTACTCGCACTGGATTGGGATCAGGACTTCTTTAGCGGCGACGAACGCATTAACGGTCAGCAGCCCAAGGCTGGGAGGGCAGTCGATGAATATGTAGTCCAGGCGTTCTTCGCCTCTGCGTTCCCGTTCCGCGGCATAAGTGTCAATCGCACGGCGGAGCCGCTGTTCCCTGGCTACCAGGGATACCAGCTCGATTTCAGCCCCAGCCAAGTGGATCGTGGCCGGAGCACAGATCAAATTAGAGATATCGGGGCACTGGGCCACCACGTTGCCCAAGGGAAGGTCGTCGATAAGCACGTCGTAGATGCTTTCCACCTCGGCGTGGTGCTCAATTCCAAGCGCGGTGGAAGCATTCCCCTGCGGGTCAATGTCGATCACCAGCACGTTCAGCCCGGCGCTGGCAAGGGCAGCAGCCAGATTGACCGTGGTGGTCGTCTTTCCGACACCACCCTTCTGGTTGCTGACCGTCATGATCCGCGTTTCAGCGGGACGCGGCAGAACTCTGCCCCGGAGTTTCTCGCGGCGGCGGTTCTCGTGCGCAAGTTCCCGGGCGAGGGGGTGCTTTCGTCCATCAAATCCATAACGTCCACCGACTTCGACGGCATAGCCACCGAGCCAGTTCCACCACCTTCAATAGCCTCGGGGCCAGCAGCCGAATCAGCTGCCGTTTGCAGGGTGCCAACGCTGTCTAATGTTTCACGTGAAACAGGTTCCAAGGGTTCAGGCGCTGGTGCCGGTTCAGGGAGCGAAGCCTGGGGAACCACATCCTGCGTTACAGGCGCTGGCGGAGCGGAATACGGCCGAACTTCCTGCGACGATGGAGGATCCGAAACCACGCTCGCGATTTCCTCGGCTCGGGCCTCGGCCTCTGCGGATGCAACAGCCGGCGCATTTTGATTACTGGCAAACATTTGGGGTTGAATCCTGGAGAACTGTGCCGAGAGGGCAGACCCCAGCGCTGCAAAGGGTGGAATCCGTTTTGCAGCGGATTCACGGCGCGCACTCACCTGGACATGCTCACTTTCCAAACATAGGCATCAGTTCATATAGCCTATCCGGTGCCCGGCAATTTTCCCGGATCGCAGCCGGTGTGTGCAGAAGATCATGCCGGGAGGGCTACCCCACCAAAATGCTGACCACCGTCGTATGCTCCTCCAGGACGTCCTCTCCGGCCGTCACAATGGACGTTTCCCGCCCGCCAAGCCTGCGGATGGCTTTGGTGGCCTTCCGGATTTCCTCCTCGGCGCTTCGGCCCTTGATGGCCAGTACCACTCCCCGTCCCTTGAGCAGGGGAATGGTCAGCCGTGCAAGGGAATCCAGGGCAGAGACGGCACGGGCTGTAACGACGTCGGCGTCGACATCCCCGGCCACCTGCTCCGCGCGGCCGCGGAGGACGGTGACGTTTTCGAGTTCCAGATCCGCCACGACCTCGTTGAGCCAGATCACCCGGCGTTCCAGGGGCTCGATCAGCGTCAGCTGAAGATCCGGGCGCGCAATGGCAAGACACAGCCCGGGCAGCCCGGCGCCGCTGCCGACGTCGGCTACTCTGGCGTTCTCTTCAATCAAATCGGCCACGACCGCGCAGTTCAGCACATGCCGGCTCCACAGCCGGGGAACTTCGCGGGGACCGAGCAGTCCGCGCTCCATGCCGGAGGTCGCCAAATGTTCTACATAACGCTCGGCCAGATCCAACCGGGACCCAAAGATCTTTTCCGCCGCCTTGCGTTCTGCGGGCGTTGTTTCAACCACGTGGTGCTTCCTTGTCTGCGGTGCAGTTTTACAGCGGGGAACGGGCCTAGGAGGACGCCAGCGACACCACGATGTGCCGGGCATCCCCTTCGCCCTCGGACTCGCTGAAGAGGCCAAGGTCGGCAACGGCGTCGTGCACTATTTTCCGCTCGTATGCGCTCATCGGCCGCAGCGCAACATTCTGGCCGCTTTCCTTCACCCGGCTGACGGCCTGCTCGGCGATAACCCTGAGTTCGGCGCCGCGTTCCCTGCGGTACCCGGTGATATCCAGGACCAATCGCGAACGGCTGTCAGTGGCCGTCAAAACGGAGAGCCGCGCCAGCTCCTGCAGCGCTTCCAGCACCTCGCCGTCGTCGCCCACGAGGGCACGAAGGTCCGAGCTGCCACTCTCTTCGGCGACGATGGAGATGTAAGTCCGTCCCTGCCGCACCTCAATATCGATATCACCGTCGATATCTGCGATATCCAGCAGTTCCTCCAAATAGTCGGCTGCTACGTCGCCCTCTTCTTCCAGGCGGCCGGGACCGCGCGGCTCTGCTGCTTCCCCGGCCGGGGCCGCCGTTTCTTCGACAGCGTCGGCAGCAGCGTCAGGAGATTCCGCCAGGGGCTCGGATGTCATCGCCTTTTCCTGTTCTTCCGCTGGGGCTGCTGGCGCTGGGTTTTGGTGGCAACCGGCGCCGGCTCGGCCGCCCCGGTCTTTGACTCACCGAGCAGCGGAACCATCGGCTGCCCCTTCTTGGCACGGCGTTCGGCCAGGGCCTTGGCTGCGGGGAGCCCGGCGTAGGCATCCGGCGAATCACGAAGAACTGCTGGCCCATGGTCCACAGGTTGGTGGTCGTCCAGTAGATCAGCACACCAATCGGGAAGTTGATACCGCCAATACCGAAGACCAGCGGCAGGATGTACAGCATCATCTTCTGCTGCCGCATGAACGGGCTCGCGAGGGCTTCCTCGGACATGTTCTTGGACATGATCTGCTTTTGGGTGATGAACTGCGACGCGGTCATCGCAAGGATCATGACGATGGAGAGTATGACGACGGCGAGCTGACCGTCACCGCCGCCTCCGTGCAGCAAGGAAGACGAAAGCGGAGCACCAAGAATAGTCGCCGCGTCAAACTGCTGGATGGCTTCCGCGGACAGCGCGCCAATGTGAATACCTTCGTCACTGGCCCTTGATACGCCGTTCAGAACCTGGAACAGGGCAAAGAAGAACGGCATCTGGATCAGCATCGGCAGGCAGGCCGCAAACGGGTTGGTCCCGTGCTTCTTATAGAGAGCCATCTGCTCCTGCGTCATTGCCTGACGGGACAGCTGGTCGGTCTTGCCCTTGTACTTCTGCTGGAGTTTCTTCAAGTCCGGCTGCAGTGACTGCATACCGCGCTGCGCCTTGATCTGCTTGACGAAGACCGGGATAAGCGCGGCCCGGATCACGATCACGAGGCCGATGATGGAGAGAGTCCAGGTCCAGCCCGAAGCCTCATCCATCCCGAGGAAAACAAACCCCTCGTGGAAGATCCACATGATCCAGGACACTACCCATTTAAAGGGGAACAGTATCGTATCGAAGAAACCCATTTACTCTCCTAAGCCGCTTCGCGGCTGTCTTCGTCGGCTGGAATCACGGGATGATTCAGCACAATAATCCTCGGAACCTTTTCCTGGTCCCAAATCCTGTGTCCGGGCGGGACATGGTCCACGCCGCCGTCGTTCCACGGGTGGCAGCGGACAAGCCGCCGCGCCGCCAGCCAGGTGCCGCGAACGGCCCCGTGAACAGTCACGGCTTCAAGAGCATATGCGGAACAGGAGGGAAAAACCTGCAGACCGGTCCGTACAGAGGCGAAATGGTTTTGCGGTAGGCCATCAGCAGGCCCATGAGAAGGAGGCGCGGGGAATTCCACACGCCGCGGACAATCGCCGGAACAGCCCTTACCGGATCAGTACCGGAACGGCTCATCAGCGGGTCACCCCTTCTGGCTTGGCGTTTGGGTGCGGTTCAGTTTCCCCGCACAGGTGCGCAGCGCACCCAAATAGTCTGTGCGAAGCTCCTGCCAGGATGCACCCGCCGCCGGCGGCAAGGCACGGACAACGATGTCGAACCCGGAGGGGTGCTCACGCAGACTTTGGGCAGCTGCTTCTCTCAGTCTTCTCTTAACGAGGTTGCGTGTCACGGCGTTCCCAACGCTTTTTGCGACGATGAAGCCTACCCGGGTAGGGGCGGGCCCTGTTACCACCGCATATAACACGACGTTCCGGCGTCCACTGCGGACACCGGAACGTACAGTAAAAGAAAAATCCGCCGATGTCCGTATCCGGTTCCCTAGGGCCAGCATTCAGACCACCTGGAATTGGCAACGGAGCTGCCGGTAAGCAGCATCGACAAATTTGAGGCTATTTAAGCCGACAGTTCGGTGCGGCCCTTGGCGCGGCGTGCGGAAAGGATTCCACGGCCTGCACGGGTACGCATGCGAAGGCGGAAGCCGTGCTTCTTGGCACGACGGCGGTTATTCGGCTGAAAAGTCCGCTTGCTCACGGTAGTTACTCCAAGACAATCTGAGTTGCGCTGGCTTGCTGCGACAAGGGGGAAGAACAAGCGGCGCTTATTTCATGTGTTCTGACTGCTCTCAACCCGGACCTGGACCCTGATTCCCAGAACCCTGATGGGCATGAATGAGTGCAGATAGCAGACACAAAGGACTACTCCACGTTAGGGGCAGGACCGCCGCCAGTCAAACCGGGAAGCAGCGGCTGATGGACTGACCCTGTTCATACAAATACATCCACACCTGTGGACAACTATGCTCTGCACCCCCGGGCACCCGGTGGTGTGAGCCCGGTCCCAGCCGCTGTCCACAGCCGGAATCCAGCTACCACCGGGGTAAATCATCCTCTAGGCTTGGCCACGGGCGTTTTATCCACCAGCTGTGCATAACTCTGTGGATGAACCGCCGGAAACCCGCCCGGGCTTCCATGTTTCCTGAGACCGCTATGGGCGATCACGAGAGGTTTTTGTGGGTACGGACGAAATCAACGACGTCGGCAGCTCCTGGCGCAAAGTCATTCGAACCCTGGAAACCGACGACCGTGTCTCTCCGCGGCAGCGCGGCTTTGTAGTTTTGGCCCAGGCGCAGGGCCTCATCGGAACCACGCTCCTTGTGGCCGTTCCGAATGAACTCACCCGCGAAGTCCTGCAGACACAGCTCAAACACATCCTGGACGAGGTTCTCCGCGGAGTTTTCCAGGCCGATATTCAGTGTGCCTTTGTCATCGACGCGGATATGATGCCCGCGGTGACGGCCGTTCCCGAGCCGGAACCGGAACCGCAGGCTCCCAACCCCGTCCCCGGCGGAGAAAGCGCTCCGTCCCCCACCCCGCCGAGCACATCGCAGGAGTTCGGCCGGCTGAACCCGAAGTACGTCTTTGAGACCTTCGTGATCGGTTCTTCCAACAGGTTTGCCCACGCCGCCGCCGTAGCCGTGGCGGAGGCTCCGGCCAAGGCGTACAACCCCCTGTTTATCTACGGAGACTCCGGACTCGGAAAAACCCACCTGCTGCACGCGATCGGCCACTACGCACGTCACCTGTACACAGGTATCCGGGTGCGGTACGTCAATTCCGAGGAGTTCACCAACGACTTCATCAACTCCATCCGGTATGACGAAGGCGCCAGCTTCAAGCAGCTGTACCGCAACGTGGACATCCTGCTCATCGATGACATCCAGTTCCTGGCGAACAAGGACGCAACGCAGGAAGAGTTCTTCCACACCTTTAATGCCCTGCACAACCACAACAAGCAGGTGGTGATCACCTCCGACCTGCCGCCGAAGCAGCTTTCCGGGTTTGAGGAACGCATGCGCTCCCGCTTCGAATGGGGTCTGCTGACCGATGTCCAGCCGCCGGAGCTGGAGACCCGCATCGCGATTCTGCGCAAAAAAGCCATTGGTGACAGCCTCAGTGCCCCCGATGATGTGCTGGAGTACATCGCATCCAAGATTTCCACCAATATCCGGGAACTTGAAGGGGCCC
The DNA here is from genome assembly GCF_026898095.1 of Arthrobacter sp. ATA002. Classification (GTDB taxonomy): domain Bacteria; phylum Actinomycetota; class Actinomycetes; order Actinomycetales; family Micrococcaceae; genus Arthrobacter_B. Next base: position 216,771 of record NZ_CP114015.1, on the reverse strand, counting down.
TGATCCGGGTAACGGCATTCGCCAGCCTGAACCGGCAGCAGGTGGACGTGGGCCTTGCCGAAATTGTGCTCAAGGATCTCATTACCGACGACGGTGCCCAGGAGATCACGGCCGCATCCATCCTGGGGCAGACGGCGGCCTACTTCCAGATCAGTCTGGAGGAACTGTGTTCAAAGTCCCGCACCCGCACGCTGGTGACGGCACGGCAGATCGCCATGTATCTGTGCCGCGAGCTCACCGACATGTCACTGCCCAAGATCGGCCAGGAACTGGGTGGACGCGACCACACTACGGTCATTCACGCAGACCGGAAGATCCGCGAGCTGATGGCTGAGCGCCGGGCGATCTACAACCAGGTCACGGAACTCACGAACCGGATCAAGCAGCAGCAGCGCGAGGCATAATCCGCGGAACGGCGCGGATCGGAGGCCCCGAAGGGGCTCGAAATTAACAGATGTGGACAAGGGTGTGGATAACCCGGTGGATAACTGCCCAGATGTCGTGCTTCCCTGTGGATACGCGGAATTCCCCAAAAGTTCCCCACAGCCCGCCAAGTTCGCCGCAGCGCAGACCCACAGGTTATCCACAGCCTTAAAGCGCCGGGGCGCCCCCGTGTACCGGGTTATCCACAGTATCCACAGGAGTTATTAACACTACGAACCTTAAGAATTCGGTTCCACCAAATAACATCTGACCTTTCCGGACCGCCCATCGAGCCCATCCGGAAGGAACATCGGATGTCTTCTGTGAAGCGCACCGCCTGGATCTTCGGACACCGTGCAACAACAGCAGGTCGGAAGCTAAGCTGGCAGAGAGTATTGTTGTCATCCGCGGCTCCATCCCAAGATGGTGTCCCGAATGCGGCGCAGCTGCGGCGCCGCAGTGCCCGCGATGCTCCCTCACTTGTCATGAAAATTCAGTTGTACTGAAAAGTACGTTGTGAAAGGCGGCACCCTGCAGTGAAGTTCAGAGTTGAGCGGGATGTCCTGGCCGAAGCGGTTACATGGACAGCGCGTTCCCTCTCCCCGCGTCCCCCGGTTCCGGTTTTGTCGGGCCTGCTGATCAGGGCGGAGAACGGATCACTGAGCATCGCCAGCTTCGATTACGAGATTTCGGCCCGGCTGCAAATTGCCGCCGAGATCGCTGAAGAGGGCACCATCCTGGTCTCCGGCCGGCTCCTGGCCGAGATTTGCCGCAGCCTTCCCTCCGCACCGGTCGAGGTCGAAACAGACGGATCAAAGGTCACGCTGACCTGCCGCAACAGCCGGTTCAACCTGGCCACCATGCCCGTTGCCGAGTACCCGGAGCTTCCGGCTCTTCCGGAAATCAGCGGCGTCGTCGACGGCGATGCCTTCGCCCAGGCCGTCTCCCAGGTGATCATTGCTGCCAGCAGGGACGACACCCTGCCCATCCTGACCGGCGTGCGCATGGAAATCGAAGACGATCTCATCACTTTCCTCGCCACTGACCGCTACCGGCTGGCCCTGCGGGAGCTTTCCTGGAAGCCGGCGACTCCGGGCATTTCCACCAGCGCACTGGTCAAGGCCAAAACCCTCAACGAGGTCGCCAAGACCCTCGGCGGAAGCGGCGACCTGAACATGGCCTTCTCTGATGACAGCGAACTTATCGGCTTCGAAAGCGGCGGACGGCGCACCACTTCCCTCCTGGTCGACGGTGATTACCCCAAAATCCGGTCTCTGTTCCCCGACAACACACCCATCCACGCCACGGTTGAAACCAGTGCCCTGGTGGAAGCTGTCCGCCGTGTCTCCCTCGTGGCCGAACGGAACACCCCGGTCCGGCTGGCCTTCACCGACGGCCAGGTAACCCTGGACGCCGGAACCGGAGAAGATGCCCAGGCCTCGGAAGCCCTGGAAGCGTCGCTGGTGGGCGATGACATTACGGTTGCTTTCAATCCGCACTATCTCAGCGAGGGCCTGGGCGCCTTCCCCAGCAAGTACGTGCGCTTTTCGTTTACGACACCTCCGAAGCCGGCCGTCATCTCCGCCCAGGAAGAGCTCACCGGCGACGACCGGGAAGACTACCGATATCTGCTGATGCCGGTTCGGCTGCCCAACCAGTAGCAGCGAAGCCGGTCCGGGCAGGGATGCAGGAAAGAGGAACCTGACATGCACATAGGCCTTATCGGACTCGGCAAAATGGGCTTCCACATGCGCGAACGGCTGCGCCGCAACGGAATCGACGTCACCGGGTTCGACCGGAACCCGGTGGTGAGCGACGTGATGTCGCTGACGGAACTGGCCGCGGAACTGCCCTCTCCGCGGGTGGTATGGGTCATGGTTCCTGCCGGCGGCGTCACCGGCGCCGTGATCAGCGAGCTGACCGAAGTGCTCTCCAGCGGTGACCTGGTTATCGAGGGCGGCAATTCCCGGTACGACGCGGACCTCCGCAATGCCGGCAAGCTCGCGGAGGCAGGTATCCGGTACGTCGACTGCGGCGTGTCAGGCGGCGTATGGGGCCAGGACAACGGCTATGCCCTGATGGCCGGCGGCAGCGATGAGGACATCGCGCTGGCGCTGCCTGTCTTTGACGCGCTGCGGCCCGAAGGTGCCCGGGAACGGAGCTTCGTACACGCCGGCAGCGTGGGTGCGGGCCACTACGCCAAAATGATCCACAACGGCATTGAGTACGGCCTTATGCAGGCCTACGCCGAAGGATATGAACTGCTGGCCGCCAAAGACATCATCACCGATGTTCCCGGGGTCATGCATGCCTGGCAGGACGGGACGGTTATTCGTTCCTGGCTGCTGGACCTGGTGGTCAACGCCCTGGAGGGAGATCCCGAGCTGAGCCGGATCGCGGGTTACGCGGAGGATTCCGGTGCCGGGCGGTGGACGGTGGAGGAAGCAGTGGCCCGTGGCATTCCAGCCCCGGCCATTACCGCAGCCCTCTACGCGCGGTTTGCGTCCCGGCAGGATGAATCGCCGGCGATGAAGATGGTGGCCGCGCTGCGGAACCAGTTTGGCGGACACGCAGTAAAGTCCGCCGGCAGCGGGCTGGAGGAAGCGCCCGATCCGGTGGCGGCGGACCGGAGCCTTCCGCCCGCCGTCATCGACGGCGCCGGCAGCCCTGAGTAGGCGCCGGCAGTAGGCTGGAAGACAGCAAGTCCTGCCGGGCATTTCCGGGCAGGAAGCAGAAACGGACCTCAGGGATTTTGGAAGGCAGGGTAAGGGTGGACAGGCTTGTACGTTGATTACCTCTCCCTGACCGGTTTCCGCAGCTATGCACAGCTGGACGTTGAGCTCAAACCCGGTGTGACAGTTTTTGTTGGACCCAACGGAACCGGCAAGACCAATATTGTTGAAGCCATCGGTTATCTGGCGTCCCTTTCCTCCCACCGGGTCAGCACCGACGCCCCCCTTGTTGCTTTTGATGCCGGCCAGGCGCTCATCCGCGCCCGGCTCGCCAGAGGAACCCAACACACCAGCATCGAGCTGGAATTGAACCCCGGGCGGACCAACCGGGCGCGGATCAACCGCGCTAACCCGGTGCGGGCACGGGAAGTCCTCGGCCTGTGCCGAACCGTTCTGTTTGCCCCCGAAGACCTCACCCTGGTGAAAGGCGATCCTGCCGCCCGGCGGAAATTCCTGGATGACCTGATCGTGTCGCTGGTGCCCCGCCATGCGGCCACGCGGAGCGACTACGAGCGGGTTCTCAAACAGCGCAACGCCCTGTTGAAGTCGGCGCGGACCGCGGGACGCTTCACGTCCTCGCACGAAGCAACCCTCGAGGTGTGGGACCAGCACATGGCGGTGGCCGGAGCCCGGCTGCTGGCGGCCCGGCTGCAGGCCCTGCGCCGGCTGCAGCCGCATCTCCAGGGGGCGTACCGGGATCTGACGGACGGAACCAAAGCGGCGCGGGCCGTCTACCGCTCCACCCTTCAGGGCGCGGTGAACGACGACGGCGCCGTCACCGGCGATCCGGACCCAAACGAGCTCTACGAGCTCACCGAAGTGGAACTGACCGAACGGTTCCTGGCCGCCTTTGCCGCCAACCGGCGCCGGGAAATCGAGCGCGGAACGTCACTGGTGGGTCCCCACCGGGACGATCTTGAACTGATTCTGGGCCAGGCGCCGGCCAAGGGATATGCCTCCCACGGCGAAACCTGGTCCTTCGCGCTGGCCCTGCGGCTGGGGACGTACTATCTGCTGCTCAGCGACGACGAAAGCCCGGGGGCCGGACCGATCCTGATCCTTGACGATGTTTTTGCCGAGCTCGATGTGCAGCGCCGCACCCGCCTGGCCGGAATTGTTGCCGGCGCTGAGCAGGTTCTTGTCACCGCGGCCGTCGCCGGAGATATTCCGGATGCCCTGGCGGGCGAAGTGATAACCGTCGTTCCCGGGGGCATCAGTGTTCCCGCCCTCTGACGCCGCAGGCAGCGGGGGAACGGTGCCGGATCCCGGCGCGTCCCTGCCGCCGGCCCGGACCGGAAACCAGGGGGCCGACGAGCCGGAGGCCCGCCAGGATGCGGCACAGGCCCAGCTAAACCGGATGCGCCAGGCGGCCCAGGCACGCGGCAGCCAGCGGATCCCGGCCAGCCGGCGAAAAGCGGGGCACCGCCGGGCTGCGCTGCCCTTCGTACCGGGCGAATACACCGGCCGGGATCCCCAGGGTGTGGGCAAGGTCTTCAACCGGTTTGTCAGCGAACGCGGCTGGAACTCCCCCGTCGCCGTGGGCTCGGTGATTTCCCGCTGGGAAGAACTGGTGGGCGCCGATGTCAGCGCGCACTGCAAGCCCGAGTCCTTTTCGGACACCACCGTTCAGGTCCGCTGTGATTCGACTGCCTGGGCCACACAGCTCCGCCTCCTGAGAAGTTCGCTGATCAGCCGTTTTGACGCTGAACTCGGACCCGGCGTCGTCACGAAAATTGAAGTTATCGGCCCTGCGGCGCCGAACTGGCGCAAGGGCCAGCGGAGCGTTAAGGGACGCGGCCCCCGGGACACCTACGGATAGGCCGCTCCCCTGCATTCCGGCCGCTGCCGCAGGAAGTCTGTGTCCGTTCCCGGGAGGCCGAAGGCTGCCCGGCGGATCGTTGCTCTGTGGCTTTTAGCGGCTCTGGCACCCCTGCGTCCATATCCGGACCTAGAGAAGGGGTGGAAGCGGGCTCAAACCCCGGTTTGATGGCCGCTAAGAGGGTGTTTTGGGACGTAATGCCCCCTGCGGCACGGTAGAATTGGTAGTTGAGACGCCTGTCCTGTGGAGAGGCGTCAATATTTGACCAACACACTGAGGAGTCGACAGCACCTGTGGCTAACGACAATGAGATGGACAACGCTGACGTAACAGCAGATCACTCCAGCGAGCCGGTTGCCGCCACTCCGCACGAGTACGGCGCCAATGAAATCACCGTGCTGGAAGGACTGGAAGCCGTCCGCAAGCGCCCCGGCATGTACATCGGTTCCACCGGCCCCCGCGGGCTGCACCACCTGGTGTACGAAGTGGTGGACAACTCGGTTGATGAGGCGCTGGCCGGCTACTGCGACCGCATCGACATCACGCTCCAGGCCGACGGCGGCGTCCGGGTCAGTGACAACGGCCGCGGCATCCCGGTGGACATGCACCCGACGGAGAACATGCCCACGGTTCAGGTCGTCATGACCATCCTGCACGCGGGCGGCAAGTTCGGCGGCGGCGGCTACGCAGTCTCGGGCGGCCTGCACGGCGTCGGCATTTCGGTGGTCAACGCTCTGTCCTCCCGCGTGGAAACCGAAATCCGGCGGCAGGGATTCGTCTGGCGCCAGAGTTTCGCGGACGGCGGACATCCGGTGGGCGGACTGCGAAAAGGAGATTCCACCGAAGAGACCGGAACCACCCAGACGTTCTATCCGGATCCCGCCATCTTCGAAAGCACGGAGTTCGATTTCGAGACCCTGCGGGCGCGTTTCCAGCAAATGGCCTTCCTGAACAAGGGTCTGCGGATTGTGCTCACCGACGAGCGCACCGTCGAGGAGGAAACCGAGGAGATTGCCGAAACCCCCTCCGAAGACAGCGTGGACACCGGCCCCAAGCACCGCGTGGTGGACTACCTGTACAAGGACGGGCTGCTGGACTACGTCAAGTACCTGAACTCCTCCAAGAAGAACGAATCCATCCACGACGACGTCATCGCCTTCGAAACCGAAGACAATGATAAGAAGATGGCCGTGGAAATGGCCCTGCAGTGGACCACCGCGTACTCGGAAAGCGTCCACACCTACGCCAACACGATCAACACCCACGAGGGCGGCACCCACGAAGAGGGCTTCCGCGCCGCCATGACCTCGCTGATCAACCGGTATGCCCGCGAGAAGAACATCATTAAGGAAAAGGATGACAACCTCACCGGTGATGACATCCGCGAGGGCCTCACCGCCGTCATCTCCGTGAAGCTGGCCGAGCCGCAGTTCGAAGGCCAGACCAAGACCAAGCTGGGCAACTCCGAGGTCAAGGGCTTTGTGCAGCGTGTGGTCACCGACCAGCTCGGCGACTGGCTGGAGCGCAACCCCGGCCCCGCCCGCGACGTCATCCGCAAGTCCATCCAGGCCTCCCAGGCACGCCTCGCGGCCCGCAAGGCCCGTGAGTCCACCCGCCGCAAGGGGCTGCTGGAATCGGGCGGCATGCCCGGCAAGCTCAAGGACTGCTCCTCGAAGGACCCGTCCAAGTCGGAAATCTACATCGTGGAGGGTGACTCCGCCGGCGGCTCCGCCGTCCGTGGACGCAACCCGGAGACGCAGGCCATTCTGCCGCTGCGCGGCAAGATCCTGAACGTGGAGCGTGCCCGCCTGGACCGGGCGCTGGGTAACGCCGAAGTCCAGTCCATGATCACCGCCTTCGGCGCGGGTATTGGTGAGGACTTCGACGTGGAGAAGGCCCGCTATCACAAGATCGTGCTGATGGCCGATGCCGACGTCGACGGCCAGCACATCACCACGCTGCTGCTGACGCTGCTCTTCCGCTACATGCGTCCGCTGATTGAAAGCGGTTTTGTGTACCTGGCGCAGCCGCCGCTGTACCGGATCAAATGGTCCAACCACGCCCATGACTACGTCTACAGCGACCGCGAACGCGACGAAGTGGTGGCCCGCGGGCTGGCGAACAACCAGCGGCTGCCCAAGGACAACGGCATCCAGCGCTACAAGGGCCTGGGCGAAATGGACTACACCGAGCTCTGGGACACCACCATGGACCCCGACCACCGCACCCTGCTGCAGGTCACCATGGACGACGCCGCCGCCGTCGACCAGATCTTCTCCGTCCTGATGGGCGAGGACGTGGAATCCCGGCGCAACTTCATCCAGCAGAATGCCAAGGATGTGCGCTTCCTGGACATCTAGGACCATGTGTCCCCTGCGCCCGCGGATTTACAGAGCTTTTGAAGAACGGAACAACCAATGAGTGAAGAGACCCTCTCAGACCGGGTTGAACAGATCGACCTGCAGACTGAAATGCAGCGGTCCTACCTGGACTACGCCATGGCGGTCATTGTCGGGCGTGCCCTCCCGGACGTGCGCGACGGACTGAAACCGGTGCACCGCCGCGTCCTGTACGCAATGTTCGACGGCGGCTACCGCCCCGAGCGTTCGTTCAACAAGTGCGCCCGCGTGGTCGGCGAAGTCATGGGCCAGTACCACCCGCACGGCGACTCGGCGATCTATGACGCGCTGGTACGCCTGATCCAGGACTGGACCATGCGCTACCCGCTGGCCCTGGGCCAGGGCAACTTCGGTTCACCGGGTAACGACGGCGCTGCGGCACCCCGGTACACCGAAACCAAGATGGCGCAGCTGGCCATGGAAATGGTCCGGGACATCGATGAGGAAACGGTCGATTTCCAGGACAACTATGACGGCAAGAACCAGGAGCCGACGATCCTGCCGTCGCGCTTCCCGAACCTGCTGGTCAACGGCTCCTCCGGCATCGCCGTGGGTATGGCGACCAACATTCCGCCGCACAACCTGCGTGAAGTCGCTGACGGCGTCCAGTGGTACCTGGAAAACCCGGAAGCCCCCAACGATGTGCTGCTCGAGGAACTGATCCGCCGCATCAAGGGACCGGATTTCCCCACCGGAGCGCAGATCCTGGGCCACAAGGGCATTGAGGACGCGTACCGCACGGGCCGCGGGTCCATCACCATGCGCGCCGTGGTCAACGTCGAGGAGCTCCAGGGCCGCACCTGCCTGGTGGTCACGGAACTGCCCTACCAGGCCAACCCCGACAACCTTGCCATCAAGATCGCCGAACTGGTCAAGGACGGCAAAGTCACCGGCATCGCCGACATGCGCGATGAAACCTCCGGCCGCACCGGCCAGCGCCTCGTGATCGTGCTCAAGCGCGACGCCGTGCCCAAGGTTGTCCTGAACAACCTCTACAAGCACACCCAGCTGCAGGAGAACTTCGGCGCCAACATGCTGGCGATCGTGGACGGGGTGCCGCGCACCCTGAGCCTGGATGCGTTCATCCGCCACTGGGTCACCCACCAGCTCGAAGTCATCGTCCGGCGCACCCGCTACCGGCTGCGCAAGGCCGAAGAGGTGGCCCACATCCTGCTGGGCCTGCTCAAGGCCCTGGATGCCCTCGATGATGTCATTGCCCTGATCCGCCGCTCCACAACCGTCGAAGAGGCCCGTAACGGTCTGATGGGCCTGCTGGAGATCGACGAACTGCAGGCCCAGGCCATCCTGGACATGCAGCTGCGCCGTCTGGCGGCCCTGGAACGGCAGAAAATCCAGGACCAGTACGCGAAGCTGCAGCTCGAGATTGCCGAATACAACGACATCCTCGCCTCCGAAGAGCGGCAGCGCCGGATCGTCAGCGAGGAGCTGCGCGAAATCACCGACAAGTACGGTGACGACCGCCGCACCCACATCCTCATGGGCTACGACGGTGACATGTCCATGGAGGACCTCATTCCCGAAGAAGAAATGGTGGTCACCATCACCCGCGGCGGCTACGTCAAGCGCACCCGCAGCGACAACTACCGCCAGCAGGCCCGCGGCGGCAAGGGCATCAAGGGTGCGCAGCTGCGCGGTGACGACGTCGTCGAGCACTTCTTCGTGACCACCACGCACCACTGGCTGCTGTTCTTCACCAACCTGGGCCGGGTCTACCGTGCCAAGGCCTACGAGCTGGCTGAAGCCGGCCGTGACGCGAAGGGCCAGCATGTAGCCAACCTGCTGGCTTTCCAGCCGGACGAGCACATTGCCCAGGTGCTGGACCTGCCCGGCTACGACGCAGCCCCGTACCTGGTGCTCGCCACCAAGCGCGGGCTGGTGAAGAAAACGCGGTTGGAGGACTATGACACGAACCGTTCCGCGGGCGTCATCGCCATCAACCTGCGCGACGGCGACGAACTGGTGTCCGCCCAGCTGGTCTCCGAAACGGATGACCTGATGCTGGTCTCGCGGAAGGGCCAGTCACTGCGCTTCACGGCCGCCGACGACGCCCTGCGCCCCATGGGCCGCGCCACGTCCGGCGTCACCGGTATGAAGTTCCGTGAGGACGATGAACTGCTGGCCGCCGACGTCGTCACGGATGAGTCCTACGTGTTCATCGTCACCGAGGGCGGCTATGCCAAGCGCACCGCGGTGGACGAATACCGCGTTCAGGGCCGCGGCGGCCTGGGCATCAAGGTCGCCAAGTACGCCGAGGACCGGGGGCATCTGGTGGGAGCCATGATCGTCCAGGAGGAGGACGAAGTCCTCGTGGTCATGCAGGGCGGCAAGGTGGTGCGTTCATCTGTTGCGGGCGTTCCCGCCAAGGGCCGCGACACGATGGGGGTCATCTTCGCCAAACCGGACAAGAACGACCGCATCATTGCGGTTGCGCGCAACTCCGAGCGCGATCTGGGCATCGAAGAAGCCGACGACGAAACCGTTTCCGGGGACGGCGTTTCCGGTGCCGGTAACACAGCGCCGCAGACCGCAGAAGAGTCTGTAGGCACGGATGCCGATGAAGTACCGTTGGCTACAGACGAAACGGCGGCGCCGGATGCGCGGCCAGCAGAAGATGGAGGTAGCGAGTGAGCTCGACCAACTCAAATCCCAGGTCGACGTCGGGCGCGGGCCCGCGGGTAAAGACACCCGCACGCCCTGCCCAGCGCCCCGGGGGTGGTCAGAGCGCTCCGGCCAACCGCCAGCCGCTCGTCAAACCCGCACCGAAGGCCAAAGCCCGCAAGGCACGCCTCCTGGTGAGCAAGATCGATCCCTGGTCGGTCCTGAAAATGTCGTTCCTCCTGTCTGTGGCCCTGGGAGTGGTCACAGTGGTGGCAGCCATCGTGCTGTGGACAGTCCTGGACCTCACCAACATCTTTGACCGGGTGAACACGCTCCTCGGCGACATTGCCGGCACCGAATCCGGCGGCTGGGACATCCGTGAACTCCTGTCCCTGGGACAGGTGGTCTCCTTCGCCACCATCATCGCCGTCGTCAACGTCCTGCTCCTGACGGCGCTGTCCATGCTCGCATCGGTGCTGTACAACATTGCCTCCACCCTGGTGGGCGGCATTGGTGTCACGCTGACGGACGACTAAGCAGCGGAAAAAGCGCCAAAAGATTCCGTATTTTGTGCCCGCCCGGCCCGCGAAACGAGCCGGACGGGCACAAAAATGGGAACAGCACCGGATCCCGATTTGGGTTCACGGCAGAGGTGGGGTAAAGTTTTATCTCGGCCCGAGAAGGTATCGGGGCGCATAGCTCAGGCGGTTAGAGCGCTTCGCTGATAACGAAGAGGTCCCAGGTTCAAGTCCTGGTGCGCCCACGGAACACTACCGCAAGGTAATGGACCACTAGGCAAGGAGGCACTGTGAAGAAGTTGCTGGCAGTAGCTGCAGCCGCGGCAGCAGGAATCCTTGCAGTAAAAAAATGGCAGGAAACTGCCGCGGAGAAATCCGTATGGAAGTCGGCAACCGACAAGGTCGAGTGATTTCCGCACTGAACGAATCGGTTCCACCGCAGGTCAGGGTGGGGTATACTGGATGAGTTCACATTCGGGGGCATGGCGCAATTGGTAGCGCACCTGCTTTGCAAGCAGGGGGTTCGGGGTTCGAGTCCCCGTGCCTCCACCGAAAGAAAGCTCCGGCCAACGGCCGGAGCTTTCTGCGTTTAATGCGGAAGCCGCCGATGTCCAAACGGCTGCCTCCGGTCACCTATTGTTGCTCTGTGACCGTTTTCCTCGCCGTGATCGGCGTCCTCGGAGTATCAGCCTCCGGCCCCATCATGGCAGCAACCGCCGCTCCCGCCCTCGCGATCGCTTTTTGGCGAAATGCCCTCGGAGCAGTGGTGATGGGCGCACCCGCCGCACTGCGCAGTCCCCGCGCCTTCTCCCGCCTGACCCGCACCGAAACTAAGTGGACGGCCCTGGCGGCCGTTGCCCTCGCCCTCCACTTCGCCTGCTTCATCACCGCGCTCCAGCTCACTTCGGTCGCGGCAGCAACAGCCCTGGTCTGCCTGCAGGCAGGCTGGATCGCACTGTTCAACCTCGCCCGCGGCATCCCGGTGGCCCCGCGGGTCCTGGCCGGACTGGGAGCCGCCCTTGCCGGCGTCGTGGTCATCACCGGCTTTGACCTGGCCCTTTCCCGCGACGCCCTGATTGGCGACCTGCTCGCCGTCGCAGGCGGGGCGCTGGCCGGGCTGTACACGATCGCCGGCGGCAAGGCCCGGGCCACAATGAGCACGGGAACCTACACGTCGCTGTGCTACGGTCTGTGCGCCCTCCTGCTACTGGCAATGTGCCTGGCGTTCAGACAGCCGCTGGTGTCCTTCGAACCGGCTGCCTGGGCCGGAATCCTGGCCGTGACCGTGGTGGCCCAACTTCTGGGGCACAGCGTGTTCAACCACCTGCTGGCAGTCATTTCCCCGCTGGTGGTGTCCATGATCATCCTGCTGGAAATCCCCGGCGCTGCAATCCTTGCCGCGGTGTTCCTAGGCGAACAGCTGCCGGCGGGAACCTACGGCGGCCTGGCGCTTATCCTTGCCGGTCTGGCCGTCGTGGTTGCCGGACAGGGGCGGCGGCCGCGCTCCCGGGCGCTTCCGCCGGCTCCACCGGCCCTGGGCGGAGACATCGTGGACTAAACCGCCACACGTAAAGGAGGGCTTCCGCCGAAGCGGAAGCCCTCCTTTACGGAACGGGGTACGTGGCGCCGTTTTTACTCGGCGGTCTTCTCCGTGGACTTATCGGCATGGGCACCGGAGGTCTTGGCAGCGTCAGCAGCCTTCGAAGCCGCTTCCTTACTGTGCTTGGCGGCCTCGGTGACCTTCTCGCCGCTGCGGGCAGCTGCGCGCTCCGCAGCCTCCTTGATGCTGGCAACGGTCTCCTTGGTTTCCTGTACGGATTCCTTGCCGTTGGATGCAGCCTTGGACGCGGAGCTGTCAGCGGGGCGGGGAGCACCCGGGGCCGGAGCCTCCGGTGCGGGAGCCGCAGGAGCAGCAGGAGCAGCAGCGGTCGGTGCGGGGGCGGGGGCGGCGGGCTTGGGTTCGGGAACCTTGATGGTCTCGGGCTTGGCCGGTGCCGGCGTCTTCCACGGATCCTCCACCGGGCGCGAAGCACGCCAGGCAGCGACACCGGCGGTGACGGCCGCGGCGAGAATGCCGAAGATCAGCCAGCGCTTGCCGCTCCTGCGGTTCCTGCCGGCAGCCTTGGCGGCCTGGGCAGCAGCCTTCCGGGCCTTCTTGAGTGCCTTTTTGTTGCCGGTGGCCTTGGCCACCGCGGTCTGCACCGGAACCGAGGCGGCACCCAGGCTGCGGGTTACGGTAGCCGAGGCGTCACCAATCCGTGTGGAGAGACCGGGGATGTAGTCGTCAACTACCTTGTCCCGTGCGCCGGTCAGAACCGGAGTGGCACGGTCCAGGGTGTGCTGGATGCGCGGTGTGGCTTCATCCACGGCACTGCTGATCTTCGGTCCGACCTTCTGCAGGCCTTCCTGAATGCGGGGGGTGACCGTTGCTACTCCGGCGGCAACGCCGTCGCCGGCGCGCTTGAGGCCTTCCTGGATCTTGGGCGAAGCGGTTTCGATCCCCTTTTCGATGCGGGGCACTGCCCAGTCACGTGCAGCTTCCACCTTGGGTGCAGCCCAGTCACGTGCGGTCTCTACGCCTGCAGTGACATTGGCTTCAAAGTCACGGGCCATGCGGTCCTTCTTCTTCAAAACTACCTCCCGGGATAGTGACGGTTCACCCTTACCCTACGTTGCCGGGACAGGTGCATGCTATTGATGGGCCGGGCGGGGCGGACTTTTCACTGTGCGCTGAACCGGGCGATTTCCGCCCGCGGGCGGCGCTGCCGTGGAAGAATGAAGGATATGACTGCTATTCCTACCGCAATTGCAACCATCCACACGTCCCTTGGCGACATCAAGGTCAACCTCTTCGGCAACCACGCGCCGAAGACGGTCAAGAACTTTGTTGGCCTGGCCACCGGTGAGATCGAGTGGACCGATCCGGCAACCGGCGAGAAGACCAGCCGCCCGCTGTACGACGGCACCATCTTCCACCGGATCATCAAGGACTTCATGATCCAGGGCGGAGATCCCCTGGGCCGCGGCACCGGCGGACCGGGTTACCAGTTTGACGACGAGATCAACCCCGATCTGGATTTTTCCACCCCGTACAAGCTGGCCATGGCCAATGCCGGCATCCAGATGGGCCGCGGCACCAACGGATCACAGTTCTTCATCACCTCGGTGCCCACCACCTGGCTGCAGGGCAAGCACACCATCTTCGGTGAAGTCGCCGACGACGAGTCACGCGCCCTGGTCGACCAGCTCAACGCCGTCGCCACCGATATGCGCGATAAGCCGGCCGAAGACGTTGTTATCAAGAACATCTCCGTCGAGCAGCTCTAGCCCCTCCACGGATGCCCCGGCCGGAGTCTTCGGCCGGGGCCTTTCGTCCATCTGGCCCTATTTCTCTTTGGGAGTACCGCAATGTCGTATGGAGTGCCTGCTGAAACACCGGCCTCACAGGTTCCGGTCTGCCCGCGGCACCCGGACCGGGTAAGTTACATCCGCTGCCAGCGCTGCGGCCGGGCGGCGTGTCCGGAGTGCCAGCATGCAGCGCCGGTGGGTGTTCAGTGTGTTGACTGCTTCCGTGAAAGCCGCCGGCAGGCGCCGGAATACCGGACCCCGTACGGCGGAAAGGTGTCACAGGGCAAACCGGTCGTCACCATCACGCTGATGATCCTCTGTGCGGCGTTTTTCGTCATCCAGTTCCTCTATCCGCCCTTCACCTCCCAGCTTTGGTACGCGCCCGTCCTCACCGGCGTCGAGCCGTGGCGAATGCTGTCCTCCGCCTTCCTCCATTCCCCGGGAGGAATACTTCATATTGTGTTCAACCTCTATGCCCTGTGGTTCCTGGGGCAGGGGCTGGAGCCGCAGCTGGGACGGCTGCGTTTCGCGCTGCTCTACCTCATCTCGGCGCTCGGAGGGTCAGTGGGAGTTCTGGCGCTCAGCCCGCTGTTGCAGGCGGTGGTGGGGGCGTCCGGGGCCATCTTTGGCCTGTTCGGCGCCCTGCTGGTGGTGCTGCTGCAGCGGCGTGCCAGCGTAAGGTCAGTGCTGATCCTGCTGGCCGCCAACTTTGCCCTGGGGTTCTTTGTTCCCAACATTGCCTGGCAGGCGCACCTGGGCGGGCTCCTGACCGGCGCGGCCTGTGCCGCGGTCCTGGTGTACGCGCCCAAGGGCAAGAACCGGTCCCTCGTGCAGTTCGGCGGACTCGCCGCGGTGGCCGCGGTTCTGTGCGTCCTGACGGCTGTCCTGGCTGGGTCCAAGGGCCTGCTCTTCTAGAGCTGCGCATCCCCTGCGCCACACTCGCGCCACTGGAGTGAGGACGGGGGGCAAGCACGGCACCCGGGCTGCTGGGGCAGGCGAGCCGGGCACCGCCGGGAAGTTAGTCCACAGCCGCCCTGATCTTTTCCACAGGGATACCCACAGTGTTAATAACTCGTTGGTGCCCGGCCTCCGTAGACAGCGCCAGCCTGGACTCCAGTCCGTGGAAATCCGTGCCGATTAAGGCGTTAGCCCGTCAAAAGCCCGTGTACCGCCGCGGTCCGCACAGGCATGGTACATGCCTCGTCGGGATCTGACCGCTGCGAAGCGCCAAAGTTATCCACAGGCTGTAACGGCCGCTGTGAACAGGTTATCCAGAGGTAAAACTGAGTTACACACATGTAATTCCACAGTTGTGGATAACTTCTCCGCCCGTCATGGCGGTGATGTGGGCCGCGCCGCAGGAAAAGTTACACACACCTGTGGATAACTCTGTGCACAGAGTGTGCACAAAGGTTCTGCACAGGGCAGATCCGGCAAAACCCCGCCGGCCGGGGTTTTCCGGCCTGGACCGGGCGCTGTGCCGTCGAGGTTATCGTTTTGGGCAGGCGAAGGCCGCCCGCGGGGAAGCGGGCTGGGTACGGGGTGGCTCGAGGCTGTGCCGCAGGTGTTGTGCTGTGTTGTGCGGTGGCTGCGGCAGGTGCTGTGCGGAGGGCGGTTCTAGCGCCAGCGGGTGGTCATGAGGAATCCGACAATGGCGATGCCAAAGCCCACCAGGATGTTTCCGGCGCCAAGCGCGGGAATCGGGAACCGGCTCTCCGAAATATAGAACACGATGATCCACAGCAGGCCAATGATCATCAGGCCGAACATCACCGGTTTGTACCACGCCGGATTGGGCTTGGGTGTGGAAGTTGTCTTTGCGGCGGGTGCTGCCGGTGCGGACTTCTTGCGGGACTTCGACTCGGGCACGGATCCTCCTGGCGGAACCGGCTCTATGGACGCCGGTGTATACGGTCATGGCGGGGCTCCGGGTGCAGTGCTGCCGCAGCCTGGTGCTGTCCGGCTGTATCCTGACTGGGGGCTGCCACCGCACCTGGGTGTTTTCCTTAGTACTCATCGTAGCGAATACCGGCCCCCATCCGTGCCGCCGCACGACAGTCCGGTTCCAAAGGAAAAGGGGAAACCATGGCGGCCACCAGCAGGGCAGCGCACGCGCACAGGAAAGTCCGTACGCCCGGCGGCCGGCGGCGCCGGCGCAGCCCGGGGCAACTAATTGTCCAAGCGGCCGGTGAACTGCTGATTACCCTGGGGCTGCTGCTGGTGCTGTATGTCGCGTGGGAACTCTGGTGGACCAATATCGACGCCAACAATAAGCAGGAGCAGGCCGTGGGCAATCTGTTCTCCGAATTTGACGGTCCCGTGGCACCGGCGCCGGAGGCTGCCGATTCCGCCCCCGACTACGGCGATCCGGTGGTGCTGCCGGCCATTCAGCAGGAGGGCCGAACCTTTGCGGTGGTCTATATTCCCCGTTTCGGGGAAACCTATTCCCGGCCGGTAACCAGCGGCGTGGGGACGGCCGTGCTGGATTCACTCGGCCTGGGACACTATCCCTCCACCGCGATGCCCGGAGAAATCGGAAACTTTGCTCTGGCGGGGCACAGGCAGACCCATGGGCAGGTCTTGGACGCCATTCATACCCTTGTGCCGGGGGATAAAATCTATGTGCAGACCAAGGACGGCTATTACACCTATGTCTACCGTAACAACCAGATTGTGCTGCCGGACCGGGTGGATGTGATTGCTCCGGTGCCCACGCAACCCGGGGCAGTTCCGACCGAACGTTTTCTGACGCTGACGAGCTGCAACCCCCGCTTTGGAGCGGAGGAGCGCATCATCGCCTACGCGGCTATGGACGCCTGGCAGCCGCTGTCCGCCGGACCGCCCGCCGAGATCGCTGCCCAAGTAGCCCACAATGCGGAAGGAGCGAAGTAGAATGTACGCTTGGATCTTTCGGAATCTCCCAGGCCCGCTCTGGATGCGCATCCTCACGGCGCTCGTGCTGATTGCCGGAGTTGTGCTGCTGCTTATGAATTACGTCTTTCCGTGGTTCTCCGAGTTCAGCTTCCTTAATCCCCTCACCGACTCCACGATTGGCGGTTCCTAGAACGCATGAGCAGTATCCGAATCCTGGTCGTCGACAACTACGACAGCTTTGTCTACACGCTGGTCGGGTATCTCCAGCAACTGGGCGCAGAGACCACCGTGGTGCGCAATGATGACGTCACCCTAGCCGAAGCCATTGAGCTGGCGGCCGCCCGGGACGGCGTCCTCGTCTCACCGGGCCCCGGAGCCCCGGCTGAGGCCGGCGTGTGCGTTGACCTGATCCGCTGGTGCGGCGACAACAACAAGCCGATGCTCGGGATTTGCCTGGGTCACCAGGCCCTGGCCGAGGCCTACGGCGGCACCGTGACCCACGCTCCCGAACTCATGCACGGCAAGACCTCGCTTGTCCGGCACGAAGGCACCGATGTCTTCGCCGGACTGCCAAGCCCGGTGACGGCCACCCGCTACCACTCCCTGGCGGCCGTCGCCGACAGTATCCCGCCCGAACTTGAGGTCACGGCCCGAACCGGCAGCGGCATCATCATGGGGCTGCGCCACGCCCTCGGCACCGCTTTCCGGCGTGCAGTTCCACCCGGAATCTGTGCTGACCGAAGGCGGCTACCAGATGCTGGGAAACTGGCTGGAGGGGCTGGGCCTGACCGGCGCGGCAGCCCACGCCGCCGCTCTGAGTCCACTGATGTCCACCGCGGGCGACGCTCCGGGTAACTAACTAGTCGTCTTTCTTTTCTGCCTTTTCCGACTCAGTTGGTGACGGGGAAGCGCTCGGGCTTGGCTCGGGTTCCTCTGTGGGCTCTGCCGGTGCCTTCGCGACGGTGAGGGAAATGGTGGAACCCTGTTCCACATCCATACCGCCGGGAACGCTCTGCGCGGTGACGGTCCCGGGGGCTACCGTCGGATTCTCCACTTCGTTCACGGTGACCGGCAGCTGGTACACCGGATCGGCGAGGATCGCCCGGGCATTTTCCAGCGTCGCGCCGATGAGGTCCGGAACGGTCACATTACCGGTGGAGAGCACCAGATTGACGCTGCTGCCCACCGGAACGGCCCCGCCGGCGGCGGGGCTGGTGGACAGCACCCGTCCCGCCGGCACGGTGGGACTGTTGGCCTCTGCCGTGGTGCCGCCCTGCAGGTTTAGACTGCGCAGGGTGTCGCGTGCTTCCGGCTCGGTCATGCCGGTGAGGTTGTCCGGTATGGTCACGCTGGACGGCCCCTGCGAAATGAGGAGGATGACATTCTCCTCCAGCGGCAGTTCGGTTCCGCCCTGCGGCTCCGTGCCTATGGCAAGGCCGCTCTTGACGGTGTCACTGTACTGCTGTTCGATGGTCGGCGGCCCGAATCCCGCATCCATAATGAGGTTCAGTGCGTCAGTTTGGCTCTTGGACTGCACGTTTGGCAGGACGGCCGTTACCGGGGCCTCTTCCTGGGGATTCATCAGGTTGAAAGCCAGCACGGATCCGGCACCCAGCAGCAGTATCAGGACGATGAACAGCGTAGTGATCCAGGCCCGGCGCCGTGCCTTCTGCTCCGGATCCCGGTCCCCGGTGGCACCGATCGCCAGGGCCTCGGGAACGCCGCCGTCGTTCTTATCGTTGGCGGGAGTGGTAAGCGGCCCGCCGGCAAGGACCCGGGCCATGGCGCGGGTGCGCGGTTCGTCCTCAATGGGGGTGACGTCGACGGCGGGACGGGCCGGAGCGGACACGGCCAGCGCCTCGGTGGCGCCGGTGGCAGGTGTGGGGTCAGCGGCGGGAACTCCGCTGCGCACTGCGAGCAGCGCGTCCCGGAACGCGTGGGCATCCTGATAGCGGTCCCTGCGGTCCTTGGACAGACCCCGCTCCAGCACGGAGTCCAGCGCCGCCGGAATCTCCGGATTGAAGCTGCTGGCTTTCGGCGGAGTTTCGCGGACGTGCTGGTAGGCCACCGAGACGGGGCTGTCGCCGATGAACGGCGGGCGTCCGGCCAGCATCTCAAACAGCAGGCAGGCCGCGGAGTACAGGTCGCTCCGCGCATCAACAGTTTCGCCGCGGGCCTGTTCCGGGGACAGATACTGCGCCGTTCCGATGACAGCCTGGGTTTGGGTCATGGTGGCGGCGGAATCGGCCATGGCCCGGGCAATGCCGAAATCCATGACCTTGACTCCGCCGTCTGCGGTGACCATGACGTTTGCGGGCTTGATATCGCGGTGAACAATGCCGGAACGGTGGCTGTATTCGAGCGCGGAAAGAACCCCGAGGATGTAATCAACGGCCATCTCCGTGGTGATCTCCCGGGCCTTGACCAGATCACGCAGCGTGCGGCCGGGAACATACTCCATCACGATGAACGGCAGCCGCACATCGTCCGGTGATGAGTTCGGTGACTCCTGGTCACCGGTGTCGTAAACGGAGACAATAGCGGCATGGTTCAGTCCCGCCACTGCCTGCGCCTCCCGCCTAAACCGGGACTGGAACAGGGGGTCGCGGGCAAGATCGGGGCGCAGGACCTTAATGGCGACGGCACGGCCAAGCCTGATGTCCCGGCCCAGGTACACGTCTGCCATACCGCCGCGGCCGATCAGCTCCGCGATCTCATAGCGGTCGTTCAACACACGCTCTGTATTCAGAGTGGGCTGTCCTTTAAGGAATTCTGCGCTCATGGCCGCTTACCCGGCCGAGGGATTCGTGCCGTTGGGGGCAGCAGGAACGGTCGCCTGGGTCGACGGCGTCGGCTGCGGCGCGCTCGGCGGAGCAGGTTCGAGCGTGGCCGGGCCCGTGGACGTAAAGTACGTCACGGTGGATCCCTGGGGCAGCGGTGCACCCTCGGAGGGGTTGACGGCCACCACCGTTCCCTGCGGCTGGCTGGAGGCGCGAGTGCCTCCGTTGACCGGCACCAGACCGGCGGCGCTGATCCGCTGCTCGGCCGCGGCTGCGGCCTGCCCGGTGATGCCGGAGGGAACCGTGGTCATGGTCTCGCTCGGTTCCGGGGTGGTGGGCTCCACGGTGGGCTGCGGCGCCGTGTAGTAGCTAACCGTTACCCGGTCGCCGCGGGAAAGCACGCCCACCGGGCTGACGTCAAAAACGAGCCCTTCCGGGTTATCGGCGGATTCCACGGCGTTGCCGCTGACGGAAAGACCGAGATTGGTCAGCTCAGCTTCCACATCGGCAAAGTAGCGGCCCTCAAAACTGGCGGCATTGATCGTGATTTCGTCGGAATTCTCCGTTGGAGTGGCGGAGGGGAAGGGGTGGCGCTTGGGCTGGCCTGGGTGGTAGTGGCCGACGGCGCCGGCTCTGCCTCATCGTCGTTGGAACCGGTGAACAGGAACCAGGCCACTGCGCCGGCGATAGCCAGCACCAGCAGGACTACCAGCGGAATGACCCAGGGGCTGCGGCGCTTGGCCGGGGCGTCGTCCCCGTCCGTTCCATCGGTTGCCCCGCCGTCGGCGTCGTCCACTTCCTCATCGGTCCACTCACGGGAGGCAGCGAGTTCACCGGTCGCGGCTGACTCCGCACCCACCGCGGCTCCCGCAACGGTGGGAAGGGCGGAGGTGGACGGCGCGGTGTTAACGACGCGGGTGGCGGAGGTTCCTGCGGTGGGCACCGGCGCGGTTACCGCATCGGTTACGGCGGTGTCGCCGCCGCCGCCGAAGAGCAGCATGCCGGGAACGGCAGCCTCGGCAGCGGCGATGTCACCGCGCCGGATCGCTGCAACGGCGCGGGCCAGCGCTTCGGCGTCGGCCGGCCGGTCGGCCGGATCTTTGGCCAGCATGGACATAATCAGCGCGCGGACCGGCAGTGGAATGCTCTCGGGCAGCGGCGGCGGGGTGTCGTTGACCTGGGCGAGGGCGATGGCGATCTGTGATTCACCGGAGAACGGCCGGGTTCCGGCGAGGAGCTCGTAGCCGATGACACCGAGAGCGTAAATGTCGCTGGAGCCGGTGGCCTGCTGGCCGGTGGCCTGCTCGGGTGCCAGGTACTGGGCTGTGCCCATCACCTGTCCGGTGGCGGTCAGCGGCACCTGGTCGGCAAGGCGCGCGATGCCGAAGTCGGTGATTTTGACCCGTCCGTCGGGCAGGATTAGGAGGTTGCCGGGCTTGACATCGCGGTGGACGAGTCCCTGCTTGTGGGCGGCGGCCAGGGCGGTGGCTGTTTGGCCAATGATGGAAAGCGTGCGGTCCGGCGTGAGGCTCTTGTCGCGTTCGATGATGGAGGACAGGGGCAGGCCCGGCACCAGTTCCATCACCAAGTAGGCGGATCCCTCCTCCTCGCCGTAATCGAACACGTTGGCAATGCCCTCGTGGTTCAACAGCGCCGTGTGGCGGGCTTCGGCCCGGAAACGGTTCAGGAAACCAGGATCCCCGGTGTACTCCTCCTTGAGGATCTTGATGGCAACAATTCGGCCCAGGACCAGGTCCCGTGCCTTCCAGACTTCACCCATACCGCCGATGGCGATACGGTCAGTGAGCTGGAATCTGCCGCCTAAGGTGATTCCCGATGTAGGCCTCACTTATTTAACACCGCCTCTAGGAGTTTCTGCGCGCTTGGAGTGGTCAGTTGGGATCCGGTGGCCAGATCAACGTCTTCCATGACGATGGAAATAGCCACCTCGGGGTCGTCCGCCGGAGCAAAGCCGGTGAACCAGGCATTGTCACCCCTGTTCTCCACTTCGGCGGTACCGGTCTTGCCGGCCACCTGGAAGCCGGAGACCCGGGCTGCGGAGGCGGTGCCGTTGTTGACGACGCCCACCATCCAGTCAGTGAGCTGGCGGGCTGTTTCCGGGCTGACGGAGGTGTTCAGGACCTCCGGCTCCGGCTCGTCAATGATTGACAGATCGGCCGCACGGACATTCCGGATCAGATTGGGGGTCATTTGGACACCGTTGTTGGCGATGGCTGAGGACATCATGGCGATTTCCAGCGGGGTTGCCGTGACGCTGTACTGGCCGATGGAAGCCTGGGCGAGCTGAGCCTGGTCCATCTCCGTGGGGAAACCGCTGGGCGCCACTTCCTGGATGCCGCGCTCAGGCAGGCTCAGGGCTTGATTGAACCCGAACTTCTCCGCCTGCGATGCG
This sequence comes from Arthrobacter sp. ATA002, assembly GCF_026898095.1. Classification (GTDB taxonomy): domain Bacteria; phylum Actinomycetota; class Actinomycetes; order Actinomycetales; family Micrococcaceae; genus Arthrobacter_B. The sequence goes on along the minus strand of NZ_CP114015.1, from coordinate 194,846 downwards.
ATGGCATCTTCCCCGAGATCCCAGGCAATCTGGGCGAAAACGGTGTTGCAGGACTGCTCCAGCGCGAAGCCAATTGTTGCTTCGGACCGGATGCCGCAGTTGCCGTTGGTGAAGTTCGGCAGCGAAATATTGGTGCCGGGCAGCGGCAGCGAGCTCGGATTGTCAATCAGTGTGTCCGCGTCGAAGTCACCGGACTCCAGGGCCGCGGCGGCGTCCACCAGTTTGAAGACCGAGCCGGGGGCGAGCAGCGACTGGGTCGCAGCGTTGCGGTAAGGCGACAGCCCTTCGACGGTGAGCAGCTGTTCCATGTTCTGTTCCACCACCTGTGTGTCGTGTCCGGCCAGCAGGTTCGTGTCATAGCTGGGCTTGGACACCATCGCCAGGATGTTTCCGGTCTTCGGTTCCATCATCACGATGGAGCCTTTCTGGCCCTCGGGAATGAGGTCATAGGCGAGCTGCTGCAGTTCGGAGTCGATGGTCAGCTCGACCGAGGCTCCCTGGACAGGGTTGCCGGAGACCAGCTGCACCAGCCGGTCGAAGAACTGTTGGTTGCTGTTGCCCGTGAGCTGGTCATTCATGACCTTTTCCAGCTGGGTGGTGCCGCTGACGAGGGAGAAGTACCCGGTCAGCTGGGAGTAGAGCTCGGGCTGGTGATACACGCGCTGGAAGTTGAACTGGTCGTCCGAGGGCACTGATTCGGCGACCGGCGCTCCGTCCACCAAAATCGCGCCGCGGTTTTGGCCGAAGTTCTGGTAAATGGTCCGGTTGTTGTTCGGGTCAGCGTTAAGCTCTTCGGCAGCGAAAAACTGGACATAAGTCAGCGACCCGAGGATGAGGATGAACATGGACAGTGCCACGATCCAGCTGTTGCGGATGGCCTGATTCATGCGCCCTGCACCTCCTGTTCCCTTGCCTTGCTCTTCCGTTGCGGCGATCCCACCGGCGACTCCTGCATGGCCGGGACCATTGGCCCGGTGAGGGCCCCGTCGCCGCCGGCCGGCGGGCGGCTTCGGAGATCAGCAGCAGCAGCGCCACAATGATCCAGTTCGCCAGCAGTGAGGATCCGCCCGCGGACATAAACGGCGTGGTCAGGCCGGTCAGCGGAATCAGGCGGGTGACGCCGCCGATGACGACGAAGCACTGCAGGGCGATGGTGAAGGACAATCCGCAGGCCAGCAGCTTACCGAAGCCGTCGCGGGTGCCCAGGGCGGCGCGGAAGCCGCGGGATACGAGCAGGACGTACAGCAGGACGATGGCGAAGATGCCGAGCAGGCCCAGTTCTTCACCCAGTGCGGCAATGATCATGTCGGAGTTGGCGTAGGTGACCAGGTCGGGCCGGCCCTGCCCGAGGCCGGTGCCGGCGAGTCCGCCGCTGGCGAGCCCGTACAGGCCCTGCACCACTTGGTGGCTTCCGCCGATCCGGTCGTAAACCTCCGGATCAAAGGCATTGATCCAGCCGTCAATCCGCAGGGCGACGTGGCTGAACAGCTGCATGGCGACAAGCCCGCCGGCGGCGAGCAGGGCAAGACCAATCAATACCCAGCTGACCCTGCTGGTCGCCACATAGATCATGGCCATGAAAAGGCCGAAGAAGAGGATGGAGGACCCCAGGTCACGCTGCAGGACAAGTACGCCGATGCTGACGATCCAGGCCGCCATCATGGGGCCGAGGTCCTTGAAGCGGGGCAGCTGCAGCGGACCCACCTTGCGGCCGGCCATGAGGATGAGGTCACGGTTGGTGGATAGATACCCGGCAAAGAATATAGCCAGGGTGATCTTGGCGACTTCTCCGGGCTGGAAGGTTCCGGAGCCAACTTGGATCCAGATGCGGGCACCGTTGATTTCCACTCCCACGGGCGTCAGGGGCAGAAGCAGGAGAATGGCGCTGACAATCAGGGAGATATAGGTGTACCGCCGGAGAATCCGGTGGTCCTTGATCACAAAGAGTACTGCGATGGCTGCGGCAACGGCGACGGCGCTCCAGAGCAGCTGCCGGTCGGCCGCGCTGGTGTCCTCCGCGATGTCGATCCGGTGGATCATCGCCAGACCAATGCCGTTGAGGGCGGTGACGATGGGAAGTATAACCGGATCGGCATATTTTGCCCGAATCCGCAGGACGATGTGGAATACCAGAACCAGCCCGACCAGGGTGGCGCCCTGCGTCCAGAAGTCCGAGTCAAAGGCGCGGTCCTGGTCCAGGCTGACCACCATGTTGGCTCCGATGCCCACCAAAAGGGCAAGCACCAGCAGTACGGCTTCAATGTTCCTCCGCGACTTGGGCGCTGTCAGCACATCGGACATTACTTTTGCCCTTCGCAGTCTTCGTTTCCGGCCGCCGGCATGGCCGCGGCAGTGGGGGAGGCCGACGCGGACGGCTGGGGAGTTGCACCGGCCGCAGGCGCAGCGGGAGCGGCAGGGCCACAGGCGCCGGGCTGCGCCGTACCCCGGAGATCCTCGACGATTTGTTCAGCGTGCAGCAGATCCTTGGCGGGAATGGTGCCCTCGACCCGGTTGCGCTGGTATTCGGGCAGGCTGTCCACCGGAATTTCCGTGCGTTCGGTGACGGTGGAAAGCCGTATCGGTCCGAGGGACTGCGAAACGCCGTTATAGATAGCCACGTTGTTGTCGCTCGACCCGACGTAGTAGCGGGTCTGCGTCCAGGTGTAGCCCACCCAAAGCACGGCTGCCAACAGGACGGCGATCACTGCCAGGGCAGTAGGCAGCAGCCAGCGCCGCCGCTTCTTGGGGATTCCTGTTCCGGAGCCGTTTCCGGTTCCGGAGCTGCCTTGTGCGTCAGCAGCCGCGCAGCGCGGCGTTCGGCCGACCGCTTGGTGACGATGGGGATCTGGCCGGTCTCGGTGGCCAGCGATGCTGCTCCCACCAGGATGTGCGGACGCGAGGAAAGATCCTGGCGGATGAGGTCCGCACGGACCGGTTCGTCGTCGTCACCGCCGGCTGTGTCGGCTGCGGTTTCCCGGTCATCCGCGGTGGCGGCCGGCGCCGCTGCCGCGGCCGGCAGAACAGGTCCGGCGGCCTGGGAGGTGCGGGCCGAGGGGAGCTCGGCGGGAAGGGAGTCATCCGGGACCTCGTCGATCTCGATGACTGCGACGGTCACGTTGTCCGGGGAACCGCCCGCGAGGGTGAGTTCCACCAGGATGTCGACGCACCGCTGCAGGTCCCGGGTCTCCCGGAGCACGGTTTCGATGTCCGAGTCCCGCAGGACAGCCGTGAGGCCGTCGGAGCACAGCAGCCATTTCTCGCCCGGCTCCACCTCAAATGTCGCCAGATCCAGCTCCGGACTGGCATCCACGTCGCCCAGCACGCGCATCAGGACATTCTTGTGGGGATGTACCTCGGCCTCGTCGGGACGCAACCGGCCTTCGTCAATGAGGCGCTGCACGAAGGTGTGGTCAATGCTGACCTGTTCGAAGACGCCGTTCTTGAGCCGGTAGGCGCGCGAATCGCCGATGTGGGCAAAGGCGAACCGGTTGCCGTTGAGCAGCAGGGCGGTGACAGTGGTCCCCATTCCGGACAGCTGGGGGCTGGTGGTGACCAGTTCCGAGAGGAGGGAATTGGCGGCCTGGATTTCGTCGGCGAGAACGGTGAGGGGCTCATCGTCGTGCGATCCGCGGTCCAGGTGGACGAGGTCGAGGACGGTGGAAGCCGAGGCAACGTTGCCGCCGGCATGGCCGCCCATCCCGTCGGCGACGACGGCGAGATAGCGGCCGACATAGGCGGAATCGTCATTCTTCAAACGAACCATGCCGACGTCGGACCGTGCTGCGTAGTTGAGCACCAGTGCCACGGCTAAGGCCTCAACTCAAGGACCGTCTTGCCGATGCGGATCGGTACTCCGGGTTCCACGGGCAGCGCCCGGGTGAGTTGGCTGCCGCCGAGGAACGTGCCGTTGGTGGAGCCGAGGTCCTCGATGAACCAGCGGCTGCCCTGGGGGAACAGGCGGGCATGGCGGCCGGAAGCGTAGTCGTCGTCGAGCACGAGGGTCGCTTCCTGGGCGCGGCCCAGCAGGATGGGGCTGGAAGCCAACTCCAGCGTGGTGCCCCGCAGCGGGCCCTCGGTCACCACTACCTGGCGCGCGGGGACCTTTACCGAGCAGGGCCTGCTTCTCCAGGGCCGGGTTGCGGCGCAGCTGGCGCGCGCTGGGCGTACCGGTCCGGTTACGGCTGCCGACCACCAAATCGCGCCGGATCGCGCCGACGACGCTGAGGACCATGAGCCACAGCAGAATCAGGAACCCGTAGCGGAGCAGGGTCACTATTAGTTCACCGTCCACTAACGTCCCCCGGTCCGAATCGGCAGAAGCCGGAACGTAATGCGGGTCCGGCCCATGGCAATTGTGGAACCATCCGTAAGATCTGCTTCCCCTTGTACTTTCTGACCGTTGACGAAGCTTCCATTGGTGGAGCCGAGGTCGATGGCGCGGCTGGCACCGTTTTCGGTGCGGATTTCCAGATGCCGGCGGGAAACGCCGGTGTCATCAACGAGGATATCCGCCTCGGAGGAACGGCCGAGGACAACTGACGGCGCATTCAGTGAATACCGTTGACCGTCAATATCCAACACGGGCTGCATCCGCCCCGGCCCCTGGCGGGGGTGGGCGGCGGAGCCGGGCGGGGTGCCGGCGATCCGGCCTTTTCCGTTGCGGAGTCGACCTCGAGCACGCCGGACTTAAGCGCCGAGTCGCGGGTAAAGGATACGCGCACCGGCCCCTGGAGAGTGTAGGACTGGCTCCGCGCGTGCTTGATCACGACGTCGCAAAGCTCTTCCGCCAGCGGCGCGCCCCATTCCTGGGCCCGCTTAAAATCGGAGTCGGACAGGCGGGCCGTAAAGACGTTGGGCGCCAGGGTGCGGCCCTGGCCCACGGTGAAGGAACGCTCGTCCAGTTCACGCCGCAGGGCGATGGCCAGTTCAAGAGGTTCCACCCGGCCGGATGAGCCCGTGGAGAAGGCACCCCGCACAACCTTTTCGATTCCGCGTTCAACGTTGTCGAGTAAGCCCATGTTCGCCTCCTTCCCTAGGTCCTGATGCTGTCCGGATGTCCGGCGGATACTTGGACCAATATGCCACCGGTTTAGGCCCTGCGGCGGCACCGGGTGTGCCCGCTGGGGCGGATTCGGTGCGGTGACAAGGCAGGCCAAAGGTACACAGGTCCTCTTCGATACTACTGGGGACAACTGAGAAATGTCCTAACGCAGCTCCGGTGCCGCGGGGCGCCGCGGGGGCAGCGGGATGCCCCGGAGTAGCTGGAGCAGTTGTGACGGCGGACCGGCCGGACGGCCGAAAACCGCGGGAAACCGCGGTTTTCGAGCAGATTCCACGCCCGTTTAGGTGTTTGCCCAAAATGTGGGTATGCTTGATTCTGCTGTTCCCGGGGAATCGAGAGGCCGCCGGTCGTGAGACTGAAGGCACACTCTCCGCGGGAGACCATTTAGGCGCGAGTGGCGGAACGGCAGACGCGCTGGCTTCAGGTGCCAGTGTCCGAAAGGGCGTGGGGGTTCAAATCCCCCCTCGCGCACAAAACGAATCACCCCGGTTGAAAGACCGGGGTGATTTTTTATGTTCGCGCCGGCGGGGCGGCGGGGCGGCGGCCACTGCCCGCAGGCAGTGGCCGCGCGGCGGCGGGGTGCTAGCGCCGCTGGTTGGGCTCTTTCGCCGCCGCCTGCGCTGCCTGCTGGGCTTTGCGTTTCTTCTTGGCCTCCGCTTCCTTCACGCGCTTTGCTTCTTCCCGCACCGCCGCAAAGCTGGCACGTTCTTCAACCAGCCATGCCGGCGGAGCGGCCAGCAGCGCGGTGATCTCCTGCGTGGTCAGGGCCTCCGTAATGCCGGAGCGGGTCAGTCCGCTGATGGAGATGTTGAGCTTTTGAGCAACCACCGGGCGCGGGTGCGGGCCGTTGCGACGCAGATCAACCAGCCACTGGGGCGGATTGGCCTGAAGCTCATCAAACTGGGCCCGGGAAATAGGCCCGTCCTGGAACTCCTGCGGCGCGGCGGGCAGATAGATGCCCAGTTTCTTGGCTGCCGTGGCAGGTTTCATGGATTGGGATTTCTCGGAAGTCATCTCATAAGGGTATCCGGCGCAGGAGCAGGGGTGTCCCGCGGCTGAAGCCGGGCGGGAGTTCGGAGAACGTTGGGAAGCGGCAGGAGCACCGGCAAGGATCGCCGTCCCGCCTGGGCTAACCTGAAATGGTGCCAACTGATGCCTCCTTCCGCCCGCCCCGCCCAGCCCGTCCGCTGAAGCTGGCCTACGTTCCCGGAGTGACGCCCGGTAAATGGATCGGCCGGTGGAACGAGCGTCAGGACCGCGAACTGACGGCCTATCAGTGCCCCGAAGACTCGGTGCTGGCTGACCTGCGTGCCGGCCGCGCCGATGTGGTCTTTATCCGGATCCCGGATCAGGACTACATCCGTCCGGCGGGGGTAAGCGTCGTCGCCCTCTATGACGAGCGCCCGGTGGTTGCCGCGGCGAAGGACTCCGCGGTTGCCGCCTTCGACGAACTGGACCTTGCCGACCTGGCGGGTGAGCACCTTCTGGATCTTCAGGAGCTCGGCAGCGCCGACGTGGGCATGGAAGTGGTCGCCTCGGGCGCCGGACTGCTGATCCTCCCCATGGCCGTGGCCAAGCTCTACTCGCGCCGCGATGTTGTGGCGCGTCCGCTGACCGGCGTGCCCGGTACCCGGGTTGCCGTTGCCTGGGCACAGGACAGCGAGGATGAAGGCATTGAAGAACTGGTGGGCATCGTGCGCGGGCGGACAGCCAACAGCTCACGCCAGCCCTCGGTGCAGGCCGAACAGAAGAGCACGGCCCGGCAGCGGACGAAGGAACGCCAGAGCAGAAGCGCGGAGCAGGCAGGAACGAAGCCGGGCGGCCGGTCAGGCGGCAAACGGAACACCGGCGGCAAAGGCGCCGGCGGTAAATCCGGGGGCAGCCGCAAGGGCGGCAAACCGCGTGGAGGCCGCTAGCTGTTAGAGTCAGCCGACCAAGTTGTTTTTCGGCAGCCCGGGGCCATCCGCTGCCGGACGGGGTAGCGTGTCGCCCATGCGCGTAAAGATGAGCAGCATCCACGTCCTTGATCCGGCCGCCGCCTTCGAGTTTTACACGGGCACCCTGGGGTTTGAGCCGCTCATGGTGATGCCGGACTACAACCTCTTTATCGTGCAGGCGCCCGGTATCCCCGATGGCCCCGGCCTGCTGCTGGAACCCAGCGACCATCCCGTGGCGGGGGCCTACCGCAGCGGCCTGTATGACCTGGGCATGCCGGCCATTGTTTTCGGGGTGCCGGATGTGGCCGCGGAGATGGAGCGGTTGGAGGCCCGGGGCGTCCGCTTCACCGGCCCGCCGTCCATTGACGCGATGGGTACCCAGGCTGTGTTCGACGACGGCTGCGGAAATTACATCCAGCTGCATCAGGACGGAGCCGGCTAGTGCTCGCCCAGCTGGGGCTTCCGCCGGAAGTTCACCGGAGGCTTACTGCTGCCCGCGAAAAGGGCTGGTTCCACAACTGCCATCATTGTTCACGATAGTAACTACTTCGGCCCATGAACCTGCGGACAGGGCGTATCAGCCTGTCCCGGCTCAGCGCGCCGGCAGGGGATTTCCGGTGCGGGCGGAAGCATCCTTAGGCAACGGCCCAGTGGGTCAGCGTTAGGAACGCTGCGTGGATTACCCCGTAGATGGCATAGACAGTGACGGGAACCATCAGGGCCCATTCCCGCCAGGATCCGGCAGCACCAATCAGCGGCAGGGACAGGCAGCCGCTGCTGCGCCACAGCTTATTGAGCACCGGCATTCCCGCCAGGGAACGCGGACGCTTGATCCGAAGAGGCCAGAGGATCATGACACCCTGATGGGTCAGCAGGTCTCCGACGATGTGTACGGCGACGCCCAGCCCGACGGCCACGGGAAGCCAGTCGTTGTTTTCGGGGGCGTAGATGGCAATGAAAGCCGAAAGCCCCAGGGCCAGCAGCCAGCTGCGGCCGGGACCGCCGGCGATCTTCAGGGCTTTGAGCGCAAAGCCCATCAACAGCACCGACAGCAGACCTGCGCCCACGGCCACGGAGCCGAAGAAGGGGACAACGGCGGTGACCTTGCCCAAGGCGGTGGACAGGGCAACAAACACTGCCAGTCCCAGCAGGGAATGCGTGCCGCGGCGGTGTCCGCCGCTGATCTGTTCGGTGATCCGGGCCAGGATCTTGGTGAGCGGCGGCAGGGAATGCGCAATGGTTCCGCTGTGGTGGTCGAGGTCCGGGAGCAGGGCTGCTCCGGCGGTGAGCAGGGCTCCGGTGACCACTCCCAGCGGTGTCACCGGATACCAGCCGAGGGCGTGCGGTGCGGTTGAAGCGACAGCAATCCAGGCTGCTGCGCCTGATGCTGCGTGATGACCACCCATCATGGTGCGTGGGGTCCTTCCCTAGGGCGGTGTGAAGCACCGAAAACTTTCGTAACTTCTCATGTTTTCACGCGCCGCTGACACTCCTTACACAGAGCCCCATCCGCCCCGCCTGGCACGACGACGGCGGGGCACCCGCCCGGGTGCCCCGCCGCCGTCGTGCGCTGATTAGCCCAGCGAAGCCAGACCGAAGATTGCTGCCGCCAGGCCAAAGCCCATGACGCCGATCAGTGTTTCCAGCACGGTCCACGTTTTCAACGTGGTTTTGACATCCATGCCCATGAACCGGCCCACCAGCCAGAAGCCGGAGTCGTTCACGTGGCTGACCACCACGGAGCCGGCTGCAACGGCCACCACCACGGCGGCCGTCTGGACCGTGTTGTAGCCGGCATCCAGGACGCCGGGGGCGACCAGGGCGGCGGCGGTGGTCAGGGCCACGGTGGCCGAACCCTGGGCGATACGCAGGATGGCGGCGATCAGGAAGCCGGCGAGGATCAGCGGGACACCGAGGTCGCTGAGGACATCGCCCAGCGCGTCACCGATGCCGGAGGTGCGCAGGACGCCTCCGAACATGCCGCCGGCGCCGGTGATCAGGATGACGGAGCAGACCGGGCCCAGTGCGGATTCCAGCACTTTCTCGATGGCGGTTTTGGATTCGCCGCGTCGGGTTCCCAGGACCACGCAGGCCACGAGGAGGGAAATCAGCAGTGCCACCGGTGTTTCACCCAGGGTGCGAAGGAAGGCGAACCAGGGCTGCTCCGCGGCTGCGGCGGAGACGACGCCGGCCGAGGCCAGCGTGTTCAGCCCGGTATTGAGGAAGATCAGGATCAGGGGCAGCAGCAGAACGGCCACCACGGTGCCGAACTTGGGCGGGTTCTTGATTTCGTCGCCGTCAATCTCGCCGAGCACTGCGGGGACCGGCAGGACAAACTTCCTGCCGACCCAGAGGCCAAACAGATAGGACGTGACGTACCAGGTGGGCAGGGCAATGATGAGACCGAGGATCAGGACAACGCCGATATTGGCTTCAAAGAACCCGGAGGCCGTAACGGGGCCCGGGTGCGGGGGCACGAAGACATGCATGACGGAGAATGCTCCGGCAGCGGGGAGGCCGTAGCGGAGCACACCGCCGCCCAGGCGCCGTGCCACCGAGAAGATCACCGGGAGCATGACCACGAGGCCGGCGTCAAAGAAGATGGGGAAGCCGAAAATCAGTGAGGCCACACCCAGGGCGAAGGGGGCCCGTTTCTCGCCGAAGACCCGGATCATGGTGTCGGCCAGGACCTTGGCGCCGCCGCTGGTTTCCACCAGCCGGCCAAGCATCGCGCCGAGGCCCACGAGCAGGGCCACCGTGGCCAGTGTCGACCCAAAGCTTCCGGTGAGCACCGTAACCACACTGGCCGTCGGGATGCCGGTGGCGAACGCCGTCAGCAAACTGACCAGGATCAGCGAGACAAAGGCATGCAGGCGCAGTTTCAGAATCAGGAACAGCAGCAGCGCGATGGCTCCTGCCGCGATCAGGAGGAGGGGTCCCGCACCGAGGGTTTGGGACCAGCCTTCAATTGTCATGGATGTGCTCCGTTGTTGTTAGGGGGTGCTGCTGGGTGGGTGGCTGCTGCGGCTGGTGCCGGAGCAGGGGCCGGTCTGAAGGGCTAGTTGGCTGGGAGGTTCAGGCGGGTGACGATGTCCGCGGAGATTTCGGCCGGAGGCTTCAGGATGTCGACGACGATGCCCGGCTCATCCTCCGCCAGCGGCTCCAGCGTGTTGATCTGGGACGGCAGAAGCGAGGCGGGCATGAAATGACCGCTGCGGGTCTTCATCCGTTCGCGCAGCACGGCAACGTCCCCTTCGAGGTGGATGAAGTGGACCTCTCCCGCTGCGGTGGACAGAACGTCTCGGTACGCGCGCTTGAGCGCGGAACAGGTAACGATCGTGGACCGTCCGTTCCCGGCCTGGGTGTCCATCCAAGTGCGGATGGAGTCCAGCCAGGGCCAGCGGTCCTCGTCGGTCAGCGGGATACCGGAGGACATCTTTGCAATATTGGCTGCGGGGTGGAATTCATCGGCTTCGGCGGCAATCCAGCCCAGCTGCTCAGAGAGCAGGGTGGAGATGGTGGTCTTGCCGGAACCGGATACGCCCATAATGACAAGGTGCTGCGGGGTGGGGCTCATGGTTTCTCCTTGGACGCCGTTGTCGCCGGAGCGGGCAGGCCCCTCCGAAGTAATATGAGGACAAAGGTATCACCATACAAGTGATTGATAACACCAATGCCGCGCTAGGCTTGGTTCCGTAGATCTTGCCGTAACCGGCAGTCAGGGGAACAGCGTGGAGCGCAGCGTGTCGCCGCAGTCGGCGGCACCCGTCATGAACGGGGCCATCATTGATGCCATCGGAGCCGACATCATTTCCGGTGTCCTCCAACCCGGATCCCGGCTGACCCTGGACGGCCTGCAGGAAGACTTCGGCGTTTCCCGCACCGTTGTGCGGGACTGCATGCGGATCCTGGAATCAATGAACCTGGTCTACTCCAAGCGCCGGATCGGCATTGTCATTCAGGAGTCCCGGCACTGGAACTGGTTTGATTCCCGAATCATCCGCTGGCGCCTGAACGGCCCGGGCCGGGCCGAGCAGTACCGGACCCTGACCGAACTCCGGGTGGCCGTGGAACCAATGGCCGCCTGCGGCGCAGCACGGAACGCGGGCGGCGAGGAACGGCGGACACTGGTGGAGCTTGCCGCGCAGATGCGGAGGCTGGGAGAGGAAGGCAGGCTGGATGAGTTCCTGGCCGTGGACATCGCCTTTCACACTCTCCTGCTGCACACCAGCGGCAACGAAATGTTCTCGTCCCTGGATTCGGTCGTGGCGGAAGTGCTGACCGGGAGGACTCAGCAGGGCCTCATGCCCGACCATCCGCGGGAAGTGGCCCTGCAGGGCCATGAGCTGGTGGCCAGGGCGGTGGCCGACGGCGACGGTGACGAAGCGATGCTGCAGATGGCTGCGCTGCTCGAAGAGGTCAGAACCGCAGTTGCATAACGGCAGGAGCCGGCGGCGCCGCCGGCCGGGGATTTAATCCGGTTTAAACACGGCTGCGGCCGGCCGCCCCTGCGGGACGGACCGGCCGCTGGTCCGACGCCGGCAGCGGTTACAGCGTGGCCTGGGCGTTGGCGTGGTCCGGGGTGACCACCGAGGCGGTGGGCTTCACGTTTTCGGCGTTCACCATCCACGCATACTGCTCCAGCTTGCTGATAAAACCGTGCAGGATGTCCGCGGTTGTGGGATCTTCCTCATCCACCTGGTCATGAACCTCCCGCATGGTCCCCACGGCGGCGTTCAGCATTCCGACGGTCAGGGTAACGGTGTCCCGGGTGTCCACCAGGCCTGCGGGGAAGGGCGGCAGCGACGTTCCCTGGGCAACGGCCACGCTGCGGCCGTCGGGGACGGCTTCCAGGGCGCGCATCCGCTCGGCCAGCTCGTCCGCGAACAGCCTGGCGTCCTCAATGATTTCATCGAGCTGCAGGTGGAGATCGCGGAAGTTCTTGCCCACAACATTCCAGTGCGCCTGCTTGCCCTGCAGATGCAGTTCGATCAGGTCCACGAGCACGGCCTGCAGATTGGTGGTCAGTTCTTTAGATGCCTTCACGTTTCCTCCAATAGTGACGAAATATGTTGACGAAAGACGCCTGCTTAGTGCCGCTGCCCCGGATGGGGAAGGAACCGGCAGCCGTCAACCTAAGTAAGCTTACCTTCCGGTTGAAGTACGCAGGTGCGTTGGGTAGCGTGAACATCTGAATGACGCACGATCCGACTACCGTAGGGACACATAATGACCACCGTAGAAGAATCAATCGATGTTGCTGTTCCCGTGTCCGCCGCCTACAACCAGTGGACGCAGTTCGAATCATTTCCCCAGTTTATGGGAGGTGTTGAATCCATAACCCAAACCTCCGAAACTTCCAGCCACTGGGTGACCAAAATTGGCGGGGTGGAGCGGGAATTCGACACGGAGATCACCGAACAACACCCGGATGAGCGGGTGGCCTGGAAAAGCACCGACGGCACTTCCCATGCCGGAGTGGTGACCTTTCACCGGTTGGGGGACGCCGAAACCCGGGTGTCGGTTCAGCTGGACTGGGATCCGGAAACGTTCATCGAGAAGGTCGGGTCAGTGGTCGGCGCTGACGACCGCCAGATTAAGTCCGACCTCAAGCGCTTCAAGGAGTTCATCGAGGGACGCGGCGCTCCCACCGGAGCTTGGCGCGGCAACGTTGACGCCCCGCCCACAGCGGACCCGGCGCCGGCCGCCCCCGCAGCCACCTCCACGTCCGGGCTGGCGGCAGCTCCGGAAGCCGATCCGGCCATGGACGATCCGGAGTCCGGCGGTCCCCGGGCGGGTCTATGACCTGACGGGCACCGCTACCGCCGGCAATGGACTAGCCGAGGCAAAAAGGGCGCACCCCGGGGTGCGCCCTTTGCCGCGCCGGCCACCGGACCAGCGGGAGCCTCAGGCCCGGTCCAGGCCGCGGACGGCGGGGCCCTCCAGCAGAGTTCCGTCGGCGGCAAAGCGGGAGCCGTGCAGCGGGCAGTCCCAGGATGCTTCGGCGTCGTTCCAGCCGAGCACTCCGCCCAGATGCGGGCATACGGCCGACACCCGGGAAACATCCCCGTCTACTGTGCAGATGCCCACCGGCTTCAGGTTCCGGCGCACCACCTTGCCCTGCCCCTCCGGGGGTGCCGACTCATCAGTGCCGGCCATCGACGATGCCCAGCCGGCCAGCATTGCCAGTCCCACCTCCGCGTTGTCCCGCACGGCGGAAAGTACATCCCGGGACGACAGTTTCGGCTGGTACCAGTTTCGGGCCGGGTGTTCTACCGCAGCCGGGGTTATCGCATCGCTCATCCCCAGCGCCGCGGCTGCCGCGTTGGTCATGCCCCACTTGTTGAAGCCGGTTGCGGCAAGAATGCTGCCGTTGCCGAACGGCACCTTTCCCACATAGGGCAGGCCGGCTGCCGGCTCATAGTCCTGCGCGGACCATGCGTAGGCCGGAGCCGATACCGGGAAATGTCGTACCGTCCAGTCCGCCAGGTCATCGACCAGTGCCTGTGGATGCGGATGGCGCCCGACGGCGTGCCCGTTGCCGCCCGAGATCAGGTAGTCGGTGCCGTCCACCCGGGCCGTGCGCAGCGACCGCGAGGGAGCGTCGACGGACAGGTACATTCCCTGCGGAACCTCTCCCTGAACCGGATGCGCCGCAGCGTAGGACCGGAGCGGAAGGAGCCGGGCGAAATAACCGCCCCGGTCGAGAATGGGAATGCCGGTGGCCAGCACCAGATGCTGCGCGGACACCGAACCCGAAGAAGTGATCACGCGGATCCGCTCTCCGGCGGCAGTGCCCGCCCCGGTGACCCGGACACCCTGGACCAGGGTCCCTCCGCCGGCGCGGAACTCGGCGGCAAGGGCGGCCAGGGCCTGCAGCGGATGGATCTGTGCCTGCCCGGGAAGCTCGAGGGCTCCGGATACTTCAAAGGGCAGCTCCGTCTCCCGGGTCATCCGGACCGGAAGCCCAGCCCCGGTTGCGGCGGACAGTTCCTTCTCCAGGCTCTGCCGGCCCTTGTCACTGTTCGCATAGGTGTAGGCGGTGCGGAGATCGTGGTCCACGCCGTGCTCCCGGCAGAACTCCAGCAGCCAGTCACGGCCTGCCCGGTTTGCCTCCACATAGCCGCGGACGCCGTCGGCCCCCTGATGGGAGGAGATCGACGACAGCTGCAGCCCCTGGAGGAGGGAGACCTTGGCCGTGGTGTTTCCGGTGGTGACGGCTCCTGCCCGGCGGGCTTCCAGTACAGCGACCTTCTGGCCCCGGCGGGCCAGGAGCAGGGCGGTGGTGAGTCCGGTCAGGCCGGCCCCGACCACCACTGTGTCGTAGGACGCTCCCGGAGCGAAGGGGTCGGCAGGAACGGGCGGGGCGGTGGCCAGCCATAGCGACTTCACGGATCAGGCCTCCAGCCAGTCGGTTGACGTGATGTGGGAACCGCCCTGTGGTCCCATTTGCAGCATCCCGCCGTCGACCGGCCAGGAAGCGCCGGTGACATAGCTGGCGGCGGGAGACGCGAGGAAGGCCACCACCGCGGCAATCTCCCGCGCATCGCCGGGCCTTCCAAGGGGAATGCCCGGGCGGTCGGCCAGATGCGGGTCCTCGTTGTGCTGGTCCGTCATGGGGGTGGCAATTTCTCCCGGTGCCACCGAATTCACGGTGATCCCGTACCGGCCCAGTTCCAGGGCCATAACCTTCATCAGCCCGCCCAGTCCGTGCTTGGACGCCGTGTAGGCGGACGAGCCCACCCGGGCTGGGTTTCATGAACGCTGGTCACCGCGATGAGCCGGCCCTCCTGTCCCGCATCAACCATCGTCCGGGCGGCATGCTGCAGGCAAACAAAGGCGCCGTTGAGGTTGGTGTCCAGGGTTTGCATCCACGTTTCGTAGTCCAGGTCCAGAAACGGCTTTCCGTCGCCGGCGCCGGCATTGTTAACGAACACATCCAGGGACCCCAGCTCCCTCACGAGTTGGTCAATGACGCGTCCGCAGCCGGGCAGATCGGTGGTGTCCAGACGCGCGGTAAAGGCCCGCTGGCCGTGGGAGCGGACTTCTTCGGCGGTCTCCTTGGCGCCCTGCTCATCGGTATTCCACGTGATGCCCACGTCCATTCCGGAAGCCGCCAGCGCCACGGCCGTGGAACGGCCTATCCCGGAGTCGGAGCCGGTGACGATCGCGGTGCGGGGAGTGAAAGCCATGACTGCGTTCCCTTCTGTCGGTGATGCTAAGTATGCTTCCCATGTTAGGGACGTTGTGCAACAGTTGAAGAACCATTCGTGTCAGGGAATATATCCCGGATAACGGCCGCAGCCGGTTTCGGAACCGGTATGGCAAAGGAGTTCGGCAAAGCAAGAGGAGATCGCTATGTCCTATCCCACCGGCGGCAGATCACTCCGCCGCACCAATGCCCAACGCGCATCATGGTATTTCGGCTTTATCTTCATCGTTATTGGTGTTTTGGGTTTCGTTCCGGGAATCACCCAGAACTACGAAGCCCTGTATTTCTCCGGCTACACCTCCGAAGCAGTCCTGCTCGGGGTTTTTCAGGTTTCCGTCCTGCATAACATCGTGCACCTGCTGTTCGGCTTCCTCGGACTGATCATGGCCAGGGCCAACAACTCGGCCCGGATCTACCTCATCGGCGGCGGGATTATTTATTTGCTGCTGTGGATCTACGGCCTCATCGTGCCGCACCACTCAGCCGGGAACTTCGTACCCGTCAACAACGCCGACAACTGGCTGCACCTGGTTCTCGGTGTCGTCATGGTCGGACTGGGCGTGCTGTTCGGCAGCCGTTCGGCTACGACGGGGAGGACGTCCCCCGCCGCCTAGCCAACCCGCGGAAAGGACCGGCGGCCTGCCGGTCCTTTTCCCTGTGCTGCCCAGGTAATTTACTGCCCGGCTTCGGCCCGGGCCCGGCCCGCACCCCGCCGCCCGGCGGCAAAGAGGAAACCACTCCGGAAAGCTGGCAAACTGGGGACAACATTATCTAGAAGAGCACCTGGGGCGCGTCGGCTAAACCGATCCTCGGAGTAAGGACACGGTGGACACTCCAGCTATTCCGGCACCTAATCCGGGCTTTGGGGCGCAGGGGACGCTGCCCGGCCTGCCCTGGCTTTCCACGCAGGCAGCGGAGGTGCGCGGCTCCGCGGCCGCGGCGCTCGAACTGGCCGGCACCGTCGCCTCAGCCGCACCTTTTCCCGGAGAAGGCCGCACCCGGAGCCTGTGGTCCATCCTCGCCGTCGTCGCCGCCGCCGACCTGACGGCTGCCCGCGCCGTCGAACCCCATCTGGATGCCCTCGCCATCCTGGAGCAGGCCAGAGACACTGCCAACTCCGGAACATGGGGCGTGTTCGCGGCGGAAGCGCCCGGCACCGTCCTCAAAGCCACTCAGGTGCCCGGCGGCTGGGAGCTGTCCGGACGCAAGCCCTGGTGCTCCCTCGCCGGCAGTCTCGACCATGCCGTGGTTACCGCCCACACCGAACCGGGCCTGCGCCGGGCCTTCGCCGTTGACCTGCGCCAGCCCGGCGTGTCGGCAGTGCCCGGAACATGGGTTAGCCGCGGACTGGCCCAGGTGGACAGCGGACCGGTGGATTTTCACTGCGCCGCGGCCCGTCCCGTCGGGGACGACAACTGGTACCTCGAACGGCCCGGTTTCGCCTGGGGAGGGATCGGCGTCGCCGCCTGCTGGTACGGGGAGCGGTGGGCGTGGCGCGCCGAATGTTCTTGGCGGCGCAGGACCGGGAACCTGACCAGATAGCCCACTTGCTGCTGGGCAGGGCTGACGTGAGACTCCAGGCGGCGCGTGCCGCGCTGGACTCCGCCGCCGGTGATGTGGACGCAGGCAGGGCCAAGGGGCACGACGGCGCCCTGCTGGCCCGGAGAGTGCGAAGCATCGTGGCCGACGCCGCGGAAGAGGTCCTGGTCCTGGCTGATCACGGCCTCGGGCCGGGCCCGCTTGCGCTGGAAGAGGAGCACGCCCGGCGGACCGCAGATTTGCGGATTTACCTGCGCCAGCACCACGCCGAACGCGACAATGCAGCGCTGGGCGCCTCCCTGCTGCAGGGAAACAGGGCCCCATGGTGAATTTCAGCCACCTGGATGACTCCATGCCCGAAGAGGCGTGGATTAGTGCACTGGCGGGCTGCGGGACGCTGGCACTGGAAGAGCTCTTCCCGGCGAACCCGGGCGCCTGGTGGTCCTGGCCGCCCATCCCGACGACGAAACGCTGGGCGCGGGCGGATTGATCGCAGCCATGGCGGCCCGCGGCGCCGCCGTCGACGTCATTGTCGCTACCGCAGGGGAGGCTTCCCATCCCGGCTCGCCCACCCACACCCGCAGGGAACTGGCCGGCATCCGAAGGACGGAGCTGGCGGCGGCCGTGGCACAGCTGGCTCCCGATGCCACCGTTCATCTGCTGAATTTGCCCGACGGCGGCCTCGCCGCGTCACGGAGCGGGCTCGACGCCGCCCTGGCTGCCATTGTCGGGCCGGCGGTGGAGAACACCGTTCTCGCCGCGCCCTGGCGGACTGACGGCCACACTGACCACGACACCGCCGGCCTGGCAGCTGCTGGGCTGGCCAGGACGCTGGGAATACCGCTCCTGGAGTATCCGATCTGGCTCTGGCACTGGGGAACGCCGGCCGACATTCCGGCCGGCCTGGCGGTGCTGCCTCTCGACCCCGCCGCTGCTGCCGCGAAGGCCCGGGCTATGGCAACCCACGTGAGCCAGGTCGAACCGCTCTCGGACGCACCCGGCGACGAAGCCCTGCTCAGCCAAACGGTGCTGGCCCATTTCGAACGCGGTTTTGAGTCCTTTGCCGTGACCCGTCCGCGCCCGCCCCGGGAAGTTTTCGAGGACCTCTATCGGCGCTCCCCGGACCCCTGGGAGTTCGAGAGCAGCTTCTACGAGCACCGCAAGCGGGCCCTTAGCATGGCGATGCTGCCGCGGCCGCATTTCGCTTCGGTGTTCGAACCCGGCTGCTCCATTGGTGTCCTTACTGCGGACCTGGCCGCCCGCGCGGATGCGGTGACTGCCACGGACATTAGCCGCCGCGCCCTGGACCTGGCCCGGATCCGACTGGCCGGTACGCCCCAGGTCACGCTCGCCCGGGGAGCGGTGCCGCAGGACTGGCCCGAGGGCCGCTTCGACTTGGTGGTCATCTCCGAAATCGGTTACTTCCTCCAGCACAGCGAGCTCAGCGAACTGGCGGCCCGCACCGAAACTTCGCTGACGGAGGACGGCGTGGTCCTGCTCTGCCACTGGCGGCACCGCAACGAGGGCTGGGAACTGACCGGCGACGAGGTCCACGGTGCGTTCCGGGCCCGGCCCGGCCTGCGGGTGTTCGCGGAGCACAGGGAAGAGGACTTTCGGATCGATGTCCTCGTCCGCACTGCGGTGGAGGCCCCGCCGGACGCGCGAGCGGACCCGCGGTGACCGGTTGACCGCTCCGGACCGCCTGGCCGTCGTCCTTCCAGCACGCAACGAAGAAGAGCTGCTCCCGGCCGCCCTGTCGTCCATCCGCACGGCCGTCCGGGCGCTGGTCGCGGCTGAGCAGGTGGAAGTGAGCGTGACCGTCGTGCTCGATTCCTGCACCGATGGCTCCGAAAAGACCGCCGCCCGGATCCAGGGCCTGTGGATGCCCGAACTGGACCTGCGCATCGTGTCAGGGTCGTTCGGCACCGTCGGTGCTGCCCGCGCCGCCGGGATTTCCGCCCAGCGGCCGCAACCCGGGCTGTGGATCGCCAACACCGATGCCGACACAGTGGTTCCGCACCACTGGCTCGTGCGCCAGCATGCGCTTGCTTCAGCCGGCTACGGCTTCGTGCTGGGAACCGTGGTGCCCGATCCGGCCGATCTCACCGCCGGTGAACTTGAAGCCTGGCAGCGGCTGCATTCACTGGGGAGGGCCACCCCCATATTCACGGAGCCAACATGGGATTCAGCGCTGCGGCCTACCGCCGGGCCGGAGGATTCGCGCCGCTGGCATCCCATGAGGACGTGTACCTGGCGGCACGGCTCAAGGCGGCCGGAACCGCATGGATTGCCACCGACACCCTCCGGGTGGTCACCTCCGGACGCCGCGACGGGCGGACGCCCGAGGGATTTTCCGGGTTCCTGCGCCAGCTGCTGCCGGGCTGAACAGCGTCGCGCCGGCCGCCCGGTGCTGGTCACGGCAGCGGCGGATGGCTAGCGTAGGGGAATGGATGCCAGCGAGATTCAGCACAGGATTTCAGAACTAGTCGAGAAGGAACAGTCCCTGCGGGATGCGCCCGCCGGCGAGAACCCGGAAGAGCGCTTGGAGCAGCTGCGCCGGGTGGAAGAGCAACTGGACCAATGCTGGGACCTGCTGCGCCAGCGCCGGGCACGCCTGGACGCGGGCGAGGACCCGGACGAGGCAACGCTGCGCCCGGTCGGTGAGGTCGAAGGCTACAAGCAGTAACAACCGCGTTGAGCGGCAGTTCCCGCCCTGCCGCGCAGGCTGCCCGCCCTGCCGCGCAGGCTGCGCGCCCTGCCGCACAGGCTGCGCCTTGTCCGCTGTCAGCTGCGGGGCAGCACCTCCCCGGCAAGCACGGCGGCCCCCACAGTCCGGCGGAACGGGCTGCGTCCGCCCGCCGTCTCCAGCAGTGCCCAGAACAGCAGCGATACCTTACTCAAACGGCCCATGAGCCCCTGGAACCTCGGCGTCAGGGCCATCATTGACGCCGCGCCGAACCCTGCCCAGGCCAGCAGGGGAAGATTGGGTGCTTCAAAAATGCGGACCCGTCCGTTGCGGTCGCGGAAAAAGTTCGTGATGGCCATGCCCTACGCACCCTTCTTCGTTTTGGCGGCGGTTTTGCGTGCCGCAGGTTTCTTGCCGGTGGTTTCCCCGTCATCACTCTTCTTACCGGATGAGGAGCGCGAGCCCGGGCTGCCGGACTTGGCACCGCCGGACTTTTTGCCGCGGTTCTTTTCCACGCTGCGGCGCAGCGCTTCCATCAGGTCCAGGACCTTGCCGCCCTCGTCGTCGTCCTCGGCGCCGAAAGTTTCCTCGGTGTCCAGCGCCTCGCCCTTCTCGAGCTTGGCTTCGATGAGGGTCTTGAGCTGTTCCTGGTAATCATCGGTGAACTCGGCCGGATTGAAGTCCGAACTGAAGGACTCCACGAGGGCGGAGGACATTTCCAGCTCCTTTACGCTGATCCTGACCTTCTCGTCCAGGGACGGGAAGGACGCCTCGCGCACCTCGTCCTCCCACAGGAGCGTCTGCAGCGTCAGGACGTCCCCCGGACCCGAAGCGCGCCAAGCCGGCTCTTCTGGCGCAGCGAAAACTGCACGATGGCAGTGCGGTCGGTGTCCTCCAGCGTCCGGCGGAGCAGCACATAGGATTTCGTGGACTTCGAATCCGGTTCCAGATAGTAGGTCTTGTTGAACAGGATGGGGTCCACCTGCTCGCTGGGCACGAATTCGACCACATCAATTTCCCGGCTCTTCTCCACCGGCAGGGAAGCCAGATCCTCGTCGGTCAGCACCACGGTCTGCTCGCCGTCGTCGTACGCCTTCGCGATGTCCTTATACTCCACCACCTCACCGCAAATCTCGCAGCGGCGCTGGTAGCGGATGCGCCCGCCGTCTTTTTCATGGACCTGGTGCAGGCTGACGTCGTGGTCTTCGGTGGCGGCGTACACCTTGACCGGCACGTTCACCAGTCCAAAAGCGATCGCACCCTTCCAAATGGCTCTCATGTAGTCCAGTGAACACTAAACCCCGGCGTCCGGACCAGAGCGGTCCCGGGCCGGACCCGTGCCTGCCAGCGCCTCACGGACCGCGGCGTAAAGGGCGGGGTCGGTGAAGTAGGCGCTGTGCGATGCCGGGAAAGGTTCGTTGGAGGCAAGTTCGACGTCACGGATCACTGTGCCCCGGCCGGCAAAGACCTCCTCGGCGCAGAAGGACAGCAGGTCACGCTCATCCCAGAAGTTCAGCCACGGCACCGGCATGCGGCCCGGCATCCCGGGACTCAGATGAGCCAGAGCGCCCAGCAGGTAGAGCCACGGGCTTTGGGAACCGGCCGTCACCAACAGGTCGACCCGGCTTCCGGCTGCGGCCCAGTCAGGTGTGGTCAGGAGATCCACCGCGGCCACCCCGCCGAGGCTGTGGCCGAACAGGATGACCGGGGCATCCTGCGGAAGTATCCGGAGGGCGTCGGCGATGACGGACCGGGCAGCGTCTCCGCGGCGGAGGTAATAAAGGATGCTGCGGGAAAAATCCGAGGCCGCTTCGGCCAGCGGAACACGCCGGCGTACTGCGGCGTCGGTGACCAGCCCCAACACCAGCCGCTGCACGCTGCCGGCCAGCAGCTGCTCTTCCGCCGCTGCCGCTGCCGCTTCGGTGGCCGGGGCTGCCGGTCCGGTAGTCGGCGGCCACGGCGCCGCGGCCGCCCGCAGGACGTCCATTCCGGCCAATGCCAGGCCCCGCCCACCGTCCGCACCGGGCAGTTCCGCTGCCGCGGCATCGGCCCCGTTCCGGTACCGCGGAGGCAGGGCGGGCACCACGCTGGCCTCCGCGGCAGCGCCGGCGGCCCACGCCACATCGAGGACGGTGTAGCGGGACAAGTCGGACTCCAGCGCCAGCTGGCCGCGGATGGTTTCGGCTGGAACCGGGTCAGGGCCGCCGGTGCCCTGCAGGAAAACCAGGGTTCCGGCGGATGGAAGTGTGGAAGTCATAGCGGCCTTTCCGGGGAAACCAGTGTTGAGCTCAGGGCCTTTCATCACGCCGAGTGTCGGAATGCTGCGGCAATCCGCGCCGTTTTCCGGCAGGAGCTCCACACTCGGTGGAGCTTTCCGGCAGGAGCTCCACACTCGGTGGAGCTTTCCGCGCGTAGTCACGGCGCTACTCTCACACCTGCGGGTCCGGACCGCCAGAGGCGGAGGGTGCAACGGCGTCCGGCGAGTGTCGGAATCAGGTCCCTTTGCCTCATCGAGTGACGCGGCAATGCGGCAAACCGGGCCGGATTCCGGCACGATCCCGACACTCGGCGGGGGAAGGGCGGGGGGAACAGCACGATCCCGACACTCGGCGGGGGAAGGGCGGGGGGAACAGCACGATCCCGACACTCGGCGGGGGAAGGGCGGGGGGAACAGCACGATCCCGACACTCGGCGGGGGTAGGGCGGGGTCAACGGCCGGGGTCGGCGGGGTCGGCGGGGTTGGCGGGGTTGGGCCGGGACACAGGAATGAACGCGGGGCGGCGCGGGGCGGATAATGGGAGGGACGGAGGCGAACATGGGCAAGATGGCGGACAGTGACTCTTTGACGGATGCGGGCGGCTCCGCCCGGTCCGAGCTGACGGTCGGCCAGGTGGCGGAGCGCAGCGGCGTGGCGGTCTCCGCCCTGCACTTCTACGAGCGGCAGGGCCTCATCGCCAGCCGCCGCACGGCGGGGAACCAGCGCCGCTTCGACCGGTCGGTGCTCCGGCGGGTGGCGGTGATCCGGGCAGCCCAGCGCGCGGGGATCCCCCTGTCCACGATTTCCCGGGCCTTTGCCGAGCTGCCCACCGATGCGGTGCCCGACCACGGCGACTGGCAGCGGCTCTCCCTGGCCTGGCGGCAGGAACTGGACGCCCGGATCCACTCGCTGGAGGCCCTGCGGGACCGCCTCGGCGGCTGCATCGGCTGCGGCTGCCTCTCGCTTACGGAGTGCCGGTTCGTAAACCCCGACGACGAATCGGCCGGCCGGGGCACCGGCGCCCCGGCCCTGGACTACTAAGCTGCCGGACGGAGCCCCGGGCCGCATCCCGGGGCCCCGGCCCGGCAAGCGGCACCGATTTGACCTCAACCAATGTTGAGGTTCTAGCGTAGGACGTATGCTCACAGACCATTTCAAGGACGCTTTCCGTGCCCATCCGGCGGGAGTGGCCGTCATTACCGCAGCCGGTGACTCCGGACCGGTGGGCCTCACTGCATCGTCTGTGTCGTCGGTTTCGGCCGATCCGGCCATCCTGGTGTTCTCGCTGGCGTCCGCCGCCGGCTCAGCCGGAGTTATTGCTTCGGCCGACACCATCGTGGTGCATCTCCTGGGCGCCCGGAATGCCGGTTTGGCCGACCTCTTTGCCCGTCCGGGGTCGGCGCGCTTCACCTCAACGCTGGCCTGGGAACAGCTTCCCACCGGGGAACCGCTGCTGCGGGATGTGCCGCGTGCCCTGCGTGCCCGGATTCTGCAGCGCACCCTGTGGGCTCCTCGGTACTGGTCACCGCCGAGGTCCTGGAGATCCTGAGCCCGGGCGCCCCGGACGAGCCGCTGGTCTACCACAACCGCACGTACCACCGGCTGGGCGGGCACTCCACGCTCTGACGGCAGGGAGGAGACGCGGGCACGGCGGGCAGGGCGGAGCGGGTGGGAACCTGCGCGCCGATGGCCTAGAGTGCTGTGCAGTGACACGGGGTGCCGACCGGCTGAGATAACACCCGTTGAACCTGATCTAGTTCGAACTAGCGAAGGGATGTCGCGGATGACTATTCGCCTGACACCGTTAACTGTTTCCACTCTCCTGGCGCGCCTGCGTGCGGAACCGCCCCTGGTGCAGTGCCTGACCAATGCCGTGGTCACGAACTTCACGGCCAACGTGCTGCTGGCCCTGGGGGCGGCACCGGCCATGACCGACATCCCGGGGAGGCAGGGCCGTTCGCCCGGCTGGCCTCCGGTGTGCTGATCAACCTGGGGACCCCGCACGCGGAACAGCGCGCGGCCATGCTGGAGGCCGCAGGGGCAGCCAACGACGCCGGCACGCCCTGGGTACTGGATCCGGTGGCCGTGGGCAGCCTGCCGGTGCGCACTGCGCTCGCGGCGGAACTGCTGGCCCTGCGGCCCACGGCGATCCGCGGGAATGCCTCGGAGGTCATCGCCCTCGCCGGTCTGGGGACCGGCGGCCGCGGCGTCGACGCCACCGACAACCCCGAAGACGCCCTCCCGGCTGCATTGCTGCTGGCCGAAAAATACGGGTCCGTGGTGGCGGTGTCCGGGCCTACCGACCTGATTACAAACGGGGTGCAGACCCTGCGGGTCAGCAACGGCGACGCGCTGCTGACCCGGGTTACCGGCGGCGGCTGCGCACTGGGCGCGGTCACCGCCGCGTTCCTGGCGGTGGCGGACGACGGCGGTGAGCTGGCCGCCGTGGCAGCGGCGACCGCCGTGTACACAGTAGCGGCGGAGCCCGCAGCGGAGGCCTGCTCCGGGCCGGGCAGCTTTGCCGCCGGTTTCCTGGACCGCCTTGCCTCCCTCAGCGGCGCGGACC
The DNA here is from genome assembly GCF_026898095.1 of Arthrobacter sp. ATA002. Lineage (GTDB taxonomy): Bacteria > Actinomycetota > Actinomycetes > Actinomycetales > Micrococcaceae > Arthrobacter_B. Next base: position 170,587 of record NZ_CP114015.1, on the reverse strand, counting down.
TGGAGCAGCGGCTGGTGAGCGCATGAGGGCCGGAGTCGTTGATGTGTCCCGGTCCCGGGAGCGTATCCGCAGCAGCGGCATTTACCTGGTGACGGATACTGTCCTGTGCGGGCCGCGCGGCGTCGTCGAGACCGTGCGGGCGGCAGTCGCCGGCGGCGTGGAGACCATTCAGGTGCGGGAAAAGGACGCTTCCGCCGCCGACTTCTACTCCCTGGTCCTGGCGGTTGCCGAAGCGGCCGGAAACCGGGCCACGCTGCTGGTGGATGACCGGGTGGATATTTACCTTGCGGCCCGGGCGGCCGGCGCGGCAGTGCACGGGGTTCACGTGGGCCAAAGCGATCTTCCCGCCGAACTGGTGCGCACCCTGGTGGGCCCGGACGCCGTCGTCGGCCTGACCGCCAACACGGCAGAGCACCTGGCGGTGCTCGCAGCCCTGCCGCCGGGAACCGTGGACTACCTCGGTGCCGGGGTCATCCGTCCCACCCGCACCAAACCGGACCATCCGGAACCGCTGGGGATTTCCGGATTCACCGAGTTCGCCGCACGGGCGCCGGTGCCGGTTGTGGCGATCGGCGGCATCCTCCGGGAGGACATCGGGGCGCTGCGGGCCGCCGGTGCATCCGGTGCCGCGGTGGTGTCGGCCATCTGCGCGGCGGCTAATCCGCAGACGGCAGCCGCGGACCTCGTCCGGGCCTGGCATGCCGGGAGCCCGGCATGAGCGCCGGACCGGGCCCCGGCCTGGCCGGCCGCAGGATTCCCCGGATCCTCAGTATTGCGGGCACCGACCCCACCGGCGGGGCGGGCATCCACGCCGACCTTGAATCCATTGCGGCGACCGGCGGCTACGGCATGGCGGCGGTCACCGCACTGGTCGCCCAGAACACCCGCGGCGTGCGCTCGGTGCATACTCCGCCCGCCGACTTCCTCCGCGGGCAGCTGGATGCCGTCAGCGAGGACGTCGGGATCGACGCGGTGAAGATTGGCATGCTCGGTAATGCTGCCATCATGCAGACCGTTGAGGCGTGGCTGGCGCAAACGGAACCGCCCGCCGTGGTCCTGGATCCGGTCATGATTGCCACCAGCGGCGACCGCCTGCTCGACGACGGCGCGGAGGCCGCCCTGCGGCAGCTGCTGCACCGCGTGGACCTGGTCACGCCGAACCTGCCCGAGCTGGCAGTGCTGACGCAGGAATCCGCTGCACAGTCCTGGTCCGCGGCCCTGGCTCAGGGCGAACGGCTGTCCGCGGCCTACGGCGTCAAGGTCCTGGTCAAAGGCGGCCACCTGGCCGGCAGCTGGTGTCCGGATGCCCTGGTGGATGCCGGAGCCGCCAACCCGCTGGTGCTGCAGGTGCGGACACCCCGGGTGGACACGGCCAACACCCACGGCACGGGGTGTTCCATGTCGGCGGCCATGGCAACGCTGTACGCCCGGCTGGGGCGCTGGGACCGGGCTCTCACGGCCACCAAGGAATGGTTGCAGGAGGCACTGGAAAGCGCCGACGAGCTCGACGTCGGTGCCGGCCACGGTCCGGTACACCACTTCCACGGGGTATGGGAACGCGGGCTGGCGGAGCCTCCGTCCGAGCGGATTCCGTAGCGGGCTGCTCCGTGCCCGTGTGTCCGGGGACACGCGGGCACGGAGGACCTGTGGCGGCAGCTGCGTTTACTGGAAAGATGAGGGAAGACCCATCAGCGAGAGAAACGGTGAACACCATGGTCAAGAAAAAGTCCGTAAAGGACCTCACCGCCCAGCAGAAGAAAATGGCCGGCGTCGGAGCCACCGTGCAGGTGCTCCTGGCCGGCTTTGCCCTCGCGGACATGTGGCGCCGGCCGGCGGCCGAAGTCCGCGGGTCCCGGGCGCTCTGGTCCGCCGCCTGCGCCGTGAACTTCTTCGGCCCGCTGTCCTACTTCATCTTCGGCCGGCGCAAGTAGGCGTGGCCGCCGACCGCAGAACCGGCTCCGGCAGGACCGCCGGGGGGAAAACCGGCAACGCAAAGACCCGGGCGCCGTCACTGGACCCGGTCCGGCTCCACGGGCTGACGGAGGCTCCGGCACCGGAAGCCGCCGGCACCTTTGAGGGACTGCGCTTTGACGGCGAATCCTTCGACGGTGCGGACCTGCAGGGCAGCTCGTTCCTGGAATGTGAATTCAGCTCGGTATCCATGACGGACACCGGGCTGCGCGGCGCCAGGTTCCTGGAGTGCCGCGCCGCGGCCCTGTACGCACCGGTGTTCCGGGCGCCGCGGGCGACTTTCCGGGACGTGGTGCTGGAGGGCAGCAGACTGGGATCGGCCGAGCTCTACGACAACGTCTGGAACTCCGTCCACGTGGACGGCGGCAAGCTCGACTTCGTGAACCTGCGCAGCTCCCGGCTGACGGACGTGCTCTTCAGCGGCTGCACCATCGAGGAGCTGGACCTGGACGGCGTCCAGGCCACCCGGGTGGCGTTCCGGGACTGCCGGATCGGCAGCCTGAACCTGTCCGGAGCGGTCCTGCAGGACGTGGATTTGCGCACCACCGGCTTCCGGTCCATCGCGCATTTGCCGGGCCTCAGCGGGGCCACGGTGGATGATGGCCAGCTGATGATGCTGGCACCGCTGCTGGCCGCGAACCTGGGCCTGCGCGTGGAAGGCTGACTCAGCTCTCCTGGGCCACCTTGGAGGCGTTCTTGATGATGTTCTTGGCCATGGACGGGAAAATCAGTCCGTGGAACGGGGCAATCACCCACCAGTACAGCTTGCCGCCCAAACCCTTGGGGAAGTAAATGGCGCGCTGCCGGTAGAGGCTGCCGCCGCCGTCGGGATCCACCCGCAGCTCCAGCCAGGCCTTGCCCGGCACCCGCATTTCGGCGCGCAGCCGCAGCAGGCTGCCGCGCTCGAGCAGCTCCACCCGCCACCAGTCCACCACGTCACCGGTGAACAGGGTGGTGGGGTTGCGCCGGCCGCGGGTCAGCCCGGCGCCGCCCACGGTCTTGTCCAGCACGCCGCGGATGGCCCAGGCCATGGGCAGCGAATACCAGCCGTTCTTGCCGCCGATGCCCTCGATCACCTTCCAGACGTGCTCGGGTGCCACCGAGGACCGGCGCTGGCGGGAGTCCACGTAGACGGTCTGTCCGGCCCAGTCCGGGTCGCTGGGCAGCGGGGAGGACGCTTCGTCCGCCGCGGGTGAAGCGCCGGCCCAGGTGGTTTCCACCTCGCCGCGTTTTTCCTTGCCCAGTGCCCGCTTGACCGCTTCGGAGTAGCCGCTGCGGCCGCCGTCGGGCGCGGGCAGATACTCGTCAATGTCGTGTTCCTTGGACACGGCGTCGTGCTGCAGCGACTCCACCAGCGGCAGCGACATGGACCGCGGAATCGGCGTCACCAGGGCCACCCACATGCCCGCCAGCCGGGGCGCGGGCAGCGGCAGCGCGTAGATCCGCCGCCGCGGCAGTCCCGCCTCCTCGGCGTAGCCGTTCATGATCTCGGCGTAGGTCAGCACCTCACGGGACCCGATGTCGAAGGTTCGGTTCACATCCGCCGGGAGGTCGACGGCGCGGACCAGATAGTGCAGGACGTCGCGGACGGCGATGGGCTCGATCTTCCGGCGCACCCAGCTCGGCGCCGGCATCACCGGGAGGGTTTCGGTCAGGTGCCGGATCATTTCGAACGACGCCGACCCGGATCCGATGACCACACCGGCCTGGTAAACCACCGCGGGAACCTTCCCGTTGAGCAGGATCCGCCCCACCTCGGTGCGGGAACGCATATGCGGGGACAGTTCGCCCTCGGGGTGCAGGCCGCCCAGGTAGACGATCCGCTCAACTCCGGCCTCGTCAGCGGCGCGGGCCACGATGTTCGCGATGTCCTCCTCCTGGGCCGCGAACCCCTTGCCGGAGGCCATCGAATGGACCAGGAAGTACACGGTGTCCGTGTCCTGCATGGCACCGGCCACGGAGCCGCGGTCCGTGAGGTCGCCCTGGACGATCTCGACGTCGTCGTGCCACGGCACGTCGCTTAGCTTTTCGGGGAGCGGGCCAGGACGCGCACTTTGTGTCCGTCCTGCAGCAGCAGCGGCACCAGCCGCCCGCCGATATAGCCCGTGGCGCCCGTTACCAAAACCCGCTCTGGTTCACTCATTTTTCCAACATACACAGGTCGGTCTCCGGAGCCGAGGGTGGCAGGAACGCCCTTGGCATAATTTGCTCAGCAGTCTGACCAAGAGTGGAATTCGGCCGCTGATCCCGGTAAGACTAGGGACCATGGCGAGCAGCGGAGCGGGTCTGAAGCAGCAGGAAACCGTCAATGTGGACGGCCACCGGCTGCGGCTGACCAACCTCGACAAAGTGCTCTATCCGCAGACCGGAACCACTAAGGCCGAGGTCCTGGCGTATTACGCAGCCGTCGCCGGGGCGCTGCTGCCGCACTCCCGGGACCGTCCGGCCACCCGCAAGCGCTGGGTGCACGGCGTCGGAGTTCCCGGCGACCCGGGGCAGGTCTTCTTTCAGAAGAACATCGATTCCTCCGCGCCCACGTGGGTGAAGCGGTTTTCGATTGAGCACAAAAGCGGCACCAACATTTATCCGCTGGTCAACGACCTGGCGACCCTGACCTGGCTGGCCCAGAGCGCTGCCCTGGAAATCCATGTTCCGCAGTGGCGGTTCGGCCCGCGCGGCAGGATCAACAATCCCGACCGGCTGGTGCTGGACCTGGACCCGGGAGAGGGGGCGGACCTGGCGCAGTGCGCGGAAGTGGCCCGGCTGGCCCGCGCCATCCTGGCCGACATGGGGCTTGATGCCCGGCCGGTAACCAGCGGTTCGAAGGGGATCCACCTGTACGCGGCGCTGGACGGGCAGCAGACGTCCGGGGAAGTCAGCGCCGTCGCCCACGAGCTCGCCCGGGCGCTGGAAGCCGACCATCCCGACCTGATCGTCTCGGACATGAAAAAGTCGCTGCGCACCGGAAAGGTGCTGCTGGACTGGAGCCAGAACAACGCCAATAAGACCACCATTTGCCCGTACTCCCTGCGCGGCCGGTTCACCCCCACGGTTGCCGCTCCGCGGACCTGGGAAGAGCTGGAGGACCCGGACCTGGCGCAGCTGGACTATGAACAGGTGATGCAGCGACTAGCCGGCGACGGCGACCTGCTGGCGGGAATGGACGCCGGCGGACTGGACGCGGATGCGCTGGAGGAAACCGCCGGCGGCGGATCCGCCCGCACCGACCGGCTCAGCAAGTACCGCAGCATGCGCGACGCCGCCAAGACCCCCGAACCGGTGCCCGAGGAACCGGCGGAAGCGTCCGAGGGCAACAGCTTCGTGATCCAGGAACACCACGCCCGGCGGCTGCACTGGGACTTCCGGCTGGAGCACGACGGCGTCCTCGTGTCCTGGGCGCTGCCCAAGGGCCGCCGGACTCGCCGGACCAGAATCACCTCGCCGTCCAGACCGAGGACCATCCGCTGGATTACGGCACTTTTGAAGGCAGCATCCCGAAGGGCGAATACGGGGCCGGCGAAGTGCGGATCTGGGACCACGGCACGTACGAGAAGGAAAAATGGCGGGACGGCAAGGAAGTCATCGCGGTGCTGCACGGCCAGCCCGACGGCGGACTCGCCTCCGAAGGCAGCGCCGACCGGCGGTTCGCGCTGATCCACACCGGCGGCAAAGGCGGAGCCAACAACTGGCTCATCCACCTGATGAAGCACCAGCCGCCCGGGCCGGCGGCAAAGTCCCGAGCCGCGGGGGAAGACTCACCCGTTGACACAGTGGCTGCCGCGGCTGACGCTCCCGTCCCCGCGGGCAGGGAGCTACCGGACACCGCCGGTGTCGCGAAGGCGGCCGCCGCTGACGCTGCGGAGCACGGTATGCCGCCGGTGGAACCCATGCTTGCCACTCTGGGCACCCGTGCCGACGTTAGTGACGAGGAGGAATGGGGCTTCGAAATGAAGTGGGACGGTGTCCGCGCCATTGCGGAGGTGACGCCGGAGGGAACCCGGCTGATCAGCCGCAACGGCAACGACATGACCGCCGCCTATCCCGAACTGCAGGAGCTGGGGCAGCGCCTGTTCGGTGAGCGGGCCGTCCTGGACGGGGAGATCGTGGCCATCAACAAAGCCGGCCGGCCCGACTTTGGGCTGCTGCAGCCGCGCATGCACCTGACGAAACGGCGCGAAATCGAAGCCGCCGCAGCCCGGACCCCCGTACACCTGATGCTCTTTGACCTGCTGTGGCTGGACGGCAACTCCCTGCTGGACCTGCCCTACGCCCAGCGCCGCGAAATCCTGCACCAGGCGGTGGAACCGGCGGAGGAAGCCGGCCACGTCCAGGTACCGCCGGCACTGGAAATGTCCCTGGACGACGCGGTGGACTCCAGCCGGGAACTGGGACTGGAAGGGGTAATGGCCAAGCGCCTGGACAGTGCCTATTCCTCCGGGCGCCGGACCAGGAACTGGATCAAACTCAAGAACTCCTTCACCCAGGAGGTGGTGGTGGTGGGCTGGCGCCCCGGCAAGGGCAGCCGGGCGCACAAAATCGGATCCCTGCTGGTCGCCGTTCCGGACGGACACGACCTGACCTACATTGGGCGGGTTGGGTCAGGACTCAGCGAAAAGGACCTGGCCCTGGTGGGCGGCAAACTTCGGAAACTGGGCCGCAAAACGGCGCCGCTTGGTGATGTTCCCGCCGCGGACGCCTCCGACGCGCAGTGGGTGCGGCCCGTCCTGGTGGGGGAAGTGACCTATTCCGAGCGCACCGCCACCGGAAAACTGCGCCATCCCGCGTGGCGGGGACTGCGTCCGGACAAGAAACCCTCGGACGTGGTGGTGGAAATTCCCCACCACTGAGCCGAGAGCCGGTGAGTCGTCAACCGCTGAACCGATCCTGCCAAGGAGGCACCGCATGATCTCTGCTCCAACTGCACCGGAACGCCCTCAAAGCGAGTCCCTGAACGACGTCGACACCTGGTGGCGGGCCGCCAACTATCTCTCCGCCGGACAGATTTACCTGCGCGACAACCCGCTGCTGCGCCGGCCGCTGGAAAAGAAGGACGTCAAGGCCCGGCTGCTGGGCCACTGGGGCACCACGCCCGGGCTGAATTTCATCTACGCCCACCTGAACCGGCTGATCCGCGCACAGCAGCGGGAGGTCCTGTTCATTACCGGGCCCGGGCACGGCGGCCCCGCCAACGTGGCCAACGCGTGGCTGGAGGGCACCTACTCCGAGATTTACAGCCATGTCGGCAAGGATGAGGACGGGCTGCGGACCCTGTTCCGGCAGTTTTCCTATCCCGGCGGCATTCCCAGCCATGCGGCACCGGAAACCCCCGGTTCCATCCATGAGGGCGGTGAACTGGGATACTCGCTGGCGCATGCCTACGGTGCGGTGTTCGACAACCCTGACCTGATCGCCGCCACGGTGATCGGCGACGGCGAGGCCGAAACCGGTCCGCTGGCCGCCAGCTGGCATTCGAACAGCTTCCTGGATCCGGCGGTGGACGGTGCCGTGCTGCCGATCCTGCACCTGAACGGGTACAAGATTGCCAACCCGACCATCCTGTCCCGGATGCCGGAGGAGCAGCTGGTGAAGCTGATGGAAGGCTACGGCTACCGCCCCTATCTCGTCGCGGTGGAGGATCCGGCGTCGACGGCGCAGGCGCACGCCGATTTCGCCGCCGCGCTGGAAGCCTGCCTGGCCGAAATCGATGCCATCCAGGCGCCCTACCGCAGCGGTGAACGGACAGCCGTACCGGCCGACGCCCCGGATGCCGAAGACCGGAACGAACACGCGCCGCGCTGGCCGATGATCATTTTCCGCTCGCCCAAGGGCTGGACCGGGCCGGCTGTGGTGGACGGCAAACAGGTGGAGGGCACCTGGCGCGCGCATCAGGTGCCGCTGTCCGAAATCCATGACAATCCGGAGCACCTGGCGCAGCTGGAAGAGTGGATGCTCTCCTACCGCCCGGAGGAACTCTTCGACAGCGCCGGCCGGCTGCGCGCCGAAATTGCGGCGCTCGCTCCGGCGGGCGACGCGCGGATGAGCGCCACCCCGTACGCGAACGGCGGCCGGCTGCTGCAGGACCTGGCGCTGCCGGCCTACGCAGAGCACGCCGTGGACGTGGAGAAGCCGGGATCCCAGCGCATTTCACCCATGATCACCGCCGGCGGCTACCTGCGGGACGTGATCGCGAAGAACCCGTCCAACTTTCGGATCTTCGGCCCGGACGAAACCGCCTCCAACCGGCTGCAGGCCGTGTACGACGTGACCGACAAAGCCTGGCAGCAGCGCATCGACGAGATCGACGAGCACCTGGCCCGCAGCGGGCGCGTGGCCGAAGTCCTTTCCGAGCACCTGTGCGAAGGCTGGCTGGAGGGCTATCTGCTGACCGGCCGCCACGGCATCTTCAACTGCTATGAGGCCTTTGTCCACATTGTCGATTCCATGTTCAACCAGCATGCCAAGTGGCTGAAGGTCAGCCGTGAACTCTCCTGGCGGCAGCCGGTGGCTTCGCTGAACTACCTGCTGTCCAGCCACGTCTGGCAACAGGACCATAACGGGTTCTCGCACCAGGACCCGGGCTTCATTGACCACGTGGTGAACAAGAAAGCGGACGTCATCAGGGTGTACCTGCCGCCGGATGTGAACACCATGCTGGCCGTCACCGAACACATCCTGGGCACCCGGGACCGCGTGAACGTGGTGGTCTCCGGCAAGCAGCCCACCCCGGCGTGGCTGAATCCGCCGGAAGCCCTGCTGCATGTGGAGCGCGGCATCGGTATCTGGGACTTCGCCGGCAGCGAAACCCCGGGTCCCGGCGAAAAGACCGATCCCGACGTCGTTATGGCCTGCGCCGGGGACGTGCCCACCCTGGAAACCGTGGCCGCCGCCGCCCTGCTGAAGGAGCAGCTCCCGGAGCTGAAAATCCGGGTGGTCAACGTGGTGGACCTGATGCGCCTGCAGGACGCCGCAGAGCACCCGCACGGGCTTTCCGACCGGGATTTCGACACCCTGTTCACCAAGGACCGGCCCGTCATTTTCGCTTACCACGGCTACCCCTGGTTGATCCACCGGCTCACCTACCGCCGGGCCAACCACGGCAATCTGCACGTGCGCGGCTACAAGGAGGAAGGCACCACCACCACGCCGTTCGACATGGCGATGCTCAACCAGATCGACCGTTTCCAGTTGGCCATCGACGTGCTGGACCGGGTAGCGTCGTTGGGATCAACGCAGGCCGGTTTCCGGCAGTGGCTGCAGGATGAACGGGCACGCTGCCGGCAATATACCCGGGACGAAGGGCAGGATCCGCCGTACATTACCGGCTGGGAACTGCAGGAAGCCTCGGAACAGACCGCGGACTGAGCCTGCGGGTACGTACGATCCATCTACTGAAGGAGAGTTCATTGACCACTGATCAGACGAGCGTAGTAGTTTCCCGGTTCATCGATGCCTCGGCAGCGGACATTTTCAATCTGCTGTCCAACCCGGAGCGGCACCACGAACTGGACGGATCGGGCATGGTGGTCTCGGACGAGAAGACCGACCGCATCACCGCCTCGGGCCAGGTGTTCACCATGAACATGCACAACGAGAAAATGGGCGATTACCAGACGGACAACCACGTCACCGGGTATGACTCCAACAAGATCCTGGCCTGGCAGACCGCCCCGGCCGGCACCGAGCCCAAGGGCTGGCAGTGGGTCTGGGAACTGCAGCCCAACGGCGCTGACTCCACCGAAGTCACGCTGACCTACGACTGGTCCCACGTCACCGACAAGGACACCCTGAAGCAGGTGTCCTTCCCGATGGTGTCGAAGGATGACCTCGAGGAATCGCTGAACAAGCTCGCGGCAGCGGTCTCGGGTTCCTAGCGGGTCCTGACAGCAGTACGACGGCGGCCGGTGCCTCCCCCTGGGGAGGTGCCGGCCGCCGTCGTTAGACAGTGGATGAAGCAGCGATGCGGTTAAACCGCCGACCAGCCGCCGTCGGAGGGCAGGATGGCACCGTTGATGTTCACGCCGTCGTCGCTGAGCAGGAACGTGATGGACGCTGCCAGCTCCTCGGCGGAGGCCAGGCCCGGGATGTTGATGCGGGCCGGGCCGAGGCGGGCTTCGCCGTATTCGCTGGTCGCCCCGCCCATGGGAATACCGGTGGCGACGCCGCCCGGAGCCACGGCGTTCACGCGGATGCCTTCCTTGGCGTACATGAACGCGGTGCTGCGGGTAATGCCGACCACGGCGTGCTTGGAGGCCGTGTAGGCCACGCCGGACGCGGAGCCGCGCAGGCCTGCCTCAGAGGTGATGTTGACGATCGAGCCCTTGTGCGCTTCGAGCATGGACGGCAGCACGGCGCGGGTCAGGCGCACCAGGCCGTCCACGTTCACGGCGAAGACCTTCTGCCACATGGCGTCAGCGACCTCGTGCAGCGGGCTGAAGTCGTCATTGATGCCGGCCACGTTGGCCAGGCCGTCAATGGTGCCGCCGGCGGCGGCAACAATGCGGTCCACGGCGGTGAGGTCGGTGAGGTCGGCGGCCACCGGAACAACGGCGTCGCCGAGCTCTTCGGCGAGCTCCTTGATCCTGGGCTCGGCGATATCCACGGCGATCACGCGGCCGCCTTCGCGGGCAATCCGGGCGGCGGTGGCGCGGCCAATGCCGGACCCGGCGCCGGTGACGATCACGGTGCGGCCTTCGAACCGGCCGGGCACGGTCGGCAGGGCTGCTGCTGCGGTTTCAGGCATAACCCCGCCGTTGGCGGCCTTGACCAGTTCATCCACGGCCGCCTGCGGGAACTGGCCCTGGCTCAGATCCACCAGCTGCTGCAGCTTCAGGGTCAGTGCCGGGCCCAGGGTGGACTCGTCGCTGCCGGCCTGCGCGAGCATGCCGCGGATGGCGGGGCCGCCTGCGGGGTGGTCAAGCCACTGCTGGACGGTGTTCTGGGCGGTGATGGGCTGGTTCGTGGCCATGCCGGTCCTTTCGGTCGGGATGCGGCCGCAGCTGCGGCCGCCGTCGTGCCGGCAGCTCCACACGTGTGGTTACACGTGTAAGTTGCCTGTATCGTCAGACTACCGGAGAAATCCGGAACTGATAAGTGCCGGATTCGGCGGGCAGATGCCCCCGACTAACGGCCAAACGGAAAGGTACGGCGGGGTGGATCGCAGGGTCACATCGACCGACGTCGCACAGGCTGCGGGAGTCTCGCGCGCCACCGTCAGCTACGTGCTGAACGGCAGCGCCGGCCAGAGTATTTCAGCGGCCACCCGGGAGCGGGTGCTGGCCGCCGCCCGGCAGCTGGGCTACACGCCGTCGACCGCTGCCCGAACGCTGCGCCGCGGCCGCAGCGACCTGGTGCTGATGCTGCTGCCGCCGGAACCGCTCGGCCGGGCCCTGGCCATGATCGTGGACGCCGCCTCCGAGCAGCTGGAACTGCAGGGCCGGCGGCTCGTCGCCCACCGGCTGCCGGGGCAGGGAGGCGCAGTGCCCCTGGTGCATTCGCTGGCTCCGGCCGCACTGATCCTCACCACGGCGCTGGAGGAGACGGATCTGGCCGCGCTCCGGGCCGCCGGAATTCCGGTCGCCTCGCTGCACGAAACCCTGTCCGATCCGCTCAGCCCCGACCTCGGCATCGGAGCCCTCCAGGTGCGGCATTTGGCCGAAGCGGGACACCGGCGGATCGCCGTGGCCGTGCCGCCGGAACCCGGGTACGCCTGGCGCGTGGAGATCCGGCTGGCGGCTGTCCGGGAGGCCTGCCGGCGGCACGGAATGCCTCCGCCGCTGGTCGGCCACCTGCGGCTGGACGCCGGGGAGGCCGCCGCCGTCGTTGCCGGCTGGCTGGATGGACCGGAGCCGGTCACCGCGGCCTGCGCGTTCGACGACGATCACGCCTTCGCGCTGCTGGCCGGGCTTGCGGCGCTGGGCCGGCGGGCACCGGAGGACCTCGCCGTGATTGGCGCCGAGGACGTTCCCCTGGCAGCCCTGGCGCTGCCGCCGCTGACCACCGTGCGGGTGGATTCCGGGCTGCTGGGTGAGCGCTTCGCCCGGATGGCCGTGGCGGGACCGCCTGCCGCCGGCGGGGCCGAACTGGTAAGCCTCGTCGTGCGGGCCTCGGCCTAGTTCCGCCCGGACATCAGCGGTGCGGCCAGGCCGCAACCGCCTGCTCAATCTGCCGCCGAACGGCTGCGGATACCCGTTCCAGCAGCTCCACCACCGGTTCCGGTGTGGCACGGGAGGAGGTGCGCGGCAGCCGCCAAGTGCCCACGGTTACCCCGTCCACCACCACTGCCGGGCGGAAAATTCCGTTCCGGCCCGGCACCAGGGCCTCGAACATCGCAGGGCTGGCCGTCAGGGACCGGTCCGCGTAGCCAAGGATCCACTCATCAAACCCGGGCAGCAGCACCGCTTCTGCCGGCGCGGCCGGCCGTGGATCACCGATGATCCAGGCGGGCATGCCGTCCACTTCCACCGTGGTCAGGTCTTCCACCGCGGCTGCGGCGCGCCGCAGGGCCGCCCGTGGCAGTTTGGTCCACCAGGCGAGGTCCGCTTCAGTCACGGGTCCCCGGGCGAGAACATACCCGCGCACTATCTGCGCCAGCGCGGCCTCCGGATCCGCAGGCGCATGGTCCGGAGAGAGTGTCAGGAGCTGCTCGGGTCGGTCGCGATCGAACGGGCCCCAGTGCACATGGCCGCCGACGGACAGGTGCATCAGCAGGTGATAACCGGGGCCGCCGGTGGTGGCGATGCCGGCCGCCTCCCACAGGGAAAGGACCTCCGCCCGACGCAGCGGGCGGCTTTGGAGGGCTTCCAGCAGCAGGTCCCGGGCGCGGACAACCGTGCGGTCATCCAGCCCGAGCTCCTCCCGGTTCCGCGCCGTTGCCCGGTGAACGCGCTCGGCAGTGAAGAACAGCAGTGTGGCCAGGTGCTCCGGCGTCGTGACGAACAGGGTGCCCCGCATCGGCCAGCTGCGGACCAGTCCGCCGTCATCGAACGCGGCACGCACATCAGGCACCGTGGTGCCGGGACGGGAGCGGAGCGCGACGGCACGCAGGACGGCGGGCAGATCCTGGCCCTGCAGCGCAACCGCCCGGTTTACGACGTCGGCCGGCAACAGGTCCGAGCCGCCCAGCAGCTGGGCGTGCACCCGCATCCGCCGTGCATCCTCGCCACTGAGTTGGATTCCCATCCGCTTACGGTAGGCGGCGTAGTGGCGTGCGGCAAGGATCAGCGCTTCTCGCGGCGCGGCCCGGAAAACCGTCCGTTGTGGGATTTTCCGGCCACTTTGGGAAATGACGGACGGTCCGCCATGACCGGGTTTTCCCAGAACGGCCGCGTTTCCCCAGAACGGCCGCGTTTCCCCAAAGGAGCCGCTGCGGCAGGTCAGGTCAGGCGTTCTCTTCCCGGGCGCGGAAGAGCTGCATTTGCCGGTAGCGCCGGCCCAGGGACTCCCGGCGAGGCTTCACCGGGGCGTCCTCCGGCTCGGCCGTGAGGTCAATGTGGTCCTTGCCGAAGCGCCACAGCAGCAGGTCATCGAGCAGGCGGTCCGGACCCGGGGAATACCGGTGGTCCAGGGCCTGGCGCACCTCGGTGATGGCATCGGCCTGCAGCAGCCCGGCGAGGTCCATGGTGGTTTTCATGCCGTGCGCCGCCAGCAGTTCGGCGGCCCAGCCCCAGTCATCGCCGGTCTTGCGGTTCACGTGCGGCAGCAGAGTCATCCAGACGTCGCGGATCCGGTTGGGCGTCAGCGGCGCACTGCCCTCGCCTTCCTCATCCCAGAATCCGGTGACCGTCTCATAGCGTTCGTGGAGTTCGGCGAACGCCGTCTCCACGGTCTCCAGCATGGCCGCCGTGGCCGTGAACTGACGGTCGAAATACGGGCTCCAGGCGCGCGGATCACCGGCCTTGAACCGGATGTCGTGTTCGATCTCGGACCAGGCATGGGCCAGCACGGTGCGGATCTGCACCTCGAACAGGTAGCTGCCGTTGGGCCGCTGCTCCGGATCCAGCAACCGGTGGTACTCCCGGACCGTCTCGTTCTGGATGGTCCGCAGGATCAGATGGCGGCTGGAGTAGCCGTAGGTGCCGGACTCGATGGAGCCGATGTCCTTTTCCCGGTCTCCGCGGCAGTCGAACTCCGCGCGCTGGCGCTTGATCAGGCTGGCTGCCTCATCCACCTCGTGCGGCAGTGTCACGATGACCCGCAGGCCCACCAGGTCGATCAGGTTCCGCAGCGGATCGGGAAACAGCAGTGTCGGCAGTTCATCGGGATCCTCGGACGGCAGGGTCCGGGAAGCCTTGTCCCGGAAGGACTCCACCGTCTTGGTCCGCGAGGCGACAAACAGCGGGCGGACCGGGCTGTCGGTAAAGGTGCCGCGCAGGCTTTCCTCCATCTCCCGGGTGAGCTTTTCCAAGGCAGGACGAACCCTGGCATACTCGTCCGTGCTTGCCTGGACCACCGGACGCAGCCGGTCATCGAGGCTGTCCCACGCGCCCATACAAACTCTCCATTCGTTCACGGCCCCAATGTGCGTTCGCAGTCCGGTCAATCCGGCCATGAGGCCCGGGACCAGATTAGGCTCACTCAATATCAGGTTAGGCCAGTTGAAGGAGGGTCGCCCATGCCGCCGTTTCGCGTGCGGATTCCCTACGGGCCCCATCCGGAGCAATACGCGGAACTCACTCCGGGTACCCCTGCCGCCGCCGCGGGTTCCCGTGCCGGGGTGGTGGTCATCATCCACGGCGGCTACTGGCGTTCCAAGTACTCTGCCGAACTGGGCCGGCCGGGAGCCGCGGATCTGGCCGCCCGGGGGTTCACCTGCTGGAACCTGGAATACCGGCGGGCCGGGAACGGCGGCGGCTGGCCGGAGACCTTCCGCGACATCAGTGCCGGGATCGACGCGCTGGAGCCGGCGTCGCGGGAATACGGCCTGGACCTGTCCCGGGTCACCGTGCTGGGCCACTCGGCCGGCGGGCAGCTGGCGGCATGGGCGGCGGCCCGCCCGGATCCCGCCGTCCGGGTCACCGGCGTCGTGAGCCAGGCCGGTGTGCTGAACCTCGCCGAGGCGCTCGCCCTAAACCTGAGCGACGGCGCCGTCTGCAACTTTCTGGGCTCCACCCCCGACGCGGATCCGCAGCGGTACCGCAGCACCGATCCCATGTTCCTGCTGCCGCTGCCGGCACCGGTCATCGCCCTGCACGGCGACGCCGATTCCCACGTTCCGCTGAGCCAGTCCGCCGGGTTTGCGCGGGCCGCGGCCGCCTGCGGGTCACCCGCCGAACTGCGCAGGGTTCCCGGTGACCACTTCGACCTGATTACGCCCGGCACCCCGGCCTGGACCGCCGTCGTCCGGGCGCTCGCCGAGGCCGCCGAACGGGCCGGCACCTTCGATATGACCTGTTCTTAAGGCAGCCGGCAGGGCGCTCTGTTAGGTTGAGGACGTGCTCACAGTAATTGGCGAAGCCCTCGTGGACGAGGTTCTCAGCGACACTGCCCCCAAGCGTTTCCACCCGGGCGGCAGTCCGCTGAACGTGGCCGTCGGCGTGGCGCGGCTCGGCCGCCCGGTGCAGTTCGCCGGCCGCTACGGCAAAGACGAGTACGGCGTGCTGATCGAGCAGCACCTGCGCGGCAACTCGGTGCTGGTTCCGCTGCCCGCCGACGATCTGCCCACCAGCGTGGCCACCGCCGTCCTGGATCCGGCCGGCGGGGCCCGCTACACCTTTGAGCTTCAGTGGGAGCTGCCCTCGCTGGCGGATGCCCTGCCGCGGCTGCTGGACGGAACCACCCTGCTGCACACCGGTTCCATCGCGGCCATGCTCCGCCCCGGCGCCGACGCCGTGCTTCAGGCGGTGGAGCGCGCCCGTCCCGGCGTCACCATCAGTTATGACCCGAACTGCCGGCCGTCCATCATCACCGACGTGTCCTACGCGCGGGAACAGGCGGAGAAATTCGTGGCCCTGGCGGACGTCGTCAAGGCCTCCGATGAGGACCTCGCATGGCTGTATCCGCAGGATTCACCGCAGGACGCCGCCCGGCGCTGGCTGGCCCTGGGTCCGGCCCTGGTCGCGGTCACCAGCGGCTCCAAGGAGCATGGGCGGTAGCCGCCTCGGGTGAAGCGCAGGCTTCGGTGCCGCCGGTCACCGTCGTGGACACCGTGGGTGCTGGCGACTCGTTCATGTCGGCCTTGCTGGTTTCACTGATGGACCGGGAGCTCGACGGCGGGGCCCGCCGCAGCGAACTTGCCCGGATCGGCACGGGGGACCTGGAGGCGGTGCTTGAATTCGCGGTCCGGGCCGCCGCTGTGACAGTGTCCCGCGCCGGGGCCAACCCGCCCTGCCGCACGGAGCTGGAACTGCCGTAACCTGCCCGCGGACTCTCATCCGGAGCCGCGGCCCTACCAGAAGGAGAGAATACATGCAGTCCTACGACCCCTATGACGCGCTTCCGCAGGTGCCGGCCTTTACCGTCACCAGCGACAGTTTCTCGAATCTCGAGCCGTTTCCCGCGGCGCAGTACAGCGGAAGGATGGGCGTTCCGGGCGGGCAGGATGAATCGCCGCAGCTGAGTTGGTCCGGAGCGCCGGAGGGCACCCGGAGTTATGCCGTGACCATGTATGACCCCGATGCCCCCACCGGCAGCGGCTTCTGGCACTGGGCTGCCTTCAACATCCCGGCAACTGCGTCGTCCCTGCCGGCCGGTGCCGCAAACCGCGGGGAACTGCCCGAAGGCACCGTGGAACTGGTCAACGACGCCGGCTTCCGCGGCTTTGTGGGGGCCGCCCCGCCCGCCGGGCACGGCCCGCACCGCTACATGGTGGTGGTTCACGCCGTCGACGTCGAAACCCTCGACGTTCCCGCCGACGCCAGCCCGGCCTTCCTGGGATTCAATTTGTTCACCCACACCCTGGCGCGCGCCCGCATCGTCGGCCTGGCCGAAGTCGCAGCCGAGTAACGCTTGCCGCAGCATGGCCGGCGGCGGTGCAGCCGGCGGGGCCGGATAGGCTGGAAGCCTGCGCAGCTGCGCAGATTAACTCCGGAAGTGAACGAGGTGCCCGGTGCGTCTGGTGGCAAGTGACCTGGACGGGACCATCGTCGGTCCCGACAACAGGATCAGTGACCGGACCGTCCGGGCGTTCCGCGGCTGCATCGACGCCGGCATCGACGTTGTGTTCGTGACCGGCCGCCCGCCGCGCTGGCTCAGTCCGCTGCAGGATTTCCTGGGCCACGAGGGAACCGTCATCTGTTCCAACGGGGCCATCACCTATGATTTGGGAGCCGAACGGGTGCTCAAGGCGCAGGCACTGCCCCGGTCGGAGATCCTTGCCGCCGCGGAGATCATCCGGGGGCTCTATCCCCGGGTCCGCTTTGCCGCCGAAACCGTTGAGGGATTCCATCTGGGGCCGGGCTTCCTGGAACCCGGTTCCGCCGAGCTGCCCGGCGGGGTTACCCCTGCGCCGCTGGAATCCACCCTCACCGATGCCGACACCGTGGTGAAGTTCCTGGCGCGTGTGGACGGCGCGACGCCTGACCAGTTCCTGCACCGGGTCCGGCCCGCGGTGGCGCACCTGGTGTCGACCACGCATTCCGCGCCCTCGGAAGCGCTGCTGGAAATGTCGCTGCTGGGATTGGACAAGTCCGTCACCCTGGCCGACTACGCTGCCGCCCGGGACATCGACCCCGGCGATGTGGTGGCCTTCGGAGACATGCCAAACGACGTCCAGATGCTGCAGTGGGCCGGATGTGGCTATGCGATGGCGTCCGGGCACGCCGAGGCCCTCGCCGCCGCGGACAGGGTGGCTCCGCCGTTCGCGGACGACGGCGTTGCCTGCGTCCTGGAAGCGCTGCTGCGCCGGAGCTGACCCGGACGCCCGCTCCGGGAGCCTACCGGGGCGGGCGGTCCGGGTCCGCGCGGGCCGGCCCGCCGGCGGAGGCCCGTCCGGCCGCCCGGCGGGAGTGCAGCAGCCGGTGCGCGGTGATCACCACCGCCAGCCAGGCCAGCCCCAGGGTCCAGGCCACCAGGACGTCCGTGAACCAGTGGTGGCCCAAGTAGACCCGGCTCAGGCCCATGGCCGCTGCGAAAACCACGGCCAGGAGCACGGTCAGCACCTTCGCGCCGCGGCTTTGCAGGTGCAGCACCACCAGATAGGCCACCACGCCGGCAATAACGACGGCGTTCAGGGAATGGCCGCTGGGGAACGATGCCGAATACTCGAACGGCGGAACGGCATCCGTCAGCGCGGGCCGCGCCCGGCCAATCAGTTCCTTGCCGGTCACCGTCATCAGCAGGGATCCCGCGGCGGCGGCGGACACGAGCAGCACCGGTGTCCAGGACCGCCATTTCAGGGCCATGATCAGCGTTGCCGCCGCAGCCAGGATAGGCATGCCGATGGTGCCGCCCAGGTTGGTAAACGCCGTTACCGCGCTGTCCAGGTCCGGGGAGCGCAGGGCCAGGGCCGCGTCCAGGACCGGCTGGTCGAGCCGGGCCACCCCGTCGGATTCGCTCACTGACTCATAGACCTCCGCCGAGCCCAGCGTGAGGAGAACGGCCGGGAGCAGTCCGGCCGCCAGCGTGATCAGCAGCGCCGCATGCGGAGAGGTCAGCTGTGCCAGCCACTGGAATGCGGCGGCGAGCCAGCCCGGCACCCGGGAGGCGGGCCGGGCCGGGGGTCCGGAACGCTGCGGGGAAGGTGCGGAACTGTCACGGGTCATGAAGACAGTATGCCCAATCGGCGCCCGAGCCAGTCCAGGTTGTTTGCCAACCCCGCCTTCCACACCTGCCAGGAGTGGCCGCCGGGCAGTTCCTGAAGTGTGATGTCCATGCCGGCGGCGCGGGCCGCGGCGGACACCGCCTCCCCTTCCGGCGCGAAGACGGGATCATCCGCTCCCACCACCACAATTCCCGCCGACCCCGGGAAGGAGAAGCGCCGCAGCCGGTCCAGGGGGTTTTGGTCGCTGAAGGCTGCGGCGTCCCCGTCGAAATAGGTTTCCACCAGTGCGTCCCGGCCCTGTGGAAGGCTGGGGCCGGCCTCCCCGGCGATGTCGATGAAGGTCGGATAGGCCTGGGGAAAGTTCGCGGCGAGCTGCAGGGCGCAGGTGCCTCCGTAGGAATAGCCGGCCACCGCCCATTGCCGGCTGCCCTCCAGCCCGGACGCCAGGTGCTGCCCGACCCAGGACGGAACATCCACCGCCAGATAGGTGGCCGACGAACTAATGTCCGAATCCAGGCACAGCGGCCAGGTGCTGTTGCCGGCATTGGAGGCATCGGGCATCACGACCACCGGGGCCAGCCCGCCGTGCTCTGCCGCGAAGGAATCCAGGACCTCGAGGAGCTGTCCGCCGGTTAGCCAGTCGGACGGCGCCCCGGGCTTGCCGTGAATCAGCACCAGGACGGGAAGGTTGGTGGCCGGTGGCTCCGCCAGATATGCGGGGGGAAGATAGACCAGCGCCGGATCGGAGGCGTATCCGGAGGTTGTTCCCGGTATCTCCGCGGAGTAGAGCTTTCCTTCGGCGGGCAGGTCCGCAGGCGGAATCCAGTTGGCCTCCGTGGTGGCCGGACGGCCGGCGGCTGTGGACGGGCTGCGGTGCGGCAGGCCGGAGGATTCAGGCCGGGGCGGGCTGACCAGTGATTCAAGCGTGGGATATTGCCGGTACGCGGTGTTGGCGGCTTCGGCAACGGCCACCACCGTCAGTGCGGCCGCGGCCACCGTGAGGATTCGCGTCCAGGTCTTTTCCGCCGCCCTGAGCTTCGGAACGGCAAGCAGGACCGCGAGTATTCCCGCGGCCGCATATACATACAGGGTCCGGGGCAGGGAGGCATCCCACCAGTAAAAGACGGCTTCGGCCAGGACGTACAGGATGAGGGTCAGAGCTGCAGCGCACACGGCAGCTGCGGGCACCACGACGAGGAGATAGCGGCGCCCTCCCCACAAAAGCCAGGCCAGGGAGAGGCAGCCCAGGATCAGCACAGCCGCGGGAACCACTCCGCTGATCAGCGAAACGGAGTTCACCGCGCGCCGTCGACAATGGTCCGCACCAGGGTTAATCCCTGGGCCAGGGACATTCTTGGCAGGTACGCACGCGCCACTGCGTTGCCGATGGCGGGCAGGGAGGCCGGATCACTGTAGGCCAGGTACAGCGGGACGTAGCGGGGCTGGAACTTGGCCTTGAAGGCCAGCAGGGACCGGAAGCCGTACACCGGTTCCAGTGTGGTTCCCAGCAGGTCCAGCACGGAGTCCAGCAGGGAGGAATCACCCGTGCCCGGCTCATCGCCGCTTCCCGATTCCGGCCCGGCGCGGGCAAGCGGTGCTCCGGAAAGGCTCAACAGCTCGTACCCCTCGTCCTGCAGCATGCCCGCGGCGGAGGCGATCAGGAAGTCCATGCTCGGCCGGAAACCGCTGCTGCGCCGGCGCATGAAGTCCAGCGTCCATCCCACCACCCTGCCCTCCCGGTAGACCGGGAGCCAGGAGGTCACGGCATGGACCGTACCATCCTTGTCCACCGCGATCAGGCAGCGGACCTCGGGATCGTCAACCTCATCCAGGCCGCCCAGGGTAAAGCCCATCTCCGGCATCTTCTTATCCGCCACCCACTCCTCCGAGATGGCCTGCAGCTGGTCCACCACGGCCAATGGTGCGGTGGGATAACTGATCCACCGGGCCTGGATGCCTGCCTTGCGGGCGTGGTTCAGAGCCGTTCTGAGGTCCTGGAACTTCCTGCCCCGGAAGACCAGATTCCCGAGCGGCAGGACCGTTTCCTCGGCAACCTGCAAGCGGGAGAATCCCAGGTCCGCAGTGACGGTTTCAACCTCCCCGTGTATGGAGTAGAAACAGGCGGCCGTGCCGTTCGCCGTGCAAAAGGCGATGAACTCCTCAATGGTGCTGTGCAGCTCCCGCTCCGGCCCAACCGGCCCTCCCACAGTCAGCGCCACGCCGGGGGTGGGACGGAACGCCACGTAGGAGTTTCCGCTGGAGGAGAACCAGTAGGCGTTGCCGGGCCACAGCGTCATCCAGGCCATGGTTCCGCCGCCGTGGGTCTTCAGCAGAGTCCGGGCCTGCCCGGAGTCACTGGAGTCACTGTGGTGGGCCGGCTTCAGGAAGGTCCCCGCCAGGAGCACGCAGGTGAAGACCCAGAACAGTGATCCCACGCCCTCATACAGCAGGTCAGCAGGCACCGTTAGAGGCAGGAGCCCGGGTGTTGACGCGGGGAACTCCAGCTCCAGGACCGGCAGGAAGCGCTCGGGCAGGTCAGCGATGAGCGCCCCGGCGCCCGCCTGCGGGGTGAACGAGGTCCGGAGCGCCAGCCCGCCCAGGACATAGGCGGCACTGAGCAGCGCGGCCGCTCCGGCCACCCGGAGGAGAAACCGGCGGTAGGTGCCCGGCGGGGCGGAGACCGTGAACAGGCGGCGGGAGAGGCAGAGCAGGACGAAGACCATCAGCGGCACCAGCACGGGCAGGGCCAGGGCCAGCGCATTTTGGGCTGCCCCCAGCGCGTAGCCGGCTCCCGCATTGCCGCCGCTGAGGTACCGTGCCGCTCGAACGGCGGCCAGCAGGGTCATCAGTCCCTGCAGAACGACGGCGCCCCACCAGGCAAAGCGGCGGCCCCGCCGCAGGCCGTCGGCCAGGACTACCAGGAGCACCTGCGGCAGCATTGCCAGGAAAAACCCGGCCGGGCCTGCACGCAGCCGAAGGCTGGCGGCGCTGCAGTCCGCGGTTTGGGCCGGATCGCTGCACAGGGCAGCAACAGTCTGCGGATTGATGAGTTCAATGTCGGTATTCAGGAACCTCAGCACAGCCAGCGGGCCCACTGCCTGGGTGCTGAGCGCGGAAATGACCGGCCCCACCGCTGAAGCCGTCACGAGAAGGCCCACCAGCACGCGTGCTTCGCGCCGGCTGGTGACCAGCCGGCCCGGCAGGAAGGCCGGCGCCCGTCCAGCAGCGGGCCGGCCAGCGCTCCGGTGGCCGCTGCTCCCAGCAACATGATGCTGTGGAACGATCCGCCGTAGAGGGCCAGCAGGAGCAGGAGTGTGAAGAGGCCCAGCCGCAGCCTGCGGCGCCACAGGGTTGGAATGCGTGCACTGGCGGCGGCGGCGACACCGCAGACCAGCGCCAGCGGGCCGACGAACGATTCCGTTTCCAGTGCCAGGGACCAGTCGCCGGGGATTGCGTTGGCTGCGCGGGTGAAGCCAATGGCCAGCGAGGCGCCGAGAACCTGTGTCGAAACCGCCGCGGCGGCAAACCGCGCGGATCCCAGGAGACGTTCGCAGGGTGCGGCCACCAACAGGAGCACAAGGGTTCCGGTGAGGTATCCGCCCAGGCTGGAGGCCCAAAGCCGGACAGCAGCAGGGCCGGCCAGTGGCTGGGAAGGGAATCGGCGGACAGGACCACCCAGCTGCCCAGGGCGCCCCGGGGGCCGGAGGCGAGACTGCCGGTGGCGAGTCCGGCGATCCAGAAGAACGCGGTAAACGCCACCGTTACCGGGGCCGCCCGGACGCTTCCACGAATCCGCTGCGCGAGCCAGGGCAGGGCCCGGATGAATCTTCGTGGTCTTGTTGCAGGGGCCTGAGTCGCCAAATCCGGGTACCTCCGCACCGCTTCGCCGCTCCCGGTGCCGGAACAGCGGCTGCCGGTGCTGCCAGTGTAGGTCCCGGGAAGCCGGTTGAGGATGTGCTGTGCGGCTGCGGGCTTTCCGATGGATAAAGTACACGGGTGACCTATCCGTATTTCGACTCTCCCGCCCCGCTGGGCCTTGCCCACCGCGGATTTTCCCCTGAGGGCCTGGAAAACACCATGACGGCCTTCCGCGCGGCTGCCGCCCTGGGGTTCGGCTATCTCGAGACCGATGTGCGGACCACCCGCGACGGCGTGCTCCTGGCGTTCCACGACGCCTCACTGGACCGCGTTGCCGGCGGCGGCGGGCCGGTGCGGGACCTCAGCTTCCGTGAAGTTCAGGGTGGAGCCCGCGTGGGCGGAACCGAGCCGGTTCCCGCCTTCGAGGAGCTGCTGACCGCACTGCCGGAGGTGCGCCTGAACGTGGATATCAAGGACGCCGCCGGAGCCGCTGAGCTGGCGCGGCTGCTGGACAAGCATGAAGCCCACAACCGTGTGCTCGTCACGTCATTCTCCGACCGGCGGCGGCTGGCCGCGCTGCGGCGCCTGGACCGTCCGGCGGCCAGCTCCGCGGGTGCGCTCTTCACCGCCCTGACCGTGCTGTTTGCTCCGGCGGGACTGGCGGGCCTGCTCGCCCGCCTGGGGCGGTACCAGTGCCTGCAGGTGCCGGAGCGGCAGGGTCCGCTGCGCATAGTCACCCCGGGGTTCATCCGCCGCTGCTACCGGGCCGGGCTGCAGGTGCATGTGTGGACTGTAAACGAGCCGGCCGACATGGAACGGCTGCTTAACCTGGGCGTGGACGGCCTGGTCTCGGACCGCGCGGACCTGCTCGCCGGCCTGCTGGCCCAGCGGGGCACCTGGCCGCAGCACCGCGGCGGGCACCCGCAGTCCTGACCCGCTGCGGCATGCCGCCCGAATCGGCCCCCGGGCTGGCAGTATGGGGATATGCGCGTACTCATTGCCCCGGATAAGTTCAAAGGCTCCCTTTCAGCAGTGGAAGCAGCGGCCGCCATGGCGGAAGGCGTGCTCGCCGTGTATCCGGAAGCCGACGTGACCCTGGTGCCGGTGGCCGACGGCGGCGAAGGCACCCTGGAAGCGGCGCTCGCCGCCGGAGCGGCGGAGTACACTGCCGGCGTGCGCGGCCCGCTGGGCGGATACGTCACCGCCGTCTGGGCGATGACCGGAACGACCGCAGTCATCGAGACTGCCCGCGCCTCCGGATTGATGCTGGTGGATCCCTCGGTGCAGTCCTCGCTGGCGGCGTCGAGCTACGGCAGCGGCGAGCTGATTAAGGAGGCACTCGACGCAGGAGCCACCGAAATCGTGCTCGGCATCGGCGGATCGGCCATGACCGACGGTGGATCGGGTGCACTCACAGCTTTGGGGCTGCGCATCCTGGACGATGCCGGAGAGCCGGTGCCGCCCGGGGAGCAGGCCTGTCCCTGGCCGCGGCCATTGATGCCTCAGCCCTGGACGGCAGGCTGCGCGGCGTGCAGGTCCGCATCGCCGCCGACGTCACCAACCCGCTGACCGGCCCTGAGGGAGCGGCCCACGTGTTTGGGGAACAAAGGGCGCTGACGCGTCGGCACGCCTGCTGCTGGATGAAGCGCTGGTGCGCTGGAGCGCGCTGCTCCGGGAAGCGACCGGCACCGACGTCGACATTCCGGGAGCCGGGGCGGCGGGCGGATTTCCGTCAGCGTTCCTGGCGTTTACCGGTGCCACCCTGGAAAGCGGGTTCGACGTCATTTCGCGGCTCACCGGCTTGGACGCCGCCCTGGCGAAAGCGGACCTGGTGCTGACGGGAGAGGGATCCTGGACGAACAGTCCCGGTACGGAAAGGCTCCGCTGTCCGTGGCCGAGCGTGCCCGTGACGCCGGCATTCCGGTGGTCGCCCTCGCCGGGCGGATCACCCTTCCGCCGCATGTCCTGGCGGAATACGGGGTGGTGGCAGCCGTCAGCCTCCTGGACCTGGTGGCTGACCCGCAGGACGCGATGACCCAGGCCGGCCGCTGGCTGACCCGGGCCACCGTCCACGCCCTCGAAGGGGCCTAGACCTAGCCCGCCTAGCCCAGCCGGCTGGGCTTCGCGCCCCGGTCTTCCGCCGGCTGGTCCGGATCGGTGCCGCGCCACCGGGCAATGGCCTGCATGCCGTGGAAGGCCAGCAGTGTGGCGCCGGTGCCCAGCGCAATGCCGCCGAACTCCACACCGGCCACCACCCAGGTGAAGTTGGCGATGGCAATGATCAGGCCCAGGCCGGCGGTGGAGAGGTTGATCGGATTGGAGAAGCTGACCCGGTTGTCCACCCAGATCCGCACGCCAAGGATGCCGATCATGCCGTACAGAATGACGCCGGCGCCGCCCAGCACGCCGCCGGGAACGGTGGCAATCATGGCCCCGAACTTGGGAAACAGGCTCAGCAGGATGGCCACGATGCCGGCTACCCAGTAGGCCGCCGTGGAGTACACCCGGGAGGCCGCCATGACGCCGATGTTCTCGGCGTAGGTGGTGGTGGCGGAGCCGCCGGCGGAGCCGGCCAGCACGGTGGCCAGGCCGTCGGCCATCAGGGCCCGGCCGGCGTACGGGTCGAGGTCGCTGCCGGTCATGGCGGCAACGGATTTCACGTGGCCAATGTTCTCGGCCACCAGGACCAGGACCACCGGCACAAACAAGCCGATCACGGAGAGGTGGAAGGTCGGGGACTGGAACTCGGGCAGGCCGAACCACGCGGCGTCGTTAATGGCCTGGAAATCCACTTCCCCCTGCCAGATCGCGGCGAGATAGCCCGCGGCCACGCCGATCAGGATCGAGAGCCGGCCCAGGAAGCCCTTGAACAGGACGGTGGACACGAGGATGGCGACCACGGTGACGGTGGCGGTCAGCGGTCCCTGTTCGAAGTTGTCCCGCGCCGAACCGGCCAGGTTGAGGCCAATCAGGGCAACGATCGTGCCGGTGACCACCGGCGGCATCAGGATTTGGATCCACTTGGTGCCCGCGACCTGCACAGCCCAACCGACGAGGAACAGAACCGCCCCCGCCATGATGATCCCACCGAGCGCGCCGCCCGGACCGTGCTGGCTGGTTGCGGCGGTGATGGGGGCGATGAAAGCGAAGCTGGAACCCAGGTAACTGGGAACCCGTCCGGCCGTAATAATCAGGAACAGGATGGTGCCGATGCCGGAGAAAAGCAGGGTGGTGGCGGGCGGGAAGCCCGTCAGCAGGGGAACCAGGAACGTCGCTCCGAACATGGCCACCACGTGCTGGGCTCCGATGCCGATGGTCCGGGGCCAGCTCAGCCGTTCGCCGGGAGCTACGTATTCACCCGGTTTGATGGTTTTGCCGTCACCATGAAGGGTCCAGGCCGTACCGAATCTGCTCATGGAGGTGCCTTTCAAAGACCAGGGGAGGGTTCGTGCAGAATAGTACCGGGCGTTGATGTCCACGGTGTTACGTTGCAGGCGGAACTATTTTACCGGCAAAACAGAGGGCGGACGCAGCAGTCCGCTGCGAACGGACGGATCAGCATGGGCATTTCAGTTTCAGGCCGGACGGTCCTCATCACCGGTGCGGCCATGGGCATGGGGCGGCTGTATGCGGAGCGTGCGGTGCGTGACGGCGCAGCGCACGTGGTCCTCTGGGACCTCAACGCCGGAGCCCTGGAGGCCGCAGCCGCCGAACTGCGTGCCCGGGGCAGCAGCGCCGTCCATACCTTCGCCCTGGACGTCGGTTCCGTGCCGGAAGTGGCCGCCGCCGCCGGCCGGGTTACTGCGGAAATCGGCGTTCCCGACGTCCTGATCAACAATGCCGGCATCGTGCGCGGCAAGTACTTCTGGGACCACGATCCGGAGGCGGACATTGCCGCCGTCATGCAGGTCAACGCGGTCGCGCCCATGCAGGTCACGCGGGCTTTCCTGCCGCACATGATTGCCCGCCGCACTCCGGCGCGGATCCTGAACGTCGCGTCGGCGTCGGGCACCCTGTCGGTGCCGAAAATGAGCGTGTACACCGCGTCCAAGTGGGCGGTAATTGGCTGGAGCGATTCGCTGCGGCTGGAACTGAACGAATCCGGCAACGGGCATGTCCAGGTCACGACCCTCATTCCGAGCTACATCAAGACCGGCATGTTTGCCGGCGCCCGCGGACCGCTGCTGACACCGCTCATGGAACCGGAGTACGTGGTGGACCGGGCCTGGACCGCAATGCTGGCCGGCAGAGCCCGGCTCCAGCTGCCCTGGACTGTCCCCTGGGCAGCGCCCTGCGCGGACTGCTGCCCCAGCAGCTGTGGGACGTCGTGGCCGGGCGGGTGTTCAAGGTGTACCAGTCCATGGACCATTTCACCGGCCGCCCATCCGCCCCGGCAACAGCAGCGGCAGAGGCTGCGGCGCAGGAGGCCCGTCGATGAGCGCGGAAACTGCCTCAGGGCTCCCCGGCGCGCGCTCGGCGCCCATGATTGGTGCCACGGTGGCGGCGGTCCGCCGCACCTACGATTCCGGCCGGACCCGGCCACTGGCCTGGCGCCGGGCCCAGCTCCAGGGCCTGATCCGCATGCTGGCCGAGTGCGAAACGGACCTCGGTGCGGCTTTGGCCCGCGACCTCGGGAAGAACCGGCTCGAGGGGTACCTCACCGAACTCTCCATTACCCGGGCCGAAGCGGAGTACGCCCTGAAGCACCTGTCCGAGTGGACACGCGTCACAAAGGTTCCGGTGCCGCTGGGCCTGCAGCCGGCCTCGGCGAAGACGGAGCCGCAGCCGCTGGGGGTCGTGCTGATCATTGCCCCGTGGAACTATCCGGTGCAGCTGCTGCTGGCTCCGCTCATCGGCGCCCTGGCAGCAGGCAACGCCGCAGTGCTGAAACCTTCGGAGCTGGCTCCGGCCACCTCTGCGGCAGTGGCCGAACTGCTGCCCCGCTACCTGGATCCGGACGCCGCCGTCGTCGTGGAAGGCGGCCGGGAAGTGAGCACCGCACTGCTGGCCGAGCGCTTCGATTCCATTTTCTTCACCGGCGGCGAACGGGTGGGCCGCGTGGTGCTGCAGGCAGCCGCCAAGTACCTCACCCCAGTCACCCTGGAGCTGGGCGGCAAGTCACCCGCCGTCGTGCTGGACGGCAACTTTGCCGCCACCGCCCGGCGCCTGGTGTACGGAAAGCTGCTCAACGCCGGCCAAACCTGCGTGGCGCCGGACTATGTCCTCGTCACGGAGGAGGCCGCGCCCAAGCTGCGCAAGCACCTGGTCCGCGCCGTGACGGAACTTTTCGGCAAGGACCCGGCCAAGAGCCCGGACCTGGGCCGGATCATCAATGAACAGCACTGGGACCGGCTCCACGGTCTGCTGGACAGCGGCACCGTGCTTGCCGGCGGGCGCGGCGACCGGGATGCGCTGTACCTGGAGCCGACGATCCTGACGGATGTGTCCCCGGAGTCCCCGGTCATGCAGGAAGAGATCTTTGGACCCATCCTGCCGGTGCTGACCGTGAGGGACCTGGATGAGGCGATGAGCTTCATCAACGCACGCCCCGTTCCGCTGGCGTCCTACCTGTACACGCAGTCAGCCGCTGCCCGGAAGAGCTTCGAACGCGGCGTGCGGGCAGGCAGCGTAAACCACAACGTAAGCACCGTGCAGCTGGCCGTTCCCGGACTGCCGTTCGGCAGCGCCGGTGCCAGCGGCACCGGCGCCTATCACGGCAAATATTCCTTCGACACCTTCAGCCAGCTGCGTCCGGTTTTCACCAAGGGCACGGCGCTGGACACGCTGAAGGTTGCCTATCCGCCCTACAACGGCCTCAAGCGGCGGCTGCTGCGCCGCCTGCTGTGACCGGAGGCCGGGTTAGGAAATGACCCCGTCCACAATGGCCTTGGCCTCGGCCTGGACCTGGTGCAGGTGCTCCAAGCCCTTGAAGGACTCCGCATAGATCTTGTACACGTCCTCCGTGCCGGAGGGGCGCGCCGCGAACCAGGCGTTCTCCGTGGTGACCTTGAGCCCGCCGATCGGAGCGCCGTTGCCGGGAGCCTCGGTAAGCCGGGCGGTGATCTCCTCGCCGGCCAGCGTGGTGGCGGTGACGTCCGACGGCGAGAGCTTGGCCAGCGCTGCCTTCTGTTCCCGGCTGGCCGGGGCATCCACCCGGGCGTATTCAGGATCGCCGAACTGCGACGTCAGTTCCCGGTACCGCTGGGACGGGGTCTTGCCCGTGACGGCGGTGATTTCCGACGCGAGCAGGGCCAGCAGGATGCCGTCCTTGTCGGTGGTCCAGGCCTTGCCGTCCCGGCGCAGGAAGGACGCGCCGGCGGATTCCTCGCCGCCGAAGGCTGCCTCGCCGGTGAGCAGGCCCGGAACAAACCACCCAAAGCCAACGGGAACCTCCATCAGGGTCCGGCCCAGGTCGCCGGTGACCCGGTCGATCATGGAGGAGGACACCAGGGTCTTGCCCACGACGGCGTTCTTCGGCCAGTCCGCACGGTTGCGGTACAGGTAATCGATGGCAACGGCGAGGTAGTGGTTGGGGTTCATCAGCCCGGCGTCCGGGGTGACGATGCCGTGGCGGTCGGCGTCGGCGTCGTTGCCGGTGGCGATGTCGTACTCGCCCGCGCGGGAAATCAGCGAGGCCATCGCGTACGGGGAGGAGCAGTCCATGCGGATCTTCTCGTCCCAGTCCAGGGTCATGAAGGCCCACTGCGGGTCCACGTCCGGATTGACGACGGTCAGGTTCAGCCGGTGCATCTCGGCGATGGCACCCCAGTAGTCCACGGACGCGCCGCCCAGCGGATCGGCGCCGATGTGCAGGCCGGCTTCACGGATGGCGTCCAGGTTCAGGACGGAGGGCAGGTCATCCACGTAGTACTGCAAAAAGTCGTAGGTCCCCACGGAGTCCGCCAGGCGGGCCTGGCCCAGCGGGATGCGCTTCACGCCGCGCAGTCCGTCTTCCAGGAGTTCATTGGCGCGCCCGGCGATCCAATTGGTGGCCTCGGACCCGGCGGGGCCGCCGGTTGGCGGATTGTATTTGAACCCGCCGTCGGCCGGAGGATTGTGCGAGGGCGTGATGATGATGCCGTCGGCTTCCTCGGTGCGGCCGGCGTTGTGCTTCAAGATGGCGTGGCTCAGTGCCGGCGTGGGGGTGAACCCGTTGCGGGCATCGATCAGCACACCCACTCCGTTGCCGGCGAGCACCTCCAGGGCGGTGTTCTGCGCCGGTTCGGACAGCGCGTGGGTGTCCCTGCCCATGAACAGCGGACCGGTGATGCCCTGTCCGCTGCGGTACTCCACGATCGCCTGGGTTATGGCGGCAATGTGCGGTTCGTTGAACGCTCCGTTCAGCGAGGTTCCGCGGTGTCCCGAGGTGCCGAACACCACCCGCTGCGCGGGGTCCTGCATATCGGGTGTGATGTCGTAGTAGGCATCCACAAGCGCCGTCAGGTCAACAAGGTCGGAGGGTTGGGCAACTGTGCCAGCTCGGTTAGACATACCCCTAAGCATGCCAAACAAAATCCTGCCGCGGCAGGAGGGCAGGCCGGGATCCGCAGTGCGGCCGGCTCCCGGCGGGCCGGCCGTGCGCGGGAGGGCGGTCCGGGCTTTCTAGGATTCCCGGCCCGGCCCGGCTGATCCGGTGGTGCCGGATGTCTTGCTGGCCGCATTCGTTCCTTCGGAAATGCTGGCGTGTACTTCCACCCGGTCATCCGTTTCATTGGGATCGCCGGTGCCGTCGGGAACGAAATCAGCCCCGTCCTCCATCAGGGCCTCCACGGGATTGTCCGCTGTTTCGGCGGGATCCTTGCCGTTGTGCTTGGAACTATCCTGAACCACGGTTGCCTCCTTTTGCGGAGCGGCGAATCCCCGCGGTAAACCATCAGTAACCTTGCTGTTTCAGGTGTACCACCGCGGACGGGGCCGGATCCAGCAGAACAGCGACGACGACGGCGGGGGCCGCCGTCGTCGTCGCTGTGCAGGCCCGGGGCCCGGGGTGTGAACCGGTTAGCGCACGCCGCCCATCAGCTTCTTGATGGCGGGAGTGGCAGCGGCCAGGGCAACGCCCAGGACGATCGCTGTAATGCCGCTGAACATGAAGTAGCTGACTTCAGTGTCCGTGCTGTAGAACTGTGCCAGCCAGCCGGCCAGGGTGGTGCCCAGGGAAACGGACAGGAAGAACAGGGCCACCATCTGGGTCCGGAAGATCGCCGGCGCCAGTTTGGTTGCCACGGACAGGCCGATCGGGGACAGGAACAGCTCGGCAAAGGTGAAGAGCAGCAGGATGCCGGCCAGGGCCAGCAGCGGGGTGCTGTTGGCGCCGCCGCCGGAGAACGGAATGAAGGCCAGGAACGCCAGGCCCATGACGGCCAGGCCCATGGCGAACTTCAGCGGCGAGGACGGCTGCTTGTCGCCCAGCTTGGTCCACACGCCGGCGAAAACTGCGGCGAAAATGATGATGAAGATCGGGTTGATGGACTGCACGAAGCTCGGCGGCATTTCCCAGCCGAACAGGTCGCGGTCCAGGGACGTGTCGGCGTAGATGGCGACCACCGTGAACTGCTGCTGGAACAGGGCCCAGAACGCCGCGCTGGCAACGAACAGCGGCATGAAGGAGTACACACGGCGGCGTTCGAGCGTGCTGACCTTCTTGCTGGTGAGGATCACCACGAAGTAGCCGATGGAGGCCAGGATCGCCAGGACAGCCATGATGGGTGCCAGGTTCTGGGCGGTCAGCAGCCCAAAGACCACGGCCAGGATGATCACGGCAAGGGCGGCAGCCGTCCCCAGGGCAACCTTGTTGAACTGCGCACGGGGCAGCGGGTTGCTGACCTGGTGGGCGGATTCCGGCAGGTACTTGCGCGTCATGCCGTACTGGACGAGCCCAATGGCCATGCCGGCGGCTGCCAGGCCGAAGCCGTAGTGGAAGCCGTACTCGCTCCAGGCCAGGCCGGTCAGGAGCGGGCCGACCAGGGCGCCGATGTTGATCCCCATATAGAAGATGGAGAAGCCGGCGTCGCGCCGCTCGTCCTTTTCTTCGTACAGCGTTCCGACGAGCGACGTGGCATTGGCTTTTACGCCGCCCGAGCCGAGGGCAATCAGGATCAGGCCGGCGGCCAGGCCTGCGGCGCCCGGCAGTACGGCCAGGGCGATGTGGCCGAGCATGACAATGACAGCGGAGTAGAACAGTACCCGTTCGGAACCCAGCAGGCGGTCCGCGATCCAGGCACCGAGGATGGTGGACAGGTAAACGCCACCTCCGTACGCACCGACAAGACCGGTTGCGACGGCCAGGTCAATGCCCAGCCCGCCTTCCGTGGCCGAGTAGTACATGTAGTACAGCAGGATGCCCTGCATGCCGTAGAAGGAGAACCGTTCCCACAGCTCGACGCTGAAGAGGTTCGCCAACATGCGGGGATGGCCGAAAAAGGACTTGCGGGCCGGCGGAGCGGCTGAGGTGCTGGGATTAGAACTCACCCAAACATATTCGCACCGGAGCATGAGTGCCACCAGCGGCTCCGGGGCTTAAAACTCCGCCCTGCGGCTTTTGCCGGCTCCCGGCGGGTGAGAAACATCACCGGTAAATTGGTTCCGCGGCACACTGTTACGGCAGGCGGGCGGGGGTCCGGGATGGGACGGGATATGATGCACGGTTTAGTTTTCCAGCTGGGCCGCCACAGCCAGCAGCTGGGCCTCGGCCCCGGGGCGTCCGATGAGCTGGATGCCCATGGAGAATCCGTCCGGTGTCCGCAGGGTCGGAACGGTGATGGCCGGCAGTCCGCACACATTCACCATTGACGTGTAGGGGGAGTAGCGGCACTGCCGCTCATAGTCCTCCAGGCCCTGCGCGTCCGGGCCTGCTGCTTCGGATCCGCTGTTCCAGTACCAGCCGATGGGCCGCGGAGTCATGCCCAGCGCGGGAGTAAGAATCATGTCATAGGCGCTGTAGGCCCGGATGGTGTCCTCTTCGAACCGGCGCAGGATGTCCAGCGCCGCGGCCAGCTCGGCGCCCGAGCGCTGCAACGCCCGGCCGCGGACCGCCGCCGTCAGCGGGGTCAGCCGGGTTTCGGCGCCCTCCGGCAGTTCCAGATTCGCCAGCGAGGCGGTCCATACGGTCTGGAACGCCTCGGGATAGCGCGCGTCGTAGCTGAGCTGTGCTTCGACGACGTCGTGCCCGGCGGCGGTGAGGCTGCGGATGCCGGCGTCGAGCGCATCCACCGCCTCCGGATCCAGCGTGATCTCCAGGCGCGGGGAAAACGGGGAGAGGGTGCTGACTCCAATCCGGAAGGTGCCGGCCGCACGCTGCGCGGCTGCCAGGAAACTCCCGTCAGCCGGTGCGGCCGAGGTTGCGTGGTGGTTGGGGCCGGCCACCATGGCATCCAGCAGCAGGGCGGCGTCGGCGGCGGTCCGCGCCAGCGGTCCGGCCACCACAAACTGTCCCAGGTCATTTTGGCCCGCACCCGCCGGAACCCGGCCGCGGTTGGGCTTGAGTCCGGTGAGCCCGGTGGCTGCGGCGGGAATGCGGATCGAACCGCCGCCGTCCGTTCCGGGTGCGAAGGGAAGCATGCCTGCCGCCACCGCAGCGGCACTGCCGCCGCTGGATCCGCCGGGGCTGCGGGCCGGATCGAGGGGATTGCGTGCCGGAGCGCCCACGAAGTTCTCGCTGTAGCTGCTCAGCCCAAACTCCGGAACCTGCGTCTTGCCCAGGCTGATGGCCCCGGCCCGGCGCAGGACCGCCGCGAGCGGCCCGTCCTCGGCCGGAGTGTAGGGCGGCAGTGCGGCAGTGCCCAGGGTGGTGGGCACCCCGGCAACGTCGGTCAGGTCCTTGTGGGCCAGGGGCATGCCGTGAAGAAGTCCCAGCGGTTCACCGCGGGCAAAGGAACTGTCCGCTGCCGCCGCTTCCCGCAGGGCGGCCTCCGGGGTTGTCAGCAGGAAAGCGCCCAGGGCCGGGTTCAGTTCCTCAACCCGGCGCAAAAAATACCCGGTCACCTCTCGTGCGCTGACCTCGCCCGAAGCCAGGCGGTTCCGCCACTGCAGGGCCGTGGGTTCGGCGGGAGGCGGAACGGGACCGGGCAGCGGTGAAGCGGACATGTGACCTCCGGGAGGGGGAATTATTTTCCGGGCAGGGCTCCCACTATAGGCTGGGAAGAAGTTGACGCCCGGGCCGGCGTTCCGGCATGCCGCCGGAGCCGCGGATCAGCCCGGGGTTTCACCCGCTCAGGCCCGCAGTATCGGGGCCGCATTTGTAAGGACAGGAACCGGAAAATGGAAAACGTACCCGTAGACGACATCAGTGCTGACGCCAGGATTCTGGATGTGCGCGAAGACTACGAGTGGGAAGCCGGCCACATTGACGGGGCCATCCACATTCCGCTCGATGCGCTGCCTGAACGTCTCGATGACCTGGATCCGGACCAGGACCTCGCCGTGATCTGCCGTACCGGCGGCCGCAGTGCCCGCGCCACCGCCTGGCTGGAATCGCACGGCTACTCCGCCGTCAACGTCAACGGCGGAATGGGCGCATGGCTGGAAGCAGGCAAGCCCATGGTCTCCGACAACGGGCAGGATCCCACGGTCGTATGAGTGCTCCGCTCGATGCCGCAGACGGCGGGCCGGGTAACGGAGGTACGGTTTACACCTTTTTGGGACCGGAGGGCACCTTCACCGAGGCCGCCCTGCTGCAGGTTCCCGGTGCCGGGGCGGCTGCGCGGATTCCCGCCACCAGTGTGACCGCTGCTCTGGAAATGGTCCGGACCGGCCGCGCCGCCGCCGCGGTGGTGCCCATCGAGAACTCCGTCGAGGGCGGCGTCAGCGCCACCCTTGACGCGATTTCCGCCGGCGAGCCGCTGCGCATCCAGCGCGAAATCCTGGTGCCGATCACCTTCGTCCTGGCCGTACGGCCAGGCGTGGAGCTGGCCGCCATTGCCGCCGTGTCCACGCATTCCCATGCCTGGGCCCAATGCCGGGACTGGGCGGAAAAGAATATTCCCCAGGCGGAATACCTTCCCGCATCGTCTACTGCTGCCGCTGCCACCGGCCTGCAGTCCCCGGATCCGGGATACGACGCCGCCATCTGTTCGCCGCTGGTTGCCGAGCGGCTTGGGTTGGAGGTGCTCCGGGCGGATATCGGAGACGTCTCCGATGCCGTAACCCGCTTCGTGCTGCTTAGCCGGCCGGGCGTTTTGCCGGAACCCACCGGCGCGGACAAGACCACTTTGGTGGTGCCGCTGCCGGAGGATCATCCCGGCGCTCTGATGGAAATCCTGGACCAGTTCTCGACGCACGGGGTCAACCTCAGCCGCATCGAGTCCCGGCCCACCGGATTATTCCTGGGGGACTACTTTTTCAGCATCGATGCCGACGGCCACATCCGGGATGCCCGCATGGCCGATGCCCTGAAGGGCCTGCACCGGATCAGTCCGAACCTGACGTTCCTCGGTTCCTATCCCCGGGCGGACGGCCGCGAGCCGGAGATCCCCAAACACACCAGCGACGAAGCCTTCCGTTCCGCGGACCTCTGGCTTCAGGGGCTCCTTGGGGGCTAACCTCGCCGCAGGGGCTTTCCGGTAAAAACCAGGCCCGCACCCGGAACGGAAAGACCCGTTCCGGGTGGCCCGGAAAAAGACCGACGTGAAACGAGAACACCATGCGGCTGCGGCGGAGCAACTGTGAGCATCCGGGATATTCGCGGCGGCGGTGGGGCCGCGGTTTCAGCTACCGGGGACTGCGCGGCGACGTCCTGACCGACCGGGACACCCTGGAGCGGATCCGTTCCCTGGCCATTCCTCCGGCGTGGACTGAGGTATGGATCAGTCCCTATCCGAACGGCCACATCCAGGCCACCGGAACCGATGGGGCCGGCCGCCGGCAGTACATCTATCACCCGCACTGGCGGGAAATGAAAGACCGGGAGAAGTTTGACCGGTCGCTGGCCTTCGCCCAGACGCTTCCGGCCGCCCGCCGGCTGATTACCAAGCACCTGCGCACGGAGGGCAGCGGACCGCAGCGCGCCTACGCCGCTGCGCTGCGGATTGTCGACGCCGGGGCCCTGCGGATCGGCGGAGAGCGGTACGCCGAGGTCAACGGGTCCTACGGGACCACCACCCTGCGCGTGGAGCATGTTCAGGTGCAGGGCAGCGAGGTGCGGTTCGATTTTCCCGGCAAGAGCGGACAGGAGTGGCACACCCTCATTGAGGACCCTGACCTGGTGGCGGCGCTGGAGCCAATGCTGGCCCGGCCGGATCCGGACACTGCCCTTGCCTACCGGGGCAGCGACGGCCGGTGGCACAGCGTTGCAGGCTCGTCGCTGAACGCGTTCCTGAAGGAGGTGACCGGCGGTGACTTCACCGCCAAGGATTTCCGCACCTGGCAGGCAACGGTGGTGGCAGCCATGCACCTGGCCCGGGCCTTCCGCCTGGCGTCCACCAAGAAGGACAAGCAAAAGGCGGTGGTGACCACGGTCCGGAAGGTTGCCGACCACTTGGGAAACACTCCCGCCGTGGCCCGGAAATCGTATATCGATCCCCGGGTGGTGGACCGGTTCTTCGACGGTGATGTGATCGAGGTGGCGGGGTTCTCGGCGTCTGAAACCGCGGTCCGGCTGATGCTCACTTCCTAGCCCGGACCGCCGCTGACTTTCCCTGTTTCACGGTTCATAAGTATGCTGATATTAAGAGTGCGGCCCGGCCGCACCCGCGGCGCAGGACCACAGCCGGTCCTGTCTCAACGTTCAGGAAGGTAAGCACATGTCTGAGTACCCCAATGAGGAAGAACAGCTGACCGACCCCAAGCCCAGCGGACAGTCCACCGGTGACGACAACTGGCGCGGTGACGCCGGCGACCAGGGCAACGACATCCGTTTCGCCGAAGAAGAGCAGCTGATCCGGGAGCAGGCGTCGCCTGCGTCGGTCAACCGCGACGATGAGGGCGAATACACCGACGCCGAGGGCGCAGGCAGCACCGGCGGCACGCCGGCCAAGGAAGAAGGCGGCTACACGGACGCCGAAGGAACGCAGGACTCCTAGGCGCGGGTGCCCGGCACGGCCCCGTTCCGCTCGCCGGGAACCGACTGGTTCCTGCCGGCGAACGGCCGGGGCCGCTGCGGCACCGGAGCCGGCGCCCGGATCAGCAGCGCCAGCGGGTCCACCTCGACCCGCACGGTAGTGGCCGCTCCGGTGACATCGCCGTCCAGCTGGGTGCGGGTGGGCTGCGCCACCGTGATCTCCACGGTCC
Source organism: Arthrobacter sp. ATA002 (assembly GCF_026898095.1). Taxonomy (GTDB): domain Bacteria; phylum Actinomycetota; class Actinomycetes; order Actinomycetales; family Micrococcaceae; genus Arthrobacter_B. The sequence goes on along the minus strand of NZ_CP114015.1, from coordinate 133,839 downwards.
GGGCGCGGCGGTGGTCGATGACCGGGATGTCCTTCGGATATTTCGTGACCACCTTGCCCGCCACCCAAAGCCAGCCCGCCAGGCTCCGCGGACTCATGACGACCACGTCCAGGAGTCCGTCGTCCATCCTGGCTTCGGGAATGAAGTCGATCCCGGCGGGTAGCCGCCCAATGTTGGCGAACAGGATGCTGCGCGCTTTGCGGACCCGCGGGGGCTCACCGTCCAGGGAGATGGTCATCTTGGTCCGGCGCCCGGGCATGAGCCGCACCCCCGCCTCGCTGTAGGCCATCCATCCGACGCGTTTCTTCAAGTCGTCCCGGGTGGCGGCCAGCACTTCGGCATCGAGTCCGATGCCCCCCATCACCAGGAAAGCGCTGCTGCCGGTTTCTCCGGTGACGGAGTTTTCCTGCGTCATGGTGCCCATGTCAATGCGCCGTTCCTCCCGTGCAGCGCGGTGCTGACGGCCGCCGCAAGGTCCACCACGGGCAGGCCAAGATTCCGCGCCAGCAGGTTTCCGGTTCCCAGCGGCAGCAGCCCCATGGCGGCCGGAGTATTGGCCAGGGCACGGGCCACTTGGCGGACGGTGCCGTCCCCGCCGGCGGCAATAACGACGTCGGCCCCTGCCTGCACGGCCCGCCGCGCCTGTTCGTAACCCGGGCTCTCCGGCGTCGTTTCCATCATCAGGGGCGGATCCCACCCGGCGAGCTCGCATGCTTCGGCCAGCAGTGTCCGGGCTGCCGGTGCCTGGACCTTAATGGGATTGATGACCACGGCAACTCTTTGGTGGCCGGGAGCGAGGGTCTTGACTACGGTCCGCCGCGCGGCCTGCCGCCGCCGCCGCCGTACCGTCACCCACACCGCGGCCGCGGCCGCGGCGGCAGCGAGCAGTGAAATGAGGAAGATCTGGGAAGCGGACATAGTGGTTCCCAGCCTAACCCGGGTCTGTGCCCGGGCCCGCCGCGGTTTTGGGTACCCTTGAAGCGTGATCGATGTTAATGAGCTCCGCGAAAACCCCGAAAAATTCCGAGCCTCCCAGCGCGCCCGCCAGGCGGACGAGTCCCTGGTGGACGCGATCATTGCTGCCGACGCTGCCCGCCGCGATTCCCGCACCCGCTTCGAGAACCTGAGGGCCGAGCAGAATGCCTTCGGCAAACGCGTTGCCAAGGCCAAGGGGGATGAAAAGCAGGCCCTGCTGGCCGAGGTCAAGGAACTGGCCGGCGCCGTGAAAGCAGCCGGCGCCGAAGCCGACGCCGCCCAGGCCGAGTCGGATGCGCTGCTGCGCCGGATTCCGAACCTGGTGTCCGACGGCGTTCCCGCCGGCGGCGAAGACGATTTCGAGGTTATCAAGACGGTTGGCAAGCCGCGCGACTTCGAAGCCGAGGGGTTCACTCCCCGGGACCACTTGGAGATCGGCGAGCTGCTGGGCGCCATCGACATGGAGCGCGGTGCGAAGGTATCCGGCTCCCGTTTCTACTTCCTGCGCGGAGTTGGTGCCCGGCTGGAGCTGGCGCTGCTGAACATGGCCATGGACCAGGCCGTGAAGGCCGGTTTCGTTCCGATGATCACTCCCACGCTGGTCCGCCCCGAGACCATGCAGGGCACGGGCTTCGATGTGGCCCACGACGCCGAAATCTACCGCCTGGCCGACGACGACCTGTACCTGGTCGGCACCTCCGAGGTGCCGCTGGCCGGCTACCACGCCGATGAGATCCTGGACCTGAACGGCGGCCCGGTCCGGTACGCGGGCTGGTCTTCCTGCTACCGCCGCGAGGCCGGCTCGCACGGGAAGGACACCCGCGGCATCATCCGCGTCCACCAGTTCAACAAGGTGGAAATGTTCATCTACACCAAGCCGGAGGACGCCGCCGCCGAGCACCAGCGCCTTCTGGCCTGGGAAGAGGAAATGCTGGCCAAGGTGGAGCTGCCCTACCGCGTCATCGACACCGCAGCCGGTGATCTGGGCATGTCCGCGGCCCGGAAGTTTGACTGTGAGGCCTGGGTTCCCACCCAGAACGCCTACCGGGAGCTGACGTCCACGTCCAACTGCACCACGTTCCAGGCCCGCCGCCTGAACATCCGTGAACGCCAGGACGGCGAGGGCAAGGAACGCGCGCCGTGGCAACCCTGAACGGAACACTGGCCACCACCCGCTGGCTCGTGGCCATCCTGGAACACCACCAGAACCCGGACGGCTCCGTCACGGTCCCGGCCGCCCTGCGCCCCTACCTCGGGGGACTTGAGGTTCTGCCCGTCCTGTAGAAGGGCCGCCGTTCCTATCCAGCCGAGCGGCGGTTCCTGTTCCGGCGTGCCGGAACAGGAACCGCTTTTCCGCACCTCACCTGAGCACCTATGTGAGCCGCGTCCTTTCAGGATCCGCAGCCATCTGTTTAAATGAGGCGATGACTACTTTGACAAGCGCCGGCATCGAAGACCGGCAGGAACCCCAATCACAGCCCCACCTGGTAGCCCTGGATGTTGACGGCACCCTCGTGGACCACGACGGACACATGTCCGCCGGTGTCCGCGAAGCTGCGCAGGCGGCCATCGCCGCAGGACACCACCTGGTTATCGCCACCGGACGCTCCTACGGAGCCGCCCTTCCCATCCTGGAACGCATCGGCATCACCAAGGGCTACTGCGTTTGCTCCAACGGCGGCGTCACCCTGGAAATCGACACCTCCCTGCCGGACGGATACCGGGTGCTGGACCGGGTGGTCTTTGATCCCTCGGTGGCACTGGATGCCCTGCGGGTGAGCCTGCCCACGGCCAAATTCGCCCTCGAAGATTCCTCCGGCGACTTCCTCTCCACCGAACGGTTCCAGGACGCCAGCTTCGGGGTTGAGGCCCAGCCCGTTGACTTCGAACGGCTGCGCAGCGCCGAGGCCGTCCGCGTGGTGGTGTTTAGCACCGATTCCACGGCGGAGGAGTTCGGCGAGGCAGTGCGGGCCATCGGGCTGCACGGTGTGACTTATTCCGTGGGCTGGACCGCCTGGCTGGATATCGCCGCCGAGGGCGTCACCAAGGCCAGTGCCCTGGAAAAGGTCCGCAGCACCCTGGACATTGACCCCAGGCACACTCTGGCCATGGGTGACGGCCGCAACGACATCGAGATGCTGGGCTGGGCGGGCCGCGGAGTGGCGATGGGCCAGGCTCCGCGGGAGGTCCTGGAAGCAGCCACGGAGGTCACCGGCACCGTCTACGAGGATGGGGCGGCGGTTATTCTTCGCGGGCTGTGCAACCCGCAGGCCTAACTCCGGCGCTCTCCTGTTTGCCTTAGTAGGTCAGCGCGGCCGGTGGCAGAGCGGCCGGTCCGTAACAAAGCGACAGCAGCCGGGCTGCCGCGGGACGGGTTGCCCACTCCTCCTGCCAGTGCGAACGCACCACAGCCTTGCTGACGGCCTGGGTGGTGATGCCCAGGATCTCCGCCACGTATTTCTGCTGGCCCCGCGCGCCTGGCGTCATGAGGTCCAGGACCTTCCACTCGGCGTCGGTCCGGCTGGCCACAATTTGGCCCAGCAGCCGCAGGACGGCTTCGGCCTCGGCTGCAATTTCCTGATCCGGGCCTTCGACGGCCAACGGAATACGTTCTCCCGTCTTTCGGGCACGGTCCACCGCCCGGCGGGCGTAGACCAGCCCGTACCCGTCATTGTCCAGCACGGTCTGCCGCAGTGGCGGGCGCAGTTCGCCGACGCCGATTCCCACGTTCCAGCGCCGCTGCCGGATGGCCGTCAGCGCCGCTTCGACAGCTGCCGGGGCGTCGGCCAGCACGCCCTGCGCCTCGTCGCCGACCGATCGCTGAAACGGGACCGCGGCCGGCAGATGCCGCAGCGAGCGGATCAGCCCGGGGACGAGGTCGCCGTACTCGCGGGAGTCCCGCTGGTTGATGGTCAGCACATAATGCATGGCCTCAGCATGCCAGAGCTGCTTCAAAAACAACCGGATCCGGTTGCGGCGCGCCCCGTACCGCTATCCGCGCCTGCCGTCGAGTGACGCGCAGGTGTCGGACCCACCCGTCGAGTGACGCGCAGATGTCGGAGTTCTTCGGCCAAAGCGGCATTACTCCGACACTCGACTGGGAAAAGCCGCATCATTCCGACACTGGATGGGCAGGGGAGGGGGCGGGCCTAAGCCGCATCGTTCCGACAGCAGAGGGGCGCCCGCGGGAAAGCGGCGACAACTGCACAAACGACGACGGCGGCCGTCCCGGGAGGGAGCAGCCGCCGTCGTGCGGTTTATTGCCGGCCCGTGCACCGCACGGCGGCCCGGCAGGGGAGTGCTAGTTGTTGTCGGGTGCGGCGTCGACGTCGCGGCCCTGGGGCTCGTCCTCTTCACTCCGCTCGCCAAGGGCTTCAAAACGCTTCAGCGACGCCTCGACCTCGGCCTCTGCGGCCTCGCGGCCGGCCCAGTCTGCGGCTTCAACCCACTTGCCCGGCTCCAGGTCCTTGTACTTCGTGAAGAAGTGCTTGATCTCGTCCAGCAGGAAATCGGAGACGTCGGAGATGTCCTGGATGTGGTCAAAGCGCGGGTCCACCGGGACGCAGAGAACCTTGGCGTCTCCGCCGCCGTCGTCCACCATGTTGAACACGCCGATCGGGCGGGATTCCACGAGCACGCCGGGCATCAGGTCGAAGTCCTGGAGCATGACCAGGGCGTCCAGGGGATCGCCGTCCTCGCCCAGGGTGTTTTCGAAGTAGCCGTAGTGCGTGGGGTACGCCATGGACGTAAACAGGATGCGGTCCAGGCGCAGGCGGTGCGTTTCGTGGTCAATTTCGTACTTGACCCGGGATCCCTTGGGGATCTCGATGGTGACGTCGAGCTTCATGGATACTCCTCTTGCGCGGGGCCCGGCGGGCTCCGCAGAACGGGTTGGCGAACGCGGCGTCAACGAAAACACTGCCGTGAACGTAGGCTGATCAACACACCGGCAGCCGCCCAACTGTCCGCGTCAGCGCGGGCTGCGGCGCCGGTCTAGTCTTAAAGATATATGTCTTGGTCCCCATTCACTGTCTCGCGCAGCGGATGCAGCTACGGAAAGCAGCGGTGAAGCGATGGCTCGGGTGCTTACCGGCCTTCTGCTGACCCTGGTCCTGGCCGTGCTGGTTGTTCCGCTGGCGTTTTACGCCGGACCTCCGCTGCTCACCGCGCTGCGCGGCGAGCAGCCCCAGCGCCAGGTCGTGGTGCCCCCGTACCAGCAGGGCCCGGGACGGCTGGCGTTCAGCGGCGGAGACTTTCCGGTGCCGGCCGGCGCAGGCCAGTCCGCCCCGGACACCGCCCCGGACACGGACACGCTGAAGGACCTGCTGGACGCCGAGCTGGCGGTCTCCGGAAGCGGCACGTTCCACGGGACCGTCCTCGATGCCCTGACGGGCGAGGTCCTCTACGATCTCGACGGCGGCACCGCCGTGACACCGGCCTCCAGCCTTAAGATCCTCACGGCCGCGGCCGCCCTCTCGGACCTCGGGGCTGATACCCGGTTTGAAACGGCTGTCTATGCCGGAAACGCCCCCAGCACCATCGTGCTGAAGGGCGGAGGGGACGTCCTCCTGGCTGCCGGGGAGTCGGACGGGGAGTCGGACGGGGAGCAGATTACGGGCCGGGCCGGGCTGCAGACCCTCGCCGAAAAGACGGCAGCGGCCCTGGAAAAGCGCGGGACCGGCGGAACCGTGCGCATCCGCCTCGATGACACGCTGTTCACCGGTGACACGCTGTCCCCGGCGTGGAGCAGCGAGGACGTGGAGGCCGGGGAAATGGCACCGCTCTTTCCGCTGGCCATCAATTCAGCCTGGGCCGCCGAGGGCGCCTCGTCCGGCCTGCGGGCCGACGACGCCGCCCTCACCGCCGCCGAAGCCTTCGCCGCCGCGCTCGAAACAGCGTCCGTGGATAACGGGTTCACGGTCGATACGGTCATCGAACGCGGCACGGCAGCGGAGGGGCTGAGCAGCTGGCCGCCGTGGAATCGGCGCCCGTTTCCGAACAGGTGCGGCATATGCTGCTCACCTCCGATAACTACCTGGCTGAGGCACTGGCCCGGATGAGTGCCCTGGCCACGGGCAGGGAAGCGACCTTCGACGGTGGAACACAGGCCGTGAAGGCCGCGGTTTCCCGGCTCGGCGTGGACACTTCCGGACTGGTGCTGGCCGATGCCTCCGGCCTGGGCGCCGGTACCCGGATCTCCGCCCTGCAGCTCGCCCGTACCATGCAGGCGGCGCTGACGTCCACGGACAACGATGTGCGGACGCTGCCCTATTCCCTGCCGGTGGCCGGCCTGAGCGGAACCCTAGCCACCCGATTTTCCGCCGGTGAACCGGGGGACACGTCCGCCGGTGAACCGGGGGACACGTCCGCCGGCGAACCGGACGTGTCACCGGCCGGCGTGGTTCGGGGAAAAACTGGAACCCTGTTCGCGGTTACCTCGCTCACCGGGTTCGTGACGGATGCCGACGGGCGGCTGCTGTCCTTTGCCTTTGTGGCAAACGGGCTGGAAGCGAACACCGCCCAGGCCCGGGCCGCCGTGGACTCGGCGGCCACGGTGCTTGCCGCCTGCGGCTGCCGCTGACGCTGTTTGGCGTTCAGCGAACCCGGCTCCGATTCGGGGCGGCGTGTGGTCTGATGGACGGATGGAGAGCTATCAGCGCCACCCCGCCCCAGCCACCCCCGATCTGGTGAATTGGGACCTGGCCGCCGGCACGGCAGCCACCCTTGTGTCCGCCGGTCCCAAGATGCCGGCCCGCGAGATTCGTGAAGCCGTGACGGAACTTCGTGCCCTGGCAGATGAAGCAGTGACCCATGTGCACCGCATCACCGGGCTGGAAGCCGCCCGCGACCTGCGCGATTCCGAGGTGCTGGTAGTGGACCGCGCCTCCTGGGCCAAGGCCAATTCCCGCAGCTTCGCCGCACTGATGAACCCGGCGCTGGACCACTTGGCCCGCACCCGGCCGGACCAGCTGTCCGGCGCGAACACGGCCTTCAGCAGTACGGTTACCGGTGCCCAGCTCGGTGCGGTGCTGGCTTTCCTGTCTTCGAAGGTCCTCGGCCAGTACGACCCCTTCTCCGCCAAGACGCCCGGCGGCCCGTCCGGCGGCCGGCTCCTCCTGGTCGCTCCGAACATCATCGCCCTGGAACGCGAACTCAACGTGGTTCCGGCTGATTTCAGGTTGTGGGTATGCCTGCATGAGCAGACGCACCGGGTCCAGTTTGCTGCGGCGCCGTGGCTGCGCGATCACATGCTGGAGCAGATCGGCATGCTCACGAACGGCCTGATGGATAAGGCCCAGACTCTCTCCGAGCGCCTGGGACAGGCCGCGAAGACCCTCGCTTCGCCCGCCCGTGACGCCCTGGCCGGCGGCGGCCGCGGCACCGGCGGTGACGGTGTTCCCCAGCGCCCCACGGACATCATGTCCCTGCTGCAGGACCCCGAGGACAAGGAGCGGATGTCCCACCTCACCGCGGTGATGTCCCTGCTGGAGGGACACGCCACTGTGGTGATGGACGCCGTTGACGCCCGGGTGGTTCCCAGTGTGAAGACCATCCGGCAGCGCTTCAACGCCCGCGGCAGGAGCCACGGGTGGCTGGACCGTTTCTTCCGGCAAATCATGGGACTGGATGCCAAAATGCGCCAGTACAAGGACGGCTCAAAGTTTGTCCGCGCCGTGGTGGACCGCGCCGGCATGGACGGGTTCAACCGGGTCTGGGAAGGCCCCGCCAACCTGCCCAGCGAAGCTGAAATCCATAATCCGTCCCTGTGGATGACCCGGATGGGACTGTAACCGCACGTGCACCTGCAAGACCCTGATATTTCCGAAAATGCCCCTGCGGGCGGCACCGGCTCCGGCCGTCCGCGCAAGCGCCTGAACCCGACCCTGGGCAAGGCCCGCAACATGATCAAGGAAGCGCTCGACGACGCCGGGCTGGCGCCGCGCGGCACGGCTGCCGCGCCGCCGCCGCTGCTGCTGGTGGCCTGCAGCGGCGGTCCGGACTCCCTGGCACTCGCCGAAGCCGCGTCCTTCTTCGGCCGCCGCGGCGACTACCGGGTGGGCGCCGTCGTGGTGGACCACGCCCTGCAGCCCGGATCAGCGGACCTCGCCGAAGCCGCCGCGCACAAGCTCCGCGGCATGGGACTGGACCCGGTCCAGGTCCGCACCGTGGCAGTGCCGGCCACCGGCATGGGCCCCGAGGCAGCTGCCCGGACGGTCCGCTACGAAGCCCTCGACGCCGCCGTGGCGGAGACCGGTGCCGACGCCGTGCTGCTCGGACATACCCTCGATGATCAGGCCGAGCAGGTGCTGCTGGGCCTCGCCCGCGGTTCCGGAACCCGGTCCCTGGCCGGCATGCGGGCCGTGCGCGGGAAATACCTGCGCCCGCTGCTCGGACTGCGGCGCAGCGAGACCGAGGAAATCTGCCAAAGCGAAAACTTGGACCCGTGGTTTGATCCCACCAACGCGGATCCGGCCTTTGCCCGGTCCCGGGTGCGGGCAGAGGTCCTCCCGTTCCTGGAGGAGAAACTGGGCCCGGGAATCGCTGAGGCACTGTTCCGTTCCTCACGTATCCTGGCGGGCGACGCCGACTACCTCGACGCCGTGAGTGCAGAAACCTACGCCCGGCTGCGGGTCGTTCCCGAAGAAGCAGCCGGTTCGCAGGCGGCGGACTCCGGAACCGTCCTGTTGCCTGAAGCGCAGCTGCGGAAGCTGGCTCCCGCCGTGCGCCAGCGTGTCCTGGCTCTAGCCGCCGTCGAACTCGGAGCCGCCCAGCCCAGCTACGAAAGGCTCCGGTCGGTCGAGGCGCTTCTGCGCCGCACCGGATCCGCCGGCCCCGTGGAACTCGTCGGCAAAGTGAGCGTGTACCGCCAGGCGCGTACAAATGCGGTTCCCCAAGGCACCTCCGGCTATGGCAATCTTGTCTTTAGGAAAAAGAGCAGCACCTAAAATCCAGCTGCAACATCTCGCACCCGGGAGCCATTCGTGGATTCACACGACGTCCAGTCAGACCTCAAGCACGTTCTCTATACCAAGGAACAGATTCAAACGCGGGTCACCGAACTCGCAGCCGAGATTGACCGCGACTACGCCGGGCGGGACATCCTGCTGGTCGGCGTGCTCAAGGGTGCCGTGATGATCATGGCCGATCTTTCCCGTGCCCTGCACAGCCACGTGACCATGGACTGGATGGCTGTGTCCTCCTACGGCTCCGGCACCCAGTCCTCCGGCGTCGTACGCATCCTCAAGGACCTGGAAACGGACCTCCTGGGCAAGCATGTGCTGATCGTCGAAGACATCATCGACTCCGGCCTGACCCTGTCCTGGCTGCGCACGAACCTGCAGTCCCGCGGCCCGGCCAGCGTCGAAATCTGCACGCTGCTGCGCAAGCCCACCGCCGCGAAGGTGGAAATCGACGTGAAGTACGTCGGTTACGAGATCCCCAATGAGTTTGTGGTGGGCTACGGCCTGGACTTTGCCGAGCGCTACCGCAACCTCGACTTCATCGGAACCCTGGCACCGCACGTGTACGAGTAGATCCCGTATCAGCGCAGGCAGAACCGGACGGCGGCCCGCAGGCTGCCGTCCGGTTCTGCGTCCGCGATCAACATCACGGCGGCGTGCTACGCCCAGAGGGAACTTTCGGGGTATTCGGGACGTGTTCTTTCAGGTAACGGTGTATAGCTAGTTGAAGTATATTTCCGCGCATTATCAGCGTTGTTGATCAGGAGGGACGGGGCGTACGCCCTGACGACGAATGAAATCTAAGAACTTCTTCAAGGGGCCGGGCATTTGGATTGTCCTGGCATTGGCCCTTCTGGTGCTCATTCTTCCCAGCCTTTCCCAGAGCGGGGCAACCAAGGTGGACACCAGCGTGGGGCTGGAGATGCTCAGGAACCAAGAGGTTGAGCAGGCCAAAATTTACGACGGCGAACAGCGCGTCGACCTCACGCTGAGGGAGCCGTACACGGACGGCAGCGGCCAGGAGAGCGAAAACGTCCAGTTTTACTTCGGCACGGCCCGCGGCGAGGACATTGTCGCAGCGGTAAACGACTCCGGCGCCGAAGGCTTCACCGACCAGCCGGTGCAGAGCAACTGGTTCACCAGTTTCCTCGGCCTGTTCCTGCCGTTCATCATTCTCGGCGTCATCTTCTGGTTCCTGCTCTCCCGCATGCAGGGCGGCGGCTCCCAGGTCATGAAGTTCGGCAAGTCCAAGGCCAAGCTGACCAATAAGGACATGCCGCAGGTAACCTTCGCCGACGTCGCAGGCGCGGACGAAGCCGTCGAGGAACTGCACGAGATCAAGGAATTCCTGCAGGATCCGGCCAAGTTCCAGGCTGTGGGCGCAAAGATCCCCAAAGGCGTGCTGCTCTACGGCCCTCCCGGCACCGGTAAGACCCTGCTTGCCCGCGCAGTGGCCGGCGAGGCCGGAGTGCCGTTCTACTCCATTTCCGGGTCCGACTTCGTCGAGATGTTCGTCGGTGTGGGTGCCTCCCGCGTCCGCGACCTCTTCGAGCAGGCCAAGACCAACGCTCCGGCCATCATCTTCGTTGACGAAATCGACGCCGTCGGCCGCCACCGCGGTGCCGGCGTCGGCGGCGGCAACGACGAACGCGAGCAGACCCTGAACCAGCTCCTGGTGGAAATGGACGGATTCGACGGCAACACCAACGTTATTCTGATTGCCGCCACCAACCGCCCCGACGTGCTGGACCCGGCGCTGCTGCGCCCGGGCCGCTTTGACCGCCAGATCGGTGTGGAGGCTCCGGACATGCAGGGCCGCCTGCACATCCTGCAGGTCCACGCCAAGGGCAAGCCGATGGCCGAAGGCGTTGACCTGGAAACCGTGGCCCGCAAGACCCCCGGCTTCACCGGCGCCGACCTGGCCAACGTCCTGAACGAGGCAGCCCTGCTGACCGCCCGCTCCAACGCCCAGCTCATTGACGACCGCGCACTGGACGAAGCCATCGACCGCGTGATTGCCGGTCCGCAGAAGCGCAGCCGGGTAATGAAGGAACTGGAGCGCAAGATCACCGCCTACCACGAGGGCGGCCACGCCCTGGTGGCTGCGGCCCTGCGCAACACCGACCCCGTCACCAAGGTGACCATCCTGCCCCGCGGCCGCGCCCTGGGCTACACGATGGTGCTGCCGCAGGACGACAAGTACTCCGTTACCCGCAACGAGCTGCTGGACCAGCTCGCCTACGCCATGGGCGGCCGCGTCGCCGAGGAAATCGTGTTCCACGACCCCTCCACCGGCGCATCCAATGACATCGAAAAGGCCACCTCCACAGCCCGGAAGATGGTCACCCAGTACGGCATGAGCGAGCGGATCGGCTCCGTAAAGCTCGGTTCCGGCGGCGGCGAGCCGTTCCTGGGCCGCGACATGAGCCAGGAGCGGAACTACTCCGACCAGGTGGCGTACGTAGTGGACGAGGAGGTCCGGCGCCTGCTGGACAACGCCCACGACGAGGCCTACCAGATCCTCACTGAGAACCGCGACGTCCTGGACCGGCTGGCCCTGGAACTGCTGGAACGGGAAACCCTGAATCAGGCCGAAATCGCCGAGGTCTTCTCCGACGTGCGCAAGCGCGACGTCCGTGAAGTCTGGCTCTCCAAGCCCACCCGCCAGGTCCACAGCCTGCCTCCGGTGACCTCGCCCCGGGAACGGCGCGAGGCTGCGGCCAACGGCCAGCCGGATCCGGCCACCGTGTCGCCGCAGGACCAGATCGCCGACGCCGACCTGCCCCAGGACTTCGACGTCTCCAGCAACGGGCTGCCGCACCCCGAGGGCACCGGCCCCGGACATGCCGGACAGGGCGGCACCGCCGGCCGGACCGGCGGCACCGACGACTCCCGCAGCGACCGCTAGGACGACGGCGGAACAACCGTGGAAACGGGCGGCCCGGCACTTGTGCCGGGCCGCTTTGCTTTTGCCGGCGGGTCACCGGACCCAGCAGCCACGGTAGGATCGACCAGTGACGGATTTCGACGATGAACTGACTGCGGATGATATGTCCGCTTCCTCGACCCCGGTGGACCAGCAGCGGATTGCAAGAGCGGTCCGTGAAATTCTCCTCGCCATTGGGGAAGACCCCGACCGGGAAGGCCTGCAGGACACCCCCATGCGGGTCGCGAAATCCTATGCGGAGATCTTTGCCGGCCTGCACCAGAGCCCGGTGGACCTGCTGGCAACCACCTTCGCCCTCGAACACGAGGAGATGGTGCTGGTGAAGGACATCCCGTTCTTTTCCACCTGCGAGCACCATCTGGTGCCCTTCCACGGCACCGCCCACATCGGTTACATTCCCTCCAGGGACGGCAAAGTCACGGGCCTGAGCAAGCTGGCCCGGCTGGTGGACGTGTACGCCCGGCGTCCGCAGGTCCAGGAACGGCTGACGACCCAGATCGTCGATGCGCTGATGGACAACCTGGACCCCCGCGGTGCCATAGTTGTCATTGAATGCGAACACCTGTGCATGTCGATGCGCGGCGTGCGCAAGCCCGGAGCGAAGACCGTCACCTCGGCCGTACGCGGCCAGCTGCGGGAAACCGCAACACGTGCAGAAGCAATGAGCCTCATACTCGGACGATAGGACGCCACCACCCATGGATTCACTCGCCGCCGCCCCCGGAACCGGACCAGCCACCTCACCCCTGCCGCTGATCCGCCCCGTGCGCGCACCCCGCCGGTTCGCTGACCTTCCGGCCGGCCGCACCCTGGTCATGGGCATCCTGAATGTCACGCCGGACTCCTTCAGCGACGGCGGGCAGTTTGGGCAGGCCGACCAGGCCATCCAGGCCGGACTGAAAATGCATTACGACGGCGCCGACATTATCGACGTGGGCGGCGAGTCCACCCGCCCCGATTCCGTCCGGGTTACCGCCGAGGAAGAGCAGCAGCGCATCCTGCCCGTGGTGGAAGCGCTGGTCAAGGCCGGCGTGCTGGTCAGCGTGGACACCATGAACGCCTCCACGGCCGAAAAGGCCATCGCCGCCGGGGCCGCCCTGATCAATGATGTCTCCGGACTGGACGTGGATCCCGCGATGCCCGCTCTGATCGCACGCACCGGCGTCCCGTATGTCCTGATGCACAGCCGCGGCGCCGTCCGAAGCAGCGACCCGCACGCGGAATACGACTCCGTGGTCGACGACGTCATCACGGAGCTGACGAAGATCCGCGAACTCTTCTATGCGGCCGGTGCCGGCGCGGACCAGATCATCCTTGATCCCGGACTGGGCTTCTCCAAGGACGGCAGCTCCAACTGGGACCTGCTGCGAAACATCGACCGGCTGAACGGGCTGGGCCACCGGGTGCTCGTCGGGGCGTCCCGGAAGCGTTTCCTCGGGTCCCTGCTGGCCAGCTCCGGCAAAGCAGCGGCGCCGCTGGAGCGCGACGGCGCCACGGCGGCCGTCACGGCGCTGGCCGCCTTCTCCAACGTCTGGTGCGTCCGGGTGCACAACGTCGGCCCCAGCGTCGATGCCGTCAAGACCGCCGCTGCTTGGAAGGACTAGGTCATGGGCGCTTCCAGCACGGCCACCCGCGACACCATCACGCTGACGGGAATCACTGCCCGCGGTTTCCACGGCGTGTTCGAGGACGAACGGCGCAACGGCCAGCCCTTTGTGGTCGACCTGGTGCTGCACACCGACCTGCAGCCGGCCGGCCTGAGCGACGACCTGACGCAGACGGCGCACTACGGTGAGCTCGCCGAGCAGGTTGCGGCCATCATTGCGGGCGAGCCGCTGAACCTGATTGAGGCACTGGCCGAACGCATTGCCGCCGCGGTCCTGGACGGTTTTGCCGGGGTCGGCGCCGTCGACGTAACTGTGCACAAGCCGCAGGCACCCATCACCGTTCCCTTCGGCGACGTAGCGGTCTCCATTCACCGGGGCCGGCCGTGACCGGCACCGCCGCGGTGACCGCGGTCCTGGCCCTGGGCAGCAATCTCGGCGAAAGCCGGGACACTCTTTTCCCTGGCAGTGGCGGAGCTGGCCGACCATCCCGGCGTCCGGCTGCAGGCGGTATCGCCCGTGGTGCGGACCCGTCCCGTGGGCGGTCCCGAGCAGCCTGACTACCTGAACCTGGTCGTCTCCGTGGAGACCGACCTTCCGCCGCATGACCTGCTGGCGCACTGCCAGAGCGTTGAAAATGCCCACCACCGCAAACGCGGGGTGCGGTGGGGCCCGCGGACCCTGGACGTAGACATCATCACCTACGGAAACCTGGTGCTCGACGACGAGACCCTCACCCTCCCGCATCCGCGCGCCGGCAGCCGTGCCTTCGTGCTGCAGCCGTGGGCATGGATGGATCCGAACGCCGAGCTGTCGGGAACCCCCGTCGCCGAACTCGCGGCCCGGGCCGAAGACCTGCCCGGCCTGGAAATCTTCGAGGGAGACTGATCCTTACCGTGGGGAACATCCGGTACCGCTGGCTGGCCGCCATCGCAATTGCGTCCGGCGTCGTTGGCTGGCTGGTGAACAACTGGGCCACCCGCAACTCCCTGCCCGCCCCGGTCCTCAGCGTGGTCGGGCTGCTGACTGTCCTGCTCATTTCCGGTGCCACGCTGGTGCTCGGCCTGCGGGTGAGGCGCTGGCAGCAGGGCAACCGGGACCGCGAGCTGGACCCGATCGCCGCGGCCCGCACCCTGGTCCTGGCGCAGGCCACCGCCTATGCCGGTTCGCTGCTGCTGGGTTGGCATGCCGGCATTTTCCTGGACCAGGTTCCGCTCTGGTCGCTTCGGCCGGGGCACAGTGCCACCTGGGCTGCGCTGGCCATGACCGCCGGGGGAATTCTCGCGATTGCCGTCGGCCTGCTGGTGGAGCGGTTCTGCCGCCTGCCGCCCGACGACCTGAACGGTGACGGCGGGCCTCCCACCGGACCGGATATCCAACGCGAACCGGGAGACGGGGAATATGTCTAGTGCAGCAATCGATCCGGCGGACTTGAACTGGGAGCACATTTCGCCCCGGTACCTGACCGTCCGCCTCATCGGCTGGGCCGTGGAGGCCGTGGTGACGGTGGCCCTTGCCTGCATTCCGCTGGCCCTCCGGGCTGCCGGGGTGTGGCCGTCGGCTCCGGACTGGCTCGCCTGGGGACTCCCCGCCCTGGCCGCAGCGGCGTTCGTATGGCGGGCAGTGCTGCTGCCGCGCCAGGTCCGCGCGGTCGGCTACGCCGAACGGAACGAGGATTTCCTGCTCCGCAGCGGCATTTTCTATCAGCGCACGCTGGTGGTGCCCTACGGCCGGATGCAGTACGTGGACGTCACCGTCGGCCCGCTCGAGCGTGCCTTCGGCCTGTGTTCCCTGAAGCTGCACACGGCGGCCCCCGGAACCAACGCGGTGCTGCCCGGGCTGCCCGCGGCAGAAGGCGCCCGCCTGCGCGAGCACCTTTCCGAGCGTGGCGAAACGCAGCTGGCCGGGCTGTGAGCGTTCCACACAACGGGGAGTGGGCACGCGTCCATCCGGTGTCCCCCCTGGTGCGGGGCTGGATAGCCCTCGCCGCCATCGCCTTCGTCTTCGGGCGAAATATCGTGGAGGACCTGGTCGGGCTGCGCGGCGGTGACGGCAGCGAAAGCGGCGCATCGGCACCCCAGGGCACGGTGCTGCTGATCGGCATCGCCGTCCTCGCGGGCATCCTGCTGATCATCGCCGTGGGGTTCTTCCTGTCCTGGCGGTTCACCCGCTATCAGGTGACGGAGGAGCACGTGCGCGTGCATTCCGGCATCGTTTTCCGCCAGCAGCGCCAGGCGCGGCTGGACCGCGTCCAGGCCATCGACATCATTCAGCCCCTCCTGGCCCGGCTCTTTGGACTGGCGGAACTGCGCTTCGAAGTGGCGGACGCCGGTGAATCGGCCGTCCGGCTGGCCTTCCTGAAACTTGACGACGCCCAGCAGCTGCGGACCATGATCCTGAACCGGGCATCCGGAGCAGCGGCCACGGACCCGGATGCCTCCGGTCCCGCTGACGGTGACCCGCACGCGGGGGACAACATGCTGAGCACCCACGGCGCGAAACCGGCCGCGGCCGGTGCAGCCGGAGGCCGGCCGCGCCCGGGGGCGGCCGAAGCCCCGGAACAGCCCATCCTGGAGCTCCGTCCCGGGCGGGTCGTCGCCGCAACTCTGTTGTCCGGGACCACGCTGTTCCTGCTGGCCGGCCTTGCCTGCGCCGTCGTCATCACCGCTGTAACCGGCGAACCCGTGACCCTGGCCGTCATGGTGCCCCTTCTCTTTGGTACGGTCGGCGGCTACTGGTCGGAGTTCTCCACGTCGTTCAACTTCCGGGCCGCCGTTTCCCGGGACGGTATCAGGGTGCGCTACGGACTGCTGGATACCCGGACCCAAACCGTTCCGCCGGGCCGGATCCAGGCGGTGGCTGTCCGCCAGTCGCCGCTTTGGCGGCTCACCGGCTGGTACCGGGTGTCGGTCAACGTGGCCGGGTACGGTGACGGGGCCAGCTCCGAGGGGCAGGCACGGACCAAACTGCTTCCGGCCGGCACACTGCCGGAGGTCTTCGCCATCCTTGCCCTCGTGCTGCCCGAACCGGGCACGGACCGGCCCGCGGACGTCTTCACTGCGGGCATCACCGGACGCGGCGCCGACCACGGTTTTACCACCACTCCCCGCCGTGCCCGCTGGATCGCACCGCTGGCCTGGCGGCGCAACGGTTTTACGCTCACGGACACCGCGGTGCTGGTCCGCAGCGGCGCCCTGTGGCGGGTGCTCTCCGTGGTGCCCCATGCACGCACCCAGTCGATGGCACTGGAGCAGGGCCCGCTTCGACGCCGCTTCGACACGGCCGACCTGGTTCTGCACTCCACCGCCGGGCCCGTGCATCCTCGGGTCCGGAAAATTGATACTGAAACTGTGCACCGGTTGTTCCTGGAGCAGGCAGTCCGGGCCCGCGATGCGCGCCGGCGGGACCGCACGGCCCGCTGGAACCGGCCGGCCGGCGCCTCATCAGCCGCTCCCGCAGTGCCCGGTCCCGCCAATGCCGTTGATCCGGCCTCCAAGGAGTTTCCCCATGAACAGCAGTGAACCAAGCACCGCCGAAAAACGGCGGAGGGGCCGGCTCGGCGTCGGTGTCATCGGTGCCGGCCGGGTCGGTGCCGTGCTGGGAGCCGCCCTGCGGGCGGCCGAACACGCCGTCGTCGGGGTCTCCGCCGTCAGCGAGGAGAGCCGTGAGCGGGCTGCCACCCTGCTGCCCGGCGTGCCGGTCCTGGATATTCCGGACGTGATCGAGCGTTCAGAACTCGTCCTGCTGGCGGTACCGGACGATGCCCTGGGGCCGCTGGTCTCCGGGCTGGCCGCCACCAACGCATGGCAGGCGGGGCAGCTGGTTGCCCACACCTCGGGCAGGTTCGGCACTGACATCCTGGAACCGGCCCGCCGGGCGGGGGCGATCCCGCTGGCGCTGCACCCGGCCATGACCTTTACCGGGATGAGCCTTGACCTCACCCGGCTGACCGACTGTTCCTTCGGCGTCACCGCCCCCACAGCCGTGCTCCCGATCGCCCAGGCGCTGGTGGTGGAAATGGGCGCCGAACCCGTCGTCATTGATGAGGCCGACCGCGTCAATTACCACCTGGCGCTGGCCCATGCCTCCAACCACCTGGTGACCATCACCGCCCAGTCACTGCAGCTGCTGACGGACATCGGCGTGGAAAACCCGGACCGCCTGCTGGGGCCGCTGATGCGTGCATCGCTGGAAAACGCCCTGGCCTCCGGCGAGCATGCCCTGACCGGTCCGGTGGTGCGCGGAGACGCCGGAACGGTGGCGGCGCACCTGGGCGAAATGGCCGGCCAGGACAGTGCCGGCCTCCGCGACACCTACCGCGCGCTTTCCCTGGCCACGGCACGGCGTGCCCTCGACCGCGGCCTGCTCAGCAAGGCCGCCGGCGAGGCCATCATCGACGTCCTGGCCCGGGATGCCGAAGGGCCGCTGTGAGCACGCCGCAGGTGGTGCGGTCGGCGGACGAACTGCGGTCCGCGCTGGCCGGTGCACTGGCCGCCGCCGGAACGGCCGGCGGGGGGACCGGCGTGCCGTCCCTTGGCCTGGTCCCCACCATGGGAGCGCTGCACGAGGGGCACCGCGCCCTGGCGGACGCGGCCCGGGCGGAGAACGACGTCGTCGCCGCCTCGATTTTCGTCAACCCGCTGCAGTTCAACGATCCGGAGGACCTGCGCCGCTATCCGCGGACGCTGGCGGCGGACCTGGACCTGCTGGGTGCCGCTGGGGTGGATCTGGTGTTCGCGCCCGCGGAAGCCGACGTCTATCCGGACGGAGCACCCCTGGTCCGGGTTAGTTCCGGCGAGCTGGGAACCCGATACGAGGGTGCCTCCCGGCCCGGGCACTTCGACGGGGTGCTGACCGTGGTGGCCAAGCTGCTGCACTGGGCCCAGCCTGCCGTGCCGGCGCATTTCCGCGCCTACTTCGGGCAGAAAGACGCCCAGCAGCTGGCGCTGATCCGCCGGATGGCGGCGGACCTGAACTTTCCGGCGGACATCGTCGGGGTCCCGGTGGTGCGCGGAGCCGACGGACTGGCGGAGTCCAGCCGCAATGTGTTCCTGGACCCTGCGCACCGGCAGGCGGCAACCGTGCTTCCGCGGGCGCTGTATGCCCTGCAGCACCGGGCTTCCGCCGGGGCGGCGCCGGATCTTGCCGCCGCCGTCGCACTGGTGGAACGCGAACCACTGGCCGAACTGGACTATTTGGACATTGTGGATCCGCGCACGCTGCTGCCCCTGCCGGCAGTCGACCGGCCGCTGGAGAAACCGGCCCTGGCGCTCGCAGCAGTGCGCGTCGGGCCGGTACGGCTGATCGACAACCTGATGCTGATGCCGCCGGCCTGAAGACGCCGCCAACCCAGCGGCCTGCGCGCTCCCTGCATACCGGCTGGTGTTCCGCCGTAAGGGCCCGCCGCCCGGCTCTGTAAACTTAGGGGTGTGACCACATCAAACCCCGTTCCCGAAGCTAACTCCGTCCCCGAAGCAGCCGACACCTCCGAGCAGATGCGCATCCGCGCCGAGAAGCGTGCGCGCCTGATCGCCCGCGGCGGGGAGGCCTACCCGGTGGGAGTGGAGCGCACGCACTCCATCAAAGAGGTTCGGGAGAAGTTCGGCCACCTGCAGGCCGATGAAACCAGCGGTGAGACCGTGGGCATCACCGGCCGGGTTGTGTTCATCCGCAACACGGGCAAGCTCTGCTTCGCCACGCTCCAGGAGGGCAACGGAACCCGGGTGCAGGCCATGCTCAGCCTGGCCGTCGTCGGCGAAGAATCGCTGGCCGACTGGAAAGCCCTGGTGGACCTTGGGGACCACGTCTTCGTCCGCGGCGAAGTAATTTCCTCCCGCCGCGGGGAGCTCTCTGTCATGGTGGAATCCTGGTCAATGGCCTCGAAAGCCCTCCGGCCGCTGCCGGTGCTGCACGCCGGACTCAATGAAGAAACCCGGGTTCGGCAGCGCTATGTGGACCTGATGGTCCGCGAGGAAGCCCAGGACATGGTGTACAAGCGCGCCGCCATCATCCGCGGCGTCCGCGACACCCTGCACGCCCACGGCTACGTGGAAGTGGAAACACCCATGCTGCAGCTGGTCCACGGCGGAGCGGCGGCCCGGCCCTTCGAGACGCACCTGAACGCGTTCGACCAGAAGATGACCCTGCGGATCGCCACCGAGTTGTATCTGAAGCGCGCCGTGGTGGGCGGCATTGAGCGGGTCTTCGAACTGGGCCGGATCTTCCGCAACGAGGGGGTGGACTCCACGCACAGCCCCGAATTTACGACCCTGGAATGCTACGAGGCCTACGCCGACCAGTTCGTCATGGCCGACCGGATTAAGGAAATCATCCTCCACTGCGCAGACCTGGTGGGCAGCCGGCAGATCGAGACCGACGCCGGAACCATCAACCTCGACGGGGAATGGAAATGGCTGTCCGTCTACCCGGGCCTGTCCGAAGCCGTGGGGGAAGAAATTACTCCCGGCACCGACGCCGAAACGCTGCTCCGGATTGCGGAAAAGCACGGCGTGAAGACCGACCCGAAGTGGGACGCGGAAAAGCTCGTCGTGGAACTGTTTGGCGAAATCGTGGAGCCGTCCCTGATCCAGCCGACGTTTGTTTACGATTACCCGCCGTCGGCCCAGCCGCTGGCCCGCCAGAACCGGAACGACCCCCGCCTGATCGAAGCCTGGGACCTCATTATCGGCGGCATGGAACGCGGCACCGCCTTCTCGGAGCTCATCGATCCCGTCATCCAGCGCGAACGCCTCACCGAGCAGTCTCTTCGGGCGGCTGGCGGCGACGACGAGGCCATGGCACTTGACGAGGACTTCCTGCGGGCCCTTGAATACGGTGCACCGCCCATGGGCGGTGCAGGCCTCGGAATTGACCGCCTCGTGATGCTTTTCACAAACACGGGTATCCGGGAAACAATTTTGTTCCCCTGCTAAAGCCGGAAATGGGATAGACCATGGAATACGTTGAAGTACTGCTCCCCTCCATATGTGTCGGAGGTCTCTTTTATTTTGCGATGAAGGCGCTGCTGAATGTGGACCGGTCGGAACGAAAAGCTCTGGCCGAAGCCGAGCGGGAAGCTGATCTTGCCGGGGACCCCGATACAAGTAGTCGGGGATCTGAAAAAGAAAGTAATTAAATCCCCGGCTACGCTTTGACGGGGCATTCAAAATTGCGTCATACTCTAAGTGGTCTCATTATCGTTTTTCCGGTTTAACTGCTTAGAGCCTGTCGTGGCGCAAAAGGTAAAAATTATTCTGGTCGATGACCTCGATGCCGGAAGTGCGGATGAGACCGTGCGGTTCGGTCTTGACGGGGCGCAGTACGAGATTGACCTGTCGACCGACAACGCGAAGAACCTCCGTGCTGCCCTGAAGCCGTACCTGGATGCCGGCCGCAAGGTGGGCGGCGGCCGTGCGGGCCGTCCCCGCAGCGGCGGCACCGGATCCACACGCAACAATGAAGCAGCGCAGATCCGCGAGTGGGCCCGCAGCAACGGATACACCGTTTCAGAGCGCGGCCGCGTGAACAGCGAAATCATCGAAGCCTACCGGGCCGCCCAGGGCTAATGCCGTGCCCGGCCCCGGAGACATTCCGGGGCCGCTGGTCACGCCTACGGCGAACATGCTCCTTAAGCACGCACGGGACACGTAGCATCGAATTACGCGTTAGCTAGGAGTGTGCCTCATGTTTGAAAGATTTACCGACCGTGCCCGTCGCGTTGTCGTGCTTGCCCAAGAAGAGGCTCGCATGCTCAACCACAACTACATCGGCACCGAGCACATCCTGCTCGGGCTCATTCATGAGGGTGAAGGCGTAGCAGCTAAGGCCCTGGAATCCCTGAGTATCTCGCTCGGTGCCGTGCGTGAGCAGGTGCAGGAGATCATTGGCCAGGGCCAGCAAGCCCCCTCCGGCCACATCCCCTTCACCCCCCGCGCCAAGAAAGTCCTGGAGCTTTCCCTCCGGGAAGCCCTGCAGCTTGGCCACAACTACATCGGAACCGAGCACATCCTGCTCGGCCTGATCCGTGAAGGCGAGGGTGTGGCAGCCCAGGTGCTGGTCAAGCTCGGTGCCGACCTCAACCGGGTGCGCCAGCAGGTTATCCAGCTGCTGTCCGGGTACCAGGGCAAGGAACCCGTCAGCTCGGGCGGCCAGCAGCAGGAGGGCCAGCCCGCGGGCTCGGTCGTTCTGGACCAGTTCGGCCGCAACCTGACCCAGGCGGCCCGGGAATCCAAGCTCGATCCCGTCATTGGGCGCGAGCACGAGATGGAACGGGTCATGCAGGTCCTGTCCCGCCGCACCAAGAACAACCCTGTTCTAATCGGTGAGCCCGGGGTCGGCAAGACTGCCGTCGTTGAAGGACTGGCCCAGGCCATCGTCCGCGGCGATGTTCCGGAAACCATCCGCGACAAGCAGCTCTACACCCTTGACCTGGGTTCCCTCGTTGCCGGCTCCCGTTACCGCGGCGACTTCGAGGAACGGCTGAAGAAGGTCCTGAAGGAAATCCGCACCCGCGGCGACATCATCCTCTTCATCGATGAGATCCACACTCTCGTGGGCGCCGGTGCCGCCGAAGGCGCCATCGACGCGGCCTCCATCCTGAAGCCGATGCTGGCCCGCGGCGAGCTGCAGACCATCGGCGCCACCACGCTGGATGAATACCGCAAGCACATCGAGAAGGACGCCGCCCTCGAGCGCCGTTTCCAGCCGATCCAGGTCAAGGAACCTTCCGTTGCGCACTCCATTGAAATCCTGAAGGGCCTGCGGGACCGCTACGAAGCGCACCACCGCGTCTCCATCACGGATGCCGCGCTGGCTTCGGCAGCGACCCTGGCCGAGCGCTACATCAGTGACCGGTTCCTTCCGGACAAGGCCATTGACCTGATTGATGAAGCCGGTGCCCGGCTCCGGATCCGCCGCATGACGGCGCCGCCGGAGCTCAAGGAAATTGACGAGCGGATCTCCGCCCTGAAGCTGGAAAAGGAATCGGCCATCGATTCCCAGGACTTCGAAGGGGCAGCGAACCTGCGGGACAAGGAGCAGAAGCTTCATGACCAGCGGGCCGAGAAGGAGCGCCAGTGGAAGTCCGGCGGACTTGACGACATTGCCGAGGTTGATGAGGAACTCATCGCCGAGGTGCTTGCCAACTCCACCGGCATTCCCGTGGTCAAGCTCAACGAGGAAGAGTCCACCCGCCTGCTCAAGATGGAAGACGAGCTGCACAAGCGCGTTATCGGTCAGGACCAGGCCATCAAGTCCATCTCGCAGGCCATGCGCCGCACGCGGGCCGGGTTGAAGGACCCCAAACGTCCGGGCGGTTCCTTTATCTTCGCCGGTCCCACCGGCGTCGGTAAGACGGAGCTGGCCAAGGCCCTCGCGGAGTTCCTCTTCGGCGACGAAGACGCACTGATCACCCTGGACATGTCCGAATACTCCGAGAAGCACACGGTTTCCCGGCTCTTCGGTGCCCCTCCCGGCTACGTGGGCTACGAGGAAGGCGGGCAGCTGACTGAAAAGGTCCGCCGCCGCCCGTTCTCCGTGGTGCTGTTCGACGAGGTGGAGAAGGCGCACGCCGACCTCTTCAACTCGCTGCTGCAGATCCTCGAAGACGGCCGCCTGACGGACAGCCAGGGCCGGGTGGTGGACTTCAAGAACACCATCATCATCATGACCACCAACCTGGGAACCCGGGACATCTCCAAGAGCGTCTCCACCGGTTTCCAGTCCGGCACCGACACCAAGACCGGTTACGACCGGATGCGGGCCCGGGTCACGGAGGAGCTGCGCCAGCACTTCCGCCCCGAGTTCCTGAACCGCGTCGATGACACGGTGGTCTTCCCGCAGCTCACGCAGGACGAGATCGTGCAGATCGTGGACCTGTTCCTGGAACGCCTGGGCAAGCGCCTGGCCGACAAGGGCATGACCATCGAGCTGACTCCGGCGGCGAAGGTACTCCTCGCCACCGGGGTTACGATCCCGCCATGGGTGCCCGGCCGCTGCGCCGGACCATCCAGCGTGAAATCGAGGACCAGCTCTCCGAGAAGATCCTCTTCGGAGACCTGAAGCCGGGCGAACTGGTGTCCGTGGACGTGGAGGGCGAAGGCGACGACGCCAAGTTCACGTTCATTGGCCACGGTGCGCCAAAGGCACTCGAGGAAGCGCCGTCGGCTATTGAAGCCGGCGTGGGCGACTAAGCCTTTAGGCCAAACTGCCGCAATGCGGCACTGAGAAAACCCGGAGGGTTATCCCCTCCGGGTTTTCTCGTTAACAGCCCAGCCGGGCGATATGGCCGTGCGGCGCGGCTGGGCGAAAACTACCGCCCCTACGGAACCCCGGAGCGTCCGCGCCCCGCGACGTCGCCATCGGCACCGTGGGCCGGCCCGAGCTGTTGTTCCTCGACGAGCCCACCGCCGGAGTCGATCCCGAGGCACGCCGGGAGTTCCACGACGTCGTTCATTCGCTCGTTGATCTCGAGGACACCACCGTCATCCTGACCACGCACGACCTGGACGAGGCGGATAAGCTGGCGGACCGGATCCTGACCCTCCGGCGGCCGCATCGTTGCCGACGGCAGCCCCGCAGCCCCCGCCCGGCAGGCCCAGGGCCGTGCCCGGCAGATCGCGGAGGCACTGGGCATTCCTGGTCTCTGGGCGGCCCTGGGGCTGTTCCCGGCGCCCAGGGTCCTGCGGCGAATGTCCCGGGCGCGAGTCCGGGTCGGCCGTGGAGGCACGCCGGCTGGAACGGATGCAGCGGTTTGGCTGAGCGATTGCCGGAGGGCGCGCACAACCGGATTGCCATGCTGCGCGCCGAACGGGGCATTTCCCGCCGGGAGCCCGCTGACGCGCTGGACGCGCAGTACCAAACCGCCGGATACCTGGAGTGCGGTGAATACAGTCCCAGCCTGCACCTGGCGCTGAGGATTGCCGGGCACTTCGAGGTCCCGGTCGAGGTTGTGTTTTCGCTGGAGCCGTTTCCGCGGCTTGGGGCAGCGTCGGCACCGCAACGCAGTGTTACGCCGTCAGATTCGGCGGGGTCCTAGACTGTACCGGTGACTTCTGCCTCCCCCATCACCGTCCGCCGCGCCCGCACGTCCGACGTTCCCCGCATCCGGGCCCTGGTGGCGCCGCTGGCGGACGAACGCATCCTGGTCGCAAAGGAAGCGGTGGCCTATTACGAGGGGCTGCAGGAGTTTCGCATTGCGGAAGGGCCCGGCGGCGAGGTGGTGGGATGCGGTGCCCTGCATGTGATGTGGGAAGACCTCGCGGAAGTGCGGACTCTAGCCGCGGACAGCAGCTGGCGCGGACGCGGCGTAGGGCACGTCCTGTTGGAGGCCCTCCTGGCGGAAGCGTCCGAAATTGGCGTACAGCGGGTTTTTTGCCTCACCTTTGAAGTGGAGTTCTTCCGCCGCCACGGCTTTGAGGTGATGGCCAACCAGTCGGCCGTGGATCCGGAGGTTTACTCGGAGCTGCTGCGTTCCCATGACGAGGGAGTGGCGGAGTTTCTGGATCTGGCCAGGGTGAAGCCAAATACGCTGGGAAATACCCGCATGATCCGCAGTTTGTAGCGGTTAATTTTTGTTCCGGGCTGTTCGCGAACAGAGTAACCCCGGGTTATCGCTGGTTTTTCCCCGACGAAAGTGGATAAGCTCAGGTTACTTAGCATCACCAACGGCTCGAAGAAGTGCGGCGGTTGTATCGCCGCACGGGGCCACGATCAGAAAGCGGGATCCACTTATGGGCGCAGATGACAAGGTGCAGAATTCGGCCGAGAAGCTTGGCGGCAAGGTCAAGGAAGGCCTGGGAAAGGCCACCGGCAACGAGAGCATGGAAGCTGAAGGCCACGGCGATCAGGCCAAGGGCAGCGCCAAGCAGGCCGGCGAGAACATTAAGGACGCTTTCAAGGGTAAGTAATTCTTGAAGAACAGCTGTGGGAGGGGCTTCTGCCCTCCCACAGCTGTTCTAACCCGGCTCTTGCGCAAAGCTCCGAGCCTGTCCTCCCGGCAGACCCCCCCGTATCCTGCAGCCTGTCCCCGCGGCCCGGGCCGGGTATCGTCGTGAGCAACTCAGGACTCATCCCTGACCCGGCAGCGGTGCCGTGCCGGCCCGGAGATTCTTCGCTGAAGGAGCTGCTCGAGCAATGAAAAAACTCATTAACGATCCGCGGCGTGTGGTGGCGGAATCGCTGGCCGGCTTCGGCCTGGCACACCATGACCTGGTCCGGGTGCATACCGACCCGGACTATGTGGTGCGCCGGGAACCGGCCCGGAACAAGGTCGCCCTGGTTTCCGGCGGAGGCAGCGGACACGAACCGCTGCACGCCGGGTATGTCGGCTACGGCATGCTGGATGCGGCGGTGCCCGGTGCCGTTTTTACCTCTCCCACCCCGGACCAGATCCTGCCGGCGGTCACCGGCACGGACACCGGCGCCGGGGTCCTGCTGATCGTCAAAAACTACACCGGGGACATCCTCAACTTCGAGACAGCTGCGGAACTGGCCCAGGCAGAGGGCATCAGTGTGGCCACCGTGGTCGTCAACGACGACGTCGCGGTCGAGGACTCGCTGTACACCGCCGGCCGGCGCGGGGTGGCGGGCACCGTGCTGGTGGAGCGGATTGCGGGAGGCGCCGCCGAACGCGGAGGTTCGCTGGAGCAGGTGGCTGCCGTGGCCGAACGGGTAAACGCTAACGTGCGCTCCATGGGGGTGGCACTGGCCCCGTGCACCGTCCCCCACGCCGGGGAACCCAGTTTCGCCCTGGCGGACACCGAGATAGAGCTGGGTGTGGGAATCCACGGCGAACCGGGCCGGCGGCGGATGCCCATGGCAGCCGCGGACAGCATCACCGACCAGCTGCTGGAACCGGTGCTCCAGGACCTGGGCGCCGCATCCGGGGAGCCGGTCCTCCTGTTCGTCAACGGCATGGGCGGCACCCCGCTGAGCGAGCTGTACATTGTGTACCGCCGGGCGGTTGAAGTGCTGGCGGAGCGCGGCATCCGGGTTGCACGGTCGCTGGTGGGCAACTACATCACGGCACTGGACATGCAGGGCGCCTCGGTGACAGTACTGCGCCTGGATGAGGAACTGACCGAACTGTGGGACTCACCTGTGCATACGCCGGCCCTCCGGTGGGGGTGTGAGCATGGCGCTGGATGCGCAGTGGGCCGCGAACTGGATGCGTGCCGGAGCGGCGGCAATGGCGGAGAACCGGCAGCGGCTCATCGACCTGGACCGGGACATCGGCGATGCCGACCACGGGGAAAACATGGACCGGGGCTTTTCCGCCGTGGTGCAGAAGCTGGACGCCGACGGAACCCCGGCAACTCCCGGCGACGTGCTGAAGCTGGCGGCCATGACCTTAATGTCCAAGGTCGGAGGCGCTGCGGGGCCCTTGTACGGTACGGCGTTCCTGCGGGCCTCGACGGCGGCGGGTGCGGCTCCGGAACTCGGCCCTGCCGCCGTGGCCGCCATGCTTGCCGCGGCCAGGGACGGCATTGTTGCCCGTGGGAAAGCTGAACCCGGGGACAAGACCATGGTGGATGCCTGGACACCGGCAGTCGAAGCGGCGAGGACAGCCGCGGCCGCGCAGGCAACCGGCGCCGGGGTGCTTGCGGCGGCCGCCAACGCCGCCAACGCCGGGCTGGCGGGGACAGAACCGCTGACTGCCCGCAAAGGGCGGGCCAGCTACCTGGGCGAGCGAAGTGCGGGGCACCTGGATCCCGGGGCGGCCTCCACCGTCCTGATCCTGCAGGCCGCGGCCCGGACCGCGGAAGAGGCCGCATGAGTGTCGGGCTGGTCATTGTGTCGCACAGCGCCAAGCTGGCCGAAGGTGTCTGGGAACTCGCCGCGCAGATGGCGCGGGACGTGAGAATAGCGACCGCCGGCGGCACCGGCGACGGCGGCATCGGCACCAGCCTGGAGAAAGTTTCCGCCGCCATTGCCGCCGCCGACACGGGCGGGGGCGCCGTGCTGCTGGCCGATCTGGGCTCGGCGGTCATGACTGCCGAGACCGCAGTGGAATTCCTGGACGATGACCAGCGGGGCCGGGTGCGGCTGGCGAACGCGCCCCTGGTCGAGGGGGCGGTGGCAGCCGCCGTTGCCGCGCAAACCGGCAGGTCCCTGACGGAAGTGGTGCAGGAGGCCGAGTCGGCCGGAGCCATCCCTGCTCCGGCCGGAACGCCGCCGTCGGGCGAGCAGCCGGCCGGGGAGCGCCCGGACGGAGAACACCCGGCGGACGCCGAAGACGACTTCGACGGCCTCGACGCCGACGGTGAAGGAGTTTTCACCGGTTCATGGGAACTCATCAACCCTGCGGGGCTGCATGCCCGGCCCGCTGCCGCCGTCGCCCAGGCCATGGCGGATCTTGACGCCGAGGTGCGCATCAACGGCGTCGACGCCAAATCCGTGATGCTGCTGATGTCCCTGGGGCTCGGCCAGGGCCAGACGCTCACCCTGGCGGCCCGGGGTCCCGATGCCGCCCGTGCCGTGGAGATCATGGCGCTGGAGGTGCGGAACGGTTTCGGGGAAATCTAGCCGGGTCGAAGAATCCGGTCAGGCCGGAAGCTGCAGCCCGGTGTGGGTCTCCTCGGCGAGCCGGTCCGCCAGGAGGCCGGCCAATGCCCGTTCCAGCTGCTCCGCCGGCGCATTGAGGGCATGCAGTTTGCTCATTGCCGCCAGCTCCGCCGCCAGCTCCAGGCCCGGCGCAGGCGCCGGCAGCAGATCGGCCGCGCCCATCAGGACGGCCCGGGGCACCGGGGCTGCGGCCTGCCGCAGCACGGCCAGGAGGGCGCCGCGGACCTGGCGGTCGGTGCCGGCCCAGGACTGCCCCTTGGGCACGTAGTCCGGAGCCGGCTTCCCGGCGGCCAGCCACGCACAGCGGCCGGCCACCGGACATTCTGCGCATTTGGGGCTGCGGGCCGTGCAGACCAGGGCACCGAGTTCCATGACGGAGGCGTTCCAGGCGACGGACGCGGCGTCACCGGCCGGCAGCAGGGACACGGCCAGCCGCATTTCGGCGGCATTCAGCGCCGGAGCGGGCAGGGCCCTGCCGGTGACGGCCCGGGCGTGGACCCGCCGGATGTTGGTGTCCACCACGGTTTCCCGGCGGCCGAAGGCGAAGGAGGCCACCGCGGCGGCGGTGTAGTTCCCGACACCGGGCAGGGTCAAAAGTTCGGCGTGGGTTCCCGGCACGTTTCCGTCAAAATTGGCAGCCATGACGGACGCCGCGGCATGCAGCCGAAGGGCCCGGCGGGGATAGCCAAGCCGGCCCCAGGCACGCACCGCTTCGCCGCTGGGCTCCGCGGCCAGGTCGGCAGGAGCGGGCCAGCGGGCCATCCACTGCTCCCACACCGGCAGTACCCGGACCACGGGTGTCTGCTGGAGCATGATTTCGCTGACAAAGATTCCCCACGGAGTACAGTCAGCCTTCCGCCAGGGAGGTCACGCGCGTTGGCGGTGAACCAGCTGATGATCTCGGTGTGCAGCTGCGCTGCCTGCCGGGGGTCCGGTTCCATGCGATCTCCCTTGCTTATGACCAGCAATACTCTACTGACCGGCGTGGTGCGGCAGGTAATTTGCAGCGGTGTACCTAGCCTTAAGACATGGTTGGGAATGGGTCATCAAACACCGGGTCCGCGAACACCGAGCCCGGCAACAAAACGGCCGGACGGCCCAGCGCTGCCGTCTACCGTCGCCGGCGGATCGTGGCCGGCGTGCTTGTGCTGCTGGTCGTTATTGGCCTGATTGCCGGCATAACTGCGATTGCCAACGCGGTTCGGGGCGATGGCGCCGCAGCATCCAACGGCGGAACCGAAGCCACCATTCCCGGCCCCGACACCCAGGGCGGCGGCACTGATGCCCCGCAGGCCGGCGCCGCCGCGGATCCCTCGGCGAAACCCGGCGGCACGCCCGCTCCCGGCGCCACGCCGGGTGCCACCGCCTCTGCCTCGCCGGGGGCTGCCCCGGAGTGTCCGGCCGGTGCGGTCCAGGTTGCGGCCACGACAGATGCGTTGAGCTATTCGGCCGGGACAAGTCCCATGCTGACCATGACCGTAACCAATACCGGGGAGGAGCCCTGCGAGGTGAATGTCGGAACGAGCCAAATGGAGTTCACCGTCACCAGCGGCTCGGACCGGATTTTCTCGTCGGTCGACTGCATGCAGGCCAGTCAGGACCTGATGATGGTCATCGAACCGAAGAGCGTGGAAACCGCGAAGTTCAGCTGGGAGCGCCAGCGGTCAGCCCCGGGCTGTGCGGAGGTGTCGAGCAATCCGAACCCCGGCACCTACATGTTCACTACCCGGCTGGGCGGCATCACCAGCGAGTCCACGGTCTTCGAACTGGAGTAAACCGGCCCGGAGCGTGGCCCGCGCCTACATAAAGCGGTCGAGCAGGCTCGTCTCGGCGATCCGGGAGAGCCCCTCACGCACTGTGCGTGCCCGCTGCTCGCCAATGCCGTCCACGGTCATCAGGTCTTCGATGTTGGCAGCCATGAGGTTCTGCAGCCCGCCGAAGTGGTCCACCAGCCGGTTGGAGACGGCGGGCGGAACCGACTTGATGTTGCTCAGCAGCCGGTAGCCGCGCGGCTGCACCACCGCCTCCAGCGAGTCCTGGCCGGGCTGGAACCCGACGACGGCGGCGATCTTGCCCAGATCCACCATGTCGGAGGAGCTGAGGTTCTGCAGGGTCGCCACCTGGTCCTCGGCCCGGCGGTCGCCGTCGTGCAGGTCGGCGTAGTCGCGGACGATCATTTCGCTTCCCGGGCCCAGGCCCGCCGTGAGCTCTTCGAGCTGCAGGGACAGCAGCCGCCCGTCCACTCCGAGCTCGAGGACGTACTGCGAGATTTCCTCGGAGATCCGGCGGACCATTTCCTGGCGCTGCAGGGTGACGGCGACATCCCGGACGGTGACCATGGCTTCAATTTCCAGCGCGGACAGGGAGTTGGTCACCTGGTCCAGGCGTGCGCGGTAGCGCTCCAAGTGGCCAGCGCCTGGTTGGCGCGGGCCAGGACCGGTTCCGACCCCTCCAGCACATGCCGGAGACCGCCGACATAAAGCTGGATGATTTGCATGGACTGGCTGACCGAGATGACGGGGAAGCCGGTTTCGATCGCCACCCGCTCGGCCGTGCGGTGGCGGGTGCCCGATTCGTGTGTCTCAATGGTGTGGTCCGGAACCAGCTGGACGGCGGCGCGCAGGATGGTCCTGGCGTCTTTGTCGCAGACAATGGCTCCGTCCATTTTCGCCAGTTCCCGCAGCCGGGTGGGGGAGAAGTCGATGCCGATGTCGAATCCGCCGGAGCAGATGGAATCCACGGTGCGGTCAAAGCCGAGCACGATCAGGGCACCGGTCCGGCCGCGGAGGATGCGCTCCAACCCGTCGCGGAGATCGGTTCCGGGCGCAACCCGGGCCAGCGTGGCCTTCAGGGAATCTTCGGGACTGCGTGCCATGGTCACTTCCTTCCGGCCATCGGGCCCACGGGCGTTCTGGGCGGGCGCTGCACAGACACTTTCCCTATAGTAGTGGTCCGGCAGGGGACAATGGCCACTTTTGTGCCGTGCGAACACCGGGCACAAGCCGTCCGCGGACCGCTGCTGCCGCGAAATTCACAGCGGCAGCAGCGGGAGGAAACGGAGGAGCTCAGAACAACAGTTCCAGGGCTTCGGCCACGGTACTGACTTCACGGACCTTAAACCCGGCCGGAACCGCAGCCGGGCCGTTGGGGGACGCCGGAACGACGGCGTGGGTGAAGCCCAGGCGTTCGGCTTCGGAGATTCGGCGGGCAATTCCCGGGACGGGCCGGACCTCACCGGCGAGGCCGACTTCACCGAAGGCAATCAGCTGTGCGGGCAGGGGCTTGTTCATTTTGGCCGAGGCCACCGCCAGTGCGACAGCCAGGTCGGTGGCGGGCTCACTGAGCTTCACGCCGCCCACGGTCGCCACATAACTGTCGTCCTTGGCCAGGTTCATGGAGGCGCGCGCCTGCAGGACGGCCAGGAGCATGGCCACGCGGGAGGAGTCGAGGCCGCTCGTGGCGCGCCTCGCCTGGGCGTTGCTGGTTTCCGCGAGCAGCGACTGGACTTCGGCCACCAGGGGGCGCTTTCCCTCCAGGGTGACGGTGATGCAGGTGCCTGACACCGGCTCCTTGGTCCTGGACACGAAGAGGCCGGACGGGTCGGCCAGCCCTTCAATGCCTTCCTCGGTAAGGTCGAAACAGCCCACTTCGTCGGTGGGGCCGTACCGGTTCTTCACCGCGCGCAGCAGCCGGAGCCGGGAGTGCCGGTCGCCGTCGAACTGGCACACCACGTCCACCAGGTGCTCCAGCAGCCGCGGCCCGGCAATGGAGCCGTCCTTGGTGACGTGCCCCACCAGCAGAGTGGTCATGTTGCTGTTCTTGGCGGCATTGATCAGGGAGGCAGCCACCTCGCGGACCTGGCTGACTCCGCCGGCGCTGCCGTCCACGGCCGCGCTGCTGAGGGTCTGCACGGAGTCAACGATCAGCAGTGCCGGCTTGACCTGCTCCACCTGGCCCAGGGCCTGGCCCAAATCGGTTTCGGCGCTCAGATACAGGCAGTCGGACACCGCGCCGATCCGTTCGGCCCGCAGCTTCACCTGTGCCGTGGATTCTTCCCCGGTCACGTACAGGACGTCCCGGCCTCCGTTTCCCACCTTCGCGGCGACGTCCAGCAGGAGGGTTGACTTGCCCACGCCAGGTTCACCGGCGAGCAGGATGACGGCGCCCGGCACCAGGCCGCCGCCCAGCACCCGGTCCAGCTCATCGACGCCGGTGGCCTGGAACGATGCGGACGTGGCATCAACGTCCGCGATGCGCAGGGCCGGCCGGGCCACGGTGGCTGCCGCGGTGGTGCGGGCCAGGACTTCGGCGGCTTCCTCCACTGTTCCCCAGGCCTGGCACTCGCCGCAGCGCCCCACCCACTTAGCCGTGGTCCAGCCGCATTCGGCGCAGCGGTAGTTGGCGGTCTTCGCGCGGGTAGTCTTCGTGGCCATGAAAACAGGCTATCCCGCGCCGGTGACACTTCCCGCAGCGCGGACCCTCATACCTCGGCGAGGTAGCTCACGGCTTCTTCATGCGTCAGCCCGGTGGACTCGAGCAGGTCCACCACCAGCGGCCGGAAGAGCATGACCAGGGCGTCCCCCTGGATGTCGGTCACGCCCAGGGTGGCGGGGTTCAGCCGTGCGCCCACCATGGCCAGCTCATTGCGGGCCTGGCGCAGGTGTTTTTCACGCGTCCCCGCCGATTCTCCGCCGGCCAGGGCGCGGGCCAGGATATCCACTGCTTCCGCCGTGTCATTCACGACGTCCGCCACCCGGTCAATTGCATCATCATGCAAGGAGGCATGGTTGATGACCGACGTGGTGCGGCGGGCAAACACGCGGCTGTTGCGCACCGCCAGGTCCAGGTATCCGATGGACCCGCGCAGGTCTCCGAGCTCGGCAAGGTGGCGCCGGTAGGCCGGGGAAATGCGGGCCACCTCCCGCGCGTCCCGGACGCTGCGGGCGAGGGCATCAAGCTGGGGCTGGGTATTGCGGGCGCGGACCAGGGCATGCCAGGCAATGGTGGAATCGCTCTTGGCCACCGCTTCGGCGCACTGGCGCAGCACCGCGGAGAGCTCATGCAGCAGGTCCCGGACATTCGACTGCGGTTCGCGCCGCGGGTCACGGGGCGCGAGCATGGTCACCAGGAGGGCAAACAGGCCGCCCACAATGGCATCGAGGCTGCGGGTGAAGACCCCGCCGTCCGGCGCCGGGAGCAGCACCACCAGCAGCGACTGAAGTCCCAGCTGGGTAGTGAAGATGACGCCCCGGTCCAGGAAGCGAGCCAGCATCACGGAAAGAAAGAGGACGACGGCGGCCTGCCACAGGCCCGTGCCCAAGACATGCAGGAGCAGTTCGCCGATGGTGATTCCCAGGGTGCAGCCAATGCCCACCTCCAGCACGCGGCGGGTGCGCGGCTCACGGGAAAAACCGAGGGAAATCAGAGCCGCGGTGGCAGCAAAGAGCGGCCCTTCATGGCCCATGACGTACTGCGCAAACGCGTACGCGCCCACAGCACAGATTGTCATCTGCAGGGCGGGCACTACGGAGTTTCGGCTTCGGTGAAGCCCCACCCGTACCCGGTTTCGCAGGAAGCCCCGGCTCTGGGCAAGACGGTCGCGTGGGGGCATGCCAACAGTCTAGATCCCGTCCGCCGCCGCCTCCATCCGGAAGCCTTCCATGACGCGCCGGCACCCGTCCCATAAAACGTTTCCCGGCGCTACCGCCGCTGTTCACCTTTCGTTAACCTTCCCCGGCCACGATCAATGCAGGGACGGAACAGACCGCCCCTGCGAACGGCCCCCGCGTGCCACTGCCTGCACCGCGGGGATGCGGCCCTTGAAGGGATAGACGTGTTGGTTATTGGAAAAGTCCGTACTGCAGCCGTGATCCTGTCGGCAGCAGCCCTCACCCTTACAGCCTGCGGCAGCGACAGCGCCACGGCACCCGCAGGCGGCAGTACGCCGTCGTCCCCACCGGAGAGCGCAGTGTCCGGAACCCTGTCCGGCGCGGGCGCCTCCTCCCAGGATTCCGCCATGCAGGCGTGGATCGCCGGGTTCGGCGAAACGCATCCGGGGGCATCGGTGCAGTACTCACCGGACGGATCAGGAGCCGGCCGGGAAGCGCTGCTCGGCGGAGGGGTGCAGTTCGCGGGCTCCGACGCCTACCTGGACGAGGAAGAAACCGCGGCGGCCGCAGAGGTTTGCGGCCCGGACGGCGCCCTGCACATCCCGGCCTACATTTCTCCGATCGCGGTGGCCTTCAACCTGCCCGGCATCGAGGAGTTGAACCTCGACGCCGACACCATCGCAAAGATCTTCCGCACCGAGATCACCTCCTGGAACGACCCGGCGATCACTGCCGCGAATCCCGGGGCCGAACTCCCCGACATCCCCATCAGCCCGGTCCACCGCGGCGATGAATCAGGGACCACCGAGAACTTCACCGAATACCTTGCCGCGGCGGCACCGGAAACCTGGACGGAGGAACCGTCCGGGGAATGGCCCGCAGGCATCGGCAACGGAGAGAACGCCTCCGGCACCGGCGGCGTCGTATCGCTGGTCTCCTCCACGGAAGGCGCCGTGACCTACGCCGACGCCTCCGCCGCGGGAAACCTGGGCAGGGTCAACGTCCTTGTGGGCAGCGACTACGTTCCGCTGAGTCCGGAGGCGGCGGCCAAAGCCGTTGAAGCGTCGACGCCGGCCGCCGGCGCCGGACGCCCGGAGGCGGACATGGCCATGGACCTGGACCGGGATACTGCGCAAACCGGCGCTTACCCGATTGTGCTGGTCTCCTACCACGTGTACTGCACCGCCTATGAAGATGCCGAAACTGTTGACCTCGTCAAAGCCTTTGGCCAGTACGTGGTGAGTGAGGAGGGGCAGGCCGCCGCCGAAGCCGCAGCGGGCAATGCGCCCCTCTCTGAAGCGCTGCGCGGGCAGGCAACCTCCGCGCTGGAAGGTATCAGCGTGTTGCAGCGGTGAAAGTCGTGGGACAGTAAAAGTGGGCCCCGCTGAGCGGCGGGGCCCATACACCTGCCGGAAAGCAAAGGCCCGCGCGGTGGAGGCCGGGGAATGTGCACCGGCTCACCGTGGCGCGGGGGATTAGTACCGGGTCAGTAGAGTGTTTAAGCAGATGCCAGTGAAGAACCGAAGGGTTGTGCAGTGTCCAGCAAGTCCATAGAAGGCACCGGCGGTGCCGGCCGTGCCGGAGATAAGGTCTTTTCCGGCATAACGCTCCTGGCCGGTTGCCTGATCCTTCTTGTCCTGTTTTCCGTGGCCGTGTTCCTGCTGTGGCAGGCGCTGCCCACCTTTATGGCGGATTCCGCGGACATCAGCGGCGGAGAGGGTTTCTTCACCTACATTTGGCCGCTCGTCATTGGCACGGTGATCGCCGCTGCCATTGCCCTGGCCATCGCCACCCCGGTGGGCATCGGCGTCGCGCTGTTCATCTCGCACTATGCACCCCGCCGCATGGCGCAGGGACTGGGCTACCTCATTGACCTCTTGGCCGCCATTCCGTCAGTGGTCTACGGCGCCTGGGGCATGATGGTGCTCGCACCGGCCCTGGTGGGGCCGTACACCTGGCTGGCGGAGAACGCCGGCTGGATTCCGATCTTCTCCGGCCCGGCCAGCCAGACCGGAAAGACCATGCTGACCGCGGGAATCGTGCTGTCCGTGATGGTCCTGCCGATCATCACGTCGCTGACCCGGGAAATCTTCCTGCAAACCCCGAAACTGCATGAGGAGGCCGCCCTGGCCATGGGCGCCACCCGCTGGGAAATGATCCGGATGGCCGTGTTCCCCTTCGCCCGCCCCGGAGTCATCAGCGCCGTCATGCTGGGCCTGGGCCGCGCGCTGGGCGAAACCATGGCAGTGGCCCTGGTGCTGTCCTCCGGCGGCCTCATCGCCAGCCTGATCCGGCCGGGCAACCAGACCATCGCCGCCGAAATCGCCCTGAACTTCCCCGAGGCCTACGGGCTGCGCCTGTCCGAGCTGATCGCCGCCGGACTGGTGCTGTTCCTGATCACCCTCGCCGTGAACGTGATTGCGCGCTGGATCATCAGCCGCCACAAAGAATTCTCCGGAGCCAACTGATGCAGACCCAAACACTCAGCCGCCGTCCGGCCACGCTCACCAAGAACCGGCTGCCCCGTTATGCGGTGTGGGCCGTACTGGGTGCGGCGGTCATCCTCGGGGCGGCGCTGTCGGCCCTGATCGGCTTCGGCATCGCCAGTTTCGCCGTCTTCACGGCCGTCGTCTTTGTGGCAACAGCCACTGCGGTGACCGGCGTCGTGGAGGGCGCCGCCGTGCCGTGGACCGCTTTGCCACTTACCTGGTCTGCGGATCGTTCCTGCTGGCGCTGGTTCCGCTCGTTTCAGTGATTTTCACCGTCCTGTCCAAGGGCCTGGCCGGGCTCAGCCCGGATTTCCTGTTCACGTCCATGGGCGGCATGACCGGCGCCGTGGACAACGCCAGCGCCGAGAGCGGCGGTCCGGTGCTGGGTGGGGCTTACCACGGGATCGTCGGCACCCTGCTGATCACGCTCTGGGCCACCATCATTTCCGTGCCGATCGGCCTGCTGACCGCGGTGTACCTGGTGGAATACAGCAACGGCGGCCCGCTCTCCCGCGCCATCACCTTCTTCGTGGATGTCATGACCGGCATCCCCTCCATCGTGGCCGGACTCTTCGCGGCCGCGTTCTTCGGGCTGGTGTTCGGCCCCGGCGTACGCACCGGGTTCGTGGCCGCCGTCGCGCTCTCGGTCCTGATGATTCCGGTGGTGGTCCGTTCCACCGAGGAAATGCTGAAAATCGTTCCGAACGAACTGCGCGAGGCCTCCTACGCGCTGGGGGTGCGGAAGTGGCGGACCATCCTGAAGGTGGTGGTGCCGACGGCGATTTCCGGCATTGCCTCGGGTGTAACCCTGGCCATCGCCCGTGTCATCGGCGAAACCGCCCCGCTGCTGGTCACCGCCGGCTTCGTGAACACCATCAACATGAACGTGTTCGCGGGCTGGATGACCACGCTGCCCACCTACATTTACCGCCAGCTGATGAGCCCCACCTCCCCGACCAACACCGATCCCAGCACCCAGCGCGCCTGGGCGGCCGCACTGCTGCTGATCATCATGGTGATGCTCCTGAACCTCGGCGCCCGCCTGATTGCGCGGATCTTCGCGCCCAAGACCGGCCGCTGACCGAACCTCCCCGTACCGCGGCGGGTGCCTGCGCGCACCGGCCTCCCGAAATTTTCAAACAGAAGGAAACACATGTCCAAGCGAATCGACGTCAAGGACCTCAACGTCTACTACGGCGACTTCCTGGCCGTAGAAAACGTCAACATCAATATCGAGGCGAAGTCCGTCACTGCCTTCATCGGGCCCTCCGGCTGCGGCAAGTCGACGTTCCTGCGGACGCTGAACCGGATGCACGAAGTCCTGCCCGGTGCCCGGGTGGAGGGCGAGGTCCTGCTGGACGGCGAGAACCTCTACGGCCCCGGAGTGGACCCGGTCACGGTCCGCAGCCACATCGGCATGGTGTTCCAGCGGCCCAATCCGTTTCCCACCATGTCCATTCGGGACAACGTGCTGGCCGGCGTCAAGCTCAACAACAAGCGGATTTCCAAGTCCGACGCCGATGACCTGGTGGAACGCTCCCTGACCGGGGCAAACCTGTGGAAGGAAGTCCGGGACCGTCTGGACAAGCCGGGATCGGGCCTTTCCGGCGGCCAGCAGCAGCGCCTGTGCATTGCCCGCGCCATTGCGGTGTCTCCGGAAGTGATTCTCATGGATGAACCGTGCTCGGCCCTGGACCCGATCTCCACCCTCGCCATTGAGGACCTCATCGAAGAGCTCAAGAGCGATTACACGGTGGTCATCGTCACGCACAACATGCAGCAGGCTGCCCGGGTCTCGGACAAGACGGCGTTCTTCAACATTGCCGGCACGGGCAAGCCGGGACGGCTCATTGAATACGCGGACACCCCGGTGATCTTCAGCAACCCGGCCCAGAAAGCCACCGAGGACTACGTTTCCGGCCGGTTCGGATAGGCCCGGGCAGGCCCCCCGCCTAGAGCAGCGGGCTGACCGCCAGGAACAGGATCCCGCCCAGCAGTGCGGTGGCCGGAGCCGTGGTAAGCCAGGTCACCAGGATCTCCCGCAGCGGAATGAACCGGACCGTGGAAAAGCGCTGGTTCGCTCCTGCGCCGACGATGGCCGACGTCATGGTCTGGGTTCCGGAGAGCGGAATCTGCAGCCAGAGGGCCCCCATGAACAGCATGGAGGAGCTGACTGCCGTCGCGCTCATGCCGCGCAGGGGGTCGATGCGCACCAGCCGGCTGGCCAGCGTGTGGCTGATCCGCCAGCCGCCGAAGAGGCTGCCCGCGGCCAGCGCAGTGCCGGCGAAGACCTGCACCCACAGAGGTATTCCGGCATCGCTCGAATAGCCGGCGGCCACCAGGGCAAGGACAATCACGGCCATGGTCCGCTGCCCGTCCTGCATGCCGTGGCCCAGGGAAAACGCCGAAGTGAACACTGACTGGGCAATCCGGTTTCCGGCGTCGCCGCGGCGCGGCGAGCTGTAGCGCATGAGCCAGGTGGTGGGGAACACCAGCAGGTAGGCCAGGACAAAGGCAACCACGGGGGAGAGCAGCAGCGGCAGGATAATCTGCTGCAGCAGCACCTGGTAGGACTCGGCGATGTTGGGGCCTCCCACCAGCGTGGAGGCCGCACCGGACCCTACGATCCCGCCCACCAGCGCATGGGTCGAGGACGATGGCATGCGCCTCCACCACGTCCACAGTCCCCAGCCGCACGCGGCCAGCAGCCCCGCGATCAGGATCCCCAGTCCGGGGGTTCCTGCCGGCAGCTGGATGAACCGGTCTGCCAGCACCACGGCCAGCGCAGTGCTCAGCAGGGCGCCGGTGAGGTTGAAAACGACGGCGAGGACGACGGCGACCGTGGGTGGAGAGCCCGGGTGCGGACCGACGTGGCGATGGAGTTGGATACGTCATGGAAGCCGTTGATGAAGGCATAGGCTCCGGCAAACAGCACGACGGCGGCCAGCAGGACCGGCTCCACCTAGGATTCCCGGACCAGGATGCCGCCGACGGCGGTTGCGCACCGGCGAAGCTGGGTGGCGGTGCCGGCCAGCTGCTCGGCAAGGTCCCGGTGGCGTGCGTAGCTGAGGGGCTTGTGGTCGCGGACCAGTTCGGAAACCCAGATGCGGTGGGTGCTTTCGGCCCGCTTGGACAGGCGGAGCATCTCGATCCAGTAGTCGTCGAGGTCTTCGAGGGAGGCCAGCCTGCGCATCGCCCCCACGGTCAGATCCGACTGCCGGCCGATCACTTCGAGCTGTTCGGCGGCACGGGCGGAGATGCCGGTCAGGCGGTACAGGGAAACGACTTCCGCGGCTGCGTCGAGGTTCTCCATGGCCGACATCAGGATGAGCGAAATATCGTACAGATCCTCGCGCGGCAGGGGGTTGATGAAGCTGGAGCGCATTTGTGTCATCAGCGCGAAGTGCAGGTCCGTCGATTCGGCTTCCAGCTGGTGCATCTGTTCGGCGAGCCGCTCATAGTCGGCCGGCTCGGCGCCCAGGACCTCGGAGAGAGTGCCCGCTCCGCGCACCAGCACGCTTCCCATGCGGGACAGGAGCTCCAGCCCGGCGTTTTCCTGGGGAAAAGCCGCAGCCTCACTGGGTGATCCGGGAACGTCGGGTGCCGTTGGGGCCCTGCCTGAAGTAGGTCACGGGCCTAAGATTATCGGCTGGGCGGGAAGACACAAAAGTGGTGCCGGACCGGGAGCGCCTCTCGGCGGAAGGCCGCTCGAAGCGGCTCTAAGTTGAAGCCCGGGGGTTCCGCAGTCCGACACCGATTTCAGTTTTCTACTCTTGGCCGGTGATGTCAACATGAGGCCCGGCGGGCACCTAGTCGAGCTCTCCCCGGCGCCACGCGGCAGCGGAATGTTCCAGGTCCTCGGCGGTTTTGACGAGCTGGCGGGCGTTGCGCGTTAGCTGGCTGGCCGTGCCGCTGCTTCCGGTTTCCGCGGAATCCGCGTGATGGGTCTGGCCGAGGGCCACTACCCGGCAGAACGCGGCGAAGCGCTCCAGGGCCACATCAAACTCTCCTTCGAAGGCTCCGGAGAGAATGGTGTCGGCCATGGCCTTGACCTCGTCGGCGCCCAGCGGCTCGGCGACGCCGGCCACCACCTTGGAAACCTGGGCAACGTCCTTGCCCGCAGTGTAGAACGCGGCTACGCGCTCGGGATTCTGCTGAGTGGCGGCGCGGAGGGCATACAGCCGCCACAGGGCACCCGGAAGGGACCGGGCAGGGCTTTCCGCCCAGAGTTCCGCTATGGACTCGAGTCCCTGCTTATCGGCGAGCTTGACCAGGCGGCGGGTGATTTCCGGATCATCGCTGTCCCGTCCATGATGGACCAGGGCCTGCGCGGCCAGGTGGGCCGCCTCCGAGACCCGGGCGGGATCTGCACCTCCGGGGAAATTGGCGAAATCCAGCGGAGCGTACAGCTTGGGCTTGTGATGCCGTGGCGGCATGGAATTCGACTCACTCATGTTTTGAGAATACTCCGCAGCGCGAAGGGGCGTCGAGGCGGCCCCGGCAGCCTGCCGGCGCGGGGTAAGGCACTCCCGGGGCAGTGAAATGAAAAGACTCCCCGGCAGCGTTTCGTGAGATGCGTCCCGCGTGCGATAAAGTGGAGAAGTCGATTCGTCGGCGGGGGGCCTTTAGCTCAGTTGGTAGAGCATCGGACTTTTAATCCGTGGGTCGTGGGTTCGAGCCCCACAGGGCCCACCATGTGATGGGCCGCGTCATTTGAGGATGGTGCGGGACGTCGGCAGCACCCCGGTCTTCGGACCGGGGTGCTTTTTGCCGTTTTCCCCGCGGGGAGTCCTGCGGCCTTCCCGTGCTGCGGTCAGGAGGGGCGCCGCCGCTGCGTTCGACGACGGCGGCCGGCACCGGACGGCGCCGCGAGGTGTCGAATTTCATCAGTTTGTGCGTACCGTCGCAGTACGGCTTGATGGCTGATCCGCCGCACCGGCACAGGGCCACGGTTCCCCGGTCCCTGGGAATCGGCACGCCTTCCGGAGTGACGATCTCGAAGTCTCCCCGGACAAGGAGCGGGCCGTTTGGGCAGGCAACCACGGAGGCGGCGGCCCGGCCTGCACCGGCTTCCCGGCCGGCCGGGGAGTCCTGCGCAGGGCAGCTGCCGCAGCAGCATCCAGCGGCAGCCCGTTCGGTCTGTTCGCCCGCTTCGCCCGCTTCGCCCGCTTCGCCCGAATCCGGCCCGGCTGGTTCGAATCCGGCCCGCGTCACGGCGCCACTCCGGCAGCCAGCGCGGCTCCGGCGAGAGCGCCGGCGGGTGCGGCGGCAGCAGGGTCCGCGTCGCGCAGGGCGGACCGTCCGTCCTGCCAGGCGGAGAGCTGGTCCTGTCCCATCATCGCGTCCAGGGTCAGGACCGCTGCGGCTCCAAAGAGCACATCGGCGAGCAGGGCAGGGTCGGATTCCAC
Source organism: Arthrobacter sp. ATA002 (assembly GCF_026898095.1). Classification (GTDB taxonomy): domain Bacteria; phylum Actinomycetota; class Actinomycetes; order Actinomycetales; family Micrococcaceae; genus Arthrobacter_B. Next base: position 92,284 of record NZ_CP114015.1, on the reverse strand, counting down.
GAGCCCGCCGGCGAGGTCCCGGGCGGCAATCTGCTCATGCACGGCGTCGGCTTCCACGTGCTCGTCGAAGTAGTAGGTGACGTCCTCGCCGAAGCCCAGCCGGCGGAACCCGCGGGCGTAGAAGGAATTCGGAATGGAGGACGTCATTTCAAAGGCGGCAAGATGGCCCGCAATGGCACCGCGCAGCCGCCGGTTCAGCCCGAACAGGGACATGGCGTTGGAGGAGGCCAGGGTCAGCGCGGGCACGAAGTCCAGATACCAGCCGTACTCTGTTTCCAGCTCCAGGCCCTTCATCGTGACGGCGAAGAGGTGGGAGTGCATGCGTTCGGGCGCCCTCGCCGTACTCGTCCGCCTGAATCTCGATGAGGGCGGCCTTCGCCCGGCCCACCGGCAGGCGGGGAATGGCCCAGCTGTGCGGATCTGCTTCTTTGAGCTGGTAGACGGAGCGCAGGATCAGGAATTCCTCCAGCTGTTCCCTGGTCGCCTTGGAGGCGACAAAGCGCGAAACGCTCGGACCGTCGTCGTCGGCGGCCATCCGGAACAGTTCCTCCGCCACCGCTTCGCTGGTCGCTTCGGGAAGTGCGGGCACCTTAACCGTGCGGCGGAGCGCCGCCTCAAAAACCGCTTCCAGCTCCAGCCGCAGGCCAACCAGGCCCGGATGCCATTCCCAGCTGTCTGAAACCCCGTCCAGTCCGCTGTAATGCAGCTCATAGAGGCAAAACAGGGTCAGCTGCAGGTCCTCGTCCCGGAGAATGTCGACGGTCTCGCCGATGGAACGGCGTACGGTATCCGCCACGGCGGCAAACCCGTCGGCAGCCGGTCCGTCAGGAGTGCGCAGCAGGTCAAGGAGTGCGGTGCTGACAGGTCCGCGCGCTGCGGGAATTCTCATTCTGGTCCTTTGTGCTCCGTGATGCGTGCTCCGTGCCGGGAGCGGCGGAAGCCGCGGCCGGACGGTAAATCCAGGACATCAGCATACTTGGTATTGCTCCGCCAACCCCAAACCGGGCCCCGCGTGCCCGCCTGCTGACATTGACCTTTGGGATGATCCGGCGTGAGATGGGAGAAACAAAAACAGCCGGCGCGCCAAGGAGGGAACCATGCCGCAAGCTGAAACCATATCCGGGTTCCTCATTCCTGCACTGATCCTCATGGCTGCCGCCCTGGCGCTGACGGCATTCCGGGTGGACGCCGCCCTGGACCGGGGGGACGGCGAGAAGCTGTTCTGGATCGGTTTCACGGGGCTGCTGGCCGCCCTGCTCGCCGTTGCCTGGGCGGTGGCGGGCAGTCCGGGAGCGCGCCCCCTGGATCGGGCTCTTCGCCCTCGCCGGGGCGGCATGCGCCGTGGGCTGGGTGCAGATACGCCACCGGCGGCGCGTCGAGAGCCGAAAGAGAACGGAGCGCCGGGAGGCCGCAGCAGCCCTGGAGCGGCGGCACGACGCGGTCCTGCGCAGCTGGAGCTCCTACGAGCTCGATGAATGGAAGGCCGTGGAGAAGCCCGGCCTGCGGGATCCTGCCAAGCCCGAAACCAAAACGCTGATGCGGGCCATGAAGGCGGCGGCGGCCGTTCGCCCCCTTGAGGGGGAGCCCGCCGCTCCGGGTGATGCGGAGCTGGAGGAATACGCTGCCGCTGTAGCCGGACTGGAGAAGGCCTGGGCCGGCGCGGAGGCTGCCGGCGGCGACGGCCGGGCCGCGTAGCACCGTTGCCGGCAAAGTCTGGACGAAACGATACTTCGGTGTCAGGCTCTGGGGATGACCGGGCGCAGCAGGGATGAACTTCACCTCTCCCACAACCTTGACCACAGCCGTTACGAGCTTCGCATCGGGGGTGAACTGGCGGGTACTGCCGAATATGCCGAGTACATCGAAGAACCTGACTCGGTGGCACTGACACATACGGTGGTCCGGGAGAAATTCCGGCACCGGGGATATTCGTCGATGCTCGTGAGATTCGCAGCCGAAGACATTATTGCGTCGGGCCGGCGCATCAAACCCTACTGCTCCTACGCTGCCTCCTATCTGGGGAAGCACGGAGAATTCAGTCACCATGTGTCCTGGCCGCAGGGGAGCCGTTAAGGCTGGAATGCGGTTGACGGCATGCAGTGGGAGGAAACGTGCCGAATGGGGGAGGCTGCTGCGTTAATGAAGCTGGCTCCCCGCTCTGCATATGGGGGGAACGCAGAAGGGGGAGCCAGTGAAAATAGTATAGTTGCATCCGTCCGGAGAAACCAATCGGGGGGTGTTGTCCGTGTCAGTGTCCGCTAAAGCCTTCCAGACCTGGCGCGCCAAAGCCGCCCCGCTGGAGTCCACGGCCGACCTCTGCCGGCTGGCCGGCATTAAGCGCTCGACACTGGCTCAGCAGCTCGTGCGCGGCAAAGTCTCGGTCAGCACCGTGGTTCAGGTGGCCCGGGCCTGTGACCAGGACCCCGTCGAGGTGCTGTCCTTTTTCGAGGAGTACCGCGGCCTGCGGGACGGGGTGCGGGCGCCGACCGCCGCTGAACTTATCAGCCAGGTGTCCTATGTCTGCATTTTGGAGCAGGTGGTTGCCCGAAGCAGGCAGCCGGGGATTGCCCCCGAGGAACTGCCTGAGCTATGCCCCTTTCCGCACCGGAACTCCGTTCGCGGCTGGTTCGAGGCTGTTGATCCCGGTGACCTGCGGCAGCGGCTCAGCGCAAGTACGGGCGTAGCGCCGCAGAACCTCTCCGCGCAGCTCACGGCCGGACGGCTGGCCAGCGCTCTCGCCCTGGAAGCGGCCCGCCTGGCCGGAGTGTCACTGGCCAGCGGCCTGGTGGCGACGGGCCTGCTCACTCCCGACGAATGCGGCTGGCCGCCGGGCGGACGCGAGCAGGCCCTCGCGCAGTTGTCCGACGCAGACCTGGTAATTCTGGCCCGCGACCGGTTGGATGCCCTGGGTAAGGTTCTGAAGAAGGTTGAGAACGACGAAAAAAGCAACTCTGCATTATTGGAGCAATTGGGATGACGTTACAGTGGGCAGCCTTGGGTGTGACCCTTTTTTCGCGCTGCTGCGGGCTCCGGGGGCGGCCCGGGGTGAGAACAGGGGGATATTCACTGCCCTGATTCTCATGTCGCTGGCGATGGCATTGAGTATCCCGCGGATTTACCTCTTTGTTGATCCGCTGCTGGGCGGTGTGAACGCTGCGAATCTCATCCTTCGCTACTCACTGTTCACGGTCTTCCTGATATTGGGACTTAAACTCGCTGCCGCCTTTAATGCACAGGGTGCCGCGCGTTTCATTGGGGGTCCGGCCGGCCGCTGCGTTCTTGCCGCATCCGTGCTGCTGGTGACCGTGCTCTTCCTGCTCAGCGACCTGCCGCGGTCCTCGCCCGGCCTCTCCGGGTACCGGGACCAAGTGACGGTGCTGGCCTACAGCGACGCCGGCAGGCTGTACACGGCATACGTCGCGGCCTGTCTGGTGCCCGCCCTGTCCGCTTTCGCGCTGAACTCCCGGCAGCCGGGCGACATCCGGTTCAGTGCCGGCCTTATTGCGCTCGGAATGAGCGCAGCGGTCGTCCACACGCTGCTGAGCCTGTTCGTGTGGGGCCTGGAGCGGGGATGGTGGGACACCCTGCTGAACTATGCGGCAGTCATCGTGGTGGCTTTCGGGCTGGCGCTGATGTGGAACTCGCACCGAATGGCCAAGAAGCACCCGAAGCCAGGTCTGCTGGCAAGGGCGTACGGCTCCTTTGATAAAGAATAGGCAACGCACGTCCACATTTTCATCATCTTGTGTCAGAATAATGATTATGTAACATCCGCTGCCTGTGGGGGGTCAGCGTGACGTTACAACCGAAGCCAGCGGATTATCTCCGCTGGCTTCGCTGTTTCCATTGCCGGAAATGGTGCGGGGTTGAAAAGCGGGAGTTCCGTCCAACGGAAACTCCCGCTTTTCACCCCGCGGTATGGCGGTGCTATTGCGCGTCGAGGTCCGTTTCCAGAATTTGGACCAGGGCATCGAGGGCCTCGTCGGCGCCGTCGCCTTCCGCCCGCAGCACCACCACATCACCGTTCGAGGCCCCCAGGCTCATCAGGGACAGCATGCTCGCTGCGTCCATCGCTTCGTCGGCCGGCTCACCCTCCATCGCAATGGTGACATCCACCGGCTGCGCCGCTGCGGCCTCGGCGAAGATTGACGCGGGGCGGGCGTGCAGGCCCACCCGGCTCGCGATTGTGGCTTTACGTTCTGGCATGGGATGTTTCCTTCCGGTTGCACTTCGTAGTTGGGAGGACGTTCACAGCCCCAGCTCGTCCAGGACGGGGAGCCGGCTGCGCACCGCCGACCGCGCCTCTGCGGCGGAGGGGGCACCCAGGGCAAGGGAGGCCAGGTCCCGGGCTTCGGCAATGCTTACCGAGGCCAGCACCGCACCCACGGCTGCCAGCGCCCGCGGGGTCATGGACAGGGTGTTGACTCCCAGCCCCGCCAGCACGACGGCGAGCGCCGGGTCCGCTGCCGACTCGCCGCAGACGCCCACATTCTTGGGCGCGTCCGGGGAGTCCGAGGCGGCGGCAGCCTCGGCGGCCCGGGCGCCGCCGACAGTGCTCTTTATCAGCTGCAGGACCGCAGGCTGCCAGGGATCGTTCAGGGCGGCCAGGGAGCCCAGCTGCCGGTCCGCCGCCATGGTGTACTGCGTGAGGTCATTGGTGCCGAGGAGGCAAACCGAACCCGGGACAGTATCGACTGCGCCATCACTGCGGCTGCGGGAACCTCAATCATCACCCCGGGGATGGCCAGCCCCGCTCCGGTGCACATGACGGCGAAGTCCGCGGCTTCGGCTGCGGTCGCGATCATGGGCGCCATGACCCAAACGTCGGCCTCGTGTGCGCCCGCAGCAATCGCAATGGCCTCGAGCTGCCGCTCCAGCACGCCGGGGGAAGTGCGGTCCGTGCGGTAACCCCGGACGCCCAGCGCCGGATTGGGTTCGCTGGCGTCGGTCAGGAACGGAAGCGGTTTGTCGGCTCCGGCATCCAGGGTGCGGATCACGACTTTCCGGCCCGGGAAGGCCTCGAAGACGGTTCCGTAGGCCTGCACCTGCTCCTCCACGCCGGGTTCGGAATCACGGCCCAGAAAGCAGAACTCAGTGCGCAGCAGGCCGATCCCTTCGGCGCCGGCCACTGCAGCGGCACGGGCGTCCTTGCCGGAGCCGACGTTGGCGAGCAGCGGAACGGCGTACCCGTCCGACGTCATGCCCTTGCCGCTGAACGGCGGGAGGAAACCCTGGCTGCGTACTTTTGCGCCGCTTCCCGCTCGGCGGTCCCGGGTTCCACCACTACGGTTCCGGAGGCGCCGTCGAGGAAGAGTTCGGCGCCGTCGGCAATCGAGTCGGCGTCCGGGGCACCCACCACGGCGGGAAGCCCGAGGGAACGGGCCAGAATGGCGGTGTGGGACTGCGGCCCGCCGCCCGATGTCAGCAGGCCGATCACCTTGGCGGGATCCAATGTGGCGGTGTCCGCGGGAGCCAGTTCTTCGGCGAGGAGGATGAACGGAACATCGGACGCCGGGATCCCGGGGGCCGGCAGCCCGTCCAGCCGGGCGACGATGCGGGCCCGAACATCGAGGACATCCTGGGTGCGCTCGGCCATATAGCCGCCCAGGCTCTGCAGCATGGCCGCCACCTCCATTCCCGCCTCCCAGACGGCGCGTTCCGGGGTCATGCCCGCGTTGATATGTTTCCCGGCCGCCTTGAGCAGCATCGGATCCGTTGCCATCATGGCCGTTGCGTTCAGGACGGCCTTGGCGTCACCCGATGCTGTTTCGGCGCGGTGCCGCAGATCATCCCGAACGTCTTCGGCGGCGTCCTTCAGGCGCGCCTTCTCACCATCCACTGTGCTGTCCGCGCCGAACCTTGCATCTGCGTCGGGCTCGGGCACCGGTGGCGGCATCCGCAGCGAGGGCCCCAGCACCCGTCCGGCGCTGACTCCGATTCCCGTGATGGTCCGCATCAATGTGCCTCTCCGTGGATGGTTGGTGGGTTAAGCAATGACCGGCTCCTCGGCACGCTTAGGCGACGTCCATCGCTTAAGGGCAACATAGATCAATCCTGAGGCCGCCATTCCCGCGAGGATAGCCACGATGAACATCAGTACGTTGCCAATGGCGAAGAAGACGAAGATACCGCCGTGCGGTGCCTGCGACGTCACGCCTGTCCCCATGCATATGGCGCCGGCAACGGCACCGCCGACCATGCAGGACGGGATGACCCGGAACGGATCCGCGGCGGCGAACGGAATGGCGCCCTCCGAAATGAACGCGGCTCCCAGCAGCCATGCGGCCTTCCCGTTTTCCCGCAGCGCCATGGAGAACTGCTGCTTGTCCAGAACGGTGGCCAATGCCATGCCCAGCGGAGGAACCATGCCCGCGGCCATCACCGCCGCCATGATCTGCCATGGCGCCTGGTTCTCGAAGCTGCCTTCGCCCAGGCCGGCGACGGCAAAGGCGTATGCGACCTTGTTGATGGGACCGCCGAGGTCCGAGCCCATCATCAGGCCCAGAATAATGCCCAGCACGATGGCGGCGGCTCCGGACAGTCCGGTGAGCCAGTCGTTCAGGGCGAGGGTCAGGCCGGCAATTGGTCCGCCCAGGACCAGGATCATCAGGCCCGAGGCTATCAGGGAGGCAACGAGGGGGATGATGACCACCGGCATCAGGCCCTGAGCCAGGCCGGTACCTTCCAGCTGCCCACCCACTTGGCGACGTAGCCGGCCAGCAGGCCGCCGATGATGCCGCCAATGAACCCGGCGTCCATGAAGAGCGCGACGGCGCCGGCCGTGAAGCCGGGGGCGATGCCCGGGCGGTCCGCCAGGGCATAGGCAATGTAGCCGGCCAGCGCCGGCACCAGGAAGCCGAGGGACAGGTTTCCGATCTTCCAGAAGACTGCGCCCAGATAGGTCAGCAGGCCCTCCGGCCCGGGGCTGAACAGGGTGTTTCCGTCGAGGATGATGTCGCCGGTGAGGGTGCCGTCGTCGCTGGACAGCGAGAGTTCGTACCCGCCCAGCAGGAAGCCCAGGGCAATCAGCAGGCCGCCGCCGGCAACGAACGGAATCATGTAGCTGACGCCGGTCAGCAGCGCACGCTTGAGCTGGCCGCCGAATCCTTCTCCGCCGCCGCTGCTTTCGGCGTCCCGTTCCTCCCTCCGGGGCCTCCTCCGCCGGCCACCCGCCGGGCGTGCGGGTCCTTTGCCGAAGCCAGGGCCTCGTCGATCATGACGCCCGGTTCGTCGATGCCCCGCTTCACCGGACCGCTGACCACGGGCAGCCCGGCGAACCGGCCCTTGTCCCGCACATCAACGTCGGTGGCAAAGATGACGGCATCAGCATTCCGGATCACGGACGGATCCAGCGGAGTGGAGCCGGCCGAGCCCTGCGTCTCCACTTGGAGGTCGACGCCGCGCTCCGCTGCCGCGGCCCCCAGGGAATCCGCGGCCATATACGTGTGGGCGATGCCGGTGGGACATGCCGTAACGGCCACGAGCCGCCGGGGCTCCCCGGCGCCGGACGTGCCGGCGGGGTGTTCCCCGGACGCGGCTTCCCCGCCCCCGGTGCCGGATGTCCCACCGCTGCCGGCTGTTCCGGCGCCGGTATCAGCGTCAGCCGGCCGGGCACCTGCGGTGTGGGCGCCGCGCGGAGCGCCGGAAGCTGCTCCCGGAGTGCCCGCGGTTTCCGCCTGGGGCGGCGGGACGGGGCCCAGGCCCAGGGCGCCGTCGACCAGTTCCACGATTTCCGCGGGGGACTGGGCGGTCCGGAGCGCCCCCGTGAAGTTCTTCTTGATCAGCGAACGGGCCAGTTTGGCGAGCAGCTGCAGGTGTTCCTGGTCGGCGCCTTCAGGGGCGGCAATGAAGAAGACAATGTCCGCCGGCCCGTCTTTGGCGCCCCAGTCCACCGGCGGGTGGATGCGTGCCATAACCAGGGTTGGTTCCGTGACGGCAGCGGACCGGCAGTGGGGGATGGCGATGCCGCCCGGAACTCCGGTTGCTGTCTTGGATTCTCGGGCCATGGCATCGGAATAGAGGTCATCGAAGCTGGTGGCGCGGCCCGCCGAGACGACGTTTTGGACCAGGTGGCGGATCACCTCCGAACGTTCAGGTCCCAGATTTTGGTCCAGTGTCACTAACTCCGGCGTGATGAGTTCAGACATTAGTCTTCCTCCTTGGTGGATGCTGCCCGGGCGGAGCCGGTGTGCGGCACGGCAACAGGACCGGCAATCTCCGTCACGGTCACCGCGGCGGGGTCGGTCTGGGAGAGGGCGGGGACAGCCGTGCCGGGCAGGGCCGCCGCAGCGGCTCCGTGGGCAACCGCCTGGCGGAGGCAGTCCCGGGGCGGCGCTCCGGCCACGTCGGCCAGCAGGAAACCGGCCAGCGAGGAATCTCCGGCCCCGACGGTTGACCTGGCTTCAACGGGAGGGCGGGTTGCCTGCCAGGCACCGCCGGCGGTGACCAGCAGTGCCCCCTTGGGTCCCAGGGTCGCCAGGACGGCGCCGACACCCCGGGCAACCAGGGTGCGGGCCGCCGTGACCGCGAGGGCGGGATCCCTCTCGAGCTCATCCTCGGTGCCGATGCCCGTCACTTCGGCCAGCTCCTCGGCGTTCGGCTTGAGCAGGTCGGGGGCGGCATTGTGAAGGAGCGCACCCAGGAGGGGAGGTCCGGAGGAATCAATGGCGATCCGCGGCGCCCGGTTTCCGAAGCGCTGCCGGACGGCGTGGGTGACCAGGGCATAGAGGTCCGGTGAGGCCCCCGGCGGAAGGGAACCGGCAAGCACCAGCCAGGACGCCGGGGAGCCGTCCTCGCCGGCGGCACAGGTGGCAAGGAGCAGGTCAAGGAGGCCTTCCTGTTCCCCGGCATCGAGCGGCGGGCCCGGAACGTTGATCTTGGTGGTCGTGCCGTCGGGTTCGGTGAGCGTGATGTTGCTCCGGAGCGCGGCCGCGATCGGCAGGTTTGCATAGCTGACACCGGCGGAACGCAGCCCGGCCATCACGGGATCGTCGTCCCGGCCGGGCAGGACCGCCACCGCCCGAACCCCGGACGCGGTCAGGGCCCGGCAAACATTGACGCCTTTGCCTCCGGGGTCCCCGCTGATCGCTGTGGCGCGCTGGACAGCGCCGCGGACCAGGGTCCCGGGCAGTTCAACGGTCCGGTCCAAGCTGGGATTGACAGTAAGGGTGACGATCATTGAACCACCATGTTCGGGCTCCTGGGGATACTGCGGCTTTAGCCGGGGCCGGGCGGCGGCCGTGCCTGCCGGTGCTGCAGCAGTGGCGGAATCACTGGCGAAGAGGTCCTGGGCGGCCGGCGCCGCACGGTCCGTCAATGATGCTGGGAGCTGCGGGAAGCTGTTATGAGTTGAAGGGAGCCAAGGAATGACACCTGCAATCTGTGGTGCGCACCATGTCCGGTGTGCTCAATCCAGCGTACTTTTGGTCGATCGGCGCTTGCAATAACCTGCGTCGGGACGGCCGTTCCCAAGACGGAATTGGCACGCCGCGGCGGGCGCATCCGCCAAGCAGCGCACCGCTTGGCGGCTGAGGGCGGGCCGGCGGTCTAGGGTAAATGGATGCAGAAGGAAATCTGGTCCGCTGAAGCCCCGGCCCGTCCCGGAACCCACCTCCTGGTGATGCTGCACGGCTACGGTGCCGACGAGGCTGGAATGGTCCGGCTATTCCCGTCGCTGCCGGCCGGGGTCACCGGTGTTGCCCTGCAGGGCAGCTTTCCGGTGGGGGATTCCTTCGGATGGTTCCTGTTGGATCCCTACCTTGGATCGGATACCTCGGAAGTGCTGGAGGCAGCGTCCGGTCTGCTCGCCCGGGTGGATAAAATCCGTGCCGGCGGCTCCTATACGGGCGTTTCGCTGCTCGGGTTTTCCCAGGGCATGGCCATGGCAACTACGCTGCTGCGGCTGCGTCCCGCCGGTTTCCGCGCCGTCGTCGGACTGTCCGGATTCATAGCGGAAAACGAACTGCTGGCCATGGCCGAACCGCTGCCGGAGCCGGTTCCGTACTTCTGGGGGCGGGACCGGAATGACTGGGTCATCAATGAAGATGCGATTGTCCACACGGAGAATTGGCTCCGGGAGAATACCGCCTTGACCGCGCGGACGTATCCCGGAATGGGGCACTCAATCGGTCCTGAGGAAGCCCGCGACGTCGGGATCTTTCTGCGCCGTTATGTATCAACCCCACCCTGAAGCAGCAAGGAATACAAACGGTCCTAACATTGATAACCGGGGAAGGAAAATCCGCTTCGACTACTACATAAGCATGCTTATGAAGTACAGTGGAGGAAAGCGCGGCCCACAGGCCGCTCAGTAAAACAACGAAATCATCACTCGTTCACACAGCAAGGAGTACATCATGGGTTTCATTGCTTTCCTTATTCTGGGTCTTATCGCCGGTGCTATCGCAAAGGCCATCCTTCCGGGCCGCCAGGGCGGCGGCTGGATCGCCACTTTGGTTCTCGGCGTCATCGGCGCCCTGCTTGGTGGTTGGATCGGCGGCGCCCTTTCGGTGCCGACATCAATGAATTCTTCTCCATCGAGACCTGGCTCGTAGCCATCCTGGGCTCTCTCGTTGTCCTCGTGATCTACGGCTTCGTTACTCGCAAGAGTGGCAGCCGCGCGTAGTTTCACGAGTTTCGCGCCTCGGCGCGGATCCCTGCAGTAACTGCAGGGAGCGGGGCCGGCGGATATCCGCCGGCCCCGCTTTTTCGTATCTGCCTCACGTAGGCTTAACCGGGCCGGTCACCGCACCGGTCCGCCGAAGTTACAAAGGAGCGTTGCCGTGGGTTTTGTATCCAACCGTGCCTTCAAGGTTGCCGGAGGTGCCGTCTTTGAAAAGGACGGCACACCGAAGGCTGGACTGCTGCGGGCAATGGAACGGGCCGTGGAGGTCCAGCGCCCCTTGGTCCTGGCCAACATCCGCAGACTGCAGCGCAAGCATCCGGACGCGGCGCCCGCGGAACTGGTCGCGCTCATCGAGAAGCATTACCTGGCCACCGTAACCGGCGGGGGAGCAGCTGTGGGAGCCACGGCCGTCGTCCCGGCCATTGGAACCGTGGCGGCCCTGGGCCTTTCCGCTGCCGCGACCGTTGGCTTCCTCGAAGCCACCGCGCTTTTCGCCCAGTCCGTGGCGGAACTGCACGGCGTGCAGCTGGAGGACCCGGAACGGTCCCGGACCATGGTCATGGCCATCATGCTGGGCGAAGAAGGAACTGCCATGATGCAGTCCGTCGCCGGGCGCGGTGCCAAACCGTGGGCCAGCTCCCTGGGCGGAATGCCCTCCGGGCTGATGGGCGGCGTTGGTTCGTCCATCCGCAAACAGTTCACCAAGCGCATTGTCGCCCGGCAGGGCACGGCCATGCTGGGACGCGCGCTGCCGCTGGGAGTTGGCGCAGTGGTGGGCGGCGCAGGCAACCACGCGATGGGCAAGGGCGTCATCAAAACGGCGCGCAAGGCCTTCGGCCCGGCCCCGGACACCATTAGCGGAGAACTGGCCGAAGACCTGCGCCGGCTGCCCGGCGGCGCTTCATAACCAGTAGGGCCGGCCGGGCCTTGGCCCTCGGACCGGCACGCCCCCGGCCTTGCCAGCCCTTGCCGCCGGCCTAGCCGAAGACGGCGTGCGCGACACTGAAAATTGCCAGCCCCGCCAGGGACCCGACCACTGTGCCGTTGATGCGGATGAACTGCAGGTCCTTGCCCACCTGAAGCTCGATCTTCTCGGACGTTTCCCGGGCGTCCCAGTGCTCAACCGTCTCGGTGATCACTGCGGCAATGTCACTGCTGTAGGTCTTGACCAGGTAGCCGGCGCCGTCGGCGATCCAGTTGTTCACCTTCGCTGCGAGTTCCGTGTCAGTGGTCAGCCGGCGGCCGAAGTCCTGCACTGCTGCCTTGAAGTTCCGCGTCAGCTCACTGTCCGGGTCGTCGACGGCGGTTGTCAGGGCATTCTTGACCGTGGCCCAGGTGGAAGTAATGAGCTGCTGGACCCGCGGGTCGTCGAGGACCTGCTCCTTGATCGCGTCTGCCTTCGCCATGACCGCCGGGTCCTCCTGCAGGTCCCGGGCCAGGCCCTTGAGGTAGTCGTCCAGGGCGCGGCGCAGCTCGTGGTTCGGATCCTCCTGCACAGCCGTCAGGAAGCGCCGCACCTCCACCTGCACCCGGTCTCCCACCAGGTCGTCCACAAAGGACGGAACCCAGGACGGGGAACGCTGGGTGACCAGTTCGGAAATGATGTACGGGTTGGCGGCCACCCAGTCGCTGATGCTGTCCACCACCAGGTTCACCAGCTGGTGGTGGTGCCCTTCGTCGAAGACCTTCTCCGCCACCCGGCCCATCGGCGGGCCCCAGGGCGGATCAACCACGTGGCGCCGGAACATGGACTCCAGGACGGCCTTGACCGCGTCATCGTCCAAAACCCGCAGGATTCCGCGGATAGCCGCCGAACCTTCGGTAGCCACCCGGGCCGCACTCTCCGGGCGCTCCAGCCAGGCCCCGGCTTTTTGCGCCAGCGCCATGGATCCCAGCTTCTGGCGGATGACCTCCTCGGAGAGGAAGTTGCTCTCCACGAACTGCCCCAGGGATGCGCCAATCTGGTCCTTTTTGCGGGGAATGATGGCCGTGTGCGGGATTTTCACGCCCATCGGGTGCTTGAAGAGCGCCGTAACGGCGAACCAGTCCGCCAGGGCCCCCACCATGCCGCCCTCCGCTGCCGCACGGACATACTGCAGCCAGGGGTAGCGGTCCTGCAGGGCAAAGGAAAACACGAAGATAACCGCCAGCAGCACGAGCAGGCCGGTGGCCAGCATTTTCATCCGCCGCAGGCCCGCCGCGCGTTCGACGTCATTCAGCAGCGGGACGCTCATGCGCTGGCTCCGCCGGTCCGGACCCGCCGGACGGGACGTATCGAAAATAAGTTCATGCCGCCCATCTTGTCAGTCTGCTTGGCATGGTGCCATGTCAGCCAATGCAGGGCGCCCTGCGGCGTCCTAGGCCAAGCTGCGGCAGTGTGATTGAGTGGGGTGATGGCTGCTCCGATTGAGGATTATGCGCTGGTGTCGGACCTGCACACGGGTGCCCTGATATCCCGGCGGGGGAGCATCGACTGGCTCTGCCTGCCCCGGTTCGATTCGCCGTCGGTCTTTGGCGCGCTGCTGGGAACCAAAGACCACGGCCGCTGGCTGCTCGCGCCGGAGGGAGATGCCGACGTCGTTCACCGCAGCTATACGGGGTCCACCTTCATTCTGCAGACCCGCTGGGTCACCGCTACGGGAACCGTGCTGGTGACCGAGTTCATGCCGGTTGCCGACGGGCTGGCATCGATCGTGCGCCGGGTGGAGGGGATCAGCGGCACCGTGGACATGCGCCAGGAGCTGGAGGTGCGGTTCAACTACGGCACGGTCCTGCCGTGGATGCGCCGGGACCCGTACCCGCACGGTGAGCGGCTGCTGGCCATTGCCGGGCCCAGTGCGCTGGTGCTGCGAGGTGGTAACCTGCCTGTGGCCCAGGACCACCGGCACGTGGGCAGATTCCAGGTCTCGGCCGGGGAACGGGTGGACCTGGAGCTGACCTGGTTCCGCTCGCACTCCGCGGCTCCCGGACTGACGGACGTCGATGCCGCGCTGAAGGCCACGGCCGCCTACTGGGAATCCTGGGCGGCGTCCTGCGAGCCCGCACCGCGGTATGCCCCGGCGGTCCGGCGCTCGCTGCTGGTGCTGCGGGCGCTCACGCACGAGTCCACCGGCGGAATTGTCGCGGCCCCCACCACTTCGCTTCCGGAGGTAGCCGGCGGGGAACGCAACTGGGACTACCGCTACTGCTGGCTGCGGGACGCGGCGCTGACGCTGGAAGCGATGCTGGGCCACGGCTACGCGGAGGAGGCCCTGCAGTGGCGCAACTGGCTGCTGCGGGCGGTTGCGGGGGATCCGGAGGACCTGCAGATCATGTACGCCGTGGATGGGGCCCGGGACCTGCCCGAGCGCATCCTGACACAGTTCTCCGGCTACCGGGGCGCCGTTCCCGTCCGGGTGGGCAACCGCGCCGTCAGCCAGTACCAGGCCGATGTTGTCGGCGAAGTGATGGTGGCACTGGCCAAACTGCGCGACCGCGGGGTGGCTGAGGACCACTTCTCCTGGCCCCTGCAGCGCGCCCTGATGTCCTTCCTGGAACGCCATCTGGAGGAGAAGGACCGTGGTATCTGGGAAATGCGCGGCGAACCGCAGCACTTCACGCACTCGCGGGTCATGATGTGGGCAGCCTTCGACCGGGCGGCGGCAGCGGTGCGGACCCATGGCCTGGACGGGCCGGTGGAACTGTGGGATGCCCTGCGGGACGGGCTCCGGGAGGAGATCCTGGACCGCGGCTACAACGCGGAACTCGGGTCCTTCACCCAGTACTACGGCAGCGCCGAGGTCGACGCCGCCCTCCTGCAGCTGCCGCAGGTCGGCTTCCTGCCCTACGGCGACGAACGCATGCTCGGCACCGTAGCGCGGCTGGAGAAGGACCTGCTCACCGATTCCGGCCTGCTGCTGCGCTACTCCACCCATTCCGGCGTGGACGGGCTGCCCACCGGCGAAAACCCCTTCCTCGCCTGCAGTTTCTGGCTGGTGGAGCAGTACGCCGCCACCGGACGGATGGAGGAGGCCACCGCCCTCATGGACCAGCTCGTGGGTTACTCCAATGAACTGGGTTTGCTGAGCGAGGAGTACGATCCGGTAGGGAACACCATGGCCGGGAACTTCCCCCAGGCCTTTTCCCACCTCGCCCTCGTCCGGGCCGCAGATGCGCTGAATACCGCGGATCGTCAGCCGGGCCGACCGTCCCCCGTGCCCACCGGCGCGTTCTTCCCATCTGAAAGAAGCACATGAACCGCCACAGCATTTCAGCGGCCGGCATGGCCTCCCTGCTGACCATTAGCGCCGTCAACCACTTCCGCAACCCGAAGTTCTACAACGCCGTGGTGCCCCGGAGCATCAGCACGGATACCAACGGCGCGCTGGGCGTGATGACGCGCCGGCAGTGGACGCATTTGAGCGGCGCACTGGAATTCGCCGCGGCGGCCGGCCTGCTGCTGCCGGCCACCCGGCGGGCTGCGGCCACGGCCACCGCTGTCATGTATGTTGCCTTCATCGCCGGACACCTCAGTGCCCTGCAGCGTGCCTTCGGCCCGCGCGGATCAGATCAGCAGAAAGCCATTCACCTGGCCCGGCTGCCGCTGCAGCTTCCCCTGATCCGCTGGGCCTGGAGCCTGCGCCGCTAGGGGCCGGAGATGGCAACCACCCTGCTCGTC
This sequence comes from Arthrobacter sp. ATA002, assembly GCF_026898095.1. Taxonomy (GTDB): domain Bacteria; phylum Actinomycetota; class Actinomycetes; order Actinomycetales; family Micrococcaceae; genus Arthrobacter_B. The sequence goes on along the minus strand of NZ_CP114015.1, from coordinate 77,003 downwards.
CTGTCCGACACCCACCTCCCCAAACGTGCGCGGAAACTGCCCGAAGCGCTCTGGCGGGACATCGAAGCGGCCGACGCCGTCGTCCACGCGGGCGACTGGGTCAGCGAAGAGTCGCTCGACGAGATGCTGCGGCGCTCCCACCGGCTCATTGCCTGCTACGGCAACAACGACGGCGGTGCGCTGCCGGCGCGGCTGCCCCTGGTGGCGACGGCAACCATCGAGCAGGTCCGTCTGGCGGTTATTCACGAAACCGGTGCGGCAGCCGGCCGGGAGCGGCGCATGGACGAACAGTTTCCGGACACCGACCTGCTGGTGTTCGGGCACAGCCACATCCCGTGGGACACGGTGACCCCGCGCGGGCTGCGGCTGCTGAATCCGGGGTCGCCCACCGACCGGCGCCGGCAGCCTTTCTGCACCTACCTGCGTGTCACAGTGGACGGCGCCGACGTCGCGTCCGAGCTCGTGCGGCTTCCGCCGCGCACGTCCGCGGCTTAACGGCTGCTGCCCCGCCGGTCCGATAGGCGGACGGCGGGGCAGCAGGCGGGTGCCTAGTTGTTCCCGGGCTGGAAGACCACCTTGATGCAGCCGTCTTCCTTCTTCTGGAACTTCTCGTACAGCTCCGGAGCCTCATCGAGGGATGCCTGGTGGGTTACCAGGTTGGTGACACCCAGCGGGTCGGTGGAATCCTCCACCAGCGGCATCAGGTCATCCGTCCAGCGCTTGACGTTGCACTGGCCCATGCGCAGGTTCAGCTGCTTGTCGAACATGTTCATCAGGGGCATGGGGCTGGCCGTGCCGCCGTAGACGCCGCTCAGGGATACCGTCCCGCCGCGGCGGACCGCGTCGAGCGCTCCGTGAAGGGCTGAAAGACGGTCCGTTCCGGCCGTTTCCATGGCCTTCTGGGCCAGCTTGTCGGGAAGCAGGCCAACAGCGGTCTGCGCGGCCTTGCCGGCGGGGGAGCCGTGGGCTTCCATGCCGACGGCGTCCACCACCGAGTCGGGTCCGCGGCCCTCCGTCATCTCGCGCAGCTCATCGGCAACGTCCTTATGCAGGTCCAGAGTCTCCACGCCGTACTGCCCGGCCAGCTTGCGCCGTTCCACCACGGGGTCGACGCCGATCACCCGGTAGCCCAAATGGGTGCCGATGCGGGCCGCGAACTGGCCCACCGGACCCAGGCCGTAAACGGCGAGCGTGCCGCCGTCGGGCACGTTGGCGTACTGGACACCCTGCCACGCGGTGGGCAGGATATCGGAGAGGAACAGGTAGCGGTGGTCCGGGAGTTCGGAGCCGACCTTGATGGGGTTGTAATCCGCGAGCGGAACCCGCAGGTATTCGGCCTGTCCGCCGGGAACGGAGCCGTACAGCTCGGAGAACCCGAAGAGGGCGGCGCCGGAGCCCTTCTCGCGGACCTGGGTAACCTCACACTGGGTCTGCAGGCCCTGGCGGCACATGAAGCAGTCGCCGCAGGCAATCTGGAAGGGGATGACCACACGGTCGCCCTTTTTCAAGTTGGTGACGGCGGAGCCGACCTCTTCCACGATGCCCATGGTCTCGTGGCCGAGAATGTCGCCCGGCTTCATGTACGGCATGAGTACGCCGTACAGGTGGAGGTCCGAACCGCAGACTGCGGTGGAGGTGACGCGGATGATGGCGTCAGTGGGCTCCTGGATGACCGGATCCGGGACTTGCTCGACGCTGACGGAGTTTTTCCCTGCCAAGTAACTGCTTTCACGTGCGATCCTCCTGCTAATTGCTTTTGGGTGCTTGAAAGTGCGTGCTCCCATTGTCGCAAATAGTAAGGGTACTGACAAAACGGCTCGGTCACACCGGAATGTCGTGCCCGGTTTCCGGGTGGTGCGGGCCGGCCGCCCGTTCGGCGGCCAGTACCCGGGGATCCCTGCGGAGGAAGGCCAGTTCGAGGGCCTCTTCATTGGTCAGCGGACGGGCCGGCGCGCCGTGGCGGTCCGCTGCGGGCGCGGCGAAGGAGCCCAGGCGGCAGACCGGAAGGTTCGGCGGTGCCAGTACTTTGACGGGGCATTCCCCGGTGGCCGGGCCGGCTCCGGAAAACAGCAGTTCCAGGGCATCCTGCTCCACGTGGGCGGCCCGGAGCAGGTTGATGCGTACGGCGGCCCCGAGGGTGCCGGTGTGGGCCAGGATGTTCATGAGCGTGGGACTGGTGTCGGAGGTGAGGCAGCCGCGCACTTCCACGCAGGCCTCGCGCAGCCGGGTGTCCACCCGGACCAGAACCCGGAGTGTGTGGTCGGATGATGGGTGTTCCCGTGAGGTGAGGCTGTCCATGGGATTCTCCGCAGGCGCTGGCAGGCGGCCTCTGCTTGACCGGTCTTCGACCGTAGCCCAAAGGCCGGCCGAATGGGAGTCCCTTCCACTGATTACCGGCCCGCCACTCAGTTTCCGCCGGGTAGTTCCGCGGCGGTGCAGGTCAGCCGCCTGCTCTCCCTGCCGGCGGGGCGAAGTCGCGCGCCACGGTGGCGGCGGTGGCTTCGGCGATCGCTTCCTCTTCATCGGTGGGCACCACCAGCACCGGAACGGCCGAATCCGGGGCGCTGATCAGCCGCGCCCCCGGTTCGCGCCGCTGGTTTGCTTCCCGGTCCAGGGTGATTCCGAGAGCACCCAGCTTGTTAACGGTCAGCTCGCGGAATTCGGGGGAATTCTCTCCGATGCCGGCCGTGAACACCACTGCCTGCGCGCCGTTCACGGCCACGTGGTAGGCGCCAATGTACTTCGCCAGCCGGTAGGCGGCGACGTCCAGCGCCAGGGCCGCGGCGCCGTCGCCTGCTGCCGCTGCCTCCTCCACCGTCCGCATATCCGAGGCGCCACCCAGTGCCAGAAGTCCCGATTCCCGGTTTAGCAGGTTGTCGAGGGAGTCGGCGTCGTAGCCTTCGCGCAGCAGGAACACCAGAATGGACGGGTCAACGTCGCCGCTCCGGGTGCCCATCACCAACCCCTCCAGCGGGGTGAATCCCATCGACGTGTCGATGCTCCTGCCGTTCCGGATCGCCGTGACGGACGCACCGTTGCCCAGGTGGGCGATAACGGCGTCGAACTCCCCGGGTTCAATACGAAGGAACCGGGCTGCGGCCGGCGCCACGTACCCGTAGCTCGTCCCATGGAACCCGTAGCGGCGGATCCCGTACTTCCGGTAGAGGCTGTCCGGCACGGCGTAGCGCCAGGCGTGCTCGGGCAGCGTGCGGTGAAAGGCAGTGTCGAAGACCGCCACCTGGGGAATATCCGGCCATTTGTCGTGCACGGCCCGGATGCCGCGGGCACTGGGGGGATTGTGCAGGGGTGCCAGCGGGCTGAGCCGTTCGATGGACCGGACAATCTCATTGTTGACCAGAACGGGTTCGCTGAAGCGCTCGCCGCCGTGCACCACCCGGTGCCCGACGGCGTCAATGCTGCGGCCGCCGAGGAGGCCGGGCATGCGCCGGCTTAGCTCCTCCAGGGCCGCGCCGTGGTCCGGGACCGCATCCTCACCGATCCGGTCGATGATGCCCTTGGCCAGGAGCTCCCCGTTGGCGGTGTCCCGCACCTGGTACTTCAGGGACGAGGAACCGGAATTGATGACGAGTACGAGCATCAGCCCTCCTGGGCCTGGACCGCGGTGATGGCCACGGTGTTAACGATGTCCTCGACGGTGCAGCCGCGGGAGAGGTCATTGACGGGTTTGCGCAGTCCCTGCAGGATCGGCCCGACCGCCACCGCGCCGGCGGACTGCTGCACCGCCTTGTAGGTGTTGTTGCCGGTATTCAGGTCCGGAAAGATGAAAACGGTGGCATGCCCGGCCACGTCGGATCCGGGCATTTTCGACGCCGCCGTGGTGGCGTCCACCGCGGCGTCGTACTGGATGGGCCCTTCCACCGGAAGGTCCGGGCGGCGGCTGCGGACAATTTCCGTGGCCGCGCGGACCATTTCCACGGATTCGCCGTGACCGGAGGCGCCCGTCGAATAGGACAGCATCGCCACCCGGGGTTCCACACCGAACCGGGACGCCGTGCCGGCCGACGCCAGGGCGATGTCAGCCAGCTGCTTGGCATCCGGCTCGGGGTTCACGGCACAGTCGCCGTAGACCAGCACCCGGTCCTCCAGGAGCATGAGGAACACGGAGGAAACAATGTCCACGCCCTCCTTGGTGCGGATGAATTCCAGGGCGGGGCGGATGGTGTTTGCCGTGGTGTGCGCCGCGCCCGAGACCATCCCGTCAACGCGGCCCAGCTGGACCATCATGGTGCCGAAATATGCGCCGTGAAGCATGCGTTCCCGGGCGTCCTCGAGCGTCACGCCCTTCTTCGCCCGAAGTGCGGCATATTCGCGCGCGAAGTCATCCCGCAGGGCGCTGGTGGCCGGGTTGATGATCGCCGTGCCGCTGAGGTCGATGCCCTCGCTGGCGGCCAGCTCCCGCACTTCCCCCTCCGGTCCCAGCAGGGTGAGCGCGCAAACGTCCCGGCGGTGCAGGATTTCCGCCGCCCGCAGGACCCGGGTGTCCAGGCCCTCCGGCAGGACAATATGCCTGCGCTGCGCCCGGGCCCGGATGATCAGCTGGTTCAGGAAGCGAAGCGGCGTGATTTTCTCCGGGCGGGGCAGCTGCAGCCGCTCCAGCAGTTCGTTTTCGTCCACGTGCCGGGTCCACACACCCAGGGCGGCGGCGACCTTGCGCCGCTGGCCCGAGGAGATCTCCCCGCGGACCCGGCTCACCTGCCGCGCCGCGGTGTAGGTGTCGACGTCGACGGCGAACACGGGAAACGGCGCCTGGGAGAGCAGGGCGAGGATCCCGGGATCGATCGGCAGGCCACCGGTCAGGACCATGCCGCTGGGCACCGGGAACTCGGGCGCAACGGCGGAGGCCAGGGCGGCCACCATGACGTCGGCCCGGTCGCTGGGGGCAATCACCAGGTTCCCGTGGTCCAGCTGGGAAATGAAGTTCCCCACCGTCATGGCCGCCACTTTGATGCCGACGACGTCGCGCTCCAGTGACGGGCTGCCGGCCACCTGGCGGGCCTTGAGGGCCCGGGCGACCTCCGACATGGACGGCTGGGAAATTTCATTCACTTCTGGCATCACGTAAACCGGCCGGCCCGACGTTCCGGGGCGCACCGCGGTCCGGATCTCCTCCACCGCATCCGGCTCCGCGCGGTTGACCATCATGGCGAGCAGGTCGCACCGTGCCGAATGCAGCTCCCTGCGGGCCACATCCACCGCGTCCGCCGTTTCCGGCACCGTCATTTCCCGGGCGTTGACGACGGCCAGCACGACCGCGCCCAGGTTGTTTGCGAGGCGGGCATTCAGGTCGAACTCCAGGGCGACGTCGTGTCCCGAGAGGTCGGTGCCCTCGATGATCACCACGTCGCAGTGGGCGGCCACTTCGTTGTAGACGGCCAGGCAGCGGGAGTCCACCTCCCCGCGTTCACCGGCGACCAGCAGGGCGCGCAGTTCGGGGCGGGTGAGCCCGCCGCGGCTTGTTTCGGGAGTGAGGTTGAACTTCCGCTGCATCAGCCGGACCATCGGATCCCGGGCCGGTTCGGCGCCTTCCACGATCGGCCGGAAGAACCCCACGCGGTCTGCATGGCGCAGCAGCATGTCCGCCAGGCCGAGAGTGACAAGGGATTTGCCGGACCCCGGGGTCATGGCGCTGATATAGATTCCGCGGGCCATGGTTGCTGTCCGATCTGTGGGTTTGGGAAGCACGCGGTCCGCTTCCATAGTGTGGCGCGGAACACATTCTCATCCTCCCAAAAGCGTCCATGGCTGGCTAGCGGACATGCGGCTACACCCGCCGGAACCGGCGGCCGGCGGCTCCGAATGGACCGCAGCGTCTCAGCATGTGGGATTAAACTGAGGCAGGCCGGCCGCGGCCTACGATTGATCGGTTAGTTTTGACGAAATACCAGAGCACAAGGACCACCGTGAGTCTCTTCAGAACCAAGCCCATTGAGGATTCCCTCGCGGACGCCGACGAGCCGGGCCGCCGGCTCAGGCGGACCCTGACAACGTGGGACCTGATGATCATGGGTGTCGCCGTTGCCGTGGGCGCGGGCATCTTCTCCGTGGGAGCTAATGCAGCCGCCAATTTTTCCGGCCCTGCCGTAACCCTTTCCTTTGTCCTGGCCGCCCTCACCTGCGCCCTGGCCATCATGTGTTACGCGGAGTTCGCCACCGCCATTCCGGTGGCCGGCTCCGCCTATGTCTTCACCTACGCGACCATGGGCGAGCTGGTGGCCTGGATCATTGGCTGGAACCTGATCCTGGAACTGTTCACCGCTGCGGCGGTGATTGCCAAGTACTGGGGCATCTACCTCAGCGAAGTGTTCACCCTGATGGGCCTAAATATCCCGGCCACGATCGACCTGGGCCCGGTGGATCTGACCTGGGGCCCGCTGCTGATCGTCACGGTGTTCACCGTGCTGCTGGTCAAGGGAACCAAGCTTTCCGCGCAGGTCGGCAACGTGTTCACGCTGATCAAGATCGGCGTGGTGCTGTTCGTCATCATTGCGGGGTTCTTCTACGTCAAGGCCGAAAACTACACCCCGTTCATCCCGGAATCGGTGCCGACCGAGTCGCTGGGCAGCGACGGCGTGATGCAGCAGTCACTGTTCTCCTTCATGACCGGTGCCGCTCCGGCGCAGTACGGCATGCTGGGCGTCTTTGCCGGCGCGGCGATCGTGTTCTTCGCATTCATTGGGTTCGACGTCGTCGCCACCTCCGCGGAAGAAGTGAAGAATCCGGGCAGGACGCTGCCGCGGGGAATCTTCGCCGGACTGGCCGTGGTCACCCTCCTGTACATAGGTGTGTCCCTGGCCCTGACGGGCATGGTCTCGTACACCGACCTCGCAGCCGTCGAGTCGCCGAATCTGGCGACCGCGTTTACGCTCGTAGGCAACACCTGGGCGGCGGGGGTCATCGCCGTCGGCTCCCTGATTGGCCTCACCACGGTGATCATGGTGCTGCTGATGGGCCTGGCGCGGGTGGTCCTGGCAATAAGCCGCGACGGACTGCTGCCGCGGGCCCTTTCCCGCACCAGTGACAAGCATTCCACTCCGGCCCGCCTGCAGATCCTGTGCGGAACGCTCGTGGCCCTGGTCGCCGGGTTCACCCAGGTGGACGTGCTGGAGGAAATGATCAACATCGGCACCCTGTCCGCGTTTGTCGTGGTCAGTGTCGGAGTCCTGGTCCTGCGGCGCAAGCGCCCCGACCTCAAGCCCGCCTTCCGTGTGCCGTTCGGCCCAGTGATTCCGGTCGTCTCGGCCCTGCTCTGCCTGTACCTGATGACCAACCTGGCCGTGGAAACCTGGATCTACTTTGCCGCCTGGCTGCTGGTCGGCTTCCTGCTTTACTTCGCCTACGGCCGCCGCCATTCGCGGCTGAATGACAAGTTCAAGGAGCTGCGTGCGGCCGAGCGCGCCGACCGGCTGGAGCGCGAACAGGAGCCGGCCGCCCCGGAGGCCTAGCCGGACTGTGCCTGCCGCGGGGACTTGCACCTCCCCGCGGGGGTGGCAGACTGGTCGGCATGCTAGTTGCCTTCTCCGTAGCCCCGTCCGGCGTTGGTCCGGACACCCCTGCCGGTGCCGGCGCCGCGGACGCATCGGTGCACGATGCCGTCGCGGCCGCTGTCCGGATTGTCCGCGAATCCGGCCTGCCGAACCGGACCGACGCCATGTTCACCACGCTGGAGGGTGAGTGGGACGAAGTCATGGATGTGGTCCGCCGTGCCACGGAGGCAGTGGGCCGCTACGGCAGCCGGGTGTCGCTGGTCCTCAAGGCAGACATCCGGCCCGGCCACTCCGGTGAGCTCGAGGGCAAGGTGGAACGCCTGGAAGCAGCCCTGGAGCGCTCTTCCGATTAGGGTCGGCCGGGCGCCCGCTTGCCGTGGGGGCCGTTTTCGTCGTCTTCTTCCCGTCGAGTGTCGGGCTCGTGCGGCTTGTCTTCATCGAATGCCGGGCTCCTCCGGCTTTCAGCCCGAAATACAGGCGTGATTCCGTCAATGGATGGCAGGCAAGGGCATTATCCCGACACTCGGCGGGGGTAAAAGGGCCCCAGCCCGGCACTCAAACTGAAGGCATGACTCCCACCTTCAAGCGGACACCGGCCTGATGGGCCGGCAACGACCCGGCAAAGGCCCTGCCGCCTCCGAACCGGCCGAAGGAACACCGAAATCCGGCCCCGTAGCCGGAACCTTCCCCATCGACACCGGCACCTGCGAACTCCTTCCGGACCAGTTCAACCCGAATGGATGGATCCTCAAGGTCAACGGCGTGCACAGCTCGCACATCGACGTCGCCGATCCCCGGCAGCTCGACTTCGAGTACATGCGCTGGATCGCCGCCCTTGCAGACACCCACTGGGAGGCAGACGCAAAACTGCGTGCCCTCCATCTGGGCGGTGCCGCCTGTTCCATGGCCCGCTATTTTGCCGCCGGTTATCCGAATGCGCGGCAGGTGGTCGTTGAACTGGACGGGCGGCTCGCCGAACTGGTGCGTGCCTGGTTTGACCTGCCCCGCGCGCCCCTGATGCGGCTGCGGGTGGGGGAAGCCCGCGGGGTCACCGAGACCCTTCATGCGGACAGCCGGGACCTGATCATCCGGGACGTCTTCGCCGGTGCCAAAACGCCGCCGGCCCTGACCACTCTGGAGTTCACCGCGGAAGCGGCACGCGTCCTCGCGCCCGGAGGGCTGTACATCATGAACTGCGGTGACACTCCGGATCTGAAGGGTGCACGGCGCGAAGCCGCCGCGGTGGCGGCCGTTTTTGCGCACACGGCCATCGTTGCCGACCCGGCCATGCTCAAGGGCCGGCGGTACGGCAACATGATCATCGCCGGCAGTGACCTGCCCTTCGCCGGACATCCCGCGCTGCCCCGGACACTGCTGGGCGGCGCGGTGCCCGCCCACCTATGGGAGGACGCCAAGGTGCGGGCCTTTGCGGCGGGAACCCAGCCGCTCACTGACGCTGAGGCAGGCTGATCCGCGCCAGCCACTTGGGGCGGGCATCCGGACAGCCACAAGAAAAGCCGCCCGAAGCGCGCAGTGCGGTTCGGGCGGCTTTTTCGTGCCGGCTTCCTGAGCCCGGCTACATCCCGAGGGCGGAGGAAATTGCTCCCACGGAGAAGAACAAGACGAACGCCGCGGCCACAACCCACATCAGCGGGTGGACTTCCCTGGCGCGGCCCTGGAACAGGCGGATCAGCGCGAAGGCGATGAAGCCGGCTCCCAGGCCGTTGGCAATGGAGTACGTGAACGGCATCAGGGCGATGGTCAGGAACGCGGGGACGGCGATGCCAATGTCGCTCCAGTCGATCTTGCCCACCTGGGACACCATGAGGTACCCCACCACCACGAGGGCCGGAGCCACGGCCTCAAACGGCACCAGGTAGATCAGCGGGGTCAGGAACATGGCAACGATGAACAGCAGGCCGGTCACCACGGAGGCGAGTCCGGTCCGGGCGCCCTCGGCAATGCCGGAGCCGGACTCGACGAAGATCTGGTTGGAGGAAACGCCCGCGGCGCCGCCCACTACGGCGCCCGCCGCGTCGACCAGCAGCACACGTTCCACGTTGGGAATGTTGCCGTCCTTGTCAATCGACCCTGCTTCGGTGGCCAGGCCAACCATGGTGCCCATGGCGTCGAAGAAAATGCTGAGCAGGATCACGAAGGCCAGCAGTGACGCGGCCACGATGCCGAGTTTCTCAAAGCTGCCAAACACACTGACCTGGCCCAGCAGGGACAGATCCGGTGCGGCCCAGTCCGGCATGCTCGGCGTAACCAGCGACCAGCCGGTTTCCACGCCCGCGCCCTGCGCGCCCGGGGATGCCACAAGCTCGATGATGACGGAGAGGATGGTGGAGGCAACAATGCCAATGAGGATGGCGCCTTTGACGTTGCGGGACATCAAACCGATGGTCAGGATCAGGCCGAACACGAAAACCAGGCTGGGCCAGCCCAGCAGCTGTCCGCCCGTGCCCAGTTCCACGGGAACGGTCGTGCCGGCGGCATCGGGGATGCGCCGGACGAATCCTGCGTTCACGAATCCGAGGAGGGCAATGAACAGCCCGATGCCGACGACGATGGCAGTCTTGAGGCCTGCGGGAACGGCCTTGAAGACGGCGGTGCGGAAACCGGTCAGGACGAGGATGAACATGGTGATGCCGGAAAGCACGATCAAGCCCATGACATCAGGCCAGGTCAGGCCCTCATTGGTGGCCACGGTTGCTGCAACGAAGGCGTTGACGCCCAAGCCCGTAGCCAGGGCAAAGGGGTGCTTTGCCCAGGCACCCATGATGATCGTGAGCACGCCGGCCACGAGGGCGGTGGCCGCGGCGACGGCGGGGCCGGCCAGCGTATTCCCCGCGGAGTCCGGACCACCGAGGATTAGCGGGTTCAGTACAACGATGTAACTCATGGCGAAAAACGTGGCCAAACCACCCCGGACTTCGCGGGAAACGGAAGAACCCTTTTGGTGATTTCAAAATACTGGTCCAGCTTTGAACCTTGTTTGAGCATGAACGTTCCTCTGAATGGGTGTTGGTTTGCTGGGAAAATCCGCCATTCGATCTTATCGCGCCCCTTCCAGCCGGGGCAGCGGGACCGATTGCCAAAGCGGACGGGGTTTATTGTGATTTTGCTCGCGTCCGGGGCGGTGGCCCGGCGGGCGGTTCTAAGCGGTGCCCACGCCCAGGGTGGACGTGCCGTCGAAGGTTGCACCGCGCGCCGCTATTTGCCGGCCGGCCCGCTTTGCCTGGCGGAGGAGTTCGCGGGTGGGAGCAGTAAGCACCTCGCCGGCGCCCACGATGTAGAGTCCAACGCCGCGCAGGGCGCTCATCAGCTCCGCGCCTGCGGCAAAGCCAAGAGCATGGATTAGTTTCACCAGTGCCGGCTGGCCGCAGCCCGCGAGCACCACGGTGTCGGCCAGCAGTACTCCGTGCCGGGTGTGGACTGTCCACCGCAGGGCGCCGGACTCCCGGGCAGGACTGCCGGGTCCGCGCAGCAGGCCCAGCTCCTCGGCGGGGGTGCCGCGGCGGACGTCCAGGGAGTGGCCGGCGGCATAACCGTGGAGCAGGCGCAGCAGTTCCGCGCGCTGTGGAAGGCTCAGGGCATCGGGGGCAGGGCCGGGGACGGGCACCGGGGCGGTGTCCTGGCGCAGCCCGTTGAGGACAATGGGATGGATGCCGTGCCGGCTCAGTTCGCTGGCCACTGCCAGGCCCGTCAGGCCGCAGCCTATGACGACGGCGGCCGCCACCTCGGTGCCCGGCCCGGCTGCCGCCGGCGCATCGTCTTCCGCGCGGTTCGCTGTTCCATCCACCGAGGCAACCCCCTGACGTAGATCAAGGCAGCGGGAACGGCGCCTCTTCCGGTCCCGCAGATGTGCGCCACCCGGCTGCCCGGCGACGGTTTTCGGCTGTAATGCCCCGAAGCCTATCCGCCGCAGGGACCTCTGTGTAGTGCTTTGGCGGGCGTGTTTCGGGGGACACCACGGCGCGGGGCCGCCGCGCGGTAGGCTACCGAAACAAGCACGGTTCCAGTGTTCGACGACGAACACGGCGTCCGGTGATGAACCATAAGGGGTGGGGCACTTGTCTTCAATGTGGAGTGAATACGGCGGGCTGGAGGGGTCGGCGGGCATCGTCGTCGGCGTGGACGGATCCGACCAGAGTCTCCTTGCCCTGGTCTGGGCGGCAAAGGAAGCCGAACGGCGCCGGACTCCGCTGCATGTGGTCACCGCTTACACCGTTCCCATTTTTGCCGCGTCCTCGATGGACGCCGGCTACACCACGATGGATGACGCGATCATCCGCGACGGTGCCCGGTCAGTGCTGGACAAGGCGCTTGAGCGCATCAGCGGATACGACATTGAGGTCCTGCCAAGGGTCGAGACCGGGGATGCGGCCGCCGTCCTGCTGGAACTCTCCGAGGAAGCAGACCTCATGGTCGTGGGATCCCGGGGCCGCGGCGGCTTTGTCGGCCGCCTGCTGGGCTCGGTGTCCAGCGCCCTGCCGGCGCACGCGAAATGCCCCACCGCCGTGGTGCCGCTGCGCACTGCCGGCCGGCTTCCGGAAGCCGGGGTCCGGCCGCCGTCCGGGGCACCCACCGAGCAGACCGTCGAGGACATGGTGGTAGTTGGCGTGGACGGGTCGGAGCAGGGCCGCGCCGCGTCCCTGGTTGCGGCCGAGCAGGCAGTGAACCGGGGGCTGCCGCTGCAGATCCTGTGCGCCCTGCCGCCGTTCAGCGGTTCCCTGGCCTGGGTTCCGGCGCCGATGGATCTGGAAGCGCTCCACGAGGAGATCTCCGAACAGCTGCGCGCGGGCCGGGACTGGCTGCAAAGCCACTTCCCGGGGCTGCCCATGACGGTGCAGCTGGTTGACGGTCCGCCGGCGGAAATCCTGATCGAGCGCACGGCATCCGTGGAGCTGCTGGTCCTGGGCACTCGCGGCAGGGGCGGGTTCACCGGAATGCTGATGGGTTCGACCAGCCAGAGCGTCCTCCACCACGCCAAGGGGCCGGTCATGGTGGTCCCCGACCACGAAGATCCGCGGCTGGCGGACCGTTCGGCGTTCGGGCCGGTGCCGCAGGACTAGCCGGCCGCAGGACTACTCCGGCCGCAGGACTACTCCGGCCGAAAACTAGCCCGGCCGAGGCGCAGCCGGGCGCCGGCGGTCAGGCGTGCTGGTGTCCTTCATGGACGGCGTGGCTGGCGGGTTCAAGCTGGAAGGTGCAGTGCTCGGTGTCAAAGTGCCGGCTCAGGCAGCTCGTGAGCCGGTCCAGGAGCTGGTCCATCCGCTCGGAGGTGAGGTGGTCGTCGTCGACCACTACGTGCGCCGAAAACACCGGCACGCCGGACGTAATGGTCCAAATATGGATGTCATGCGCGTCGGAGATGCCCTCCACGTTCACTATGTGGTCGCGGATCATTTCGGTGTCCACGCCCCGGGGGGTGGCTTCCAGCAGGACGTCGATGACCTCCTTCAGCAGTGACCAGGCCCGCGGCAGGATCATGAGGGCAATCAGGATCGACGCCCAGGTATCCGCCTGCTGGTAGCCGGTGAGCATGATGATGACGGCGGAGACGACGACGGCGGCCGAGCCCAGCAGGTCGCCGAGGACCTCCAGATAGGCGCCGCGCACGTTCAGGCTTTCCCGGCGGCCGCTGTGCAGCACCAGCAGGGAGGCGAGGTTGGCCAGCCCGCCAATGATGGCCGCGCCGAGCATCAGGCCGGTGTGTACTTCGGGTTCCGTACCGAAGCGGCGGATGGCCTCAACGAAAATGACGGTTGCGATGACAATCAGCAGCACCGCGTTGGCCAGGGCGGCCAGGACTTCGGCGCGCTGGTATCCGTAGGTTCGCCGCTTCGTGGCCGGGCGGGTGGCGATCCATGAGGCCAGCAGGGCTATGGACACGCCCGCGGCGTCGGAGAGCATGTGTCCGGCGTCGGCCAGCAGCGCGAGCGAGCCGGAGAGCAGGGCGCCCGCCACCTGAAGGAAAACCACGCTGAGGGTGATGATGACAACGATCAGCAGCTTGCGGCGGTGGCGTCCCGTTGCGGTGCCTGCCGGCAGGCCGTGCGTGTGGCCGTGATGATTTCCCATGCCTTAAGGCTAGCTAGCCCCAGCCGAGTTCATGCAGCCGGGCATCGTCAATCCCGAAATGGTGGGCAACCTCGTGAATGACGGTGATGCGGATTTCACGGACCAGCTCATCCTCGAGGAGCACATCCGCATCAGCGGCCCGCGGAAAATGACGATGCGGTCCGGCAGTGAGCCTGCGTCCCACCAGGAGTCCCGTTCGGTCAGCGGCGTTCCGTCGTAGATCCCCAGGAGCTCGGTTCCCGGATCCTCCCCGGGTCCGGGAACATACTCGTCCTCGATGAAGATCACCACGTTGTTCATGGCCGCCGCCAGGTCTGCGGGGATGGAGTCGACCGCGTCATCAACGGCGGTCTCGAAGTCGTCGGGCAGCATGTCTATGGGCACTCTGCCACTCTAGCCGGGGCCGCCTCCGGGGGTGCTGCCGCGGCCGTTTTGCTGTTTGCTCCAACAGGCCCTATAGTTTTATGAGTCCACAGGGGCGCAAACGAACGGAAATTTCCGCTTCCAAGCGTTCCCGTGTGTTCTGTTGGCCCCCATCGTCTAGCGGCCTAGGACACCGCCCTTTCACGGCGGCGGCACGGGTTCGAATCCCGTTGGGGGTACTCATGAGTGGTAATCGGGCCAGTGAAAAGCTGGTAGAGTTTACACTCGTGAAAAGTAAGGCCCTGTAGCGCAGTTGGTTAGCGCGCCGCCCTGTCACGGCGGAGGTCGCGGGTTCGAGTCCCGTCAGGGTCGCTCAGATTTTCTGAAGCGATTTGGAAGATCTCGGTGATCATCGGTTGCGATGATGCCCGGCTCTGTAGCTCAGTTGGTAGAGCGTTCGACTGAAAATCGAAAGGTCACCGGATCGACGCCGGTCGGAGCCACCAGCTAAAACCCCGGACTTACGAGTCCGGGGTTTTCTTTGCCCGGACTGCCATTTCCTTGTCCTTTCCCCGGACGCCGCGTGCTGCTCTTCCCGGAATCTGCCTGCCTGCTTCCGCACCGCCCGCGGCGGTGTCCTTGGCGGGGACTGGACTACCGGGACCCAGCCCGCCGCGGTGACCGGGCGCCGGGTCGGTAAGCGGTGAGTACCGCCCGCGGACGTGCCTCCCAAGGAGGAGTGCCGCAGGATACGCTGGGCACCATGGATGATGCCCACAACCAGAATGTTCCTCCCGCCCGGACGCCGGCGCACGCGCCCGTTCCCGTGCAGGCGCCTGCACCTGCTGCCCCGGCGGGGTCAGGAGTCCGCCCGGAGGATATCGGCGGGAAGACCGCCATCAGCGAGCAGGCCGTGGCCAAGGTGGCTGCCATTGCCGCACGCGCAGTGGACGGGGTGTATGCCCTCGGCACCGGGTCCGGCCGTGCACTGGGTGCGGTACGCGACGCCGTCGGCGGATCCAGCGCCACCCAGGGCGTCCACGTGGAGGTGGGGGAAACCGAGGTCGCGGTGGATGTCACCCTGGTGGCCGTGTACGGGATTCCGCTCACCCGGATCGCCAATGACGTTCGGGCAGCCGTCTACTCGGCGGTGGAGTCCCTGGTTGGCCTGCGGGTGGTCGAGGTGAACGTTGATGTGAATGATGTACAGATTCCCGGCGCCCCGGAGCCCCGCCCGGACAAGCCCCGGCCGGGCTCCGCACCTTCCTAGCCGGGACAGTCCCAGCCAACACGGTGGGACGGCAGCAGGCAGTATAGGGTCGAAGATAGCTCGCAGACCATCGTTATGAGGCAGGAACAATGAAACCAACCGTAACGGGCATGGCGATCGGGGCTGTTCTGGCCTTCACCGCCCTGATCTTTGATTTTTGGGGCTTCCTCCTGATGGCGCTGTTCATCGCCGTGGGTGCCCTGTGCGGCCGCGCGGCAGAAGGCAAAGTGGATTTCCGCACCGTCCGCGATGCGCTGACCGGACGCCGTTCATCCTCGTGAGCCCCGCAGTCCAGGACGCTGCCCCTGCCGCTGACCGGAACTCCGGCCTCGCCGGCCATAACCGGATCAGCACCCAGGCGCTGACGTCCACAGCGAAGGCGGCGGCCGCGGAGTTCTTTGATGTTTCCCCGGCTTCCATCCGTGTCGGCTGGTCCGATGACCAGGGGATGCTGGCGATGGCCCTGTCCCTGCCGGTCTCCCTTCCTGCGCTGACCCGCATAGCCGCTGATCCCGGACTGGTCACCCGCTCCGGAGGTTCCGTGTGGGACCGCGCGCACGCCGCGAAACCGTACCTGCTGGAGAAGGTCACCGCACTCACCGGGTCGCTGGTGTCCCGGGTGGACATCCGCGTCACCGGGGTCCAGCTCAGCCAGGGAAGCAGGGTCCGTTGAACAGCAACGAGCCGCTGACCCGGCGGATCGTACGCCGTGAAACCCACGCCAGCCGGACCTCCGGAGCCATGGTCGCCGCCTTCCTGGGGATCCTGTTCTGCCTCTATGTCCTGCTGGAAGCAACCCTGCAGGCCCTGGGCCAGGACGCCTGGCTGACCGACCCGGCTGCCCTGGGCACCTGGCTGTCCCGGCTGCCGGCGGACACCGATACCACCGTGCTGGGGCTTGTTGGCGTGCTGATCCTGCTGGCCGGGCTGGTGTTTTTCCTGCAGGCGGTCCTGCCGGGCCGCCGCCCGCGCTACGCCCTGCCCAACCCGCGGGCCGCCGTCGTCGTGGACGCCGATGTGCTGG
Organism: Arthrobacter sp. ATA002; assembly: GCF_026898095.1. Classification (GTDB taxonomy): domain Bacteria; phylum Actinomycetota; class Actinomycetes; order Actinomycetales; family Micrococcaceae; genus Arthrobacter_B. The sequence continues at coordinate 60,754 of NZ_CP114015.1, read as the reverse complement.
CCTCCTCGCTGGCACGACGGGCCCGGCTCACGGCCGGGGTCACGGCCGAGCAGGTGCTGGTCACTGTCGGCCGGACCCGCGTGGATGTGCGCATCCGGCCAACGTCGGGAGTGCCCGTCAACGGCGAGGTGGTGCGGGAAGCTGTGCAGGACGAACTGCAGCTGACCGGACTGGATCCGCAGCCCGAGGTCCGGGTGCAGGTTTCCACCTTGGGGGTGATCGGGCAGTGAACCGGACTCCGCGGTCGCTGAACCGCCTGCTGCTCGGTCTGCTGGGGCTGATCCTGATCGGCCTCGGCGGCGGACTGCTGTGGATCAGCCTTGACGGGGAGCGGCCCGCCGCTGGCAGTCTTTGCCCCCGGCCTGCTGGACCGGATGCACGACTTCGGCGCGCAGACCGCCCTTCCCGGCCAGTCCCAGAGCTGGGTCTGGCCGCTGCTGGCCCTGGCGATGATCGTGGCGATCGTCCTGCTGATCCTGTGGGCCGCGGCGCAGGGCCGCGGACGGACCGGCACCCTGGTGTCGGAGTACGACGACGACGGCGCCCCGGGGCGGGTGGCGATCAGCGGGGCCGTGGCGGAACAGGCGCTGCGGACGGCGCTGCAGGATGACCCGGACGTGGCGTCCGCCGCTGTCAGTACCTACGACTTGCACGGCCGCTCCGCGCTGCGGATCCGCATCACCCCCCGCCAGGGTTCGGCGCCGCACCTGATTGCCGCCGACGCCACCGCCCTGGTGGAGTCTCTCGACGCCGCGCTGGGGCAGGAAACTCCGGTGCTGATCAGTATCGACGGCGGCCGCCGGCTGCGCTTCAACCGCGAAGACCGGGTCCGCTAGGACCCGTCCGGGGATCAGCTGGCGCGGGCCAGCTGACGGATCGGAATCCAGCGGTTGGCCAGCCGGCGGTACGAGGCTGCGGCTCCGGTCATGTCGCCGTCGGCCAGCGACTCAATCCCGAGCCGGACATCCGAGGGCGAGTCGTCGGGAAAGACCAAATCCGCCACCGGACCGTAGTCCAGCTCCAGCACCGCGTCCTCGGAGAAGATTTCCAGCCAGTTGATGAGCTCATCCAGCTCATCGACCAGGTCCAGTTCGGGTGCGGCCAGCGTCAACGCCGCCGTGGCCCGCCTCGCCCGGTCCAGGCACTGGGGAACGGGAGCGCTCAGGCGCACGGTCTGGACCTTGCCGTCGTCCTCCACCACTTCGGAATGGTCATCCTCGTGCAGCAGCACGAACCAGCCAAACGGAACGCCCCAGGTCGCCGACCGGGTGTGCAGGTGGGCAAGGGAATCGGCGAAGGAATCGGGGTCGATCCGCGCGGCGTGCGCCTCGCGGGCCACCTCCGGTACCAGGACGTCCACCAGCGGCCCGCGGATGCTCTCCCCGAGCGACTCCGCGGCCAGCGATGTCCGGACGGCGAGCTGGTTGGGGCAGTACAGCCGCCTCGTGGTTCCCTCGTGGCCGGGATAATGCAGCACGCGCACCAGGTCGGTGGTGCTGTGCGGGAAGGGATCGGAGACGGCGCGCACCAGCCGGCGCACGGCGTCGCTGCGGTCCAGCACCTCAGTTTCGTGGCGCCCGCGCGCCCGCTGCTCCATAATGGCCAGCTGCTGGTCGTCGTCGAACACGTCGAGCGGTTCGTAGACGCGCAGGTGCGACACGTACGGGAACGTGCGGTAAAGGGAGCGCTGCGGCTTCCCGCTCACAATCAGTCCAGCTCCACAATGACGGGTGCGTGGTCCGAGGCGCCCTTGCCCTTGCGTTCTTCGCGGTCAATGGTGGCGCCGGTGACGCGGGCGGCAAGCGCCGGGGAGCCAAGGACAAAGTCGATGCGCATGCCTTCCTTCTTCGGGAAACGCAGCTGGGTGTAGTCCCAGTAGGTGTACACCCCGGGTCCCGGGGTGAAGGGGCGCACCACGTCGGTGAAACCGGCGTCGAGGAAGGCGCGGAACGCGGCCCGCTCCGGCTCGGTGATATGGGTGGCGTTCTGTGCCCGGAACCAGTCGATGTCCCACACGTCCTCGTCCTGCGGCGCGATGTTCCAGTCGCCCATCAGGGCCAGCGGCAGCTCCGGGTTATCTTTAATCCAGCCTGAGGCCTGGTCCTTCAGCACGTCCAGCCACTGCAGCTTGTAGGGCATGTGCGGGTCCCCGACGGCCCGGCCGTTGGGCACGTAGAGGCTCCAGATCCGGATCCCGTTGCAGGTGGCACCAATGGCGCGCGCCTCGGACGCGGTGGTGGCCTCGGTCTTGCCGAACTGCGGCTGGCCCGGGAAGGTGCGCTCGACGTCGTCCAGCCCCACCCGGGACGCAATGGCGACGCCGTTCCACTGGCTCAGGCCGAAGTGCGCCACCTCGTAGCCATTGTTCTCAAAGACCTCCCACGGGAAGTTCTCGTCCTTGGCCTTGGTTTCCTGAATGGCCAGGACGTCGACGTCGGAGCGCTGCAGCCACGCTTCCACGCGGTCGGCACGGGCACGGATGGAGTTCACATTCCAGGTAGCAATCTTCACCCTTGCTACGTTACCGAATGAGCCGTCTGATCAGGGCATGCCTCAGGGCTTCCACCACGTGTCCAGGATGCTGACCGGCACCGTGCGCTTGTGCCGGGTCATCAGGAAACGGCGTTCGATTTTCTCGGCGGCGTCCGCCGGAACGTCGCGGCCCTCAAGGTAGTCGTCGATGGTGTCGTAGCTGATGCCCAGCTCCGTTTCATCGGTCTGGCCGGGGGCGTCGTCCAGCAGATCCGCGGTGGGAGCCTTCTTCACGAGGCTCTCCGGGGCGCCCAGCTCGGCCAGCAGCTGCCGGTTCTGGCGCTTGTTCAGCCCAAAGAGCGGCAGGATGTCGGCCCCGCCGTCGCCGTATTTGGTGAAGAACCCGGTGACGGATTCCGCGCCGTGGTCAGTGCCGATGACCAGCAGGTTGTGCTGGCCGGCGACCGCGTACTGGGCGGTCATCCGGGCGCGGGCCTTGATGTTGCCCTTGTTGAAGTCGCTGATCCGTTCCCCGCTCATCTTGACGTACTCGTCCTCGTAGCCGTCCACGGCCGGAGCAACGTTGTAGACCCAGGCCTGAGTGGGCCGGATGAATTCGAGGGCCGCCTGGGCGTCCGCTTCGTCGTGCTGGACCTGATAGGGCAGGCGCAGCGCAATGAACTGCGACTCGGTGCCTTCGGCCGTGAGCTCGTCGACGGCAAGCTGGGCCAGCCGCCCGGCGAGCGTGGAATCCAGGCCGCCGCTGATACCCAGCACAAATCCGCCGGTGTGGGAGGCCACGGCGTAGGACTTGAGGAAGTCCACCCGCCGACGGATCTCGGCCTTGGCGTCGATGTCGGGCTGCACGCCCATTTCCGCGATGATTTCAGCTTGTAGTTGGCGCATGCCCTCCACCCTATATCTCCTGTCACATCCACGGTGGAGAAAGGCGGGCTCGGCTAGGATTGAGGCCATGACTGCGCCCGTTCTGCCTGCCGCCCGTGCCCGCCTCCTGGATCTGATCAGCGAACTGGCCGTGGTCCGCGGCAAGGTGACCCTGTCCTCCGGCGCGGAAGCCGACTACTACATTGACCTGCGCCGGGTCACACTGCACCATGAGGCGTCACAGCTGGTGGGCGAGGTGATGCTGGACCTGATCGACCGCGCCGGAATTTCCTTCGAAAGCGCCGGCGGTCTGACGATGGGCGCAGACCCGGTGGCCACCGCCCTGATGCACGCCGGAGCCCGTGCCGGACGGCCCGTTGACGCCTTTGTCGTGCGCAAGGCGCAGAAGTCCTACGGCATGGGGCGCCAGGTCGAGGGGCCCGATGTTGCCGGCCGCAACGTCGTGGTCCTGGAAGACACCTCCACCACCGGAGGCTCGGCGCTGGCCGCGGTGGAAGGCGTGCGGCGCGCCGGCGGCAACGTGGTTGCCGTGGCAGTGATTGTGGACCGGGACACGGGGTCCAAGGAGCGCATTGAGGCCGAAGCGGGCGTCCCGTACCTGTACGCCTTTGGCAAGGATGAACTGGGCCTGGACTAAGGCCGGGCACCAGGCGGCCCGCGCACTGCCCGATCCCGGAACCGGTCAGGCATGAGTATGGACCCGGCCGACTTCCTGCGCTCCGCGGAGAACCTGAAACGGTTTTCCCGCCGCCGTTTCCTGGCCGGCAGCGTGCTGGGCCTGACCCTGGCCGCGGATCTCTTTGTCACGCGCCAAATCCAGCGGTACCGCGAGGACCTGGAGATTCTGCGCGTGCGCGACGACGACGCCGAGCGGCGCTTTCCGTCCGCGTCCTGGTTCCTCTTTCCCGGGTATAAGACCAGCTGGGAGGAAACGGTCTGGATCCTGAATTCGCTGCGCCCGGTGCTGGCGTCGCGCGGGCAGCTGGCCGGCGTCGGGTACTCCAACCTTGGCCTGGACGTCGATGACATCGTCGCCGCCGTGTTCCGCTACATCCGCAACCACCAGCTGCGCCGCGTGTACTTCTACGGGCACAGCTTCGGCGGAATGCTCGCCGTGGAAGTGGCGGCCCGGCTGCTCGAGCGGGGCGTCGCCGTCGAACTCATCATCCTGGACTCCAGCCCGGCCGGTGCCCAGGATGTTCTGGACCGGGCCATGTTCACGGGCGTGGCGGCCCTGTACGACGCCGGCTACCGCATTCCCAGCGTGCTGCGCGGAGGCTATGAGCTGGGGGAGCGGGTCCTGCACAAGGATGAGCGGACCTGGGAAACCGTGATGGACCAGACGCTCGAGCAGCTCTCCCCGCTGGCGCCGTCGACCACCCTGATCCAGGCCGAGGCGTCCTATATCTACCATTACGACGTGCGGCTGTACTCCGGCGCCCTGGGCAACACGTCGCTGGCGTTCATTGGCAACCCGGAGGACCGGACGGTCAATTACTTCGGCGCGAAGTACGAGTGGGCGGCGGCCTTCCCCGGCAACATGGTCTCCACGTCCCTGGTCACCAGGGCGCCCGGCCCGCCCACGCCAGCCCGCAGTGGAACCCCGGCGTCTACCAGGACGTGGTGCGCGAGGTGCTGCGGCTGCACTCCCCGCCGGAGCTGGGCGGCGGGCTGAAGTCCGTGTTCTAGACGGTCTCGATGAGGTCGGCCACCGAATTCATGATCTGGGTGGGCCGGAAGGGATAGCGGTTGATGTCTTCGCGCTGCGTGATGCCGGTGAGGACCAGCACCGTGTGCAGCCCGGCTTCGATGCCGGCCACGATGTCGGTGTCCATCCGGTCCCCGATCATGGCGGTGGTCTCCGAATGCGCGTCGATCTTGCGCATGGCGGAACGGAACATCATGGGATTCGGCTTGCCCACAATATAGGGCTCCATGTTGGTGGCTGCAGTGATCAGGGCGGCTATGGCGCCGGTGGCCGGCAGCGGCCCCTCCTGTGACGGCCCGGTGACGTCGGGGTTCGTCGCGATGAAGCGGGCGCCGTCCAGGATCAGCCGGATGGCCTTGGTGATGGTGCCGAAGGAATAGGTGCGGGTCTCGCCCAGCACCACATAGTCCGGTGCCGTGTCGGTCAGGATCATGCCGGCCTCATGCAGCGCCGTCGTCAGGCCGGCCTCGCCGACCACGAAGCAGCGGCCGGGCGAGCCGGTGTTCTTGACCTGGTCCTTGAGGAACTCAGCGGTCGCCAGGGCGGAGGTCCACAGGTTTTCCTCGGGCACCTCCAGGCCGGAGGCGCGGAGCCGGGCGGCGAGGTCGCGCGGGGTGTAGATCGAGTTGTTGGTCAGCACCAGGAACCGCTTGGAGGTGGACACCCAGCGTTCAATGAGTTCGGCTGCTCCCGGAATGGGATGGTTTTCGTGGACCAGGACTCCGTCCATGTCCGTCAGCCAGCATTCAATGTTCTCGTTTTCGCCCACGCTGTTCCTTTTCCTAACCTGCGCCGGGCTTTCCCCGGGCCGCTGTTGCCTGTGATTCTGCGTCCCAGTCTTTCACCTTAGGCTTGAAGGGTGATAGACAGCGTTGAACAATTGCCGGAGAACCCCGGGCTAACAACCGACACAGTGGAACTGCCCGACGCGGCAGCCGGCCCCCGGATCGGCGTCGGGCCATGGGAAGGCCCGCTGCCCGAAGGTGAACACTGGGACCCGGAACTGCTGGCCACCGGGGATACCCGCAACGTGGTGGACCAGTACCGGTACTGGAAACACGACTCCATCGTGGCCGACCTGGATGCAAAGCGGCATCCGTTCCACGTGGCGATCGAAAACTGGCAGCATGACCTGAACATCGGCTCCGTGGTCCGCACCGCCAATGCCTTCATGGCTCGGGAAGTGCACATCATCGGACGACGGCGGTGGAACCGGCGCGGCGCGATGGTCACCGACCGCTACCAGCATGTGCGCCACCACCCCACGGTGGAGGAGTTCGTCGAGTGGGCGCAGGGCGAGGGGCTGCACATCATCGGGATCGACAATTTCCCCGACTCGGTGCCGCTGGAGACCTACGAACTGCCGGAAAACTGCGTGCTGGTGTTCGGGCAGGAGGGCCCGGGCCTGACCCCGGAAGTGCATGCCGCGGCGGATGCGACGCTTTCCATTGCCCAGTTCGGATCCACCCGGTCCATGAACGCCTCGGCGGCCGCGGCGATTGCCATGCACGGGTGGGTGCGGCGCCATGTTTTTGGCCAGCGCGTGAACTGAACTGCCCTTCCGCAGCGCGGTCCTGGCCCGGCGGCCGTTATCCGGTGACATGACCTGATGCCTGAAGCCGTCTTGTGGCTAGGATGGAGGAAGCCAATGAGGGCCCTGGCCCTGCCGTAGATCAACCTTTCACGAGGAGTCAGCATGCCTATTGCAACCCCTGAGATTTATGCCGAGATGATCGACCGAGCCAAAGCGGGGGGTTTCGCATATCCGGCCGTGAACGTCACCTCGTCCCAGACGCTGAATGCGGCGCTCGCGGGGTTCGCCGAGGCAGGTTCCGACGGCATCGTCCAGGTGTCCACCGGCGGTGCCGCTTACTGGTCCGGCGCCAAGATCAAGAACATGGTCACCGGATCCTCGCCTTCGCCGCCTACGCCCGCGAGGTCGCCAAGAGCTACAACGTGAACATCGCCCTGCACACGGACCACTGCCCCAAGGACAAGCTGGACGACTTCGTGCTGCCCCTGCTGGCGGCATCCGAGGCAGCGGTCAAGCGCGGCGAGGACCCCATCTTCAACTCCCACATGTGGGACGGTTCCGCGGAAACTCTGGAGGACAACCTGCGCATTGCCCAGGAGCTGCTGGCCCGCACCCACGCCGCGAAAATGATCCTCGAGGTTGAGATCGGCACCGTCGGCGGCGAGGAAGACGGCGTGGAAAACGCCATCAACGAGAAGCTGTACACCACGGTGGCGGACGGCATGAAGACCATCGAGGCCCTGGGCGCCGGCGACAAGGGCCGTTACCTGACCGCCCTGACCTTCGGCAACGTGCACGGCGTGTACAAGCCCGGCGGCGTGAAGCTGCGCCCGGAAATCCTCAAGGACATCCAGGACGCAGTGGGCGAATCCATTGGCCGCGAACGTCCGTTCGACCTGGTGTTCCACGGCGGCTCCGGCTCCTCCGCCCAGGAAATCGCCGACGCGGTCTCCTACGGCGTCGTGAAGATGAACATCGACACCGACACCCAGTACGCCTACACCCGCCCCGTGGTGGATCACATGTTCCGCAACTACGACGGCGTGCTGAAGGTCGACGGCGAAGTCGGCAACAAGAAGCAGTACGACCCGCGCGTGTGGGGTGCCTCGGCTGAAGCCGGCATGTCCGCCCGCGTGGTTGAAGCAGCCCAGAACCTAGGATCGGCAGGCAAGTCCCTCTAATGTCAGATGAATTCCGCAAGAACCTCCTCGGCCCCGAGCCCACGTACCTGCCTGAGGAGTCCGACGTCGTCGCACGCCTGGAAGCCGGAGACGAAGCCGTGGACCTGGCAGCGAAGCACCCCACCTCCTCGCAGGTGTGGGCGATCCTTGCCGATGAAGCCTTCGACGAAGGCCGCACCATCGAGTCCTATGCCTACGCCCGCGTCGGCTACCACCGCGGGCTCGACGCGCTGCGCCGCTCCGGCTGGCGCGGCGCCGGCCCCATCCCCTGGGAGCACGTGCCGAACCAGGGATTCCTGCGGTCGCTCTATGCGCTGGGCCGGGCCGCAGCGGCCATCGGCGAAGCCGAGGAAGTGGACCGGATCACCAAGTTCCTGAATGAGTCGGACCCGCAGGCGAAGATCGCCATCGAGGGCCGCGAGTCCTAACTAAGCGGCGAAAGCCGGCGCCCCGCACCTGGGGGGTTGCCGGCTTTTGCCGTATCCGGGTGTCACCAGCCGCCGGTGCCCGGCGCTCCCTTGAACGGTCCGGTGATGCGTCCGGTGATCCAGCCGCCGTAGAAGTCGCCCTCCTGCGCCTGGACCTCCTCGCCGTCCACGGTGCAGCGGTCCATTTTCCCCGGGTACACGGCGGCCCGGCTCGCCAGGAGGCCCTATCCCGGAACCGGGTCGGGATAGGTCCACGCCGCCCGGCCGGCCCGGGTGTTTCCGGCTACGACGTCGAAGTAGGAGTCCTGCCCCTTGTACTCGCACCAGCTGGACCCGCTGGCAGGAATGAGGCAGTCCGGGGCGAAGTCCTCCAGCGGAATGTAGTACACCGGCGGATGGCTGGTTTCGAGGACGCGGACGGCGGATGTGGTGTCTGCGATCAGCTGCCCGCCGAGGAACACCTGGATGTGTTCTTCGGTTGGTTCGATGCGCGGCGGCCGGGGATAGTCCCAGACCGATTCCACGGTGTGCTCCTGTTCGGGACGCCGGGGGTGATGTTCCATGGCCAGCCCTTTCCGCAGCCGGCCGCAGCCGGCGCCGCCCGGGCGCTCGGTGTGGCCCGGGGTTAAGGGTGCTTCGGGCTGGCCGGGCCGCGGGATGGGTACCGGGCGCAAATTACTGCGCCAAGAGATTGCCGGGCCGCCACCTACGGGGCAAGGCGGGCATAGACCACGTAGTTGTCCTCGGTTGTATCGGGGACCAACAGAAACGTGCAAAGGTGCTGTCGGGCAGTATTCCCGACAGCACCTTTGCACAGTACATAACCCCACGCCTCCTGTGGGGGCCTCCCGTCATGAGCAGGAAAGGCCCCCGGTGCTGGACTAACCGTGTCGCATCAGCGCGTGCTACCTAACCGGTTAGGAGCACATTTATGACATTGCGGATACAGGTTTCCTTTAGCTCCTTCTCAGCTTCTTCTGAGTACCAGCCGATGTGAGGGTGAGCACCACTCGCGGATGGCGTAGAAGACGGTCCCCTGCAACCGGAGGCTCTGCTTCCAAGACATCCAGCGCCACGCCGGCGAGGTGCCCTTCTTCGAGAACGTCCGCTAAAGCCTCCGAATCGATGAGCGCGCCCCGCGCAGTATTGACCAAGATGGCGTCGGGGCGCATCAGACGCATGCGCGCGGTGTTCAGCAGGTGATGAGTGGAGGGAACATGCGGCGCGTGCAGCGTCACCGCATGGGCATGCACGAGTAGATCCTCCAGAGCCAGCATCGGCGTTCCGTCCGCGGCTATGGAGCCGGGCTCAAATGCCACGTCGTGGGCTACGACTTCATATCCCAAAGCGGTGGCCTTGCGGGCAACTGCTTGGCCGATGGCTCCGTAACCTATGATGCCGAGAACCCTCCCACGAATCCTGTAAAGGGGTCTTGCTGCGGCTGCGTCCCAGACACCTTCTCGGACCAAGCGGTCGTATTTCGACGTTCCGCGGGCCAAGGTAAGGAGGAGTGCAATTGCATGGTCACTGACTTCATCCGTGCAATAGTGTGGCACGTTCATGACCGCTACGCCGCTTTGCTCCGCGGTCGCCACATCTATGGTGTCCACGCCGACACCATAACGGCTAATAACACGTAGGTTCGGCAGAGCAGCGAGGACCCGTGCTGTGACCGGGGCATACTGCACCAGTAGAGCGTCGGCATCGGCGCACTGCGCTATCACTTCATCCTCAGTTCGGCAGTTCTCGAGTCGAATCATCAAGCCGGCCTCAGCCGCAACCTGTTCCTCTATGGCTATGTCTTTATGATCACAATCCGTGATGACAATGCGCATTAATTACTCCTGTCATAGGCCAAAAAGCCTGGCGAGCTGTTGTTGAATGGTGAGAATGGCCAAAGTCCCGAAGAGAAGGATTGACCAGACGAGGGCGGCGAGGCGCACTCCGCGAACGCGGATTTCCTTTGGAAGCATCTTGCGGTTGACGATGATGAGCAGTCCTGAGTAAATGAACATCATGGTGCCACCGACACAGGCGGATATGACAGCCAGCGCGAGCGGTTGGGAGAAGCCCACCGAAATAACAATGATTCCAATGACGACCAAGCCCCACACAAGACCCGCATAGATTTTGCTTTCAGAGGCCGATGGGAAATAGGACGTCTTCAGGACGTCAGCAGCTAGCCTGCTGGTGTAGTCAACGATTCCCAAAGCGGCGGTGAACATTGCCAGCGCCCCAACAACCCAGAAAAAGTAGCCGAACCAGGTGCCAACAGTCTCCATTAGCACCTCTCCTTCGGTCTGCATGAAGGAAATGTCGTTGACGTTGTCACGTCCGAAGACGGTGGCGTACGCGAGCAGGGACATGAACATGATGGACAGGAACGAGATCAGGACGAAGGTGACCAACTGCTCCCGATTCGCGAAGCGCCACCACTCGCGCCACTTCTCCAGGTTCGCACTGGTGGACTCGAATACGAAGCCGACCCTGCCGCGTGCTTCAGGCTGTCCGGTCAGCGGCGATGCGAGTTTCGGAATATATCGGCCCATGCCGAAACCCTTATCTCGGATCCAGTTGCTTTGAACAAGGTTTTGCGCTCCGCCTGCGCCGGCAAACGCCAAGGCTCCCATCAGGAGGGCAAAGCCAAGTTCTTCTGCGGGGAATCGGGGCTGGGTGACAACCTGCGGTACATCCTGCCAAGCCGGACCGATAGCGACGATGGCCCCGATAACAATCAGGAGTAGGAGAGCCGCTACCTTGACCATTTGCGCCCGTTCGAGGGCGTTATACACCACGGGTGCGAGAGTGAGTATTAACCCGACAACGATGAGGATTGCTACCGCAATGACAGGGACGCTTCCTCCGAACGTGTAGGTAATCAGGGTTGCGGAGCTCGTTGCCCAAGCAGGCCAAATGTTTGCGAAGTAGGCGCCGATTGCGAATACCAGTCCCCAGTGCTTCCAAAGCCGGCTGAAGCCGGTGATGGCAGTTTCTCCCGTGGCTAAGGTATACCGTTCGATTTCCATGTTAACGAAGTACTGGGTGACCAGCCCTACCAATGCCGCCCAAACGAATGTCAGACCGACCTGGGAAGCGATATAGGGGAAAAGTATGAATTCACCGCTGGCCATACCCACGCCTGCGGCAATGATGCCGGGTCCCACGTATCTCCACTGCTGTTTCCGCCCAGGAGGGGCGGGTAGGTCGCGCAGTTTCGGGGCGGGCAAATACTTGGTGGGAAACGCGCGTGTGGAAGATGCGCCGCGGTCTTCGGAGATCACGGGATCACTTGGGTCGTCAAGCGCCATGGCTTGCACCTTTCATGGTTGGAGTTTCGGTGGACAGCGACACGGCTTGGACCGTGATCATCGGAGCACATCTCCGTCGGACCCGAGTAAGCCGAGTTCGTGACTGCGTGGAGACGCTTCCCAGTCCCCTGGGGCCGTTACTGCAAAGGCTCCGGTGATGGCCGCAACGCGCAAACGTTCGGCTGTGTCGTGCCCAGCCAATTGGCTGGCAAGGTAACCGGCGACGAATGCGTCCCCTGCCCCTACGCTGTCAACGGAAGTTACCAGGACCGGGGGTACTTCAATCAGCTGACCGTTTATGAGAGCCGTAGCACCCCGCCTGCCCAGCTTGACCACTACTTCGCCAGGCCCCATTTCGCCCACCGCCCGAGCCAGATCTACAGTGGTCGACTCTCTGTGTTCGGGACCGAGGGCAATCCGGATCTCGTCATCTCCGGCGAATAGCATGTCGGCCGACGAAATGAGCTCTCGAAACACGGGGGCGGCCGAAGCCTCGCTCCATAGCTTCGAGCGAAAGTTAAGGTCAACTGACACAGGTACTCCGGCGGCCCGAGCTCTGCATACGGCTTCCCGGACAGCAGCGGCGGGACCGTCTCCCAGTGCGGGAGTGATACCTGTAAGATGCAGTATCCCGGCATCTTCGATGACATGGTCGGGAAGGTCATCCGGACTGAGCTGACTGCCGGCGCTGCCGTGCCGGTAGTAAAGAACGCTTGTCGATGAGTTGGTCCGACGTTCCCGGAGCATCATGGCCGTGGGTGCTTCGGTTCGGCGGCTCAGGCACCGGACCCCCTCGGCTCGAAGTTCCCGTTCGACAAGATCGCCGACAGGGTCCATGCCCAACCGGCCAATCCAAGTTGCTGCCTGACCGAGACGGGCTACGCCAATTGCCACGTTGGACTCTGCACCGCCCATGCTGAGTTTCATATTGCGAATGAGGCTAAGCGAACCTACTTCTTCGGCGACTAGGAGGCCCAGTGTTTCTCCGAGAGTGACCAGTCCGTGGCCTTGGGGCTGGGTAGTTGTATTCATTCGCGGCCTTCAAATGCAGCGTCGCTGGCTTGTCGGGTGCGGTGAGCGAGTGCTGTTAGGTCCCCATCGGGCGACATCGCATCGCCGATCAGTGGGCTGCCCAAACCAACTGCCCGGGCACCAGCCTTCAGCCAGAGCGGGATGTCTTGAAGCGCCACTCCACCGGTAGGGATAATGGGGATGTTCGGAAGTGGGGCGCGAACTGCGGATAGATAGCTCGGTCCCAAAGCGCCGCCGGGGAAGAGCTTGACTGCGGTGGCGCCTGCGCTCCAGGCGGTGGCGATTTCCGTGGGGGTTAGCGCGCCGGGGTAGCTTGCCAAACCTCGGGCTTGTGCTGCCGATACGACGTCGGTGTCAACGGTAGGCGAAACGACGAAGCAGGCGCCCGCGTCGGCCGCACGGTTGACATCGTCCACAGTTAGGACTGTGCCCATGCCCAGATCGATGTCGGTGCCGAGGCGTGCCGCCAGGCGTGCCAGAACGTCAAGAGCGCCCACTGTGGTCAGGGTGAGTTCCAGTGAGCGAACTCCGTTCTCTATCAGAGTTTCCGCGACAGCCTCGGCACGTGATGCATCCGCGGCACGGAGAATGGCAATAAGGCGCGTATCTAGGAGTGCCGCGCTCATACCTACGCGTTCGGGACGGACGGAAGCGGAAGGTGACGTCATCAGATACGTTCCTTTTCTGTAGAAGACTTGATGCTCGCGGACGGCGTGATGGAGTGGCGCGCCCCCAAGCGGGCAGAGATGCGGCGGGCTGCCGCAACAGCCAGGGAGCCCAGCAGCTCGAATCTGGCCGGGGTCACATTGAACTCGGGCCCCACAATGCTCAGGGCGGCTACGGGCTGGTGGGAAGCATCAACGATTGCCGCTGCGATGCCCCGGATGTGGTCCTCATTTGCCATATCGTCGATTGCATAACCACGGTTTAGGGCTAGGTCGACTACAGCCTGCAGTTCCTGGCGCGTGGATGGAGTGGCAGGCGTCAGGGGAGGCATCCCGCGGGCTACAACGGCTTCAAAGGCTGCGGGTCCAGCCAGCGATAGATAAGCTGCTCCACTTGCCGTGCTGTACATGGGTACCTGCATCCCAACACGTGATGCCATTTGCACCGGGCGAGGTGCCTCGACCTTATCCACGTAAACCATGGACGTACCGTGCGGAACCAGCAAGTGCACCGTTTCGCCAGAGTCCTGAGACAGGCCCCGAAGCGAGTCTGAAGCGATGGACCGGAGGTCGAGCCCTTCTAAGTAGTTAGTTCCGAGGCGAGCCAGCCCTGCGCCGAGTCGGTATTTTCCGCTGGTGGAGTCCGTTTCCACGTGCCCGTAATCGATGAGCGGGGCCAGTAACCGGAGCGCGGTGCTTTTAGAAAGTCCCGACTGTTCCGCCAGGCCGGTAAGCGTGTAGCCGCCGCTTGCGTGACCGCCGGCGACGACCTCAAGGAGCTGGAGGGCGCGCCGCAACGACGTTGATGAGTTGCGAGGAGTTTCCAAGAGGCATTCCTTTCGACATCTACTAAATGCTCGTTTTGCAATGCAAAACAAATGCAAATCGATTTGTTTTGCATTGCAAAACCGAGGTTCAAAATCGAATAATAGTATGTGATAGTGGCAACATTCCCCGACAAATGCAAGGGGGAACCGATGCGACAGCGTTCACCTACTGTCAGGAGCTGACTATGACCATTCGCGTTACCTTGCCAACTGTTTCTTCAGAGAGCCTTTTCCGAACGACTTCCGATGTCCTGCGTGCTGTGCAGGTGCCGGCGGGTGATGCCGACCTGATCGCTGAGTCACTCGTCGAAGCCGATCGCAGAGGAACCCATTCCCACGGAGTTATGCGGCTGCCCCTTTATGTGGAAGCGGTGCGTACCGGCGGGATCCTGCCTACCGCTGCGATGAGTTGGCGAAATGAACACGGTGCGACCGCCGTCCTGGATGCGGCCGGCGGGTTCGGGCAGGTAGCGGTGGACAGAGCCTCCGTTAAGGCGCGAGAGCTTGTCCGGGACCACGGGACAGCCGTCGTAGCCATACAAGGCAGCTCACATTATGGTGCCGGTGCTTTTTGGGCTTCCCGCTTGGCATATGACGGGCTAGTTGCATTCTTGGTCTCCACCACCGGGGCCTCTGTCGCACCCTTCGGCGGCGCGGAACCCATCCTCGGCACCAATCCCCTCACGATCGCATTTCCAACCGGAGGTAACGAGCCAGTGGTGCTCGACATGGCGACAAGCAACGGAGCCTACGGCCGCATAGTGGCTGCCCGAAACGAAGGCAATCCCATTCCCCGGGCTGGGCAGTCGATTCTCAGGGAATCCCCACCACTGACCCGGACGTCGCCCTCGCGGGGGCTCTCCTACCGTTCGGCGGGCACAAGGGTTCGGGTTTGGCCGTCATGATCGAGCTTCTTGCAGGACCATTAGCCGGAGGCAATATGGCGTCCGAAACTACTGATATGTGGGCAGACCCTTCGGTGCAGATGGGCACGGGACATCTTCTATGGGTTGTGGATCCGGGGGGGCTGCAGGGAGATGACAGGGCGGTTCGCCGGACGGCTGATTTCCAGGCAAAGCTCCGAAATGTGTCTCCTGCTCAAGGCGTTAATGCTGTTCTAAGCCCTGGCGATGCCGAGCATCAGCAGGCTAACCGTCACCTTCGGGAGCTTCCAATTCCTGAATCGACGTTGGAGGCGGTAACCGCTTTGGCGCGGGAAATGAGGGTGGAGTCGCCGGTTAGGGTCGGCTAGAAAACGGCGCTCAGGACATGATGCTGGTAGTCACGGCCACAATTTGGGGTTTGGGTGGAAAAGAGCTGAAACCGAAGCGGACGGGCGGCCTGATGGGTGAAAGCCGCCCCAGATCGTCGCCGTTCCACATGGCGGCTGCTCCGGCGACCGAGCGGATGGAACGCACGCCGTAGAACTCGCGGCGCCCGCCGCCGGCGGAACCCGCCGTGGAAACCCCGGGCACCAGCAGCCCGGCAACGGGATTGACCGCCGCCAGCCAGCGCGGATGCACGGCCACAGCCGGGGGCACCCGTTCCAGCAGGTGCCCCAGGAAGGTCCGCGGGCCCAGGTCCAGGTTCAGCCGCAGCGGGCCGGCACTGACCAGGAGGCGGTCGGCCGTCAGCTTGGCGTCGACGTCGACCACGTCCTCCGCGTCAAAACGGTAGGTTCCGCCGACATACTCCGCGACGCCGGAATTCGGAGCCAGCAACAGGCGGGACCCGGCAGCGTTCTCCATCATGACGTCGGTGAAGGCGCCGAACGGCGATTCGAGCCAGTGGCCCACCACCAGACGAGTGCCGGAACGGGTGCCGATGCCTGCAATGTAGCCGCGAAAACGGTCCATCCGGTTACGGTACGCCAGAGTTCTCCACTGGGAATACCCGGTGTGGCGCTGCGGAAAGGGCGGCGGCGTTACAATCGGCTAAACTTGGCAGGTAAGAGCCCCGCAACTCCGGCCAGACCCGGCCCACGGCTATTTCCGGTCTGGCCTGCGAGTTCAGGGGCGTTCTCATGCACGGAAGCGGATCGCGCCGTCGGCGTTTCTTCCCTTTCGTAACTAATGGGGGAGGATCCCATGCCCGCAATTGTCATCGTCGGCGCCCAGTGGGGCGACGAAGGTAAAGGCAAGGCCACCGACCTGCTGGGGGGCCGTGTCGACTATGTCGTCAAGCCCAACGGCGGAAACAACGCCGGCCACACCGTCGTCGTCGGCGGTGAAAAATACGAACTCAAGCTTTTGCCGGCCGGCATCCTGAGCCCCAACGCCATTCCCGTGATCGGCAACGGCTGCGTAGTGAACCTCGAAGCGCTCTTCGCCGAAATCGACGGCCTGGAGGCCCGCGGCGCGGACACCTCCAAGCTGCGCATTTCCGCCAACGCTCACCTGGTGGCCCCGTTCCACCAGGTGATGGACAAGGTCACCGAGCGTTTCCTGGGCAAGCGTGCCATCGGCACCACCGGCCGCGGCATCGGACCCGCCTATATGGACAAGGTCGCCCGCCTGGGCATCCGCGTCCAGGACATCTTCGACGAGTCGATCCTGCGCCAGAAGGTCGAAGGCTCCCTGCGCCAGAAGAACCAGCTCCTGGTCAAGGTCTACAACCGCCGCGACGTCGACGTCGAAGAGGTTGTCGAGTACTTCCTGTCCTACGCGGACCGGCTGCGGCCGATGGTCATTGACTCCACGTACGAACTGAACCGCGCCCTGGACGAGAACAAGGTGGTCCTCATGGAGGGCGGCCAGGCCACGTTCCTGGATGTGGACCACGGCACCTACCCGTTCGTGACGTCCTCCAACCCCACCGCCGGCGGCGCATCCGTGGGCTCGGGCATCGGCCCGACCCGCATCACCCGGTCGGTGGGCATCATCAAGGCCTACACCACCCGTGTCGGTGCCGGTCCGTTCCCCACCGAATTGTTCGATGAGATGGGCCTGTACCTGCAGAAGACCGGCGGTGAGTTCGGCGTGAACACCGGCCGTCCGCGCCGCTGCGGCTGGTACGATGCCGTGCTGGCCCGCCACGCCTCGCGTGTGAACGGCTTCACCGACTACTTCGTGACGAAGCTGGACGTGCTCACCGGCATCGAGCAGATTCCGGTGTGCGTGGCCTACGACGTCGACGGCGTGCAGTTCGACGAGATGCCGATGACACAGACCGACTTCCACCACGCGAAGCCGATCTTCGAGTACTTCGACGGCTGGACCGAGGACATCACCGGCGCCCGGACGCTGGATGACCTGCCCAAAAACGCCCGCGACTACGTGCTGGCCCTGGAAAAGATGTCCGGGACGCGGTTCTCCGCGATCGGCGTCGGCCCGGACCGCGACCAGACCATCGTGGTGCGGGACCTGATCACCGAGTAGCTTGCCCGTATGAAAGGCCCGGCAGCCGGTTAGGTTGCCGGGCCTTTCGCTGTCTACGGGGCAGACGGCATATCCAGTGCGGCGTCCTCCGTGGACCGGCCGAGCACGCAGAATTCGTTGCCTTCCGGATCCGCCAGCACCACCCAGGTCACGTCCGGTCCCTGCCCGACGTTGATCCGCGTCGCGCCAAGCGCGAGCAGCCGCTCCACCTCCTGCTGCTGCGTGGCCCCCTCAGTGGCCCGAAGGTCCAAATGCAGCCGGTTCTTGACGGTCTTTCCCTCGGGCACCGGAATGATGTCGAGGTCCGGGCCGGTGCCGTCCGCCCGAACCAGTGAGACGACGTCGGCGTCGTTGGTCTCCTCGATCCGGTAACCCAGCGCCTGGGTCCAGAATTCCGCCAGCCGCGGCGGATCGGCTGCGTCGAGGGCGATGGATGCGATAACACTGCTCATGGAGGGCTCCTGACCGGCGGGAATGATTCCTGATGCTAACAGCATGAAGAACGCACCCGTCAACGGGCGGGCAGGCCGCTTCGGCCCTTGTCAGGCGGAAGAAAGCTGGGCTCAGACCAGCTGCAGGGTCGTGATGCAGGTTGGGCTGTCCGGGAACGTGCTGAAAGTTCCGGTGGCGGTGCCCTCCGGTGCGCTGATTTCCAGCGTCCCGCTGATGTCCTTCGGAAGCCAGAAACCCACGAAACCGTTGTCGTAGGTCCTCACGGCGCCGTCCACCAGGACGGCGCCGTCGTCGTCGGTGATCCGCACCTGCAGCGGCGCGTCCACCAGTTCGCCCTGGCAGCCGGTCAGGCTGTGGTTGAAGCAGTCATGGGTGGTGGTGTTCCATGGCGCCGCGGACAGGTAGAACTCATCCCCGGGCATCGGGAGGACGGACTCCCGGCCGCTGTCCTGCACCGTGACGGCGTCGTAGGTGACCGACGCGTTCAGCCCGGACCCGCGGTCCTCGTTGGTCTGGTCCAACCGGTCAATTACCTGCCGGGCATCAGCGTCCTCCAGCCCGTATTCGCTGAGCAGCGGCTCGGGGGCGGCAGCGGAGGAACACCCGGCGGCCAGGAGCAGGACGATTCCGGACAGGAGCAGGCGCGCAGACTTCATGCAGTTAGCGTACCGATTTCCGGCCGCCGCCCCGGCTGCGCCCGCTCGCTGCTTCCGACGCCGGCAGATGTGGTTCCCCGCGGTAACGCCGCCGCCGTGGCAGAGTAATTGGTGTCACGCATATCGGGGAAGGACCACGGGGAAATGAACGACGACGTATTGGCCAGCCTGAGGCGGGCCGTTGAAGCCAGCCCGGAGGACGCAGCCCTTCGCCTTCACGTAGCGGAAATGCTGCTGGCCGCAGGCCGGCATACCGAAACAATCGGCGAAGTAAACGCTGTGCTGCAGCGGGAACCGGCCCATCCGGCGGCGCTGGAGCTCCTGGGCCGCACCGTGGCGGCGCTGACGTCGGCGTCCGGCACTGCAGCCTCCGGCACCGGGAGCGCTGAACCCGTGGAATCTGACCCCGCCGTGGAACCGGAGCCTGTGGAACCTGACCCCGCCGTGGAACCGGAGCCTGTGGAACCTGACCCCGCCGTGGAACCGGCGGACCCGGCCGCCGCCGCTTTCGACTGGACCCGCGCCGAAAGCGAAGTCGGCTCCGACGTTCCCCCGCCCTTCCTGCCGGAACCCCAGCTGGCAGCCGGAGAGGGCGGCGAAGGAGTAGCTCCGCTGGAGCCGGAGGCCCCCGCCGTCACCCTGAAGGATGTGGGTGGCCTGGATGCGGTGAAGAAACGGCTGAACGAGTCCTTTATGCAGCCCATGAAGAATGCCGAGCTGGCCAAGGCTTTCGGCAAGTCGCTGCGCGGCGGGCTGCTGCTGTACGGGCCGCCCGGCTGCGGAAAGACCTTCCTGGCCCGCGCGGTGGCCGGTGAGCTGGGTGCCGTGTTCATGTCCGTGACCATGACGGACATTCTCGATCCGTACCACGGGGTGACCGAGAAGAACATGAAGGCCGTCTTCGACTCCGCCCGCGCGCACTCTCCGACCGTCCTGTTCCTGGACGAAGTGGACGCCATCGGGATGAAGCGCAGCGGTCTGGGCCACCACGCGATGATCCGGCAGATGGTGAACCAGCTGTTGATTGAAATGGACTCGATGGCGGGCAACAATGACGGCCTGTATCTGCTGGCCGCCACCAACCACCCCTGGGACCTGGACGAGGCACTGCTGCGTCCCGGCCGGCTGGACCGCACGCTGCTGGTGACACCGCCGGACTTCGAGGCGCGCCGGACCATTCTGGAATATCACCTCCGGGACCGCCCGCTGGCCGGAATCGATCTGGCCGGCATCGCCTCCCGCACCGAGATGTTCTCCGGGGCGGACCTGGCCCACATCTGTGTGACAGCCGCCGAGAAAGCCATGACGGAATCCATCCAGGCCAACCGGATCTGCCCCATCACCATGACGCACATCAACGCGGCGCTGGATGAGATCGGGCCCTCCACCCTCGCTTGGCTGGAATCGTCGCGAAACGTGGTGAAATTCAGCAACGAGCACGGCCGCTACAACGATCTGGCCGAGTATCTGCGCCAGCGAAGCATGCTGTGAGCGACGTCCTCGACCCGGAACTGATAGTCGTCCGCTACACCGCGTATGAGCAGGCGGGCCGGCACGAGGAAGCCGTGGCGCTGATCCGCGGCCAGATCGGCCACCATCTTGATGACGAGCGGCTCTGGTTCTACCTGGCCAGTGGACTGGCCAACCTGGGGGAGCTGGCCGAATCCGAGCATGCCGTTCGGGAAGCCCTGCAGCTGGTGCCGGATATGCTGCCGGCGCTGGCGCTGCTCAGTTACGTCCTGACCCGTGCCAAGCGCAGCGACGAGTCGGTGTCCGTTGCGCTGCAGGCCGCCGCGGAGCACCCGCAGGAGCCCTCAGCTCACCTCGCCGTCGCATCCGCCCATTTTTACCGCCGCTCCAATGGCACGGATGTGCAGGTTGCGTTGCAGGCCGCGCTGAATACCATCAACCTGTCACCGGAACACGAGGACGCGTTTGCCCTGGGCGCCCGGGCGGCGGACCTGCTGGGCCGTAAAAGCGAGGCCCATGACCTTCTGCGGACCGGGCTCGCCGCGCACCCCAACAGCGCTGTGCTGCTGCAGGCCGCCGGCATTGTCGACGACGGTGAGCGGGTGGTGGGCGACCGCGCACCCCTGCTGTCCTCTGCGCTGGCGGCCAACCCGTTTGATGAGGAAAGCGCCGAAGACCTGCGTGCACTGGCCTTCACGGGACTGCGCCGCCTCCTCTATCTGCCGTGGCTGCAGGGCATCCTCTTTGGGATCATCTCCGTGCTGGTCCTGCCGAATCCCTTCATCGCAGCGGCCGTGGCCCTGGGCCTCACCGCCGCTGCTGGCGGAATCTTCTTCCTCTCCGTCCGTCGGCTCGAACGGCGGCTGCCGCGGGGTTATCTAAGGGATGAGATCAGGTCTTCGCCCCGGGCGCTCAAGGCGATGAAGTGGGCGGCAGCGGCGGAAGTGTGGGTGAGCGCGAGTGCGCTCTGGGTTGCCCTGTCCGGGGGAAACCAGCTGGGAGCCGCTGCGCTGGCCCTGACCGCCCTGCCGGTGGTTGCCAGCCAGCACCTGCTGGGCCAGGGGCAGTACCCCGAGCTGTTCGCCGCCTGGGACAAGGCGGATACCGACGCCCGCCGTGCCTACTGGAACAACCGCGTGCAGATGTACCTGTCGACCCGGCGGATTGCCTGGGCAGGGCTGATCCCGGGCATCGCCGGGCTGTCGGCGGCCGGGCTTTCCGAGTCGGACACACCGGCAGCCGCCGGCGCCGGCGCGTGCCTGGCCGCCCTGCTCTGGCTGGCGCGCGCCGCGTACCTGGCCCGGCTGCAACTTGCCCTCGGGGCCGACAATCCCTTCGTGGTGGGCAGGGTGCTGCAAAGGCCGGCGGGACGGGAATCCTCCGCCCGCCGGCGCGGCACGTGGGAAGCAATGGTCTACACCGTGCGCATCGCGGTTGTTCCGCTGATCATCTTCTTCGTCGGGGCAGGCATCCTGGTTGCCAATGCCATGCCCGACTAGTCCTTCCTCCGGTGATGCGCTGCATGCCTGCTCGGGATGCCTGATTACCAGCGGTGCCGTGCTTCCTCGACCCAGCCGCCGAGCCCGTCCAGCGAGTAGCTGGTGCCGTCCGGAGTGCGCGCCGTTCCGGTCCAGGCGCCAAAGGCCTGCCAGATCTCGGAGGAGATCACGCCCAGTTTGGTCGCCGAGGTTCGGCGGTGGAACGGCGTCAGCACGGCATCGATCCACGGTCCGTGAACTGTCCAGGTGGAGTTCGGGTCGGTGAGGTCGTACGCGAAGTCCAGCTCGCCGTCGTAGTGGTGCAGCCGCCCGTCCACAATCAGCGCGTTTTCGGTGGCCGGCGTTCCGGCGGTCCACTGCCCGCCGATCTGCAGGCCCAGCCGGGTGCCGTTCACCGTTCCCGATCCGGCGCCCCAGGTCCACGTGGTCCGGTACGGCCAGCGGCCGCGGCCGCGGTCCAGGACGGCAAAGGCGCCTGTTCCCAGCTCGTAGGTTTTGCCGTCCACGGACACCGTTCCGGACACGCTGCGGGCCACGTCCTTGAGCGTGTACTGGAAGCGCCGGTCGGACCAGGGCACCACCACGCCCAGCACATCGCCCCCGGCCGGGGCATACAGGTCCACCGCCACCCGCGGTGATCGTGCCCGCAGGTGGGTGCCGGCGCCGTCGTCGTGGAAGCGCAGCGACACATCGCCCGCGGCGGCAAGAGCGGTCAGCGGGGGCAGGGTATCGGGGAGCTGGACATCGGCGGCGGATGGAAGGAGCTTCAGGGGCTCGATGCTGATTTCCTCCCCGGTGGCCCGGACCAGCACGTAGATCTGCAGGCTCGCCGCGTATCCCAGGTTCACGATGGTCATGCCCACGGCCAGCTCGGGGGACAGGATCCCCCAGTACTCCCAGCGCTTGGTCCGCAGCCGGCCCGCAGGTCCATCAGGCAGCGGGGTGCGGTGCAGCGGGGTGCGGGAGTAGCCCACCGCGCCCGGGTTGAGGGTTCCGCGGGCAGTGGTCAGGTCTGTCGGCAACGTGAGTTCGTCCATGCGGCCCCAGTCTAGGTGTAACTCTCATTTAGGCGGCGGCAGGAAGGCCTGCTGCCCTGCCGGGTCCTGGTTTAGGCTGGGGGAGAACTTCGGATCCAGGTGAAGGCGGTTGTTATGTTGGTGAGCGTAGGCCAGTTCAGTCCCACGGGTGACGTCGGAGCGAACCTTGAGGTGATGCGCTCCCTGGCGGCGAAGGCGAAGGCCGAGGGTGCCGAGCTGATCGTGTTCCCGGAGGAATCCATGTTCAGCGTCGGCAAAGTGGAGGGACCCCTGGCCGCTGCGGTCGACGCCGGCTGGACCACCTTCGTGCAGCAACTGTCCCTCCTCGCCGCTGACCAGGGCATCGCCGTCGTTGCCGGCGGGTATGAATCCAGCGGGGAGGACCGGCCTTACAACACGCTGGTGCTGATCGAGGCTACCGGGCGAATCGCCGACACCTACCGCAAACTGCACCTGTACGACGCCTTCAGCTACGCCGAATCAGAGCGGATCAAACCCGGCGACGGCGGAGTGAAGGTTGTTGAGCTTGACGGCATCAAGGTTGGGCTGATGACCTGCTACGACATCCGGTTCCCCGAACTGGCACGTGCGCTCACGGACCAGGGCGCGGACCTGCTGGCGGTGCCGGCGGCCTGGTTCAAGGGCGAGCACAAGATTGAGCACTGGGAAACCCTGCTCAAGGCCCGCGCCATTGAGAACACCGTTTGGGTGGCCGCGGCGGGAACCTCAAGCCGCCACACGGTGGGCCACTCGGCGATCCTGGACCCCATGGGTGTGGCGCAGGCTTTCCTGGGCGATGAGGCCGAGGCAGTGGTCACTGCCGATGTGACCCGTAAGCGGATCGACGACGTGCGGGAGTTCCTGCCGGTGCTCCGGAACCGCCGTTTTGCCGCCAACGACCGGATTGTTTCCGCTCAATAAAACTATTTTCGTAACCGCGTAACCTTTTGGTGATCCGTAACGATTACTCTTTTGGAACGACCGCACCGAGGCTTATCCCCCCAACGAGCCCCGGTGCGGTCGTTTCTTCATGCAGTGCGACGAAACCGTCAGGGTAGTATTTGGGGCGCCCATCCTTACGCGAGGAAAAGACCGAATCTTGGCCAAAACCCTGAGAGAGGAAGTTCTCTCTGCCGCCGCCGGCGGGAACCCCGAAGCGCTGCGCGGGATCTACGACGCGCTGGCCCCGTCGATCCTCGCGTACCTCACGGGCAAAGGATGTGAGGACCCGGAGGCCCAAACCCAGGAAGTCTTCCTCACGGTGTTCGGCAAACTGGACACGCTCACCGGAGGCCTGTCCGGGATGCGGACATTCGCTTTTTCGGTGGCCCATGCACGGATGGTGGATGACGTCCGGCGGCGGGAGCGACAACCGCTGCTGGCCGAGTTCCAACACGCCCACGATGTCCGCGTCAGCGCTTCCGCCGAACAGACGGTCCTCGAATCCGGGGCCGGGGTTGCAGCGCTTTTGGAAGGCCTGACGCCCCGGCAGCAGGAAGTGCTGTTGCTGCGTGTTGTGGGCGACCAGTCCATCGGGGATACCGCAAGAATCATGGGCTGCAGCGAAGGAGCCGTCAAACAGCTGCAAAGCAGGGCATTGAAAATACTGAAGGACCGGTTGGAACGGGAACGAAAGGAGGCGCCGGCACATGAACGAATCGCCTGAACCCGGTGATGACCGGTGTATCCGGAACCTCCTGGCCGAATGTGGGACTGACGAAACCCCGGAACTCCTGGAGGGGCTGCGGCGCCTGCGGTCCTTTCGGGCCGCTCCGGCCCCCGAGCCCACGGGGGAGCTGGCCGCCCTGCTCACCGAAACACCTGTGCCGCCCCGCAAGGGGCCGCCGAGGCACCGCGGGCTGATTCTGAGCTTTGCGCTCGCGGGAGCCATGGGGGCAGGCACCACCGGGGTGGCCGCCAACAATGAACTGCGCCAAGCCACCGATTCATTTTGCTCCGATCTCATCGAGCAGGTGCTGCCCGGTAACGACAACGGGGAAACGCAGCCGCTGCCGGCCGAGGCACCGGACGAAGCCCTGCTCACCGCCGGTGAAACGCCGGTGGAAACCGAACCCGGGGACGCCGCCGAAGCAACTGCCGATCCCGGCGCATACCTGCCGCCGCCTTCCGCCGGAGTGCCCGCGGCACCCGCAGTCCCTGCGGCACCCGCAGCAACGGAAGTTCCGCCGCCGGTTGAAGATCCCCTTCCCGCGCCGGGCGCCGCCCTGGAATCTCCCGTTGTTCCGAACGGGGCTGGGCCGGGCGGCCGCTGACCGGGCCGGTCCGCTCCAGCCCGTCCTCAGGCGGTCAGCTGCCGCTTCGAGGAAATGACGCCGGTGTTGAACCCGGCCAGGTTCAGTCCGCCATGGAACCGGGCGTGCTCGATCTTGATGCAGCGGTCCATCACCACGTCCATTCCTGCTGCCTCCGCGTCCCGGGCCACTTCCTCATGCCAGGACCCCAGCTGCAGCCACAGCGTTTTCGCGCCAACGGCCAGGGACTCCGCCAGCACCTGCGGCAGGTCATCGTGGCGGCGGAACACATCCACGATGTCCGGTACCTCGGGCAGGTCCGCCAGCGAGGCGTAGACCGGCCGGCCCAGGATCTCCCGGGCCACCGGATTCACGAAATAGACCGTGTACGGCGAGGAGGAGAGCAGATACGTGGCCACGAAGTAGGACGCGCGGGAGGGCTTGTCGGAGGCGCCGACAATGGCGATCGACCGTGCCCGGCGCAGCAGCGTGAGCCGTTCGGGAGCGCCCGGCCCGCTCCAGGTCCGCGGCTCGGATTCGATTTCAGCTGACACGGGCGGGCTCCTCGAAGGTCGGCACAACAGATACGGCGGCGGCATCGGCGGACACTACCGCGTCAAGGGCTTGGTCCAGGTCCCAGAGGATGTCCTCAAGGTTCTCCAGTCCCACGGAAATGCGGATCAGGTCCTCGGCGACGCCGGCGGCGGACAACTGCTCGGTGGAGAGCTGGCCGTGCGTGGTGGATCCGGGATGGATGACCAAGGTCCGTGAATCACCCACGTTCGCCAGGTGGGAGGCCAGCTGCAGGGCCTCGATAAAGGCTCTGCCGGCCTCGCGGCCGCCGCGGACGCCAAAGCTGAAGACCGATCCCGGCCCCTTGGGCAGGTACTTTTTGGCCCGTTCATGGTGCGGGTGGGACGGCAGGCCGGCGTAGCTGACCCACGATACGCGCGGGTCGGCTTCCAGCCATTCGGCCACGGCCTGCGCGTTTTTCAGGTGTTCATCCAGGCGCTGCGGGAGGGTTTCCACGCCCTGCAGCAGGGCAAATGCCGATGTTGCGCTCAGCGTCGGTCCAATGTCGCGCAGCTGCTCGGAGCGCAGTTTGGTCAGGAACCCGTACTCGCCGAAGTTTCCCCACCAGGAGATGTTGCCGTAGCTGGCCACGGGTTCGGTCATGGCGGGGAACTTGCCGTTGCCCCAGTTGAACTTTCCGGATTCGACGACGACGCCGCCCAGCGTGGTGCCGTGCCCGCCGAGGAACTTGGTGGCGGAGTGAATCACGATGTCCGCGCCGTGCTCGAACGGGCGCACCAGGTACGGCGTGCTCAGGGTGGCATCGAGGATCAGCGGCACGCCGGCGTCGTGCGCCACCTTCGCCAGCCCGGCAATGTCGGTGACTTCGCCGCTGGGGTTGGCCACCACTTCGGCGTACACGGCCTTGGTGTTCTCCCGGATGGCGGCGGCGTAATCGGCCGGGTCGGTGCCGGGAACGAAAGTGGTGTCGATGCCGAAGCGGCGCAGGGTGACGTCGAGCTGGGTTACCGTGCCGCCGTACAGCTGGGCAGCGGCCACAATATGGTCGCCGGCCCCGCACAGGGCGGCGAAGGTCACGAATTCCGCGGACATGCCCGACGCCGTGGCCACCGCCCCGATGCCGCCCTCGAGTGAGGCGATGCGTTCCTCGAAGGCAGCGACGGTCGGATTGCCGATGCGGGAGTAGATGTTGCCGTACTTCTGCAGCGAGAAGAGGTTGGCGGCGTCGTCGGTGTCTTTGAAGACAAACGATGTGCTCTGGTAGATGGGCACGGCGCGGGCGCCGTGTGGCGTCGGGCGTTCCGCCGGCGTGCAGGGCACGGGTCCGGAAGCCGAACTGGCGATCACTCATGAAATGAGTGCTCCTTTCTGGTCACCGCGGCAAAGCGGCTGGTTGATCGTTGCAAGTTGGGGTCGGCGGACGAAGAATGTTCAGCAGGGACGGGTATACAGCGGACGGGCAGCGGCGCAGGACGCCGGACGGACCAGCGAAGGACAGCACTCCCATGGATGAATATGTCGTTGTCATTGAAACCGGCTACAAGCTGGCCGCCTCCACGCACAAGATCACGGCCACGGACCCGCTGCCGCGCCCTGAGGCGAACCGGTTGTTCCTGGAACTGCTGGACGGGATGCACGCCGATCTGCTCCCCGCGAAGGCGGACACCACCTACCTGGAGGTCTCGCCGACGGAGTTCATGCGCATCCACCGCCTGATGGGCGGCGTGGCGGTCCTGGACCGGGTGACGCTGGCGCGCGTTCACTGAGCCGCTTCCCGCCGGGCACCGCAGATGCGCGCAATGTCGGGGATGCACGGTTCGTTCTGCAGGCTGGTGGTATCGCCCAGCCCGGTGCCCTCATACAGCTGGGTCAGCAGCCGGCGCATGATTTTCCCGGAGCGGGTCTTGGGCACATCGGGAACGACGACGACGGCGGCCGGCTTGGCGATCGGCCCGATTTCCCGGGCAACGTGGGCCCGCAGCTCCGCGGTGACGCGGCGGGTGAACACCGGGTCCGCCGGTCCCGGTGCGGGCAGGGCCTCCGCCGCGGCCGCCGAGAGGACCACGAAGGCAGCCACCGCATGTCCGGTGGTCGGATCGGCGACCGGGCAGACCCCGGCCTCGGTGACCCAGGGATGGGAGACCAGGGCCGATTCGATTTCGATGGTGGACAGGCGGTGCCCGGACACGTTGAGCACATCGTCGGTGCGGCCGAGGATCCAGGTGTCGCCGTCGTCGTCGTACTTGGCGCCGTCGCCCGCCAGGAACCAGCCCTGCCGCGCATACTGCCGCCAGTAGGAGGACAGGTAGCGCTGCGGGTCGCCCCAGACCGTGCGGGCCATGGCCGGCCCGGTCCGGTCTAGCACGATGAATCCCTGCGTGTTCGGCGGCACCGCGGCTCCGGCCTCATCCACGATCCTGGTGCTCACGCCGGGCAGCGCACGGGAGGCGCAGCCGGGTTTGAACGCTGTGTCCGTGGGGCGCGGGGAAAGGATGGTGGCGCCGGTTTCTGACTGCCACCAGGTGTCGATGACCGGTACTTCGCCGCGGCCGAGCTGGTCGCGCATCCAGCGCCAGGCCTCGGGGTTCACCGCTTCCCCCACCGTGCCCAGCAGCCGGATGGAGGAGAGGTCGTATGTGTCCGGAATGCCGTCGGGGAACCAGCCCATCAGGGACCGGACCAGGGTGGGCGCCGTGTAGTAGCTGGTTACCTGGTACCGCTCGATGATCTCGAAGTGCCGGCCCGGATGCGGGGTGTTGGGGGTGCCCTCGAAAATCACTTGGGTGGCGCCGTTGGCGAGCGGCCCGTACATCTCGTACGTGTGGGCGGTGACCCAGGCCAGGTCCGCGGTGCACCAGTGAACGTCGCGCCCGCGGGCGGAGTGGTCCGGGTTGGCGAACAGGTACTCGTAGCTCCAGGAGGCCTGGGTCAGGTAGCCGCCCATGGTGTGGACCAGGCCCTTGGGTTTTCCGGTGGTGCCGGAGGTGTACATGATGAACAGCGGTGTTTCCGCATCAAAGGCCTCCGGCTGGTGGACGTCCGACGCCGTGTCGACGGTTTCGTGCCACCAGACATCGCGTCCCTGGACCCAGGCGATCTCGGATCCGGTCCGCCGGATCACCAGCACGTGCTCGACGGCGTTGGTTCCGGCAACGGCCGCATCGGCGTTGTCCTTGACCGGCACCGCCTCTCCGCGGCGGAACTGGCCGTCGGTGGTGACCAGCAGCTTCGCCCCGGTGTCCTCGACCCGGAACTTCAGGGCTTCGGCGGAGAAACCGCCGAAGACCAGCGAATGGACGGCACCGATCCGGGCGCAGGCCAGCGTAATGACGATGGTCTCCACCAGCACCGGAAGGTAAATGACCACCCGGTCCCCGCGGCCGATGCCCAGGGCCAGCAGGGCATTGGCGGCGCGGGAGACGTCCCGCTGCAGCTGCGCATAGGTGATGGTCCGGCGGTCGCCGGGCTCGCCCTCAAAGTGCAGGGCCACGTTGCCGCCGCGCCCGGCGGCCACATGCCGGTCCACGCAGTTCACCGCGACATTGAGCGTGCCGCCGGCGAACCACTCAATCACGGGAACGCTGTACTCGGCGTCGGCTTCGGGGATTTCCGCTCCGCTGAGGCGCTGCGGGGGAGTGAAGGTGTGCGCGGTGTGCCAGGGCTGCTCCCACTGGAGCCGCCCGGCGGCGGCTTCCCAGAAGGCGATTCGTTCGGCTTCGGTGGATGGGTCGGCGGCGGTTAGGTCCGCGGTGGCTTCGATGGTTGGAGTCACGCCCATTTCTTCACCGCCCATTTCTCGGCCAGACCGAGCAGGGCATCGGTGAGCTTGCCGATGACGGCGAGCAGCACGATGGCCAGCAACAGGCGGTCGGTGCGCCCGTTGTTCTGCGAATCAATCAGCAAAAAGCCCAGGCCCATCGAGGAGGCGATGAGTTCGGCGGCGACCAGGAACAGCCAGGCCTGCGCCAGCGCCAGCCGCAGGCCGGAGAAGACCGCCGGCACGACGGCGGGCAGCTGCACCGTTGTCAGCAGTTTCAGGCCGTTGAGGCCGAAGGCCCGGGCAGCTTCGACCAGGTTCCGGTCCACATGGCGCAGGGCCAGGGACACGGTGGTGAACACCGGGAAGAACGCGCCGATGGCGATCAGCGTGATCTTGGAATCTTCGCCGATCTTCAGCCACAGGATCAGCAGCGGCACCCAGGCCAGGGACGGGACGGCGCGCAGCGCGCCGATCGCCGGGCCCAGCAGGACCTCCGCCAGCCGGGACAGCCCCAGCAGGGCGCCCAATGCCAGTCCCAGCAGGGCTCCCGCGGCAAAGCCGATGAGGACCCGCTGGGTGGAAATGGCGATGTGCAGGCCGAGCTGGCCTCGGTCGATGAGGTTGGCCGCCGCGGTGTAGACGGCGGCGGGGGAGGGCAGTTGGACGGCGGTGAACACACCGGCGGCCGTGCTGAGCTGCCAGGCCGCGAGCAGCACGGCGGGAACCACCAGGCCCAGGGCGAGCCGTACCCCGCGGCGGGAGAGGCGCCCGGCAGGGGTGGAGTTCCGCCCCGGTGCGGAGGGAGCGGGCGCGGCCGGGACCGCAGCCGCTGCGCTGTTGCCGGTCAGCTGTGGATTTTCGAGGTGCGCCATCAGGATTCCTTCACCGCATCCGGGTCGGCGTTCTTTACGTAGGAGTCGTCGAAGAGGCTGTCCAGGGCGGAGTCAATGCCGGCCTGGTCCGCCACGTCTCCGGTGTCCACGAGGGTGGGACCAATTTTCTCCAGCACGCTGCGCTGCGCCGCGCCGGGAGCCGGATCGACGTCGAGGTTGCTGCGTTCCAGGATCACCGTCTGCGCCACGGCCGGGTCCAGGCCGGCAACATCGGCGAGGATGCTTGCTGTTTCCTCCGGGTTCTCCGCGGCCCAGACCCGGGCTTTCTCGTAGGCGTTCACCACGGCCTGCGCGAGTTCGGGATCCTCGTCGAGGAAAGCCTCGTTGGCGGCCAGCAGGCCGTAGGTGTTGAAGTCCAGGTTCCGGTAGATCAGCCGGGCGCCGTTCTGCTCGGCGCCGGCCATGATCGGATCCAGTCCGGCCCACGCGTCCACCGAACCGTTTTCCAGTGCGGAGCGTCCGTCCGCGTGCTGCAGCTGCTCCACGGTGACGTCGTCAAGGCTCAGTCCGGCTTCCTCCAGCGCCTGCACCAGGAAGAAGTAGGGGTCGGTGCCCTTGGTCGCGGCCACCGACTTGCCTTTCAGGTCCGCCACCGAGGTGATGCCGGAATCGGCGCCCACCACCAGTGCGGACCACTCGGGCTGGGAGAAAACGTCAATGGCCGTGATCGGGGATCCGTTGGCCCGGTTGAGCAGGGCGGCGGACCCGGCGGTGGAACCGACATCGATCGCTCCGGACCGCAGGTTCTCGTTGGCCTTGTTGGAGCCGGCTGACTGCACCCATTCCACGCTGACGCCGTCGTCGGCCAGCGTGGACTCCAGCCAGCCCTGGTCCTTGATGATCAGGCTCAGCGGATTGTAGGTGGCGAAGTCCAGGGTGAGGGTGCCGCCGTCGGCTCCGTTTGCGTTGGCTGCGGCGTCGGAATCCTCGCCTGCCACGCAGCCGGTCAGGAGCAGGGATGCGGCTGCGGCTGCTGCGGCCAGGGTCTTGAGCGTCGTGCGGGCGGCGGGGCGGGACGGAAGGGAACGGCTGTTCATGGAAGTTCTTTCTGGTGGGAAGGCTGCGGAAGGCGCGGTTCATGCGCAACAGGGCGCAAAACGGCTGGGGAGGAGCGGCCCGGTAGGGGCGCTGCCCGGGGAAAGAGCTGTTAGTGGCGGTCAACGCCGAGGCGGGCCAGGAGCTCGCCGCGCATTCGGGCCAGCTCCGCCGAGGCGCGGTTCCGCGGCCGGCTGCCCGGTACGGTGATGACGTCGGTGATGGTGGCTCCGGGGCGCCGGGTTCCTTGCCGAGGATGATGATGCGGTCCGCCAGTTGAAGGGCTTCATCCACGTCGTGGGTTACCAGCAGCACCGTGGTGGGGGTGGCCTTGTGGACCGCGAGCAGCAGGTCCTGCATTTTGAGCCGGGTCAGCGCGTCCAGGGCGCCGAAGGGTTCATCGAGCAGGAGCACTCCGGGGTGCGGGCCAGCGCCCGGGCGAGGGAAGCGCGCTGCGCCATGCCTCCGGAGACAGCCCGCGGACGGTGCTTGGCGAAGTCCGCCAGCTCCACGAGCTCCAGCAGTTCGGCCACTTTGGCCTTGCCGTGTTTGGCGCTGGTGCCCTTGGGCAGCCCCATCGCGATGTTGGCCTGCAGGGTTTGCCAGGGCAGCAGCCGGGGTTCCTGGAATGCGACGGCGCAGCGGTCGTCGATCCCGCGCACTGCAGTGCCGTTGATCAGCACTTCCCCGGTGCTGGCGGCATCCAGCCCGGCGGCGGCGCGCAGCAGGGTCGATTTCCCGCAGCCGCTGGAGCCCAGGATGGCCAGGACCTCTCCCGGGGACACCTCGAAATTGATGTCGCGTAAGACCTGGTGGGACGTCGGCCCGGTGCCGAAGCTGCGGCCCAGGCGGGAAAACGTGACGGGAAGGGCGGGGCCGGCGGGCGCGTGCACCGGGGTGCCGGCCGGCGGAGCGGCAGGGGACTGTGAAGCCAAGGCTGTCATGTTAACTCTCCATCGGTCCTGGCAGTAGCACCCTACGGAAAGCACCTTGGGCCGGTGAGGGCCTCCTGCGGTGTTGTCCTCGTTATTGCCGTTCCTCAAGGAGGAGGTACGGCAACCAGGGTTGCTGCGGCTTCACTGATCCAGGTCTCTCAGCCGCTCGGGATGGTCAAGTGCTACTAAACGCGTCATTGCGGAAACCGGCAAGTCCCCCGCGTAATATTTCGGCGGACCGGCCCGGGGGAATGTGGATAGGTACCTGCCGGCAGCCCGTGACCTTTTATTAACCGCCGGCTCAGCCCCGGCGGTTAATAAAAGGTCACAGGCTTCCCTCGGGCGGCCGGACTGTGCAGATACTGGAGCCGAAGGATCATGAGTCCCAACGCGAAGCTCTGGCTGGTTGGGCGGCAACCCTCTTCTCCGTAGCGGGGTGCCCCAGATGAGGATCCGGCCGTGCCGCGTCCGCGGACGGCAAGTACGGCGTTCCGCCATGGAGCGTCCCGTTCCGAAAGGCTCCCATGACCGAGCACCAAGACCCGGACAGCCTGCGCCAGATCCGTTTCAACGCCTTCGACATGAACTGCGTCGGCCACCAGTCGCCCGGGCTGTGGCGCCACCCGCAGGACCGGTCAGCCAACTACACGGACCTCAACTACTGGACCCATTTGGCGAAAACCTGCGAGCGTGGACTGTTCGACGGCATTTTCCTGGCCGACGTCCTGGGCACCTACGACGTGTACGGAAATTCCAATGACGCCACGCTGCGCCAGGGAACCCAGGTGCCCGTGAACGATCCGCTGCTGCTCGTGTCCGCGATGGCACTGGTGACCGAGCACCTCGGCTTCGGCGTCACCGCCGGAACCGCCTACGAGCATCCGTACCCGTTTGCCCGCCGGCTCTCCACCCTGGACCACCTCACCAACGGCCGGGTGGGCTGGAACGTCGTTACCGGGTATCTGCCCTCCGCCGCCCGGAACCTGGGCGCCCGGGACCAGCTCGAACACGATGAGCGCTACAACCACGCCGACGAATACCTCGAAGTGATCTACAAACTGCTCGAAGGCTCCTGGGAGGACGACGCCGTCGTCCGCGACAAGGAGCGAGGCATCTTCACCGACCCGGCCAAGGTCCACGACATCAATCACGAGGGCAAGTACTTCACCGTCCCCGGCATCCACATCAGTGAACCGTCGCCGCAGCGCACGCCGGTGATCTACCAGGCCGGCGCCTCTCCGCGCGGGATCGCATTTGCGGCCGCCAACGCGGAGGCGGTTTTCGTCGGAGCGCCCACCAAGGAAAAGCTCAAGGCCACGGTCACCCGGATCCGGGACGCCGCCGAGGCCGCGGGACGGGACCGGCACTCCATCCGCATCTACACGCTGATGACCGTGATCACCGCCGCGACCGCCGAAGAAGCCGCGGCCAAACACGAGGAATACCGGCAGTATGCCAGCCACGAGGGGGCGCTGGCCCTGATGTCCGGCTGGATGGGGGTGGACCTGTCCACCTACAACCTGGACGAGCCGCTGGGCAACGTGAAGTCCAACGCCATCCAGTCCGCGGCGGCGAACTTCCAAAACCCGCGGACGACGGCGAACCGTGGACCGTGCGCGACATCGCCGACTCCGCGGGCATCGGCGGCCTCGGCCCGCGCATGGTCGGATCCGGCGCGGAAATCGCGGAGGAGATGATCCGCTGGCAGGAGGAAACCGACGTCGACGGCTTCAACCTGGCCTACGCCATCACGCCGGGGACGTTTGAGGACATCGTCGAGTTTGTGGTGCCCGAGCTGCAGCGGCGCGGTGCCTACCGCACCGGGTATGAACCCGGAACCCTGCGCTCCAAGCTGTTCGGCCGGGGGAGCCGGCTGCCCGCGGAGCACCGCGGAGCCTCCTACCGGTTGAAGACCGGCGAGTACGCTGCTCCCGGCCCGGCTTCCGTGCCGGGGCGTTGACCGTTCATCGAAGCGGCTCCTAGGTTGGAAAGGCGGCGCATCCCCTTCCCGAGCGTCTTTCCCACCTGAGCAGGAGCCAGCCATGGAACACCCATCCAGCGCCACCGGATTCGCTCTCTCCGCGGACGGAACCCGCATCGCTTGGTCCCGCCAGGGCAGCGGGCCGCCGCTGGTGATTGTCGATCCTCTCCTGGCCAACCGCAGCAGCTCCAGCACCCGGGTCCTGGCCGACCTGCTGTCGGAGAACCACACCGTGTTCACCTATGACCGGCGGGGAACAGGGAGAGTGATACGGGGGAGGAATACACCGCCGAGTCCGACGTCGACGATCTGCTGGCCGTGGTGCAGGTGGCGGGCGGTTCCGCCAGCCTCTACGGGTTTGCCTCCGGAGCTTTCCTGGCGCTGCGCGCCGCCGAGGAGTCTGCGGTAATCACCCGGGTGGTGGCGCTGGAACCGACATTGACCCTGGACGAGGGCGAGGACGAACTGCTGCTCCTGCAGACCGAACTTGAGGGCCTGGGCGGTGTCCGGGTTCCGGTTCTCGTTCTGGCCGGCAGCACCAGCGGCGACGAGGCCCAGGACTTGGCCCGCCGCGCCGCGGATGCCCTGGATGAAGGGGAGTTCCAGCTGCTGGAAGGCGACACGGCCAGCGTCCCCGATGCCGCGCTCGCCGATGCCATCAAATCCTTCCTGCGCTGAGCGTTCCCGGCAGCACGGGCGTAAGCTGGTGCCCCTTCTCGGTTTCCATTCCAGCAAAGGACGGCACATGGCAGTTGACGGCGCACAGGTAAATGACCCGGCGGTAGTGGAGCGCCTGCTGCGGCACAAAGGCCGGTGGGCCGTGGTCGGGCTCTCCAACAACCCCAGGCGGACGGCGCTGGGCGTGTCGAAGTACCTGCAGGACCACCTGGGCATGGAGATCATCCCGGTGAGCCTCAAGGGCGACGACGTCCACGGCAACAAGGGGTACCGCCGGCTCGGCGACATTCCGGGGCCGATCGACGTCGTCGACTGCTTTGTAAACTCCGCCCGGGTGGGCGACGTGGTGGATCAGGCCATCGAAGCCGGCGCCAAAGCGGTGTGGCTGCAGCTGGGCGTCATCGACGAAGCGGCCGCCCGCCGGGCGGCGGAGGCGGGCCTCGACGTCGTGATGAACACCTGCCCCGTCATCGAGGCTCCGCACTACGGACTGTAAAGACAGTCCCTGCAGTGGCCGGGACGGCCGGGCCTACAGCTTGCCGAAGCGGGCCCGCAGGATCCCGGTGTAGAGCCCGTAGCAAATGAGGCCCGCGCCCACCGCCCCCAGCACCAGCCAGCCGAACGGCTGCTCGCGCAGGGCGTGCAGGGCGCCGTCGAGCCCGCTGGAACGCTCGGGATCGGCCGTGGCGGCGGCAACCATCACCAGGACGCCGAGGACGGCCAGCGAAATGCCCTTGGCAATAAAGCCGAGAACACCGGTGACCGTGACCGCGCGGTCCCACGCTCCGGGCGGCACGGCGCCCAGATCCCTGCGGAACCGGCGGCTGACACCCTTGAACACGAAGTAGCCGCCGACGGCAAGGTTCCCAGCCCCACCAGGCCCAGCAGCAGTGCCCCGGCGGGCTGGGCCATAAGCCGGGCACTCCAGCTGGCGGAACTCTCGCCGCTGTCCGTTCCGCCGCCCAGGGCAAACGATCCGAAGGTCACGCCGATGGCACCGTAGGCGGCGGCCTGGCTTGCCGCCGAACCGCGCATCTTCCACAGGTCCTTGTCCTTCAGCGCACCGCCCCCCAGCCAAATCCGGGAGACCTGGAACAGTGCCAGGGCCAGGCATCCCAGGAAGCAGATCCAGAGCAGGACGAGTCCGCCCGGCTGCCCGGCGAGAGTGGCCACCGCGCCGGACGAATCCGCGTCGCCGCTGCCGCCGGAGGCTATCTGCAGCGCGATCACGCCGATCAGCACGTGCAGCAGCCCGCTTGCGGCGTACCCCATCCGCGCTGCGCGTTCGAACCCCTTCGAATCGGCAGCCCTTTCCGCGGCTGAGGCCAGCTTGCCCCCGTGTCCTGTACGAGCCAACGTGTCCTCCATGGGTACGGGCGCCTCCGCAGGGGCGCACCGGATGAATGTGGTTTCTTCCATCCTGTCACTTATGGCGCCGCCGCGGCGCCGCGGACTACGCTCGGAGGATGGACGCGGCAGAGGTGAAACGGGTGTGCCTGCAGTTCCCGGGGACATACGAGGATTTTCCGTTCGGACCGGAGGCATCCGTGTTCAAGGTCCAGGCCGCCGGTGGAAAGGCCAAGATGTTCGCCCTGTGCTGGCTGGGCAGCTCACCGCTGACCGTCAGCCTCAAATGCGAGCCGGAGCTGGCGCTGCAGTTGCGTGCCGCTCATTCCCAGATCACCGGGGCATGGCACATGAACAAGAAGCACTGGAACTCCGTCCGGCTCGACGGCGGGCTGGGCGCGGACCTGGTGCATGACCTCGTGGAAGATTCGTACGACCTGGTGGTGGCGTCGCTGCCGCGGCGGGACCGTGAGTCGCTGGCGTGGAAGGGACTGGCCGGCGGGTGAGCAGGGCCCTGAGCTATCCGGACCCCGGCTATACCCGCCGGCCCTATCCCCAGCCGCTGACCCAGCGCTGGCCCGGGGGCTACCGGCTGGTGCTGCGCCGGGAGAAGCTGGGCGTGCCGGATCCGGCGGCAGGATTCCTTCGGCTGGCCAACGGCATCCTGAACTGGGAGCTGCACCGGCTCTCGGGACTGCGGGTGGCTGCGGCGACTCCCCGAGCTGCGAGCGGTGTGGAAATGGCCTCCGGGGTCGGGCTGGGGCCGCTGCGGTACTACGCGCCGTGCCGGGTGCTGTGGGCGGAGGAACCCGCGCTCGACGACGGCGGGGCGCCGGTTCCGGGGCAGCGCGCCGGGTTCGGCTACGGGACCCTAAAAGGGCACCCGGAGCAGGGGGAGGAAGGGTTTTACGCCGAGTTGGACGAAGCTTCCACCCTGGTGTTCCGGGTGGCTGCCTACAGCCGGCCCGCCAACCGGCTGATCGCCGCGGGTGACTTCGCCAACCGGGCGGTCCAGCAGCTCATCACCCGGCGGTATCTCGCTGCGGCCTACACGCTGGCGTCGGGCCGCTGAGCTGCGTCCAGGATGAAGCTCACGCCCAGGCCCGGGGTTTCCACCGGAAGGAAGCCGGCTGAGAGCAGCAGGGACTGGGACGCGGCGTTTTCCGGTTCGGTGTGAGCCAGGACCCGTGACACCGCGGCCTCCGCCAGGGCATGCCGTGCCAGCAGGGTGAGTGCTTCGGTGGCGTAGCCGTGGCCGCGCCGGGACGGGACCACGCTGTAGCTCACCTCAACGTCGCCTTCTTCGGGCAGGAGCAGGAAGCCAATGGTGCCCACCACCTCGGCGGTTGAACGTTCGCGGATAAGCCGGGTGGTCAGGGGCTGTTCCACGGAATTCAGGCCGGCTTCGAAGAACTGCCGGGCGGCGTCGTGGTCGGTGGGCTGGGGAAAATCAGGGGCCCAGTCATCCAGCCGGGTCTGGACGATCAGGGCATCCAGCTCGGCGGTGGAAATGGGCGCAAGGTGCAGTCGTTCAGTGGAAAGACCGTTGGCCGGGACGGAAGGTTCCGCGGTCGATGCTGTGTGGTCAGGGGTCAAAGTCACTGGCTCATTCTGCCTGCCCGCTTCCAGTTTGCCCTCATTTGGTGAGCAATATCTTTTCGTGCCCTGCCCTGCCCTGCCCTGCCGTGCCCTACCCCTGCCCCGGGACGGGCGAAGGTGCGCTTCCCGGGGCGGGGAAACGCACCTTCAACTGTTTTCACGGGTGGGGAAGGGTCAGCCGAAGTGCTTCGGCAGGGTCCCCTCGTACGCTTCCTTTAGTTCGGACAGCGGCAGCGAGAAGTGGCCCTGGAAGTCCAGCGCCTCGATCTCGGTGTCCACCACGCCGATGCGCATGTGCGCGTAGCCGCGGGCGCCGCACATGTCCTTGAACCGGACCTCTTCGCTGCGGGCCACGGCCACCACGGCACGGGACTGCGACTCGGAGAACAGCATGGTGAACAGGTCCACGCCGTCCCGCTCGCAGGCTTCATCCAGTCCGATCCGGGCGCCCACGCCGAAGCGCAGCGCCATTTCGGACAGTGCTGCGGCCAGGCCGCCCTCGGACAGGTCGTGCGCGGCGTCGATCATGCCGTCACGGGAAGCGTTGACCAGCAGCTCGCCCAGCAGCTTTTCCGTTTTCAGGTCCACGGCCGGCGGCCGTCCGCCCAGGTGCCCGTGGAGGTTCGCGAATTCGGAGCCGTCCAGCTCGTCCCTCGTGACGCCCATCAGATAAATCGCCTGGCCGTCCTCGCGCCAGCCCGACGGCGTACGCCGCGCGACGTCGTCGAACACTCCCAGCACGCCCACCACGGGGGTGGGATGGATGGCGACGCCGCCGGTCTGGTTGTACAGCGAGACGTTGCCGCCGGTGACCGGAATGCCCAGTTCCCGGCAGCCGTCGGCCAGGCCGCGGACGGCTTCGGCGAACTGCCACATGACTTCGGGATCCTCGGGGGAGCCGAAGTTCAGGCAGTCCGAGACGGCCAGCGGGGTGGCGCCGGAGGTGGCGACGTTGCGGTAGGACTCGGCCAGGGCCAGGCGGGCACCCTCGTACGGGTCCAGGTAGGCGTAGCGTCCGTTCGCATCGGTGGAGATGGCCACGCCCAGGCCGGTGGTTTCGTCCACGCGGATGACGCCGGCGTCGTCGGGCATCGCCAGTGCGGTGTTGCCCTGCACGTAGCGGTCAAACTGGTTGGTGACCCAGGACTTGTCACACATGTTCGGTGAAGCCATCAGTTCCAGCATGGCCTTCTTGACCGCATCGGAGCCGAAGGGCCGGGTTTCGGCGAAGGAATCCGCCTGCAGCTGATCCTGCCATTCGGGACGGTGGAACGGGCGGTGGTAAACAGGCCCCTCGTGCGCGACAGTCTTGGGATCCACGTCCACGATCGTTTCGCCGGCCCAGTCAATGACCAGCCGGCCGGTGCCGGTGACCTCGCCGAGCCAGGAGTATTCCACGTTCCACTTGGCCATGATCGCTTCAAACGCCTCGACGTTTTCCGGCGTTACCACGGCCATCATGCGTTCCTGCGATTCCGACATCAGGATTTCGCCCGGGGTCAGGGTGGGATCGCGCAGCAGCACATTGGTCAGTTCCACGTGCATGCCGCCGTCGCCGTTGGAGGCCAGCTCCGACGTCGCGCAGGAAATGCCGGCCGCACCGAGGTCCTGGATGCCTTCCACCACGGAGGCCTTGAACAGTTCCAGGCAGCACTCGATGAGCACCTTTTCGGCGAACGGGTCGCCGACCTGGACGGCGGGGCGCTTGGAGGGCTTGTCCGCGTCGAAGGATTCGGAGGCCAGCACGGAGGCGCCGCCGATGCCGTCGCCGCCGGTGCGGGCGCCGAAGAGCACCACCTTGTTGCCGGTGCCGGAGGCGTTGGCCAGGCGGATGTCCTCGTGCCGCATGACGCCCACGGCCAGCGCGTTCACCAGCGGGTTGCCCTGGTAGACGGAGTCGAAGACCAGCTCGCCGCCGATGTTCGGCAGGCCCAGGGAGTTGCCGTAGCCGCCGATGCCGGACACGATGCCGTGCACCAGCCGGGCGGTGTCGGGGTGGTCGATGGCGCCAAAGCGCAGCGGATCCATGACCGCCACCGGGCGGGCGCCCATGGAGATGATGTCGCGGACAATGCCGCCG
The DNA here is from genome assembly GCF_026898095.1 of Arthrobacter sp. ATA002. Taxonomy (GTDB): domain Bacteria; phylum Actinomycetota; class Actinomycetes; order Actinomycetales; family Micrococcaceae; genus Arthrobacter_B. The sequence continues at coordinate 21,107 of NZ_CP114015.1, read as the reverse complement.
ACGCCGGTCGCGGCGCCCTGGTAGGGCTCCACGAAGGAGGGGTGGTTGTGGGACTCGACCTTGAAGGTCACGGCCCAGCCCTCGCCGATGTCGACGACGCCGGCGTTCTCGCCGATGCCGACCAGCAGGTGTTCCTTCATCTTGTCGGTGACCTTCTCGCCGAACTGCGACAGGTGCACCTTGGAGGACTTGTAGGAGCAGTGCTCGGACCACATGACCGAGTACATGGCCAGTTCCGCCGCGGTGGGGCGGCGGCCCAGGATTTCCACGACGCGGTTAAATTCGTCTTCCTTCAGGCCCAGTTCAGCCCAGGGAAGGTCGGTGTCCGGTGTGGCGGCGGCGTGCTCGACCGTGTCGATGCGGAACTTCTTCGCGCCGGTGGCGGAATCTGCGGAAACGGTCGTGATTTGCCTCCGGCAACAAGCGAGGTGAGTACTGAGGTGAAGATGCCCAGGCCGTCGGTGCCGTAGCCCAGCCCGACCTCGCCGTAGGCGGAGGCGTCCGGGCCGAAGCCCGCCTCCACGGCGTGCTCCGGGTGGGGCATGAGCCCCACCACGTTGCCGGCCGCGTTGGATATGCCGGCAATGTTCCGGCGCGAGCCGTTGGGGTTGACGCCGTCGTAGCGGAACACCACGCGGCCCTCGCCCTCGAGCTCGTCCAGCGTCTTCTCATCGGCGACGTACTGGCCGTCCTGGTTCTTCAGCGGAATCACCATGCCGGAGTCCTTGGCGTACGCGGAGGTCCAGGCCGTGGTGTTGTTTTCCACGCGCAGCAGCTGGTCCGCGCAGGAGAACTTCAGGTGGTTGTTCTTGATCATGGAGCCGGGCAGCAGGTGCGCCTCGGTGAGGATCTGGAAGCCGTTGCAGATGCCCAGCACGGGCATGCCGGCCTTGGACGCGTCCACGACCTTGTCCATCAGCGGCGCGAAGCGGGCAATGGCTCCGGCGCGCAGATAGTCGCCGTAGGAAAAACCGCCGGGAATGATGACGGCGTCCACGTCCTGCAGGTTGGCTTCGGCATGCCAGAGTCCGACGGCGGTGCCGCCGGCGATGGTCACGGCGCGGGCGGCGTCGCGGTCATCCAGCGTGCCGGGGAAGGTGATGATGCCGACCCGGACGGCCCGCAGGGCGTCATTGTCGGGGACGACCGAGAAGTCGCCGATCAGGGAGTGCTCAAAATCAGGCCTCCGGGAGAACTTCGACGCGGGTGACGTCTTCGATCACCGGGTTGGAGAGCAGTGTGGCGGCCGCGGTGCGGGCCTGCTCCAGGACCTCCGGCGTCACGTCGCCGTCCACGGTCAGCTCGAACCGCTTGCCCTGGCGGACGCCGGTGAAACCGGTCAGGCCCAGCCGCGGCAGGGCGCCGGCGATAGCCTTGCCCTGCGGATCGAGGATTTCGGGTTTGGGCATGACGTCAACAACGATCCGGGGCATCCGGGCAACTCCTGTGAGAGAAATGGGTGGCCGCGGACCCTGCCGTCTCACGCTGATTCAGCGCTCCGCGAGCTTGCACTGCCATTCTAGCGGCGTTTGTCCCGGCCGTCCTTTCGTGTCGCGGGACCAGCCGTAACGCCTCCGGGCCGCCATCCAACCCTGGATGGCGGCCCGGAGGCGGTGGTGCAGTGGTGTGCTGGTCCGCTGCCCCGGCGGGAATCAGGCCGGAACGCTCATTTGGAAGCCGCAGCGGCACCGCAGCAGGGTGGTGTCGAGCTGGACCTCGGGTACCGCGACGGCGTCCGGTCCGGTGTGAAGAGGCTCAAAAATCGACACGGAGCCGGTGTCCTTCGGCTGCATCGGCTCGCCGCAGTGCAGGTATTCGGCGGCTGTGCCGGGCACATTAATCCGGCGGGCCCATACCGGGGAGTGCTGTACGGGATGCCCGTAAAACCGGTCGCACTCCGCGCAGGTGTAGTTAATTTCCAGGAACTCCGCGGCATCTTCGCCGACTGCCGGTTCCACGGATTCGATAATCAGGTATTCATCCGTCCCGCAGTGGGTGCACCACGGGACGTTGGGTTCCGGGGCGGGATCGGCCGCGCCTTCGGGTCTTGCCTGCGTTGACATAATCGTTCCTCCATTTCAGGTCCGGACGGAGAACTCCATCGCCCAGAACGAGTTATAAGCATGCTTACTGAGTGTACGCAAGGCGTTCCCGCGGTGACAAGTCTCGAAACGGTTCTCCGGCGGGGACGTGGTGGCCCGGTGCGCAGACAGGTTTATGTCCGCCGCAGGCGTGAGAACCCCCGCCGGTCCGGCAGCGCCGTCTACCCCGCGGCTCCGGCGGGGGCGAGCAGCCCGGTAAGGCTTTCCCAGCGGCTGATCTCGCAGCCGTTGTTGACGGAGAACTCGCGGTCCACGGCCACGCCCTGGATGGTGCCGCTGACCTGCGCCCGCTGCGGGCCCTTGGTGATCTGCGTGCACATAATGTTCGGATCCGCCGGCGCGAAGGCTTCGGCCCCCTGCCCGGCCAGGGCAGCGCAGGCGGCCGCCGGATCAGGGGTGCCGGAGGTGCCAACCGGGGCGGCGCCGTCGCACTCCAGGGAATACGTGTCGGTGACGTCGGTGCCTTCCGCGCGGAACTCGATGGTCAGGGACGTGGCCGCCGGCGACGACGGCGACGACGGCGATGTGGGAGCGGCGGCGGGACTCGGGGAGGCGGAGCTGGACGGCGGCGGCGACGCATCTTCGTCCGGTCCGCTGCCGGCCGAACTGCCGCAGCCGGTCAGCAGCAGGGCGGCCGCAAGTGGGATGAGTATGGTGCGGAGCGGACGGAACATGAGTGAGACCTCCAGCTAGGGTGGTCCCAGCCTAACCGGACACCCCCGGCGTCCCGCCGGAAGTTCAGCCGGAAGTTCCTTCCGAACCCTCCCCGGAGTCGGCTGCTGCCCGGGCCTGGGCCAGGTAATAGGGGCCCTGCCCGGGATAGTAGTCCTCGAATTCGGGGGTGGTGCCTCCAGTAAGCGACGCCGTCAGCCGGTCAAGGTAGTACTCCCAGCCCGGGCCGACGCTCTCCGCCGCCAGCGGGTCATCCAGGTGGTGGATGAACTCCAGTCCGGTTCCGCCGGAGCTGTCCCGGAACCGCACCTCCAGGTCCCAGCTGCCGTATTCGTCCTCGACCAGCAGGCGGAGCACTTCCGGCGCGGTGCATTCGGCAACCTGCACCCGGCTCCAGGAGGCCTTCCTCGTACAGCATCTGCAGGTCAACGGTTCCACCCGGGCCGGGGGTGCCGTCCCAGCGGCCGAACCACCGGGCAGCCTCCTCCGGATCCGTGAAGCTGCGCCAAAGCGCCGACGGCGGTGCGGTGAAGTTCCGGGGAACGGTCAGGTCGTAGGACTGCGGTCCGGTGCGCGCGACGCGGCCGGTGGGTTCGAGTTGCATAGCTGCTCCTGAAGGGGTTCCAGCAGGTCAAGGATACGGGCCCGCAGCAGCTGGGATTCCTCGCTGAAACCGCGCTGGGCGGCAACGTAGGTTCCCCGCCCGGCGGGCGTTTCCACCGGGATCGGGGTGTACCCCCAGTCCTGCAGGTCATAGGGGGAGGCCCGCATGTCCATGACGCGGATCCGCCAGGACAACTCAAAGCAGTCCATCACCAAGTCGCTTGGCAGCAGGGGAGCCAGCTTGTAGGTCCACTTGTACAGATCCATGTTGGCATGCAGGCATCCCGGTTGTTCAAGGTCCTGCTGGTTTTCCCGCGTGGGCGTGAGCTCATTGAGCGGAACGGCCTGGGGCGTGTAAAAGCGGAAGGCATCGATGTGTGTGCACCGGATCCGGCTCTTCTCCACGAGCTGGTCCGTTCCCTCCGCCCCCAGTCGCAGCTGCAGGTAGTCATGCCGGACACCGTTGACTTCGGACTTGTAGGCCATGGCCCACTCGTGCATGCCGAAGCAGCCCAGGGACGCTTTCCGCGCTGCCGTCCGCGAGAGCAGGGTGCGGGTGAAGTCGACGGCGCTGCCCCGTGCGGCGCTGAAAGAGTCCAGGTCCACGGTGACCGCCGGCATGGCGGCGTCGATTCCTTCCCTGGCCAGTTCGGCGCCGGTCAGGGAGCGGTAAAACTTCCAGCCGGCCCGCTCCGCCGCCGCCGGGCCGGTGAGGACGACGCCGGCACCGGGGTGCCAGCGCAGCAGCTGGCCGGGCTTCTGGGAGTAGTAGGTAAAGAGGAAGTCCTCCACCGGATGCTTGCGTCCCGCGGAGCGGCGGTCCAGGAAACCGTCCACGAACGGCTGCACGCGTTCGCGGTGTTTCCGGGCCAGCGGCAGCCATTGATCCTCGGTGAGGACGGAGGAGACGACGGCGGGGGAGGGGAAATCGGTCACTGCACCATTATCCCGCGTCCGATCCGGTTTCCGACGCCCCCGTTCCATCCCGGGTTAGCGAGCCGGGGCGGGCCGGCGGCCGGCCTCACCTTCATCCGCAAGATCCCCGCCGCCGGAGGCCGGGGTACCGGTGCCCGGTTCCTCGGAGGCATCTTCAGCGGTCCAGCCGTCGGCGTACTCGCCGGATTCGTAGTTGTAGTCCACCGGGCGGCCTTCCTCGTCGGTGCGCTGGTACCAGTCTGTGACAGTGGCGTCATAAGAATCGAAACCGGCGCCCGCACCCTCGCCGTCGGGCGTCTTTTCGATGGTGATGGCGAAGTTGTCCCCGTGCTCGTCAATACCTGCCCGCACCGCGTTTTCCAGCGCGTGGGCTGCGTACTCGCTCCGGATGGTCAACGGATCGGTCGACAGATCGCGTACGAATGCCACCATCATCAGCAACAGGATCACGGCGAAGGGCAGGGCGGAGACGGTGATCAGGTTCTGCAGCCCTTCGAGGGCACTGTTCCCGCCAACCAGCAGCATCACCACAGCGATGCCCATCATGGCCAGGCCCCAGAAGGTGATGACCTTGCGGTCCGGTACCGGCTTGCCGCGCTGGGAGAGTGTGCCCATCACCACTGATGCGGAGTCCGCCGATGTGATGAAGAAAATCGCGACGCAGAACATCGCCAGGAACGTCGTGATCCCGCTGAGCGGCAGCCCGTCCAGGACCTGGAAGAAGAGATCCTGCGGAGAGGTGTCAATGTCGATGCCGGGCTGGCCCTGCGTGCGCATCCAGATGGCGGTGCCGCCGAAGATCCCGAAAAAGACGATAGAGACCAGGGTAGGCACCACCAGGACGTACTGGACATACTCGCGTAGCGTGCGGCCGCGGGAGATGCGCGCCAGGAACATGCCCACGAAGGGCGACCAGGAGATCCACCAGGCCCAGTAGAAGACGGTCCACGAGGCGGAGAACGCCGCGGCGTCCTCGCCCCATGACGGACCCTTGCCCATCATCTGCAGGAGATCGGAGAAGTATTCGCTCACGGAGGAAGGAATGAGGTTCAGCAGGAACAGGGTGGGCCCGGCGAGGAACACAAAGATGACCAGCGCCAGCGCCAGAGACATGTTGATACTGGAAAGCCAGCGGATCCCGCGGCTGACGCCGGAGACGGCGGAGGCAATGAAGGCAGCAGTCAGGATGGCGATGATGCCGATCAATGCTGCGTTGGGCAGTTTGCCGATGCCGGAGACGATCTCGACTCCGCGCCCGATCTGCAGTGCGCCGATGCCCAGGGACGCCGCTGTGCCGAACAGGGTGGCAACAATGGCGAACATGTCGATGGCCCGGCCCGCCAGTCCGGCGGTGCGGGAGCGGCCTAGCAGGGGCGCAAAGATGGAGCTCATCAGCGGCACCCGGCCGCGGCGATGGGTGCCATAGGCCACCGCTGCACCGACGAGCGCGTAGATCGCCCACGCGTTCAGGCCCCAATGGAAGTAGGTCTGCGCCATCGCTTTGTGCATCGCCTCGGCTGTCTCCGGGTCTGCAGTTCCCGGCGCCGGGGAGAGATAGAAAGCCAGCGGCTCGTACGGGCCGAAGAAGAACAGGCCGATGCCCACCCCTGCCGAGAACATCATGGCGATCCAGGAAAACTTGGAGTATTCCGGCTTCTCACCGTCCACCCCCAGGGGGATCTTCCCGAAGCGGCTGAAGCCCACAAACAGCATAAAGATGAGCACCACCGCGATGAGCGAGCTGAAGAACCAGCCGGTGTTTTCCACCACCCAGGCCAGGGCCACATCCGAGACAGTCTTGAGGCTTTCGGTGGAGAAGACGCCCCAGCCCACAAAACCAAGGATCAGGACGGCTGCAACGCCGAAGACCAGGCGGTCGGTGCCGTAGCGCACCCGTTGCTCATCAACGCCGATGCCGGGGACCAGCCCCGGATGCATGTCGTGCGGATACTGCGTTTCGCGGCGCAGGACCTTGGCAGCACGCTCCCGGGCCGTGGGTTTCCGTGACGGGGTACTGCCGCCTGATTCCGGCTGCTGGTGTGCTGGACGCGTTGCCACGTAACTCTTCTCCTCGGGGCGCTGTGGGTGCCCTTGGGTAAACAGGACCTTAGGGAGGATAGTCGCGGTTCGGAGGCAATTCCACCTGCTTTTCCATAAAGCGGAGAATCCGGGGCTGCCATAGCACACGCAATTGTTATCAGTCCGTTGCCATTTTCAGGACAAAGTTTCGGGCATTTTGAAACCCGCCTTCCTGCTGTTACCGCTCGGTTCCAGGGGCGGATTGTGCGGCGGAAATCAGGCGGCGCATGATGCTGTTGAGCTCCTCCACTTCGGTGCGGTCAAGGCCCAGACGGTCCATCATGGTTCCGGGCACCGCCAGGGCCCGGGAGCGGAGGGCCCGGCCGGCCTCGGTGAGTTCGACGGCGAGGGCGCGGTCATCGCCGGGTGCCCGGTTTCGGGTCACCAGGCCTGCTGCCTCGAGCCGCTTCAGCATGGGGGAGAGGGTGGCAGGCTCCATCAGGAGGGTGTCGCTGAGATCGCGGACCCGGCGCGGGCTCTGCTCCCAAAGGGCAAGCATGACCAGATACTGCGGATGGGTCAGACCCAGTTGCTCCAGCACCGGCTTATAGGCGCCGACGACGCTTCGGGAGGCTACAGAGAGGGCAAAGCACAGCTGATGTTCCAGCAGGAGGTCCTCATCGGCCCGGCTCATGTCCTTATCCCTTCGTAAAACCATTAGTGCACTAATGGTTAGCGTACTATGGGCTGCAGGCGGAAGATGTCGCGGAAAGGTGCAGGACATGGAGAACAAAGAGAGCTTTACCTCGAAGTTCATGCGGACCACCGGGAGGGTCCGGATGATTTTCGGTCCGGCACAGACCAGTTCCCTGGACCATCCCATGACCGACGAAAACCAGCAGCTGCTCAAGGAGCAGCAGGCGCAGGAAAAGGCGCTGTGGGAAACCGTCACGCGCGCCGACGGCAGCAGTTACATCGTTTCGCGCAAGCCGGAGTAACCTCGCCAGCCGGAACCCCGCCGGCGGGCGCCCGCAGAGCCTTAGCGGCCGGTGCCGCCGTACACGGTGGCCTCGGCGTCGCCGTCGAGCCCGAACGCTGCGTGGACGGCACGCACTGCCGTATCCAGCAGCGCGGCGTCGGTGACGACCGAGATGCGGATTTCCGACGTGGAGATCATGTCGATGTTTACGCCGGCGTGGTGCAGCGCTTCAAAGAAGCGGTGCGAAACGCCCGGGTTGGAGCGCATGCCGGCGCCGATCAGGGAGAGCTTGCCGATCTGCTCGTCGTAGTCGATGCTGTCGAAGCCCACCTCCGCCTTGGCGGCGTTGAGGGCGTCGATGGCGTCCTTGCCGTCAATGATCGGCAGCGTGAAGGAAATGTCGGTCTTTCCCGAGCCCTGGGTGGACACGTTTTGGACGATCATGTCGATGTTGGAGTTGGCGCCGGCCACGATGCCGAAGATCTCCGCGGCCTTGCCGGGAATGTCGGGAACGCCGATTACCGTGACCTTGGCTTCGGAACGGTCGTGCGCAACGCCGGAAATGATGGGCTGTTCCAAGGGTTCTCCTCTTGAATCTTGATCTTGTCATCGGGGCTGGGCAGCACCCAGGTTCCCTCATGCTGGCTGAAGGAGGACCGCACATGCAGCGGGACGCCGAAGCGGCGGGCGTACTCCACGCAGCGCAGATGCAGGATTTTGGCGCCCGAGGCGGCCATTTCCAGCATTTCCTCGCTGGAAATCGTGTCGATCTTCTGCGCTGACGGCGCGACGCGCGGATCGGCGGTGTAAATGCCGTCCACATCCGTGTAAATCTCGCAGACGTCGGCGCCCAGGGCGGCGGCGAGGGCGACGGCGGTGGTGTCCGATCCGCCGCGGCCCAGGGTGGTGATGTCGTGGCTTTCCTGGCTCATGCCCTGGAACCCGGCGACGATGGCGACGTCGCCCTTTTCGATGGCTGTCTTGATCCGGTGCGGCGATACGTCGATGATGCGTGCCTTGCCGTGAATGGCGTCGGTGATCATGCCGGCCTGGCTGCCGGTGAAGGACTGCGCGGACCCGCCGCGTTCATTGATGGCCATGGCCAGCAGCGCCATCGAAATGCGTTCGCCGGCGCTCAGGAGCATGTCCATTTCGCGGGCATTGCCGCCGGTGGTGATCTGTCCGGCCAGGTCCAGCAGTTCGTCGGTGGAATCGCCCATGGCGGACACCACCACCACCACCTCGTTACCGGCGGCGTGGGTGTCCACGACCCGCTTGGCGACGCGCTTGATGCCTTCGGCGTCCGATACGGAGGAACCGCCGAATTTCTGCACTATCAGGCTCATGCGTCCACGCTCTCTGCATCACTTCCGGTTTGCTGCCCGGCGACGTCCTCGGCGCGGTGCATCTGGTCTCTTCCCCGGGAGCCCCCGGGAAGCCGGGCCGCAAATGCTGCGGCCGATCAGCAAAAGTCTATCCCTGCGGTCTGAACGGGCCGAAATAGAAGGGACATATGCACCTAATGTCACGTTCACGGATCCGCCGGGGCTGCTCCCATGCCGGGAAGCCGGTTGGCTAGGACATGCTGCGGCGGCCCTCGAAGGCGCGGCCCAGGGTGATTTCGTCGGCGTATTCCAGGTCTCCGCCGACGGGCAGCCCGGACGCCAGGCGGGTGACGCTGATGCCCAGGGTCTTCAGCATCCGCGAGAGGTATGTGGCGGTGGCTTCGCCCTCGAGGTTCGGATCGGTGGCAATGATGATTTCGGAGATTTGCTCGTCGGAGAGCCGGCTTAGCAGCTCCCGGATGCGCAGCTGGTCCGGGCCGATCCCGGCAATGGGATTAATGGCTCCGCCCAGCACGTGGTAGCGGCCGCGGAAGGACCGGGTGCGTTCCACCGCAATCACGTCCTTGGACTCCTCGACCACACAAATCATGGTCGGGTCCCGGCGCGTATCGCGGCAGATGGCGCACGTTTCCTGCTCCGTGACGTTGCCGCAGATACTGCAGAACTTGACCTTGTCCTTCACCGTGACAATGGAGGACGCCAGTTTCCGCATATCGTCCGGGTCAGCTTCCAGGATGTGAAAGGCAATGCGCTGGGCAGACTTGGGGCCGATGCCCGGAAGCCTGCCGAGCTCGTCAATGAGTTCCTGAACGGCGCCTTCGTACACGTGACCTTCTCTGCTGGATAGATGTGCGCTGTGTCTGCGCTGTGGCGGCCGGATGCACCGGGCGGCCCGGGTCAGCGGCCGTCGAGGCTGCGTTCCTCAATTAGCCGGCCGCCCAGGATCCGTTCAATGGCTTTTCGTCCCACCAGTCCTGAATCTTCAAGCCTGATGTCGTCGGCGCTGGGGATGTCTTCGATTAAGTTTACGTTGCCGCGTCCGCTTGACGGGTTTGCCGGGCCGCCGCGCTGGGCGGCTTCATTGAGCAGTTTTTGGTAGCGGCTCAGCGGACGGTTGCCGTTGCCGGCCGCCGGGGGAGCGGACGATGTCGGTGCGGACGCGGGCGTAGACCCTGACAGCGACGACGGCGCGGACCCTGATGCGGACGACGGCGCGGACGCCTGCCCGGAGGGCGCCGCCGGCGCGGACGCCTGCCCGGAGGGCGCCGTCGATGGCTGATTCTGCTGCGGTTGCGGCACCACCTGAGGCGAAGCCGCGGCTCCGGGTGCTCGGGGTGCTCCGGGTCCTGCGGGACCCGCTGCCGTCCGGTAGCCGGCGCTGCCCTGACCGGAGCTGCCCTGGTTGCCGCTCTCACCGCTGTCGCCGTTGCCGCCGTTGCGTGCCGGAGACGAGCCGGTGCCGGCCCAGTTGGTTGCTGCCCACTCGGTGTCTGAAAGGTGTCCGGCCGAATAAACGTCCGCCGGCGGTTCGGCCTGTTCCCAGGCGTTGCTTTCCGGACCGCCGGCATAAGGATCCTCGGGCGGTTCCTGCTGCCAGTCTTCGGGCAGCGGTCCGCCGACCGGTGCTGCCCCGCGGCTCCGGCCGGTGGGGCTCGGTGCTGACGGCTGACGTGTCGCGGGCTGGGGACTTTGGCTGCGCCGCCGGTTCAGTGCCGCGGCTGCTGCCGGTCCTGAAACCACAGGCGAAGCACCATGTGCTTCGGGGGCAGCAGGAGCTGCGGGAGCCGGAGCCGGCGCAGTTGCGGGAGCCGGAGAGGGTGCAGCGGCGGCAGGAACCGACGGCGCTGACGCTGGTGGCGCGGACTGCTGGGGCGCGGACCGCTCGGGAACGGACGGCGTGGCCGGCTGGGCCGTTGCGGGTGCAGGTTGCTGCTGCCGCGCAGGCTGCTGGGGTTCGGGCGCGAACTGGTGCTGGGGTGCGCGCGCAGGCTGCTGCTGGGGTGCGGGTGCGGGTGCGGACTGGTGCTGGGACGGAGCCTGGACCTGAGCGGAAGCCGGCGCCGGGGTTAGCCGGCTACCTGCTTTTGGGCCCGACTCACCCGCTGCCGCGGAACTGTCGTGCACCACATTGACCTGGCAGTCGACACCGAGGACCTGGCTGACCGCCTTGCGGAGGTTCTCCAGATGGTCGGGACGGTTGAAGTTGGTGGCGGCGCCCTGGTTGCTGAACGCCAGCTCCAGGATTCGCCCGTCGAACGACTTCGGGCTGGCGTTCTTGCTCACGTTGAGCCAGGTGGCACGCCGGATTCCGGTCAGGGCATCCATGATCTCAGGCCAGGCGCGACGGATCATTTCGACCTGTCCTCCGCCGGCAGCAGCCGCCGGGGCTGGAGCAGCCCCGGACCCTGCACCCTGTGCGGGAGCAGGAGCAGATGAGGCCTGCTGGCCCCACTGGCCGGCAGCAGGTTGGTCGGACGGTCCGGAGCCAGCATGTCCCTGGTTCTGGGGTTCCGCTGCAACGGCCGTGCGGTCGTCCGGGTTGGCGGCGGGCCAGCCTTGTCCGGCCGGGGAAGCATTGGCTGCGGGGCGTCCCGCGGTAGCCGGTGCCTGGTCCTGAGTGGTAGCAGCAGCGGAACCGTTGGTCGGTGCCGGTGCCGGTGCCTGCGGTTCGGGAGCCGTGGCCCAGGTGCCGCCCCAGTCCAACGGGGAGCTGTCCTGGACGGCGGCCGCAGCCGGGGTCTCCGCAACGGCGGGTGCAGTCCGTTCCGACGGCACGTCAGCCGGCGCGTCGGCCACCACGGCGGGCGTCTCCGGCGCCGTCGTCGGGCGGGCTGCGGGAATGGACTCAACGGGCGAGGATGCGGCAGCCGCGCGGCCCACGGCCTCGGTGCTGTCGCCGGCATAGCTCAGGCGCCGTTCAATTCGGTCCACGCGCGCTGCTGTGCCGCGTTCGGTTTGGTCGGCCGCGGGCAGCAGGATGCGGGCGCAGAGCAGTTCCAGGTGCAGCCGCGGGAGGTGGCGCCGGTCATTTCCGTCAGCGCCGTGTTGGTGATGTCGGCGGCGCGGGAGAGCTCGGCGCCGCCCAGCTGGGTTGCCTGGGTGCTCATCCGGCTGATCTGGTCTTCGGGCATGCCCCGCAGCACGGCGGCTGCGCTGTCCGGCATCGCGTGCACGATGATCAGGTCGCGGAAGCGTTCCAGCAGGTCCTCGACGAAGCGCCGGGGGTCCTGGCCGGTTTGGATGACGCGGTCGACGGCGCGGAAAACGGTGGCGGAATCGCCGGCTGCAAAGGCGTCGACGACGTCGTCGAGCAGTGAGATGGGGGTGTAGCCCAAAAGGTTGACGGCCAGCTCATAGTCCAGACCCGACTCGCCGGCCCCGGCCATCAGCTGGTCCAGCACGGACAGCGAATCCCGGACCGAGCCGCCGCCGGCGCGGATCACCAGGGACAGGACTCCGGGCGCCACCGGAACGTTTTCCTGCGCACAGAGCCGGTCCAGGTACGCCAGCAGCGGTTCCGGGGAACCAACCGGAACGGATAGTGGTGGGTGCGGGACCGGATGGTGCCGATCACCTTGTCCGGCTCGGTGGTGGCGAAGATGAACTTGATGTGCTCCGGCGGCTCTTCGACGATCTTGAGCAGCGCGTTGAAGCCGGCGGATGTCACCATGTGGGCTTCGTCAATGATGAAGATTTTGTAGCGGTCGCGAACCGGGGCGAAGGTGGCCCGTTCACGCAGGTCGCGGGCATCGTCCACGCCACCGTGGCTGGCCGCGTCAATTTCGATGACGTCGAGGCTTCCGGAGCCGTTGCGGGCCAGTTCAACGCAGCTGTCGCACTTGCCGCACGGGACCGGCGTCGGGCCCTCGGCGCAGTTCAGGCAGCGGGCCAAAATGCGGGCGGATGTGGTTTTGCCGCAGCCGCGGGGCCCGGAGAAGAGATAGGCGTGATTCACGCGGTTTTTGGAGAGGGCCGCCATCAGCGGCTCCGTGACGTGCTCCTGCCCGATCACGTCCGCGAAGCTCTCGGGACGGTAGCGGCGGTAAAGGGCTGTACTCACAGATAGAACCCTATCGGTTGGCACTGACGGTTCGCATCCCGGCATCTGGGGCGGGGAAAACCGGTTGGTCCTGAAAAAATTAAAGACCCCTCATGCACCTGCCAGAGCCCGCTTACCCTTGCTACCTTCCGGTCCTGGGGGAGTTCACAGGATGACACCACATGAGGGGCCACGAACCAGTCTACCCGATTTTTGGAGTGCTTTTGCTGGGGCCGGTTTCAGCGGCTTTGAGCGGCCGGGAGCCGGCGGGCGGGACCTTGATATAGCGGTACATGTCCTTCCACTGGGTGCCGATCTTCTGCCAGGAGGGCAGCAGTCGGTCCCGGGTGTAGCCGGCCCGCTCGGCGGTGCGCCAGGAGCCCTCATTCCATGGCTCTATATACAGATCGATCCGGGGCAGCTGCGCAGAAGCCAGGCCCCACTCGGTCAGCAGCTCCAGTGCCGCACCCGCGTATCCCCGTTTCCGGTGTTCGGGGCCGATCCAGTAGCCAATCGTGTTGGGGTTGCCGGTGCGGCGCGAGGATTGGCCCGGCCAGAGCCCGATTTGCCCGACGGCGGTGTTGGTGGCCGCATCGGCGACGGCGAAGGACCAGCCTGCTCCGCTGCGCAGCCGCTGATGCTGGCGTTCAATGAAGGCCAGTGCCTCGGGCTGTCCGGCCGTGGCGGCGACTGAGGTGATCAGCGGTATCAGCGGATCCTGCGAGGCCGACTGTATAAGTACGACGTCGGCGGCTGTGAAGGCGCGCAGTGTTACCCGGGAGCCGCGCAGGATGGGAAGCTCGAGGGGCGTTCCCCGCGGAGCCCGCGGAATCCCCGGTGCCGCAGCCATGGTGTTTCCTTTCGTCGTTCCGCTACCGGATGCCGTTCACCGGGCGAGGTAGTTGGTGGCTATCTTCCCGCTAAGGTGTCGTCCGAGCGCGGTAACAGCGGCATCGGCCGGATGGGGCAGGGGCCAGCCGTCGGGACCCAGTTCCTGATACTTCGTGGTGTTCAGGCCCATGACCCAGCTGCCGGTTCCGTCGGGAGTTGCCATCACCACCGTTTGGCTGCCGAAAAAGGTTCCTTCGGACGCCAGATACGTTCCAGTTTCCAGTATCGTCCGCTGCAGCCCCAGACCCACCTCGACCCCCTCACCGACCGGGAGCATTGTGGTCATCTGGCCAAGCGCCTCCGGCGACAGCAGCCGCCCGCCGAGCAGGGCGGCCATGAAGCGGTTTAGGTCGCCGGGAGTGGAGACCAGAGCTCCTGCCGTATAGAGGAAGGACAGGTCGTATGCGGTGATTTCCGCGGCGGGATCTTCCAGCTGGTACAGGCTGTCATATCCGGCACTCGATGGATTGGGCAGGCGGGCTTTCCCCGGGGAAAATATGTCGACGCCAGACCGGCCGGTGCGAGCACTTCCGAGGCGATGACGTCATAGGCCGTGCGTCCGGTTACGGACTCAAGGACCAGGCCAAGGAGGTGATAGTTCGTGTTGGAGTACCAGTACTGGTTGCCGGGCGGGAACAGCGGCGGGTTTTCGAGGCCCAGCCGGGCAAGCGCCAGCGGCTCGAGTGTCCTGCCGGCATGGTGGATCACCGATTCCAGTGAACCCCTGCGGATGGAGGGGAAGAGGAGAAGTTCCGGCTCGCTGAGACCGCTCGTGTGGTTCAGTAGCTGCCGGATGCTGACACCGTCTAAGGCTGCAGTGAACTCTGCGGGCAGAAACTGCGCTGCAGGTGTTTCGAGGCCAAGCCGGCCGGCTATTACCAGCTGGAGAACAGCGGTCGCGGTAAACAACTTGGTCACGCTTGCAATCCGGAGGTAGCTGTTCGGCGCCATAGGCCTTCTGGTTTCGGCGTCCGCAACCCCGGCCGCGAAATGCTCGACGTTCCTGTCGGGTGTCCGGACGGAAACGTTCACTCCGTAAATCCCCGCATCGACGACGTCCGCCAGCAAAGAGTAAAGGTGCGAGTCAGCCACCGGTCCGTTCCTTTCCGCCGCGGCAGGTCCCCGACATGCTCAGTAAGCCTGCCAAAGGGCGAACGCAGGCAGCTCCGCCGCAGGGATGAGATTCTCGGGGAACGGGGAACGGGGAACGGGGAACGGGGAACGGGGAACGGGAACGACGCCGTTTGCCGCGCCCATTTTTCGGGCCCGGTGTGGGCCCGGTGTGGGTCCCCTACGGGCCCGGGAGCCGGCTCTGAATGCCGATTTGCACCGCCCGGCCACCCCGTGTAGAGTCTTCTAAGTCGCCGCGGCCGGGAGTTGGAAAACATCCTGAGCATGGCGGCCAACCCCACCAAAAACATCCTGGTGATCCATCCCGCGCCCACGGGCAGCGGAGCGGAAAGCCGGGGATTTTCGTGCGGGTCCGTCCGGATCAAGGAAAGCAGTCTTCGGGAATTATCCCGAATTGCCAAAAACGGTCCGGATGAAATAGAATAAAGAAACACTGCAGCGAAGAGAAAAAGAAAATACACGTCCGCTTCACGGATTGTTTCTCCGAGTATTTCGCATGCATCTGTTGTTTGAGAACTCAATAGTGTGCCAAGTTTATTGATACCAATTATTTTGATTGGTTGAACTGGCTGTTTCCGCCCACCCCGTGGGCTGGGAGCAGCTTTTTAGCTGGTTTCGAATTTAGTGCAGGACTGTGCAGCCAATTTTCCTTGGCTCCGGCCCTGTGTCTGTAACACATTTACGGAGAGTTTGATCCTGGCTCAGGATGAACGCTGGCGGCGTGCTTAACACATGCAAGTCGAACGATGACTTTTGTGCTTGCACAAAATGATTAGTGGCGAACGGGTGAGTAACACGTGAGTAACCTGCCCTTAACTTCGGGATAAGCCTGGGAAACCGGGTCTAATACCGGATACGACTTCCTGACGCATGTCATGGGAGTGGAAAGCTTGATGCGGTTTTGGATGGACTCGCGGCCTATCAGCTTGTTGGTTGGGGTAATGGCCCACCAAGGCGACGACGGGTAGCCGGCCTGAGAGGGTGACCGGCCACACTGGGACTGAGACACGGCCCAGACTCCTACGGGAGGCAGCAGTGGGGAATATTGCACAATGGGCGAAAGCCTGATGCAGCGACGCCGCGTGAGGGATGAAGGCCTTCGGGTTGTAAACCTCTTTCAGCAGGGAAGAAGCGAAAGTGACGGTACCTGCAGAAGAAGCGCCGGCTAACTACGTGCCAGCAGCCGCGGTAATACGTAGGGCGCAAGCGTTATCCGGAATTATTGGGCGTAAAGAGCTCGTAGGCGGTTTGTCGCGTCTGCTGTGAAAGCCCGGGCTCAACCCCGGGTCTGCAGTGGGTACGGGCAGACTAGAGTGCAGTAGGGGAGACTGGAATTCCTGGTGTAGCGGTGAAATGCGCAGATATCAGGAGGAACACCGATGGCGAAGGCAGGTCTCTGGGCTGTAACTGACGCTGAGGAGCGAAAGCATGGGGAGCGAACAGGATTAGATACCCTGGTAGTCCATGCCGTAAACGTTGGGCACTAGGTGTGGGGGACATTCCACGTTTTCCGCGCCGCAGCTAACGCATTAAGTGCCCCGCCTGGGGAGTACGGCCGCAAGGCTAAAACTCAAAGGAATTGACGGGGGCCCGCACAAGCGGCGGAGCATGCGGATTAATTCGATGCAACGCGAAGAACCTTACCAAGGCTTGACATGAACCGGAAAGACCTGGAAACAGGTCCCCCACTTGTGGCCGGTTTACAGGTGGTGCATGGTTGTCGTCAGCTCGTGTCGTGAGATGTTGGGTTAAGTCCCGCAACGAGCGCAACCCTCGTTCTATGTTGCCAGCGGGTTATGCCGGGGACTCATAGGAGACTGCCGGGGTCAACTCGGAGGAAGGTGGGGACGACGTCAAATCATCATGCCCCTTATGTCTTGGGCTTCACGCATGCTACAATGGCCGGTACAAAGGGTTGCGATACTGTGAGGTGGAGCTAATCCCAAAAAGCCGGTCTCAGTTCGGATTGAGGTCTGCAACTCGACCTCATGAAGTTGGAGTCGCTAGTAATCGCAGATCAGCAACGCTGCGGTGAATACGTTCCCGGGCCTTGTACACACCGCCCGTCAAGTCACGAAAGTTGGTAACACCCGAAGCCGGTGGCCTAACCCCCTTGCGGGGAGGGAGCCGTCGAAGGTGGGACCGGCGATTGGGACTAAGTCGTAACAAGGTAGCCGTACCGGAAGGTGCGGCTGGATCACCTCCTTTCTAAGGAGCACCTCAAAGCCCGGATCCTTCCACAGTGTTGGATGTGTGCTTTGCAGGAGATGCCCATGTCGGAAACATTCGTTTTCCGGTGGGTGCTCAAGGGTGGAATATCAATGAGCAGGTGCCCGGCGTTGGGCCCGGCAGCAGGAGTACGTTCCCTTCCGGGAACTGGAAAGCGCTGCCGGTGTCTTCAAGTACCGGGTTTTACCGTTTGGCACACTGTTGGGTCCTGAAATAACAGGACCGAAGAACTGACAACTGCATGTTTGGTTGGAGGGGACACGGGTTTTCGTGTTGTTTCCGGTTGTTCCTGCGCAGGTCCAAGACTGTCCACGGTGTATCCGTGGTGGTGGCGGGGTGTGACGGGGTTGTTGTTTGAGAACTACATAGTGGACGCGAGCATCTTAAAATTATTAGTGCAATTTCAGATAAACCTGGTGGATCCAGGGGTCATCCTTTGGGGTGGTGCCTGGTGAGATCATGGTTTTCTCGATAGCGATAATATTTATTGATCTTTGTGGTCAAGTTTTAAGGGCACACGGTGGATGCCTTGGCATCAGGAGCCGAAGAAGGACGTAGGAATCTGCGATAAGCCTGGGGGAGTTGATAACCGAGCGGTGATCCCAGGATGTCCGAATGGGGAAACCCCGCCCGGCGCGCGAGTGACCGGGTGACCCGCATCTGAACACATAGGGTGCGTGGAGGGAACGTGGGGAAGTGAAACATCTCAGTACCCACAGGAAGAGAAAACAACAGTGATTCCGTTAGTAGTGGCGAGCGAACGCGGAAGAGGCTAAACCAGTGGTGTGTGATAGCCGGCGGGCGTTGCATCACTGGGGTTGCGGGACTTTCCGTACCAGTTCTGCCGGATTGGTGAAGTGAGTGCAGGTGCATAGGTGAACCGGTTTGAAAGCCGGGCCGTAGAGGGTGTTAGCCCCGTAACCGGAATGTATGCTGCCGCTTGGAGAGGATCCCAAGCAGCACGGGGCCCGAGAAATCCCGTGCGAATCTGCCAGGACCACCTGGTAAGCCTAAATACTCCCTGATGACCGATAGCGGACAAGTACCGTGAGGGAAAGGTGAAAAGTACCCCGGGAGGGGAGTGAAACAGTACCTGAAAC
Source organism: Arthrobacter sp. ATA002 (assembly GCF_026898095.1). GTDB lineage: Bacteria > Actinomycetota > Actinomycetes > Actinomycetales > Micrococcaceae > Arthrobacter_B. The sequence continues at coordinate 3,060 of NZ_CP114015.1, read as the reverse complement.
CGTGTGCCTACAATCCGTTGGAGCAGGGCAGCATCCTTTTGGGGTGTTGTGGTTGTGACAGCGTGCCTTTTGAAGAATGAGCCTGCGAGTTAGTGTTACGTCGCGAGGTTAACCCGTGGGGGAAGCCGTAGCGAAAGCGAGTCTGAACAGGGCGTTGCAGTGGCGTGATCTAGACCCGAAGCGGAGTGATCTACCCATGGCCAGGTTGAAGCGCGTGTAAGAGCGCGTGGAGGACCGAACCCACTTCAGTTGAAAATGGAGGGGATGAGCTGTGGGTAGGGGTGAAAGGCCAATCAAACTCCGTGATAGCTGGTTCTCCCCGAAATGCATTTAGGTGCAGCGTTGCGTGTTTCTTACCGGAGGTAGAGCTACTGGATGGCTAATGGGCCCTACAAGGTTACTGACGTCAGCCAAACTCCGAATGCCGGTAAGTCAGAGCGCAGCAGTGAGACTGTGGGGATAAGCTTCATAGTCGAGAGGGAAACAGCCCAGACCACCAACTAAGGCCCCTAAGCGTGTGCTAAGTGGGAAAGGATGTGGAGTTGCTCAGACAACCAGGAGGTTGGCTTAGAAGCAGCCATCCTTGAAAGAGTGCGTAATAGCTCACTGGTCAAGTGATTCCGCGCCGACAATGTAGCGGGGCTCAAGTACACCGCCGAAGTTGTGGCATTCAAATATTAGCCAAGCGGATGGTTTTATCCATTTTCGTTCAAGCGTTTGGATGGGTAGGGGAGCGTCGTGAGGGCAGTGAAGTCGCGGTGTAAACCAGCGGTGGAGCCTACACGAGTGAGAATGCAGGCATGAGTAGCGAAAGACGGGTGAGAAACCCGTCCGCCGAATGATCAAGGGTTCCAGGGTCAAGCTAATCTGCCCTGGGTAAGTCGGGACCTAAGGCGAGGCCGACAGGCGTAGTCGATGGACAACGGGTTGATATTCCCGTACCGGCGAAGAACCGCCCATACTGAACGGGGGACACTAACCGCCCGATACCTGACCGTTAGCCCTTGTGGCGACATGGTTTTTGGTGGAGCGCGGGACCTGATCCCGGAGGTAAGCGTATTAACAGGTGTGACGCAGGAAGGTAGCCGGGCCGGGCGATGGTTGTCCTGGTCTAAGGATGTAGGGTCAGCGATAGGTAAATCCGTTGCTGTGTCTTTGATGACGATCCTGAGATCTGACGGGACCCCCTCAGGGGGAATCCGGTGATCCTATGCTGCCTAGAAAAGCATCGGCGCGAGGTTTTAGCCGCCCGTACCCCAAACCGACACAGGTGATCAGGTAGAGAATACTAAGGCGATCGAGAGAATTATGGTTAAGGAACTCGGCAAAATGCCCCCGTAACTTCGGGAGAAGGGGGGCCCCAACCTTGATGGACACATTGCTGTCCGGAGGGGATCGGGGCCGCAGAGACCAGGGGGAAGCGACTGTTTACTAAAAACACAGGTCCGTGCGAAGTCGCAAGACGATGTATACGGACTGACTCCTGCCCGGTGCTGGAAGGTTAAGAGGACCGGTTAGCCCCTCGTGGGCGAAGCTGGGAATTTAAGCCCCAGTAAACGGCGGTGGTAACTATAACCATCCTAAGGTAGCGAAATTCCTTGTCGGGTAAGTTCCGACCTGCACGAATGGAGTAACGACTTCCCCCGCTGTCTCAACCATAAACTCGGCGAAATTGCAGTACGAGTAAAGATGCTCGTTACGCGCAGCAGGACGGAAAGACCCCGAGACCTTTACTATAGTTTGGTATTGATATTCGGTGTGGCTTGTGTAGGATAGGTGGGAGACTGTGAGGCCCGGACGCCAGTTCGGGCGGAGTCATCGTTGAAATACCACTCTGGTCATACTGGATATCTAACTTCGGCCCGTAATCCGGGTCAGGGACAGTGCCTGATGGGTAGTTGAACTGGGGCGGTTGCCTCCTAAAGAGTAACGGAGGCGCCCAAAGGTTCCCTCAGCCTGGTTGGCAATCAGGTGGCGAGTGTAAGTGCACAAGGGAGCTTGACTGTGAGAGAGACATCTCGAGCAGGGACGAAAGTCGGGACTAGTGATCCGGCGGTACATTGTGGAATGGCCGTCGCTCAACGGATAAAAGGTACCTCGGGGATAACAGGCTGATCTTGCCCAAGAGTCCATATCGACGGCATGGTTTGGCACCTCGATGTCGGCTCGTCGCATCCTGGGGCTGGAGTAGGTCCCAAGGGTTGGGCTGTTCGCCCATTAAAGCGGTACGCGAGCTGGGTTTAGAACGTCGTGAGACAGTTCGGTCCCTATCCGCTGCGCGCGCAGGAAATTTGAGAAGGGCTGTCCTTAGTACGAGAGGACCGGGACGGACGAACCTCTGGTGTGTCAGCTGTACTGCCAAGTGCACCGCTGATTAGCTACGTTCGGATGGGATAACCGCTGAAAGCATCTAAGCGGGAAGCCCGCTTCGAGATGAGATTTCCATACACCTTGTGTGTGAGAGGCCCCCAGCCAGACCACTGGGTTGATAGGCCGGATGTGGAAGCGGGGACTAAAGACCCGTGAAGCTGACCGGTACTAATAGGCCGATAACTTACACCACACCATGATCTGGGCGGGAAACGACTTCAAACGTTCCGGCCAGAGAAGGATCATGTTAGATCATGTGCTGCTTGCGTCCACTATGTGGTTCCCGGATAACAAACCCGTGTGGTTTGTCACCCGTGAACAGGTCATCAGACTGTCTTTACCGGCGGTGTGATGGTTTAGAATTATTATTGTTGTATTCACCTATGGGGAATACGCGCTGAGGTGGCTGGGGTTTCCTGGTTGCCGGGGGTGTGTGTTTCTTGTTGTGACCATTGTTTTCCCCTCGCCCCGGGGTTTGTTTGCCGGGGTGGTGTGGGTGGAAGGGTTACGGCGGTCATAGCGTGGGGAAACGCCCGGTCCCATTCCGAACCCGGAAGCTAAGACCCACAGCGCCGATGGTACTGCATCCGGGAGGGTGTGGGAGAGTAGGTCACCGCCGGACAATATTTACGGTTGAAACATTGACCGGTTGTTCAGAGAGTAGGGCCCCGCATGGTTGCGGGGCCTTAC